>CAVOQP010000013.1:0-224014 GCA_963698385.1 uncultured Acidimicrobiia bacterium | reverse complement strand
CGGCGGGGTGCATGTCGACCTTCGCTGATCGGCCCAACACTGCGCTGGTCGTCGTCGACGTCCAGAACGGCGTGGTCGCGGGCAACCATGACCGTGACGGCGTCGTCGCGAATATCGACCTCCTGGTCGGCCGTGCCCGGTCGTCCGAGGTGCCGGTGGTCTGGGTCCAACACTCGAGCTCCGAACTCGTGGAGGGCAGCGAAGCCTGGGAACTCGTACCGGAGTTGGTTCGCCTCCAATCAGAGCCGCTCGTCCACAAGCGCTACGGCGACTCGTTCGAGGACACGAGCCTGGAGGAGGTCCTGGCCGAGCACGGCGTGGGTCGCCTCGTGGTCGCCGGCGCCCAGACCGATTGGTGTGTCCGCTCCACGATCCACGGGGCCTTCGCTCGTGGATACGACGTGACCTTGGTCTCCGACGCCCACACGACGGAGGATCTCAGCGAGTGGGGAGCACCGGCCCCCGCCGACGTGATTGCCCACACCAACCTCTACTGGAACGAGCAGAGGGCCCCGGGTCGGAGCGCAGGGACGGTGGCAACGGCCGACGTCCTCTTCGATCCTGCCGACGCCGACTGAGGAATCCGCCCCCGGCCTGACTGCGCCAGAATGGCGCTCACCAACCGGAATGAGGACTGATGCCCGGAGCCCTGTCGATCGTCTCCCGCAACGAGGAGTTCGCCGAATCGTTCGACGGTTCGACGATCTCCAACCGTCCCCAACTGATGACCGTGATCGTGACCTGCGTGGATGCCCGGGTGGACCCTGCCCATTTCGCCGGCCTCGAACTTGGTGACGCGATGGTGATCCGCGCCCTCGGCGGGCGCATCACCGACCCGGTCGGCCGCCAGGTGGCGACGTTGAGCGAGTTGGTGCGGGTCGTCACCGGCGAACCGCTCCTCGAAGTCGTCCTCGTCCACCACACGTCGTGCGGCACCAGTCGCTTCGCGGAGCCGGAGATCGCCGCGCAGCTCGCCGCCGGCCTGGGCGTCGAGCCTTCCTACATCTCATCGTTGGCGGTCACCGACCCAGCGGCAACGGTGCGGGCCGACCTCACCCGGCTGGCAGGAATCCAGGGCATTCCGACGGCGATGGTCGGATCCGGGTACGTCTACGATGTCGCCACCGGTCTCCTCGAGGAGATCGTCGCTCCCAGCCCGCTCCGTGCCTGAGGTCGGCTCTTCCTAGCATTCCCCGGATGGAGCCACTCAGCCTCGCCAAGATCGAAGCCGCCGCGCAGCGGATCGCTGCCGAGGCGATCAGGACGCCGGTGCTGACCAGCCCCGATCTCGACGAGCGCCTGGGCGCGACCGTGTTCTGCAAGGCTGAGGCCCTGCAGCGGGGCGGGGCGTTCAAGTTCCGCGGCGCCTACAACCGGTTGTCCCAGATCCCGGTTGCAGACCGCTCGAAAGGCGTGGTGACGACCTCTTCGGGGAACCACGGAGCGTCGGTGGCGATCGCGGCCGAGCTGCTGGGGATCCCCGCCACGATCCACATCCCGGACCCCGCCCCGCCACCCAAGGTGGCGCTCATCCGCGCAGCCGGCGCTGAGATCCGCACGTTCCCGAAGATGACGAAGGACCGCGAGAGCGGTGCCCGCACCCAGGTCGCCGAGACCGGGGCGACGTTCGTGCACCCGTACGAGGATCGGGAGGTCATGGCGGGCCAGGGGACTGCGGCTTTGGAACTCCACGACGAGGTCGGCCAACTCGATGTCTTCATGGCCCCCATGAGCGGTGGAGGGTTGATGGCCGGGTGCGCCTCGGCGATCCACGCCCTCGACCCTGGCTGCGTGATCATCGGGGTCGAACCGGAGGCTGGCAACGACACCCAGCAGTCGTTCGTCGCCGGGAAGCGGGTGACCATCGATCCCCCTTCAACGATCGCCGACGGCCTCGCCGTGACCGCCCCCGGCGAGAACACCTTCCCGATCAACCAGGCGTTGGTGAGCGACGTCCTGACCGTTACCGAGGAACAGATCGTCGAGGCAATGCACTACGCGTGGAAGCACCTCGAGGTGGTCGTCGAGCCGAGCGGTGCGGTGTGCCTCGCGGCCCTTCTTGCCGACCCGGGCCGGTGGGCGGGGAAGCGGATCGGGCTCATCCTCTCGGGCGGGAACCTCGACCGCGAGGCGTTCCCCGGGATCGGGTGAATCAGGAGCGGTTCTCGGCCCTCCTCGGTTGACGGTCGCTCGGCACCCTCGTACCCTATTGGTCGATAGGCCACGATCGCGAGGAGTGCCATGTTCAGCGAGTTCTCCCGGTATGACAACGGCAACGTCGGTCCGCCGTCAGGGCTCGTCTCGCCTCGCTACGGCGGGCCGGGAACGTTCGCCCGTCTCCCCAGCCCGGCGGAGGTCCCAGCGTGGGACGTCTCGATCGTCGGTCTCCCGTTCGATGCTGGCACCTCCTATCGGCCGGGAGCCCGCTTCGGCCCCGCCGGGATTCGTGCCGGCTCCAAGCTCCTGCGTGATTGGAACCCGCACCAGGAGGTCGCCCCGTTCCGGTCCCAGCAGGTGGTCGATTGCGGGGACGTACCGCTCAGCAACTTCATCATCGACGACTTCCTCGCCCAGGCCCAGGCCGGGCTCCGGACCGCCCTCGAGGCGGCACCGCGGTTCGTGGCGCTCGGTGGCGACCACACCATTGCGTTGCCGATCCTGCGGGCGGTGAATGAGGTCCGCGGCCCGGTCTCCCTCGTCCACTTCGATGCCCACCTCGATACGTGGGACACCTACATGGGCGCTCCCTACACCCACGGGACCCCGTTCCGACGGGCGGCCGAGGAGGGGCTGTTCATCCGCGATCACTCGATGCACGTCGGGATCCGCGCTCCGCTCTACTCACCCGAGGACCTCGTGGAGGATGCGGCGCTGGGACTGGCGATCATCGGGACCTTCGAGGTGGAGGAGATCGGTTCCAGCGGTGTGATCGACCGGATCCGCGATCGGGTCGGCGACAACCCGGTGTACGTGAGCATCGACATCGACGTGCTCGACCCGGCCTTCGCCCCCGGCACGGGCACCCCGGAGATCGGCGGATTCTCGACACGGGAGTTGGCAACCATCCTGCGGGGTCTCTCCGGCCTCGACCTGGTGGGAGCGGACATCGTCGAGGTCGCCCCGGCCTACGACCATGCGGAGATCACCACCATCGCGGCGGCGAACATGGCCTACGAACTGCTGTCGCTGATGGGTCGATAGCCCTCCGCCGCCAGTGTTGGGTCGTTCCATGCCGCCCACCGCGACCACACGACCCCGAACGGCTCAGGTGGCTCGCTCGACCCTGACCCGGTTGTCGTGGTACACGGCTCCCCGGCCCATGTCGGCGTCCCGTTCGGCGACGGTGGCGTTCACCAGGCTGGTCCCCTTGGTGATGTGGGCGACATGGGGGCGGGCGTCGTCCGACACCGAGGCCGTCGCCTCGAACTCCCCGCGGTCGTTGAAGACGCGCACCGTCTCGCCCCCTGCCACGCCGAGTCGGGCGGCGTCGTCGGGGTGGATCGTGATCGTGGGTTCACCGGCTTTCGTGTGGTTCGGTGACCCGACGAACGTGGCATTCACGGTGTAGTGGTTCGCGGGTGACACGAGGGCCAGTCCGTCGCCGTGGTCACCGGCCTCGAAGGGTGGGACATAGTGGGGGAGGCGACCGTGCCCGTCTGCCTCCGCCGCCTCTGACGCGAACTCATACCGTCCCGAAGGGGTCCGGAACCTGTCGACGACGGGGAGGCATGGGTCAGGGAGGCTGAGGCGTTGCCACCCGTTCTTCTTGAGCGTCTCGAGGGTGATGCCGTGTAGCGAAGGGTCGTTCGACCCGAGCAGGTCCCTCGCCAACTCCTCGTCCGAGGCGAAGAGCGAGGGTTCGGTGAGCCCCAGTGCCCGTGCCAGTCGCCGGAAGATCTCGGTGTGGGACAGCGCCTCCCCCCGCGGGGCGACGGCCGGTTCGTTCCATTGGAGGTACAGGTGTGAGTACGAGTCCTGCATCTCGGCGTGTTCGAGTTGCGTGGTCCCCGGGAGGACGATGTCCGCAAAGGCGGTCGTTGGGGTGTGGACATGCTCGACGACGACGGTGAAGAGGTCCTCGCGAACGAGTCCGGCGCGAACCCGCCCGAGGTCGGGGTTGGACACGAGCGGGTTGGCGGCCCACATGAACAGCACCCTGACCGGGGGTTCCACCTCGAGGAGGCCCTGGCCCAGGCGCGTCATCGTGAGCGTCCGCACCGGGCTGGGACGGAGGTCCTGCCGTTGGAGGGCCTCGACGTCGAACCCGTACGCTGCCCCGGTCGAATAGCAGATCCCTCCGCCGAGGCGGGCGAAGTCACCGGTCACTGCCGGGATCATCGACATCACCCGTGCAGCCTGCCCGCCACCGCCGTGGCGCTGCATCCCCATGAGGCTTCGGATGCCGGTCGGACGTGACGACGCGACCTGGTCGGCGAGCCAGCGGATCTCGTCTGCCGGTATGTCACAGATGGCGGCAGCCCTCTCGGCGCTCCAGCCCGCGAGCTCGGTATCGCGGAAGACATCCCAGCCCAATGCGTGGTCCCTGAGCCACTGCTCGTCGTGGGCTCCCCGGGCGACGAGCTCCGCCACCACGCCCAGGGCCAGCGCGCCGTCCGTCCCCGGCAGCGGCGCGATGTGACGGTCGGCCCTGGCAGCGGTGATCGTCCGGAAAGGATCGATGACCACCACCGTCGCCCCGCGCGACCGACCCTCCTCGATGAAGGGCCACAGGTGTTGGTTGGAAGTGAGCGTGTTCGTCCCCCAGAGGAGGATGAGCCTGGAGTGGATGAGGTCCTCCGGGTTCATCCCGAATGGAGAGCCCATGGCATACGTCATTCCGACTCGACCGGCGAACGAACAGATGTTGAGGAGGTGGTTGGAGGCACCGAGGGTGTGGAACAGTCGCTTGCCCGCGTACTCGCCCTGGAGCCAGCCGACCGTTCCAGTCCCGGCGTAGGGCCAGATCGCCTCCCCACCGTGGGTGGCGATCGTCTCGTGGAGTCGGGCCGCGATCTCCTCGAGCGCCGCATCCCAGCTGATGGGTTCGAACGACCCCGCTCCCTTCGGGCCCACTCGTCGTAGGGGCTGACCGATGCGGTCGGGGCGATTCGTGTAGTGGATGTAGGGGTTCACCTTGGCGCACAGGCCGCCGCGGGTGAACGGGTGCTCCGGGTTGCCCCGCAGCTTCGTGGCTTTGCCATCCTCCACCGTGACGATCCACGAGCACGCGTCAGGGCAGTCGAGGCTGCAGGCACCGATGATCTGTTCAACCGCCATCGGGGGATGATACGGGGCCGCGGGCCGCGTCACCGGCCCTTGAGAGACGGCCCCGACCTGCCGATAGGCTCCTTGTATGAAAGCCCTCCAGCTCATCTCGACCGGCCGACCCCTCGAGGAGCGAGACATCAGCCTGGAGATCCCCGGTCCACATGACGTGATCGTGAAGGTCGCCGCGGCCGGGATCTGCCACTCCGACGTGCACTACCGATCTGGGCCCCTCGGCCCTCGGTCGCTCCCCATCACCCTCGGTCACGAGGTCGCCGGGACCATCGTCGCGGTGGGAGGGGACGACGAAGCGAGTCGAATGGGGGAGCGGGTCTGCCTCCACTACCAGACGTTCTGTGGATCCTGCCGTTGGTGCACTTCGGGCTCCGAACAGTTCTGCAAGGAAGGGACCATGCTGGGCAACTCACGGGCTGGGGGATATGCGGAGTTCATCACCGTTCCGTCGGCCAATGCGATCGTGCTACCCGACGAGATCCCGTTCGAGCACGGTGCGGTGATGATGTGCTCGTCCGCGACCTCGCTCCACGCCTTGCGGAAGGGCCGCCTTGTCGAAGGCGAGTCGGTGGCCATATTCGGAGTCGGCGGCCTGGGGATGTCGGCTGTGCAGCTTGCCATCGCCCTTGGGGCGGGCACGGTCTTCGCCGTCGACCGCAACCCGGAGCGTTTGGAGCTCGCATCGGGGTTCGGCGCCATCCCGATCGACGCCACCTCCACCGATGCCGTGGAGGAGATCCGCGAGTACACGGATGGCGATGGAGTCGATGTCGCAGTCGAGGTGGTCGGCCACGGTTCGACGATGAAGCACGCCATCGACGTGCTGGGCAAGAAGGGCCGGGCTGCCATCGTTGGACTCTCCGCCAGCACCATCGAGATCGCTCCCTACGGTGACCTCGTGGGCCGTGAGGCCGAGATCATCGGGGTCTCGGACCACCTGATCGCAGAGATCCCGGAGCTCCTCGACTTCTACCTCGACGGTCGCCTGGTACTCGACGAGGTGGTCGGCCTCACCGTCCCATTGGACGCGACGATGGTGAACAACGTCATGGATCGGATGGAGGAGTTCGGCGGCGCCGTCCGGACGGTCATCGTTCCGTAGGGAGCACGATGAGCCAGAGGCGGGTCGGCGGGGGCCCTGCCACGGAGCAAAGCGACGTGGCAGGTGGGGGGCGGTGACTGCTCACGGAGCGCCCGCGACAACTGATGCCCCCTACCCCGTTCGAGTCCTCGCCGCGCTCGGACGGAACGGGAACCCCTTCCCCCCACTGCTTGCTCGTGCTCGTGCTCGTGCTGTTTCGCTCGTGCTCCAGCTCAGACGTTCTCGATCCTGATCGGGGTGATCTCCCCGGCCGGCTCGAAGCCGAACAGCTGGCCGTAGAAGCTCAGTTCCGCCTCCCTCGTGGCGATGATCGTGTCGGACTTGGAGAGGAAGTGGTCCTCGCCGTCGACCAGCATGTAGGCGAACGGAAGGCCGTTCGCGCGCATCGCGTCGACGAACACCTCCGCCTGGTCGGGGGTGACGATCGGATCCTCCGCCCCTTGGATGACGAGGACGGGGCACGAGACCCGGTCGGCGAAGTTGATGGGTGAGCGGTCGTGGGCCAGTTGCCGTGACTCGGGCATGGGCCCGATGAGCGACTCGTCGTACCTCGCCTCGAACTTGTGGGTGGTCTCCATCAGCGCGGTGATGTCTGCCACCCCGCAGTAGGAGGCCCCGGCCCGGAAGGTGTCGTGGAAGGTGAGGGCGCACAGGGTGACGTAGCCGCCGGCGCTCCCTCCCCGGATCGCCAACCGGTCCCGATCCACGATTCCCCGCTCGGCGAGGTGCTCTGCGACCCGGACGCAGTCGACCACATCGGCGTCGCCCCACCGTCCCTGGAGGGCGTTCCGGTAGTCCCGCCCGAAGCCGGTTGACCCCCGGTAGTTGACATCAGCGACGGCGAACCCGCGGCTGGTCCAGAACTGGGTCCCGAGGTTGAACGTGGCCTGGGCCTGAGAGGTCGGGCCCCCGTGGGAGAAGACGATGAGCGGGGGCAGCTCCCCGTCGGGAGCCCGGTGGTTGGGGTTCGTGGGGGGATACAGGAACGCATGGGCCGTGTCGCCGTCGCTGGTCGGGTACTCGATGGCGGTCGGTCGACTGACGAAACCCGGGTCAATGGCGACATTGGACGATCGGGCGATGACCTCATACCCCGAGTCGGGATCCACCGCCAGGAGCGCAACAGGCTCGGCGGGGCCGCCCATGGTCGTCCAGACCCGGCCGCCCGCCAACGTGAGCCAAGGGCTTGTCGCGCTCCGATCGCCGACGTCGAGACGTCGGAGGCCCTTGGGTTCGAGGAGGTACAGGGACCACAGTCCCCGTTCGGCGGCCTTGGCGACGATCCTCCCATCGGGCAGGAAACCGTATGTGCGAAAGCCGAACAGCCAGGCCGGCTCGCCGAACTCCATGGCCGCTGGATGCAAGGGGACCAGGGTGTCCTCCGCCACCCGGTGAAGGTTCCACCACCCCGATCGATCCGACACCACGTGGAGATCCCCACTCGGCGACCATTCCGGCTGGAAGAACGACTCGCCGGCCGACGGGATCCTCCGAGCATTCGCGATACCGTGCGGGGTGAGGTCCCCGAGCCAGAGCTCGGTGTGGTCCCACGGCATGTTGGGGTGGTTCCAGGCGAGCCATGCCAGCTGAGTTCCGTCAGGGCTGACCCGAGGCGAGGCGTGGAAGTCGTGCCCGGAGACGATGACCGTTGGTTCATCCCCGCCGTCGACGTCGAGCCACACCAGGGTCGACACCGCCTCCCCCTTGCCGGTGTGGTCCTCGCGCACGGCGATGATGCGATCGCCGGTAAACACCGTGTCGGCATACCGCCATCCCCGGGCGGTGGGTGGCTCAGGAGTGATGGCCCGCGGTGGGTCCTCGTCGAGGCGGTGGATGCGCTGGTCCGCGAAGGACGTCGCGACAATTCGCCCAGCGCTCACGGCTACCGAGGCCCCGCCGTACTCGTGGGCGAGGGTGCGAGCGCTGAACCCCGGGGCCAACTCCTCGATCGTGCCGTCCCTCCATCGCTGGACGGCGACACGCCCGGCCTCAGCCGGTCGGAACTCGCCCCAGTAGACGTCTGGACCGTCGGAGGTGAGGCCCCAGTACGAGATCTGCCCGCCGGCGAGCATGGCCGGGGAGATGGGTGAGGTCCATGCGCCATAGGGAGTCGTGAGCATCGGGTGAACCTACTGGCGGACAGTCGGAGAAGTTTCCATCGGTTCGTGGTGCGAAGCGGCATCGGGTGGGTACGCTGCGCAGCGGTAACCCCGGCACGGAGGACACGTGGCAGGAATCATGGGCTTCGGCGGCTACGTGCCTGAACGAGTCATGACGAATGACCACTGGGCCGCGCTGCTGGACACTTCCGACGAGTGGATCACCACCCGCACCGGGATCAAGGAGCGGCGGATCGCGGCTGACCATGAGACGACCGCGACCATGGCGGCTGAGGCCTCCCGGAAGGCGATTGCCGATGCCGGTTTGGAGCCATCCGACATCGGCGAGATCATCGTTGCCACCGACACCCCGGAGGTCTACACCCCCGACACGGCGTCCTTCCTCCAGCACATCCTGGGCGTGGGCAACGTCGCTGCGTTCGACCTTGGTGGAAGCGGGTGCGCGGGCTTCGTCCAGGCCGTCGACGTGGCGCGGGCCCGTATCGGGATGGGGATCGACCGCATCCTGGTGGTCGGAGTCGAACTCATCTCCCGGCTCATCTCACAGAAGGACCGAGCAACATCCGTGCTGTTCGGGGACGGCGCCGGAGCGGTCGTCATGGGCATGCAGAATGCCAAGGCAAAGGTGCTCGACGTCATCTGCGGGACCGACGGCAGCAAGACCGGCATCCTTACCCTCGCCACCGGGGGCTCCCGGTTCCCCTTCTCGGTCGAGGCGGCGATGGCCGAGGAGCACCGCAACCTCGTCATGGATGGCCGCAGGGTCTTCAAGGAGGCGGTCGGCCGCATGAGTGACGCGGTCACCGACGTCGTGGCCCGAGTCGGAAGGACCCTCGACGACGTGAGCCTCCTGGTGCCCCACCAGGCCAACAAGAGGATCATCGATGCGGTGGGCGCGAAGCTCAACATCGGTGAGGACCGGGTGTTCGTGAACGTCCAGGACTATGGGAACACCGGGTCCGCGTCAGTCCCGCTCGCCCTGTGGGAGGCCGTCTCCAAGGGGCGGGTGAAGGAGGGCGACTTCGTCGTGCTGACGGCGTTCGGAGCGGGATTCCACTGGGCTGCCGCCGCAGTCCAATTCTGACGGGCCGCGGTCAACCCCGGTCCCAACGTCTCGGCGCTGCCCATGGTTGGGGGCGGGGCGCTAGACGTGGACGGTGAACTTCTCCACCTTGTCGAGGGCGGTCTCCATGATCGCCTCCTGCAGGTTGGAGAGGGCTCTCGCGATGGCGAGCTCCTCCCCGATCGCCGGCAGCGGCGGGTCGATGGGGTTCCTTCGAGCCCTGCCAATGGCCTCGAAGTGATCGCCTCGAAGATCGAGCACCAGGCGCACATGCGTCTCGGTCGTGTCCTCGACCAGGTGAACGGCAATCGTGATGTCGCGCTCCACGATCCACTCCTTTCACCCCAAGGCTACGCGCGATGTGGGTGGTGGGTGCCTGAGTGTGGGTCTGTCCCCCGCAGGGTGGGGGACAGGCATGCCGACGCGGACGCTGTACCTTCCCTCCATGTCCCTCACCCGACTGCTGACATTGGCGATCCTCGTGATCACCACCGGCACCCAGTCGGTCTTCCTCACCGGGGCGGCATTCTTCGTGATCGGTCCCGAGTTGGGGATCTCCACCAAGGGCCTCGGCTTCCTCACGGCAGCGTTCTTCATGGTGGCCGCCGTTTCCTCGGTGACCATCGGGTCGTGGGTGCAGCGCGTCGGTTGGCAACGAGCGATGCGGACCAACGGGCTGATCGCAGCAGGGACTTCGATTGGCGTGGCGCTGTTCGCCCACGATGCCTGGGTGCTTGCCGGGTTCATGGCGTTGGCCGCCGTCGGGTACGGAGTCGCCAACCCGGCCGGGAACCAGGCCATCGCCGATGCGGTACCCCCGGATCGGAGGGCGACGATCACCTCCATCAAACATGCGGGCATCCCGCTCTCGACCTTGTTGGCCGGCCTGGCGGTTCCGACCGTGGTGGTGGCGTTCGGGTGGCGGCCGGCATTCTTCCTTGCTGGGATCGGAGCCCTGCTCGTGGTGGCCGCGGTGCCGCGGGGAACGGTCCATCCGCAGCTGTTCGAAGGCCGTGAGCGTCGGCAGGCGGCACGGGTGATGACGTCCCGCGACCTGGCGTGGCTGGCTGCCGGCTCGGCCTTCGCGGTGTTCGCTGCCACGTCACTCGGGGCGTTCGGCGTGTTGGCATCCATCGACGTCGGACTTGAACCCGAGGCCGCCGGATGGTTCCAGACCCTCGGGGCAGGGTGCTCGATCGGGATGCGGATCCTTGCCGGTTGGCTCACCGATCGCCTTCACGGCCGAGGTTTCGCTGGGATCATCTTGCTTGCCGGAGCCGGGGTGCTGGTCTTTGCGGCGATGACCTTCGCCCTGCCGCCCGTCTTCACCGTCCTCCTCGTTCTCGCCTATGCAACGGGCTGGGGCTGGCCGGGCCTCCTGACGTTCACGGTGATCAATGCCAACACCGGGACCGCTGCCAAGTCCTCTTCAGTGACCCAGGCAGGGGTGTTCCTCGGGTCGGGCGTCGCCCCGCTGCTGCTGGGTGCGGTGGCCGACGAATTCGGTTTCACCGCCATGTGGCCCGTGGTCTCGGTTGCCTTGCTGGTGGCGGTGACGATCATCGGATCGGTTGCCCGCCGAGTCCGGGTGCATCCGGTGGAGGCCGCCTGAGCGTGCGGTACGGTTCCAGCACCTACCCGCCGCCCAGGATCGAATCATGAGTCGCTCCCCGTACCTCGTCTCCCGCCTCCAAGGGTTCGGGACGACGATCTTCGCCGAGATGTCGGCCTTGGCCGCCGAGACCGGGGCCATCAACCTCGGCCAGGGATTCCCCGACACCGACGGCCCGGCCCTCATCGCCGAGGCTGCGATCCGAGCCATCCGGGAGGGGCACAACCAGTACCCACCCGGGCGTGGCATCGCCTCCCTGCGGGAGGCGATCGCCGCCCACCAGGCTCGCTTCTACGGGCTGTCGGTCGATCCCGCCACCGAAGTCCTCGTCACGGCTGGTGCCACCGAGGCAATCGCCGCGTCGCTCCTCGCGCTGTGCGATGCCGGTGACGAAGTGGTGGCGTTCGACCCGGCCTACGACTCGTACGCGGCGGCGACGGCAATGGCCGGGGCCCGGTTCGTGACGGTCACCCTCCGACCGCCTCGCTACGGGTTCGACCCCGACGAGTTCGAGGCCGCGGTCGGCGACAAGACGCGTCTCCTCCTCATCAACACTCCGCACAACCCGACGGGGAAGGTCCTCACGAAACCGGAACTCGAGTTCATCGCCAGGGTCGCCGTCGAACGCGACCTCATCGTCGTCACCGACGAGGTGTACGAACACATGGTCTTCGACGGGAAGGACCACATCCCCATCGCCACGCTTCCCGGTATGGCCGAGCGCACGCTCACGATCTCGTCCGGCGGCAAGACCTTCGCGATGACCGGGTGGAAGATTGGATGGGTGACCGGCCCAGCGCCCCTCGTATCGGCCGTGGTCACCGCAAAGCAGTTCCTCACCTACGTGAACGGAGCCCCCTTCCAGCCGGCGATCGCGGTCGGACTCGGCATGGAGGACGCCTATTTCGAGGGCTTGGCGGAGGGCCTCCAGGAGCGAAGGGATGTGCTGTGCGGTGGCCTCGAGGCCGCCGGGTTCGGCGTGTTCCGACCCGAGGGGACCTACTTCGTCACCTGCGACATCAGGCCGCTCGGATTCGACGACGGCCTCGAATTCTGTCGGGCCCTGCCGGGGCGGGCTGGAGTGGTGGCCGTGCCCAACGTCGTCTTCTACCAACGCCCCGAGGAGGGCCGGCACCTCGTGCGGTTCGCGTTCCCCAAGCGGCTCGAGGTACTGGCTGAAGCCGCTGCGCGGTTGGCGGCGCTGCGCTGAGCCCCTTCGTGGTGGTGGGCGACGGTGGTCGGGGCCGAACCGTGGGCTGGGGACCACCTCCATGTGGTCTGGAGCCCACAGAACGCCGTTGGGTGTGGCCTCGAACCCTGGGTTGGGGTCGTGGGCGGCCGCGGATTGAAGAGGGACGGCCAACGCCCCTAGCATCGGCGACTCGCCAATTCCAGTGATCGCCGCCGAGCTCAGAGGTGACTCCATCCATGCACACCCTTCAGCCCGCCCGCCTCAAGCCGGGCATGACCGCCGAGCTGATCCCCGCGGCTGCCGCCACGACCGACGCCTTCTCCCAGGCAGGTCCGATCCGGGGACGGGCCCTGATCTTCTGGGATACGAAGCGCCCCGGCAAGAAGCTCGACGCCATCGACACCGACCAGATCACACCGGCAGCCGACTGCGTCTCGGAGAGCCTCGATACCCTCGACGAGCGGTGGAAGGCCGGGTCCTTCCGTCACCTCATGCCGGACTTCCGGGCCCGCGTGCATTCGGGTGAGACGTTCGTGGTGGCCGGTGACCGCTTCGCCATCGGCTCCTCTCGTGAGATGAGCCCCGCCGGCCTCAAGGGAGTTGCCGAGGAGGTCGGTCTCGAGATGGTCATCGTCTGCGGAGACAACATGGGTGACATCTTCCGACGCAACGCGTTCAACCTCGGACTGCATGTCGTCCAGGCGCCGGACGCCGTCCTCGACGCACAGGATGGCGATGAGTTGGAGTTCGATCCCGACACCCGGGCATTGCGCAATGTGACCCAGGGGATCGAGTACTCGCCGGTGCCGCTCAGCTCCAAGGAGGAGGAGATCCGGCGGTCCGGCGGCATCTTCAGCGTTGGGCGACGCGAACTCCGTCGCAGCGTCGAAGCGCGGCCGCAGGTCGTGTGGCCGGACGAAGCCACCGCCCGGCGCCTCACCACCACGGAGCAGATCCTGTGGGCCCACCGTGTCGACAAGGACGCGGCCATCATGCCCGGTCAGACGATTCGTGTCCTCGCCGACCTGCTCCCGGCCTCCGACGGGACTGCGCCGTTCGCGATCCACACGTTCAACCAGATCACCGGCGGTGACGCCATCTGGCCGCGGCAGATGGCGATCGCCAACGACCATTTCGTGTTCACCGGCGTCGACATCGACGACAAGCAGACGTCGATCGGGAAGGCCTTCGCCGCCAAACACGGCATCGAGAAGCCCTACTACGCCACCCCCGGCGATGGGATCTTCCACTTCTACTTCCCCGAGCAGGGCCTCGTCATGCCCGGCATGGTGATCCCGGGCGCCGACTCGCACTCGCGGGCGTATGGGGCCTACGGAGCGATCGGGATCGGAGTCGGGTCCACGACACTGGGATTCGGCTGGAGCACGGGCTACATCTACACGACCGTCGCCCAACCTCGCCGCGTCAGCTTCCGGGGCCGGCTCAATCCGTGGGTCAGCGGAAAAGACCTCGTGCTCGAACTGCTGCGGAGGTGGGGCGTGCAGCAGTCGCAGGGCATGAGCGTCGAGTTCGTGGACGAGGACAAACAGCTGCCTGTCTCCTACCGCAACACGATCTGCAACATGATGGCCGAGGCTGAGAGCTGGAACGGGATCTTCGCCCCGGACGACCTCACCTACGAGTGGTTCGCCGCCAAGGGCATGGACGACCTGCCCTATCCCCGCCTCGCTCCCGGCGATGACGTCGCGTGGGTCTACGACGAGACCCTGGACATGGGCGACGTTCGCCCGATGATCGCCAAACCGTTCAGTCCCGGCAACGCCTTCCCTGCCGACGACGTGGCCCGGGAGCGGATCACGTTCGACAAAGCGATGATCGGGTCGTGCACGAACGGTGGCTACGACGACCTGCTCTCGGCGGCGCTGGTATTGCGGGCCGCCCGTGCGGGTGGCGTGGAACGGACAGCCTCGGAGTTTGTGATCTTCCCGGGGTCGGGCGGTGTCAAACGACGCATCGAAGGACCCGACCCCCGCTTGGGTGGTGAGTCGATTGCCGACGTGTTCCGTTCCGCCGGAGGAGAGATCCGCGAGTCATGGTGCGGCCCCTGCTTCGGCCAGGGACCCGACGCGCTCTCCAGCGGCCAGCGGGCGATCGCCAGCTTCAATCGCAACTGGACGAACCGCATGGGAGTCGGTGGCGAGGGCTACCTCGCCAGCCCGAGCGTGGTGGCGTCCAGCGCCCTGCTCGGCTACATGGGACCACCCGACGAACTTGGCCTTCAATGGGACGCCGAGGCATTTGCGGTCTAGGGCGGCGCCAGGGACAGTTCGGGGACACGGGCCGGGGTGTCGGCCCGATACCCGCAGAGTGAGCACCGCCCTCCCAGCGATGGTCCTCCCCGGCGGGGAGAAGGTCGAGAAACTGGTCCCGGAGTGCTTCTCCACTCCCCCGAGCGTGACGTCCAAGTCCTCGACGATTGCCTGGTTGGAGGGGAGTTGGGCCACGTTTGGCAGCACGCTGGGTCCCCGGGGTGGGGTTGTCCCCAGCCGGTCGGTCCGTGGAGGTATCTCGGCCCGCAGGGTTCCTAGTCTGCGGTGCCATGAACAAGATCGCCGTCCTCACCTCCGGAGGTGACGCCCCCGGTATGAACGCCGCAGTCCGGGCGATCGTCAAGGTGGCTGCGTCGCGGGGTATCGCGGTGATCGGTGCGGAGCACGGCTTCGAAGGGCTCATCGACGGACGTTTCGTTGACCTCACCCGGGAGATGAGGCGCGGTCTGGTCCCCGTCCGGGTGGTTCAGGACCAGGGCAACGCCGGTGGGACTTTCCTCGGGTCGGCCCGCTCGAAGCGCTTCCTCACGCCCGAGGGCCGGGCTCTTGCCGTCGAGGCGTTGCGCGGGCAGGGCGCTGAGGGCCTCGTCGTGATCGGTGGCAACGGGTCGCTGACCGGCGCCGCGGCGCTCACCGACGAGACCGGCTTCCCGACCGTGGGGCTCCCGGCGACCATCGACAATGACATCGGTTGTACCGCTTCGGCCATTGGGGTCGACACGGCACTCAACACGATCGTCGAAGCGTGTGATCGGATCAGCGACACGGCGTCGGCGCTGAGCCGGGCATTCATCGTTGAAGTCATGGGGCGCGAGTCCGGGTACCTCGCCATGACAGCCGCGGTCGCCACCGCGGCGGACGGTGTCATCCTCCCCTCGCAAGACCGGAGCGAGGAGGAGATAGTCAAAGCCACCGCGTCGCTCATCCGAGACTCGTTCGATGCCGACCGGGAGAAGTCACGGGTCCTCATCATCCAGGCCGAAGGCGTCGGGATTCCGTCGGCCAGACTGGCCCGCGAGATCGAGGAACTCCTCGAGGGAACCGAGATCGACGTGCGGGCCACGGTCCTCGGCCACGTACAGCGCGGAGGTGCCCCCTCCAGCTTCGACAGGATGATCGCCGGCCGGATGGGATTCGTTGCCGTCGAGGCGCTCCAGGAGGGCCGCGCCGGGGTCGGCGTGGTGTGGCAGGCAACGGTCGAGGGTGGCCAGAAGACCTCGGACCCGCAGTTCCGGACGTTCCCACTCAGCGAGATCCTCGCCGAGACGAAGGCCATGGCCGACGGCTCCTCGTGGGTCGTGCGGTGGCGTCGTGACCGGATGAACGCAATCCAGGGTGTGCTCGCCCTGTAGGCACCGCCGGGGGTGCTCCCCTACGGGGCAAACGTGTTGCAGCGGTTCGGGTCGCCGGTCTGGTAGCCGAGCGTGAACCATTCGACCCGCTGCCCTGCCGAGCCGTGGGTCCAGCTCTCCTCGTTGATCATGCCCGATGTCTTCTGCTGGATGCGATCGTCACCGACCGACGAGGCGGCATCGAGCGCCTCCTGGATGTCGTTGGTGCCGAGGATGTCGCCGCGCTGGGCGAGTGTGAAGGCCCAAACACCCGCAAAGCAGTCCGCCTGGAGTTCGAGCTTCACCGAGAGACCATTGGCCTCTCCCGGGTCCGACTGTTGGAGCGAGCGAACCTCCTCGAAGATCCCGAGTTCGTTCTGGACATGGTGGCCGACTTCGTGGGCGATCACATAGGCCTCGGCGAAATCGCCGCCTTCTGCGCCGAGGCGGGACTCGAGAACTGCCTCAAAGAACGTCTCGTCGAGATAGATCGTGTTGTCGAGGGGGCAGTAGTGGGGTCCGACCCTCTCGTCGGCACCGCCACACCCCGAATCGGTGAATCCCCGGAAGAGGACCATCGTGGGGGGGTGATAGGCGAGGGAGGATTGCTTGAAGACATCCGTCCAGAGAAGGTCGAGGTCACCGACCACCGCCGTGACGAACCCCGTGTACTCCAACTCGTCGGCAGTGAGGTCGACCGGCTCTGCTCGGTTCCCCGATTGGGCGGCGTCCAACTCCGAAAGCACCTGCCCGAGTTCGCCTGCCTCACCGCCCCCCAGGAACATCGCGAGGAGAACCACGATCAGGCCGATCCCACCTACGCCTCCAACGGCCGCTCTACCGGGGCGCACCCGTCGATCTTCGACCTTCCCTTGCCCTTGGAGGTTCTTCCACCGCATGGCGGACAGGCTACCGCCGGGGCCCTCGTCCACCGCAGGTCGCCTCTTCGGCGCGAGTACGGTTCTGGGCGCATGGACCTCGACCTCGACCTCTGGACGGCCGTCTTTCTCGTCGTCGGAGGGTTCGCGGCCGGATTCATCAATGCCGTGGCCGGGGGAGGTTCGGCCATCACCCTGCCGGTGCTCGTCGAGTTCCTGGGGGACGCCGTGCTGGCGAACGGCACCAATCGGATCGCCATCCTCCTCCAGAACCTCTCGGGGATAACCCGATTCCAGAAGAGCAAGATGGTGCCGTGGGCCGAGCTGCGACCCCTTGTCATCCCCACCATGGTCGGCGCGGTGGTCGGGGCTCGGGTCGCCACCACCATCGACCCCGCGGTCATGAAGCGACTGTTCGGCATCGTCATCCTCTTCGTGGTGGTGTCGGTCCTCGTGAAGCCTTCGAAGTGGGAGGGCGGGGGAGAGAATCGACTCCGAGAGCCATGGCGGTCGGTCGTCTACGTCGGCCTCGGGTTCTACGGCGGGTTCATCCAGGTTGGCATCGGGTTCCTGTTCATCGCCGCGCTCGTCATGTTCGGCGGAATGAACCTCGTGACCGGGAACGCGGCCAAACTCACACTCATCGCCGCGTACACGGTGGTGGCCCTGGGCACCTTCATCTGGGCCGGGCAGGTGCACTATCTCGCTGGCCTGGTGCTCGCCGCCGGGAACATGTCCGGGGCGTGGGTCGCGGCCCATGTCGCGGTCGAGAAGGGTGCCGGGTGGATCAGGTGGGTGTTGGTGGTGGCGGCGGGAGTGGCGGCGCTCCGGATGCTGTTCAGCTAGAGCACGAGCAGTCTGTCCCACTGCGTGGGGGAAGGTCCCTGCCACGGAACGCAGCGACGTGGGAGGTAGGGGGTGGCGACTGCTCACGGAGCGCCCGCGACAACTGATGCCCCCCTACCCCGTTCGAGTCCTCGCTGCGCTCGGACGGAACGGGGGCCCCTTCCCCCCGGCTGTGCCGGGGGGACAGACAGTGCTCGTGCTCATCCTCCCGAGACCGCCTCGGCAGCTGCATCTGCCAAGTTTGGAAGCTCGTCCGGATCGGCCAGGAAGCCGTGGGGGAGGCGGACCTTGCGCGGTCCGTGGGTATGGCCCCGGCGGGCGTCGCCGATGTCCAGCGGATGTGGGAGGTCCTGGTCGAGCTCATCCAGGACCCCGTCGAGTTCCGGGAGGTCGGCCACCTGGTTGAGGCGGCGTCGGATCTCATTGCCGACGGGGAAGCCTTTGAGGTACCAGCCCGGGTGCTTGCGGAAGCTCCGGATTCCGACGGCGGGCCCAAACCACTCGACGAGCAGTTCGGCATGTCGGCGCATGATCCCCGCCACTTCGCCGAGTGAGGGTGGAGGTGTCCGTTCGACCCCGGTCAGTTCTTCCTCCAACTCGCGGAAGAACCACGGGCGCCCAAGACACCCGCGGCCGATCACCACTCCGTCACACCCGGTCTCAGCCATCATCCGGCTGGCATCGGCGGCCTCCCAGATGTCCCCGTTGCCGAGGACCGGGACCGAGTCGACTGCCATCTTGAGTTCGGCGATCGCCCCCCAGCGGGCACTCCCGGAGTAGAGCTGCTCCGCAGTACGGGCATGGAGGGCCAGGGCTGCCACGCCGAGGTCCGCCGCGATACGTCCGCTCTCGAGGAATGTCGGATGCGCGTCGTCGATTCCGATGCGCATCTTCACCGTCACGGGCACGTCGCCGGCTGCTGTGACCGCGGCGTCGACGATCGTGGCGTAGAGGCGGCGCTTGTACGGGACAGCCGCCCCTCCTCCGTGGCGCGTGATCTTGGGGGCCGGGCACCCGAAGTTGAGATCGATGTGGTCCACGTGGTCGACGTCGACGAGCATCCTCACCGCCTCCCCGATCGCCTCCGGGTCGGTGCCGTACAACTGGAGTGAGCGCGGGGTCTCGTCGGGAGAGAACCTCGTCAGTTCGCGGGTCTTGGCGTTCCCTTCGACCAGGGCGCGGGCCCCGATCATCTCCGACACATACAGGCCTCCGCCAAAGCCCCGACAGAGGTTCCGGAAGGGGGCATTCGTGATCCCCGCCATCGGGGCCAGTACCACGGGGGAGGGGAGCGTGATTGCCCCGATCGTCAGGGTCATGGGGATCGGTACGCCAAGAGGTCGAGGCCGGCACCCATGAAGAGGGCACGGGTCGCAGCGAGCGGGAGGCCTATGACATTGAACGGATCACCCTCGACCTGCGTGACGAACGCGCCCCCGATTCCCTGCATGGCGTAGGAACCGGCCTTGTCGAGCGGCTCACCGGTGGTGACGTACCAGTCGATGAGCGAGTCGTCGAGGTCGACCAGCGCCACCGAGGTCGTGGTGACGCCCGACCATGTCCCTGCATCGGTGACGATCGCCACTCCGGTATGGACGAGGTGAGTTCGGCCTCGTAGCGCTTGCAGCATGCGGATGGCTTCCTCTGCGGATGCTGGCTTGCCGAGGATCGCGTCATCGAGGACCACAGTCGTGTCTGCCCCCAGCGTCGCGGTACCGGGTCGGTGGACGGCTCCGGCCTTTGCCCTCGCCACGCGTTCGACGAACACCGTTGGGGCCTCCCCTGTGTGCCGCGACTCGTCCACGTGAGGGCTCTCGGAGGTGAAGGCGAGGCCGAGCGTTGTGAGGAGATCGCGCCGGCGGGGCGAGCTGCTGGCGAGCACCAGCGGAGGTCGGGACATGACGCAATGGTAGGAAGGACGGTACCGTTTGCCCGTGGTCACTTCCCAGGCCCGGGGACTCCTGCTGCTCCTCGTCGTCTTCCTCGCAGGAGGAGCGATGTGGGTGGTCTCGAGCGAACCCGACGGTGCGCCGCCTCCGAGCGCGCCGCCGGAGGCCGCCAAGGTCGCCCAGGTCCTCCCCGACACGACGACGACCACAACCACCACCACCCTGGCGACGCCGACGACGACCACAACCACCACCACGCTGCCGCCGACCACCACGACCACCCTTGCACCGACCACGACCACCGTCCCGCGGACCACGACCACGACCGTCCCCCGGACCACCACGACCACCCTGGCGCCGACGACCACCACCACCACGACTCTTCCTCCGACGACGACGACCACCACGACCACGACCACCGTGCCACCCGGAGAGCAGCCGCCGGACTCGCTCCAGATGACCCGTGAAGAAGTGATCGCGATCATCGAGGTGTACTTCCAACCCGAGGACGTCGAGTTGGCTGCGTGGTTGGTGCGCTGCGAATCCGTCTACGACGCCGCCGCGATCCACCCCTCCGGCACGGTCGGTGGCCTCTTTCAGCACCTGCTGGTGGCATGGGAGGGCCGCGCCGCAGGTGCCGGCTTCGCCGGGGAGCCATGGTGGAACCCCGAGGCAAACACGGCCGCCGCGGCACGACTCTGGTACGGGTCGCTTGGACCCACCCACCACTGGCCCAACTGCTACGCCTGGGCGCTCACGCAGGTGCCCTGATGGCTTCCCGGGCGATCACTCGTCGATGGCTGCGTGGGCGCGAATCCATGCGTGCATGGCAATCCCCGAGGCGACGCCGGCGTTGATCGAGCGGGTCGAGCCGAACTGGGCGATGGATAGGACCACGTCACAACACGCCCTGGCCTCGTCCGACAGCCCGGGGCCCTCCTGCCCGAACAGGAGGACGCATCGCTCAGGGAGGTCGAACCGTTCGAGGGGTTGGGACTCGGGGAGCAGGTCCACGCCGATGAGCGGGAGCCCACTCGAGGAGGCCCAGGCCGCGAGGTCGGCGATCGACTCGTGGTGAATGATGTGTTGATAGCGATCGGTGACCATCGCCCCCCGCCGATTCCACCTGCGTTTGCCGACGACGTGGACGGACTCGGCCAGGAACGCGTTGGCGTTGCGCACAACCGTCCCGATGTTGAAGTCGTGCTGCCAGTTCTCGATCGCCACATGGAATGGATGGCGGCGAGCATCGAGATCGGCCACGATCGCCTCCCGGGTCCAATACCGATACCCATCAACCACGTTGCGGCGGTCGCCGTCCCGCAGCAGATCGGGGTCGAGACGGGGATCATCGGGCAACACCCCTTCCCAGGGGCCGACCCCGACCTCGCGCTCGTCGGTCATCGGCGGTCCACGAGGATCCGACCGCGACGCATGACCACGACGGGGTTGAGGAGGGCAGAGATGTCCTCGCGCGGATCGGCCCGCAGGCTGACGAGGTCGGCCGAGGCTCCGGGCACGAACGGTTCACCCCTCCCCGCATAGGAGTACCCGGCGTCGGTGAGGGCATGCACGGCCAGGGCCGGACCGAGCCCGGCGTGGGAGAGGGCCACCCCCTCCACTGCGACGTCGCCGTGGGGGACGGTGAGATCGGTCCCCGCCAACACCACCACGCCCGAGTCGGGTGCATCCCGGAGCCGGCGCTTGGCATTGGCAAGGCCCGAGTCGAAGAGGGTCCAACCCGAACTCCCGGCCCGCAGCGAGTCGCGGATCCCCGACATCGCCGTGATGGTCGGCACCCATGCCCCGCCGCGCGCGCCAAGCGCACGGAGGTCGTCATCGGTGAGAAAGAGTCCATGCTCGATCGAGTCGACCCCGGCAGCCACCGCCATCGTCGAGGTGTTGGGAGCGGCGGCGTGGATGGCCACTCGACAACCTGCTTCGTGGGCCACCTCCACCACCTTGGCCAGCTGCGCCTCGGAGAAATTGGGGACTGCTCCCTGCCCGGGCCGCGGCCAATCGCCCACCACCTTCACCCACGAAGCCGGGCCCACGGCCTCGGCCGCGATCGCGGTTGGGAGGTCGGAGAGGTCCACCTCGCGGGGGGAGAAACCCGGGTAGTAGCCGCCGGGTGGGTACAGGATCGTCCCCGCCATCTCCATCTCGGGTCGCCGGTCGGGCGGCTCGGACAGGATCGAGAGGTGAGCCCGGCTGCCGGCTCCCTTGTCGAAGAGGAGGAATACCCCGGACTCAAGCTGACTCCAAGCCCGGTCCAGGGGTGTGCGGCCTGTTCCTTCGGCATCCATCGGCGGCTGCCCGATCCCGGAGGTGGCATCTTCGAGCGAGTCGCTGGCGAGGTGGGCGTGGGCGTCCACCAGTCCACGGATCGTGTGGAGGGCCGTGAGGTCGAGGGTGCGGCCGCTCCCGGTGGGGGCGAACAGACCGGCCTCGACACCGAATGCGCGATCCGCGCCGTCGAGGGTCCGGAACGTGACGTTGTCCATTGCCGGGAGCGTAGATGACGACCGGTTGGCCCCCACCACCGATCATGAGGGTGTCACAATGCACCCATGGAAGGCCAGACCCTCTCGGGCTATGACCTCGTGGTCATCGGTGGCAACCCCGCGGGCCTCAGTCTCGCCTGGGCGGCCCAGCGGGCCGGCCTCGAGCGGGTTGCCGTGCTCGCCAGGGGAGAGAGCGTCGTTGGCGCCGACCTCGTCGGACGTCACCGACTCGAGATCCACTACCAGGCCGAGGCTCGCCGTATCGACCTGATCGCTGATGGAAGGGTCGTGGTCGAGACCGATCACCTGTCGTTCGCCACCGACCTCGTCGCCATCGCCGAACGGGGAGAGGTGGAGCGTGCCGCCCTGCCGTTCGAGGTCCCCGCCCCGCTCGTCGACCGAGTCCACGCGGAGGTGGGCGCGTGGGCGACCGGCGACCTCGATGTGCTTGTCGTGGGAGAGGGCGAGTCGGCCGCCGAGGCGGCCATCGAGTTGGCCGAGATCGGGGCTGGCGTGGTGCTTGCGCTCCCCGAACAGGGCGTTGGTCACGTTTCGCGCTGGGCCCGGGAAGAAATGCAGTGGCTGGAATCGAAGCGCCGCCTCACGGTGCTGTGGCGATCGATGCCGGACGGGATGGACGAGGTCGGCGGTCACCCGATGGTCTACTTCCCGGACCGCCGAACTCCCGACCTGCAGTTCGACCATGTGGTGGCGATCTTCCACCCGACCACCCACGGCGACCCGGTCGGTTACCTTGGTCTCACCGTGGCCCCGGCTGCCGGTGACCGCATCGTGTTCCTCGTCGAGTCGGCGAGCTCCCTGCCCGATCCAGTGGCACCGTTCGGAATGACCGTTGCGATCGGGACGGAGTGGAACAGGGTTCGGGATCGGTTCTTCCCGCACTTGGGAGATGTACCCGTCGTCACCGAATGGGTCGGCGGTGACGAGATCGCCACCCTGCGAGAGACCCTCTACAACGCCACCATCACCGCGTTCGATCCTCACCATTCCGACCTGTGGGTGCTGCGAGTGCGGGCCGACCATGGGGACGCCTCCCACCTCCCCGGCCAGTACGCCACCCTCGGTCTCGGCAATTGGGAACCGCGGATCGACAACGTCCACGAGGAGCTCTCGGAGAAGCAGCGGACCGCGCTCATCCGGCGCTCGTATTCGATCAGCAGCCCCATCTTCGATGAACACGGGTACCTCGCGAGCCGATCCGACGCCGAGGTTCTCGAGTTCTACGTCGTCCTCGTTCGTCCTGACGGTGAACGGGTCCCCTCGTTCACCCCCCGCCTGGCCCTGAAGGCGCCCGGCGAGCGGATCTACCTCGGGGCGAAGATTGCCGGGCGCTACACCCTCGAGCGCAACCATGACCCGTTCGAGACGGTGCTGTTCTTCGGGACCGGCACCGGGGAGGCCCCCCACAATGCCATGGTCACTGAGTTGTTGCGGAAGGGCCACATGGGGACGATCGTGAACGCGGTCACTGTCCGCTACTCCCACGATCTCGCCTATCGCGAGAAGCATGAGGAACTTGCCCGCCGCTTCCCCAACTACCACTACTTGGCGTTGCCGACCCGGGAGCCGCGCATCCCCAAGCGCCACCTGCAGGATGTGATCACCGATGGCACGCTGGAGGAAATGCTCGGCTCCCACCTCGACCCAACGAACACCCACGCGTTCCTGTGCGGCAACCCATCGATGATCGGTCTACCGGAGTGGGAGGGGAACCTGCCGGTATTCCCTGAGGCTCCCGGGGTCGTCGAACTGCTGATGGAGCGAGGGTTCGATCCTGATCGCCGTGGCCACCATGGCAACATCCACTATGAGGAGTACTGGTAGGCCCCGACTACTCGTCGTCGATGAGTCCCCACGTGTCGGCCTTCTCGAGCAGGTACATCGAGACCTGGTGACTGGCGTCGAGTTCCTCGCAGAGTTGTTCGCGGGCCGCGAACACGCCCGCCAGCGAGACTTCGCCGCGCCCAACGATCGTCAGTCCCTGGGAGGGCAAGTCGGTGACGTTGGCGTAGGTGCTCGTCGCCGAGACCTCGATTGGCAGGTTTTCGAGCCCGAGACCGGCGAGGTCGGTGGCCAGGACCAGGAGGTCGGGGAGGTCGCGGAGGGGCGGGACCTGCCAGTTGAAGTACAGGTTGAGGGTCCAGATGTCCGGCGGATCCTCCAGCGGGTCTTCGAGCATCATCACGGCCTCCTCGAACCCGAGCATGACGCGCGGGTCCGACTCGAGGGCGATGTGCAGGTCGAGAGCACCACCGCAGGCCGCCTCCGGATGGAGGTCGATCTCCCACAACTGGCGGAGTGAGTACGTCTCCACGAAGTGCCGCTCATCGTGGACGTGGAACCCATGATCGATGGCATGGTCCTTGAGATCGGCGACGAAGCCGTGGAGGTCGATGGCGGCCATTGGCTGAAGGGTACGCACCACATCGGGCTATCGGCCGTCGGTCGGTGGCGGGTCAACGGGCCAGGGCCATCCCCATCCGTTCGACGATCGCGGTGAGTGTCGCCTCGTGGGCTGCAAGGTTCAGACGTACGAAGCCGGTTCCTTCGTCGCCAAACTGGGTACCGGGGCTGAGGGCGACGCCGGCCTCCAGCAGTGCCGGTGTGGGGTCGTCGAGGCCGTAGGCCGTGAGGTCGATCCACGCGAGGTAGGTCGCTTCGGGTGGCGACCACCGGGCATCGGGAAGGTGGGTTGCGAGAAGGCTGGAAAGGAGCACTTGTCGGGCGGCGAGGTGTTCCCGCAGCTCGTCGAGCCACGCCCCGCCGTCGGTGAGTGCGGCCCGGGTGGCCGGGAACCCGATCGATGAATACCCGTACCGCTTGAGGAATGGGACCTGGTCGAGGCGGGTGGCGAGTTCCTCGGACCCAGCCACCAGCCATGCCAGTCGGAGGCCCGGGAGGTTGAAGGCTTTCGTGGCTGAGGCCACCGTGATCGTCTGGCCCGCGAGGTCGGGGGCTGCATCAGCGAACGCGACAGACGCCCGCCCGGGCATGGCGAGCGCGGCATGGATCTCGTCGGAGATCACCGGGTTGCCATGGCGGGCGGCGATGGCCGCCACTCCCTTCAACTCCGCGCGGGTGGCGATCGACCCGGTCGGGTTGTGAGGCTGGCAAAGGAGGATGACCCCGCCCTTGGCGGCCTCCTCTTCGATTCGGTCGAGGTTCATGCGATGACGGTCGCCATCGCAGACCATCGAGACGCGTACCTGATGAAGGCCCGCAATATCCGCTGCCTCGAAGAAGGGGTGATAGACGGGAGTCGTCAGGATGACCCGATCGCCCGGCTCGCTGAACACCTCGAATGCCTGGAGGATTGCGTTGGTGACGGTTGAGCCGTATCGAACGAGTGACGGGTCGACCACGCTGCCATGCCGATCGCGATGCCACCGGGAGATGAGGTCAGCGGTCCCGTGGAGGTGGGGGTTCGGGTAGCCCGTGACCGAGCGCTGTGCAGCGTCGACGATCGCCGCCCGGATCGGTTCGGCGATCTCCACGTCCATGACCGCCACCCAGGCCGCCAGGACGTCCGGTCCGTACGTGGTCCACTTGATGCCGTCGCCGGCTCGGGCTTCTGCCGGCGTGAGGAACCGCACGAGGCTCATCGGCTCTCCAAGGCATCGCGCGTCAGTTGCGCATTCTCCGGTTCGAAACACGCGAAGACAACCCTCTCGATGTGAGGTGTCTCCTCGAGGGTGGCCCACACGGTTGACACGGCGATGGGGGCCGCTCGGTCCTTCGGGAACGCATAGACGCCTGTCGAAATGTTCGGGAAGGCGATCGAACGGCACCCGAGCTGCTCAGCGAGGCGCAGGCTGTCCCGATAGCAGGCCGCAAGTTGCTCGTCCTGGACCTCGGGCAGGTCGGCCCCCCATGTGGGCCCGACGGCATGGAGGACGTGGCGGGCCGGGAGTCGGCCGGCGCCGGTGGCAACCACCTCGCCGGGTGCCAACGGTCCCCGGGACTCCGCCAGCACTCGGCACTCCTCGAGGAGGGAGGGACCGGCCGCCCGATGGATGGCCCCGTCGACCCCACCCCCTCCCAGGAGCGAGGAGTTGGCGGCGTTCACGATCGCGTCCACTTCGAGGGCGGTGATGTCATCAGCGATGACGGTGATCTCAGCCATGCAGGGGATCCTACGGGGGACGGAGGAGCGAGGACTGGGGACTGGGGACTGGGGACTGAGGACTGAGAAACGGCGAACGACGCTGAGTGGCCCGCTCCTCGTCCGTCGTCCGTCGTCCTCGAACTCACGAACTCGATGCGTCGTCCGAGCACGGATTGGGCGTAGTCGAGCCGGCCCTGCATCGCTCCCCGGTCGGACTCGACGCTGGCGCCCAACGTGCGGATGAGGAGCGAATCCCCGGTGTCGGCGGTGAGGACGCGCTGGATCGAACCGTCGCGCGGCCGGTCCAGCGCGTCGGCGAGTTGGAGCATGGCCGCCATCATCCTGGTTTTTCTGCGCTGTTCCGGACTCATGGCCCGAAATGGGGGATAGCTGATCTTGGGCGGGCCTCCTCGATGGGACCTGACCAGCGAGAGCACCATCGCAAGGTCGTCGGGGGAGAGCCCGCGGAGGTCGGCGTACTCCACCAGGTAGGCGGAGTGCCGGTGATGCCCATCGAGCGCAAGAGCTCGCCCGATGTCGTGCACGTGGGCTGCGGTTTCGATGAGTTCGCACTCGCGCTCGGTCAGGCCGTGGATGGCCGAGGTCTGGTCGAGGAGTTGTCTCGCGAGGTTGGCGACGTGGGCAGGGTGCGGATCCCCGGGAAGGAACTCCTCACGCAGGGCCCTGACCGACCGAAGACGCACCTCCGGACCGGCGGGCGGTTCGATGCCGAGGGAGTCGAGGATGACGCCGGTCCGAAGCCCCCAGTCGGAGACCTTCGCCTCCTCGATCCCGAGGATGCGCATCGCCTCGGTGATGATGAGGCCGGCGATCGGGAGCGAGGCGGCTCGCTCGGGGTCGATGGAGTGGATGTCGACTCGTTCGCGGACGTCGAGCGGCAAGAGCTCTTCCGTGGCGAGTTCCAGGTCGGCCCGGGTGATCGTCATCTGGTTGAGTGAGTGGGGTACCCAGGCACTCGTCCGGTCTGCGACGTGGCGGGCGAGGGCCCGGATGGATCCTCCGATGAGGACCACCGACGTCCCGGGTGCGACGGGGCCGTGGATGACATGGTCCGAAACCATGGTCCGGATGAGATCCCTGGTACTGGAATCCACGCGTTCGGGCTGGTCGACGAGTGCCGAGATGCGACTCACTCCCACCGGCCAGCTCGCTCCGTCGAGCATCGTGGGGGTGTCGCCGAGGGCGAGCTCCAAGCTCCCGCCGCCGAGGTCGAGCACCGCCCGGGGGGAGTCACCGAAGTCGACTGCTGCCGAGACACCGAGGTAGGAGAGGGCCGCCTCCTGGAGGCCCGTGATCACCCGTACCGGCGTCCCGAGGACCCGTCCGAGCTCGTCGGCGACCTCGGGCCCATTGCTTGCCTCGCGGAGCGCGGCGGTCGCCACCGGGAAGATCCGATCCACACCGAAGCGTTCGATGAACTGCCCCATCGAGCGGATCGCGGCAACCGCACCGGCGAACTGCTCGTCGGGTATGTGGCCGTGTCGGCCGACGACTGCGCCGAGTTGGAGCATCTTGCGTTCGATGTGCAGGGTGCTCAGCCCGCCGTCGGGTCGGACCAGGCTGATGAGGAGGCGGAAGGTGTTCGAACCAATGTCCACCACGGCGACGCGCATCTGCCGATCGTAGGCAAGCCCCGTCTGTCCTCCGTCGTCCGTCCTTCTTTCTCCGTTCTCCGTTCTCCATGCTTTCTCGTACGCTGTCGCGCGATGCAACGGCTGCTCCCTGCCCTCTTTCTCATCTTCGTGTCGTGCGGGTACGGCGTGAGTGCGGCCGAGGTCGTGACCGCGAACCCGGTGCCGACGACACCGCCAGTCCCATCGACGGTCCGGACCACTTCCACGATGACCACGACCTCCACCACTTCCACGACCTCCACGACCTCCACGACCACGACCACGGTGCCTCCCAACGGGGAGTTGGTGATCCACGGAACCGGCGACGTCTCCCTCGATCCCTCATACGTGTGGGGATTCAGCAGCAAGGGATACCACTGGGCGTGGAGCGGACTGCAGGGGCTCTTCTGGGACTCGATCGCCGTGGTCAACCTCGAGTGCCCGGTGGCAGAAGGGGGGAGCCCGCTCGACAAGGAGTTCGTGTTCCTGTGTGACCCGGAGGCCCTGGATGAGATGGCCTTCGCCGGGGTCGATGTGGCCAACCAGGCCAACAACCATGTCCTCGACTGGGGGCGGGAGGCCGTCGTCGAGTCCATCGAACACCTCGCCGCGGCCGGGATCGGCTCCGTGGGGTCGGGGGAGAACGCCGCCCGGGCCTATGCCCCCTACCTCATCGAACGGAACGGCTGGACGGTCGCGGTTCTCGGGTTTGGCGGCGTTGTCCCGTCAGGATCCTGGTTGGCAGCCGAGGACCGTGCCGGGATGGCGAACGGCGACGACACCGAGGTGATGGTCGAGGCCGTTGCCGCCGCCGCCGAAGTGGCGGACTTCGTGGTGGTCACGGTGCACTGGGGGATGGAGCTCGACACCACGCCCCGCTCCGACGACATACAACGGGCGAAGGCGATGATCGACGCCGGCGCAGACGTCATCTTCGGTCACCATCAACACCGACTCGGCCCGATGAGCTGGTATGAGGGGAAGCCCATCTTCTGGGGCCTCGGCAACTTCGTGTGGCCGCGGCTCTCTTCGGCATCGGCCGACACCGCGGTTGCGGAGGTGAGGATCAACGCTGACGGCGAGATCGTAGAGGCGTGCATGATCCCGGCCACGATCGTCCAATCAGGGCATCCCGCGCTTGACGGGCCGTACGCGGGGTGCGATGGGGTGGAGACACCGATGTGGGAGCTGGGGAGTTGAGCTCCAAGTAGGAAGCGCTACGTGGGAAGTTCGCCTTCTCCTTCTGACGTGCGACTCGGGACTTGGGACTGATTCACCGCTCAGCACCCACCACCCAGGACCGCCGCGTAGGCGTCAGGGGTATCGATGCTGCGCCAGGAGTCGCCATTCTCGCCCCACGACCGCCACTCCTCCTCATGCACCCAGCGGACGTCCATCGAGTCGAGGGCCCGACGGATGAATCCGCCGCGGTCGAGTTCGGCCCCGAGTGGATCGAGGGTGCCGTACGGGAACCACGCGCACGTGATCTGCGGGACTCCATCGGCTACAGGGATGACCGGCCGATCGCCCGCGATGTCCACGAGGTGTCGCAACGTGGTGGCCTCGACCAACGGATGATCGACCGCGACCACCAGCACATCGGTGCCGGTGTGGCGGAGTCCCGTGACGACACCGGAGAGAGGGCCGCGAGCCGGGAGTCCATCGTCGGGGATGACCGTCCAAGGCGCTCCGGCGGGTCCACCGACGACCACCACCCGCCCTGTGGCGGCGAGTACGGCCGACGCGACCCGATCGAGGAAGGTCCGCCCCTCGAACGGGAGTTGGGCCTTCGACTGCCCCATGCGTGAGGATGAGCCGCCGGCGAGGACGACCCCCGTCGTCACGGGAGGACGAGTGGGAGGTCGGACGCCAGCCACGCCTGTATGCCGCCGTCCAGTTCGGTCACTCGTTGGAAGCCGAGGTCCTTCATCATGCGGAGCGTCGTGCCGCTGCGGTTGCCGGAGTTGCAGTAGATGAGGTAGTGACCGTCCTTGGGAAGGGCGCCAAGTTTGCTCTCGAAGTCGGCGGCGTAGAAGTCGACCTGGCTGGATCCCGCGATGAACCCGGCAGCGATCTCCTCATCGGTGCGCAGATCGAGGATGGTCCACCCTTCGTCGACCGCCTGGGCAGCAAGGTCGGCGAACTGGGTGGTTCCCACCCGTACGAACGGATCGATCTCGGCGACCGTTGAACCCCCGCACGCAACGAAGGCGACGGAAAGGAGCACAAGGACGGGGAAGGACCAGCGCATGACGCGCTCAGGGTAGTACCGGGGGGAGTATTGGGGGCTGGGGCAGTCTGTAGGTCGAAGGTCGGAAGCCCTGGGTGATTCGAGACTGACCCCGGGGATCCGACCCACGACTTTCAACTTCCTCCTACACCTTCCGGGCTACTCCCCCGACCCGCGGAGCGGCTTCTCGATCATGCCACTGGGATCGATGAGGGTGCACGCCACCGTGCGATCCCCTGCCTCCCAGGACACCGCGGTCGGCGAGTACACCTCGTAGAAGTAGTACGACTCCATGTAGTCGATCCCGACGTACTCCTCGAAACGGTCGTAGCAGAAGCCATCGCCTTCGAGGTAGACCGCGTCAGGCCCGGGCCACTGGTTGCCGGCCAGGTCGAAGAGGGCGTAGATCTCCGCATCGTGCGGGGTGAGGCAGTCGACGCGCTCGAGGGTCGAAACGAGGGTGTCGTCGCCTTCTTGCACTGCGTCGATGAAGATGATGCAGTCGCCGACCTCCACGTCGGACCAGTTGATCTCCCTGCCGGACCCAAGAGGCACACTCTCGAGGTCGAGGAACTCCTCGGCGTTCTCGATGAGCGATCGCCCGAGGAAGAACAGGCCGATCACCGCCAACACGACGATGCCCCCGAGGATCATCGCCGCGATCGCGCACCCGTTGGACCCCTGCTTGGCCGGCTTGCCGGCATCGGGCACCACTGGCCTCGGCGTCCGCGGCACCGAGAGGCGTGGCCCGCCTCCTCCTCCGAACGGATCGGTTGGGGCGGCCACCGGAGCGGGAGAAGTCTCGTAGGGATCGGTGGGACGGGCGGATGGCAGGGGAGTCGGAGTCGACGCGAACGGATCGGCCGCGAACGGATCACCTGTGGGACCGGGAGGTGGAGCGGGGGAGGCGGCCGGCGGAGGCGTGGTGGCGTCGTCCTCCCGGGGCATTGATGGTGACGCGTACTCGTCGGTGGCGTACCTGAACAGCATCTCACCGCAGTGTTCGCAGCGGGGACCGTCACCGGGGTCCTCGTGGCAGTGGGGACAGGTTTTCATACGTCAGCCCTTTCTTCCGTCCGGGAAGTCGAAGTAGCACAGGGCCCTGGTATCCCCCGCCGCCCAGGCATCATCCGGTGCAACGAACACCGAGACTTCCGCATCACCGGGCGGTTCCGTGTCGAGGCAGGCCGCGAGGGCGTGGTCGGTGGTGTCACCCCGGAGGGCCGAGAGCTCGAGCCGTGCGAACGCTTGTCCATGGTGGAATTCCGAGCAGGGAACCGGCACGACCGTGTCCCACTCGTCTTCGCTCATCCCGTACAGGAAGCAACCGTTGTCGCCCAGGGACGTCCACCGGCTGCCGTCGCCTTCCTCGACCACCCTCGGAGCCATCCCGAACGACGCCATGAAGCCTTGGGCGGTGTCCGGTGAGAAGAGGAATACCGCCTCCGCGGCCACGCCGAGGAGGAGGACGAATGCGACGACCATGAGCCACGGGTTGATCCGAGCCTTCGGCGCGATGATCGAGACCTCGGCTGCTGGGCGGGGGATGGTCTCGGTCCTCCGGGGTATGGCGTCGGAGCGAACAGCCTCGACGTGCTTGCCGCACCGCCGGCAGCGCGGCCCGCTCACCCTGGTGCCGCATTGCGGGCACGAGAGCACCTCGCCCTCTCCCTTGAGCTTGATCGCCGCCTCCGCCACGTGTGTCGGAGGCGCGATGGCGTCGACCCGGCCGCCGCATCGCTTGCAGCGGCCGGTGTGTTCCTGCTCATTCCCGCAATGAGGGCATTGGGGCATCGGTCAATCCTGCCAGATGGGTCGGGCGAGTTCTGTCTCCCGCTCATCGGATGATCGGGGCGGATCTTGAGCTGTTCAGCCCCTATCCAGCGGTCACCAGCAGGGGCACCTCTCTCTCCCTGTCGTCGAGTCCGCCGTGGTATCCGACGAGTCGGTTGTCCATGTACGTGGGGATCAGGAGGGTCCCGGGCCCCGGGAGGAGCGCCACGTCGGGGAGGCGATGGGCGAGGGCAGGGTGGTCCCCGGGACCGAAGAGGTGGCGGGGTGATTCCTCCAGCCTGGCGGGGAGAGTGGACGCCCACTCCCGGAACTTCTCGACCTCTCCTCGCCCGAGGATGCCGCGCGGGTCCCCGAATAGCGTGCCGATTCCTCGCCCCAGGTCGTGCTTGTCAGCGGTTCCGTAATCGATGTGGCCGTGGTCAGCGGTCCCGACGGCCACAGCCGTCGGGGGAAGTCGGTGGACCAGCGTTGACCATCCTGAGTCGAGGACCTCCATGGCCTCGGTGTACAAGGCGGATTCCTGCCCAGCCACGTGTGCGGCGAGGTCGAGTTGGGGGAAGTACGTGAGGATGAGGCGTCCTGGCGTGGCAGCCAACTCGCAGGTGATCTCGACGAGGTCACGCCCCGACCACGCGCCCTCGAAGCGGCAACCTCGGTAGAGGAGGCGGGAGGTGGGGGAGTTCTCGAAGTTCCCGGGTTGCACGGTGATCGGTTCGATGCCGGCCGCGCGAAGTCGTTCCCACAGGTTTGGTCCCGGGAGCAGCCGCGACGTGTCGACGGAGGCCTGCCTGCCCCCGGGATGGGTCCACTTGAGGGCGTTGACCACGCCGTGGCCCTCAAGGTCGAGGAAGTGGCTGAGGATGCCGTGCCCCGCGGGGGCGAGACCAGTGGCAATGGTGGACAGGGAGACGATCGTCGTGGTGGGGAACGGTGCGTCGATGACCCCGGTCCTGGACCCCGCCAGGGTCGTCGCCCGGGGATGGGCCAATTGGTGGTCCCCGAGGCCGTCGAAGAGGACGAGCACGTAGGTCTCGGACTCCGGGATGGTGGCTGCGAGAGGGTCGTGGAGGCCCGGAAGAGGGGCATGGCCGGTGAGTCGGCGCTCCAGTTCACACATGAGGTTGGCGAGGGAACCGCCGGAGTAGTCGGGGAGGCGCACCATGGAACGGTACCGCCCATCGGGTCGCTCGGGACGGCGCGCCAGCCCTCTCGAACACCGTTGCCGCGCGGGAATTGCTGTAGCGTCAGGGTCGGCTTCTATACTCCCGGCCGTTCAACCGGGCATACGAGAGACGGACGTGACCGAGTACTTCCAGGACTATGTGACCGTTGGCGCGTTCGCCGGTTTGGGTGTCGTGCTCGTCCTCATCATGCTTGGCGTCGCCGCCCTGCTCCGCCCATCCAACCCCACCCCGACGAAGCTGCTCACCTACGAGTGTGGCGTCGACCCGGTTGGGTCCGGCTGGAGCCAGAGCCATGTCCGGTACTACATATTCGGGCTGCTCTTCGTGATCTTCGACGTCGAAGCCATCTTCTTGTTCCCGTGGGCGATCCGACTCGAGCAACTGGGCATGTTCGGCCTGGTCGAGATGCTCATCTTCGTCTGGATCCTCATCATGGGCCTTGCCTACGCCATCCGAAAGGGCGTCCTCCGGTGGGAGTAGTCACCGAGAAGTTCGGCCGGGTCAAGCCGCTGTCCTTCCTCCTCAATTGGTCCCGCAAATACTCGCTGTGGATGTTCCAGTTCGGCCTCGCCTGCTGCTCGGTGGAGATGATTGCGGCCGCCGGCCCCCGCTACGACATGATGCGTTTCGGGATCATCCCTTTCCCCGCCTCTCCCCGCCAGGCCGACCTGATGGTCGTCGCCGGCACCATCACCGACAAGATGGCCCCCGCCATTCGACGCCTCTACGACCAGATGCCCGACCCCAAGTACGTCATCTCGATGGGTTCTTGCTCCAACTGCGGCGGTCCCTACTGGGACTCGTACAGCGTGACGAAGGGGATCGACCTCATCATCCCCGTCGATGTCTACGTTCCCGGATGCCCTCCCCGCCCGGAGGCGCTCATGGAGGGCATCGTGATGCTCCAGAAGAAGATCCAGGCCGAGGACATCCCGGAGAAGTTCAGTGCCAACGCTTGACGACTTCGCTACCGAGGTGAGGGATCTCGTCGGGGGACTCTCGGCGAGCACCGACCACGACACCGTCAAAGTGCGGGTTGCGGCCGACGCGTGGGTCGACTCCATCACCAAGGCCAGGGACGACCTGGGCCTCCGATACCTGTCGTTTGTCTCCGCGATCGACTGGGCCAATGACGTGGCGGTCGGTGACCCACCTTCCGAGACCGTCGTCGAGCGATATGAGATGCTGTGTGGCGTCGGCGATGTCAGCGAGGGCCGGTTCGTCGTCTTCTCGGCCGACATCGACAAGGAGAAGGCTTCCATCGGGTCGATCACCGGTGTCTACCCGGGGGCCGAGTGGCATGAACGGGAAGCGGCGGAGATGTTCGACATCGCCTTCAAGGGCCTCGCCAACACCGCGAACATCTACCTCCCCGATGGGTTCGAGGGCCATCCTCTCAAGAAGTCGTTCGCGCTCCTCGCCCGGGAGGTCAAACCGTGGCCCGGCGACGTCGACGTCGAAGGCCTCCCCGGGGCGGGCGACGCGGACGAGGACGGCCCCTCCACCGAGAACCCGGAGGCCTGATGCTCGACGCACGGGCCATGGCCCACCTCAGCGACGTCGCGGTCTCGATCGAACTCGAGACCGCCGACATGACGCTCAACATCGGGCCTCAGCATCCATCCACCCACGGCGTGCTCCGGCTCACTGCCACCGTCGACGGGGAGCGCGTCACCAACGTCCAGCCGATGATCGGCTACATGCATCGCGGCTACGAGAAGATCGTCGAGGCGCGGACCTACCCCCAGATCATTGCCCTCATCAACCGGATCGACTGGGTGAGCGGGTACGCCAACGAGGTTCCCTTCGTCGTTGCGGCCGAGAAGCTCATGGAGGTCGAGCCACCTGAACGTGCCCAGTACATCCGGCTCATCCTCACCGAGATGGCAAGGCTCGCCTCCCACCTTGCGTTCATGGGTTCCTACCCGCTGGAGCTCGGCGCTGCCACCCCGCTCATGTTCGCGTTCCGCGATCGTGAGCGAATCCTCGACCTCATCGAGTCGGTGACCGGCGGCCGCTTCCATCCCAACTTCAACCGGATCGGCGGCGTAAAGCCGGCCTACGGTTCGGGGTCGATGACCCGCAAGGACATCCAGGACCTCCCCCAGGGCTTCTTCGCCGGTACCAGGTCGGCCATGCAGGAGGTGTACACGAGCTGTGACCAGCTCGAGACCCTGCTGAACGGCAACGAGATCTTCCTCGGGAGGACGAAGGGTGTCGGAGTCCTCCCGCCCGAGGTTGCCCAGTCCTACGGCGTGTCGGGTCCCAACCTGCGGGCGACGGGTGTGCCGTTCGACCTCCGCAAGGTCGGCGACTATCTCCCCTACGACAAGTTCGACTTCAAGGTTGTGACAGGTGAGGTCGGCGACAGCTACGACCGGTGGCGGGTCCGCCTCGACGAGATCCGGGAATCGGCCAAGATCGTGACGCAAGCGATCGACGGCATCCCGTCCGGGCCACTGCTCGCCAAGGTCCCGAAGGTGATCAAGGTCCCCAAGGGCGAGACGTATGTCCGGGCGGAGAACCCGAAGGGTGAGATGGGCTACTACCTCGTCTCGGAGGGTGGGGGCGGTCCCTACCGCGTCAAGATCCGATCCTCCTCGTTCTCGAATCTCTCCATGCTGCCCTGGATCCTCGAGGGTGTCCTCCTCCCCGACATCATCTCGATCATGGGTTCGCTCGACTTCGTGCTCGGGGACGTGGACCGATGAGCGCCCTCCTCGACAACTTCTGGATCGTGCTCGCCCTGAAGATGGTGTCGATCGCCACGCTCGTTCCCGTAGCCGGCCTCATCATCGGGTATGGGGAGCTGAAGATCTCCGCCCACATGCAGCACCGGGTCGGGCCCTACTTCGCCGGCGGTCGCTGGGGTTGGGCGCAGCTCATCGCCGACGGTGTGAAGTTCTTCCAGAAGGAGGACATCATCCCGGCCGACGCCGATCGGCCGGTGTTCCGGTTCGCGCCGGCACTGGTGTTCATCTCGGCGGTGTCGCTCTTCGTTGTCATCCCCTTCGGCTCCCATGACGCCCTCGTCATTCGTGACCTCGACATCGGGATCTTCTTCGCCCTCGCCATCTCCTCGGTCGGGACCATCGGCGTGCTCATGGCAGGTTGGTCGTCGGCCAACAAGTACTCGCTGATGGGCGGCCTGCGCGCCGCCGGGCAGCTCATCGCATACGAGCTTCCGATGGTGCTCTCGGTGGTGGGTGTCGTCGTCCTGGCAGAGACGATGAGCCTCAACGGGATCGTCGAAGCCCAGGCCGACTGGGGGATCCCCTTCATCATCCCGCAGGTGGTCGGCTTCGTGATCTTCTTCATTGCGTCCCTTGCCGAGATGTCCCGCACCCCGTTCGACATGCCCATCGCCGAGTCCGAGATCGTCACCGGGTACCTGACCGAATACTCAGGGTTCCGCTTCCTCTTCTTCTTCCTTGCCGAGTTCGCCAACATGTTCACCTTCTCGGCCATCGCCGCGACCCTGTTCCTCGGGGGCTACGACCCGCTCTTCTTCGACCTCCCGGCCGCATTCGGGCCGATCGTGCTCTCCGCCAAGATCGCGATCCTCGTGTTCTTCATGATCTGGATCCGCTGGACGTGGCCCCGGGTGAGAGAGGACCAACTCCAGGGATTCGCCTGGAAGTGGCTCGTTCCGCTCTCCGTCCTCAATATCGCCGTCACCGCCGTGGCAAAGGTGGTGTTCTGATGGCCCTCCCCCGGCTCCCCCGCCCGTCCCTCCCCGGCATCTTCATCGGCATGAAGGTCACCCTCAAGCACCTCTTCATGCGGCCCATCACGGTCAACTACCCGAAGGTGAAGGAGCAACCCCATCCGCGGGCTCGCGGAGTGATCGCCCTCGACCAGGAGGCGTGCACCGTGTGCATGCTGTGTGCCAGGAGCTGCCCCGACTGGTGCATCTACATCGAGGGCCACAAGGAGGAGAAGCCTCCTTCGAAGCCGGGTGGCCGTGCCCGTGCCCGCAACGAGCTCGACCGCTTCGACATCGACTACGCCCTCTGCATGTACTGCGGGATCTGCGTGGAGGTGTGCCCGTTCGACGCTCTCTTCTGGACACCCGAGTATGAGTACTCGGAGTACAGGATGGGCAACCTGCTCCACCCGATGGACAAGCTCTCCGAGTGGCTCGAGACCGTCCCCGACTCGCCGGGCCTGGAATCATGATGTTCGATCCCACCTTGGTCGCGAACTGGGTCTTCGCCGTCTTCGCGGTGGTGGCCATCGTCGGCGGCGGCACCGTCGTCCTCAGTCGCAACCTCATCCATGCCGCGCTCGGCCTCGTGGCGACGTTGGCCTCCTCAGCCGCGATCTTCCTCATCCTCGGTGCCGAGTTCGTCGCCTGGGTCATCATCATGGTCTACGTCGGCGCGGTGATCGTGCTGTTCCTGTTCGGGATCATGATCACCCGGGCCCCGATCGGTCGTGAGGTGTCGCTCGACAACGAGCGCCGGGGGATCGCCGCCGGCACAGCTCTTATCCTGTTCGCCACGCTCGCTTGGGCCTCGATCTCGGCCTTCGGTGACGTCGAACTCACCGGGCTCGGGGAGGGGACCTCCACCGACACCATTGCCGAAGCCCTCTTCGGCCGGTTCGTGTTGCCGTTCGAGATCGTGTCCTTCGTCCTCCTCGCTGCGCTCATTGGGGGCATCGTGCTCGCCCGACGCGACGCCACCCCCACCGAAGGGAGCGGCGTATGAGCATCGTCGTGATCGCGGTCGTCGTCGTCGTGATCGCTGTGATCGTCGCAGCGGTCTTCGGCCTGGTCGCCATCCTCTCCAAGGACGGCGACGCATGACCCCCGTTCTCCGTTCTTCGTTCTCCGATCCCGACGCCGGAGGTCGCCCATGAGCGTGGTCGTTCTCGCCGTCGTCATCGCAGTGGTGGTCGCCGTCCTGGTCGCCGTCATCAGTGCAGTCGTGATCATCTCCGGGAAAGACGACGAATGAGCCCCCTCCGTCCCTCGCACCTCGTACCTCGCACCTCGTACCTCGCACGACCAAAGGTCGTGCGATGAGCCTCGTCCAATACCTCCTCCTGGCGTCTGCCCTCTTCTCGTTCGGGGTCTACGGCCTCCTGGCACGCCGCAACGCGGTCATGGTGCTACTCGCCATCGAACTCATGCTCAACGCGGTGAACATCAACCTCATCGCGTTCGAGGCGTGGATCCGGGACTCGCTTGCCACCGGGCAGATCTTCTCGATCTTCATGATCACCGTCGCTGCCGCCGAGGTCGGCATCGGCCTGGCGATCGTGATCCTCATCTTCCGCAACCGGGAGACCGCAAACATCGACGACTTCAACCTGATGCGTGGCTGAGATGTCGATCACACCCCTCCTGTACCGCCTCGCCGAAGAGACCGGCGAACACGCCGAAGAGGTCGGCCACGCCGTCGAAGCCGGAGTGACGTCGGGGTGGGCTGTCGAGAACGTCTGGATCATGCTGCTGATGCCGTTCGTGGCGGCGCTCCTCATCGTCCTCCTCGGCCGTTTCAACGAGAAGTGGGGGCACCGCCTGGCCGTCACGACCACCGTGTACATGTTCCTCCACGGCTCCTGGATCTGGTACCTCAACATGACGGAGGGCGTGCTCTACGAGAAGAGCATCGTGATTGCCGAGATCGGGTCGCAGTGGGTGCTCGAGTGGGGATGGGTCGTCGACGGCCTGTCGTCGATGATGTACTTCGTCGTCGGCACCGTCTCGATGCTCGTCTTCATCTACGCCGTCGGCTACATGAAGGGCGAGGTCCGCTACGCGGGCTTCTTCTCGGCCTTCTCGCTCTTCGCCGGCGCCATGCTCGTGCTGGTTGCCGCGCCCAACCTCGCCCAACTCATCGTCGGATGGGAGCTGGTGGGTGTCGCTTCGTACCTGCTGATCGGGCACTACTGGGAAGACAAGGAGAACTCCTCGGCCGGCATGAAGGCGTTCTTCACGAACAAGGTCGCGGACGTCGGCCTCATCATCGGCTCGATCATGCTGGCCACGGCCGTCGGGTCGTTCCGGATCTCTGACATCCTCACTGCTGCCGAGGAGCGCGCCCACGATCTCGAAGCAGTGGCGGTGGTCGGGGCCATCCTGCTGTTCCTCGGGGCGATGGGGAAGTCGGCACAGTTCCCCCTCCACGTGTGGCTGCCCGATGCAATGGCCGGTCCCACCCCCGTCTCCGCGCTCATGCATGCCGCCACGATGGTGACCGCCGGCGTGTACCTGCTCGGTCGCATGTTCCCGCTCTTCGAAGGACTTGCCGGGGTCGAGGCCCGCCAATGGGTGATGTGGATCGGCGCCACCACGCTGCTGCTCACCGGCCTCATCGCCCTCGTGCAACGCGACATCAAGAAGGTGCTCGCCTACTCGACGCTCTCCCAGTTGGGCTACATGGTCACGGCGCTGGGGGCCGGCGCCTACACCGCCGGCCTCTTCCACCTCTTCACCCATGCGTTCTTCAAATCCCTCCTCTTCCTCGGGGCCGGCTCGGCCATCCACGCCGTCCACTCCAACGACATGCACGACATGGGCGGCCTGCGCAAGTTCATGCCGCGCACGTACACGACGTTCCTCCTCGCCTCGCTGGCGCTTGCAGGGATCATCCCGCTCGCCGGCTACTGGTCGAAGGATGAGATCCTTGTCGGCATCAACGCCGCCGAGGGCCTCCCCGCTTCGGAGTTCGTGCTGTGGGTGGCCACGGTCGGCGCGTTCATCACTGCCTTCTACATGACCCGCACGGTCGCCCTGACCTTCTTCGGCGAGTACAAGGGGCACGGCCACCCCCATGAGTCGCCGGCCCTCATGACGTGGCCGCTCATGATCCTCGCCGTGTTCTCCGTCGGTGTCGGCTGGGTCAACATCCCCGGCGTGTACACCGGCTTCACGGAATGGCTGGCGGTCCGAGCGCACACGATCAACGAGCACCACGTGTCAGGCGCCACCTGGCTCGAGGCGACGGAGTGGGGGGTGGCCCTCCCCGGGCTCATCGCAGGTGTGGTCGGCATCACCCTCGGGGTACTTGTGTTCGGGCGTGACCACGACACCCAGGCCCTCCGGGATCGATTCCGGGTGCCCGGCTTGTACCCGTTACTCGAGAACAAGTACTACATCGACGACTTCTACCTCTGGATCGTCGGTCTCATCAAGGGTCCCCTCGCCCGGGCGATCGACTGGGTCAACACCTACGTCATCGACGCGGTCGTCAACGGTGCCGGCGTCCTCATGGCCGGCCTGGGCAAGGTCGTGTACGGGGGCCTCGATCAGCGAGGAATCGACTTCGCATTCACAGCTCTTGCAGGAGCGGCCGGCGGATCCGGCGGGTTGCTCCGTCGGCTCCAGACCGGGCGCGTCCAGCAGTACGCCGGCGCCTTCATCATCGGCGCCGTCGCATTGGTAATCGGCTTCACACTGTTCAGATAGTCAGGAGGAAGAGAAACACATGGAACTCTGGACCAACGGCGCGGGACTCAGCCTTACGGTTGTGCTCCCCTTGGTCGGCGCCGTCATCGTTGGGCTCTCGCCCAAGGCGAATGAGTCGCTCCAGAAGGTCGTCGCTCTCCTGGCGTCCCTCCTCACCCTCGCCATCACGGTGGGTGCTGCGCTCGCGTTCGAATACGGCAATGGAGCCGCCTTCCAGTTGGGTACCGACCGCCCCTGGATCCCCGGCATCGACGCCACGTACGCGATCGGCATCGACGGCATCAGCCTTCCGATGCTGGTGCTCTCGGCCTTCATCACCGTGCTCTCCATCATCTATTCGTGGAACCACTGGGACGAGCCGCGGAACCCCAAGGCGTTCCTTCTGCTCATCCTCGTGCTGGCAGCCGGGATGAACGGGACGTTCATCGCCCTCGACCTTGTGCTGTTCTTCATCTTCTTCGAAATCGTCCTGCTCCCGATGTACTTCATGATCGGGATCTGGGGTGACAAGACGCCGAGGACCGTGCCGGTATTCGGGATAACGATGGAGACCCGCCTCTACGCCTCCCTGAAGTTCTTCGTCTTCACGCTGTTCGGGTCGGCCTTCATGCTCCTCGGGTTCCTCGCCCTCTACTTCAATTCGGACCCGCAGACGTTCTCGATCCCCGGCCTCATCGAACAGGCGCCGGCCCTTGGCGCGCTTCCCTTCGCCGGGTGGATCTTCGCGGGCCTGGGGCTGGGTTTCGCGGTGAAGGTGCCGATGTGGCCGTTCCACACCTGGCTCCCCGACGCGCATACCGCAGCGCCCACCGTGGGTTCGGTGCTGTTGGCGGCCATCCTCCTGAAGCTCGGTTCATACGGCTTCATCCGGATCGCCATCCCGATCCTCCCCGAGCAAGCCCGCGAGTTCGCCCCGGCGATCGCGATCCTGGCGGTGATCGGGATCATCTACGGCTCGCTTGCCTGTCTCGCTCAGACCGACATGAAACGGCTCATCGCGTTCTCGTCGGTCGGCCACATGGGCTTCGTGATGCTCGGCATCTCGACCCTCACCGACATCGGCATCAACGCTTCCATCATCGGCATGGTCGCCCACGGTGTGATCACCGGCCTGCTCTTCTTCGTGGCCGGCTCGATGCATCACCGCTACCACACCCGAGAGATGTCCCGCCTGGGTGGCAACCTCAAGCTGATGCCGAAGATGGGCTGGATCCTCTCGTTCACGGCCATGGCGTCGCTCGGACTCCCCGGCCTCGCAGGATTCTGGGGCGAGTTCATGGCTCTCCTCGGTGCCTACAGCCCACTCGAGGGACTCGACACCGGCCTTTTCCGGGGGGCGATGGTCACCGGGGCGATCGGTACGGTCCTCACCGCCGGCTACCTCCTGTGGATGCTGCAGAAGGTCAACCTTGGTGAACCGAGTGCCGAGTGGGAAGGCCACGAGTTCCACGACGTGGATCGGTTCGAGATGGCCGCTTGGCTCCCGCTCCTCGTGGTCACCGTCGTGCTCGGCGTCTATCCGAAGCTTGTGTTCGGGGCCACCACCCCGACCGTAGAGGCCCTCGTCCAGCGAGCCTTCGGGGGTTAGAACCAGTGATCACGCACCGCATCGACGACCCATCGACCAGGACCGCCACCCGCGGTGTCCTCGGCGCGTCGTCGTCCGGTCGCATCCGAACCGCCCCTGTCGCTCCCGTTGTTGGGGTCAGTCATGCCCTTTGAGATCGACTACCTGGCGATCGGTCCCGAGATCGTCGTTGCCCTCACGGTGATGACAGTGCTCACCCTCGACCTGCTTCTGCCCAAGTCGCAGAAATACTGGACTGGTGTGGTCTCGGTGGTCGGGCTCATGCTGGCGGCGCTCCCGCTCCTGCAGTTGGTGGCGGACGGGACGACCCGGACCATGCTCGATGGGAGTTGGGTGGTCGACGACTTCGCCTTGGTCATGAAAGCGCTGTTCCTCGTCGCCGGCTACCTCGTTCTGCTCCTGTCGGTCGGGTACATCGAGTCGGATCGCTACTACGAGGGGGAGTACTACTTCCTGCTCCTCAGCTCGATCCTGGGCTCGCTGGTGATGGTGTCCGCCCGCGACTTCATCACGCTCTTCATCGGCCTCGAACTCGTGACGGCCCCCCTGTTCCTCCTGGCTGGGTGGCGCAAGGGTGACGTGCGCTCCAACGAGTCGGCGCTCAAGTTCTTCCTCATTGGGGTGCTGTCGGCGGCCATGCTCGGATGGGGCATGTCGTTCGTCTATGGCCTCACCGGGACCGTCAACTTCACCGGGATCAATGCGTCCCTCGGAGGCCTCCTCGCCAATGATGCGACGCGGCCGGCCGTGGTGGTGGCGGTGCTCTTCGTCATGACCGGCTTCGCGTTCAAGATCTCGGCGGTGCCGTTCCATTTCTGGGCTCCGGACACCTACGAGGGCGCGCCGACACCGGTCACCGCCTACCTGTCGGTGTCGTCGAAGGCGGCGGGTTTCGCGGGCTTGTTGGTCGTGTGCTACCAGGCGTTCGGCTCTGCCAGGGAGATCTGGGCGCCGACCCTGTGGATCCTCGCAGTGCTGTCGATGACGGTGGGGAACCTCTCGGCGCTCAACCAGACGAACATCGTCCGCCTCCTCGCCTACTCGTCGGTGGCCCAGGCCGGGTTCATGCTCGTGCCGTTCGGCGCAGCCGCGGTGTCGGGTGCCGACCTCACCCAGACGTTCTCGGCCACCATCATCTACCTCATCATCTTCGCGTTCATGAACCTCGGTGCGTTCGGCATCGTGATCGCGGCCAGTCGTCGCACGGGTTCGGGCCTCATCTCGTCGTTCGCCGGCCTCGGGACCAGGGCTCCCGGCTTGGCCTTCCTGGCGGCGGTCTTCTTCTTCAGCCTCGCCGGGATCCCTCCGCTCGCCGGCTGGTACGCCAAGTTCGTGGTGTTCTCCTCAGCCATCGGAGCGGGTGACACGTGGGCAATCGTCCTGGCCGCGATCGCGGCCGTGAACGCGGTCATTGCGTTTTACTACTACGCCAAGGTCGTCAAGACGATGTGGTTCGACCCGGCGCCCGACGCGACCGAGACGGGTGACCGGACGATCCCAGGCTCGCTGCAGCTGTCGATCGCGCTGGCGACGGTGCTCGTGTTCGTGCTCGGCGTCCTCCCCAACCTCGCCGACTCCCTTGGCCGAGCGGCACAGTTCTGATATGACGTCTGTCCCTCACGCAGTGGGGGAAGGTCCCTGCGGCGGAGCGGAGCGGAGCCGGAGGTAGGGGGCGTTGGGTTGTACCGCAGCCTCACGGCCAGACTCAGATCGTCATGACACTCAAACGACGCACGATCGACCGCATTCATGCCGAGGGCCCGCTGCCGTTCGACGAGTTCCAGCGCATGAGCCTCTATCACCCGCTCGGATTCTTCGGCGGGTCGGTGCTGCGTTCGCAGAAGGCCGGCGACTTCCTGACCAGCCCAGAGGTCTCCCCCCTGTTCGGCGCGACGCTCGCCAAGCTCGTCGACCAGGAACTGGGGCGCCTATCTGTCCCCCCGGCGGAGTCGGGGGTAGGGGGGCCACCCCTGCTCGTCGAAGTGGCCGCGGGATCGGGCTCCCTGCTTCGTCCCCTCCTCGAGTCCCTCGAGACCGAGGTCGAGGCGTGGGCGGTGGAGGTCTCCCCCGCCGCCCGAGAAGCGCTCGTAGGGATCGTGCCGGGCCGAGTCGCGGAGTCGATGGCGGATGTCCCTTCCCCGATCCGCGGAGTGGTTCTCGCCAACGAACTGCTCGACAACCTCCCGGTGGCGATAGCCGTGCGGCGCGGCCCCGGCTGGCGTGAGCGTTGGGTCGGTGTCGATGGGAGTGACCTCGTTCTCATCGATGCGCCCGCACGTTCCGAGGTGGCGGAGTGGGCTGAACGGTTCGGGCTCCCCTGCCCCGAGGGAGGAGTGGTCGAGGTCCAACTCGAAGCGGGGGAGTGGATGTCGGATGTGCTCGACCGCCTGCAGGCGGGCACCCTGATCGTCGTCGACTACGGCGACATGACCGAGAACCTGGCGCCACGGCGGGAGGAGGGGACGCTCCGCACCTATCGGGCGCACCACTTGGGCCCGCATCCGTTGGATGAACCGGGGGAGACGGACATCACCGCCGACGTGAATTTCACCGCCATGGCCGCCGCGGCCGAGTCAGTGGGGGCTGCCGTCGAGGTCCTACGACAGGATGACCTCCTGGCGGGCCTCGGGCTGCGGGCCGCCCTCTCCGAGCTTCGACGGGATGCGCTCGAGGCGGCCCGGGAAGGCGATGTCATGCGTCAGATGCAGCTGAAGTCGCGCACGCTCGAAGCAGAGACACTCATGCACCCGCGTGGCCTCGGCGACTTCCGGGTGCTCATAGCCCGCAAGTAGGCGGTCAACCGCAGTCGATCTCCACCCGTCGGTTCATCGAACGGGATGCTTCGTCGTTGTCGGGCTTGATGAGGGGCTCGGCCTCTCCCTTGCCCAGGGCCGAGATTCGCGAGGGGTCGATGCCTCGGCGGACGAGGTCGTCCACCACGGCCTGGGCCCGGCGGTTCGAGAGGTCGGCGTTGTACGTGTCGCTGCCCTCGGTCGACGTATGGCCTTCGACCACGATCGATGCTGCGCCATCAGCTTGCAGGCCCTCGAAGAGTTGTTGGAGGATCGAGTCCGACTCTGGCCGAAGGTTGGCCGAGTTGAAGTCGAAGTTGATGCCGTGGATGATCGAACCGCAGGCGAGCGGGTAGTCGGGCTGGGGAATGTCGGAGCACCCGGTGACGGTTCCTTCGGGGGCGATGACGCTGCGGGTGAACCCGAACGGGCCACCGTTGGTCGAGGCCACACCCTGCAGGGCGCCGTCGGCGGTGAGGCTGAAGATGTAGGCGCTGACCACCCCGCTGCTGCGGTCGACGCCTCCGAACCGAGCGATGTTCCCGGTCACCGTTCCCGTGAGATCGACGTTCTCGAAACACCCGGTGACGACGGCGCCGTCCTGTGTGAGTTCGATGAAGCCGATCGAGCGGTCGATGTCGGGGAGGAGCGCGTCCCAGATTCCAGTGAATCCCTCGACGAGGTCGACGGTGTCCTGGGTGCCGTTGCCGATCAGTTCGCTCAACTCGAGATTGCTCTCGGCCAGTTCGATATGGATACCGCCGCCCATCCGCACCTTCACGAATCGGACCGGCGTGGTGACGGCGATATCGAGCTCGGTCACCTGGTCGCCCGAGGTATGGGTCTCGAGGTCGGCGGCCGCCAGCGTCACGAACGGCCCACCCGGGTCGGTGGCTCCGAGCACCTCGACCGACCGGAAGAACGTCGTGCTGGCGCTCGGAACCTCAGCGATCTTCGGGATGGCAAACCGGTCGAACGTGGTTGGGGCCGGTAGCTCGAACACCATCTCGACGACCGTGTCGGCGGTCGCCTGGGAGACCTGGATGCGGGGGGTTGGGTTCCCGTCGATGACCTGCATGACGCTGCCCGAGTCGGCCCCCGACCCCGGACCCTCGATCGCGAACGACAAGGGGACCGCACCCTGGGCGAAGGTGAGGTAGTCGACCCGCTCGACGCCCTCCTCGAGGGGCTCGGCCGGCTGGGTGGTCGTGGTGGTGGCTTCCGAAGTGGGGGAGCTGTCCGGGGTCTCGGGCGGGACCGTGGTCGCTCCCGCTGTGCTGTCGTCGGTTGGCGGGACGGGCGCCGTGTCGGCGGGGGCCGGCAGGGTGGTGGTGGTCTCGCCCCCACCACAGGAGGCCGCGAGCAAGGCGAGACACAGGAGAACGGTGAGGATTCGACGACCTGACATGGGTTCGGATCATACCGGGGGGCTGTGCGGCGCGCCCCTCGGACCGCCCGGGTTGGTGGTCTGCCCATCGCACGGATCAGCGCGGACGGGGTGCCGGCTCGGCTCCCCAACTTGTGCGTCGTTGGGACGGGGCAGCAGGGCCGGTGCGTGGAGGGCCTCGCCAGCCCTGCCCGCACACCTGTGCGCGTTCCGCGCATACCATTGGGGCATGTCCATGTTCGGCAAGACCCAGATGATCGCCCCGCAGGACGCGCTCCCTGGCCGGGACGGCTACGCATACATCGTCCCCGGCCAACACGCCGAGAACGGGCGGTCGATGTTCGAGCCCTTCCCCGATGACACTGAAGTCGTCTCGTTCGGGATGGGCTGCTTCTGGGGTGCCGAGCGTATCTTCTGGCAGAAGGCCGGCGTGCACGTCACATCCGCGGGGTACCAGGGAGGGCACACGCCATACCCGACCTACGAGGAAGTGTGCACCGGGGGCACCGGGCACGCCGAGGTGGTGCAGGTGGTGTTCCGCCCGTCGGTGATGCCGTTCGAGGTCTTCCTGAGCACGTTCTTCGAGGAGCACGACCCGACCCAGGGCCTCCGGCAGGGCAATGATGTGGGGAGCCAGTACCGATCGGCCGTCTACACCACCACCGATGCCCAACTTGAGACGGCGTTGGCGGTCCGCGACCAGTTCCAGGCCCGACTGCGCGAGGAGGGGTTCGGCCGCATCACCACCGAGATCGGCCCGGCAGGACCCTTCTACTACGCCGAGGACTACCACCAGCAGTACCTCTACAAAGTGCCGAACGGCTACTGCGGCCTCGCCGGCACCGGCGTCTCCTGCCCCACTGGCCTCCTCCGCTGACCGAACCGGCTCTCGAACCCAGGGTTCGAGACCACACTGCGGGGCGTTCTGTGGGCCTGAGACCACATTCAGGTGGTCTCAAGCCCGCGGTTCAGCGGAGCGTTGGCTCCTGAACCCTGGGTTCCACGTCCAGCCGACGGGTCCGCCATATGTCGATGCAGCTCATAGCATTCCAGTCATGAACTCGATCAAGACGGTCCTCCTGCTCACGCTGATGACCCTCCTCGTGTGGTGGGTGGGGCTGGAGCTCTTCCCGAACGGAGGCTTCTACTACGGCCTCGGTTTCGCCGCCCTTCTCAACATCGGCGTCTACTTCTTCAGCGACAAGATCGCCCTGGCTGCTTCCCGCGCTCGACCCGTCGAGTACTCGGACGCGCCCGAGGTGTACGACATCGTCAACACCCTCGCCACTCGGCTGAACATGCCGATGCCACGCATCTACCTCATCGATGCCCCCCAGCCGAATGCGTTCGCCACCGGGCGGTCGCCCAAGCACGCCGCGGTCGCCGTGACCACCGGGATCCTCCAGGTCCTCAACCGGTACGAGCTCGAAGGGGTGCTTGCTCACGAACTCGCCCACGTCGCCAATCGAGACATCCTCATCGCCTCGGTGGCTGCGATGCTCGCGGCAGCCATCTCGATGCTCACCCGCATGGCGTTCTGGTTCGGGGGCAATCGCGATCGCAACAACCCGATCGGTGTCGCCCTTTCGCTCGTCGCCTTCATCGTCGCCCCACTGGCCGCCATGCTCATCCGTTTCGCGATCTCCCGGGCGAGGGAGTACCAAGCCGACGAGTCGGGTGCGCAGTACACCGGGAGTCCCCTGCAGCTGGCAGCGGCGCTGCGCAAGATCGGCACACTCACCGCGCAGATCCCGATGGATGTGAACCCGGCGATCAGCTCCCTCTACATCGAGAACCCCCGCAAGGCCATCAAAGGCGGCGGCATCGGGAAGCTGTTCTCGACCCACCCACCGATGGAGGAGCGAATTCGCCGCCTCGAGGAGATGGCCGGGCCGATCAGCCGCTGAGCGGCTCCCAGGCGAAGCCACCCCACGACCGCACGTCCTCTGCGACGAGTACGGGCGAGGTGTTGGCACGGAAGACGGCGAGTCGGCCCTGCGAGTCGGTGAAGGCGTAGAGGCCGTCAGTCCGCTTGATGCCGAACTCGATCCAGTAACGATCTGGGGCAGAGAACCGAAGGACTTCGTTGGCACCGTCGCGCAACACCGCTTCGTTCCCGTCCTTGTCCATGTACACGTCCGAGTCGAGGCGGCCGGGAACCTCCCGGCCGTCAGCGGGATCGAATGTCTCGGTGATGAGGACAGCGCCCGTGTCAGGATCGATGACCCGCCGGATGGTGGCGTTTGTGTAGATGACGAACCCGAGTCCCTCCTCGGTCCAGGCGAGCTGTTCGATGAAGGAGTTGTCCGACTCGCACAGCACCTCGCGGGTCGTGGCCCGATCGAGGTCGGCGACATGAAGGCAGTTGTCCTGGTCCACGAAGGCGATCCGCCCATCGAACTCACCGGCGGTGAGCGGAGCGAACTCGGGGAAGGGGATGACGGCGATGGCCAGGACGACGGCGACCGTGGCAATCACGGCCACGGAGGCTGCGACGACGGGGATCAGGCGTCGGTTGGTGGTCATCGGTCCCTCCTCAGTTGGACGACCCCGACGACCGAGCCGAGAAGGATGAGCCCGGTGATGAGTAGGGCGGCGATGGCACCGAGGCTGTCACCGAACAACTCGAACACTGTCATCGGCACGTAGACGAACAAGCCCGCCACCCCCAGGCCCATCAGGACCTGCTCGCTCAGGCGGACGGAGAGCCCGAGCAGCGCCAGGGCCCCGAGCAGGCCCAGGACCGGCCACGGCATGTCGCCACTCTCGGGGAACGCGATGAAGAGAACGCCGATCGCTCCCAGCGCGTAGGAGGTCCGGGTCGGCGTGAACACCCCGCCCCAGGTGAGGAGCAGCCAGACCAGACCGAGGCCTGCGAAGGAGAGACCGAATGCCCAGTCGGGGAAGTTGTCGAACCGTGTGAGCAGCATGACCACGGCTATGAAGGCGGTCCCAGCCATAGCGATCATCTGCAGCGACGACCGGCGGCGCAGCCAGAGTGCCAGCGCACCAACGAAGGCGACGAGCGCAACCCACACTCCGGCGTCGCTCTCCCGGACGCCGAGGATCTCGGAGATGAGCACGAACCCCGACAGGGCGACGCCGGCGACGGTAAGGAACCACGAGAACGTCTGCGCGCGCCGGACCGCTTCGTCATCGGAACGGCCTAGGAGGAGGCCGACGCCGAAGAGCGCGGCGGTGACCACAAGCGCCAGGGAGAGCTGCCCCCAGGCTTCGATTCGATCCCACAACTCCTGGCCGAGGAGGACCAACGCCACGAGGACGAGGGTGGCGCCGAGGTAGGCGAGCGCTTCGACGCCCCGCGATGCGGTGGGGTGTGTGGTGTCGGATTCCTCGAAGGTGGTGATGGCGGCACCCTGTTCAGCGCTGATGAGGCCTGCCTCCACCCATCGGTCAAGGTCCTGCTGGATGCCCATCGGATCTCCTTGGTTGTCACTCCCAATGCTACGCCCGGCCCAGCATTCAATGAGGGCAAGCCCCGGACCCGCGCTATCCTGCCGTCCGCCCGTTCGGGGCAACCTCCGCCGAGATACCCAAGCGGCCAAAGGGAGCAGACTGTAAATCTGTCGGCGAAGCCTTCGGAGGTTCGAATCCTTCTCTCGGCACTACAATCCAAGCCCGCTACGCCCCCTTAGCTCAGCGGCAGAGCGCTTCCATGGTAAGGAAGAGGTCTCCGGTTCAATCCCGGAAGGGGGCTCGGCGTCGGTCCTCCGCCACTGGGCGGGCGGAGCGGTGCATGGCCCGCGTTCGGGACCTCCGGGCAGGCCAACAACCCAGCAAGCCCGGAGAGGATCCGAACCGGAGTCCGATCGGGGCGGTGTAGCTCAGTTGGTAAGAGCGCTCGACTCATAATCGAGAGGTCGGCAGTTCAAGTCTGCCCACCGCTACCGGGGCAACGGTTCACAAGTGCACAAGGAGTAGAGGAATCATGGGTAAGGCGAAGTTTGAGCGTTCGAAGCCGCATGTGAATGTGGGGACGATGGGTCATATTGATCATGGGAAGACGACGTTGACGGCGGCGATTACGTCGGTGATGTCGGAGTCGTTTGGTGGGAAGGCGACGGCGTTTGCTGATATTGATAAGGCGCCGGAGGAGCGGGAGCGTGGGATCACGATCTCGATTGCGCATGTGGAGTATGAGACGGCGAATCGTCATTACGCGCATGTGGATATGCCGGGGCATGCTGATTACATCAAGAACATGATTACGGGTGCTGCTCAGATTGATGGGGCGATTTTGGTGGTGTCGGCGGCTGATGGTCCGATGCCCCAGACGAGGGAGCACGTGTTGTTGGCTCGTCAGGTGGGGGTGCCGAACATTGTGGTGTTTTTGAACAAGGTGGACATGGTCGACGACGAGGAGTTGTTGGACTTGGTCGAGCTTGAGGTGCGGGAGTTGTTGACGTATTACGAGTTTGATGGGGACAACATTCCTGTGATTCGTGGGAGTGCGTTGGCGGCGATGGAGGGTGATGCTTCTGGGAAGGCGTCGATTGTCGAGTTGATGGAGGCGGTGGATTCGTATATCGCTGAGCCGCCCAGGGACACGGACAAGCCGTTCTTGATGGCGATCGAGGATGTGTTTTCGATCACGGGTCGGGGGACGGTGGTGACGGGTCGGATTGAGACTGGCGTGTTGCATGTGAATGAGGAAGTCGAGATCGTTGGGATTCATGAGGCGACTCGTAAGTCGGTGGCCACGGGGATTGAGATGTTCCGCAAGCTGTTGGATGAGGGTCGGGCTGGGGACAATGTGGGGATCCTGTTGCGTGGTGTTGGGAAGGATGAGGTGGAGCGTGGCCAGGTGTTGGCCAAGCCCGGGAGCATTACCCGCATACCGAGTTCGAGGCCCAGTTGTACGTGTTGACTCGGGATGAGGGTGGGCGTCACAACCCGTTCTTTACGGGGTATCGCCCGCAGTTCTATTTCCGGACGACGGATGTGACGGGTGCGGTGACGCTTGCCGTCGGGGACTGAGATGGTGATGCCTGGTGACAATGTGGAGATCACGGTGAACCTGATTCAGCCGATTGCGATGGATGAGGGGCAGCGGTTCGCGATTCGTGAGGGTGGCCGCACGGTTGGTGCCGGCCGCGTCACCAAGATCCTCAAGTAGGGAAGCACGATGCCATCTGACAAACGTCCGCCGATCACGTTGGCCTGCACCGAGTGCAAGCGCCGCAACTACGTGTCGACGAAGAGCAAATCCAACACCCGGGAGCGTCTCGAGCTCAAGAAGTACTGTCGCTGGTGCCGCAGTCACACTGCGCACCGTGAGACTCGCTGAGCAGCGCTCTCGGACCAAACGAAGGAGCCCCGGGTGACCGGGGCTCCTCCGCGTGCGGGACGGCCGGGTGGCGAACCCTGGGTTGGTAGCCACCTCCAAGTGGTCTGGAGCCCACGGAACGCCGCCGGAATATGGAGCCCTGGGTTCGCAGCACGCTGACCGGGTCATTCCACAAGATCGTTGATTCGCCACCGAGAGTGGTGACGTAGAATGGGGTCGACAGGAGACACGGATGATCACCCACCAGCCGCCACGGTTCCCCCAAGGGAGCAGGGCGGCTGGACTTCGTAGGTGGGCGGCGAACCGACTCGTGTCCCCCTTCGCCCACTGAAACCGAGAACCAGCACGCTCGTAGGGCCGGCTGGTGATGTGACCGGGCTACGACGGCGCGCTCCAGGGGTCCAGCACTCGGGCTGAACCCGAAAGGAGACAGCCATGTTGACTACGACGTGGTTCCCGAGAGAGCTTCGTTCCGTACCGACGAGCGGAGCCCGTACGTCCGGGTCCTCTCGCGTCCGGGATCTGGTGCTCGAGTCTGGGTTCCATGATGATCCATCGTGTCCGTGGGCCTGATCGGTATCTCTGAAACTTCAGCCCACAGAAGTGGATTCGACCGCATGTGGAACTGGATTCGCGGATGCCGACTGGGGTGATCGAGATCGTCGATCATCCACCGAGATCGCGACATAGCCGGGCCGACTAGACACGGATGACCACCCACCAGCCGCCACGGTTCCCCGAGGAGCAGGGTGGTGGGACCTCGAGGTGGCGGCAACCGAACGCGTCCTCGCCGACGGAAACGAGAACCAGCGTGCTGCATTGCGGCGGTGATGTGACTGGAACCACCACGACGTGTCCGAGGGTTCAGGTTCGAGCTGAACCGAAAGGAGAAGAAGCCATGTCGACGACGACGTGGCTCCGAGGGGCGACGGCTGCCCTGGTCGTACTGCCTACGGTTGTGGCTGCGTTGCGATGCTCCCACAACGGGAGTGGATGGAGCCGAGCCGGGGGAAGTGTCGTCCGACGGCTCGGGAGTGACGTGGGGGGGTGCGATGGTCCTGCTCATCGATTCCGTCGGCGTGGATGATCGCGCACAGCGTGGTGCTGAGCCGATACCGCGCGGTTCGGCTGTCCGCCGAGACCGACAAGAGGGGCTCCGGCTTCGACGGTGTCCGGTGGACCCGTGGGGCGGCACCACTTCGAGGTCGGTCGCTGATCGACGACAACAACCGATCTGGTCGGGCAACAACGTTGGCACCGTGGACCTGGACGTGTCACTGTTCAGTCTCGCTGGTCGACGCACCGTGGCTGCTCCAGCACTTCGATGTGACGTTCGACGAGTAGACCGAAGTCCAGGCTGTTCCCGTGACGAGTACCCCGACGGTCCGAACCAGGGCGGTTGTTCTGACAGGATCGACATCACCACTCCGGCTCCCCAGGTGGTGACCGTCGACGGTGTCACCTTCACCGTCGAGTCGCTCGGCTTCACCGAGCTCTCTGGCGGGAACGTGCACGACCGCCAACCCGAAGACCTTCTTCCTCACCGCCGAGGGTGCAGCGACGACCTCCTGCCTCATGGGCAGGTTCGGATCCGGGAGCCTGACGATCGTCAAGAACACGACGAATGCCGACGGCACGTTCGGGTTCACCGTCATGGAGGGTGACCAGGTCGCCAAGACAGTGACGGTCTTGACCTCCGGCGGTTCGGGCTCAGAGACCCTGGACATCGCGGCCGGTCGGTACTCGATCGCCGAGGACATGCCTTTGGGGCCGGGTTGGTCACTCGACCCTGACGGAGTCGAGTGCCGGAAGACCGAGGTTCTGCTCGACCCGGGCAACTTCGTGATCAACACCGGTGACACGGTGACGTGCATCTTCTCGAACACCTACACACCGGCCGACCTGACGTTGGTGAAGGTGTTGGAGGGTGATACGCCTCCGGATGGCATCAACGTAGGTTCGTGGACGCTGATTGCCGACGGCGTGGATGTCGCCGACGCTCTCCAGGGGTTCAGTGGCGTAACTGGCGAGGTCACTCCCGGGACGTACGCTCTCTCCGAGATCGGTCCGTCAGGGCCGGATTGGGGGAGCAACTGGGAGTGCTACGAGGCTGCCGCTTCGAGCACGAACATCGCCAGCGGTTGTTTGTGACCTTTGCGTCGGGTGACGATGTCACCTGCGAGCTCACGAATACCTACATGGAGCCACCCGGACGGGTGAAGCTGGTGAAGGTTGCAGAGCATGACGGCGCCAACTCGCCAGACAATCCGTTTGGCCTCAAGCTGAACGATGTCCTGGTCGCACCAGACACCTATGTGTCCTTCCCGGCCGGAACGACCGTGACGCCTTCTGAGAGTGGCCTTGCGGGCTGGTATCAGGTTGGTGTCCCGGTCTGCCATGAGGTGACAGGTGGGCCGGTTGGCTCCTCGGTGCTCATCGCTCCTGGGCCAGCTACGACTGCCAGATCACCAACCGGGAGTTCGCCGAGGTCACGGTTGTGAAGGCGGCGAACGCCAATGGCTCGTTCGGCTTCACGCTCTCCGATGAGGGCGGCGTGTTCGGATCTGCGACGGTGGCCACGGGTGATTCCAACACGTGGCTGGTCCCGAGCGGCTCGTACGAACTGGCGGAGAACTCGCCGCTGCCGGCCTACTGGAGCTTGACGGGTGTTGAGTGCGATTTCCCGATGAGGGAGGGGTCGTGGCGAACGCCGACGCCGAGTTCTGGCTGGACGACGGCGATGTTGTGACCTGCACCTTCACCAACTACTACAACCCGCCGATCGTGACCACCACCACGACGACGACGACCACGACAACGACGACAACCGTCCCGCCCACAACAACGACGACGACCGAGCCGGAGACCGAGGTCCTCGGGCTGGAGATCCTGCCAGCCACCGGCGTGGAGATCGTTCGGGTGGCGCTGGTCGCATCCGGCCTGATCCTTGCCGGCGCCGTGGTTCTCGGTGTGCTGGCGAGGAGGGAGGAGTCGATCGAGTAGCCACATCGCCTACCCAGGTAGGAAGGAAGCGGGCCTTCGGGCCCGCTTCCTGCGTCACTCCGCGGGCGGCGCATCCTCGCCATCCACAATCTTGATGAATCGCGCCATGATGAGCGAAAGGGCTTTCCACAGAATTGTGGAAAGCCCTGCTCAGACGGTGTCGAGGCTCCCTCGAACGACGCGCGTACAACTCACCACTTCGTGTGGACAGCCTCACGGAGAGTGGTAGCGTTGCTTCTTGAAGTCCACCGGTTCATGTGAAACCAAGCCGGTGGAAAGTCCGACAAGCACAGGTATCGGCGACAAGGCGGACGACCTTGAGCAGAAACCTGAAAGATATTCCGGGGCCCGCCTCGGGGGAGTGAGTGACCAAAGATGAGATCTACGACATGGACAACCCGGCGAGAGAGCCGGATGCTCTTGCTGGCGATGGCCTTCTTGATGGTGATCGCCGCATTGGTCGCGTTCCCCGCGGCTGAGGCAGATGCGCAGACGGTCGGCGCTCGATGCGACGCCAAAGTGCTGCTGGTGCTGGATGAGACGACCTCGCTCACCAACAACGGCGCGACATGGGATGTGTCGTTGGCGGGTGCGGTGTCGGACTTCCTCGCATACGTCGATCTGAACTACGACGGCGTGCAGGTAGCTGCTATGGCGTTCTCTAGCCCAGCGGGAAGTGGCAACCTGACAGGGTGGCCCCGCGTGGGCACCGGCTATACGGCGGAGGCTGCGGCAATCGACGCAGAGTCGCTGTTTGGCTACACAGCAGTGGATGGACAAGCCGGCGCCCTCGCCGCTTCTATTGACGCCGCGCACAATCCGGCGTGAACTCGGAGGGTCAACGGACGCAGGACTGGTATACCAACTGGCAGGACGCTTTCACTTCTGCCGCGTCCTGGTATGGACCGTCCGACATGCTGCTCTTCTTCACGGACGGGAATCCCAATACCGTTGCCGACGGCGCGACGGAGATGCTGAACCCGGTGGAGGTATCAACAATGCCGCGGACAACATCGCCGGCGCGGCTGCGGCTGCGGCCGTGTCGATGGCAGGGTCATACCCGCATGACAACATCGTGGGTGTTGGGCTCTGGACTGGGACCGGGGCGTTCGAAACGCTTGCTGCGGTCACTGACTCCCACGTTGTCGTTGACGACGATGCCGGTTTGAAGGCGGCTTTCGCGGCCGTCGCTACCCAGATTTGCACACCCAAGCTCACATTGACGAAGCACGTCGAGAACGCCCCCAACGGCGAGAACGCTGGCTCGTGGACCTTGATCGCGAGCGGTACCTCCGATGAGGAGTTTGTCAGTGGTGTTGAGGAGTCCGTCGCCCCCGACACGTACACGCTCAGCGAGACCGGCCCGACAGAGGGTTGGTCCGACGGGGGCTGGAGCTGCACCAATGCCACCGAGGGTGGGACGGATGTCTCTGGGGGAAGCCCGGTGACACTCGCCCTGGGTGACGACGTGACGTGTGAGATCACGAACACGTATACCCCCAGGGAGCCCGATCCTGACCTGAAGGTCGAGAAGGACGATCCGTCCATTACCTACAACGATGCCGGCTCGGTCACTGCCACGTTCAAGATCACGGTCACGAACCTGACGGACCAAGAGACCGAATACGAACTGGAGGATGTCGAGCAGTTCTGGGACGGGTACACGGTCGTTTCCGGACCGGACCTTGTGTTCGATGACGACGCTTCCGATGAGCCCGACGCCGTCGTGGAGCCGACGGGCGACGCCGCCTCCGGCACACTGGTCGGCCTCAGCGATGTGCACATCTACACCGCCACGTTCGAGATCTCGGGTGAGATGAATGTCTACGGACCCGGTGACGGTGAGTTCAACGACTGGTCGTATTGCGACGGAGACGGTTCCGGGCTCTGGAACGGAGCCACCGATCTCCTGGGGCGACGGGCAGTACGACGACTCGGACTGGGGATGCGACACTCTCGACATGCCTCGGCTAACCCTGGACAAGGTCGTGGTTGGCGGTAGCGCCGCAGCCCGACGACTGGTGTTTGTCGCCAGTGGCTGGGTGGCCGACCAGACCGCGCAGGCCCTGCAGGTGAGCGAAGACACGATCACTACGAAGTCGACCCCTGCGACGACGAAGGATGGTCAGACGGTTCGGACAGTGAGCCGGTGCCGTTCTTCAGCGGCCCGGGCGGTGCAAGCTCGTTGATCGCAGCGGGCCAGCCCTATGCCCTCGGCGAGATGTACATGCCAGATGACAGCGGCGATGCCGGCTATGTGGAGTCGTGGGCCTGCAACGTGGACACCGAAGATGGTCCTGGAGCTTCCTTCCCGATGACCCAGATCTCCGAGTGGGGTCCTGGCGTTTCGGTTGGATGGGGTGAGGAAGTCATCTGTGTGGTGACCAACCGCAAGCCTGGAACGACGACCCCGACGACGACACCGACGGTTGTTCCGGTCCTCGATCTCCAGATCGACAAGACGGGCGTCGTGACCGAGGACATCCTCGTGGCTGACGGGGTGGCAACGGTTGAGTGGACACTGACCGTGTCGCACGGGCCAGGTTCGAACAGCAACGCGGTCGGCGCAACGATCACCGACCCGGCTCCAGCCGGTATGACGTTCACCTCGGTGACGTCTGCTCGACATGACCTGCTCGATCGTTGACAACGCGGTCGACTGTGGTCCGTTCAACCTTGGCCTGGGCAGCACTGCGACGGTCAAGGTGACCGGTACGACGCCGAACCCCGGCACGTTCGAGAACATCGCCACGGTTGATGTTCTGGGTGATACGTTCACCTCGAACAACGTGGACGATGCCTCGGTCGAGATCGCGGAGGTTCTGCCTCTCGAGATCCTGCCCGAGACCGGTGCTGACTCCGATCGAGTTGCGTGGGTCGCTGGGATCCTGCTGCTCATGGGTGCCGCACTCGTGCTCGGCAGCCGACGTGGTGAGAGCTTCACCATCGAGTCGACCCTGTAACCAACCGGCGCATCCGTAAACCACGGAGGGGCGGCCAATCGGCCGCCCCTCCGTCGCGTCTGTCATGCAGTGAAGCCTGCATACATTCAGCAATCTTGACGATCAGCGCTCCCCGGATTCGGTCGATCCATGCAACACGACCACGACCGTTCCTCGGAGATCACAATGCTCACCCGCCATCGGACCACCCGCCACTTCCTCGCAACCGTCGCCATCGCCACGGTCGCATCCCTGCTGTTTGCCCTTCCGGCGGCGGCCACCCCTGACACCACCCCGGCCGTCGAGGCCGAGTGCGTCGAGGAGGCCGAACTGGAAGGCGACGTCGAATGCGTCGTCGAGGAAGTGGAAGCCCCCGCAGCCACGGGGACCCTCTACATCCGCAAGACGATCCGAGACGACCTGCAGCTCGCGAACATCGCCGATGCCCTCGAGAACGACCTGAAGAAGGTCGCTTCCCATCCCAACGCTCTCACCAACACCGACTATGCCGGACCCACCCTCTTCGAGATCACCGTCACCCAGGACGGCACCGAGGTCTCCGCCAACGGGTGGTCCCGCTCGGGCGGTCGTTCCAACACCTACAAGGCGAGCTACACGGTCGTCGCCGGGGTCGCCGTCACGCTCTCCGAAGCCGACCTCGCCGGCTGGGAAGAAGGCACCTTTGAATGTCGTCCGGGCGACGTTGGCACCAACGCCAACGGCTTCTGGATCGAGGGCGGGAAGTGGGCCTCCGCCGTCGAGTCCGACACCGTCATCGTCCCCGAGGGCGGCAAGGTCACCTGCCGGATCATGAACACCCAGGTCGACGAACCCGAGGTCATAGAAGAGCCGAAGATCGAGGAACCTACTGAGGAGCCCGAGGTCGAGCAGCCCGCCGAAGATCCCGAGCCCGAGGTGGAGCAGCCTGAGCCCCCGGTCATCGTGGAGACTCCCGTCGTCATCGAACCGGTCGAGGTTCCGGCGGTCGTCGAGGTCGAGGTCGAAGAGACTCCGGTCGTTGACGAACCTGCCCCGGTGGTCGAGGCAGACGACTCGAACGAGTCCGAGGTCCAGGGCCTCGTCCTCGAAGCGGTCCAGACCCTCCCCGAGACCGGCCTCGAGACCCACGAGACCGCAGGTCTCGCAGGTGGACTGATCCTCCTCGGTGCCGCGCTCCTGCTCACCAGCCGTGAAAGCGATCCCGGACTCCGATCCTGAGCACCGCACTCGCACGGCGATCGGATAGGGGGCGGTCCCAGGACCGCCCCTTCCCTATTGACGACTCAGACCAGCAGGTCGAAGAAGAACCAGACCGTCACGCCGGCGATGAACGTTGGGAAGAGACTGCGCCTCCACACCGCTACCAGGATCCCGGCGGCCACGCCTGCTATCTCGGGAAGGCTGCCGGCGAACTCGGGTAGTCGGCCCGCCGTGAGGAGTGAAGCCGTGAGGGCGGCCAGGACCGCCGGACCGACATTCCGGAGGAGGCGCTCGGCCTTCTCTGGCAGGTGGCGGTCACCGACCGCGACGATGAAGACTGCCCGGGCGGTATAGGTGCCAATCCCGGCCAGCACGAAGACGAGGAGTGGGCTCATTGCTCCTTCCCTTCGGCCAGGTACCCGGCCAGCGCACCCAGGCCCGCACCAATGAGCATCCCACCCCGGTTCGGGACCTCCCAGAACACTGCGGTGGTGATCGCCCCTACAACCGCGGCCAGCACCGCCGGTCGCCGGGTGAGGTTCGGGACGAGAAGTCCGACGAACATGGCAGGCACCGCGAACTCCAGTTGCACCCCCGCGGGTAGAGCCGGTCCGGCGAGGATCCCTACTGCCATCGTGGTTTGCCACACCACCCACAACAGCCCGCCAGCCCCGAGGTAGTACGACCGCCACTCGTGGTCGGTGTCATCGGAGCGGATACTGACGAGTGCGAATACCTGGTCGATGAGCACGTACGGCCCGACCCAGCGGAACCAGCGCGGCTGGGTCCGGAAGCGGGGGACTAGTGCACCTGAGTACATGACGTGGCGGAGGTTCACCACCAACGCTGCGGTCAGGGCGGCCGCCCCGGTGGCCCCGGCTGCCAGCAGTGTGATCGCCACGAGCTGTGCGGCGCCACCGAAGATGAGGGACCCCGTGAGGAACCCAGCCAGGTTGGGGACGTCGGTCTCGGCGACAGTGATACCGATGATCAACCCGAACGGAATCGCCGGGACGATGACCGGGAGCGCGTCCCGCATGCCGAGCAGGGCTGAGCGACGGGCGGTGGACATCGGAGGGAGGGTAGGGGAACGGCGGGTGGTGCTCGGACTCCGCGACAACTCGGTGCCCCCCTACCCCACATGAGTCCTCGCTGGCGCTCGGACGATGTGGGGGCCCCTTCCCCCGACTCCGTCGAGGGGACAGACCAGAAGTGCCTCTCGCCTCGCCTACCCCGAACTCCGACCGAAGAGCAGACTGGAAGAGGCCCTTCGGGGTTGATGTTGACGTTGATGTTGATGTCCGGCTGTCGACGCTGTCGCAGACGCTCTCGCCTCGTTACCCTCCCCGCGATGGCAGATCTCGCCGCGGTGGAAGGCCGAACCTACGGGCCGTTCCCGCTCTCACTCACCCGGGAGCGGATCAGCGCGTTCGTCGAAGCGACGAAGGATGACGCGACTCGCTGGACCGACGTGGCTCCCCCGGGGTTCGCCGCAGCCACCCTCTTCCTCCCTGCTCCTGCCTTCTTCTCCGACCCCGATGTCGCCCCGGCCGCCGGCAGCATCATCCACGCGGACCAGTCCTTCACGTGGCACACCCCGTGGGAGATCGGTGATGACTATGAAGTGACCGGCACGGTCGGGCGGATCCGGGACCGTCGCGGCGTCGCCTTCGTCAGCTTCTCCATGACAGTCGACCGCGGGAGAATCCGGGTCCTCGACGCTGCATCGACCTTCCTCATGTCGACCGACGCCCCACCCGCCGGGACCGCCGAGCCGCGGAACGAACCTCCCGCCCTCCACTCCGGGCCCAACGATCCGCTCGGGTTCCTCAGCGAGACCACCGGCCAGCTCCCCGGCCTGGCCCGCTCCGCCTCGCGGGCCGACCTCGTTCGCTATGCCGCAGCCACCGCCGACTTCAACCCCATCCACTGGGATCACGGTGCCGCAACCGCTGCCGGCCTGCCCGGTGTGGTGTGTCATGGCCTCCTGCTGGCGGCATGGATGCTCCAGTCCGCGTCGCGCCTTCGGTCGGGCGAGCTCCCGCTGGCCGAGGCCAAGGTCCGGTTCAAGTCCCCGGTCGTTGCGGCCGCAGCTTGCGAGATCTCCGGGACGGTGGGACCCGACGGCGTCGACCTCGTCCTCCGCTCCGACGGCGTGGAGAGCGTCATCGGCCGAGCGGTCGTAACCCCATGACGCACCCAGCAGTCCAACCCGAGTCACCGATCGAACGGGCCATGGCGGGCGACCAGGACGCCTTCCGGCAGCTCGTCGAGGAGCACCAGCACGACGTGTACGCCCTTGCCCTCAGACTCACCCGGGACCCACACCTGGCGCACGACATCGCCCAGGAGTCGTTCATTCGCGCCTGGCGGTCCCTCCCGAAGTTCCGGGGCGATAGCGCGTTCGGCACGTGGCTGCATCGCATCACGGTCAACACCGCGTGGACCCAGCGTTCCCGGGCCAAGCGACATCAGCACGACGAACTGCCCGAGATCGGGATCGCAGCCGCCCCGCACCCGCTCAACGACCCCGAGTACGCCGGGATGGCCCTCGAGCTGCGGGGTCGCCTCGGAGCGGCGCTCGATCGCCTCCCCCTCGAACAGCGGATGATCGTGCTCATGAAGGACGTCTACGACTGGTCACACACCGAGATCGCCGAGGCGCTCGACATCAGTGTCAGCGCCTCGAAGGTTCGACTCCACAGGGCCCACCTTCGGCTGCGGGGGATCCTGGAGGACACCGATGGCTGACGCGCTCGGACGTTTCGCCGCCTCCCGCCTCGGGTGCCGCCTCGTCAACAGTCGCGTGCCCGATGCCCTCCTCGGCGCAGGCGGCACCAACTCGCTCCTCGAGACCCACCTCCGTACCTGCCTCACTTGTCAGGCCGAGGCCGCCCAGCAGGGCAGCCTGGCCCGGGCAGTACACGATCTCCCCGACATCCAACCGACCAGGGCCCCGTGGGGGTTGGTCGACGAGGTGATGGAGGGGATCGCCCGTCGCGAACGAGCCGCCCGGGTTCGAGGTAAAGCCCTCACCGCCGGGGGACTCGGTTTGCTGTCCGGGGTGCTCACCGCCATCATCTGGCTCACAAGCCGTCGCCGAGGCAGTAAGCAACCCGTCGGATCCCGCTGAACGATGGCGGATAGTGGGGGTGGGTACATATACTTGCCCACCGGATCCCTAGGGGTGTAGCTCTAATTGGCAGAGCGCCGGTCTCCAAAACCGGAGGATGTGGGTTCGAATCCCCCCGCCCCTGCCAATCCTCGAACATCCGAAGCTGTAATAAGGTTGGGTCATGAACCGAGAGATGCGTCGCTTCTCCGAGAAGGAGGAGCGTCGGCAAAAGCCCGAGAAGAAGCGCCCTCAGCGGCGCGGCCCCGGCGGCAAGCCCATCGAGGCCAAGCCGATCCACAAGCGCGTCTGGAACTTCCTCAAGGAAGTCCGCGTCGAGCTCGAACGGGTGTCCTGGCCGACCCGTGAGCAGATGATCGCCTTCACCACCGTGACGCTCATCACGACGACCGTGCTCACCCTCCTCATCTTCGTCATCGACCTGGGCTTGCGCGAGGGCGTCTTCGCCCTACTGGAAGTCGGCTCATGAGCGACTCCGACACGGTCGTCGACGACATCCTCGAAGAGGTCGAGGTCGAAGACGAGGCGATCAGCCCCTACGACAAGCCCGGCGACTGGTACGTCCTCAACTCCTACTCCGGCCACGAGAACAAGGTCCGCACCAACCTCGAGACCCGCTCACGGTCGATGCACCTCGAAGACCGCATCTTCGAGATTGCCATCCCAATGGAGAACGTCGTCGAGATCAAGGGCGGCAAGAAGGTGGAGGTGCCCCGCAAGGTCCTCCCCGGCTACGTCCTCGTCCGCATGTACCTCGACGACGAGACCTGGTATGCCGTCCGCAACACGCCGGGCGTCACCGGCTTCGTCGGGTCAGGCCAGAAGCCGGTTCCCCTCTCCCGCCGCGAGGTCGAGCGCTTCCTCGGTGCCGGCAAGAAGGAAGAGAAGAAGACGGCCCGCTTCAAGCCCGAGTGGGAAGTGGGAGACAACGTCCGGGTCATCACCGGGCCCTTCGCAGATTTCAACGGGGCCATCGAGTCGATCAACATGGAACAGTCCAAGGTGGTCGTGCTCGTCAACATCTTCGGCCGGGACACCCCGGTCGAACTCGGCTTCGAGGACATTCACAAGAATTAGCCGTCGCCCACCCGGGCGTGGCTGACAGCGACTACCACCGGTCCTCACCAACTGCACCTGCTCCGGTGCGCGGATGAGGAGCTTCTGGCCGGTGGGAGCTGGAACACACGACAGAAGGCAAAGGAAGAACAATGGGCCGCAAGAAGCTCAAGACCGTACTGAAGCTGCAGATCGCCGCAGGCGCCGCATCACCGGCACCGCCGGTCGGCCCTGCGCTCGGCCAGCACGGCGTCAACATCATGGACTTCGTCCGGGCGTACAACGAGGCGACGGCCAGCATGGCTGGGACCATCGTGCCCGTCGAGATTTCGGTCTACGAGGACACGTCCTTCACGTTCGTCACCAAGACCCCGCCGGCGGCAGTCCTCCTGCGGCAAGCGGCGAAGGTTGCGAAGGGTTCGGCCACGCCGCAAGAGGTCAAGGTCGGGTCCGTGACCCGTGCCCAGGTCAAGGAGATCGCCGAGACGAAGATGGTGGACCTCAACGCCAACGACGTCGACGCCGCCATGAAGATCATCGAGGGCACCGCCCGCTCGATGGGGATCACCGTCAAGGGCTGACCCCAGCCCACTCGTCGACCCCGGTCGACGCACAACACACCACTGGGAGAACGGCTCGTCCGTTCGTTTGGACCAAGGAGACACACATGCCGAAGCACGGCAAGAAATACAGCGCAGCCTCAGGCAGCTTCGACAAGCTGCAGGCGTACCCCCCCGCCGCCGCCCTCGAACTCGCGAAGTCCCTGGCACCAGCCAACTTCGACGAGACGATCGAAGCGGCGTTCCGCCTCGGGATCGACGCCCGCCAGGCGGACCAGTTGGTCCGCGGAACCGTCGCCCTCCCCGCCGGAACCGGCAAGACCGTCCGGGTTGCCGTGTTCGCCCCCGCCGACAAGCACGCCGAGGCCACCGAGGCCGGTGCCGACCTGGTAGGCGACGAGCAGCTCGTCGAGGCGATCGCCGCGGGCCAGGAGCTCAACTTCGACCTCGCCATCGCCACCCCCGACATGATGGCCCACGTCGGCAAGCTGGGCCGGGTCCTCGGGCCCCGGGGACTCATGCCAAACCCCAAGTCCGGCACCGTGACCGCCGACGTCGGCAAGGCCGTCGGGGAATTCAAGGGCGGACGCATCGAGTACCGCAACGATCGCCGTGGCAACGTCCACGCCCCGATCGGCAAGGTCTCGTTCGAGCTCGACCAACTCGTTGCCAACTTCAACACCTTGACCCGCGAGCTGCTCCGGGCCAAGCCCGCCTCCTCGAAGGGGCACTACATCCGCAACGTGAGCGTGTCCTCGACCATGGGCCCCGGCATCAAGGTCGACGTCTCGGCGTTCTAGAAGAGCGCGGGCACGAGCACGAGCACGGGCCAGAAGGGCGCGAGCACGGGCCCGAGCCCGGGCCGATCCTTGGTCCTCGCTCCTTGGTCCTCGCTCCTCGTTTGGGCGTATCTCCGGGCGCGGAGCTACGCTCTCCGGCACAACTCCATATCTCCTCGACCCAAGACCGTCGGTGCCCCCCGGGGCTGAAAGGGACTTTCCCGCCAACGCAGGTTGTGATCCAGAAGGCCCCCCTCCCGGACCGCCACTTGCGTGTGACTGGGATCGAGGGGCCTTTCGTATGAGGAGTACGTACATGCCACGACCTGACAAGGTCCAGGCAGTTGAAGACATCAAGCAGCGTCTCGACGCTGCCGTGGCGGTGTTCCTGACGGAATACCGCGGTCTCAGCGTGCCTCAGCAGGAGAAGCTTCGTGCTGGTCTCCGTGAGGCAGGTGCCGACTACAAGATCGTCAAGATGACACTCGCCAGCATTGCTGCGCGTGAGCTCGGTCTCGACGACTTCGCGGAGGGGATGATCGGCCCGACCGGCATCGCCTTCGCCGGAACCGACTCGGTGGCGACCGCCAAGGCGCTCACCAAGTTCTCCGAGGAGCACGAGAAGTTCGTGCTCAAGTCCGGCCTGCTGGGAGGGAACCTCCTTTCGCCGGAGCAGGTGAGCGCGCTCGCCAAGCTCCCGAGCAAGGATGAGCTCCTGAGCAGGATCGCTGGTGCGATGAAGGCGCCGCTCTTCGGGGCAGCCGGACTCTTCCAGGCTTTCACCCGCAACGCTGCAGGGATGATGTCCCAGCTGCTCGAAAAGAAGGAAGCAGGCGACCCGATCGCCGGCACCGGTGGTGTGCCCGAGGCCGCAGCCGCGGAGGAGCCGGTGGCTCCCGCCAAGGAAGCAGTCGAAGAGGCACCCGCCGAAGCCGCAGTCGAGGTGGAGGCTGACGAAGCCCCCGCCGAGGCGGCTGCCGAGACAGACACTCCCGCCGAGGCTGAAGCCGACGCGGATACCGAACCCGTAGCCGAGGCCGTCGACGACGTCGACGATGCCGACGGCGAGGAGGAATAGGAACCATGGCCAAGAAGACCACAGACGAGCTCATTGCCGTCTTCGAGGGGATGACCGTCCTCGAACTCAAGGAGTTCCTCGACGCGTTCGAGGAGCGTTTCGAAGTGACCGCTGCCGTTCCGATGGCTGCGGCCGCCGCTGCCCCGGCTGCTGCTGCCGTCGTCGAGGAGGAGCAGGACGAGTTCGATGTCGTGCTCACCGGCTTCGGCGACAAGAAGATCGGCGTGATCAAGGAAGTCCGCGCCATCACCAAGCTCGGTCTCAAGGAGGCCAAGGAGCTCGTCGAGGCAGCCCCCACGGCCGTCCTCGAGGGCGTGAGCAAGGAAGACGCCGAGAAGGCGAAGGAGATCCTCGAGGCCGCCGGCGGCACCGTGGAACTGAAGTAACCCACCCCACTTTCGTGGTTCGGAGAGCCGCCCCCCGGGGCGGCTCTCCCCGTTCTGGGGCGGTTGGCTGGTGAACCCTGGGTTCGGGTCCGAGTTGGTCCGCGAAACGCACCCCTTGCGGGTGATGATGCGGTTGGGGATAATCGCAGGACGGGAGGCTGTGAAAGGGAGCCCGTGAGAATCCAGGCGAGGGAGTGCGTTGTCGTGGCGGTTGCGCTGCTCGTCGTCGCGTGCGGAGGGACGTCTGCGTCTACGTCTACGTCTACTTCTACGTCTACTTCTACGTCTACTTCTACGTCTACTTCTACGTCCACCTCGACATCGACCTCGACTCCCACGTCCACTTCGACGTCTTCCGTGCCGGAGGTGGAGGGGGTCCCCGCAGAGCTGCTGGCGCTGATCGGATCACCGATGCCCGAGGTCGATCTCACCATCGAGTCCGAGGCCGATGTGGAGCGGTGGTTGGGGGAGGTTCCTCTCGATTGGGACGCTTGGCTTGCAGCGAATCCGACTGCCTGACGACTCGATGTCCTCGACGTTCCAGTTCACCCCGCAGGTCACTTCTTGACGGTACGAGAAGGTGACGGGCAGCATCGCTTGATGCAGCGTTGGGCTGATTGCCGTCGGTGGTGGCTCACGGATTCATCAGGTGAGATCACAGCGGGCTTCGACATTTCGACCTCGGAGTCATTCGCTTGCGTCCTGAGACTCGCTCGCGAGAGCCAGCTGCCTTGGACACTTGGAAGCCGTGTCCTCTAGGTGATCACACTCGAGCCGGAACTCCCGGCGGCGATGGTCGTGTCTGACGTCGGTCCTGATGCGACAAGATGGCGAGACGTGGGGATTGGCGGCGTGGCACGCGCGCTAGTCTTCGCGATCGCGGTCTTCCTTGCTCTTGCGACCGTCTTCGTCCGGACCTCAGGCGGCCGACCGCCGGTGACTGCGACTTGGTCGGTCAGTCGACTGGCGCTGCTCGGGTGGAGGTTCCGGCGGAGGTGGCGACACCTCGACCACCACCACTACCACTGCTCCCGCCTCGTATCACTGGGGCGGCTGGGCGGCCTCCGTCGCGTGCGCCGGCGGCAACCCGCGTTATGTCCGGTACCTCCTGTGGGCGGACAGACTCCCTCGTCTCGCCGATCGAACTCGTGGGTCCGCCTCCCGGTCGGGGCCGAACTGGGTGACTCGTACGTCTACCAGCAGGTGTGTGTCCCGGTGACCGCCACCGCGGTCTCGGTCTGGGCTGCACTGGTCGACGACATCGAAGCCCTCCCCGAACCGATCGCCACCACCTCCCCATCGGCGATGGGCATCACCGGGCTCGATACGTGGTTCTGGTTCGACGGGGTGACCCAAGCCGGACCGGTTGCGGTCTCGTGGACGGACGGGACCACCGGGGTGACGTTCGACCTCGAGGGGGTCGCCTGGATCGGGACGATCACCTGGGACACCGGGGACGATGCAACACGCTCCGCTCGGACGCGCTCACCTACTCCGACGCTCCCGCAGTCGGAGGCACCGAGCAGGACCCGGCCGGGACACATCGCTACGAACAGACCTCGGACGACCACGGCTTCACCGACGGCTTCCCGCTCACGATGACCGTCACCTGGGTGGGGGAGTGGCGATGGCGGACCGGCGGAGGCGCCTGGGAGCCGTGGCGCCCGATGACCAACAGCCTCACGATCGTGAGCTCCCGTCCCTACCCGGTCTCGCAGGTGATCGGTCAGCTCGACCCGGTGGGGTGAGGCGCCGAGACCGCGGCTCGTTCCGTGGGCTGGAGACCACATGGAGGTGGTTCACAGCCCAGAGAACGCGTGTCGGGGTGGTCTGGAACCCTGGGTTGGCGGGTACAAGGCCCTACCCGGTCTTGCAGGTGATCGGTCAGCTCGACCCGGTGGGGTGAGGCGCCGAGACCGCGGCTCGTTCCGTGGGCTGGAGACCACATGGAGGTGGTTCACAGCCCAGAGAACGCGTTTCGGGGTGGTCTGGAACCCTGGGTTCGTGGCCACCGCGACGGGTGGGGGTAGCGTGGGGCGATGCAGGAACGGAGGCCATCGCCTTGGCGCTATGTCGCGCTGGCCGCGCTGGCCTCGATGGTGGCGCAGTCGTTCGGCCGGTTCACCTACCCGCTCCTCCTCACCGCCATCCAAGGTGACCTCGGCCTGACGTATACGATCGCCGGCTCACTCGCTTCGGCGAACCTGGTGGCCTACATGCTGGGGTCGATCCTCGTCACATGGATGGCCACCCGATGGCGCCCCACCCGCATGATCCACGTCGGGATGGCGATCTCGGTCGCCGGTCTCGGCTTGGCTTCGATCGCCGGCAACGGCTGGGTCCTGGCTGCGGCCCTGTTCATCACCGGCCTCGCCGGGGCCATCATCTGGGTCCCCGCCCCTGTGGTCGGGAGCGCGTTCCTTCCACTCCACCAGAAGGGCCTCGGATTCGGGTTGGTCGGCTCGGGCATCGGCCTCGGCGTCGTCCTCTCCGGGTGGGTCGCTGCCGAACTGCGTTCGACGCTTGGGGACCCGGCATGGCGGGTCCTCTACCGGTGGGAGTTCTTCGCCGGCATCGTGCTCCTCGCCGTCATCGTCAGGTGGATGCGGCCAACCGGGGCTGCGGTCAGTGGCGGAGTGAAGCTGTCGGCGATCCGCACGGTTCCCGGGTGGCGGTGGCTGCTGTGGGCCTACGCCGCGTTCGCCGTCTGCTACTCGCTCTTCAACACCTACCTCGTGGCCATGCTCGAGGACGACCGCGGCTTCGACCCGGTACTCGCCTCCCGCATGTTCCTCATCCTGGGCGCCGCCACCATATTTGCGGGTCCAGTCTCGGGGAAGGTGAGCGACGCCATCGGCCGTCCGCGTACGATGCTCTATGGATTCCTCATCATGTCGGCCGCGGCACTCATCGTCCGCTGGGGACCGCTGGGAGCGGTCATCCCGGCCACGATCCTGTTCGGACTCGGGTTCTCCGGGGTGCCGGCCTCGATCGGCGCCTACATCGGTGACCACACCGAGCTCGACTCCTTCGCCGCGGCCTTCGGGGTCGCAACCCTCGCGTTCGGGCTCGCCCAGATGATCGCCCCCCAGATCGGCGGCATCATCGCTGACCAACTCGGTGGCTTCGACATGGTCTTCGTGCTCTCCTCGGTCACCGGTATCGGCGGCGCCTTCACTGCCGCAATGCTCCTCCGGAGGTCGCCATGACCGGGACGCGCCGATGGGTGCTGGCCGACCACCCAGCCGGCATCCCGACATCGGCCACCTGGCGCCTGGAAGAGGTCCCCCTTCCCGACCCGGTCGAGGGCGAGATCCTCATCCGCAATCGCTTCATCAGCGTCGATCCCGGGGCACGGGCCCGACTCTCCGGGGACTCCTACGTGGGAGCGATGCGTATCGGCGAGACCATGGATGGGTTCTCGGTCGGTGTCGTGGAGCGAAGCCACAACGACCGGTTCCCGGTGGGCTCCCTCGTCACCACCCCATGGGGATGGCAGGAGGCACTGGTCACCTCAGGTCGCGGCATCACGCTGATCCCGGACGGCATCGTGGGTGGTGCGGTGTCCGAGTCATCCCTGATCGGGGTGCTCGGCGTTCCCGGGCTCACCGCCTGGTTCGGCTTGCGTGACATCGGGCGACCCACCCAGGGCGAGACGCTCCTCATCAGCTCGGCCGCCGGGGCGGTCGGAAGCACGACCGGCCAACTCGGTCATCGGGCCGGATGCCGCGTGGTGGGGATCGCTGGTTCCGCAGACAAGTGCGAGTACCTGAACGGGATCGGCTTCGATGTCGCCATCGACCGACGGGCCACCAAGGATCTTGGCGCCGCCATCCGTGAGGCCTGCCCCGACGGGGTGGATGTGTACTGGGACAACGTCGGCGGAGCGATGCTCGACCTCGCCATCGATGCCCTCAACGAGCGGGGACGGATCGTGATCGCCGGCCAGGTGAGCGAGTACAACCGTGATGAACCGGCCGGGATCCGCAACGTCCCCTCCTTCATCGAGAAGCGGCTGACGATGGCCGGCCTCGTCGTCTTCGACAACTGGCGCGAGTTCCCGGCCGCCATCTCCGAGATGGCGGCCCTCATCCGGTCCGGCGACCTGACGTATCGGGAGGAGATCGTGGACGGATTCGAACGGCTCCCAGCGACCTTCGTCGGCCTGTTCGGGGAGACCGAGATCATCGGGCGTCGACTCGTGCGCCTTGCCTGAACCCCCGATGGTCAGTCTGTTGCACGGCGCCCGCTCGGCTTCGAGTGCGCCGCGTGACCTGGCCAGGACGCACAACGCAGCCGCATCGGGAGCTTCGCTGGGGCGGAGGACCCTGCCGGGGGCGACGAGGGCTGGAGAGAGGTGACCAATTGGCCGACGCACCACTAGGTCGGAGGACCATGCTGGTCCTCCTCTTCGTCACACTGGCAACGATGGTCTCGCAGATGTTCGCTCGGTTCACCTACTCGCTCATCTTCACCGCCATGCAGCGTGACCTCGATCTCAGCTACACGCTCGTGGGCAGCATCGGCTCCGCCAACCTCGGCGCGTACCTCCTCGCCGTCGTGGGGGTCACCTGGCTCGCCACCCGCTGGCCAGCCGATCGGATGGTGCGCGCCGGTCTCATCGTCGCCACGGTCGGGATCGGGGGCATCGCCTTCGCACCCTCGACCGGATGGCTCGTGGCCGCCTTCGTGGTGGCCGGTGCCTCCGGCGCCCTCGTGTGGGTCCCGATTCCCGCCGTCGCCACCGCTCTCCTCGCGCCGGGGCGGAAGGGGCTCGGGTACGGCGTCGTCGGGTCGGGGATCGGCGCCGGGATGATCCTCGCCAGCCTCGTCGTCTCTACGCAGCGTTCCCGGATCGGCGATGCCGCGTGGCGGCTGACCTACGAGGTCCAGTTCGTGATCGCAATTGTCGTGACCGTCGCGGCCTGGCGCGTTTTCAAGGGCCTGACGACGATCGGAGACCGAGGATCAGTGAGGGTCACCGCCATTCGTGACGTACCCCGGTGGCCGAGCCTTCTGACCGCATACGGCGCCTACGCCCTCTGCTACTCGCTCTTCCTCAACTTCCTCGTCGCCCTCCTCGAGGTCGACCGAGGCCTGTCGGTCGGGCTGTCGTCCTCCATGTTCCTCATCCTCGGGGTCGCCATCATCCCGGGGGGCGTGATGGGTGGCTGGGCTTCGGACCGTTGGGGTCGTCGACGCTCGTTGCTCTTGATGTACCTCCTTCTCGGTCTGCCCTCGATGGCTGCGCTGTTCGCCAGTCCGGGCTGGATCGTGCCGGCCGTCTTCGCCTTCGGCATGGTCTTCGTGGGGATCCCTGCGGTCATCTCCGCCCACATCGGCGACCACCTCGACCCCACGGCCTTCGCCGCCGCCTGGGGCGTCGCCACCCTCGCCTTCGGGTTCGGCCAGATGCTCGCTCCGCAACTCGGGGGGCTCATCGGTGATGCCACCGGGTCGTTCGTCCCTGTGTTCCACATCGCTTTCTGGGTGGCCCTCCTCGGGGGAGCAGCAGCTGCCCGTGCGACCGGGGGACGCGGAACGGGGAACCGGGAACCAAGGGGATCCGAAGCCGGGTGACGAGCCGCCTCCTCCCTTCTGGCTCCTCCCTTCTCGTTCCTTCCACCTAGCCCTTGACCGCGCATCCTCTCATTGGGTACAATCAGCACCACAAGCAAAGACGCCAGCGCACGTCCCGGAACAGGGTTCGTGTGCTGGCTTGTGCTGTATGGGGAAGAACTGCTACGCTTGTCGATTCACGTGTCCCGACTCCCTCTTTGACGCCCTAGGAGGACCCCTTTGGCTTCGCGCGCTGCAGAACGTTTTTCGTTCGCCAAGATCCCTGAAGTACTCCCGCTCCCCGATCTCCTTGCCGTCCAGCATGAATCCTTCGAGTGGTTCATGGAGGTCGGTCTCCAGGAGATCTTCGATGAGATCTCGCCGATCGAGAGCTTCAACGGCTCGCTTGCGCTCGAACTCGTCGACCATCGCTTTGGCGACCCGCTCCTCGACATCGATGAGTGCCGGGAGCGCGACGCGAACTACGCCAAGCCCCTGTTCGTCACCGCCCGGTTCGTGAACCGCGACACCGGTGAGATCAAGGAGCAGCAGGTCTTCCTCGGCGATTTCCCGATCATGACCGAGAAGGGCGCCTTCATCATCAACGGCACCGAGCGGGTCATCGTCTCCCAGCTCGTACGGTCCCCCGGCGTCTACTTCGACCAGAACCGCGACAAGGGCTCGGATCGTTGGCTCTACAGCGCCAAGATGATCCCGGGACGCGGTGCCTGGCTCGAGTTCGACACCGACAAGCGCGACACCCTCGGTGTGCGCGTCGATCGCAAGCGTCGCCAGTACGTGTCGGCCTTCTTGCGTGCCCTCGGCCTCGTCGAGACCGACGAAGAGATCCTCGCCATGTTCGGCCACTCCGAGGCGATCAAGAACACGCTCGCCAAGGACCCCGTGCAAGACAATGACGAGGCACTCCTCGACCTGTATCGGAAGCTCCGTCCCGGCGAGCCGACCACGGTCGAGTCCGCCCGCGGCATGATCAACACGCTCTTCCGCAACCCGAAGCGCTACGACCTCACCCGCGTCGGCCGCTACAAGATCGACACCAAGTTCGGCGGCGGCATGTTCGACAACTACGACCGCGAGGTCCACGGGCTACTCGCCGACTCGGACATCGTCGATGCACTCCGCTACCTCCATGGTTTGTGGGAAGGCTCATCGACCATCACGCTCGCCAAGGGCGAGGTGGCGGTCCGCACCGACGACATCGATCACTTCGGCAACCGTCGCATCCGCACGGTCGGCGAGTTGATCCAGAACCAGGTGCGGGTGGGTCTCACCCGTCTCGAGCGCGTCGTCCGTGAGCGCATGTCCACCCAGGACGCAGAGGCGATCACCCCCCAGAGCCTCATCAACATCCGGCCCGTCGTCGCCTCCATCAAGGAGTTCTTCGGCACCTCGCAGTTGAGCCAGTTCATGGACCAGCCCAACCCGCTGGCCGCGCTCACCCACCGTCGTCGTCTGTCGGCGCTCGGACCGGGTGGCCTCTCCCGTGAGCGGGCCGGGTTCGAGGTCCGTGACGTCCACCCCTCGCACTACGGTCGCATGTGCCCGATCGAGACGCCGGAAGGGCCGAACATCGGCCTCATCGGTTCCCTCTCGACCTACGCCCGCGTCAATCGCTTCGGCTTCATCGAGACGCCCTACCGCAAGGTGGTCAAGGGCGTGGTCAGCGAGAAGGTCGACTTCCTCACCGCCACCGAGGAAGAGCGGCACGTCATCGCCCAGGCCAATGCTCCGCTCGACGAGAAGGGCAAGTTCCGCAACGAACGCGTCCTCGTGCGTCGGGCCGGCGGTGAGGTCGACTACGTCCTCGCCACCGACGTGGACTACATGGACGTGTCGCCGAAGCAGATCGTCTCGGTCTCGACTGCGCTGATCCCGTTCCTCGAGCACGACGACGCGAACCGGGCCCTCATGGGCTCGAACATGCAGCGCCAGGCAGTCCCCCTCCTCAATACCGAGGCGCCGCTGGTCGGCACCGGGGTGGAGGAGCGGGCGGCCCGCGACTCGGGCTTCATGGTCATCTCCCGCCACGATGGCGAGGTGTCCTCCGTCTCGGGGCGTGAGATCGTCATCAAGGAGTCGGGCGCCAACAAGAAGCACGTCTACCCGGTGCAGAAGTTCGAGCGCTCCAACCAGGGCACCTCCATCAACCAGAAGGTCATCGTCCGGGAGGGCGACAAGGTGAAGGTGGGAGACGTCCTCGCCGACGGTCCGTCGACCGAGAACGGCGAACTCGCCCTGGGCCGCAACCTTCGGGTGGCGTTCATGCCGTGGCGCGGACTCAACTACGAAGACGCCATCATCCTCAGCGAGCGCCTCGTCAAGGAGGACATCCTCACCTCGATCCACATCGAGGAGCATGAGATCGATGCCCGCGACACCAAGCTCGGCGCCGAGGAGATCACGCGGGACATCCCCCAGGTCGCCGAGGAGATCCTCATGGACCTCGACGAGGAAGGGATCATCCGGGTCGGAGCGGAGGTCGGCCCCGGCGACTACCTCGTCGGCAAGGTCACCCCGAAGGGCGAGACCGAACTCACCCCCGAGGAGCGACTCCTGCGGGCCATCTTCGGCGAGAAGTCCCGCGAGGTTCGTGACACGTCCCTCAAGGTTCCCCACGGGGAGCAGGGCAAGGTCATCGATGTCAAGGTGTTCCGCCGTGACGAGGGTTACGACCTGCCCCCCGGGGTGAACGAACTCGTTCGGGTGTATGTCGCCTCGATGAAGAAGATCCAGGCGGGTGACAAGCTCGCCGGCCGTCACGGCAACAAGGGCGTCATCTCCAAGATCCTCCCTGAGGAGGACATGCCTTTCACCGCCGACGGTGAACCGGTCGACATCATCTTGTCGCCGCTCGGTGTCCCGTCCCGTATGAACATCGGGCAGATCCTCGAGACCCACCTCGGTTGGGCGGCCGCCCAGGGTTGGGAGTCGTTCAAGAGCGACACCCACAGCCCGGCATCGGTGGGTGTCGAACCGTGGACCAAGACGGCCACCCCCGTGTTCGACGGCGCCCGCGAGTGGGAGATCTCGAAGGTCCTGGCGAACGCCCGCCCCAACCGTGATGGCGACAAGCTCGTCAACGCCGAGGGGAAGGCGGTTCTCTACGACGGCCGGACCGGTGAGCCGTACGACTTCCCGATCACCATCGGGTACATGTACATCCTGAAGCTGATCCACCTCGTGGATGAGAAGATCCACGCCCGGTCGACCGGCCCCTACTCGATGATCACCCAGCAGCCGCTCGGCGGCAAGGCCCAGTTCGGTGGCCAGCGCTTCGGTGAGATGGAGGTGTGGGCCCTCGAGGCGTACGGCGCCGCCTATGCCCTCCAGGAGGTCCTGACGATCAAGTCCGACGACGTGCAGGGGCGCGTCAAGGTCTATGAAGCGATCGTCAAGGGCGAGAACATCCCTGAGCCCGGCATCCCCGAGTCCTTCAAGGTGCTCGTCAAGGAGATGCAGAGCCTCTGCCTCAACGTGGAGATGCTCTCCGCCGGTGAGGAAGTGGAGCTCCGTGAGTTGGAGGATGACACGCCCTTCCGTGCAAGCGAGTCCCTGGGAATCGACCTTTCCCGACCCGAGCGTCCGTCCGAGTGACGTCCGGTGTCGAGAGCGAGAGTGTGAGGAGCGCATCAAGTGGCACGTGACCTCTTTGATGAAATCAAAATCGGCCTTGCGTCGTCCGACCAGGTGAGAGCCTGGTCGTTCGGCGAGGTCAAGAAGCCCGAGACCATCAACTACCGAACCCTGAAGCCGGAGAAGGACGGGCTCTTCGACGAGCGCATCTTCGGTCCGCAGAAGGACTGGGAGTGCTACTGCGGCAAGTACAAGCGCATCCGCTACAAGGGCATCGTGTGTGAGCGGTGTGGCGTCGAGGTCACGCGCTCGAAGGTTCGTCGCGAGCGGATGGGCCACATCGAGCTGGCCGCCCCCGTGACCCACATCTGGTTCTTCAAGGGCGTGCCGTCACGCCTCGGCTACCTCCTCGACATGTCCCCCAAGGAGCTCGAGAAGGCGATCTACTTCGCCGCCTACCTCATCACCCATGTGGACGATGAGAAGCGTCAGAAGGACCTCCCCGAACTCGAGGAGACGATGCGAGCCGAGCAGGGGATCATCGCCGAGGAGTTCGAGGAGTGGCATGAGGCCCGCCTCGAGCGCCTCGAGGTCGAGCTCGCCCAGATGGAGGAAGGCGGCGCCAAGCCGCAGGAGATCACTGCCCGCCGCAAGGACGTGGAGAAGGAGATCGTCAACCGCCAGGAACGCGCCGAGCGCGAGTCCGAGGTGACCGAGGAGGCCTTCGAGGTCTTCCGCACCATGAAGCCGAAGGACCTCATCGAGTCCGAGCTCCTGTGGCGTGAGATCGTCGACCGCTATGACGCCTACTACTCCGGTGGTATGGGTGCCGAGTGGGTGAAGGACCTACTCGGCCGACTCGACCTCGTGGCCGAGATGGAACACCTCGTCGCGCAGCTCGATGCCCGCAGCCAGCAGGCGCGCCAGCGTGCCACCCAGAGGATGAAGGTCGTCAAGCCCTTCGCCGAAGGGAAGAACGACCCCCGCTCCATGATCCTCGAGACCGTCCCGGTGATCCCACCGGATCTTCGTCCGATGGTGCAGCTCGACGGCGGCCGTTTCGCCACCTCCGACCTGAACGACCTCTACCGCCGCGTCATCAACCGCAACAACCGTCTCAAGCGGCTGTTGGACCTGGGCGCCCCCGAGATCATCGTCAACAACGAGAAGCGCATGCTGCAGGAGGCCGTCGACGCGTTGTTCGACAACGGCCGTCGCGGCCGCGCCGTGACCGGGCCGGGCAACCGCCCGCTCAAGTCGATCTCTGACATGCTCAAGGGCAAGCAGGGCCGGTTCCGCCAGAACCTCCTCGGCAAGCGTGTCGACTACTCGGGCCGCTCGGTCATCGTGGTCGGCCCGGAGCTCAAGCTCTACCAGTGTGGTCTGCCCAAGCTCATGGCCCTCGAGTTGTTCAAGCCGTTCGTGATGAAGAGCCTGGTCGACCTCGACCTGGCCCAGAACATCAAGTCGGCCAAGCGCATGGTGGAGCGGCGCCGCGCGGTGGTGTGGGACGTCCTGGCCGACGTCATCAAGGAGCATCCCGTGCTTCTCAACCGTGCCCCCACGCTCCACCGCCTCGGCATCCAGGCGTTCCAGCCGGTGCTCGTGGAGGGCAAGGCCATCCAGATCCACCCGCTCGTGTGTACCGCCTTCAACGCGGACTTCGATGGCGACCAAATGGCCGTGCACCTGCCGTTGAGCGCCGAGGCCCAGGCCGAGGCCCGGATCCTCATGATCTCGACGAACAACGTGCTCTCCCCCGCATCGGGCAAGCCGATCGTGACCCCGTCGCAGGACATGGTCATCGGCGTGTACTACCTCTCCGAACTCAACCCGGATGCCAAGGGCGCCGGGAAGTCGTTCTCCTCGATCGAGGAGGCGGAGATGGCCTACGAGTCGAGGGTGATCGGGCTTCACGCGCCGGTCCACATCCGCCTCGGGACGGACGTGGTCGGTACCCCGGAGGCGCACAACGACCTCAAGGACGTGCTGTCCGGTCTCATCACCGAGGAACCGGTCGACGGCACGAAGCCCTTCGAGACGACCGTTGGTCGGGCGATCCTCAACCGGGCGTTCCCCGCCGAGTTCCCCTACATCAACGCCAAGATCCTGAAGAAGGACGTCGGCACGTTGATCGAGGAGGCGATCGAGCGGTACGACCGCAACGCCACCCAGGTGATGCTCGACGCGATCAAGGACCTCGGGTTCCAGTACGCCACCAAGTCGGGCCTCACCATCGGAATCGAGGACGTGAAGACGCCGGACAGCAAAGCCGAAATCCTCGCCGAGTACGAGGGTCGAGCCGAGAAGATCGACAAGCTCTTCGCCAAGGGGATCATGACCCAGGACGAGAAGAACCAAGAGCTGATCGAGATCTGGCAGGAAGCGACCGAGGTCGTCAAGGATGCCATGGAGGAGACCCTCCGAGCGCAGAAGTTCAACCCGCTCGAGATGATGGTGACGTCCGGTGCCCGGGGCAACATCATGCAGGTCCGCCAGCTGGCGGGAATGCGTGGCCTGGTGGCCAACCCCCGCGGCGACATCATTCCCCGGCCGATCAAGTCGAACTTCCGCGAAGGCCTCGACGTGCTGGAGTACTTCATCTCGACGCACGGTGCCCGCAAGGGTCTCGCCGATACCGCGCTCCGTACCGCCGACTCGGGCTACCTCACGCGCCGCCTGGTCGACGTCTCCCAGGAGACGATCATCCGGGTCGATGACTGTGGCACCGATCGCGGGCTGATGCTCGCGATTCGGGATGAGCGCGGCGCATCCATCCGCAACCTGCGGAACCGGGTGTACGGCCGCTACCTCGCCCAGGACGTCAAGGTCGATGGCAAGCTGCTCCGCAATGCCGATGGCGCCACGATGAAGTCGGGGTCGCTGATCGGTCGCAAGGAGCTCCTGGCCCTTGCCGACGCCGAAGAGGTCGGCCAGATCCGGGTCCGCTCACCGCTCACCTGCGATACCGCTCGTGGCGTTTGCCAGACGTGTTACGGCATCTCACTGGCCACCGGGCGTGAAGTCGAGCTGGGTGAGGCCGTGGGCATCATGGCCGCCCAGTCGATCGGTGAGCCGGGAACCCAGCTCACGATGCGTACCTTCCACACAGGCGGTGTGGCCGGTGAGGACATCACGCACGGTCTCCCGCGCGTGGTCGAGCTCTTCGAGGCCCGGACCCCCAAGGGCAAGGCCATCATGGCCTCCGTCGGTGGATCGATCACCGTGGTCGACGATGAAGAAGGCAAGCGCGTCGTCGTCAACTCAGAGGAAGGCGAGGTCGAGTTCCCCGTGAGCCGCCGTGCCCGCCTCCGGGTCCACAATGGCGATGTTGTCGAACCGGGCGAACCGGTCACAGAAGGCCCGCTCGATCCCAAGGAGGTCCTCGAGCTCCAGGGTGTGCGTGCTGCCCAGCAGTACCTCGTCGACCAGGTGCAGGAGGTCTATCGGAGCCAGGGCGTGGACATCCACGACAAGCACATCGAGATGATCGTGCGTCAGATGCTGCGCCGGGTGCGGGTCGTTCGCCCGAACGATTCCGACTTCCTTCCGAACGCGCTCATCGACGACCAGACCTTCCGCGCCGAGAACAAGACACTGGTGGGTGACGGCAAGACGCCCGCTGAGGGCCGTCCGGAGCTCATGGGAATCACCAAGGCCTCGTTGGCCACCGAGTCGTGGTTGTCGGCTGCCTCGTTCCAGGAGACGACCCGGGTGCTCACCGAGGCCGCGATCTCGGGTCGGTCCGACTCCATGGTGGGCCTCAAGGAGAACGTCATCATCGGCAAGCTGATCCCTGCCGGGACCGGTCACCCCGAGTACCAGAGGGTCGTGCCGGACTTCCCCGTGCGGGCGGCTCTCACGGCACTGGGCATCTTTGGCGACGACATCCAGACAAGCGACGAAGCCCTGCCATCGGACCCGGCGGCCTGGCTTGCATCGCTCGGCGCCTCCAACGACGACGACGACGAGGAAGAGTAGGCCGGTCTCCATCTGGTTGGAATGGGGCCCTTCGGGGCCCCCTTCCCTAGGTGGGGAAGCGTCTATGTCCACGTCTACGTCTACGTCTACCAAGCGCTCTCCTACCGGCTTCTGACTCGGGACTCGGGACTCGGGACTTCGCCCCCACCCACTACCAACGCCTAGTGCACCAGTGCGCCCCCGCGGAAGACCTTCCAGACCAGGGAGTGGGCGGGATCGGCGACCAGGTCATCGAGGTGATCGGTGTCGAGTATCACGGCATCGCCGGGAGCGCCCCGAACGAGCAGGCCCCGCTCTCCCCAGTCGAGGGCGACCGCGGGGCCCCGGGTGGCCGACCAGACCGCTTCCTCGACGGTGAGCCGGTGGTTGCGGACCGCCAGCCAGATCGCGAGTTGCATCGAGTCGTTTCGATCAGTGGCGGGTGAACCCCCGGTGGCGAGGGCGAGTGGTAGCTCGGCCCACAGTCGGTCGGCCGCGCCGCTGGCCCTGCGGTGGGACGGCTGGAAGATGGCCGCCCGATGCAGGGCTGCCAGCGCGGCTGGGAGGCCGCCGCTCAGGTTGGCAACGAGGTAGCCGCGGGGGTCGAGCGACTCGGCTGTTTCGAACGCCTGGACCGGGTCCGCGACACCGCAGAGGTCGATCCAGTCAGCGGGCCCATCGCCGGGTCGAGCCACGGTCTGCCACGGGATGGGCCATTCCTCATCCGGCAACGCCCGCAGGAGGGACCCGAGCGCCAGCGGAGCCGTCAGCAGGACAGGTGCGAGGTCGGGGTCGGGGTTGGAACGAACGGCTGCGGTGGTGGTGCCTTCGCGCAGCATGCGGGTCCATCGGGTGTCATCGGCCGCTGCGGTGGTCGCATCGGTGAACCCGGGGATGACGACCCGCCCACCGCAGTCGAGCGCGGGGAGCGAGCGGTACTTCCCGGGCATGGAGCGCGCAGGCCCCGCCCAGCGGACCACCCCGTCCCGGATCGCGACCGAACCGTCGGGGATTGACCCGAGGACCCCTTCGACGTAGCGGTCGTTCGTACAGAGGAGGCCGATGTCGTGCAGGAGTGCGTCGCCGGCGAAGTCGAGGTCCTGGCGGGCGGCATCCGCCGCGATACCGATGCACGAATCGCAGATGGCGATCCCACGCGGTCCGCGTACGAGGTGATGGACCGCTTCCTCTGGTTGTGAACAGAACGCACAGACGAGACGCGCCATGGGTCCCAGCCTACGGTCGGTTGGGACGTTCCTTCCGCTTCCAACCCACGCCGGGACAGCTCAGTTGGAGTTGGCGCTGCTCGTGAGGCGGCGGCTCTCGGCTGCATGGATCACGTCGAGGATCTCGTGGTCGACGAGTTCTCGGCGTTCGAGGAGGGCGTCCCTGAGCGCTTCGAGGATGTGTCGGTTGGCGCCGAGGAGACGGGTCGTCCGCTGTTTCTGGTCGCTGAGGATGTCCTCGACCGCTCGGCGCCCGTGGTTGTCGGCCAGCACCTGGGCGACGAGGTTGCCGCCGAAGGCCCCCGGATCGAGCGCCCGGAACGAGATGAGCGATCCTCCGAGGCCCATCGAGCCGACCATCTCCACTGCGGCCGAGGTGGCTGCGGTCAGGTCACCAGCGGGCCCCGATCCCGATTCGCCGAAGTAGATCTCCTCGGCGACCATGCCGCCCATCGCGATCTGGATCATGACTTCCATCTCGCTCCGCTTCTGGGTGTGGCGCTCCTCGTTGAGCCGATGAGCAAGGAACCCGAGGGCCTCTCGGCGCTTGACGATCGAGAGCACCTCGAGCTTGCGTCCCTTGCCCACCAGGTAGGCGACGGTTGCATGGCCGGCCTCATGGGTGGCGATGGTCTCGAGTTCATGGTCGGGTGAGTCCTGCTCCTCCGGCAGGCCCAACTCGATCTCGAAACGAGCTTTGCGTACATCCTCACGCGTGAGTGCGGTTCGGCCATCTCGGAGGGCGATGAGGAGGGCCTCGTCGAAGAGTCGTTCGAGCATGGCCGGCGTGTAGCCGAGGGTGGCCGACGCGATCTCGCGGTGCACGGACTCGCTCCCGGCTTCCTCCACGTGCGCCTTGGTCGAGAGGAAGTACTCGATGAGGTCCCGTCGGGCGGTGTGCCCCGGAAGGCCGAAGTGGAAGACCCTGTCGAACCGGCCCGGTCGCATCAGGGCCGGGTCCAGGTCGGCTGCCCGGTTGGTGGCAGCGATGAGGAGGAGGTTCGAGTACTTGGGGACCGGCGACCTGAGCTGCGAATGCGCAGGCAGGAACAGATTGACCTTCGCCCGGAACCACGCCTTGACCTTGTCGCCCCGCAGTGGATCATCGAAGCTCTGCATCTGGATGAGCAGTTCGTTGACCACGCCTCCCGTCCCCTGGTTCACCATCGGCGACACCGAGGAACCGGCCCTGACGGATACGGACTGTGACACTCCGCCCCGCGCCATGCCGATCGCGTCGATCTCCTCGATGAACCCGATGACCCCGCCCGAATCCCGCGCTTCCTGCCTGAGGGTCCGGAAGAAGGCCCGGATCTTGCGAGCGGTCATGCCGTACCACATGCTCTGGAAGGAGGTGGCGGACACGAAGAGGAACGGAACCCCGGCCTCGCTCGCCATCGCCTTGGCCATGTGGGTCTTGCCGGTGCCCGGGGGGCCTTCGAACAGGATGCCGCGGCGGGGTGTGCCTCCCATCTGGTTTCGATACACCTCGTGGTCCTGAAGGACCTGGAGGGTGTGCTCGACCTCGGCTCGGACCTTGTCGAGGCCGCGTACCTTCTCGAAGTCGACATCGATCAGTTCGGGTGGGATGAGGATGTGGGGTGAGCGCCCGTTGGCCAGCATTGGGCCGACCAACACGATTGCCAGGAGGAGGATGATGAGGATCCCCGGCAGCCAGAACATGACGTCGTCACCGAGGTCGAAGCGCGGGAAGATCGTCTGGTCGGTCAGGACTCTCCACCACATCCAGGAGGCGATGGTGAGCAAGGGCACCGACAGCCAGAAGAGTCTCCTCTGTCGTCGTGCTTCTCTCAGTAGTCCTACATCTGCCATGCCCTGACGCTCCCAGTGGTCGGAGAGGCAGCCTATGACCACTACCAGCGTCCGTAAAGCGCGAATGCCGAACGGAGCCCAACGCGGGCGATACCCGGGTTGCCTCAGGCAGGCAGTTCGAGGCGGAATCCGGCTCCGCCCAGGGAGGAGGGCACGATGTCGAAACTGCCACCGTTGACCCGGGCCAGACGGACACAGATGTCCAGGCCGAGGCCCGTCGAACCGACCGTGGAGCTGCCGCGGGCCAGGACGTCGTGCCCGACGCCGATGCCCGGGCCACCGTCCTCCACGACGAGCGTGCTCGTCTGCGCGACGTGTCGGAGCGTGACACGGTAGGGCGTTCCGGGAGGGGTATGCGAGAACACGTTCTCGACGAGCGCGTCGAACGCGGCTCCATACTCGGTCGGGTTCACCTCGATGATCGACTCCCCGGGGAGCAGGTCGAGTTGGACGTCACGACCCTCGTCCTCGGCGAGCGCGCCCCAGAACGCTGTTCGCCGGCGGATGAGGTCGGCCACGTCGACTCTGCTCGACAGGTGGCGCCGCTGGGGCGCACGGGCCTCGTGGATGATGTCGTCGACACTGGCTGCCAGCTCATCCACGATCGACGCCGCCGCGCGCCCGTCCATCTCGAGCCGAAGGGCGGTGAGCGGCGTCCGCAGTCGGTGGGAGAGGTCGGCGATGCTCTCCCGTTCGTCCTGGAGGAGATCCCGGATTCGTTGCCCGAGCCGGTTGAACACGGCGGCGGTCTCCCGCACCTCCGGGGGGCCCTCAATGGGGACCGTGGTATCGAGGTCCCCGGCCGCGAGGCGTCGCGCCCCCTCGGCGAGGGCTTCGACAGGTCGCACGAGCTGGCGGCCGAGGCGGTCGGCGAGGAACACCGCCAGGCCGACCATGGCGAGGCTCAGCCCCACGAGGATTGCCCAGGCGATTCGAACCGGCCCGGTCGAAGTGGCCCGAGGCACGGCGGCCGCTGCGATCGCCACCGGGGTCGGCTGGTCGGTGAACACGGGGAAGAGGGCGAGGTGACTGTGTGCGTCGGTGGCCGTCACCCCCTGCCCCGACCATGCCGATTCCAGCGACTCGGAGATCGAGGCGTGCTCGATCGGCTCTCCGACCACGTCGTCGAGGAGATAGACGGCCCGCAGGGCGATGCCGTCATCCCCGACGAAGCGGCCGAGTGACTCCACATCGCGGTCCTGGAGCAGCGTGCCCACTGCCCGCGCCAGCTGCCCGGCGGCGTCCTCCGCCTCCTGGGCTGCGAGGTTGTCAGCGAGTCGCGCGACCGTCACGCCGAGCGGGAGGGCGAACGCAATCACGACCATCGTCGTCACCGCGAGAGCGACTGTGACGAGTTGTCGTCTCACGTGGTGGGATCCACGAGTTTCACGCCGACGCCTCGAACGGTGTGCAGGTAGCGAGGCGACGTTGCGGTCTCCCCGAGCTTCTTCCGGAGCCAGGAGAGGTGCACGTCGAGCGTCTTGTCGGAACCCCCATAGGGCTGGCGCCAGACCTCGGCGAACAGCTCCCTTCGCTCGACAACGGTGCCGGCGTTGCGGGCGAGGTGGAGGAGGAGGTCGAACTCCTTCCGAGTGAGGTCGAGGGCCTCACCGTGGAGGCGCGCCTCGCGGGAGTTGGCGTCGATGAGGAGGTCGGCGATGCTGAGAACCTCGGGACGGCCATCCGACCCGGTTCTGCGGAGCACTGCTCGAATCCGGGCTTCGAGTTGTGCGGCCGTGTACGGCTTGACCACGTAGTCGTCCGCGCCGGCATCGAGGAGACGGATGATCTCGCCATCGTCGTCACGGGCGGTGGCGATGATGATCGGTACCTTCGAGGTAGCCCGGATCATGCGCAGCAGTTCGGCCCCGTCGAGGTCGGGGAGTCCGAGGTCGAGGATGACAACGTCGGCTCCGTCGGCCATCAGCATCTCGAGGCCCGCGAAGGCGGTGGGAGCGGTCGCCACCGCGTGCCCGGCTTCCGAGAGGCGGTTGGCGACCGCCTGGCGTATCCGTTGGTCATCCTCGATGACGAGTACAGCTGGCATGGTGCGAGGCTATCGCTGCGGTGGCGGCTGTTCAGCCTTCCCCGGCTGACTTAGGGAACGGTTAACCATGGCATGGGGAGGCGGCAGGGTTCGAATGCCTACGGTGGCGGTATGAGCAGGGCTGGATTCTTCGCCGCGTGGGCCGCGGCCACCTTGGTAGCAACTCTCCTGGCGTTCGCAGCCGTCTCGTTCGTGGCCGGCGACCTTCGCACCGGGCCACAGGTGTTGGGGACCATCGCCGCCCCGGTGCCTTCCTCGACGGTGCTCGGCTCGGCGCCGGGATCGGCACCGAGCCCTTCATCCCCCTCTTCGAGCGCGGGAGAGGTCGAGACGAGCGTGCCGTCAACCGTTCCATCCACGCTCGGATCGACGTCGCCGACGACGACGGCGCCCGCGCCCTCCGTCGCCACGAGCACCACCGTTGCTGCCCCGAGTTCGGACTCCACGGTCGTCGCGACCATCGGCGGGTCGGCCGGGATCTCGTGCTCGGGCGATGTGATCTCACTCGACTGGTACGCCCCCTCGGAAGGCTTCAAGCCGGACCTCGAACACGGCGGGCCAGGCGAGGTGGAGCTCAAGTTCGAGAATGAGAAGAAGTGGGAGTCCCGCATCCACGCCGACTGCAACGGCGGGAAGGTCGTGGCCGACGTTGAGGAGCATGACGAGTCGGACTGAAGCCGTCCCGTGGGGACACGGTTCGGGGAGTCATGGAGGGGGACCGTTGATGCCGGGCTGACGGGTGCCGTGCCGCGATCCGCGGCTAGCTGAGTACTGCGTTGACGGCCGCCGACAGGCGTTCGACGATCGTGTGGCACTCGTCATCAGAGACGGTGAGGGGTGGCGCCACCAGTACCGCGTCCCCGGCCGAGCCCCCGATGAACCCGGCCGACGAGTACAGCAGCAGGCCACGACGCTTGGCCTCGGCCACGACCGTCGACGCGACCCCGCGCGACAGGGGGTAGGGCTCCAGGGTGTCGCGGTCAGCGACGAACTCGACGCCGAGGAGGAGTCCGCGACCCCGGATGTCGCCCACTGCGGGATGACCAGCAAGCGAGTCCGCGAGCAGTTGAGCGAGCCGATCTCCCATCATGCCCGCCCGGGCGACGAGGTCCTGTTCGATGATGCGACGGAGCACCGCGTGGCAGACCGCAGCGCCCACGGGGTGATGCGACCAGGTGAGGCCATGCATGAACCTCCCGGAGACCCGATCGGCCACCTCACCGGAGGCGGCGCACAGGCCGATGGGCCAATAGCCGGAGGAGGCGCCCTTGGCAGCGACCACGATGTCAGCGGCGACGTCCCAGTGGTCCAACCCGAACCAGGTCCCGGTCCGGCCGAAGCCACACATCACCTCGTCGGCGATGAGCAGGACGCCGTGGCGGTCGCAGACCTCCCGGATGGCGGGCCAGTAGTCATCAGGGGGCACCGAGGCTGCGCTGGTCGCCCCACCGATGGACTCAGCAAGGAATGCGGCGACCCTCCCAGGCCCGACCTCCTCGATCCGCTCCTCAAGACGATCAGCGTGCCACCGCCCGCACCCCACCGGGTGGGTGGGGTTGGGGCAGCGCAATTCACTCACTGCCGGGACCCTGACCGTGGAGCCGAGCCAGGAAGCGAACGGCGTTTGCAGGGATGGGCGATCGGACGCATCGAGTGCTCCTCGCGTCGACCCGTGGTAGGAGGCTGCTCGAGCGATCACGACGTCGCGGTCCTCCCCGCCCGCAAGGTGGTAGCTCCGTGCGAGCTTCTGGGCGGTCTCGACGGCTTCGGACCCGCCTGAGACCGGGAAGACCCGCGCGTCGGCGACGGGCAGCAGGGGAGCGAGGTCGGCGGCATACGCCTCGACGACGTCCGAGGTGAATTCGGTTGCGTGCACGTAGGTGAGCCGTTCGGCCTGGGCGGCTGCCGCGGCGGCAACCACCGGGTCGCCATGGCCAATGTTGACCGCCACAGCGCCGGAGGCACCGTCGAGGTAACGATTCCCGGCGTCGTCCTCGATCCACACACCCTCGGCCCGGACGGCGACAGGAAGCGATGGATCGTTGCTCCTGCGCAGGACGTGCGACATCAGTCCGGGCTGACGATCGTGTGCGACTGCTCGCGCATGTACTGCTGGAGGTAGTGCGGCCCGCCCCCACCCCGCCCGGTCGTTCCCGATCCCTTCCACCCGCCAAAGGACTGGATGTCGGGCCATGCCCCGGTGGTGGCTCCCGATGCCCGGTTGACGTAGACGCACCCGGCCTCGATCCCGGACAAGAACTCGTCGACCTCGTTGCCGAAGAACCCGGCGGTCAGGCCCAGGTGGGTGTCGTTGGCGAGTCGGAGTCCTTCCTCCACGCCGGTGACCCGGTCGACCAGGAGGAACGGGAGAAAGAGCTCCTCCTTCCACAACAATGATGGCCGGGGAACGGTGGCGATCGTCGGTTCGACGTATCGCCCCCGGCCGAGGGCACCCTCGGTGAGGCGGTGCCCTCCGTGGAGGACCTCACCCTCGTCGGCTGCCTGCGCGACAACGCGATCGAATCGATCCACGGCGCGGTCGTCGACGATCGGACCCATGAAGGTCTCGACCGAGAAAGGGTCTCCGACGGTGAGTGATGCCGTCGCCCCGATGAGACGCTCCACGAACTGGTCGTACACCTCGCCGGCTACGAGCACCCGTGAACAGGCCGAGCATTTCTGGCCTGAGAACCCGAAGGCCGACCGGCTCACACCGCGCGCCGCGAGATCCAGGTCGGCTGTGGCACTCACAATGGTTGGGTTCTTGCCCCCCATCTCACAGATCGTCGGCTTGGCAAACGCCCGGGAGAAGCCTTTGAGGATCCGCATCCCGACGTCGTGCGAGCCGGTGAAGGTGAGCCCGTCCACCCCATCATTGGAGACGAGGGCTGCGCCGACCACGTCGCCGCCCGGGATCAGGTTGACCGCCCCGGGTGGCACTCCGGCGTCGTGCAGGATGCGAACCAACTCCCGGGCCATTGCCGCTCCTCGGTCGGAGGGTTTGAGGACCACGGTGTTGCCGGCGAGGAGAGCGGCGGCCGTGGGGCCGGTGGTGAGGGCCATCGGGTAGTTGAAGGGAGCTATCACGCCCCACACCCCGACCGGCTTGAGCACGGACTGGTTGTGTTCCTGGCTCGACAGCTGACTGAGTGGGGTGTGGAACCCATCATGCTCGGTCATCATTCGGCCGTAGTAGCGGAAGAACTCAGCGGCTTCTTCGACCTCTCCCAGCGCCTCCAGGCGGTTCTTCCCGGTCTCGAAGGCGAGGAGCGCGGAGAGGGTGGCCACCTCACCGGAGATGGCGTCGGCGGCTCCGAGGAGGATCTCCCGACGTTCCTGCCACGGGATTCGTGCCCAGGCCGGCTGGGCCTCCTGGGCGGCTCCGACCGCATCGGTGACATCCTCGTCACTGGCGCGGCCCACCCGCGAGACGGTGAGCGAACTGTCGACTGGTGAGTCTTCGTGCCAGGTGGACTCGACCTCTCGCTCCCCACCGTTGATGACGGGGAGCACTTCCCCGCCGAGATGTTGTCGGACTTGGGCCACCGCCCGGTCGTACGCGGCGTTGAGTTCCGTGTTGTCGGCCGAGAGCGTGGCATAGGTGATGCGCATCGCGGCACGCTAGCGAAAAGCGTCGAGCGTCGAGGAGTGAGGTACGAGGTACGAGGGCCCTGGCCCCGTCCGAGGTCTGGGTCTGTCCCCCGCCAGTGGGGTAGGGAGCGGAGCGAACTGACAGGAGGCACATCCAAGCGAGAGATTGGCCAGCCAAAGGCGGTGGGGTAGGGGGGTGTGGGTTCGGAGCGAAGGCTCCGTCGGGTTGCTCGCCCCCCTACCTCCGCCTTCGCTTCGCTCCGGCGCAGGGACCTTCCCCCCGGGTGTCGCCGGGGGGACAGACCGGCCAGGTCCCCGCCGGGTTCGTAGCGCTCGCTGGAGCGCGTCCTTGGTCCCTCGTGCTTGCTCCGTTCTCCGTTCTCCGTTCTTCCTGTGTCTCCCTCGGTCTCCGTGCTCTGTCCGCTACCCCCTTGCTGCGCCTACCGTCGCCCCATGCGCTTCCGGCTCGGCCCCTACCCCGTGATCATCAAGTTCTCGGTGGTCATCATCGGCTTGCTCGTGGGCATGCAGTTCGTGACCGAGGGCGAGTACCTGCTGGCGCTGACGATCGGTGGCACGTGGACGCTGGCGATCGTGGTGGCGGTCCTCACCCATGAGCTCGGCCACGCGGTAATGGTCCGGCGATACGGCGGCGAACCGACCATCACCATTTGGGCGTTCGGCGGCTTCACCCAGTGGGCAGAGGAGACACCGATGCCCGATCGACGCCGATTCGTGGTGGCCGCGTCGGGATCTGCGCTCCAGCTCCTCATCGCCTTCGTGGTGTTCTGGCTCGGTAGGACCGGCCTGCTGGGTGTGACGATGGCATCCGTGTTCGACAGGAACCCGTTCGCGTTCCCGAGCGACGCCTACCTGATCGGCGGTCTCGGTGGCTTTGCCCTCGCCGTCGTCGTGTACGTCGGGATGGTGTGGTCGCTCTTCAACTACCTCCCGATCAGGGGCCTCGACGGCTACCACATGCTGGCGACGTTCCTTCTGCAGCGAATGCCCGCCAAGCGTGCCATCCCCCTCGTGAATCGTCTCTCGATCGTGATCGGACTTGGTGCCGCCGGCTGGTTCTTCCTGCAGGGGGAGTACTTCATCGCGTTCTTCATCGTGCTGATGGCCTTCAACGGGCTGCGGTGAAGCGGACGAAGGACGACGGACGGAGCACTCTCGTACCTCGTACCTCGTACCTCGACGCTCGACGATTGGACGCTTCTTGGGACTTGGGACTTGGGACTCGGGACTTTGCATAGCAATCGGGCACGCGCGTATACTTCCGGCCCCGGTCCAGTGGACCGGTCTTGTGTTGCGCTCCTCCCGGAGTGAGCCAGCATGAAATGGCGGCTCGATGCCCCTCTTGGGGTGGGTGGTCGCAGGAACCCCGATGTGGTGGCTCTGGCCCTTCTTGTGCCTGCGCTGCCCCGGGTCGAAGATCAATACGCAGTAGGAGAGCAATGCCGACCATTCAGCAGCTCGTTCGTCAGGGCCGCAAGCCCAAGCCGAACAAGGAGCGGACCCCCGGCCTCGCCGGTTCGCCGCAGCGACGGGGTGTGTGCACCCGCGTCTACACGGTCACGCCGAAGAAGCCGAACTCCGCGCTGCGCAAGGTCTGCCGCGTCCGTCTCACCTCGGGTATCGAGGTCACGGCCTACATTCCCGGGGAGGGTCACAACCTCCAGGAGCACAGCATCGTCCTCGTTCGTGGCGGCCGTGTGAAGGACCTCCCGGGTGTCCGCTACAAGATCGTGCGCGGTGCCCTCGATGCTTCCGGTGTCAAGAACCGCAAGCAGGCTCGCTCCCGCTACGGCGCAAAGAAGTCCTGATGTCACGTCGTGGCCCCGCCCCCAAGCGCAAGATCGCTGCCGACCCGATCTACGGCTCTGTGCTGGTCAGCCAGATCACGAACCAGATCCTCCTCGACGGCAAGAAGGAGACCGCCCGCAAGATCGTGTACGGAGCCCTCGAAATAGTCGAGAAGCGCACCGGCCAGGACCCCCTCACGGTGCTCAAGCGGGCCATGGACAACATCCGCCCCTCGGTCGAGGTACGTTCCCGCCGGGTCGGCGGTTCGTCCTACCAGGTCCCGATCGAAGTGGCCCCTCGTCGCTCCAACACCCTCGCGATCCGCTGGCTCGTCAGCTTCTCCCGCAAGCGCAGGGAGCCCACCATGGCCCAGCGTCTCGCCAACGAAATCCTCGATGCGAACAACCGGACCGGTTCGGCAGTGAAACGCCGCGAGGACATCCACAAGATGGCTGAATCGAACCGGGCTTTCGCCCACTATCGCTGGTAGCCCAGCGGTAGCCCTCACAAGTCCATAGCGACCGAACGTAAAGAACTCACAGGAGATACGCAACGCATGTCCAGGCAGCATCCGCTCGAAAAGATGCGGAACATCGGGATCATGGCTCATATCGATGCGGGCAAGACGACCCTCACCGAGCGCATTCTCTATTACACCGGTCGCACCTACAAGATCGGCGAAGTCCACGAGGGCGCAGCCACCATGGACTGGATGGAGCAGGAGCAGGAGCGTGGTATCACCATCACCTCCGCCGCCACCACCGCCTTCTGGAACCTGGGCGGGTCGAAGGGCGAGAACCCCGACGACAAGTACATGATCCAGATCATCGACACCCCGGGTCACGTCGATTTCACGGTGGAGGTCGAGCGCTCGCTCCGGGTCCTCGACGGTGCCGTGGCGGTGTTCGACGGCGTGGCGGGCGTCGAGCCCCAATCCGAGACCGTGTGGCGCCAGGCCGACAAGTACGGCGTTCCCCGCATGTGCTTCATCAACAAGCTCGACCGGACCGGTGCCGATTTCTGGTTCGATATCGACTCGATCAAGGATCGCCTCAGCGCCGACCCGGTCGTCATGCAGCTTCCGATCGGCTCCGAGGCCGACTTCGTGGGTCTGGTCGACCTCGTCACCATGAAGACCCACCTGTGGAAGGCCGATGACGGCAAGGACTGGGAGATCCTCGACACGATCCCGGCCGATCTCCAGGAGAAGGCGGATGAGTATCACGCCATCCTCGTCGAGAAAGCGGCCGAGGCCGATGAGGAGCTCCTCGAGATCTTCTTCGAACATGGCACCCTGACCGTGGAGCAGATCCATCGCGGCATCCGCGCTGGGACCATCAACCAGCTCTTCGTCCCGACGTTCTGTGGGTCTGCCTTCAAGAACAAGGGTGTCCAACTCCTCCTCGATGCCGTGATTCGCTACCTCCCCAGCCCGGTGGACGTCGGTGCCATGACCGGCTTCAAGCCCGGACATGAAGAGGTCGCGATGTCCCGCGAACCCCTGGACTCCGAGCCCTTCTCGGCCATCGCCTTCAAGATCATGTCCGATCCCCACGTCGGCAACCTCACCTACTTCCGGGTCTACTCGGGGAAGGCCAACCAGGGCGACCAGGTCCTCAACACCACGTCGGGCAACCGTGAGCGCCTTGGCCGCATCCTCCGGATGCATGCCAATGACCGCGAAGAGGTCAAGGAGATCTACGCCGGTGACATCGTCGCGTGCGTCGGTCTCAAGGACACGAGGACCGGCGACACCCTCGCCGACTCCTCCAACCCCATCCAGCTGGAGTCGATGACCTTCCCCGACCCCGTCATCAGCGTCGCGATCGAGCCGAAGACGAAGTCGGACGAGGAGAAGCTCTCCGAAGGCCTGCAGCGCCTCGCCAAGGAAGATCCCACGTTCACCGTCCGTACGGACGAGGAGACCGGCCAGACGATCATCGCCGGCATGGGAGAGCTCCACCTCGACATCATCGTCGACCGTCTCAAGCGCGAGTTCAAGGTCGAGGCCAACGTCGGCCGCCCCCAGGTGGCATACCGCGAGACCATCAAGAAGCCCGTCCAGAAGATCGAGGGCAAGTACGTCAAGCAGTCGGGCGGTCGCGGCCAATACGGTCACGCGGTCATCGACCTCGAGCCCACGGAGCCGGGCGGCGGATTCGAGTTCGTCGACCAGATCACCGGTGGCCGCATCCCCCGCGAATACATACCTGCCATTGCCAAGGGCATCGAAGGTGCCCTCGGCCAAGGCGTCCTCGCCGGCTACCCACTGGTCGACATCCGGGCAGTCCTCGTCGACGGCTCGTACCACGACGTCGACTCGAACGAGATGGCGTTCCGGATCGCCGGTTCGATGGCCCTCCAGGAAGCCGCGCGCAGGGCCGGGATCAAGCTCCTCGAGCCCGTCATGGAAGTGGAGGTCACGACGCCCGAGGACTACATGGGTGATGTGATCGGTGACCTCAACTCGCGTCGTGGCCGGGTGGAGGGGATGAACACGAGGGCCGGGGCCCGGGTCATCAAGGCCCTCGTTCCCCTCTCGGAGATGTTCGGCTACGCGACGGACCTTCGTGGCCGGACGCAGGGCCGGGCCAACTATTCGATGCAGTTCCACTCGTACCAGGACGTCCCGGACTCCCTGGCCGAGGAGATCGTCGCAAAGGTCAAGGGCTGAGGCCCGTGGAATCAGGAAGACAGGAGTAGGTCATGGGTAAGGCGAAGTTTGAGCGTTCGAAGCCGCATGTGAATGTGGGGACGATGGGTCATATTGATCATGGGAAGACGACGTTGACGGCGGCGATTACGTCGGTGATGTCGGAGTCGTTTGGTGGGAAGGCGACGGCGTTTGCTGATATTGATAAGGCGCCGGAGGAGCGGGAGCGTGGGATCACGATCTCGATTGCGCATGTGGAGTATGAGACGGCGAATCGTCATTACGCGCATGTGGATATGCCGGGGCATGCTGATTACATCAAGAACATGATTACGGGTGCTGCTCAGATTGATGGGGCGATTTTGGTGGTGTCGGCGGCTGATGGTCCGATGCCCCAGACGAGGGAGCACGTGTTGTTGGCTCGTCAGGTGGGGGTGCCGAACATTGTGGTGTTTTTGAACAAGGTGGACATGGTCGACGACGAGGAGTTGTTGGATTTGGTCGAGCTTGAGGTGCGGGAGCTGTTGACGTATTACGAGTTTGATGGGGACAACATTCCTGTGATTCGTGGGAGTGCGTTGGCGGCGATGGAGGGTGATGCTTCTGGGAAGGCGTCGATTGTCGAGTTGATGGAGGCGGTTGATTCGTATATTGCTGAGCCGCCCAGGGACACGGACAAGCCGTTCTTGATGGCGATCGAGGATGTGTTTTCGATCACGGGTCGGGGGACGGTGGTGACGGGTCGGATTGAGACTGGCGTGTTGCATGTGAATGAGGAAGTTGAGATTGTGGGGATCCATGAGGCGACTCGTAAGTCGGTTGCCACGGGGATTGAGATGTTCCGCAAGTTGTTGGATGAGGGTCGGGCTGGGGACAATGTGGGGATCTTGTTGCGGGGTGTGGGCAAGGATGAGGTGGAGCGTGGCCAGGTGTTGGCCAAGCCGGGGAGCATTACTCCTCATACCGAGTTCGAGGCCCAGTTGTATGTGTTGACTCGGGATGAGGGTGGGCGTCATAACCCGTTCTTTACGGGGTATCGCCCGCAGTTCTATTTCCGGACGACGGATGTGACGGGTGCGGTGACGTTGCCGTCGGGGACTGAGATGGTGATGCCTGGTGACAATGTGGAGATCACGGTGAGCCTGATTCAGCCGATTGCGATGGATGAGGGGCAGCGGTTCGCGATTCGTGAGGGTGGCCGCACGGTTGGTGCCGGCCGCGTCACCAAGATCCTCAAGTAGCGCACGAGCTACGAGAAAAGAGAACACACATGGCAGAGAAAGAAGCGAAGATCCGGATCCGGCTCAAGGCCTACGACCACCACGTCGTGGACGAGTCGGCTCGCAAGATCGCGGAGACCGTGATCCGGAGCAACGCCAAGATCAAGGGGCCGGTGCCGCTCCCGACCGATGTCCATCGGTACTGCGTCATCCGCGGTCCCCATGTGGACAAGACGTCCCGCGAGCACTTCGAACTCCGGATCCACAAGCGTCTCATCGACATCATCGACCCGACCCCCAAGACCGTCGACTCGCTCATGCGACTCGACCTCCCCGCGGGTGTCGACGTGGAGATCAAGCTATGAGAGCAATCCTCGGAGAGAAGCTGGGCATGACCCAGGTCTTCGACAGCGAGACCGCACAGGCCATCCCTGTCACCGTCGTCAAGGCCGGTCCGGTCAAAGTCGTCCAGATCAAGACGAAGGAACACGACGGCTACGGGGCCATCCAGATCGCCTACCGCGAGGCGAAGGCGAACAGCGCCAACCAGCCGACTGCCGGTCACTATGCCAAGGCGGGCCTCAACGCCCACAAGCACCTCGTCGAGGTGCGCGTCGACGACCCGACCATCTACGAGTTGGGCCAGGAGATCTCGATCGCCGACATCTTCGAGAAGGGCCAGAAGGCCGACGTCTCGGGAGTGTCCAAGGGCAAGGGCTTCCAGGGCGTCATGAAGCGACACAACTTCAAGGGCCAGGGCGCCAGTCACGGCGCCCACCGCGTGCACCGGGCCCCGGGCTCGATCGGCGCCTGCGCCACCCCCGCCCGCGTGTTCAAGGGCATGCGGATGGCTGGCCAGATGGGCGGCGAGCCGACGACCGCGATGAACCTGACGGTTGTCGAGGTGGATGTCGAGCGCAACCTCCTGCTCCTCGGCGGTGCGGTGCCCGGTCCCAAGGGCGCCGTCGTCCTCGTTCGAGAGGCGGTGAAGGCACGTGGCTGACATCACAGCTCCCCTGTACGACTCCACCGGCACCCGCAAAGGCGAGGTCGCCCTGGGGGCGGAGGTCTTCGGTCTCACACCGAACATCGCCCTCATGCACCAGGTGGTCACCGCGCAGTTGGCCGGTGCCCGGGCCGGTACCCACAGCACCAAGACCCGCGGCGAACGTCGCGGTGGCGGCGCCAAGCCGTGGTCCCAGAAGGGTCTCGGACGTTCCCGCCACGGGTCACTCCGCGAGCCGAGCATGCGCAAGGGCGGGGTTGCCCACGGGCCCAAGCCCCGCGACTACTCCCAGCGCACACCCAAGAAGATGAAGGCTGCCGCCCTCAGGAGCGCGCTGAGCGCGCGGGCGAGCGAGTCCGCCATCAAGGTCGTCGACTCGTTCGACTGGGTGGAGCCCAAGACCAAGCAAGCCGTGTCGCTGCTCGCGGCGATGGGGATCTCAGGCAAGACCCTCGTGGTCCTCGGCCGCGGCGATGCCGTGGTCGCCAAGGCACTGCACAATCTTCCCGAAATCATCACCATCGAGCCCGGCCAGGTCACGACCTATGACGTGCTGTGGGCATCGACGGTGGTCTTCACCTCCGCCACGCTCGGGGCCACCGAGGGATCGGCTGCCTACGTGGCGAGTTCGGAGGACTTCGTCAAGGAAGCCGTCGACGATTCGCCGACCACCGAGGAGGAGGAGTGATGAAGGATCCACGCGACATCGTGCTCGCCCCGGTCGTCTCGGAGAAGTCCTATGACGCCATCGAGAAGGACAACGTCTACACCTTCCTGGTCGATCCTCGGGCCCACAAGATCGAGATCGGCCATGCCGTCGCTGCCATCTTCGACGTGAAGGTGGAGCGCGTGAACACCGCCAACCGGCGCGGCAAGGTCAAGCGGACCGCTTGGAAGACGGGTCGACGCAAGAACGAGAAATACGCCATGGTGAAGCTCGCTGCTGGCAATTCGATCGACATTTTCGGGGTGTAGCCATGGCAATTCAGAAGCGCAAACCAACATCACCAGGCACCCGGTTCCAGACGGTCTCCGACTTCGCGGAGATCACCAAGACGGAACCGGAGAAGACCCTGCTCGACAAGAAGACCCGCTCCAGTGGCCGCAACAACAACGGCCGGATCACCTCGCGTCACCGCGGCGGTGGTCACAAGCAGCGGTATCGCATCGTCGACTTCCGTCGCACGAAGGACGGTGTCCCCGCCAAGGTGGTGGCGATCGAGTACGACCCCAACCGGAATGCCCGGATCGCCCTCCTGCACTACGTGGATGGTGAGAAGCGGTACATCCTGGCTCCCATCGGGGTGGCGGTCGGCGACCTGCTCGAGTCCGGATCCAAGGCGGACATCCGCCCCGGCAACGCCCTCCCGCTGAGGAACATCCCTGCCGGTTCGACCGTGCATGCGATCGAACTCCGGCCCGGTGGAGGAGCGAAGCTCGCCCGCTCCGCCGGTGCCAGCGTCCAGCTGATGTCCAAGGAGAACAACAAGGCGCTGCTTCGCCTCCCCTCGGGTGAGATGCGGACCGTCGCCCTCGACTGTCGGGCGACCCTCGGCCAGGTCGGGAACACCGAAGCCGAGCTCGTCAAGATCGGGAAGGCCGGCCGCAACCGCTGGAAGGGCGTCCGCCCCCAGTCCCGCGGCGTGGCGATGAACCCGGTCGATCACCCCCTCGGTGGTGGTGAGGGCCGGACCTCGGGTGGACGTCACCCGGTGAGCCCGTGGGGCAAGCCCGAGGCTCGCTCCCGCAAGAAGAAGAAATACAGCGACCAGGACATCGTCCGTCGCAGAACCAAGAAGGGTAGGAGGTGAGCCGTGGCACGTAGCTTGAAGAAGGGTCCCTTCGTCGACGATCATCTCCTGAAGAAGGTCGAAGACCTCAACGAATCCGGCCAGAAGCGAGTGATCCGCACGTGGAGCCGACGCTCCACGATCATTCCCGAAATGGTGGGGCACACCATTGCCGTCCATGACGGGCGTAAACACATCCCCGTGTACGTCTCGGAGTCGATGGTCGGCCACAAGTTGGGCGAATTCGCGGCCACCAGGACGTTCCGCGGCCACGCGGACAAGGCGGTGAAGAGGCGATGAAGGTCCCAGCCCACGCCCGCTACATCCGCCAGACACCCACCAAGGTGCGCAGCGTCCTCGACGTCGTGCGCGGTCTCCCGGTCGGTGAGGCGTTCGTGGCCCTCGAACTCACCGAGCGGCGCGCTGCCGAACCGGTGAAGAAGGTGCTCGCCTCCGCAGTGGCCAACGCACTCGAGAACCACTCCATCCCCCAGGATGCGCTGTTCGTCGCTGAGGCGTATGCCAACGAAGGACCGACCATCAAGCGGTTCCGGCCGCGGGCCCGTGGCCGCGCCACACAGATCCTGAAGCGCACGAGCCACATCACCATCGTCGTGTCGAACGGCGAGGAGGAGTAACCATGGGTCAGAAAACCCACCCCTACGCCTTCCGACTCGGCATCGTCACCGACTGGAAGTCCCGCTGGTACTCCGACACGGACTACGCCAAGCTGGCCATCCAGGACGCGGCGATCCGTCACTACCTGAATGCCGAACTCGAGCGCGGGGCGCTCTCTCGCATCGAGATCGAGCGTCTGCGCGACAAGATCGTTGTCGAGGTCTTCACGGCTCGTCCCGGCGTCGTCATCGGCCGACGCGGCACCGAAGCCGAGCGTCTCCGCGGTGACCTGGAGAAACTGAGCGGCCTCAATGTCAAGTTGAACGTGACCGAGATCAAGGACGCCGACACCGACGCTGCGATTCTTGCCCGAGGCATTGCCGACCAGATCGCCAACCGTGTTGCCTTTCGCCGGGCCATGAAGCGTGCCGTGCAGGCCGCCATGAAGGCCGGCGCCGAGGGCGTGCGGGTCGAGTGCAAGGGCCGCCTCGGCGGTGCCGACATGGGCCGACGTGAGTGGTATCGCGAAGGCCGGGTCCCCCTCCACACACTCCGAGCTGATGTCGACTACGGCACGGCCACGGCCCGCACCACCGTCGGAGCGGTCGGAGTCAAGGTCTGGGTCTACAAGGGCGACGTCGTGGGTGCCCGCGCAGCGCTGCGTGAGCGCAAGATCCAGGCTGAGGCCGACCTCGCAACGGGTGGTCCGAGCCGGGGCCGCGTGGCCTCGCCGAAGTCCCGTGCCGAACAAGCCGTGGAAGGCGATAGAATGCCCCGCATCATCGAGGCCGGTGGTGGCAAGCGGAAGGAGACTCGCCCAGGCGAGGAACCCGAATCCCGCCGCCGCCGTTCCCGCGAGGAGACCGAGGATCTTGATCTCGACACCGAGGCCGAGACCCCCGTGGTCGAAGTGGAGACCCCCGACGAACCTGTCGTTGAGTCCACTTCAGGCGATGAAGACGTGACTTCCGAGGAATTGGCTGCGCCCGCAGCGTCCGACGACGTCGTTGCCGAGGCCGACGCTCCTGCCGACGCCGAGGCAGAAGTTGAAGCGGACACCCAAGGAGACAGCTGACCATGTTGATGCCCAAGCGTGTGAAGTGGCGCCGCGTTCATCGCGGTCGTCGCCGCGGCACGGCCAAGGGCGGGACTGCCGTCAACTTCGGCGAGTACGGCCTCCAGGCGACGACCCAGGGTTGGATCACCTCCCGGCAGATCGAGTCCGCCCGTGTTGCGATCACCCGTACCGTCAAGCGTGGCGGGAAGGTGTGGATCAACGTCTTCCCCGACAAGCCAGTCTCGGCGAAGCCGGCTGAGACCCGCATGGGTTCCGGCAAGGGTGGACCCGAGTTCTGGGTCGCCGTCATCAAGCCGGGTCGTGTCATGTTCGAACTTGCAGGCGTGCCGGAGGACCTGGCGCGAGAGGCGATGCGGAAGGCCGGCCACAAGCTGCCGATTCGTACCCGATTCGTTCGGCGGGAGGACTGACATGGCCAAGGAACTTCGAGACATGTCGATGAGCGAACTCGCAGGGGCCCTCGACGAGGCGAAGGACGAACTCTTCAACCTCCGATTCCAGCTCGCGACCAACCAGCTCACGAATACGTCCCGGATCGGCGAGGTCCGCAGGGAGATCGCCCGGATCAAGACGCTCACCCGTGAGAGAGAACTAGCAGAGGAAGGTGCCCGATGAGCGACACCACTGATCGCGCATTCCGCAAGGCACGCGTCGGCGTCGTCGTGTCGGCTGCCCGCGACAAGACGATCTCGGTGGAGATCGAGCTGTCGAGGGCGCACCCGAAGTACGGCAAGGTCGTGCGTCAGAACAAGAAGCTGCACGCCCACGATGAGGAGAACACCGCCCGCTTGGGTGACACTGTCCGCATCGTGGAGACCCGTCCGCTTTCCAAGACGAAGCGGTGGCGCCTCGAAGAGGTCCTGGAGCGTGCCCGATGATCCAGCAGGAATCCCGACTCAAGGTCGCAGACAACAGTGGCGCCCGCGAGGTGCTGTGCATCCGCGTCCTCGGCGGTTCGAAGCGTCGCTACGCGGGGATCGGGGACATCATCGTCGCCACCGTCAAGGATGCGATGCCGGGTGGCAACGTGAAGAAGGGTGAGGTCGTGAAGGCCGTCGTCGTGCGCACCGCCAAGGAGAGCCGTCGTGCCGATGGGACCTACATTCGGTTCGACGACAACGCCTGCGTGCTCATCAACCCGAACCGTGAGCCCCGCGGAACCCGCATCTTCGGCCCAGTGGCCCGCGAGCTGCGTGAGCGGAAGTTCATGCGCATCGTCTCACTCGCCCCGGAGGTGATCTAGATGCGACTCCGCGAAGGTGACAAGGTGAAGGTCATTTCCGGGAAGGACAAAGGAAAGACGTCCCGGATCGTCAAGGTCTACCCGGTGCAGAACCGGATCATCGTCGAGAACGTCAATACCGCCAAGAAGCACAAGCGCCCCGCCGGCCAGCAGATGCAGGGCGGGATCATCGACAAGGACATGCCGATCAACGCCTCCAACGTCATGATCGTGTGCGACAAGTGCGGCCCCACTCGCATCGCCCATGCATTCAACAAGAACGGTGAGAAGCACCGCACCTGCGCCAAGTGCGGAGGTGCGTTGTGACGCCCCGTCTCAAGACGAAGTACGCCGAGGAACTGGCGCCCCAACTGCGGGACGACCTCGGCCTCGACAACGTCATGCAGGTTCCCCGCCTCACGAAGATCTCGGTCAACGTCGGCATGGGTGAAGCCACCGTCAACCGTGGCATCATCGACCAGGTGGTCGAGGAGCTCTCCCTCATCACGGGCCAGCGGCCCAAGGTGAACCGGGCTCGCAAGTCGATCGCCGGCTTCAAGATCCGTGAGGGTCAGGTTGTCGGGGCATCGGTGACGATGCGGGGCGACCGGATGTGGGAGTTCTACGACCGACTCGTCGCCGTGGCCATCCCTCGGATCCGAGACTTCCGAGGCCTCAACCCCAAGTCCTTCGACGGCCGGGGCAACTACTCGTTCGGTGTCACCGAGCAGCTGATCTTCACGGAGATCGACTACGACAAGGTGAGCAACGTCCGAGGAATGGACATCACGATTTGCACATCCGCCGGCAACGATGAGGGCGGCCGTCGGCTGCTCGAGTTGCTCGGCTTCCCGTTCCGCAAGCAGCCGGTTGCCGGCTGACCCTGGAGAAGATCATATGGCAAAGAAATCCCTCATCGCCAAGGCAAAGCGCAAGCCCAAGTACGCGGTCCGTGGCTACAGCCGCTGTGGTCGTTGTGGGCGTCCGCGCGCGTTCATCCGCCAGTTCGGCATGTGCCGTATCTGTGTGCGTGAGCTCGCATTGCGGGGCGAACTGCCCGGAGTCAAGAAGGCATCGTTGTAACCCATGAACACTGATCCAATCGCAGACATGCTGACCCGCATTCGCAACGCGAATGCCGTCCAACATGCCACCACGTCGATGCCCGGGTCGAAGGTGAAGGAGAACATCGCGAAGATCCTCGCCTCCGAAGGCTTCATCGATGGCTACGAGGTGAAGAAGAACGGCGTCGGCAACACGCTCGTCCTCAAGCTCCGCTACGGGGGTCATGGCGAGCCCGCCATCCTCGGGATTCGCCGCGTCTCCAAGCCCGGTCGGCGCATCTATCGCAAGTCCACCGAATTGCCTCGCGCCCAGGGTGGCCTCGGGCTCGTGGTCGTCTCCACGTCCCAGGGGATCATGACCGACCGCGATGCGCGCCGCCGGCGCCTGGGTGGCGAAGTCGTCTGTGAGGTGTGGTGATGTCTCGTATCGGCAAGTCGCCCATACCCATCCCGGAGAAGGTCGAATTCTCCGTCAAAGGCCAGACCGTGACCGTCAAGGGACCCAAGGGTGAACTCACCCGGACCTTCACCGACCGCATCGGGTTCGAGGTCGAGGATGGCGTCATCACCGTCACCCGCGAGAATGAGCAACGCCAGACCCGTGCCCTGCACGGTCTCTCCCGAGCCCTTCTCAACAACATGGTGCTCGGCGTCACCGACGGCTACCGCAAGGAACTCGCCATCGTCGGCGTCGGATACCGCGCCTCGATGAAGGGCTCCACGCTCGAGCTGCTCGTCGGCTTCTCGCACCCGGTGAACATCGAGCAACCAGCCGGTGTGACCATCGATGTCCCGGAACCGACGAAGATCATCATCTCGGGGATCGACAAGGAGCAGGTCGGACAGGTCGCGGCCGACATCCGGGCCGTGCGTCCGCCCGAGCCGTACAAGGGCAAAGGGATCCGGTACACCGACGAGCAGGTCCGTCGCAAGGCCGGCAAGGCAGGTGTGCGATGAAGTCCAGGGCAGTCGCCAGGCATCGCCGCCACACACGGGTCCGCAAGCGCGTCAACGGGACCGCATCCCGACCGCGGCTGGCGGTCTTCCGGTCCAACAAGTACATCTACGCCCAGGTCATCGACGATGGGACCGGCCGCACGCTTGCTGCCGCCTCGTCCCTCGAAGGCGATCTTCGGGCCAAGAACCTCACGGTCGAGACGGCCAGTGAGGTGGGCAAGCTCGTGGCAGAGCGAGCCAAGGAAGCGGGCATCGAGGCCGTGGTCTTCGACCGTGGCGGGTTCCCGTTCCACGGCCGTATCAAGGCTCTCGCCGACAGCGCCCGCGAAGCAGGACTCGAGTTCTAGGAAGGGCTGGTCATGGCACGACAGAACAGAAACCAGGACTCGCCCTACGACGAGCGGGTCATAACCATCAACAGGGTCGCCAAGGTCGTCAAGGGTGGCCGTCGGTTCTCCTTCACCGCACTCGCCTGCGTTGGCGACGGTGAAGGGAGGGTTGGGGTCGGCTACGCCAAGGCGAGCGAGGTCCCAGCCGCGATCCAGAAGGCGATGGACATCGCCCGGACCCGCATGATGCTGATCCCGATGGCGGGCAACACCCTCATCCACGAGGTGGTTGGTGAGCACGACGCGTCCCGGGTCATGCTCAAGCCGGCCTCTCCCGGTACCGGGGTCATCGCCGGTGGCGCCACCCGTCAGATCCTCGAGGCGGCGGGCATCAAGGATGTCCTTGCCAAGTCGCTCGGGAGCCCGACCCATATCAACGTCGCCAAGGCGACGATGGACGGGTTGAGGAGGCAACGACGTCCCGACCAGGTGGCGAAGCTGCGCGGCAAGCACGCTGACGACATCTTCCCGCCCGCCGTCCTCGCCGCCTACCGGTCGACCGAGGCGCTGCGCGCCCACTCGGCGTCGGAGTCCTGATGTCCGACCTCAAGATCACCCTGACGAAGGGTCTCATCGGAGAGAAGCCGAAGACGAGGGCGACCGTGCGCGGCCTCGGCCTCCGCCGGATGCACCAGAGCGTGATCCAGGTGGACTCCCAGGCACTCCAGGGCATGCTGCGCAAGGTGGCCCACCTCGTCACCGTCGAGGAAGAGAAGTAACCATGGAAAACGAGCAGCTCCAACTCCACGACCTGAAGCCAGCCCCCGGCTCCAAGCAGAAGAGGATCCGCGTCGGACGCGGCGAGGGTGGCCGGCGCGGCAAGACTGCCGGTCGCGGCACCAAGGGCCGCAAGGCCCGTGGCACCGTCCCGCCATGGTTCGAGGGTGGCCGTACCCCGATCCACCGCCAACTGCCGCACCTCAGGGGCTTCAAGAACCCGAGTCGTATCGACTTCAACCCGGTGAACGTCCAGGCCCTCGAGGCGCTCCCTGCCGGGTCCGAGGTCACCCCCGAGCTCCTGCGCTCGCTTGGCCTGGCCAAGAAGAAGGGCCTCATCAAGATCCTCGGCGAGGGTGATCTCTCGATCGCGCTCACCGTCAAGGCGCATGCTGTGAGTGGCACCGCCCGGGAGAAGATCGAAGCGGCCGGCGGAACGGTCGAGATCGTCACGTAGCCACGAGGACGGAGGTACGAGGTACGAGATGACCGTCAACCGCGAGGCACCTCGTACCGTGTACCTCACTCCTCCTACCCATTGGCCCTGTCTACCCTGAATCGCCCGGCGCCCCCAAGACTCCAGAAGGCACCACATGCTCGCCGTCTACCGACACATGTTCACGATCCCCGACCTTCGTCGGAAGATCCTGTTCACGCTTCTCGTCTTCTTCATCTACCGGCTGGGCGCGACGATCGTCGTCCCCGGGATCAGCCTCGACCGTCTCAACGAGCTTGCCGACCTGGCCCAGACGGGTGGCGTGGTCGGGTTGCTGAACCTCTTCTCGGGTGGTGGCCTCGAGAACTTCTCCGTGCTCGGCCTCGGCATCATGCCGTACATCACGGCCAGCATCATCATGCAGCTGCTCACGGTCGTGATCCCGCGCCTGCAGGCGATGCAAGAGGAAGGCGACTCAGGGCGCAAGATCGTCACCCAGTGGACTCGCTACCTCACAGTCGTGCTGGCGCTCATCCAGTCGACGACCATCTCCTACCTGGCAGCCCGTGGTTCGACGTTGTTCGGTGGGATCTCGCTCATACCGGACTACGGGCCGGGCAAGGCCATGCTCATCATCCTCACGATGACCGCCGGAACGGCGTTCGTGATGTGGCTCGGTGAGCTCATCACCCAGCGCGGGATCGGGAACGGAATGTCGTTGCTGATCTTCATCAGCATCATCAGCCAACTCCCCGGCCAGTTCACGAGCATGTACCAGTTCACGGCCGCGGTCGGTTCGTGGGAGCGCTTCTCCGTGTTCGTGCTGTCGTTCGTGTTGATGATCGTGGCGATCCTGTACGTCGACCAGGGGCAGCGTCGCATCCCGATCCAGTTCGCCAAGCGGGTCCGCGGTCGCAGGGTCATGGGCGGCGGCAACACCTACATCCCCCTCAAGGTGAACACGGCGGGCGTGATCCCGGTGATCTTCGCCACCTCCGTGCTCATCTTCCCGGCGCTCCTCACGACGATGATTCCCTCCAACGCCAGTTGGCTCGAGACGATCCGGGCGTGGGTGGACGAGAACTTCGGATACGCCAGCGGGTCCACCTGGACCTACATCATCGCCCTCTTCTCGCTCATCGTGTTCTTCACGTACTTCTACACAGCGATCCAATTCGATCCGGCCAAGCAGGCGGAGTCGATCCAGCGCCAAGGTGGATTCGTCCCGGGAGTGCGCCCCGGACGCCAGACCGAGGCCTACCTGGCCCACATCCTGAACCGCATCACCCTTCCCGGGGCGGTGTTCCTCGGGGCGATCTCGGTGCTCCCATCGATCCTGTCCCACTTCTGGAACATCCCGATCGGCTTCTCCGGGGTCTCCGTCCTCATCGTGGTCGGGGTGGCCCTCGAGACGATGAAACAGATCGAGTCCCAGCTGACGATGCGAAACTACGAAGGCTTCCTGACCTAGCCAGCGTCGGCTTCAGCCTCAGCTTCGGCTGGATTGGACCGAGGCCGCGGGTTGAGTGACGATTGGAGCGAGTGACATGAGAGTCCTCTTCCTCGGTCCCCCGGGGGCCGGCAAGGGCACCCAGGCAGTGCGGGTCGCCGAGCACTTCGGCCTCGCCCACGTCTCCACCGGGGACATGTTCCGGGCGCTCTCGGAGGAGAGCGAACTCGGACGACGGGTGCTGGCGATCATGGCGTCGGGCGAGCTCGTCCCCGACGAGACAACCATCGAGATGCTCGAATCCCGAATCTCCCAACCCGATGCTCTCGCCGGCTACATCCTCGACGGCTTCCCCCGTACCCGGGCGCAGGCCGAAGCGCTCGATGCCTTCCTTGGGCGGTCCGCGCTCGATCATGTCGTCGTGCTCGAGGTGGCCGACGACGAACTGGTGGGCCGACTGATGGCCCGAGGTCGTGCAGACGACACCGAGGACTCCATCCGGGTTCGACTCGCGGTGTACAACCGAGATACCGCCCCGCTCATCGCCCACTACACACCGCGGGGGGTCGTACGCCGCATCGATGGCGTCGGCGAAGTGGAAGAGATCACCGAGGAGATCATCTCCGCCATCGAGCGAGCCCGATGATCACGATCAAGTCGCAGGACGAGTTCGCAAAGATGCGCGTCGCGGGAGCCTGCGTGGCTGCCGTCCACTCCGCGGTGCGTGAAGCGGCGGTACCGGGCGTCACCACCAAGGACCTCGACCTGCTCGCCGCGGGGATCATCGAACGGCACGGCTGCACTCCCTCCTTCTTCGGCTACTACGGCTATCCGGCCTCGATCTGTGCGTCGCCCAACTCGGTCATCGTCCACGGCATCCCCGGCTCCCATGTGCTGAGGGAGGGCGATCTCCTCTCCATCGACGTCGGGGCCATCTTCGAGGGATACCACGGCGACGCGGCGATCTCCTTCGGGATCGGCGAGGTCGCCGAAGAGACCCAACGTCTCATCGACACCACCGAGCGGGCCATGTGGGCCGGCCTGGCCCAGGCGACCCCGGGCAACCGGGTCGGCGACATCGGCTTCGCGGTCGGTGCCATCGGTGAAGCTGCCGGGTACGGCATCGTGCGGGAGTACGTGGGCCACGGCATCGGCAAGCGGATGCACGAGGAACCCCAGGTCCCCAACTACGGGCGGGTAGGAAAGGGGATGAAGCTGCGGGAAGGCATGGCCCTCTGCATCGAGCCGATGTTCAACCTCGGCACCGAGGAGACCACTGTTCTCGACGATCGATGGACGGTCGTCACGGCCGATGGCAGCCTCTCGTGCCATTGGGAGCACACGATCGCCCTCACCGAGGACGGTCCCCAGGTCTTCACCGTCCCGGAGGGCGCTGAAACCGATTTGGCGCAACTTCTCAGTCGCGCGTAAACTTCCCGTCCGGCCGTACGGCCATGTTTCTGCATGCCCGGCCGTCCTCGACGCTCTCACCGTCGATGGGTGCCGGAAGAACAACGATTTCCGAAGGGTCTTCCGTGCTCACGCATTGGTGTGTGCGTGCGTGCGGGTCCCGAGAGAGACACCTGAGGTAGTGACCATGAAGGTACAGCCTTCAGTCAAGAGAATGTGTGAAAAGTGTCGGATCATCCGGCGTCGACGACGCGTCTGGGTGATCTGCTCGAACCCGCGGCACAAGCAGCGACAGGGGTAGGAACGAATATGGCCCGTATTGCCGGTGTGGACCTTCCACGAGACAAGCGACTGGAGATCGCCCTGACCTACATCTTCGGTGTGGGTCGGACACGGGCGCAGGAAGTCGCCGACGGCCTCGGCATCGATCGAGGCACGAAGGTGCGGGACCTCACGGATGATGAGGTCACCAAGGTCCGTCGCTATATCGACCAGAACTTCATGGTCGAGGGTGACCTCCGGCGCGAAGTCTCCCAGAACACCCGCCGCAAGATGGAGATCGGCTCCTACCAGGGCGTCCGGCACCGTCGCGGCCTCCCCGTGCGCGGCCAGCGCACCCACACCAACGCCCGCACCCGCAAGGGCAAGGCAGCTCCCGTGGCCGGTAAGAAGAAGGTTGGCAAGTAAATGGCTGAACGTCCGCAGCGCGTCCGGCGCCGGGAACGCAAGAACATCTCCCATGGCGTCGCGCACATCAAGGCGAGCTTCAACAACACGATCGTCACCATCTCCGATGTCCAGGGCAACTCGGTTGTCTGGACCTCCGGCGGGTCGGTCGGGTTCAAGGGATCCCGCAAGTCCACCCCCTATGCCGCCCAGGTGGCGGCTGAGGAAGCGGCCCGACGGGCCGGCGAGCATGGCATCCGCAAACTCGATGTGATCGTCTCCGGTACCGGTTCCGGCCGAGACACCGCAGTACGAACGCTCCAGAACATGGGCATGGAGATCACCGGCGTCCGCGACGTCACTCCGATTCCCCACAACGGCTGTCGGCCCAAGAAGCGGAGGGCCTGACCCATGGCTCGGTACACCGGACCGACCTGCAAGGCCTGTCGCCGTGCCCGCACCCCGCTTTGCCAGTCGAAGCGGTGCGCGGCCGATGCCCGGCCATATCCTCCCGGACAGCACGGCCGTGGCCGTATCCGGGAGAGCGACTACCTGATCCAGCTGCGCGAGAAGCAGAAGCTGCGCTACATGTACGGCGTCCTCGAGCGGCAGTTCCGCCGCTACTACAAGGAGGCTGCCCGCCAACGCGGTATCACCGGCGAGAACCTGCTCCGTCTCCTCGAGACGCGGCTCGACAACGTCGTCTATCGGTCGACCCTGGCCGCCACCCGGCCCCAGGCTCGGCAGCTCGTCAACCACAGCCACTTCCTCGTGAACGGCAAGAAGGTGGACATCCCGTCCTACCACGTCCGTTCGGGCGATGTGATCACGCTCAAGGAGGGCTCCATGGACCTCATCGTGGTCGAGCACTCCGTCGACACCGCGGACATCTCACCCCCCGAGTGGCTCTCGGTCGACCGTGACAAGCGGACGGTGACCGTCGTGGACGTCCCCACCCGCACCCAGATCGACACACCCATCCAGGAACAGCTCATCGTCGAGCTGTACTCCAAGTAAGGACTCCAGATGCTCATTGTTCAGCGCCCCCAGATCGAAGAGCAGCCGGTTGACGACAGCCGTTCCCGGTTCGTCGTCGAGCCGCTCGAGCCGGGGTTCGGTTACACCCTCGGGAACACGATGCGCCGGTCGCTCCTGTCCCGTGTACCCGGTGCGGCGATCACCTCGATCCGAATCGAGGGCGTTGCCCACGAGTTCGACACGCTCACCGGCGTGGTCGAGGACATCGTCGATATCATCCTCAACCTCAAGCAGGTCGTGCTTCGGCTGGATGAGCCCGAGCGGCACACCATCTACCTCTCCGCCAAGGGAGCGGGCAAGGTGACGGCTGCCCAGCTCAAGGTCCCAGCCGGGGTCGAGGTCATCAACGGTGACCACCACCTTGCAACCCTCTCGGCCGACGGCGTGATCGAGATGGAGCTCTCGGTGGCTCCCGGCGTTGGCTATCGCGCGGCCGGTTCGGCCGGCGACCAGATCGGCGTCATCCCCATCGATGCCATCTTCTCGCCGGTTCGTCAAGTTGCCTACCAGGTGGAGCCCACCCAGGTCGGGATGATGACCAACTATGACCGCCTTGTCATCGACGTCGAGACCGACGGCTCTCTCACCCCCGGTGAGGCAGTGTCCTCGGCAGGCAAGACGCTGCGTGAGTTGATGGGTCTCTTCGCCGACATGGCGGAAGGGGTCGGCCTCGAACTGGGAGACATCGATGAGCCAGACTTCGGTTCGCCCGATCTCGAACTCCCGATCGAAGCTCTCGACCTCTCCGAACGGCCCAGGAACTGCCTGCGGCGTGCCCAGGTCGCCACGGTCGGTGAGCTCGTCCGCAAGAGCGAGGACGACTTGCTCAACATCACCAACTTCGGCCAGAAGAGCCTCGAAGAGGTCATCGTCAAACTCGACGAACTCGGTCTCTCGCTGAGCGCTGGGGGAGACGGAGGTCTCTGATGCGTCCTGTGAAAGGCAAGCGCCTCGGGGGTGCCCCGTCCCACCAGAAGGCCATGCTCTCCAACTTGTCGGCCTCGCTCTTCGAGCACGAGAAGGTGACGACGACCGTCAGGAAGGCAAAGGTCCTGCGTCCGTTCGCGGAACAACTCATCACGAAAGCGCGAAGTGGTTCGCTGCACGACCGCCGCCAGGTGCTCAAGTACATCTCCGACAGTGAGGTGGTCACCAAGCTGTTCGACGAGATCGGGCCCCGCTACGCGGAGCGCCCGGGCGGGTACACCCGGATCGTCAAGATCGGCCCCCGCCGGGGTGACAACTCCGAGATGGCGATCATCGAGTTGGTCTAGGGGGGAGCCTGCGGCTCCGATTGCGAGTCATAGGTTGCAGGTCAGAAGTCAGAAGTCAGGAGAGCCGGCCCGCGGGGGTCGGCTTCTTCGTGTCACGGGGGCGACGGGTAACCTGCGAGCCTCCGCCGGGTCTGTCAAGAGTGGCGCGGGCCTGCGGTGCATACCCAGGACTTAGAACCTAGAACATGGAACCCAGAACTCGGACCTCATGACCTCCCTCTCCTCCCGCTACCTCCACTTCTCCCGGGCGCAGTGGTCCTTGCTGCGGGCCGCCACGCCGCTCACGCTGGATGAGGACGACGTGGAACGGGTACGCGGCATCAACGAGCAGCTGTCGCTCGACGACGTCGAGCGCGTCTACCTCCCAGTCTCCCGCCTGCTCAACCTCTATGTGTCCGCCTCCCAGGGCCTGTACCGCGTCACGGACACGTTCCTGGGGAGGCCGTCCCAGAAGGTTCCCTACATCGTGGCTGTGGCGGGTTCGGTGGCGGTCGGCAAGTCGACGACCTCCCGGGTGCTCCAGCAGTTGCTCTCCCGGTGGCCGGATCACCCGCGGGTCGAATTGGTGGGTACCGACGGGTTCCTCTATCCGAATGCGGTCCTCGAGGAGCGAGGGCTCCTGACGAGGAAGGGCTTTCCGGAGTCGTACGACACCGGTGCGCTCCTGCAGTTCCTCGAACAGGTCAAATCGGGCCAGGAAGGCGTCGATGTGCCCGTGTACTCGCACCACTCCTACGACATCCTCCCGGGGGAGCGGCGTCGCGTGGAACTCGCCGACATCGTGATCATCGAAGGTCTCAACGTGCTCCAACCACCCAATGGCGATCGCCGCATGGTCTCTGACTTCATCGACTTCGCCATCTTCATCGAGGTGGAGGAGTCGATCGTGCGTGACTGGTATGTGTCTCGGTTCTTCACCCTGCGGGACTCGGCCTTCCAGGACCCGAAGGCCTACTTCCACCGGTTTGCCGACTTCAGCGACGAGGCCGCCCGCGAGGTTGCCGAGGGTATCTGGGATACGATCAATGGCCCGAACCTCCGCGAGAACATCGCCCCCACCCGGGAACGCGCCGACCTCGTCCTCCGGAAGGCCGCCGACCACTCCGTGGAGGAAGTCCTCCTGAGGAGGATCTAGGTCGGGGTCAGCCTTCGGCCGGGCCCGAGCACGAGCCTGAGACGGGCTCGAGCACGAGTCCGTCAGCCTTCGGCTGAACGTGAACGTCAACCCGGAAGCTGGCGAGACTCCTCGTAGATGTAGGTGTAGACGCAGATACGCTGGGTCCATGGACATGGCCACGCTGCTCGAGCTCCTCCGTGGATACGCCCCCAGTGATCCGGGTGAGGTACGCGACGTGGCCGCGGTGATCGGTGTGCTTGAGAGGGATGGACCCGTTGCCCTGGGCCGCTCCCACTTCTCGCCGGGGCATCTCACTGCCAGCGGATTCGTTCGCAGCGGCAACCGGGTGCTGCTCATCCACCACGCCCGGCTCGCTCGGTGGATGCAGCCCGGGGGCCACATCGAGATCGATGACAAGAACATCGTGGCGGCTGCTCGTCGGGAGGTCGAAGAAGAGACGGGGCTCTCGGAGTTGGTCCCGCTCGGTCTGCTGGACGTGGACGTGCACGTCATCCCGCCCGGGAGAGGTGAGCCGAGCCACCTCCACCTCGACCTCCGTTGGGCTTTCGAGGGCTTGGGGGAGCCGACGGCCGGGGATGGCGTGTCCGCCGCCCGGTGGGTGGCCTTCTCGAACCTCGGTGAGCACGGGGTCGACGAGAGCGTCATGAGGGCCGCAGCGAAGCTGCTCGACCCGTAGTGCGGTTGCTGGCGGCTTGCCCAGGCGCCCGGGGGTCACCGATAGGCTGGTGAAATGGAACGAATCGTCCGCAATGGGTTGGGTGCGCTCCGGCTGAGGCGGGAGACCTACAGCAGGCTCCTGTGGGACGACTACGCGACGGCGGACGCCGTCCTCATCGTGGTGCTGGTTGCTGCCGTGCAACTCGTGGCCGCGGTCGCCCTCGGACGATTCTCGGCCCTCGGTCTCATCCAAGGCATGCTCCAAGTCACGACCCGGGAGCTCATTCGGTGGATGGTCGCAGCGCTGGTGCTGTGGCTCGTTTCGACGAAGCTCCTCGGGGGCCATGGGAGGATCCCTGCGACAGTGGGGGTCACCGGTTACGCGTATCTCCCATTCGTGTTTGCTCCACTCGCCGAGATCGGGCTCGGTCTCGGTGGCGTAGCCCGCTACTCCGTGTTCGTTGACGCGGCCGCGTCGATCTGGTTCGGTCTCGGTCTGTTGATCATCGCGCAGGTCCTCTTCGACCTCGCTCGCGACAAGGCGGTCATGGCAGCCATGCTCTCGGTCGTCGGCTGGTGGCTGGTTACTCTGATCATCTGAAGGACAGTCTCCGAGGGCGAACGGATGCCGCACTACCGGCTCGACATCTCCTATGACGGAACCGGCTTCCACGGGTACGCCGCCCAGCCCGGGCTGCGGACCGTACAAGGTGAGCTGGAGAAGGCCCTCGTCCAGATCGGGGGCTCGGCCGAGACCGTCGTCGCAGGTCGGACCGATGCCGGGGTCCATGCCCGGGCACAGGTCGTGTCGGCGACACTCGGTAGGGAGATCAAGGTCGAACGGCTCCACAACGCGCTCGACCGGATGCTCCCGGACGACATCGGGACCAGGGCGGTGGCCGAGGTCGATGGCACGTTCCACGCGCGCTTCGATGCCATCTCCCGCACGTACCGCTATTTCATCCTCCAGGGCAAGTGGCACGACCCATTCCGACGCAACACACACTGGCAGCTGGAAGACGATCTGGACCTCGATGCCATGAACGCCGGCGCGGAGCTGCTTATCGGCGAGCATGACTTCGCTTCCTTCTGCCGGAAGGCCGAGGGCAAGTCGACGGTCCGAAACCTGCAGGCGGCTCGGTGGCAGGCCGACGCACCCCGAGTCGTCCGATTCGAGGTGACCGCCAACTCCTTCTGTCACCAGATGGTGCGTTCCATGGTGGCGGTGCTCGTCAACGTCGGTATCGGGACCCTCCCAGCCGAAGGCGTCCAGGAGATCCTCGACGCCGCTGACCGCCGGGCCGGTCGGGGAGCGGCGCCCCCGCAGGGTCTCTACCTGTGGCAGGTGGGGTACTGACGCCTGGCGGCGACCTCAACTTCAACTTCGACCTCAACCCAGCATCCTGGTCGATGTTGATGTTCGGCGAAGCCGAGTCGAGTTGCCATAGCCCGGGGGCTGTCGTACCATTCCCAGCCGCGTTCGCGTTGCGCAACGCGCTTCCCACGAAGTTTTCGTTGATGCCTGTGGCCGCCTCGTGCCGCTCGCACCACCTCCCAAGGAAGAGCCGTGAAGCTGCAGAAGACCTACACCCCGAAGCCTGCGGATGTCCAGCGGGCGTGGCGCGTCGTCGATGCCGAGGGCATCGCGCTCGGCCGCCTCTCCTCGGAGGTCGCCGCCCTCCTGCGCGGCAAGCACAAGCCGACCTTCGCGCCTCATGTCGACGGTGGCGACCACGTGATCGTGATCAACGCGGAGAAGGTCGTCGTGACCTCCGACAAGAGCAAGACGAAGATCTACTACCGCCACTCCGGTTACCCAGGTGGGCTGAAGGCCGAGTCCTTCGAACGCCTCCAGGAGCGGCGCCCCGAGGCGATCGTCGAGCGGGCGATCAAGGGCATGCTGCCCAAGAACCGTCTTGGCCGCCAGATGGGCCGCAAACTGAAGGTCTACGCCGGTGCTGAGCACCCGCATGAGGCCCAGATGCCCGTTGCCCACGATCTCAACACCAAGAAGGTGGAGAACTGATGCCAAAGCCCCTCGTCCAAGCCACTGGCCGTCGTAAGTCGTCGCGGGCCCGGGTCCGCCTCTACTCCGGGACCGGCCGCGTGCTGATCAACGAGCGTCCCCTCGAGGACTTCTTTCCCACGATGGCCCAGCGCATCCGAGTGCTGGAACCGCTGCGTGCCGCCGAGATCGGCGGGCAGTACGACATCATCGTGAAGGCGGAGGGTGGCGGAACGACCGGGCAGGCGGACGCCATTCGGCTCGGCATCGCTCGTGCCCTCATCGTGGTCGACCCCGACCTGCGTCCCACGCTCAAGGCTGCCGGGTTCCTGACCCGTGATTCCCGTCGCGTCGAGCCGAAGAAGTACGGTCTTCGCAAGGCTCGTCGGGCGCCCCAGTACACAAAGCGCTGACGCGCATGGCGGCGCTCTTCGGCACGGACGGCGTGCGGGGGCTCGCCAACGTCGATCTCACTCCCGAGCTCGCTCTCGCCCTCGGCCGCGCAGCCGGGGAATCGCTGTCGGTCGGCCCGATCCTCCTCGGTCGTGACACGCGCCGTTCGGGCCCGATGCTCTCGTCCGCATTCCAGGCAGGGGTCCACTCCGTCGGGATCGATACCGTGGATGTCGGGGTGTTTCCTTCGGGTGGGATCGCGCAGCTCGTCGCAACATCCGACGCGATGATGGGAGCGGTGATAACCGCGTCCCACAACCCGGCGCCGGACAACGGGATCAAGCTCCTGGGGGGCAACGGCAGCAAGCTGAGCGATGATCGAGAGGCCAAACTGGAGGCGCGGATCGCCCGAGGCTCGCCATGGCGCTCGGCTTCCGGTGGGGATGTGGGCACGTCCTATCCCATGCCCGACGCCGAGGAACGATATCTCTCGGTTCTTCGGGATGGGTTCGGATACCGCCTCCGGGGCATCCAACTGGTTCTCGATTGCGCGCATGGCGCCGCCTACAAGGCAGCACCCGATCTCTTCCGGTCGCTCGATGCCGATGTAGAGGTCATCGGGGCCTCCCCGGACGGGACGAACATCAACGCCGGGTTCGGCGCCACGGACACCAAGGCCCTGGCCGCCGTCACCGCGGGCAGGCTCGGCTTCGCGTTCGATGGCGATGCGGACAGGCTGATTGCCATAGATGAGCATGGCGCCCCGGCCAACGGGGACGTGCTCATGGCTGTGATCGCCCGCCACCTCCACGAACGGGGGAAGCTCCCCCAAGGCATCGTCGTCACCACCGTCATGTCCAACATCGGGTTCCACAAGGCGATGGAGGGGATCGGCGTGCAGGTGATCACCACCAAGGTCGGCGACCGCTACGTCATGGAGGGGATCGCCGAGCACGGTGCCGGCCTCGGTGGCGAGCAGTCCGGGCACGTCATCTTCCCGGGCCGAGCTCCAGTGGGCGACGGCCTCCTCACGGCCCTCGCCCTCGTCGAGGTCATCGCCTCGACTGGTCAACCTCTTGCCGACCTGAGGTCATTCGTGGTCGAGTACCCCCAGGTGCTCCGCAATGTGCGGGTGGCCGACGCCGGCTCCCTGGAGGGGTGCGAGGCCCTGTGGGCCGAGGTTCGACGGGTGGAGGAGGAACTGGGTGCCGACGGCAGGGTGCTCGTCCGTGCCTCCGGGACCGAGCCTCTCGTGCGGGTGATGATCGAGGCCGCGTCGCGGGACGACGCCAACCGGTTGGCACTCGAGTTGTGTGAGGTCGTTCGGCGCGAGTTGGCCTAGGACCGGCGTCGCGAAGGTGTCGGGCATGAAGCGTCGAGGACCGAGGCCGCGGAAGCTGCTCAGCCGCGACGGCGACCGACCCGCTCCCTGAGAGACCGCACCCCGGCGGTGGCCGCCACGGCTCCCAACCCTGCCCCGGCGTTGAACCCGATGTCTCGCCAATCGAACACCCGGGAGGGGATGAGTGATTGGATCAACTCGTCGATCGACCCCAGTCCGGCAGTGATGAGGATCGCCCAGGCTGCGGTTGCCACAAGCCGTTGGTGGGCCGGCAGCCGTTCTCGGAGGGCCTCGAAAACGAGGACGCCGACGAGGGCGTATTCGACGAGGTGGGTCCGCTCGACGATCGTCATGCGAAGGGATGAGAGAACCAGGACGGCAAGTGCCCCGAGCACGATCCCGATCTCTGCACCGCGCCATCGCGCCCGGAACCCGATCAGCCCGAGCGCGGCGAACAACGCCATCGCCGAGAAGAAGAAGAGGTCGTCGACCAGGCCGCGGGCGTCCATTTCCGCCGCCAGGTCACGCGTGACGCCCAACGACGCCCAGATCGCCACCTGCAGGAGCCCAGCCGACATCCACAGGCGGCGCTCACGGCGGGAGGCGAATCGCATTGAAGGAGCTTCGAGCGTCACGCGTCGTGCGTCACGCGTCGTGCGTCGAGCGTCGAGCGTCAAGCGACGAGAGGCGAGGGACGAGCACGTGCTCGGGGAGGGAGCGCAGGTGCAGCGACAGCGCGGGTGGCACTCACCGGCCACGCCGACGTAGACGGTTGATGTTGATGTTGATGTTGATGTTGACGTAGAGGTAGAGGTAGAAGCAGATCTCGCTACCCTGCTTGTCACAACTGAGCACACCACCTTCAAGCGCCAGGCCTCCCCCGGGGGAGGTGACGAGGAAGAGGGAGTATCGAACCATTCGGCGGATGCCCTCTCGGCTTTCCGGAGTCGTCACGGTGTGGGGAAAGACCGGGAGTGATCCCGCAACAGAGCCCACATCGACCGGAACGACCGACTCGGTCGTGTTCGCCCATGTGCTCACCAAGCGAAGGAGCACGCCATGTGCGGAATCGTCGGATATGTCGGACCGCGTCCGACTCGTGGAGTCATCATCCCCGGCCTGGAACGCCTCGAGTATCGGGGCTATGACTCAGCGGGGATCGCCACGATCGACCCGAGCGGTATCGGGATCGAGCGTCGAGCGGGGCGTATCGAGGAGTTGAAGGGTGCCCTGGCGGGACTGCCCGACGAATCCTCGGCCGGGATCGGCCACACTCGTTGGGCGACGCACGGTGCCCCAACCACCGCGAACGCCCATCCGCATCGGGACTGCTCCGGAGGCATCGCGGTGGTCCACAACGGGATCATCGAGAATCATGCGAGCATCCGGGCCTCCCTGGAGGCAACCGGGCACACGTTCTCCTCGGACACCGACACCGAGATCGTCGCGCACCTCATCGAGTCGATGGGTGACCTCCCACTCGTCGAGGCAGTCGCCGCTGTGATGCGTCAGGCCGAGGGTGCCCTGGCGTTGGCGGTGCTGCGCGACGATGACCCCCATCGCATCGTCGCTTCACGGAGGGGGAGTCCGCTGGTTGTCGGTGTAGGTGAGGGCGAAGCGTTCCTCGCCTCGGACATCCCGGCCATCCTCGAGCACACCCGGGACATGCTCGTCATCGACGATGATCGGGTCGTCGAACTCACACCGAACGGGGCCCGGGTGACCGATCTCGACGGCAACGCCATGGAAGCGTCGTCCCGCCACGTGGACTGGGACCTCGCCGCAGCCGAGAAGGGCGGCTATGAGGATTTCATGCTCAAGGAGATCCATGAGCAGCCCCACGCCATCGCCGACACCCTCGCAGGCCGACTCGACCCCACCGGCCGGGTGACCCTCCCCGAACTCAGTCTCGACGGCCGTGCCTCGCGGAGCTTCGACAAGGTGTTCGTCGTCGCCTGCGGTACGAGCTTCCATGCCGCGATGATGGCGAAGTACGCCATCGAGCGATGGACCCGCCTCCCTGTCGAGATCGACATCGCCTCCGAGTTCCGGTATCGGGACCCGGTACTCGATGCCCAAACCCTGGTGGTCGGTATTTCCCAGTCGGGGGAGACAGCTGACACCCTGGCAGCGATGAAGTACGCCGGTGCCCAGGGGGCGTTCCGGGTCGCCGTCACCAACGTGGTCGACTCCTCCATGGCCCGCGATGCGGACGCGGTCCTCTACACGAGGTCGGGTCCGGAGATCGGTGTGGCTGCGACCAAGACGTTCGTCGCCCAACTGGTTGCCCTGCAACTGCTGGCGCTGTTCCTTGCCCAGGAACGAGGATCCATATCAGGCGGTCGGGTCGTCCACATGGTGGAATCGATCGCTGAGCTCCCGGGCCTCGTCGAGCGGATGCTCGATCAGGAGAACGAAGTGCGTCGGATCGCCGAGCGGTGGTCAGATGTGCGCGACTTCTTCTTCCTCGGCCGGGGCGTCTCGTGTGCCACGTCGGCCGAAGGTGCCCTGAAGCTGAAGGAGATCTCCTACGCCAGGGCGGAGTACTACCCGGCCGGGGAGATGAAACACGGGCCGATCGCGCTCATCGACCCTTCCGTGGTGATCGTCGGCACGATCCCGGAGGGTGACCTCCACCAGAAGACCATCGCCAACATGGAAGAGGTGCGGGCTCGGGGTGGGCAGTTGCTCCTCCTGCTCACGGAGGAGGACGACGAAGGTGCCGGCCTGGCCGACGAGGTGATCTGGCTACCGAAGATGGACGAGATGCTGAGCCCGGTGGTGGCGACGATTCCGCTCCAGTTGCTCTCCTACTGGATTGCCAAGGCGCGCGGTCTCGATGTGGACAAGCCGCGCAACCTGGCCAAGACGGTGACGGTCGAGTAGCGGCGCCTGCGTCCGTGTCCGAGTCCGCGCCTACCAAAGAAGCCGTCCGGACAGAGTCGATATCACTGGCGTCGACCCGGGGCACGAGTCGACGCTGACACCGGCGCGGAAGCGACGCAGGTCAACCCTCTGCGATCGCCAGCACCATGGCGGTGGCATCGGTGTGGGTGATCGAGACATGGATCTCCCTGATCCCGAGCGCCTCGGCTCGCTCTGCAGCGGTCCCGGTGAGCCGAACCGTCGGCTTGCCACCGCCGGTGATCTCGATGTCCTTCCATCGGATCCGCCGGAAGCCCGTGCCCATCGACTTCATGACGGCCTCCTTCCCAGCGAAGCGCGCCGCCAGGCGGCGGGCCGGGTGAGCGAACCGCAAGGCGTACTCACGCTCGTGTTGGGTGAAGCAGCGATCGGCGAAGCGCGGGTACTTGGCGAGGAGGGCCGCGACCCGGTCGATCTCGATGAGGTCCTGCCCGATACCGACGATGGCCATACGAAGAGAGTAGAGCGACTCGTGCTCGTGCTCGTGCTCGTGCTCGTGCTCGTGCTCGTGCGGACAGCTGACGCCGGCGCGGAAGTTGATAGCTTCGGGACATGATCCCCGTCCTCACGCCGACCGAGTCGAGGCGTCTCGATGGGTCGTCCGCGACGCCGCTCCCCGTCCTCATGGAGCGTGCGGGACACGCGGTGGCGATGACCGTTCTCCAGGCGGGGTTCACCTATGGAAGTCGGGTGATTCTCCTTGCGGGCCCCGGCAACAACGGTGGGGATGCCTACGTGGCCGCTCGGCACCTGGGCCGGTACGGGGTCGACTCCCGGGTCGTTGCTTTTGCCTCCCCGAAGACAGAGGCCGCCGCGGACGCTGCGCGTGTCGCCGAAGCAGCCGGGGTGCGGATCGAACCCTGGTGTGATCCGCAGCCGGCTGACGTGCTCGTGGACGGGCTCTTCGGATCCGGATTCGCACGCGCAGTTGCCCCAGAGATCATCCCGTGGATGGACCATGCCGGTTTCGTCGTGGCGGTGGACATCCCGAGCGGACTCGACGGGGCCACCGGAACCGTGGCCAACGCAGCGTTCGTCGCTGACGTGACCGTCACGTTCCACTCGCCGAAGGTTGGCCACTTGGTGGCAGCCGGGCCCTTCCACACCGGCCTCCTGGAGGTGGTGGACATAGGCCTCGAAGGCGGCGAGCCGGAGCTGCTGTGGTGGGGAGAGGAGGACGCGTCGGTTCCGCGGCGGCACCGTACTTCCCACAAGTGGTCAGCGGGTTCCGTCCTGGTTGTGGGCGGATCGCCGGGGATGGTGGGTGCGCCCCTCCTGACAGCCGTGAGTGCCCTTCGCAGCGGTGCGGGAGCGGTGGCTGTCGTCCGGCCCGGTGGCCTCCCGCTGGCAGCACCTCCCTCACTCCTGAGCCACGGGCTGGGGAGCGGTGACCGGTTCGTCCCCGAGGACGCCGGGCCTGTCCTCGAGGCTGGTTCTCGCTACGACGTCCTTGCACTCGGGCCGGGACTTGGTCCCGGTATGGAGCACTTCGTGAACGACCTTGTGGAGCAGTGGCAGGGTTCCCTCGTCCTCGACGCGGACGCGATCAACGCGCTCGACCTTGCCGTGTTGGAGAGCAGGACGTACCCCACGGTCATCACCCCTCACCAGGGTGAGTTCCTCAGGCTCACCGGTGAGCCGCCGTCGTACCAGTCGGCCGCCGAGTTGGCTGCCGGGACCGGGTCGGTGGTGCTCCTCAAGGGAAGCCCGAGCTTCGTTGCCAACACTGGCGTGACCAAGGTCGTCACGAGCGGGGGCCCCGAACTGGCCTCGATAGGTACCGGCGATGTCCTCACGGGCATGGTCGCCGCCTTTCTTGCCCGAGGCCTCACGGCTTCTGATGCTGCTGCGGCTGCTGCCTATTGGCATGGAGTCGCCGGTCGGCGCCTGGCCGACAAGGGGATCCTGACCGCCGACGCTCTCTCGGAGGAGATCGCGAAGGTGGTCCCGCCGGTGGCTTGATCCAGCGCTGCTGCGAATCCGGTCGCACAGGCAGGACCCTTCTACTCTTGGAACCATGGAGCTCGACCCCGAAGTCCGTCCGACATATGTCCAGGTCGACCTTGCTGCGATAGGGCGAAACATCGATGCGATCAGGGCCCATGTCGGCGGGGCGAAGGTCATGCCGGTCCTCAAGGCCAACGCCTACGGACATGGGATCGTGGGGGTGGGTCGCCACCTCGACCGGCTTGGCGTCGACGCGTTGGCGGTCGCCTACCTGGAGGAGGGTGAGGCGCTGCGCGCATCCGGGGTCACCGCGCCGATCCTCGTACTGTCCGGCCTCGTGGGGCATCAACTGCCTCGCTTCTTCAGCGCAGGGCTCACGATCACGGTTCCTTCGGTCGGCAAACTCGAGCAGGTCCAAGCTGCCGCATCGGACCTCGGTGTTCGCGCTTCGGTTCACCTTAAGTTCGATACTGGGATGGGCCGGCTCGGCCAGAGCCACCGGACCGCTGACCGCCTTCTCGATGCGACCTTGTCGGCCCCCGATGTCGACGTCGACGGCGTCTTCAGCCACTTCGCGACGTCCGACGAAGCTGATCTCTCGTTTGCCAGGACCCAACTCGACCGGTTCCTCGAGGTGCTCGAGTGGTACGCCCGGAACGATCTCCCCACCCCGACCCGCCACATCGCCAACTCGGGTGGCATCCTGCAGCTCCCTGCATCCCATCTCGACCTCGTACGGCCCGGCATCCTCACCTACGGCGTGTATCCGTCGTCAGAGATCCCCTCGACGGTGACAGTGGAGCCAGCCCTCACCTGGCATACGCAGGTGGTGTACTTCAAGGTCGTGCCGATCGGGGAGCCGGTCTCGTATGGTGCAACCTGGACTCGGGGGGAGCCGACGCGGGTCGTCACCCTCCCTGTCGGGTACGGGGACGGCTACTTCAGGGCCCACTCGAACACCTCGGTCGTGCTCATCGGCGGCGAGCGTTTTCCGATCGCCGGTCGGGTCTGCATGGACCACACCATGGTGGACCTCGGCCCGGAGGGGTCGGCCTACAACGGTGACGACGTCGTGCTCCTCGGGAAACAGGGGACCGGGCTGATCACCACGGAGGAGTTGGCCGCCAACGCCAACACGATCCCCTACGAGGTACTGACGAACATCTCGGCCCGCGTGCCGCGGGTGTATGTGGAGTGAGCACGGGCCCGAGCGTCGAGCCCGAGCAAGAAGAGCCCGGGCCCGAGCGTCGAGCCCGAGCAAGAAGAGCCCGGGCAGGAGCGTCGGGCCCGAGCAAGAAGGGCACGGGCCCGAGCAAGAAGGGCCCGAGCAAGAAGGGCCCGAGGCCGTCTATCCCCCGCTCGCTGGCCCAACTCGTGGGGCACAGACCGTGCTTGGCCCGTGCTCGTGCTCGTGCTCGTGCTGCCTTGCTCCTGCCCGTGCTCGGGCTCGGCCCGATAGGCTCGCCCAATGACTGGATGCATCACCGACGTCCCTGGTGTCCTGGTTGGGCACTGGGAGGATGCGACCGCGCTCACCGGCTGCACCGTCCTCCGGTTCCCCCATCACAACACCGCGGCGGTCGAGGTGCGTGGCGCCGCTCCCGGCAGTCGGGAGACGGCGCTCCTCGAGCCCGGGATGGCGGTCCGGCGAGTGGACGCGATCGTGCTCACCGGCGGAAGCGCCTTCGGGTTGGCCGCCGCTGACGGCGTGGTCGAGGAATTGGAGAGGGAGGGTCGAGGTCATCCGACGCTTGCGGGACCGGTCCCGATCGTCCCCGCGGCGGTGATCTTCGATCTCGCCGTTGGAGATGCAGGGGTGCGCCCCGGGCCCGTTGAAGGGGCATCCGCCTTCCTGGCGGCCTCGTCGCTTCCGATCGTGGACCGTTTCGTCGGCGCAGGGTGTGGGGCGACCGTGGCGAAGTGGCGGGGCCCCGATGCCACGGTCCGCGGGGGGATCGGGTCCGCCTCGCTCCGCGTCGGGGAGGCGACGGTCGGGGTGGTTGTGGTGGTGAACGCCATCGGCGATGCCTGGACACTCGATGGGAGGTCGCTCACGGGTGGCTCAACGGGCCTCGAGGCGCCCTTCTGGCTGCAGGAAGGGCATGCCCCGCTCCAGCAGAACACGACCCTGGTGGTGGTCGCCACCGATGCCGCGGCTGCGGAGATCGATCGGATGGCCGTGCGCGCCCACGACGCCCTCGCCGCCACGTTGCGGCCATCCCACACGCGCTACGACGGTGACATCGTCTTCGCGGTGGCGATCGGCGAACGTGTGGACCTCGTGCCGGGGGCTGACCCGGACCTGATCCAGGAGGCAACCTTCCACGCCACGGCCGCGGCACTCGTGGCCGCGGTCGGTGGTTGAGCCACTCCCCGGGTTCGGCGGCACTGAAGGTGCTGCCCCGGGACGGAGTATCCTCGTCGTCCTCATGTCTTCAGACGCAGGCGCGTGACCATTATCACGGAGTCCGATGGATCGACTCGCGACGTTGGACGACGTCTTGCCTCACTCGTTCGCCCCGGCGATGTCGTCGAACTGGTCGGTCCGATGGGTGCCGGGAAGACGGTCTTCGTGACCGGACTCGCCGAGGGTCTCGGGGTCGAGGAGCGGGTCACGAGCCCGACGTTCGTCATCATGCGCGGGTATCGGTCCGGGTTTCTTCCTCTCGTCCATGTGGATGCCTACCGTCTCGGCTCGTTCGGCGAGTTCGATGACTTGGCGGTGTTCGACGAAGCGGCCGAGGGGGTGCTCGTTGTCGAATGGGGCGATGCCGTGGCAGCCGGACTCCCGACCGACAGGCTCACCGTGCGCTTCAGTCGCTCGGGCGAAACCACCCGGACGATCGCGTTCGAGCCGGCAGGCAGTTGGGCGGATCGTCCGTTGGCCGAGGTGCGACCATGAAGGTCCTCGCCATCGAGGCATCGACGCCATCCTCGTCGATCGCGTTGCTCGATGGGCGGGTCGAGGTCGCATCGGCCACCAAGGTCGATCGGCGCGGCCACTCGGCGTTCCTCACCGCTGCCATGGACTTCTGCTTCGACCAGGTCGATTGGAGCCCTTCCGACCTCGACGGTATCGCCGTTGGGGTGGGCCCGGGCCTCTACACGGGGCTCCGGGTGGGGATCGCCACGGCCCAAGGCCTGGCCGCGACCCTCGGCGTCCCGATCGTGCCCGTGACGTCGCTCGACGCTCTCGCCCACCGAGCCAAGACCGGGCGGCGGCGCATTTGGGCCGTCGTCGACCTGCGCCGGGGCGAGTCCGCCGTCGCCTCCTATCGCCCGGTACCCGGCGGAGTCGTCAAGGACTCCCCGGCTGAGGTGGTCACCGCCGCCACCTTCCGGGCGATGCTGTTCAGCGAGTCCGAGGATGTGCTGCTCGTGGGTGATGTGCCCAGCCTGGGAATCGGCTTCCTGACGGGTCTCCACCGGGCGCGGGTCGGTCTCCCACAGTACCCGGGTGCCGTGTCGGTGGCCGAGCTCGGTGCCCCGCGGATCGAGCATGACGACGTCCCCCACCCAGATGAGATCCGTCCCTTGTACCTTCGTGAACCGGATGTGCAGGTGTCGTCCAAGCTGCTCGAGATGCGCAGCCCCTGGGAGGACGAATGATCTCCCTCCGGCCCATGCTCCAGCTCGATATCCCGGTGGTGCTCGAGATCGAACGGAGCACCTACACCCAGCCCTGGTCGGAGCAGATCTTCCGTGACGAGCTTCGCCAGCCGGGGCGGACGTATGTCGTGGCCGAGGAAGGCGGCACGATCATCGGCTACGGCGGTGTCCTGCTCCTCGGGGAGGATGCCCACATCACGACCGTAGCGGTGGCCACGGACCAGCAAGGGAAGCGGCTCGGTACCCGAATCATGCTCCTGCTGGTCGAGGCGGCACTGCGGCGAAATGCGCGCCACCTCACGCTCGAAGTGCGTTTCTCCAACAGCCGAGCCCAAAGCTTGTACACCCGGTTCGGGATGGCCCCGGTCGGGGTGCGCAAGAACTACTACATCGACGAGGACGCACTCATCATGTGGGTCAACGACGTCGACCAACCCGCCTACCAGGACCGCCTCGATGAGATCAGGGCGAGCCTCGAGGAGACCGGCGCATGAGTGGCCCCACGGTCCTGGCCTTCGAGACTTCGTGTGATGAGACAGCGGTGGCGGTTGTCCGTGGCCGCGAGGTGCTCTCCAACGTCATCAGCTCCCAGATCGACCTCCACGCCCGCTTCGGAGGTGTGATCCCCGAGGTTGCGGCCCGTGCCCACGTCGAGTCGATCCGTCACCTGACGCATCGGGCGCTGGTCGAGGCCGGCGTTCACCCGGACGACCTCGATGGGATCGCTGCCACCCAGGGTCCCGGGCTCATCGGGCCGCTCCTCGTCGGCTTCTCATTCGCCAAGGCGATGGCCTGGGCCCGGCAACTCCCCTTCATCGGCGTGGATCACATGGAGGGACACCTGAGTGCGCCTTCCCTCGAGTTCGATGCCTTCCAGCCGCCGGCCGTGGTCATCCTTGCGTCCGGAGGACACAGCCAGCTCGTCCATGTCAAAGCGTGGGGCGACTACGAGATCCTCGGCGAGACCATCGACGATGCGGCCGGGGAGGCGTTCGACAAGCTGGCCCGCTACCTGGGTCTTGGCTTCCCGGGCGGCCCGGCGATCGACCTGGCATCGGACGGAGGCGACCCGACTGCGATGGATCTTCCCCGGCCGCTGCGGGACCGTCCGCTCGACTTCTCCTTCTCGGGGCTGAAGACGGCGGTCATCACCCGCATCGAGAACGCCAAGAGTGCGGGAACGCTCCCATCACGGCCCGACGTGGCGGCATCCATCCAGGAGGCCATCGTCGACTCCCTGATCGAGAAGACGATGAACGCGGTCGAGGCAACCGGTGTCGAGATCGTCGGAGGGGGAGGTGGCGTGCTCGCCAATCGCCGCCTCCGGCAGAAGCTGCAGGACGAGGCCGATCGGCGGGGTCTCGGGCTCTTCGTGCCATCGGCGCTGTTGTGTACCGACAACGGTGCGATGATCGGCGTCGCCGGAGCCCGCCTGCTCGAATCCGGAGAGTTCACCTCCTGGGGTGCCAACGTCGACGCCAACATGCGGCTCGCCTGACTCCGAGCACGGGCTCGAGCCGGAGCCGGAGTCCGGTCCCAAGGGATAGGCAGCACTCGGCGCTCCGGGTTGACGTTGATGGAGACGTTGAGGTTGACGCGCGAGGACGGACGATGGGAAGCAGGTTGGACCAGCAGCTCAGCATCTCACGCTTCAACGAGGTACAGGCAGCCATCGTTGCGCACTGGGAGTATCCACCTCCCTATGACGTCTACTCGAACGAGCCGTCGGACGTGGAGAGTTTGCTGGAGGACCCAGGCGGCGGCCTGGGCTACTTCGTTCTCACCGTCGGAGGGTCGGAGGCGCCCCTCGGGTTTTGCTGCTACGGGCCCGAGGCCCGGGTCCGCGACGAGCCCGACCCCGAGCCCTTCACGCTCGACATCGGTGGCGGGATATCGCCCGATGCCCTCAGCCGGGGCCTCGCGACCCGGTACCTGCCCAGCATCGTCAAGCATGGCATCCGGCTCCACGAGCCGAAGTGGCTGCGGGTAGCGGTCGCGGCGTTCAACTCCCGCTCCCTGTCGCTCTGTCTCTCGGCCGACTTCGTTGAACGGAGCCGGTTCGAAGGTCCCGGTGGGCGCGAGTTCGTCGAGCTCTACCGAAGAGTGTGACGAAGCGAGCACCAGCGTTGTGAGCACGGGCACGAGCCAGAGCCCGAGCCCGAGCTCTGACCCAGGGCGCGCGTGCTGCAATGGTTCCTAGGGTGTGAAGGTTCCACAGTTCCGATCTCTCGACCGAAAGGAGCGACCATGGCGGTTTGGTTCGAAGGCGAACACGAGATTCAATGCAGTATCCAGGACGTGCGGCAGGCGCTCGCCAATCCCGGAGAGCTCTTTGCTGGGGTCACCAGGCACATGCCGGGTCTGACAACGGTTGAGCTGGTGGAACAGGGCGCCGACACGGTGACCATCAAGACCAACGAAGGCCTCATGAAGCGCAGCAACATTGCTCTGCACATCGAGGCTGGGAGCGTGGTGGTGGAGTTCGACGAGCAATACGAAGCCGGATCGAAGGTCACCGCAACGTCGCACTTCGCTCACACGTTCACCGCCGATCGCGCCGGAGTGAAGCACCGGCTCGTCATCAGTGACGTCGAGGCCCCCGGGTTCCTGGGGTTCTTCTACCGGAACCTTGGCAGCTCCAAGATGGGCAATGCCTTCCTGGCGGCGCACAAGGCCTACTTCGAGGGACAAGAGGCCTCACTCCGAGCACAAGCACGATCATCTGAGCACGGGCCTGAGCACGAGCACGAGCCAGAATCCGGTCCCAAGGGATAGGCAGCACTCGAGCGCCCTGGGGTGACGTTGACGTCGAGGTTGAAGTTCCGTTCGAGCTCGGGCACGCGCTCGGGCCGATTCACATAATCCCCTCGACGGTCGACACACCGCTCGCCAAGACGGTAAGATGAGACCTGAATCACTCGTCATGTGAGGGTTGAATCAGGTGTCATTAGTTCCGGAGGAGATGCCGACGACGGAGCGTGGCCGCGCGACCCGCCGGGCCCTTCTGGACGCTGCTGAGTCTGCGATCGCCGAGTTCGGATACGAGGGAGCCTCCGTCGCAGAGATCACCCGCCGAGCCGGGGTTGCCCAAGGGACTTTCTACATCTACTTCCCGGACAAGAAGGCGGTCTTCGCCGAACTGGTGAAGCATCTCAACCACAAGGTGCGGGCGGCCTCAGCCGCCGCCGTGCAGGGCGCCGCCACCCGCCAGGAGATGGAGCGCCAGGGGTTCAAGGCCTTCTTCGAGACGGTCGTCGAAGACCCCTCGATCTACCGGATCATCCGCCAGGCGGAGTTCGTCGACCCTGCGGCATATGAGACCCATTACGAGACGCTCGCGGCACCCTACACGGAGGGTTTGCGGGCGGCGATGGACGCCGGTGAGATCGCTGACGACGTCGACCCGGAACTCCTGGCTTACATCCTCATGGGAATCGGGGAGTTCATGGGCATGAAGCTCGTCCTCTGGGGCCAGACCCTCCCCGAGGAGGCGGTCTTCGACCAGCTCATGCGGTTCATCGAGCGCGGCCTCGGACGCGAAGGGGCGTCATGAGCATCGACATGGGGATCGTCTCGACGGCCATGCACTTCCCGGACGGCGTCCTGACCGCAGCCGAGGTCGCAACGGCGAGCGGATTCCCCGAGCAGGTGGTGGTGGAGAAGCTCGGGATCACCCGCAAGTTCGTGGCAGGTCCGAATGATCATCCCAATGCGATGGCGGCCATCGCAGCTCGGGAGGCGATCGAGAAGGCGGGCATCGACCCCAGGGAGATCGACGTCGTGCTCTGCACCACGGAGGAGTACAAGGAATACAACCTGTGGACGGCGGGCATCGACCTGGCCTACCAGGTCGGGGCGACCAACGCCTGGGGCATGGACATGCACATGCGGTGTGCTACTTCGATCGCCGCCCTCACCACTGCCAAGGGCCTCATGGCCCAGGACGCCGACATCGACACGGTGCTCATCGGGGGTGGCTACGTCATCTCGAAGTTCATCGACCTCACCAACCCGCGCACGTCCTTCCTGTGGAACATCGGTGCCGGGGCGGGGGCGATGATCGTCCGACGCGATCACCCCCGCAATCGGGTGCTCGGTACCCACCTCATCTCGGACGGCTCGATGAGCCGCCACGTGCTCGTGCCCGCCAGCGGGACGATCGAGCACCCGACCAGGGAGGCAATCGCCGAGGGCCGCTTCTTCTTCGACTTGCTCGAGCCCGAGGCCATGAAGAGTCGCCTCGGGGAGGTCAGCATGGACAACTGGATGCGGTGTGTCGATGAGGCACTCCGCAAGTCAGGGACCAAGGCTGACGGCAGTCCCTACAGCCGGGCGGACGTCGACTACCTCAACATGCTCCTGGTCAAGCCGTCGGCGCATCGGGAGCTTCTAGGCCTGCTCGGCCTCCGGGAGGACCAGTCGGTCTACCTGGGAGAGATCGGGCACATCGGCGAGCAGGACTCGATCATCTCGATGATCGAGGGTGAGCGCAGCGGCCGCCTGAAGGACGGCGACCTCATGGCAATCCTCGGGGCCGGGATCGGCTACGTCTGGGGAGCGGCCGTGGTGCAGTGGGGAGAGGCTCAATGAGCTATCCGCAGCTCTCGACCTACGCCACCGACTTCCTCGACAAACGCGCTCGCCTCACCCCGAGCAAGGTCGCGCTGATCGAAGGCGTGGGGGGACCCCGGGTCACCTACGCCGAGTGGAATGCCCGCGTCAACCGCACCGCCAACTTCCTCCGCTCCCTCGGGGCCGGAAAGGGCGACGTGGTGGCCGTCTACGCCTCCAATTGCCCCGCGTACGCAGACCTCTTCTGGGCCGCCGGGAAGACGGGCATCATTCTCCAGAACCTCAACTGGCGCCTCACCGTGCATGAACTGCACGGCATCATCGCCGACGCGGACCCCGTCCTTCTCCTCCACACGGCCGACTGGAAGGAACAGGTCGAGGAGCTGCGGCCGTCGTTGACGACCGTCCGCCACATCGTCTGCATGGACGGTGAGGCCGAGCGGACCTTGGACGAAAGGGATGCCCAGCCGTCGGTGTTGGCCGATCGACCCGACCTCGACTTCGACGACATCTGGGGGATCTACTACACGGGTGGTACCACCGGGCTCCCCAAGGGGGCGATCCTCACCCACGGGAACATGACGTGGAACAGCATCAACACCATCGTCTCGTGGGGGATCACCGCAGCCCATACCGCCGCGCTGCAGTTGCCGTTCTTCCACATCGGTGGTCCCAACATCTTCATGTTCCCCCTCGTCCATGTCGGCGGCACGACCGTGTTCTGCCGGGAATTCGACCTCGGAGAGACGTTCGAGATGATCGACCAGGGCCTCGTGACCCACTACGTCGGTGTCCCGACCATGTACCAGATGCTCCAGTCCGACCCCCGGTGGGACTCCGCCGACTTCTCACGACTCGAACTGGTGATATCCGGGGGAGCGCCGTGTCCGCTTCCGATCATGGAGAAGTTCTGGGCCAAGGGCGTCGACTTCAAGATGGGCTATGGACTCACCGAGGCCGCTGGCAACAACTTCTGGCTGCCACCGGAACGGATCGCCGACAAGCCGACCGCAGTCGGGGTCCCGATCCTCCACATCGACATGATGGTCGTTGATGACCACGGCCAGGAGTGCCCGTCCGGCATGACCGGCGAGCTGCTCATCCGCGGGCCGCACATCACGCCCGGCTACTGGAGGCGTCCGGAAGCCACGGCCGAAACGATCATCGATGGCTGGCTCCACACCGGCGATCTCGCCGAGGTCGATGACGAGGGGTATTACACCATCAAGGGCCGCTCCAAGGAGATGTTCATCTCCGGTGGCGAGAACGTCTACCCGGCCGAGGTCGAGTCGGTGATGCTCGCCCATGCGGCCGTGCACGAAGCCGCGCTCGTCGGGGTTCCCGAGGAGAAGTGGGGAGAGGTCGGAAAGGCCTGCCTGGTGGTCGATGACGCGTGGTCGGAGGACGAGTTCCGGGCCTTCCTCGCAGATCGCCTCGCCCGCTACAAGCTCCCCCGGAGCATTCAGCTCTACGACGAGCTCCCGAAGACCGCCATCGGCAAGCTCGACAAGAAGCTCATGGCCGAAGGAGGTACCTGATGCCAGTCCCGACCATTCCCGGCGTCACCGCAGAGCTCGTGACGACCGACCGACTCACCACACGGGTCCTGTTCACAGGGGCCGAGGGAGGTTCTCCAGTCCTCTTCCTCCACGGGAACCTCTCCTCGGCCACCTGGTGGGAGGAGACACTCGTGGCCCTTCCATCGGGGTTCCGGGCGATCGCTCCCGACCAGCGCGGGTACGGCGACGCCGACCCGGCAGCCACCATCGACGCCACGCGCGGGATGGCCGACTTCTCCGACGATGCATTCGCCCTGATGGACGCCCTCGGCCACGAGCGGTTCCACCTCGTCGGCAACTCGCTCGGTGGTGTCGTTGCGTGGTGGATGATGGTCGACGCCCCCCAACGGATCCTCAGCGTCACGCAGGCCGCCCCCGGATCACCCTACGGGTTCGGCGGCACCAAGGGGATCGACGGAAGCCCGACCACTCCCGACTTCGCCGGCAGCGGTGCGGGCCTCGTCAACCCTGAGCTCGTGTCCCGGATCGCTTCCGGAGATACCGGCACCGACTCGATGTTCTCACCTCGCTCCGCACTCCGGGCCCTCGTCTGGAAGCCCCCGATGATCCCTGCGCGCGAGGACGCGTTCATCGAAGCCCTGCTCGAGATCAAACTGGGCGCCGACGCCTATCCCGGCGACATGCTCCCATCGACGCACTGGCCGTTCGTGGCCCCCGGCATACACGGGCCGAACAACGCGCTTTCGCCCCGCTACGGGCTCGACATCGGGGCGTTCGTGGCGATCGATCCCAAGCCTCCCGTCCTGTGGATCAGGGGTGCCCAGGACCTCGCGGTCTCCGATCGAGCGGCCTCCGACCCCGGCACCTGGGGACCGATGGGCATCGTTCCCGGGTACCCAGGGGCAGAGGCCTATCCGCCACAACCGATGGTCGGTCAGACGCGGGCCGTCCTCGACCGTTACGCGGCCGCCGGGGGCACCTACGCCGAGGAGGTGCTCGACGACTGCGGGCACGCCCCCTTCATCGAGGTGCCAGACGATTTCAACACCCTTCTCCACGCACACCTGCGGGAGAACGAACGAAGGAAAGGAACAGAATGAACAACAAGAAATGGAAGGTGCTGGGGCTACTGATGGCCTTCGCATTGATCGTCGCGGCGTGCTCCGGCGCGTCGACCGAGACGACCACTGCGGCGACCGAGCCACCAGCCACGGAGGCGCCCGGTACGACCGCTCCGGCGGCGACCGAGGCACCGACAGAGACAACGATGGCTGCGCCGATGGGGGCGATGTGTGACGATCCGGTAACCGTCGGTGTCATCACCGACCTCACCGGTCCACTCGCCATCTACGGAGCCCACATCAACCGAGGTGTTCCCATCGGGTTCGCATACGCCACGGGCGGCGAAGTCGGAGAGGGCCTCGAGCAGACCTACATGGTCGACGACTGCGAGGTGCGGGTCCTGATTCGTGACGACCAGTCCAACCCCGAGCTGAGTGCCACGGCCGCCCGTGAGCTCATCGAGGTCGAGAGCGCGGACATCCTGATCGGAACCGTCTCGTCGGGCGTCACGGCGACCCTGCAGGCGCTGGCTCTGGAGAACGACATCATCCTGATCGCTGCCCCGGCAGCTGCGTCGGACATCACCGGGAAGGACTTCAACGAGAACACCTTCCGGGCGAGCCGTCACAACTACCAGGACGCGATGGCGATCTGCGAGCAGTTTGTGAACGGCAATGGCTACGAGACGTTCGTGCAGGTCGCACCGGACTACTCGTTCGGGTACGGCGGTGCAGCCGCCTACAAGGACGCGTGTACGTTCTTTGGGGGCGAGTTCATCGAGGATGACATCTTCGCACCGGCCGACACGACCGACTTCACGTCCTACCTCCAGCCGCTCGCCGGTTCGGATGCTGACGCGTTCCTCGTGACGTGGGCCGGCGGCGGGTTCGTCCCGTTGCTCCAGGCCGCGATCGACCTTGGTGTCGTCGACGATGACACCGTTCTCGGTTCCCCGTTCGTGGACAACATCGTGATGCCGGCCTTCTTCGCGAACGCGGTCGGTTCCACCTCGACCATCCTGTATCACTACACGGCGCCCTCGAACCCGATCAACGACTATCTCATCGAGAAGGTCGCATCCGTGTTCAACACGGTGCCGGACCTCTTTGATGCCGATGGCATGAACGCCGCGATCATGGTCGTCGAGGCCCTCCGGGCCACCGGCGGCGACGCGTCGTCTGCCGCCCTCCGGGGAGCACTCGAAGGCATGTCCTTCGAGGGGCCCAAGGGCACGATCGACATCCGCGCAGAGGATCATGTTGCGATCCAGGACATGTACATCGTGAAGCTGCTCAACGTGGATGATCCTGCGTTCAAGTACTACGAGTTGGTCGACACGGTGCGCCCCGAGCCCCCGTGCCTGCTCGTGGATGCCAACGCAGCCCGTTGCGGTGCGCTACCTGCGGGTAGCCTCACCGGAGGCTGATGACCCACCGGTGTGGGGGCGGGCATCATGCCCGCCCCCACACCCGACAAAGAGGTGTCGGAGTGAGTGCGATCATCGAGACTGGTGACCTCAGGCGCCAGTTCGGCGCGCTCGTCGCCGTTGACGATGTGAGCGTTCGGATCGAGGAGGGATCGTTCCACTCGATCATCGGCCCGAACGGTGCCGGCAAGACCACGTTCTTCAACTTGGTGAGCGGCGTTCTCAAACCGACCTCGGGCTGGATTCGGTTCCGAGGCGAGGACATCACCGGCCTTCCGGTTCACAAGACGATCCATCGTGGTATCGGTCGTTCGTTCCAGATCACGAACATCTTCCCGAACCTGACGGTCTTCGAGAACGTCAGGCTGGCCTGCCAGGCCACCGGGCGAGACAGCTACCGCCTGTTGCGATCGGCCTCGAAGTTCGCGAAGTACAGCGACCGGACGATGGAAGTGCTCGAGCGCGTCGGCCTGGCCGCCAAGGCCGGCCAGCTCGCCCGGACACTCCCACATGGCGATCAGCGAAAACTCGAACTCGGCATGATCCTGGCTCCCGATCCGCCGGTCCTCATGCTTGACGAGCCGACCGCCGGGATGGCGGCCGAGCAAGTCCCGGAACTCATCGAACTCGTGCAAGGAATCAAGGAAACGGGCAATCGCACGGTCGTGCTCGTCGAACACAACATGCATGTGGTCATGAGCGTCTCCGACCGGATCACCGTCATGCACCAGGCGAAGGTGCTCGCCGAGGGCACCCCGGCTGAGATCAGCGCCGACGAGCGGGTGCAGTCGGCCTACCTGGGTGAGCTCTACGCGGAAGGGTCCGGCGAATGAGCCTCCTCGAGGTCACCGAAGCGCACACCTACATCGGGCAGTTCCACATCCTCGAGGGAGTCTCGCTCGCGGTGGAGGAAGGCGAGATCCTGGCGTTGCTCGGGCGCAACGGTGCGGGAAAGACCACCACGCTCAAGACCATCCTCGGTCTCACGCCGGCAAGGTCCGGGAAGGTCGTCTTCCGCGGCGAGGACATCACGACGTTGCGCACCTTCGAAGTTGCCGCCCGGGGTATCGGGTACGTGCCGGAGAACCGGATCATCTTCTCGGCACTGTCGGTGGAGGAGAATCTCCGCTTGGCCGAGCGGACGAAGGGCGACCTCGACGCCAAGTCCGACATGCTCTTCTCGCTCTTCCCCGACCTCAAGCGTCTCATCAAACTCCCCGGGACGAGCCTGAGCGGCGGTCAGCAGCAGATGCTGGCAGTCGCCAGGGCGCTCGTCGCCGACAACCAACTTCTCCTCATCGACGAACCCTCCGAGGGTCTCGCTCCCGTCCTCATCGAGCAGATGATGGAGGCGATCCGACAGCTCGCGCAGGGGACGACGGTCGTCCTCGTCGAGCAAAACTTCATCGTCGCCAGTCGTCTGGCGACGAAGTACGTGATCGTCGAAGAAGGCCGCTCCGTGAAGGCCGGCGCCATGGCTGACCTGGTCGGTGACCGCGAGACAATCCTCAAGTACCTGGGGGCAGCGTGACCACCACCACGCGCCCCACGGCCGCCGCCTGGGTCGCGGCCCACCGGTCGAAGACCGCCGTTGCCGCGGCACTCCTGTTCTTCTTCGTGGCGGCCTTCGCCGGCCTCGAGCGCGAGGACTGGCTGGTCACGATCATGCAGGGCCTCTCGGTGGGGGCAGTCACCTTCCTCGTGGCGTCCGGCCTCTCCCTCATCCTCGGCCTGATGGACGTCTTCAACCTCGCCCACGGTGAGTTCTTCATGCTGGGGGCCTACATCGGCTGGACCGTCTACACGCGGTTCGACACCTTCGTCGACCTCCTGGTCCCGATGTCCCTCGTGGTCGCACCGTTCCTCCTCGTTCCCCTGTGGAAGCGTATTGCCGCTCGGCTCCCGCAAACCCGGGCCAGGGCCTCGGGATGGATACTGCTCATTGTCGGTGTCGGCATCCTCCTGCTGTCCATCGGGAAGTTCCCCCTCGTCATCTGGGATGCCGAGGACTTCGCCAGGACACCGACCAACTTCTCGGTGCAGATCGACCTCGGGACGCTCGCCCCACTGGAGCCGGAGCCGTTCGAATGGCCGGCCCCTGCTGCCTTCGCCGCCGTACTCGTGGCGGGGTCCCTCATCGCCCTCGGAGTCCAAGCGCTCTCGAAGCGGCGGGGCCAGGCAGCCGATCTCAAGCGGTCTGCCATGGCCGGCGCAGCCGGGCTGGTCGGACTGGCGATCCTCCTCGTCGCGGGCAAGGAGCCGCTCAACGACTGGGTCTTCGGTCTGAGCACCACGTGGCGGTTCTTCTTTGCGATGGGTGTCGCCGTTGCCGCCGGAGTCGTCATCGGGATCGTGGTCGAGATCGCCCTCATCCGACCGCTCTACGACCGGCCCATGTACCAACTCATGATCACCCTCGGTCTTGGCTTCATCCTGATCGAGCTTGTGCGTGAGGTGTGGGGGAAGCCACAGTTCACGATGGCCCGTCCTGCCGCGTTCGCCGGGACCGGGCCCGATTGCCCTGGTGAGGGTTTTGGTGGGTTCTTCTCGGGTTGCTCGACAGTGGAGGTGCTCGGTGGGCGACTCCGGGTCTACAACGAAGGCTTCGTCGTACTCGTCGGCATCATCGTGCTCGTCGCCATCACGGTCCTCCTGCGTCGCTCGCGGATCGGCATGATCATCCGGGCCGGCGTCCAGGACCCGAGCATGGTCGAGGCGCTTGGCATCAATGCCCGCAGGGTCTTCACGATGGTGTTCGCTCTCGGCTCGGGATTGGCCACGCTGGGAGGGGTGCTCGCGGCTCCGTCGATCGGCCTCGACCCGGGGATGGGGGCAGTCTTCCTGCTCGGGGCGATCGTCGCACTGGCGGTGGGTGGCCTCACGAGCTTCCCCGGCGCCGCAGCCGGGGCGGTCCTCGTGGGTCTCATGCAGCAGGTCATCATCCGGTACGGGCAGAAGGGGCTCGATCTCCCGTTCCTCTCGGAGCCCTTCAAGCCCTCTCCCACCGTGGTGCCGGCGGCTGCGCTCCTCCTCATGGTGGTCGTGCTGCTCGTCCTGCCCGGCGGGCTCTTCGGGAGGAGGGACCACTGATGACATCCTCCGGTATCCTCGGTTGGCTCCGGCTACGCCGGGGGCTGCTCCTCGTCACGGCGCTGGCGGTCCTCTTCCCGTTCATCATCTCCCTGGTCATAGACGGCCAGGGGCCGAGTGCCGTCATCACCAATGCCGATGGCAACGCCCGGTTCCTGCAGGGCCTCGCGATCGAAGTCTTCATCCTGGCCCTGTACGCCCTCAGCTACGACCTGCTGCTCGGGGTCACGGGGCTGCTTTCGTTCGGGCATGCGATGTTCTTCGCGGTTGGCGCCTACTCCTTCGGCATTGCCATCAAGTCGTTCGAGCTCGGCCTCGGGGGAGCTCTCCTCGTGGTCATCGGCGCGGCGCTCATCCAGGCAGTCCTCTTCGCGGTGGTCCTGCCCCGGGTGAAGGGCATCACCTATGCCCTCGTGACGCTCGGCTTCGCCTCGGTCTTCTGGATCATCATCCGCTCAAGTGACCTCGCCGCCTGGGCCGGTGCAGAGATCGGCCTCCAGGGGGTCAAGCCACCGATGTGGTTCCTCGACACCACTTCCAATCGGTTCGTGTTCTATCTCGTGAGCCTGGCCGTCCTCGTGGTGGCCTACCTCGTCGTCGTCAAACTCGTCGACTCACCTGCCGGCCGGGTGCTGGTGGCGACGAGGGAGAACGAGGACCGGGCTCTCATGCTCGGCTACAACACCTTCTGGTTCAAGCTCATGGCGCTGGTCGTCGGCTCCCTCCTGGCCGCGCTGGCAGGTGTGTTGCACACCCTTCATCAGCCGATCATCACCCCGAACGTCGCCGGACTCGGCTTCACCGTCACCGCTCTCCTCATCATCCTCATGGGTGGGGTCGGGACAGTGACCGGTGCGGTGGTGGGTGCTGCGGTGTTCCGCCTCCTCCAGTACTTCCTCGACAAGTGGCTGGGTGGGATCTCCGAGCTCCTCATCGGTCTCGCCTACGTGGCACTCGTGCTCTACCTGCCATATGGCATCGTGGGCACCTGGCGGGTGAAGACGCTCGGGGGTGGTTGGCGCAACAGCCCGATCGGAAAGCTGGTCGTCAAGGCCCGGGCCTGAACCCCCGGGGGAGGGTGTCGGCGACCGAGTTCCTCGTCCGCTCAAGTTCGCCACGAGATGGGCGACAATAGGGGGATGAGGATTCGGGCCGTCGCTTCGTTGGTCGGTGTGCTGTTGGTCGTGGTCGCCTGCGATGGGGCAACCGACGGGGGGATCGACCTGGCAGCGGAGGACAACCCGATCCTGGTCGCTGCTCCAGTCGCGACCACCACCACGACGCTTGCACCCGAGACGACGACCTCGGTGCCGCCGGCTGTCCCCGCGTCCTCCACGACGACCCTCCCGCCCCTCCCGGTCCCCGACCCGTTGCCGAGCAATCCCTTCGCCGAGGCCGAACAGATCGTGCTCGGGAGCATCGAGATCCCGGCCATCGACGTCAGCTGGGACCTCCAGCAGGGAATGACCCTCACCGCCATCAACCGTGGCCCCTCGCAGTGGCCGGGCACCGCCTTGCCGGGGGCTGTGGGCAACATGGTCATCGCCGGCCATCGCACCACGAGGGGCGCTCCCTTCCGTCACCTCGATTCCCTGGTCCCGGGGGATGAGATCGTCTTCAAGGTCGATGGGGTGAAGTACGTGTACGGCGTCGTCGAGACCCTCTTCGTGCTTCCGACCGACACCTGGATCGCCGACCAGACCCACGCCAGCACGGTCACGCTCTTCGCCTGCCACCCCGTTGGCTCGGCTCGCCAGCGGATCGTGGTGAGGGGTGAGCTCGTGGAGACGATCGTCCCCGAAGCCCCCGACGAAGCCGCCTGAGAAGGAGCATCGAGCGCCCAGAGGGCGTCTCGCCTCTCGACGCTCGTCTCATGTCGCTCCCTTATCACTCACCTCGGGGGAGTGCTAATCTGATTGGCACTCTCCGGTGGAGACTGCCAATCCACGATCCGAGACAGCAAGGCAATCAATTCCCGTAGGAGGATTCGATATGAACCTCAAGCCGCTCGGCGACCGCGTGGTCGTCAAGCCGCAGGACGATGGCGAGGCGCGCACCGCCTCCGGCCTCGTCATTCCCGACACCGCCAAGGAGAAGCCCCAGCAGGGCGACGTCCTCGCCGTGGGCCCAGGGGCCCTCGATGACAGCGGTAGCCGAATCCCCATGGACGTCTCCGTGGGCGATGTGGTCCTCTACAGCAAGTACGGCGGTACGGAGATCAAGATCGGTGGCGTTGAGTATCTCATCGTCTCGGCCCGCGATCTTCTCGCCATCGTCGGTTAGTTCCAAGGAGTAAGAAACAAATGGCAGCGAAAGAACTTCGTTTCGACGAGGCGGCTCGCCGTTCCCTCGAGGACGGCGTCAACAAACTGGCCGACATCGTCAGGGTGACGCTCGGCCCTCGGGGTCGCAACGTCGTCCTCGAGAAGAAGTGGGGATCCCCCACGATCACGAATGACGGCGTGACCATCGCCAAGGAAATCGAGCTCGAGGACCCGTACGAGAACATGGGTGCCCAGCTCGTCAAGGAAGTGGCAACCAAGACCAATGACGTGGCCGGCGACGGGACCACCACCGCCACCGTGCTCGCCCAGGCCATCGTGCGTGAGGGTCTCAGGAACCTCGCCGCCGGTGCCAACCCGATGGAGCTCAAGCGCGGCATCGAGTCAGCAGTGGCTCGTGTCGTCGAGTTCATCGGTGAGTTCTCGAAGGACATCGAGACGAGTGCGGAGATCGCTTCGGTCGCCGCCATCTCGGCCGGTGACCGCGAGATCGGCGCTCGCATCGCAGAAGCGATGGAGAAGGTCGGGAAGGACGGTGTCATCACCGTCGAGGAGGGCCAGACGTTCGGCATCGAGCTCGAGTTCACCGAGGGCATGCAGTTCGACAAGGGCTACATCTCGCCGTACTTCATCACCGACCCCGACACGCAGGAAGCTGTGCTCGAGGATCCCTACATCCTGATCGCGAACCAGAAGATCGGGTCCGTCAATGACCTCCTTCCGGTGCTCGAAAAGGTGATGCAGGGCGGAAAGCCGCTCGTCGTCCTCGCCGAGGACATCGAGGGGGAGGCACTCGCCACGCTCGTCGTCAACAAGATTCGTGGGACGTTCCCGTCGGTGGCCATGAAGGCCCCTGGTTTCGGTGAGCGTCGCAAGGCCATGTTGCAGGACATCGCGATCCTCTCCGGGGCCACCGTGATCAGCGAGGAGGTCGGCCTCAAGCTCGACGGTGTGGCGCTCGACCTGCTTGGTCGGGCTCGCAAGGTGATCGTCACCAAGGACGCCACGACCATCGTCGATGGTGGTGGGTCGCAGGCAGAGGTCGCCGCTCGTATCAAGCAGATCGAGCGCGAGATCGAGAACACCGACTCCGACTGGGACCGCGAGAAGCTCCAGGAGCGTCTCGCCAAGCTCAGCGGCGGCGTTGTCGTCATCAAGGTTGGCGCGGCCACCGAGGTGGAGCTCAAGGAGAAGAAGCACCGTATCGAGGATGCCGTCTCGGCCACTCGGGCATCGGTGGAGGAAGGAATCGTCCCCGGCGGCGGTACCGCCCTGCTTCGTGCCCAGGAGGCCGTGGGCAAGATCCGCGGTGGAACGGCAGACGAGAAGGTTGGCCGCGCAATCGTGCGGCGGGCCCTCGAGGAGCCGCTTCGACAGATCGCCTTCAACGGTGGGTGGGAGCCCGGCGTCGTCGTCGATGCGGTCCGCAATGCATCCGGCTACGTCGGCTTCAACGCCGACACCGGGGTGTATGAGGATCTCTTGGCAGCCGGCATCCCCGACCCCGCCAAGGTGACCCGCTCCGCTTTGCAGAATGCTGCGTCGATCGCGGCGCTGCTGCTCACGACCGAGGCGCTGATTGCCGAGAAGCCGCACAAGGAACCGGCAATGCCCGGCGGTGGCGGCGGCCACGACCACGGCATGGACTTCTAACCGAAGTCGTTCCAGGAAGTGTGGAGGGGGAGGGCCGACCGGCCCTCCCCCTCCACGTGTGGGCCTATCGCGCGGTCAGTCGCACCCACGGGACCTCATCGTGGCCGAGGCGGTACCAGTCGATTGGTCCATCGGTCCGCCAGCCGAAGGACGTGGCCAGGGCCGCGGCCAGTGTGGGGTGCTCCCTCGAGTACCGAACCATGAGATCGCCACGCTCGTCGGAGGTGAGCAGGTCGGCGCTCACCGGCCGCGTGCGGAGCCCAACCGTGACCCGGGCAAGGGGACGGGCGGAGAGGTTCCGGTACCAGTCGGCAGTCTTCCCCCACCCTGACGCGAGGTACCAGACGCCCTCGCCGTCGGTGAGGGGTATCTCGAGGACCGTCCTGCGAGCCTTGCCCGTGGTACGCCCGGTGTGGGTGAGCATCAGCAGTCGGTGACCGAACAGCCAACCCAGGCGGAGTCGGAAGAGCACGATCGGGCACCGAAAGAGCCAGCGCTGCGCCCGGGATACCGGCTTCCGCATACCGCCAAGGTTACGCACACAGAAGAACGGGCCCGTCCGGGCCCGTTCTTCGTCGGAGGATGGTGTGGTCTAGCGGTGCGACTGCACGGCGGCTTGGTACCGAGCCCGATCGAGTGCCATGCGAGCATCGAAGAGGTCCGAGATCGGTGCGCCATTGGCCTTCAACTCCTCATGCCGAAGCCAGGAGCTCACGAGTTGGGCGTAGGCATCGTCGAAGTTCATGATCAGAACCTTGGGAAGAGGGCGTGCGAGGTGTTGGCGGTGCGGGTCGGCATCGAGTTCCTCGTACGGGGCGTGAGTAGTGCGTAGAAGAGTCCGAAGTTGGTCATCGGGGCTCCTTTGATAGTCGTTGAGTGGTAACACTACCGAAGGCCAGGTCATTGGTAGAGCCGATATCGTCCCCGCTAGGTCGGTTAGGCTTTGGAAGAGAAAGCCTGTGCTTCGATTACTTTCGAAAGCGACGGTAGATCGAGTAGAGTGCTCGCGCGGCTTCACAAATGCGGGTTTGGAGGAATTCCCATGAAGATCGACGACATCGGATGGCTCATCCTCGGCGCGCTCCAACAGGACGCACGCACGAGCTATCGGGAGATCGCCGAGGGGGTGGGCCTCACGCCGCCGGCGGTTGCCGAGAGAATCCGGCGCATGGAGCGTGAAGGGCTGATTCGGGGCTACTCGGTGGACCTCGACTACGGGGCTCTCGGCCTGCCACTTCTCGCAACGATCCGGGTGACTGCGCGGGACGAGGCATCGATCGCCGGTGTGGCCGACCTGGCCAGGGAGCTCCCGGAGGTGATCGTGTGTCACCGGGTGACGGGGTCGGAAAGCCACCTGATCGAGGCCGTGGTGTCGTCGCCCGGGCACCTCGAGGAGCTCATCTCCCGACTGGTTGGCCTGGGCGCGGCGACCCTGACGAGCATCGTCACCAGCTCCCCGAAGTTGCGGACCGTCATCACGCGCGAGGCCGCCGAGCGTTAGGTGGCATCGTCGCTATGGGAGCCACTCGTTGCGAAGCAGCGAATACAGCGAGTGGTCGACGCGCCTGTCGCCGACCTTGATCACCTCGCGGAGCGTGCCCTCGCGGCTGAAGCCGAGCTTCTCGGCGATCCGTTCCGACGGGCGATTGCCGACGGCTACCCGGAGCGTGATCCGATGGAGCCCGAGTTCCTTGAACCCGACCTGCAGCATCGCCTCGGTGGCTTCCGTTCCAACGCCCGACGAGGTCTCACTGGTACGGATCCAGTAGCCGATCTCGCCGCACCCGTTGGGTCGGGACGTGTACCAGATCGAGACATTGCCGACGTGCGAGGGGTCATCCGGGCGGGTGATCGCGAAGTCGTAGGCCCGGTGCTCGCGCCAGGCCCGGTTGGAGTCACGAATGAACCGGAGCGCATCGATGCGGTCGTACCGGTCGTGTGGCCAGGGAAGCCAAGCCTTCAGCTCGGGCAGGGAGGCCTGGATGGCCTCGACGAGGGGATCGACGTCCCGACGCTGGAACGGAGTGAGGAGGAAGCGCGTCGTGCGCCTCGGCAGCTGCGCAAGGTCCATCGTCGCCGCAGGGTACGGGAACGAAGTACGAAGAACGGCGAACGGCGAACGGAGAGCAGCTCGCAGCTGCGTCTACTTCAACTTCGACTTCAACCAAGGCCGGGCCCTTGGGCCTTGCCACCTCCAAGACCCCCTCGTTGAGTCTGCCTGCTGAGGCTGGTCGCGTTCTGTTGTGGTTGTGGTTGTGGTTGTGGTTGTGGTTTTTGTTGTTGTCACGCTCGTCCGTCGTCCGTCGTCCGTCGTCCGTCGTCCGTTCTCCAACTACGATCGGTCGGATGGTCGACCGCACGTTGCTTCCCGGGTTGGTTCCTGGGGTTCCCGATGCTGCCGAAGGTATGTTCGCGGCGGTCCTGGTCCCGATCTTCGAGCGGGAGGGCGCTCTCCGTCTCCTGCTGACCAAACGCCCGATGCACATGCCCACCCACAAGGGCGACCTGGCGTTCCCCGGTGGGAAGCCGAACCACGGAGACGGCGGCCCGGTCGGGACCGCGCTGCGAGAAGCGGAGGAGGAGGTTGGGATCGATCCCGGAACCGTACGGATCCTTGGCCACCTCGAGCCGATCCACACGGTGGAGTACCAACGCTATGTGATCCCCATCGTCGGACTCGTCGAACCCAGCCCAGTGCTCAGCCCGGACCCGGGGGAGGTGGAACTGGTCCTGGAGCCGGTCCTCGAGGAGCTCGCCGACCCCGACACCTGGTTCTATCAGAGTTGGAGCGGGCACCATGTGTGGTTCCGGGAGATCGGAGACGAGGTGCTGTGGGGCGCCACGGCGATGATGACCCGACGCCTGCTCGGCCTGCCAGAACGCGGTGCCCACGTGGAGGCCTGATGGCGAGGCCTCTCCACCGAGGCAGAGGAGTACCCCGGAAAGCGAGGACAGCCGCTGCTAGCGTTGCGAGCCGCTGTCCGAGGAAGGAAGGGCATGAAGCGGCTCATCGCGACGCTCTCGATCACGATGGTGGTGGTTGTATTGATCTCCCCGGCGCTGGGCTCGTCGCACAGCGAGTTGGCGGACGTGATCCAATACTTCGCACAGAACTACGGGGACGCATCGGTCAATCCGGATGTGCCGAAGCCCCCGGTGCGAGAGGCTGACCCGGTCGACGCCCTCAGCCCGTTCGGTGGAACCTCCTCGCTTCCGATGGAGGTCACCGACCCCCTCGCCATCGACACCGTCATCGAGGCGCGCTTCAATCTCGGGGGTCCAGGACTCCCGGACGCGAGTGGAGGACCGGCTGACGCGGTCATCGGGATCAGGTTCGACGTCGACGGGTCGCCGATCTTCCAGCCGATGCCGCTCCCACCTGGTGGCTTCTGGGTACCGCCGTCCGGGCCAGACACGCTCTTCGGCGCGGATGGTCTCGCGGGTGCGCTCGGCCTCGACCTCGACGACCCCGGCATCCAGACCTTCGGCGGGGATGACGTCATCATCGTGAGGGACCCCCAGGTTGCGACCGTTCCGTATGACGGGACGGTGATCGTGCGCGGAGGTCGCCTGGCCGGGCCGGGCATCCCCCTGACCAGCGACTGCGGTGGCAACATCCTTGAACTTGGCACCGCCGACTTGCTGACCGGTGAGCCGATCTGGTCTGCGCCTTTCGCGGAGAACGACATCTTCAAGGGCGCCGGGCGGTCCCATGTTGTGCGGTGCCAACCCGGCTCCGGGTGGATGATGACCCGTTTCGACAACCAGGGTGAGTTCTTCAGCGAAGTGGACACGAGGTCGTTCACGATCCTCGCCAACCAGTGGTGGATGTCCTTCCATCGACCCGACGAACTCGCGGGTTCGGAAGGGCACCGAACGTTCGTGTTCGTCACCCCGGGGTCGAATCCCTACCAGCCGGACACCACCGCGTTCTTCTCCCACCCCGCGTTCCCCGAGATGGCGAATGCGGCTGCCCCGCTCATCGGCCTCGACCCCTTCCCGGGAGAAGGACTCGGGGGACCACTGCCGCTGCAGATCCAGCTCACAGGAACCTGGGACGATCCAACCGACGGAAGTTCGGGCTGCAACTACTACGCCAAGGAGTACACCACCCTCATCGATCTCCACCCGGCGTCCGCTCTCTCCGGAAACGACCTTCCGCTGAAGCTGTATGACGTCCTTTCGGGCCAGGTGAGCGAAGGGACGATGAGTTCGAACGGCGAACTCCACATGGAGGCGACCGGGTCCGGCGAGGGATACACCGAGACATGGCAGATGAAGGGCCAAGCCGTCGAGTACCTGCACTCGGACGAGCACGGTGACTGCCTGTATGGCGGCGTGGTCACCGATGGCCAGGCCGAGATGGCGTCCTTCTTCGATGTCTTCTTCGAGGTCGAGACGACCGAGGGGCCCGTCGCTCCCGACGCCCCGACTGCCACCGACGCCCCGACCGTCACCGAGGGACCGACCACGACCGAGGCCACTCCGGACGAGAGTGGGTCCTTCCGGACCTGGAACCCGATCTACCTCATCTTCGGCGGGTTGGTGTTGGTCATCGGGGGCTACTGGGTCTACCACAGGACGCGGGAGCGGGGCAGATCAGACCCGGGCGGTACCAGGGTCCGGAAGCCGCCCACCCCGGGGGGCGGTACCACCGCTCCGCCATCCCACGACGATGGCGACACCGACCATCACAATTGCGATTGGGCGGTCTACTTCAACTCGGGCGGCAACCGTCAGGTTCTGCGCCCTGCAAAGGGGCACGAATGCTGCGTCTACGACCTCGACGTACGCACCGTCAACCCGGTGTTCGAAGAGGCTGCGAAAGGACGTCAGGACGGGAGGAACCCCCAAGGCGAGGACGCGTCGCCCGACGAACGACTGCGGATCTTCGACTACGGCATGGGCTCGGACGGCGCCAACGTCAAGGGGTATGCCTCCACTCGGACCGGTCCGGCAGGACGCCAGGACTGGATGCACGGGCTTGGTGATCCGGTGTTCGAAGCGGGTTGGAAGTCAACGGCCGAGGGCGAGCAGCATGACCAGATGAAGCCGCTCGAGGAGCCGGTGGATGCTGGTGTCAGCCTGAGGTACCAGGCAACGACGACCCTCAAGGCCAACCTGACTGCGGGGTGTCCCGACTACGAGAACACCTACTCGCTCAATGCTTCGAGTGGCGTCTCCATGTTCGCGACCCAGGAGTGCACGAATGGCCGGCCCGGCCCGGAATGCCCTGTCGAGTTGACCGCCTCGGGGATGCTCGATGCCTCGGTGAGGGGAGACCTGGCCTACCCGCTGGTCATGAAGGCCGCCACCTACCCCGACGAACTCGAGCGCAAGTCCCCCGAGTGGCTGGAAGGTCCCATCGGGGGGATCGACTCGCATGACCATGCGACCCGGCCCCGGACCGCCTGGGAGGACACGGACGCCAATACCGGAGCCAACGTCGTCAAGAAGGACGCGACCACCGTCGCGCTCACCACGCTGATGCACCTGGACTCGGGACAGATCGTCCCGATCGAAGTGTGGGATACCACCGAGAGGGTCACGACCCACATCCAGGCCGAACTCGACCACACCCTCGATGTATCCGGCGAGATGACCACGATTTGTACTGATGGGTGTGGTGGCCACGGACGGTGCGATTGCTCACCGAACTTCGCCGTCAAACTCATCGGCGGCAAGGGGACCATCGCCGTCGACGGCGAGGTCTTCGACATCGAGCGAGACTGGTGGGGCGATGAGTGGGTGCTGTCCTGAGCTGTGGGTGATGGGTCAGGCCGACGACCGACACCCCACGACTGAAAACTCCTGGCTGGCATAAGCTCGGCCGATGGCTTCCCCGCGGCTCGTCATATTCCTCGTGCTGACCCTGGTCGTGACGGCCTGCTCGCCCGTCGAGGAGGAGTTGCATGGCCTCCGTACGTGCGGCGTGCTGGACGTCGACGACGATTTCGGCAACACGAGGGAGATCCCGGAGGCCGACGTCGCCCTCTTCAGTCGTCCGGGACGTCACACGGCTGAGGAGGCGCTGCAGCTCACCGGCCTGCCGGGCGAGCTGCGGCACGTCTCCCGCTCTGTCGGACCGTGCGGGCAGCACGACCTGTTCCTGGGGGCCGATGGTGACGAGTGGTGCGCGGCGGTGGTGGGACGGGCCTGGAACTCCGAGGAGTGTTGGAGGAACCTGATCGGCCCGGCTGCGATACCCCTGACGGTTCCCGAGTCGGTGCACGGCTCTGCCCTCCTCGTGTGGACGCCGGGTCCTTCCGCCTCACACGTCCTGGTCAGCAGCGGGGGGATCGAAGTGGCTGCGTTCGTTCGCGACGGGGTGGCGCTGGCGGTGCTGCCGGATGGTTGGTCGGCGGTGACCGTCGTGGACTTCGACGGCACCGAGACGCGGGTGCTTCCCTAGTCCTGCGCGGCTGACGTGATGAGCTCCCAGACGCGTCGTACGTGGCGTTCCTCCGTGCGCTCGGCACCGATTGCCATGCGGAGCGTGAGTTGGCCGTCGAGGACGGTGTGGGTGAAGAAGGCCTCGCCTCCCTCGTTCACGCTGTCCATGATCAGCTGGTTGATTGCATCGCCTCCTCGATGGCGGAAACACACCAGGTTCACGGGGTGGGGTGCGACGACGTCGAAGTCCGGGTGCTCCTCCACGAGGCCGGCGAACAACTCGGTGAGGCGGAGGTGCTCGCGGATGATCCCACGCACGCCTTCCACCCCGAAGGAGCGGAGGATGAACCACAGCTTGAGGGAGCGAAACCGGCGTCCGAGGGGCAGTTGCCAGTCCCGGTAGTCGATGACGGCCCCGGAGTCGGAGGAGGCGGTCCGCAGGTACTCAGGGGTGATCGAGAAGGCGCTCACCATGTCAGCCTTCTCCCTTACCCAGAGCGTCGAGCAATCCATGTTCGCGAGCATCCACTTGTGGGGGTTCACGACGTAGCTGTCCGCGTACTCGAGGCCGTCATGCAGCCACTGCATCTCAGGGAGGATGGCGGCGGTGCCGGCCAGGGCGGCATCAACATGGAGCCAGACCCCCAGGTCAGCGCAGACCTCGCCTATCGCGCGCACGGGGTCGATCGCTGTGGAGGAGGTCGTCCCCACGTTCGCAATGACGATCGTGGGCACGTCGCCGTCTGCTCGGTCGGCCTCGATGGCCGCCCTGAGGGCGATTGGGTCCATTGCGTAGCTGTCGTCGACCCGGATCGCTCGCAAGCTCTCGCTACCGAGGCCGGCGGCTCGTAGCCCCTTCTCAATGGATGAATGGGCCTGGGTCGAGGAGTAGGCCCGGAGGCGCGGCAGGCCGGCAAGTCCGTCCCGGTTGCCGGCGCCAGCGAGCACCTTCTCCCGAGCAGCAATGATCGCCACCAGTGTCGAGGACGATGCGGAGTCCTGTATGACCCCACCGCCCGTCCCGGACGACCGGAAGTGTGCCGGGAGTGCCAGGAGTTCGGCGAGCCAGTCGAGCACCACCATCTCCAACTCGGTGGCGGCCGGGGAGGTGATCCACAGCATGCCCTGGACCCCGAGTCCGGCCGTGGCGAGCTCTGCCAACACGGAAGGTGCCGAGCCGCCGCTGTTGAAGTAGGCGTGGAATCCCGGGTGCTGCCAGTGGGTGACGCCGGGGAGGATCACGTCGTCCAAGTCTCGAAGGATGGCCGCGAAGGGCTCCCCTTCCTCGGGCGCGCGGGAAGGCAGGTGGTCGCGGACCCAGCCTGGCTCGACCTGGGATCGAACCGGGAGGTCCTCGAGACGCTCCCAATAGTCCGCGATCCAATCGATCAGCTCCTTGCCGTGGGTGCGGAACTCGTCGGGGCTCATGACCGGGAGCCTAGGGCCCGGGCACAGGCATGAGCAGAGCCAGGGATGGCGGCTTAGGCTCCCGCCATGGAACTCGATGGGAAGCTGTGTGTGGTGACCGGGGCCGCCTCGGGAATCGGACGGGCCTGCGCCAGGCGGTTCGTGGAGGCAGGCGCAACCGTGGTCTTCGCCGACCTCGACGAGCTCGGGGCCGCCGAGGCAGCCGAGGCCCATGGCCGATCGTCACGAAGGGTTGATGTCGGCTCCGAGGCATCCGTCCGGGCGCTGATCGAGGGCGTGGAGGAAGGGATCGGGCCCATCGACCTCTTCTTCTCGAACGCCGGTATCGCCTTCGGCGGCGGACCGGAAGTCGATGATGCCCAGTGGGACCGCATGTGGCGGATCAACACGATGTCGCACGTGTGGGCGGCCCGGCACCTCGTACCCCGCATGCTCGAACGTGGGTCGGGCTACCTCGTCTCGACCTCATCGGCTGCCGGGCTGCTCATGGCAGCGGACTCGGCCGCCTACACGGTCACGAAGCACGCTGCCGTGGCCCTTGCAGAGTGGATCGCCGTCAATCATGGCGGGACCATCGGGGTGAGCGTGCTCTGTCCGCAGGGGGTGAACACACCAATGGTGGAGGGCCTCGACGACGAGTCGCGTCGGCTGGTGGCCGTTGACGGCCTGCTCGAACCGGAGGACGTCGCCGAGGAGGTCCTGGCGGCGATCCGAGACGAACGATTCCTCATCCTCCCGCATCCAAAGGTCGCCGGCTACGAGCAGATGAAGACCGCCGACCGGGACCGGTGGTTGGCGGCGATGCGGAGCCACTTCGGCTCGGGCTAGTGGTACTTCTGCCAACCAAGTGGATCGTCTCCGGGGTGCCCAGTCGCCGCTCCCGGCGCCCTCCGCCTTGACGCGTCCACCGACGCGTCTGCATTGCGCGTTCTTGGGAGACACATGATCACTCCTGGACCCGCGGCGATCAATGCACCGACACACCACTAGTGGCCGGCCGCCATCGGGCTTGGGTGGTCGAAGAAGTAGCCCTGGGCAAATCGGATCCCTTGCTCCCGCACGAAGTCGAGGATCTCCTGGCTCTCGACACCCTCGGCAATCATCACCAGGCCGAGGTCCTCGGCGAGGGCCACGGTGGCCGTGATGATCGAGCGGTCGATGGGGTTGGCCATGGCACCGACGAGGAATGAGGAGTCGAGCTTCAGCGAGTTGAGGGGGAGCTCTCGCAGCAGGGCGAGCGAGTTGGTGCCGGTTCCGAAGTCATCGAGACTGATCGAGGCGGATGCCGCCCGTAGTTCCTCGAGGACAGGTCGGATGAGGGACGGATCACGCAACCCGACCTGCTCTGAGATCTCGACCACGAGCCGCGATCCGAGCGATGTCAGTTCCATCGCCGCAGCGGCAGCCTCCTCCTTGATGCGGGGGATCAGCAGGTCCAGGGCGGTGAGGTTCACGGCGATGGCGCGGGGCATCTCCCCGGCCGCATGCATTCGACGAGCGTCCTCGCGAAGAAGATGTATGACATGGCTGGCGATGCGTGGCCCGAGCGCCCCAAGGATCTCCGGAGTGAGCATCCCTGAGCCGCCCTCCGGCGCGGTGGGGTCCTCGAGACGGAAGAGGGCTTCCACGCCCACCGAATGCCCCGTCTCGACGGATACGACCGGCTGATAGAAGAGCCGCACCCCGCCGAGGTCGATGGCCTTTCGGATTCCCTGGTCGGCGATGTAGTGGAGGCCCGGGTCGGTGTCGAACTCGTGGAAGAACAAGACCGAGCCCCGCTCGAGGCGCTTCGCGGCCCCGAGCGCCTCGACGGCCGCCGCGAGGAGTCCACCGGCATCGGGCGCGTCGGAGGGGAATGCGGCGATACCGATCGTGATCGATGGGATGTAGTCGGTGTCGCCGAGGGTGATGCTGGCGTCGGCCACCGCACGGATCTCCCGGGCCAACGCCATCAGGGAGCTGTCGGGGCCCGCCGGCTCGATGAGGACGCAGAACTGGTCGTCTCCGATTCGCGCCAGTGCGTGACCGGGGTCGGTGACTCGGCCCAGGCGATCGCTCGTCTCCACGAGTACCTCGTCCCCGGCCACCGCCCCGAGGCGTTGGTTGAGGAGCGAGAAGTGATCGATTCCCAACGCGATCACCGCCGCTCGGTGGCCACCGTCGCCAGCCCTCGCAACGGCAGCCTCGAGGAGTTGTTCGAAGGTGAGTCGAGTTGCGAGAGCTGTCAGCGGATCGCGGCGAACGAGCTGCTCCACATCTCGTTCGCTCTCCCTGAGCGGAGTGACATCTGCGAAGGTGGTGATGGAGAACCGCTCGTTGCCTTTGGCCACTGGTCGGGATGTCACTTGGATCCATGACGGCGAGCCGTCGAGCCGTTCGATTCTCATGAGGAGTCCGTCCACCGTTGTGCCGGTCCGAAGAGCGACGCTCTCCGGATGATCCTCGTTTGGGATCTCTTGGCCGTCCTCGCGGAATGCCCTCCAAGGAGGAGGTAGCGGCCCACCGTCCCGGAGTTGATCGGCGGTGACTCCAAGGATGACCTCGGCAGCCCGATTGTGAGCGACGAGCCTGCCGTTCGATGCGCGGACGACCACGCCTTCGCCCAGGGCTCCGAGCACCTGCTCCAGGAGGGAGGGTGGGAGACCGGAAGGCGTCCATTGCTCATGTACGGGTCTCTCCGTCACGGGCCGAGCATAGGCAGTGACGCTTCGGGGGATCGGTTCCTGGGCGATCGTGTTCCCGGTAGCGTCCTTCGGATGGAACGATCAGGCATTGACTTCGATGGCGCGACGGTGCTGGTGACGGGTGGAACGGCAGGCATCGGCAACGGGATTGCCCGCGCTTTCAGGGAGCGGGGCGCACAGGTGCACATCACAGGGACTCGGGCCTCGGCCGGCGACTACGAAGGAACTGCCGGTTCCAACCTCGAGGGACTCCGCTATCACCAGCTCGACGTCGCCGACGACGTGGCTGTCGCGGGATTCGCCCCGGCTCTCGATCGCCTCGACGTGCTGGTGAACAACGCTGGTTCGGTTGTGTTCGGGAAGCAGGAGTACGAGATGAACACGTTCCGCGGCGTGATCGACGTCAACCTGAATGGGCTGATGGCGATGTGTGTTCGGTTTCGCGACGCACTCGCGCGCAGTGGGGGTTCGGTCGTCAACATCGCCTCCGTTGCCGCGTTCCGGGCCACGCCGTTCAACCCGGCCTACTCGGCCTCCAAAGGAGCCGTTCGTTCGCTCACGACCAGCCTGGCGGCCGCCTGGGGGCCGCGGGGGATCCGGGTGAATGGTGTCGCCCCCGGGTACGTCGCCACCCGGCTCACCGGCCCGATGCAGGACCCGGTGCTCCAAGCGGCCTCCATAGATCGGACCCCGCTCGGGCGGTGGGGAACCCCTGAAGACATGGCGAACGCGACGCTGTTCCTCGCGTCGCCGATGGCCGCCTACATCACCGGACAGGTGCTCGTCGTCGATGGGGGTATGAGCCTCTCGGTGTGAGCCGGTGCTACTCCTGATGGCGGAGCAGGCCGACGAGGATCCCCTCGACCAGCGCCTCCCATGACGCCTCGATGACGTTCTCGTGGACGCCGAGCGTGCCCCATGACGAGTCGTGGTCGGCGGTTTCGAGCAGTACTCGGGTGGTGGCGGCAGTGCCGTCGGCCGAGTCGAGGACCCGCACCCGGTAGTCGACCAGTCGAAGGTCGGTGACGTGGGGAAAGGTTGGCCGCAGCGCGCCACGAAGGGCTCGGTCGAGTGCGTGCACCGGGCCGACTCCCTCGCCCACGCTGACTCGCCGTTCGTCGCCGACCAGCAGCTTCACGGTTGCCTCGGAGACGACCTCCTCGTCGGCCCTGCGGTCGGTGTAGACCCGGAACGACTCCAGTGTGAAGTACGGATTGCTCCATCCCAGGGTGCGTCGGACGAGGAGCTCGAAAGAACCGTCCGCGGCCTCGAAGTGATACCCCTTGTGTTCGAGGTCCTTGATTCGCTCGAGGACGTCGCGGGCGACGTCATCGCTCATGGCGAGGCCGAGTTCCTCGGCCTTGGAGAGGATCGACGCCTTGCCGGCGAGCTCCGAGACGACCATGCGGGTCCGGTTGCCCACCTTCGACGGCCGTTCGTGCTCGTAGGCGTCCGGGCGACGGGCGAGTGCCGATGTGTGCAGGCCGGCCTTGTGTGTGAATGCCGAGGAGCCCACGTAGGGTCGGTGCGGGTCGAGGGTGATGTTGACGATCTCGGCGATGTGGTGCGAGATCGGCGAGAGCATCCGGAGGTCACCGGTGATGACTTCCAGGCCCATCTTCAGCTGCAGGTCGGGTATGAGCGTGGAGAGGTCGGTGTTCCCTGTCCGCTCGCCGTACCCGTTGATGCAGCCCTGCACCTGGGCGACACCGGCCTGGACCGCGATCAGTGAGCTGGCGACCGCGGTGCCAGCGTCGTTGTGGAAGTGGACCCCGACACCTGGGCCGGGAATGGCAGCATGCACGGCGTCGATGGTGGCCAGGATCTCGGCTGGCAGGGTGCCACCGTTCGTGTCACACAGGACGAGTCGTTGGGCACCGGCGTCCACGGCCGCGCGCAGGACGCTGAGGGCGAAGTCGGGGTTGTCACGGAATCCGTCGAAGAAGTGCTCGGCGTCGAAGAAGACCCGGCGCCCGTGGCCCGTCAGGAACTCGATTGACTCACCGACCATCTGGATGCCGTCGTCGAGGTCGGTGCGCAGGGCTTCCTGCACGTGGTAGTCCCAAGCCTTGCCGACGATACAGATGTGCTCGGTTCCGGCGTCGAGCAGCGCACGAAGCTGACTGTCCTTCTCGACGGTGTCGCGGGGCCGTCGAGTGGAACCGAACGCGGTGAGGATGGCGTGGCGGAGGTCGAGGTCCGATTGGGCCCGTTGGAAGAACTCCGTGTCCTTCTGGTTGGCGCCCGGCCATCCTCCCTCGATGAACGCCACGCCGAGGTCGTCGAGGAGGCCCGCGATGCGCAGCTTGTCGCCCACGGTGAGGCTGATGCCCTCCTGCTGGGAGCCGTCCCGCAGGGTTGTGTCATAGATCTCGACGGTCATGGTCTCTCCGGACATTGAAAAACCCCCTGCCGGGCAGAGGGTCAAGGACGCGCACCGGTCGTGGTGGCGTCTTCTATCGAATAATGATGAAGGTGGTCGTCATCGAATGGTGAGTATGGCAGGGGTGCCCGGAAGCGCAACCCGGGCCCGGCTCGAGCTCGAGCGTGAGCCCGTGGGCCTCACATCCTCAGCCTCGCTCGCCACGCCGTCGTCTGCTCCAGGACTCGGCTCGAGACCGGCATGCCCGTCCCCTCGGCGACCCGGTTCATCATCTCGAAGTTGGCGATGGCTCCGGCCGCGTCTATCAGCGCTGCCTGCCCCATTTCGTCGCACACCCGGAGTCGGGCCCGGGTCCGTGCCCCCTCCGAGGAGAGCAGGACGGCCTCCACGAGCGCCAGGAGGCATGCGGCCCCGGGCACTCCCGTGTCGATGGACGGGTCGGTGATGCCCTCGGGGATGAGGGTGATCTCGAATGCCTCGGTGCTCGCACGGAGCATCATGCTGTGTGCGAGCAGTCAGTAGAAACAGTCGTTGATCGAAGAAGTCCGAGCAGCGATCAGTTCGAGTTGGGCACGGTTCAGTCCCCGGACGAATCGTCGGTCGGACATCTCTTCATACGTGAGGTAGAGGGGTCCGTGGAGGTCCTCCTGGGCCGAGGCGTCGGCGGGAATGAGGCTGAGCGCGTCGACGATGCTCCCCGGCGTCGCCTTGGGTACCCAGCCGTTGCCGGTGGTGGGTGTTGGGTGGACCTCTCCGGTGGGGTTGCCGTCACTCGGTTGCGGGAGGTCTTCGAGGGGGATGCCCATGGCTCGGTGGAAGCCATCCACGGCGGCGAGGCGAGAAGTGATGCCGACCGCTTCCACGACGGTCGCGTAGCCGAGGTCGCTGCCCAGGCCCGCGACCAGTGACTCGTCCATCGCCGCAGGGTCGGCGGAGAGGAGTTCGACGAAGGTCACGAGGCACGCCTCGAGATGCTCGGCTCGGGGTCGCTCGCCCGCCTGTCCGGCCCTCACCACACCAGCCGCTTCAACCCGCTGGACGCCGGTCAGCATCGCCCCCGGGAGTGCGAGTCGTACCCACTCCCGTCGGAACGCCTCGGGGATGTCGGCGCGGTTGGGTGTGACGGCGGCAATCGCATCGAACACAGGCGGGAGCCTAGGGAGGGAGGTGGAGGAACCAGCTATTCGACTGTGATGTCGTACGGGGCGTCGAGGCTCCGCCCCACGGCGCAGGTGGAGGCTGCCCTGAGAATGACGGTGCGAAGGGCGTCGTCGGCGCCGCCGGCCACCGAGATCGTGACCCGAAGGTGGTCGATGCGCTTGGGGTCGCTGGCGAGCGTCTTGGAGACCCGTATCTCGACGGACTCGCCCTGCACGCCGCGTCGCTCCAGCACCGAGGCGATGGAGGACCCGATACAGGCCCCGAGGGCAGCAGCCACCAGGTCGGTGGCCGAGAAGCTTCGTCCCCGGCCACCCCATTCGGGGCTCGAATCGGTGTCGAACGACGTGCCGGACGGAGGGTGGGTGACCCTGGTCTGGCCGTCTCCGAGCGGAACCACGACGATCTCTGCCACGGCTAGTGGGGCCTTTCCGAGTCGGCTGGGTCGTCTCCCGGGCGCCCAGTCGCCCCTCCCGGCGTCCTCCGCCATGACGCATTCGCCGATGCGCCTGCGTTGCGCGTCCTTGGGAGGAACGATGATCGCTCCGGGACTCGTCGCTGCCAATTCACAGGCACCCCACTATCCCAAGACCGGCCGATGTGAAGGACGGGCCGCCTCGAACGCCTCGATCTCGTCCTCATGGGAGAGCGTGACGGCGATCGGGTCGAGGCCTCGGAGGAGCCGGGTCTTCTGCGTCGGTTCGATGTCGAAGTGGGCCCCGAAACCATCCGCGCTGACGGTCTGCTCGACGAGGTCGATGGTGATGACCGCGGTGGGTTCGTGCTCGACCAACTCGAGGAGGTAGTGGACCTCCTTCTCATGCAGCGCGACCGGCAGGAGGCCGATGTTGCAGCAGTTGTTGAAGAAGATGTCGGCGAACGACGGTGCGATGACCGCTTCGAACCCGAAATCCTGCAGCCCCCACGGTGCATGTTCCCGGCTCGAACCGGAACCGAAGTTGGGGCCTGTGATGAGGATCGTCGACCCGGCGTGCTCCGGCCGGTTGAGGGGGAAGGCCGGGTCGCGTTCGCCGTCGGGGGTCCTCGCCCAGTCCCAGAACACGAACGCCCCGTAGCCGGTGCGTTCGACACGCTTGAGGAACTGCTTCGGCATGATCTGGTCGGTGTCGACGTTGGCCCGGTTGAGGGGGGTGCCGGTGCCGCTCACGATGGTCACGGGCTTCACGAGTAGGTCCTCACGTCCACGAAGTGCCCCTCGATGGCCGCAGCCGCCGCCATGGCGGGGCTGACGAGGTGGGTTCTTCCCCCCTTGCCCTGCCGGCCCTCGAAATTGCGGTTGGAGGTCGAAGCGCACCGCTCCCCGGGGAGGAGGACGTCGGGGTTCATCGCCAGGCACATCGAGCACCCTGCATCGCGCCACTCGAAGCCGGAGGCCAGGAAGATCCGGTCGAGTCCCTCGGCCTCCGCCTGGGCCTTCACAAGCCCCGATCCCGGCACGACCATCGCCTGTACCCCGGTAGCCACGCGCTTGCCGTCAATGATCCTGGCCGCGTCGCGCAGGTCCTCGATGCGGGCGTTGGTGCAGGACCCGAGGAACACCCGATCGACGTGGATGTCGACGATCGGTGTCCCCGGCCGGAGGTCCATGTACTCCAGGGCGCTCTCGATGGACCCACGGTCGACGGGATCGTCGGTGTCGAGCGGCCCGGGAATCACCCCGGTCACGGGGAGCGTCTGGCCCGGGTTGGTCCCCCAGGAGACGTGGGGGGCCAGCGAGTCCGCGTCGAGGAAGAGTTCGGAGTCGAACGTGGCCCCGGGATCGGTGGGGAGTGCCAACCACTCTTCGACAGCTCGGTCCCAATCGGAACCCTTGGGGGCGTTCGGGCGACCCTCGAGATAGGTGATCGTCGTCTCGTCGGGAGCGATCATCCCGGCGCGGGCTCCGCCTTCGATGGTCATGTTGCAGATGGTCATCCGCCCCTCCATCGAGAGATCACGGATCGCGGACCCGCGGAACTCGATGACATGCCCGTTGCCACCAGCAGTGCCCATCCGGGCGATGATCCCGAGGATGATGTCCTTGGCGGTGACGCCGGTGCCAAGGTGTCCGTCGACAGTCACGGCCATCGTCTTCGGCTTCGACTGGGGGAGCGTCTGGGTGGCGAGGACGTGCTCGACCTCGGAGGTGCCGATGCCGAAGGCGAGTGCCCCGAAGGCCCCGTGGGTGGCGGTGTGCGAGTCACCGCAGACGATGGTCATCCCGGGCTGGGTCAGGCCCTGCTCCGGGCCGATGACATGGACGATGCCCTGGCGGGGATCGTCGAGACCGTAGAGCGTGATGCCGAACTCGGCGCAGTTGGCGACGAGGGTGTCGATCTGGCGTTTGCTGAGCGGATCACGGATCCCCAACTCGCGGCCGGTGGTGGGGACACCATGGTCGATGGTCGAGACGGTGAGTTCGGGACGTCGGACTGTGCGTCCGGCGACACGGAGGCTGTCGAACGCCTGTGGTGATGTGACCTCGTGTACGAGGTGAAGATCGATGTAGAGCAGGGTGGCCTCACCAGGGACGTCGGTGACCACGTGTTGCTCCCACACCTTCTCGAAGAGGGTCTTACTCATGGGACTCCGGCAAGGGTAGTGCGGCGTTCACGGTCACTGTCTCGGCGGGTCTCGCCGAACGAGCCGGACCACGCCGGCGAGGAGGATCGTTGCTCCCATGACGGCCGCCAGGGTGACTGTCTCCCCGATGGTGCCCAAGGCCGCCCCCGCCAGCGTGGGCCCGATCGATGCACCGACGGCCCAAAGGATGCTCCAGTAGGCCACGCCGACCGCAACGGTGCTTCCTGCCTGCTCGGCTCCGTCGGCGAGGAACGCGATCGAGAGCCCGTAGGCGAGGCCGCCGAGCACCGGCATGAGGACGAGAGAGGTACTCAGCCCGGCCACCGTCGGCATCACAAGCGCGACGACCACTGTGAGACCGAGGATGAGGAGCGTCGTCGAACCCCTCACTCGGGCACTACGCCGTGGGAACACCCGATACGAAGCCGACTGCGCCACGGCGATTCCGAGACCTCCGATCGTGAAGAGCACGCCGATGGTGCGTTCCGACACGCCCCGATTGCCCAACCCGAGCACGATGACGACGGACTCCGATGACATGGCGAGGGCGGTCCCGAATACGACCAAGGCACCGACCAGGAATAGCCGGGAGCGCCAGGCAACGGTGAGGTCGCGGAGCCGGGGCGGGCGTGTGATCTCGACTCGCCCGATCACCCTCGTCCCCGCCACGCCGTACGCGGTCAACGCCGCCAGGGCGACGCCGACGACGAGGAGTGATCGAAGAAGGTCCCCCGGCGCGGTGAGCCATCCGCCGAAGGTCGGGCCGATGATCGTTCCAAGCATGCCCAAGGCCGTGATCCGCGTTGTGACCCTGCCCGTGTTGGCGCCCTCGGTGGCAGCGACCACCCAGGCGGGGGCGGCCACCCACATGGCCGATGAGGCGACGCCGTGCGCCACCCGAGCGACGGCCATCCAGCCGAACGCGGGGAGCGTCCAGGTGAAGATGAACGTCGCCGCCGTCAGGGCGGCCCCCCCCAGCACGACCCGCCGCGGCCCGATGCGGCCGGCCAGTGCCGCACTAGGGAGCCCGAAGGCGAGGGTCCCGTAGGCGACCCCGGCAACGAGGATCCCCACCTGTGCCTCCGAGATGCCCAGCAACGGCTGCAGTTCGGGCAGGAGAGGGAGGATGGCCGTGTACCCGACCATGTCGAGGAACAGCAACGCCCCCGTGAATGCGACGAGGAGTCGTTCGGAAGCCCGTGGTGTCGCCATCTCAGCGCTCTTCCGTCGTCGCCATGGACCGCGCGTCTTCGATCCGGTCGGTCGTGAACCGCGGCAGCGCCACTACGAACAGGATGACGAACACGACGCCGGCGAACCAGAACGGCACCCTCAGGGCTGTGACGCGACCGAGGGGGGACTCGGTGGCGGCGACGAGGAGTCCGCCGAGGATGCTCCCGATCGGGATCATTCCCCAGGCGAAGAACCGGTACACCGAGTTCACGCGACCGAGGAGGTGGTCGGGGATGATCGTCTGGCGGAGGGCGACGGTGATGACGTTCCACACGACTCCGAGGAACGCGTTCACCCCGAACAAGATCCACACGACCGGCCAGGAACTGGTGAAGCCGATCCCTGCCAGGGTGAGAGCTGACCCGCCGAGGACAACGAAGAGGCTGGTACCCGGCCCGAACCTCTTCGAGATGCGACTGGCCAGCAGGCTCCCGAGCACCCCGCCGACGGCCCCTCCGGTCATGAGGACACCGAACATCGCCGCGTCGAGTTCGAGCACCTCCTGGACGAAGAATACCGCGGTGGCGAAGGCGCCCGTCAGCATGGCATTCATCACCCCCAGCACCAGGCCCAGGTCGCGCAGCAGCTTGTGGGCGAACAACCAGCGGAATCCCGCCTTGATCTCAGCGAGGAAGGATGGACGGCGCTCCGATTCCCCCACGACCCGGCGGGGAGCAAATGTCCCGACAAGGGTGAAGATGAGGGCCGCCGACAGGGCGAATGTCGCAGCATCGAAGAAGAATGGGAGCGCGAGCGCGATTCCTATCAGGAATCCACCGAGGGGTGGGCCGGCGAAGTTGTTCATCACGGCTTCGGCGCCCCACAGGCGACCGTTCGCCTTCTCCAGGTGGCCCGATGCGACGATCGCAGGCATGAGGGTCTGTGCTGCGTTGTCCCGTAGCACCTCTGCGAACCCGAAGAGAAGGGCCGAGCCGTAGAGCAACGCCAGCCAACCGACCTGGTTCGGCGGGGGAACGAACTCGGTCACCGTCGGGGCTGAGAGCGAACCTGCTGCCGTGGCGATGGCGGTGGCCACCCCCGCAGTGAGGAGGAAGCGGAAGGCGTCCATCCAGGCGATCAGCTTGCGGCGGTCGACCCGATCGGTGATGACGCCTGCCGGAAGTGTGAAGACAAGCCATGGAAGGCGTGCTGCGACAACGGTGAGCGAGAGGAGGACCGGGTCGCGGGTGATCGACGAGGCGAGCCACGGATAGGCGATTCCTGCGACACCATCGCCGAGGTTGGAGATGATCGACGCCGTGAAGAGCTTCCAGTAGTTGGCGCCGAGCCGGATCCGGGTCATCGAGGGAGGATAGGAGGCGGTGGTGTTCTGCAACCGCCGCCCTGGTTCTCTCCGTTCGTGTCGTCCTCCGTCCGTCGTCCCTCGTCCGTGTGCTCAGGGTCGGAGTAGCTCGGCAGGGGCGAACTCCGCCCTGGCTGCAGCGGGGACGGACACTTTGCCGACGATGGGAAGGTTGATGTCCCTGGTGACGTCAATGGTCACGGTCCTTCGCTCGAATGTGGCGTCGTGGCTGCAGTCGCATCGGGCAAGCAAGGCCCCGTTGGCCGCTGCGAACCGAGCCGCCTCGTCTGCGGCGGTCCCGGAAGCGCCGAACGGCCGGAAGGTGACGGGGGCTGCCGCCAGTGCGGCGGCATCGGCCGCGGCCTGGGCCTGCGCCTTGGCCCCGAGGAGGGTCCCGACACCGATCGCGGCCGCGAGGAGAACCAGCCCGAGGGCGATGAACGCAGGAACGAACATCGACGCTGCCCCCCGGTCGTTCATCGTTCGACACGCATCGTTGCTTCCCCTCGGAGTGTGACCTCGAAGCCACCGAAGATGCGGGAGAGGACGCGGTGGGGCATCTCGACCCTGACGACGGCCGGTCCGCCGACGACCCAACTGCGCTCCATGCTGATCCGGGCGCTGCCTGCGAACGGGCCCAGCGCCCGCTGGGTTGTGTGGATGACGGTGTCCCGATCCGACACGGTCGCCGCCGCCCGGGCTCCTTCCCGGGCGGCGTGCGTGACCTGGACGTGGAGTCGCGCTGCCCCGGCCGTCTCGATGATCGCGACCATCACGAGGAGGACGACCGGGATGAGGAGGACGAACTCGACCGCAACCGATCCGCGTTCGATCAGCCCCACAGCATTCCGATGAGGCTCCCGAGCCACCCTCCGAGGGTGTCCATCAAGCCGTTGGTCCCGCCGCCCTGGATCCACTTGATGAGGGCCCAGGCGATGGCCGCGGCGACGAGCATCACCAGGACGTACTCGACGGTTCCCTGGCCCTCGTCGTCCTCGACGAGGGCCGTGCGTGTGTAGGTGAGCATGCGTGCTCCTTCCTGTGCCCGGCGACCGGCCGGGGTCGGGGGGAGGTGCGGGAGTCATGGGAGCACCCCGAAGGGCTGGATCATCCGGTTGAGCTCGTCGATCACCGTCGGGCCGACCAGGAGGAGCACGCAGCCAGGGAGAACGAGCAGGACGAGCGGCAGCGTGAGTTGGACCGGGAGGCGTCGCACCCTGGCGACCCGCTCCGCATGCCCGGCTTCGACCAGTTCCCTTTCGAACCCGTCGATGGCCTGTGTGAGCGATGCCCCGGCCCTGTGGATCCCGGCAAGGCGGCGAGCGAATGGCCCGAGCGGACCCTGGGTGGCGGCAAGAGCCGGACCGAGGCCGTCATGCTGTGCACGCCTGCGAAGATCGCCCACGGAACCCCGTGTCGGTTCGGAGACCCGCTCCTCGGCGTGGGCGAGTGCCTGGGGAAGCGAGAGCCCTGCTCTCAGCGCGATCCCCGCCAGGCGGGCGACGGCGACGACGTCCACCTGTGGTGGCCGTCGATAGCGCCGTCGAAGGAGGATCGTCACCGCGATGGCAGCACCAGCCCAAGGGAGGAGGACGGAGCCAGCGGCCAGGAGGCCGCGGGCTGGTCCGAAGCGGAACCCGATCAGCAGTCCGACGATGCACGCCAGCGTCGTCATCGGGTCGCCTTCCTCACCATCGCCCATGTGACGAGCACCCCGGCGATCGTCAGGATGGCCCCCGCCGCCACGACGAGTCCCGTGGCGCCGCCCATGGAGGTGTCCCGAGCGCGGAGGAGGATCAGCACCAAGGGACCGCCGCCGAGGAGAAGCACCGAGAAGCGAGCGCCGGCGGTCCCCGAACGGAGCTCTCGCCCAAGGTCGAGCTCTGAGGCGGCTCTGCTCGTGAGGGCCTCGAACACCGGCGACGCGCTCCCACCGGTACGGCCAGCAAGGATGAGGGCCGAGGCAACGGCATCGCCCTGGGTCGCCAGGGCATCGGCGAGGAGCCCAGCACACACCTCGATGGGGAGGCCGGCGTCGACCGAGCGGACGACCCGCTCGAGACCGAGTGTCGGCGTCGACTCGGCGGCGAGGCCGATCGCTCGCCGAAGTGCTTGGCCGCTGTCGAGGTGGGTGGTGAGAGAGGCGAGAAAGGCCACCTCGGCGTCGACCGGGGCAGCAACCCGCTCCCGGATCCAAACGAGCGAGACAGCAAGCGCCCCTGCCCACGGGAGCCACGCGGCCAGGGCAAGCAGCCCCACGTAGACGGGTGGCAGCCGGCGGATCACGGCAATGGCGACGAGGACCGCGCTCAGCATGGGTAGATGGTCTGGAGTCCGCTGGGATCCACCCGGGCGATCTCGAGGATGGCCCTCTGGCCGTCCTGTCGTCCCAGCTGGATGATGAGGTCGAGCGCGGACCGAAGCTGCCGGGCGATGGCGCTCCGCCCGATCGCCCCGGATTCCACGAGCGCGAGCATCTCGAGTCTCGTCAGTGCCTCCTCGGGGCTGTTGGCATGGACCGTCGACATCGATCCCGCATGTCCCGTGTTGAGCGCCCCGATCATGTCGTAGGCCTCCGCGCCCCGGACCTCGCCCACCAGGATGCGGTCGGGCCGAAGGCGGAGCGCTGCCCGCAGGAGGTCGCGGATCGTCACCCGGCCAGCACCCTCCGAGTTGGCCGGGCGGGATTCGAGGCGTACGACATGGCCGGCGAGGCGCAGCTCGGCGGCGTCCTCGATGGTGACGATCCGTTCCCCGGCCGGGATCGCGGTGGAGAGAACGTTGAGGAGCGTCGTCTTGCCTGTTCCCGTACCGCCTGATATGAGGATGGTCCTCCTCTCTCGAACGGCGTCCTCGAGGAGGAGGCGTCCAGCCGGAGAAACAGCACCGACCGCGACCAGCGCGTCGAGGTCGGGAACCGCTTGGGTGAAGCGCCGGATGGCCAGCACGGGCCCGTCGATCGAGACGGGCGGGATTGAGGCATGGAGCCGGCTCCCGTCGGGAAGGCGCGCGTCGACGATGGGGGACGCGTGGTCGAGTCGGAGGCCGAGCGGGGCCACGATCCGCTCCACCGCGGCGATCAGGGCCTCGGGTGATGGAAAGCCGACGTCGGCCCGCTCCAGGCGACCGTCCCGCTCGAGGTAGACCTCGCCATTCCCGTTCACAAGGATGTCGGCGATCGTCGGGTCACGGAGGAACGGCTCGATGGGTCCCATGCCCAGGAGGTCGTCGACGACCTCCTGCACGACCGCTTGGGTCGCCAGCGGCGCTTCCAGGGCGAGGAGTACCTTGGCGGCCCTACGGATCGACGGCTCGTCGAGGGGCACATCGGAGGCGAGAACCCGCTCGGCCACCCTACGGGCCACTGTCATCGGGCGGCTCCGAGCGCCCGGTCCCACACACCCTCCCAGGCATCGACCCATCGCCCGCGGATCGTGGACCCACCCAACACTGCCTTCGCGACCCTTCCCGAGAGCCGGGGGAGGACGACGCCGGTCAGCCCGCCGGGAACGGCTGTCAATCCCGTCGGCTGATAGACGGGCAGGAAGTGCTTGGGCGCCTTCATCCCGGGAAGGACCGGGCGCACGCCGACGCCGAGGGAGGCGGGCGATTCCACTTCGTCGGCGACACGCAACACCGTGTCGGGCCATCCCGCGATGAGGGCCTCGACGACCTCGGCGGCGTCCTCGAGGGCGATCCCCCCGTTGGGAAGGCAGGCGGTCCCGGACCTGCGGGGTCGCAAGTCGTCGGCGGAGGGGCTGAACTCGACGACGTCTCGGAGTGTCCGGGTGCCGGGTAGGTGGACGCCGGTCGGGTCGAGGTCGATGATGAGGACGGTCGGGCGTCCCTGGGCCAGACCCAACGGCGCGACCGCGGCGAGGAGGCCTGGTGGTTCCGTGTGTACGGCGATGGTTGCCATGGGTCCTTCGGATTCCGCTGTCGGCTGTCAACGTATGTGGCGAACGGGTCGGAGTGAACCCCTTCACACGGGAGGCGCCTCGGGGCAAACTGGCCGGTTCGGGTTTGCGGGCACGCGGTGGCTTGGTATCGTCCGGCCCATGAACGACCTGCCGGACCAAGAAGCCGCCGAGATCGATTCGACAGGTCGCGTCGTCGAGACCACGGATCCTGACCTCCCCGACTTCGCTCCCCGCCGTGTACTCACGACGATGCCAATCCCGACCGGCTCCGCCGTCGGGTTCGACTACGAGGGTGACCACGACACCCTCCTGTCGCCGGCGGACCGAGAGGCAACGGTCCGGGCCGCCATGGCCCGCGAGGGGCGCTGAAGCAGAGAGCCGATGATGCCTTCGCCTGCTCCCATTTCGGGTAGCGTTGGCTGATGGCGAAGGGCTTCCTCAACGGTCCGAACGTGTGGGTGCTCATTCCACTCGCCGCTTTGAGTATTCCGATCCTGGCGATCCTGGCGGGGTCCTCCTGGCTGCCTTGGCTCATCATCGGCCTCGTCATGGTGGCTGCCGTCACCCTCTCCGTGCGCTCCCTGCTCGGCTACCAGCACGACCTCCGCATGGAGGAGTTGGCGTCCAAGGAGACGGTGCTCCGGTTGGAGCAGGAGCACCTGCGGAGTGCTGAGCGAATCCTCGAACTCGATGACACCCGCGCCATCCCTGACAGGCTCAACCCGCCGCTGGAGGCCTAGACGGTCCGGGTCCGGGTCGTGCCACGAGGCGTGCTGGCTATGGCGCGAACCGTTCGCATCGACAACACTGGGGCCCCCGGCTTGGACTCTCGATGATCACTCGCAGCCCATTCCCCGACATCGATGTCCCGCAGGTACCCCTGTTCGACTACGTGTTCGCCCGGGCGGAGGAGTTCGCGGACAAGGCGGCCATGATCGACGGCCCAAGCGGTCGCATCGTCACCTATGGGGCCTTGGAATCACAGGTCAGGGCGTTGGCCGGTGGCCTCCTCGAGCGGGGGTTCGCCAAGGGGACGGTGGTGGCGATCATGGCCCTCAACTCCCCGGAGTACGCGGTCGTGTTCCATGGGGTGGCCATGGCCGGAGGAGTGGTGACCACGCTCAACCCCACGTACACCGACCGCGAAGTGCACCATCAGCTGGTTGATTCAGGTGCCTCGATCCTGGTCACGATCGCCCCGTTCCTCGCCACCGCGCTGGCCGGTGCAGTGGGTACCGCGGTCCGGGAGACCTTCACCTTCGGGGAGTCGGACGCCGCCTCGGTGATGAGCCTGCGCGGAGAGCCGCTCGCCGACCATGTGCCCTGTGACCTCGACGACGTCGTGGTCCTCCCGTACTCATCGGGCACGACCGGTGTCGCCAAAGGAGTGATGCTGACCCACCGCAACCTCGTCTCCAACCTCGCGCAGACACTCTTTGTGGCCGACGTCTCCGACGACGAAGTGGTCATCGCAGTGCTGCCGTTCTTCCACATCTATGGCATGCAGATCCTCATGAACGGGCCCCTCGTCATCGGTGCCACCGTCGTTACACAACCCCGGTTCGACCTCGAGGAGTTCCTGCGCCTCCACCAGGATCACGCCGTGACCCGCTCCTACGTTGCTCCTCCCATCGTCGTGGCCTTTGCCAAGCACCCCATGGTCGACCGGTTCGACCTCTCCTCACTGCGGCACGTCTTCTCTGCGGCGGCCCCACTCTCCGCCGAGCTCGCCATCGAGGCCGGGACACGCCTTGGGTGTGAGGTGTCCCAGGGCTACGGCATGACCGAGCTCTCCCCGGCTACCCACCTGACGCCAAACGGCCAGTTCAAGCCGGGGTCGGTTGGAGTGACGATCCCCAACACCGAGACCCGCATCGTCGACCCGGCCACCGGGTCCGACCTCGGTATCGACGCCGACGGGGAAGTCTGGGTTCGGGGCCCGCAGGTGATGAAGGGCTACCTCAACAACCCCGAGGCCACCGCACTGACGATCGACCGGGATGGGTGGCTCCACACCGGGGACATCGGGCACTTCGACACTGAGGGTCATCTCTACATCGTTGATCGCCTCAAGGAGCTCATCAAGTACAAAGGGTTCCAGGTGGCCCCGGCCGAGCTCGAGGCACTTCTCCTTACCCATCCGGCGGTGGCCGACGCGGCCGTCATCGGCCTGGCCGACCCCGAGGCCGGGGAGGTGCCCGGGGGGTATGTCGTCCTCAAGCCGGGCCAGGCAGCCACCGGCGAGGATCTCATGGCCTTCATCGCCGACCGGGTGGCCCACTACAAGCAGATCCGCACGATCACGTTCATGGACGAGATTCCGAAGTCGGCGTCCGGGAAGATCCTTCGACGAGTCCTGCGCGACCGCGTGACGCCAGCGACGTAGGGAGCGTCTGCAGAGGACAACGGGGAACTGAGACTGGCCGCTCAGGTACCCTGCTGCTGTCATGACGTCCGCCGCCTTCTTCGATCTCGACAAGACCATCATCGCCAAATCGTCGGCGCTGGCGTTCGGGAAGCCCCTCTACCAGGCGGGGTTCGTGAACAAGCGCATGGTGGTGAAGGCAGCCATCGCCCAGGTCGTCTATTCGGCTTTCGGCGCCGACCACGACCGGATGGAGCAGGTGCGAGAGCGGATGATCGCCCTCACCCGTGGCTGGAATGCGGCCGAACTCCGACAACTCGCCGCGGAGGCGATCGAGGAAGTCGTCGCCCCCCTCGTGTACCAGGAGGCCCTCGAACTCATCGGCTACCACAAGGAGTCCGGGCGCAAGGTGGTCGTGGTCTCGACGAGTCCCGAGGAGATCGTGATCCCCCTCGCCAGCTACCTCGGCGGTGTCGATGAGGTGATCGCCACCAGGTCGGCCGTCGGCGAGGACGGCAACTACACGGGGGAGCTCGAGTTCTACGCCTATGGGCCCAGCAAGGCGGAGGCGATGGTCGCCATGGCCGAGCGGGATGGCATCGATCTCTCCGAGTCCTATGCGTACTCGGACTCGATCACCGACGAACCGATGTTGATGGTGGTGGGCCACCCGGTGGCGGTCAATCCCGACAAGGAGCTGCGGGCGCTGGCAGAGCACCGGGATTGGGAAGTCAGGGACTTCACCAAGTCGGTCTCCCTCGGCGAACGGCTCGCCCCGTACGGCAAGCCGGCCGGGATCGGGACCGTCGTCCTGGCCGCTGTTGGTGGTGCGCTCTACATGTGGCTTCGCCTGCGACCCCGACGACGGGCGTGACCAATGGGGGCCGGGCGTCCTCCCTCGTAGACTCTTCCCATGTCAACACTGGTCGCCCACGCGACGTCGATCGATGAGCTGACGTCCCAGCTGGGCGTCGACACCCAGCTGGGACTGGATCCTGCCGAGGCCCGGAAGCGGCTTGCCGAACATGGGCCGAACCGCATCGACTCCGGGAAGGGCACCACCGCATTCTCCCTCTTCGCCCGCCAGTTCAAGGACCCGATGGTCTGGCTTCTCCTGGTTGCGGCGAGTGTGTCCGGCGCCCTCCTCGGCGAATGGATCGACGCCGGCGTGATCCTGGCGATCGTCGGCCTGAATGCCACGATCGGGTTCCGCCAGGAGTCGCGGGCCGAAGCTGCACTCGCCTCCCTCAAGGAGATGGCGGCGCCGATGGCGGTCGCCATCAGGGCGGGGGAGGAAGCCCTGCTGCCCGCGGCGGACCTGGTGCCCGGGGACGTCATCGTGCTCGAGGCGGGTGACCGTGTCCCCGCCGACGCGAGGGTCGCGTTCGCCAGTCGCATGATGGCCGATGAAGCAGTGCTCACCGGCGAGTCGTTGCCAACCCTGAAGTCGATGGGCCCCGTTCCCCCGGACGCCCCGGTCGGAGACCGGACGTCGATGGTGTTCGCGGGCACCAACATCGTCGCCGGGAGAGGGACCGCGGTCGTGGCTGCGACCGGGATGCGCACGGAAGTCGGTGCGATCGCCCTTCTACTCGAACAGGATGAGCCACCGACACCGCTCGAGGTGGAGTTGGGGCGGGTGGGCCGTCGGATCGGCCTGTTGGTGGTGTTCATCGCCGCAGTGATCTTCGGTGTCGGGGTGTGGCGGGAGTTTCCGCCGGAGACCATGTTCCTCACGGCAGTGGCCCTGGCCGTGGCTGCCATCCCGGAGGGGCTGCCGGCGGTCGTCACGATCACCCTTGCCAAGGGTGTGCAAAGAATGGCCGATCGCAAGGCCATCGTCCGCAAGCTCACCGCAGTCGAGGCGTTGGGTGCGGCGTCGGTGATCTGCACCGACAAGACGGGAACACTCACCAAGAACGAAATGCTCGTCCAGGTGATCGCTTTCGTCGATGGCGAGGTGACCGACCGTCGCTTGCTCGCCGATGACGACCGGACGCTCCGTCTCGTCCAGGTCGCCGCCCTCTGCAACGATGCCCGTCATGGCTCGGAGGGGTTCCTGGGCGACCCGACCGAGGTGGCCCTGATCGACCTCGCTCGTCACTACCTCGATGTCGAGGACTTGCGGGCAGGCTATCCGCGTAGGGATGAGATCGGCTTCGACTCCTCCCGCAAGCGGATGTCCACGTTCCACGAGACCCCGGACGGTCGGGCGGTACTGGCGGTGAAGGGTGCTCCGGAGGTCCTCCTCGAACGATGCGCCTTCGTCGAATCTGCCACCGGGGTCGTTGCCCTCGACCCCTCCATGGTGGACTCGTTGCACGCGATGGTCGCTGGTTACGCCACCCGCGGCCTGCGGACCCTGGCATTGGCACATCGTCCTCTCGACGACCCGCTCCGCCCGCCGTCCGACGAAGCCGAGGATCAACTCGTATTCCTGGGGGTGGTGGCGATGTCCGATGAGGTGCGGGAGGAGGCATTCACTGCGGTCGCGGAAGCGCTCTCGGCAGGGATCAGGGTCGTGATGGTCACGGGTGACCACGAAGTGACGGCAACCGCGGTGGGGGCGGCACTCGGACTGGCTGGCGAGACCCTCGGCGGTGCCGAGCTGAGGGCGATGGATGCCGACGCCTTGGACGTGGAGCGGTATGGGGTCTACGCCCGGGTCGACCCGGCGGACAAGGTGAAACTCGTCCACGCCTGGCAGGCGAGGGGCGACATCGTCGCCATGACCGGCGACGGCGTCAACGACGCACCAGCCCTCAACGCGGCGGACATCGGGATCGCCATGGGCTCCGGTACCGACGTGGCCAAGGACGCGTCGTCAATGGTGCTGAGCGACGACAACTTCGCGACGATCGTCAACGCCGTGAAGGAGGGGAGGGGGATCTACTCCAACCTCCGGAAAGTGGTCTCGTTCCTGCTCTCGGCGAACATCTCGGAGGTCGTCGTCATGCTCGTCGGGTTCCTCCTCCTCGGCTCCCGGGGCGAGCCGCTCCTGGCCACCCAACTGCTGTGGGTGAACCTCGTCACGGATGGCCTTCCGGCACTCGGACTGGGAGTCGACCGACCCGCCCCGGGCCTCATGAACGTTCCACCGGACAGGTCGAGGTCGATGCTCTCGATCAGGCGGCAACTCGACCTTGCCTGGCAGGGGTCCGTCCTTGCCGCCGGGGTACTGCTGACCTACTGGTGGGGGGTTGTGGCCGGCCTGGAGTGGGAGGTTGTGCGTACCGTGGGGTTCACCACGCTGGTGCTCACCCAACTGCTCCATGTCTGGAATGTCCGAGCGATCACCGCCGGTCCGCTCCGGACACCGCTCGGCGGCAACCGGCTCCTGCTGTGGGGAGTGCTCGGGTCGCTCGGGCTCCACCTCATCGTGGTCTACTCGTCGGTTGGCCAGCGCCTCTTCGAGACGGTACCTCTCGGTGGTGCAGAGTGGCTCGTCTCGATTGCGGCCGCGGTCGGGTCGTTCGTGCTGGTCGGGCTGGTGCGAGCCGCCCAGCGGTCTCGTTCGAGGGCGGCTACTCCAGGATCGTGAGCTCGATCCGATAGCGCACCCAGTGGAGCGGGACCTCTAGGTCGGCGAGGTACCCCTCTACGATCTCCGCAGTGGCGGGGTCCGGCTCGGGTGTGACGAGCACTCCGTGCGCCTCGTGCCCCAATGCGCGGACGAGTTCGATCGAATGACGGTCGGGGAGGCGGGTCGTCGCGGTGAGCGGGGAAGCTGTGAAGACGAGGACGAGCTCGCCGGCGGGCCCCGTGAAGACGAGGTCCGGTGACGTGATACGGCCCCCAGCGAAGAAGCGCCGTCGCTCGAGGTGTCCCCCGGCCGTGTGTCGCAGGGGCGAGGGCAAGGCGAGGCGAGAGAAGAGCCGGGCGTGTTGACCTGCCACGAACCGGGTGAGCTGGTCGGGCGATGGAAAGCCCAGCCGGAGGATCGCCGGATTGGCCCCGCCTTCGGTCGCCAACAGCGTCTCCATCGGGGAGGTCCGTTCCTCGGAATGGGAGTCGACGAGCTCCCGCAGGGTGCGGCGTCCATTCCGCGCCTTCCCCTCCCCGAGGCCGGGGAGGTGGTCCTGGTCGTCGGGCATCAGCGACCCACGAGCTTCCTGAGTCCATCGAGCTGCTGCTCGGTGCCGATGGCGACCAGGGTCTGCCCGGAACGCAACCAGAAGTCGGCCGGCGGGTTGAGGATCGGTTTCCCGGCCTGCGAGACGACCGCAATCACCATCGCCCCCGAGCCTTCCCGGATCTGGGACGTGGAGAGGGTCCGTCCGATGAGCGTGCTGTCGGCTTCGAGATGGAACTCCTCGACCCGGAGTTCGACGAGGTCACCGTGGAATTGGAGATCGATGAAGTCGGTGAGGTCGGGCTGTTCGACCATGGAAGCCATTCGCTCTGCGCCGACCACCGCGGGGGTCACGACCCGGTCGGCACCGGCCAACAGGAGCTTCTTCTCGGCCTGCGGCTCGTTCGCCCTGGCGATGATCCGGAGGTCGGGGCGCCTGGCGCGCGCCGAGAGCACGATGGCGACGTTGTCGGGGTCTGTGCGGACCGATGCCACGAGGACCTCGGCCCGGTCGATGCCGGCTTCCTCGAGGGCGGCGTCGTCCGTGGCGTCCAACTCGACGACCGACAGGCCGGCGTCGCGGGCGAGCTGGGCCTTCCGGGGGTCGCTGTCCACGACGATCACGGGGCGGGGACCGGTCTCGAGGACCTCCCACACGTGCCTGCCTATGCGTCCGTAGCCGCAGATGATGACATGATTGTCCATTCTGTCGATCCTCTTTCTCTCCCGCCGGACCTGCATCGTGCCGCCGAGGAACTGTTCCATCGCGAATTCGAGAGCTGTGGTGGCCGTGTAGAAGACCGTTCCGACACCGACGACGATGAGGACGATCGTCGCCAACTCACCGGCCCGGCTGAATCCGCCTCCCGGCTCGGCGTACCCGACGGTCGAGATCGTGATGACCGTGAGGTAGAAGGCATCGAGGAGTGCCAGGCCTTCGATCCACATGTAGGCGGCCGTCCCCGCGGCGGCGATGGCCATGAGGAGCGAAACGGCCGTGATGAGGCGAAGCCGGAGGCTCATGGCGGCAGCCTAGAGGCGCGGCCGGTCCTGTCTGTCCCCCCAACTTCGTTGGGGGGAAGGGCCCCGCAAGCGAAGCGATGCGGGTAGGAGGGCTCGATGCGCGCCAAGCCCTCCGACCTCGCTTCGCATCCTGATCCCACCTCGGGCAGGAGGACAGTCAGGAACTGGCTGCTCGCCGTGCGAGCAGACGCGGACGCAGGGGCCGGTCAGCCCTCACCGCCTCGGCGGCCGGATCCCCCGGAACTCCCAGTCTCCTCCCAATGCCGTGGAGAGGACTTCCTCCGACTCGGACGGTTGGGCGCCGACGTCGTCGCGGATCGCGTCGGGTCCGTGCACGATCGGGTTGCTGAGTTCACCGAGGCCCTCGACCCGCACCGAAACGACATCCCCGGGGACGACCGGGCGAGAGTTGGCCGGGGTCCCGGAGAGGATGATGTCGCCGGGAAGCAGGGTGATCGTGCGCGCGAGGTCGGCCACGAGATAGTGCATATCCCACTCCATTTCCATCGTCGATGCCGATTGCACGATGGTCCCGTTGAGGAGTGTCTCGATGCGCTTGTCGTGGAAGTCCCAATCGGTCACGAGGCCGGGACCGATCGGGCACAGGGTGTCCGATCCCTTGACCCGAAGCATCGAGCCGGCATCTGTGTCGCGGAAGTCGTGGAGGCCGAAGTCGTTGGCGATCGTGTAGCCAGCGATGTACCCATCTGCCTCGTCGGGGGCGATGCTGCGGCAGGCCACTCCGATGACGATCGCTATCTCCCCCTCGTAGTTGAGCCACTTGCATCGTTCGGGTCGGACGACAGCACCGCCGTGGGCGTTGAGCGACGTGGTCGGCTTCTGGAAGTAGGTGGGGGCTGAGGGGAGCTTCGTCATGAACTCGTCGACCCGGCTTCGGTAGTTCAGGTGGACGGCGAGGATCTTGCTGGGCTCGACGGGTGGGAGGTGTACCGCACCCGATGCGGCTACGGAGCGACCGTCGTCGGCCAGGAGGAGGTCCCCGTCCCTGACCACCGGCGTCGCTTCGCCGTCGATGAGGACACGTCGCAGTTCGGCCATGTGCGAGACCCTACCGCCCGGCAACGCGCCGATGACTCCCACGTGTCCCCGGCAATGAACGGCGAACCGGGGAGGGGCCTTCCTACACTGGATCGAGAAGGGAGTTCAGATGGTCAATCCGTTCGAACGTATCCGCTACCTGTGGCCGGACCACCTCGGTTTGGCACGGGGCAAGTACCTCCCCTACGACCACGCCGGGAATGGCGGCAACCACTGTGTTTCGACGTTCGCTCTCCAACTCAACCGCGAGATGATCCCGCACGAGGCGGCTGCGGTCCTCACCGGCCTCCCGGACCTCCAGGCCGACTTCTCCCTCGACGACGTGCGACGTGGTTGGGAGCCCGACACCGGCGTCGTGGTCGCCGATGTGTCCCGGGACGGGATTCCGCTGGAGCTCGCCCCGCGCTCGGTCCTGAAGCGAGTGATAGGGGAGTGGGCGGCGCTCGGGTTCGAGGTCAATGTCGGGATCGAACTCGAGGCCTACCTCTTCGTTCCGGACGGCGACGGATGGAAGCCGATCCATACCCCGGGCTCCCATGTGTACGGCACCGGCCCGATGCAGGATCCATCGGGCACGATCGACGAGCTCATGAAGGTCGCCAACATCATTCGTATGCCACTCGAGTCGGTGAACTCGGAGTACGACGATGGGCAGTTCGAGCTCACCTTGCACTACGCCGACGCCCTCACCGCGGCGGATGATGCGTTCCTCTTCAAGCAGATGGCGCGTGAGATCGCCGCCGATCGGGGGGTATTGCTCACCTTTCTCGGCAAGCCCCACTCCGACCGGGGTGGGAGTGGCCTCCACGTGAACTTCTCGCTCCTCGACAGGTCCGGGTTCAACGCCCTCGGCGACCCGGTATCGGAGGACGGACTCTCCGACCTCGCCCGCCACTGCATCGGGGGACTGGTCGACAAACACGTACCGATGGCTGCCCTGATGGCACCGAATGTCAACTCGTACAAGCGCCTCGTGCCCGGACAGCTGGCGGGATGCTGGGCGAACTGGGGATACGACCATCGGGGAACGACGGTCCGGATACCCCCGACCCGGGGGGCTGCTACCCGCATCGAGCACCGCATGGCCGACTGCGCGGTCAGCCCTCACCTCGCCGTGGCGGTGGTACTGGTTGCCGCCCTCCTGGGAGCGAAGAAGCAGATCCAGCCACCGCCGGCCGAGATGCTCGACTGCATCGAGAACGTCAGTACTGACGTTCGAGTCCCGGCCAACCTCGGAGCGGCCCTCGACGCCCTCGCGGCGGACGGCGAGTTCGTCGATGCCTTCTCCCCGGCGTTCGTCGATGGATTCCTCACGGTGAAGCGGGCCGAGTGGGAGCGCTTCAATCGGTGGACAACCGACTGGGAGCTCAACGAGTACCTCCACTACTACTGAGGTCGGCGATGCCACTCGACGGATTCATGTTCCCGCGTACACCGAGCGGGCGCGCCTCCATCATCCCCAATCCCCCGTGGCACTACTCCGGGGAGATGCTGACCGTCGAGTATCGCACTGCTCCAGGCACGGTCGCCCGCTTCCTCCCCGACGGCCTGGAACCCGCCGAGGACGACCCGGACGCGGTGGCTCTCATCTGGGCGGACTGGCAGAGCTGTTCCGACTCCTTCGAGGAGCCACTCGACCCGGTCCGGTCGCAGTACAAGGAGGCGTTCGTCGTCGTGCGTTGCACGTGGAGGGGCGAGACCTGGTCGCGATGCCTCTTCATCTGGGTCGACAAGGACTTCGCGATGGCCCGCGGCCACCACCAGGGCTACCCCAAGAAGATGGGCGACATCTGGATGACGCGCCCGGTGTTGATCGGGAAGGCCGGTCCCAGGCTGGAACCGGGTGGCCGGTTCGGGGTGACCCTCGGCGCGGGAGGGCGGCGGCTGTCCGAAGCCCTCATCACCCTCACCGACCGTTCCGAGCGACCGGGATTCGTGAACGGTCATCCGATGCTGCACACCCGATGGATGCCTGCCATCGAGTCGGACGGGAGCGACAGCCTCGACGAACTCGTCACGATGCAGGGGTACGACGGCGCCATCTCCGATGTGTGGAGGGGCGAGGCATCAGTGATCCTCCACGAGGCACCGACAGAGGAATTGGCGGATCTCCCGGTGCACGAGATCATCGCCGGCTACTACCACCGAGTAGCAACCTCGTGGCGGGCGGGAACGACACTTCGCGGCGGCTGACGGCCGAGTCCCGAGTCCCGAGTCAGGAGTCCCGAGTCCCGAGTCAGGAGTCCCCCGAGTCCCGAGTCAGCAGCCAACGACTCTTGGTTGAAGTTGAAGTTGAAGTCGACGTTCTCCTCGCAGGTATGCGGTATCCGGACTGCTGAGTGGAGGCAGACGCAGACGCGGGCGTCGTCCGGGGTGGCCGCTGATATGGTGTGCGGAGTAGCGAGGAGGAGGTTGATTTGGGCGAGATCGTCGGCGTTGGCCTCATCTCCCACGTCCCCACCATCATGATGCCCGAGGCGCTGCGCCTGGAGCTCAACGAGGGCAAGGAGATCAGCTTCATCCCCGGGTTCCATCGGTTGCGCGACGACAGAATCACCCCGCTCGGTGCCGACACCATCGTGATCGTCGACTCCCACTGGTTCACCACGGTTGAGCACGTGGTCACCGCCCAGGACCGTCGGGCGGGGGTCTTCACGTCCGGCGAACTGCCGCGGGGTATGGCCCAGATCCCGTACGACTGGCCGGGCGACGCCGAACTCGGGTTGGCGATCGCCGAGGCCGGCACCGAACTCGGCACACCGACCCATGCCTCCGTCGACGACCACCTGCCCCTCTTCTACGCCACCCTCAACCTCGTCCACTACCTGCGCACCGGCGAGCGGATCGTCTCGGTCTCGGTTGCCCAGACCGGGGAGGACGACGACTTCCTCACCATGGGGCAAGCGATCGCAAACGCGGTGGCGGGACTCGACCGACGGGTGATCATCCTGGCGTCCGGTGGGATGAGCCATCGGTTCTGGCGCCTGAAGGAGATCCCGCAGCACGAGGCATCCGACCCCCGTCACATCATCTCGGCTGCGGCCCGGGACGCCGACCTCGAGCGGATCCGGTGGATGGAGGAGGGTGATCACGCCCGAATCGTCGACACCATGGGCGCCTATCACCGGCACCTTCCGGAGGCCGGCTTCGGCCACTACCTGATGATGCTGGGCGCGGTTGGAGGGTCGTCGTGCACGGCTCGGGGCGAGATGTTCTCGGACTACGAGAACGCCACCGGCACCGGCCAGGCCCATGTGTGGTTCGACCGTCCGTCCGGGGGTTGGACCGTCGGCTAGTGGTGAGTCGGTGCATCGATGGCGGCCCGGGACACTCCCCCGGTCCGTGGTCGCACCGCTAGGTGGTGGAACCCTCCAGCACCTGGAACGTCTTGAGGTCACTGTGGAAGTCGAGGGCGTAGTCGCCACCCTCCCGGCCGATCCCAGAGATCCCACACCCCCCGAACGGAGCGGTGAGGTCACGGACGAGGAAACAGTTCACCCACACCGTCCCTGCCCGTAGTCCGCGGCCCACCCGCTCCGCCCGTTCGGCGTCGCCGGTGAAGACGATCGCCGACAACCCGTACCTCGTCGAGTTGGCGAGGGCAACGGCTTCGGTCTCGTCGGCAAACGTCTGGAAGGTGAGGACAGGCCCGAACACTTCTTCCTGGACGATCTCCGATCGGTTGTCCCGTGGGATCACCAGGGTCGGCTCGAACCAGAGGCCACCTTCACGCCAGGTGGTTCCTCCGCGCACGATGCTGTCGCCGTGTACTCGTGCCCGGTCGATGAACCCCTCGACCCGGGCAAGGTGGTCGGGATGGATCAGGGGTGAGATCGTCGTGGTGGGCTCACGGCTGTCCCCGAGGACATGGGCGTCGGTGTGGGCATGGAAGCGGTCGAGGAACTCGTCGCGGACCGACGCGTCCACGAGCAGGCGGGTCCCGGCGAGGCAGACCTGGCCGCTGTCGTCGAATTGACCAGCCGCCTTCCTGGCGGCGGCATCGATGTCGGCGTCGGCAAAGACGAGGAACGGGCCCTTGCCACCGAGCTCCGCTGTGAACGGGACGATGTTGGCCGCCGCCGACGCCCCGATCCGACGCGCCGTCGCGGGGGAACCGGTGAAGGAGATCCGCCGTACTCGGGGATCCGACACCAGGGCTGCACCCGACCTCGCTGCCGATCCCTTGGACGACGTTGAGGACCCCGGGGGGGATCCCGGCCTCGGCTGCCAGGTCGGCGAGGAGCGAGGCGGAGAGCGGTGACCACTCGGCCGGCTTGAGGATCACGGTGTTCCCGGCGGCCAATGCCGGCGCCACCTTCCAGGTAGAGAGCAGCCACGGCGCGTTCCAGGGCGTGATGATCACGGTCGGGCCGGCCGGCATCCGTTGGATGGTGTTGGCGGTGCCCTTGGAGGCCCACTGCCGCTCGGTGTGGGCGGTCGCCAGGTCGGCGTAGTTCCGGAAGTTCTCGGCCCCGCGGTGCACCACTCGGGCGCGGAGCGACTCGAGCAGCATGGCCATGTCGAGGCACTCGACGGTCGCGATGTCCTCGATGCGTCGGTCGATGGCATCGGCCAGGGCGTGGAGATGCTCGGCCCTCAACTGCGGGGTGAGAGCGGCCCAGGCGGGGAAGGCCCCTTCGGCCGCCGAGACTGCCTGGTCCGCAGTTGTGGCGTCGCCCCGGGCCACGTCAGCGAGGTGCATCGTCCAGTCGAGGGGAGAGCGGACTTCGAACGTCGTGGGGGAGTCGACGCGCGATCCGCCGATGGAGTGCCCTGTGGCGACCGAGATGCCGCCGATCGTGGTCCGGGTGGTCACCCTGAGGAGCCTATCGGTGGACCCGAGGCCGCCGGGGCCTTGACAGGGAATCAAGAAGTGTGATAGCGTTCGAGAGATATCGAACAGCACGTTTGATATCGAATGACACAAGAAATTCAGGACAATTCGATGACACTTCTCGCACATCCGTTGGGGACACCCACCCCGCTCACCACTCGGGTCGTCTGGTCACCGGTCGTGGAGCTTGTCATCGCCCACTGGGCCCTGGAGATGGAGTCGGATGACCACGACTCGTTCATCGAGTGGGACCGCCTCAGGGTCCTTGCCGAGCGGGCGCCGTTGACCGACTCTGCCCAGACCCTCATGGGCGAGCGGCACGGAGCCGGGTGGCTCTACCTGATCCCGCTCATCGACGAGTCCGGGGCCGAGTCCGTATCAGCATTGGTCGACCACGTCCGCGAGGTCGATCCGATGGTCCTCCACGAGGGCTATGCCGCCGAAGCGGACAAGTGCGAGGGCCACTGCGACCACGATGGACCGAAGATCTCCGACCCGATGGAATGGCGGGAAGGCTTCCTGGAAGCACTGGAGTCACTCGACCGCGAGATAGGGGACGGACTGGATGAGTTCCTGCCGGTGCTCCGGCACGACGCCGAGCTGACAGCGTTCCTCCAGCGCCGGCTCACGGTTCCGCAACTCGTGGAGAGCGTGACGAACGGAATCGTCTACACACCGGAGGCAGGTGTGGAGGAGATCGTGCTCATTCCGAGCGTGCTCATGCGCCCGTTCAACCTCATGCTTCGACGGCACCGCTCCCTGTACCTCATCTACTCGGCATCCGACGAGGCGATGGGCGCCGATGCCGACACTCCGCCAGCCTGGATGATCCAACTCTTCAAGGCCCTGTCCGACGAGAAGCGCCTGCGGTTGTTGCGCCACCTCGCATCGGGACCAGCGTCACTCAGCGACCTCGTCGAGTACACGGGATTGGCCAAGTCGACCACTCATCATCATCTCCGGCTGCTGCGGGCCGCGGGCCTCGTCCGCCATAGCCTCGCTGCCGAGAAGGACGAGAGCTTCTACGAACTACGCACTGACACCCTGCCCGTTGCCATGGCATCGGTGACCCGCTACCTGACTCCGGGAGATCCCGAATGAACGACTACCTGACACACCATTTCGCCCGTGCTCGCGAGGCGGACATCCGATTCCGCATCACTGCGACCGCGGCCCTCGACGCGTGGCACGATGCCCCTCGGCGGTCCCTCGCAGACTTGCTGGGAGAACGCCTCGTCCATCTCGGCGCCCGGCTCCTGGCCGACCGGAGCGCTGCCGAGCGGATCAAACGAGACCTCCGCCCCGCTGCCGCCTGACACTTCTCCCCAGGTGTGTACGCCCGGCAGGCACACGGTCGCGCGCTACGCAGTCACCCCGTGGAGACCTGGCACGTACCGGGGGTAGGTCTTCTTGGCCGATCGGGCGAGTTCGAGGTCGATCTCGACGGTCACGAACGGCTCGGCACCGTCGGTCACTGCGAGGATGCGCCCGTACGGGTCGGAGACCCATCCCAGGCCACCCAGGTCGGCCGGCCCTCCCCGGGCCCGGTACAGGTTGGACGACACGGAGAATGCCCCGCTCACCATGGCGGCACTTCGCCCACCGGCCAGCCACACCTCGATCGAGGCGTGGGGCGTCGCCCGAGGAATGAGCAACAGGTCGACCTCTTCCCTGCCGTAGCGGCGCGCATGCTCGAAGAACCACATCTCGGTACAGATGAGCATCCCGACCTTCGCCTCCCCCGCCGTGAAGGTCATGAACTCTGGCGGAGCCGGCTCGTACCAGCGGCGCTCCCAATAGCCGGACTCGTTGGGGAGGTAGTGCTTCTCGTGGACGTCGTGGATTCCGTCGGCGTCGATGAGGAAACCTCGGTTCCGATATGAGCCGTCGGTCACCGCGGGGCGCGTCCCGGCGACCATCGTCGGGGCGAGGTCGGGAAGGAGGGCGAGCCACTCCTCGGCCATCTCGACCGCTTCGACCCATTGCTCGGGGACCACGGTGTACTCCGCCGGCAGCCACCTGGAGAAGGGCATCTCGGGGAGCAGGAGCAGGTCGCTCTCGGCTTCGGCCACGTGGTGGGCGAGCCGATCCCACTCCTCCGGGAGGATCCCGCCGATGTTCGTGAGTTGGCAGATCGTGACCTTCATGCGGTGAGGCTATCCCGGTTCGTTTGACCGTTGGCCCGACGCCTCCCCCAAGTCACCGCAGGTGGGTCATCGCCATGGCAGCCAGGAAGAAGACCCGCTGGCCGAGCTCGTCGAGGTCATCAGGGATGGTGGGCATGGCGCCGAGGACGTAGCGGGCATACACGCCTTCCACGATTGCTCCCAGGCGCCAGTACTGGAAGGCCCGGTACCAGCCGATGTCGCTGGTATCGAAGCCGGTGATGGCGGCGTAACGGTCGACAAGCTCCGATCTGTGCGGGAATCCGCCAGCCTGGGTGGGCGAGGCACCGACGCCCTCGGCTCCTTCCTCTCCCTCGGAGGACCACGTATTGAGGAGGTACCCGAGGTCGGCAAGCGGGTCACCCAAGGTGCACAACTCCCAGTCGAGCACCGCGGCGATGCGCCCCTCAGGGGTGGCGATCATGTTTCCCAACCGGTAGTCGCCGTGGACGACTCCACTGTGGCGCTGGGTGGGGACCTTGCTGACGAGGATCTCGAAGGCGTGATCCATGTCGGCGATCTCTCGCTGATGGTGAGCGTCCCACTGCTTCTTCCATCGGCTCAACTGTCGTTCGACGTAGTTCTCGCGGCGTCCCAGGTCGCTGAGACCGATGGCATCGACATCGGCGAGGTGGAGGGTGGCCAGGACGTCTGCCGAGTGGAGTCCCAGCGCTCGGCGCCCCGCCGAGTCCGGGAAGGCCGTCACAGCGGCCTGGTCATCGTGCAGGACGGCACCTTCGACGAACGTCATCACGTAGAACGGAGCCCCGTTGACCGAGGCGTCGTCGCAGTGGGCAAGCGTGCGGGGGACCGGAACCTCCGTCCTGCCGACCGCGGAGATCACCCGGTACTCGCGCCCCATGTCGTGGGCGGTCGCCAACACCTCCCCAAGCGGGGGGCGCCTGAGCACGAACGCTCGGCCCGCTTCATCCTGGCACCGGTAGGTGAGGTTGGAGTGGCCGCCGGCGATCTGCTCGAACGAGATGGGCGGAGTGAGCCCGTCGACGTGGGTGATGAGCCATTCGGTCACGGGCTCGGAGTTGATGCCGGAAGGAGTATCAGCCATGGGCAGCGAGCCTATCCGCTCGCGGCTCCCGCTTCTCCGTTGGCATCCGTGAGGTGGAGGATGGCGAAGGTGGGTAGCCAATGCGCGCCAGCGAAGTGCTGGGTGGTCGAAGCGGCCAAGCCGGGCGTTTCGTGTCGTTTCGAGAACGCGGCAAGCGGTGCTCGCCTCGGGTCCCTGTGCGGCAGGGCCGCGGCGATTCGGTTCGCTGACCAGGCGCGGTTGAGGTTGAGTCCGTCGAGGTGGGTCTGGTGACCATCGGTGGGGTCGTCGTTGGTCGCCGGGAGGACGTCAACGAGTTCCGGGGCAAGGTTGGGGAGGAAGCCATGAAGCCAGCGCGGGAAGTCATCGATGGTGCTGGCCATGAGCACGGCGGCGGCGAGCCCGGGCGAGAGGAAGTCGGTGGGCCCGGCCTCCTCCACGAGGGATCGCCCGGCCGCGGGACCCCAGTGGCGGGTGGCCGCTGTGAGCACCTTTCCCTTGGTCGACGCGTCATGCGTGACCGTTGCTGCCTCCAGCATGAGCCAGAGCGAGAAGGCGGTCTGGTGGTGGAGTCCGGACTCCACCAGTGGTTCCGCCAGCCAGCGATGGAGGCGTCGTCGAGACAGCGCGGCAAGGGGAGCCAGGACGCCGGCCAACTCTCTTTCGCCGAGTCGCACCAGCTCGGCTTCGAGCATGAGGACCCACGCCAGGCCGTAGGGCACCTCGAAGTCCGGCGCGGCCTCGAGGGTCGCCACCTCCCCGTTCATCCGTTCAGCGGTGAGCGACCCGGCGAGGTGCTCCCGCAGCCCCTCGGCCTCCACCCCCGATGCCAGGAGCCGAGCCATCGACCAGTGGGAATGGACCGCGGAGTGCCAGTCGTAGCAGCCGTGGAACGTCGGATGGAGTTGACGCGGGGAGAGTGCGGGGAGGTGGGAATCGCGGTGATGCGGCTCTGTCTGCCGGGTGGTCCGGAGGAGTACCGGGGCGAATTCGGCAAGCATCTGCCGACCCTATCTCCGACTGTGAAGCTGGGTCGACCTGTGGGCCAGTGGTGTGTGTGCATTGGTGGTGGCGTGGCGCCCCACTCAGTTTGCAGACGCACCACTAGGTTCGGCGTTCCACGCCAAGGAGTGAGGTTGAACTTCGAACTCTCCGACGAGCAGAAGCTGTTCCGGGACACCATCCGCGACTTCGCCGACCGCCAGATCCGCCCGGTCGCTCGACAGTGGGAGGCCGAGGGTCGCTACCCGCACGAGATCGTCGATCAGATGAAGACCATGGGCCTGTTCGGTCTCACGGTCCCCGAGGAATACGGTGGGTTGGCGCTCGACATGGTCTCGTTCGCCCTCGTGTTCGAGGAACTGGCGAGGGCCTGGATGGGGATCGGCGGGATCATCGGGAGCCATTCTCTCGCCACGTTCATGATCGCCCAGCACGGCACCGACGAGCAGAAGCGGCGGTACCTGCCCGACTTGGCAAGCGGGAAGCGGCGCACGGCCATCGCACTCACCGAACCTGACGCGGGCTCGGACCTCCAGGGGATCAAGACGCGGGCGGTGCGAGATGGTGACGAGTACATCGTCACGGGCACCAAGTTCTGGATCACCAACGCCCGGTTCGCCGATCCGCTCCCCGTGCTCGTCAAGACCGATCCATCGGCCGACCCGGCCCATGCGGGGATGAGCGTGCTGCTCGTCGACGCCGACACCCCCGGCTACAGCGTTTCCCGCGACATCCCCAAGCTCGGGTACAAAGGACCGGAGTCGTGTGAGGTGGTGCTCGACGGCGCCCGGGTCCCGGTCGGGAACCTCCTCGGTGGCGTCGAGGGCCATGGCTTCAAACAGGTGATGGCGGGCCTCGAAGTGGGTCGGATCAACGTTGCTGCCCGCAGCGTCGGGATCGCCCAGGAGGCCTTCAATCTCGCGCTCGCCTACTCCAAGGAGCGGGAGGCCTTCGGGCAACCGATAAGTGGGTTCCAGTCGATCCAAGCCAAGCTCGCCGAGATGGCCACCCGGGCCCAGACCGCGCGACTCCTCACGTGGTGGGCAGCGTCCCGGGCGGACGGTGGCCATCGGGTCGACCTCGAGTCGTCGATGGCGAAGCTGCACGCATCGGAAGCCGCGATCGAGAACGCGCTCGATTCGCTCCGCATCCATGGCGGGGCCGGCTACTCGAAGGAGCTCGACGTGGAGCGCCTCTACCGGGATGCTCCGCTCATGGCGATCGGCGAGGGCACCAACGAGATCCAGAAGAACATCATCGCCCGCCGACTCATCGGAGGGGAAGGACGAATCGACTGATCAGCCGACCGGGGCCTCGGCAAGCGAAGTGAACACCTCGAACGCGGTCTCGCGGAGCACGACGACGGCCGCGCCGCCCCGGCTGGCGTTGTCACCCTCCACCACCATGTTGGGCACCTCGAATGCTTCGAGTTCGAAGATGAGGGCACCGATCGTGAGCAGGTCACCTGCCGGCAGGTCGGTCCAGGCGTGGGTGGTGAGCATCTCCAGGAGCCGCGGAAGGTCCTCGATGCCGCGGGACTGCACCGCCACCATGGCCCACTGCATGATCACTCCGTGGTGGAGTGAGCGCGTGAAGTCACCCCCCTGGATCGTCCGGTTGCGGGCGAATGCCAACGCTTCTTCCCCGGTGAGATGCTGCACGCCCGGGGAGAAGTAGGCCTGGGACTTCTCCTCGGCCATGGCGAACGGGATGTCGAGTTCGAAGCCGCCAAACGCGTTGACGAGGTTGACGAAGCCCTTGAAGCCGGTGACGACGTATCCCTCGAGGTCCAACCCCGTGAGGATCTCGGCGGTCGCGATGACCCGCTCGGGGCCGTGGGACGCCATGACGTTGGTGAACTTGTCGAAGTCCCCTTCGGGTGTCTCGACATAGGAGTCGCGGGGAATCCCAACGATTGACGCGGCAGAGCCGTCGGGCTGAATCGTGATGATGTGATGGGAGTCGGCCCGAAATCTGAGCTGGAGCTCGCCGGGCCGGGCATCGGAGCCGATGATGTAGACCTGTCGCAGCTGGGAGCCGTACCACGGAGCAAGGCCGAGGGACGGCAGCTTGGCCCCCACGATCGACCAGTGGCTCCCGCTGGGAGAGGCGGCAAGGACAATGTCCGTACCGTCGGTGAGGACCGCCACCTTGCCGTTGGGAAGGTCCGCGGTGTGGGCGGTGAGCTCCCTGGCGAGGCCGGCCTGGCCGGTGCCCGCCACGAACTCGAGGAGATCGGCGGGTGCATCCACGGGGTCTCCGCCACCGGCCGCAACCACGTACAGCCCTTCGACCTGCTCCTCGAGATCCCCGGGGGCGTCGAGGACAGTGATGAAGACCTCGACCTTCGGCTCGGTCCGTGCGACGGTGACCGTGACGGGAACCGTGGGGGTGGGAATCGAGCCGGTGGTGGGGGTTGTCTCGACCGGCTCAGTGGTGGCTCCGGCACCTCCCCCACAGGCCGCTGCTGTGAGTACGAGGGCGATGGTGAGCGCGGGCAGGCGGCGCATTGGATTGGTCTCCGCGGCAAAGGGGTTGGGGCGGCGCACACCCTATACTCCCGCCCGTTCAAGGCGACCCCACGGAGCTATCCCAATGGACCTGTACCTGTACCTTGCCGTCACCATCTCGGTGGTCGCGCTGATCCTCGCGTGGTTCTTCTCGACGCAGGTCAGGAGGGCCCCCGAGGGCAACGACCGGATGAAGGAGATCTCGGCCGCGATCCGCGAGGGAGCGATGGCGTTCCTCAAGGCCGAGTACCGATGGGTCGCCGTCTTTGTCCTGATCATGACGGTCCTCATCGCCTGGCTCATGGGTCCGGACGCGGGAGCGCTCCGCGCAGCGGCCTACGTGGTCGGGGCGGTGTTCTCGGCCGGCGCCGGGTTCATCGGCATGCGGGTGGCCACCAGTGCCAACGCCCGCACCGCCGAGGCGGCCCGCACGGGCGGGATCGTCAAGGCGCTTCCCCTTGCATTCCGTGGCGGAGCGGTGATGGGCTTCACCGTGGCGGGGCTGGGACTCCTCGGCGTCTCGATTGGCTGGCTCGTCTTCCAGGACCATGAGTTCGGTGCCGAGATCGTCACCGCCCTCGGCCTCGGCGGCTCCTCCATCGCCCTGTTCGCCCGGGTCGGCGGAGGCATCTATACCAAGGCAGCGGACATCGGCGCCGACCTGGTTGGCAAGGTCGAGGCTGGCATCCCCGAGGACGATCCACGGAACCCGGCGGTCATCGCGGACAACGTCGGTGACAATGTTGGCGATGTGGCCGGGATGGGAGCCGACCTCTTCGAGTCGTACGTCGGCTCGCTGGTCGCCCCGATCGCGTTCGCTGCAATCGTCTTCTCGGGGGCCTCGTTCCTTGCCGAGGCGATCATCTTCCCGCTCGCCGTGGCCACGGTGGGCATGGTTGCCTCCATCATCGGCTCGTTCCTCGTCAAGCCGAAGAGCAAGGACGACCTGGCACCGGCCCTGCATCGCGGCACCAACGTGGCGATGGTGCTCGCAGCCGGTGGGGTCCTTGGCCTGGTCTACCTGATCTTCGGTGACAAGATCGACAATCCCTTGGGCCTGTGGATCTCCGTGGTGATCGGCCTGCTCGTCGGGTTCACGATCGGCAAGATCTCCGAGATCTCCACTTCTGACCACTACAAGGCTGTGAAGTACATTGCCAAGCAGGCCGAGACCGGCCCTGCCACGGTGATCCTTGCCGGGATCGCCGAGGGCAAGAAGTCCGCGGCCTACTCGGTCATGGTCACGGCTGCCGGCATCGGTGGCGCCTACTGGGCAGGTGATTGGGCCCTCGGAACGGAAGGAGGCATCTACGGCGTCGCCATCGCGGCCATCGGTGTCCTGGCCACGCTTGGAATCACCATCGCGGTGGACGCCTACGGGCCGATCGCCGACAACGCCGGGGGGATCGCCGAGATGGCGCACCTCGGCCCCGAGGTCCGGGAAGCCACCGACGCCCTCGACTCTCTGGGCAACACCACGGCCGCCATCGCCAAGGGCTTCGCCATCGGCTCGGCCGCTGTGACCGCTCTCGCCCTCTTCGCTACGTTCACCCGGGCGGCGGAACTCCAGTCCATCGACATCCTCCACGTTGGGACCGTGATTGGTCTCTTCCTGGGAGCGATGTTCCCGTTCCTCTTCTCCTCGCTGACGATCAGCGCGGTCGGTCGGGCCGCCTTCACGATGATCGAAGAGGTCCGGCGCCAGTTCCGCGAGATCCCGGGCCTCAAGGCAGGTGATCCCTCGGCAAAGGCCGACTACGCCAAGTGTGTCGAGATCGCCACCGCCGGGTCGCTGAGGGAGATGGTTCTCCCCGGGTCCCTTGCCATCGCCCTTCCCCTGGTCATCGGGTTCATCGACGTCGAAACGCTCGGTGGTTTCCTGGCGGGGGCCCTCGTCACCGGGTTCCTGCTCGCCATCTACATGGCGAATGCCGGTGGTGCGTGGGACAACGCCAAGAAGTACATCGAAGCCGGCGCCCACGGTGGCAAAGGCTCCGACGCCCACAAGGCGGCCGTCATCGGCGACACGGTCGGCGACCCATTCAAGGACACATCGGGTCCGGCCCTCAACATCGTCCTCAAAGTGATGACGATCGTCTCCCTGATCTTCGCCTCAGCGTTCATTTCCTAGAAGGAGCGAGGTACGAGGTACGAGGAACGAGACCTTCCGGCGCAGCGCGGTGAGCCTCGCATGAAGTCAGCGTCCTCTTCTCGTACCTCGCACCTCTCTCCTCGTACCTCTCTTCTCGTACCTCGTACCTCATTCCTCCTTTGACCTATCAGCTGTACGCGCTCTCGGCTGCTGCCTTCTGGGCATTTGGTGGGCTGATCGCCGCCGGGCCGTCTCGGCTGTTGGGCGGTCCCAGGTTCACGCGGGTCCGCATGTACTGGGTGTCCGGCCTCCTCGTCGCCATCGCGTGGGCAGTCGGCGGATGGGGGACCGTCGAGTCCTCCGACCTGCTGCCACTGGCCATCTCGGGCTTCGTCGGCCTGGCCCTGGGCGACGCAGCGCTGTTCACCGCGTTCAGCCGGCTCGGCCCGCGGAGGACCGCCATCCTCTTTGCGGCAAACGCCCCGATGGCAGCTGTCATCAGCGCCGTCTTCCTCGGCGAGCGGTTCTCGGCCGCGGCGATCATCGGCTCGGTGCTGGTCCTTCTCGGCGTCGGCTTCGCCATTGCGTTCGGGAACCGCCCCGGGCAGTCCCACACGTGGGAGCAGGTCCGAGGAAAGCTGTGGGTCGGCGTCACCTTCGGTCTCCTCGGGGCACTCGGCCAAGCGATCGGGATCGTGGTCGTCGATCCCGTCTTCGACGGGACACTCGACCCCTGGGCTGGTGCGGCCGTACGGGCGTTGGTCGGGACGGCCGCGCTCATGATCCTGGCGCGTCGATTCGAGCGGCGGTCGAGGACCGACGAGACGAAGGTGCCGCTCACTCCTCGGCTGCTCGCCACCGTGTTCCTGTCGGGAACGATCGGCATGGTGATCGGGAAGACACTGGTCCTCCTCGCTCTAACGGAGGGTGACGCCGGGATCGTCTCGGTGCTCATCTCCACGTCGCCGGTGCTGCAACTCCCGATCATCTGGGCGATCACGCGGGAGCGGCCGTCCGGGGGTGCCTGGCTGGGGGCAGCCCTGGCTGTGGCCGGAACGGCCCTGATCGTCTAACGCGCCTGGCACTACCCTCCTGCCGATGCGCCTGACCTTCGCCCGCCATGGGCAGACTCCTGACAACGCCGAACGCAAGTGGCAGGGCTGGGGTGGACGGGGGCTCGGGGAATTGGGGATCCGACAGGCCCGTCTGCTCGGGGAGCGATTGGCCGGCCGTCGGTTCACCCGGGTTCTCACCTCCGACATCGAGCGCGTCGTCGAGACGGCCGCTTACCTCGGCAAGCCGGTGGAGGTCGACAAGCGATGGCGCGAGATCCACGTCGGTTCGTGGGCAGGTCGTTCGATACCCGAAACCTGGGAGGTGCATCGGGATGTGTTCGACGCCCTCCGACGGGGCGAGAACATCCGCATCGGCGGTGACGGGGAGTCGATCTTGGAGTTCCACGATCGGATAGGCGTTGCGGTCGGGTCACTCATCGAGCAGCACGACGAGGGCGACGAAGTGCTGGTCATCTCCCACGGAGGATTCATCGGTGGCCTCGTGGCCTCGGTGTTCGGGGCCCGGTGGCCGATGGGCCCGACCGCCCCGATCCACAACACCGCACTCACGACCTTTGCCGTCCGCCCGGATCGATCACTTCGGCTCGAGGTTCTCAACGACGACGTCCACCTCTCTTCGGCTGAGATGGACACAGCAGACTGGTTGCGCGATGCCAGGACCCTCACCTTCGTGCGCCACGCCGAGTCGAACGGCAACGTGGCTGGGACCTGGGAGGGTCATGCCTGCTCTGGACTGAGTTCCGCCGGCGTCATCCAGGCGGCACGCCTGGGGGAGTGGTGGAGCAACCGCGGCCCGGTTGTCTCGTCGGACACGCCAAGGGCGATGGCCACCGCTTCCCAGATCACCAATGGGAGCCCGGCTGGTGCGGATCCGGGACTTCGCGAACTCCACGCGGGCTCCTGGGAAGGTCTCACATTCGAGGAACTCGAGCAGCGGTCACCCGACCTCGCCCAACGGATCTACCAGGAGCGCCAGGACCTGCCGCGGGGAGGGGACGGAGAGACGTGGACGGCGCTCGCCCAGCGCCTGGCCGGCACCGTTGGCCGTCTCCTCGCCGACCACCCCGGCGACCTGACCCTGGTCTCACACGGGTCAGCGATCCGGGCGTACCTGCTCGACGCAATGGGCATGGGCTGGGAGCAGCAAGGCGGCCTGGGCGCCCTCCCCAACACCGGGCTGGCGACGGTGCTGCTCACCACGCAGGGCCCCCGACTTCGCTCCTACGGAGTGACACCGCATCTCGAGTGGTGAGTTCTGAATTCTCTTGGGTCCCTACCCGCCACTCACCACTCATGACCCACAACTACACCAGCGCCTCGGCCACCGCCGGGTTGGTGATCTCACCGGCATGGGTGTTCAACCCGCTGCTCAGCTCAGGACGTCGCTTCATCGCACCCTCGAGACCGAGGTCCGCAAGGGTGAGCAGATAGGGGAACGTGGCGTTCGAGAGTGCCGTCGTCGATGTGCGCGGCACTGCCCCGGGGATGTTGCCAACCGCGTAGTGGACGACCCCATCGATCACATAGGTCGGATCGGAATGGGAGGTCTCGCGGCTCGTCTCGAAGCACCCACCCTGGTCGATGGCGACATCGACCAGGACCGCTCCGTCGTGCATGGTGGGGAGGTGGTCGCGGGTGACGACGTTTGGCGCCCGACCGCCCGGGATGAGCACCGCACCGATCACGAGGTCAGCCTCCTCGAGAGCGTGGTTCACGTCGTACGCGTTCGACATCAGCACGCTGGCCTTGACGTCGAAATAGAGGTCGAGCTCCCGAAGCCGTTTCGGGCTGATGTCGAAGATCGTGACATGCGCACCCATTCCAACCGCGACCCTCGCGGCCTCGGTGCCGACGTTCCCGCCACCGATGACCACCACGGTTGCAGGACGCACACCGGGCACGCCGCCCATGAGGACCCCACGTCCGCCGTGGGTCCGTTCGAGGAAGTGGGCTCCCACCTGGGTCGCCATCCGTCCCGCGACCTCGCTCATCGGCGCCAGGAGCGGCAACTCTCCGTTGGACATCTGCACGGTCTCGTAGGCGATGGATGTGGTGTGGGCCTCCTGGAGGGCCCTCGCAACTCCCGGGTAGGCCGCGAGGTGGAGGTACGTGAACAGGACCCCGCACCCCGGGAGCTTGTCGAACTCCGACGCCTGGGGTTCTTTCACCTTGCAGACGATGTCTGAAGCCCACGCGGCGTCGGCGTCGACGAGTCGCGCCCCAGCCTGCTCGTACTCCTCGTTCGAGTACGACGACCCGAGCCCTGCATCGACTTCGACCACGACCTGGTGCCCGTGGCTGACGAGTCCGTGGGCACCGGCGGGAGTGACCGCCACCCGATTCTCGTCCTTCTTGATCTCTCTGACGATTCCTACCTGCATCGGCACAGTCTCCCACACTCGGTTGGTCCAACCCCGTACGTCGATCGATACTCCAAGGAGCCTGCAGTCGGTTGGCAACGATCGGCGCGTTCCTGCTAATCACTACCGTTATGAAGGACGTCTTGTTCCGTCGATGGGCTGCGGGAGGGGCGGGGGCCCGCATCGCCCTGGCAGAGCACTACGACTCGCGCGTCCACGCCGCGCTGGTCGACATCGCCCGACACGGTATCAAGCCGGTCCTCTTCACCGACGTACCGTCGCCGGGAGTCGAAGCGGAAGTGGTGCTGGCCAGCGGAGATCCATTGGAGGCGGCGGCCGCCGCTCTGCGAGCCGGGGAAGTGGATGGAGTCCTTGGTGGTGTCACCCGACCCACCGCGGACGTCATGCGGGCCGGGTTCCGCCACGTCGGCTTGGCCCCGAACGCAACCCTCGCATCTTCCTGCTTCGTCATGATCCTCGCCGATGACCGGGTTGTCGCCTTCGGCGACTGTGGCATCGTGCCCGACCCCGACGCTCGTCAGTTGGCGACGATCGCCCACCAGACTGCCGTGACCTTCGAGTCGCTCGTGGGTGAGCAGGCTCGTGTGGCCATGTTGTCATTCTCGACGCAGGGGAGCGCCGCCCATCCCCGCGTGGAGAAGGTGCGGCAGGCCACGACGATCGCCCGCAACCAGCATCCCGGACTCATCATCGACGGGGAGCTGCAATTCGACGCCGCGTTCGACCCGGGGGTGGCCCGGATCAAGACCGAGGGATCCGAGGTCGCGGGCATGGCGAACGTGTTCATCTTTCCCGACCTCGACGCCGGGAACATCGCCTACAAGGTCGCCGAACGGATCGGTGGGGCTACCGCGCTCGGTCCGATCATCCAAGGCTTGGCTGCACCCATGCACGATCTATCCCGGGGTGCTTCGACATTCGACATCGTCCACATGGCGCTCATCACTGCCTTCCAAGCCATGCAGCCGAAGGACTGACCCACGTCTCGGCCAACCGATTGGCTGCCTCCCGGCGGAGAGCGACGATCACTGTGGCAGGGTTCGCGAACGGCTATCGGCGTGTGCGCTACGCGCCTCGTTGAGGCCCGACGCCCCTAGCCTCGGCGCGATGGCTCGGATCCTCCTCGTCACCAATGACTTCCCTCCCGATCGGGGCGGGATCCAGACCTACTTGCGGGAGTTGGTGGACCGAACCCATCACGAGGTGCGGGTGCTCGCCCCCCACCATGACGGCGCCGCGATCGACCCACGTGTCGTCCGACACCCCGCCCGGCGATTCATGCTCCCCACGCCGCCGGTGCGGAGGTGGATCGTTGCCCAGGTTGGGGAGTGGAGGCCCGATGTCGTCGTCTACGGGGCTCCGCATCCTCCGGCGCTGCTTGGTCCGTCGATCGCTCGGAGCAGTGGCCTCCCCTACATCGTGCTGTGCCACGGGGCCGAGACCGTGGTGGCGGCCGCGATCCCAGGCGTGCGGCAGGCACTCCGGAGGTCCCTGCGCAGGTCGGCGGCCCTGTTCGCCGTCTCCGAGTTCACTGCCAACCGGGTCCGGCGCCTCACCGGCGGCGAATGCCTGCGGCTGGGCGTGGGCGTCGAGGCAGACGCAGCCGGAGAGGCAGAGGCGGACGCTGACGCGGCGCTGACGCTGACGCCGAGATCGTGTCGGTCGGCCGCCTCGTGCCCCGCAAGGGGCAGCACCGTCTCATCGATGCCGTGGCCCGATTGGACGGATGGGATGGGACGCTGACCGTGGTCGGCTCGGGAAGGAGAGCAGCGGCGCTCCGCAGGCGGGCCGTCAGGAAGGGCGTCCGACTCTCCATCGAGGAGGGCCTCGGCGACACCGAGGTTGCCGCCCGGCTTCGCAGGGCCACGGTGTTCGCCTTGCCCTGCAGGTCTCGTTGGTTCGGACTCGAGATCGAGGGCTTGGGCATCGCGTTCCTGGAAGCAGCAGCCAAGGGACTACCGGTGATTGCCGGCCGATCCGGGGGCGCACCAGAGACCATCATCCCCGGCGTCACGGGGTTCTTGGCCGAGCGGCCCGGCGAGATCGCGGAGGCCCTGCGTTTGCTCCTCGCGGACCCCCGGCTCCGCCGGTCGATGGGCGAAGCCGGGCGGCGGTTCGTGGCCAGTGGCTACGAGTGGACGGACGTCGTCAACCGTTTCGACGTGGCCATCACCGAGGCAGCCGGGACCTGATCGGGCCGGACCGGATCCAGGGCACCACACCCCTGAGTCCGGCTACAGTTGAAACGATGTTTGGACTCCGACCCACTGAACTGCTCATCATCCTGGCGATCATCCTCGTCCTGTTCGGGGCCAAGAAGCTTCCCGGATTGGCACGATCCCTCGGCTCCTCGGCCAAGGAGTTCAGGAAGGGCCTCGAGACCGGCGGTGACGCCGTGGACGTGGCTGCCGTTGACGAAGAGGACCCAGGCAGCCCCTCCGCCTAGTTGAGCGCTCTCGAGCTGGCTGCGGTCTCCGGGGTGCCCGGCCGCCCCTCCCAGCGTCCTCCGGCTTGCCGCGTGTACGGATGCCGGGTTGTGCGTCCTTGGGAGGACCGGTGCTCGCCCCGGGACACCGCACCACGAGTTCACACCACTAGATCGAGGCCAAGGCTGCCGGGTAGTCGGCGTAGGTCCGCGGGTCGCCGAGTGACTCAGTGGCGATGATGTCCCGGACGATTCCCTCGGCATCCAGTACGTAGGTGGCGCGCATGGCGCAGCCCCGTTGCTCATTGAAACACCCGAAGGCCTGGGTCACCGCGCCGTGCGGCCAGTAGTCGGACAAGACGGGGAAGGGGAGGTTCTCCTTGGTGGCCCATTCCTTGTTCGTCGGCCCGGCATGAGCCGTGATGATCACAACGTTGGCGTCGAGGTCGTTCAACTGGCCGAGGTTGTCACGCAGAGCACACGCCTCGCCATCGCAATTCCCGGTGAAAGGGAAGGGGATGAACACCACCAATGCCTTCTTGCCCTTGAGCGATTCGTTGTCGTGGACGTCCCCGGTGTGGGACTTGAGACTGAAGGTCGGTGCTGGGCTTCCGATCTGGGCAGGCATGGTGTGTCCTTTCCTGAGGTGGTTGGGAGGGTAGATCGCAGGGTCGCTCTACTCGCCGAAGCTACCCTCGGGCGGCGGAAGGAGCGCCATGGACAAGGACACCGTCGCGGCCGAACTCATGGCCGACCTGGCACCGCTGGGGAACCTGACTTCCAAGCGAATGTTCGGCGGGGTGGGGGTCTTCCATGATGGGCGGATGTTCATCCTCGTCGACGCTGACGGGCGCGCCTTCTTGCGAGCCGACGACGAGACATCGGCGGCTTTCGAGGCGGAGGGGTCCGTTCGTCATCGGCCGATGCCCTACTGGGCAATCCCGGACACTGTGCTGGCCTCGGAGGCGCTGTTGCTCGAGTGGGCTCGTACCGCGGTGGCGGTCGCACACGCCGCCAAGAAGTAGCACCACCTCAGTCGAGGATGACGCGGGCTGCCCACCCGACCGGGTCGGACATCTCCGCGGCGTGGGGGAGCGAGCCGGGTTCGGCGATGACCCTTCCCAGGGTGTCGCGGCCCCATCGTCGTTCGACCTCGGCGCAGAAGTCTGCTGCCTCCACCACTTCGTCGTGGGTGGGGAGGGCCACCGTGAGCGCCGAGTGGGCTTCGGGCTCGGCAGCCCGTTGGGCGAGGCCGAGGCGGATCCCCGGCAGTTCGGGGAGCCACTGCTCCGCGAAGTCGTCCATCAGGTGGTGTCGCAGCCCGGCGAGCAACGCCAGCATGGCGACCGCGTCATCCCTGTCAACCTGGTTGGTGGATTGCGACAGCATCGACTGGATGTCCCCCAGCCCCTCGATGGCGTCCTCGGCTGCCGAAGGGTCGGTCATCCCTTGCAGCTGACCCAGGAGGCCGCTTGGGTCGAACTCGATCCCGGAGATCCACGACCGAAGCAAGGAGGCGTAGCGATCACCCAGCCAACCGAGCCGGGAGATCCGGAGGTGCATGGCCTCCTGGAGGGCGGCCCACAGCCGTACTTGGCGAGCGTCGAGCTGGTGGGACCGGATGAAGGACTCGAGGGTGGGCACGATGAGGTAACCGCGGGGAGCGAGTGCGAGCAGGCCGACGTCGAAGCCACCGAGGGCATGGTGCGAGAGCGTCCCGACGAGCGACCCGACCTGCATGCCGGCCATCGATGCCATGAGCGGCGCCATGGGACCGGCGCTGTCTGCACCCCCGCCGAGGGCTTCTGCCAAGTAGTCGAACGAGCGGAGGTTGTCCCGCGTCCAGACGGCGCGATCGACCGGGTCGATCCGCCCCTCGGCGAGGTCGGGAAGGATCGGGATCTCGGCGGTCCGGAGGAGGGCGAGGCTCCCCATCTCGGCGTACTCCTCTGCGAGCCACGGGTCCACGGGCTCCTCGGTACCGGCCAAGTTGGTGGCGAGCTCCTCGGCGAGCTTCCAGTTGACAGGCCCTGGCTGGTTGAAGAGCTCGAAGAACCGCTCGAAAAGGTTGTCGCTCACGTCCCCTCCGGCCTCGAGGCCAGGGTGACCTCGAGGTCGATGGTCTCCCCGGCCCTGATGATGGTGACCACAACCGTGTCACCTGCCCGATAGAACCGCATGAGCGACGCCAGTTGGTTCATGGTCCTGATCTCGATCCCGTCGAAGGCGACGATGACGTCCTCCGGCATGGCGCCTGCCGCCCCGAAGGCCGACTCTCCCACTGGGTCGTCGACCTCCGTTCCGTCGATGATGCGGACGATCGTGGCTCCGCCCGGCTTGGTGGCGCCGTCGGCAAGCTCCGTGTAGGCGGTCTGGCCCCAAATACCGAGGAAGGGGTGGTCGATGAGACCGTTCTGGATGAGATCATCGGCGATGTTCACCGCGAGGTTGATGGGGATCGCAAAGCCGAGTCCCTCGGCTGATTCGCCAACGCTCTTGGCGGTGGTGATGCCGATGAGACGGCCGCCGCCGTCGAGGAGCGCTCCGCCCGACGACCCCCCGGAGATCGGCGCATCGGTTTGGATGAGTCCCTGCAACGGAGTTGGCCTGTCAGCAATGTCCAACTGTCGGTCGAATGCAGAGATGATGCCAACGGTCACCGAAGGCCCCCCTTCGAGGCCGAGCGGGTTCCCGACGGCGATCGCCCGGTCGCCAATCGCCAACTGGGTGATGTCGGCGAGGGGCATCGGCGGCACGAGTCCGGGAGCCACCTTGATGATGGCAACGTCGGTGAGTTCGTCCCGGCCGACCAATGTCGCCTCATAGGCGCGACCATCCACGAGGACGATCTCGATGCGGTCGGCGTCCTCCACGACGTGGTTGTTCGTGAGGATGTGTCCCTGGTCGCTGAGACCGACCCCAGAGCCGGTCCCGACGACCTCGTAGACCGGTCCATCCGGCCCCTCGAGCTCGATCGAGATGATGACCTGGACGACCGACGGGAGCGCGCCTGCCACGATCTGGCCGAGCTCGCTGTCGAGTCGGGGGTCGGCGACTGGGAGCTGGACGTCGACCGTCGGCGCTGTGGATACCACCACGGCCGGCTCGAAGTCCTCGAGGGCTTCCTGGACCAGTTGCTCAGCCCGTTCGGTCACCCGGTCCTCGAGGAGGTCGGTACCGAGCAAGCCAGCCGCTGCCCCACCCGCCCCGATGATGAGTGCGAGCACCCCCACGAACACGAGGTCCAGTCTCCGGCCGGTCCGTCCCCCTGTGGGGGCCGACTGGTTGGCAGGCTGGAGAGGTGAGGGGCTGCGCGGGTCCGGGATCGGACCCGCCGGCCAGAAGTCCTCGGTGATGTGCGAGAGGTCCGTTTCGGGCGTTTCCATGGTCGTTCGTGATTGTACGAAGGGGGAGGGCATAGGGAGGCGGGGTGTCGCCACCCGTCTGTCCCCCGCGAAGTGGGACAGCGAGCACGAAGGGGCCCCCACATCGTCGCCGGAGGCGACTCATGTGGGGTAGAGGGCATCGATCGCGTGCGGGCCCCCCTACCCGCGTCGCTTCGCTTGCGGGGCCCTTCCCCCCAGCTCCGCTGGGGGGACAGACAGGGGTCCCTGGTCCTGGCGCCTGGTCCCTGGCCCCTGGCCTCTGGTCCCTGGTCCCTCTACCCTCTCCCCATGCACATCGCCGTCCGCGAAACCCCGCTCGACATCGCCGCTATGCACGAACGTGTGGCAGACGATCGGGCGGGGGCGGTCGTCGTCTTCACCGGCGTGGTGCGCAACCACTCCGTGGAACACGAGGGCGTCACCCACCTGCAGTACGAGGCGTTCGTCGAGCGGGTCGAGGATGCACTGCGGACGGTCGGGACCGAGGCATCGACTCGCTGGCAGGTCTGCACGGTGGCCATCGAGCATCGGGTCGGGGAGTGTGTGGTGGGAGAACCGACGGTCGTCGTGGCGGTATCGGCGCCGCACCGAGGGGACGCGTTCGAGGCCGCGCGCTACTGCATCGACGAACTCAAGGCGAGGGCACCGATCTGGAAGAAGGAATTCTGGCCCGGGGGAGAGGAATGGAGCCCGGGGGCCTGAAATGACCTCCGGACGCCCGTCGCGGATGCTGGGCGTCGCCCCGGCTCTGGCCGGTCAACGGGAACTTCCGTTCATTTTTCCTCCTTCGGTTTGCTCGCGCGGCAAGTTCGGTGTTTAGTGTGGCGTCGTTCACGATCACTGAGGAGGTCTGGTGACCGCGACTTTGGACCACCCGGAGGCAGCCGCCGCCGGTACGGGCTATCCCACCGTCGCTTCCCGTGTGCGGGATTGGGCTGCACTGTCCCCACATGCCATCGCGCTGAGGGAGAAGGACTACGGTATCTGGCAGGAGTACACCTGGGCCCAGTTGTGGAATCTGGTGCAGGACGCCGCCCATGGCCTTCTCGCCCTCGGCGTGGGACCCGGCGACCGGGTCTCGATCCACTCCGAGGACCGACCCGAATGGATGATCCTCGACTTCGCGACCGTCGCCATCGGTGGCATCACGACCGGGCTCTATCCAACCAACCCGGCAGCCGAGGTCGAGTACCTCCTCTCGGACTCCGGTTCGGTCGTGCATTTCGCCGAGGACCAGGAGCAGGTCGACAAGTGGCTCGAGGCTGTCGATCGGCTGCACAGGATCCGCAAGGTGCTGTTCGTCGAACCGCGTGGGGTCGTCAACTACGACGACGATCGCCTGCTCTTCTGGGATGACTTCCTCGAGATGGGCCGGGAGCACCGGCGCGAGAACGAAGGGGACGTCGCGCGCATCATGAGCCAGGCGGAAGCCGGCGACGTGATGACCCTCGTGTACACCTCGGGCACCACCGGGCCCCCCAAGGGCGCGATGCTCACGAACGAGAACTGCGAGTACGCCATCGAGCTCTTCATGCGGCCCGACGTCCGGCCGGATGGGATTGCTCCCAATCCATCGGACGAGCTCCTCACCTACCTCCCGCTCTGCCATGTCGCCGAACGCATCTTCTCGTCCTGGGTGCTCGTAGGCGGGGGCGTCATCGCCAACTTTGCCGAGTCGATCGACACGGTCCAGATGAACCTGCGCGAGGTACAACCCACGGTCTTCTTCGCGGTTCCGCGGATCTGGGAGAAGATCCATGCCGGGGTCCTGATCAAGGGCGAGGACTCGACACCGTTCAAGAAGCTCGTCCTGCGGGGTGGGCTGAGGGCTGCCAGCTCCATCGGGAAGGCGCGTGTCAGGAACGGGGGGGACTACACCCTCAAGGCGTCGATTCTCAACATGATCTGGCGGCCGCTTGTGTTCCGGGCCCTGCTCGACCGCATCGGTCTGCGCAGGTGCCGCTGGGCCGGCTCCGGGGCGGCCGCCATCGCCCCCGAGGTGCTCGAGTTCTTCCTCGGCATCGGTGTTCCGGTGTACGAGTTGTATGGGATGACGGAGAACACCGCCATCGCCACCCTCAATTTCGGATCACGGATGAAGTTGGGGACGGTCGGCGAACCCCACGACGGGATAGGCCTCCGCATCGACGCCGAGACCGGGGAGATCCAGACGAAACACCCCGGCAACTTCCTTGGGTACTGGAACAAGCCCGAGGCGACCCGCGAGACCTTCACCGAGGACGGGTGGTTGAAGACGGGTGACGTCGGGGTATGGGTCGACGGCACCCACCTCAAGATTGTCGACCGCATCAAGCACATCATCATTACTGCCGGTGGCAAGAACATCTCCCCCTCCGAGATCGAGAACAGCATCAAGACGTCCCCCTACATTCAGGAGGCCATGGTCATTGGTGACGGCAAGCGTTACTTGACGGCGCTCATCGGCATCGAGCTCGACACCGTGGGTAACTGGGCACTCCGGAAGAACATCCCCTACACGACCTACCGGGACCTGTCGGAGAAGCCCGAAGTGATCGAGCTGATCCAGAAGGCCGTCAACGCGACGAACGAGAAGTTCGCGCGCGTGGAGAACATCCGCAAGTTCCGCCTCATCCCCAAGCAGTTGGACCATGAGGACGGCGAGCTCACGGCCACCCAGAAGGTCAAGCGGAGCTCGATGCTCGACATGTTCAGCGACCTCGTGGAGTCGATGTACTGATGCAGGGGGTGTTCGTCCTAGCCCAGACCGCTGCCGGCTTCTGGGATAAACTCCTGGACCCGTTCGCCGGGGCCGGATTCCTCATCAACTTCCTTGTCCTCGGATCGTTGTACTCGCTGTTGGCTGTTGGGTTCGTGATCGTCTTCAAGGCCACGCAGGTCCTGAACTTCGCCCATGGTGCGGTTGCGGCCCTCGGCGCGTATTTCACCTGGGCAGCAGTCTCGAAATGGGAGATCCCCGGCCGATGGTTCCCCGCCGACTCCGCGTTCAACAAGGCCAACACCGATTCGTTCCTCCAACCGCGCCTCCTGACGTGGATCGTCGGGTTGCTGCTCGCAGTGATCGTCGCCGCCGCGCTCGGCTACGTGCTCGAACGCCTCTTCATTGAGCCCATGGTGGGGGAGCCGCTGTTCTCGGTGGCGATCATCACCCTGGGGATGGAGATCTTCCTTCGTACCTTCTACTCCGACTTCATCGGTGTCATCGCCAAGCCCATGGGCGATCCTTTCGGCTTCAACGCCTGGAAGGTCCAGATCGGAGACAAGACCCTGTTGCTGTTCTGGTCGCAGCCGTTCATCGTGGTGGTCGCCATCATCCTCGCGGTACTCCTGGTGTTCTTCTTCCGGAGCAAGTACGGCGTTGCGATGCGGGCCACCGCCTTCGACCAGGAGGCGGCCATGGTCCAGGGTATCCCAGTCAGCAGGATCTTCGCGCTGGCCTGGATCATCGGCGGAGTCCTGGCCGCTTTCGCCGGGACGTTCTTCGCGATGGCGCCGCCAGCGTTCGCCGGCGCCCATCTCTTCCTCCCGTTCATCGCCTTCCGGGCACTCCCGGCGGTGGTGGTCGGGGGCCTCGACTCCATCGGTGGAGCAGTGGTTGGCGGCATGATCGTGGCCTTTGCGGAGATCTTCCTGGGTACCTACTTCGGATTCCTCAGTGACTTCATCGGGAACGGCTTCGGGGAGGTCATTCCGTTCGTCGTGATGTTCGTGTTCCTGTTGGTGAAGCCCTACGGGCTGTTCGGGACCGAGGAGATCCGCCGCGTATGAAGGGTTTCCGCTCCCGCTTCTTCACCAGCTATGAAAAAGAGTTGGCGATCCTGCCGACCAAGACGCAGAAGACGGTGGTCGGCCTCATCGTCGTCCTCGTTCTGCTTGCGCCGTTCGGGGTGATTCCCGGCCTCGGCGTCCTCACCACCGAGCCGGTCTGGTTCAGGATCCTCGCCCGGATGCTCGCGTTCGCGATAGCCGGCCTCGGCCTGAACCTCCTCACGGGGGTCGCCGGCCAGGTCTCCCTTGGTCACTCCTTCTTCATGGGCCTTGGCGCCTACACCGCCATGGTGGTCGGGGGCGAAGGCGTCGCCTTCGGCTCCGAGGCCGGCTTCATCGGCTACGGATTGCCGATCTGGGTCTGGCTGCCGGCAGCAGCACTCGTCCCCGCGGTGCTGGGAGCCATCATCGCCCCGGCCGCGGTACGGGTCCGGGGTCTCTACTTGGCGTTCGTCACGCTGGGTCTCGTCTTCATCGGCCAGCACGTCTTCCGGAACGCGCCCCGCATCGCGGGCGACCCTGAAGGAGGCCGAAACTTCCAGGCTCTCGAGGTGGGTGACTTCAGCTTCACCACCAAGACAATCATCTTCGGGCAGGAGATCCACGGGAACGCCGTCTTGTTCCTCTTCTTCTTCGCGTTGTTCGTGGTGGCGGTGCTCTTTCACAAGAACCTCCTTCGGACCCGAACCGGACGGGCATGGCAGTCGATCCGCGACCGGGATATCGCCGCCGAGGTGATGGGGATCCCAGAAGCTCGCTACAAGACGATGGCGTTTGCCATTTCCTCAGCGTACGCGGGGGTTGGTGGGGCGATGGTGGCATCGCTCGCCGGCAACCCGGGACCGGCAACCTGGGACCTCAACCTGTCGGTGGTGATGATCGCCATCGTGCTCATCGGCGGTGCCGGTACGACGGCCGGGCCGATCCTCGGCGCCTTGTTCGTCGTGTTCATCCCCGAGCTCGTGGAGGGGACCACCGCCTGGCTGGCCAACCTCGCCAAGGCCGGGGACAGCTTCGGCTCGACACTCGCCGACTTCGTCGTCGCCACCAGCCCGAATGACTTCGGCCTACTCTCGGTGATCCAGTCGGGGCCGGGGATCTCGGTGTTCGATTTCAACAACATCCTCTATGGTCTGCTGATCGTGCTGTTCCTCATCTTCGAACCGCTCGGTCTCTTCGGCATATGGATCAACATCCGCAACTATTGGAAGGGTTGGCCGTTCACCTACTGATACAGAGTCCTGGTATTCGGCGAACATGTCGGACGGAGAAACGACCGTCCACGAACGAGAATGACAACGGAGGAGAAACAATGAGAAGCATGAAGCGATGGCTCGCTTTGTTGCTGGTCTTTGGCCTCATCGCAGCAGCCTGCTCGCAGGCAAGCGAGGACACCGAAGCACCGGCCACCGAGGCCCCGACCGAGACTGAGGCTCCGACCGAGACCGAGGCTCCGACCGAGACCGAGGCTCCGATGGAGACCGAGGCTCCGATGGAGGTGGCCTTCGATGGGGTGACCGTGACCGATGACACGATCTACGTCGGCATGCTGGCCGACCTGTCGGGTCCGTTCGCGACCCTGGTGAAGGACATCGTCGACTCGGAGTTGTATGCCTTCGAGGAGTACAACGCCAACGGTGGTGTTGCCGGAAGGTGGAAGGTCGAAGTGTTGGTGGAAGACACCGGCTATGACGTGACCGTGCACGGCGAGAAGTACGAAGAGCTGAAGACGAAGGTCGTTGCCTTCACCCAGTCCACCGGTTCGCCGCACACTGCGTCGATCGCCGGGAAGCTGGTCGAGGACAACCTGTTCGCGATCCCGCTCTCGTGGTACTCCGGCTGGTCGGATCCAACCATCGGTGCCAACGTGCTGGAGCAGGGTTCCACCTATTGCATCGACGGCATGAACACCATGGAGTACAACGCCGAGAAGTTCGAAGCCGACAACGGCCGCAAGCCGACCGTGGCGATCATCTCGTTCCCTGGTGACTACGGCCAGGACGGGGCGATCGGTGCCAAGCTGGCGGTCGAGGCGCTCGGTCTCGAGCTCGTGTACGACGGTGAGGCCAAGGTGGCCCGTGAGGGCAACACCGAGGTCATCCAGGGCCTGGTGGACGCAGCTCCGGACATGGTCTGGGTCGCGTCGACGCCGGGTGCGCTGGGTGAGATCTTCGGTGGTACCACCCAGTTGGGCCTGACCGAGGCAGTGTGGATCGGCCTGAACCCGTCGTTCAACATCGCGTTGCTCGACACGCCGCTCGGTCCCGAGCTCATCCGTCGCTACACGCACATGGGCGCTTACGTGCCCTACGGTGCGGACGCGCCGGGTATGCCCGAGTTGGTGGCCCTCATGAACAAGTACGACCCCGACCGTCAGATGACGGACACGTTCAGCCGTGGCTGGGTCGAGTTCAAGATCATGGTGGCCGTGCTCGAGGCGGCAGCAGCGGCTGGTGACCTCACACAGGCGGGTGTGACGGCGGCTGCCAAGTCGATGGAGACCCTCGACTTCGGCGGCATCTCGTCGGCGCAGACGTGGGCTGGTGAACCGAACGACTTCATCGTTCGTGGCACCAACATCTTCACGCTCAACCCCGACTACGCACCGTCGACGGTGGCCGAGGGCACAGGCATGGCCTACCTCGTCGCCGAGCCGAACTACATCGGTGATGTGGCTGCGGCGTGGACCTACGAGCCCTGCTACCTGCCTGAGGGGTAGCCCGACCAAACTGCGTGGGGTGGGGGCTTCGGCCCCCACCCCACCCACCACACCCGGAGAGGAACGAGTTGCTCGAAGTCGCAAACCTCGAAGTCGTCTACAACGACGTCGTGCTCGTGTTGCGCGGGATCTCGATGGAGGTTCCAGACGGCAAGATCGTGGCGTTGCTCGGCGCCAACGGCGCCGGGAAGACGACGACATCGCGGGCGATCACCGGGATCCTCGACGTCCACGAGGGTGAGATCACCAAAGGGTCCGTGACCTTCGAGGGCGAGGCACTCGGCCACAAGAGGGCGGCCGAAATAGTCCGCTCCGGCATTTCGATGGTCATGGAGGGCCGGCGGATCTTCGCCGAGATGACCGTCGAGGAGAACCTGCGGGCCGGGGCCTACACCAACCAGAGTCGCTCATCGGTCGCTGAACAGCACGACCGGGTGATGACTCTGTTTCCGCGAATCGCCGACCGGAACAAGTCGGTTGCCGGGTATCTCTCGGGCGGCGAGCAACAGATGCTCGCCATCGGCCGGGCACTCATGGCCAACCCGAAACTGATGATCCTCGACGAACCCTCCCTCGGCCTCGCCCCGCTGCTCGTGCAGCAGGTCCGGGACATCATCGTCGAGGTCAACAAGACCGGTGTGAGCATCCTGCTCATCGAGCAGAACGCCAACATGGCTCTCTCCATCGCCGACTACGGCTACATCATGGAGACCGGCAAGGTCGTCATGGACGGCGACCCGAAGAAGCTCCTCAAGGATGAGGACGTCCAGGAGTTCTACCTCGGCCTGCACGGCGAAGGTGGCCAGCGCAAGTCCTTCAACGACGTGAAGCACTACAAGCGCCGTAAGAGGTGGCTGTCATGACGAGGCACGCACGAACCCTCTTCGCCGGCAAGACCACCGAGAAACGTCAGGGAAACATCGTCGAGGCCTCGGGCCTCCATCTCTCCTTCGGCGGCGTCCGAGCCATCCAGGACGTCTCCTTCACGGTTCGGGAGGGTGAACTCTTCAGCATCATCGGTCCCAACGGCGCCGGTAAGACGTCGATCTTCAACTGCCTGTCCGGTGTCTACAAGCCCCAAGAGGGCTCAATGAAATGGCGTGGCCAGGAGATCCTCGGGACGCGACCTGACCGGGTTGCGCACCTCGGAGTGGCCAGGACATTCCAGAACATCGAGCTGTTCGAGCACATGACCGTGATCGACAACCTCATGACAGGCCGCCACATCCGTATGGACCGGGGCTGGGTAGCAGGCATGTTCTACCGTGGCCTCGCCCAACGCGACGAGATAGCCAGCCGAGCGGTCGTCGAGGACATCATCGACTTCCTCGAGATCGAGGGGTGGCGCAAGTACCCGGTTGCGCTCCTTCCCTACGGCATCCAGAAACGGGTCGAGCTGGGCCGGGCGCTGGCCATGGAACCCGAGCTCCTTCTCCTCGATGAGCCGGTCGCCGGCATGAACCTCGAGGAGACCGAGGACATGGCCCGCTTCATCCTCGACATCCGTCGCGAACTCGGGATCGCCATGATCCTCGTCGAGCATGACATGGGGCTTGTCATGGACATCGCGGACCGCATCATGGTCCTGGACTTCGGGAGAAAGATCGCAGAGGGGACACCAGACGAGGTGGCGGCAAACCCTGTCGTCATCAGTGCCTACCTTGGCGAGGAGTTCGAGGGTGACGGTTCCGGCTGAAGTGAATCGCGGTCTGGACTCGCCCTCCCCCTCGTCCCTCATGGTCGCGGGGCGCTCCCGACGATACCGATGCGGAATCCCCGTCCAAGGGGGATTCCGCCCTCGACGTTCAGGCACACACCCCGGCCGAGCATCCCTGCTCCCGGCTGCACCAACTGGCGGGGCCGGTCCCCTGCCGTCCCCTCCCACCTCTTTTGAATTCACGGCCTTTTCGGTGCCCGGATCACCATCCGGGACCATCGGAGGGGATGGCGGTTCACCCACCGGCCATCCAACTTGCATGGAATGGGTCCCCACACGCAAGACCCCGGACAACCTGAGACTATGGAGGAGAGGAAATGAGAAGCATGAAGCGATGGCTCGCTTTGTTTATGGTGCTTGGTCTCATCGCAGCAGCCTGCTCGCAGGCCACGACCGACGAGACGGAGGCTCCAGCCACTGAACCGGCGGCCACCCAACCGGCTGCCACCGAGGCGCCGACCGAGACGGAGGCTCCGATGGAGACCGAGGCTCCGATGGAGGTCGTCTTCGATGGGGTGACCGTGACCGATGACACGATCTACGTCGGCATCCTGGCCGACTTGTCGGGTCCGTTCGCCACCCTGACGAAAGACATCGTCGACTCGGAGTTGTATGCCTTCGAGGAGTACAACGCCAACGGTGGTGTGGCGGGTCGCTGGAAGATCGTGGTGTTGGTCGAGGACACGGGCTATGACGTGACCGTGCACGGCGAGAAGTACGAAGAGCTGAAGACGAAGGTTGTGTCGTTCACCAACTCGACCGGTTCGCCGCACACTGCGTCGATCGCCGCGAAGCTGGTCGAGGACAACCTGTTCGCGATCCCGCTCTCGTGGTACTCCGGCTGGTCGGACCCGACCATCGGTGAGAACCTGTTGGAGCAGGGGTCGAACTACTGCGTCGACGGCATGAACACCATCGAGTACAACGCGGAGAAGTTCGAAGCCGACAACGGCCGCCTTCCGACCGTGGCGATCATCTCGTTCCCTGGTGACTACGGCCAGGACGGGGCGATCGGCGCCAAGATTGCGGTCGAGGCGCTCGGTCTCGAGCTCGTGTACGACGGCGAGGCCAAGGTGGCCCGTGAGGGCAACACCGAGGTCATCCAAGGCTTGGTGGACGCAGCTCCAGACATGGTCTGGATCGCGTCGACGCCGGGTGCGCTGGGTGAGATCTTCGGTGGTACCACCCAGTTGGGCCTGACCGAAGCGCTGTGGATCGGCCTGAACCCGTCGTTCAACATCGCCCTGCTCGACACGCCGCTCGGTCCCGAGCTCCTCCGTCGCTACACGCACATGGGCTCCTACGTGCCCTACGGTGCGGACGCGCCGGGCATGCCCGAGTTGGTGGCCCTCATGAACAAGTACGACCCCGACCGTCAGATGACGGACGCGTTCAGCCGTGGCTGGGTCGAGTTCAAGATCATGACGGCCGTGCTCGAGGCGGCAGCAGCGGCTGGTGACCTCACGCCGGCGGGTGTCACGGCGGCTGCCAAGTCGATGGACACCCTCGACTTCGGGGGTATCTCACCCTCGCAGACGTGGGCTGGTGAACCGAACGACTTCGTCGTCCGTGGCACCAACATCTTCACGATCAATCCCGACTACGCACCGTCGACGGTGGCCGAGGGCACAGGCCTGGCCTACCTCGTCTCCGAGGCGAACTACATCGGTGATGTGGCTGCGGCGTGGACCTACGAGCCCTGCTACCTGCCTGAGGGGTAGCCCGACCAAACTGCGTGGGGTGGGGGCTTCGGCCCCCACCCCACTGCGCGTTCCTGGCTACTTGGGTGCGACCGGGCCGCGCTCCGTACGCCGACCCGATTGATACCCTCTCGGCCATGCCGAAGCGCATCCCCACCTGGTCGGTCCTGTTCATCGGCTTCGTCGTGCTCACCACCGGGGCCGGGATGGTCGCTTCCGTGATCGACGTCCCCTACTACGCCTACGAGCCCGGTCCGGTCCACGAGCTCGACCAATTCGTCGAAGCCGGCGTCGACGGTCAGTTGGACGGCGAGTTCCTCATGCTCACTGTCGCCCTGCATGAGGTCACCGCGATGGAGTTCGCGATGGCGATGGTCGACCCGGTCGTCGACCTCGTTCGGCGGGAGCGGGTCCGCCCGGTGGACATCTCGCCGGAGGAGTACCGAGAGAACACCCTGCGTTCGATGAACGAGTCGAAGAACACGGCGATCTTCGTCGCGCTCGACTACCTCGGCTATGAAGTCACGCTTGCCGGGGACGGCGTCCTGGTGGCCGGCGTACTCGAGGGAACGGGCGCCGAGGGTGTCCTCGAGGATGGGGATGTGGTGATCTCCATCGACGGGGTCCCGGTGCTGGTGGCGACGGACGCGACCCGGGAGATCGGGGCGCACGCCATCGGTGACATCCTCGACCTGGTGATCCTTCGCGACGGGGAGGAGGTCGAGGTCTCCATCGAACTCACCGAGCACACCCAGGAGAAGGGGCGGCCGATGGTGGGCTTCCTGGCGACCACCCACAACTGGCGCTACGAGTCCGAGGTCCAGGTCGAGATCGACTCGCAGAACATCGGTGGGCCATCGGCCGGCCTCATGTATGCGCTCACGGTCATCGACCTCCTCTCCGATGACGATCTCCTCGAGGGTTTCGTGATCGCCGGCACCGGCACCATCGACTCGAACGGGAACGTGGGGCCGATCGGCGGAATCCGCCAGAAGCTGGTGGCTGCCGAGCGAGAAGGCGCCACGTACGCCTTCGTGCCCGAGGGCAACTGGGACGTCGCCCAGTCTGCACCACTCGACCATTTGCAGCTGGTGAAGGTTGCGACCATCCAGGACGCCCTCGACTTCCTCGCCACGCTGGGCTGACTGGTCGATCCATCCGGGAAGTCTCGATTGGCCCCCGGGTGCCCCGTTCCGGCGCCGGTGGTGACGTTGAAGGGTGGCCCAGAACTTGTACCCTGCCTGCCATGGCCGATCGCTCTCTGACGGATCCTGACTTCGCGCCCGTCTTCAGGGGCTACGACCGCATCCAGGTCGATGCCTACGTGAAGGAGGTCCGTGCCAGGCTGTCGAGTCTCGAGCGAGAGGTCAACCGGCTCACCGACGCCCTCTCCGAGACGGCGATTCACCCCATCCCCGAGTACGAGCGGATAGGGAAGGAAGTGGGTGCGCTACTCGGCGAGGCCGACCGGGTCGCCACCGGCATGCGAGAGCGAGCCGTGGCCGAGACCGAGGAGTGGCGGGATGCTGCGGCCGCAGAAGTCAAGCAGTTGACGGCTGCTGCGGCCGCCGACGCAGAAGCCCTGCGCGGGGACGCGTGGGCGACCTCGGCCGAGATGCTCGCCGAGAGCCAGGCAAGGGCGACCGAGGTGCTGGCCGAGGCGGAGGGGGCCGCTCGCACCATCCGGGCCGAAGCCGAACGGGAGGCCCACCGACTCGTGGCAGGGGCCCGCCGCGAGTCGGACGAGCAGATCCGCGTCTCCAAGATGGAAGCTGAACGGGTCGTGTCGGAGGCGCTGGCCGAGAAGGACGACATCGTCGAGCGGGCCCGAAAGACAGCTGACGCCGCCCAGGAGCGGGCTCGGGCCCTCGAGGTCCGACGTGACGAGCTGCTCGGGGAGCTCGAGTCGGTCAGGGCCGCCGTCCAGCGCCTCGAGACCGACATCGAGGAGAAGCGCCAGCAGCTGGAGCCCGAGCCCGAGCCGGAACCGAGCGACACCCCGCCCCAATGGGGAGACGGGGTGAGGATCATTCCCGCTCGCGAGCACGTTGCATCGATCGAGGAGTTCGGTGAGCCGGTCGACACCCTCGCCGTGGTCGAGGAGGTCAAGCGACTGCGTGAACCCAAGCCGGGAGCGGCCCACGTGGCGGTTGTCGAGCAAGAGGAGCCCGAGTTCGAGCAGGAGCAGCCCGAGCCTGAGCCTGAACCTGAGCCCGAAGTGCCCGAGCTCGAGCAGGAGCAGCCCGAACCCGAGCAAGAGCAGCCCGAGCCCGAGCCTGAGCAGGAGCAGCTCGAGCCCGAGCCTGAGCCCCAGCCGGCACCGCTTGAGCCCGAGCCTTCGGGTGACGAACTCTCCGATCTCTTTGCCTCACTCCGTGGTGGAGACAAGGCCGTCCCCGTCGCCGAGAAGTCCGCCCCGCCGGAGACCTCGCAGCCAGCCAAGGCGAAAGCGGAGTCCGCGGGACCGGGCACGGTCGAGGCAACCGACGCCATGCTCGAGCACCGCCAGCGCATGGTCCTCCCGATCACCAACGGGGCGCTTCGGTCTGTCAAACGCGAATTGGCAGACGCCCAGAATCGTGCCCTGGAGGCGCTCCGCCTCGAGTCCGACTGGCGGCCGTCGCAGACCGAACTGGCGAAGCTGTTCGAACCCATCCTCAAGCAGGTGCGGAGCGGCGCCTATGAGACGGGGTGGCGTTCGGTCAAGGACGACGAGGCAACGGGAAGCCCGTCCAAGGACCGCTCCGCGTTCACCGGTGACCTCGTGGCCTCCCTGGTGCGTGCGGTAGGGAAGGGGTCCGACGCCGCGACAGGCTCGACGGAGATTTCCCGAGCGTTCCGAGGTTGGCGCTCCGACTCGGCTGAGCGGCACCTCCGCAGCGAGGCGGCCCTTGCCTTCAACGAAGGGGTGGCGGCCGCCATTCGTGCCGGCGGCGGCGAGCCACGACTGGCCGTGCGTACCCGCGGATGCGTCTCGTGTCGGGCCGTGGCCGAACAGGCGCTCGATGTGATCCCTCCGCTCCACGCCGAGTGCACGTGTGTGGTGGTCTCGGCGTAGCCGAGATCCGCGTCTGCGACCGTCGGTCTGTCCCCGACGGAGTTGTGGAAGGGGCCCCGCATCGTCGCCGAAGGCGACTCACACTGAGGTAGGGGGTGTGAGTTGTCACACGGTCCTGACGCACTACTGGAACCCGCCGCCCCTACCTCCCCCTTCGCTGCGCTCCGGGGCAGGGACCTTCGTGCTCGGCACACTCGTGCCTGTCGGCACGACCAGCCATCTGCGGCCACGCGCACCGCGGCCTTGGCTGACGCCGAAATCGACCCCGAAGCCGAAGCAGGCCTTTGGCCTTAGACTCCCTCTCGAATGCGAGCGATGCCCACTGCCCAGCCCGTACCCCGCGCGGGGGGAGGTCGCCTCCGCGTCATCCTCTTCGGGCTCTTCGGGCTGTTCCTGGCGCTGCGTATCGTGGCCGGGTTCTGGAGCGAGTGGGCTTGGTTCGACTCCGTCGCCTACAACGACGTCTTCTGGACGATGTTCGGCAACTCGGCGGTGCTCATCATCATTACCGCGATCGTTGCCATCGCCTTGCTCTGGGGCAACCTCGTCGTCGCGACCCGATTGTCACCGGGTGTCGTCATGCTGCCCGGGGAAGATGGTGACCGGCCCCTGGCCGTGTGGCTCCAACCCCGCATCCGCCGCCTCTTCGTCATCATGGCCATCGTCTTCGGGGCTCTCAACGGCCTGGGCGCCGGGGCGTGGACCGAGCATTTCCTGTACTTCCGCAACGCAGAGAGCTTCGGACTCGAGGACCCGGTGTTCGGTCTCGACGTGGGGTTCTACATCTTCCGACTCCCGTTCCTGCGGGACCTCGTCGGCTGGGGCTTCCAGATCCTCGTGCTCACTCTGCTGGTCTCGGCGGCTGTTCACTACCTGAGCGGCGGCTTCCGGATCGTCCCCGGCAGTGAGTTCGAGATCGAGCAGAAGGCGAAGAACCACCTCTCGATCATCCTCGCGGTGATCATGCTCACCAGGGCCCTCGACTACTGGCTCGACACGTATGGCCTGCTCATCGAAGCCAGGGCGGGCGAGGTGGTGTTCGGGGCCGGGGCCACGGACATCGACATCCGCATCCCCGCCTATCGCCTGCTCGCGCTGATCGCCGTCTTCACGGCCGTCATCCTCATCGTGAACCTCTGGCGGCGAGGGTGGGCCCTTCCCGTCGTCTCCATCGGCTTGTGGATCGGGATCTCCATCATCGCCGGTGCCGTTGTTCCATCCCTCTACCAGCGCTTTCGGGTGAACCCCAACGAACAGCAGGTCGAGGAGCAGTATGTCGCCCGCCAGATCGAGTTCACCAGGGAGGGGTTCGGCCTGGCAGACGTCGAAGTGCGATCCTTCGCGGGTACTCCGTCGCTGGACGCGGCCGACATCGCCGCCAACCGACCGACGATCGACAACATCCGGGTGTGGGACCCTCGCATTCTGCGGGTGACATTCCAACAGCAGCAGGCGATCCGCACCTACTACGAGATGGGCGACGTCGATGTTGATCGGTATCAGATCGACGGGGAGACGAAGCAGGTCATGCTTGCTGCACGAGAGGTCGATGCCGAGGGTCTCCCGTCCCAGGGATGGATCATCGAGCACCTTCAGTACACGCATGGCTTCGGAGCCGTCGTCTCGGCGGCCAACGAGGTGGAACGAGGTCGACCCTCCTACCTCGTGCAAGACGTGCCATCGGAGTCGACCCATGAGGTCCTCGACCTGGCCGAGGCGGGGAGTCGCATCTACTTCGGGGACAGTTACAACCCCAACTCATTCCTCGTCGTGGGAACGAAGCAGGTCGAGGTCGACTACCCGACGGGCGCCGAAGGTCAGTCGTTCGAGCCGCACAGCTATGACAGCCGTGGGGGTGTCGAGATCGGCAACCTCTTCACGCGGATCCTGTTCGCCATTCGATACTCCGACGTCAACATCCTGATCTCGCCCCAGATCGAGGCTGGGTCCAAGGTCCTCATGAAGCGGAATGTCAGGCAGCGGGTCTCGGAGGTCGCGCCGTTCCTCAGCCTCGACTCGGATCCCTATCTCACGATCATCGACGGGCGACTGCTGTGGGTGATCGACCTCTACTCGGTCACCGACTCCTTCCCCTACTCGAGGAACGCGGTGGTTGATCGACTCCCGTTCCAGTCGACGTTCCTCGCCAACCTTCCCAACCAGTTCAACTACGTCCGCAACGCGGCCAAGGCCACGGTCGACGCCGAGAGCGGCGTGGTGAAGATCTACGTGGTGGACGACGAGGATCCGATCATCAAGGCGCAGATGCGGATCTTCCCTTCGGTGTTCCTCCACCTCTCCGAGATGCCCGACGAGGTGCGGGCCCACATGCGCTACCCGGAGGATCTCTTCCGGGTGCAGTCCGACATGTACGCCGAGTTCCACGTCACAGACCCGCAGGCCTTCTACCTCTCAGACGACGCCTGGGCAATTCCGCCGGACCCCTCCGAGATCAATGTCCAGGGTGGCGGCTCGCTCCTCCTTCGGCGTGAGGTCTTCAACCCGACCGGACCGGACCCGATGGTCCCCTACTACCTCCTCATGACCCTGCCGGGCGAGGAGCGCGAGTCCTACCTCATCATGCAGCCCTTCAACCCCGCCGAGCGGCCGGTGATGGCCTCGTTCCTCGTCGCCAAGTCCGACCCCGACGACTACGGCGAGATGGTCGACTTCCGTCTGCCGCGGACCGCCTCGGTCTCGGGCCCCGACCAGGTGGCAACCCTCATCCAACAGGATCCCGACGTTTCGGCCCAGATCACCCTGTGGAGCCAGCAGGGGTCAAGGGTCGACCGCGGCAACCTGCTCGTCATCCCGGTAGAGGAGTCGCTCCTCTACGTGCAACCCCTCTACCTGTCGGGTGAGCAGGCGCCCTTCCCCGAGATGGAGCGGGTGGTCGTGGTCTATGGCGAGGACATCGTCATGAAGCAAACACTCGAGGAGGCGCTGGTGGCGCTCTTCGGCCGGGACGTGGGCCTCGAAGTGGGCGAAGGAGAGGCGGAGCCAGCGGCGCCGACGCCCGGCGAGCCCCCGGTCGAACCGGAACCGACCACGGACGTGATGGCGGCCCTGGCCGAGATCGCCGTGCTCTTCGACGCCGCCGACTCCGCCCTGCAGGCCGGCGACCTCGGCTTGTACCAGGCGAAGATCGAGGAGGCCCGGGTGGCGCTCGAGAAGCTCCTCGCAGGCGGGTAGCGTCCGCTCAGACGCTCGGGACGTTGCGCTTGAAGATGGCGGTGTCGTCGCGGCCGTCGAGTTCCTCGGCGAAGCGACGGCCGTCCCACACCGCGTTGACGATCGCCCCGGGGGTGAACGCGTCACCGACTGCCCTGACCGTCGAGAGTCTGCCCCACTCGTCCTTTCGCTCAAGCAACTCCGTTGCCAGGCCGTCGTTCGGAAGGCGGGAGGTGACGAGCACGAGCGCATCGGCTTCCATCCGTGACTCGGCACCTGAAACGGTGTGTCGGAGGTGGACCGTGTCGCGTGTCGCGGAGGCGACCACGTGGTGGGGGAGGAGCCGGACATCCATCTCGAGCAGTCGTTCATGGATCCGGTGCTGCTCCATCGTGTTGTGGGTGTAGGAGGAGACCTCGGCCGACGGTGTCACCAGCGTCACCGTCGCGCCGCCCGCAGCGAGGAGTTCGGCGATCACGCCGCCCAGGTAGAAATGGTCGTCGTCGAACAGCACGACCGAGCCGGTTGGCTGGTCGCCCGAGAGGATGTCGTCAGGCGTGAGGATGGGCAGGCCGGGGTCGAGGCTGAGTGGACGCCGATGGTGGATCCCCACCCCGTCAGAGCGCCACGTCGAGCCGGTGGCCACGGCGATGTGGTCGAACCCGTAGCCGAGGGCCTCGTCAGCGGTCATGATGCTTTCGCGGTAGTGCTCGACGTTGGGCAGTCGGTCGATCTGACCGACCCGGTAGTCGACGACACGTCGCCAGGCGGAGAGCCCGGGGAGGCGGCTCTCCCGCAGGGCGCGCCCGCCGAGCTCCCGGGTCGCCTCGACGAGGACGACTTCGCACTTGCGGCGACCGGCGCTGAGGGCAGCCTCGAGCCCGGCCGGTCCGGCACCGACAACGAGGATCTTCTCGGGCGCCTTGAGGAGTCGGATCGTCTCCGGGTGCCAACCTCGACGCCACTCCTCACCCATCGAAGGATTCTGCGTGCAGCGAACGGGAGCCATCGTCCAGTCGCCGGACACGCAGATGTTGCAGCCGATGCACTCACGGATCTCGTCCTCCCGCCCCTCAGCGATCTTGTTGGGGAGGAACGGGTCGGCAATGGACGGCCGGGCTGCTCCAATGAAGTCGAGAACCCCTTGGCGGATCATCCGTCGCATCGTGTCGGGGGAGGTGAACCGACCGACCCCGACCGCTGGCTTCGAGGTGAACCCCTTCAGTCCGGTGAGGTATTCCTCCCGCCCGCCTTCGTCCATGAAACGGGAAGTCGTGGAGTCGTCGGGCCATTGCCCGACCATGAAGTCCCAGACGTCGGGGATCTCACCGATGAGCGAGAGCACCTCCTCCATGTGCTCGCGTGTTGTCCCGCCCTCACCGTAGAGCTCGTCCACTGCGATCCGGCAGGCGACGGCGGCCTCTCCGCCGACCTCCTCGACGGTGTCTTCGAGGACCTCGCGCAGCAGCCGTACGCGGTTGGCGAGTGGTCCCCCGTACTCGTCGGTGCGGTGGTTGTACCGGGGCGACAGGAAGTGCTGGAACGTGGAGAGGGAGTGGGCGGCATAGACGTAGACGATGTCGTACCCGGCCTGCAGCGAACGGCGGACCGCGCCGCGGTGCCACTCCCGGAGGTTGGCGATGTCGGCCTTCGACATCGCCCTGGCCTGGGTCGGGGCGGTGTGCGTGAGCGCCTGGTGGCTTGGCCCCATGGGTGGCACCCGTGACCAGTAGTTCACGGTGGACATGCCGTTGTGGACCAGTTCGATGGCCGCCAGTGCCCCATGCTCATGGATGGCGTCGGTGACGAGGCGGTGGGCCGGGAGGTCGCGCTCGTCCCAGATCCGGCCTTCTATGTAGGGCGTGACCTCCGAGGACGGGTGGATCTCGACTTCTTCGGTGGAGACGACCGCCCACCCACCCTCGGCCTTCATGCCGCGCATGGCGGCGAGCATGGATGGGTCCCGGTATCCCATCCCGTTGCAGTGCGGTACCTGCCAGAAGCGGTTCCGGGCAGTCAGTGGTCCAATGCGGACGTGGTCGAGGAGGGGATCGTTGTCGGGCATCGCTGCAGGCTACGCCGCGCGACCAGCGCGGTTGCGGAGTCCCCCTACTCGCCGGTGAATGTCGGTTTCCGCTTCTCGAGGAACGCGGTGATGCCCTCCTGGGCGTCCCGGGTGCGGGTGATATCGGCGATGGTGCGCGACTCGAGCTCCATTTGGGTCTCGAGGGAGGAGGAGAGGCTCTCATGGAGCATCCGCTTTGTCGCACCGAAGGACTTGGTCGGCCCGGCCGCGAAGCGAGTCGCCAGTTCGGTGGCGGCGGCGAGCACCTCGTCGTCGGGAACGACCCTGCTCACCATGCCCCATTCCATGGCCTCGGTGGCGGTCAGGCGCCGGTTCGTGAGCATGAGGTCCATCGCTCGACGCAGGCCGACCAGGCGGGGGACGAAGTAGGTGGAGCTGCCGTCGGGAGTGAGGGCGGACGCGGTGTAGGCGGAGAGGAAGACCGCCGACTCGGCTGCAATGAGGATGTCGCACGAACTGGCGAAGGAGAAGCCTGCACCGGCCGCCATGCCGTTCACCGCGCCAACGACGGGAGCGTCCATCCGGTTGAAGCGGGAGACAGCCGCATGGAAGTGCATCGTCATGTCCTTGACGAGCATTCCCACCTTGTCGCCCGCCTCCTTGAACCCCGAGATGTCGCCTCCGGCGCTGAAGAATCTCCCCGCCCCTGTGAGGACCACGGCCCGGATTCCCGGGTCCTCGTCGCAGATGATCGCGACCTCGCCGAGTTCCTTGGCCATGACGAGGTTGAGGGCGTTGGCGGCATCCGGTCGGTTCATCGTGATGGTGGCGATCGCGTTGCTCACGTCGAAGACCAGGGTTTCGTAGGTCATGGGGTACCTCCGGGTGCGTGCGGATTGGTGTTGATCGTATCGAGCGCCTGCTCCGCGGCCTCCCGCAGTCCCAGGTCACCGGCGAGGACGCGCTCGGCAAGGACATCGATGATCGGGTCGTCGCTCCGGTGGACGTGTTCGGAGGCGAGTTCGGCGGCTGCCACCGCCAGTTGCCTTCGGGCACGCAACGTGGCGGCTCTCGCCCGGTAGTCGGCGGCGAAGCCGGCAGCGTGCGCCTCGATGGCGTCGACCAACTCCTCCACGCCGGTACCGTCGGTGGCGATGGTCGGGAGGATCGGCTGTGACCAGCCCCGTTCGTCGGTGGGCCCGAGGGCCTCATGGAGGGTGCGGAGGGTCTTGTTGGCGATGGGGGAGTCGGCCTTGTTCACCACGAAGATGTCGGCGATCTCGAGAATCCCGGCCTTGATCGCCTGCACCTCATCGCCCAGGCCCGGGGCGGCGACCACGACCACCGTCTGGGCAAGGTGCATGATCTCGGTCTCCGCCTGGCCGGTGCCGACCGTCTCGACGATGATGACGTCGAACCCGGCGCCGTCGAGCACGTCGACGACCCGGGCGGTGGTGCGCGACAACCCACCAAGGTGCCCGCGTGCGGCCACCGAGCGAACGAATACGCCCCCGTCGAGCGCGTGCTGGCCCATGCGGATGCGGTCGCCGAGGATGGCCCCGCCCCCGAACGGACTCGACGGGTCGACAGCGATGACCGCCACCGTTTGGTCGCGGGATCGCAGCGTCGTGATGAGGGCACTGGTGAGAGTCGACTTGCCGGCACCCGGCGGACCGGTGATGCCGACGACGTGCGCCTGTCCGGTTCGACCTGCGATCGCCCTGAGGACGGACGGGGCGTCGACCCGGTCGTTCTCGACCGCGGAGATGGCCTTGCCGAGCGCCCTCCGATCGCCTCCGGCGAGGCCCTCGCGGTAGTAGACGTCAGGATCGGTCACGTGGCCACATCCAGGGGGATTCGTAGGTTGGTGACGATCGACGTGGCGAGGTCGCGGATCTCGGGGCGCGTGCCCTTGAACCACGTGAACGACCAGTTCATCGCCCCGAGGAGCATCAGCCGGAGATGGCGACGGTCGGTGCCGGGTGGGAGTTCGAGGTCGTCGATGAGGTCGCGGAAGACCTGTTCGTACCCCTCCCGCATCTCAACGATGCGCTCCCGGACATCGAGGGCGTTGGGTATGGGCCGCATGATGGCCTTGAAGATGGTGTCGCCACCAAGGAGGGTCTCGAGATGGGCGGTGCAGGCTGCCAGCAGCCGCTCCCATCCCGGTTCCATTCCTTCGATCGCGGCCTGGGTGCCTTCGAGAATCCGGCGCAGTCCCTCTTCGTGGACGGCCAGGAACAAGGAATCCTTGCTGTCGAAGTGGTAGTAGATCGACGCGGTCTGCATCCCCGCCTCGGCGGCGATCTCCCGCATCGAGGCCGACCCGAACCCATCCCGGTCGAAGCACGTGGCTGCCGCTGCGACGAGTTCCTCCCTGCGGTTCGACGCGTGTCTCGCTGGTGCGTGGATCGTCATGCCTCGGTGCTGGGGTTGCGTACGACTCCGAGGAAATCGTAGAGCCCGCCCAGGCTATCGGGCACCATCTCCGGGGACCCGTGGTAGCCGGCCTTGAACGCATCGTGGGCCAGGGTCGGCACCGCGTACCGCTCCCCGCACTTCTCCTCGAGGTATTCCTGGGCGTGGTAGAAGGCGTCGAAGCTCGACCCGTCCAGCAGTTCGAACACGCCCATCGGCCAGCCCAGACCCGTCTTGACCATCTCGTCGATCTCAGCCGGACCCGCTATGCCCAGTTCCACGAGGCGGATGGCTTCTGCGAGGTAGTTGTTGATGAAGCGCGTCATGAAGAACCCGGGCGAGTCCTTCACCACCACGGGCTTCTTGCGGAGTTGTCGGAGGTACGCAAGGACGGACTCCAGCGCCGACTCGTCGACGAACTCGCTCCGGGCGACCTCGACCAGCGGCATGACGTGGGCGGGATAGAACCAGTGCGTGCCGACGAGGCGGCCCGGGTTGGCGAGTGGTGCCGCCAACTCGGAGATGACGATCGACGACGTGTTCGTGGCGAGGACCGCCGACTCCGGGGCAAAGCGGTCGACGAGTCGAAACGCTTCGTGCTTGGTGGAAACCACCTCCGGCACGGTCTCGAACACGAGGTCGACCCCGGCGAGGGCCTCCTCGTAGTCGGTGGTGCCGGAGAGCCGGGCCCGAGCAGCGGCCGCTTCGTCCTCGGTGAGTCTTCCTTTGGCGACCGCCCGGGCGAGGCCAAATGGGCCGGAGTCGATGAGGCCGAGGCCGTGGTCGACGGTCTCCTGTCGCCGGGAGACGATCGCCACTTCGGCGTCGGAGTACTGCAGGCAGGCGAGGGCGATACCGTGGCCCATCCGACCGCCACCGCCGAGGATCGCGACCTTGGAAGGGTTCACCGGGGGACTCCCCGGAGCGTGGTGTGGATCATCTCGATCGCTTGTTCGGCATTCGTACCCGGTCCGAAGATGGCCGCGACGCCCCAGCCGAGGATCGTCTGTTCGTCATCAGGCGGGATGACGCCACCACCGATCACCAGGGCATCGTCCAGGCCCACTTTCTTCAGCCCGGCGAGGAGATCCTCGAAGATCACCATGTGGCCCCCCGACGACGCAGAGATGCCGACCACGTCGACGTCCTCGTCGACTGCGGCGTTCACGACCTCCTCGGTGAGGAGGAAGTTGGAGAAGATGACCTCGAACCCGGCCTCCCGCATCTTGCGGGCGACGAGTCGGACCCCGCGGTCGTGGCAGTCGTGGGTCGGTTTGGCGAGCAAGACGCGGATCGGTTCCACGGTGATCTCAGTACTCATGGGGGGCCCTCCATCCGAGGGCGTCCTTGAGGACCCCCATCATCTCTCCGGTGGTCGCGTCGGCGGCTGCGGCGGCGATCGCCGCCTCGATGAGGCTGCCATCGAGGTCTGCGTAGTCCTTCTTGGCGAAATCCCCGGCCACTGCAGCGAACGTGTCCATCGTGGTCTGCCATGCATCCTGGTCCCGGCCCGCCCGGAGGGCCTGGATGCGGTCTATGGCGGTCTGTTCGGCGGCAGGGTCGATCTTGAAAAGGTTGGCGGGGGGTGGCTCATCGGTCACGTATTTGTTGAGAGCGACGATCGAGCGCTCCCCGGAGTCGACGAGGTCGCGCCAGCGTTCGGCAGACGCTTCGACCCGGCGGCGGATCCATCCCGATTCCTGGGCGGCGATGTAGCCGCCCTGGGACTCGATCTCGTCCACGAATGCGAGCGCGGCGGCTGCGATCTGGTCGGTGAGGGCTTCGACGTAGTACGAACCGGCCAGGGGGTCGCTGACCGAGGTGATGTTCGTCTCCTCCTGGATCACCTGCTGCACCCGGAGGGCGAGGGTGGCGGCCTCTTCGGTGGGGATGGTCAGTGCTTCGTCGTGGGCCGAGACCTCCATCGCCTGGACCCCCGAGAGGGCTGCGCCGAACGCGTGGAGGGTGGTGCGGACCAGGTTGACGAGTGGTTGCTGGGCAGTGAGGGACGCCCCCGAGGTGTGGGTGTGGATCCGGACGTGCATCCCCCGGGGGTCGGTGGCTCCGAAACGCTCCTGCATGGTCGTCGCCCAGATCCGGCGCAGGGCCCGGATCTTGCAGATCTCCTCGAAGAAGTCGTTTGCCTGTGCGATCTGGAACCCGAACCGGGGCAGCACCTCGTCGGCGGTGAGACCCGACTCGTTGCAGGCACGTACCAGGTCGATGCCGTAGGCGAGCATGAGGCCGATCTCCTCGACCGCCGTCGCCCCCGACTCCTCGGCCCCGTAGCCGAAGAAGTTCGTGGTATTCCAGCGGGGCATGTTGGCGGTGCAGTACTTGATGAGTTCGACGGCGAGCTTGTGCCCGTTGCGGGGAGGGAAGGCGCTCATGCCCACGTAGGCCGACTGGTGGTACCAGTTCATCGAGTTGCCTCGGAGCTGGCCGGCACTGAGGCCCCGGTCCTGGGCGAGGGCGATGTACTGGGCGAGGGCAGGTACGACTTGGTAGTAGGTGATGTGGATGACGTTCATCTGCGTCAGGTCCATCCCGGCGAAGAGCGTGTCCATGTCCTGCTTGGAGTAGACGCCCATGCCGCATTCCCCCATGCGACCGCGCGACGCCGGGTGATCGGGGTCGAGGCCCTCGTGCGACACGAGGTCGTACACGAGGTTGTAGAACTTCTGTCCGAAATAGCCGGTCATGCCCTGCTCGGCCAATGCGTCCATGCGGTTGCGGGTGTCCTCGGGGAGTCCGTACCCGATCACCGGTTGGTTCGCCCAGTTCATCAACTGGTATTGGGCGGGGAGGTTGCCTCGCGTGAAGGGGTACTGCCCGGGGGCGCCGATGGCGTCGAGGCCCAGGTCGGCGACGTCGTGCGGAAAATACGCGGGCTTGATGGGGAGGCCGGACTGGGTGGTGGGGTTCCTCGCTCGATCGGGAGCGGCATCTCCGAACTTCTCGACCATGCGGGCGTACGCCGCGGCCCACTCGTCGGCCATCTCCTGTGAGCGGGCGAGGGTCGCGTCATCGAACACGGTGCGTCTCCTTGGTGGTCTCAATTGGAAACCTAGCGAACGTTCGTTATCGTAAAGCGCAGAACGGCGGACAGCAAACGAAGGGATCAACGATGGGACGCGACGTATTCCTCGTCGAGGGGTTGCGGAGCCCGATCGGCCGGTTCGGGGGCTCGCTCCAACCGCTGCGGGCCACCGAGTTCGCGTCCGTCGTCGCCTCCGCCCTGCTCGATCGCATGAACCTCGAGCCGTCTGCAATCGACCTCATCGTGGGCGGGATGGTCCTCCAGGACATGACCGAATCCAACCCGGCCCGGATCGTCGGTATGCGGGTCGGCGTCCCCCATTCGGTACCCGCCTTCACCATCAACATGCAGTGCTGCTCGGGGATGGCCTCACTCATCCAGTCGACCTACCAGATTGCGTCTGGGGCCATCGACGTCGCGTTGGCGGTCGGGATGGAGTCGATGAGCAACGCCCCCCACATGGTCCCCGGCTCGCGGTGGGGGCATCGTCTGGGCAGTGGCACGTTCCTCGACACGCTGCGGGAGTGCACGCTCGCCGGGTCGGGGATGTGGGGCGACCCCCAGTACATGATCGATGTGGCGGAGAACCACGCCCGGGTGGACGGGTTCAGCCGGGAGGAGATGGATGCCTACGCCATCGTCTCCAACGACAGGTCGATCGCGGCCATCGCCGACGGGCGGTTCGAGGACGAGATCGTGCCGATCGAGGTACCCGGACGCAAGGGCCCGATGGTCTTCAGCGTGGACGAGAACCCTCGGGCATCCACCATGGAGTCGCTGGGTCGGCTGACGGCTGTTCAGGAGGGGGGTGTCATCACGGCCGGCAATTCGGCCAGCATCAATGATGGGGCCGCCGCCGCGATCATCGCCAGTGCCGATGCGGTGAACAAGCACAACCTCACGCCCATCGCCCGCATCGTCACCGAGGGGATGGCCATGGTCGGGTGCGATCCCAACCTCATGGGGTACTCGTGCGTCGACGCGCTCAACGCCTCGTTGGCCGGTGCCGACAAGTCGGTGGCCGACCTCGACCTCATCGAGTGCAACGAAGGCTTCGCCGTCCAACTCATCGCCTGCGAGAAGATGGGCGGATGGGAGCGAGATCGCCTCAACGTCGATGGCGGATCGGTGGGCCTCGGCCACCCGGTTGGCATGTCCGGCCTGCGGATCGTCATCCACCTCGCCAAGGCACTCCACCAGCGCGATCTGCGGTTCGGGGGAGCAACCGTGCCGGCCGGTTCGGGGCTTGGCACGGCGGTCCTCCTCGAGGCCGTGTAACGGCACGCGGACCAGGACCACCGCTGCGATCGAGTGTCACCGGTGCGCGTGGTCGGCTGGCGACGTAGCTTGCGGTCCATGACGCCCCGGACAGAACGGTGAGCCAAGCGACGGGCCAGATGTGGTCGTCTCCGGATCGCTGCCTGTGGTGGGACACGGAGGACCGACCATCGGAGCGAGCTCTCGCTTGCCGGTGATCGATCAGCGGACGTGGTCATTGTGGGTGGGGGCTTCACCGGCCTGTGGGTCGCCTATTACCTGACGCTGGCGGATCCCGGGCTGGATGTGGTCCTCGTCGAGGCTGCGACCGTGGGGAGCGGTGCGTCGGGGCGGAATGGCGGCTTCTGCTCGGCGGTGCTCCCCGTCGGGCTGACGACCGTCGCCCGCCGCCACGGTCGGGATGCTGCCATTGGTTTGCAGGATGCCGCGGTCCGAGCGCTCGACGAGATCGAGTCGGTGCTGTCCTCCGAGCAGGTCTCGTGTGGGTGGCGCCGGGGTGGGATGCGTTGGGTGGCGACCGGCCGGGGTCAGCTCGGACGACTGCAGCGAATGGTGGATGAGTATCGAGCCTTCGGCTTCGGGGACGACCACGTCCGACTGGAAGACCCCGCCGCAACGTCGGCCCAGGTCGGCGTGGCGGGTGCCGTGGGGTCGGCTTTCAGTCCCCACAGCGCGGCAGTCAACCCCGCGCAACTGGTGTGGGGCCTGGCCGAGGCGGTCGAGCGGCGCGGTGTCACCATCCTCGAACGCACGGCGGCGACGGATCTGTCCTCTCGGAAGGTCACAACGGAGCGCGGGGTCATCCATGCGTCGACCGTCGTGCGCGCCACCGAGGGCTACACATCGGTACTGCCGGGGCACCGCCGGAGTCTGCTTCCGGTCTACTCCCACATGATCGCCACTCCGCCGCTCCTGCCCGAGCAGTGGGCGAGCATTGGCTGGAGCGACGGCGCCACCCTCTCCGACGCGGCCCGCAGCTTCGTGTACGCCCAACGAACCGTCGACGATCGGATAGCCATCGGCGGGCGGGGAGCCACCTACCACTGGGGATCCAGCGTCTCGAGGCGGCATGATCACTCCCCGGCAACGACGAAGCGACTCATCCTCGCCCTGGCGGAGCTCTTCCCGGACCTGCCCGAGGTCGTACCCAGCCACGAGTGGGGCGGCGTCCTGGCGGTTCCTCGTGCGTGGGAGCCCTTCGTGGCGTTCGATCCGGGCACCGGGCTTGCCGCGGCCGGCGGATACTCCGGGGATGGCGTCCTCATGTCCAACCTGGCCGCCCGGGCACTCGTTGGTGCCATTCGTGGGCCTGCTGGCCAGGAACAAGCCGGTTTGGGTCGGGGCGAGCCCCACCGATGGGTCGCAGAGCCTCTCCGGTGGATCGGGTTCAACCTGGCCAACTGGCTCACGTTGCACCTCGACGGACAGGATGCCCGGTCGGGTCGGAGCTCCCGGGTCGGCAACTGGATCTGCGACACGTTGATCGACCCCTGACGGCCGCTCTCGAGGGGCGGACGTGCGGTCCCGTCGCCTACCCTGCTCGGATCGACGCCTGGAGGTGATGATGGGACGGCAGGATCGAACGATCGAGGTGGCGGTGGTGCAGCGCCCCCCGGTCTCTCTCGACCGTGATGCGACCCTCGGAGCAGCCGTCGCCACCCTGGCCGAGTTGGCGGCCGACGGCGCGGAATTGGTGGTGTTCCCCGAGACGTACGTCCCGGGTTATCCCGACTACATCTGGCGCCTTGCCCCAGGGGCGGACAGCCGAATCGCCCACGAACTGCATCGGCGACTTATGGACCAGGCAGTGGATCTCGAGACCGGCCACCTCGACGGACTGCGAGCCACCATCGCCGAACTCGGCATCCACGTCGTCATGGGCGTCCACGAGCGTGAGGGCGAGTACAGCCGGGGGACCATCTTCAACACGCTCCTCACGTTCGGACCGGACGGCGAGGTCCTCAATCGACATCGCAAGATGATGCCGACCCATCCCGAGCGGATGGTGTGGGGAGCAGGTGACGCCTCGGGGCTGCGGGTGATGGAGACCCCGATGGGTCGCCTGGGCGGTCTCATCTGCTGGGAGAACTACATGCCGCTGGCTCGGTACACCTTGTTCGCCCAGGGCGTGCAGGTCTACGTCGCCTCGACCTGGGATGACGGCGACGCCTGGGTGGCCTCGATGCAGCACATCGCCAAGGAGGGCCGGTGTTGGGTGATCGGCTCCGGGTGCTCGCTGAGTGCAGCAGACATCCCGGCCGACTTCCCGCACCGCGACCAGCTCTACCCGGACCCGGACGAGTGGATGAATGCCGGGGACTCCGTCGTGGTGTCCCCGCAGGGGCGGATCGTCGCAGGGCCGCTCCGGCGGGAGCACGGCATCTTGCGAGCTGCCATCGACGTCGGTGAGACCGATCGGGATCACTTCATGTTCGACGTGGCAGGTCACTACAGCCGGCCGGACATCTTCACCCTGGCGGTGGATCGCTCCCCGCGCCCCCCGGTCACGTTCTCCGACTGACGAGTCCTCTGTCGGGCTTGACGAACCGGTTGAGTACGAACGAGACGATCGCCATGACGATGGCCCCGAGGAACGAAGCCCAGAACCCGCTTGATGTGAAGCCGAGATCGAGGTTGGTCGGACCGGCGAGCCAGGCCACGAACCAGAATGCCAGGCCATTGATCACGAGTGCTCCCAGACCGAGGGTGAGGACGATGAAAGGGAGTGAGACGAGCTTGGCGATGGGTCGGAGCACCGAGTTGACGACCCCGAAGATGAGGGCGATCAAGACGAAGGCCCACAGCCCACCGTCGTAGTTCAAGCCGTCGATCAGCCAGATGGTCACCCACAGGGCGGCGGCGATGACAGCAGTCTTCATGGCGAGCTTGCTCATGGTTCCTCCTTGCCGCACAGCATACGGAGGCCGAGTGCGTCGGTAGCCAATCCGACCTACTCCGGGCTTCCCGTAGGGGAGTGGCCCCCGTATACTTCCGTCTCCACCGACGCGGGGTGGAGCAGTCTGGTAGCTCGTCGGGCTCATAACCCGAAGGTCGCGGGTTCAAATCCCGCCCCCGCTACGAACGAAATCCCTTGCGGCTGCAGGGGATTTCGTTTTGTCTGGGGTGAAACTCGTCTGGGGCGTTCGCCACCCCCCGAGCCCGGGGCCCCACGACGACTTCGGTGTTGCTCTCCGTCGAGCTCGGTCTGGGTCTCGCTCAGTTCGTCTTCGCCGCCCGGTCGAGGCCGTCGATGATGAGGTCCAAGCCGAACTCGAACGAGACGCCATAGTCGTATCCGGGCTTGAGGACATGCTCGAAGGTCAGTTCGGCCAGGTTCGGGAAGTCGTCCCTGGGGAAGTGGGCCGCGATCTGTTTTGCCGCCTCGGCAAACCCCTCCCCGCCGGCTGCCGGCAAGGTGTTCTCGTCGAAGGTGAAGCCGTAGACGAAGCCGTCGAGGATGGCATAGGCGTGGGCCGTCATCGGGATCGACAATCCGCCGTTCCGCAGGCAGCCGATCACGGAGTCGTGGTGGCTGAGGTTGGCCGGGCCCGGTGACGTCCTCGTGTTCATGAGAGGCGCGGCCCATGGGTGGCGTTTCAGGACCTGTCGAGCGGAGATGCAGCGGTGGCGAATGGCGTCCCTCCAGTCGGCGTCGGCGGGAGGCTTCTCCACCTCTGCGTAGACGATCTCCACCATCCCGTCGATGATCTCCTCCTTGGAGGGGACGTGGTGATAGATCGTCATGGCGCCCACACCCAGAGCGTCTGCAAGCTTGCGGATGGTCAGGGCCTCGATCCCGATCTCGTCGGCCAGGTCGACCGCCGCATCGAGCACCCTGGCCCGGTTCAGCGTCGACCTCCTCCGGTCTCCAGACATCTTCTTCCTCCGAGTTGACATTCGTACTTAGTACGGATACATTGCGGTCATTCTACTCGTACTAAGTACGGGAATCAAGATCAAGGAGACACCAATGCCCACCGAAACCGCTCCGACCGAAGCCGGACGAACAGCCGTCAGCCCACCAGCGGAACGCCCAGGCAGCTACCCCCGCCGACGCGCCGCCCGAATCGCAGGCGTTTCCTATCTCGCCATGGTCGTGCTGGCGATTTTCGCCAACTTCGTCGTGCGTGAAGGCCTGGTCGAGCGGGGCGACCCGGCTGGAACCGTCGCCAGCATCACCGGGTCGATCGGGCTGTTCCGGCTCGGTTTGGTGGCCTTCCTCGTGATCTTCGTCTTGGACGTGGTCATCGCCTGGGCCCTGCATGTCGTCTTCCGTGACGTGAATCGAGACCTGTCTCTTGCCACGGCGTGGTTCCGGCTCGTCTACACGGCTCTGCTCGGTGTGGCGCTCGTCTCGATGTTCCAGGTGCTTCAACTCCTCGGCGGCGATTTGCTGGGGTTCCTCACGTACGAGCAGGTCAGCGCCCACACCATGATCGAGCTCGCTGCATTCGAGTCCACGTGGCTCATCGGGCTCGTGGCGTTCGGCATCCATTTGGCGATGCTCGGGGTGCTGGTCGTAAGGTCGGGGCTGGTCGCCAAGGCGCTCGGCTACTTCCTGATCGCTGGCGGCGTGGCCTACGTGCTCGACACCCTCGCGCACGTGATGCTCGCCGACTACGAAGCCGTCGCTAGCGTGTTCCTCGGCGTTGTGGGGCTCACTTCGTTGTTCGGTGAAGGCTGGCTCGGCTTCTGGCTGTTGCTCACGAAAGAGCTCAAGAACTGAGTCAGAATGGCCAGCGAAGGAAGAACCATGACAGTCATCCAAGTCGACAATCTGACCAAGAGCTACGACGGCAGAGACCGTCGTCGATGGCGTGTCCTTCGACCGTGGAGGAGGGCGAGATCTTCGCGATCCTGGGACCCAATGGTGCTGGGAAGACCACCACCGTGGAATCGATCGCCGGCCTGCGAACCCCCGACTCGGGCCACATCGAGGTGTTCGGCTTCGATCCGCTCGTGGACAGGGCCGAGGTGCGGAGCCGGCTCGGGGTGCAGCTCCAGGAGAGCAGGTTCCAGGACCGTGTGAAGTGCGAGGAGATCGTTGAGACGTTCGCCTCCTTCTATCCGGATCCGCTGGATGTCGCGACGCTGCTCGAGCGACTCGGTCTCACCGACAAGGCCGACACGCTCTACTCGCGACTCTCCGGGGGTCAGCAACAGCGCGTCTCGATCGCGGTTGCCCTCGTGGGCCGACCCCGAGGTGGTGATCCTCGACGAGCTGACCACCGGTCTGGACCCGCAGGCCCGACGGGAGACCTGGGGGCTGGTCGAGGATCTTCGCGGACAGCGGTGTCACCATCGTCCTGGTCACCCATTTCATGGAGGAGGCGGAGAGGCTCGCCGACCGACTCGCCCTCATCGACGAAGGACGTCTCGTCGCCCTGGACACGCCGCGTGGCCTGGTCGACAGTGTCGGTCTGGAGCAACGGCTCCGATTCACCACCACGGCGACCGTCGAGGACGCCTGGCTCACGGCGCTTCCGGAAGTGACCGGGAGTCTCACGCTCGGAGGACGAGATCGTGGTCACCGGCAACGAGAGGATGCTCTTCTCCGTCGTCTCGCTCCTGGCCAACCACGAGATCGTCCCCGATCGACTCCGGGTCGACCAGACCACCCTCGACGATGCGTTCGTCGCCATGACCGGGCGACGCCTCGATACCGTCGAGGAGGCATCATGAGCGCACTCGCTGCACTGACCAGGACCCAGGCGAAGGCCTTCGCGCGAGAGCCGCTGTCCGTGTTCTTCGGCCTGGTGTTCCCTGCCCTGCTCCTCGTCGTGATCGGCATCGTCTTCCCGGTGCCACCGAGCCGAACGCCGACCTCGGGGGAAGCAGCCTCGTCGAGATCTACGCGCCGGTCAGCATCGCTCTCGGACTCGCCACGGTCGCCCTGACGATCCTGCCGGCGACGCTCGGTAGCGATCGCGAGAAGGGCATCCTGCGCAGGCTCTCCACCACTCCTGCCCACCCGGGGACCCTGGTGGTCGCGCACCTCCTGGTGCAGATGGTCGGTGGTGACCATCGCCACCGTCGCAGCGATCCTGATCGGGATGCTTGCTCTTCGGTATCCCCTTCCCCGAGAGCCCGGGATGGTTCCTCGTCTCCTACGCCCTGGGCGCGGTCTCCCTCCTCAGCGTGGGAGTTGCTCATCGGAGCCGTGGTGCCCACCGCCAGCTCCGGCCAGGCGATCGGGATGCTCCTCTACTTCCCGCTGCTCTTCTTCGCCGGCGTCTACATCCCCCTCGAGGTGATGCCGGACGGTGTTCGCACCGTCAGCGGCTACACGCCGAGTGGGGCGACCGTGCAGGCGCTCTCGGCCAGTTGGGCGGGCGAGGTGCCAGCAGATCTCGAGCCTGCTCGTGATGGCCGCGTTCGTGCTCGTGCTCGGATCGCTGGCCATCTGGCTGTTCCGCTGGGACTGATGCCTCCTCTCCGGTCGGGCGCCACGGTGAGTGAGGGTGGATCCCGACCGCCGTCATCGATGGCTCGCCCCAGCCCAGCTGATCCGCGTGGTTCCCGTCCTCGGGTGCAGGCGCGTTCGGTCAGGTCGGCGCGGATTCGACCGACTTGCTAACGATCCACGGTGTTTGCCGACCTGGCGTTGGCGGGTGAAGCCGTACTGCTCGAACAGTTCGACGGTGGCGCTGAACAGGAACCGCCCCT
>CAVOQP010000012.1:0-18946 GCA_963698385.1 uncultured Acidimicrobiia bacterium | reverse complement strand
GTAGGTCCGGCCTTCCACCGCGGCGAGATCTGCCATCGCGCGGAGGGTAACGGCCGTGCGGCCGTGCGGCCACACCAGCACCCCGGGACCCCTACCGGCCGCGTGGGACGATGCCATGCCGCACCGCAAGCACCGCGGCCTGGGTGCGGTCGGCCACGCCCAGCTTGCCGATCACTGCGCTGACGTAGTTGCGGACCGTCCCCTCGGACAGGAAGAGGCGGGCTGCGATCTCCGAGTTCGTGAGGCCGAGGCCCAGCGCCTCGAGCACGTCCCGCTCCCTCTCGCTCAGGTCGGCGGCAACGGTGGTGTCAGGTTCGGTGGGATCGGCCATCGACACCCGGTCGAACAGCTGGCCGGCGACTCCGGGGTCCACGTGGGTCTGGCCGGCGGCGGTTCCCTTGACCGCCTCGATGAGCCGAGTGCGGGTCGTGTCCTTCATGAGGTAGCCGGCGGCACCGGCCCTGATGGCGTCAGCCACCCAGCGCGGATCATCGAACGTCGTGAGGACGAGCACGCGGATCCCGGGGTTGTGGTCGGTGATGTGGCGGGTGGCGGCGACGCCGTCGAGCCCGGGCATCTTGAGGTCCATGAGCACGACGTCGGGTGACCACTTGGCGACCGCTTCGATGGCTTCCGCTCCGTTGCGGGCCTCTCCGACGACCTCGATGCCCGGCGCGGTCGAGAGGATGGCGGAGAGGCCGTCCCGGACGAGGTCCTGGTCGTCGCAGATGAGGACCTTGATGCTCACCGCTCACCGCCCGTGACCTCGACGACGGTGCCGCCACCGGCCGGGGTCCTGATCGTGAACGAAGCCCCGATCAGCTCTGCCCGTTCCCGCATGCCGGTGATGCCCATGTGGGCGTCGCCATCGACGGAGCCGAGGTCGAACCCGGAGCCGTTGTCCTCCACCGTCAGTCCCCAACCGGTGTCATCTCCTCGGATCTCGACCGAGACCCGGGTGGCTCGGCTGTGCCTGACGACGTTGGTCATGGCTTCGCCGGCGATCCGAAACGCCGTGTGTTGGATGTCGGGGTCCGAGGGCCCCGACCCCACGGCGGAGAAGTCCACGTCGAAGCCCAGGCTGTCGGCAGCCGACCGACAGGCCTCCTCCAGTGCGGCCACGAGGCCACCTTCCTCGAGCGGTGAGGCGCGCAGGGCGGTGATGGAGCGACGGGCATCGCCGAGGCCCTGCCGAGCGGTGGCGAGCGAAGTCTCGACCATCTCCCGGGCCCGTGGCTGATCGTTGTCCCAGACCGACATGGCTCCCTCGAGTTGCACGGCGAGGGCGCTGAGAGTGTGGGCAAGCGTGTCATGGAGTTCCCGGGCCAGCCGGCGCCGCTCCTCACTCATCGCGAGGCGCTCCCTGCTGACCACGCTGGCTGCCACGGCGTCCCGCTGCCTGCGCAGGGCGGTGACGAGCCGGTTGATGATGAGGCCGACGAATAGGAAGAGGGCGGTCCGGGCGAACATGAGGACGCTGAGGAGCGCCAGGTCGGCGCCGGTGTCCTCGAGGGGCGCCGCGGTGAACGCTCCGTCGAGGAGGAGTGTGCCGGCTGAGAACAGGACCACCCACCGGAATCGGTACTGCCAGGCGACGATGATCACGGGGACGAAGAGGTAGAAGAGGTAGAGCCAGTAGTCGGAGACCGCCTCGTTGGCCCCGGTTCCCGCAGCGAGTCGGGCGTTGACGGTCACCGCGTTCTCGATGATCGGGCCGAGGGTCGCGACCCAGATGGCGATGGGGAGGTACGAGCGGCCGAGCCTGGTGCGCTGCGGGCCGGCGAGGAGGTAGGCGAGCAGGAGACCGAGGATGAGGATGCCTGCCTGGGGGGCGAACACCGGTCCGTCGGACATCGGGTCCTGGGTCACCCCGAGCTGCAGGAGGAGGATCCCGAGGCGTAGCACCACGTACCAGCGGAAGAGCCTGAGGAGTCCTGGCTCGATCTGCGGCGACGTCATGGAGTCATTATGCGAACTCGGGGTCGTCGGACGGGGGGTTTGTGACACCTGTCATGTGCGCATGTGCGATCTGCACACCGATCCGTGACTCCCGCCACTGGTGGCGGTGGGCCCCCGGGTGTCCAATGGCGTCGTAAGCCAGTTCATGGAGGTGAACGATGCACATCACACGAACCCTGACCGCCCTGGTGGTGCTAACCCTTGCAGCGAGTGCGTGCACCCTCGACATCGAACGGAACACCGACGGCTCGCTCGGAGTCGTCGGCGAGGTCTCCGCGGCGTCGATGGCCGCCGAGTTCGAGCGGGATCCCAACAACGACTCCGTCGACGTGACCATCGATGACGGTGTCATGTGGCTCGACATCACCGGCACCGACGAGAACGGCGACTACGTCGCCAACCTGCGGGTCGAGCTGGGAGCCTCCGACGGAGCGCCGACGGTGGACATCACCGAGGCCTTCTACAACGCGTGGGGCGTCCCCGAGGAAATCATCGAGAAGTTCGAACGGGAGATCGAGCGCGAGATCCGCAAGGCAGTGGCGCAGAACCCGAAGGCCGAGCTCCTCTCCTTGACCGCCGACGACGGCCGGATCGTCACCGAATGGCGCATCGAGACCCAGGACAGCAAGGGCCGCTGACACAGCACGACAGGCGCATGGGGTCCCGGGTCCCACCCGGGACCCCTCGGCGCGGGGTGGCTGCCCGATCGGGGGACCGCCGAGCCTCGGCGGAGGTTTGCTCAGGCCGTGGAACGCGATGTCGGTCCGCTGCCTTGGGAGGCGACCCCTAAGCTCGCTCGATGTCCACCGTCCGCCGCTCAGCCCTGCTCGGCATGCGCGACGCCCTCCCGGTCATCATCCCAGCCATTCCGTTCGGTCTGATCATCGGCATCACCGTCGCCGAGACCGACGTCCCCAACCTGGCGGGCTTCCTCACGGGGTCCCTGATCTTTGGCGGAGCCGCCCAACTCGTCGCCATCACCCTGCTGGGCGCCGGGGCCACGGGGCTGGCCGCTCTCACTGCCGCGCTGGTGGTCAACCTCCGCCACGTCATGTACTCGGGGGCACTCGTCCCCCGCTTCCGCACCCAGCCGCGGTGGTTCCGCTGGGTCGGGCCGTACGTGCTCATCGACCAGGTGTTCGCCCTCGTCAGCATCAGGAACCGCGACACCGACCTCGAGTGGCGGTCCTACTACCTCGGGGCGGGAGGACTGCTCTGGGTCGTATGGCAGACGACGATGGCCGTCGGTGTGCTCGCCGGGCCGGCACTGCCCGAGGGAATCCAAATCGAGTTCGCAGTGCCCGCCATGTTCATCGGCTTGTTGGTCCCGAGCCTCACCCGACGACCGGCGGTGCTGGCCGCCATCGTGGGGGGAATTGCCACGGCGGTGTTCTGGCAGGTCCCGAACCGGGGCGGGATGCTGATCGGGGCGGCGTTCGGAGCACTCGCCGGGTACCTGGCCGAGGGGACGGAGCAGTGAGCCCGCTCCTCGTGTTCGTGCTGGCCGGGATCGGCACCTATGCGGCTCGTTCGATCTTCATCGTGACCGTCGGGGATCGCCAACTGCCCGCCAAGGCGGAGCGCCTCCTCCGCAACGTCGGCCCAGCCGTCCTTGCCGCTCTCACGGCGTCACTCCTCACGGCGGGGCGCTTGCCCGAGTTCGCGGGCAGCCTCCCCGAGATCGCCGGCGTGACGGCCGGGATCCTGGTCGCGGTGTGGAGGCGCAGTCTCTTCCCGACGTTCATCGCCGGCGTGGCGGTCTGGTTCTTCGTCGACCTGCTGGTGTGAGTCGTCAATGGGGAAGGGGGCGGTCCTGGGACCGCCCCCTCTCCGATCGCCGTGCGTGTGCGGTGCTCAGGATCGGAAACCGGGTTCGCTTTCGCGGTTCGTGAAGAGGAGGGCAGCGCCGAGGAGGATGAGTCCACCGGCGAGGCCTGCGGTCTCGTGGGTCTCGAGGCCGGTCTCGGGGAGCGTCTGGACCGCTTCGAGCACGAGTCCCTGCACCTCGGACTCATTCGAGTCGTCGACCTCGACCACGGGGGCGGGTTCCTCAACAACGGGGACCTACTTCGACCTCGACGGTCGCTGGGGCCTCGACCGGTTCGACGACGACGGGAGTCTCGACCACTGCGAGGGGTTCGGGCTGCTCGACCTCGGGGTTCTCGGCGGGTTCCTCGACTTCGGGTGCCTCGACCTCGGGCTCCTCAATCCTCCTCGATCTCCGGCTCTTCGATGACCTCGGGTTCCTCGACCTGGGTGTTCATGATCCGGCACGTGACCTTGCCGCCTTCGGGGACGATCACGGTGTCGGACTCGACCGCGGAGGCCCACTTGCCGCCCTCGATCCAGAAGCCGTTGCCGTTGGTGCCGACGTCTCCCGGCCGGCATTCGAATGTGCCCTCGTCCCAACCAGCGAGGTCGGCTTCGGAGAGGGTGACCGCGATGCCGGCGATGACCGTGTAGCTCGCCTTGTAGGTGTTGGAGCGACCGCCCGACCGGGACCACCCGTTGGCGGAGACCTCGGAGCCGTCCTGGGTGACCGTGATCTCGAAGAGAGTGGGGCCGGCGTAGTCGGTGTTCGTCAGGGCGTTGGGATGGGAAGCGACCTTCTTCAGGTCGTTCTCCAGGGCGTCGGCGATATTGGCGAGCTGCAGGTCGTCGCGGATCGTCTTGCGGATGTAGAGGGTGCCGGTGGCTGCGGGGGCTTCCTCCTCTTCAACGACGCATTCGACGTCGCCCTCCACTTCGGCATCCTCCACGCACTCGGCCTCGACGGCCGGGGTGGTGTCAGGGGTGGCCGCTGCCGGAAGGGCGAACAGCAGGGAGGCAACCGTGGCGATGGCGACGGATGCGAGGAGTTGGCGGGTGGTCCGGTGGCGGGTGAGCATTGTGATCTCCGAAGAGCGGCCGTGGTTGTGATGCATGCATCGGACGGATCCGGGGAGCGCTGCTCGTCAAGATTGCTGAATACATGCAGGCGTCGGTGCATGACAGACGCGACGGAGGGGCGGCCGGTTGGCCGCCCCTCCGTGATAGTCGGATGCGCCGGTTGGTTACAGGGTCGACTCGATGGTGAAGCTCTCACCACGTCGGCTGCCGAGCACGAGTGCAGCACCCATGAGCAGCAGGATCCCAGCGACCCATGCGACTCGATCAGTGTCTGCACCGGTCTCGGGCAGGATCTCGATCGGCAGAACCTCCGCGATCTCGACTGCCGCGTCGTCCATGTTGTTGGACTCCACCGTGTCGCCTTGGACCGAAACCGTGGCGGTGTTCTCGAACGTCCCGGCTGGTGCGGTGGCGGTAACCACTGCGGTCGCCGAACTGCCGAGTGCCAGGTTGAACGGTCCACAGGCGACGGCGTTGTCAACGATCGCGCAGGTCATGTCGGCCGACGTCACCGAAGTGAACGTCATGCCGGCAGGTGCTGCATCGGAGACCGAGGCGCCAACCGCGTTGGTGGTGGAACCGGCACCGTGGGAGACCGTCAGGGTCCACTCAACCGTTGCCACACCGTCAACCACTGCACCGGTCACAGAACCCGTCTTGTCGATCTGAAGATCGAGAACTGGGGTTACGGTCGGCGGTGGTGGTGGCGGCGGCGGCGGCGGTGTCCGATACGTGTTCGTGATCGTGCACTCCGCGGACCGGAACTCATTCAGCCACACGTCCGGGTCGAGACAGTCGTCCCCTTCGTCGATCTGAATGACGGCCTTCAACGGGAGTCTGATACCCGTCGCCGTAGTCGCACTGCCAATCGCTGGCCGTGTAGTTGCCAGGTCCGCTCTCGCCGAGCCAATATGCGGAGTCGGGGCAACGATGTTCCAGCCAGCGTTCCCGGGAACGGAGATCCGGGCCCTCAGTCTCGGCGGTCAACGTGAAGTGGCTCGCGTTGATGGATCCGCCGTTGACGACGACCTTCGTCAGCTTGAGGAAGGCTACGTCCGCGCAGACCGGAGTCCTGGGCCTAGCCCTGCTCGCCCCACGTGACGGTGGCGGTGTTCCGTAGGCCGTATCCGTCCTCGTCGTCACGTCATCGCCGCACGCGACGTACTCGGCGGGATCCGCTCCACCAGCGACCGAGAACGGTCGTGGTAGTGGTGTAGGTGTCGATGCCATTCGCCTCGATCGCCTGGGGAGTACGCCGGGACCGGAGCCAGACACCAGCCGTTGTGGCGTCGAGTCCCGTCCACTGTTCGAGTCCAGATGTCGGTGAGCGTGTAGCTCGTCGGTACCACCGTTGTCCACTCTGCGACCGTGATGCCTGTAGGCCGACGGTGCGCTGTGCCGTTGGCGTGGACTCGATCGAGTCGGTCACTCTTCACGACCTCGAGTCCGGGATCGAGCTCGTGGCGGTGGTGTAGGTGTTCGTGAACGTACAGGTGATGTGGTCATCGGAGTCGAGATCGAGCGCGTCCGCGGACTGGGCGATCGGAGCGGCACCTGGGGTGTCCTTCACGCACACAACCGGATCGACCGCAGCCGGCGCTCAGTTGGAAGCCCAGCGGTCCTCACTCAGGTGATAGACCCCAGCCGTGAGCACGAGTGTCTCGGAACCTCCGGTCCCGTCGATGGTCTCCGAGCCGGAGACGTCGTCCCATCCGTCAACCAGTGAACGCCGGAAGTCGTGAACACCGATTGGTATCTCGGCACCCTTACGGTCTTCTTGACGATCGTCAGGCGTCGCCGGGCGCGAGCGTCGCCTTGGCCATCAGGCAGGCGGTAGTGCTCCGGCCCTCGGCGGTGATGAAGGTCTCGGACTGGGCTCCGGAACAGGCACTCGCCTGGACATGGCCCGGAACCCGATCGATCTCGATCGTGTAGGTCAGGCCATCAACGGTCACCTCCTGGGAGCCGCCGACCCGTGACGGTGATCTGGTCCGCACACGCCGATTCTGCGCTGGGGCCGTGCCACACTCGCGCACGGGTTGGCGTTGTTCGGCGTCTCATTCAGCGTCACCAGGAAGACGGGTGTCAGGATCGTCACCATCGATGGCGATGTTCGTGTTCAGGTTCGCCGTGCCGACCTTGTTGGGATCGACTGTCGATCGGCCGGTTGTAGTGGGTGAGGTAGCCGATCGCGAATGGCGTATCCGCCACCACCGGCACGCCAGGCAGGCCGACGCCCTCGAATCGGAAGCCGCTGCTATCGTCCGATGCTCGCCACAACCAGCCGCTGGCCGGTTCCCGAACCTGACCGTGTTGGTCGCTCTCCGCCGTCACTGCTCTGCGCAGGGAGGTGCAGAGCACAGGTGGATCGGCGATGCCAGCGGCAATCCCGTCGACGTCGCTCCAGGTGCCGTAAGTGTCGACGTTCGCCGAGCTCGACGGCGTCTCGCTGGGGCCGCGGGGAACGCGACCAATGCGGCGATCACCATCAGGAAGGCCATCGCCAGCAAGAGCATCCGGCTCTCTCGCCGGGCTGTCCATGTCGTAGATCTCATCTTTGGTCTCTCACTCCCCCGAGGCGGGCCCCGGAATATCTTTCAGGTTTCTGCTCAAGGTCGTCCGCCTTGTGGCCGATACCTGTGCTTGTCGGACTCTCCACCGGCCTTGTTTCGCATGGAACGGTGGTCTACAAGAAGCAACGCTACCACTCTCCGTGACACGTGTCCACTAGAAGTGGTCGGTTTGTTGTGACTCGCCCGCGGGACTCTAGACCCCCGCCGACCGCGGGTTTTCCACAGAATTGGGGATTGCGCCGATCTTCTGCCGACGGTCATCTGCCTCGCGAGTGGACTTCTCGCGGCCTCACGAGGAAGCGGGCCCGAAGGCCCGCTTCCCATCAGTGAGTATCGAGTTGCGCTACTTGATCGACTCCTCCCTTCGGGCCAACAGCAGGAGCACAGCCACCGGCCACGATGAGCGAGGAGGCGATCAGCGCCATGCTTGCGCTGTCTGCACCTGTCTCTGGCAGGATCTCGAGTGCAAGTACCTCGCTCGCCACAGCCGTAGGTGTTGGCGGCGCCGGTGTGTAGGTATTCGTGATCGAGCAGACGACGTTCCCGCCGTAGGGAACGGTCACCGTGTCACCGACCAGGGGGCCACCCGCGCAGGACCAGGTTCCGTTGACATAGTCGTCGACCGACCCGGTCTCGGTCAGCGTGTAGACACCCGGTGTCACGGCGACGGCCGGGAATCCGCCCCCGCCCTCCACCGTCTGCGGACCCGTTGCGACGAGGTTCCACGACGAGGCCGCGGCATCTCCGCCCTACGACCACCTTGACGAGCGACAGCGTCGTCGTCAGTGGTGTCGGCGGGTCGTAGCGGTTCGTGAACGTGCACGTGACCTCATCGCCGTAGCCGACCCAGAACGCGGCTCCGTCGTCGAGACGCTTGCTGTCTTCTACTCCGTCACATTCGACCCCGGTGAAGCTCCAGTAGGCAGGGAGCGGGAGCTCCTCGACCAGGCTGTAGGAATCCGGGACCACCGTCCATGTATGGGAGCCACCGGTCGCCACGACCTGCGTGTTCGATCGGCCCTCGGTCGAGAGCGTGAAGCCGAAGTTGCCTGCGGCATTGGCGGCCTTCACCACCGTGATCGTCGGGAGCGAGCTCGTTGGTGAACGTGCACACGACGTCGTCGCCGTAGCCCACGGCCACGACAGCGTGGTCATCCCCTCCATCGAGCCTCACCGGTTCGCCACCTCTGCAGGCAGCCCCGGTCAGGGCCCAGCCGTCGGGGACCAGCTCGTTCAGGCTGTAGGAGCCGGGCCGAACCGTCATCATCCGCTCGGCACCGGAGCCGAGCGAGAACTCCGCGAAGTCACCGTCGCCCAGGTAGTCGAGGTCGAACCCGAACTGCTGCTCCGTTTCGACCCCTGGCGTCAGCTTCTTCACGGTGATGGTCGGAAGGTCGAGACCCTCGTTGGTGAAGGTGCACGTCACGTCCTCCCCGGGCTGCAGGTACACCTGCGCGCCCGGATTCGGTTCCCGATACCCGTCCCATTCGACGGCATCACACACCACGGATACGATCGCCCATCCGTCCGGAACCACTTCGCTGATGTTGTAGGTGCCAGCTTCGAGGTCGTCGAACACCTCGGTGTCCGAACCATCGGTCGTGGTGATCGAGAACGGCTCCCTACCCCACAGGAAGTCGAACGTGTCGTTGCCTTCCGTGGTCACCTTCTCGACTGTGATTGACCCGAGCGGCGGGACAAACGTGTTGGTGATGGAGCACTTGACCCAGAAGCGACTCCCCCACCACTCCCGCTCAAGCTCCACGACTGCACTTCCGGAGGCATCCGGACGATCCGGATCAGGCCCGACCACCGGAGCACCGTTGCTGGCGGTACAGGCCCATCCGCTCGTCGCGTAGTTGGCAACCGGAATCTCATGGAGCTTGATGCTCAGGTGATCCGGGTTGTCGAGATTGATGGGTAGATGCGCCGTGTACACCCCCGACACCCCTGATCCGAAGACGGGGACGCCGACCGAGGTGGTGATCCCGAAGGCCGTCACCGCATCTTGGCCAACCACCGTCTTTTCGATGATGAGAGTTCCACCCCAAGCCTCCGCGGGCTGAGCGGGTACCGCCACCAACCCCGCAGTGATCGTGATGAGCGCGACCCCCATCAAAAGGAGCCGTCGGCCCCTCGGGAGCCACGTCGTAGTCAACATGGCTGTCTCCTTTCGGGTTCAGCCCGAGTGCTGGACCCCGGGAGCGCGCCGTCGTAGCCCGGTCAAATCACCAGCCGGCGATACAAGCGCGCTGGTTCTCGGTTCCGTGGGCGAAGGAGACACGAGCCGGTTCGCCGCCCACCTACGAAGCCCAGCCGCCCTGCTCCCTACGGGGAACCGTGGCGGCTGGTGGGTGATCATTACGTGTCTCCTGTCGACCCCATTCTACGTCACCACGCTCGGTGGTGAATCCACGATCTTGTGGAATCGCCCGGTCAGCACGCTGCGAACCCAGGGTTCGAGACCACCCCGAACGCCGTTCCGTGGGCTCCAGACCACCTGGAGGTGGCTACCAACCCAAGGTTCGCCACCCGGCCCGTCCCGCACGCGGAGGAGCCCCGGTCACCCGGGGCTCCTTCCTTTGGTCCGAGAGCGCTGCTCAGCGAGTCTCGCGGTGGGCAGTGTGACTGCGGCACCAGCGACAGTACTTCTTGAGCTCGAGACGCTCCCGGGTGTTGGCTTTGCTCTTCGTCGACACGTAGTTGCGGCGCTTGCACTCGGTGCAGGCCAACGTGATCGGCGGACGTTTGTCAGATGGCATCGTGCTTCCCTACTTGAGGATCTTGGTGACGCGGCCGGCACCAACCGTGCGGCCACCCTCACGAATCGCGAACCGCTGCCCCTCATCCATCGCAATCGGCTGAATCAGGCTCACCGTGATCTCCACATTGTCACCAGGCATCACCATCTCAGTCCCCGACGGCAACGTCACCGCACCCGTCACATCCGTCGTCCGGAAATAGAACTGCGGGCGATACCCCGTAAAGAACGGGTTATGACGCCCACCCTCATCCCGAGTCAACACATACAACTGGGCCTCGAACTCGGTATGAGGAGTAATGCTCCCCGGCTTGGCCAACACCTGGCCACGCTCCACCTCATCCTTGCCCACACCCCGCAACAAGATCCCCACATTGTCCCCAGCCCGACCCTCATCCAACAACTTGCGGAACATCTCAATCCCCGTGGCAACCGACTTACGAGTCGCCTCATGGATCCCCACAATCTCGACTTCCTCATTCACATGCAACACGCCAGTCTCAATCCGACCCGTCACCACCGTCCCCCGACCCGTGATCGAAAACACATCCTCGATCGCCATCAAGAACGGCTTGTCCGTGTCCCTGGGCGGCTCAGCAATATACGAATCAACCGCCTCCATCAACTCAACAATCGACGCCTTCCCAGAAGCATCACCCTCCATCGCCGCCAACGCACTCCCACGAATCACAGGAATGTTGTCCCCATCAAACTCGTAATACGTCAACAACTCCCGCACCTCAAGCTCGACCAAATCCAACAACTCCTCGTCGTCGACCATGTCCACCTTGTTCAAAAACACCACAATGTTCGGCACCCCCACCTGACGAGCCAACAACACATGCTCCCTCGTCTGGGGCATCGGACCATCAGCCGCCGACACCACCAAAATCGCCCCATCAATCTGAGCAGCACCCGTAATCATGTTCTTGATGTAATCAGCATGCCCCGGCATATCCACATGCGCGTAATGACGATTCGCCGTCTCATACTCCACATGCGCAATCGAGATCGTGATCCCACGCTCCCGCTCCTCCGGCGCCTTATCAATATCAGCAAACGCCGTCGCCTTCCCACCAAACGACTCCGACATCACCGACGTAATCGCCGCCGTCAACGTCGTCTTCCCATGATCAATATGACCCATCGTCCCCACATTCACATGCGGCTTCGAACGCTCAAACTTCGCCTTACCCATGATTCCTCTACTCCTTGTGCACTTGTGAACCGTTGCCCCGGTAGCGGTGGGCAGACTTGAACTGCCGACCTCTCGATTATGAGTCGAGCGCTCTTACCAACTGAGCTACACCGCCCCGATCGGACTCCGGTTCGGATCCTCTCCGGGCTTGCTGGGTTGTTGGCCTGCCCGGAGGTCCCGAACGCGGGCCATGCACCGCTCCGCCCGCCCAGTGGCGGAGGACCGACGCCGAGCCCCCTTCCGGGATTGAACCGGAGACCTCTTCCTTACCATGGAAGCGCTCTGCCGCTGAGCTAAGGGGGCGTAGCGGGCTTGGATTGTAGTGCCGAGAGAAGGATTCGAACCTCCGAAGGCTTCGCCGACAGATTTACAGTCTGCTCCCTTTGGCCGCTTGGGTATCTCGGCGGAGGTTGCCCCGAACGGGCGGACGGCAGGATAGCGCGGGTCCGGGGCTTGCCCTCATTGAATGCTGGGCCGGGCGTAGCATTGGGAGTGACAACCAAGGAGATCCGATGGGCATCCAGCAGGACCTTGACCGATGGGTGGAGGCAGGCCTCATCAGCGCTGAACAGGGTGCCGCCATCACCACCTTCGAGGAATCCGACACCACACACCCCACCGCATCGCGGGGCGTGGAAGCGCTCGCCTACCTCGGCGCCACCCTCGTCCTCGTGGCGTTGGTCCTCCTCGGCCAGGAGTTGTGGGATCGAATCGAAGCCTGGGGGCAGCTCTCCCTGGCGCTTGTGGTGACCGCCGCGCTCTTCGGCGTCGGCCTCCTCCTAGGCCGTTCCGATGACGAAGCGGTCCGGCGCGCGCAGACGTTCTCGTGGTTCCTTACCGTCGCCGGCGTCGCCCTGTCGGGGTTCGTGCTCATCTCCGAGATCCTCGGCGTCCGGGAGAGCGACGCCGGAGTGTGGGTTGCGCTCGTCGCCTTCGTTGGTGCGCTGGCACTCTGGCTGCGCCGCCGGTCGTCGCTGCAGATGATCGCTATGGCTGGGACCGCCTTCATAGCCGTGGTCATGCTGCTCACACGGTTCGACAACTTCCCCGACTGGGCATTCGGTCTCTCCTTCGCAGGCCTCGGTCTGGTCTGGCTGCTCCTCACCTGGGGCGGGGTGTTCACGCCGACCCGGACCTCCTACGCGCTGGGAGCGATCGGCGTTCTCTTCATCGCGTTCCCCGAGAGTGGCGACATGCCGTGGCCGGTCCTGGGCCTGCTCGGGGCCCTGGCGCTGCTCGGGCTCTCCGTCCGCCTGAGCGAGCAGGTCCTGATGGGCCTGGGGGTGGCGGGCTTGTTCGTCTACGTGCCGATGACAGTGTTCGAGTTGTTCGGTGACAGCCTCGGTGCCATCGCCGCCCTACTCATCACCGGGCTCATCCTTCTCGGCTCGGTCGTCGGGGTCGTCCAACTGAGGAGGGACCGATGACCACCAACCGACGCCTGATCCCCGTCGTCGCAGCCTCCGTGGCCGTGATTGCCACGGTCGCCGTCGTCCTGGCCATCGCCGTCATCCCCTTCCCCGAGTTCGCTCCGCTCACCGCCGGTGAGTTCGATGGGCGGATCGCCTTCGTGGACCAGGACAACTGCCTTCATGTCGCCGACCTCGATCGGGCCACGACCCGCGAGGTGCTGTGCGAGTCGGACAACTCCTTCATCGAACAGCTCGCCTGGACCGAGGAGGGACTCGGGTTCGTCATCTACACAAACGCCACCATCCGGCGGGTCATCGATCCTGACACGGGCGCTGTCCTCATCACCGAGACATTCGATCCCGCTGACGGCCGGGAGGTTCCCGGCCGCCTCGACTCGGACGTGTACATGGACAAGGACGGGAACGAAGCGGTGTTGCGCGACGGTGCCGACGAAGTCCTTCGGTTCTCTGCCCCAGATCGTTACTGGATCGAGTTCGGCATCAAGCGGACTGACGGCCTCTACGCCTTCACCGACTCGCAGGGCCGACTCGCCGTCTTCCGTGCCAACACCTCGCCCGTACTCGTCGCAGAGGACGTGCGGTCGTGGGGTGGCTTCGCCTGGGAGCCGCTCAGCGGCTGATCGGCCCGGCCATCTCCTCGAGGCGGCGAATTCGCTCCTCCATCGGTGGGTGGGTCGAGAACAGCTTCCCGATGCCGCCGCCTTTGATGGCCTTGCGGGGGTTCTCGATGTAGAGGGAGCTGATCGCCGGGTTCACATCCATCGGGATCTGCGCGGTGAGTGTGCCGATCTTGCGCAGCGCCGCTGCCAGCTGCAGGGGACTCCCGGTGTACTGCGCACCCGACTCGTCGGCTTGGTACTCCCTCGCCCGGGAGATCGCGAAACGGATGAGCATGGCGGCCAGTGGGGCGACGATGAAGGCGACGAGCGAAAGGGCGACACCGATCGGGTTGTTGCGATCGCGATTGCCCCCGAACCAGAACGCCATGCGGGTGAGCATCGAGATGGCTGCCGCGAGCATCGCAGCCACCGAGGCGATGAGGATGTCTCGATTGGCGACGTGGGCGAGTTCGTGAGCAAGCACCCCTTCGAGCTCGTACCGGTTGAGGACCTGGAGGATCCCGGTGGTCACGGCGACCGCGGCGTGCTTGGGCGACCGCCCGGTGGCGAACGCATTCGGCTGGGGGGCATCGATGAGGTAGATGCGTGGCATCGGCATGTTCAGCCGAGTGGCGAGGGTGTTGACGATGTCGTACACCTCGGGCGCGTCCGAGTACTCGACGGGTCGAGCGCGGGAAGCAGCCAGGGCGATCTTGTCGCTGAAGAAGTAGACGCCGATGTTGAGAAGGGCGGCGAAACCGAGGCCGTAGTAGAAGCCTCCGTTCGGGAAGAGCTCCAGCCCCACCCACCACACGAGGAGGGTCATCAGCGTGAGCAGGAGGACCGTCTTGATCGAGTTCATGACTGGAATGCTATGAGCTGCATCGACATATGGCGGACCCGTCGGCTGGACGTGGAACCCAGGGTTCAGGAGCCAACGCTCCGCTGAACCGCGGGCTTGAGACCACCTGAATGTGGTCTCCGGCCCACAGAACGCCCCGCAGTGTGGTCTCGAACCCTGGGTTCGAGAGCCGGTTCGGTCAGCGGAGGAGGCCGGTGGGGCAGGAGACGCCGGTGCCAGCAAGACCGCAGTAGCCGTTCGGCACCTTGAAGAGGTACTGCTGGTGGTAGTCCTCGGCGTAGTAGAAGGGTCCTGCCGGGCCGATCTCGGTGGTGATGCGGCCGAACCCCTCCTCGCGCAGTCGAGCCTGGAACTGGTCGCGGACCGCCAATGCGGTCTCGAGCTGGGCATCGGTGGTGGTGTAGACGGCCGATCGGTACTGGCTCCCCACATCGTTGCCCTGCCGGAGGCCCTGGGTCGGGTCGTGCTCCTCGAAGAACGTGCTCAGGAAGACCTCGAGCGGCATGACCGACGGGCGGAACACCACCTGCACCACCTCGGCGTGCCCGGTGCCACCGCTGCACACCTCCTCGTAGGTCGGGTGCGGCGTGTGTCCTCCCTGGTACCCGGCAGATGTCACGTGCACGCCAGCCTTCTGCCAGAAGATCCGCTCGGCACCCCAGAAGCAGCCCATCCCGAACGAGACCACTTCGGTGTCATCGGGGAACGGCTCGAACATCGATCGCCCGTTCTCGGCGTGTTGGCCCGGGACGACGTATGCGTAGCCATCCCGGCCGGGAAGCGCGTCCTGCGGGGCGATCATCTGGGTCTTGCCGAACATGGACATGCCCCAATGGTATGCGCGGAACGCGCACAGGTGTGCGGGCAGGGCTGGCGAGGCCCTCCACGCACCGGCCCTGCTGCCCCGTCCCAACGACGGTCAATGTTCCCAACGAGGCCGCTCCCCTCCGCGCTGATCCGGGAGATCGACAGACCACGAACCCGGGCGGTCCGAGGGGCGAGCCGCACCGCCTCCCGGTATGATCCGAACCGATGTCAGCAAGTCGAATCCTCGCCGTTCTCCTCTGTCTCGCCTTGGTCGCCACCTCCTGTGGTGGGGGCGAGACCGCCACCACCCTGCCGCCCCCGCGGTGACGTCGACCATTGCCCCAACCGACGACAGCTCCGCGGGAGCGACAACCCTCCCACCCGAGACGCCCGACAGCTCCCCCACTACGGAACCCACCACCACGACCACCCAGCCGGCCGAGCCCCTCGAGGAGGGCGTCGAGCCGATCGACTACCTCACCTTCGCTCAGGGTGCGGTTCCCGTGTCGTTCTCGATCGAGGGTCCGGGGTCGGGGGCAGACTCGGGCAGCGTCATGCAGGTCATCGACGGAAACCCGACCCCCCGCATCCAGGTCTCCGAGGCGACCGCCGACACGGTCGTCGAGATGGTGTTCGAGCTACCGGCACCGACCACGTTCGACCGGTTTGCCATCCCGAAGATCGCTGAGGTACCGAGCGCCTGCACCACCTTCTTCCGGTCGGTCGAGGTGCTCGGAGCCACCGACCCGGGTGGGCCGTTCGTCACGTTGGCCGCCGCCGAACTCGAGACCCATACTTCCGGCGACCAGGTGACCGAACTGGATATCGCCTCACCACGCCGGTCCGATTCGTGAAGGTGCGGATCGCGGCGGTATCCACATCGAGCTGGACGAGAGCAATCTCGAGTTCAGCGAATTGATCGGCAACGGCACCCAGGACACCGTCGACCTCGTCGAGGGGTTCACCGGCATCTGGGACGCCCTCCTCCCCGACATCGACCGCTCGATCGGCTTCATCGAACTCACACAGGACGGCGCCGTCGTCACCGGGTGCTTCGAGAACATCGATCTCGCCGGGAACGTGACCGGCAACATTGCTCGGTTCGGCGGCGTCGACCGCGGCAACGGGGTGGTCAGCGCCTACATCTTCGGCCTCACCGCCGACGGCGCACTGCAGGGTGTCGTCTCGACGAACGGTGGCCCGTTCGGGTTCACCCGCAGCGTCATCGCCCCGGAAGGAACCATCACCGGGTGCTCCGACATTCCCCAGCCCGACACCCGCTCGCCTGCGGTTCGATCATCCACGGCATCAACTTCGACTTCAACTCGGCCAACCTCCGGCCGGAGTCGGACTCGATCCTCCAACAACTCTTCGAGGGCCTGCAAGCCGACGACGCAGCGTCGATCATCGTGGAGGGCCATACGTCGACCGAGGGCAGCGACACGTACAACGCCGATCTCTCGAATCGCCGGGCCCAGGCCGTTGTGGACGACCTCGTGAGTCGGGGCATCGACCCGGCGCGGATCTCGGCCCTCGGCAAGGGAGAGGCTGAGCCGTTCATCAAGCCCGACAACGACGAAGCATCCCGCTCGATGAACCGCCGGGTGGAGATCGACTGCGGCTGACCGCCTACTTTCGGGCGATGAGGACCCGGAAGTCGCCAAGGCCACGTGGGTGCATGAGCGTCTCTGCTTCGAGCGTGCGCGACTTCAGCTGCATCTGACGCATGATGTCGCCTTCCCGGGCCGCCTCGAGCGCACCCCGTCGAAGATCGGAGAGGATGGTCCGCAGCCCAAGCCCCGCCAAGAGCTCGTCCTGTCGGACGACCTCGACTTCTCCCCCGGCCGACTCGGCCGCAGCCGCCATGGCCGTGAAGTTCACGTCGGCGGTGATGTCGGTCTCCCCCGGCTCATCCAATGGATGAGGACCGAGGTGATGAGCCCGATAGGTGCGGAGCGTCCCCTCCTCCCGACGTGGCGCCAGGTTCTCGGTCATGTCGCCGTAGTCGGCGACGATGAGCGTGCCCGCTTCCATCCGGTCGAGGACTGTCGAGATCCACTCCGAGGCTTCGAGCTCAACCTCAACCACGCCACCCTCGGGGCAGGGGAGCCCGAATCGCTCCGCCCACTCCGCAACCTCTGGTCGAGCCGGCGCGTCGATGAGGGCGAGGCCCCCTTCATCAAGGCCGACCCATCGCTCCCGCCAGCCGTCTCCGCGCCGCACCGCGATCGCCACCGGGATGTTGTCGAGCAGCTCATTGGCGAGGATGACTCCTCGGAACGGAGAGGGGAGTTTGTCGATGGACGCCGCGACCCGCCCGGGCACGATCCCTTCGAGGGAGTCCCGGGCAGCCGGGGAGACCTCCACCGCCCACGCCTCGACCTCGGTCTCGAGGGAGTCGAGGAGGGGACGCAACAGGGATCCAGAACCGGCAGCCACTTCGACGAGGACGGGTCGCCCCCCTACCCCGCCTTCGGCGGGGGCCCCTTCCCCCGCCCCAAGGGCGGGGGGACAGACAGTCGGTTCAGTTCCTGGTCGACGAGTTTGGCGAGCGTCTCGCCAAACAAGGAGGAGACCTCTGGGCTGGTCAGGAAGTCGCCGGCCTTCTGCGAACGCAACACCGACCCGCCGAAGAATCCGAGTGGGTGATAGAGGCTCATGTGCTGGAACTCGTCGAACGGCAGCGGACCCTCGGCACGAATCCGATCGATGATGAGGCGCTTCAGGGACGCCATGGAACCCCATCCCGTTCGTGTGGTGCTTCGCAGAGTTCGTGGTGCGCCCACCCCGTGTCTGTCCCCCGCCTGCGGGACAGCGAGCCGAGAGGAGGCCCACTGCGTAGGGAACAGACAGAACCTGCCGGCCCGCGGACCTCCCCCACTGCGTGGGGGTCAGACATCAGAACTGGGCGGCTCGGCCGAGGGAGTCGGCGAGGTCGGGGAGGATGCCGAGGACGAACACGAGCACCGTCGCCAGGGCGATGGAGAGCTGCAGCGAGCCGGGGATCGCGACATCGCCCTTCTCGGCCGTGTCGGGTGCCGGGTCGAACCACATCGTCTTGACGACCTTCGCGTAGTAGTAGAACGCGATCACCGCATTCACGGCTGCGATGGCCGCGAGAACGATTGCCCAAGTGTCTCCCGCACCGATGGCCGATGAGAACATGACGAACTTCGCGTACCACCCGGCGAGCGGTGGAATCCCGGCGAGGCTGAAGAAGAAGACCGCCGCCAGGAACGCAAGCCCGGGAGCCCTTGTCCCGAAACCGGCGAACGACGAGATGAGCCCCGAACCCGTGCGCCGGCTGGCGGCGATCACGATCCCGAAAGCGCCGAGGTTCATGAATGCGTAGATGATGAGGTAGATGATCGAGGCCGAGAACGTCTGGGAGAGGTCGGCACCGGCCACCGCGGCCGCACCGAACGGCACGAGCATGAACCCGGCCTGTGCCACCGACGAGTAGGCAAGGAGTCGAACGATGTTCGTCTGGTTGAGCGCCGAGAGGTTCCCGACCGTCATCGAGAGCGCCGCGAGGATCCACAGGGTCGGCGCCCAGATCTCCCTGGCCGAGCCGAACGCCTGATAACAAACGACCAACAGACCCACGAAGCCAGCGGCCTTGGACGACACCGCCAGGTAGGCAGTGACCGGGGTCGGTGCACCTTCATAGGTGTCCGGAGCCCAGAAGTGGAACGGGACCGCCGAGATCTTGAAGGCGAAGCCGGTCATGACGAAGAGGATCGCCACCACCGCCGCCGGCCGCATTGCCTCGTCGGCGAGAAGGCCACCGAGTGCGGCGTCGATGCCGGTGAAGCTGACGGTCCCGGTGAGGCCGTAGACGAACGACATGCCCCATCCGAGCATG
>CAVOQP010000011.1:0-66913 GCA_963698385.1 uncultured Acidimicrobiia bacterium | reverse complement strand
AGTCGGCGATGGACTGGATGAGGAATTCGCCGTAGTGGAGGACGAACTTCAGGTCCAGGCCACCGATGTTGGCGCACGCCTTGCACTCGCACTTCGTGTTCAGGACCATCTGCTCCATCGCTCGCCGGAAGGCGACGTACGTGCCCTCGATCATCTCGATGAGTGTCTGGCCACGAACTGCGCCGGTATCGACCCCGTAGCTGAAGACCGCGTCGCCCTCGAGACGGGAGATTGCCAGGGGTGGCCGGGTCTGCTCGACGAGGACCGAAAGCAGGTCCGACAGGATGCCGTGGGCATGGTCGAGTTCCGAGTCCTTGAGAAAGACCGTGTAGCCGCTGATGTCGGCGATCAGCAGCACTCCCCGAGTCGCGCTGGGCGAAGGCTGCTTCGTCATGCTGGCTGGCACGCTAGTGGTGGACTCCGTCCCGCCGTCGGGTAGTCCGCCAAGGATCATCACGGATGACCTGCACAGCACCCCTGAGGCCGGCCAACCAGGAACCGGGCGCCAGCCCGTCTCCAAACGGCCTGTAGGAGCCGCATCGGAGACGTGAGCCTCATCGGTCACTCACCCATACCCCCAAGGACGATGGCCGTATGGTCGCGGCGACCACGACAGTCAGGTCGGCGGTCAATACGTCGATGTCGACTTCATCACGCAACCGGACCGCAAACTCCGCAGCCACCTGTTCCGCGTCGTACCGGGACCGGTGGAAACGACGGTCCGCCCAACCCAGCACAAACCTCCGCAGGGGGTTGAACAGCGCCGCCACCGCCAATGTCGACCCGGCCACATACGCCGGCGGAACTTCGTCACCCACCAGTCGGGTCGGAATCCATATCGCCCCGAACGCGTACACCAATCCAAGGGCAACCACGAGGACGGTGTAGCCGAACGTCCTTGAGATGATGTGGTCGATCTCATACAGCCGATAGCGGGTGACTGCTATCCCGATACAGATCGGGATGGCGCCTCCCCCGACAACAGTGGCCGTTTCGGCGAACACCTCGCCAATCGCGGAACCATCCGGTACCAACTGCCCGACCGACAGGATGATCGCGAACAGCAATGCCCCCAGCAGCATCAAACGGTATTGCTGCCTCTCCGCTCCACTGGATAGACGCCAACGCCGGACAAGAAGGACGACCGAGGCCACCAAGACCGCGATCACCATGGAGAACCCGGCATCGGAGACGATTGGGCCGGTGAGCGGGTCGAGGGCCGGGACTGCCAGCGGGCTGGGCAGCTGCGTGAGATCCTGAGGCTTCGAAGACAGGGCGAACGCCAGCCCAGCAAGCGCCCCGATGAAGAGCGTTGCCCGACTGATCGCACGTTCGGCCCTCCCCGCATAATCGCCGGTAGGAAAGACGAGCACGAGCCACACGACCGCCAACCAGGGAAGCACGCCAAGAGGTACGACCAGCATCTCGATCCATGCACCGGCGCGGGTCTGACCGGCCCGTCCTATCGCCCAAGCACCAGCGAAGGACAGTCCCCACGACAGCCCGATCGAGAAGGACGCAAGACCGACAGCATTGCCCGGCCGACGCGTCAGGAGGAGAAAACCCATTGGCGCCCAGAACGACCAAGCGAGTGGCCAGAGTACGACACTCTCCCCGGAGACGACACCCACGACGATGCCTGCCGTGGCTACGACCAGCAAGAACCCCAGCCAAAGCAGTCTCACGACCCGATCACTCGTCCGCTCATTCCGACGCAATCATGGCCGGTGAACGTGACGGATGCGCTACGGCGAACGCTCGGTCAGCCAACTCCCGAAGACACACAGGACGGGCCCGGTCGGACCAGTCGGACCCGGCCCCGGACCAAGGGCCGCAACGAGGCTTGCAGAACGCGCGGGCATCTTCGGATGCAGCATGGATGGGTAGCCCGTGCTGCCCAGCAACTCGGACCCGTAACCGTCTGGTAACGGTTGCGGGTCTATGTTGTGCCATCGATTCTTGGAGCTTGGATGGACCCGGGCGATCCGGCCTACGACGGCCGGAAGGCCTACGGACCCACGCTTCTCTCGGTCTATGACTGGTGGGGGCTTGGCGTCATGCCTCGATTGGTGTGGAGATCACCAACACCGTCAATCATCGAACGATATCGACCCCTGTTCGGTCGGCGCCATCTCGACATCGGCCCCGGCTCCGGATACTGCATCGACGTAGCTGCACCGGACCGAATGGAGTTGATACTGCTGGATCCGAACCGGAACGTGCTCGATCACCGTGTGAAGCGGCTGTCGAGTTTCAACCCCACGATCGTCGAGGCCGACGTTCTCAAGCCACTCCCAGTCGAGGGTTCGTTCGACTCAGTCGCCCTGAGCTTCGCCCTGCACTGTCTGCCTGGGCCGATGGAGGCGAAAGGGGCGGCAGTCAGGAACACCGTCTCCGTCCTTGCTCCCGAAGGCGTTCTGTTTGGTGGAACGGTGCTCGGCATCGACGAGCAACACTCCGCGTCCGCCCGCGCATTCCTCACGGCCGTCAACCGGCAGGGAGGATTCGACAACCTGGGCGACACGCGTGACGGCCTCGAAACCATCCTGTCCGCATCGTTCGAGGACGTCGACATCGAAGTCGTCGGATCCCTCGCCCTCTTCACGGAAAGCGTTCCCCGGCCAGGCACAAAGATCCTTCCCCGCCTGGGCCAGGATCGCGGACGGGACCCCGCCTCGCATATGCTATTGGGGTCAGGAACCCCGTTCGGCTCCTTCATCGTCAGCTCAGGAACCGGCGAGTAGTTTCACCACGCGTGCGACATCTTCGGCATCACCAACATTGCCGGGAAACACGACATACGGCATGCCTGGGAAGCGGCCCTCACCACCGAGATCCCAGAGGGACACACCAGGAAGCACCTGGCCACGGACTCTCGCCCGGCGAACAGACAGGGCCTTGGTGGCGAGATCGCTACTCGTTATCCCGCCCTTGGCGAGGATCCACCCGGGGGAAACATCGAGTGCTTTCACGACTGCTACGAGAGCATCGGAGAACCTGCGTGCGGACTGGAGTTGGGCTGCCAGCGAATCTTCTAGGTGGGACTCTCGATCCGTCACGAGTACGGCCATCCGACCGCTCCGAATGTGCCTTGTGAGACACCCGGACAGCTGGGACAACCGGTCGTGATCGAGAGTGGGCAGGACGGAGCCGATCGGAATCTCAAAGGCTGCAATGTCGGGTTTGTTGAAGGCCATCAGAAACTCGAATTGCTTGTTCGAAACATCAGTGTGCGATCCAAAGACGACCAGGCCAGGTCCATCGAATCCGAGCTCGGCTGCGTCAAGGAGGGGGTGCACGGGTTGGCCCGCTCGTGCTCGCACGTATGACGCAGCCGTTCTGGCAATGACCATTTCCCCTTGGCGCTCAGCCTGGGCTGCCGCGGCGGCGACCACCTCGATGTCGCGTTCGGCGACTGCGTTGACGATGATCACCGACGCCGGAGGCGTGGCAACCAGGAGATCTCGGACACCTTCCGGACCTCCGGATCGAATGGTCTCGAGGTCCAACTCTGCGACCGGCCTGACCCTGCCTCCTCCCCTCTCTGCCAGCCAATCTCGAATCCTGGAGGATCGGTAGCCAAACACCGGGTCGCGAGCGAACTCAGAGGCTCCGACCGGCTGAAGTCGCCCACTTGACCGGATGTAGTGGGTCCCGCGAATGGTCAGTCGACCGGCATCACCGAAATACGGAGCGAAGAGGATCTTTGCATCCGGTTGTCCGAACTCTGATGCGAGGGAGTCGACTTCCGCCGGATAGTGGCCGCGCAGCGTCGAATCACTTCTGCTCACGAGACTGACTGAGAGGCTCATCTCGTCGCAGGCATGACGGAGTCGAGAAGCGATCTGGTGAGAGATCCGAACCGCATCCGGCTCAGGAAGGCTTCTGGAATTCGTGAGCACGAAGCTCAGGTCACCCGGACGATTGGCGATCTCGCTCATGGTTGACTGGTCCCATCCCGTTACGACCAGGGCGTTCCTGACGGTCTGCGTGCCAGTGGGGTCGTCATCGAACACGACGAGGGCCGTTCCTTTGGTGTCGGCCCGGATGCTGGGAAGCGGATCCTCCCGCCAGATCGGCGGCAGAGAGGCAAGGTACTGCCCGATTTCGGTCATTGATCCCTCGTCTTGGGACACTCGCTGGCTTGCGGCGACCAGATGAGACATAGTAGTGGATGGTTGACCGGTCAGCCAATATGCGGAACGGTCGCACGTCTGACCCGCCCAAGGGCGTCAACTCCCACTTCAGCTGATTAAGTCACCGTTCCCGTGTCGAACCGGCTGGCTTCTTGAAAGCTCTTGCCAGCGCCGGCGTCCTGCGCGCGGTGGTGTAGCGAGGAGGCAGGCTGTGGTGGACGACTATCGAGGTCGTAGCCCAACTCGGACCGGAGTGTTCACTACTCATCGGCCTGCCCGTCGGTGCCTTCGCTCGCATAGCAAATCCCGGCGGTCTCCTCCCAGTCAATCGAGACGCGTGTGCCCGGGGATACCGGGTAAGGGGTGAGGAGCCTGAGGGATCCCATGGGGGTACTGACGGTCAGTTCGTAGCTCGAACCGAAGAAGGCGGAGGTTTCTATGACTCCTGACGTACGGCCCTCACTCTCACTCGTGATCTGGATCTCCTCCGGTCGCAGCAGAACGACCGCTTCGGCGCCCTCGGTAGCGCCGGCGTCCAGTGCTCGAAAGCGCGTACCCGCCACTTCAACCCACATTCTCCCGCTGTCGAGCTTCTGTGCCTGGGCACGAAGGAAGCTGCCGGCACCGATGAAGCGAGCGGCAAAGAGCGTTCGGGGTTGCTTGTAGAGGGTCTCCGGGTCGCCCACCTGCTGGATGTGGCCGTGGTTCATGAGTGCTACTTGGCTCGACATACTCAGCGCCTCGTCTTGGTCGTGCGTCACGAGCAGGAAGGTTGTGCCGAGCTCCTCGTGAATCCGGAGGAGTTCTTCGCGCATCGCATGGCGCACGTTTCTGTCGAGCGCCGAGAGAGGCTCGTCGAGCAGCAGGAGGCGAGGCTGGTTGATGAGTGCCCGCGAGAGGCCGACTCGTTGTGCCTGACCGCCGCTCAGCTGTGGAGGGTGGCGCTCGCCCAGTCCTTTGAGCCCAGTGAGTGCCAGCATGTCATCGACACGCTGTGCGATTTCTTCGCGGCGGCGTTTCCCCCGACCCCGCCCTCCTGTCGTCATACCGAATCCGATGTTCTCTCGCACCGTCAGATGCGGGAAGAGCGCGTACCGCTGGAAGACGATGTTGAATGGGCGACGCTCCGGGGGTGTGGAGATGATGCTCTTTCCTTCGAACAGAACATCACCCTCGTCCGGCCGCTCGAGTCCCGCGAGGATCCGAAGCAGAGTCGTCTTGCCACAGCCGCTCGGGCCCAAGAGCCCGAAGAATGATCCCTCGGGGATCCCCAAGCTGACGTCGGCAAGAGCGACTACCGAGTCGAAGCGCTTGGTCACACCCACCACGGACAGGATGTCAGTGCTGGCCTGCCCGACCTGCTTGGCCTTCGAGAGGTCCTTCGGCAAGACGCTCATTGGTCAAACACGCCCTTTCCGTCGTCCTTGTTCTGCGACCAATCGGAGGCGACCGGCATCCTCGGCCGCGTCCGACGGCGCAGCATCCGCCGTAGCCGATCGGCCAGACGAACAGGGCCACCTAGAAGAGGTCACAGCCGACCACGCCTCACGTGGTATCCACCCCTCTCGGCTTGCTTCTCACCAAGGAGCGAAGGAGCGACCTGCGCATGATAAGGACAGCGAATCCCAGGGCAATCCAGGGCACGAGGAGCAGAATCGTTGCCACCGCGTTGATGGAGGGGTCGATCGTCCGGCGTAGTTTTGAGACCACGAACATCGGTAGCGTCAAATCAATCCCAGCCGTGAACGTGGTGATGAGAATCTCATCGAAGGAAAACGCGAAGGCGAGCATCGCGGCCCCAAGGGCGGCGGGGGTGAGAAGCGGGAGTGTCACCCGGCGAAACGTCTCGAAGGGGCGAGCGCCCAGGTCCCGGGCCGCCTCTTCGAGTTGGACATCGATGGTGCGGAGTCGGGCGACGACGACCACCACGACGTAGGGGATGACGTATACCAGGTGACCAAGGGTCACCGTCGCTAGCGAGAGTGAGATGCCGGACGCGGCGATAGCCGTCAACATCGAAACGCCGATGAGGAGTGGGGGGAGCATGACCGGCAGGCGCGAGAAACCTTCCAAAACAGCAACCGACCGCGACCGGCCTCGTACGAAGACGAGGGAGCTTGCCGTGCCGATCAGGGCAGCGAGCAGGGCCGCCACCAGGGCGACCTGAAGGCTGTTCGCGAGCGCCTCCCGAAAACGCGCGTCGGCGAGGACCTCTCGGAACCAACGGAGGGAGAGTCCCTGGAGCGGGATGCTCAATGTTGACCCCGAGTTGAAAGCGAACACAACGGCAACCACCACTGGCGCATAGAGGAAGACAATGAGACCTGCGCTGACAACGGCGAGAGGACGCGGGGGTCTCATGAGCTACACCACGTGATCGGGCAAGAGGCGGGAGGCGCGGAGCGACGTTCTCATGATGAGGTAGGTGACTGCAAACGCCGCCAGCATGACAAACGAGAGCGTGGCACCGAGCGGGTAGTTGCCCGCGTTTCGAAGCTGGCTCGAGATGACCATCCCGAATGTCACCGACTTCGTACCGCCGAGGAGGGCGGGAGTGATGAAGTCACCGGCACCGAGGAAGAACGTGAAGGCTGTCGCCACGAGTACCCCGTATCCGGAGAGGGGAAGGGTGATACGGCGCAACGTCTCGATCCGCCCTGCTCCCAGATCGCGTGCGCTCTCACTGAGCTCGCGGGGAACTCCGGCCAGACTGGCGTAGATGAGCAGCGTCGTAAAGGGGAGATAGAGGTTTATGTAGGCGATAACGACCGCGAATGGTGAGAAGAGCAGAAAGCCAAGGGGCTCATCGATCACGCCAAGCGCCTCGAGAGCGCTGTTGACGACACCGCGCTCGCCCATGAGCGTGCGCCACGCATAGATGCGGACCAGGTAGCTCGCCAGCATGGAGGTCACAACCAGAGCAAGCACAGGTGTCCGCGATCGCCGCGCCTGGAACGCGAGGTAGTAGGCGAGCGTATAGCCGGCCACGACCGAAATGACGGTCGCTGGGACAGTGATCGCAAGCGTGTTCCAGGCGAGCGTGTGGAACGTCGACTCCGTCAGCACGACCCGGTAGTTGTCGAAGTCGAAGCCAGGAACTACCCGACGCAGTGAGGCATCGAAGTCAAAGAAGGAGTAGACGAGAAGAATGGTTCCCGGTATGGCGATAGTGACGAGCAGGAGGATCCCGAGCGGGCTCGCCAAGGCCACAGCCGGACGACGACCGAGACTCATTGCTCCTCGCGTTCTCTCGCAGCGTCCGCCAGCCTAGAGAGCATCAAAGTTGACCTCGTTCCAGCCCGCGATCGTTCGTCGAGCGCATCGAGCCCGTCAGGCTCGCGCAGAAAGCCAAGAGGAAGAACGACCTTCTCGAAGAATGCATCGAGGTCGCAAGGAAGGCGGCCCCACGCTGTCTCGTAGATGGGATGCACAACATCTGGATCCGTCACACCGGCGCCAAGAGGAGCCGCTCCACCCGCCGGGAACTGCCCCCCGATGTGCTGTCCTCAAGGGGTACCGACAGGTCTCGTTTCCTTCGAAGGAGCTGGCCATACTGGGTGGGTACCATCGGTCTCATCCCATAGATTCTCAACACTCGTCGACCAAATTGGCCGACCGGTGGACCAACCCTACTTCGGGTTGGTGTCGGCTGTCAAGCGAACGTGATCAACGCCCATCGAGACCCAGCCTCGCCGGGTTGGACGGCGTTCCACGATGAAACTCCCTGCGCGGAAAGCCGGTCCTGTGGGCTCGCGGAACATCCGACGAAAGCCAGGGTCGTGCGGCCCGGGCCTGGCGGAGGATTCGTCCTTCCCCCTACCAACAGACTGCTGGCGCCTCTGGTGGACGCCAGTCTTGTTGTGCTGAATCATCCACCCCGACGTCCACCACGAAGCAATGCGAGGCTACAGGACCTCTGCCTTCAGCTCATCCCACGCCGTGAACGTTTCCCCGTGCGTGACGAACTCGTCGGACTCGCGAGGGAAGCCACTGGGAAGGTACACCCGCTGAAAGTAGGAGTCGAGGTCGCCATAGGGGAACATGGCTCTTGCCTCCTCACTGAGGAGCGCCTCCACCTCAGGATTCGTCACGCCAGCGACGAAGTCGCGTGCCACGTCTGCAGCCGCCTGCCCTGAGATGAGCTGCTCACAGAAGCCGAGCGCCGCTGGAACGTTGTCGGCATCAGGCGGGATCATGGCACAGTCCACGTAACCCAGAGCGCTACCTGGCGAACCGTCGGGGTTCTTAGCGGGAACAATTGTCTTCGCCGTCCCGCCCTCGATGAGGACATCGGTACCGACCCAGCCGAGGAAGTTGAGGTCGACCTCGCCGGCCGCGAAGAGAGAGATGATGTCGCCATAGCCAGGGGCCAAGGTCTTGGTCTGCGCCAACAACCGGCGGAGGAAGTCCTTGACGTCCTCGAACTGCTCACGGGTCAGCTCGTCGGGGTTGTACCCCAGGATGACCGCTGCCAGCCCCATGTTGGTCAAACCATCGTCGAGCATCACGACCCGATTCGTGAACGCGGGATCGAACATGATGTCCCAGTTTTCTGGCTCTTCGTCTACACGGTCCGGCGAATAGGTGAGCCCCAAGGGGCCCCATGTCCACGGCACCGCGTTGAACGTCCCGTCATCGTTTCTGTAGGGAAACTCTTGGAACCGGGGGTAGAGCTTGGCAAGACTTGGAACCTCCTCGACCGTAATCGGCCTAACGATCCCGAATTCCAAATAGCTGGCTATCCATGATTGGTTCGCAGAGGTGAGGTCGATGCCACGTCCGGAGGGGCTCAACAACTTGGCCTCGACATCGGCTTGGGACCCGATGAAGCTCACGTTCTGTGTGATGCCGCTTGCTGTGAGCCACGGATCGACGTAGCCGGCCAGGTCGTAACCCTCATAAGTGAAGTGGTCGAGAACTCCGCCGAGAACGGGAGTCGTGCCCGGAGCAGCCGTGCCGGCAATGGTGGCGGTCGTCCCGGCGGTACCGTCTCCGCAGGCTGCGAGCAGTCCGCCGGCGGCAAGCGACAGGCCGGCGACGCCACTCATTCTCAAGAAGTGCCGACGGGTCATGATTCCTTGAGCGAGTGGGTCGTGCTGGGTGGGTGCCATCGGTTCGTCTCCAGGTATTGACATCTGTCGATCTGATTGGTTGACCGGTTAACCAACCCTACTTGGCGTCGGACCAGGCTGTCAAGTGCATAAGTGCTGGAGACCGCGGTCGAGGTCAGTCGATGCCCGATGGAGTACGGCCTGGACGGCGGCCCGAAACGCGTTCGACGGCGCCCAACCCAACTTGCTTGCTCTCATCCGCCGAAAACGATATGGTTGACCGGTCAGCCACTTGAGTAGGGTCCAAGGCCAACACGAAAGATCGCATGGGAGGGCAGCGCCCTGAACGAGCAAGAGATGAATCGACTGATGGCCAAGAGAATCGATCATGTTGGCGTATTGGTCGTGGATGCCGACAAGGCATGCGATACGTTCATGTCGGAGTTCGGCATGTCGATGAGTGCCGACTGGACCGATCCCGACGGGCGATTCCGCCTGCTCTACCTTGAGTGCGGCGACACGACGTTGCAACTGGTGCAACCGCTGCTTCAAGGGTCGCTGATGACACATCTCAACGAGCACGGTGAGGGGTTGCACCATGTCTGTTTTGAGGTCGGTGATGTGCGATGCTTCAGCGAATCAATTGCGCTGGCGCTCTCGGGGGATCCATACCTCGGGGGCCGCGGCACCCTCGTGTGCTTCTTGGAGGAGCGGCCCCATGGTCTTCTTGTCGAACTCACAGAAGGCCCATCGGAGGCGTCGATATCGGGATGACGGCTGTGTCGGGATGGTCGGACCTTTGGCAGCTTCACCATCGGCCGGGCACATGACGCCATTCTGGGCAACATTGGTCGAGACGGGTCGGATCGAAGGCTGATATGGGAGGGCCACCCAATAGCGAGAAGGCGGCCACCATCATTGCCCTACCTCCACGATCACCTTCTCTGTCTCGTCAGGGTGATTCATGGCAAACTCAATGGCTTCCTGGACCTGCTCCAACGGGAACCGGTGAGTTATCAGATCGCGGATCCGGTCCCTATGGGCTCCTATCAACGCAATGGCTTTGGGGAAGATCCCAACGCTGTTCCGTGAGCCCAGCACGGTGAGCTCCTTTCGCACATAGTCATTGAGCGGCACGCTCAGATTTCGCGTCGATATGCCCACGAGTACGAGGCGACCCGAATTGGCGATCTGAGCAATCGCCTGCTCCACCACTGCCGGTACTCCGGTGGCGTCAACGATCACCCCCGGCCCAAGGCCCTTCGTCCATTCCTTCAGTACCGACCCGAGTTCTTCTGAAGCACCATCCTCAACTGCATCCGCCCCAAGACGAAGAGCACGCTCGCGGCGGGACGAGAAGAGGTCGACGACCAGGACGCGGGCTCCTTTGGCACGAGCTGCGACCATGACAGCCTGGCCAATCGGACCGGCGCCGTACACCACCACCTGGTCTTCTGGACCGATCATTCCTCGTTCCACAGCGTGGCACCCAATCGATATCGGCTCGACCAGCGCCGCCAAGTCGGCATCGAGGTCCCCTACCGGGTAGACCGAGCTCACAGGCACGTTGATCTGCTCCCGGAGGGCTCCGTCTCGGTGAGCACCGATCACTTCCAGATGCTCACAACAGTTCGGTCGGCCGCTCACGCAGGCATAGCACCGACCACACGCCACCAACGGCTCCACCGCGACTCTATCGCCCACTCGTAGATCGCCCGTGTAGGACTGGTGGAGCCCGGATATCAAGCCTGAGAACTCATGACCCTGGATCAGCGGATACGTGCAGTAGGGATCGTTGCCCAGATACAGTTGGACATCCGATCCGCATATTCCGACCCGCTCGACCGCGATGAGGGCTTCGTCGGCGGCTGGCTCCGGGACAGGAGTATCAACGAATCGAATCGTTCGTTGGGACTCGGTGACTGCTGCCCTCATGTTGGGTACAGTAGCCAAGTGGGGGGTTATTGATCAACCGGTCGACCAATCAACGACCGGGGACTAGACCCTATCGCATGGCTAATCCCCTTGGGCTTTCAGATGGGGTGGTGATCGACCGCGGGAAGGGGAACCCGCGATCCAACGGTCGGGACTCTTCCCGGAATCGGTACAGATCCCGACAACGACGACAGGCGGCTCAGGTCGGAACCTCTCCCGGTGCCATGGAAGGACGGTAGGAGTGATCCCATTCCTCGGAGGTAGCACCCCAGGTCAGAGACAAGTGGTCGCCCGGTATAGGTTCGATTTCGATCACGTCGCCGGCTCTGGGAATGTGCACCACACGCTCACCGGTTGAGTCGTATAGGGGCGTCCTCCGCCTCAGCTCCTCGGTTTCCGGGCCGGGTTCCATGTAGTGGGTGGCAATGACATGGCGCAGGCGCAGCCATTCCGCCGCTCGAGCGGCTTCGTCGGGGTTCATCTCCCCGGTGAGGATACGGCCTGCTCCCGGGTCAGGGAGGTTCTCAATCTGAGCGCATCCAAGAATCCCGACGGTCGGACCGTAGAGCTCCCCGATCATCTTCATTCCAGGAAAGAGGGCGGTATCCCCAAAGTGGTAGACCCGGACTCCGGGCTCCGTCTCGACGATGAAGGAAAGAGGCACTCCGGGCACAAACTGCCCGTTGCGCAACGTGGCCGACGTCCAGTGATGGTTCTCGACAGGCCTTACGGCTATCTCGCCGAACTCGTAACACACACCCCATATCGTGGCTCTGACTTGGTCTGAAGGCACGCCCTCCTGATACATCAGTTCGGCGACATCGGCAGGGCAGATGATTGGAGCGCCCGTTCTCTTGGCGATCTCCGCCGCGTCACCCAGGTGATCCCACGCAGCGTGGCTGACGAGTATCAGGTCAGGAGCTTCGATCTCCTCGGGCGTAGTGGGAGCAACCGGATTGTGACGCAAGAACGGATCGAACAGCAAACGGACGGCCGGACCCACAACCTCGAAACCGGAAGCTCCCAGGAACCGAAGTCTGGTTGTCACGATCCCTCCCTCATAGCTGCCTCCCGCCCCTTGACCAGGGCGTACATGGCTCGGTTGAGCGGTGCTGCGATTCCATATTGGTCAGCAAGACGGACGGCTGCCCCATTGATGAAATCGATCTCGGTACGCCTCCCGGCTTCGATGTCCTGCAACATGCTGGCCTTGCCTCCCGCCGTTCTGAAGGAGCTCCGGGTGTAGGCCACCCTCTCCTCAGCATCGAGGAGGTGTCCCGCTGCAGCCGCCAACGCGCATGCTTCTCTGATTATCTCGTCCATGATCGCCAGCACGTCCTCGTGACGGTTTGTCGAGGAGTCGTCAAGCCCAGTCAAGGAGGTGACGGGAAGCGCGCCGCAGCTCAGTACCCATTTCGCATAGATGTCGACGTGGATGTCGGACGCGTGCTTGACGAGGACCTCGAAACCGGACGGTCGGAGACAGGCTGCGACCCGGTCAGCATGGTCGTACCATTGCTCTTCGGCGGGTCCGAGCTTCGTCTCGCCGATACCCGTGTGGTGCCGTTGGGCAGGCGCAAGAACCGTCACACTATGCATCGAGACCCCAATGACAAGCGGTGTATCGGGGAAGGCGACACGCAGCGTCTCCTCATTGCCGACACCATTCTGCAGTGTGAGCACCACGGATTCTGGTCCGACAATGGGCCTCGCAAGCTTTGCCGCTGCAGCCGTCGCAAAACCCTTGATCTGGAACAGGATGATGTCTGCTGGGTCCATTCCGGTCGGATCGGAAGTGGCGGGTATCCGGAAGTGATCGGCCGACCCATCCGGACCGACGATGGTCAGGCCTTGGTCATTGATCGCGTCCACCGTTGACGTGTCGACATCTACAAACAACACTTCGTTCCCCGCAGCGGAGAACTTCGCGCCGTAGAGGCTTCCCATCGCTCCAGCCCCCACAACCGCGACTCTCACGTTTTCGCTCATGACTACTCCAATTCCTTCAGACTGCTGTCATCCCGCCATCGACAGTGATGAATGAGCCGGTCATATAGGCCGACTCGTCGGAGGCAAGCAGGACAAAGGCACCAACCAAGTCCTCCGGGCGGCCAACCCGACCCAGCGGGATGTCTGCAAGCCATGCCTTCAGAAGAGCGGGATCATCAGTGGTAGCGCTGGTGAGCGGGGTGTCGATGAATCCGGGAATGACACAGTTGACACGGATCCCGTGATTCGCGTACTCGGCGGCCATCACCCGAACCAGTCCGTGGGTACCCGCTTTGCTGGCGCTATAGGCATGTTCGGCACGGCACGAACCCTCAAGTCCGCACGGCGAGCCGGTGATGATCACCGAGCCTCCGCCGCCGGATTCGAGTAGCGAGCGAACGCCGTGTTTGCACGTCAGAAACATCCCGGTCAGGTTCACGTCGATCGTGCGCCTCCAACTGTCGAGACCCAACTGGTGAACAGGTCCGTCGCCATCGCCCATCAGTTCGATCCCTGCAACACCGACAACCACATCCAGCCGACCAAAGGACATTCGGCATCGGTCGAACGCGTCAGATACCTCCTGCTCGACCGAGACATCGGCAACCACGGCGAGAAGCTCCCCTGCTGCGTCGTTGACCATCGACGCCGTCTCGTCAAGTGGCTCGCGGCGTCGGCCCAACAAGGCGACATTCGCTCCCTCCCTGGCGAATCCCAAGGCAACCGCCCGGCCGATTCCACTTCCAGCACCCGTCACGAGGGCCACCTTGCCCGAAAGCCGTCCCATCAACAGCAGCCATCCCCAGGAAGCCTCGCACCGTCCGTGCGGCTTGGTTGACAGGCATCGGGCGTCCCCGGTTCTTGCGGGCCGCCGGGTCTCGGCTCGGTCATGTGTCTGCCGACGGGGGTATCAGTCATATGCCTGCCTGTAGAAGTAACGGTCGGACAGCTGACGAGGAGCACGAATGACTGGGTTTGTCAGTTCTCCAACCCCCTCGATGGATGCCGTCACCACATCCCCGGCTTGCAGGAAAACGGGGGGATCTCGGTAGAGGCCAATCCCGTCCGGGGAACCGCCGGTGATCACATCGCCGGGCACAAGGGTCACGATCTCACTCAGGTAGGAGACCATCTCCGGTATCGAGAACCTCATCTCGGCGGTCGTCTCGTCCTGCATGACCTGGCCGTTGAGAGTCATCTTCATCCGCAGGTCATGCGGATCGCGTATCTCATCGACGGTTACGAGGGCCGGACCCATCGGACAGTAGGTGTCGAGGCCTTTGCCGAGGGTGATCTGCTCATCCTTCAGTTGGATCCATCGGGAGCTCACATCGTGCAACACCGTATAGCCCACCACGGCGGCCATTGCATCCTCTGGCGCAACGAAACGCGTTTCGCGACCGATGACGATGCCCAGTTCTACTTCGTAGTCAGTCTCGAGGTCGTCACGGAGGATCTGGATCGGCTCGTCCGGTCCGATAACCGAACTCGGTAGCTTCGAGAAGAAGAACTGCTCGTCGCTGAGGATGGCATCGGGGTCTTCTTCCAGGTGCTTGAGGAAGTTTGGACCGGATGCAAAGATCTTTTGCGGCCGGGGGATCGGCGCGAGGATCCGATCCGGTGAGATGGCGGAAGCCTCCCCGAGTTCTGCGACTTCCGCTGCATGTTGAAGGCCGCGTTCCCCGTCACCGAGTAGGTCGATCATGTCTCGGTATCGGGTGGGAATCACCCCGGCCGAAACATGGACACCAACTCCGACGAGTCCACCCTTCCGGAACGTCACCAGGCGCATTCAATCCTCGCTTTCCATCATTCGCTCTCTTGGTTCATCGAGGCAATCACTCTCCGCGCTCCAATGTCGACTCGTCGAGGATCCGACTGGCCTTGGTTAATGGAACCCAATCACGAATCGACTCGGCAGCCCCACCAATCGTCGTGGGCATTCCGAGACGGCGGTACCAAGCGCAATCACGGTCTCTGCCGGGACCTCGAAAGCGGGACGAACCATGGGGCGTTTCGGCTTCGCACGTAAGGTCACCCAGCACGTGAGCCGCGCCGATGAACCTCATCACCCCGCCACACACCGCCTCTTCCCTCATTGAACGCACCTTCCTCCGATCTCCTCTATTCCACGCGGAACCACCACCATACCATACAGGTCGACCGGTCGACCTGTATGGAGCCAAGCGTGACTCAGCCTTGGATAGGCTAAACTAGCGAGATGGCTGACCGGTGGGCCGACCGAGGCAAGCCGGACACCACACCACGAGAGACAGAGATCCTAAGGATTCCAAAGAGGCTGCATGAATCCCCTAGAGCAGACCGAACACAGTCCCATGACGGACCGAGCGACAGCTCTGAAATCCCTGGGATTGACGCGCCGTGAGACCTCTACGATGCAGGTCACACGGAAGCTCCTCGATTACGTACTAGCTGGCCATTTCCATCCGGGCGATCGGCTCGACTCGGAGAGGAAGCTCGCAGAGGCGTTCGGCATCGGTCGCTCAGCTGTCAGGGAGGCAATCAAGTCGCTTGAGCTGCTTGGTCTCGTCGAAGTTCGGCAGGGTGACGGCACATACCTGATGTCTTCTGAGTCAGATCTGCTACCTCAGGTGATCGAGTGGGGGCTCCTACTTGGCGCCAAGGAGACTCTTGACCTGATCGAGGCTCGCCGCCATCTCGAGGTCTTGTTCGCCGGGCTCGCCGCAGAAAGGCGCGATGAGTCGGACCTCGCCAAGCTCCGACGTGAGCTGGACCGGATGCACGCAGCTGGCGATGACGTCGGAGAACTTACGGAGGCCGACAAGGCGTTCCACCTGCTCATTGCAGAAGCGGCGAACAACGAGGCGCTCTCACTCGTCAATGCGAGCATCCGGTCTCTGCTCGGCGTTTGGATGACACGGGTTACCGCAGCAACTGGAGTGGCGGCGTCGGCAGACCAGCATGATCCGATATTTCGGGCGATCGCAGAAGGTGACGTCGAGGCCGCCCGAGAAGCGATGGAAGGCCACATGGAGTGGGCGGTAGCCCGATTGCAGGAAACACTGGAGCCCGACTGACGGTCTGGGTCGCCACGCCACGACTCGTTCTCGAAGGCGTCACGATCGGCCGCTCGAGACGGGAGATTGCCAGGAACCACCCGCTGTCCCTCCACCAGTTGTTGAGCCCGGCCGAAGAGTTCAGCTCGACCGTCTAGCCGCCGATGCCCTCGGTGAAGGACCTCTACGCCGTGAGGGACCATACACCGGCGGCGGGCTCGCCCTGACGGGTTGCGATGGGCTCAGGTCGCGTCAGTCGTCTGGGTGCATCCATGGGCGGGAACTAGGGTTTCGAGCTTGCTGTACTACGTCCTTGCTGCGTACATGGGCGCCCGTCAAGCGCTCGCCAGAGATCAAGGCAAACCGGATCGGGTCCCGGACTCGTTCGGAAGGCTCCTCGCCGATGAGATCCCGTTGCTGGCACGCCGGATCGGCCGTTGGCGGGTGGTTTCCCTTCCGATCGTCTTCTTCTTGTTCATGCTGGTGGCCGAGATTGCGCTCACCGAGGTCACGCCTGGACCCGTCCTCACCCCGAGGTGGCGGGTGACCGTGGCCTTCGCCACGACCGTCCTCTTCGTTGGCGGGTGGGCCGTCGCCCATGCGATTCGGTCTGCAGGTTGGAAGCCTCCAACCAGGGAGCAGATTCGAAGGCCTGATAGGGCCCGCTAGACCAGGTATCAGCCTGTCTCGAGCCTGGGACGACGGGCGGGTTCAAGGAACTTGGCGGCGATCGGCCGCCCGCTGATCACCATGAGGAGGACATCGCAGCTGCCAACGGGGGCAAGGAGCAGCAGCTTCCGATACACAGCCCTTTGCAGGTCGGGACCGAAGAAGCGAGAGCGCTCACGATCCCATACCTTCTCTGTCTCCATGCCGGCGAAGGACCTGAGCACCAACAAGCACAACGCAAGTCGTCCATGCCGAGGAGCGTGGGTTCAGCCGCGGGTCCCCGCACCGTTGTCTGTCTCGGCCGGAGGTGCCTCATTCCCGCCGGTTGACTCGCCTGACGCGCGACGGACGCGCGATGGAATCGGCCTTAGACCAGAGGGCCGCCACGAAGAGCGGCCCGAGCAACCCTGACTCCGATCGGGCCAAGAGCCAAAGCCGGTTGCGTACAGCAATAGGAGCATGCGTCTTTCACTTGGTCGCGCTGCGGACCAGTTCCTCGACCCTGTCTCCAACGGCTTCGGTCCACGCCGTTATCGCGAACGATGTGGGCCACATGGCTCCATTGTCGAGTTGCGCTTGGTCGTTGAAGCCGAAGGTGGCGTATCGACTGTCGAACTTGTCGGCCGCCTGGAAGAAGCAGACCACATCCTTGCCGTCTGCGTAGGCGGGCATGCCGTACCAGGTCTTGGGAAGGAGGTGTGGAGCCACGCGAAGAACTGTGGCGTGGATGCGTTCGGCGATTTGTCGATCGCTGTCGGGCATCGCCGAGATGGCATCCAGGGTCGCCTGCAGGTTGTCCGCCTTCTTGTTGCCGCCTCGTTCGGCACGTAGTTCAGCGGCGCGTTGTTGCATGGCCTCTCGCTCTGCGCCCGTGAATCCGCTTGAAGCCTTCACCCCCTGGTTTCCGCTCATATCTGTTTCTCCTTGATTCTGGGCATCGTTATCTTTTGAGATGCTCTTCGAGCTTGTCGAGCTGCGCCTTGTATCCCCACTTCATTCCGAAGGCCGCCATCCTGGCTCCAGACCCGATCGAGGTGATCGACACGCGGAGAGTCACAGCGGTTTGGTCGCCGTCGGCTGCCAACGTCAACACGTTGGTATGTTCGATAGTGGTGGTGTCTTTGTCGCCTTCGGTCCATGACTGGGCGTCGTAAGACAACCCCGTCGGTTCGTTCACTTCTGTGAAAGTGCCCGACATTGGCCAGCGGGTGCCCTGGTACTTGCCCATCTCCTCGCCTGCCTCCATGACGATGTAGATGGAACCACCGACATTCGCGTCGATGTTGCATTCGACGATCTCTGTTTTGTCAGGACCCCACCATTGACTGAGCTGGTCCGATTGCGTCCAGGCATCCCAAACATCTTGGATGGAGGCGGGGTACCTGCGATCGAAGACGATCTCTTTCTTCTTTGAGAAAAGTCGGGTGATCATGGGCGGTTTTCCTTTCGTTGGGCGAGATGTTCTGCGAGTCCGTCGAGACGCATTTCCCAGAGTCGCTCAAAAGAATCGACCCAACTTGCGATATCTTCGAACGGTTCTGATTGGAGGTGGTGGATGCGCTGACGTGCCACATGCTCGGCGGTAACTACTCCCGCATCTCGCAGTACCCGCAAGTGTTTTGATACCTGGGGCTGGCGAATATCCAAGCTTTCGGCAATTTCGCCGACTGCGAGGGGTTCGCTGCGGAGAAGTTCCACTATGCGAAGACGGTTCGGCTCTCCGAGGGCCGCGAACGTGCTGGCATTCATGGTGTGCAACGTAGGCCACTGACATATTCTTGTCAAGGAATATGAGCGAGCTGGTCATGGGCGGCGAGAGCATCACGCCCAGGAGGCAAACGCCCATGAGCGACGAAGGAGACAAGCTCGTCCACGCCTTCATCGACGCCTACGAGACGGAGATGTAGCCGAGGGCGGCCCTAATCCACACATAACCGGCAATCCCGGACACATTCGTATCCCACTCTCGGTAGCAGATCAGTTGCCATGGCACCGCGTGTACTTGAAGCCCGAAGCACACGGGCAGGGGTCGTTGCCGGCCGACTCTCGAATCGATCCGCCCGGTCCAGTGGGATGGTCTTGGCCCGTAGCAACCGCTGCGATGCTCTCAGCGACCGCTCTTTTCGTCCAGACGGCGTTCTCGAGCGTCGAGGTCCTCAGACCTGGCAACGAGTTGTCGCTTTAGCTCCGAAGCGAACACCGCTCCACCGTCGGCGTCCACTTCTGTGAGAGCGCCGAGCTCGTGGGCGACGAGGACGCCAACGCCACGCCCCATCGACACTCCCAGTACGCCGCAGTAGCGTCGCCAAGTCGACCACACGCATCCGAAACCGGCACCCGAACCATCTGCCAGCTTCCTTCGTGGTCGAGTCCGGAGAGCATCTTCCGGTCGATCTTGGCGAGGGTGCCTCGATCCAAGTCCATCAGGACCATCACCGGACTCGTACACGAAGGCGTTGACCTCAAGACTGCTCAAACCCGACTCGGCCGCACCGACCCTCGCCTCACCCTGGCCATCTACGCCCAAGCCACCACCGAAGCCGGCCGCCAAGCCGCCAACCGTCTTGGCGACCGATTCCTTCCTCGCCGCGAGCAGGATCGCGGGCGGGGCCTCGCTTGACGAGCGCGACGGACGCCCGGTGGAATCGGCCCCCAAACCAGAGGGCCGCCCCGAAGGGCGGCCCGTGGTGTCTGAGTCGGGACGGTCGGATTTGAACCGACGACCTCAGCGTCCCGAACGCTGCGCGCTGCCATGCTGCGCCACGTCCCGATTGCGTTGTGAGGATAGGGGCTGAGAGCCGGCAAGCGGAACCGGGCGAGACCCGGCGGTCGCAGCAGGCTCTTCGAGGGCCGGTCGCCCGGTCCGCGACACATGGCGAATCACAAGAATGCCTCCCCCACCGGCGGATTCCCCTAGACAGCCCGGAGGTCGGGTGCTACGTTCCCGAGACACAAGGTGTCGCTCAGGTGGAGGAGTCCGGCGTGGCGGTCATGTCCGATTGGCAAGTCGAAGGTATGTGTCGGGGCAACCACGCCCACCTCTTCTTCCCTCCCACCGTTTTCGAACGCAAGGAAGAACGGGAACGGCGGGAGACCCGGGCCAAGGCGATCTGCCAAGTCTGTACCGTGCTCGAACCCTGCCAGGAGTACGCGCTCGGCCTCCGGGAGGCCTATGGCATCTGGGGCGGCCTCACCGAGCAGGACCGCAAGCGAAGCATCGCCACCGCCGGATCCTGACCGGGAGTTCTCGCTGGTCGGCGGCGCTCAGCCGTTGAATCGCTCGATACGAACCACCGCTATCCGATTGCGGTCCATGCGATCGACGGTCAGGCGCAATTCGTCGATGACTTCGCTCTCCCCCTCGAAGGGGATGGAACCATGCTCGGCGAGAAAGAGCCCGGCAATCGTGGCATAGGGCCCGTCGGAGAGAGAGACCCCCAGGGCCTCTTCGATGTCCTCGTACGGGATCCGGCCATCGGCCAGCCACACCCCGTCTTCGAGCGCCTCGAGGAGGGGGGGTCCAGCGTCATGCTCGTCCTGGATGTCACCGATGAGTTCGCCGACGAGGTCCTTGACCGTGATCAGGCCGTCGAATCCGCCATGTTCGTCGAGCACGACCGCAAAGCCGGTCCGCCTGGCTCGGAAGTCACGAAGCACGTCGAGGAGTGCTGCGGACTCGGGGACGAACTGTGGCGTGCGCACCAGTGCGCGTAGTGCATCGGAATCGACGGTTTCACCTGCGCGAACGACGTCCTTGACGTAGAGCACGCCAACGAGGTCGTCGAGCGATCCTGCTTCACCGAGGACCGGGAAACGCGAGTAGCCCGTCTGCTCCACGACCTCGCGGATCTGCCCGAGCTCCAGAGGAAGCCGGACAGACACGACGTCGACGCGTGGAGTCATCACCTCACGCACCGACCGGTCGGCGGCGACGAACAGGGCGTCGATGATCGCATGCGCCTCCTGCCCGATTCCTCCGGCAGCAACCCCGAGGGCTGAGAGCGACCGCACGTCGTCCTCGGTGACGTCGGGGCCGGCCGACTCCTTCCAGGGCGTCATCCGAAGCAACCACCGACTCACACCCATGAACACCTTCGAGACGGGTTTCAGGAGCCGACTCAGCCAGTAGAGCGGAAGGGCCGCGAAGAGGCCGTAGGACTCCGGCGATCGCGACGCCATCGTCTTGGGCGTGATCTCACCCAACACGAGGATGACAGCAGTCATCCCGAACGTGGCGACGATCGGTCCGAGCGGCTCACCGATCAGGTCGGTCGCCAGCACGGTTGCGATGGTGGCAGCGAGGATGTTGACGAAGTTGTTGGCGACCAGAATCGTCCCGATCGTGCCCTCGGTATCCTCGGCGAGGGCCACCAACCGCTCGCCCCGCCGACCCTGGGACCGGAGTTGGTCGAGGCGTTCCCGCGGGAGGGCGACCACCGAGGTCTCGGAACCGGAGAGGAAGCCAGACGCAAAGAAACAGAGGCCGAGCACGGCGACGAGCCCTGCCTGGAAGGCAGTCACCTCAGACCGCTGACTCCGAGGGCATCACGGCCCGCAGATCCTGGGCGGTGAAGGGCTTCACGACCCATGCACTCGCCCCGGCCCGGTCGGCAAGGAACGTATCGGCGCTGCGATCGAGGAGCATGACGAGGGGGACCTCTGCCACTCCGCCGACTCCAAAAGCATCCTTGAAGGCCCGCACGATCGCCATCCCACCCATCGATCCGACCTGGAGGTCGATGAGTATCGACGTGGGTTGGATCTCCTTCGCCCGCCGAACAGCGGTCCTGGGGTCGGCGACCGTCACCACCCGCGAACGAGGCCCGGCCAACGCGGCCTCGACATCGTCCCGGACCTGCGAGTCATCCGCAATGAGCAACACATCTGCCATGGGCCGAAGGGTAGCGCCCCTGCCTTCCCACCCGCTCCGACGGCCCAGCGATGGAGTCCGGGAAGGCCACCAGCAGCGACTACCCTCGGGGTCGTGCTCGACGACGACGGTAGACCCGGCGAGGCGTGTGGCGTGTTCGGCGTCTACTCGCCAGGCGCCGACGCCAGCCTCTTGACCTACTTCGGGCTGTTCGCCCTCCAGCATCGCGGCCAGGAAAGCGCCGGGATCTGCGCATCCGACGGCGAGACGGCGACGGTGTTCAAGGAACTCGGGTTGGTCCCCCAGGTCTTCAACGAGGAGATCCTGGCTGCCCTCGGGGGGTCCTTGGCCATCGGCCACACCCGCTACTCGACGACCGGTTCCCCCAAGTGGCAGAACGCCCAGCCGGTGTTCCGCCAGGTCGGGGATCGCTCCCTCGCCCTCGCCCACAACGGCAACCTGACGAACACCGTCGACCTGGCAGCCGAGGTGAACCTCGATGACGTCACCGATAGCGAAGTCCTCATCGAGCACCTCGCCCGCAAGGCCGAGCTGTTCGGGCCCGAGTTCCGACTCGAGCAGGCGCTCACCGGGCTCCTCCCCCGCCTCGAAGGAGCCTTCTCACTGGTCATCATGGATCAGCGGCATGTGATCGGTGTCCGCGACCCACACGGCTTCCGACCGCTCTGCCTCGGCAAGCTGGAGTCGGGGTGGGTGCTCGCCTCGGAGACAGCCGCGCTCGACATCGTTGGTGCCGAGTTCGTGCGGGAGGTCGAACCCGGCGAGATGGTCGAGATCAGCGCGGAGGGCGTGGAGAGCTTCTTCCCCTTCGAAACAACCTCACCCCGCTTGTGCGTGTTCGAGTTCGTGTACTTCGCCCGTCCCGACTCGCGACTCCACGACCGCTACATCCACGGCGCCCGCCTGCAGATGGGCCGCATCCTGGCCGCCGAGCAGCCCGTCGAAGCAGACGTGGTCGTCCCGGTCCCGGAGTCGGGCATCCCCGCCGCTCAGGGCTTCTCGGCTGCGTCCGGTATCCCCTATGCCGACGGCCTCGTGAAGAACCGCTACGTGGGCCGCACCTTCATCGAACCGACCCAGCTCCTCCGAGATCGCGGTATCCGGGTGAAGCTGAACCCCATCCGATCGACCCTCGAAGGCCAACGGGTCGTCCTCGTCGACGACTCGATCGTGCGCGGTTCCACCACGCAGAAGCTCGTCGCCATGGTGCGCCAAGCCGGGGCGAAGGAGGTGCACCTCCGCATCTCGTCGCCGCCCTATCGGCACCCGTGCTTCTACGGGATGGACACCTCGGACGTCTCCCGGCTCCTCGCGGCCCGGATGACGGTTGACGAGATCGCCGAACATGTCGATGCCGACACCCTCGGCTACCTCAGCCTCGCCGGCCTCCTCGACGCCACCGGCTCGGCCGACCGGGGATTCTGCACCGCCTGTCTCTCCGGCGTCTATCCGACCGACGTGCCCGTCGGCCTCACGAAGTTCTCCCTGGAACCCGCGTGAGTGAGGCCTACCGCTCCGCGGGGGTCGACATACGGGCCGCCGACGAAGTCGTCGGGCGGATCGGGCCGGCAGTCACCGCAACCTGGGGTGACCGAGTCGTGGGTGGCTTCGGGGGCTTTGCAGCCGGGGTCCGCATCCCGACTGGGTACGAAAACCCCGTCCTCATGCTCTCCACCGACGGTGTGGGCACCAAGCTCGAGATCGCTCGCCAACTCGGCCGGTATGACACGATCGGCCAGGACCTCGTAGCCATGTGCGCCGATGACCTCGCCGCGGTCGGAGCCGAACCGATCGCGTTCGTCGACTACATCGCGGTGGGGAAGCTGAGCCCCGAGCGGGAGACCAGCATCGTCGAAGGGGTGGCACGAGCATGTGGCCTGGCCGGCTGTGCCCTCGTCGGCGGCGAAACCGCCGAACACCCGGGCGTCATGGACGTCGATCAGTTCGACCTCGCCGGGACCGCCCTCGGGGTGGTCGAGGCTGGGAGTGAACTCGGCGCTCATCTCGTCGTGGAGGGCGACGTCCTCGTCGGTGTGACGAGCCCCAACCTCCGATCCAACGGGTTCTCACTCGTCCGACGCATCATCGGAGGCCTCGACCTGGGAACCGACTTCAACGGCACTCCCCTCGGCGAGGTGCTCCTTTCCCCCTCGGTCGTCTACAGCCTGGCTGCGGTGGAGGTGGCTCGCCTCGGAGGGGTCCATGGACTCGTCCACGTAACAGGGGGAGGATTGGTCGGCAACGTTCCCCGGGTGCTACCAGGTGGCCTGGGCGCTGTGATCCGGCGTTCGACCTGGCACCCGCCGGAGATCTTCGAGTGGCTCACCCAACACGGCGACCTCGACGACCTCGATCGGTTCGGCGCCTTCAACATGGGGATCGGGTACGTGGCCGTTGCCAGCCCGGGGGTGGTCGACGACGTCATCGAACGGTTCGCCCGCCACGGTCACCCGGCCCGCCACATCGGCGAGGTCGAATCGGGCTCCGGGGTGCGGCTCGTCTAGAGGTGGGCGCCGGGGCTCAACCGCCGGACCTCGGTCATGACCCACAGCGATCCGCCGATGAGCATCGCCAGTGCGGTGAACCAGTCCCCATACCTCGCGTACGGCGTTGGCTCCGTGTCGCGAAGGCGTACCGTTCCCTCGATGATCGCCTGTTCGTACAGGCCCGAGACCTCCCCGGGGACGCCATCCTGGATGATCGTCGAAGCCCCGGTGATCGCGGCATGCACAACGGGAAGCCCGAGCTCAGCCGAGCGCATCCGGGTCATCCAGATCAGTTGGTCGGCCGCGGCCCCTTCTCCGTAGGACGATTCGTTGGTCGCCACGACCAGCAGTTGCGCGCCGAGGGCGGCATGTTCCCTGGCATATCGGCCGAACGCTCCCTCGAAGGAGATGACCGAACCGACCTTCACGCCGTCGAGGTCGAAGACCACCGGGCCCTCCCCCGACACCATGTCGCTGGCCCGCATCCCGTCCAAGCCCCCGAAGACGCTCCGCCAGGGCACCCGCTCACCGAACGGAACGGGATGCTGCTTTCGGTACTCGGCGACCGGGGTACCCGATCGATCGAAGAGGAGGTTGGCGTTCACGAACCCGTCGCTCCCCACCGGCCGATCGGTTCCCTGCAGGAGGAAGGTATCGATGCGACGGGCCTCGGCCCCGATCGCCTCTGCCCACTCCGGGTTGGTGAGGGCGTCGGTGGTGAACCCAGTCGACGACTCGGCCCACACGACCAGGTCGTACTCGCCAGCCGGGAGTGTCCGAGTGAGATCGAGGTGGCCCTCGGTGATGAGCCTCCGTTCGTCGACACAGCCCACCCGCGCACATGGCGAGTTGCCCTGGACGATCGCCAACCGGTAGTCGGGCCCGTCGGGGCCGAGATCCACAGTGGCCCCGAGGACGAGGACCACTGCCAGCAGGCCGAGCCCGTTCATCGCTGCGCGCGGATTGCGGGACTCTGCCGTCAGGACAAGGCCCATGGAGGCAAGCGCCAGCACGACAGTCCACCCGGACGCCCCGATTACCGCCGAGACATCGGTGGCGGCCGCGAGTGGAGCCATCGAGTACCCGGGGTCTGCCCACTCGAGCGAGAACACGGGAAGCCAACGGAGGATGGCGAACACCGAGGCCCAGCCAGCCACGGTTACCGGAATTCGGATTCCCGGTCGTTCCTTCCCGACCCGATGTGCGAGCCACCCGAACCAGGCAAAAGCGGGCACGTGGAACGCCCCCAGCATCAGCCATGCGGCATCGGCCAACCCGACGGTGAGGTTGCGAATCCAGATCATGAGGCCGCCGACGAACACGAACCCGAAGAGGCCACCGGCGAACGCGGCAACCCGCCCTGTCTCCAAACGCACGACGCCGAATGCGAGCACTGCCAGCGCGGGCACCGCCAGGAACAGAACGCCGTAGGGCGGAAACGCGAGGATCATCAGGACTGCGGCGACGAGCACCGAGAGCAGGGGAAGCACCGGGGAAGGGTAGGACCCAGCGCCCGCGTCCGCGTCAGCACAGAGCTCGAGCTCGGGCCCGGGCTCGGGCCCGACCAGCACAAGTACCCTTTCCGGTCCATGCGAGACATCGACGTTGCCATCACGGCGGGCGAACGGGCAGCCGAGGTCATTCGCGCCGCCACGAGCCGAGAGGCCACGTTCAAGAGCGCGGTTGATCCCGTCACCGAGACCGACAAGGCTGCCGAGGCGGCGATCCTCGACGTGCTGGCCGAGATGCGCTCGACCGATGGCGTGCTTGCCGAGGAGTCGGGCGGGGACCTCGACCATGACCGCCTGTGGGTGATCGACCCCCTCGACGGGACCGTCAACTTCGTTCACGGGATAGACCACACCGGCGTCTCGATCGCGCTCTGGGTCGCGGGCGTCCCCCGGGTGGCCGTGGTCGTCGATGTCACCCGCAGGCTCACCTACCGAGCAGTTGCCGGCGAAGGGGCCTGGTTGGGATCCCAACGCCTGCACGTCACCGATCGACCGACGGACGAGTCGGTGATCGCCTCCGGCTATCCCTACGACCGTCGGGAGAAGGCCGACGTCTACGGTGACTTCACAGCCCGGATGCTCGAAACCTGCCGCGGAATACGTCGCTTCGGTGCCGCAGCCCTCGACCTGGCGTGGGTGGCGAACGGGACCGTCGACGGCTACATGGAACCGGGGCTACCTGCGGGAGTCAAGCCTTGGGACGTCGCCGCAGGGATCCTCCTTGTCCGCGAGGCCGGTGGAGACGTCATCAACCTCCGGGGCGAGCCGGCCGGACTCGAGGAGGCGATGTTCATCGCCGGGGGCGAGCGAACGATTGCAGGGCTCCGGGCCTGCCTGGACGGGTGGCGCGCGTAGTCGTCAGACCCCTCACGTGACGTTCTGGAAGACGATCCCGAGAACGGCCGCACCCAAGCCCGCCAGCACCACCCACCGCAGTCGTGGAACCCCCGCGCCCGACCGCGACCCACCGAGCACCGCGCCGATCGCAGTCAACTCGACCACCTGCACGAGGGCGCCGGCACCCACGAAGATGCCGCTCATCTCGATGGCGGTCCACACGTTGATGATCCCCAGGCCCGCTGCCACCACCCCGGCCCCGGCCCCGAGCAAGGCGCCTCGCCTCCAGTCGTCAACCCCCAGCCGGTCCCACAGCCAGCCGAGAGCGAGCACGGCCACCGCCAGGGCGCCGTAGCTCACCGGGACCCGTCGAAAGAGAACGTCGTCGGCGAGCAGTCCCGGTTCCGTGGCCTGGTCGAACAGGGACGCGAAGAGGCCGGCATTGAAGAACAGGTCGATCCCGATCCCCAGCCACCACGCCGCAAGCACAGGTCGCACGCCGAACGCACGGCTCTCGATGTCTCGATCCACCACGGTCCAGCGAGGATACCGGACCGACGAATGTCGCCCGGCTCCACGGGGGACCGTTCGGCACCGGGTGGTCGGCCGTCGGCACACTCGGCCGGCAACCCCTAGCCTGCGCCCGTGTTCCAAGACGCAATCGCCGAATTCTGGGAATGGTGGGCGAGCATCCGCGACCAGGTCGTCATCGAGATCGCCGACGGTGGACTCGACGAGGACACGATCGAGGAGATCGAGGAGCGGGTCTGGCGGATCCACCCCGAATTGAACTGGCAGATCACCGGCGGCATCGAGGCCCCCCAGTCGTTCAACCTCGTCTCGGGCGGCACTCGCCTGCTGCGCCTGATCGCCGAACTGTGGCGTCGGATGGGACCGGCCAACGACGACCGATGGGAGCACCACCCGTCGCGTCTCCCGTTCGGGCTCACGCCGTTCGACCTCGGCGGGGTCGAGATCGACCCGTCGGAGACGCGGTTCGCCGCCAGCGAGGATCTCCTCTACCAGCGCCTGGACATCACCACCTCCCACCCGGCGTTCGCGGATCTCGATGACGACTCGGCCTCCGACGCCGCCATGCACATCCTCGATGCAACCCTCGGCGAGGACGCAGTCGAACGCTGGCTCGGGATCCTCACGACTGTCGATGAACTCCCTGGCGGTGCGCCCATCTTCACGGCTCGCTCCACCTTCGAGAAGTTCGCGGACGAATCGGACGGAGAGGGATGGGAACGCGTCGATGACCAGTACGACGGTGCGGTGCTCGCCCAGGTGAACCGCGCCGTGAAGTGGATCGACCACCTCGACAAACCGATCTACGCCGAGGTCACCATCAACGCCCTCACGACCGACGAGGACGGCCTCCCGGTCCCCCTCGAGCAGAAACGCCTCGACTCGGTGGTCGCCGACCTCCTGGTCCGACTCGGCCCGAACGGTGTGCTGTTGGGGACCGCGGTCGGTGACGGCGAGCAGACAGTCCACCTCTATGTCGGCGTCAGTGATGAAGTCGAGGAGGCATTGACCGGTTGGCGAGAGGCAAACGACAACCGGGAGATCGAGGTCGACCTGGTCCCCGACGAGCAGTGGCAGAACGCCGAACAGTGGGACTGACCGCCGCCAGTAGCCGGGGCGGCTGGGCCTGATGGCATCCCATCTGGTCACTGCCGACCGGGTACGCACAGCGTCGGGTCTCATCGGGGATGCCATCGAGATCAGCGATGGGCTGGTGGTCCGGGTCGGCAACCGGGCCGAGTTGGCTCGGCCAGGGCTGGCCGAGGTCGCCCACCCGGGATCCACGATCGTCCCCGGCCTGGGCGACGCCCACTTCCATCCGCTCGGCTACACAGCCTCGCTCAGCCGGCTCAACGTGCACGGCGCAACGACCTTGGCCGAGGTGGTGGCCGCCGTGGAGGCGGCCGCTGCCACGACACCCCCGGGCAACTCGGTGATCGGCGCCCGCCTCGACGACCAGCACCTCACCGAACTCCGACTCCCTACGCGCGTCGACCTCGACACCGTCGATCACCCGGTGCTCCTCTACCGGGTCTGCGGGCATGTTGCCGTCGCCAACACTGCCGCCCTCGAACTGGCCGGAATCGGCATGACCACGCCCGACCCGGCCGGCGGGCACATCGACCGCGACGAGACCGGTCGACCCACCGGGGTACTCCGCGAAACGGCTATCCCCCTCGTCTCGGACATCGTCGGCACGAGGACCGGGGACCTCACCCCCGACGAGGTCGTAGCGGCGCTCACCGGCCTCCACGAACTCGGGCTCACCCGCCTGGGGGCCATGGCCTCGGTGGGCAAGGGCCTCTGGGCGGACGGTCCTTCGGAGCTCGGGACCCTCCTCCGGGCCGGGCCCGACCTTCCGATAGGTGTCGATGTCTTCGTCATCGCGGAGACACCCGCCGAGCTGGAGGAAGCGGCGGAGGCGATCCGCAGGGTGGGGTCGCCCCTCCTGCGCTTTGCCGGTGTGAAGATCTTCTCGGATGGCAGCTTCGGAGGCCACACCGCCGCCATGCGCCAGCCGTTCGCCGACGTCGCCACCACGGGAACCCTCCGCCTCGACGAGCGGGCGCCCACCCTGGCCAGGCACGCGCTTCGCCTCGGTGGGAAAGTGGCGATCCACGCCATCGGCGACCTTGCAGTGGAAAAGGTGCTCGACCTCATGACCGAACTCGTCGAACAGGGCGCCGACGGAAGCGACCTGAGGGTGGAGCACGCGTCGGTCATGCTGGAGGACGACCGGGCGCGAATGGCCGAGCTCGGGGTCATCGCCTCGATGCAGCCGTCATTCGTGACCTCCGAGACGACGTGGCTCGAACACCGCCTGGGCAAGGGCCGGCTCCCGTACACCTACGCCCATAGGTCGATCCTCGACGCCGGGATCCCCGTGGCCGGGGGCTCAGACTGTCCGGTGGAGCAGCCATCCCCCCTGTGGGGGATGTTCTCGGCCCGGGACCGGATGGGGATAGTGCCCGAGGAGGAACTGTCGGGGGCCCAGGCACTCGGCCTCTTCACCGACGGGGTGGCCGCTGCGTTGGGCGAGCCGGCTCCGCTCTCCCCTGGGAGCCCGGCCCACCTCACCATTCTCGACGAGGACCCGGTCGACGCACCAGCCAGGGATCTACCAACCCTCGGGGTCCGGGGCGTGTGGGTCGCCGGCCGGCAATTCGTCACCTGATCGGTCGGAGATCACGCCGCCCGCGGCCGGCGGAACTGCCTGGTGGCCAGGACCACGAAGAAGACGACCACCGGAATGATCGCCATCGTCGCGGATGCCGAGGTTGCGAAGTGGTAGCTGACGATCAGACCGACAACCACCGACACGATCCCCACGAGCGCCGCCACCGCCATCGTCGCCGGGACGGTCCGCGCCAGGAGGGCAGCGGTGGCCGGGGGGCCGATGAGGAGACCGAAGACGAGCAAGGTCCCGACCGTTCGGAACGACCCAACGATGGCCAGCGTGATGAGGGCGAGCAGGATCGAGTGGGCTAGGCCGGGGCGAAGCCCGAGCAGCTTTGCCTTCTCCTCGTTGAAGGCCAGGACGAGGAACGGCCGGTAGAAGAGGATCGAGGCCGCCACCACCACCACTGTCACCACGCCCAGGGTGAGGAGGTCCGCATCGGTAACGCCCAGGGCGTCACCGAACAGGATCGAGGTGAGGCTCCCCGCGAACGAGTCCATCCGGGACGCGATGATCACGCCCAGGGCGAGCATCCCAACGAACAGCAGTCCGATGCCCGTGTCCTCGCTGAACGCTGCCTGACGATGTACCAGTTCTATCCCGAGGACCATCACGACGGCGGCCACCACGGCCCCGACCAGCGGATGGAACCCCAACAGGAGGGCGGCAGCAATGCCCGGAATGACACCGTGGACCAACGCATCACCGAGGAAGCTCATCCCCCGGATGACCACCCACGTTCCCACGACCGAGCTGGTCAAGGCGGCAAGGATTCCTCCCAGGAGCGCACGTTGCTGGAATGCGAATTCGAACGGGTCGATCAGCCAATCCATCACGCTCCTCCGAGGGCCTCGGCGATGAGTCTGGCATTGAGGCGGTGGAGGCCGACCAGCGTGGCGGCTTCGCCCTCCGACGCCAGCGATCCCGTCGTCAACTGCACCACCGAGACGGTGCCTCCGAACTCGTCGGCCACGGCATCCGCGACGAGGTGTGGGAGCCCGGCATCGACGAAGATCGCCGATATCCCCGCCTCCCGAATGGTCCTGATCAACGCTGCCACCTCGCGAGAGCTCGGCTCTGCGACGGTCGACCCTCCGGGGATGACCGTCCCGATCACCACGAAACCGAAACGATCGGCGAAGTAGCCGAGGGCGTCGTGGTTGGTGACAAGCCTGCGGTCGTACACTCCTTCGAGCATGCCTTCCATCTCCGTTCGGAGGGCATGCATGTCGTCGACGAAACCCCGGGCAGCATCCGACGCGGCCGTACCGCCGAGCAGTTCATCCACCTCCGAGGCGATCAGCGTCGCGGCAGTCCCCACCCTGAGCGGATCGAGCCACACATGGGGATCGAGGCCGCCGTCACCGTCCCCCAGGGGCAGGGGATCGAGGCCCGGGGCCACCCACACAACCCGCACACCCTCGGCTTCCGCGGCCAGGAGGGCCTCCTCGAGACCTTCCTCGAGCCCGAGGCCGTTCGCCACCACCAGGTCTGCACCGTGGAGGGTGGCAACCTGGGCCGCAGATGGTGCGTACTCGTGGGGATCGGCGCCCCGCGGGACGAGCACTTCGACGGTCCATTCGTCGAGGGTGTCGAGTGCCTCGACCACATCCGCCCAGATCGACGTCGTGACAACGACCTCGAACCCGTCAGTGGGTTGCGTGGCGACGCAGGAGGCCGAGAGCGCGGCCAACAGGGCGGCCAGGATGAGTGGGGGGAGTCGGCGATACATAATGAGAACGATTCTCATTATACTTCGTACGTGATCGATCTCGACCATCAGGTGACAACCCGCCTCGCGGGGCGCGGCGCCCGTCTCACCAGCACTCGCCGCAGGGTCGTGGAGGCCCTCCTCGAGGCGCCCGGGCCGCTCGCAGCCGCCGATCTCGCCACGTCGCTGGGCACCGTTCCGCTCTCCTCGCTCTACCGGTCCCTCTCGGTGCTCGGTGCGGCCCGGGTGGTCCAACTTCACCACGGCCCCGACGGGATCACCCGCTACGAACCCGCAGAATGGCTCACCGGTCACCACCATCATCTCGTGTGTGTCGACTGCGGCGCCGTGGCCGATTTCGAACTCTCAGAGCGGGCGGAAGCCATCCTTCACAGCCTCGCCGACGACGTCGCCCGCGACCGTGGGTACGAGGCGAGGGGACATGCCCTCGAGATCGAAGGCCGCTGTGCGGAGTGCCGCGGTGCCTGAGATCCGTGCCGAGGGCCTGACGCTCCACCAGGACTCCCGGCTTGCGCTCGATCGGTCATCATTCGTCATTCCTTCCGGCGCCATCACCGCGGTGATCGGACCCAACGGGTCCGGGAAGTCGACCCTCCTCCACGCCATTGCGGGCCTGATCGCTCCGACCGCGGGCTCCCTCCACCTCGACGGGATACCGGCTGGTGAGGCGACGTCGCGCATTGCCTACGTGTTCCAGAGCACAGCCGTGAACGAGTTCATGCCCGTGACCGTGCGCGAGGCAGTCCTCATGGCACGGTTCTCCACGCTCGGGTGGCTGGGGCGGGTTCGGCCGGACGATCGTGAGAAGGTGCGCCACGCCATGGAGCGACTCGACCTCCTACCCCTCGGAACCCGGCACTTGAGCGAACTCTCCGGCGGCCAACGACAACGGACCTTCGTCGCCCAGGGTTTGGCCCAGGATCACGATCTCCTCCTTCTCGACGAGCCCCTGACCGGGCTCGATGCCGTGAACGCGGCCTCCATCGACACCGTGGTTCACGAAGAACAGGCGGCTGGCCGGACTGTTGTGTTGACCACCCACGACCTTGCGGAGGCGGCCGCCGCCGACCACGTGGTGCTCCTCGCGGGCCGGGTCGTGGCCTCGGGCCAGCCGGGGACCGTGCTCACTCCCGACCACCTCGCCGAGGCGTACGGTTCTGGCCACCGGCACGACCACCCCGACGTCTTCCTCGACGACCCCGCCCACGCCACCGGAACGCGCCACGTTCATCGGAGCCGAGAGTGAGCTTGCCAGACGCGCACCATTTCGGGCTCTCGTAGCCTCCGCACGATGTACGACTCTGCCTACTACGAGGAAATGCGTCCGTCCGCAGGGATTGCCCGCCGGGTCGACGAACTGCGCGACCGCCTGGTCGCCGGGATCGTCCGACGACGCGCCCCCCGTGGCCGCCTCCTCGATGTGGGATGTGGCCGCGGCGACCTCCTTGCCAGGTTCGATGGCAGTCACGGTCTCCATGGGATCGAGCTCTCCGACGCCGGCCTCGAGCTGGCACAGGAGCGGCTACCCCATGCAGACCTTCGTTCGGGCGACATCCAGGCGTCGATCCCGTTCGAGGGACCTTTCGAGGTAGTGACGGCGATCAATGTGATCGAGCACCTCAGCGACCCGTACGCGGCACTGGCCAACCTGGCGGGGGTGCAGGAACGCGGTGCGCTCCTCGTGGTGCACCTGCCCACGATCGGGAATGAGGGTCAGCGCCGGCGATACATGGGCTCCTACGACTCCGATCCCACCCATGTGTATCGGCCAAGCGGGGACGAGGTGGTGGCCCTGATCGAGTCATCCGGGTACCAAGCGCTGCTCACGGCCTACGCACCATTCGTCCCGTTCCGGGCATGGGCTCGCATCAAATGGCAGTGCGCATTCCTGGCTGCCTTCCGGAGAACCTGAGTGGCCCCCGGTCGCCCATCGGCGATCACCTAGGCCAGGGGATCCGTGGCCTGGGGGCGAAATCCGAAGCGCAGCAGGGCCAGTGCCAGTCCGAGCGCTGCCAGGGCCGCGGCGAGGAGGGTGACCGCCGACACCAACGCCGGCGCCACACTCGGCACCTCGACCGCGACAGGGGCAATAGCCTGCACCACCGGCTCGGGTTCCACCGGGGTGGCGGTCGCCACGACGTCGTCGTTCGGGGTCGAGGATGCAGCTTGGTCCTGGGGATCGCGACTGTGGCTGGTGAACACGAACTCGGACCCGTAACCGGCCGCCACCTCGATTTGACCATCCCCGGTCTGGCTCAGGCCCGGGACCGAAAGCGTCCAGTCCAGCACTTCGGTCGGTATCTCGATGGCGGGGGTGACCGCTTCCGGCTTGGGCTCTGAAGCCGGCTTCGGAGCCGGGATCACCGGCTCCTCGTCCTCGACGGTCGGAGCCACGATCTCTGTGACGGACTCCGGTGCGGGAGGTTCCACCACTTCCTCGTCTGGCTCCACCACCGGAATCGGAACGATGATCACCACGGGGGCAACGTACGTGACCGTCAACTCGGCCGCCGCGGATCCGACGCCGCCATCTCCATCGTCTGCGGTCACCGTCACCAGGTAGGTGCCCGGGTCGGCGGGGATGAACGCGAAGTCGGGACCCGGTCCGAAGGCCACCTCGACGCCACCAAGCGTGGCGGTCCAGGAAAGGGTGATCACATCGTCGACACCCGGGTCGTACACCGTGGAACCCAACGACACCTCACTGTCCTCGGTGACCGATTCAGGGAGCCCGACGATGGCCACCGTGGGTGCCACGTTCTCGACGGCCACCTCGGCCTGTACGGTACCGACCCCACCATCCCCGTCATCGACGGTCAGCGCCACGACGTGGGTTCCCTCGTCGGTGACGGGGAAACTGAAGGCGGGCTCGGTACCCGTTGCGACGACGGTCGAGTCAACCGTCACCGTCCAGGTGCGGTTGGCCTCGTCGGTCGGCCCGGCATCCACGACCTCGGAGCCCAAGCTCACCTGATCGCCTTCGAGAACCACGTCCGGGAGCCCGGTGATGGTCGGGACCGGGGCGACGTTCCCGACCACGAGGGTCAACGTCGCACAGCCGATGGCGTCGGGGCCACCGTCATCGGTGACGCACGCCTCCACCGTGAAGACGCCGTCGTCCGGGTAGGTGTGCGCAGCGGTGAAGAGACCGGCGAGGCCGTCGACCTGCACCACGGTGGGAACCGACAGCTCGGAGCCGTCTCCCCAGGCGATGGTTGCGGTGTGGGTCTGGTCAGCTTCCTGGTCGGTGAACAGCACCGAGAGGTCGAGGCTGTCGTTCTCGGCGATGGACCGGTCGGGCCCGAGATCGACCACAGGAGGAGTCGGCGCGGCCGGGACGTAGGTGCTCGCCCCTGCAACCGGGAGCCGAGCCACATTGGGACCGGTCTCGAGATCGAACGTGGTGTTGACCGGGAGCAGTTCAACGCCCTCGTCAAAGGTCTTCCAACCCGACGCGTAGTAGCGGAGAACCGCGGGGCCGACACCCTGGAGCACGGCCCCGGTCTGATAGGGGACCACAGGGTCGACCCGGGTGTCCTGGGTGGTCTGCAGGGTCTGCCCGTTGTGGGTGATCCTGAAGGTCGTGTTCGCGGGAATGAGCTCGCCCCGCACCGACCCGGATGCGTCGGTCGTCCCGAGCGTCTTCCACCCCGACGCGTAGTACTGCACGAGGGCGCCCTCGATGCCGACGCCGGACGAGGTGACGAACCGGCTCTCGACGGCTGCGGTACCGAAGACGATCGTGGGGTCGACCCGCGTGTCCTGGGTCACCTGCAGGTATTGCCCGTTGTACGTCACTCCAAAGGTCGTGTTCTGGCCCAACAACTCACCCAACACCGAACCCGAGGCATCGGTGATCCCAAGCGTCTTCCACCCCGACGCGTAGTACCGGACCGACCCGCCCTCGATGCCGCTACCGGACGAATCAACCAAGCGGCTCTCCACCGAGATCGTCGCGAACGTGACGGTGGGGTCGACCCGCGTGTCCTGGGTCTTCTGCTCGTATTGCCCGTTGTGCGTCACTCCAAAGGTCGTGCTCTGGCCCAACAGTTGACCCGACACCGAACCGGAGGCATCGGTCGTCCCGAGCGTCTTCCACCCCGACGCGTAGTACCGAACCGACCCGCCCTCGATGCCCGTACCCGTGGCGTCCGTGAGTTGGTTCACGACCGCCACCGTCCGGAAGACGACCGTTGGGTCGACGGTGGTGTCATGGGTCGTCTGCTCGTACTGGCCGTTGAGGGAGATGCGGAAGACGACATTCCCGACCGCAGAGGCGGCTTCGGTGCTCACGCACCCGTCCACGCCGGTCGTACCGACACTTTGCCATCCTCCCGCGCGGTAGGTGGCAGTGGCGCCTTCGATCCCGGTCCCGGTCGAGTCGATGAGGCAGACGGTGGCGGTCGGGGCGGCCGCCGCAGGGAGTGCCCCACCGAGCAGGAGAGCGATCACCAATGCGGTGATCGCCGCCGCACGCCAGTGGCGTGGTGCCCAATAGACTCGAGGATGGGACATATCTATTCATCGGCTCGTTGCATATATGCCTTGAGGGTGTTTCCGGGCTGCCCGAGGGAGCGATCGATGGAAGAACCACGGCAGCTGCGCCGGATTCGCGCACCTCGCCGCGTCGTGAGGTCCCCGGGGGGCGCCCCGGGTAGGGTTGGTCGATGCCTGCGCCCATGATTCCCTACCAGCCAGGGCGCCTTGACCCGGAGACCCAGGAGCAGCGAGCCAAGGCCTTCTTCGAGGAGATGGACCAACGGCGCAGCGTTCGGTTCTTCTCGGACGACCCGGTGCCGATCGGCCTCATAGAGGAGGCCATCCGGACGGCGTCCACGGCGCCCAGTGGGGCCCATCGGCAGCCATGGACGTTCGTGCTGACGGGTGATCGCTCCGTCAAGCGCCAGATCCGGGAGGCAGCCGAGGAGGAGGAGCGCATCAACTACGAGGGCGGGCGGTTGCCCGACCACTGGAGGGAGGCGCTGGAGCCCCTCGGCACCGACTGGCGGAAGCCGTTCCTCGAGACCGTCCCTTGGGTGGTGGTGCTGTTCGAGGAACGCCACGGGATCAACTCCGACGGTTCCCAGCGCCACAACTTCTACGTCAAGGAGTCCGTCGGGATCGCCGCCGGAATGTTCATCGCAGCGCTCCACCACATGGGGCTGGCGACACTCACCCACACCCCGAGTCCCATGAAGTTCCTCGCCAAGCTCCTGGGGCGTCCCGACAATGAACGGCCCTTCTGCATGTTTCCCATCGGCTACCCGGCCGCCGACTGCGTGGTTCCCGCGCTCGATCGCAAGGGTCTCGACGAGGTGATGGTCCGGGTCGGCCGGGAGGACGGCGGTAGGGCAACTACGGCGGCCCTGGCACCGTGAAGCTCCGCCTTCTCGGTGGTCGGATCCCGAGCCGGCACGGCTCGCCGGCACGAGGACAACTTCGGAATATTCAGGCTGGATGAATAGGATTTGGCCATGTTCGACTTCTCGACTGCCACCCCGCAGGTCCTGCGCGCCGAGGTGGAGCGGACCATCATCGAATCCGACACCTTGATCGATGAGGCTGTCGCCGCCGAACGGACCTGGCGGGACACGATGGGACCCCTCCGCCGGGTGGCTTCACTCGGCGCCAGGATCCAGCAACCCCTCTTCCTCGCTCATGCCCATCCTGATCCGGAGGTGCGGGCGACGTGCTGGGAGCTCGATGAGCTGTACTCGAAGTGGGCGATCGGGATCGGGTTTCGTCGGGACCTCTACCTCTCCCTGCGGGAACTCGACGCGGCGGGCCTCGAACTCGACGCCGAGGATCGGCGCCTGCTCGACTTCGAACTGCGCGACATGCGCCGCGACGGCCACGAACTCCCCGAAGCAGCGAGGGCTGAGCTCCAGGAACTGAAGGAGCGACTCAGCGAGCTGCAGATCGCCTTCCAGGGCAACCTGGCGGAGTACGAGGACTTCCTGACCGTCACCGAGGCAGATCTCGACGGACTTCCGCAGCACTTCATCGACGGGTTGGCGAAAGGCGACGAGCCGGGAACCGTCAAGATCTCGATGGCCTATCCCGATGTCTTCCCCGTACTCGACGGCGCCCATTCCCGGACGGTGCGCCGGGACCTCACCCGCAAGTTCCACAATCGAGCGGTCGATGCCAATCGGCCGCTCCTGGAGGAAGCCGTCCGCCTCCGTCTCCGGATCGCCGAGTTGTTCGGGCTGCCGACCTGGGCCCACCACCGGCTGGAGGAGCGAATGGCCGGGAACCCCGAGGCGGTGTCCTCCTTCTGGGACGCCCTCATTCCGCCGCTCACCGCCAAGGCCACCGGGGAACTGGAGGTGTTGAAGGGCCTGCTCGCCAGCGAGGGGCAGGACGACGTCGTTCGCCGATGGGACGTCCGCTATCTCGACAACCTGCAGCGGCGCACCGACTTCGGTGTAGACCAGGACGTGGTGTCGGAGTACTTCGAACTCGACGCCACGATGAACGGAATGCTCACCCTCACCGGCGAGGTCTTCGGCCTGCACTTCGCGGTGGTCCCCGACGCCCCGACGTGGCACCCCGATGCCGTCCTCTACTCGGTGTCCAACGCGGCCGACGGCCAGACGATCGGGCACTTCTACGCCGATCTCTTTCCCCGCGATGGCAAGTTCGGCCATGCCGCGGCCTGGCCGATCCTCGCCGGCCACGATCCCGGCGACGGATGGGTGAAGCCCCTGACCGCGTTCCTCTGCAACTTTCCGAAGCCGACCGCTGGCCGGCCATCACTGCTCAAGCACAGCGACGTGGAGACCCTCTTTCATGAGTTCGGGCATGTCCTCCACATGACGCTCACCCGGTCACGCCATCCCCGCTTCAGTGGGGCATCAACCGAGTGGGACTTCGTCGAAGCGCCATCGCAGATCATGGAGCACTGGACGTGGCAACCGGAGGTGCTCGAGCGCTTCGCCCGCCACTACGCCACCGGCGAGGTGATCCCGGCCGACCTCGTCCGACAGTTGGTGGCCGCCCGGGACCTCAACGTGGGGATCACAGCCCTCCGCCAAGTGAGCTACGGAAAACTCGACATGGGGATGCACGGAGTCACCGAAGTGCCCGACCTCGACCAGGTCGAACGGGAGGCCGAGGCCTTCTCCCTCATCCCACCGGTGGAGGACGTGTTCTTCTCCGCCTCCTTCGGCCATCTCTTCGGATATGACGCCTCGTACTACGGCTACATGTGGGCCCAGGTCTTCGGGGATGACATGTTCTCCATCTTCGAGGAGCAGGGCCTCACGAGCCCCGAAGTGGGTATGCGGTATCGGCGCGAAGTTCTCGAACCCAACGGGACGAAGGACGCCATCGACCTCCTCCGGTCGTTCCTGCAACGCGAACCGAACAACGCGGCGTTCCTCCGCCACAAGGGAATCGGCCCAGGTCGCCCGGACGCCGGCCGGTGAATGGACTTGACACCTTCCGACAACGTGTCGATAATTACGTATACCTGAATAGGGGGAATATCCATCCGGCCTCCCGGGTTGTTCCGTATGCATTGCACGCGAGAGCACGCGGTCGAGGTCCGGGGCTCCACCCGACCCCTCACCGACCAACACCCTGAAAGAAGAAACCTCCATGGCTGAAACGACACTCAAGGGCCACCGCCTCCAAGGCGGCGTCCGTCCGTCGAAAGCGATCGACGGCGTCCGCGTGTGTGCCGAGCGAGAGTGTGCGACCCGCCTCTCCCGCTACAACAAGCGCGATTTCTGCAACCAGCACGCCCCGATCTCCTACCCCCGGGTGCGCGGTCGATTCGTCGACGGCGAATAGTCTCAAGCTCGGGCGTCCACACCACCCACGGACGCCTGGCACGGTGGGCCCCAGCCCTCCCTCCGGGGTACCACCACTCCCATGAACGCCCGCCGCAAGGCGGGCGTTCATGCGTCTGCCATCAATCGGGCGCGAGCGCTGCCTCGACGGCCGCGAGCGCATGCAGCCGAGTGGTCGGGTAGAACGGGATCGACACGTCTGCGGCGGATACCAGCAGCTCGATCTCGGTGCACCCGGCGATGATCCCCTCTGCCCCGGAGGACACCAACCGTTCGATGACCTCCAGGTACCGGAGTCGGGAGTCGACGGACACAACCCCCTGTACGAGCTCGTCGAAGATGACCCGATGGACCTCAGCACGGTCGCCGGGTGTTGGGACCAGTACCTCGAGCCCATGCTCCCGTTCCAGGCGACCCCGGTAGAAGTCCTGCTCCATCGTGTAGGCGGTCCCGAGGAGACCCACCCGCGTGATGCGGTCGGCGGCGATCGCCGCCGCAGTTGGGTCGGCGATGTGGATCAGTGGAATCGAGACGGCGCCAGCGACCTCATCGGCGACCTTGTGCATCGTGTTGGTGCAGATGACGAGAAGCTCGGCCCCCGCTCCTTCGAGCGACTTGGCGGCACGAACCATCTCGGCAGCGGCCGCCGGCCAGTCCCCCGCCTCCTGGAGTTCCTCGATCTCGTGGAAGTCGAACGTCCAGTGCAGCGTCCGAGCCGAGTGGGTCCCGCCGAGGCGCCGCCGGACTTCCTCGTGGATGATTCGCTCGTACTCGACCGACGACTCCCAGCTCATTCCCCCGAGCAGACCGATCGTCCTCATCATGCGGAGCCTACGACCCTCGTCCGGAAGCGTCGAGACGCGCGAGAATGAAGCGATGAGCGACGAACTCAAGTCACGCCTGACCGACGAGGAGTACTTCGTAACCCAGCAGTGCGGCACCGAGCCACCGTTCTCCGGGAAGTACTGGAACGACAAGACGGCCGGCACGTACCGGTGCGTCGTGTGCGGCATCGACCTGTTCGACTCGGCCTCGAAGTTCGAGTCGGGATCCGGATGGCCCAGCTTCTTCGAGGCAGTCGCCGAGGGGCGGGTCGAAGAGAGGCAGGACACCACCCACGGGATGGTCCGCACCGAGGTGACCTGCGCCAACTGCGGATCCCACTTGGGCCACGTGTTCCCGGACGGGCCCAAGCCGACCGGCCTTCGGTTCTGCGTCAACTCGGCCAGCCTCAGCCTCGAACCCCGCTAGCGCTGGCCGCCGCTCAAGCCGCGGCACCTCAACATCGACTTCGACTTCAACTTCGAGGTGGATCGTCCCGGGCGACCTTGTATTCGAAGAGGCGGACGCGGACCGAGTCCCCCTTCGTCTCCTGCTCCCCCAGTGGGGTGAAGCCGAGTCGCTCGTGGAAGCGCACGGAGCCGGGGTTGGGCGGCCGCAGGTTCACCTCCGCGCAGACGGTGTCGATCCCGAGGGCGCGGGCATGGTCGATGAAGGCGTGGTAGAGCCGCGACCCGATCCCCTGGCCCTGCGCTCTCACCGACACCGCCACCCGGTCGACGTAGAGGAAGTCGTCGTACTGCTCTGCGAACCAGCGGTAGTTCTCGCTGGGGTACGGGAGGCCCGGCCCGTGCAGCCCGAGCAGGAAACCGGCCGGGCCGATGTCGTCATCGACCACCCGCGTCCACTTCGAGATCCCGAGCAGATGATCGAACTCGCCGGCCGAGAGGGCGTTCACCGCGGGGGTGTTGGCGTTGTTGATGGCCAGGAGTGTGTCGAGGTCGGACTGTTGGAACGGGCGCGGCATCTCCCTGAGGGTAGGAACGCAGAATCGGAACCTCACGAGGCGGCCTCCACTCCGGATGGTTAGCCTCGCCGCCATGCGCGCCGACCTTCTCATCTCCAATGCCTCCGTCTTCACCCTCGACGGGACCCGTGCCACCACCGTCGTCGTCACTGACGGGCGGATCACCGCCGTGGGGGTCGAGAGGGCCGATGTGACCGCCGATGAGGAGATAGATGCCGAGGGTGGTCTCGTCGCCCCTGGGTTCAACGACGCCCACGTCCACCCGGTACACGGCGGGGAGATCCTCAGCTCCTGCGACCTCAACCCCGCCGAGGCCATCGAGGGCTACAGGGCGATCATCGCCTCGCATGCCCATTCGGGTGAAGGATGGATCACCGGAGGGGGTTGGGCATTCGAGGCCTTCCCCAGGGGCATTCCCACCACCCAGCAGCTCGACGACATCACCGGGGATCGACCCACCTACCTCTCGGTCAAGGATGGGCACGCCGCCTGGGTGAACAGCGCCGCGCTGAGAGCGGCCGGGATCGACGAACTCACGCCGGATCCCCCTGACGGGCGCATCGAGCGGTTCGAGGACGGCAGGCCCAATGGCTGCCTGCAGGAGGGGGCGATGGACCTCGTGGCACGCCATGTACCCCCTCGCACCCGCCAACAGTTGAGGGGGGACCTCCTCGCCGGCCAGACCCACTTGGTCGCGCTCGGGATCACGGGCTGGCAGGACGCCATCGTCACCGAGGAGATCCAGCAGGCCTACCTCGATGCCGACGCCGCCGGGGACCTCCTCGGCAAGGTTCGGGGGGCACTGTGGTGGGAGAGGGAGCAGGGGATCGAGCAAGTGACGTCCCTCATCGAGCGACGCCGCATGCGATCGGCCCGATTCGATCCATCGAGCGTCAAAATGATGCTCGATGGGGTCTGCGAGAACTTCACCGCCGCCCTCCTCGGCTCCTATCTCGACGCAGACGGCCACCAGACCGGGAACACCGGCCTCGACTTCATCGACCCTGCTGAGCTCCCGGCCATCGTGTCCGGCCTTCACGCAGTGGACTTCCAAGTCCACTTCCACGCTCTTGGGGACCGGGCCGTCCGCAATGCCCTCGATGCGCTCGAGGCTGCCGAAGCTGCCCATGGCCACAAGGACCTCCGTCACCACCTCGCCCACATCCAGGTTGTGGACCCGGCGGACATCCCCCGGTTTCGAGCCCTCGGGGCCATTGCGAACGCCCAACCTCTGTGGGCGATGCACGAGGAGGCCATGGACCTCCTCACCATTCCGTTCCTCGGGGAGCCTCGCGCCTCCCACCAATACCCGTTCGGGGCCCTCCATCGAGCGGGGGCGGAGTTCGCCATGGGGTCGGACTGGTCGGTCTCCTCGCCGGACCCGCTGCTCGGACTCGAAGTTGCGGTCCATCGCATGCTTCCCGGTACCCCAGCAGAGCGACGGCACCGCGCAGGCTACGGCGATGGTGGACGGCCGTTCCTGCCGGAGGAAGCCCTCGACCTCCGCACGGCGTTCGTGGCCTACACACAAGGGTCGGCGTTCGTCAGCCATCTCGAGGAACGGACGGGTACGCTTGCGGCCGGGAAGGACGCGGACATGGTGATCCTGGACGGTGATCCCTTCTCGACGGGTCACCCCGCTCGCCACGAGGTCACCCATACGATCATCGACGGGAACGTCGTGTACCGGAAGGCACCATGAGCATCGCGGTCTCTCTCAAGAACATCACCAAACGCTTCGGCGACGTCGTTGCTGTCGACAACGTCTCGATCGACATCGAAGACGGCGAGTTCTTCTCGTTGCTCGGCCCGTCGGGGTGCGGCAAGACGACCCTCCTGCGGATGATCGCCGGCCTCGAGTTCCCCACGGAGGGCACCATCGACATCCACGGCGAGGTGCAGGGTCTCCGCACCCCCGACAAGCGCCCGGTGAACACCGTGTTCCAGTCATACGCGCTCTTCCCACACATGACGGTGACCGAGAACATCGGGTTCGGGCTCCAGATGAAGAAGGTTCCCGAGGCGGAGATCAAGGAACGGGTCGCCGAAGTGATCGGCTTGGTCCAATTGACCGGCATGGAGCACCGCCGCCCAGACCAGATGTCCGGCGGCCAACAGCAGCGCGTGGCCCTCGCCCGGGCCCTCGTCAACAAGCCCGAGGTGCTGCTCCTCGACGAACCCCTCGGCGCCCTCGACCTGAAGCTGCGCCAAGCGATGCAGTTCGAGCTGAAGGAGCTGCAGCAGCGGGTCGGGATCACGTTCATCTACGTGACCCATGACCAGGAGGAAGCCCTGACGATGTCGGACCGGATCGCCGTGATGAACAGCGGCGAGTTGTTGCAGGTGGCACCGCCGGAGGAGATGTACGAGCGCCCGGCCAATCGGTTCGTCGCCTCCTTCATCGGGGAGACCAACTTCCTGCGCGGCGAGGTCGTCGGCCCGGGACGAGTGAAGATCGAGGGCGGGGTCGAGGTCGGCGCCCATACCGAGTCCCCGCCGGGGACCGCCGTGATGCTCGCCCTCCGGCCCGAGAAGATGTTCCTGGCCCCCCACGACGTCGACCGCAGCGCGTTCGGCGAGGGGGAGACCCTCCTCGACGGCGAGGTCGTGCGAAAGCTCTACATGGGTGATCACGTCTTCTACGAGATCAAGCTCCAGGGCGGCTCACTCATCAAGGTCTGGGAGCAGAACGCACCCCGCGTCCGCAAGCACGAAGCCGGTGACCGCGTCACCGTCGATTGGCGGTCCGAGGCGGTCTCGGCGTTGGAGGAGTAGTGCCCGAGATCGTCGACTCCACCGCCATCGCCCTCCACGAGGACGACGCACTGGCCGAGCGGTCACGCACGGGGTTCTGGATCGCTGCCCCGGCATATTTCTACCTGATCATCTTCTTCGCGATCCCGTTCCTGATCGTCATCGTCTACAGCTTCGCTTCCCGGTCCCCGACCGGGGCCACGAGGCTCGAGAACTGGAACATCGACTCGTACGCCAAGCTCTTCGACTCGCTCGTCGTGCAGGTGGTGGCGCGGTCGGTCTGGATAGCGGCCTTGACGACCGTGATCTGCCTGATCCTCGCCTACCCCTTCGCCTACTACCTGGCCACCCGGGACCGGAGGATCCGCAACGTCCTTCTCGTCCTGGTGATGATCCCCTTCTGGTCCAACTTCCTCGTCCGTACCTACGCCTGGCGATTCCTGCTCAGCAACGAAGGCCCCGTCGGCACAGCGGCCGAGTTCCTCGGGTTCCAGCTGAACGTGCTGTTCACACCGGCAGCCGTGATCATCGGCCTCATCTACGGCTTCCTCCCCTTCATGATCCTGCCCCTGTACGCGGCCATCGAGCGACTCGACTGGCGCCTCGTGGAGGCCGCCCGGGACCTCTACGCCGACGGGTGGACAGCGTTCCGCAAGGTCACGCTGCCCCTCACCAAGTCCGGGATCATCGCCGGGTCCCTGCTCGTTTTCGTTCCCAGCCTCGGGGCGTACGTCACGGATACGATCCTCGGCGGGGCCAAGACCGAGGTGTTGGGGACGTTCATCGTCCGCCAGTTCCAGGCCGCCCGCAACTGGCCGTTCGGGTCGGCACTCAGCGTCGTCCTCATGGCAGTCATGCTGGCGGCTGTCCTGATCCGCACCCGAACGGGAGCCAGGGAAGTATGAGCGTCGGACTCCGCCCCAAGAGCCCGCTCGAACGGCTGCTGGGCACCAATGCGTGGCTCGTCTTCTTCTTCTTCTACGCCCCGATCTTCACCCTGGTCTTCTTCTCGTTCAACGGTTCGAACCGGGTCGGCATCTGGGGAGGTCTCTCCACCCGGTGGTACACCGAGATGTTCAGCAACGAGCAGGTGTGGAACGCCGTGCAGAACAGCTTGATCGTGGCCGGTGTCTCGACGGTCGTCTCCACCGTGATCGGCACGGCGGTGGCCATCGCCCTCGATCGCTACCGGTTCCGGGGCGATCGCACACTCGACGGCCTCCTGTACCTGCCGATCATCATCCCAGACGTGACGATGGCGGTCATGCTGCTCATCTTCTTCGCCCGGGCATTCGACATGATCAGCAGCATCGGACCCCGCTTCCAGCTCGGCCTGGCTTCGATCGTCATCAGCCACATCGCGTTCAACATCTCGTTCGTGGCCGTGGTGGTGCGCGCCCGTTTGGGGCAGCTGGATCCGCGCCTGGAGGAGGCTGCCCGCGACCTGTATGCGAATGGATGGCAGGCGTTCCGACGGGTCACCCTCCCGCTCATCATCCCCGGTGTGCTCGGCGGCGCGCTGCTGGCGCTCACCATCTCGCTCGACGATGTGGTGGTGACGGCGTTCGTGGCGGGACCCGGTTCGACGACTCTCCCGGTGTACGTCTTCGGATTGGTCAAGCGCGGTGTCTCCCCACTCATCAACGCAATCTCGACGGTCATGCTCGTGGCGTCCATCACGCTCGTCCTGGCATCACTCGCCTTCCAGCGGGGTTCGACGGACTCATCCTGACGTCCACGAACTCCGAGTCGATATAGTCCAGAGAGTTCGAATCGGAGGAGAACCCATGAAGTGGACCAAACTCGCAGCCTTGCTCCTGGCAATGGCCATGATCGCTGCTGCCTGCGCCGGCGGTGACGACGCCGCCATCGACGTCAGCGGGTGTGAACCCGGTGAGACCGATGGCGATCTCAGCTTCTACAACTGGACCGAATACATCGACCCCGACCTGCTCACGCAGTTCGAAGAGGAGTTCGGGATCAGTGTCCAGTACACGGAGTACGAGTCCAACGAAGCCATGCTGGCCCAGATCGAGGCGGGTGGCGCGGTGTACGACCTCGTCGTCCCCTCCGACTACATGGTGACCTCCATGAGGACCGAGGAGCTCCTCGTCCCACTCAACTACGACGCCATCCCCAACATGGCCAACGTGGCGGACCTCTTCGTCGATCCCCCCTTCGACCCGGGCAACACTGTCTCGGTTCCCTACCAGTGGGGCACCACGGGGATGGCCATGAGCTGGGACACCCTCGACGCCATCGGCGGCGAGGCGACGTGGGCCGTCTTCTTCGACCCCGAGGTCTCAGCCCCGTACGCGGGCCGCATCCAGATGTTGGATGATGCCCCCGAGGCCATCACCGCTGCCCTCAAGTACCTCGGGTACTCGGTGAATGACGTCATCGAGACGAACAACGAGGATGCGATCCGCGAGGCCGGTGAGCTGGTCGGCGCCACGAAGGACCGTCTCCAGAAGTTCGACTCGGTCAACTTCGGTGACGACCTCGTCAACGGCGAAGTGGACATCGCGCACGGTTGGTCGGGTGGCTTCTTCCTCTCCTTCGACGAGGCGGATGCCTGGGAGGAGTTCGGCTACTTCATCCCCAAGGAAGGCGGCGTGGTGTGGACGGACAACCTCGCCATTCCGATCACGGCAGAGCATCCCTGCTCGGCCCACACGATGATCAACTTCCTCCTCGACGCCGAGAACGGCGCCCAGCTCACCAACTGGACCTTCTACGGCAGCCCCAACAAGGCGGCGGAGGCCTACATCCTCCCCGAGATCCTCGAGGACCCGGGCATCTACCCACCGCCCGAGGTCATGGCGAAGTTGGAGTTCATTCCCCAGGGCGGCGACATCAGCCTCCTGATCCAGGATGAGTACGCGAGGGCCAAGAGCTCCTAACCGGGACGCTCCCACCCCCTGACTCCCGAAAGGGGGGCATCGGTCTCGGCCGATGCCCCCCTTTCCCAGTCCTGGGTTCGATGTGGTCGCACGCAGCGGGCCGGAACTGCTCACACGAACCGCGGGCTGGAGACCACCCACAGGTGGTTGACAGCCCACAGAACGGCCAGCCGCGTGGTCTGGAACCCTGGGTTCGAGACCACAGGGCGCAAGCGGAGGCGGGCGCGGATACCCCTCCCCCACCGGGGGTGGGGTGTGGTATCGTGTGCCGCATGAAGGAAGAGCACAAGCACTCGGCGCTCAACCGCCTGAAGACGGTTCGGGGCCACCTCGACTCCGTCATTGCGATGGTGGAGGACGAGCGCTACTGCCCGGACATCATGAAACAGCTCTCCGCCCTCCAGGGCTCGATGGAGCGCGTCAACCGGGTGCTCCTCCAGAATCACCTCGAGACGTGCTTCATCCACGCGGTCACCGAGGACCGCGCACAGGAGGTGGTGGACGAGTTGATGGAATTCACCAGGTACACGAAGGCCGTCACCGGCCCCGCATTCACCGAGGAGTCACCATGACCACTCTCTCCGTCCCCGACATCTCCTGCGGGCATTGCAAGATGTCCATCGAAGGCGCCGTCAAGGAGTTGGACGGCATCTCCAAGGTCGAAGTCCACATCGATGAGAAGACCGTCGATGTCGACTTCGCCCCACCTGCCGACCTGGCAGGCATCATCGCCGCCATCGAGGAGCAGGGCTACTCCGTCGCCTCCGGCTAGGGGCCATCGCTCCATCGGGCCTGCCCCCAACACCATGACACCACCCGAGACCCTGTTCGACGTCGAAGGCATGACCTGCGCCGCCTGCGCCACCCGGATCGAGCGCGTCCTCTCCAAACAGGATGGCGTCGAGCAGGTCGTGGTGAACTTCGCGTCCGGTGAGGCGAAGGTCTACGGGTCGGTGCAGGTTCCCGCCCTCGCTGCTGCAGTGGAGAAGATCGGGTACAGCATCCATGAGATGGCCGAGGATGACGAACGCCCCGACATCGTCGCCCGCTACGAGAAGGAACAGGCGGAGCAATGGCGGAGGTTCGTGGGCGCCGCGGCACTCTCGCTCCCGCTCATCGTGCTGGCCATGGCGTTCCCGATGCACGAATCGTGGAACCGCTGGCTCCAGTTCGCGCTGGCCACGCCGGTTGTCTTCTGGTTCGGCCGGCAGTTCCACACCAATGCCTGGAAACAGGCGAGGTCGTTCGGGGCAAACATGGACACCCTCGTCTCCCTGGGGACGCTCTCGGCCTATCTCTACTCGGTGTGGGCGCTCTTCACGCACGAGCCGATCTTCTTCGAGACCGCAGGAGCCATCGTCGCCTTCATCCTCCTCGGCAAGTACTTCGAGGCCCGCGCCAAGGGCCGGGCTTCCGCCGCGGTGACCAAACTCCTCGAGCTGGGTGCCAAGGAAGCCCGCGTACTCCGTGGCGACACGGAGGTGACCATCCCGATCGAGGACCTACGAGCGGGCGACCTGATGATCGTCCGGCCGGGCGAGAAGATCCCCACCGACGGCACCGTGGTCCTGGGGTTCTCAGCGGTCGATGAGTCGATGCTCACCGGTGAATCCATCCCTGTCGACAAGGCGGTGGGGGATCCGGTCTTCGGCGCGACGATCAACCAGCAAGGGCTCCTCCGGGTCGAGGCGACCGCCACGGGGCGAGACACCGCCCTGCACCGGATAGCCCGCCTCGTCGAGGATGCCCAGGCCTCGAAGGCACCGGTCCAGCACCTCGCCGATCGGGTGTCATCGGTCTTCGTCCCCATCGTGGTGACGATCGCCATCGCCACGCTCGCTACCTGGCTGGCCACCGGATCCGACATCTCGACGGCCATGCGGGCCGCGGTCGCCGTGCTGATCATCGCCTGCCCTTGCGCACTCGGTCTCGCCACCCCGACCGCCATCATGGTCGGGTCGGGACGAGGTGCCGAGTTCGGCATCATCTTCAAGGGTGCCGACGTGTTCGAACGGACCTCCCACATCGACACGGTCCTCTTCGACAAGACCGGCACCCTCACCCGGGGCCATATGACCCTGACGAGGGTGTACGGCGACCTCATCGTCCTTCAACGAGCAGCCAGCGTCGAGACGGGCTCGGGTCACCCGATCGCCCAGGCGATCGTGCTCGGCGCCGAGGAGCGCGACATCCCGCTGTTCCCGGTGAACGACTTCTCCGACATGCCGGGGCGCGGAGTGGTGGGTACCGTCGACGGCACCGAAGTGGTCGTGGGCCGACCGCTGCTCCTCGAGGAACTCGGCCTCGAGATCCAGGCCCATCACCGCGACGAGCTCATGACCTACGAGACCTTCGGGGCGACCACGGTGATGGTCGGGTGGGAGGGCACCTCGCGTGGCGTGCTCGGTGTCGCCGACTCGCTCAGGGAGACCTCGCAGGCAGCGGTTGCGGGCCTCCGGGCGCTCGGCATCGAGGTGGCGATGGTCACAGGCGACAACCACGCCACCGCTCGGGCGATCGCCAAGGAAGTCGGGATCGAGCGGGTCCGAGCCGGAGTGCTCCCGGGTGGGAAGGACACCGAGGTCATGGGCCTCCAGGAGGAGGGCCGACAGGTGGCGTTCGTCGGCGACGGTATCAACGACGCCCCGGCATTGACACGCGCCGACATGGGAATGGCCGTCGGGACCGGCACCGACATCGCGATCGAAGCCGGCGACGTGATCCTCATGAGCGGTGACCCTGCCCTCGCCCTCACCGCCATTCGCATCGGCCGCCGGACCTTCGCGGTCATCAAGCAGAACCTCTTCTGGGCGTTCTTCTACAACGCCGCGATGATCCCGCTGGCCGCCCTCGGCTACCTCAGCCCGATGTTCGCTTCGGCCGCAATGGCGTTCTCGTCGGTGAGTGTGGTCACCAACTCGCTGCGCCTCCGCCGCTTCACCTGACGGGTGCCGATGGAGTGAGAACCGGCATCGCCATCACGCTCGCCATCGCCCTGGGTGCCTGCTCCGGGGTGACGACCGGCCCGGACCAATCGACGACCGCGTCAGCCACGGTGCGGATCGTCCTCGCCGGCGATGTCATGCTGTCCCGCGGTGTGGCAACCGTGATCTCGGCCGACGAGCAATCGGTATTCGCCGGCATCCGGCACGTGATCGCCGGAGCCGACATCGCAGCCGCCAATCTCGAATCGCCGTTGACGACCCGGCCGCACACGTCGGCCAACCAGTATGAACTCGAGGCCGATCCCGGTACAGCCCGGCTCCTGGCGGCCACGGGGTTCGACCTGATGTCACTGCCGAACAACCACAGCGGCGACGCCGGACCCGCGGGTCTGCTCGATACGATCGCGGCGCTCGACGATGCCGGCGTCGGTCACCTCGGTGCCGGACCCGACGCCCGAACGGCCGCGCAACCCGTCGTGCTCGAGGTTTCCGGCATCACCATCGGTTTCCTCGCGTTCGACGCCACCGGGATCGGCCCGGCCGCCGGCACCGAACCGGGAATCGTCGGTTGGGATGATGAGGCGGGGCCGCAGGCGGTCGCTCGGCTGCGAGACGAGGTCGACGTGGTCATCGTCTCCGTCCATGGCGGTGCCGAGTACCTACCGACGACGGACCCGGGGATGGCAACGATCGCCCGCACCCTCACCGGGTCCGGCGCCGATGTCGTGTGGGGACATGGTGCACACGTCGTCCAGCCGGTGACGGCGACCCGGGGGGACCGACCGACGATCGTGGCAACGTCGCTGGGCAACCTCCTATTCGACCAGTTCGGGCTGGAGCGCACCACCGGCTACGTGCTCGAAGTCATGGTGGACGCCCACGGCGTCATCGCATATCGGGTCGGTATCGCGGAACACCCCGACCGTAGGGTCGGGTTCGTCGGGTGGCTCGCACCCGAACAGGAAGCCGCCTGGATGGTCGGCTCGTGGTGGTCGTTGCTGCGAGCCACGCACGCCTCCCCGACGACCGCCATGACCCTCGACAGTTTCCGGCACGGTGAGCTCGTTGCGGCCTCGGCCGGTGACGTGGACCGCGACGGTGACGACGAGGTCGTTGCCTCCTTTCGTCGCCCATACCAGCCGACGACGTTCATGGAGGCACATCCGGAGGTGCAGTGGTCCGACGCACAGGGCCTCAGCGCCCATCTCGGTGTCTACGAGCCCGCTGGCCTCGGGGAGGTCTGGGTGGCCGGGTCGGTACTCATGCCGATCGCCTCACTCGAGGTCTGCGACGGGTCGCTGGCCCTCGTCCACGACCAGCTCGACGACCGGGAACCGATCGTCACCAGCGCTTGGACCTGGAACGGATTCGGCTTCGACACGGCGCCGTCACTCCCCGGGGACGGAACCCCCGCCTGTGCCGACATCGACGGCGACGGCGCGACGGACCCGATCATCCTCGACCGAGGTTGACGCCTCGATCAGTCCTCCGGACCCCAGCCGGTGGCGCCGTCGACCAGTTCGCGGAGGATGTCCATGTGGCCGACGTGCCGAGCGATCTCCTCGATCATGTGCAGGATGATCTCGCGGGCAGTGGTGGTCCGGTCACGGCGCGGATACTCGGCGTCGAGCGACAAACCGGCGAGTATTTCCCGGCTCACCGCACACTCACCCTCGTAGAGATCAACGACGTTCTGGACGGACTCCTCCCCGGCGATGTGCCAATCCGCGTCGGGATCGTCATCCGTCCACGGGAACTCCACATCGCGCTGGGCGAGCACCGCCTGGAACCACCACCGTTCCACGTAGGCGAGGTGCTTGACGATCCCGAGCAGGCTCGTCCCCGACGGCACCATCGGCTTGACTGCGTCGATCCTGCCGAGGCCTTCGACCTTCCAGGCGACGATCCGCCGATAGGTGTCGAGCACATCGGCAAGCGCAGCCTTCTCCTGGTTGATCTCGCTCATGACGACGAGTGTACGAGCCGAGTCCGTTCGCCTTTGCCTAAGCACTCCGGGGACGTAGCGTGGGCGATGACAATCCGGGAGGCAGTGGTGGAGCGGTGGGCAATCCTTCTTCTGAGCATCGTGTTGGTCACCGTGGCGTGTACTCCGGACGACGAGCCGGCAACGACCGGCAGCCAAGCCTCCACCCAGGCCACGACCCCGGTATCAGCGACGACCTCCGCACCGACTTCGGGGACGACGCACCTCCCTCCCGTGGTGATGCCGGGCGTCGGCTTGTCGGCCTTTGGTGAATTCACCGCCGTTCCACTGCTGGCCGGCGGCCCGGCATACGCTGGACCGCGAACCCCCTCATCCCTCACCGGCGTTCTCACCCCTACGTGGGTGCGGGACACGCTCGACGCGCACGACGCCACGGACAAGCTGCTCGACAACGGCTTCGTCGTCGTCCCCGGTACCACCCGGCTCTTCCACCATGCCTATGAAGGGGCCGCGTACGGCGGCTATCCGGTGTTCTTCACCACTGACGCCGGCTACCACATCTGGCATCTCGCCTTTGACAAGATCCTGCGCGAGACGGAGCAAGCCGAGCTGCTCCCAGCCCTCGAGACCCTGCTCACCCGCCTGGTCGCCAATGCACGGGCCCAGGAGGTGGAGCTCAGGGGAACGAGCCTCGAAGACGCCGCGAGCAGGGTGACCCAGTACTACGAGGCTGCCGCCACCGTGCTCGAACTCGACGTCGGCCCGATTGGGCCGCTGGCCCACCAGGAGGTGGACCTGATCATGGCCGCCGACCAGGCGACCGTGTCCCCGACCACGGGCGGCGATGCCGACTCCCCGTACGTGACCAGGGCCATCGACTACACGTTGTTCCGGCCCCGCGGGCATTACACCAGGAATGACGACCTGAAGCGGTTCTTCCGGGCAATGTCGCAACTCGGGAGCAACGCGTTCCTGACCGATGAGGGGCTGGGACTGGCGGTGCTGGCCAGCCGGGCACTGCTCGTCGACGAGGACGCCATCGACCTGTGGGCCCTCATCTACGAGCCGACGGCGTGGCTGGTCGGTGCCGCCGACGACTACACGCCTTTCGAGCTGGGAAGGGCTGTCGAGGAGGCAGTGCCAACCGGGTGGGCCGACCTGTCCGTCTTCTCCGACGGCGCCGCGCTCGATGCCATCGCTGCAGCCCTCGTCGCCCACAGGCCGGTGGAGATCAACCCCGAGGCTGCATCGATACGGATGATGGGCACGCGATGGGTCATCGACTCCTGGATCCTCGACCAACTCGTCATGGATTCGGTGTCGCAGCGTTGGAAGGCGTCGCCGCTCGATGTCGCCGCCGCCTTCGGGTCTGGGTGGGCATACGGCACCCTCGATGCGATGGGCGAGACCGACTACGACGGCTACGACGGACAACTGGCCAAGGTCGCGGCACGGGTCGACGAACGCGATCCCGAAGACTGGGGCCGGACCGTCTACGACGCCTGGCTGTATGCGATCGAGCCGGTGTGGCTGGAGCACGGCCCCGAGTATCCGGACTTCATGCAGTCCGACGCGTGGGCGGCGAAAGCTCATCAGAGCGGTTTCGGCTCGTACGCAGAACTGAAGCACGACACCATCCTCTACACGAAGCAGGCCGTGGCCGAGGGTGGCGGGGACGAACCGGTGGAGCAACCACGGCACTGGGTGGAACCCGAGCCGGTCGTCTTCGATCGGTTGGCAGCGGCCACCGCCCTGATGCATGGAGGATTGGCGAGCCGGGGCCTCATCAGCGAGGACCATGCGGGACTCCTCACCGACCTGGAGGAGTTCTACGGGTGGCTGGGTGGCATCGCAGCCGACGAACTGGCCGGCGTTCCCATCTCCACAGAGGACAACGAGCGCCTGTCCTGGATCGGCAGCACGATGGAGGACTACTGGGTGCGCACTTCGGACTTCACCGAGGGACCCGACTCCGGACCGGACTCCCAGGCCGCACTGATCGCCGACATCATGAGCTCTGCCCGGGCCGGGGTCCTGGAAGTGGCCACCGGATACATCGACCACATCTTCGTGATCGTTCCGGACAACGACGGAGGATTCGAAGTGGCCTCCGGCGGCGTCTACTCGTACTACGAGTTCTGGAACGGGGACGGGTCGCGGTTCACCGATGAGGAATGGCGGGCGATGCTGGAGGCCGGCACGCACGCCGACCGTCCCGAATGGCAGGACGTCTTCCTCGCGGGCGGGGCATAGCGAGCACCCACCTGTTGCTCGCCGGGACGTCCCCTTGGAGTGGACTCTTCAGGTTCACCCCGCACGCCCGGGCCCAGGGTGATCACCGGTCCCTGTCGAGCAGGCCGGCCGCTACGACCGCGAGGGCGGCCCCGGCGAGGATGAGGAGCACTTGGGCGACGATCGAGCCCACAAAAGGCAGCCGATTGGCGGCTTGGCAGTGCTGTCGCTCCACGAGGTCACGGAATCCTTCCGTCGTGGTCTCCACCCCCTCGTGCAGGACCCCAACCGGGGGGACCGAGCGCAAGGTGAATGAGAGGGTTTCGACCCGATCGGTCTCGACATCGACCCAGTAGGTGATCCCTTCATCGAGGGGTGCGCCGAGGGGTTGTGTGACTGCCATCGGATCGGCCGTCTGCCCGATGACGAAGCTGGTGCGGCTGGGCGGCGATACCCCCTTCACCTCCCATACGACGACCCCGGACTGGTCCCGAACCGTGACCCGCCTGACCGAGGTCACGTTGCATCCTTCGAGGATCACCCGGAGCGCCTCACCGTCGTCGGTCTTCCCGATGGCGATACGACTCTGCAGGGTCTCTGGGTCGGGCCGGGCGGCAAGGATCAGGGAACCTGCCGTCCACAGGAGCAGCGCCATCGCGACCACCGCCACTGGTACCACCCATCGGTGCAGGCCCTGCGGGTTGGCCGGGAGGATGTCGGGCATGCGGGGAAGGTACCAGCGGCCCGGAGCCAGCAGTCAGCAGCCGGATGCCCGATGCCTTGGTCCGCCCCTTCGCCGAAGGCGGGAGGACCAACAGGTGGCTCCTACCAGTCGATGAGGACCACCAACTCGGCCCGGGTGACCCCACCATCGGAGCCGGCGCCGGCGACCACCATCCGCACCTGTTCCACCGCGAGCAGGTCGGCGACGCTGGGGGCCCCTTCCGGGACCTCGACACTGTCGTCGAGCGATGACTCGGCCATCTCGAGGAGCGCCGCCAGGTCGATGGAGCGGAGTCCCTCGACGTCGAGGAAGAAGCTCACCGCCGAACCCTCGGACAGGGCCGCAGCCGCCTCCTGCCACGGAGCTGAGTCGACGAGGCGCGGGCCATCCCCCTTCGCTGCTTGGCCGGTGGCGGAGATGGCAATGTACTCATCGGTCACCGCCATCGCTGCGAGGTCCCCCAAGAACGGAAAGGCCAGGGTGTAGAGCGTTCCCCCGGCATACGCCTCCTCCGAGAAGGCATCTTCCGTCATGCTGAGCGAGGTTGCTACGAGTGAAATGACCTCATCGGCCAAGGCCGACGGGTCGGAGCTCGAGATGGCGACCACGAAGTTGAGAGGCGCATCGAACATCTGGGACAGGATCGATTCGCTGTCGGCAACGACGCCCAGCGCCATCGGACCGTCGAGCAGGCCGAGCAGTGCGGCAAAGTCAGCCGCCTCGGGCGCTACGTCGCCGGCCAGGGAGGGGATGTCCAGGTCTGGTGTGCCTCCGAAGAACGCCAACACGGTGCCGGCAGGCATCGCCGAGGCCAAGGAGTCATCGGCCATCTCTATCCCGAACGAGGACGGAGTCTCGAGCGCCCACTCGAATCCACGGTCGGTTACGTCGAACACGGTCACGGCGGGAGACAGCTCAGCCGGGTCGATGCCGACCGAAGCGTCATCCATCTCGCCTGCGACCTCGGCAAGGGAAGGGAGGTCGAGCCAACCCACAACGAGGGAACCCCGGCCGACGAGGGCTGCCACATCCGTGTTCCCTGCCATCGACTCGCCCGCCAACGCTGCGACGGAGGCATCGATGGCACCGTCACCACCGCAGAAGAGCACCACGCCTTCCACCCGGCCGATGGATCCCCGCTGTCCGTCCTCGTGATCGATGTCATGGACGGTCCCACCATCAACAGTTCGAGCCGTCGCGTCCGGTACCCCGTCGATGGCCAGCACCGACGCCACGAAGTCATCCGCCGCACCTCGGTCGCGAGCCGAGACAACCAGGCACCCTGCACCGGCGTCCTCCGAGCCTGTCATCCACACGGCCGCAGTCCCTCCAACCCACGGGAGCACATCGTTGGAGATCGACATGCCGATCGTCTCCTCGAGGGTGGCATCGATGGCCGCCAGCTTGGGATCAATCTCGCCCAGGAGCCCGGCGACCCGCTCAGACGTGAACACGGCGTGGATCTCGGCGACGTCGAAGAACGCCACGGCCTGCGCATTGGCCGGGACAGCCTCGATGGCATCCGTACCTCCGCCGAGCTTCGACCACAGGATCGCCGCTCCTCCTGCCACGATTGCCACCACTCCAAGACCGATCAACCAGTTCTTCATACGACCCTTTCGTCCCGCAGAAGGCTATCGGTGATCCTGACGAATCGGACGACCACCCCTGAGCATCGAGACCGTCAGGAGGACCAATACGACGATCGCGAGCAGGAATGCCTCATCGAAGATGCCCATAGCCCCGGCGCGGATGGCCCCGAGGTCACCAGTGAGACCGGTCACTCGGCGGAGGACCCACTCGGTGAGCAGCGCCGTCCCGATCGCCATCCCGACCAACCGGAGGACGATCACCGCACCCGAGGCCTGTCCCCGCTCATCCTCCGTCCGCCGAACGAGCCGATCGGCCGAGAGTGCCAGGAAGCCGCCCAGGCCGATTCCGGCCAACACCAGGCCGGGAACGAGCGAGGCTGGAGATGCTCCCCATCCTCGACACAGGAGAAGGCCGGCCAACGCCACCCCTGACGACCCCGCCACGACGAAGGACTCGACCCGGCTCGCGAGTCGGCCTCCGACGGGGGCCGCGGCGGCCATGGGGAGCGTGAACGCCGAGAGAAGGACCCCCGTGAGGAGCGCAGCGCGGACCGTGTCCGGTTCGAGGATCGTCCCGACGTAGAGGGGGACGGCAGCAAGGACGAAGAAGATGAGCAGCCCGAGCAGCAGGTTGGCCGCCGAGCTCCACCAGTCACCCTTCAGCAATCCGGGCGGGACGAGCTCGCCGAAGTACCTCCACGAGAGGACGAGTCCGACCAGCCCGATGCCGACCCTTGCGGTCGGGCTGCCGGTGAATGTGACCGCCAATGCCAGAGCAGCGAGGCCGACCGCCCCGGCCATCGCGCCGCCCCAGCGACCTTCGGCCGGCCGGGGCACCGCCTCCAAGCCACGCCGTGTGACCCACATCGCCAGGAGGCCCAGCGGAACGTTCACCCAGAAGATCGCCCGCCAGTCCAGCACCTGTACGACAAGGCCACCGTAGAGGTGGCCGAGCATCCAACCCGCCATGTCCACCCCGGCGATGAACCCGAGGTCCCGCAATCGCCGCGAGGCGTCCCCCGACACGGCAGCCATCGCCGCCGGTACCACCGCCCCCGCCCCGAGCGCTTGGATGCACCGCGCCCCGATCAGGACGCCGAGCGCGGTCATGGAGGGATCCGGGCGTACATCGAACAGCTTGAACGCGAGTGTGAGCACCCAGCGGGTCGGAGCTTCGGTACCCACCGCAACCAGGAACGAGCCGGCCACGAAGACCGCTGTCGCTCCCAGGAACGCCACCCGGACTCCCTTCCGATCGGCGACCCATCCCCCGAGGGCAACCGCCCCCGCGTACGCGGTGAGGTAGCCCGTGACGAGCCACGCCGCCACTCGGAACCCACCCGGGATGGGGATGGCGAGCTCCTCGACGATGGCGGGGAGCACCGCCGTGATCACGGTGAGGTCGAGTGCCCCCAGCAGCACGGGGAGAGCGACCACCCACCGTCGGGTGGAGCCCGTCATGCCGGGGGCTCGACGTGGTAGCCCGGGCCGTAGGACCAGGCGTCGATGATCCAGTTCCCCGAAGGGTCGGGGATCACGACCCGCCGGAGCTCACCGTTCACGGCGAACCAGAGGTCGGCAACCTCGGCGGTCGCCGGCATGAGTCCGGAACTGATCCTCTCGAGCCGAGTGGCATCGAGGGACGCCCCTACATGGTGCAGCGTCTCACCGGGAAGCGAGTCCAACTCTTCCGTTCCCAGGTACTCCGGTGCCCCGAGGTCGTCCCGGATGACCCTGGCCAGGCCGTCGGGGCCGAACACCCCGGCCACCGATATCGACGAGCCCGGGTCGAGGAGCTGCCACTCCGCAGACAACGGGTCCTGCTGCCAGGTCTGCGGACCGATGCTCACGATCCCGACTTCGACAATGATCCCCGAGAGCGTGATCTTGACCCGGGAGTCCACGGAGTCCGGGGCCACGAACTCGCCCGAGAGCTCCCGGATGAGCCAGCCACCGATCTCCACCGGGTCGCCTTCTCGGCTGATGCGGAACCTGAATCCTTCTGCGGCGTCGAGGTGGTCGGCCGCGAGATCGATCAGGTCCCCTGGCTCGGGGGCCGGATCACTCCCCGAACAACCGAGTGCGATCATCCCAAGGAGCACAAGCGCGACGAGCTGCGATCTCATCGGCCAGAGAGTAGGAAGCCATCCGTCCTCGCTCCACCAACGAGGTGTTGGCCCACACGCGCAAGAGAGAGGCGGCGCATGTGCGCCGCCTCTCTCGAAACTGCAAGGTGACCGCCTAGCGCTTGCGCTTGTGGCGATTCTTCTTGAGGCGCTTCCGATACTTGTGCTTCGACATCTTCTTGCGCCGCTTCTTGACAAGTGAACCCATGAACGATTCCTCGAGAAGGGGAGGGACGGCTGAAAAGGTAGGGGTTACGAGGGAGTTTCGCAAACCAGCCCTCCGCCACGACGGCGCCGACGAGTCCGCCACCGGCAGGTTCCGGCTCAATGGCGACGTAGGCTCTCGCCCATGGATCTCTACGAACTGGCCACCGAGTGGATCGCCGGCGACCCCGACCCCGACACCAGGGCCGAACTGCAGGCGATGCTCGACCGAAACGACATCTCGACCCTTCGGGAGCGCATGGCTGGGATGCTTCGATTCGGGACGGCGGGGATCCGAGGTGCCGTGGAGGCGGGGAACGCCCGCATGAACCGAGCGGTGATCATCAAGACCACCGCCGGGCTCGCTGCCTACCTCCGGGGCCGGCACGGGGCGGCCCGTAGGGGACCGATCGTGGTGGGGTTCGATGCCCGCCTCAGCTCCGAACAGTTCGCCGAGGACACCATCGGTGTGCTGACTGCCGCCGGGTTCGAAGTGCGGTTCTTCCCGGAACCGACACCAACGCCGATCATCGCCTTTGCGGGCAAGGAATGCGGCGCCATCGCCACTGTCGTCATAACAGCCTCCCACAACCCGCCCCGAGACAACGGGTACAAGGTCTATGACGACAACGGCGCCCAGATCATTCCGCCGGTGGATGCGGACATCGCACAAGCGATCGATGGAGTCGGACCTGCGATCTCGGTTGCGCGCGATACCCCGCATACGGCCGCCCTCGTCGATGCGGGCCTCTTCGATCGCTATTGGGCGGCCATCGCCGCCGAACGCCCGCAGGTGGAGCCGGGCCCACTCCGTGTCGTTCTCACGCCCCTCCACGGAGTGGGAGGCGCTCCATTGGTCGAGGTCCTCAACCGTGCCGGGTACACCGATGTCCACCCCGTACCCGAGCAGTTCCCACCGGACGGACGCTTTCCGACGGTGGCGTTTCCCAACCCCGAGGAACCGGGTGCGCTCGACCTCGCGACCGGCCTGGCCACCGAGATCGAAGCCGACCTGGTCATCGCCAACGATCCTGACGCCGATCGACTGGCGGTGGCCATCCCCGTTCGATCGCAGTGGAGGGCCCTCACCGGGAACCAGATCGGTGTGCTTCTCGCCGACCATGTGCTCACCCACTGGTCTCATCCCGAACGACCCCTTGTCCTCAACAGCATCGTCTCCACCCCCATGCTCGCCGACGTTGCCACTGCGCACGGCGCCCTCTTCGAGCAGACCCTCACGGGCTTCAAGTGGATCTCCAATGCCTCCTTCGACCTCGAGGCCTCCGGTGCCGGGAGATTCGCCATGGGTTTCGAGGAGGCGCTCGGGTACTCGATCGGCCCGGTCGTCCGGGACAAGGATGGGATCTCGGCGGCCCTCGTGTTCGTGGACATGGTCTCGTCCGCCAAACGCTCCGGGACATCGGTGGTGGATCTCCTCGAGGATCTCGCCCGTCGGTGCGGCCTGTGGGTCTCCGCCCAGCACTCGATCGTCCGCCCCGGGACCGAGGGTTTGACCGAGATCGCTGCGGCCATGACACGCCTCGGCAGGGAACAGCCGTCCGCACTTGCGGGGGTCGAGGTCCGATCGGTCACCGACTTTCGACACGGGGCCGAGGAACGTCCTCGCTGGCTACCCGCCAACGACCTGGTCGCCCTCACGCTCGAAGGCGACGGGAGGGTCCTCATCCGACCGTCTGGGACCGAGCCGAAACTCAAGGTCTACGTCGACCTACGATCGGCCCTCAAGCCGAGCGACTCCCATGGTGACGAGGAGAGGCGACTCGCGGTCGAGGCCCGCCGGATCGGCGCGGCGATGGCCGATTGGTTGGGGATGTAGGGGGACGCGGCGTCGGCGTCAGCGGTCTGTCCCCCGCTCAAGGGTCAGCGAGAGAAGCGAGCCCAGCGCGGGAATACCCGGCCGCAGTGCGGCCAGGCGCCGGTGAGCCGAGCACGAAGGCCCCTACCCCGGAGCGAAGCGGCCTTCGTGGTCTGTCCCCCGCTTGCGGGGGAAGGTTCCTGCCCCGAGCGAAGCGAAGGGTGAGGTGGGGAACTCGGCGGTCGTGATGGCACTGCGTTGAGACCGTGCGACCACTCACACCCCCCTATCCCGCACGAGTCCTCGCTGCGCTCGGACGATGCGGGGCCCCTTCCCCCACTGCGTGGGGGCAGACCAAGGTTGGGTGATGCCGACCCCCTACAACAACTTGGCGACCTCGTCCATTGCGGCGATGACCTCGGCAGGAGTCCCGGAAGGGAGTTGGAACACCACCCGCGCAATCCCCTTCTGTCGCAGGTCGTCGAGCGCTTCCGGAGTCCGGCGAGGGTCCCACACGCTGATCTCGATGCCCGCCGGGTCCCGGTCCCTCCGCTCACACTCGGCGAGGTACATCGCGAAGCTTGCCTCGAACGTCCTCCCGAACGGGATCCATCCGTCGGCGAAGTCAAAGAGGGCATCGAAGTTCTTGGGGCCCGCTGCCGCACCGAGAATGATCGGGGGGTGCGGCTTCTGTACCGGCTTCGGCCACGCCCAACTCGGTGCGAGGCTGAGGAACTCCCCGTCGAAAACAGCTTCATCCTCGGTCCACAGGGCCTGCATCAGCCGGATCTTCTCGGCCACCACGCGGCGCCGGGTCCGGGGGTCGATACCGTGGTGGGCCATCTCTTCCACGTTCCACCCGAAGCCGACCCCGAAGAGCATGCGCCCGCCCGAGATCGTGTCGAGCGATGCCACCTGCTTGGCCAGCCAGATCGGGTCATGCTGGGCAACGAGGCTGATTCCGGTCGCCACCTTGAGGCGCTTGGTGACCGCGGCCATCGCCGACAAGGCGACGATCGTGTCGTGGGTGTGCCAGTACATCTCCGGAAGATCCGGCGCCCCGGACCGCCCACCCCAGGGCGTGGCCCGACTCGACGGGATATGGGAGTGCTCGGGCAGGAAGATCGACTCGAACCCCCGCTCCTCGGCCGCCCGTGCCAGCTCGAGCGGCTGGAGGGTGTAGTCGGTCGCAAAGATGTAGACGCCGATGTGCATGGGCAACTCCGAACGGTTGATTCGCTTGCGGGAAGTTCTAGATGAGTCCCCTGGACGCTACTCGGAGGGTCCAAACCTCTCCGCGGTCGCCCAGGCCCGCCCGGAACGCTTCCTCGACAGAGTGCACCTGTTCCTCCGACGTGATGGCGAGGACGGTCGGCCCCGCACCCGACCAGCAGGCATGTGCCGCCCCTGCCCCTCGGGCCGCGACCATGAGTTCCTCGGCGAGCGGGTGCAGGTCGGCGCGCGGTCCCTCGTGCAGTTCGTCACCGCCGGCCAGGGCCAGCGTCTCCTGGTCACCTGTCCGCAAGCCCTCGAGCAGCGCAATCAGGCGTCCCATCGACCTGATCACCGATCCTCGGTCGATGGAGCCAGGGAGCACCTCCCGGGCGTGCGATGTCTTCAACTCGAAGCGTGGCACGGCACCGATCACCCTCCAGTGCAGGGCGAGGGGAAGCTGACGAGGTTGACCGTTCGGGAGGATTCCTACCAAGCCCCCGAACACCGTGGCAGCCGCGTTGTCGGCGTGTCCTTCGAACGCCGAAACCCTCTCGAACACTTCCTGGGGATCGACCGTCGACCCAACCGCCCGCAGCGCAGCCGCAGACCCGGCAGCGAAAGCCGCGGCCGATGAACCAAGACCTCGGGTGAGCGGGATCCGGTTGTCGACGGTCAGCCGAAGCGGACGGGCCTCACCAACGGTCTCTTGGGCGGCGCGCAGGACGAGGTCCTCCCCTACCTGCAACGAGAACTGCCCGACTTGCTCGCAGCTCCACGTGTCGGAGACCTCGGCCACGACCGAGCAGCGAAGGTCGAGCGCGAGGGCGATTACATCGAATCCGGGGCCGATGTTCCCCGAGGATGCGGCGGCAGAAGCAACGGCCATTGACGGCGAGGATAGCCGTAGGGCCGGTTCCGCTCAGTGCTCGAGCATCCCCTCAGCGGGGAGTTCGAGGGCGAACACCGTCGTTTGCCCGCGCCGGAGGTAGGACAGGGAGCCGCCCATGGCTTCGGCCAACCGCTTGGACAGTGTGAGTCCGATGCCAAGCGAGCTCTGGTCACCAGCCCGGCCGGTGCCCCAGTAGTCGTCGAAGATGAGCACCTCGAGGGCGGGCGGGACGCCGATGCCGTCGTCGCGAACCTCGACGATGGTCCTGCCCTGGCTGCGCACGGCTGAGATCTCCACATGCTGACCCCCATACTGGAACGCATTCATGATCAGGTTGCGAAGCACCTGATGGATGCGAAGGGGGTCGGCCCAGGCCGTGACGCCGGCTGTGGCATTGCGGGCTGTCTTGCGCTCGTACACCCGAGCGACGACCTCGAGCACATCATCGGTGACCTTCCCGACGTCGATCACTTCGGGCTTGACCACGAGCATGCCGTCCTTGGAGCGGGCACTGGCGACGAGGTCGTCGACGAACGAGCGCATCTCGGAAGCGCCCCGGACGATCATGCCGACGATCTCGGCCACCTCCGAGGGGGGAAGCCGATGCTGCTCGGCAAGCAGTTGGGCCGAGGTCATGACATGCGTCAGCGGCGTGCGAATCTGGTGACTCACCGACGCAAGGAACTCGTCCTTCGCCTCGACCAACTCGGCAACACGACGCTCCTCGAGCTTGCGTTCGGTGATGTCAGTGAGGGTGAGGATCACGTGGGAGAGATCGACATCGCCCTCCTTGGTCCCGGCGACGAAGGCTGCGATGACGTGCATGGGTTCGTCACCGCTCCGCTTGAGTGCCATCTCGACCCGGGCATTGCCCAGTCCCCGCCAGATCGCGTGGGCGAGGGCGAAGAATCCCTTGAGGTCCTCATCATCGAGTCGATTGAAGTTGAACGGACCGATGATCTCGGAGGCGTCTCCGTGTTCGAACAGGGCTGCACCCTGGCGATTGGCGTTGAGGATCTTGATCCGGTCGGAGGCCTCGACGACCTGGGAGGGATTGCGCTCGGCGAAGGCCCGGAGATCATCGATCCCCCGGGCCCGGAGCTCATCGAAGTAAGCCCCGACCTCGGTGAGGTCGAGCTCGAACGTCGCCACCGGTGAGTGATCGAACAGGAGATGGAAGCGCTGCTGGGACTCGGCGATACGGTTCGCCTGCTGGAGTTCGAGGCGGCGGTCGAGGAAGGACACGACTGCGGCCCCACTGCTCGGGACGCCGACGACGTGGACCTCGATCGGCACCTTCCCGCCTTCCTGGGTATGAAGGAGCGCATCACGGTCGCTCAACGACCCACCGGCGCCGACCAGTGCCAGGAGGCGAGTCGTGGAGAACGGCTCGGTCCCGTCGTTGAGGTCGACGAACGAGAACCCCTCGGCACCCACCAAGGCACTGGCATCGCGACCGATCATCTCGGCAGCCGCTCGATTGGAGAACAGCACCTCACCGGTCACGTCGAGCAGCAGCACTCCTTCGGCAAGTGAGTCGACGATGCTGGCCAGGCGATCCCGCTCGGCGGCGACCTCCGACTCGGCAGCAGCCCGGAGATCCTCGTACAGTCGGCTCATCTCCTCCGAAGAGAGACGCAGGGACCGTTCGAGGAGGTACCGCGACTTGTCCGAGTCCTCATACGTCCGACCCACCCGGTCGAGGAAGTCGGCGAGGGCCTCAGGGCTCGGATCCAGTGAGGGGTCGAGTCCCGCTCTCCGCATCTGGCGACGGAGGAGCGGGTTCATCCGACTTCACCGAGCGTGGTGAGCGTCATCGTCTGGTTGTGGAGATCACAGGTCCCGGACGCATGGGGCGAGATCTCACCGTACGAGTAGAAGCCGACCTGCTCGGTCCCGGTGGGAAGGATGTCGAGGGTGGCCTCCACCTCCTCCTCGGTCCGCTCCCCGAGCACGAGGCGACGGCCCACACAGGAGATGGCGAGCGAGAGTACGGCCCCGTGACCGAGCCCCAGCTTGGTCGCCCTCCCGGCAGCCTCCTCGGCGCCGTCGATCAGTCGGTCGAAGTTGGCCTGCATGAGCTGGGCAACGTATCCCTGGGGAACGTCGCCCGCGAAGACGAGAGATTGCTGCGTCTCATCCACGGCGAGGATCGTGCGAACGGTCTCCTCCGAGTCGGACGCCTGCCTGCGGATGGCGAGGGGGAAGAGCAGCCCGTTGGCCGGAAGGCCCTCTGCCAGGTCGCCCAGGTACTCCTTGTACAACTCGAGGGCCGGTCGTCCGTCGAGTTCGTAGAGGATGTGCCCTTCCGAGCGGGTGATGGTGCGGAGCGGACCGAAGAGGTCCCAACCGCCTTGTGAGCCGTGGCCGATCCTGATGGCGTCGCCATAGAACCCGACGGCAGTCACTCGCCCTCCCGCAGGATGACCACCGACAAGGGTCCAGGTCTTGCCGAAGCGGGGGCCATCGCCGGCCAATCCCCCCGTAACGACCACCCGGCTACCGAGCACATCGTTGAAGCCACCCACCAGTTCACTCCCATTCACCCCGAGACCGTCGGAGAGCACGAAGATCCCCTTCAAGGACGGGCGGTCCAAAGAGCCGGCGAGGTGGCGCCCGGCAGACCGGGAGTGCCCTGCTGAAGGGACCTCTGCCACCGCGGTCCCAAGCAGCGTCGAATCGAAGGACACGATCGCAACGGCCAGCGACCGGTCGCGTACTTCGGAGCCGTGGATCTCCCCGGCGGTGGAGCAACCGATCACGTGGGAGCGAGGAAAGTGGGCCCCGAGTTCCTTGAAGGGGCCGGCCACTTCGGCGTATTCAGGGGCGCCGAACACGACGACCAACGTCGATGATCCGTCGAGGTCCGGGAAGGGAGCACCCCAGCCGTCCTCCAGCGTGTGTACGAGCCTGACAACCTTCATCGTGTTTCACCCTCGTCATCGGTCGACCGACGGGGGCGCTTGAGCCTTGCCGGGGAATCCATCGATGCGGGCACGGGTCCGCCGATCGAGACACCAACGAGTGGTCCCTAGCATCCGGCTCCATGGATATCCTCGGAATGGACACGCTCTTCGCCGAGATGATGCTCGGTGTCGGGCTGGCGATGGCAGCCGGGAACGGTTTCGCCTGGTGGAAACACCGGCGGAACGAGAGACCCGACTTCGAGGGCGCCACCTATCGCGGAGGACGGGTCATCTTCCTCGGTGTCATCGGGCTCGTGATCGCCACCTGGGCCGGAATCAGCCTCGCGGTGTGAATCGCACCTCAGACCACCCGGGAGGGTTCAGCGTGGACGGTGCCGCCGATCCTGACCTTGCGACCACGCCACGAGAGGTGAATGGTCGAGGGATGCCCGATCTCCTCGCCCTGAAACACCTTCACCTCCCCTGAGTCGGCACCCTCGACGAGCAGCGATCTCGCCAGGGCAACGGCCGCCGATCCGGTTGCCGGGTCCTCGAACTGATCCCCCACGAAGAAGCGGGCCCGCACGCCGGTCTGAGACCGGGAGTAGGCATAGACCCAGAGGTCGGTGGCTTCGGGTCGGATGGCTTCGATCTGCTCGGCTGAAGAGAGTTCCCAGAGCACATAGGGGTGGGGCATCTCGACGATCCGGATCGATCGTGGGTCGGGGAGCCAAGCGGGATACCGGCCCGCAAACTCGGTGACGGGTTGGTCGATGACGGTCTCGATCCACGCCCGGTCCCCCACCGTCCCACAGGACACCTTGAGCTTCTGCGTCCGGATCGATCGCGTCGACCCTCCATGATGGGCGAGATACCAGGCGGTCCCGACGAGGGGGTGCCCAGCGAAAGGCAGCTCCTGGAAGGGTGTGAAGATCCGCACCGACGGGATGTCCGGCGAGGCATCGACGAAGACCGTCTCCGAGTACCCGACCTCGACCGCGATGGCCTGCATCTCCTCGGTACTGCGATCAGAGGAGTCGGCCACGATGCCGAGGTGGTTCCCCCCGGCTTCTCCCCTGGTGAAGACCCGCACCACGTCCACATTCACGGCCACCCACCCAGCCTAGGTTTTCGGACCCACCCAGTCACGGACCGTGGTGTCACCTTCAAGTTCTTCCAAGCCGCAGTCGATAGAGAGAGCAGCGCCGGTGAAGGTCACCGTCGGGCACGAGGAGAGGTGGTAGGGCGTGGTCACATACGCAAGGGATCCGATTCCGGAGCCGGCAACCACGATTCCGGGATCGCCCCTCGGCCGTGACCCGTGGTTTGCTGCATTGTCCGGTCCAGGTGCTGTCTCCTCCTTGGCCATGACCGGTGATGCCGCACTGCTCTCCGCGCTCAACTTGGTGTCCCGTCTCATCCGGGAGGATCCCAGGCCCGCCGAGTCGGTCCTTGGGGACTCGCCCGCATTGGCTCCGCCGACCTAGCCTCGACCACCTTGACGGGTGTGCCGCATTGGCTCGAGAGCCCGTTTCAGCCGACTGCCCGGAATAGCCCACACCCGGTAGAGTTACGG
>CAVOQP010000010.1:0-751211 GCA_963698385.1 uncultured Acidimicrobiia bacterium | reverse complement strand
ACCGGGAGTTGGTGGGCAGCGACGTGAATGTGGCGCATCGATTGGCGAAGAACACCGTCACAGCCACCACCGGCATACGCCCCTACGCCATCTACACGGCCGCCGCCGTGGCGAGCCTCGGCCTGTCACTCATGACCGGAGAGTGGCTTCCGCATCGGGAGACGTACGATGTTGGCGAGGTCGAGTGCTGGATTGCCGACATGGGCCCCGTTTGGGAGTCAGCCCGTACCCGCTCCGTGATTGCCATCCCGGAGGAGGAGGTACGGGTGAGGGCCTCGGTGGAGATCACTCGGCCGGTGGAGCAGGTGTGGGATCGCCTGGCCAACCCGGACTATCGGCGAATGTTGATCGGCTCGGATCGCCAGGTGCTCGAAGGAAGGGCGAAGGGCAGGCTGGGCAAGGGTGATGTGTTCCAGTGCTACCACGGCGACATCGTGGTTCCCTCGGTCGTCCTCGAGTGGCTGCCGTTCACTCGCATCCTGACCAGGGACCTGATCCATGTGCCCGGTTCGACCGTCTTCCTCCTCGTCGACTACGGCCTGGAACCGATCGAGGGTGGTACCAGGCTCACCATGCTCGGTGCCCGGCCGACGGGCCCCGTGCTGGGGCGGGCCGTCTTCCCCTCGATTGTCCCCAACTTGACGAAAGGCGTCGAGATGGGTCTTGGCCACTTCAAGGAGCGGGTCGAGGGGGAGGCCTCGGCAACCGTCTGAGGTCGAAAGCTCAAGAGACGGAGAACAGGCTCCACTCGTCCGGTACGCCCTTCAGGTGGAACGTCCCCAGGGGTTGATACTGGATCGGGGAGCCGGCGGTGAGGGCCTTCACCGTGTTCGAGACCGCGACTGCGCCGTCGGGTGCGTGGTCCATCACTCGGGCGGCGATATGCACGCCGATCCCCCCGATGTCGGTGCCTTCGAGGGTGATCTCGCCCGTGTGTACTCCCGAGCGCATCCTGATGCCCAGCGCCTGGACCTGGTTGAGGATCTCCTTGGCCGTCATCACGGCCGAAGTGGGGCTGTCGAAGACCGCCAGGCACCCGTCACCCGTGTTGCGGATCGTGGTGCCGCCGAAGCGGGCCACCTGTGTCGCGCAGATCCGGTTGGCGTCCCCCAGGAGGTCGAGCCAACGCTGATCGCCCAACTCCACCGCCTTGTTCGTCGAACCGACGATGTCCGTGAACAGGACGGTCGCCAGCTTCCGCTCGACGGTCATGTGGGACGTCGTTCCTGTGACAAAGGCCTCGACATGGTCGAGGATCTCGTGGTAGTCCCCAACGTGGAATGGACTGGAGTCCTCGCCCTCCAACTCGACCCACTCTGCCCCGGGGATCCGGTCGGCGATGTACTTCCCGAAGGCGACACGGTGGTACCGGTTGTCCTTCCGGTGGATCACGAGCGTGGGGACTGCGATCAACGACAGGAGCCCGGTGACGTCCACCTCGATCTGCCCCTGGTAACCGGCCCGGAGGACTTCGGGAGGCATGGTCGAGCGTTGGAACCGCACCCACCACCTTCGAAAGCGAGCGTCATCGGCAACCGAGGGAGCTGTGAGATAGAGCACGTCGCCAGTGGTGCCGTGCTGGAGGAAGAAGAGGCCAGCAGCCCGCGCGGCGGTTTCGGCCGGCATTCCGATCGGGTAGTCCGGCCCGCGGAGGAGGCGGGCGTGGGAATTGATGAGGACGAGTGACTCGGTTCGCTCGGGATACGTCGCGGCGAACTGGATCGAGATGATCCCACCTTCGGTGTCTCCCACCATGGTGGCGCGCTCGGAACCGGCGGCATCCATCACAGCGACGATGTCCTCCATCCACAGCTCGGGACCTGGCTCACGTCCCTCGGGAAGCGGATCCGAGACGCCGACGCCCAGCTTGTCGAAGAGCATGACGCGCGAGAAGGAGGCGAGGCGATCGAGGTAGCGGGCGGACGACGGCTCATCCCAGAAGTTGTCGACGTTCGTGCCCCACGAGGTCACGAAGACGAGGTCGGGCGGACCCTCGCCGAACACCTGGTAGCCGATGGCACCGTTGGGAGATCGGGCGTACTGCGTTTCCGGCTGCACCCTGGCCACCTGTTCCTGGTCGTCGTGTCGTCCGCGCCGGCGGAGCAGCGCCACCCTATACGGGCCGAAGGCCGGTGGGTCACCCTGAGCATCCCGACGGCGGTCGGGGTGGAGACCCAGTGCCTCCTAGGGCTCGAGTCAGGTCACCGATCCCACGACGGCCATGCCCTCTACCTCACCCTCGAACGTGACGTCCAGCCCATCCACGGCCCCCTCGACCGGGCCCTGGTAGGTGCCCCCGACATGGAGCCAGGTGAGTATCCACTCGCCTTCAGCACAATTGAGGGCGAAGTTCATGGTCTCGATCTTCCCCGTCCTCCCCTCATCGACGATGAGGCACAGCTCCGGCTCCTGGTTGAGGGATGCTCCACCCTTCTCCGACACCTGCATCCAGTTCTGGCCTTCGGGTGGGGGATCGAACACCGCGAAGGTGCCGGCAGGTGTTGGCTGGTCGGTGGCGGCGGTCTCCGTGGGTGCCGGAACCGTCGGGGAGGCGACCACCGGGTCCGTCACGCTGGGGGTTGTGGTGACACGGGCTTCCGGCTGGTCAGCTCCACACCCGGCCATGACGGCGACGGTGACGACCAGGGCGGCAAGGCGGCGCATGTGTGATTGTCTCCCCGGAACCCCCAGCAGCCAACCGGCAGGCCGTGGGCATCCTCAGAGTTGGGTACCCCAGGGCCCGAATCCCCTGGTCTTCGTCGGGGTCACCCGAATGATGAGCCCCGGGGGCGGGTTGGGCATTGGCGGGAAGTTGGTGCCGGGCCCGATGTATCGCTGGGCGAGGTCCCGCAGCAGCTCTGGCGCCCCACCCTCGGTGGTGCGGGCGGTCCCCTCGATGATCAGGTGGTTTTGCATCCCGTACTGGTCGCCTTCAGCCTCGATCGAGATGGACACCCGTGGGTCCCTGCCGATGTTGGCGGTCTTCTGGTCGGGTCGGAGCTTGCCGATCACGATGTCGTCGCCATCGAGCCCGACCCACACGATGGTGGTGTGCGGGTGTCCATCGGCTGAGATGGTGGTGAAGTGGGCGAGGCGCCCCGACTCGATGACGCCCCGGGCCTCGGGGGTGAGTGGTGCTGTCATTTCTTGTCCCGGTCTGCTTGGGTTCGATCGTCCACGCTACCGGGGGTGGTCAGCGGATGGTGCGATCGGAGCCGGCGCGCTTCGTCATCCCGGTCGCATCGCACCACTCCATGAGGGGGACCGCATGCTTGCGGGAGATGCCGAGCGCCTCCTTCGCCTCGGCCACCGTGAACGGTTGCGGGAGTGCCTCGAGGATCGTCCGCACACCCGCGAGTGAAGCTGGGAGGTAGAGGAACTCGCCGACGGCGACCAGGTCTCCGTTTCGAAGCAGGAGGTGGCGGAGCTCCTCGTCGGCGATCGACTCGGTCCCCTTGGGCGGTGCGAGACCGGCCGTTGTGAGATGTGACCGGATCTCCGTCCACGCGATCTCCTGTTCGGGACGCAGCGTGGGTCGATGCGCGCGCGTGGTGACGAACGACGCGTCCAGGAGAAGGTCCGCCGAAGCCGTCAGCACGACGTCGACGACCTCGAGGGGCACCCCGAGCGCAGTGGCGAGACGCGCTTTGGGGAGTCCCTCCCGGAGCGGGAACTCAGCGTGATACTCGTCCACGAGCGCGCGGGCCTGCTGCTCGAGGGCGCTCAGGCGAGCGTCATGGAGGACGACCTGCCCGGCAATGGTTCCCCCGGTTGGGCTCCCGCCCCCCGACCACGCAACGAGGTCGTCGACCCGAGCGATCCCGCGGACTTCCACCAGCGCGTCGGCGACTGCCTCCCTCCCAAGGGGAATGGACAGGCGGATGGCCGCGGCGGCTCGTCGGGCGACCTTCGAGCGAGGATCCGGGTGCGGGTCGAGCACCTGGCCTCCACCGACGACCGCCCGGCGTCCGGCGTCCCGCAATATGAAGCGGTCGCCGGAGATGGCCGGCACCTGGCCCGCCACCCTGATGATCACGGTCCCGTCTTCGACAGCGCGGACCTGGGCCGGCCAGTCACCGGCACCGACGTGGAGATGGAACGCGCCTCTCCGAAGATGCCCAGGGTCGTGGCCACGAGCGGGGCGGATGTCGGCGAGGAGCACCGAGGTCGGACGGCGGATGCCGGGTGGCGTGAGAACGGAGCCACGTACCGCCACCTCCCGCGCTATGTCAGGTACGCCGAGCGCCACTCGCCGACCCGGTCCCACCTCCGGGAGTACGGACTCGTGTGACTGGATCGAACGCACCCGGCTTCGCTGGCCACCCGGCTGGAGTTCGAGGAGGTCGCCGACCGCCACCGGACCACCCGCCAATGAACCCGTGACGATCGTCCCGGCACCCGAGGCGGAGAACACCCGGTCCACCCAGAGCGTGGGGGGCCCGGGCCGTCGGTCGGGGAGGGAGGAGAGGAGGCCTGCCAAGGCCTCGATGAGTTCAGGAAGGCCGTCGCCCGTGACGGCCGAAACACCGATGACGGCCGACCCCTCGAGGCTGGTGCCCGCGAGTCGGTCCTCCACTTCGAGGGCCGCCAGTTCGACGAGGTCGGCGTCGACGCGGTCGGTCTTCGTGAGGGCGATCACCCCCGGGGCGATCCCGAGCAGGTCGAGGATTGCGAGGTGCTCCTCGGACTGGGCCGACCATCCCTCGTCGGCCGCCACGACGAAGAGGGCGATGTCGATGGGGTCCACGCCGGCCAGCATGTTCTTGAGGAAGCGCTCGTGGCCGGGGACATCGACGAAGGAGACATCATGCTCCCCGACCCGGGCCCAGGCGAATCCGAGGTCGATGGTGAGCCCCCGCTCCTTCTCCTCGGCCCAGCGGTCCGGATCACGGCCGGTGAGGGCTGTGATGAGGGTCGACTTGCCGTGGTCCACATGGCCGGCAGTTCCGACGATCGGCATCAGGGAGCGAGAAGGGAGCGGAGGTGACCGTCGAATTCGGGCGGGACGGCCCGAAGGTCGACGACGAGATCGCCTGCATCCCGACGGGCGAGCACCGGAGGGTCGGCATCCAGCAAGGCGCGGAAGGTCATGTCACCTTTCGCCAACCGAATGACGGGCGACGGCACGCCATTCCCGGGTGTGGAGCCCCCACCGATCATGGACAGTCCTTCTTCCACCGTGCCGCCCACCGATGTGGCGAGCGCCCGGGAACGTGCTTCGAGTTCGTTCACGTCCGTTGTGGCCATGGCCCAGATCGGAAGCTCCTGGGCCCGTCCGTCGGCATACAGGACGAGGGTTGCCGAGAGGGCGGCGAGCGTCGAGCCGTCCACCCGCATCGCCCGCGCGATCGGATGGGAGCGCACCTGCTCCACGAGGTCCTTCCGTCCGACGATGATCCCGGCTTGCGGTCCTCCGAGCAGTTTGTCCCCGCTGAAGAGGGTCAGGTCGGCCACCGCCGCGGCTTGTCGGATCCCGGGTTCGCCTCGCAGCCACGCTGGTGCTTCCCCGGGGAGCCACGGTGTGGCCTCGTCGAGGAGGCCCGAGCCTGCGTCGAACACGAGTGGAACCCCCGCCGTGTCGGCGACGTCGCGCAGTTCATCGAGGTCGGCCTGCTCCGCGAACCCGACGACGGCGTAGTTGGAGGGGTGCACCTTGAGCAGCAGGGCAGTCCGGCTCGTCACTGCGGCCGAGTAGTCCTTGGCGCGGGTGCGGTTGGTGGTTCCCACTTCCACGAGGTTCGCACCGCTGGCCGTCATGAGGTCGGGAAGGCGGTAGCTCCCCCCGATCTCGATGAGTTCACCCCGGGACACCGGGACGTCACGCCCCGCCGCCAGGACATTGAGCACCGCGTAGAGCGCCCCGGCGTTGTTGCCGAGCACGTGGGCATCCTCGGCTCCCGTCAGTTCGGTCAGCAGTGCCCGCACGTAGCCGGCGCGGCCACCTCGAGCACCCGACGTCAGGTCGAACTCGACGTTCCCGTACCCGGCTGCAGCCTCCTTGGCGGCCGCCACCGCCTCGGGGTGGAGTGGGACCCGGCCCAGGTTGGTATGGATGAGGATCCCAGTGGCGTTCACGACTGAGCGTGGGGCGCTCCTTGCCAGACTGGCCGCTGTGGTCACTGCGTCGCCATGGACGTCGGCCGCTCGGCCTTCGACGAGCGCGGCCCTGGCGTTGTCGATGGCTTCCCGGGCGACGAGTGTCCGGAGTCGCTCGGGGAGGCCGCTCGCGGCGAGACCGCGAGCCAACTCGTGCACCGAGGGGAGGTCGCGGAGGGACATCATGCGGCAGGCTACCGGGGACCGAGGACCGAGGACCGAGGACCGGGGACCGGGGACCGAGGACTGAGGACTGAGGACGGAGGACTCGGGACGTGGGACTCGGCCCGTACATCCCCTCCTCGGTATCCTGAACCCATGAACCTCATCGGCATCTTCGGCCTCGTGGCGATCGCCGAACTCGTGGTGTTCGTGGCGGTGGAGCGGAGGATCGGACTCGGGCCGGCACTGCTCATCGCCCTGGCGACGGCACTCATTGGTTCGGTGCTTGTCCGTCGTGCCGGGATCTCGGTGATCTCCCGCTTCCGAGAGAGGGTCTCGGGCGGTTCCCTGCCCGGCCGGGAGATGACGCACGGCGCGGCGATCCTCGTGGCCGGCGCCCTCCTCATCTCCCCGGGGTTTCTCACCGACGCCATCGGGTTCACGCTCCTCGTCCCAAACGTGCGCGACGCACTCCATGAAGTCGTGGCCAAGCGCTTCTCCGGCCGCGTCGTCGTGGCCGGCAGCGAGAGCACCGCCACGGTGGTGGACGTCGACTCGTGGGAAGACCTGTGAAGGTCCATCGGGTCCTGGCTCCGAACCCCGGCACGTACACCGGGCCCGGCACCAACACCTACGTCGTCGAGGACGACGGTGAGGTGATCATCATCGACCCGGGGCCGATCATCCCCGAACACGCCGAGGCGATCGTCCACGCCGTCGGCGACGGCCGGGTCCGGGCAGTGATCGTCACCCACACCCACCCTGACCACGCGCCCCTGGCCAACCCGCTGGCCGACGACTTCGGCGTCCCGTCGCTCGGCTACACGACCTCAGACGAGTTCATCCCCGATGAGCGACTTGTCGAGGGAAGCGTCGTTCGGGTTGGCGACGCGGAGTTGAAGGTGCTCTACACGCCCGGCCACTCGAACGATCACCTGTGCTTCCTGGCCGGGACCACGATGTTCAGTGGCGACCACATCATCGGCGGCTCCACGGTGATGGTGCAGGACCTTGGTGCGTACATGCGCAGCCTGGAGCGCCTTCGGAATGTGACGCTTGAGAAGCTCCACCCCGGCCACGGCCCCGACATCGATGACCCCGCAGCGATGATCGAGTACTACATCGAGCATCGTCTCGAGCGCGAACTGCAGGTGATCGGTGCCCTGGTCGCGGGGGCATCGAGCATCGGAGCGATCGTCGAGGACGTCTATTCCGACGTCGACAAGGAACTCCACCCGCTGGCCGCGCACTCAGTGGCTGCCCATGTGGTGAAACTCGTCGAGGACGGGAAGGTCACCTTCACGCGTGGAGCGGACCTGTGGGGATCGCTCGTCAGGCTGTTGGCATGAAGCTGCGCCGGGTACTCGCCCTCATGACGCTGCTCGTGCTGCTCTCTCTGGCCCTGCCCACGAATGCGGATGTGACCGACGCGGAATTGGCCGCAGCAGAGCAGCGCCTCGCCGAGCTCGGCCTCGAGTTGGATCGTCTCGCCCTCGATTGGGAGGAGGCGGTGACCCGCAGTTCCGACCTGGAGTACCAATCGGACCTGATCAGCGCCGACCTCCTCGACACGACGCTCGCTGTCTCGACCCTGAAAGAACTCGCACGAGCGAGGGCGGTGGAGATCTACATGGACGCGGCCGTCTCGAGCATGGCCGCCTTCTTCGTGAGTGAGTCCGTCGAGACCGCCGGGGCGAGCGTCGGCTACCTCGAGGAGATCGGCAAGTCCGACCGGGAACTCATCCAGGATCTCGAGGCACGGCTGGCGACGCTGGCGCGCCACGAGGCCGAACTGAGCGTTGTCGAGGCCGACCTGGCGATCGCCGAGGCGGATCTCGCAGCTCGCTCTGAAGTGCTCAACGTCCGACTGGAGGAAGCGCAGGAGATCTGGCTCCAACTCCGGATCCAACGAGCGGAGGAAGACGAGGCTCGTCGGCTGGCCGAGGAGGCCGCCCGGCGGGCCGCCGAGGAAGCAGCGAGGCGGGCAGCAGAGGCGGCCGCTGCGGCTGCCGCCGCCACCTCCACCACCCTCCCGGACGTGACCACGACGACCACGACGACCGTCCCCGAGACCCCATCGCCCGAGGGAGGGGGCGGCGGTGGTTCACGTACGTGCCCGGTCGACGGTTATTCCCGGTTCTCCGACACGTGGGGTGCCTCGCGCTCCGGGGGGCGTGGTCACGAGGGCGTGGACATGCTGGCGGCCAGGGGCACCCCCGTGGTGGCGGTCGAGTCCGGCTCGATTCGGAGCCTCCGTGACTCGACCCTGGGCGGGATCACCGTGTGGCTGAACGGGGACTCGGGAGACGTCTTCTACTACGCCCACCTCGACGCCCATGCACCGGGTCTCAGCACGGGCCAATCCGTGACCATGGGAACGACCCTCGGGTATGTCGGGACGTCAGGGAACGCCCCGGAGGGTGTCCCCCATCTCCACTTCGAGTACCACCCGGGGGGTGGATCGGCAAGGGACCCCTACCCGCTGGCGAAGAGCCTTTGCGGCTGAGCCGTCAGATCGGTTGCTTGGGGGGTAGTGCCGCCAGCAACTCGTCGAAGCGAACCCCGCAGGTGGCATCGGCCGGTGGGACTGCGGCGATCACCGTGGCCGCCAATGCATGGAAGGCCTCCCCGGCCGGGCCGGTGGGATCAAACAGTGCGGCCGGGCGCCCGCCGTCGCCTCCGCTGACCAGGGCGGTGTCGAGCGGGATACGCCCGAGGAGGGGAAGGCCGAGATCGGCCGCCAGCGCCTCGCCCCCTCCCTCACCGAACAGTTGGTAGGTGTCGCCGTGGTCGCACACGAACGACGTCATGTTCTCGACGATGCCCACGATCGGCATGAACGAGCGTCGTGCCATGTCGGCCACCCGCACCGCCACCTTCTGGGCGGTCAGTTGAGGCGTTGTGACGACGATCATCTCGGCTTGGGGGAGAAGGCGGGAGAGGGCCATCTGGACGTCACCGGTCCCCGGCGGCATGTCGATGATGAGGTAGGCCAGGTTCCCCCACTTCACCTGGGTGAGGAACTGCTCGAGGGCCTTGGAGAGCATGAGCCCTCGCCACATGAGTGCAGTCTCCTCGGAATCGGCGATCAGTCCGGTGGAGATGACCTCCATCCCGTGGGCAACGGCGGGGAGGAGTTGGCGTTCGTCGCTGGCCTCGATGCGATCCGACGTCCCGAGCATCCTCGGGATGGAGAATCCCCAGATGTCGGCGTCGAGTATCCCGACCGCGTGGCCGGCAGCGGTGAGCGCGGCGGCGAGGTTCACCGTCGTCGTTGACTTCCCGACACCTCCTTTGCCAGACGCAATCGCCAGGACACGCGTGGTGGGCGCGATCGAGGTGGGAGCTGCCCGCTCCCGTGCTCGCAGCCGTGCCCGCTCCATCAAGGCGGTTCGCTCGGCCCCGGTCATGGCCGAGGTATTGATCGTGACCCGCTCCACGCCCTTGACGGCGAGGGCCTTGCGCCGCGAGTCCTCCTCGAGTTGGCCCCGCTGGGGGCAGGCCGCGATGGTCAGGGCGAGGTCGATCTCGACATGCCCACCATCGACGCGGACGTCGTGGATCATCCCGAGATCGACCACGTCGGCCCCGAGCTCAGGGTCGATGACGCCCTTGAGGGCGGTGAAGATGTCGTCGCGGGAAGGCATGGGGTCAGCCTACGAGGGAAGGGGCGCAAGTCGAGAGCGGGGAGAACGGAGACCGGAGAACGGAGTATGCCGGGGTTCTTCTTCGTGCTACGTTCTTCGTTCTGATCGGTTCCCCCTATCGTCGTAGGGGAAACGGTCGATATACTGCGGCGACCCGCTGGAGGATCACCAATGGAACAAACACTCTCAATCAAGTCCAAGGCACCAACGGCGACGGTGGCCCTCACGGACCTCGCCGTCGAGAAGGTGCGCGAGTTGATCGTGGCCGAGAATGACCCGGCGTTGGCGCTGCGCGTCGCCGTTCGCCCGGGCGGGTGCTCGGGGTTCTCCTACGAGATGTACTTCGACACGCAGGTCGAGGACGGGGACATCGTCGAGACGTTCGGTCCCGAGAAGGACGTTCGAGTGTACGTCGATTCCCAGAGCGCCGAGATGATCCGCGGCGCAACCCTCGACTACAAGGACGGGCTCATGGGTGCCGGGTTCTCCATCAACAACCCGAACGTCACCAAGTCCTGTGGCTGTGGGAACAGCTTTTCCTGAGGAGCCCGACGTACCGTCCCAAACGCCCCGGCTCCACAGCCGGGGCGTTTCTCTTGGAGCATGATGCAGCCTGGAAACACCCCCCTCGTCGAGTTCCCACACGTGGCCCCGCCCGGGACGCGGTTGTTCGCCAAGCTGGAGTGGTTCAACCCCACGGGGTCGATCAAGGACCGTGCCGCCTGGTACATGTACCGCAATGCGGTCGAGAACGGCCTCGCTCCCCATCAGCCCCTGATCGAGGCCACCTCCGGGAACACCGGCATCGGTCTCGCCCGCCTTGCCGTGGTCAACGAGCATCCCATCATCATCTGCCTGCCCGCCAGCGCCACGGAGGAACGAAAGGCACTGCTCCGAGCCTACGGAGCCGAGCTGGTCGAGGTGGATGGCGGTCCCTCCGATGCCATCGCCCGGGCGACCGAGCTCGTTGCTGAGGGTGAGGGCCGCATGCTCGACCAGTACCGCAACCGGTGGAACGTGTACGCCCACTACTTCGGCACATCGCGCGAGATCATCCGTGACTGGCCGCTGGCGGACCCCCCGACCCACTTCTTCGCCGCCTACGGGACCGGGGGCACCCTCACCGGGAACAGCCGGGGGCTGGTCATGAACTGGCCCCACGTCCGCGTGCACTCGGTGGAACCGTTCGTCGACGACCCGATCGGGGGGATGCGGTCCCAGGACGACCCGTTCCAGCCGCCGATCGCCGACCTCTCCCGGGTCACCGACCGCCACCAGGTCCATCTGGCCGTCGCCGAGGACACCGTCCTCGAGACGATGCACGCGGAGGGCCAGTTCGTGGGCACCTCCTCGGGGGCGATCCTGCGGGCCGCCGTCGACGCCTTGTCCCGGGAGGGCGGTACCGCCGTGGCGCTGCTGCCCGACGCGGGGTGGAAGTACCTGAGCGGACGGCCGTGGGTGTAGGGGAGCGTCGAGAGACGAGAGTCGAGAGACGAGGTACGAGGGCCGCGGTGGGGAGCAGGAGTCCTTCTCACTTGACGCTCGATGCTTGCCTAGCCGAACCGATATCCCACCGAGCGGACGGTCGTGATCCAGTGGGCCCGTTCCTCACCGATCTTGGCCCGTAGTCGGCGCACGTGGACGTCGACAGTCCGGGCCCCGCCGTAGTAGTCGTAGCCCCAGACGTTCTGGAGAATCTGTTCGCGTGACCACACGCGCCCTCGGTTCTCCACGAAGTAGCGGAGCAGTTCGTACTCCATGTAGGTGAGGTCGATGGGTGCCCCGCCGACGGTTGCCTGGTAGGTGGCGAGGTCGAGCAGGAGGTCCTCGAAGATGAGGCGGTCGGGGTCGTCAGTGGTGCCGATGGCGCGGGCCACCCGGACGCGTAGTTCGATCGGATCGGCGCTCTCGACGATGAAATCGGTCGGCCACGTTGCCTGCTCGAGGAGCATGAGCCGATCAGCTGGCACGATGAGGATCACGGGGGTGCCAGCCTCGGCCACCGGCTGGGAGAGTCGCATGCGCCGCGCCGGCTGGTCGCCGAGGTGGACGATGAGACAACGCCACGCCCCGGGGGCCTCGAGGTCGTCTTCGGACACCACCTTGTACTCCGCTCCCAGCATGAGGAGCGCGTCTTCGAGGCGGGAGTCAGGTTCAGGGGCGAAGACGGCAACAGTCATCGGCTCACAGCACCGGTAGGTACTGCTCCAACTCGAAGCGGGACACATGCTGCTGGTAGCGGTCCCACTCCCTGCGCTTGTTCTTCACGAACCAGTCCATGGTGTGCTCCCCCAGGGTCTCGAGCATGAGCTCTGACCCGGCGAGTTCGTCGAGCGCCTCGGAGAGCGTCTCGGGGAGGCGGCGGATACCGAGGGCGAGGCGCTGGTCCGGGCTGAGCGAGAAGGCAGCAGCGTCGAGTTCGGCCGGGGGGTCGATCCTGTTCTCGATGCCGTCGAGACCCGCTGCGAGGAGCACGGCGAAGGCCAGGTAGGGGTTGCAGGCGGCGTCTGGGGATCGGATCTCCACCCGGGACGAGTCGTCCTTGCCCTTCTTGGGAGTGGGGATGCGGACGAGCGCCGACTGGTTGTTGTGGGCCCAGGTCGTGTAGGCCGGGGCCTCGAATCCACCCACCAGGCGCTTGTAGGAGTTCACCCACTGGTTCGTGATCGCGGTGAACGCGGGGGCGTGGTGGAGGAGGCCACCGACGAACCAGCGCCCGACGTCACTGAGTCCGTCGGTACTGGCTGGGTCGTGGAAGGCGTTCTTGTCCTCGTGGAAGAGCGAGAGGTGGAGGTGGAGGGCGGAACCGTCGTGGCCCTCGAGCGGCTTCGGCATGAAGGTCGCGTACTTGCCATGGGCCATCGCCACCTCCTTGACGGCCAGGCGGGCCGTCATGACATTGTCCGCCATTGTCAGGGCGTCGTCGTAGCGAAGGATGATCTCGTGCTGGCTGGGGGCCACCTCGTGGTGGGAGGACTCGACCGGGATCCCGAGGTGTTCGAGGTGGTCGATCGTCGAGCGTCGGTACTCCTGTGCCACGTCGAGGGGGGTGAGGTCGAAGTACCCCCCACGATCGAGAACCTGGGGGTTGGGAGAGGCATCCTCGAAATAGAAGAACTCGAGCTCCGGCCCCACGTAGTACTGGAACCCGGCGGAAGCGGCCTTTTCGATCGCCCGCTTGAGGACATGGCGCGGGTCCCCCTCGAAGGCGGTCCCATCGGGCCGCACGATGTCGCAGAACATGCGAGCGACGTCCTGTTCGGACCGCCACGGGATCACCTGGAACGTCTTCGGGTCGGGGATGGCGATCATGTCCGCCTCCTGGACCCTGGCGTAGCCGTCGATCGAGGACCCGTCGAACGTCATGCCTTCCTCGAAGGCGTTCTCGAGTTCGGCGGGGTTGATGGCCACCGACTTGAGGAATCCCTGCACGTCGGTGAACCACAGGCGTACGAATCGAATGCTCCGTTTGGAGACGGTCTGCAGTACGTACTCGGACTGGCGATCGGAAGGCATGGGAGGCGAACGCTAGTGCTGTGTCCGCGGACGTTCGCCTCCCGGCCGCGATCCATGACAGCGTCGAATCTGGCCATACTCGGGCTGGATCGCCTTGTACGCGCCCTCTCGGCGTTCCCCTACGAAACAATCTCTTCACACTCCCCTAACCGCGGGGAAAAGCGGCGGCATGATCGTGCTCGGAACACCACCCCATCGCTGCGAGAGGACCTCCATGGCAATTCAGGCTGAATACATCTGGATCGACGGATCCGTGCCCACCCAGTTGCTTCGGTCGAAGACCCGTATCCTCCCGGACCCGGTCTCCTCGTTGGACGACCTTCCCGTCTGGGGGTTCGATGGCTCATCAACCGGCCAGGCGCCTGGCGAGAACTCCGACTGCGTCCTCCAGCCGGTGTACATGATTCCCGACCCGGTCCGCGGTGGTGACAACGTCCTCGTTCTGAACGAGGTATGGACCCCGGACGACGAACCCCACACTTCGAACACTCGCGCCAGGCTGCGTCCGGTGGCCGAGAAGTACGCACACCATGAGGCGTGGTTCGGGATCGAGCAGGAGTACACGTTCTTCAAGGACGGTCGGCCCCACGGTTGGCCGATCGGCGGCTTCCCCAAGCCTCAGGGCGGCTACTACTGCGGCATCGGTTCAGATGAGATCTGGGGCCGAGACGTCGTGGAGGCTCATACGGAGAACTGCATTGCGGCAGGGCTCAGCATCAGCGGCACCAATGCAGAGGTCATGATCGGGCAGTGGGAGTTCCAGATCGGACCGCTTCCTCCCCTCGAGGTGGCCGACCAGGTGTGGATGGCCCGGTGGTTGCTCTACCGGACGGGTGAGGACTACAACATCTCCGCCACGCTCGATCCGAAGCCGGTGAAGGGTGACTGGAACGGTGCCGGAGCCCACACCAACTTCTCGACCAAGGCGATGCGCGAGAGCTACCAGCCGATCATCGACGCCTGTGAGGCGCTCGGGAAGCGGCACGACGCCCACATCACGAACTACGGATCCGGCATCGAGTACCGACTCACCGGCCTGCACGAAACCGCCCCGTGGACCGAGTACTCCTACGGCGTCTCACACCGGGGAGCCTCGGTCCGGATCCCCTGGCAGGTCGCCAAGGAAGGGAAGGGCTACCTCGAGGACCGGCGACCCAACGCCAACATGGACCCGTACACCGTGGCCCGACTCATGATGGAGACCATCTGCGGCAGCGTCGACGGCGACCTGTAGAACGAGGAGCGAGGAGCGAGACAGAAGCGTCGAGCGTCGAGCGTCGAGAGCTGAGCACGACCCGTCCCCTCTCCGTCCTCGCTCCCTTCTCCTCGCCCCGTTCTCCGTTCTGATTCCTCCTAGCCTCTCCGAATGCGGCGAGGGCTCTTGGCGGCAGTGGCCGCATACGTGTTCTGGGGTCTGGCGACCTTCTACTGGCGCCTTCTGTCCGAACTGCCTGCGCTCGAGATCCTCTTCCATCGGATCCTCTGGTCGTTCCCCGTCCTCCTCCTCACGCTGGCCTTCGGTCGGCGGATCCGATCGCTGTGGGAGGTGGAGCGGAGGGATCGCCTCAGGCTCCTGGCCTCCAGTCTTGCGGTGATGAGCAACTGGGGCTTCTTCATCTGGGCGATCCTCCTCGAACGTGTCGTCGAAGCAAGCCTTGCCTACTACATCAACCCATTCCTCTCGATCGCCTTCGGCGTGGCCCTGTTTGGGGAGCGCCTGTCTCGGATGCAGTGGGCCGCCGTGGCGCTGGCGGGCTCCGGAGTCGTGACGATGATCGTGCTCGAAGGGAGGGTTCCGTGGCTGGCATTGGTCATCGCAGTCTCGTTCGCGACGTACGGTGCGATCCGGCGGGGAACCCGGGCTCCCGGACCGGTCGTGGCCCTCACCTGGGAGGTGATGGTCCTCTTCCCGGTGGCGGTCGTCGGACTTGTCTCCGTGGAAGCCGTGGGTGAAGGTTCGATCGGGCGCGGGCTCCCCGTCTCGCTCCTGCTGATTGGTGCTGGGCTGGTGACGGTCATCCCTCTCCTCCTCTTCGGCTCCGCGGTGCGCAGCATCCCCCTGGCCTGGGTGGGGATCCTCCAGTTCATCACGCCGACGATGTTCTTCCTCGAGGGAGCGTTCCTGTTCGGCGAAGACATCAGCCGGGCAAGGTGGGTCGGCTTCGCCTTCGTGTGGCTGGCGGTGCTGCTGTTCCTCGTGGACGTCACCCGATCGGTGAGGTCGGGTCAGCCGGCCACGGCCGGCTGAGGGGTTACGTCCCGGCGATTGCGACTGCGGCGTTGACCTTCGCCTCGAACAGGATGATGGCGTCTGCCAGCCGGATCACGGCGTCGACGCGGGGCCCGGCTGTCGGCCCGCGAAGGCCTTCGAGCGCCGCTTCCGCCTCGACGACCGGGGTGAGCGCGGCGTCGATGATGTCCTGGTGGGGAAGCTGGAGGTCGGGTTCGGTGGAGGGGGCAGCTGAACCGGAGATGGCGGCGTACCAGGCCTGGATCTCGATGATCTTCGAGTCCATGCCGCTCTCGGCCACCGTGTAGGTGATGGCCTTCTCCTCGAACTCCGTGTTGATGGCCAGGAAGTCGCTGCTGAGTTGCTTGACCTCGGCGAGGAATGCGGCCATCTCGTCTGCGTAGGCCTGCCGCACAGAGGGACCTGTGGTGGTGGTCGTCGTGTCGATCAACGGGACGGTCGTGGTCGTGGTTTCGAGCGTCGGGAGGTCGAGTCCGGCGGCGGGTTCGGTGGGCACTCGCTCCTCGAGCGAAGAGACGAATACGTAGGTGAACCCCATCATCGCGATGATGATGAGGGGAAGGATCCAGCGGCCTGGTTTGGGGTCGGGATTGCCGTTCATATCCAGAGGGGAGGGTAGTCGGTGTGCGACATGGGTACCGGCTTCCGTCCCCCGGTCGCCTTCCCCGGGACGGGGTGACCCCCTTCACATGAGAGAGATCGGCACGTACGCTGGCCGGGTGGTGGTTGCACGGGGAGAGGGGGAGCCGTGGAACACCAGGATGAAGTCTTCGAGTCGATCCCTTGGGACCGGCTCGGCTCGCTCGATCGTGCGGCCGATCAGCGTCGGTGGCTTCTCATCGGCATGGCGGTCCTCCTCGTGGGCGTCACGGCATTTGCTGTGCGACGCATGCCGACTGGGTCCGCGCCGGTGGTTGCTGCGGTCCCGGACCCGGTTGTGGAGACGATCGCCCCGACCACCACGACTGCTCCGCCGGAACTTGCCGAGGCCCACCTGTGGGCGGACATCCCGCTGGCCAGGGCCGATCGAACTGCCGAGCGCTTCGCAATCGAGCTCCTGGCGGGGAGCGGGGTCCGAGTGGCAGGCGTCATGGCCGAGGGTGGCCCATCCGGCTCTTCCAGCGGAGAGGTCGATGTCGTTGCTGTGCTGATCACCGACACCGGCCCGGAGACGATCGCGTTCCGGGTCGAGGTGGGGGGCGATGGTGCTGTCAGCCGATGGTGGCCGGCGGCGGTCGAGCCGGTCGATGTTCGTGTGCCGCTCCCGGGTGCCGAACCGCCGCCCGACGTGCTCTCCGAATTCACCCGGGTAGCGGGGCGATGGGGCACGACCCTCGAGGTGATCTCGTCCGGCCTCTCCGGCGACCGCTGGTGGGCCGAGCTGCTCGTTCGCCTCCCCTCCGGGACCGAGCTGCCGGTGATGGTGTGGGAGGGCACGTAGCGCCCCCTGGGTCCGCTGGGACGCTGGGCGGCGCTGAAGCGGACGCGGAGCCTGGCGTGTACTGAGCGGAACGCTCAGTACACGCCTTCTAGGATCGCGGTCACCGCGGGGACGATCACCGACCAGTCGCCCGATTGGTCCTTCGTGACGGTGATGAAGTCGGCGGAGAGGAACATGCTTGTGACCCCATCGACCGACATCACTGCCGAGGCCATCGGGTCATTGGAGGCGTTGTCGGGAGTGAAGGTCGTGGGACCGCCGACCGGGGTCCCAACGCTGAACTTCATCGCCCTCGGGTTGGGGGTCTCTGAAACCTTGACGACCATGGCGCCTGAGGGTAACCGATGACCCTGGGTGTCGACGTGGGAGGCACCTTCACCGACCTTGCATGGTGGGATGGAACCCGACTTCGGACCAGCAAGGTCTCATCCACGCCGGACCAGTCCGAAGGGGTGCTCGAAGGCGCGGTCGGCCTGCTCGACGGGATGACGGTGCAGCGATTCCTGCACGGTACGACGGTCGCCACCAACACGCTGCTCGAGCGGGATGGCGCTCGGACTGTCCTGGTATCCGATGAGGGGACCTCCGACGTACTCGCCATCGGGCGTCAGGATCGACCGTCGCTCTACGACGTATCGGTGCTTCGTCCCGCGCCGGTCGTAGCCGACGGCCTGCGGGTGGAGGTCCCGGGCCGTTCCGACCGGAGCCGCGTTCATCCTCTCTCCGATCACGAGCTCGCGGAGTTGTTCGCCACGGTCGGCGCGCTCGAGCCGGAGGCGCTGGCCATCGTGTCGCTCTATTCGTTCCTCGACTCGGCTCGCGAACGCCGCATCGGCGATCGCCTTGCGGGCCTCGGCGTGCCCGTTTCACTCTCGTCCGTGGTGGCTCCCGAGTTCCGGGAGTTCGAGCGGGCATCCACCACGGCACTCAACGCCTACCTGGCACCCCGGATGGCCAGGTACCTGGCGAGCCTCGGAGAGAGAGCGAGGAAGGCTGGACTCCCTGGGCAGGTCCAGGTGATGCGCTCGTCGGGAGGGCTCATGAGTATCGACGCCGCTGCCGACCTCCCTGCGGCCGCCCTGCTCTCGGGTCCCGCTGGTGGGGTTGTGGCGACCGCGGCCCTCGGAGCGGCCCTGGGCGACGCCCGCCTCATCGCCTTCGACATGGGAGGAACCTCGACCGACGTCTGCCGAGTCGAGGGCGGCGTGCCCGAGGTGTCGTTCGAGCGCCTCATCGGGGGACTCCCGTGCAGGATGCCCTCGGTGGCCGTGCACACCGTCGGGGCCGGGGGTGGTTCCATCGGGTGGTGTGACGCTGGGGGCGCCCTACGGGTCGGGCCCCGGTCGTCAGGAGCTCGTCCCGGCCCGGCCAGCTACGGCCGGGGAGGTGACGAACCGGCGGTGACGGATGCCAACGTCCTACTCGGTCGGATCGCGCCGGATGCACTCCTCGCCGACTCGGTGGAGGTGCGGTGGGACCTGGCAGAACAGGCTCTGCGGTCACTCGGAGGCGCCACCGGTCTCGACCCGGTCGGTGTGGCCCTCGGAATGCTGGAAGTGGTGGAAGCCCACATGGAGCGGGCCATACGGACCGTGAGCGTTGAGGAAGGTGCCGATCCGCGCCCGGCGCGACTGGTCGCCTTCGGTGGGGCAGGTGGCCTGCATGCGACCGCCCTCGCACGTCGCCTCGAAATGCGCGGCGTCATCATCCCTCCCTTCGCCGGTGTCTTCTCCGCCGTCGGGTTGCTCCTCTCACCTCCCCGTCATGATGCGGCGCGATCGCTCCCGGTCGGCGACCAGGACTTCGACCTCATCGGGCGAGCCATGCAGTCGGTCGTGGCGACCGCCACGTCCGGGTTGTCCGAGACGGGCGCTCCTGTGGCTGAGATCGTCCGATCGGTGGACGTGCGATACCGGGGCCAAGCCCATGAGACGTCGGTGCCGTTCGACGACCTGGCATCGTGGAGTGCCCTTGCGCGCCGGTTCCATGAGATCCACGCGGCCCGGAACGGATTCGCTCGTCCCGGCGATCCCCTCGAAGTGATGACCGTACGGGCATCGGCCCTCGGCACCCCCGCCATGCGGTGGCGCGACCTCCCGAGTGCGGAGCCGGTCGGCGAGGCCGATCGAGGACGACGCGAGGTGCGCTTCGCCGACGGTCCAACAGAGGCACACATCGTCTGGCGTCCGGGGCTCGCCCCGGGCGACGTGGTCGTTGGCCCCGCAGTGGTGGAGGAGGCCCAGGCGACGACGCTTCTCCATCGGGGAGAGCGAGCGGTCGTCCACGCGACCGGGGCGTTGGAGGTGACGTGGTGAGCATGGACTCCGTCGCCCTCGAGGTGGCGCGCAACGAGTTCTCCTCGATCGCCGAGGAGATGGGAACGGTGCTCCGGCGAACCGCCTACAGCCCCAACATCAAGGAACGTGCCGACTGCTCGGCCGCGATCTTCGTGGCCGGGGGAGAGATGCTTGCCCAGGCCGAACACATCCCCGTGCACCTGGGGTCCATGCCGGCAGCAGTGGAGGCGGTACGTTCGGCGTTCGCGGACGGTATCCAGCCCGGGGCCCACTACGCCGTGAACGACCCGTTCCACGGCGGAACGCACCTCAACGACCTCACGATCGTGCGCCCGGTCTTCGTGGGTGGTGAGCTTGCCGCATGGGTGGGCAACCGGGCCCACCACGCCGACGTCGGGGGCGAGGCTCCCGGGTCGATGCCCGCCCATGCCACCACCATCGACCAGGAGGGGGTCATCGTCGCGCCGATGAGGGCGGTGCTCGACGGGGAGTGGGACGACGCATTCCTGCGGCCGTTCCTCGCCGCCACTCGTACCCCCGCCGAGCGACTCGGGGATCTCTCTGCCCAACTGGGCGCCAACGAGGTGGGAGCCAGGCGGATTGAGGAGACCATCGCCCGCGAGGGCCTGGACCGGTTCCGGCGAGCCTCGGACGCTCTCCTCAGCTATGGGGAGAGGCGGATGGAATCCGCCATCGGCGACCTACCCGACGGCGAGTACTCCTTCGAGGACTTCATGGAGCATGGTGACGCCCTCCTCCCCATTCGAGTCACCATCACGATCGCCGGGGGGCGTCTGGTGGCCGACTTCTCCGAGACGTGCGACCAGGTGGCGGCGAACTTCAATGCGGTGGAGGCAGTCACTGCGTCGTGCCTCTACTTCGCGGTACGGGTCGCCACCGACCCCACGATCCCCGCCAACGGCGGCTGCTACCGCCCGATCGACCTCACGGTGCGCCCCGGTTCGTTGGTGGGAGCGTTGGCACCGGTGGCGGTGGCCGCCGGCAACGTCGAGACGTCCCAGCGCATCGCCGACGTCGTCCTCGGTGCGCTGGCCGGGGCGAACCCGGGCCGTGTACCGGCTGCGTCCCAAGGGACGATGAACAACATCCTCATTGGGAACGAACGCTTCGCCTACTACGAGACGGTGGGTGGTGGACAAGGGGCCTGGGCGGGGGGGCCCGGGCAGTCGGGGATTCACACCGGCATGACCAACACGAAGAACACCCCGATCGAATCACTCGAGACTCATTACCCGTTCAAGGTGCTCCGCTACGCGTTGCGGCGCGGATCGGGTGGTGCCGGGTTGCACAGGGGCGGTGACGGGATCGAACGGGAGATCGAGTTCCTCGATGCTGCCACGGTCTCCCTGATGGGTGAGCGGAGGGTGCTTCGTCCCTGGGGACTCAGTGGGGGTGGGGAAGCTGCGCCGGGTGAGGACTGGATCGTTCGTCCCGGTAATGCCCCCGAGCGACTCCCCGGCAAGACGACCTTCGAGGTCGGCCCGGGTGACCGACTGGTGGTGCGGACCCCGGGAGGAGGGGGCTGGGGGAAGGCCCGCTAGCTGCAATGGGCGGACGGGCGAGGCTCACTGCTCCCGGGCCCACACCGGGTCGAATGACTCGTGGGTGACGTAGATCCCGTCGTCCCGTCGCTCGAGCACCGGCATGATCGGGATCGGGTCGGGTGATCCTTGGGCGGCCGCAACCACGTCGAGGGCGGTATCGAACGGCAGGAGTGCCTCGAGGTTCTTGCGGGTGGGCGGAACGATGAGGGCATCGCCCCGGTCAGCGATTGCGATCGCATCCGATGGCCTGATCCAGGCCGAGTGGGTGGTTTCGACGTTGTCGTGCCGTGCGTCCTGCTCGGCGGGGACGGCAGCGGCATAGAAGCGCGTGTCGAACCGCTTGGGTTCGACGGCCGGTGTGATCCACCACGACTGGAAACCGAGTTCGTGTGCTTGCAGGGTGAGCTGGTGGCGGGCCACCCACTCCGACCAGTCCCAGGGATCGGACCGGTCGTTGAGGCGAGCACGGGCGGCTTCGGCCCCCATGGACTCCAACTCGGCGGACGTGGGATGGCGTCCATTCCGGTCGAGTGCCAGGAGTACCCCGCACTCCTCGAACGTCTCGCGGATGGCCGCGACCTTGAGGCCGGCGTCATCGGTGCCTCCCTCGTCGAGCAGGTTGCTCGGGAACGATTGATCGTGCCCCTCAAGCTTGCCTCCAGGAAACACATAGGCCCCGGCCATGAAGCTGGCACCGCCGTGGCGCCGAAGCATGAACACCTCGAGACCTGAGTCGCGGGTACGGAGGAGGATGACGGTGGCGGCCGGCTGGGCAGGAATCACAGATCCGAGGGTACTGCGAGGTCCGCGGTGGTTTGCCTCCTGGCAGGCGTCGCCAACCCTCCGTGGGTGCTCACAAGGCGGTGAGTCGCCTAACCTCGGACCCCGTGGTTGTCCCTCCCCTTGCCAAGAAGTGGATCTGGGCCGTGGCCGGTGTCCTCGTCCTCGCAGCAGTCGTCTACGGCGGTCGCATCCTCCTCACCATCTCGTCCGTCGAGCGGGAGGGTGACGTCCAGGCAGCCGAGGAGGAGATCGTCTCGATCGCCGACGACGTGCGGGAGGAGGTGCGGGAAGCCGTCGAGGTCCACGAGTCCGCCGACGCCACCCTTCCCGACGTCGGAGCGGATGATGTCGTATACGAGCTTCCGGACACCGAGAACCCTTATGCCATTTCGCCTCCCCTCGATGACGACATGTTCGAGTCGATTCTCCTCATCGGCGCCGACGAGTCGGGGATGCGGGCAGACGCCATCATCCTCGTCCTCCTCGTGGACGGCGAGGATCCGATCATGGTCTCGATCCCTCGGGACCTCTACATAGAGAACCCCTGCACCGAGGAGTACACACGGGTCAACGCCAACCTCAACGGGTGCGGCGACTCGATCTCGGGCCCCGAGTTGTTGGCGCTGGCGGTGGGGCGATTCACGGGTGTCCCGATCGACCACTTCGCGCTCGTCGACTTCGCTGGCTTCGCCGACGCCGTGGATGCGGTCGGGGGTGTCGACTGGTGCTTCGACTACCCGGTACGGGACGAGAAGGCGCACCTCGACGCCCCGGCCGGCTGCTACACCCTCGACGGCCCCACCGCCCTGGCCTGGGCGAGGTCCCGGCATACACAGATCTACAAGGACGGAGCCTGGCAGGGAACCGGGGCTTCCGACTTCACCCGCCAGGAGCATCAGCAGGAACTCCTCTTCGAACTCCTCGCCAAGGTGGCCTCCTTCCAGAGCATCGGCTCGCTGCAACGCGTGGCAGAGACCGCCGTGCGCAACGTGGTGTTCTCCGAGAGCCTTTCGGTACCTCATGCCGTCGGGCTGGCGTGGGACTATCGGGGAGTTCGACCGGCCAGCATCGTCACCATCCACCTCGAGGCCGATCCCTATGTGACGTCGGGCGGAGCGTGGGTGCTGCAGCCGACGGTCTCGTTCAACGAACTCCTCGCAGCGGTCTACCCGGCCGCGTTCATCCCGGTGGCAATGGGAAGCTGAGCCCGAGCCCGAGCCCGAGCTCGGGCACGAGACAGAGGCAGGACACGTCTATCTCTACGTCTACTTCTACCCAGATGACGTTGCGTCAGTACCGCTGACCACACGAGTGATGTGGCGGAGGTAGAGGTAGAAGCTCCTCTTCGTCGGCTCGAGCCCGCGCTCGTGCTCGTGCCGGCGCCCTGGCGCCCTACAGGATCCCTGCCGGCCGGTAGGTGGCGGCAGCCGGGTTGGCCGCGACCAATCGCTCGACTGCCGAGACGAAGGTCGCCACCTGGCTGGTCGCGAGGCCGGTGAAGTCGAGCGGCCGGGAGAGCATTGCCCCGGCGGTCTCCCCATCGATCGGCAGTCCGGGATCATCAGCCACATCGGCCAGGAACGTGTTGGCGCCGCCAGCCCGTAGGGATGCCGTCGCTGCCAGGGCATGCCGTTTGATCCGCTCGTGGGCCTCCTCACGGCCCATCCCGGCCTTCACCGCCCCCATGAGGAGCTTGGTCGTCGCCAGGAATGGGAGTTGGTCATCGAGTTCTCGGGCAATCGATGCCGGGCGGACGTCGAGTTCGGCCAGCACGGTGAGGAAGGTCTCGAGGAGCCCGTCGATGGCGAACGAGGAATCGGGGAGCACCACCCGGCGCACGATCGAGCACGAGACGTCGCCTTCGTTCCACTGGTCCCCGGCCAGGGCCGCCGCCATCGTCAGGTGCCCACGCAGGATCGTCATGAACCCGGTGATGCGTTCGGAGGAGCGAGCGTTCACCTTGTGAGGCATGGCCGAGGACCCGACCTGGCCCGCCGCGAACCCTTCCCCGAGCAGGTCCGCTCCCGCCATGAGCCGAAGCGTGGTGGCCAGGCTGGAGGCAGCGGCTGCCACCTGGACGTAGGTGCTCACCACTTCGAGGTCGAGGGAGCGGGGATACACCTGGCCGACTGCTTTCAGCGTCCGGGGGAACCCGAGCAACCGGGCGATGTGATCCTCGAGGGACTCGACCCGGGACGCGTCGCCGTCGAAGAGGTCGAGGAGGTCCTGCTGGGTCCCCACCGGCCCCTTGAGTCCTCGGAGTGGCTGGCGGGCGAGGAGGTCATCGAGATGCTCGAGGGCGGCAAGGAGCTCCTGGCCGGCGTTGGCGAAGCGCTTTCCGACGGTGGTTGCCTGGGCCGGGACGTTGTGGGTGCGCCCGGCGATCACCACCTCTCCGTACTCGGCTGCCCGTGCTGCGAGGAGGGAGAGAGCAGCCAGCATCCGGTCCCGCACGAGTTGCAGCGACCTTCGGACCTGGAGCTGCTCGACGTTCTCGGTGAGGTCACGGGACGTGAGCCCCTTGTGGATGTGCTCGGCCCCGGCAAGGGCGTTGAACTCCTCGATTCGTGCCTTCACGTCGTGGCGCGTGACCGCCTCCCGACGCCGGATCGAGTCGAGGTCAACCGTGTCGACGGCTGCTTCGTACCGAGCGATGACGCCGTCGGGCACCGGGATTCCGAGGTCGGCCTGGGAGGTGAGGACAGCGATCCAGAAGCGGCGTTCTTCTCGGATTCTCCCCTCCGGTGCCCAGATCCTCACCATCTCGGGGGAGGCGTAGCGAGCGGCGAGCACGTTCGGGATCGGGGCGTCGGTCATGCGAGATGGAGGGTAGCCCCGGGACGGCAAGGGACCGTAGCGAGGGGAAAGAACAAGGAGCGAGGAGCAAGTCTGACGCTCGACGCTCGACGCTCGACGCTCAGCGGCTCAGCTCGCGGCCGAGTCGTTCGTGGAGGTTCCCCTTCCCGCCGACCTCGACCTCGTTCATGCCGAGCCAAGTAGCCATCAGCCGTAGCTCGGCGGCGAGCTCGGGAGCAACCCGGTCCGGCGATTCGTCGTCTTCGATCCAGCTCGCCTGCACCAGCAGCCGCCCCGCGGCTCGGTCCGTCTTGAGGTCGACGCGGCCGACGAGGGTGTCCCCGAGTAGGAATGGGTACACGTAGTACCCGAAGACTCGCCGAGGCTCCGGTGTGTAGATCTCGATCGTGTAGTCGAACCCGTGGATCCGTTCGGAGCGATCCCGGGGCGCCCACACCACGGGGTCGAACGGCGTGAGGAGGGCCCTCGCCTCGATCCTGCGGGGGATCGAGGTCCCCGGCAGCATGTAGGCCGGCTGGCCCCAACCCCGAACCTCCACCTCCTCGATGTCCCCGCCGGCGACCATTGCCTTGAGGACCGGAGCGAGGAGAGGCTGCTTCATCCGCCAATAGTTCGCGATGTCGCCCTTTGTCCCAACCCCGAGGGCTCGGAGCGCAGACAGGGTGTGAAGCCGATACGACTCATCCCGGGGAGGTGACGGTTGCGAGAGGAGATCTGCGGGGATCACGTCGCTCGGCGCGGTGTAGTGACGGGTGAAGTTCACGCGTTTCGAGATACCGAGTCGGCCCTTGGCGAAGAGGTACTCGAGGGCGATCTTGCCGTCGTTCCAACCCCACCATGAACCGGCCCTGCTCTCGGTGCGTTCCAGGTCGCCCGTGCTCAGGGGGCCGTCCCGTCGCACCTCGGCTTCGACCTGGTCGATGTACCCGGGGTGCTCCGCCTCGAGTCGGGCAATGGCGGGCCAGCTACCCATCTCTTGGCGTCGATGCCCGAAGTCGGGATATCGCTCGATGGGAATGAACGATGCCTCGTGGCCCCAGTACTCGAAGTACTCCCTGTCCTTGTAGGCCAGCTCATCGATGAGCTCGCTGCGGTATGGCCCGAGCCGCGAGAAGAAGGGCATGTAGTGCGAGCGGACGCAGACGTTGACACTGTCCAACTGCAGGCACTGCATGTCGTTCATGGCTCGCCGGAGATGGCGTTTGTCCACCCGCCCCGATGGTCGCGGTCGGCCGAACCCCTGCGCCCCGAGGGACAACCGCCGTGCCTGGTCGGCCGTGAGGGTGCGGATCATGGGCGACCTCCGGCGCCCGGGCCCGGGCTCGGGCTCGAGCTCGGACCTTGCCTCATCGCGGCAGCAGTGCGGTCCCGTAGGCCACGATCTCGCTGGAGGGGAGACCGTTCTTGCCGCGGGCCTGGCCGATGATCGCCGTCTCGAACCGGACGTTGATGACGACGGTCGCCCCCAGGCGGTTGGCCTCCTCCTTGAGCCGGAGAAGCGCCTCGCGACGGGCGCGTGTGATGACCCGCCCGATCGAGACCATCTCACCTCCGAACAACGACCGCCAACCCATGAGCCAGGTCTTCAGGTAGTCGGATGCCTGCACGACCGATCCGCTCACCAACGCCCCGCTCACGGCGCGCACTCCGGCCGGGATGGTGAATGTGTCGATGACGACGATCCCGGCGTATTTCTCCTCGCGCTCGTCGAGGTCCTTGAGGTGTCGACGCTCGTTGGACATACCCCAGACACCGAAGCCGATGAGGGCCGCGGCGACGAAGAGGATCTGGACTACGAAGCCGAGGCCGTCATCCATGGGTCGGGCGTACGATCACGGCCGTGCCGTAGGCGTAGAGCTCGGAGGCCCCTGCCGCCACCGATGAGGTCGTGAAACGGATGTTGACCACGGCGTTGGCGCCGAGCGCCTGCGCCTCGGCGACCATCCGGTCCGTGGCTTGTTGGCGCGACTCGCTGAGGAGTTCGGTGTAGGCGGTCAGCTCACCACCGACGAGGTTCTTGAGGCCGGCCCCGATATCGCGCCCGAGGTGCTTGGCCCTGATGGTGTTGCCTTGCACGAGGCCTTTGAGCTCGACCGTTTCGTGGCCGGGGACGGTTTCGGTGTTGACGAGGATCATGAGGAGGGAGGCTATCAGCAGGGAGTCGAGAATCGGGCGTCGAGCGCCCGGGAAGCGTCGAGCGTCGAGATGACGAGAGACGAGCGGGCAGGATCCGCCTCTACGCTCGACGCCTCCTAGCCCTCCAGTGTCTTCCTCCGCAGCTCGTCGCGGTACTCGGCCAGTTGCTGGCGGAGCATCGGGTCGGAGGTGGCCAGGATCTGGACTGCGAGCAGGGCGGCGTTGGCGGCGGAGTCGATGGCGACGGTCGCCACCGGGATCCCGGTGGGCATCTGCACCGTCGAGAGGAGGGCGTCCATTCCGTCGAGGGAGGCAGAGATGGGAACGCCGATCACGGGGAGCAGGCTCTTGGCTGCCATGACGCCGCCCAAGTGGGCGGCTTTGCCGGCCCCGGCGATGATCACTGCGAACCCGGCTGCCTCGGCGCCCGCGGCGAAGGCCAGCGCCTCCTCCGGGGTCTTGTGGGCGCTGAGCACCCTCGTCTCGTAGCCGATGCCGAATCGATCGAGGATCGCCTCGGCCTTCTCCATGATGGGCCGGTCGGACCCCGACCCCATGACGATCGCCACCCGTTTGCTCATGTCGCTCCTCCAGCAATGTCGGTCCTGAACTGCTTCCCTTGCCAGCGAATCCCCTCGGCTGCCGCGTAGGCGCGCTGCCGCGCATCGGCGACGGTGGCTCCCAATCCCACCACCGACAGCACTCGTCCGCCGTTCGTCGTTATCCGTCCGGCGTCGTTGGCGGAGGTGGCGGCGTGGAAGACCAACACGTCGGGCGACTCGATGCTGTCGAGACCCTTGATGCGGTCGCCCGTCACGGGTGCATCCGGGTAGCCGTGGGCGGCGAGGACCACGTTCACCGCCGCCCGGTCGGCCCAATCGACCCGGGTCCCGGCCAGGGACCCTGAGACGGCGGCCCGGAGCAGGTCGAGGAGGTCGCTGTCGAGGAGGGGAACGATCGCTTGTGTCTCTGGGTCGCCGAGTCGGCAATTGAACTCGATGACCTTGGGACCGGACGCCGTGAGGGCCAGCCCGACGTAGAGGAACCCCCGATAGGGGTGCCCGTCCGCCTCCATGCGGCGGAGGACGGGGAGCGCCACCTCTCTGTGTATCCGCTCCACCAGGCCGGGCTCGAGGTCGTTCACGGGGCTGTAGCTGCCCATCCCCCCTGTGTTGGGACCAGCGTCGCCGTCGAGGAGGCGCTTGTAGTCGCGAGCGGGTTGGAGGGGGACGGCGTACGTGCCGTCACAGACGAAGAACACTGAGAGCTCCGGGCCGTCGAGATAGTCCTCGATGACGACCCTCGGCTCCCGGGACGCGAAGAAGCTGCCCTCCAGGCATCGATCGACCCAGGCTTGGGCGGCGGCGAGGTCCTCAGTCACCAGGACCCCCTTGCCGGCGGCCAGGCCATCCGCCTTCACCACGTATGGTCGCGGTGCCTGCTTGAGGTGTTCTTTGGCGGGTGCGGAGTCGGAGAAGGAGGCGTACCCGCCCGTTGGTACCCCGGCCCTTGCCATGACGTCCTTGGCGAACGACTTCGAGGCCTCGAGCCGAGCTGCTGCCTTGGATGGTCCGAAGACCGGGATGCCCCGTTCGGTGAGGGCGTCGACAACCCCTGCTGCCAGGGGAGCTTCCGGCCCGACCACGACGAAGTCGAAACCCTGTTGTGAGGCGAAGGCAGCCACTGCCCCCACGTCGGTCGGGCTGATCCCCTCCACGGTCGACCCGAGCTTCGCCAGGCCGGGGTTCCCGGGCAGCGAGACGAGGTCCGTGCAGTGCGGACTACGTGCGAGGGCCCAGCCAAGGGCATGCTCCCGTCCACCATTGCCCAGGAGGAGGACCCTCATCGCTCGATCAGCTGCTGGCGCTCGGGGCCCACCGAGATCCAACGAATAGGAGCATCCACCGAGTCCTCTATGAACTCGATGTAGGTCCGGGCGGTCTCGGGTAGGTCCTCGTACCGCCGCACCGTGGTGAGGTCCTCATCCCAGCCGGGGAACTCCTGGTACACGGCGGTGCTTGCCTCGAGGTTGGCGATCCCGGGTGGGAAGTCGTGGATCGTCGCGCCGGCGAGTTCGTATGAGGAAGCTGCCTTGACGACGTCGAATCCCGAGAGGACGTCGAGCTTCGTGAGGAAAAGCGAGGTGAGGCTGTTGACCCTGACCGCGTACCGGAGGGCGACGAGGTCGAGCCAACCCGGGCGCCGTCGGCGGCCGGTGACCACGCCGTATTCACCTCCGACTGCGACCAAGCGATCACCGAGCTCACCGAAGAGCTCCGTGGGGAAGGGCCCGGTCCCGACCCTCGTGATGTATGCCTTGGAGACCCCAACCACCTCATCGATGGCTTTGGGACCGATCCCGGCGCCCGACGACACGCCCCCGGCGCCGGGGCTGGACGACGTCACATAGGGATAGGTCCCGTGGTCGATGTCGAGGAGGGTTCCTTGTGCCCCCTCGAACAACACCTCGCCACCCTCGACGAGGGTCCGGTGGATGAGGAGGGAGGTGTCGGTGATGAGAGGGGTGATTCGTCTCGCCATCTCGAGGTACTCCTCGGCGATGACGTCGGCGTCGAATGGCTGAGCTTTGTATGCCCCTTCGAGGACCAGGTTCTTCTCGGCGACCGCGATGGCAAGCTTCGTCCGGAAGTCGTCCGGATCGAGCAGGTCGATCATGCGCAAGCCCGACCGGGCGATCTTGTCCTGGTACGCGGGCCCGATCCCCTTCCGGGTGGTGCCAATGCGGTCGTCACCTCGCCGCGCCTCGTACACCTCATCCAGTGCCTTGTGGTACGGCATGATGAGGTGGGTGGTCGGTGAGATACGGAGGCGTCCGGTGTCGATCCCCCGGGACTCGAGCATGTCGACTTCGGCGAGGAGGACCTGGGGGTCGACAACGCAGCCGGCGGCGATCACCGGGGTCACGCCCGGGTACATGACGCCAGATGGAATGACCGAGAGCGCAAAACGCTCATCACCGATGATGATGGTGTGACCGGCGTTGTTGCCGCCGGCGTAGCGGACGACGAGGTCAGCCTTCTCGGAGAAGAAGTCGGTGACTCGGCCCTTGCCTTCATCACCCCATTGGGCACCCAAGACGACGGTTGCCCCCATCGGGCACGCTCCTAGATCGGGAACGTGTGGGGATAGTAGCTCCCGCGGATCCTGCTTCGTTCCCGGCCACTTCGTGTACGGCCGCCTCCCTCGACTCCCGGGTGGGCCGTAGACTCGCTGCGATGCCGAGAATCCAGGCCGACACCGTCGAGGAGCACAAGGTGCTCGTACGCCGCAGGCTGCTCGACGCCGCCATGGAGCTGTTCAGCGAGATGGGCTACGAGGCCACGACGTTCGCCGACCTTGCCGCCGAGGCCGGTGTCGGCCGGACGACGATCTACGAGTACTTCTCCGACAAGGAGGATCTCCTTGCCTCGCTCGTCGAGGAGGAGCTGCCGCTGACGATAGGAGCCATGCTCGATCGGCTTCCGACCGAGTCCTCCGGTGTGGATCGTCTCGCCGCGCTGGCCCGGGCCATGGTCGAGTTCGTGGCGACCGATCCGACGCTGGGCATGCTCCTCCACCGAGAGGTACCCCGGCTCACCCAAGGGGCCAAGGTCCGGGTCGAACGGGCACACCTCGACCTCATCCACGAGTTCGTCTCCCTCATCCGGGCCGGCGTTGCCGACGGGGAGCTACGGGAGTTGCCGCTGGACGTGATGGGACGAATCGTCCAGGACATCATCATGTCGGGTGCCAAAGTGCTCATCGACGCCCCGGATCCAAGGACGCGGATGGACGAGGTCACCGAGGCGGTTGTCTCGATTCTCCTGAGCGGGATCAGGACGTAGGAGCGTCGGCCAAGGCCTCCGGGCCCGGGCTTTCCACGACGCGGACGCAGAGGCAGACCGCTGAACTAACCTCCCGGAATGGAGAAGATCGCAGGCGACGCACTCGCATTCGACGATGTCCTCCTCATTCCGCGCCGCTCGGCATTCCTCCCCAGGGAGGTCTCCACTGTCACCAGGTTCACCAAGAACATCCGATTGAACATTCCGATCGTGACCGCGGCCATGGACACGGTCACGGAACTGCCCATGGCGATCGCCATCGCCCGCCTGGGCGGGATCGGCGTGGTGCACAAGAAGATGAGCATCGAGGCCCAGGCCGACATCGTCAACAAGGTGAAGCGGTCCGAATCCGGAATGATCGTCGACCCGATCACGCTCGGCCCGGGAGCGACCCTGCAGGATGCAGAAGACCTGATGGCGTCGTACAAGATCTCAGGTGTGCCCGTGGTGAAGGCCGACGGGACCCTCGTGGGCATCCTGACGAACCGCGATATTCGCTTCGAGACCGACTTCACCCAGCCGATCGAGTCGCGGATGACCTCCGAGAACCTCATCACCGTGCCAGTTGGCACCACCCTCGAGCAGGCGAAGGAACTCCTGCGCCAGCACCGGGTCGAGAAGTTGCTGGTGGTCGACGAGGCATTCCGGCTCTCCGGGCTGATCACCATCAAGGACCTCCAGAAGCGCCTCGACTTTCCCGACGCCGCCAAGGATCACCTTGGCAGGCTCCTGGTTGCGGCCGCGGTGGGGGCTGGACCAGACCTCATGGATCGCTCGGAGGCCCTCGTCGAGGCCGGCGTCGACGCCCTCGTGGTCGATTCGGCGCACGGTCACCACGACAACATCCTCGATGCGATCGGCGCCGTCAAGGAGCGCTTCGGTGTCGACGTCGTCGGTGGCAATGTGGCGACGGCCGATGGGGCACGCGACGTGATCAGTCGCGGCGCCGACGGCGTGAAGGTCGGGATCGGACCGGGCTCCATCTGCACGACACGGGTGGTGACCGGCGTCGGCATGCCACAGCTCACGGCCATCATGGACGCCGCTCGGGCCGCCGCCGAACGCGGTGTGCCATGCATCGGTGACGGTGGCATCAAGCAGACCGGGGATGTCCCCAAGGCCCTGGCCGGTGGCGCCTCGAGCGTGATGGTCGGTTCGATGCTGGCCGGCACCACAGAGGCCCCCGGGGAGGAGATCCTTCGCGACGGTCGTCGCTACAAGACCTATCGGGGAATGGGAAGCCTGGGGGCCATGGCCGGCGGGTCGGCGGATCGGTACTTCCAGGAGGATGCCAGCAAGCTCGTCCCCGAGGGGATCGAGGGGGTCGTGCCCTACAAGGGGGCCGTCGGGGATGTCGTCTTCCAGATGGTCGGCGGCCTGCGCTCGGCCATGGGCTATTGCGGTGCCCCGGACATCCCCACCCTCCAGTCGGAGGTCCGTTTCATGCAGATCACCCAGGCCAGCCTCATCGAGTCCCACCCACATGACATCCAGATCACCAAGGAAGCCCCGAACTACCAGGTTCGGTGAGCAGCGAGAGGCGTCGCATGTCCATTGAGGCTCAGCCGATCGGCCGGCCATCAGCAGTCTCGACCATGATTCGGCCGATCTTCAGGCGAGAACTCGCCAAGCGTCCGCGAGAAGCCGACGAACTCGAAGGGGCGAGGGAGGTCCTCGACGCCATGGGGAGTCGCATGCACCCTCCGAGGGGGACCGCCTTCCTCGACGCACCGATGGCCGGCGTGCCATGTGAACGGATCCTCCCTCCGACCGCCGACGACGAAACGTGCATCCTCTACCTCCACGGAGGTGGCTATCTCCTCGGGTCCCGGCGCTCCCATCGCGGCCTCGCCGCACACCTCGCCAACGCCACCGGCGCCCAAGCCGTACTCGCCGAGTATCGACTCGCCCCGGAGCATCCCTTCCCGGCCGGCCTCGACGATGCCGTCGCTGTCTACCTCGCGCTCCTCGACGAGTTCGATCATCGGTCGATCGTCATCTCGGGCGACTCGGCCGGCGGAGGGCTCTCGCTCGCGCTCGGACTCCGCCTGAAGGATGAGGGACTCCCCCTCCCGGCCGGCATCGCGGTCATCTCTCCGTGGACCGACCTGGCCGGGACCGGTGAGACGCTCGTCACGAATGCCGAAGTGGAGATCATGCTCGACCCGACCCGGATCACCGAGGTAGCCCAGCTCTATCACCCGGGAACCGCCGTCGATCACCCCTACGTCTCGCCCCTGTTTGGCGACTATGGCGGGTTCCCGCCCCTCCTCCTCCAGGTGGGAGGCGAGGAGGTGCTCCTCTCGGATTCGGTGCGGGTGGCCGAGAGGGCAGCGGCCGTCGAAGTGGAAGTGACCCTGCGGGTCTGGCCCCGCATGTGGCATGTCTGGCACATGTTCGCCCCGTGGATGCCCGATGCCCGGAGGGCGGTCAACGAGTATGCGCGCTGGGTGATCGGGGTGGCAGCCGCCACCCGGGTCCCCGGGTAGCGACGCCCCCGGCGGCCGGGGAGCGTGGGCTCGGGGTCGGGACTCGGAGGGTGTTGAACAATCGAGTCGTGGCGCATCTTCGGCGGTCTTCGCCCCCGGGCAGCGTCCTCGGACTCGCCTTTACGCCCGGTAGTGGCGAGGTCCTGCGTCCTTGCCGGAGACGAAGCCTGCTCGAGGCTGCACGCACACCCATTATTCAACGCCCTCCTAGACGACGAGTCGGCCTGCCTTCCAGACATGCTCGATGTGGCCGCGCAGACCGCCGAAGTCGAGTGGGTGACCGTCGACGATGACAAGGTCGGCGAACTTCCCCGGTTCGAGGCTCCCCACCTCGTGGTCGACTCCCATCAGTTGGGCGGCGACGATGGTGGTCGACTGGAGGACCGCCATCTTCGACATCCCGAGGTTGTGCATCGCCTCGAGTTCCTCGAGGTTCTCGCCGTGGGGCGTGACCCCTGAGTCGGTTCCCATGGCGATCTTGACCCCGGCGGCGACAGCCTTCCTGAACGAGTCACGATGCGCGGCCTCGACTTCCACGGCCTTGCGGAGTGAGGCCTCAGCGATCTGGACGCCGGCCCGGGCTGCCTTGCGGACGCCACCGGGGGCGATGAGGGTGGGCACCAGGTAGGTGCCGTTGTCGAGCATCATCTGGATCGCCTCGTCGTCGAGGTAGATCCCGTGCTCGATGGAGCGTATGCCGGCGCGGATCGCGTTCTTGATCCCATCGGTCGCCTGGGCATGGGCCATGACCGACTTGCCCTGGTTGGCAGCCTCCTTGACGAGCATCGCCAGTTCGTCATCATCGAAATGGGCGTGCTTGGGATCGTCGTTGGGGGAGAGGACCCCACCGGATGTGGCGACCTTGATCACGTCTGCTCCGGCTCGGAGCATCTCGCGTACCTTGAGGCGCATGCCCTCGGGGCCGTCGACGATGTTGTTGGGAACTCCCGGGTACGGCGTGAAGAGCCTGAAGTTCCCTCCAGAAGGCATCCAACCGTCGCCGTGGCCCCCGGTCTGGGAGAGCATGGCGATGGCGATCTGGAGCCGGGGGCCCTTGATGATCCCGTCTGCCACTGCCTTTCGCACCCCGGCGTCGGCACCACCGGCGTCCCGTACGGTGGTGATGCCGGTCTGGAGGGTGCGGCGGAGGTTGTCCATGGCTGCGTAGAAGCGGTACGAGAACGGCGTGTGCATCTGCTTCATGAAGTCCAGGTGGCTGAACATCACGTGGACGTGGGCATCGATGAGGCCGGGGAGGATGTACTTGTCGGTGCAGTCGATGACTTCGTCGGCATCGAGGTCGCTCCCCACTTCCATGATTCGGTCATCGGCGATGACGATGTCCGCGGGCCCGAAGGAACCGGAGATCGAGTCGAACAGCGTGGCGTTGGTGAAGGCGATTCGGGTCATGGCGGGAGGCTAGTGATGCATCGCGACCCAACGTCCGGGGCGGCGGTGATCCGATGCCAACGGGTCATGTGGAGTTCACCGGCCGTTCACCTCGGGTTGTCCTTTCGGACAGGTACGACCCATACGGTCCCGCCGACACCTTCAAGTTCAAGAAGAGGACGCGATGAAGTACTTCCCAAGACTCCCACCACTCATCCTTGTGTTGGTGCTGGGCGCAGCAGCCTGTTCGTCGGCTACGTCGGACGAAACCACTCCCGCCACCCAGGGTCCGGTATCGACTGATGCGCCCGCCGCCGAGGGCGTCGGTGGGCTACCGGTGGTCGATCCGCTGGATGTGACGGGCGATATCGTCGCCGCCGGGTCCTCAACGGTCTTTCCGCTTGCTGAGGCGATGCTGGCGCGATTCGAGGACGAGGGTTATGGGGGCAACATGACCATCGACTCGATCGGTTCCGGTGCTGGGTTCGAGCGCTTCTGCACCGCCGGCGAGACCGACCTTGCGAATGCCTCCCGCCCAATCAAGGAAGGGGAAATCAACGATTGCCTGAACATCGGAAGGGATCCGATCGAGATCCGGGTCGGCACGGACGCCCTGGCGGTCACCGTGTCACCACGCAACTACTTCGTGACCAACCTGACTATCGAGCAACTCGCTTTGGCCTTTTCGACAGCCGAGACCTGGGCTGATGTGGACCCTGCCTTCCCCGCCCATCCCATCCTTCGCTTCAGTCCGGGGACGGACTCGGGGACCTTCGACTATTTCGTTGAAGAGGTGTTCGACGACGACGGGGCTCCCATCCTGGGAGCCGACAATCTCCAACTCTCGGAGGATGACAACGTCCTCGTCCAGGGTGTCGGTGGGGACGGCTGTACCGAGGGTGACGAGTCGTCAGCGTGTGCGATCGGCTACTTCGGATTCGCCTACTACATCGAGAACGCAGACTCCCTCACGGTGATCTCCATCGACGGGGTCGAGGCGAACGCCGCCACCGTCGACGCGGCGGAGTACCCGCTGGCTCGACCGCTTTACATGTACACGACTGCCTCGATCATGCACGAGAAGCCACAGGTGGCGGCCTTCGTCAACTTCGTCCTCTCCTACGTGAACGATGAGATCGATGCCGTTGGGTACTTCCCAGCCTCCAATGCTGACCTTGCAGCAGCAAGGCAGGCCTGGCTGGATGCCCAGGGTTGAACCCGACGAGGCAGCGCCGACTGGATCGCGACGGGTACACCACGGAACTCCTGATCCACCTGTCCGTTCGAGGAGTGATCTTTGACAACCATCTCAACTCTCGCTGAGTCCGGCAAGCACAGCCTTGCGAGACGGAGGCGGCCCCTCGATGCGATCATCCGGGTCTCCCTGTTCGTGTGCGCCGCCATATCGGTGATGACAACGATCGGGATCGTCGTGGTACTCGGCAAGGAAGCGTTGCTGTTCTTCACCTCGGTCGAGGTCACGCTCTCGGACTTCTGGACGAAGACCGCTTGGCAGCCCGCCATATTCGAGTTCGGCATCTGGCCCCTGGTCATCGCCACGGTCTACACAGCCGCCATTGGCATGCTGGTTGCCCTGCCGCTCGGCTTGGCAGCAGCCATCTACCTGAGTGAGTACGCCTCCCACCGAGCCCGGACGATTCTGAAGCCGGTCCTCGAGGTACTCGCCGGGGTTCCGACGGTCGTCTACGGCTACTTCGCCCTCACATTCATGACACCGCTCCTCCGATCGATCTTCGGTCAGGGCACGGTTGAGATCTTCAACACCGCTTCGGGGGGCATCGTCGTCGGGATCCTGATCGTTCCCCTGGTGAGCTCGATGGCGGAGGACGCGCTCCACGCGGTACCCGACTCCCTCAGGGAGGCGTCCTATGGCATCGGGGCAACGCGGCTCGAGACAAGCCTCAAGGTGGTGCTGCCGGCGGCCCTTTCAGGGATCTCCGCAGCCTTCGTGGTGGCCGCCTCACGTGCGATCGGCGAGACGATGATCGTGGCCATTGCATCCGGCGCCGGACCGAAGAACTTCGACCTCGCTTCCGATGGTGTCGGGTACGTGCTCAACCCGTTCATCGCTGCCGAGACGATGACGGGCCACATCGTTCGAATCTCTGGTGGTGACCTCTCGTACAACTCGATCGACTACAACAGCATCTTTGCGATCGGGCTCGTCCTCTTCGTCATGACACTGGGTCTCAACTTCCTCAGTGGCTGGTTCGTTCGTCGATACCGGGAGGAGTACCTGTGACCGCCAACGGGTTCCCCGAAGGTGAGGCGCTCCGTCAGCAGATCGCCCGGCGAAATGTGCGAGGTCGACGATTCAAGGCGAGCTTCGTCCTCTCACTGTTGGTGGCGGTCGTAGCGCTCCTCACACTGCTCGCAACGATCGTCAACGACTCATTTGGTCTTGTGGCGGTCGTCCAGGAGGTCTCCGAGGAGGAGCTTGCAGCGCTGCACGGGCACCCGGGCGAGACCCTCGAGACTCTCTCGAAGGGGGACCTTGTCTCCATCCTGGCCGAGTCCTTGAAGACGAACGTCGGCCGTCGACTCGAGCGGGAGCAGCGCTTCTTCGCGGACGCCCTTGTGTTCGAAACCGAGGCCAAGTGGAGCGAGTTGTGCGACGGCCCCGAGCCGGTACCGGGGTGCCTCGCAGGCCAGCGGTCCAAGGCCGACGTGCAGGCGATCGTTCTTGAGCGTGTGGTGGTCCCTGACGTGGTGGCCTCCTACAACTTGTTCGAGTCTTTGGCGCATCGGGACAGGGTGGAGGCCGAGGTGGCGGCCCTCAACACCGAACGTCGATTGGCAGCGGGCGCTTCGGGGGAGTTGGACGGGTACCGCGACGCCGAACTCGAGATGAGGTCGTGGGTATCACGGGGGTTTCTGACCCGACCGCAATCGCCTCGCCCCGAGATCGCCGGGGTGAGGACAGCCATCCTGGGGTCGCTGTGGGTGGTGCTCATCACTGTGGTGTTCTCGCTTCCGATCGGTGTCGGGGCGGCTGTGTACCTCGAGGAATATGCCCCCGACAATCGACTGAACCGCCTCATCCAGACGAACATCAACAACTTGGCTGGTGTGCCGTCGATCATCTATGGGATCCTTGGCCTGGCGATCTTCGTCCGCCTGCTGGTTGTCTTCACGAGCGGCTCGTTTCTCGGGAACGGCGCGGTGGGCGACGCCCCGAGCGGACGCACCATCATCTCTGCAGGGCTCACGTTGGGCCTCCTGGTGCTGCCGGTGGTCATCATCAACTCGCAAGAAGCGATCAGGGCCGTTCCCCGGTCCCTCCGAGAAGCGAGTTACGGACTCGGCGCAACCAAGTGGCAGACGGTGCGCAGCCACGTGCTCCCGTCGGCTCTTCCTGGGATCCTCACCGGAGCAATCCTCTCGGTTGCGAGGGCCCTCGGCGAGACGGCGCCGCTCGTGGTGGTTGGTGCTTCGACTGCAATCACGTTCGACCCGGACGGGCCCTTCTCCAAGTTCACTGTGCTGCCGATCCAGATCTTCCAGTGGACCTCGCGTCCCCAGGACGAGTTTCGCCACATCGCCGCCGCCGCGATTGTTGTGCTGCTTGTACTGCTCCTCTCGCTCAACGCAACCGCGGTCGTTCTCCGGAATCGCTACTCGAGGAAGGCCTAGCCGTGAACACAGTTCGAATCGAACACGCAGGTTCGCAACGAGATGGGGCGGTTGAGGAGTTCCTGGTTCTCGAGGCGAAGAAGATGAGCGTCCACTACGGCTCCTTCCTCGCAGTCCGAGATGTCGACCTACCGATCGAGCGCAACAAGATCACCGCCCTGATTGGTCCTTCTGGGTGTGGCAAGTCGACCGTCTTGCGTAGCTTCAATCGAATGAACGACCTCATCCCTTCGGCGAAGGTGGCAGGGTCGGTGCGATTCCACGACCGGGATATCTACGCCCCAGACGTCGACGCAGTGGAGGTGCGGCGACGAATCGGGATGGTCTTCCAAAAGCCCAACCCGTTCCCGAAGAGCATCTACGACAACGTGGCGTGGGGAGCGAAGATCAACGGGTACAAGGGGAACATGGACGACCTCGTCGAGGAGTCATTGCGCGCGGCGGCTCTCTGGGACGAAGTCAAGGACAAGACGAAGGAGAGCGGGAACTCGCTCTCCGGCGGTCAGCAGCAGCGTCTGTGCATTGCCCGCGCCATTGCCACCAAGCCCGAGGTGATCCTGATGGACGAGCCGGCCTCGGCGCTCGACCCGATTGCGACCCTTCGCATCGAGGAACTGATGTCCGACCTGAAGGAGATCTACACCATCATCGTCGTGACCCACAACATGCAGCAGGCGGCGCGAGTGAGCGACCGAACGGCGTTCTTCACGGTCGACGTTCGCGATGACATGCGTACCGGGGTCCTTGTCGAACACGACCGAACCGACAAGCTGTTCACCAGCCCGTCCGACCAACGAACAGAGGACTACATCACCGGGAGGTTCGGCTGATGCCCGACACGAGAAGGCACTTCCACGAAGACCTAGAGCACATGGAGGCGAAGTTGTTGGCGGTGGGTGGGGTCGCCTGCGTCGCGGTCGAGAAGGCGGGGCGCGCCTTGCTGTCGGACGCCCCGTCCATGGCCGAGGAGGTGGTAGCGACAGCCCATGCCATCGATGCCGATGCGATCGAGTTCGAGCGGCACTGGTTGCAGACGATGGCACTCCAGACACCGGTGGCGGTCGACCTCCGACTCATGTCGGTCTTCCTGAACTGCAACCACTCCTTGCAGCGTGTCGGTCACCAGGCAGCGAACATCTCCAAGATCGAGATCGCCACCAGGGGGATGCCCCACCACCCGCCGATCGATGCTCAGATCCGTGAGATGGTCGAACGCGTGGTCCCGATGCTCCGCCTGGCGCTCGAGGCCCTCGGTGCCCGGGACGTGACGGCGGTGGCGAGGCTGCAGGAGATGGACCAACCGGTCGATGACCTGAATCGGGACATCTACAAGCTCGTCGTGGAGTGCTCCGCCGACACCGGGAAACTGGAATGGGCCACCCGCATGATGGTGGTTGCCAGGGCGCTGGAACGCGTCGGCGACCGGGCAGTGGCCATCGCCCAGCAGGTCCATTTCCTCGTCAGCGGATCGTACGAAGAGGGGCTCGAGTGACCCCACGTGTGAGGGAGATGGTCCTCGTAGTCGAGGACGAAGAGACACTTGCCGAATCCATCTCGTTCTCCCTGGAGACCGAGGGCTACTCGGTCGTCTCGGTGGGAGATGGGCTGAGCGCTCTGCACGCGGTCGAGGAGCATCGTCCCGACCTCGTCGTCCTCGACCTCATGCTCCCGGGTCTTCCCGGCTTGGATGTACTGAAGAGGATTCGTTCGGACCACGCGATGCCGGTGGTCATCCTGACCGCCAAGTCCGCGGAGACCGACGTGGTCATGGGGCTGGAGTTCGGGGCCGACGACTACGTCACGAAACCGTTCTCGATGCGGGAACTCGTGTCGAGGATCCGGGCCAACCTCCGACGGGCACAGATCGACTTGCTGGCCGACGACACCTTGGTGATCGGTGCTGGAGGAGTGCGGATCGACGTCGACCGCCATGAAGTAACCGTTGAGGGCGAAGTGGCCGAGCTTCGCCCGAAAGAGTTCGACCTGCTGTTCTCCCTCCTCAGTCGGAAGGGGCGCCTGGTCACAAGGGACACGCTTATCTCGGAGGTGTGGGGATGGGACTATGTCGGGGACACGAAGACTCTCGACGTCCACATCAAGCGCCTTCGGAAGAAGATCGAGGCCGACCCGAAGGATCCCCGACTGATCGTGACGGTCCGCGGCCTGGGGTACAAGTTCGCCGAGGCCTGACCTAGGAGCCGAGCCGACCAGCGATTCTCGGTGGGCCATACTTGGGGTCGATCATGGGTTCCACTCGATCGCGATTCACCAGGGCACTCGTTGTCGTTGCGTCGGGGGCTCTGCTCCTCCTGGTGGCGACGGGCTCGGATTGGCCCGGCTTCCTGGCGGTTGGGCTCGTCTTCGTCGTAGCGGTCGGCCAGCACGCCATCCTCTCATCGATGGAGACCCGCCGGATCCGGGAGACGATCCGACGCGAAGACCCCGACGCACCGGGAGAGGCCGGGGAGGTCGCGGCCGCCGTGCGAGAGCGCATCCGTGAAGAGCGCCGGGACGCTGAGCGCCAGAACGCTGACGTGCGGGCCGCCCTCGCTGCGGCCTCGGTGGGCGTGGTCGTCACAGATGGGGACGGGCGGGTCCTGAGCACGGTGGGTGCGACAGCAGGTCTCGTGCCGGTCGGGGCGGCGGCGACGGTCGAACACCCCGTACTGCGGCGCATGTTCGCAGAGGTGCTCCGGAGCGGGGAGCCGAGGTCGGAGCTCGTGAGGATGGAGCGTCGCAACGCTGTGATGCAGTGGATCGCCGTACCCCTGGACCGGGATGCCGTGGGGGCAGTCGTGACCGACGTGACCGAGCTCCAGCGCGTGCAGGCGATGCGTCGTCACTTCGTCGCCGACGCCTCCCACGAACTGAAGACGCCGGTCGCCGCCATCCAGGCCGCGGCCGAGGCCCTGCAGACGGCGCTCGGTCTCGATGAGGAGCGGACCCGCCTGTTCGCCCGCAGGCTCGAGGAGCAGGCAATCCGGCTCGGGCGAATCATCAACGATCTCCTCGATCTCTCACGCCTCGAAGCGGACGTCCCCGAGTTGGCCCTCTTCGACATGGCCGACCTCGTTGCGTCGGAGTTCGCTGCCATCGGCCCGGAGGCGGATTCGGAGGGGATTGCTCTCGAGAGTGACATCAATCCCGCTGAGGTCGTGGGCAGTCGCCGCGATGTGGGTCTCGCGGTCCGCAACCTGCTCACCAACGCCATCCGCTACTCGGAGCGCGGGGGGGTGGTCAGGGTTGGGCTGCAGGTCGGGCCGAACGGTGTGGTGTTGACGGTCGAGGACTCGGGGATCGGCATCGCGGCCTCGGAGCAGGATCGGATCTTCGAGCGGTTCTATCGTGTCGATGGCGCACGCTCTCGAGCGACCGGCGGCACCGGATTGGGCCTTTCGATCGTGCGCCACGTGATGCTGAACCACGGCGGGAGTGCAACGGTCGCCTCTACTCCAGGTGGCGGCTCGACCTTCGCGCTCCGATTCCCACGCTCCGACTGAGCGGCGCGTCCTCGGCCGGACCACGCTTCCGGGCGGATCGCAGGTTTTCCCAAGTTCCGTTGGCGACGCCCGATACGCAGGGTTATGGTGGCATACGCCTCCCCGTGACCGGGTGGGTGAACAACTAGACCTTGAGGAAAGGCACATATATGCGGAGAATTCGCAATCTCCTGATTCTTTCGGTGGTACTCGCCATGGTGGCGGCCGCCTGTTCTGGTGGTGACACCGCCGAAACGACCGAAGCCGCCGCAGGTGGCACCGAAGCAGTGGCCACGACGGTTGCACAGACCGCCGGTGGAACGCTGGCAGCGGTGATCAGCCGAGGCACGCTCAACTGTGGTGTCGGCGGCGCAGCCGTCGGCTTCTCGGAGACCCAGCCTGACGGATCAATGACCGGCATCGATGCCGACACGTGTCGGGCCATCGCAGCCGCCGTGCTCGGAGATGCGACCGCTGTTGCCTTCACCGAGACCACCGCTGCCGAGCGGTTTGAGGTGCTGAAGTCCGGCTCGATCGATGTTCTCATCCGGAACACCACGTGGACGCAGTCCCGTGACACCGGCGACATCGGCCTGGACTTCGGACCGACCACGTTCTTCGATGGCCAGCAGGTCATGGGCAAGGCCGACAAGGGCTTCTCCGATGATTCCACGCTCGCCGATGTCGATGGCGCCGTGCTCTGCACGAACGCCGGTACGACGACCGAGAAGAACATCACCGAAGGTGCTGCCGTGGCCGGGGCCACCATTCAGCTCAAGACGGTCGAGGCGTTCCCCGAAGCCATGGAGGGCTTCAAGTCGGGCGACTGTGACCTCGTGACGACCGATGGGTCTGGCCTCTATGGCAACCGCTTCAAGGCAATCGCCGATGGCGAGATCGCCGAAGGCGACTGGGTCATCTTCCCTCGGGCCCCGATCTCCAAGGAGCCCCTCGGACCGACCTATCGTCAGGGTGACTCGCAGTGGGCAGACGTTGTCAACTGGGTCGTCTACGCGATGTTCATCGCGGACGAGAAGGGCGTGACGTCGGCCAACGTCGACGACTTCGTCGCCCAGGGCGAGGATATCGACCCGGAGCTCGGGCGCCTGCTCGGCACCGTCGATGACCAGCTCCAGGTGGGCATGGGCCTGCCAGGTGATGCCTTCTACCAGGTGATCAAGCAGGTCGGGAACTACGACGAGGTCTTCAGCCGCAACCTCAACGTGCTGGATATCTTCCGTGAGGGCACCTACAACGCCCAGTGGACCGAAGGTGGTCTCATCTACGCACCGCCAGCCCGCTAGCCAACCGTTCGGATGCTCGGGAGGCGCCTCGGCGCCTCCCGAGCGCCGTCGAAACGACCACCGGTTTCGACGGCGCGAGCCAAGGTGGACACCTGAACGGCTGAAGTGAGTGAGCCCGGTGAGTACGGACCAACGCAGCATCATCGTCCCTGAGAAGCCTCCGTTCTACCGCGACCTACGGGTCCTGAAATGGATCATCCAGGGGCTGCTCCTGTTGGGCGTGTTCGGGATCTTCTACCTCCTCTGGTCCCAACTCCAGAACAACCTGGATGCACAGGGGAGCAAGATCTCTTTCGACTTCCTCGGCCGACCCGTCGGCATCACGCTGTCGGATGGGTTCAACACCACCCCGGGCTCTGGTCTCGAGGCCCTTGCGGTCGGCGTCGTCAACACCCTCAGGATCTCGGTCACCGGGATCCTGGCCGCCACGATCCTCGGGACGATCCTCGGCGTCAGTCGCCTCTCGAGCAACTGGATCGTCGACAAGGTCGCGATGCTGTACATCGAGACCATCCGCAACATCCCGGTCCTCGTCCAGATCATCTTCTGGCAGGTCGTGATCCGGGGGCTCGGCGAACTCACCGCCGATTCGGGGGTCTCGCTCTTCGGGATGGGTGAGAAGGTCGCCTACTTCTCGGCGAAGGGCTTTGCTCTCCCGTGGTTCAACCCGACCGGCAACCGCTGGCAGTGGGTCGTCATCTTCGTGATCGGGCTCTATCTCACGCTCAGGGTCTATCGCTGGCGAATCGCCTTCCAGGAAGCCGGCAAGGGCGAGGCCAGGGCCGGGCTGTGGACCCTCGGCGCGCTCGCCGGCTCCGTGGTCGTTGCTTGGTTCGTCCATCCGGTGGCCGGCTACATGAAGCATGTGTTCCTGTTCTTGGCCGGGATCTTCTCCAAGCTCCCCGTCATCGCCTTCCAACTGGTCATTGCGGCGTTGGTCGTCTGGGTTGCCTACCGGCTCATCCGCAGACGGCTCAACCGACTCAAGACGCCGGTCGGGTATGGGAAGTTCTCCGACGACGACTGGTATGTGCTCATCCTCACCGGCTTGGTCGGGTTGGCCGTGGCGGGGCTTTTCATGGTCGCCCCGGCGATCACCGAGGCAATGGTTGGCCGCTCGGCCGTGGCCGGCACGTTCATCGGTCTCGAGCAGCTCTTCGATGGGCTGGCGTCACTCTTCGAACCGATGCGGAGCGGGGCGCCATTCGACCCGAACCTCCCCCGTCTCACCGGCGGCACGTTCATCAACATGGACCTTGCTTTCGGGAAGGTGTTGTCCATCCAGTACGCGGCGCTGTGGGTCGGGCTCGTGGTGTACACGGCGGCGTTCATCGCCGAGGCTGTCCGGGCCGGTGTCCTCGCGGTGCCGCGGGGCCAGACCGAGGCCGGGCTGGCAGTTGGTCTCACTCGTGGACAGCTGCTGCGCATGGTCATCCTCCCCCAGGCGTTCCGGATCGTTCTGCCCCCACTCGGCAACCAGTTCCTCAACCTGTTCAAGAACTCGTCGCTGGCCATCGCCGTCGGCTTCTCCGACATCGTCCAGGTCGGTGGGACGGTGTACAACCAGACCGGGCAATCGATGCCGGTCTTCCTGTTCTGGATGCTCTTCTACTCGGCCGGGAGCCTCTCGCTCTCCTCCATCACCAACTACTACAACCGCAAGCTGGCCCTGGTGGAGCGCTGATGGAGGAGAAGAGGTTGCCCAAGAAGATCGACCTCGGTATCCCCGAGTCGGCTCCGCCCCCCGAACCGCCGCCATCGGGCGCCGTGGTGTGGCTCCGCAAGAACCTGTTTCCCTCCATGGGGAGCTCCATACTCACGCTCGTCACTTCGGCGATCATTCTTGGGGTGATGTGGAGCGTCGTCGGGTTCGCCCTCAAGGAGACCCGCCAGTGGAGGGCCGTGGCACAGAACTCGCGGCTCCTCATGATCCAGGCCTATCCCCAGGACGACATGGCGAGGGTGTGGCTCTCGGTGGGCCTCGTCCTCGTTGCCGCTTCGCTCTCCATGGCCGTGTACGGCGCTGGCGGAAAGACGTCCTGGCTCAAGATCGGGCGGGCGCTCACGGGCGTCGGCGGGATCGTCGCCTTCATGCTCCTCAGCCCGTTCGTCGATGGCCGCTCCGGCCGCTACAGCGTCGTTGTGATCGCCCTCGTGGTTGCTGCGATCGGGGTGGCCATCCCCCGCATGCGGGGCGAATCAGCCAAGGACGAGACTGTTCCCACCTCGCGGGTCCTGGGCGTGTTGCTCACCCTTGTTGCGGCCGGTCTCTGGTTCCTCGTGGCCCCGGTGGCGGGCACGTCCGAGGCGGGCATCAACATCGACGTGTACGAGCCGATCGCCTCCACCACGACCGTGCCGTGGACGATCATCATCGGCCTGATGCTCCTGGCCTATCCGGTCGGACGGTGGGCGGTGGCGCGGTGGGCTGGCATCCGGCGTGCGCTCACCGCGTTCTGGGTGCTCCTCTCGCCGGTGCTGGTCCTCGTCGTCCTCCGCAAGCCGGTCATCGACTGGACCTTGGTCCGCTCCTTCGATCTCGTCCTCTTGGCAGTGTTCGGTCTTCTCGGCTGGTTCGCCCTCGGGTGGTGGAGCGCGCCCGGCCGCGGCGAACCGGGACGGATAGTCGCGGGCATCCTGCTCCTCGCCGGCATCGTGCTGCTCTTCGTCCCGTTCCCAGAGGTCGTCTCCAAGCCGATGACGGTCAAGGTGCTCATTCTGCTCCTGGCCGCGTTCGCCTTGTTCGCCCCGACATTCGGCGGATCGGACGCCAAGACCAGAAGCCTGCGGTGGGCATGGATCACCACCATCCTCGCCCTCCTCGTGTTCTTCCGGCTGGCCAGTTCCCCGACGTCGTTGCTCCGCCCCGGGTCCACGGTCCCCTTCACCGGTGGCGAGTTTCTCGGCGGGCTGTCGCTCACGGTCGTTCTCTCGATCTTCGCCATCGGCCTCTCCTTCCCCATCGGCATCCTCCTGGCGCTCGGACGATCCTCGAAGCTGCCGATCTTCCGCACCATCTCCACTGGGTACATCGAGCTGGTCCGGTCGGTGCCGCTCATCACCTGGCTGTTCGCCGCCATCAACTTCGGTGACTTCTTCCTGCCAACCGCCCTGCAGGAGATCGACAACGTGGTTCGGTCCATTGCGGCGATGACGCTCTTCGCCGCGGCCTACCTCGCTGAGAACATACGAGGGGGACTCCAGTCCCTGAACCGTGGCCAGTACGAGGCAGCCGATGCCCTCGGCATGTCCGTGGTGCAGAAGACCGCCCTCATCACCATGCCCCAGGCGCTCCGGGCCGTCATTCCTGCACTCGTGGGCCAGGTCATCGCTCTCTTCAAGGACACATCGCTGGTGTCGATCATCGGCCTCTTCGACCTGCTCTACATCGGCAAGACGGTCATCCCCGGCCAATCCGCCTTCCTCGGCTCATTCATGGAAACGATCATCGCCGTGGCGGTCATCTACTGGCCGTTCGCCTTTGCGATGTCGAGGGCGTCCCAACGACTCGAAAAGAAACTCGGACTCGGAACGCGATAGGAAAGATCACCCATGCCTACCAGCGAAAAAGACATCATCATCTGCCAAGGCGTGAAGAAGTGGTTCGGTGACTTCCAGGCGCTCCACGGCATCGACCTGCGCGTCAAGGAGGGTGAGGTCGTCGTGATCATCGGCCCGTCCGGTTCGGGCAAGTCGACGCTCATTCGCTGCATCAACCGTCTCGAGGAGCACCAGGAGGGCACGATCATCGTCGATGGCATCGAGCTCACGAACGACCTTCGGAACATCGAGAAGATCCGCTCGGAAGTGGGCATGGTGTTCCAGAGCTTCAACCTCTTTCCTCACCTCACCGTGATGGACAACATCACGCTGGGACCGATCTGGGTGCGCAAGAAGAGCAAATCCGAAGCCGAGGAGAAGGGGATGGAACTCCTCAATCGGGTTGGGATCCCAGAGCAAGCCGACAAGTACCCGGGTCAACTCTCCGGTGGCCAGCAGCAACGCGTGGCCATTGCCCGCGCCCTGGCCATGGAGCCGAAGGTGATGCTCTTCGATGAGCCGACCTCCGCCCTCGACCCCGAGATGGTGGCCGAGGTGCTCCAGGCCATGAAAGAACTTGCCCTGTCGGGCATGACGATGGTCGTCGTCACCCACGAGATGGGCTTCGCCCGCGAGGTTGCCGACCGCGTGCTCTTCTTCGACTACGGCTCCCTCGTCGAGGAGGGAACACCCGAGCACTTCTTCACCAACCCCCAGCACGACCGGACGAAGCTCTTCCTCAGCCAGATTCTTTGAGCCCGGTCGAGGCCGGGAGTTGGCACGGGGGCCTGCCGTGAGTCTGCTGGCGGATCTGCACTATCGCTACCCGCGGGACTCGCGACCCCAACGCTTCGTGCAGGCGATTGCCTCGGGTCGACCCGGCGCTTGGTTCTTCCGCAAGGTTGCCCACCGACTCGACCGTGTGGTGTTCAGCTGGACCGGGGGACGAGCCACGGTCACCTCGATCCTGGCTGGCAAGCCTGTGCTGATGGTCACGACCCGGGGGGCGAGGAGCGGCAAGGACCGCACCGTCCCACTCCTCGGTATCCCGTTGGACGGCACCATCGCACTCGTCGGGTCCAACTTCGGACAGCGACCCACCCCCGGGTGGGTCCACAACCTCATCGCGTACCCAGGTGCGACTGTCTCGCACGGAGGGCGTGAGGTCAGGGTGCGAGCCCACCTCGCCTCGGAGGAGGTCGCCCACCGCATCCTCGAAGAAGGCGAGAAGCTCTATGCGGGGTACGGCAAGTACCCGAGCCGGGTCCCGCACCGCGAGATCAAGGTCTTCATTCTCGAGCACGAGCACGAGCGGGAGTAGCGCGAGCACGAGCACGAGCCCTCTGTTGCTGGTGGGCGCGGAAGAGCCCCGGCTGATACCGGGGCTCTCCCACATCCACCTGACGCCGATCAGGCTGTCGGTGTTCCTTCGTTCCACATGTCCTTGATCGCTCCGAGCGACCCGAGGATGCCAGAGGTCTCGATCGGCAGGAAGATCTTGGTTGCCTTCCCGTCGGCCATCTCCGAGAGCGCCTGGAGGTACTTGATCGTGATGAGGTCGGGGGTCGGGTCGCCACGGTGAATGGCGCCGTAGACCGACTCGATGGCGAGGGCCTCACCCTCCGCCACGATCAGCTTCTCGAACTTCGTGGCCTCGGCGACTTCCCTGATCGCCTGGGCTTCACCCTGGGCCCGCAGGATGGCGGCCTCGCGGACTCCCTCCGCCTTGAGGATGGCGGAGCGCTTCTCGCCTTCGGCCTCGAGGATGACGGCTCGGCGCTCTCGCTCTGCCTTCATCTGACGGTGCATCGACTGGGTGACGTCGGGTGGCGGCTCGATCCTCTGGATCTCGACCCGGACGACCTTGGTTCCCCATGGGTCGGTGGCTGCGTCGAGGATGTCCCGCAACTGCGTGTTGATGACCTCCCTCGATGTCAGGGCGCTGTCGAGGTCGAGATCGCCGACGACGTTCCTCAAGTTCGTCTGCGCCAGCTTGGTGGCGGCGATGATGAACTGGGCAACGTTGTACTGCAGCTTGACCGGGTCGGTCGGCTGGTAGTACACGACGGCGTCGACGGTCACGACGACGTTGTCCCTGGTGATCACTTCCTGGGGCGGCACGTCGACGACCTGCTCACGCATGTCGATCTTGATGACCCGATCCACGAAGGGGATGATCAGGTTGAGCCCCGGTTCGAGCGTCTTGGTGTAACGCCCGAAGCGCTCGACCAGGCCTGCCTCGAACTGGCGGACGATCCGGAGCCCGGTCGCCGCCACGATGATGATGAATAGCGCAATGAGCGCCAGAAGGATTTCCATGCCTTCACAATCTCCTTTCGATCAGTTTCTCTCGACTACAAACTTCGTTCCGGCGACGGACGCCACCCGTACCCGGGTGCCCTCCTCGATGACTTCCTCGGCGGTTGCCCGCCACTCCTCGTTGTCCACCTTCACCCGACCGGTACCGGCCATGTCATCGATGGTCTCGGTGACGATCCCGGCGCGGTTGCGATAGCGGTTGGCGCCGATGTCCGGCCCGGGCGTGTGCTCGGGGCTGAACTTCCTCATCCAGAGCAGGGTGATGACAGAGACGAGCAGGAATGCTCCCCACTGCCAAGCCTGCCCGGCGCCGACCCAGGCGAGGACAGCAGCTGCCCCGGCGCCCACGGCGAACGGGAGGAGGAAGAACCCGGCGGTGAAGATCTCACCGACGGCGAACACGAAGGCCGTGATCGTCCAGAGCCACTCCCACTGGTCAAAGCCTTCCACGTTGCCTCCTTTCTGGGCGAAGATCGCCCCTGCGCCGACCACGAGGGCGGCGAATCCAATACTGCCTGTGAAGGGACCGATTCGGGTCCGGTTTCTCCGGGCGATGGCGGTGCGCCAGTCGGGATCGGAGGGCCGGGGCGCCCGGTGCACCGCCGCCCACTGTTCTGCGAAGGCCCCGACGTCCGGTCCGGTCACGCTGGAGAGCGGACGACCGGCCGCCTCTGCTTCATGCAGGTGGGCGTCCAGTTCACCGACCATACCGATCACGACCGGACCTGGGACGCGGGTGGCGCGCCAGTACCGCTCGCATCGTTCGACTATCTGCTGCCGATCATCCATTCCGCTCTCCTGTCAGGACCCTTGTCACTCCTTCGCTGAACTCCTTCCAGGAGTCCCTCCAGGTCGCCAGGGCCGACAACCCGGTGGCGGTGGCTCGGTAGTACTTGCGGGACGGCCCGCCGCTGGAAGCGACGAGGTATCCCTCGACCATGCCCCTCTTCTCCAGTCGGCCGAGTGACGGGTAGATGGACCCCTCACTCACGAGTGAGAGACCGGAGCCGGTGAGTTTCTGCACCATCTCGTACCCGTAGCTCGGTTCGGCCTCGATGAGTGCCAGGAGGCACATATCGAGAACGCCCTTCAGGAGTTGGGTGCTGTGGTCGGATGCCACTGCCATGCAGTGAACAATAGCACACAATACAAGGTAGGTGGTAGTGCAGGGTAGTTGCCAGGTGCCAGTGCCAGCTGCCAGTTCCCTAGTCGCCTAGTCCCTAGTCCCTGGTCCCTGGTCCCTGGTCCCTGGTCCCTGGTCCCTGGTCCCTGGTCCCCAGTCCTTGCTCCTCGCTCCTTGCTCCTCCTTGAGGATCCATGCTCGCGGGCTCATACCAATTCCTCGTTTGCCCGACCTGCGGTCAAACGATCGTTTATCGTGCGAATCGGGTGGTGAGGCGCCTGTCCTCCCACTCTTGGAGGTTCACACATGGAACGGCGAGAATTCCTCGGCAAGGCCGGGAAGATCGCCCTCGGGGCAGCTGCGGTGTCGGCGATCGCCGCCTGTGGCAACGACGCAGAAACAGCCGTTGATGAAGTTGCAGGGGACGCGGGTTTCCCTGAGATCAGCTGGGAAATGGCCACTTCGTGGCCGCTCTCCCTCGACACGATCTTCGGTGGTGCCGAGGTGTTCTCGACGATGGTCTCACGGATGACCGGTGGCAAGTTCACCATCACTCCGCGGGCGGCCGGCGAGCTCGTCGGTGGCCTCGAGGTGCTGACCTCGGTCGAGACCGGTGCCGTCAAGGCTGGTCACACTGCTTCCTACTACTACGTCGGCAAGTCCAATGCTGTTGCGTTCGGGACGGCCCTGCCGTTCGGCCTCACCGCCCGCCAGCAGAATGGCTGGCTCTACGAGGGCGGCGGCTTGAAGCTCATGCAGGACTTCTACCGGGATCGCTTCGGGATCGTCCAATTCATGGCCGGCAACACGGGCTGTCAGATGGGTGGTTGGTTCAACAAGGAGATCAACTCCCTGGCGGACCTCCAGGGCCTCAAGATGCGTATCCCGGGCCTCGGTGGCCAGGTCATGCAGCGCCTCGGTGTCACCGTCGAGGTGATCGCCGGTGGTGAGGTATTCCAGGCCCTCGACACCGGCCGTGTGGATGCGGCGGAGTGGGTGGGTCCCTACGACGACACGAAGATGTCGTTCCAGGACGCGGCCCAGTTCTACTACTACCCGGGATGGTGGGAGCCGGGGCCGTCGCTCGAGGTCGAGTTCCCGGTGGCGGACTTCGATGCGTTGCCTGAGGAGTACAAGGCGATCATCGAGGCGGCCGCCTACGCGGCGAACCACATCATGCTCGCCCGCTACGACGCCAAGAACCCACCGGCCCTCGCGGACCTCAGGGCCAACGGGAAGACGATCCTCCTCCCGTTCCCAGAAGACGTGATGCGAGCGTCTGAGCAGGCTGCGTTCTCCTTGTACGATGAGTACTCGGCCGCGGATGGCGACTTCAAGACCATCTTCGAGAGCTGGGCTCCGTTCCGGACCGAGATCCAGGATTGGCATTCGTTGGCCGAGAAGGCCTTGCTCGACTTCGGTGCCCTCGACCGATAGCGACACCGAATGGAACGAGGAAGGGCGGCCATGGCCGCCCTTCCTCGCGTTCGGGACAGTCCGGAAGTCTTCAGTCGCCGGCGTCGCGGCGGGGTGGCTTCACCCGGTAGGTCCCGGTACCGACTGCGATCAGGTCACCGTCCTCATTCCGCAACTCCATTCGGGTCACCGTCACCGACCTGCCCACCCGCAGTGCGTGCCCGGTGCCGGTGAAGACCGTCCCGGACCCAGGGCGGAGGTAGTCAACGCGGAGGTCGATGGTCCCCACCGTCGAGAAGGTCTCGAAGGCGTCTTCGAGGGTGCGAATGTGGCCGGCGGAGATCACCCCGTGCATGGCCACCATCCCCCCGACGAGATCCAACGTGGCGGAGATGACCCCTCCATGGAGGACCCGGGTGGCGTAGTTCCCGATCAGGTCGTCGCGCATCGGCAGGGTGACCACCACCCCGTCCTCGTCGAACCGGGTGACATCCAGTCCGAGTGTCCGGTTGAAGGCGATCCGTTGCTCGGCTTGGCGGAATCCCTCGAGGAGTGTGGCGAAGTCCATCCTGCGAGGATATCCGCCGTGGGGGGTGTACCGATCGGCCGTGGCCCAAGGGTCGGCATCGTCGCTCGTTTGGGGCCCAACGGCGAGCGGTTCGCTCTATGCTCGGCCGCGGTGGAGAAGCGTCAGGAGGAATGTTGACGAGCAAGATGGAAGAGCCGGACGGCGGCTTCGCCCAGCGTGTGGGCTTGTGGCGTCCGGTGCTTGCCTACGTGGACGTCGTGGACAGGATCTCCGACAAACTCGGGACCTTTTCGATGTATGTGTCGGTCATCCTCGTTGCCATCGGATTCCTCAACGTCATCCTGCGCTACGTCGGTCAGTGGCTCGGTATCCGCCTCACTTCCAACATGGTCATCGAGCTCCAGTGGTATCTCTTCGCGGTGATCTTCCTCCTGGCCTTTGGGTACAACCTCCGGCACAACATCAATGTGCGGGTCGACTTCTGGTTCGCGAACCAGCCGCAGCGCCGCAAGGCCTGGATCGACTTCGTGGGGCACATCATCGCCCTGCTCCCCTTCTGCGTCCTTGCCCTGTGGGTCTCCTGGGACCCGATCCTCCGGTCGTGGGGCCTGGGCCCGGACGGGATCATCGATCTCGGCCGCTGGGAGGTCTCACCCGACCCGTCAGGCCTGCCCCGGGCACCGATCAAGTCGCTCATCATCGTGGGATTCGCGCTGCTCCTCCTCCAGGCCATCGCCGAGATGGTCAAGCTCACCGCCGTCCTCACCGGCCACGAGGAGTACGCCGAGATCGAGGAACACGTCGGCCCATTGAGGATCGAGTAGCCGGATGCTCACTCCAGCCGTTGCACTGCTCGCTCAGTCCAGTGCGCCGCCCTATGCATGGCTGGCGATCGTCATGTTCGTCCTGTTCCTCATCCTGATCCTCTCCGGCTATCCGGTGGCGTTCTCCTTCGCCGGTACGGCCATCGTGTTCGGTGCGATCGGGTGGGCCATCGGGGCGATGCCCATCAGCGACATGAAGCTGCTCCCCAGCCGGTGGTTCGGGGCGATGAGCGACTTCATCCTCGTGGCCATCGTTTTCTTCGTGTTCATGGGCGCCATATTCGAGAAGTCCGGCCTCGCCGAACGGTTGCTGACGGCGATCGGGAAGCTGATGGGACCGCTGCGGGGCGGCCTCGCCCTCACCGTGGTCCTGGTTGGGACCCTGTTGGCGGCCGCCACCGGCGTCGTGGCGGCGACCGTCATCGTGATGGGCCTGCTCTCGCTGCCGGTGATGCTTCGGTACGGGTACGACCACAAGCTGGCGACCGGGATCATCGTGGCCTCGGGGACGATGGCCCAATTGCTCCCCCCGTCGATCGTGCTCGTGGTGCTCTCGGGCGTGGTGGGAGTGGGTGTGGGCGATCTCTTCGCCGGTGCCCTCTTCCCCGGCCTCATCCTCGCTGCCATCTATGCCGTCTATGTGCTGTGGGTGGCGTGGCGCCATCCCGAGAAGGCCCCGGCCCTTCCCCTGGAAGAACGAGACCTGGCGGGGATGGCCCTGTTCCGGGAGATCGTCATCTCGGTCATTCCTCCGCTCATCCTCATCGGGGCGGTGCTGGGGTCGATCTTCTCGGGTGTGGCAACCCCCACCGAAGGCGGTGCGGTCGGTGCGTTCGGTGCGCTCGTGCTCGCCGGGTTGAACCGGAGACTCAGCTGGCAGACGATCAAGGAGGCCGGCCGGTCGACCATGCACATCACCACGCTCGTCATGATGATCCTCTTTGCGTCGAGTTTCTTCGGGCTGATCTTCGACCGCCTCGGTGGCCAGAACCTCGCCACCGACTGGCTCACGGGACTCCCGGGCGGCTTCTGGGCATTCGTGATCGTGGCCAACATCGCGGTGTTCCTCCTCGGCATCAACCTCGAGTTCCTCGAGATCGCCTTCATCGCGATGCCGATCTTCGTGCCGGCTGCCGAGTTGCTGGCTCCGACCCAGACTCATGTTGCGCCGGGGCTCATGCTCGTGTGGTTCTCGGTGATGATGGCCATCAACCTCAACATGGCCTTCATCTCGCCCCCGGTGGGATTCTCCCTGTTCTATCTCCAGTCGGTGGCCCCGCCCGAGGTGAAGACCATCGACATCCACAAGGGAGCGTTGCCGTTCATGGCGCTCCAGGCCGTGGCCCTCATCATTGTGATGCTGATTCCCGAGACCGTCACATGGTTCGTGGAGGTCCAGAAGGACGCCGGCGCCAAGTTGGTCGAGTCCTTCGCCAGCCTCTTCCTCTAGCGCAGGGGTTCAGGCATCCGGTCGCTTGTACGCGACCCCGTCACTTGCGACGATCGCGTCCGCCCAAGGTTCGAGCAGGGTGACGATCCGTTCACTGGCTTCCATCCCCAGCGAGATCCATGGCGTGGCCGAGAGCTGGTTGGTCAGTTGCTCGACCTCGTTCGTGAGCTCCCTGCCGGCATCGGTGAGGACGAGCGTGCCGTCCGGGTCGGCGAGGATGCGACCCTCCACGAGCCGGGCCCGGGTCGTCTCCCACGCTTCGTCGCCCCATGCCCTCGTTCGCCGCTGGCGTGCCTCGGGGAAGTATCCCGTGGCGATGTTGAGTAGCAGGGCTTCGATGGGTCCGATTCCCAGCGTCTGGAGGGCAGCGATGTGGCCGTCCCCGCGGTACTCCCGGTACAGGGTCGCCCAGTGCCACACCGCGGCCACGGCATCATCGGGCTCGGGGACGGACACGTGACCACCGTAGAGCGGCCGGCCCGTGACCGGTACGTCCTCCATGGCTCGGGAGAGGAGTCCCACGGCCTCCTGGGCGTCCGGCAGGTTGATCGCTGAGCCAGCACGGCTCCGGACCACGTCCCCGGCCGCGCCCCACCTCGTGGCGCAGACGGTTGCCGGTGACGCGAGGTCCCACGCGGCCGGGATGAACCTCGAGACGTGGGAGGGGTCCCAGAAGTAGAACGTCGCTGCCACGACACCCCCCTCGACGGTTCCCATGGCGGCCGCCCGCGGGGCGAAGTAGCTGAAGCCGGGCTCGCCGATCCCTATGCCCGTGTAGGCATCCATCGCGATGGGGGAGAAGTAGATGGTGGCGTGGATGGCCTCGAGGGTGCGCCAGAGGGTTCGTGCGGTCTGCATGGCCCGACCCTATCGGGTCGAGCCCGAGCCCGAGCGCGAGCGCGAGCCCGAGCCCGAGCCCGAGCCAGACGCTGACGCTTGACGCTTGACGCTTGGCTCGTGCCCGTGCTCGTGCCCGCGCCTCTTTGGCACACCTAACAAGTGTTAGGTAGGGTTCGGGCCATGACAGCGGCTGAAGCACCGAGGGCGTTCCCGGGTCGTGACGGCATCCTGGACGCCGCAGCCAGGCTCTTCCTCGAACGTGGCTATGCGGACACGACGTTGCGGGACATCGCGGCGTCGGCCGGGGTCAAGGCCGGTTCGATCTACTACCACTTCGCGTCCAAGGATGAGATGCTCACGGAGATCCTCGACGAGGGGATCACCCGGATCACCGCCGCGGTGGAAGCGTCCCTGGCTGCCAGTGAAGGGCGATCACACGCTGAGCGGATAGAGGCCGCGGTCCTCGCCCATCTCGTTGCGCTCTTCGAGCACGGTCCCTACACGGCCGCCCACGTGAGCGTCTTCCAGAAGACCCCCGAATACCTCCGGGAAACCGGCCTCCCCGCTCGGGATGCCTACGAGCGGATCTGGGCGACGTTGCTCACGGCCGCCCAGGAAGCCGGGGCACTGGCCGTTGACCTTGATCTCCGGGTGGCCCGACTCTCCCTGCTGGGGACCATGAACACCACCCTTGACTGGTTCCGCCCGGGTGGGACGCGTACGATTTCCGAGGTTGCCGACACGGTGTCCCGACTCTTCCTGAGAGGCGCCTCGTGAGACTGCTCCCCAGTTCGATCGACACCCGTTCCGACCGCTTCGCCGAGAACGTCACCGCCTACACGGCCGAGATCAAGGTGCTCGAGAACCGTATGTCCTGGGTCATCTCGGGCGGTGAGGACCGTGACAAGGCCATCGCTCGGCACCTCGAGCGAGGCAAGGTGATGGTGCGCGACCGGATCGACATGGTCATCGACGAGGGGACCGCCTTCCTGGAGTTGTCGACGTTGGCTGCCTGGGGCCAGTACGACGACTCCTACCCGGGGGCCGGGATCGTCACCGGTATCGGCGTCGTGCACGGAATACCGTGCATGTTCATCGCCAACGACGCCACGGTGAAGGGCGGGAGCCTCGCCCCGGCCTCGATCAAGAAGCACGTCCGGGCGCAGGCGATCGCGGAGGAGAACAGCCTGCCAACGATCTACCTCGTCGACTCGGGTGGGGCATACCTGCCACTCCAGGACGAGGTCTTCCCCGACAAGGACCACTTCGGAGGGACCTTCTACCGCCAGGCCCGCATGTCGGCGATGGGCCTGCCGCAGCTCTCCGTCGTCCTCGGAGGGTGCACGGCCGGGGGTGCCTACGTCCCAGCGCTCTCAGACGAGGTGGTGATCGTGAAGGGGATCGGCCGCATCTTCCTGGGAGGACCGCCGATCGTGAAGGCCGCCCTCAACGAGATCGTCGATCCCGAGACCCTCGGCGGAGCCGACGTCCACACCCGCGAGTCAGGCGTCGCCGACTACATCGCGTACGACGAAGCGGAGGCGTACGCCCAGATGCGAGAGATCGTCCGCAACCTCAACCAGCCCACCATCGAGCAGCCGACCGGCTGGCTGGACCAGGTCGAGCCGAGGCCGCCTGCCTTCGACCCGACCGAACTGTATGGGATCGTCAACGCCGACACCCGGATCCCTTTCGATGTGCGGGAGATCATCGCCCGCATCGTTGATGGCTCGGAGTTCCGCGAGTTCAAACCGCGCTATGGGGAGTCCATCGTCACCGGGTTCGCCCGGATCTGGGGCTATCAGGTGGGGATCATCGGCAACAACGGCATCATCTTCTCGGAGGCGGCCCTCAAGGCCACCCACTTCATCGAGATGTGCAACCAGCGCAAGATCCCCCTGGTCTTCCTCCAGAACACCACCGGCTACATGGTCGGGAAGGACGCCGAAGCCGGTGGGATCGCCAAGGATGGAGCGAAGATGGTCGATGCCGTGGCCAACGCCATCGTCCCCCGGTACACGGTGTTGATAGGGGCCTCGTACGGCGCCGGCAACTACGGCATGTGTGGCAGGGGATTCAACCCCCGGTTCTTGTTCGCATGGCCGAACAGCCGTATCGCCACCATGTCCGCCGAGACCGCCCAAACTGTGCTCGTCGACATCCGACTCGGGGGCCTGAAAGGCGAGGAGACGACGGACGAGGACATCCAGCAACTGCGCGACGAGGTCCGGGGCCAGTACGAGACCCAATCGAACCCCTACTACGCCACGTCCCGTCTCTGGGACGACGGCCTCATCGACCCCGTCCACACCCGCGACCACCTGGGCCTCGCCCTCTCACTCGCCGCTCGCCAACCCGCCCCCGAAGGCAGCTACCGGGTGTTCCGGTTCTGACGCTCATGGCTCGCTAGGTTCCCGACCATGAACCTGGAACAGACCCTGTTCGATGTGGACGATCGTGGTGTGGCCACCGTCACGTTCAATCGACCTGACAAACACAACGTCATGAGCCCGGCCTTCATGTCGGACCTCAACGCGGTCATGGACCACCTCGAAGGCGTGCGAGCCCTGGTCCTGACCGGCGCCGGCGAGTCGTTCTGTGCCGGCGGCGACCTCGGGTGGATGAAGGCGCAGATGGACCTCACCAGGGCCGAGCGAGTCGCCAACTCAGCTGACTTGGCCGCCCTCCTGCGACGGCTCGACACCCTCCCCCTACTGACGATCGCCCGGGTGAACGGGCAAGCCTTCGGTGGCGGCGTGGGCATGATCGCAGTATGCGACATGGCGTTCGCGGTCCCCACGGCCGTGTTCGCCCTCACGGAGGTGAGCCTCGGCCTTGCCCCCTCCAATATCAGCCCGTATGTCGTGCGACGGATGGGAGCTGCCAACGCCCGCCGAACCTTCCTCAACGCCCGCATGATGGATGCCGGTATGGCACAGCGCATGGGGCTCATCACCGAAGTCCATGAGGACCTCGATGCCGCCATCGAAGTCGAGATCGCGAGCCTCCTTCGCTGCGGTCCCGACGCGGTGGGAGCCACGAAACGCCTCATCGAATGGGTCGACACCCACGGGGGTGAGGACAGCGCCTGGTACACCGCCCGCGACCTCGCCGACGCCTGGGATCGGGCCGAGGGCCAGGAGGGGATCGCCGCGTTCCTCGAGAAGCGGAAGCCATACTGGCGGGCCTGACCCCCACCCGGAGTTCCGCCCTGGACACCGAGACCCCGACCTCACCCGAATCACCTCGCGACCCAACCCGGTTGGCCCGCTGGGTGGGGGACCTGGTTGCAGCCGCACTCCTCGTGGTTGTCCTCGGGTGGCTCCTGCCACGTGACGGCGGCTTTGCGACCCTCGGCCTCGCCTCGATCAAGTGGTGGTTGCTGGCCGCAGTGCCGCTGGCCGTGAGCGAGGCCCGACACCTGCGACGAGCCACCGCCGTCTCCCTGGCTGCCTTCTCCGCCGCCCTCGTGGCGGCGGTGGCGCTCGGTGAGTTCCGTTCGGCGTTCGTCGATCCGCTGTCTGTGTATGCCCTCATGATCGGCATCGGCCTGGCTGCCCACCGACTGGCGAGGCAGGGGTGGGGTCGCCATCTCGTGCTCGCCGTCGTGGGCGGCTCGTTCATCGCCGCCTGGGTGCTGGGTGCGGCCGTGTGGTTCGGAGCGCTCGGAGAACCTCGCTGGCTGGTGGTCAGCTGGCACAACCAGTCCGCGGCGATAATGGCGGGCGGGACGCTGTGGTTCACCGGCATCGCCTGGCGCTCGGTTGGCGTGGCACGACTCGGTTCGGTGGTGGCCGCCGGGGCGTCACTGGCAGGCGTCTACCTCACGGGATCTCGGGGAGGGCTGCTCGTCGGCGTCGGCGCCCTGGTAGTCCTCACCGCCATCCGGTTGCGGGGCCGATGGCTGGTCCTGACCGCCCTCGTCGGCGTGGCGATGGCTGTCTCGCTGGCCGTCAGCCTCACCTTCGTGGGCGACGGGAGCCCTTTGGCCAGCCGGGGCCCGGGGAGTGCCGAGGTCAGCGCCGTCGCTCGGTTCGCCCACTGGGAAGCTGCCGCCGGCATGTTCCTCGAGGACCCGTTGACAGGTTTGGGCATCGGGTCGTATGGACCTGCCGCTCCCGGCTTCAATCGAGCTGACACCCATCTCACCTCATCTGCCCACAACGAGTTCCTCGAACTCCTGGCGGAGGGCGGCCTGGTGGTGGCCATCCCTGCCTTTCTCCTCGCCGTCGGCGGCGTCGTGGCGGCGATCCTCGAAGCGCGGCGGGAGGACGGAGACCCGCTGTTGCTTGCGGCGTCGGGAGTGGTCCTGGTGCTCGGCGCCCACGCCTTCATCGATTTCGACTGGCTGTTTCCGACGCTCGCAGGCTATTTCGCGGTTTCACTGGGCGTTGTCGCCCGACAGGACACCCCTCGAGGGTGGGGACCCGTCGTGCCGGTGGGGTTCGGGATCGTGGCGGCAGTAGCCGGGATCGTCCTCGTCCAGCACCCGAGCCTCGTCTTCGACGAAAGCCCGCCGTGGTTTCCGCTCCCGGCCATCAACGAGGCGCTCGGCTCCGATGATCCCGCGGCGGCATTGGCGACGCTCGAGGATGCCCACCGGTGGAACCCGGGGAACAATGCCATCAACGCCCTCATTCCGACGTTCGAGGCGATCCTGGGCGAACGAGACCCGGGTGAGTTGGTGAACCTGATGGAGCTACCCCGGACTCGCTTCTCGACGTACGACCTCGTCGCCCGTCAACTGGCCGGGGCCGGCCACCTGGAGGCAGCGGTCGCGGTCACGGAGGAGGCCTTGGCTGCGCTCCCCTCCTACGCCGCGTGGAGCCCGGCGACCCCGGCCCGTGCCCTGTGGGAGACGCGACTGACGCTCGCACATCTCCAAGGCGGCTGCTCCGCCTTCTTGGTCGAGTTGGAGCGACTGGAAGCGGATCCGTCCTTCGAGCTGTACGGGTTCGAAATCGATCGGCAGGCCGGCCTGGTCGAGGAGTGCTCCCAAGCGAAGTGACCACCGGCCTTGCCTACCTAACACTTGTTAGGTAAGGTCGCCCCCATGATCATGCGCCTCCTGGTCGCCAATCGCGGTGAGATCGCCGTCCGGGTCGCCAACGGTGCGCGACGGATGGGGATCGAGACGGTTGCCGTCTACTCGGACGCCGATCACAACGCTCTTCACGTCCGATCCTGCGACGCGGCCGTGCGAATCGGCCCGGCGGATCCTGCGTCTTCCTATCTCTCGATCCCAGCGATCCTCGAGGCCGCGAAACGCAGCGCGGCCACCGCCATCCACCCGGGGTATGGCTTCCTCGCCGAGAATGCCGCCTTCGCAACCGCAGTGGTCGAAGCAGGTCTCACCTGGGTGGGACCCCATCCGGCGGCGATCGACTCGATGGGTTCGAAGATCAATGCCCGTCGACTTGCCGGGGAGGCGGGTATCCCCGTGATCCCCGGCTTCGATTCCTCCCAGGACGACGGTGACCTTGCGTCGGCTGCCGAGCGGATCGGGTACCCCGTCATGGTCAAGGCCTCGGCCGGCGGGGGTGGCAAGGGGATCCGAGTCGTCGAGGATTCGGCCGACTTCACGCGGCGATTGCATGATGCCCGGGAAGAGAGCAGGCGGGCATTCGGCGACGACGCGATGATCGTCGAGCGTTTCATCACTCGCCCCCGCCATGTAGAGGTGCAGATCGTCGGTGACAAACACGGCAGCGTCCTCCACTTCGGCACCCGGGAGTGCTCCATCCAGCGTCGCCACCAGAAAGTGGTCGAAGAGGCCCCCGCGCCCTGGCTCCCCGATACGACGCGCGACGGCATGCACCGAGCGGCCGTGCAACTCGGCACGGCCATCGGGTATGACAACGCCGGCACTGTCGAGTTCATCGTCGACGATGGCACCGGTGAGTTCTTCTTCCTCGAGATGAACACGCGGCTCCAGGTCGAGCACCCGGTGACCGAGCTGGTCACGGGCATCGACCTCGTCGGTCTGCAACTCATCGTTGCCGCCGGCAACGTGCTCCCCCTCGCCCAGTCCGACATCGCGTGGGAGGGGCACGCCATCGAGGCTCGGCTCAACGCGGAAGACCCGTGGCAGGGCTTCATGCCCCAGGCGGGAACGGTTGCCGAACTCGACGTGCCGGCCGGTGTGCGCTGGGACTCGGGTATCGCCCGGGGCTCCGAGGTCACCCCGCACTACGACTCGATGGTGGCCAAGGTCATCGCGCATGGTCCCGATCGGGAGACCGCCCGGGGCGTATTGCTGGCCGCGCTCGACGACCTGCACGTGGTCGGGCTGCGCACCAACCAGGCACTTCTCCGGTGGCTCCTTGCTCACCCGAGAGTCGCCTCCGGACCGGTGACCACCCGATTCCTCGATGAGGAGCCCCTACCCCCGCAGCCGGATGAAGAGCAAGCCGCCAGGTTCGCGGCCCTCGCCCACCTCACGATGCGCGATGAAGCCGCATCCGTGGGACCGTGGACCAGCGTCGGAGCAACCCGCTTCACCCCTCACCGCAACCCCCGGGTGGTCACCCTGGAAGGGATCGCGGCCCGCCACGAGTCTGCCATCAGCGGGTTCAACGGGTCCTACACGGTGGACGGTACGCCGGTGGTCGTGCACCGCGAGGGCAGCCAGTTCGTCGTCGAGCACGATGGAACCGTCGATCGGACGCCCTTCTCGGGCTCCGGGGACCGTCTGGCGATTGCCCATGGGGGAACCTCGCACTCATTCAGGGTGGTGTCCCGGGAGGAGCAATGGCTCTCGGCCGCCGACCACGATGCGTCCGGGGCCGGCGACCTCGTCTCACCCTTCCCCGGCTTGGTGGTGGCGGTGGACGTGGCGCCGGGAAGCGAGGTCCATGAAGGCGATCCGCTCGTGACGCTCGAGGCCATGAAGATGCTGCACGCCCTCACCGCGGCGGGCCACGGGGTGGTCGAGCGAGTCCTGGTCGACCCCGGAATGGCGGTCGAGCAGGGGGCGACGCTCGTGACGTTCCAACCGCAACCGGAGGAGGACGACTGATGGCTCGACTTGCCGACAACCCGTACATCGACGACGACCTGCGGGCGATCTCCGACCAGGTGATCGCGTTCTGCGAGAACGAGGTGGCTCCCAACGCCGAGCAATGGGACGTCGATGGGATGGTCCCCCGGGACGTCCTGCGCCGGATGGGGGCGCTCGGCATGTTCAGCCTCCGCTGGCCGGCCGAGCATGGCGGACTCGCCATGGGGCCCATTGCATCCACGGTGCTCGCCGAGTCGCTTGGCCTCGCCTCCCTGTCCGGTGGGTTCGACGTCACCGTCCTCGTCCACACCGACATGGCCTCCCCTCACCTCATGCATGTCGGCAATGAGGAGCAGATGGGCCGGTTCTCCGAGGGCATCCTCTCGGGCGACACCATCACCGCAATCGGCGTGACCGAACCCGACGCCGGCTCCGATGTGGCCGGCCTTCGCACCACCGCCAAGCGGGACGGGAACGGGTGGCGGATCAACGGGACGAAGATGTTCATCACGAACGCCGTGTACGGGAACCTGGTATTCGTCGCCGCCCGCACCGATGTGGAGAACAAGTACGGCCTCTCGATGTTCATCGTGGAGAAGGACCGCGAGGGCTTCTCCGTCGCCCAGAAACTCGACAAGCACGGATGGCGGTCGTCGGACACCGCCGAACTGGTCCTCGATGACGTGTGGGTCCCGGACGAGAACGTCCTCGGCACCCTCCACCGAGGGTTCTACGAGATCATGAAGAACTTCCAGAACGAGCGGATGGTCATCTCGGCCGAGGCCGTTGGGGCAGCCCAGGCCGCCATCAACCTCACCCTCGAGTACACCCAGACCCGCCGAGCATTTGGCGGAGTGCTCTACGACAAGCAGGTCATCCGCCAACGACTTGCCATGAATCAAGCGAAGCTGGACGCCTGTAGGGCGTCGGTCTACCACGGGGCATGGCTCATGGAACAGGGCTTCGACACCACCAAGTACATGTCAGGCGTGAAGGCCTTCGTGAACGAGTCCGTGATGGAGATCATGTACGACTGCACCCAGTTCCATGGTGGGATGGGGTTCATGACCGAGACCCCCGTGGTTCGCCTGTACCGGGACGCCCGCATCAATACGATCGGGGGCGGTGCCACCGAGGTGATGCTCGAAGAGGTCGCCAAGCGCAGCGATCGTGGTGTAGGAGGTACGAGAAGAGAGCGTACGAGAAGAGAGGGGGAATCCCGTCCTCGTACCTCGTACCTCGTACCTCTCTTCTACTCGTTCCTCTTTCCTCGCTCCTCGCTCCTCTTCCTCTGATACCGTGGCTCCACAGCCGCAGAGTGAGGGGTCACCATGAAGGCAACGGGCAAGCCACTCACCGGGACGATCCTCGGCGCCATCGCCGGGATCTTCTTGGTGGTCATCATCCAACAGGCGGGGATCTGGCCGCTCGACCGGATGCTCACATTCGGGGCCATGGGGATCATGGCCCTCATCGGGTTCGTGCTCACCAAAGGCGGTGCCGGGGGCACCGTGGCCAAGATCATCGCCATGATCATCATCGTCGTCTTCGTCGCAGTGGGCGCCCTGGGGGCGACCGAAGCCGGCCAAGCCGGCTACCTCGATGGTGGCTGCACGGTGACGGCGTTCAGTGACGTCGATGCCATCCCCGGACCCGAGGCCACCTCGAAGAGCGCCCCGTTCGACCTGATCCCCACCGGCTTCCTGAGTTGGGATGGGACCACCCCCGGTCCGATCGAGAACCATCACTGGGAGATCTGGGTCGATGTCGCAGGCTTCCCGTACCTCGCTGCCGCCGGTGGTTCGCCCAATGACGGCAAGTCCCAGCAGGAGTCCGGCGACGTGGACCTCCTCCCCTACGCGGAGGACGTCGAGGCGATCCTCGGCACCTCCGACATCGGTGGGATCTACGAGGTCGGCGGATTCATCGACGGCGACGGCGGCTATTGCGAGGGCCTCGGCTTCGTGCGGTTCCCGAGCAGTCTCCTGCAGGGCCCGATCGCCCTCGGCGCACTCGTCGTCCTGGTGGTCATCCTGATCATCATCCTCCTGGTGGGTAGGAGCGTTCGCCGAGTCATGATCACCACGAGCAATGGAGCCGCCCCGCCGCCGGATCTCCCGGGTGGAGGACAGGCGGATATGGAGATCTTCCCCGACGGGTTCGAGTCGGGCGACACCAGCTCGTGGGGCGACTCCAAGTAGGGAATAGCCGACCCCGCTACGGCGGTTGGAACGTGGCGTTGATACCCTCGGGGGTATCCAAGCGATGCTTCCAGGAGGACTGACCATGCCAACCATCGAACTGACAGCCGAGAACTTCGAAGAGACGGTGACCGGGAATGACACGGTCTTCGTCGACTTCTGGGCCGAGTGGTGTGGTCCGTGCCGGATGTTTGCGCCGGTATTCGAGGCAGCAGCCGAGAACCATCCCGATATCGTGTTCGGGAAGGTCAACACCGAGGACCAACAGGCGTTGGCGGGCAGCTTCGGGATCCAGTCGATCCCGACCCTCATGGTCTTCCGGGAGAACGTCGTCATCTTCAGCCAACCCGGTGCGCTTCCCGGCCCCACGTTCGAGAACCTCATCAGTCAGGTGCGTGAGGTCGACATGGAGGACGTCCGGCGCCAGATCGCCGAGCACGAGGCAGAGCACGCCAACGCTGAGTAGGCGGAGCCCGAGCTCGAGCCCGGGCCCGTGGAGCCTCAATCCCCGAGTGCGCCTGTCTTCCTGGAATCGGCGCGGCACGCCGAAGGGGCCCCGGTTATCTTGCGCATGTGACTGAACCCGACTCCTCGCTGGCTGGGCTCTCCCCACATGCGGCGCGCAACGAGCGGGCCTGGGACACGTTCAGTGACGAGTACCAGCAGGCCCATGGTGCCCAGCTCGCCGAGAGCGGCGGCAACGCCTGGGGAACCGCCCAAGCAGCGGAATCGGAGCTGCAGATCCTCGGAGATGTGTCGGGGAAGGACGTCCTGGAACTGGGGTGCGGAGCGGCACAGTGGGCGATCGCCTTGGCGCGGAGGGGTGCCCACGTCGTCGGTTTGGATATCTCTTCTGGTCAGTTGGCGCAGGCTCGGCGCTTGATGGCCGAAGCAGGAGTCGACTTCCCCCTCGTTCATGCCAGCGCCGAGGACGTGCCACTTCCGGATGCGGTCTTCGACATTGTCTTCTGTGACCACGGAGCGATGACGTTCGCCGACCCCTACCGGACGGTTCCCGAGGTCGCCCGCCTCCTTCGGTCCGGTGGCCTGTTCGCCTTCAATCACCACTCGCCATTCGAGACCGTGTGCTGGCCGTTGGGCGGCGACGGCGTGGGAGATCGGCTCGCCCTCGACTACTTCGGAATGCACCTGATCGATGACGGCGATGAGGTCTTCTTTCAACTGCCGTATGGAGAGTGGATCAGGCTCTTCCGATCGAACGGCTTTGTGATCGAGGATCTCGTGGAGCCTCGACCCCCGGAGGATGCCGTCAGCTCCTATCGCTCCGAAGAGGCCTTGGCTTGGAGCCGCCGGTGGCCAGCGGAATCGATCTGGAGACTACGCCGCGAATAGCCCGATGCCGAGCTCGTGCTGTCGGGCTATTTCACCTGCATGAGGCCGGTGGGGAGTCCCTCAGGCGTCTTGAAGAACGCCAGCCACAGCGTGCCATGTTCGTCCCGGTGGGCGGGCGTGGGCTCGCTCATGAATTCGACCCCTGCGGCTCGCAGGCGAGTGACCTCCGCCTCGATGTCGTCCACGTCGAGATAGAGGATCGGGTGGGACTGGAACTCGGGTGACGAGGACCGACCCAGGTAGAGGCGAGTGGAGCCGACCTGGAAGAACGCCATGTCCTGGCCGGGCACCTCGAAGAGGAAATCGAGACCGAGGATGTCGCGGTAGAAGGCCACGGCTCCCGGGAGGTCGGTGACGGTGATATGGATCTGCCCGATGCTCGAGATGGCGCCCATTGCTTCCTCCGATTGGATCACAGAGACTAAAAAGTAACTAAGGTTACGGAATATGTCAACATGGCCGCTCCCTGAGCCCCCGGCTGGCCTCCCTGACGACGCCCGACATCGGGTGGCCAATCGCCTGAACACCACGGCGATCCGACTCCTGCGGTCGATCCGCGAGGCGGACGAGGTGATGTACCTCACGGCTCCCCAGGCCTCGATCCTTTCGGTGCTCGTGTTCGCCGGGCCGCAGACCATCGGCGGCCTGGCGGAGCGGGAACAGGTCTCGTCGCCGGCCATCACCCGTCACGTCGACAACCTCGAGCGCCGGGAGCTGGTCGAGCGAGAGCGGTCGCTGGTCGATCGTCGGGTCGTGGAGGTGCGGGCCACCAAGGCGGGTGTGGCACTCCTGCACCGGGGAAGGGCAGCCAGGGTGGAGCTGTTGGCGGCGATGCTGGCGGATCTCGATGACGCGCAGCTGGGCGACGTGACCCGGGCACTCGACCTACTCGTCCCCCTGCTGTAGGAGCTCCAGGCGCCTTCGCCCCGTTCGCTCGGCATCACAACAGCGGGAGCGGCTCGATCCGCCCACGAGCGTCCATCGGAACTCCCGAGTAGAGGAGGATGGTCCCGACGCCGGATACGATGACCAGGGCCGTCACGACGGCCGAATAGCTCCCGGTGGCGTCGAGGATCGCTCCCGCTGCGGGGGGACCGGCCAGGCTCCCGACGGCGGCCGCCGTGTAGAGGCCTCCCAGGGCGGCACCGAGCACCCTTGGTCCGTATGCATCGGCGATGACGGCGCTCGACAGGGCGACGAAGCCCCCATAGGCAAAGCCCATGACGATGACGAAGGCCACCATGGTCCCGTAGGAGTCGCCTGCGCCCAGCCACATGAGGTAGCTGGCGGCATGGAGGACGAAGCACCACCGGAAGAGCCGCAGGGACCCGAAGCGGGTGGCGAGGGGGCCGAGGACGAGGCGGGCTGCCGTGCTCCCGAGCCCGAGGAGGCCGATGAGGAAGGCGGCAGCGATCGGGTCGGCCCCGCGGGAACGGGCGTAGGCCGGTGCGAAGACAAACGGAACGAAGAGGGCGATGGAGAACCCGAGCGAGGCCAGGTAGAGCATCAGGGCTCGGCGATCGCGTAGGGCTCCTGGGCCGAATCGAGCCTGTGAGACGCCGGTGTCGGAGTGCTTCGCCCCGATCCCGATCGCGGTGAGGAGCAGGACCGAACCTCCGACCCAGCCCATGGTCCGGTACGCCTCACGCCATCCCACCGCCTCGATGAGGGAGGCGGCCAGGGGGGAGACCACCATCGTTCCCACGCCGATGCCGGTGACGGCAACCCCCAATGCCGCGGCACGGTGTTCGTCGAACCACTTGCCCACAGTGGCGACGGAGGGCACGTAGGCGGCGGCAACGGCCACCCCGACCCCGATCCCGTAGCTGAGGTAGCCCGCTTCGATCGTATGAACCCGGGAGGTGGCGAGGAGGCCACCTGTCAGCGAGACTGCGGCCAGGGCGAGGAGGGGCCGGGCGCCGATCCGATCGGAGATCCGCCCAGTGACCGCCCCGAGCAGGAAGAAGAGGAACGTCGTGACCGAGAACACGGCCGAGGTGCGGGCGGCGTTGGAGCCCAGTTCCTCACCCATGGCCTCGAAGAACGCCCCGAACGAGTAGGCGACGCCGAAGATGACGAACATGGCAACGAACGCCGACGTCGTCACGAGGACCTGTCGGGCCGAGATCATGGGCCAGCCTACGTCGCCGCCCTATCGGTCGAGGGCGCCGTCACCGAGCCCGACGAGGTTGCCGTAGCGGTGCGTGCGGATCGACATTGCCTGCTCCCGCAGGTACCAGCGCAGCTCGAGCCTGCCCTGGGCGACCACCGGGTCGTCGAAGACCCGGGCATGAACATCCCTGGCCGCCTCCCACAAGCTCACCGGGGAGGTGCCGATGACCCTGACGCGGTCATCGAGTAGCAGCCGAGCACCGAACCCGGCCTCCCCGTCCCGTGCGACATGCACCGGGAAGAGGTGCCACGGCCACTTCGCTTCCTCGCTCAACGAGACCCCGACTGCTGTTCCACACGTTCGAGCCGCCAGCACCGCGAGAAGGGCATCCTCGGGATCGCCGTCCGGGTACACCCTGACCAGGACGCGGGGAGCCGGCCGGTAGCGGAAGCCATTGACCTCGCCGCGAACAGCGGCGGGGTCAAAGACCAGCGAGAAGTGACCGGCCCAGGCAGCCGCGTACGATTCGGCCCCGGCCATGACCCGCGCGGATGGCTCCTTCACCCTGGCGAGGATCGCGGCGACCTCGTCGGAGATCGGAGAGCGGTTCGTTGGCAGGTCCCTCTCACGCCACCGGGCGAACGAAGCGGCGTAGTTGGGTCCGCCTGCCTTCGCCCCAGAGCCGAAACTCGACTTCTTCCACCCACCGAATGGCTGTCGGCGAACGATCGCCCCGGTGATGTGGCGGTTGACGTAGCCGTTGCCCACCTCGACCTCGTCGACCCAGCGGTTGACCTCCCGCTCGTCGAGGGAGTGGATGCCCCCGGTGAGGGAATAGTCCGAGCCGTTCACCCACTCGATGGCGGTAGTGATGTCGGGAGCGCGCATCAGCCCGAGAACCGGCCCGAAGCACTCCGTCCGGTGAAAGAAGGAGTCGGGCTGGACCCCCAGCCGTACCCCCGGCTGCCAGAGGTTCCCGGACACGAGCTGGGGCTCGACCAGCCATGTCTCGCCCGCATCGAGCTTGGTGAGGCCTCGCTCGAGGTCGGGCCCGGGTGGGTGGATGACGGGTGTCACTTTCGACTCGAGGTCCCATGGTGGGCCAACGTGGAGCGAGCGGACCGCGTCGGCGAGCTGCCGCTGGAACATGAGGTCGTCGTAGACCTCGGCCTCGAGGATCCCGAGGCTCGCAGCCGAGCACTTCTGGCCGTTGTGCCCGAACGCAGACTTGACAAGGTCCTTGATGGCCTGGTCGCGATCCGACATGGCCGAGACGATGAGCGCGTTCTTTCCCGACGTCTCTGCGGACAACCTCAGATCGGGGCGCATGTCGAGGAACAGGCGGCCGGTCTCCCACGCCCCGGTGAGGATCACGCTCCCGACCCGCGGATCCTCGATGAGGAGGTGGCCGGCGTCCGAAGAGGTGGGAACGAACTGAAGTGCCTCCCGGGGCACTCCTGCCGTCCACAGCGCCTCGGCGATCATCGAACCCACGAGCACCGTCGCCGATGCGGGTTTGAAGAGCACGGCATTGCCGACCGAGAGAGCTGCGAGTACGCCACCGGCCGGGATGGCCAGGGGGAAGTTCCACGGTGGTACCACCGCCACGACGCCGATCGGCTCGGGCGTGGCCCCGTCGGTCTCCATTGCGTCGAGTGAGCGGCAGTAGTAGCGAGCGAAGTCCACGGCCTCACTCACTTCGACATCCGCCTCGATGACCGACTTGCCGGCGTCGAGCATCATCGCCCCGATGAGGTCGCCCCTGCGGCGTTCCAACTCCTCCGCACATCGCTCGAGGATGCCCCGACGCTCGGCGGGAGACCTCGCGGCCCACAGCGGGGCCGCGGACGCGGCGACGCCGATGGCGGCCTCGACCTGTGACTCGGATGCCCGAAGCCACCGGTATGCCGGCTTCCCGGGGGCGGACGGATCGTGCCCTTCGGTCCAGCGATCGGAGGAGACGGCTTCCCCGCCGACGACCGGGTGGATGTCGTCCGGTTCCCGGTGGTGCCAACCAGCGGCGATGGACCGGGCCCAAGCCTGGTTGGCCGGTAGTGAGAAGTCAGTGTCCGGAGTGTTGGAGAACGGTTCGTCCGGGTCGAAGGAGACCACGTCCGTCCGGCGATCCTGCGTTCGGTTCGGTCCGGTGGGAGCCTCGGATGCGGCCGCGGACAGGAACCGGTCTGCCTGCCGGGTGAAGGACGGATCGCCGGGGACCATCCCGAACAGGTCGTGGAGGAAGTTCTCGTCATCAGTGTTCTCATCCAGGCGGCGGATGAGGTAGGCGATGGCTGACCGGAAGTCCTTCTCCTCGACGATCGGCGCGTAGAGGAGCATGTCCCCGGCCACCTCCTGGACGGCCCTGGCCTGGTGGTTCACCATGCCTTCGAGCATCTCGATCTCGACGAAGCGTCCGGTCCCGTGGTGGGCGCGCAGGAGCAGGGCGTGGGCGACGTCGAACAGGTTGTGGGACCCGATCCCGAGGTGCACCGACTCGGCGTGCTCGGGCTGTGACCCGAACCGAACCATCCGCGAGAAGTTGCTGTCGACCTCCGCCTTGGTGGCATAGGGGGCCTGTGGCCACCCGTGCCATGACGCGTCGGCCAGTTCGGTGGCGAGATTGGCCCCCTTGACGATCCGTAGCTTGATGGGTGCCCCCCCAGCCGCCACCCGACGACCTGCCCACTCGGTGAGCTCCTGCTGGAGGGGGAACGAGTCAGGGAGGTATGCCTGGAGGACGATCCCGGCGGTGAGGTCGCGGAACTCCTCGAGGTCGAGGGTCTCGGTGAAGGCATCGAAGGTGAGGTGGAGGTCGCCGTACGCCTCCATGTCGAGGTTGACGAACTTCTTGCGTGGGATGCCGTCCTCGCCGATGAAGGTGAAGGCCTCTGCGGTCCGGTAGAGGACTCGCAGTCGCTCCTTGAGGGTCTCGAGCGTTGCCTCCACTGCGACGTGGTCGATCTGGGAGAAGACCGAGGAGATCTTCACCGAGATGTACTCGATGTCGGGTCGGGAGAGCAGATCGAGGTACTTGCCGAGTCGGGTGGCGGCCTCCTCCTCGCCGAGGATCGCCTCGCCGAGGTAGTTGATGTTCATTCGCACTCCGTCCCGGCGGCGCCGCTCGAGGTGGTCGACGAGCTGCTTCTCCTCGGACGGGAGAATCATCCCCGAGGTCTCGGCGCGGACCCGAGAGATCACCGCCGGCACCACCACCCGGGGGAGGAACCGACCTGCGATGGCGCCGATCCCCATCGCCACCCGCTCCCAGCCGGCGAAGTAGTGGGGAACCCCCGAGCGGCCGATGAGGTGGTCGAGTTGATCAGCGACCCGGGCCGGGTCGTGGGCCCGGAAGACCTGGTCGAAGAGCGATACGGTCAGCCGCTTGCCGTCGGGGTCCTCCATCATGGCTGCCATCCGCTCGGCGTTGTGGCGGTCGTCGTTGGTCCGATGGTCGAGGGCTTCGGCGAGGAGGAGGGCTGCCAGGTCAACGGCCAAGGCCGGGAGGGCACCGATCTCCGCCTCCTCGGCGGAAGCGAGGAGCTCGTCAATGCGCATGCACGAAGGCTACGCCGGGGGAGGAGCGAGGTACGAGGTACGAGGAGGCTGACGGAGAACGGAGAACGGAGCCGATCCTCGCCTCGCTTCTCGTTCCTCGCTTCTCGTTCCTCGTCCCTCGTCCTTCGTCCCCCTCTTCTCGACGCTTGACGCTCGACGCCCTCTGCTCGCTAGCGTCTCGGGCATGGCGATCGATCTCGACCTCTTCCGTGTTTCCATGCAGCGGCTGGCGGCGGCGGTGACGGTGGTGGCCACCGGGGTGGCCGGATCCCGGGCCGGGCTCACGGCGTCGGCGGTGACATCCCTCACGGCCGAACCCCCCACACTCCTTGTCTGCGTCAACCGCGACGCGGGAAGTCACGTCTCCCTCGTCGAGGAAGGCCGGTTCTCTGTCAGTGTGCTGGCAAGGGGACAGGGCGCAGTAGCCGAGGCGTTCGCGGGCTGGACGGGTCTCGAAGGCGAAGACCGCTTCACGGTGGGGGAATGGAGCGAAGGTTCCATTGGCGTGCCGATGCTCGCGGGAGCCCTCGTCGGTTTCGAGTGCGTCCTCGACGCGCTCTACCCCCGATCGACCCATGACATCATTGTCGGCCACATCGAACACGCACACGTGTCCGATGGCGTCATCGAACCGCTCCTGTACCTCGATCGTCGATTCGGAGGGTTCGCCGAATGAGCAACGTCTCGCTCAACCCGAACGGCCCCCCGGACACCGTTCTCCCGACCCCCGATGCCGAGCTCATCGCCAGACTCGACGCGGCAGCTGCCGACGGCGAGCCGCGAACCGCGGTGTCGGCGGTCATCGCCGACCACCCACGCTTCCTCCACGCCTGGGCGGCCGCCGGCGAATTGGCGGAACGTCTGGGTCCAGACCACCTCGTCGAGGCGTACGCCTACTTCCGGGTCGGCTACCACCGGGGTCTCGATGAGCTGCGGGCGAACGGATGGCGAGGGTCGGGCTTCGTGCGCTGGCAGCACCCGGAGAACCTCGGATTCCTCAGGTGTCTCGACGGTCTGCGGCGGGTCTCGACCGCCATCGGGGAGTTGGATGAGGCGGTCCGGTGCGCCGAGTTCCTCACCCAACTCGATCCCCGGTGGGAGGGCTGATCCTCCTCCGTTAGGGTCCGGGCAATGCGGGATGTGTATCGCTCGAATGACGGTGTCGGCCTTGCGGAACTCGTTCGATCTGGCGAAGTCTCCGCCTCCGAACTGCTCGAAGAAGCCATACGGATCGCCGAGGATCGCAACCCCGACCTCAACGCCGTCACGGTGTGGGACGTCGAGCGGGCCCGGGCGGTCGCGGCCCATCCGCCGGAGGGACCGCTGCAGGGCGTGCCGTTCCTCGTGAAGGACCTCTTCATCCCGGTGGCGGGGCTGGAATCGACGGATGGCACCCGGCTCTATCCCCCGGTGCGAGCGGCCCATGACGCCGAGATGGTCAAGCGGTTCAAGGCTGCGGGTCTCGTCATCTTCGGGCGGAGCGCCAGCCCTGAGTTCGGGCTCACCACCACCACCGAGTCGACCCGGAACGGCGCCACCAAGAACCCGTGGAACCATGCGTACTCCGCCGGGGGATCGTCGGGTGGGGCCGCTGCCATGGTGGCCGTGGGTGCCGTACCGATCGCCCATGCCTCGGATGGGGGTGGTTCGATCCGAATCCCGGCCTCGAACTGTGGGATCTTCGGGCTCAAGCCGTCGCGGGCCCGGTTGTCCGGGGCTCCCGACATCGGCGAGGGGTGGAGCGGCATGTCCATCGGAGGCTGTGTGAGCCGTTCCGTGCGGGACTCGGCGGCCCTGCTCGATGCGATCGCAGGCCCGGCCCCTGGGGACCCGTACCTGCTCCCCGCGCCGGAACGGCCCTACCGGGAGGAGGTCGAGCGGGACCCGGGAGCACTGCGGATCGCCATGGTCGCGCAGCCCTTCTACGACGTGGTGGTCGATCCGACCTGCATCGGCGCGGTCCAGGGAGCGGCCATCCTCTGCGACGGCCTCGGCCACGAGGTCGAGGAGGTTGCCATCGACGTGGTGGACGACATGGACCTCGTCCAGGACATCATCGCGGTCCACGTGCTTCGCCTGCTCGAGGACGTCGGCACCATGCGGGGATCGCCCGTCCGCCAGGACGAGGTCGAGGCGATGACATGGGAGTTGGCCGAGCTTGGACGAGGCGTCGACGCCTCGGACTTCGTGCGAGCGATCGACCGGATCCATCTCATCGGCCGGAAGGTGGCTGCGGCCATGGAGGGCTTCGACGTCCTGGTGTCTCCGATGATGGCGACACCACCCCCCAAGCTGGGGACGATCTCGATGGACCGCACCGACCACGAAGCGACTGCCCTCCTCTTCCGCACGTTGGCCTTCGGCCAGGTGATGAACGCCACCGGGATGCCGGCCATGTCCGTGCCGCTGCACTGGTCGACCGAGGGCTTGCCGATCGGGGTGCAGTTCGCCGCTCCCCTCGGGCGGGAGGACGTGCTCTTTCGTCTCGCCGGTCAGCTCGAGCAGACCAAGCCTTGGGTGGACCGGAGACCGTGAACCGGCGGCTTGTCAGCCGAACTTCAACTTCGACATCAACTTCCAGTTCTCCATCTGCTGAGGCAACTTCCGCTCGACGCTGACCCCTCCTAATCCTCCCTCCGCACCTCGCCCTCCGTGCCAAGATGGGAACCCATGCCGTCCGTTGAGGTCGAATCCCTTTCCAAGACGTTCAAGGTCCCCGTGCGCGAACCGGGACTCCTGAACTCCATCAAGTCGCTGTTCAAGCGTGAACACCGGATCGTCGATGCGGTGCGGGAGGTCTCGTTCGCCCTCGAACCGGGCGTGGTCGTCGGCTTCCTCGGTCCCAATGGTGCCGGGAAGACGACGACGTTGAAGATGCTCTCCGGGTTGCTCTACCCCGACGGTGGCCGCGCCCAGGTCCTCGGCCATACCCCTCACGACCGAGACGCCGAGTTCCTGCGGAGGGTGGCGCTGGTGATGGGCAACCGCAACAGCCTCCAGTGGGACCTCCCGGTGGCGGACTCACTCGACCTTCGCCGGGCGATCTATCAGATCCCTCATGAGGACTACCGGAAGCGGAAGGACGAGTACGTCGAACTCCTCGAGGTGGGTGACCTGCTCACGAAACCGGTTCGCAACCTCTCCCTCGGCGAGCGGATGAAGATGGAGATCCTGGCCGCGCTCCTCCCGAACCCCGAGGTCCTCTTCCTCGACGAACCGACGCTCGGCCTCGACATCTCCATGCAGAAGCGGATCCGTCGGTTCGTGGCCGAGTACACCACCGACACGGGGGCCACGGCTCTACTGACCAGCCACTACATGGCTGACGTCACCGCCATGTGTGAGCGGGTGATCGTCATCCACCATGGCGGCATCCTCTTCGACGGCGACTTGAAAGCGTTGTCCAACCGTTTCGCGGCCCACAAGACCATCACGGTGACCACCGAGGAATCACTGCCCGACCTCTCCGGCCTCGGACAGGTGATGACCGCCGATCCTTCGAAGGTGGTTCTCCGGGTGGGCCGGGATCGGATAGCGGCCGTGGCTGCCGAACTCCTGGGTCGTTTCTCGGTGGTCGACCTCTCGATCGAGGACCCGCCGATCGAGGATGTGATCGAAGGGGCATTCGCCATGGGGGACCTCGAACTCGCCGACGGCTCATGAGGCGCTACCTCGACACCTACCTGGCGGAGGCGCGGATCGCCATCCAGCAGCAGGCCCAGTATCGGATCCCCGCCTTCTTCAACCTGGCAGGGTTCATGATCGAACCCGTCGTGTACCTCGTCGTGTGGCGGACCGTGGCCGAACAGGCCGGCGCCATCGGCGGCTACGGCGTCGAGGAGTTCACCTCGTACTACATCGTGTGGACCCTGGTGAGGGTGATGAACCTCGCCCTTGCCCCCGGGGCCTGGGACTGGTGGATCCAGAACGGCCGGGTGGCCAACGAACTGCTCCACCCGGTGGGTCTCTACCACCGCCAGCTCGCCAACTTCGGGGGTTCGAAGCTCCCGTGGCTCGTCATGTGGATCCCGATGGCGCTGTTCCTCGGGGTCATTTTCCGCCCCGAGCTCTCCCCGAGCATCCTCCAGGGCGTGGTCTTCTTCCTGGCGATCTGGCTCGGCTACTGGATTCGGTTCAACGTGCTTTGGCTGATGGGCCTTCTCAGCTTCTGGACCACCAAGGCACAGGCCCTCATCGAGGTCGTGATCGCCCTGGAAGTGCTGCTCTCGGGACGGTTGGTACCGATGGCCGTCATGCCGGGCTGGGTGGCAGCGATCTCCGCCTGGCTTCCCTTCAAATGGACGTTCCAGTTCCCGATCGAGGTACTGATCGGCCAGTTGAGTGACACCGAGGTCCTGGTTGGGCTGGCCGTCCAGTTGGGGTGGGGCCTCGGCACGGCCGGGCTCATCGCCCTCATGTGGAAGAGCGCGGTCAAGCGCTTCACGGCGGTTGGCTCATGAGCGGAGTCTTCACCCACAGCGTGAAGGTGGCGTTCCTCCACTGGAAGGTTGGGGCGATGTATGAGATGCAGTACCGCCTCAACTTCGTCCTCCAAGTCATCCAGTCGGCGGTGCGGCTCGCCACCGGTCTCGTGGCCATCGAGTTGGTGTTCGGCCACACCGGAGACCTCTCCGGGTGGAGTCAGCCGGAGCTCCTGGCGGTGCTCGGGGTACACATCCTGCTCGGCGGAATCATGCAGACCTTCATCATCCCCAACATGTTCAGCCTCATGTTCGAGATCGTCGAGGGAGATTTCGATTTCACCGTCGTACGACCCGTGGACTCCCAGGTGTTCGTCTCCACGCGGCGGATCAGCTTCTGGAGCCTCGTCGACGTTGCGCTGGGCGCCGTGGTCATCGGGTGGGCGGTGTCGGACCTCGGCAATTCGATCGGGTTCCTCGACTCGCTGGCCTTTGCGGTGACGCTGGGCTGCGGAATGTTGCTCGTCTACTGCATCTGGATGGTCTTCACGACGTCGGCGTTCAAGCTCATCAACGTCGACGACATGGCGCAACTCCTCCAAGGTCTCTACGAGGCGGGCCGGTGGCCGGTCCGCATCTACCCGTTCTGGTTGCAGGGAGTCCTGACCGTGATCGTCCCGTTGGGGTTCGCCATCACGGTCCCTGCCGAGGCGCTCTCCGATCGGTTGACCCCGAGTGTGCTTGCGCTCGCCATCGCCATCACTGGCGTGTCGCTGGTTGCGACCCGCGCCTTGTGGCGGTGGGGGCTCAAGAGCTACTCGGGCGCCAGCGCGTGAGCGCCTGAGCACCCGGAGGATCTCCCTCGGTCCTGCCGAGTGGACGGGACCCCCTGGCCGCTACCGTCACGCCGCATGGCAGGTGCTGACCCGCACCTTCTGATCGATCCAGCCTCAGCGGCTACGAACCGGCGCGTCCAGCGGCCGCGACGGCCCAGCAGGCAACCCGTGATGACGCCCCGGTCAGGAGCACCCCCGGGTCCTCGCTCACACACCGTCCCGAGACGGACTCGTCGAGTGCCCCGGACTGAAGAAGCGGGCAGCGGGGATGGAAACGACAGCCGGACGGGATGCGCGTCGAGTCGGGGATCTCCCCGGTCAGGATCTGCTGCTCCATCGCTTCGGTCTCGGGGACCACCGAGAGCAACGCCCTGGTGTACGGGTGTTGCGGGTCACTCAGGATCTCCTCGGTGGGGCCCATCTCCACGATGCGACCGAGGTACATGACCGCCACCCGGTCGGCGATGTTCCAGGCGAGGCCGAGATCGTGCGTCACGACGAGGATCGAGAGTCCGGACTCCTCCACCAGTTGCCGCATCAGCGCCAGGATCTCCCCCCGGATCGACGCATCGAGGCTGGCCACCGGTTCGTCGGCAAGGAGGAGACGGGGCTCCATGACCATCGCCCCGGCGATGACCACTCGTTGCCGCTGGCCACCTGAGATCTCGTGGGGGTAGCGGCCGAAGAACCGCTCGGGTGGACGGAGGCCGGCCCGGGCCAGGGCCTGTCCCACCTTCTCGACCTCGTCGCCGGACCGACCCCTGATCCGCAGGCCCTCCGCCACGATCTCGTAGATGGTCTGGCGCGGGTTGAGTGCGCCGGTGGGATCCTGGAAGATCATCTGTACGTCGGACGTCGCTCCCTGCCGCCTGGCGGCGTGGACTGCCTCATCGCCATGACGGATGGTCCCGGTGGTGGTCGCCTGCAGGCCCTGGATCGCTCGAATGAGCGTGGTCTTGCCCGATCCCGACTCCCCGACGAGGGCCAGCACCTCTCCATGCCCCACCCGGAGCGAGACGCCGTCCACGGCCCGGCTGGCGCCGAAATGCACCGAGACATCCTCCACCTCGACGACGGGATTCACACCAGGATGCATGCAGCCCTCCGGCCGGGACCCGAGTCCCGCAGTCCGGGCTCCTCCGCCTGGCACCGATCCTCGGCGAGGGGACAACGCGGATGGAACGAACAGCCCGGGGGGAGGGCGCCCGGGGTGGGCGGATCGCCACCGAGGCCCGATGGGGACATCCGTGAGCTCATGTCGCCGATGGTCGGGAACGCCGCGGAGAGCCCGCGGGTGTAGGGGTGATGGGCACCCCCGAAGACCTCCTTGGAGGGCCCCTCCTCGACGATTCGCCCGGCGTACATGATCGCCAGCCGATCGCAGATGTAGGCGAGCACCGACAGGTCGTGCGTGATGAAGACCAGCGTGAGGTTCTGCTCCCGTCGGAGGTCCTCGATGAGCGCGAGGACCTGGGCCTGGACCATGAGATCGAGCGCGGTCGTCGGTTCGTCGGCGATGAGGAGGTGTGGGTCGCAGGCGAGGGCCATGGCGATGAGGACTCGCTGACGCTGCCCGCCGGAGAGTTGGTGCGGGTAGGAATCGGCTCGGTCGGCTGGGAGTCCGACCTTCTCGAGCAACGCCCTGGTGCGGGCCGCCGCCTCCTGGTGGGACTCGACCGTCTCGTGGACCAGCATGGGCTCGGCGATCTGTCGTCCCACCGTCTGCACCGGGTTGAGGGCGTGGAGCGCACCCTGGAACACGATCGCCCCGGTGGTCCACCGCACGGCCCGCAGACCCCCGGGGGAGAGACCGAGGACATCCTGGCCACCCATCATGATCCGCCCGGACACTTCGGCGTCGGCGGGGAGGAGACGGAGGAGTGAGTTGGCCAACGTCGACTTCCCACACCCCGACTCGCCGGCCAGGCCGAGCGAACCTCCGGCTTCGACGTCGAGGTTGACGCCACGCACCGCCGGGATGGGGCCTCCAGCCGTCGAGTAGGTGATGGTGAGGTCCCGGATCGAGAGCATGAGGTCGCTCATCGGCGCTTGCCCATCCTCGGATCGGTGATCTCCTCGAGGGTGCGGCCGATCAGGGTGAAGGCGAGCACCACGACGAGGATCCCGATCCCGGCCGGGAGGAAGTACCACCAGGCGTTGCGAACGATCGCCCCGTTGACGAATGCCTCCTCCAGCGTCTTGCCCCATGAGGCTGATGAGGGATCGCCAAGGCCGAGGAACGCCAGGGTCGTCTCGGTGAGGATGGCGATCGGCACCGCCAGCGTGGCGTTGGCGAGGATGAGGCCGCTCACGTTGGGGAGGATGTGGCGGGAGATGAGGTGCCCCCTCCCTGCACCCAGCGATCGGGCCCGGTCGACGAAGAGTCGCTGTTTGACCGTGAGCACCTGGGCGCGGACGAGCCTGGCCGTTGACGGCCACGAAGTGATGCCGATGACGAAGATGATGTTCCACACGCTCCGCCCCAACACCGAGGCGAGGACGATGGCGAGGGGAAGGAAGGGGATGACGAGGAACCATTCGGTGAGTCGCATCAGCGTCGCGTCGAGCTTTCCGCCGATGAAGCCGGAGACGATCCCGACGACCGACCCGATGAAGATCGTGAGGATGGTCGCCGCCAACCCGACGAAGAGGCTGACCCGCGATCCCCACACGAACTGGGCCCACACCGATCGGCGCAGGTGATCGGTCCCGAGCGGACCGAACTCAGATGGGGTGGCCCACTGCGGGTTGCCGGCGGCCCGGGACTTCACGGGGTTGAGTTCGGCGATGTCGGCCAGCAGCGGGGCGGCCAACGCGATGATGCCGAACAGCACGAGGACGGTGAGGCCGATCATGCCCTGCCGGGAGCCGCGGAACTGGTTCCACACCCGGCGTGCCGTTGCCCTGCGGCGTTGCATGGCGAGGCTCATGCGTCCTCCACCCGGGGGTCGAGCCATGCGTAGGCGAGGTCGGCGAGGAGGTTGAAGACGATCACGGCTGCGCTGAAGAGGAGGAACATCCCCTGGAGCACGGGGAGGTCGGGGCCGCGGATGGCGTCAGCGGTGGCTTTCCCCAACCCCGGCCACGAGAACACCGTCTCGACGGCGATCGCCCCCGAGAGCACGAACCCGAAATTGATGGCCGTCAGAGTGACCACCGGGAGCAGGGCGTTGGGCACGGCATGCTTGCGACGGACCACGGCGTCGCGCAAGCCCTTGGCACGGGCCACGACCAGGTAGTCCTCCCCCATCACGTCGAGGAGCGAACTGCGGGTCACGAGCGCGTATTCGCCGAGGTAGGCGAGGGTCAGGGTGAGCGCCGGCAGGAACAGGTGGTGCAGGTAGTCGAGCAGGAACGCGAACCCGGTGGCGTCCGACCCGGCCGAGACCATCCCCGCGACGGGGAACCACCCGAGGACGACGGCGAACACCAGGAGCAGGATCATGCCGAGCCAGAAGTCCGGCATGGAGTAGAAGAGCATCGTCGACGACGTGATGGCATGGTCACGGAACGAGTTCCTTCGCCACGCGGCGATCACCCCCCCGATCGTCCCGATCACCGCCGACAGGATGGCCGAAGCCCCCACCAGTACCACCGTGGCGGGGATCCGGCGTGTGATCTCGTCCCAGACGGGCTGGCGGCTCTGGTAGGAGATCCCGAGGTTGAGGTTGGCCGTCTCCCGGATGTAGTAGACGAACTGGGTGCCGATCGGCTCATCGAGGCCGAACTTCTCCCGCAGGTCCGCGATCTTCTCGGCGGGCACGTTCCTGCCCCGGAAGAGCGAGCCGATCGGGTCGGTCTGGACGACTCGGAACAGGAAGAAGTTGAAGACGAGGACGAAGACGAGGGTGAGGATGGATCCCAGGACCTTGCGGCCCAGGAACCATCCCCGCCCTCGTCCCCGTGGTGGGTCGGGCTCCAGCCGCTACTCCCGTTCGTCGGCGGTCGATCGCCGACGAGAGCCCATGAGGATGCCGCCGAGGACCACCACCGCTGCGATCCCTCCGATCAACGGCCAGTTGGTCGAGCCCCCGTCCGCGGCCCCCGATCCGACCGGACGGAGCAGCGCGTAGCTGGGCGACGAGTTGGAGAACATCACCGGGCCGACGTCGGCCGGTTGCTGGACCCAACCCTCGAACGTGTCGGTCCGATAGGCCTGGAGGTCGGGGCCGAGCCACATCGGGATGTACACGGCCGCGTCGTGGAGCAGGGTGAGCATCTCGTGGACGATCTCCACCCGGCGGTCCGGGTCGAGTTCGACCTTCTGCTCAAGGTAGAGGGCATCGAACACCGGGTCGAACCAGTTGGCGTCGTTCCAGTTGGCGAGCTCGGCCTCGGTGAAGTACGAGAGCATCGCATCGGGGTCGGCGAACGGCACCCACCCCCAGAAGAACGTGTCGTACGTGCCGTCGACGATGACGCCGAAGAGCGCGTCCTGGTCGTAGGAGGCCAGTTCGACACCGATGCCGATCTCAGCCATCCATCCCGAGAACAGATCGGCGATGGCGGCGGCCTGGTCGCCGTCGGTGTTCACCGCATGGCGCAGGATGATCGGGTTGGTGCCGTCGGGCATCTCCCGGACCCCGTCGCCGTCGGTGTCGAGGTACCCGGCCTCGTCGAGGATCTGGTTCGCCTTGGCGGGGTCGTAGTCGAACCGCTTGTCGGCGGGGATCTCGGGGAGCCATTTGGCGGTGTCGGCGGCCGGGCTCATCACCTCGAGCGGGCTGGCGAGCCCGAACCACAGGTCCTCGATGGCTCCCTCCTGGTCGATGCCGTGGGCGATCGCCTGCCGAACAGCGAGGTCGAAGAGGGCGGGATGGGGTTGGCCCTCGGCGGCGCCACCATTGATGGCGATCTCGTCGAAGCCACCCTGCTTGCCGGCGACGACGACGATGTTGGGGTCCGCCTCGAGCGCCTCGGCACTGCTGGGCGGGAATCCCTGCACGGCATCGAGCTCGTTCTGCTGAAGCGCCGCCACCATGGCGTCGGGGTTCGAGAAGTACTGGAAGACGACCTGGTCGATGGCCGGCTCTTCACCGTTCCAACCCCAGTAGTGCGGGTTGGCGTCCATGATCACCGACTGGCCGGGGTTGAACTCGACGACGACGAAGGGCCCGCTCCCCACTCCGCTGAGGGCGTCGTACTCCGCCATCGCGTCGTAGTCGACGGCGATCGGCTCCCAGATGTGCTTGGGGACGAGGTAGATGTCCATCTGGGGGAGCTTCGGGTCCGGGACCGACGACGTGATCTCGACGGTTCGCTCATCGATCACCACCGCGGTGAGGTTGCCCACCGTGGAGATCATGTTGTCCCACTCCTGCTCGAGGGCCGTGTTGACGTTCCAGGCCACGTCCTCGGCGGTGAGGGGCTCGCCGTCGGACCACTTCAGCCCTTCGCGCAAGGTGTACGTGTACGTCAGCCCACCATTGGAGGAGACCCACGACTCAGCGAGGCCCGGGATCGTCTCGAAGTCGGCCGCCGCCTTGTCGGTGAGGGTCGCGTAGTGGATGTTCCAGATCTCGTATTCGCTGACGGCGAACCCGACGGCCGGGTTGAGGGTCTCCCAGTCCTGGGTGAGGCCGATGCGAAGGACGACCTTCTCGTCCTCTTGCGCCATGGCGGAGGGGGCGAGAAGGGTGGCCGTCAGGAGGACGGCGAGCAGGGCAATCGTGCGTTTGATGGCTGGTCTCCCGGTGTGTGGTCGGGCAAATGTAGACCCGGCTGACGATGCGTTGTGCCGGAAAGGGTCCGGTTTGTCGCGGCGCTCCCCGGATTGGCGCTGGTCAGCGCCCGGTGACGAGTGCCTCGACGGTGTCCAGCGGGAGTTCGAACGCCGTGCGACCCCGGAAGCCGGTCATGGTCGTCGCCGCGCACAGGGCGTTGAGAATGGCCTCTTCGACCGCCTCCGCGGTGGCCCGGAAGAGCGGTGTCATGAGTTCGTGGTCGACCGTGCGTACGGTACGAATCGCCTCGTCCCGGGGAAGGTCGTTCCCAGTCGAGAACGCAATGAAGATGTCGCCGCTTCCGTTGTTCCCGTAGCCCCCTGCCCTGGCGAGGCCGATGGTGGCTCGCTTGGCGAGGCGGCGGCACTGGTCGGCCAGCAGCGGAGCGTCGGTCGCGACGACGACGATGATCGAACTGGACGCCTCCTCGGCGCCGTCATCCCATGCCGACGGTACGGCATCGAACCCGATCGCTCCCCCCACTGCCACCCCGTCAACCCGCAGGTCCCGACGCAGGCCATGGTTGGCCTGGACGAGCACGCCGACAGTGGCGGTCAGCGACCCGACAGGCACCAACCGGGATGACGTGCCGATTCCGCCCTTGAACTCGTGGCAGATCATCCCCGTTCCGCCGCCCACATTGCCCTCCGCAACCGGTCCCGGACCGGCGTCGGTGAGGGCGGCGATGGCGTCCGCCTCGGTGAGGGGGAAGGCCTCGGCGTCGTTGAGATGGCCGTCCCACGTCTCGGCTGCCACGGGGAGAATGAAGTCGCGGTCGAGGTCGAGTTCGGCGGCGTGTCGCACGAGGGCGTCGCGAGCCAGACCGACCTGGTGGGTGTTCGTGATGGCGATCGGGGACCCGAGCATGCCGGACTCGGCGATCCACGGAAGCCCGGTCATCTCTCCATTCCCGTTGAGGATCTCGACCCCGCAGTAGGCGTAGTTGGACCAGATCCGACCCTCCCGGGGGACGATCATCGTCACCCCACTGCGCACCACGGTCGGTGTGTCCCGGACGACCGTCTGGTGCCCGACCCAGACGCCGGGGACGTCGGTGATGGCATTGTGTTCTCCCGGTGGGAGTTCACCGATCACGATGCCGAGATCGCGTAGCCGATGCCTCACTTGAGGTACCAGTCGAGGAACCGCTCGAGGCGCCGGTAGAAGTGGACCTGGGGGCCGGCCCTCAGGAGACCGTGGCCCTCGGTGGGATAGGTCACGTACTCGAAGGTCTTTCCGAGGCGCCTCAACTCGGCGACGAGCTGCGCCGACTGGTCGGGGTGGACCCGGGCGTCCAACTCGCCGTGGGCGACCAGGATCGGCCTGTCGATCTGCTCGACCATCCACAGTGGCGAGCCGTCCCGGTAGCCGGCCGGGTTCTCGGAAGGCGTTCCCATCATTCGTTCCAGGTCCTCTCTGCCTCCGCGGTCGCCCTGCGCCCAGGAAGTGGCGATGTCGGAGTCGCCGTACTTGGCGGCTCCGCAGGCGAACCGATGCCCGGGGTCGCGGGCGAGGGCAGCCAGGGCCATGTAGGAGCCGTAGCTCGCCCCGAAGATCCCAATCCGCTCGCTGTCGATCCAGTCGAGGCCGGCCAGGTGGTCGGCGGCTGCGAGGCAGTCCTCCGTGTCCGCGACTCCCCACACGCCGTGGTTGGCGCGTTCGAACTCGCGCCCGTACCCGGTGCTGCCGCGGAAGTTGATGGCGAACCAGGCATAGCCCTTGTCCAGGAAGTACTGGGCGTGCCCGTCCCAGGTATCGCCGTAGGCCGAGGTCGGCCCCCCGTGTGGGTACACCACCGCTGGCACCGGGCCATCGTCTGCCGCTCGTGGGCGGAAGAGGAACCCGTGCACGGTGAGTCCGTCGAGTGACTCGTACCAGACCTCCTCGAAGCCGAGGTGGGGAGCAGCGGCGATCGAAGCCGGGGGAGGGGCGGTGAGGCGTGTGATCGATCCGTCCAGGTCGACCCGGACGAGGCGAGGAGTTGTGCGGTGGTCCTCATGGACCGACACCGCGGAATCGCCGGCCCATTGGGGAGTCGTCCATTCTCCGCCAGCTGCGAGGACCGTGACCTCTCCCGAACCGATATCAACCGTGACGAGGTCACTGCTGCCGTGCCGGGTTCGGACCGCCAGCAGGTGGGAACCGCTGGCGTGCCAGTCGAGGGCTGAGAAGTCTGCGTCTTCGTCGGTGAGCTGGCGGCTCTCGCCGCCGCTGCTGGTGGCGAGGTGGATCGCCGTCCACCCGGGTGCCTCAGAGACGTAGGCGACCGTCAGGCCATCCGGTGAGAGCCGAGGCCCCGACGCCTGCATCCCAGGCTCACCGAGGAGCAACCGGGACTCGCCCGATCCGAGGTCGAGGGCCCAGATGTCGCTTCGGTTGCGGTCATCGGGCGGATGGGCGACGTAGAGAAGGACTTGGCCGTCGCGAGCGACGGAGGCTCCTGACACATTCTGTCCGACGGGTGTGAGCACCGCTGGCCACGGATCGGTCACGCTGATCCTGGCGAGACGACTCATCCCATCCCGCTCCACCGTGACTACGAGGGTGGCGTCGTCGACCCAGGCTGGAGACGACGCTTCCGCCACCTTCGTTGGGAGGCCTCCAGTCGCCCGGACAACCCACACCCACCCGCCGGTGCTGTAGGCGAGTCGCTGTCCGTCGGGTGACCAGGTGGCGGCGTCGTCCTCCCAGAACGCCGCGAGTTCGCGGCCGGTGGTCACGCGAGTGGGCGGCCCGCCGGCCACCGGTACGGTCCACACGTCGGAGGTGTCCCGGTCGAGGATGAAGGCAACACTTGACCCGTCGAAGGAGACCCGGGAGTCGTGCGGACGTTCCACGGCGGCAATCGCCTCCAGGCTCCAACTACTCGCCTTGCCCGCGTCTGGCCGGGCGAGGCTGGCCACCCCGAGGTGCTCATCCTTGCCAACCCATCTGCTCAGGTCGTCGGTCATCGGACTCCTTCGTCGAAGGCCGTGATGGCTGCGGCCACCAGGCCACCAAGGGTCGTGAGGTCGTACCCGCCTTCCTGGACGAATACCGTCGGCAGGTCGAGAGACGCTACCCGTTCACCGGCCCCGGCGAAGCCCGACTCGGTGATCTGGAGGGGGCTCTCCGGGTCGGAGATGGCGGCATCGACCCCCAGGGAGACGACCACCGCCTCGGCCCCATGGGTCGAGGCGAACTCGACCAGCTTGTCCACGCCGGCCAGCCAGGGCTCGTCGCCGGTACCCGGTGGGAGTGGCAGGTTGCGGTTCGCTCCTGCTCCTCGCCCCGAGCCGGTCTCGTCGGCATGGCCGACGAAGTGGGGGAACCATCCTGCTGCCGGGTCGACGTGTACCGACCCATAGGTGACGTCGTCGCGGTTGTAGAAGATCTCCTGCGTCCCGTTGCCGTGATGGGCGTCGAGGTCGATGATCGCCACCTGGTCGAACCCGTTGCGTCGAAGTGTCTCGGCTGCCGCCGCTGCGTTGTTGAGGTAGCAGGAGCCCCCGAAGAAGTCACGACCGGCGTGGTGGCCGGGAGGGCGGCATGCCGCGTAGGCGGAGGGTCGGTCCGCGGCGACGAGTTCGGCCGCGGTGATGGCGGTGTCGATGGCCGCCCGTGCCCCGAGGTATGTGCCCTCGCCGACCTGGGTCATCGTGTCCATTGCATACACGCCGGCCAGCGCACCGGGTGAGGTCGGGAGCCGCAGCGGACGGCCCCCCAAGAAGCGCTCGGTCGGGAAGGCGTAGGCGGCCACCTGCGGCTGGCCGGGGTCCTCGAGGTAGCCGGCTGCGACCCAGGACTCGTACGCACCTCGCATCCAGGAGACCATCGATGGGTCATGGATCGCCTCGAGCACGGTGTCATCATGCGGGAGGGTCGGGATGATCTCGTGCCCGAGGGCGCCGAGGGTGGCGACGATGATCTCCACCCGCTCCGGTACCTCCTCGGAGGGGATCTGGACCCCCACCCACGTGCCCGTCACCGCCCGGTGGAGCGCGTGGTCCGGGGAGTGGATCACCGGCGTGCGGCCCCGGGCCTTCTGGTCGGTCATCGGTTCGACTCTCCCACGCTGATCTCCCCGTCTTGGATCGGCGCACGCTAGTGGCCGGGCAAGCCGGTTTGCTCAGTCGATCGCGAGCGATCCGTCGACCACGCCGACGGTGATCACGTCACCTTCGGCGTAGTCACCCTCGAGGAGGGCCCGGGCGAGCACGTCGCCTATGGCCGACTGGATGAGGCGCTTCAGCGGGCGGGCACCGAATGCCGGGTCGAACCCGTGCTCGGCCAGCCAGTCCATTGCCTCGTCGGACACCGAGAGCGCCAGCTTGCGACTGTCCAGCCTGCTGCGCAAGGAGTCGAGCTGAATACCGACGATCTGTCGGAGGTCGGCTCGGGTCAAGCGCTTGAAGACCCGGATCTCGTCGACCCGGTTCACCAACTCCGGTCGGAACGTGCGCTTGACCAGGTCGAGGACGCGGGACTCGACGACGTCGTCCGGGAGGTCCGGGTCGATGAACTCGGAGCCGAGGTTCGAAGTCATGATGAGCACCGAGTTCGCGAAGCTGACCGTCCGGCCCTGTCCATCGGTGAGCCGACCGTCGTCGAGCAGTTGGAGAAGGACGTTGAAGACGTCTGCGTGTGCCTTCTCGATTTCATCGAGGAGGATCACCGAGTAGGGACGGCGTCGGATCGCTTCGGTGAGTTGGCCGCCCTGGTCGTACCCGACGTACCCGGGCGGGGCACCGATGAGACGGCTCACCGCGTGCTTCTCCATGTACTCGGACATGTCGATGCGCACCATCGATCGTTCGTCGTCGAAGAGGAATTGGGCGAGTGCCCTGGCCAGCTCGGTCTTGCCGACCCCGGTGGGGCCCAGGAAGATGAATGAACCGATCGGGCGGTTGGGATCGGAGAGACCGGCGCGGTTGCGCCGGATGGCGTTGGCGACGGCTGCGACCGCATCGTGTTGGCCGACCACCCGTTCGTGGAGATGGTCCTCCAGGTGGATGAGTTTCTCGATCTCCCCCTCCATGAGCCGCGACACCGGCACGCCGGTCCACCGAGCGACCACCTCGGCGATGTGCTCCTCCTCGACCTCCTCGGCCAGCATTCGGGTCTCGGATTGGAGGGCCCCCAGCGCCAACTGGCCTTCGACGAGGTCAGCCTCGAGTTGGGGAAGCGTGCCGTACCGCAGTTCGGCTGCCCGGGAGAGGTCGGCCTCGCGTTCGGCCCGCTCCGCCTCGAGGCGTGCTTCCTCGATCTCGGCCTTGAGGCCCCGGATGCCCGCGATGGCATCCTTCTCGAGTCGCCAGTGGGCCGAGAGGCGGTCTGCCTCCTCCTGGAGGTCAGCCCTCTCCTTCTCGACAACGTCGAGGCGCTCCTCCGAGGCGGCATCGCTCTCCTTCTCGAGGGCGGCGCGCTCGATGTCCAACTGGGTGATGCGACGCAGGAGTGTGTCGATCTCCTCCGGCATCGAGTCGATCTCGATCCTCAGGCGCGATGCCGCCTCGTCGATCAGGTCGATGGCCTTGTCCGGGAGTTGTCGAGCCGTGATGTAGCGATCGGAGAGAACGGCTGCCGCGATGATCGCGCTGTCCTGGATGCGGACCCCGTGGTGGACTTCGTATCGCTCCTTGAGTCCGCGCAGAATGCCGACGGTCTCCTCGACCGTGGGTGGTTCGACGAGGACGGGTTGGAAGCGGCGTTCGAGTGCGGCGTCCTTCTCGAGGTGCTGGCGGTATTCATCGAGGGTGGTGGCACCGATCATCCGTAGTTCGCCACGGGCCAGCATCGGCTTCAGCATGTTGGCCGCGTCGATGGCGCCCTCGGCGGCCCCGGCCCCGACCATGGTGTGGAGTTCGTCGATGAACGTGATGACGTTGCCCTGGGCGTCCTTGATCTCGTCGAGGACCGCCTTCAGTCGCTCCTCGAATTCACCGCGGTACTTCGCACCGGCAAGCATGGAGCCGAGGTCGATGGCGATCACGCGTTTGTGTTGGAGGCTCTCGGGGATGTCCCCGTCGGCGATGCGGCGAGCGAGGCCCTCGACGATGGCTGTCTTGCCCACTCCCGGTTCGCCGATGAGGACCGGGTTGTTCTTGGTCCGGCGGCTGAGTACCTGGATGACCCTGCCGATCTCGTCATCGCGACCGATCACGGGGTCCAGTTTCCCGGCCCTGGCATCGGCGGTCAGGTCTCTCCCATACTTGGCCAGCGCGTCTTGGGTGGACTCCGGGTCCGCCGAGGTGACCCGGCGGGAGCCCCGCAGATCGACCAAAGCCGCCTCGACGGCGTCGGGTGTGGCTCCCAGGCTGCGGAGCGCGTCGCCGAGCGGTCCGGCACTGGCTGCGAGCGAGAGGATGAGGTGCTCGACCGAGAGGTAGTCGTCCCCGAGGCGGGTTCGCACGGCATCCGCGGCGGTGAGGATCGCCGCGGCAGCCGGCGAGAGTGAGGGTTCGCCGGCGCCGTGGACGCGGGGGAGTGCGTCGAGGAGCGCATCGATGCGGCCGCGCAAGGTGACGGGCTGGACCCCCAGCTTGGTGAGGATGGGGTAGACGAGGCCGTCGGTCTCGGCGAGGAGGGCCTTGGCGAAGTGGCCGGGCTCGATGTGGGGGTGGGCGCGTTCCTCAGCGGTTGCGTGGGCAGCCGAGAGGACGCGATGGGTGGCGGTGGTGAATCGGTTCGGATTCATGGTGTCCTATCAGGAAATCTGAGTTGTAGTATATCAGATAACTGATGGATAGCACTGCGCCCGGGGAGAACGGTTCCTGCAGGGGGCCAGTTGGGGTCCCACCTACGCGCCCCTTCCCAGCTCGCGATCTTCCGCCCGTATCGTTGTCGGCAGCGCGTCTCAGGGCGTGACCGGTTGGAGGACAAGATCAGATCGACCCTCGCCGCGGTCGACGTTCTCGAGGGTCAGCGAGGTCCCGTCGAGGTAGGCGCGAACCAACCACTCCTGGGTGTCGCTCTCGGCGTCGTGCGGGCAGGACGACGAGGCGTCGGTGATCGAGCGGTCGCCGGCGAGGATGACCCAGCCGTACTCGTCCGGTGGCCCGCTCGTGAGCTCAGCCGACTCCGACGTTGACGTGGTGCAGTCACCGTCGTGCCGATGCCAGACATAGTGGCGTTCGGCCGCCCAGTTCATCTTGAGTGTCCCGTCCTCGCTGCGCGTGACGTACAGCTCAGCGCCACCGGTGAAGTCGTAGTCATCGTGTGACTCGTCCCAGGTGAGGTCGGCGACCCAGGTGGTGGGTCCGTCATCGACCGCAGGCTCATCTGAGCCGAGCGAAGCGGGTTCGATCCCCGCGAAGTCGTCGACGAGGGCTTCGCAGCCGTGGGTTCGGATCGGCGTCACTGGCTCGGCGCCGGGGATGAGAAGGCAGTGGCCCCATTGGTTGACGTCGCCGAGGACGATGGCCTGTAGGGCTTGCTCGAGCGAGTAGCCCTGCCCGACGAGCGCCATCGTCACGATGACGGCCCGCTCCTCGGTCAGGGTGAGGTCGTCGGCCGGGTCGGGGGCGAACAGCGCGTCGAACTCGGCCTCGATTCGCCGGTTCTCAGCCGATTCGGCGAGCACCCCGTCGACAATCTGATCAACCTCCTCGCCTGGAAGGCCCCATTTGGTGCGCCCTTCCACCCGTATCCAGATCTCGGCAAGGGTCTCGGCCAGGAATGCGACGTATTGGTCGCCCTCGGATGGGGCGGCGACGTGGACACCGATGGCGGCGACCCTGAGCAGCGCTCGGAGCGCTTCCTCGGTCGGTGCCGGGCCGACAATCCCGAGGGGGGCACCGTCCGGGTCGAGCTGTCGGTTTTCGTCGCCGATCCATCCGTCAGGTGTCAGCTCGGAAGCGCCTTCGACGAGCTGGACGATCGAGTATCCCCTGTCGAGGGAGAGCACAGCGGCAATGAACGCAGGTTTGCCCCCCATCCGCTCGGTGAGTCCCGAAGCTGCATCGTAGATGGCTGACACCGCGACCGTTTCAAGGATGGTGTCGCCACCGGCCGGGGTGGAGAGATCGCCGGACCCGCCGCATGAGGAGGCGAGCACGGCGCAGACAGCAACCAGTGCCGTTCGAATGGTTCGGCGAGAGGGCCCGTTCGGTTCCCCCCTTGTTCGTCGAGCCTCCACCACCCCAATGTAGCGCGCTCTCCAGGCGCGAAACGGCAGCGTGCTTCCTCCCTCCGTCGACGGGCGTTCGGCACCGGAGAGTGCCGTTGACTCGACGAAAAGCATGCCAGGCCAATGGTTATTCATGGCGGTTGAATGTTCATATAAGTTGAAGATATACTCAGGTCATGCACCCATTGCCGGAGAGTCTCGAACTCGACACGCTTGAGCAGTTCCATGTGCTCATGTCCCCACAGCGGCTCCGACTCGTGGAGCTGCTCGATGAGCCGAGGTCGGCCAAGGACGTTGCCGAGGAGTTGCGTGTGCCGGTGACTCGCCTCTATTTCCACCTCAACGCGTTGCTGGATCACGGCCTGATCCGTGTCGTGGAGGAGCGTCCGAAGGGAGCGCTGGTCGAGCGCGTGTTCCAAGTGGCGGGCAGGGTCATGCGACCCAGCGAGGCATTCCTTGAGAGGTACGGCGCGGAGGGCCTCGTCGAGGTGACGGCGCTCGCCTTCCGCCACGCCGAGTCCCGATTCGTCGCCGCGGTACGGGACGGACACGTCGGGTTGGAGCGTGACCATCCGGAGCGAAGGGCCTCCATTGGACTCTCGGCGATGCACCTCACCCCCGAGCGGCTCTCCGAACTGGTCGAGAGGGTTGAGGCCCTCCAGGCCGAGTTCACAGACGAAGAGGGTGAGCTGTCCGTCTCGTTCTTCCAGGCGGTCCACATTCGAAAGGGCCAGGAATGAGCGACATCAGGTCCCTTCTCGGGATTCCCGACTTCCGGCGATTGTGGATTGCCCAGGTCGTGTCGAACTTCGGCGATTCCCTCGCCATCTTCAGCCTCCTCTTCCTCGTTCAGCGACTCACGGGGAATACCGCCAGCGTGGCGGGAGTGATGATCGCGATGGCGTTGCCGACGCTCCTCATCGGCCTCGGCGCCGGCGTTTGGGTCGATCGCCTCGATCGCAAGAAGACCATGATCTGGAGCGATGTCATCCGTGCCCTGCTCGCTCCCCTCTTCCTCTTCGTTCGGGAACCCGAGCAGGTGTGGATCGTCTATCTGGTGGCATTCCTCCTGGCGTCGGTGGGGACATTCTTCATGCCGGCCAAGGGAGCGATCCTCCCGCGCATCGTCGGCATGGACCGTCTCCTGGCCGCCAACTCGGTCGGCGAGTCGTCCCGGGTGCTCTTCGGGGTCTTCGGCACGGCGGCCGCCGGCTTCATCGTCGGCTTCTTCGATGGCTTCGCAGTGGCCTTCACCCTCGACGCCTTCTCCTTCATCGTCTCGGCGATCCTGGTTTCGCGGATGGTGGTGTCCGGGGCGGTGGAACGGAGCGCCACCGTGGAGGCTCCGTCGGTGTGGCGGGAATTGATGGCCGGCCTGCGGGTCATCAAGGGATCCCGTCTCCTGTTGGGCATGCTGGTCGCGGCCGGGATAACCATGCTCGGAATCGGCGCGGTGAACGCGTTGCTGGTGCCGTTCGTGCTTGGTGACCTGGCGCTCAAGGAGACCTGGTTCGGGCTCCTCGAGGCCGCCCAGTCGAGTTCGATGGTGATCGCCGGCGCCCTCACCGCGGCGATCGCAGCCAGGCTCAAGCCGACCACGCTCATCCCCATCTCCTTGGGTGCCGTCGGGATCGCCGTGGCAGCATTCGCAGGGGTGACGGAGGTGTGGCAGCTCGGCTTGCTGCTCTTCCTCGTGGGCTGGTTCGTGACGCCGATGCAGGCGTCGTTCGCCACCATCGTGCAGACCGAGACGCCCCCCGAACTCCTCGGCCGTACCGGCTCGGCGCTCAACGCCGCGCTCACCGGCTCGAGTGTGCTCTCCATGGGCATCGCCGGCGGCCTGGCAGCGATCGTTGGGGTGCGCTCGGTCTTCCTGGCCGGCGGGATCCTCGTGGTGATCTCCGCACTCGTCGCCGTGGCCATGTTCCGGGGAGCGGAACCCACGTCGGCCACCGGGCTGGTGGCTATGCCGGAGGAAGGGTGAGCTGGAAAACGGTCCAGCCGTCATCTCGCCGGTAGGTGAGGTTCCCGCCCATTGCCTGGGCAAGGCCGCGGGAGATGGTGAGACCGAGCCCGAGCGATGATGGTTGGGTGGGACTCGAATGGGCCCTCTGGAAGGCCTCGAACATCCGCTCTGCCTCCGCCTCGATCTCCCCGCCGTCATCCCATACCTCGAGATGGGCGACTTCATTGGCAGAGATCTTCACCCGAATGGCCGGCCCCCCGTAGCGAACGCTGTTGGTGATGAGGTTGCGGACGATCTGCCTGACCCTGCGCGGATCGGCCGTCGACATCGCCCGGCCTTCGATGGTGACCTCGGGCTTCACACCGGCCGCGTTCCGGACGTCGACGTCTTTCACGAGCTCCCAGAGGTCGACCACGGTCGGGGAGATATGCCAATCATTGGTGTCGAGCCGGGAGTAGGTGAGCAGGTCATCGACGAGGTGGTTGAGGTCATCGGCTTCGGCGGTGGCCGAGGTGAGCAGGTCCTTGGCCTCGTCCACGGTGAGGCTGTTCGGCGTATCCGAAAGCATGTGCAGGAGTCCGATCACCACCGTCAGCGGCGTGCGCAGCTCGTGGGCGACCGACGTGATGAGGCGATCCCGTGCCTCGACGGCAGCCCCCAGTTCTGCGGCGGACTGTTTGGCCGCACTGATGTCGATCAAGGTCACGATCACCCTGGAGAGATCGAGGCCATCGTCTCCGTCCGGGATGAACTGGTGGATCTCGGCTGCGAACTCCGAGCCGTTCCCTGTGCCCCCCACACCCTCGGTGACGATCGACTGGGTGCGGCACCTGACCGCTTGGAACTGGGCACTGAATCCTCCGAGCCTCCCGAGCATGGCACCGCCGATCATGGCTGCTTTCACGTCCCTGTCATCCTCCGACGTTGCCCCGTGCTGGCGGAGGCCGGCCCGGTTCACCGCCCGGATGTTCAGCCGATCGAGGTTGGCGATCAGCTCTCCCGGGTGCGCGTCGAGGTAGGCGGCAGTCTCGCCCGGTGCACACGGCAGCGTCTCGAGCCACGGGACGAGTCCCCCCATGTCGATCTCCCACACGGCCACGGGGATGCTCTGGAACAGGTCCTGGTAGCGGGTGGCGAGCGCGGCTGCCACCCGCTCGATCTCCGCCCTCCCCTCGAACTCGTTGAACAGGATGAGGAAGGTGCCGTCCTCCATCCACGTCCCTCCGACGACGAAACTGCCCTGCGTCGTGTCGTCCCGCGTGAGGACGAGGTCGTTGCGCGCCTGCATCGGGACTGATTGGACGGCCCGGTTGTAGATGGCCCACCAGTCGCCCCGCGGGTTCGTGATCTCCTCGGGAGCCATGAAGGAGAAGAGGTGTCGGCCGATCAGCGACCCCGGCCTGGCGCGGAGCAGCTCGTAGGAACGGGCATTGGCCCAGGTGACGCGCAGGTCCGCCGAGAAGAGCGCTGCCCCGTCACCGCTGGCGGCGAGGATCGCCTCGGCGACGTCGGGCCGCTCGATGGGTGATGGCATCGGGTGAGCTTAGGGTTCGTGGCCTCGGCGGATCACGAAGTCCTCGGAGAAACCACTTGACCCTCACGTAACGTGAGGGTGTACCGTGCGGGCATGAGCTACACAGTGAGTGAGGTCGCCGGCATGTCCGGGGTGACGGTTCGCACGCTCCACCACTACGACGAGATCGGACTGGTCTCGCCTGGAAGGCGGAGTGGGGCCGGGTACCGCATCTACGAGCGTTCGGACCTCGAGCGACTCCAGGAGGTGTTGGTCCTGCGCGAGCTGGAGTTGCCTCTGCTCGAGATCCGAGAGGCGCTCGACGGTGACCCCGCCGATCGGGAGGCCATCCTCCGCAGGCAGCACGACGCCCTCCAAGGGAGGCGGCGGCGCCTGGATCGGATACTCGACACGGTGCAACGCTCGCTGGACGCGATGAAAGGAAGCGACATGTCTGACGAAGACCTGTTCGGAGGATTCGACCCCTCCCAGTATGAGGATGAAGTGAAGGAGCGCTGGGGCGAGACCGACGCCTACAAGGAGTCATCGCGACGTACAGCGTCCTACACCAAGGACGATTGGAAGCGGTTGGGGGAGGAGATCGAGGCGGTCGAGGCGGCCCTGGCTGACCTCCTCGCCTCCGGCGCCGCAGCCGAGTCGGCGGAGGCGATGGCGTTGGCCGAGCAGGCCCGCCTTCACATCGATCGGTGGTTCTATCCCTGCTCGACCGAGATGCACTCGATGCTCGCCGAGGGATACGTGACCGACCCCCGCTTCACGCAGCACTACGAGGATCGCCAGGAGGGCCTGGCCCAGTTCGTTCGCGACGCCATCGTGGCGAACGGGGCGAGTCAGTCCTGAGCCACACCTGTCCCCCCAACCGAGCCGGACGCGCGTGAGGCGACCTCGTCACGTCTGGGGGACAGACTTGGGTTGCGACGATGCGGATGGGGGCGTGGCGCGCGAGCGACGTGCAGAGCCTCGTACCTCGCTCCTCGCTCCTCGTACCTTGCTCCTCGTACCTTGCTCCTCGCTCCTGCAGATGCCGACGCCGAGTCTGCAAGACTTCTTGGCCCATGGCCCGCCCAGACGACTTCTCGTTCGACACGCTCTCGCTCCATGCCGGGCATCAGCCCGACTCGGATTTCGGGGCGCGGGCGGTTCCGATCTACCAGACCACGTCCTACCTGTTCGATGACACCGAGCATGCGGCGTCCCTCTTCAACCTCGAGCTCCCGGGCCACGTCTACTCCAGGATCTCCAACCCCACCGTGGCCGTGTTCGAGGAGCGGATGGCTGCACTCGAGGGCGGTGTCGGGGCGGTAGCGACGGCTTCCGGCCAAGCCGCTCTCCATGTGACGATCGCCACCCTGATGGGAAGTGGTGCCCATGTCGTGGCCTCCCGGACGATCTACGGCGGATCGGTGAACTTCCTCACGCACACGCTGCCCCGGTTCGGGATCTCGACCACCTGGGTGGACCACGACGACCTTGACGCCTGGAAGGCCGCCATCACCGATGACACGAGGCTGGTTCTCACCGAGACACTCGGCAACCCGCGCGGTCAGGTGACGGACCTCCCCGCGGTGGCGGCGATCGCGCATGAACGCGGGGTGCCGGTCCTCGTGGACAACACCTTCGCCACTCCGTATCTCTTCCGCCCCTTCGAGCACGGGGCCGACATCGTCTACCACTCGGCCACCAAGTTCATCGGTGGCCATGGGGTCGCCATCGGCGGCGTCGTGGTCGACGGCGGACGCTTCCCATGGGAGCGCTGGGCCGAGAAGTACCCAACTCTCACCGAGCCCTACGCCGGGTACCACGGCCTCGACTTCAGCGAGGAGTATGGCCCCGATGCGTTCGTCGCCCGGGCCAGGGCCGAAGGCCTGCGTGACTTCGGTGCCACCCTCGCGCCCCAGAACGCGTTCTACTTCCTCCAGGGACTCGAGACGCTCTCCATCCGCATGGAGCGTCATGTGGCAAATGCGCTCCGGGTGGCCGAGTTCCTCGAGTCCGCCGAAGGCGTGGCGTGGGTCTCGCATCCCGGGCTCGTCTCCCACCCCGACCATGCCGTGGCGAGTCGTCTCCTCCCCAAGGGCTCCGGAGCGATCTTCAGTTTCGGGGTCCAGGGTGGCCGGGAGGCAGGCAGGAAGCTCATCGAGTCGGTGCGGCTGTGGTCGCACCTCGCCAACGTCGGCGACGCCAAGAGCCTCATCATCCATCCGGCATCGACCACGCACCAGCAGATGTCGGCCGCCGACCTCGCCGCAGCCGGGGTCGGCGAGGACCTGATCCGGATTTCGGTCGGCTTGGAGGACGTCGCTGATCTCATTGGCGACCTGGCCCAGGCCATTCGGGCCTCGCAGAAGTGACCTGATGGAACTCGTCGTCAACGGATCGAACGTGTTCGTACACACGGGAGGGCAGCCCTTCGACGTCGACCGACCGGCGGTGATCCTCATCCACGGCGCCGGGCTCGACCACACCGCTTGGCGCTATCAGTCCCGTTACCTGGCCCACCACGGTCTCTCCGTGGCGGCGGTCGACCTTCCCGGACACGGACGATCAGGTGGTGAAGGCCTGACGACGATCGCGGACCTGGCGGATTGGACCAACTCCCTCATAGGGTCCCTGGGGGTGGGAAGCGCGGTGGTTGCCGGTCACTCGATCGGGGGTTTGGTGGCCCTGGAGGCTGCTTCCCGTCACGATTCGGTGGACGGGATCGTGCTCATCGGCACCGCAGCAACGATGCCGGTCCACCCCGAGATGCTGGCCTCGGCAGCAGAGGGGACCACCCACGTGCAGGCGCTCATCCGTGCATGGTCCCATGGATTCCATGCGGGCGGTCATCCCGATCCCGGTCGATGGATGATGGGGGAGACGTGGACCCTGCAGACCCTGACCGGCCTCGACTTGCTGCACGCCGACCTCACCGCCTGCAGCGAGTACGAGGGCGGAGCATCCGCGGCAGGCTCCGTTGCGTGCCCGGTCCTCGTCATCGCCAGCCGCCACGATCGCATGGTCCCCCTGCGGGCGTCGCAGGCGCTCGTGAACAGCATTCCCGGTGCACGGCTCGAGGTCCTCGAGCACGCCGGCCATCAGCAGACCGTCGAGCAACCGCGGGCTGTGGCCAAGCTGATAGCGGACTTCGCCACTGAAATCTCCGACTCCTAGTGGTGGGTCGGCCGACCTGCATAGGGCCATGCATAGACGCGTAGGCTTGCCCAAGGAGGTAGAACGATGACGGCACGGCGCCGCGTGGCGATCTTGGGTGCGGCAGGCCGGGACTTCCATGTGTTCAATGTGGTGTACCGCCACGATCCCCGATACGACGTTCGGGCGTTCACCGCCACCCAGATCCCCCAGATCGCCGGTAGGCCCTATCCGGCCGAGTTGGCGGGCGACCTCTACCCGGCCGGGATTCCCATCGAGGTCGAGGCCAAACTGGAAACGATCATCGAGCGGGAGGGGATCGACGAGGTGGCGTTCGCCTACTCCGACGTCACCCATGCCCATGTGATGCACCTCGCCTCCCGGGCGTTGTCGGCCGGCGCCGACTTCGTCCTGCATGGCCCGAAGAGCACCCAACTGCCGTCGAGCAAGCCGGTCATCGCCATCACCGCCGTCCGCACCGGGTGCGGGAAGTCGCAGATCGCCCGGTGGATGTCCCGGTACCTGCGGGAGCGGGGGACGCCCGCGGCCGCGCTCCGGCACCCTATGCCCTACGGAGACCTGCGGCTGGAACGAGTGCAGCGGTTCGGATCCATGGCCGACATCCTTGAGGCGGGGTGTACCGCCGAGGAGCGGGAGGAGTATGAGCCGCATGTCGCGTTCGGCAACGTCGTGTTCGCCGGTGTCGACTACGCCGCCATCCTCGCTGCAGCGGAGGAGGAGGCCGAGGTGATCGTCTGGGACGGGGGCAACAACGACTTCCCGTTCATCGCTCCCGATCTCTCGATCGTGGTGGTCGACGCCCTCCGACCCGACCACCTCGCCACCCACCATCCCGGGGAGATGGTGCTGCGGTCTGCCGATGTCGTGATCCTCAACAAGGTCGACGCGGCCAGTACCGAGCAGATCGAGGCCGCCCGGGAAGGGATCACTGCGCTCGCCCCCCACGCCACGCTCCTGCTTGCGGCGTCCCCGGTCACGCTCGATGACCCCGATGCGGTGAGGGGTGCCCGAGTGCTCGTCGTCGAGGACGGTCCTACCACGACCCACGGCGGAATGGTGTCAGGGGCAGGCCTCAGGGCGGCCCTGGCCGCCGGGGTGGGGGAAGTGGTGGACCCCCGACGCTCCGCCCACCCGCTCATCGCCGAGACGTACGCCGCCTTCCCGCATCTCGGACCGGTGCTCCCCGCCATGGGCTATTTCCCGGAACAGATCGCGGCGCTGGAGGAGACGATCAACGCCAGCGGCGCCGACCTCGTGATCGCCGGGACGCCCATCGACCTCAATGCCCTCATCACCGTGGATGTCCCGGTGATCCGGGCTCGGTATGAGTTCGCCGATGCCGGGGGGCCGACGCTCCGGTCGGTGGTCGACGACTTCCTCGCGTCCCACACCTGATCATGCGAGTCGTCGCCGCGCTCGGGGGGAACGCCCTGGTGCCTCGTGGGGAGCGGCCGACGTCCGACGTCCAGGTGGCGAACGTCGAGATCGCCGCCGCCGCCCTCGTCCCACTGGCGACGGCCCACGAACTCGTCGTCACCCACGGCAACGGACCACAGATCGGCCTGCTGGCCATGCAATCCGCCGCCATCGAGGGGATCGAGACCTATCCGCTCGACATCCTCAACGCCGAGACCGACGGGATGATCGGGTACCTCATCGAGCGAGAGCTACGAGAGCGCCTGACGTCGAAGGAGGTCGCCACCCTTCTCACGATGGTCGTCGTCGACCCGGATGACCCGGCGTTTGCCGACCCCACCAAACCGATCGGAGCCGTGTACCCCACAGAACGGGCGGACGAATTGCGGCGGCTCCATGGGTGGGCCCTTGCGCCCGATGGGGGAGGCGTTCGGAGGGTAGTTGCCTCCCCGCACCCGCTCGAGATCCCCCAGCTCCCCGCCATCCGCCTCCTCCTCGAGGCGGGCGTCATCGTGATCTGCGGTGGAGGTGGTGGCATCCCCGTGGTCCTCAACGAGTTCGGGTGGTCGGGCATCGAAGCGGTCGTCGACAAGGACCGCATGTCGGCCAAGATGGCGGCTGAGTTGGGGGCTGACGCGCTCCTGCTCCTCACTGATGCCCCGGCGGTGATCAGCGGTTTCGGCACCGAGGAAGCCCAGGAGATCCGTCACGCGACACCCGATGACTTCGATCTCTCGGATTTCGACCGCGGATCGATGGGACCGAAGGTCGAGGCAGCGTGCTGGTTTGTGCGAGAGACCGGGGGCATCGCCGGGATCGGGCACCTCGCCGATGCCGAGGACATCCTCGAAGGGCGTGCCGGGACGCTGATCCGGGTCGGGACGGGCGCTGCCTGACTGGTGTGGCGAGCAGGATCTGATCGGCACCCGTGGGTAATGTCGGGGCCACGCGAGCGGGATCGGGAGATGATCGGTGACATCGAGGCGCTGAACGAGGAGATGGAACGCCTCCGCAGGAAGGGTCACCTCCTCGAATCCCTCATGCGCCTGGCCCAACTCCCCGACGTCGATGAATCCGACGTGCGGGATGAAGCCCTCGACATCGTGGCCGAACTCACCGACAGCGAGGCCGCCTTCCTCTACACGTTCAATGCGGATGACGGAACCCTCGAGTCCGGCGTCTGGTCCGGGGCGACCGAGCGGACCGGGGGGCGCATCGTGATCAAGGACGCCGGCGCCTGGGCGAAAGCAGCCGAATCCGCCGAGATGCTCGTATCCGGCGAGGGCCCACTCGACAGCTCGGCCATCCTGGGCCTCGGCTTCCGGGGCGGGGTTCGCCGTTTCGTCAGCACGCCGGTCTCCGCCCAAGGCGAGGTGGTGGCGGTCGCAGGAGTACTCAACAAACCGACGCCGTACAGCGAGGAGGACCGGCGACGGGTCTCGATGCTCATGCACAGCATGTGGGCCATCCTCGATCACAAGAAGGCGCAACGCCTGCTCCGAGGGTTCGCGTATGACGATGCTCTCACTGGACTTGCGAACCGACACCGTTTCGAACAGGTGCTGCGGATCGAGGTGCGTCGAGCGGATCGAGCCGGTGTGTCGCTCGGTTTGGTGGTGGCCGACCTCGACGACTTCGCCGCGTTCAATGCAGTACAGGGACGAGGTGAAGGTGACGAAGCACTGCGCCGAGCGGGTGGCGCCTTGCGAGACGCGTTCCAGCGGGCCGGCGAGGTGTGTGCTCGCCTGGGAGATGACCTTTTCGCGATGGTGCTTCCGGCCACCGACGGTGCCGACGCACAGCGGGCCGGGGAGAGGGCAAGGGAGACCGTGGAGTCCCTCGGGATCGCCCATCCATCCTCCGACACTGCCGATCGTCTCACCGTGTCGGTGGGGATCGCGGTCCACGAACCCCGGAGCGGCCTGTCGTCGGAGGCGCTCTTGAACGTGGCAATGGAGGGACTGGACCAATCCCGCAAGGCGGGGGGCAACCTCGTGGGGAGCCGACTCCCCGACCCGGGCGCCGACATCGTCGAGTGACCTGGGGCCCGGGCCCTCATCCACCTCGCGCTAGCGTCCCGCGCATGGAAATCGGCGTACAAGTCATCGGTGAGTACGAACACATGCGGCGGATCGCTGCGATAACCGAGGCCTCCTCAGCGACCGCCCTCGCCTTCGCCGATCACTACCTCTACGGCGCGGGTCCTTCCGATTACCACGCGCCCGCCTACGACTCGCTCATCCAGGCCGCCGCACTCGGGCGGGACACATCACGCGTCGAGTTGGTCATGCTCGTGAGCCCGATCACCTTTCGTCACCCCGCCGTGTACGCCAAGACCGCGCTCACCATCGACGACCTGTCCGGGGGTCGTTTCACCCTCGGCCTCGGCACCGGGTGGCATGAGGACGAGCATGTGTACCACGGTATCGACTACCCGGACATGACGACCCGGTTCGGCTGGCTCGAGGAGGCCTTTGGCTTCGTGAAGTCCTACTTCGATGAGCCGGAGGCCGGCTTCGAGGGGGAGCACTACCGGTTCACCGGCTTCGATGCCCACCCCCGGGCTCGGCAGACGGGGCGGAGGCTGCTCATCGGTGGTTCGGGTGCCAATCGGACCCCGGCGATGGCCGGCACGTATTGCGACGAGTTCAACCTCTATCACCATTCACCGGAGGGGATCGCGGCCCGACTCGGCGTCATGCGACGAGCGGCCGAGGAGGCAGGCCGCGACCCCGACGCGATCCTGGTCTCCACCTGCATGCCGGTGGTCGGCGGCGACACGGAGGACGAGTTGAAGGAAGCGGCACGGGCGTTGGCCAAGGCCCGTGCCGTCGACCCGGAGGTGGCGCTCGAGCGCTGGAAGGCGGCGGCAGGCATCCGAGTGGGAAGCTGGGAGGAGCACCGCGACTTCCTCGGCTGCCTCGCCGAGTCAGGGATCGAACGGACCTACCTCCAACTGGCGGCCGGCGCCGACTGGCATCTCGAACGAGCGCTGCGCGAACTCACGTAGGGCGCCGGGACGCCAAGGCCCCGCGACTCGGAACTCGGGACTCGGGACTTGGGACTCAGGACTCCCCTAATACACCTGCGGTACGAACGTCTGCTCCGACATCGGTGGGCGGATGTACGCGATGTCCTCCCGGACGGGAAGATCGACCGGCTCCGGGACGATGTCCTCGTACGGTATCGACTGCAGGATGTGACTGATGCAGTTGAGTCGAGCCCGCTTCTTGTCATCCGAGGGGACGACGTGCCACGGTGCCTGCTTGGTGTCGGTGTACTGGAACGTGATGTCCTTCGACATCGAGTACTGGACGTACTTCTCGTGCTCGGCGAGGTCCATGTCCGAGAGCTTCCAGCGCTTGAGTGGCTCCTGGTTGCGGGAGACGAATCGAGCATGCTGCTCCTCGTAACTCACGGAGAACCAGTACTTGAGGATGATGATCCCCGACCGCACGAGCATCCGCTCGAACTCCGGGCATGATCGCAGGAACTCCTGGTGCTCCTCTTCCGTGCAGAACCCCATGACCCACTCGACGTTGGATCGGTTGTACCAGGAGCGGTCGAACAGGACGATCTCCCCTGCAGCGGGAAGATGCTGGACGTAACGCTGGAAGTACCACTGGGTCTGCTCGCGCTCGGTCGGCTTCGGGAGGGCGACGACCCGCACGACTCGGGGGCTCGTGCGCTCGGTGATCCGCTTGATGACGCCGCCTTTCCCGGCGGAGCCGCGTCCCTCGAAGATGATGAGGACCTTGAGGCCCTTGGCGGCCACCCAGTGCTGGAGGGCGACGAGCTCCTCCTGCATGCGGGCAAGCTCGCCCTCGTAGTACTCCTTGCGAAGCTTCCCCTTCTTCGTGTAGCGGGGGTCGTCCTCGGCCGGCTTGGCGATGGCCGCGTCGTTTGCGCCCTCGGGGATGGACTCCACGCCGTGGCGCAGGTCTTCTTGCGAGGTCCCGTAGTCGTTCACGCTGGCAAGCCTAGGCACGCGATGGCGGGCCCTTCCACTGCTATAGGCGGATGAGCTCGAACACGGCGATCCGCGGATACATGGCGAACGGCTCGATCTCCCAGTGTTCACCGAAGAGGGTTTCGAGTTCGCCGGGGGCGATGTGGCTGAGCCTTGAAGTGCCCTTGAAGCTGAACCACGGCAGGTCGCGGCGGTCACCGAAGAAGCAGTACTCCAAGAACCGGGTTCCCGGTCTTGCCAGGCTGGTGATGAGACCAGCCATCGCCCGGCGGGACTCGCCCCGGAGGTCGTCGAGCGTGCCGAAGTCGATGATGAGATCGAACGGGCCGATGATCCCCGGGACCGGCTGCGTGGTGAGGTCACCAACGACGAGGTGGGCGTCGACCCCAGCCGTGCTCGCCCGTTGGCGTGCCTTGGCGATGGCGACCTCGGAGAAGTCGACTCCCCACGACTCGAAGCCGATCGAGGCGAGGTGCGCGACATTGGCCCCGGTCCCGCATCCGAGGTCGATGGAACGCGGATAACGCTGGGCTGTGATGGTGCGTGTCTCGATGAACTCGATGAGGTCCGAGCGCACCCCGACCGAGTCCCAGGGCGCCCAGTGCCGGTACATCCAGTCGTAGATGGCGGGGCCGACCACTACGTGGCGAGCTCCTTGCGCGTGCGAACGGCCCACCAGGCGAACCCGGCGAAGGACAGCAGGCCACCGACCGAGACGGCGATGCTCTCGGGGCCGAGCGGCCCGCCGAGGCCGCCGAGCAGGAATCCGATCCCGGCCACCCATGCCGCCGTGCCCAGCCGCCGCGAGAGGAGTGACGTCCGTGAAGCCATGACCCCGAGCATGACGAACCAGACGCCTTCCAGGGCAAACCCGGCGAACTGCATCCCGAGACCGCCACCCATCGGCACGAACTCGTGGGCGGGTTCGCCGATGAGGAGCACGACGCTCCCGGCCGCTGCCACGCTCATGCCCGTCGTGCCGAGCCACCGGGCGGTCCGCGACAGCCTGCCGACGTCGGGCCGTAGGAGCACATCGAAGCCGATCATGACCGGGATCATCGACGCGGCCAGGAGGAGGGCGACTCCGTCGCTCAGGGTGAAGAAGATGCCACCGATGGTCAGGAATCCGACCCAGAGCAGGAGGCTCGCCAGGAAGGCTCCAAGTGCCACCGCCGTCCAGGTACGGACGCTCTGTCGTGTCTCCGAGGAGCGACCTTGACAGAACGATCCCATCTGCCGTAGGTTGCCTCCAACAACAAGCGCTTATCGAGAGCGGTGGAGGGACAGGCCCTGTGAAACCGCGGCAACCGACTCACCCGAGCACGGTGCCAACGCCTGATCGATGAGATGCCGTCGTGCGGATCGTTCCGCTGGCGGCGCTCCCCGGAGCGCACCAGACACAGGAGCCACCATGCCGCACATCCCGTACGAAGCAGTACCGAACGACACCTCGATGTGTCGCGCTCCGATGGCCATGGGCATGTGCATGCCCTGCTCTCGGGCGCCCCGCTGAACCGGCCCAGGCCGACTCACCGCCCCGCCCGAGAGGTCACTTCCCTGCGGTGAGTCCCCCGTAACGCCCCCACGCGTGGGGCAGGGAGGGGGGCACGGAACACTCGACTCGATCGGCTCCCCACGCGGGGAATGCCAGCCCAACCAGGAGAACACACCAATGACCCTTCACTACGAAACCCTCCAAGTACACGCCGGCCAGGAGTCGGCGCCCGGCACCAACAGCCGGGCGGTCCCGATCTACCAAACCACCTCCTACAGCTTCGACGACACCGGGCATGCGGCCCGCCTCTTCGGGCTCGCGGAGTTCGGCAACATCTACACCCGCATCATGAACCCCACCACCGACGTCTTCGAGCAGCGGGTCGCGGCCCTCGAGGGTGGCCTGGCGGCCGTGGCGACCGCGTCGGGCCAAGCCGCCCAGTTGCTCACGATCACCACGATCGCCCAGGCGGGGGACTCGATCCTCTCCTCCACCTATCTCTACGGTGGAACGTACAACCAGTTCAAGGTCGCGCTGCCGCGCCTCGGGATAGACGTCGACTTCGTCGAAGGGACCGACCCTGAGGCGTTCCGGGCGGCGATCACCGACCGGACGAAGGCGATCTATGTCGAGTCGATCGCCAACCCGGGCTACATCGTCGCCGACCTCCCCGGCCTGGCAGCGGTCGCCCACGAAGCGGGGATTCCCCTCATCGTCGACAACACCTTCGGGGCTGCCGGGTATCTCTCCCGGCCGATCGACCACGGAGCCGACATCGTCGTTGCCTCGGCGACCAAGTGGATCGGCGGCCACGGAACGGCGATCGGCGGCGTGATCGTCGACTCCGGCAGATTCGACTGGCGGAACGGCAAGTTCCCGCTGTTCACCGAGCCGGCACCCGGGTACCACGACCTCGTCTTCACCGACGTGTTCAATCCCGAAAGCGACTTCGGGAACATCGCATTCGCCATCCGGGCCAGGGTGGAGGGTCTGCGTGACTTTGGGGCCTCGCAGTCACCGTTCAACTCGTTCCTGCTCCTGCAAGGGCTGGAGACACTGAGCCTCAGGGTGCAGCGGCACGTCGACAATGCGCTCGAATTGGCGCGGTGGCTCGAGGAGCACGAACTTGTCGAGTGGGTCAACTACCCGGGACTCGCCTCGCACCCGTCACACGAGACAGCCAGTCGCCTGCTCCGCAACGGGTATGGAGCGGTGCTGTCGTTCGGCGTTCGGGGAGGGTTCGAGAGCAGCAAGGCCTTCATCGATGCCACTCGGCTGGCGTCCCACGTGGCCAACGTGGGCGATGCCAAGACGCTCGTCATCCACCCGGCTTCGACCACCCACCAGCAGCTCTCCGAGGACGAGCAGATCGCGGCAGGTGTTCTCCCCGACCTCGTGCGCGTCTCTGTGGGGATCGAGCACATCGACGACATCAAGGCCGACTTCGAGCAAGCCCTGCGCCTGGCCGTGGTCGGCATCCATGCGTAGGCGGGGCGGGTTGCTCTCGGCCCGCGAAGTGACCGGAGTCGGAGGGGGTAGGGTCTCCTCCGACGCCCGTCGGGAGGTTGGGGTGGACCGCAGGGCGCGGTTGATTCGTGAAGTGAGTCGATCGGTGGCCGATCGCCGGGTGCTCGATGCCATCGGCACCATCCGAAGGGAGCTCTTCGTCGATCCCGGCGATGAGGCGCTTGCCTACGCAGATGTTCCCCTCTCGATCGGCCTCGGTCAGACCATCTCGCAGCCGTCGATGGTCGGCATCATGCTCGAAGCGCTCGAACTCGCAGGCCACGAGCATGTGCTCGAAATAGGAGCCGGGTCGGGCTACCAAGCGGCCTTGCTCGGATCGCTCTGCCGATCGGTGGTGAGCACCGAGGTGCGTCCGCAATTGGCCGAGAGGGCCCGGCGTGCCCTGGCAGAAGCCGGCGTCGGGAACGTCGAGGTCGTCCTGACCACCGAGGGGTTGGGCGCCCCGGACCGCGGGCCGTACGATGCCATCGTCGTGGCAGCAGCAGTACCGAACGTCCCCACACCACTTGTCCGCCAGTTGAAGGTGGGAGGCCGCATGGCGGTGCCGGTTGGCCCGCGCTCCTCGCAGGTGCTCACGGTTGTCACACGGACCCCGGACGGATACACCGCCGCCCGGCGGGGGGCCTGTCGCTTCGTTCCCCTCCTGGGCCGCGAGGGATATGGGGCGGACGAGTGAACGGCTCCATCGGCGTGGGCCCCACCACCACCCACTTCTTCGAGTTTCCGTCGGAGTCCCTTCCGTTCGACCTCTACATGGGCGGATGCCTCGATGAGGTGACCCTCGCCTATGAGACCTACGGGGAGCTCAACGCGGCGAAGGACAACGCGATCCTCGTGTTCCACGCACTCACCGGGAGCCAGCACGCCTCGGGGTGGAACGAGCGGGTGCCCGGGGTTGTCAAGTGGAACGATGAGTGCCAGAAGGGGTGGTGGAGCGGGTTCATCGGACCCGGACTCGCCCTCGACACCGATCGTTTCTTCGTCATCTCGATCAACTACATCGGTGGCTGTTACGGCTCCACCGGCCCAGGCTCCGTCAGCCCGAGTACGGGCAGGCCCTACGGGTCGTCGTTCCCCGACATCCGGTGCATCGACGTCGTCAACTCCCAACTCGTCCTCCTCGACCACCTCGGCATCAGCCGCCTCCACGCCACCATTGGGGCGTCCGTGGGCGGCCTGCTCGTTCTCGTGCTGGCAACCGCCTACCCCGACCGAGTCCGCAACGTCATCCCGGTGGCGGCGGGCCTCGAAACCACGCCCCTGCAGTTCCTCCACAACTTCGAGCAGACCGTGGCGATCCTCAACGACGCTGACTTCGCCGGGGGCGACTACTACGACGGACCGCATCCCGATCGGGGTCTCTCCTTGGCACGGATGATCGGCCACAAGACGTTCGTATCGCTCGATGCCATGGCGGAGCGGGCCCGGGCGGGGGTGATGCTCGCCCATGACCACCCGGAGGGGTATGAGATCACCCATCCGCTCGAGTCCTACCTCTGGTACCAAGGACAGAAGTTCCTGCAGCGCTTCGATGCCAATACCTACCTGCGCCTCATGTGGCTCTGGCAGCACTTCGACCTCATTGCCGAGGTCGATCCGTCAGCCGAGGCGTTCGAGGACCTGTTCGTCGGCTGCGGTGACCAGCAGTACCTCGTGTTCTCGATCGACTCGGACGTCTGCTACTACCCCGAGGAGCAGACAAAGCTGGTGCGCGTGTTGAAGCACGCCGGGATCGAGGCGATGCGGATCACCGTCCATTCCGAGAAGGGTCACGACTCGTTCCTCCTCGAGCCGGGCTTCTTCACCCCGCATCTGCAGCAGATCCTCGACGCCTGACGACGTCCCGGTCGATCAACCGGCGCAGGCCGACTCGACCTCGGTGATCGTCTTCGGGATGGGAGCGCCGAGCACCTCGGCGCCGGATTCGGTGACGGTGAAGACGTCCTCAATACGGATTCCACCGAAGGTGGAGAGACGAAGCGCAGCGTCGAAGTCGATGTACTCGGCATGGGTGCCGGCTGCTCGCCAACGTTCGAGGAGCGCAGGGATGAAGTAGACACCGGGCTCGACGGTCATCACGAACCCGGGTCGGAGTGGTTTGCCCAGGCGCAGGTTGCGGGTGCCGAAGGTGGCCGAGCGGACGTGGTCGGCGTCATAGCCAACGTTGTCCTCCCCGAGTCCTTCCATGTCATGGACGTCGAGTCCGAGCATGTGGCCGATCCCGTGGGGCATGAACGCCGCGCAGGCACCGTACGCAACCGCCTCCTCGACGTTCCCGCGCATGATGCCCATGGCGCACAAGCCTTCGGTGATGGCGCGGCCGGCAGCATCGTGCGCCAACCGGTAGGGCGCGTGGGGATTGGCCGCTGCGACGGCGGCCGATTGGGCCGCGAGCACGATCTCGTACACGGCCCTCTGCTCCGGCGAGAAGCGACCGTTCACCGGGAACGACCGGGTGATGTCGGACGCGTACCCGGACGACGACGAGACGCCGCTGTCGTTGACGATCATGTCACCGCTCTCCATGGGGTTGGCATGGTCGGGGTTGTGGAGGACCTCACCGCGGACGGAGAAGATGATCGGGTAGGACCAGTCCCATCCGTGGGCTGCGGCCGTTGCCCGGAGTCGGCGGACGACGTCGTACTCGTGGAGCCCTGGCTCCGTCTCCCGCATGGCGAGCCTATGAAGAGTGCCGGCCCGGTCCACCGCGTCGGCTATTTCGGAGAGCTCCGCGGGGGATTTGGCCTCCCGGAGTGCGACGACTGCCCGGACGAGCTCGGCCGAGGGCTCAGCGTGTCCGAGGAGGACGGTCAGACGGTCCCGGGTCGCCGACCGGGCCGGGGGGAGGGCGTGGACGCGACGCCCGGCCGAGAGCCCGGTGAGGTCACCGGCGAGGTGGCCGGCCGGCCGAGTGGCCAGGGCACCGAACGGCTCCGCGCGCTCGGTGAGGGTGGGGACGTCGCCTTCCCAGATGATGGCGTCGAGGTCGGGTTCGTGCCCGTAGAGGCGCTGCTCCCCCGTCGCGAGGTCGAGCCATCCCGCCGTCCCCGGCTCGTCGAGCCCGAAGAAGTACCGGAAGCTCGGCTCCTGGCGGAACGGGTACGGGTTCCCCGCGTAGTTCATTGCCGCATGGTCGTGTCCGAGGAGGAGCACGATCCCGTCGTCATCCATCGACTCGACGAGGTTGGCGCGCCGTTGCTCGAATTCGCTGGGCGAGATCATCGACCTGGGAGACTACCCAGAGGGACCCGAGCACGAGCCCGAGCCCGAGTTGAGGCCCCCGCCAGAGCCCGTGCCCGCGCCCGTGCCGCTCGTGCTCGTGCTCGTGCTCTGCTCGTGCTGTCTCTAGCCTCTTCTCATGCTCCTCACCGAACGCGTCGGTCCGATTGCGGTGGTCTCCCTCGACCGGCCCGAACGGAGGAACGCGTTGTCGGTGGAGTTGATGTCGGGCCTGGTGGCCCTCCTCGAGGAGTTCGAGGCCGATGGGACCCGCGGCGTCGTCCTCACCGGGGGGGAGGCGGTCTTCTGTGCCGGCGCTGACTTCGATGACCTCCGGAGCCACGGGACCGGACTCGAGGACACCCTGGCCGAGATGTCGGCCCGCCTCCTCAACTCCCCGCTCCCAGTGTTGGCGGCCATCAATGGCGCCTGCGTCGGTGGGGGCGTCGAGCTGGCCATGTCGTGCGACATCCGGGTCTGTGACGAGCGGGCCTTCTTCGAGATACCGGCCACCAAGCTGGGCGTGCTCTATCGGCCTGGGGGCTTGACCCTGCTCGCCGGGAGGCTCCCCCACCAGACCGTGGCCCGCCTCTTCCATGTGAACGAACGCATCCCCGCCTCTGAAGCGGTGGCGGCCGGGCTGGTCACGCGGGTGGTTCGTCGGGGAGATGCCGTCGATGCCGCACTCACCCTCCTCGACCACCAACAGGATCTGCAGGCCGACGTGGTGGCCGCCACGAAGGCGCGATTGCGCCAGGTGGAGGTGGGGGCGACGGACCACGAAGACTGGGACCGCGACCGCGAACGGTTCATGGGTCGGCTTCGTCCGTGACACCCAGCCTCCTTGCCCTGGGGTCGGCGGTCGCGTACGGGCTGGCGGACTTCGCCGGCGGGTTCGTCACGCGGACTCGATCGGCTTGGGCGGTCGTCGGGTGGTCCCAAGCCGTCGGTGTCGTGGTCCTGGCCGGCGGCCTGATCATGGTCCCCGCGACGTCCGTGGGTCTGCAGGACCTCGCGTTCGGCGCCCTCGCAGGATCGGCCGGGGTGATCGGACTCAACCTCCTGTATCGCGCCCTCGCCACGGGGGTGATGTCGGTGGTGGCGCCCGTCTCGGCTGCCACCGGGGCGGTGTTCTCCGTTGGTGTCGGGCTGGCGCGGGGGGAGACGCTCGGCGGTTCGCAGGTGTTGGGCATCGGGTTGGCCCTGGGCGCGGTGGTGGCGGTGACGTGGCAGCCGAGCGAGGTATCGGTCGATCGGCGACCGGTGTGGATGGCGATGGCGGCGGGCGTGTTCTTCGGCACGTTCTTCGCGGCGATGTCGTTCACTTCGGAGGCAGCCGGCCTGTGGCCGCTCGTGCCGGCGCGGACGGTCTCGATCGCTCTCTCCCTGGGGCTCGCAGGGTCGGACCGCTGGCCGCCGGTGAAGGACTACGTACGGTGGATCCTTGTGTCGGGGGTACTCGACATGCTGGCGAACGTGTTCGTGGTGCTCGCCGCCCAGCGGGGTCCGCTGTCGGTGGTGGCAGTTCTCGGCAGCCTGTACCCGGTGTTCACGGTCACCGCAGCCGTGCTCTACCTGAAGGAGCGCCCCGCCCCGGTCCAGGTGGCCGGGGTGCTTCTCGGCATCGGCGCGGTGGTGCTGCTGGCCTGAAGAGGGACGGAGGACGGAGAACGGAGAACGGAGCAGGCAGTACGAAGCAGGACGTTCAAATCTCGCTCCTCGTACCTCGTTCCTCAGATCCTTCCCAGGACTCGCTCCAGGAGTTGGGCCACCAGCGTGGCGCCCGCCTCGGTGGTGACGATCGAGTAGTGGTTGAAGTCGGCCGACGTCATGACGAGGTTGTCCATGGCGTCCACCACCGGCTGACAGATGCCGAGGGGGACCAGGCCGGGTGGTTCGTTCATCACGCCTCGCTCCACGCGGAGGAACTCGATTGGTTGGGTGAGGCCGAGGATGATCCGAGCATCACCGTGGTCGGCCAGGAGATCCCGACTGTCCTTGCGGATCGCCGCTTCGTTGCCGCGGGGCCGGATGGCCGGGGCCTCCCCTTCGACGTCGTAGCGGAAGTACTCCTCGGCCACCTCGTTCCAGGTATCGGCGAAGGAGGGGTGCACCCTCCAGAAGTCGAAGTACGCCTCCATCGACTCGAATGTCATCGAGAGACGAGCGATCGCCGGACCGACGACCGCCTCGAGGAGCGCATCCGGGTCCACCCCCGGAGGCACCTGCCATGGCATTCCACCGTCGAGGAGGAGGAGGCCACGCACGTGGTTCGGGTACAGGGCACCGCTCGTGACGGCGACGGTGGCCCCCAACGAGTGGCCGAGCATCATGTAGGCGTCGACCCCGAGGTGCTCGGCGACAGCCGCCATGTCGTGGGCGTGCACCTCGAGGCCGTACGGTGGGGGGAGTTCGTTGGAGTCACCCCGCCCTCGCAGGTCGACCGCGACCAGGCAGACATCCGGGTCGATGGCCTCTGCCACGGCGAGCATGCTCCGGGAGGAGGCAGTGATGCCGTGGACCGCGATCACGGTGGCGCGTGCCTTCCCCGGGTCCGGCCCCCACTGGATGGCTCGGAGCCTCCCTCCCGCCACCGGAACCGAGTGGGTGATGAACGACCGCATGGGGCGAGACTAGAGAGAAGAGACGGGCACGAGCACGAGCCCGGGCCAGAACGTCGACGTCAGCCCAAGAAGGGAGTCGGCTCCCCTTGTCCGTCCTCCCACCGGAGGTGGGAGGACGGGGCCCCCGCATCCTCGCCGAAGGCGACTCATGTTGGGGTAGGAGGGCTGCGAGCGTGGGCATGAGCACGAGCATCAACGTCGACCTCGAGCTCAACCAATAGGCACGAGCCCGAGCACGAGCCCGAGAGCGCATCTCCGTCGACATCTACCCAGAGGAGCGGCCACCCGGATCCACTCCGGTAGAAGTAGAAGTTCCGTCGTCCGTCGTCCGTCGTCCGTCGTCCGTCGTCCGTTCTCGTAGGCTCCTCCCTCCATGCTCCCCTTCCCGTCCGATCGGCGACCGCGTCGCCTCGTGCAGCTCGTGCTGGGGCTCTTCGCGTTCGGTCTGGGCATTTCGCTGATGGTGAAGGCGGATCTGGGGCTCTCCCCGTGGATGGTCTTCCACCAGGGCGTGAGCGTTCGCTCCGGGCTCTCCCTGGGGACGATCACCGTGCTCACCGGGATCGTCGTCCTTCTCTTGTGGATTCCCCTCAAGGAGCGGTGGGGTGTTGGGACCGTGCTGAACGTCCTCATCATCGGCCCGGCGATCGACATCGGCTTGGCGCTCCTCCCGGATGCCCCGGGTCTCGCCGGCTGGATCTACATGGTCGGTGGTGTCCTCATCATCGGCCTCGGTTCCGGCCTCTACATCGGGGCTGCGCTCGGACCGGGTCCGCGGGACGGTGTGATGACCGGCTTGGCCCGCAAGGGGCTGTCGATCAGGGTTGCTCGCACGATCATCGAAGTCTCGGTGCTCGGCATCGGGTGGCTGCTCGGGGGAGTGGCGGGCATGGGCACGCTCGTGTTCGCGGTGCTCATTGGACCCTCGGTGCAGTTCTTCCTACCTCGCTTCGACCTCCGTCCCGCCTGAACCAATTGCGGCGTTGGCTTCGTAGACTTGGCATGATGGAGGCGCTGCGGAAGACCAGGGATTGGCTCACGACGATCCCGACGCTGATCGGATTCGGTGCGGTACTGGCCATCGCCGACCCGATCCTGCGCGTGGTGCGGCTGTTCGGGGTACGCGCGATGTCGGTGGTGGCCCAATGGGCCCAGGCGGCACTGGTCCCCGTCTTCAGGGCGTCGGGTGCTCGGATCTCGGTGGAGCGCTCGAACCGGGTCGAGGAGGGGGAGAGCTATCTCCTGGTATCGAACCACCAAAGCCTGGTGGACATCCCGCTCATCGGCGGCACACTCCGGTCCAACTTCCCCAAGTTCGTCACCAAGCGGGAACTCGCCAAGTGGATCCCGATGGTGTCCTTCAACGTTCGCGCCGGAGGACACCTCATCATCGATCGCGCCAAGGGGACCGACGCCGTGGAGAGGCTCAGGGAGTTCGGGCGGTCTGCCCGCGAGAAGCGGGCCTCGCCGGTGATCTTCGTGGAGGGAAGCCGATCGCGGGACGGGAACCTGCGGGATTTCAAGGAGGCTGGATTCGTCGCGCTGATGGAGGCGGCCCCCGACCTGAAGGTCGTTCCGGTTGCCATCGACGGGTCCTGGCAGCTGCTCAAGAACCGGTTCCTGCCGGTGCCGTGGGGTGTCGACCTCCGTATCCGGTTCCTCGACCCGATCGATCGGTCAGGCGAGGAGGATCCCTCCGAGGTCCTCCAGCGGGTTCGGGAGGGCATCCAGGCGACGCTGGACACCTGGCGGATGCGTCCTGCCCCCGCCTGAACGGCGGCTACTTCCGCTCCGGGTGTGGTTCGGCCAGCATCGTGAACTCGCAGCAGCGTTCCGGTACGTAGCCGTAGACGACCCTGTGGCACTCCGTGCACCGATACCGGGTGGCCTCGATCTCGACGGCCATTGGTCTCTCCTTGAGACAGCGTGGTGAGGTGTCAGACCCAGGGCTGGTGAGGTCGGTTACATCGCGCAATCGACGACCTCGTCTCGAACCGGGGCCTACCCGGTTGACCGTGAGTTGGTGGTGGCTGATCGGGGGTAGCGTGATGCGTGATGGACCACCTCCCGAACCCCACCGAGCCGTCCGCCGACCACGACCACGCCGACGGCATGCTGCATCGGATGCGGCACTTCCTGGGCCACAACCATGATCGAGGCCCGGCTCTTGGGACGCTCTCGACTAACAGCGCGGAGGGAATCAGGGCAACCAAGCTCTCCCTTATCGGCCTTGGTGCCACCGCTGCTCTGCAGGCGGTCGTCGTGTTGTTCTCCGGATCGGTCGCTCTGCTCTCGGACACGGTGCACAACCTCGCCGACGCCCTCACCGCGATCCCTCTCTGGATCGCCTTCTCCTTGGCCTGCCGGACACCCACACGCCGGTACACCCATGGCTTCCACCGGGCCGAGGATGCTGCGGGGCTGCTCATAGTGATGGCGATCGCCGGTTCAGCTGTGTTCATCGTTTGGGAGTCGCTACGTCGCCTGATCGAGCCGCGCCTCATGGACCACATCCCATGGGTGATCGCCGCGGGTGTGGTCGGCGCCGCCGGCAACGAGCTTGTCGCTCGTTATCGGATTCGGGTTGGCCGCTCCATCAACTCGGAGGCCCTCGTCGCGGATGGTCAGCATGCCCGGGCTGACGCCTTCACATCGCTGGCGGTGGTGGCGGCCGGGGTCGGAGCCGCACTCGACGTCCGTTGGGTCGACCCCGCCGCCGGCTTGATGGTGGGCGTCTTCATCCTTCGGCTCCTCTACCGATCTGGTCGCAGCATCCTCAGGAGATTGCTCGATGGCGTTGAGCCTGGGCTCGTCGACCGGGCAGAGGCAGTGGCGTCCTCCGTCGACGGCGTCCGGCGGGTCGATGACCTCCGGGTCCGGTGGCAGGGGCACCTGCTACACGTGTCCGTCGCGGTGGTCGTCGACTCGATGCTCACCGTCGCCGAGGGCCACGAGATCGCATCGGCGGTCGAGCACGAACTCCACCACGCTTTCGATTGCCCGGTGACGACCCTCATTCACGTCGACCCGGACAGCCTGCTGGATCCGCACGGGGGCATCGCTCACCACCGGCACTGACGCTGACCCTCCGGTCAGTCGGGGTCGGCCGCCCCGGCGTTGTCGTCTTCAACGACGACCATCACTTGGTCGGCGTCGACCTGTTGGCCCTCGACGATGCGGACTGCTGTGACCGTCCCGTCGGTGGGGGACTTCACGGAGTGCTCCATCTTCATCGCCTCGACCACCACCAGCGTTTGCCCGCGGGCGACGGCGTCTCCCTCCGCGACGGCGACCCGGATGACCTTGCCGGGCATCGGCGCGAGGAGTGACCCGGTGTGCTCCTCCACCTCCTGGCCGGGGAAGCGCGGCATCTCCACCAACGTGGTGGACCCTTCGGAACTGTCGACGTACCACGTGGTCCCGACGCGGGTGACCGTGTAGAACTCCTGGACTCCATCGAGTCGGAGGAGGACCCCGTCGACGCTCTCCTCGACGAGGAGGGCGCGGCCGTACCGAACCCCATCTACCTCGGCGGTCAGGCCCGATCTTGTGAAGAGGTACCCCGTCTCGATCTCCCGCGAACCGACCCGGAACACCGTCCTTTGCAGCTGCGAGGGTGAGTTCCTCCACCCCGAAGGGACCGCTGCCAGGGCCCCGGTCGTCCGCCTCCGCTCGGCCTGGGCATGGAGCGCTGCTGCCAGCGCATGGTGGCGGATCGCCTCGTCCGGAGTGAGGGCCCGGCCGAGCTCACCGGGATCATGGCGCTCGAGGTAGTGGGTGTCGGTTCTCCCGGCGAGGAACTCCTCCTCCCGCAGGATGCGTACGAGGAGTTCTCGGTTCGTCCTCAGCCCGTGGATCTCGGCCCCGGCCAAGGCGGAGGCGAGCACCCGGGCGGCCTCGTGACGGGTCGGCGCCCAGGCGATCACCTTGGCAATCATCGGGTCGTAGTGGACACTCACCACCGAACCCTCCTCGACAGCCGAATCGACCCGGACCTGGTCGGTCACCCAGAAGGAGTGCACGGTCCCGGTGACGGGCAGGAAGGAGTTGGTCGGGTCCTCGGCATAGAGACGGGCTTCGATCGCATGGCCCTGCAACTTCGCCTCGGTGGCATCGGGCGGGAGGCGCTCCCCTTCCGCAACCATGACCTGGAGGCGGACCAGGTCCAGGCCCGTCACCATCTCGGTCACCGGGTGCTCCACCTGGAGACGGGTGTTCGTCTCGAGGAAGTAGAAGTCGCCAGTGGCGTCGAGCAGGAACTCCACCGTGCCGGCGCCGACGTAGCCGACGGCCTTCCCGGCGGCGATGGCTGCCTCGCTCATCCTGGCGCGCAGGTCGGTGTCGAGGGCCGGGGAGGGCGACTCCTCGATGATCTTCTGGTGGCGCCGCTGGATGGAGCACTCGCGCTCGAAGAGACTTATCACCGTGCCGTGGACGTCACCGAAGATCTGGATCTCCACGTGGCGCGGCGCGTCGAGGTACTTCTCGAGGAACACGGTTGCGTCCCCGAACGACGATGCGGCCTCCCGGGCCGCTCCCATGGCTGCTTCGACGAGGTCCCCGGAGGCTCGCACGATGCGCATGCCCTTGCCACCCCCACCAGCTGACGCCTTGACCAGCACGGGGTACCCGATCTCCTCACCGGCTTCGATGACGGCAGTGGCGTCAGCAGGGTCGATCTCCCGTGAGGGGAGTGTGGGGATCCCGGCTTCCCGCATGAGGCGTTTCGACTCGAGCTTGGATCCCATCGACTCGATCGTGTCCGGACTCGGGCCGATGAAGGTGAGACCCGCCTCGGCACACGCCCGGGCGAACTCGGCGTTCTCGGCGAGGAACCCGTAGCCGGGGTGAACGGCATCGGCACCGGTCCGTCGGGCGGCCTCGAGCAGGGCATCGACCCGAAGGTAGGAGTCAGCGGCGGACGACCCGCCCAGTGCCACGGCCTGGTCGGCCTCGTGGACGAAGGGAGCGTCGGCGTCGGGATCGGAGAACACGGCGACCGTTGCGATGCCCATCTCGTGGCAGGTCGCGATGATGCGGCGAGCGATCTCTCCCCGATTCGCTATCAAGACCTTCTGGATCATCGTTCTTCGTTCTCCGTTCTTCGTTCTTCGCCCCGGTTCACATCCGGAAGACGCCCCACTCGTTGGTTCCCTTGACGGGGGCCGAATGGACTGCACTGAGGAGGATCCCCAACGCGGTACGGGTGTCGCGGGGGTCGATGAGGCCGTCGTCGCGGACACGCCCGGAGTTGTAGAAGGCGGACTCCTCATGGGTGATCTGGGCATGGATGAGGGCCTTGCGTTGCGCGTCGGCCTCTTCATCGAACTCGCGCCCCATCGACTCGGCACTCTCCCTGGCAACGATGCTCAGGACGCCCGACAACTGCTCCGCTCCCATCACCGCCCCCTTGTAGGTGGGCCATCCGACGATGAAGCGGGGCCGGTACGCGTGGCCCGACATCCCGTAGTTACCGGCGCCGTAGGAACTACCGGCCATGATCGCGATGTGCGGGACCGTCGAGTTGGCCACGGCATTGATCATCTTGGCCCCGTCCTTGATGATCCCGCCCTGCTCATACTCGGTGCCAACCATGTACCCCGTGGTGTTGTGGATGAAGATGATCGGCTGGTCGTACTGGTTGCAGAGCTGAATGAACTCCGTGGCCTTCTGGGCCTCCTCGGAGAACAGCACACCTTGCTGGTTGGCGATGACCCCCACCGGGTAGCCGTGGATGTGGGCCCAGCAGGTGAGAAGGGACTGCCCGTAGAGCTGCTTGTACTCATCGATCTCGGACCCGTCGACGACCCTGGCGAGGACCTCCCGCATGTCGTAGGGCTTCCGGAGATCGGACTGGACGATGCCCAGGAGCTCCTCGGCATCGTAGAGTGGTTCGATCGGGGCACGCATCGGTCCGTATCCCGCCTTGCGCCAGTTGAGGTGTGCAACGATCTCCCGGCCGATGCGGAGCGCGTCGAACTCATCCACGGCGAAGTAGTCGCCGACCCCCGAGACCCGGCAATGCATGTCGGCGCCGCCCAGTTCCTCCTCGGTGGCATCCTCGCCGGTCGCCATCTTGACCAGCGGCCGGCCGCCGAGGAAGACCATCGAGCGGTCCTTGATCATCACTGCGTAGTCACACATCCCGGGGACATACGCCCCGCCGGCGGTGGAGTTCCCGAACACGATGGCCACCGTCGGTATCCCGGCCTTCGACATGTTCGTGAGATTGCGGAACCACTTCCCGCCCGGGAGCCAGATGTCGGCCTGCGTGGGAAGGTCGGCGCCCCCCGACTCGACGAGGTTCACGAGGGGGAGGCGGTTGGCGATCGCGATGTCCTGCGCCCGCAGGGTCTTGGCCAGGCTGATCGGGTTCGATGCCCCGCCCCGGATGGTGGCATCGTGCCCGGTGAGCATGCACTCGACACCCTCGATGACACCGATGCCGGTGACGTTGCTCCCCGAGATCGGGACGTTCTGCCCCCACCCGGCGATCGGACTCAGCTCATAGAACGGGGAATCCCGGTCGAGGAGGAGCTCCATCCGCTCCCTGACGAGGAGCTTCCCGCGTTCGCGGTGGCGAGCGACATACTTGGGTCCGCCACCGGCCCGCGACTCCTCCATGAGCTTCTCCAACTCGGCGAGGACCGCGAGGTTCTCCGCCCGAGCCTGGACGAAGTCCTCGGAGGTCGGGCTGACGCGCGAGGTGATGACCGGCACGAGCCTGAAGTTAGCACGGTATCGAAACGCGCCTCGTGGTACCGCGCCTCCCTGCCGGTCTCCCCGCCCGGGATTCCCCCTCGGTAGCCTCGGGAGGTGCGAGAACTCACCTCCTATTCGCTGGCGGCGGATGCCGAACTGGCCCGGGCCGAGTTGGAGGCTGCCGGCATCGAGTGCCGGGTGGCCGACTTCTCGGCGATGCAGGAGATGGCTGATCATCGGCTGATGGTCGACCCGGCACGACTGGCGGACGCCACGCTCATCCTCGGGGTCCCGGCACCCGACCCGCCCGTCGGCGCCCCTGGATGGACTGGTTGGGTGGCCGGGGTGGTGGGGGTCATCGTGGTGATCGGCCTGCTGCTCGCCCTGTTCACCTGAGCCGCCGGCAGAGGCAGACAGCCACGCGGTGGCGGATAGTCTCCCCCCATGTCGCGCGTCTTCAACTTCGCTGCCGGTCCTTGCACGCTCCCCCTCGAGGTTCTCGAGGAGGCCCAAGCCGAGTTCGTGGACTACCACGGCGTCGGCGCCTCACTCATCGAGATGAGTCACCGCGGGAAGGAGTACTCCGCCGTCCACGCCGAAGCACTTGGACTGGCACGGTCGGTGGCCGGCGCCCCCGATGACTTCGACGTGCTCTTCGTCCAGGGTGGCGCCACGCTCCAGTTCGCCATGCTGCCCATGAACCTCCTGGGTGATGGGCGGTTCGGCTCGGTGGCGGTGACCGGGTCGTGGTCGCAGGGTGCGCTCTCCGACGGGTTGCACCACGGCGACCTGCGGTCGGCATGGGATGGGGCGGCCACCGGCTACTCCCGCATGCCCACCTCCGATGAGATCGACGTGGCGCCTGGCTCTCGCTATCTCCACATCTGCTCCAACGAGACCATTGGGGGCATCCGGTACCCCGACTGGCCCAGGGTCGAGGCCCCGCTCGTGATCGACATGTCGTCCGAGTACCTCGCCCGACCCATCCCGTGGGACAGGGTCGACGTGGTGTTCGGAGGCGTCCAGAAGAACCTCGGGCCGGCAGGGATGGCGGTGGTCTACATCCGCAAGTCGGCGGTCGCATCGGCGAACAGCGACCTCGCTGCCTATCTGCGGTACTCGATCCACGCCGCCAAGGAGTCGATGTACAACACGCCACCGGTGTTCACGATCTGGATGACCGGCAAGGTGCTCAAGTGGATGGAGGCCCGGGGTGGCATCGCCGCCACCGAGGCCTCCGCCGCCCGTAAGTCTGCGGCGATCTACGCCGCCATCGACGGCTCCGATGGCTGGTTTCGCTCCCCGGTGGCGGTGGTTGATCGGTCCCACATGAATGTCGTCTGGCGACTCCCGACCGAGGAGCTCGAGGGTGCGTTCGTGGCCGAGGCCACGTCCCGGGGAATGCCGGGTCTCAAGGGCCACCGCAGCGTGGGGGGGATCCGTGCTTCGCTCTACGCCGCAATGCCCGAAGAAGGAGTGGCGTCCCTTGTCGGGTTCATGGAGGAGTTCCGTTCCCGCCACGCCTGAAGGGGCTGACTGAGGAACCCCTCGACCCCAGAAACCCGGGGCCTCGGTCTCGAAAGGATATGATCGCACCCAACCCGGGAAGGAGTCATGTCATGGAGTTCGTTCGTTTCCTGCACGTGTTGCTTGGTGCCATCTGGATGGGAGGCGCCATGTACGGCGAGTCGATGGTTGCGATTGCCGGGAAGGGGGGCCGGGACACCTGGGCTCGGACCCACATCCGGGTCCAGCAGACGTCGAGTCGGATCTACCCGATCGTCGTCCCGCTCGTTGCGCTCAGCGCGGTCGTCCTCATCCTGGGGAGCGACCACCTCGATTGGGCTGACACCTGGATCTCGGCGTCACTCGGTATCTGGTTGGTGGGAATGGTCGTCGGTATCGCCTATTTCGCCCGCAAGGAGAAGGGCTTCGTTGCTCGACTCGAGAGCGATGGGGTCACCGATGAACTCGTCGCCGACCTCCGAAAGACGAGCATGGTCCAGCGCCTCGACCTCCTTCTGCTCCTGGCCCTCCTCGTCCTCATGATCTTCCAACCTGGGGCCTGAGCGCTCCGTCCGTCGTAGACGGGGACCGCTCGCGCAGAGCGCTAGCTTTGGGCCGGGCACGGGTCGAGACGTTCGACCGGGGTGGTGCCGGGTCTGGAGGACGCATGGCCAACGTGACGGGTGGCGGGATCGTCGCCAAGATGCTCGCCGCCGAGGGTGTCGAGGTCGTCTTCGGCATCGTCGATGGGACGTACTTCGGCCTCTACAGCGCCTTTTCGGAGAACGGGATCCGACTCGTCTCCCCTCGACACGAGTCGTCGGCCCTGCACATGGCCGGGGCCTGGTCGCGCATCACCGGGCGACTCGGAGTGGCGATTGCCTCCAACGGACCCGGCGTGGCCAACGCCCTCCCGGGTGTGGCAGTCGAGCAGGGTGAAGGACACCGCGTCCTCCTCATCACCTCTGCGAGACGCAGCGGCATCTCCTACCCCGAGCGTGGTGGCACGTTCCAATACTTCGACCAGACCGGGGTCATCGGCCGGATGGCCAAGTCGTCGCAGGCGGTCCCGAGCCGGGATCGCATCCCGGAGATGATGCGGCGAGCGTTCCGCGTGGCGTGGTCGGGTCGACCCGGCGTCGTCCACGTCGACGTGCCCGAGGACATCATGAACGTGGCCGACCGCTTTGACGACCGGTCGCTGGGCACCCCCGGCTCCTACCGGAGAATCGACCCCCTCGAACCCGACCCGGTGCAGGTGCAGCAGGCCGCTCGTCTCCTCACCGGCGCGGCCCGCCCGCTCATCCACGCCGGTACTGGCGTGATCCACGCCCGCGCGCATGGGGAACTGCAGGCTGTGGCAGAGAAGCTGGGAGCCCCGATCACCACCAGCTGGGGCGGGCGGGGCTCGGTCCCCGAGACCCACCCGCTCTCGGTCCCGATGACCCAGATCGACGTCTACCACCGACTCCGGAACGCTGCCGATGTGGTGCTCGTCCTCGGTTCCAGGTTGGGGGAGACCGACTGGTGGGGGAAACCCCCCTACTGGGCGAAGGCGTCGGAGCAGAAGGTCATCCAGGTCGATATCGACGACGACTCGATCGGGGCCACCCGTCCCATCGACCTGGGGGTGGTGGCCGATGCCAGGGTCTTCCTGCGTCGACTCCAGGACACCCTCGCCGCCGGTCGACCGATCATTGTCCAGCCCGACAGTTGGAGCGGGCCGGAGGCGAACGAGCGGGCCAAGCTGGACAAGAAGGCGGAGAAGCCCAAGGCTGGCGTGAGCCCGGGCAGGATCCCGGCCGTTGCCCAGGAGGTCATGCCCGATGACACGATCTGGGTCTTCGACGGGGGCAACACCACGGTCTGGTCGCACTTCTACCACCAGACCCGCCACCCCAACTCGGTCCTGGCGACCTACAAGTTCGGGATGCTCGGCGCCGGGATCGGCCAGGCGCTCGGCGCCCAGGTGGCGGCTCCGAGTCGCCGTGTTGTCTGCCTCATCGGCGACGGAGCAATGGGCTTCCATCCCCAGGAGATCGAGACCGCCGTGCGGAACGCCCTTCCCGTGATCTGGATCGTCTTCGTCGACCTGCAGTGGGGGATGGTGAAGATGACCCAGCAGTTCGCACTCAAACCCGTGAAGACCATCGTGCGCAAGTCCCTCTCCGAGGAGGAGACGATCAATGCCGACTTCACCGAGACCCGCTTCGACGACCTCGCGAGGTCCATGGGAGCGCACGGCGAACGGGTCACCGAGGAGTCCGAACTCAGCCTCGCCCTCGAACGGGCCGTCGCCTCCGGGCTGCCGGCAGTGATCCACGTCGATGTTGACCCGGTGGCCCACATGTGGGCACCCGCCCTCCGGACTTTCAAGGACATGCACCAGGAACCAAAGGGCTGACGCCCCAGACACAGAGGACGATGCCCGTGGAGATGATCGACCAGGTACAACTCAACTTCAGCACGACGACGTTGACCCTCCTCAACGTCCTCATCGGGCTGATCATGTTCGGGGTCGCACTCGACATCCGTACGGAAGACTTCAAGCGGGTGGTCCGTGACCCGAGGGGTCCGCTCATCGGCCTCGGCGCACAGTTCATCCTCCTCCCCGCCTTCACGTTCCTGCTCATCCAGGTCATCGACCCCCTTCCCTCGATCGCCCTCGGAATGCTGATGGTGGCTGCCTGCCCGGGCGGGAACTTCTCGAACTTCCTCGCGTCCTACTCGAAGTCGAACGCCGCGATGAGCGTCAGCATGACCGCCATCTCGACCGCCCTCGCCATCGTGGCCACTCCTTTCAATCTTGCCTTCTGGGGTAATCGGAACGAAGGAACCAAGGCGATCCTCACCGAGGTGAGTCTCGACCCGGTCGATCTCTTCGTGACGATCCTTCTCATCCTCGGCATCCCGCTCGTACTCGGGATGCTGCTGGTGGCCAACCGCCCCGATCTCGCCGCCAAGCTGCGTGCCCCCATGCGCAGGACTTCGCTCATCCTGTTCGGCCTGTTCATCGTCGGGGCCCTGGCGGGCAACTGGCAGCAGTTCCTCGACAACGTCGGGGCTGTCGCCTTCGCGGTGGCACTCCACAACGGCGTGGCCCTGGCGCTCGGCTACTGGACGGCACGGGGCACCGGCAACCATCGGTACGACGCCAGGGCGATCTCGATCGAGGTCGGAATCCAGAACTCGGCGCTCGCCCTGGTCCTCATCTTCGGCTTCTTCGACGGCCTCGGAGGAATGGCGATCATCGCTGCGTGGTGGGGTGTTTGGCACCTGATCAGCGGGCTCACCGTTGCTTCGTACTGGCGCCGGCGACCTGTCCCCATCCCCGAGGCCGCGTGACCGACACGGAAGGCAACCGCTCCCCGGCCCATGCTCGGGTCCTCGTCACCGGCGCAGCCGGGTTCATCGGCCGACAAGTCATGGACCACCTGGCAGTCAACCCGGCGGTGGAGCGGGTTGTCGGCATCGATGTACGCCACCGGCGATCGTCCCCCAACCACCGGGTGATGGATGTCAGGGACGGTGCGCTTGCCGATCTCATACGACTCGAGGGAATCGATCGGGTCGTCCACCTGGCAGCAATCGTCTCTCCGCAACCCCACCACACCCGAGCGTTCCTGCGCGCCGTGGACGTCGAGGGAACCCGCAACGTGATGAGGGCCTGTATCGAGGCCGGTGTCCGGCACGTGACGGTCACCTCGTCCGGCGCGGCCTACGGGTACCACCCCGACAACCCCGATTGGATAGACGAGGACGACCCCCTGCGGGGGAATCCCGAGTTCGCGTATTCCGACCACAAGCGATTGGTCGAGGAGATGCTGGCCCGGTATCGCTCGGACCATCCCGACCTCGGCCAACTCGTCCTCCGCCCTGGCACGATCCTCGGGCGCAGTGTCCACAACCAGCTCACCGCGCTCTTCGAGCGCCGAGCGGTGCTCGGGATCAAGGGGTCACCGACGCCCTTCGTCTTCATCTGGGACACCGACGTGGTGGCGATCATCGTCCGAGGGTGCCTGGAGAGGAAGGAGGGTTGCTTCAACCTGGCTGGCGATGGGGCCATCCCCCTCCGTGAGCTCGCGGCCGAGATGCAGAAGCGGTACGTCCCGCTGCCGGCCGGCCTCGTCAAGGGCGCATTGTCGATCCTCCATCCGCTCCGCCTCGCGCCCTACGGCCCGGAGCAGGTCGACTTCCTGCGCTACCGGCCCGTCCTCGCCAACCGACGCCTCAAGGAGGAGTTCGGATACTCGCCGTCGAAGACCTCGCTCGAGGCGTTCCGATCCTTCATCAACGGCAATGCCTGAGGAGCCCACGGACCTCCGCTTCGCAGTCACCGGGGCCGGCGGAGGAATCGGGAGGGCCGTGTGTGCCGAGCTCCGCTCCCGGGGAGTGGAGGTGATCGCGTTCGACCTCACCGCCGACGCGCTCGCAGGTGAGGCCCACGCAGTCGACGTGACCGATCACGCGGCTGTCGCGCGGGTGTTCGGCGAGGTCGGCCAACTCGATGGGTTGGTGCTCGCGCATGGGATCACTGCCCTCGGGCCGCTCAAGGGCGTCCCGATGGAAGCGCTCACCCAAGTGATCGACGTCAACCTCACCGGCACCATCGCCGTCACCAAGGCGGCCCTGGAGGGCCTGGTCGCCCGGCAGGGAAGGATCGCCGTCCTCTCGAGCGTCTCGGGTTTCGCGCCCCTCGTGCATAGGACCGGCTACGCCGCCTCCAAGCATGGGCTCCACGGCTTCTTCGACAGCCTCAGGGCCGAGACCGCCGGGACCGGGCTCTCGATCACCATCGTCTGCCCATCGTTCGTCCGCACCGGCATCGAGGAGCGGGCGGCCCATCGGGTCGATGGTCCGTCCGGTGCGTGGTCGACCACGGGAGGTGTCATCAGCCCGGAACGAATCGCAGCGATCATCGTGTCGGGGATGCTCGCCCGGAGGAGGCTGGTGCTCCCCACGATGACGGCTCGCCTGGCCTGGGCCGTGTCGCGTTTGGCGCCTCGCCTCTATGACCGCATGATGCGGAGTCGCATCGCAGTTTCCTGACCCGGACGAGGAGAACCGATCGGTGGGTTCGGTACCATCGTCTGATGCGCCCGATCCGAATCGCCAACTTCGCCGGGATGTTCGGGGATCGCCCATCGGCAGCCCGTGAGCAACTCGATGGGGGTCCCATCGATGTCCTCACGGGGGAGTACCTCGCCGAGCTCACGATGCTCATCATGGCCAGGGTTCGCCAGCGCCATGTCGGCTATGCCAGGACGTTCATTCCACTCGTCGAAGAGATCCTCGGAGTCTGCCTCGACCGGGGCGTGAAGATCGTGGTCAACGCCGGAGGCCTCGACCCGGTCGGCTGCGCGGAGGCAGTTGAAGAGGTGGCGGCCAAGCTCGGCCTCTCCCCGTCGGTGGCGGCCATCACCGGCGACGACATCGTCGGACGGCTGGCAGACCTCCAGGCCGCAGGCCACCCGCTCGCCCACCTCGACACCGGCGAGCCACTGGGTGATCGGGCCAAGGAGATACTCACCGCCAACGCCTACCTGGGCGGGTGGGGCATCACCGAGGCGCTTCACCGAGGCGCCGACATCGTGATCACCGGGCGGGTCACCGACGCCTCCCTGACCAGCGGACCGGCCGCCTGGTGGCACGGGTGGGCGAGGGACGATTGGGATCGACTGGCCGGTGCGGTGGTGGGCGGCCACATCATCGAGTGCGGATGCCAAGCCACCGGCGGCAACTACTCCTTCTTCGACGAGATCGCCGACATGACCCATCCCGGCTTCCCGTGGGTCGACATCCACGACGATGGCAGCGTCGTCGTCGGCAAGCACGACAACACCGGGGGTGAGGTGTCGACGGGGACGGTGACAAGCCAACTCCTCTATGAGATCAACGGGTCTCGCTACCTGAACCCCGACGTCACCGTTCGCTTCGACAGCATCGGGATCGAGGAGATCGCCAAGGACCGAGTGCGGTTGTCAGGCGCGAAAGGGGAACCTCCCCCTCCGACCCTGAAGGTGGCGGCGGGGTATGCCGGCGGCTTCAAGAACTCGTTCCAGATCGGACTCACCGGCCCCAACCAGGCCGCCAAGGCTGACCTCGTCCAGCGCCAGGTCTGGGACGCCTGCGAGTTCGCACCGAGCGACTTCGAGGAGGTCTCGATCTCGGTCATCGGAGCCGGGGTGGACGATCCCACCACCAACGACGCCGCTGTCAGTTGGCTGCGCATCTCCGTCGCCGACCGTGATCCCGACAAGGTGGGCCGAGCCTTCGCCGACACGATCATCCACACAGCCCTTGGCTCGATCCCCGGCATGTTCGGGGCGTGGCCCCCGGGCCCGGGCAAGCCGTTCGCCCGCTACTGGCCGGCGATCATCGACCGGGGCGCGATACACGAGGTCCTCCGGCTGGGAGGGGAGGAGGTCCCCATCGCCCAGACCGACCCAGGCGAATGGTTCGAAGCGGACGTCCCGCCCGTGGAGATCCCCGCCTACGACGCCGGCGACACCATGCGAGCCCCGCTCGGGTCGGTGGTCGGGGCCAGGGCCGGGGACAAGGGCGGTCACGCCAACCTCGGGGTGTTCGTACGAAGTGACGCCGCCTACCCCTGGCTCCGGACATTCCTGACGACTGAGATGCTCCGCCAGCTCCTCCCCGAGACCACCGACCTCGAGGTCACGCGCGACGAGTTCCCGCGCCTGCGCGCCGTGCACTTCCTCATCCGCGATCTCCTCGACGAGGGAGTGAGCTCGACCCTGCGACTGGACGCCCAGGCCAAGGGACTCGGCGAGTGGCTCCGGTCACGGGTCGCCGACATTCCACGCCACCTCCTCGAGTAGAGCCAGTGTGGATGGTGGTGGCGGCCGTGGCGCAATCCGTCGTCCTCGTGTCGGTCGTCGGCCGTCATCGGCAGCGAGCAACGGTCTCCACGGCATGGGGAACGGCACCCTTGTCGAGTTGGTTCCGGTCTTCCGCGCCTGATCGGGATCGGTACCTCGCGTCCTGGGGCGTAGGATCTGGGGGTGAACAGCGCAGGCCGCCGGGCCTCCGTCAGACGGGTGTGGCCCGTGGTACTCGCGCTCCTGCTGGGTGCTTGGGCGTGGACCGCGGCCCCCGACCAGTGGCCGACGGGACCGGGAGAACTCACCGTCACGATCGACTCGGTTCCCGTCTTCGTCCACCCCATCGAGCTCGGGAACGAGGCCCCGATCGATACGGCCACCCCGGGGGGGTTCTGGCTGGCCGCCCCCGGAGGATTCCCGGTCGACCGGACGATCACGCTCACCCTGACGGGCATCGAGGCTTCTGAGGGCTCGGCAGAGGTGCGGCTCACGCTCCCGGACGGGTCGGTCGAATTGGTGCCGATCATCACCATGGACGGGTCCACCCTCACCGCGTTGCGACGACCGCCGGTGGATGCCCGTCCGGTCACCGCGCTCCTCGCCGCCGTCCTCGTGCTGTGGGTGACCGAGGTCTGGCCCTTGCACGCGACGGCGTTGCTCATCCCGGTCGTGCTCGTGGTGGGGGGCGTAACCAAGGCCGGCCCCGCCCTCGTGCAGTTCTTCGACCCGATCATCGTGCTTTTCTTCGCTGGCTTCCTCATGGCCGAAGCGATGAAACGGGTCGGGCTCGACCGCATGGCCGCGGTGTCGATTGTCGCGTTCGCCGGTTCGGGACCCAAGCAGCTCTTGGCCGGCCTCATCGGGGTCTCGGCGTTCATGTCGATGTGGATGTCGAATACCGCCGCCGTGGCCGTGCTGTTGCCAGTGGTGGTGGCGGTCACCGCCCCGCTGCGCAGCGAGGGCTACAAGAAGGCGGCGGTGCTCGGGGTCGCCTACGCCGCCACGATCGGCGGTGTGGGGACGATCGTAGGGACTCCGGCCAACGCGTTGGCCGCCAAGTTCATCACGGACATCACGGGCACCCCGGTCTCGTTCATCGACTGGATGGGCTTCGGGTTGCCGATGGTGCTCCTGTTCCTCCCCGTGATGGGTGCCTACCTGTGGTGGGTCGGGAAGGTCGACGTCGACCCGGGGCTCTTCCGGGAGACGCAGCGGATCGCCCGTACACATCGGGCGGAAGCGGGGCCCATGACCAGCCACCAGGTGCAGGTTCTCGCGGTCTTCCTCGTCGTCGTGGGGCTCTGGCTCACCCAGGAGTGGCATGGAGTGAGCACGAGCATCGTCGCCCTGGGCGGCGCGGTACTCCTGATGGTGATCGGACGAATCGAGCCATCCGACGTCCAGGCGATCTCGTGGCCGACCCTTCTCACGTTCGGAGGCGGGCTCACCATCGGTGTCTTCATGGTCGAGTCCGGTGTCGCCGACCACTTCGTCACCCGCCTGGATTGGCTGGGGAGCCTTCCTGCGTGGGTCGGGATCGGGGCCACGGCGGTGGTTGCGCTCCTCGCCACCACCCTCGCCTCCAACACGGCATCGGCGGCAATGCTCATTCCACTCGCCTTCCCACTCGGTGGCCTGATCGGTGTCGATGCGATGCTGCTGGTCGTGGTCATCGCCATCGCATCGTCGATCGACTTCGCGCTCGTCATCGGAACCCCACCGACGATGCTGGCGTACTCGACCGGGCTGTTCGACGTGAAGGAGATCCTGCGCAAGGGCTCCGTGCTCGACCTGGTCGGCATCGTGCTCCTGGTGACCGCCGTGATCGGCACCTGGATGCTGCTCGGGCTCGTCTGACACGGCACCCCAGGAGGCGATGGCCCCTAGCCTTGAGCGAATGGACCCCCTCGACTTCTTGAAGCTCGCCCTCGACCCGCTCCGCCTTGGTGTGCTGGGAAGGGCAGCCGAGGGACCGGTGGACGTCGCCGCGGTCGCCGAGTCCCATGGCGTCCCTGTCAAGGAGGTACTCGCTGCTGTCGGCCGGCTGCGCGCCGTCGGGTTGCTCGACGATGAGTCACGGCTCGTGCGCGAACGGCTACGAGACCTGGGATCGGCCCTCGATCGCCCGGCCCCAGCGGACCCGGGCATCACCGGTGAGGCGTGGACGCCCGACGAGGCGAAGGTGCTGAGTGTCTTCTTCTCCGGTTCCCGTCTGCTGTCCATCCCCGCCTCGCGGGGGAAGAAGCGGATCATCCTCGACCACCTCGCCCAGGAGTTCGAGGTGGGGAGGAAGTACTCGGAGCGAGAGGTCAACGAGGTCCTCCTGAGGTTCCACGACGATTACGCGGCGTTGCGCAGGTACCTCATCGAAGAGGACCTCATGTCCCGTGAGGACGGGCTGTACTGGCGATCGGGCGGCCGCGTCGAGACCTGACGTCAGCCGAACACCTCGACTGCCGCCCACACGATGGCGACGAAGGGAGCAGGGCCGAACCGAACGAGTGCGGCCAGCTGGTCTCAGTCGTCGACTCGTGGCCTGTCCAGCCCGCCGACTCGAACGGTGCGAGTCAGGACGACGAACTCCCACGCATCCGTGCCGGTGTTGCGCTTCTCTTCTATCACGTCGTAGGCGTCCTCCGTCAGGTTCACCACTCGCAGGCGGCGAGCCACGATCCCGGTGTCGTCGACGTGGTCCATGATCACTTCGTCACCGGTGTCGCGCCACCGCCATTGCGTGGACCGGCCGTTGTTGAAGACGTAGGTCTCGAACCAGCATTCGGTCTCAGCGGTGACATACCCGAAGGAAACGAAGGCGAACCCGGCGTCCGGGCTGGTGAAACGCTGAACCAGCAGACAGCCGTCCAGTTCGAGGGTCGTCTCGAGGGTCCCCTCGAGCGTTTCGGAGCCGTCGGAAATCGTGTATTCCTCCCAAGTACCGACGAAGCGGCGTGCGAGGTCGAGGGCTGGACCCTCACAGGGGTGCGGAGCCGACATCATCGCACCAACGATACTTCAGCCCTCCCTCGGTGCCCTGGGCTTGCGAGACAGCTATTGGCCAGCGGGTCGCCGAGGGGCCGGTGGACGTGGCAGCGGTCACCGAAGCCCACAGCGTGCCTGCCAAGGAGGTCCTCGCTCTGGTCGGGGTATTCATCGAAGAGGACCTCATGTCCCGGGAGGACGGGCGGTACTGGCGGACGGGCGGTCGCGTCGAGACCTGAGGTCAGCCGAACACCTCGACGGTCGCCCACACGCCCCACACCATGGCGACGAAGAGGGCCAGGCCGAACTGCACGAGTGCCGCGAATCCGAAGGACCGGAGGACCGCCAGGGTCGATCGTCGGGCGGCAGTGACATCCGAGGCAGCCGCTTCGGAGAGGAACACGCCGGCGATCCATCCCACTGGCAGTCCGATCACGGGGATCACGAAGAAGCCGATGATGCCCCCGACGATGCCGGCGCGGAGCGACCGTTTGGTGGCTGTGGCGCTCGTTGCCTTGGCAGGGATCCGCACCCCGAGCACCATGCTGGCGGCGGTGACGAGCGCCGCAACCCCGGTGATACCAATCGCCCAGGCGTCCCATCCGGTGGCCGCGCCGAAAAGAACGACGCCGACCAGCACCAGGATGGAACCGGGCAGCGCCGGGACGAGCGTGCCCAGCAATCCGACGGCGATGATCAGCCCGGTGACTACGGTTGCTGCGACGACCATCGCACGGATGCTACGGATATGACCGCGATCGAATTCTTCTTCGACCCCATCTGCCCCTGGTGCTGGATCACCTCCAAGTGGCTTCGGGAGGTGGGCCCGGAGCGCGACCTCACGGTCACATGGCGGTCCTTCTCTCTCTACCGCAAGAATTACGAGATGGAAGGGGGCCACCGCAACGAGGCGGCCCGCGACCGCTACCGCCACACCCACAAGGCGCTTCGGGTGATCGAGGCCGTGCGACAGGCCATGGGCGAAGACGTCGTCGACGTGCTCTACCTCGAGTACGGGCGTCGGTATCACCACGACCGGGAGCGCCCTGTCTCGATCGAGGATTGGGTCACGTCGGCCGGTCTCGACGCCTCGTGGATCTTCGCGGCCGAAGAGCCGCAGTGGGATGCAGTGATCGAGGCATCCATGGACGAGGCGCTGTCCTACACAGGCAACGACGTCGGGGTGCCGCTCATCGTCTTCGACCGGGAGGCGGGGTTCTTCGGCCCGGTCATCTCACCTGCCCCAACCGGGGAGGAAGCGCTCGAACTCTTCGACCGTGTGGCCTACCTCGCTCGCCAGCCGTGGTTCCACGAACTCAAGCGAATGGAACGGGGCAAACCCGATCTCGGCGCCCGACCCTGAGGTCGATCAGCTCCCGAGCTCGCGCGACCGGTCGGTGGCGGCCCGCACCGCATCGCGCATGATTCGCCGGAAGGCAGCGTTCTCCAAGGAGGCGAGCGCCGCCTCGGTGGTCCCGTTGGGTGATGTGACCTGCCGACGGAGCTCGCCCGCAGTCATCGGCGACGACCCGAGGAGCTTTCCCGACCCCGCCACGGTCTGGCCGGCCAGCATCCTGGCGATCTCGGGTTCGATCCCCTCGGCGATGGCCGCTTCCTCGAGCGCCTCGGCGAGGAGGAAGACGTACGCCGGGCCGGACCCGGATACCCCGGTCACGGCGTCCAGCTGGTCCTCCCGTACGACGACCGTCTGCCCGACCGAAGCGAGCAACTCCTCCGCTCGCGCGAGGTGGGTCTCGGTGGCGTGTGTCCCAGGTGCGAGTCCGGTCATGCCTTCGCCGATGAGCGCAGGCGTGTTGGGCATGCATCGCACCACCGGGATGGGTCCGAGAGCGGCCTCGATCCGTGCGGTGGTGATCCCGGCCGCGATCGACACGACGAGGTGCTCGGGGGTGAGGCTGGGGGCGATCTCGGCGAGGAGCGCGTCGATGACCTGTGGCTTGACGGCGATGATGACGACCTCGGCCGACTCGGCGGCGATGGTCGGGTCGGTGTACGCAATGTGGCCCTCGGCGAGCAATTGCTCCACCCGGTCGACGAGGGTATCTGCGAGGCGGAGGTCGAGCTTCCCCCATCCGGCCTCCATGAGTCCCTTGACGATGGCGGTGCCCATCGCACCAACTCCGAGGATCGCAATGCTCATGAGTCGATCGTAGAGGACTTCTGGGCGAGAACCCGCTGGAGAAGCATTGACTCGAGTGCGCTCACGGCCTCCTCGCTGTATCCCTCCTGGATGATCAGGTCGGCGTGGCGCTTCGATGGATCGACGAAGGCGAGGTGCATCGGCCGGACGCTCCGGGCCCACTGGGCGAGGACGCTCTCGGGGGTCCGGCCTCGCTCGGTGACGTCGCGCTGAAGTCGGCGGGAGAGCCTGACGTCGGCGTCGGTGTCGACGAACACGGTGAGGTCCATGAGTTCGCGCAGGCTCGGCTCGGAGAGCACGAGGATGCCCTCCACGACGATGATCGGGGCGGGAAGCACCCGACGGGTCTCTCCGCATCGGAGGTGTTGGCTGAAGTCGTAGAGGGGGACCTCGACTGCACGGTGGGCGATGAGGGTGGTCAGGTGGTCGACCATGAGGTCGGTCTCGAGGCTGTCGGGGTGGTCGTAGTTGACCTCGGCCCGCTCCTCGAAGGGGAGCTCCGGTCGGTGGCGGTAGTAGGAGTCGTGTTGGAGGATCCCGACATCGCCGGCGAGGCGTTCCACCACCGCCTCGGTGATCGTGGTCTTGCCCGACCCGCTGCCACCGGCGATGCCGAGGACGAACGGACGATGGGAAGAGGACATGTCGGGGAAGCTAGTGGGGAGTCGAGCGTCGAGAGTCGAGTCCCAAGTCCCAAGTCCCGAGTCCCGAGTCCCGAGTCCCGAGTCCCCGAGCTCCTTGCACCTTGCTCCTTGCTCCTTGCTCCTTGCTCCTTGCTCCTTGCTCCTTGCTCCTTGTCGCTCGGCTCTCGTCTCTCGACGCTCTACTGGTACCGTCGCGGCATGCTCGAACTTGGTGACACCCTCCCCGACCTGACCCTCACCGACGAAGCCGGGAACGACGTTCCACTCCGCGACGTCGGCAAGGCGGTCTTCTTCATCTACCCGAAGGCGATGACTCCGGGCTGTACCACCGAGGCCTGCGACTTCCGGGATCGGTACGAGCGCCTGCAGGCAGCCGGCTATGCCGTGTACGGGGTGAGTCCCGACCCTGCCCGTCGCAATGCCAAGTTCCGTGACCAGTACGACCTCTCCTATCCGTTGCTGTCCGACGAGCAGCACCAGTTCCTCACCGAGGTGGGGGCGTGGGGGGAGAAGAAGAACTACGGCAAGACGTTCCTGGGGGTGATCCGTTCGACGGTGGTCACCGACGTCGACGGCACCATCACGCACTTCTTCCGCAACGTGAAGGCGACGGGCCACGCGGCCCGGGTCGCCAAGGAACTCGGCCTCGACGAGGCCTGAGCCAACACCCAGCCGATCGCTACCGTTCCTTTCATGCCACGGCTCGCAGCTCTCCTCGTGTCTTTGGTCGTGGTGCTCCTCCCTGCCGGCGCGCTGGCCCAGGTCGATGTCGACGAGATTGCCGTCGGCTTGCGGGCCGATGGCTACTTCGCAGAGGCTGGGGCCGACGTTGACTCCGCCGCCCGTGACGCCCTCGACAATGCCTCGATCCCGATCTACCTCGTCGTGCTCGCCGCCGACCCGGGCGAGGATCCGAGCCTCACTGCCCAGCGCATCGGGGAGTTGTTCGGCAGCGGCACGTTCGTCGTGCGCACCCCGGACTTCATCGGCATCTACTCGGTCGACTACGACGACGCCACGGTGGAGGAAGCACTCGACGGGAGTCTCGACGGATGGCGGGACTCCAACGCCGACGGTGTCAGGGCACTCGACCGCGAGCTGACCGGCACCGGGGGATTCCCCACGGGAGCCGTCATCCTCGGAGGCATCGCTGCGCTCATCGGGTGGGGCATACTCCGAGGTAGGAAGTCGTCGAAGGCCGCCGCCGAGAAGCGGATCTCCGAGCGCCGGACCGCCCTCGGCGAGCAGGCCGACGATGTCGCCAACGACATACTTGCTCTCTCCGACCGGGTTCTCCTGGCCGAGAACGACGAGGTCACGGTCCACTACCGCGCGGCGAACGAGATCTTCTCAGAGTCCCAGGACGGTATCGCCGGGGCGATGACGGAGATGCAGTTCGAGCAGCTCTCCGCTCGCCTCACCGAGGCCGAATGGCACCTCGAGGCGGTCGAGGCGATCTTGGGCGGACGCCCAGTTCCCGAGCAACCCAGCGACCGACCGGTCGAGTGCTTCTTCCATCAGCACAAGGCGGGCATCGAGCGGGCCGAAGTCGAGACCCCGGCCGGTTCACGACCGGTGAGCGTCTGTCGGGAGTGTGCCGAGCGCCTCCGGAAAGGCGAATCCCCGGCGCCTCGGCAGGTGATCGTTGGCGGAGCCAGCATCCCTGCGGGCAGGGCGCCCCGGTCCTACGGCGGAGGCGGGTTCGACATGTTCGACGTCTTCGATGTCGTCATCGGCTCGAATCGGGCCTCCTACGACTGGAGAGGTCCTCGACCGAGCCGGAGCGGGGGATTCTCGGGCGGGGTGTCGCGGTCACGCTCGTCGGGTTCACGATCGAGCTCCCGGTCTTCCTCCCGCTCGTCGTCCAGCAAGAAGGGCGGAGGACGAGCCTCCCGACGGCTGTAGCCGAGCGTCGAGGTACGAGGTACGAGGTACGAGGTACGAGGTGCGAGAGCCGTCCTCCGTTCTCTTCCTCGCTCCTTGCTCCTTGCTCCTCATGTAGCCTCTCCCGGATCACGCTCCGAGAAGAGGGAACGATGTTGAAGAGAATCTGGGCCTACCTCAAGCAGTTGTTCAGGTCGACGGCCGAGGGCGTCATGGACCCGGCGATCGAGATCGAGATGGCGATCACCGAAGCCAAGAAGCAGGACCAGGCGCTCCGCAACCAGGCCGCGAAGGTCATCGCCCATCGGACCCAGTTGGAGCAGAAGCTCGAGAAGTCGGCCGACACCCTCGGCGAGGCCCGCGAGATCGCCAAGCAGGCACTCCTCCGGGCCGACAAGGCCAAGCTCGAAGGCGACACCGAGTCCTACGACAAGTGGACCAGGGCCGCCCAGGCCCAGGCGCTCAAGATGCAGGCCGCCGAGAACAACCTGAACTCCCTCAAGGACCAGTACGAAATGGCGCAAGGCCAGGCCGACGAGGCGAAGAAGGCCGTCCAGCAGAACGCGTCCCGGGTCCAGGAGCTCCTCGCCCGGCGCATGGACCTGATGGGCAAGCTCGAGCAGGCCAAGATGCAGGAGGCGGTCAACTCTGCCGTCGAGAGCATGAATGTCGCCCTCGACATGGACGCTCCCAGCCTCGACAACGTCGAGGAGAAGATCCAGGGGCGCCTCGCCAAGGCGCAGGCCAACGCCGAACTGCGGGCGGCGACACCCGACGGCGCCGAGGCCGAACTGCGGGAGGCGATCAACATGGCGTCGGCGGACGCCCAACTCGAGGCGCTGCGGGCCGAGCTCGGCCTGGAGCAGTAGCGCCTCCGAGCGAGACCGCCGGCCCGCGACACCTGATGCGTGGCGTGGGGGTCTCCCTCCTAGGATGCACCCCCATGGGATGCGAGCGTCGTGCCTGAGCCGAAGAGGACCGTGAGCCGACTCCTCGTGGCGGCCGCCGTCCTGTTCTTCGTGGGGAACCTCCTCATGTGGGCCCTCGGTTCGGCCCCGTGGACCCACTCCGACCCGGCTGTGGGGCGCGAGGTGCTGGGCAACATCCCCGGTGCCCTGCGCGCCCTGTTCTACGTGGCGGTCTCGTCGTTCCTCGGGCTGATGTTCTATCTCTTCGCCCTCCGGGCAAAGAACTGGGAACGTGGCGCGACCGAGGTGCGGTCCGGCCAGTGGCTGGCTCGACTCCGACAGGCGGACAAGGGCCTGCGGATGAAGACGCTCCTGGAGGATCGGGCAGCCGGCCTCATGCACGCCGCGATCTATTACGGCTTCGTCGTCCTCTTCCTCGGGACGGTCACCCTCGAGATCGACCACCTCCTACCGGAACAGTTCAAGTTCCTCCATGACCTCACCTACCAGGTGTACTCGTTGATTCTCGATGCCGCAGGCCTCGTCTTCCTTGCCGGCCTCGCCTGGGCGATGGTCCGGCGCTATGTCCAACGACCGTGGCGGCTACGGTCGAAGACGAAGCCCGAGGATGCGTGGATCCTCGTCATGTTCGTCATCATCGGGGTGAGCGGCCTCCTCACCGAGGCTGCCCGCATCCAGATGGCCGGCCTCCCCGACTTCGAGGCATGGTCATTCGTCGGCTATGCCCTGGCCCCCTGGATTCCGGCCGCTACCGCCGGGACCTGGCACCAGGCGTTCTGGGTGATTCACGCCGTCGCGTTCCTCGCCCTGCTCGTCGTGCTTCCCACGACCAAGCTGCGGCACTCGGTCCTGTCACCCGTGAACATGTTCCTCTCGCCCAGTGATCGTCGCAAGGGTGCGATGAAGCCGATGCCCAACCTGATGACCACCGACCTCGAATCGTTCGGGGCAGCGGTGGTTGCAGACCTGACCTGGAAGCAGATCTTCGATACCGATGCCTGCACGGTGTGCGGTCGCTGCACTTCGGTCTGCCCGGCCAACACCACCGGCAAATCACTCGACCCGAGGGAGATCGTGATGAAGGTGGGGGAGGTGAGCGCCCTCTCCGGTACTCCCGCGGTCTCGACCCCGGTGAGCGTCGTAGCCGGTGCCAGGCCAACCACCGACTCCCTCTTCGAGCGGATCACCACCGAGGAGCTCTTCTCCTGCACGACCTGCCGGGCATGCGACGAGATCTGCCCGGTGAACATCGAGATCCTCGACAAGATCCTCGACATGCGCCGCTACAAGACGCTCATGGAGTCCGACTTCCCGTCCGACCTCGGCAAATCCTTCGTTGCGCTCGAGAACTCCGGCAATCCGTGGGGCCTCAACCAGGCGACGCGGGCAGATTGGACGAAGGCCCTCGACTTCGAGGTGCCCATCCTCGGCGAGACCACCGACTCGGCCGAGTACCTCTACTGGGTGGGGTGTGCCGGTAGCTTCGACGACCGGAACGTGAATGTCAGTCGGGCAGTGGCAACGCTGCTTCACGAGGCCGGTGTCGACTATGCGATCCTCGGAGCGGCAGAGACCTGCACGGGCGACTCGGCGCGCCGGGCCGGCAACGAGTACCTGTTCCAGATGATGGCGATGCAGAACATCGAGACCCTCGACGGGTTCGGCGTGAAGAAGATCATCGCCCAGTGCCCTCACTGCTTCACCACGCTCGGCAACGACTACAAGCAGTTCAGCGGCGACTACGAGGTGATCCATCACAGCCAGTTCCTCGCCGAACTGGTGCGGCAGGGCCACATCGAACCCGACCTGGGCGGCGCCGACGTCACCTATCACGATGCCTGCTATCTCGGCCGACACAACGACGTCTACATGGACCCACGCGAAGTCGTGGCGTCCACCGGCAACCTCATCGAGATGGAGCGCTCGGGGACACAGTCGTTCTGCTGCGGAGCCGGCGGCGCCCGGTTCTGGACCGAGGAGTCAACCGGGAAGAAGGTCAATGTCGAGCGGGCGCAGGAAGCGATGGCGACCGGCGCCCAGCAGGTGGCAGTGGCCTGCCCCTTCTGTTATGTGATGCTCGACGACGGCGTGAAGGAGCTTGGTGGCGAGAACGTCGAGGTGAAGGACATCGCCATGCTTCTCGCTGATGCCGTGCAGCGGAAGAAGTCCTGACCATGTCGCGACCCGTGTCCCGGAACGAGGGCTGACCCCGGTGCCGGTCGGCTACCAAGGCGAGGCCTTCTCGTACAGCTTCACCGCAGCCGGTGAGCTGTTTCCCGGTTTCGAACGGGTCGGGTTCGCCAACTTCCCGGCCGCCTTCGATGCCCTCGTGGAGGACCGCGTGGCCCGGCTCGTCCTCCCGGTGGAGAACTCGACGACCGGCAGCGTCCTTCCGGTCCTCGATCGCCTGGTGAATGGGGGAACCAGGATCGTCGCCGAACACCTGCTCGAGGTGCGGCACGCAGTCATGGGTGTGCCCGGCGCCTCACTCGACGATCTTCGCGAGATTCGGTCCCATCCGGAAGCGCTGAGCCAGGCCGTCGACACCATCGTGCATCGGGGATGGGAGCCGATGCCGGTCCACGACACGGCAGGTGCTGTTCGGCTGGTGGCCGAGTTGGGGGACAAGTCCATTGCTGCGTTGGCTCCTCCCCAGGCCGCTGCGGCCCATGGGCTCGAGATCCTCCTCACCGACGCCGTCGATCGACTCCACAACACGACACGGTTCGTGGTCCTCGAAAGGGGCGAACCGTTCGTTCCAGGGCACGCCAACAAGTCGACCGTGGCTTTCGAGACCCAGCATCGACCGGGCGCCCTGGCGCTCGCCCTCACCGAGATCGGACTGCGGGGCGGCAACCTCACGCGGATCGAGTCCCGACCCACCGACGCCGCCTGGTCCTACCGGTTCTTCGTGAACCTCGTCCATCCCCCGGGTCCCGAAGGGTTCAACTCGATCTTCGACCCGATCCCGATCACGATGTCCGAGTTTCATCATCTCGGCAGCTACGTGGCTGCCGAGGAGTAGGTATCCGGTTCTTGATCCAGTCCCACGAGGCCGGCGATGAACGGACTCGATGATTCGATGGGGTCGCCGGTGAAGCGGGGGAGAAGCACATCGGGTTCGATCCCGAGAGCCGACCTGACGGATCGCCGCAGCGCTTCGGGATCGCCCTGCACCCGATTGACCACGACGAAGGGTGCCTCGACCGGCCAGTCCCGGACCAGGTGACCTGCCCTGATGACGCCCTGCAAGGTGCCGTCGACCACGAGAATCGAACGGTCGGCAGCCCGTAGCATTCGGCCCAAGTCGGGGCTCGGCGGACCTGTCTCGAGGATGATGTGGGCGAACCCGGCCCGTGCCCCCATCGCCAGTTCACACAGGAGCGCCCCGGCGAGGGGATGACCCCCGGACTCGGGGCAGAGCACGGCCAGTCCATCCCCGGTGTGGGCGAGACCAACGAACCCGGAGTCGGACCTGAGACCCCCCATGAGGTCGCTGAGGTCAGGGCCCGGGCCCAACCCGAGGGCAGGGCCGAGATTGGGGAGGGGATCGGCATCGAGCAGGAGCGTCCCCGGCCCACACACCCGCGCCAGGGCCACGGCAACCGTCGTCCGGCCCGGGGCCCCTCGCGCCCCGGTGACCGTGGTGAACGTCGCTCCTCCCACCGATTCGATGGGCACCGTCGACCAGGTGGCGATGGTGCGGATGAGCAGTTCGGGTCGGGTTGAGTCAGGCGCTACCAGGTCGGCGCCGCCTTGTTCGAGCAGGTGCCTCCCGGGCGCGTCGTCGGCCGGGTGGAGTCCGAGCACCCGCCATCCCCGTCCCCTCCATGCCCGGATGACGGCAGGTGAGAGCCACGCGGTCTCAGAACCCACCACCACCGACCCGATCGTCCCCATGCGATGGAGGTCCTCAGGCTCGTAGGCCCGTCCTACGACCCGGACCCGGGCGCTTCGCCGCGCGAGGTCCACGAACTCCGTCTCCCACGGTCGGGACGAGAGCACCGTTGCCACCCCCGGCCTCACGCGATCACCTCGACCAGGTCGATCGCCCACAGGGGGATGATCGTTGGTGCTCGATCTGCACCGACGATGAGGTGGTCGACCCCTACGGCCGAGACCGGCGCCGGACCCACCCCGGTGCCGCCCACCTGGATCCGCACGCGAGCACCTCGGTCCTCGAGTTCGAGCAGCATCTCGCGGAGCTCTCGCGTCCGCCGATGGGCGACCGCGGCGGCCGCCTGCTCGACCTCCAACACTCTGTCGAACGTCGCACGCATACCCTTGGCGAGGAGGACGAGGTCAGGGTGCCGCAGCGCGTCCATGGGAGACTTTCTATGATGAGACAACGTTAACCAACGATAAACACCGACGCGGTGTCGTGCAATGAGCAGTTTTCGCGAGGGAGCGAGGACAGAGGACGACGGACGATCCTCTCGTACCTCGTACCTCGTACCTCGTACCTCGTACCTCGCTCTTCCTGTAGCTTCTTCCCATGGCGACTGCCCCTGCGCCCGTCGAGGAAGACGTCGCTGTCCGCGACACGCCGTGGAATGTGATCGTCTGGAACGACCCGGTCAACCTCATGAGCTACGTGGTGCTCGTGTTCCGTCGCATCTTCGGGTACTCGAAGGAGAAGGCAACGAAGCTCATGCTCGAGGTCCACAACGAAGGGAGGAGCATGGTGATCAGCGCAACCCGTGAACAAGCGGAGATGCATTGCCACCAACTTCACCGACATGGGTTGTGGGCGACGATGGAGCGAGCATGATCGAGATCGACGACGCCTCGGGCGGCCTGGAGATCCGTCTTGCCCCGGGGTTGGATGCAGTCCTGGGTCAGGTGCCGGAATGGCTGTCGTCGGTCGGCAGGCCCGGGAGCGATCCCGCGGCCGACCGGCTCACCCCCCACGCCTACATGGATGACGAAGCTGCCGGTGCCGAGTTCGACCGCCTCATGCTCCCGGAACTGGACGCCGGGAGGCGGCACGATCGACAGGCCTATGCCACGGTCCTGGAACGGGCATCGCAGGGTTCCACGGTGGTCAACGTCGAGGAGGTGTTCTCCGTCCTCAGGGTGCTCGACGAGGCTCGCCTCGTGATGGCTTCGCGGCTCGGCATCGATTCGGACGATTGGCAAGCCCCGTCCGATCTCGCGGACGCCCCTGAACTGCATCTCTATCACCTGCTCGGGTGGCTCCAGGATGCCCTCATCGAGGCTGCCGAGCCGCTCCTCATCGGTGACGAGTGACCAGTCGCCCGGAGGCCACGATCGAGTCGATGGCCCATGGCGGACAGGGCGTGGCCCGGATCGACGGGAAGGTGCTCTTCATTCCGGATGCGCTCCCCGGGGCGACGGTCTCGTTCGAGGTCACCGAGGACCATCCCCGTTGGGGAAGAGCCCGTCTGGTCGACGTCATCGAGCCGGGCCCGTTCGCAGTCGATCCGGTGTGCCGCCACGCCGCCGACTGCGGCGGTTGCCAATGGCAACACGCCGACCTGATGGCCCAGCGCGATTGGAAGCGGCGCATCGTCATCGAACAACTCGAGCGTATCGGCCGCGTTCCCGACCCACCGGTCAACCTCACCAAGAGCGCAGGTCCGCCGTTCGGCTACCGAACCAGGATGGACTTCGTCGTCGCCCCGGAGGGTGGCCTTGCCCTCCATCGCCGCCGCTCCGACGAGTTGGTCCGACTGGAGGAATGCCCGCTGATCCATCCCTCGCTGGAGCTCCTGCTTGCGATCAGCGACTTTCGTGGCCTGGGGAAGGTCACGCTGCGGACAGGGATCCGCACCGGGGATCGCCTCATCGTCATCGACGCGGAGCTGCCCGAGGACGCCCCGGGATGGGGAGCGCCGACCTGTCGGGTGGATCGTGGCCAGGTCGTCCCGCTCCTCGGGGACCCGTGGTTCCACGAGGTCGTGGCCGGGGTTCGGTTCCGGGTCACCGCGTCGGCGTTCTTCCAGAACAACACCGATGGCGCCGACGCGCTCGCGGAACTCGTGGCTGCGGCCGCCGGGCGCGGCGGGACCCTCGTGGACCTGTACGCCGGGGGTGGCCTGTTCTCGTGCACCGTGGGGCGACGGTTCGATCGGGTGGTCGCCGTCGAGTCGTCGCGGCTGGCCGTCCAAGACCTCCGCCACAACGCGGTCGGACTCGACCACGTCGAAGTGCATCGCATCGACGTCCGGAGGGCGGGGGGACTCCTCGCAGAGCATGCCGGGGCGACGCTCATCGCCGATCCACCACGGATCGGCCTCGAGAAACGGGGCGTCGAGATGGTGCTCGGGGTCCGCCCTGAGCGCATCGTGCTCGTATCGTGCGACCCGGCCTCGCTGGGTCGGGACACCCGCCTGCTCATGGAGGGGGGCTATCGCCTCGTCGAATCGACGCCGCTCGACCTGTTCCCCCAGACGTTCCATGTCGAGGTGGTCTCGAGGTTCGAACCGAGCTGAGCGCCCACTGACGGTGGGGTGCTTCGCGCGCAGAAACACTGGCAGTTCGCTCGGCGCGGAAGGCCGGTTGTTGATAAGTTCGGTTGCACGCTGCGACGAGGAGACAAACCATGGAGATCAGGCTGACCGTCAACGGTGAGGAGGTCGCTGCCTCGGTCGAGCCTCGCACCCTCCTGGTCCACTTCATTCGGGACCACCTCCGGCTGACCGGCACCCATGTCGGGTGTGAGACCTCCTACTGCGGTGCGTGCACCGTCCACGTCGACGGAAAGGCCGTCAAGTCCTGCACCATGCTGGCGGTCCAGGCCCACGGGTCGGACATCACCACCATCGAGGGGTTGGCCGACGGCGACACGCTCCACCCTGTCCAGGAAGGCTTCTGGGAGCGACATGGACTCCAATGCGGGTTCTGCACCCCCGGCATGATCATGTCCTCGGTCAAACTCCTCGAGGCGAAGCCCGATCCTTCTGAGAGCGAGATCCGACTTGCACTCGAAGGCAACCTGTGCCGCTGCACCGGGTATCACAACATCGTCAAGGCCGTGGAGTACGCCGGCGCGGTGATGCGCGGCGAGGAACCCACTGCCCCGGATTGGGAGGCGAACTGATGGCTGAGACGACGAGCGTTCTCGGTGGCTCGGTCCGCCGACGTGAGGATCCCGCCTTGATCCGCGGGACCGGCAAGTACACCGACGACGTCAACCCCCACGGGACGCTGCACGTCGCCTTCGTCCGCAGCCCGTTCGCCAAGGCGAAGATTCTCTCCATCGACGCCTCGTTCGCCGCAGCGGCCGACGGGGTCGTCGCCATCTATACCGCCGAGGACGTCCGGCACCTTGGGATGCTCCCTGCGCAGGTCGCCGTCCGACCCCGGCCTCTCCTCGCCGACGGGCAGGTTGCCCATGCCGGCGAAGCCGTGGCAATGGTGGTCGCCACCGATCGGTACAAGGCCCAGGATGCGGCCGAGTTGGTGTTCGTGGACTACGAGGACCAGGTCCCGGTGATCGGGTTGAAGGACGCCCTTGCCGGGAAGGTGAAGGCCCATGACGACATGGATTCGAATGTCATCATCAGTTGGGCGGCCGGCCCCTTCGGGGACGAGGAGGCGATCGCTGCCACCAGGGCCGGGATCAATGCGTCCAAGGACCGCGCCGACGCCGTTGTCGTCTCCCTCGAGATGACGAACCAACGTCTCATCCCGACTGCCATCGAGCCGAGATCGGTCATTGCCGAATGGAACGCCGGGTACTCGGAGTTCCGGGTCCATACCGCAACCCAGATCGCCCATGCGGTTGCCGGGGCCATTGCCAAGGTCTTCGGCCTGCCGAACTCGGCGGTTCACCTCACCGCCCCCGAGGTGGGGGGCGGCTTCGGGGCGAAGCTCAACGTCTATCCGGACGAGATCCTCACGTGCTTCGCTGCCAAGACTCTCGGGCGCCCGGTGAAATTCACCGAGACCCGGCGGGAGGCGGCAGTCAGCACCATCCACGGTCGGGGTTGGGTGGCCACCGCCACCATCACCGGCACCCGGGACGGCGAGATCCTCGGCTATGAACTCGAAGGCATTGCCGACATGGGTGCCTACACGCAGAACTTCACGGCAGCCATCCCCTTCCTCGGCCTGTTCGTCGGGTCGGGGCAGTACACCATGCCGACCTACTGGAAGATGGACTGTGTCCTCACCAACACGGTCGTCACCGACGCCTACCGCGGCGCCGGACGACCGGAGGCCGCCTACTACCTGGAGCGCATCATCGACGCCTATGCACGCGAGATCGGGATGGACCCGGCCGATGTGCGAAAGAAGAACTACTTCGGACCCTTCCAGGATGCGGTGAGCCCGATCGGGTTCGCCATGGACACCGGCGACTATGGGGAGAACCTCGACGCCTTGCTCGCGTTCGCCGACTACGACGGTCTCAAAGCCGAGCGCGACCGACTGCGGGGCGAGGGACGGACGGTGGGCCTCGGGCTCGCCTCCTATGTCGAGGTCTGTGGCTTCGGCCCCTCCGGCCTGGCCGAGTTGGGGTTCTCATGGTCGGAGTACAACCTGCCCTCGTCGTTCAACGGTTCGGCGTTGCTGCGGGTGACTCCCGAGGGAGGGGCGACGCTCCAGATCGGTACCGGGCCCTCCGGGCAGGGCCACGAGACGACGTGGGCCCAGATCGTGAACCGGGAGACCGGCATCCCGCTCGACAAGATCCGGGTTCTCCACGGCGACACCAAGGAATCTCCAACCGGGATCGGCACCTTCGGGTCGCGGTCCGTGGCCGTCGACGGAGCAGCAGCCCATGAGGCCTCGGTGAAGGTGACCGGCAAGGCAGCGAAGATCGCCGCCCACATGCTCGAAGCCGCCGAGGAGGACATCCGGTTCGCCGACGGCGCAGCGCATGTTGCCGGGTCGCCCGACCAGTCGGTCACCTGGGCCGAGATCGCCAAGGTGGCGTACCAACCGCATCTGATGCCCGAGGGCCTCGAGGGCAGCCTCGAGGCGCACGCGCTCTTCAGCCCGGGGAACGCCACGTGGCCATTCGGCTCGCACATCGCCATGGTCGAGGTCGATCCCGACACGGGTGACGTGAAACTGCTCCGCTACATCGGCATGGACGATTGCGGGAACGTCGTCAATCCGATGATCGTGAACGGGCAACTCCACGGTGGGGCCGCCCAAGGTGTCGGCCAGGCGCTGTTCGAGGAAGCGATCTATGACGATGCCGGCAACCTGCTCACGACGTCGCTGGTCGACTACCTCCTCCCCACTGCGGCCACGTTGCCGTCGTTCGAGTTGGATCGAACCGTGACTCCGACCCATGTGAACCCGCTGGGGGTGAAGGGGATTGGTGAAGCCGGAACCATCGGCTCGGCACAGACCATTGTCAATGCGGTGGTGGATGCCCTCGCCCCGATGGGCGTGAAGCACATCGATATGCCCCTCAGGCCCAAACGGGTCTGGCAGGCGATCCAGGACGCGAAGGGAGCGTAGGCCATGTACCCACGATCATTCGACTACGCAGCACCAACGAGCCTTGAGGAGGCGGTGACCCTGCTTTCGGAGAACCCGGGGGCCAAGGTCATGTCCGGTGGGATGAGCCTGCTCCCGATGATGAAGCTCCGGCTTCTCTCCCCAGAGTTGGTCGTCGACATCGGTCGCATCCCGGGACTCGACGTCATCTCTGACGAAGGCGATCACCTCGCCATCGGAGCGCTCGTGACCCACGCCCAGGTCGCTGCCAGCTCCGCTGTTGCAGAGCATGCGGCAGCCCTTGCCCAGGCAGCCTCCTGGACGGGGGATGCCCAAGTGAGGAACCGGGGCACCTTGTGTGGCGCCGTTGCCCATGCGGATCTCGCGGCCGACGCGCCCGCGACGACGATGGCGCTCGGAGCGACCATGGTTGCTCGGTCCGTCCGGGGCACGAGGGAGATCCCCGCCGAGGAGTTCTTCGTCGACACGCTGCAATCTGCGCTCGAACCCGATGAGGTCCTTGTCGAGGTGCGGATTCCCAAGCGGGGAGGGGGCTCTGCCTATGACAAACTCGGCCGCCGGGGAGGGCGCACCGACTACGCGGTTGCAGGGGTCGCGGTGTGGGTTGCCGATGCCGCCGGAAGTGATGCCCGTGTGGCGATCACCGGCGTGGGCACGAAGCCGCAGATGGCCACTGGGGTGATGGGGGCCCTGGCAGGTGGCGCTTCCATCGAGGAGGCCGCCGCCAGGGCGACCGAAGGCATGACCGTGCTCGAGGACCTGCATGGTTCCGAGGACTACAAGGCCCACCTCGCGCGGGTCTTCACCGGACGGGCCTACGCGGCTGCCAGGGCCAACGCGGGTTAGCGCACCCGGTACAAGGTCACCGGCCCCGTGCCCTGCCCTCGGGACAGGGCACGGGGCACCGGTGCTCACGAGCGGCAGGTCGGTAGGCTCGCCAACGTGATTCCCGACACCATCGAGGACCTTGCGGCCGCCATCGTCGGAGAGCGGTACCAGGCCGACGAAGCGCTCCTGACTGCGCTCCACCTCTGCCTTCGCATGGGCAAACCCCTCTTCCTCGAGGGAGAGCCCGGCGTGGGCAAGACCGAGGTCGCCAAGGTCCTGGCCTCGATAACCGGTCAGCCCCTGATCCGGCTCCAGTGCTATGAGGGCCTCGACGTCAACCATGCCGTGTATGAGTGGGACTACGCCCGCCAGATGCTCGCCATCCGGTTGATGGAGGCAAACCACGAGCGAGCCGCCGTCACGGACATCATGAGCCGCGAGTTCCTGTTGGCGAGGCCACTCCTGCAGGCGGTGGAGGCGACGAAGGACGGCCACCGTCCGGTCCTCCTCATCGACGAGATCGACCGGGCCGATGAGGAGTTCGAGGCGTATCTGCTGGAGGTGCTCAGCGACTTCCAGGTGACTATCCCGGAACTGGGCACGATCACCGCGGATGGCCGTCCGATCGTGATCCTCACCTCCAATCGGACGAGGGAGATCCACGATGCCCTCAAGCGGCGTTGCATCTACCACTGGATCGACTACCCGGACCCGGGGCGCGAGACCGCGATCGTGATGAGCAAGGTGCCCGGACTCCCCGAGCGCCTCGCCCGCCAGTTGGCGGACGCCATGCAGCGACTCCGGGGCATGAATCTCTTCAAACCCCCCGGAGTGGCCGAGACCATCGACTGGGCCGTCGCCCTCCGGGTCCTCGGAGCGGACGTGCTCGACTCCGGCCTCGTCGAGCGAACCCTGGGCGTGGTGGTCAAGTACCAGGAGGACATCGAGATGGTCGTCGCGGGCGACCTCGATCTCCTCGCCGGCGCTCAATGACCGCCGAGGTCGTGGCCGGCCGTCTGGTCGAGTTCGGGCGGCGTCTTCGGGCTGCGGGCCTTGTGGTCACCCCAGACGTGTCGGCTGACATGATCAGGGCCGTCGACGAGGTGGGCTACGGCCGGCCGGACCGGCTGCTCCACGCCCTGCGGGCCGTCACGATCACGGACCGTAGTCACATCGCTGTGTTCGACAGGGTCGCGTCGGAGTTCCTCGGCCTCGGCCACGTCGGGGAGCAGCCCCAGGTCACCATCAGTGGGGTCTCGGCGTTGGGAAGGGTCGCCGAGGGATCCGAGGGCCCAGAGGATGCCGGCGACGGTGGCCTGGCGGTCGAGGTCGGCTCCTCGACCGAGGAGCGGCTCGCCCACCGCGACTTCGCCACCCTCGACGATGAGGAACTGGCAGCGGTGCGTCGCCTGATCGCCCGGATGACCTGGGAGCCACCGATGATCCTGAGCCGCCGCCGGGTCGCCGTTCGTCGGGGTGACCGACCGGACCTGCGTCGCAGTCTCCGGGCCGCGGTCGGACCCTCGGGTGACCTCCTTCCATTGTCGTGGACGGCACGCCAGGCGCGGCGGAGGCCGCTCATCGTCATCGCCGACATCAGCGGCTCGATGGAGGCGTACGCCGAGACATTCCTCGTGTTCGCCCACGCGGCCCGTCACCGGTTCGGACCGGTGGAGGCTTTCGTGTTCGCCACCCGTCTCACCCGCATCACCCGCGCCATCGATCGGCGCGACCTCACCGGGGCCCTGCGACGGGTCGCGTCGGACGTGGAGGATTGGTCGGGTGGGACGAGGATCGGTGAGGCCATCGCGGCGTTCAACCGGGATTGGAGCCGCCGCGTGTGCCGGGGAAAGCCGATCGTCATGATCCTCTCCGACGGCTGGGACCGGGGCGACCCGGAACTCCTCGGGCGGGAGATGGCTCGGCTCTCCCGGACCGTCGCCCGGGTGATCTGGCTCAATCCCCTCGCCGCACGCAAGGACTACCTCCCTGAGACGCGGGGGATGCGGGCCGCGCTTCCGCACGTGGACGACCTCCTCCCTGCGGCGAGCGTCCACGACCTGCAGGGCTTGATATCCCTCCTCGATCGCGAGGCGTGATACACGAGCGTTCCGTATCATCGGTGGGGAGAGGAGCCGCGTGGAGATCGCACAGGAATTCACGGTCGATCGCCCCCTCGACTTGGTGTGGGCGTACTTCCAGGACATCCCGGAGGTCGCCAAGTGCCTGCCAGGCGCCGAGGTCACCTCCGTCCGGGACGACGGGGCCTACGAGGGCAAGCTCCAGGTCAGGCTGGGCCCGATGTCGGTGGTGTTCGACGGCAAAGCCACGGTGACCGCCGACCCGTCGGAGCACACGGGGACGATCGTGGGAGTCGGGGCTGATCGGCGGGGCGGCAGTCGGGGCAAGGTCACGGTCGCATATGGACTCACCCGGTCGGACTCGGGGACGGTGGTTGCGGTGCGGTCTGACATCCAGATCGCCGGCCCGGCAGCCCAGTTCGGAAGGGTGGGCCTGCTCAAGGAGATGTCGGAGCGCCTCATCGAGGAGTTCGTGGCAGCGTTGGAGGCCAAGCTGGATGCCCCGGACGCGGAGAGCGCTGCCGCGATCGATATCGGCCCCCCAGCCGGTGGGGTCCTCGTCGTGTCCTCACTGTGGACGATGTTCCTCCGGTTCCTGCGTCGGTTGCTGCGCCGCGATCGGGGAGCGGGTTGACCCGGCCCGGGTACAGTCCCCCGGGAATGAGCCACGCCCCCACGGAGATCCCTCCACCCCGGCCCCTCCTGTCGCAGCGGGCCGAGGACATGCTTCGACCACGCCAGAAGGAGATTCTCGATCGCCTCGAGGCGATGTTCCTGGAGCGGGGCTTCGCCAGCTTCACCGTGGGGGAGTTGGCGGCCGAGCTCGAGTGCTCCCGGCGCACGCTCTACGAACTGGCGCCCTCGAAGGAGGACCTCGTCCTCACGGTGCTCGACCGCTTCCTGCACCGCGTCGGTCGCACGGCCCTCGCTGCGATCGATGGGGAGGCACCCATACCCGAACGGATCCGGGCCTACTTCCACGGCGGAGCGGAGATCCTCCGCCAGACGATCACCTTCGCCGAGGACGTCGCCGAGGAGCCGGCCGCGGCCCGCCTCATCGACCGGCATTTCCGATACGTGGGGGCGGTGGTGGAGGACATGGTTCGCCAGGGTGTGGAGTCCGGCGAGTTCCGTCAGGTGAACCCGGCCGTCGTGTCGGCCGCCCTCACGGGCGCGACACTCCATCTCAGCCAGCCCCACATCCGGGCGGACCTCGGGGGAGGCGAACTCGAGGCGAGCGACGAGGTACTCGACCTCATCCTCCCAGCCCTCACCACCACCACCTGACCCCCAGCCCCGAACCCAGGGTTCGAGACCACCCTTGCGGGCGTTCCGTGGGCTGACAACCACCTGGATGTGGTCTCCAGCCCGCAGATCGCCGAGCGGCCGGACGGTGAGGGCGCTGGTACCGGCGAGCGCTACTCGGTACCTCGCCCGGTGCGCGGGTGGTAGCGTCCGCTGCCGCCCCGAAGTGGAGAAGCCATGCGCATCACCGAGATTGCAGCCGACCTCGTTGCCGAACAACAGGCGCTCGACTCAGTCATTGCCCCCCTCTCGGAGGAGCAGTGGCGCCTCGATACCCCGAGCCCTCGATGGACGGTCGCTCACCAGGTGTCCCACCTCGCCTACTTCGACCATGCGGCGGCCACGGCGATCACCGACCCCGACCAGTTCGAAGCCCTCCGCTCGGAGCTCGTGAGCATGATGGGTGAGGGAGCGGAAGCCGTGGATGAGGCAACGCTCCGCCCCTACCTCTCGCTCCCACCGCACGGACTGCTCGCCGCCTGGCGGCAGAACCGACAGCTCCTCGCAGGAGCGGCATCCACGCTGGGCGATGACTCGCGCGTGGATTGGTACGGGCCATCGATGAGTGGCAAGTCGTTCCTCACCGCCCGGCTCATGGAGTGCTGGGCCCATGGCCAGGACGTCGTGGATGCGGTTGGCGCGGTGCGCCCGGCCACCGACCGGTTGCGGCATATCGCCCAGTTGGGCTTCATCACCAGGGAATGGTCATTCATCAACCGGGGACTCAACCCACCGGTCGGGCGCATCTCCGTGCGCCTCACGGCCCCAGGTGGCGAGGTGTGGGCGTTCGGCCCCGACGATGCCCCCGAATCGGTGTCGGGATCAGCCGAGGAATTCTGCCTCGTCGTGACCCAGCGCAGGCACCTCGACGACACCGGACTCGTGGTTGGCCCGGCTGGCAGGGACTGGCTCGAGAAAGCCCAGGCCTTCGCCGGCCCGGCCACGGAAGGTCCTCCCAGCGGGGGTCGCGTCTAGCCCGTCCCTGCCGGGCCGCCACTACTCTCCGCAGCATGAGGGACGAGCTCGCGACGAGAGACCGTTGGCACGATGAGGGAAAGCAGGTTGCTGTTGCCACCGTCGTGCGCGTCTCAGGATCGGCTCCCCGTCCCGAAGGATCTCGGTTCCTCGTGTCGTCCACGGGTGACATGGAAGGATCGGTGAGTGGCGGATGCGTCGAGAACGATGTGTTCCTCCATGCCCAGGAGGTGCTTGCCTCGGGGGAACCCCGGCTCGTCACCTACGGAATAGCCGATGACGACGCCTTCGAGGTCGGGCTCGCCTGTGGTGGAACGATCCAGGTATTCATCGAACCATGGTGAATGATGGGGTGCTCGACGCGGTCCGCGCGTTGGTCGAGGCGGAGGCGTTTGGCTCGGTGGTCACCATCGTCGGGGGCGACCCCCTCGGCCTCAAAGCCGCCCTCGACGCCGATGGCAGGGTGCTCGCGGGCTCCCTCCCTGCAGGTCTCCACGACCTCGTCGTGGCCGACGCCGGCGCGCTCATGGAACGCGAGCAATCTCGGACCGTCGAGTACGAGTCAAACGAGGTATTCATCGAAACCCTCGCGCCCCCGCCGGAGCTCGTCATCTTCGGAGCGGTCCACATCGCCCAGGAACTCACCCGACACGCCCTCCTGCTCGGCTTCCGGGTCACCGTCTCCGACGCCAGGCCGGCATTCACCACCGAGGAGCGGTTCCCCGGCGCTCGGGTGCTGCGGGGGTGGCCGGAGGAGGTCACCAGTGGGCTGGTCGTCGACCGGCGAACGTTCATCGTCCTCTTGAGCCACGATGCTCGGTTCGAGGATCCGGTACTCGACTGGGCGCTCGCCGGCGAAGCTCGCTACATCGGTGCCATGGGGAGTCGCCGGACCCACGCCGCCCGGGTGGAGAAACTCCTCGCCCGCGGGCTCTCAGAGGAGCAGGTCAACCGGATCCGCGGCCCCGTCGGCCTCGACCTCGGCGCCGAGTCGCCGGGGGAGACGGCAATCTCGATCCTCGCCGAGATGATCCATGTGCGCTACGGGTCGGGTACCGGTCTCGCATTGCGGGGCAGACACGGCAGGATTCACCGCCAACGGACTGAGGACGAAGGAGACGTGTGATGAAGGTTGCGGCCCTGATCCTCGCCGCCGGGTCGTCGACGCGCTTCGACGGCCTCAAGCAGTTGGCCCCGTGGGGGGACACGACCTTGCTCGGGCAGGTGGTCCGGAACGTTGCCTCCTGGCCGGTCGACGAGACGTGGGTCGTCCTCGGGGCTTCGGCCGAGGAGATCCTCGAGCAAGTCGACTTCGGCGACGCAACCGTGGTCATCAACGAGTCCTTCCGCGAAGGCATCTCGTCGTCCTTGAAAGTGGGGATAGACGCCATCCAGCGAGAGACCCGGGTCGACGCCATCCTGATCGTTCTCGGCGATCAGCCGGCGGTGCCCGATGACGTGCCCGCGGCGCTCATCGAGGCAATGGTGGAGGAGAAGGTTCCGGCGACACTCCCGAAGTACCGGTACGACCGGGGGAATCCCGTGCTCGTTGGTCGCCTCCTGTGGGAACGGCTACTCAGCCTCGAGGGCGATGAGGGCGCTCGAGCCTTCTTCGCAGCGCACCCGGAGCATGTCCGCGAGGTCTGGTTCGATGTGCTTGCACCCCGGGACATCGACACTCCCAAGGACTACGAGCAGTACGGGCCGCGGCCCCAGTGATCGGCCATCCCTGGGACGCGGCGAAGTGATGACTCCACGCCACATGAGTCGTCGATGTCCACTAGCTTCGGGACTTCACCAGATCCGGGTCATCCGAGGAATCGCATGCCGTCGATAGACGCCATCACCGACATTGGACACAAGAACGCAGCCACCCTTCGGAAGGCTCGGGTACGCACCACCGAGGCGTTGCTCAAGCGAGCGGCGCAGCCTTCTGGCCGACGCGTACTCGCCGACCAGACGGGACTCGGTGAGGATGATCTCCTGGCGTGGGCGAATCGAGCCGATGTGCTGCGGGTGAAAGGGATCGGGCCCGAGTACGCCTACATCCTCGCCAAGGCCGGGGTCGACACCCTGCGGGAGCTGCGTAGACGGAACCCCGCCAACCTGACTCGGTCCATCACCGACCTCAACGGCAAGCTGGGGAACATTCGGCGGCTCCCCACCCCCGAGATGGTGGCGGCCTGGATCACGACCGCCCAAGCGACCGACCCGATGGTGCTCCGGTAGGAACCACCTGTCTGTCCCCCCGCCCGCACGGCGGGGGGAAGGGGTCCCCGCACCGTCCGAGCGTAGCGAGGACTCATGCGGGGGAGGGGGGTGAGGGTCGTGGTGCAGCGCTTCGCGCTCACCCGCTGCCCCCCTACCTCCCCCTTCGCTTCGCTCCGGGGCAGGGACCTTCCCCCCACCTGCGGTGGGGGGACACTCTGTGCAGAATGGGGTGGCTGGTCGTGGCGGCCTGACCCTGTGGGGGACTGACCTTGGTGTCTTTCGTCTGACCTGTCGGCCGATCACGACCAGCGGTTCAGATCGTGGCACCGTGCCGGACGACATGGCTTCGTGTGACTTCATAGGAGCCTTGCGGTTCCCGCATCAAGAGTGTCTTGTCCACCACGCCGTCCGGCCGGCACGCTGCCCCTAAGCAAAGGAGCAGTCATGTCCATCCTGACAGATCCCGGCCTGGTGCTGGGAGTCGATACGCATGCTGACACGCACACCGCAGCAGTCTGTGACTCAGCGGCCCGCCTGATTGAGGTCGCAACATTCCCCACCACCCCGGATGGGTATGGGGAGCTGTTGGCCTGGGCGGACTCGCTGGGACCGGTCACCCACGCTGGGGTCGAGGGCACCGCCTCCTACGGCAAGGACCTGGCCTCACTGCTGGTTTCCCATGGGCTGGTGGTGTTTGAGGTGACCCGTCCCAACCGTCAGGTCCGACGTCGGAACGGCAAATCCGACCCCGCCGATGCCGTAGCTGCCGCCCGGGCGGTGATCAGTGGCGAAGCCACCACCCCCCTCAAGGCGGCCGGTGGCCCCATCGAGGGGCTGCGAGCGGTGCGAATGGCCCGCCGCTCCGCCGACAAAGCCCGCACCCAGGTCGCCAACCAGTTGGCGGCCCTCGCCCGAAGCGGACCCGCCGAGATCAGCACCCAACTACGGGCACTCACCACCGCTGGGCGGGTTGCGGTCTGTGCTGAGTGGGACGAAGCCGACACCACCAACCCCCTTGCGGTCGTCATGACCGCCATGGGCAACATGGCCCGCCGCCACCAGGCACTCACCGAAGAGATCAACCAGTACCACAAGATCCAAGACCAGCTCACCCAGGTCCACGCCCCGGCCCTGCGGGAACTGTTCGGGATCGGACCCGACGTTGCCTCCCAACTGCTGATCACCGCCGGCGACAACCCCAACCGGCTCGGCACCGACGCCCAATTCGCAGCCCTCTGCGGAGTCAGCCCCGTCGACGCCTCCTCCGGACGCCAAAAGAGACACCGCCTCAACCGGGGCGGCGACCGCCAAGCCAACAACGCCCTCTGGCGAATCATCCACACCCGCTGGAACCGCCACCAACCCACCATCACCTACCGCAACCGCCGACGAACCGAAGGACTCACCGACAAAGAAATCAGACGCTGCCTCAAACGACACGTCACCCGAGAAGTCCTCACAGCCCTCAAAACCGACCTCGGATTGACATAGGAGCGTCAGACTGACGCTCACACGCAAGTGGGGCGCCCCGGAGGGCGCCCCACATCGCTCAATCGAGTCCGCTTACAGGCTCTTGGCCTGGGCGATCCACTTCTTGGCCAGCTCGGGACGAACCTTGGCGGCCGCCGCCAGCTCGCCGGCCGAAGCCTTGGCAAGCTTGGCGAACGTGTCGATGTTCGCTTCCTTGAGCCGGATGGCGTAGGCAGGGCCGATTCCGTTGATGACGGTCAGGTCCTGGTCCTTGGTCAGCTTCTCGGAGACTTCCTTGACGCCCCCGACGGCCTTGGCCTCGACCTTCTTGACCGTCTTGGTCGCCTTGTCGGCTGCCTTCTTGACGCTCACGGTGGCCTTCTCCATGACCTCCTCGGGAGCGAAGTTGGCCCGCCAGTTGCCGACCAGATCTTCGAGCTGGGTGCGAAGCTTCCCGGCCTGCTCCTGGAGTTGATCGAAGTTGACCCGCTCGGCGAGGTCCTCGACGACCTTCTGTTCCTTGATGCCCTTGATGAGTTCCTCACCCTGGGTGACCCACGCCTTGAACTCGTCCACGGCCTTGGTGCGGAGGTCCGCGACCTTGGCAGGCATGTCATCCTTCAGGCCGGACGTCTTGGTCCGGAGGGTCTCGCCGGTGTTCTTGACGAACTCGACGTACTTCTTGGTGGTCACGACGGGGGCTCCGACGGAGGCGTAGAACGCCTTCTCCGCGCCCTCGCGGACCTTCTGGCTGGTGGTAGTCATGTTGACTCCTTTTCGGTTGGTTCTTCTACGGCCATCCTCCGATAGAGATCGATGAGGATCTGCTTCTCGGGGGCGGCGAGACGCTCGTCGGCCTCGATGGCGCCGATGACGCTCCCCGAGACGGTCTTGTCGAGCAGTCCCGCCCGCAGGTACAGCGACTCGGCCTGGAGGCTGAGCGCCCGGGCGAGTGACTTGAGGATCTCGGCCGATGGCTTGCGGAGCCCTCGCTCGATCTGGCTGAGGTACGGGTTGGAGATCCCCGCCTTGTCGGCCAGCTTGCGAAGGGACATCGATGCCTGCACCCGCTGGTTGCGGATGAAGGAGCCGATCTCCGAGTGCTTTTCGTCCATGCTGATTGCATTATACAGCACTTTGCTTGCAATAGCTAGCAAACGGTCTCCCTGCCGGTCGCTACCATCCCCCGATGCCCTCACCCTTCGGAGCCCTGCGGATCCTCGAACTGACCGGGACCCCACACGACCGTGGGTTGGTACACGGCACGGCCCATGCTGCTGAGATCCGTGCCTACGCGGCCGACAGGGCCTCCCTGGTGGTGGCCGGCACGGGCCTCACCCCCACGGACGCCCTCGACCTCGTTGCGGCCTGCGTCCCCGCCCACACGGCCTACGCACCGGACCTGTTCGAGGAGACCGAGGGCTTGGCGGCCGGGGCGGGCATCACGATCGCCGAGGCGCTCCTGGTCTCGGGGTACACCGACTTCCTCGACGTCGTGCGGGCCCAGGCCGGCAATGCCGGCCAGGAGGACGATTGCACGGCCATGCTCGTGCCTGGCTCCACAGCCGACGGCGGTGCCCTCCTCGCCCAGACATGGGACATGCACGCCAGCGCCACCCCCCACGTCGTCCTGCTCCGGGTCTTCGATCGGATCGAGTCGCTCGTCTTCACGACCCTCGGCTGTATCGGCCAGATCGGGATGAACGCCGCCGGGATAGCGGTAGGCATCAACAACCTCGCCAGCACCGACGGGCGGACCGGGGTCGCCTGGCCCTTCGTGGTTCGGAAGGCGCTACAACAGGACGACCTCGAAGCCGCCCTGGGCTGCATCATCGACGCACCGCTGGCCGGTGCCCACAACTTCCTCCTCATGGGGAGGGACGGCCGCGGTTACAACGTGGAGGCGATGCCGACCGAACGCGTGGTGACCCCGCTCGGGTCGGAGCCGATCGTGCACACCAACCATTGCGTGGTCCCGACGACACAGTCGGTCGAGGCCACCAGGGACGAATCCCTCGCCAGATCGTCCAGGGATCGACTCTCCCAGGCCACCGATCTGCTCGCGGGCGGGGCCGTGACCGTGGAGGACGTCATGGCGGTGACGTCCGACGAGCGGTCGATCTGTCGTCATCCCGACCCCGTCTTCCACTACGAGACATGCGGGGCGGCGATCATGCGTCCCTCCACGGGAGACTTCTGGGCGTGCTGGGGTAGACCGTCGGAATCGGAGTACGAGCACCACCGAGTGGGTGGCTGATGGGCGACCTCGCCTACCGGACGCTCACGGCCGACCTGGCTGAGGCGTGTGAGGCACTCGAGTTGGCCGCCTTCCCCACCGCGGAACCCGAGGATCTCTTCTCTGTCCAGGTGGTCCGGGCCTACGCCGAGGTGTTCCCCGAGGGCTTCTTCGTCTGTCTTGATGGGGAGCGAGTGGTCGGCCAGGCAGCGGGCATCCTCGTGGACTTCGACTTCGCGCATCCCCAGCACACACTCGAGGAGATCGCCGGGGAGGACCAATGCCGGAACCACGATCCGGAAGGGGCGTGGTACTACGGCACCGACATCGTGGTCGATCCCGAGTATCGACGGCGCGGGATCGGTGAGCGCCTCTACGAACTCCGCAAGGACGTCGTCCGCCGCCTCGGCAAGAAGGGCATCATCGCCGGGGGGTACATGCCCGGCTATCGGGACCACATCTGGGAGATGTCCGCTGAGGTGTACCTCCACAAGGTTGCGGCCGGCGAGCTCTACGACCGCACGCTCACCTTCCAGATGGAGAACGGGTTCGAGATCCGGGGGGCGCTCGCCAACTACCTGCGCGACGAGACGATCGGCAACTACGCGGCGCTCATCGTGTGGGAAGTCGACTGAGTCCGGAGTCCCGAGTCCGGAGTCCGCCGAGTCCCGAGTCCCGAGTCCCGAGTCCCGAGTCAGCAAGTCCCGAGTCCCGAGTCCCGTCCTCCCGTCCTCGGTACTTCGTACTTCCTACGCCCGGTCCTCGACCATGTCGTCGAGGGCAGCCTGCACTCGACGCCGGGTCTCCTCGGCCACCTCGAGGATGGTGAGTCGGTCGGCCCCGGGCGGTACCTCCATCGGGGGAAGGAAGCGGATCCGCCACCGGACCGGGAGAGGGATCGGGTTGAGCCACACGGCCATCTCCTCCACCCGCTGGTCAGGGAAGACGAGCCTGACGAGGTCGGCCAACCGGCGTGATGTGAAGAGCACCGGGTGTGCCTCCTCCGAGCCGATGATCGCCACCGGGATCACCGGTGCCCCGTGGTCGGCGGCCAGGCTGGCGAACCCTCCCCGCCCGAACCTCGTCGTCTGGTAGGTGCCGGTGGATGCCTTCTGGAACCCGGCGACGCCCTCCGGGAAGACCCCGAGGAGATGCCCCTGTTCGAGGGCCCACGTCGCCTCCGAACGCCCGGCGAAGGCGCCCCCGGCCCGCCGGTAGAGGTGGGAGACGAACGGGAGCATGTTGAAGATCTCTGTTCCGATCACCCGCACCCGCCGGGGGAGTTCGGCTTCGTTGGCGACCGCCAGTTGCAGCATCATCGCGTCGTAGGGCAACGCGGCCCCTGCATGGTTCGGGACGAGGATTCCCGGGCCATCCATCGGGACGTGGTGGACTCCCTGCACCTCCACCTTGAACCAATCGTGGTAGAGGAAGTTGAGGAGCCACCACCCAATCTCGGTGGCCACCGGGTCGGCACCGAGGGTATCGGGGTCGTAGCTCGCCATCCGTTGGTGGCGGCGAAGCTCCGGCCAGGTGTGCGGACCGAGCTCCCCGAACGCCGGGATCGAGAGGTCGCCGATGTCCATTCCCCCGTGGAGGACGCAGCGGTCCTGGCCGCGGACGATGGGTAGATCACAGCGGGCGCCGGTCGGGAGCGGCGCCGCGCAGCGCGAGTCGGTGTCGATGAGGTGCCTCCAACGCCCCTGCCGGCCGCCGTCGGCCACCACGGTCCCGCTGGCCGGGGGAGCTGCTTCGATGGCAGCGATCAGCTCTGCCTTGCGCATGACCGATCGTCCGGCGACACCCAGTTCCGCGGCCATCGCTCGCAGCTCTGGGACGGTCCGGGCCGGCAGGTCGTTCATCGGATCTCCGCCAGTGACGAGGCGACCGTCCGCGTCGTGTGGTGTGGGGCGAAGCCCGCATCCGTGAGCGCCCCGGTGTGGAGCACCCGCCCGTAGCGGAGCAGGTGGCGAGCCTGGGTGGGGATCATGAGCCCGCCGCGGGCGAGCAGCCGAAGTGCCGCATCGAGCTGCGGCTTGGGAAGGCGCTGGGCCCGGATGTGGCCGAGGCGGAGCACCTGGGAGAGGTAGAGGGGCCGGGCCGGGGCGACGTTGAACACGCCGTCCAGGCCGTTGTCGAGGGCGTGGAGAACCGCGTCCCGCAGGTCGTCCTCGTGGAGGAGCTGGAGCAGGGGATCGAACCCCCACAGGACGGGGACGACAGGGAGCCGGAGTAGGTGGGCGAGAGGAGTGTCGACATGTGGCCCCGCCGACTCGGCCGTCCGCAGGATCGCCACCGGTACCCCCACGGACCGTCCCGCCTCCACGGCATAGGTCTCGACCTCGCGGAGGGCCCGCGAGTGGCGCGGAGCCTGTCCACCGAGACGATCCCCCTCACGGGCGATGAGGGCGGTGCGGTTGCCGCTTCCGTAGACATGGCCCTCCGATCGCACCACCACATGAGTGAGGTTGCGAAGCCGCTCGGAAGCCCCGAACAGGGCCTGGGTTCCAAGGATCACCGCCTCCCGGGAGCGTTCCTTGCCCAAGCGGTTGCTGCGGTCGATGGTCGCGAGGTGAATGATGGCCGTCGGGTCGGCTTCGACGACGAAGTGGGCGAACTCGAGTGTGTCGAGGGCGGCTCGGTGGAGAGGGACGGGAAGCGCCCGGCGGTCCTCGTCGTCGACGGCGATCACCGTCACCCCGTCTCGGTGGACGAGGCGATTGATGAGCCGTGCGCCCTCCCAGGACGCCGCAGCGGTGACGAGGATGCGGGACATGGCGCGATCCTACGGAGTCCTGGGCAAGTCCCGAGTCCCGAGCGAGTCCCGAGTCCCGAGTCCCGAGCGAGTCCCGAGTCCCGAGTCCCTGGTCCCGAGCAAGTCCCGAGTCCCGAGTCCCGAGTCCCACGTCACGGGTAGAAGCGGGCGCTGGCTACGCGAGCTCGAAGCCCTGGCTGCGGAGGGCGTCCCGGAGGAGTTCGGCCTCCCCGGGGCGCACCGAGATCGTGAGCACACCGCCGCCCCCATGCCGTCCGTGACGGAGTTGGAGGTCCCGGACGTCGACGTGCGAGGTGGCGAATGCCTCGCCGACCCTGGCCAACTCCCCGGGGCGATCCTCGAGGATGATGGCGACGCTCACCATCGGCGGTGCCATGCCCTGTCGTTGTCGTCGGGCCTCGGAGAGCAGGTCGGTGATCGCCTCCCGGTCCCCTCCCTCGATGAGGCCGGCGAACGCCTCGATTCGACCTGACAGCTGACGCAACTGCGCGGCGACGGTGGGGCTGTTGGCGGTGAGGATCTCGGTCCACATGCCCTCGCCCGACAGGGCCACCCGGGTGAGGTCGCGAAAGCTGCCAGAGGCGAGAAGGAGGCGGGTCGGGTCCTCGGCGGCGTGTTGGATGAGGGCGACGGCAAGCGACTGGGGGACGTGGCTGATGGCGGCGACGGCCTGGTCGTGCTCGTCGGCAGTCATCACGATGGGCACGGCCCCGATGCGGTCGAGGAGCTTCTCCACCTCTCGAACGTCGGCCTCGGTGGCCCGATCAGACGTGATGATCCACATCGCCCCCCGGAAGAGGGTCGGCGAAGCGTGGCGAGCCCCGCCGTGCTCCCGCCCGGCCATGGGGTGGGTTCCGACGAAGCGGGGAAGCCGGCCTGCAGCCTCGACAACGGGCTGCTTGACGCCGGCCACGTCGATGACCAGTGCGTCGGTCTGGAGGTCCGCCAAGTGGGCGATGATGGCGTCCGGTGGTGCGGCGAGAACGATGAGGTCCGCGCCGGCGATGGCGTCGGACCTGTCGGTGGCGATGCGGTCGATCGCTCCCTTGAGGAGTGCCTCGGACGCCTCGTCGGCTGACGAATCCCATCCGATCACTCGATGCTGGAGGGTGCGCAGGGCCATCCCGATCGACGCCCCGATGAGGCCGGTCCCGAGGATGGCGACCTGGCTCATGTCATGGTGACGTCGAGCGCCGCTGCCAGCTTGCGCAGCACCGCCATCAGCTCGGCGAACTCCTCGGGGAGGAGTGCCTGGGCGCCGTCGACCTTGGCGGAGTCCGGCTCGGGATGGACGTCCACCATGATCCCGTCTGCGCCCGCCGCCAACCCGGCCCTGCTCAGCGGAGCGACCAGTTCCCGCCGCCCCCCAGAATGGGAGGGATCCACCATGACCGGCAGGTGTGAGATGTGCTTGAGGAGGGGCACGGCCGTGATGTCGAGGGTGTTGCGGGACGCAGTCTCGAACGTGCGAATGCCCCGTTCCACCATGATGATCTGGGGGTTCCCCGACTTGAAGATGTACTCCGCCGCGTTGAGCCACTCGTCGATGGTGGCCGTGAATCCACGCTTGAGCTGGACTGGTTTGTTGGTCTGCCCGACCTCCTGGAGGAGGGTGTAGTTGGCCATGTTGCGGGTCCCCACCCGGAGGATGTCGGCGTAGGAGGCGACGAGCTCGACATCGCGAGGGTCGAGCACCTCGGCCACGAACGGCATGTCGAACTCCTCCCGCGCCTCGGCCAGGTATTGGAGACCCTCTTCGCCGAGGCCCTGGAACGCGTAGGGCGATGTACGGGGCTTGAAGGCGTCACCCCGGAGAACGCGGGCACCAGCCTGCTTCACGGCTTCCGCGGTCCGGAAGAGCTGGTCTCGGCTCTCCACGGCACAGGGACCGGCGACAGCGGTGAAGGAACCTTCCCCGATCGAGACCCCGCGCACGGTGATGATCGTCGACTCGGGCTGGAACTTCCGTGAAACGAGCTTGTAGGACTCCATGACCCGAACCACCTTTTCGACACCCGGCAGGCGCTCCCACCCGGCTGCCTGGAAGACGGTCCGTGTGTCGCCCACCACCCCGATCACGGTGTGGGTCGTACCGCGGGACACGTGGGCGTTGCAGTCGTGGTCCTTGAGTCGCTGAACGACAACGTCGATCTCGGACTCCAGGGCCTGGGGACGCATGATGATGATCACTTGCGTGGGGAAGTCTGCCACGGATGCCCGTCCTACCCGCCGAGAAGGCCGGCCGGTCAGTCCTCGAGTAGGCGAAGCACGGCGGCAGCGCCGACGAGCGTCCCCACCCGGATGGCGTCCTCGTCGAGGTCAAAGCGGGCTGAGTGGAGCCTGGCAGGTCGGCCGTCGATCTTGCAGCCGAGACGGATGAGTGCACCCGGAACCGCATTGGTGAAGACGGAGAAGTCCTCGGCACCCATCGAGGTGTAGGTGCTCAGGACCGAATGGGGAGAAAGCACCTTGACGGCGGCATGCTCCACGGCCCACACCACGTCTGGGTCGTTGTTGACCGGGCCGAGTCCCTTCTCGTATTCGATCTCGGCCTCGACCCCGGTCGGGCTGACGATCTGGGGGACCAATTCGGTGAGCAGCGGCCCGATCTCATCCCACAGGGCCATTCCGGCCACCCGCACGGTACCGGTGAGCCGGACCGACGCCGGGATGACATTGGCTGCCTCACCCCCGTGGATCGCCCCGAAGACGACAGCTCGTGGCGTGCGAGCATCGATATGGCGCGAGAGCAACCCCTCGAGCTCGGTGATGATCTTCCCTGCGGCAAAGACCGTGTCGGGCGACTCGTGCGGGCGGGAGGTATGACCGCCCGGGCCCCGGAGAGTGATCGTGAATCGGTCGGAGGACGAGGTGATTGCACCCGGCTTGAGGCCGATACAACCGGTCTCGAGGGAAGGATCGACGTGCATGGCGATGATGCGCTCGACACCCTCGAGGACGTGTTCCTCGAGCATGACCTCTGCCCCCCCGGGGAAGACCTCCTCTGCCGGTTGGAAGATGATCCGGACGCGCCCGGGCAACTCACCCATGCCGGCCAGGGCGGCAGCCACCCCAACCCCGATGGCGGTGTGGGCGTCGTGCCCACAGGCGTGCATGACGCCCGGGTTCTCGGAGGCGAAGGACACGCCCGACTCCTCCTCGAGAGGCAGGCCGTCGATGTCGGCCCGGTAGGCAACAAGACGATCGCCAGCGCCCAGTTCGATCCAGGCTCCCGCGCCGGACTCGCGGACGTTGACAGGAATGCCATGGGAGTCCAGGGCCGCCACGATGCGCTTGGTGGTCTCGAACTCCTTGAAGCCGAGCTCAGGGTGCCGGTGGAGCGCTCGACGAAGCTCGATCAGGGACGGGACGAGCCCGGCTACGAGGTGGGGGAGCATGGCCCCGAGGGTAGTTGCGTCCATTCGCCTAGGAGCCGCCTGCGTCGGGCGCGTACGCGGCGACCTCGGCTCGAACCCGGGCGTTGAACCCCGCGGCAAGGGCCCGGGTCACCGGCCCCGGGGCGAAACCCCGGTCGTCGATCGCGATCACCGGGCGGACCTCCTTGACCGTCGACATGACGAGGACCTCGTCGGCTTCCAGGACCACGTCGATGTGGTCGACGCCCGTCTCCACTGGGATGCCCAGCTCGGCTGCCACTTCCTCGACCACGATCCTGGTCACCGAGGCCAACACGCCGAGGTCGAGGCTGGGGAAGTGGAGGACACCACCGATGACCCAACCCACCGACGACGTGGGGCCCTCGAGGGCAATGCGGTCTCGGGAGAGGAGGAAGGCGTCGTCGAAGCCGGCTTCCTTGGCGACCTTCGTCGCGGTGAGGTTGGGGCCGTAGGACAGGGTCTTGGCCCCGGCGAGTGCCCATTCGGCGCCGGCAGGATGCCACGGTGCGACCATCGTCTGGAGTCGGAAAGCGTCGGGCACGGGTGGGATCGGCTCGGCAACCACGACCGTGCGGGGTGGGGCACCGAGGGGTGATCCCGGGGTGCTGACGAGGCGGACGATCGAATCACCGCCGAGGCGCCCAACGGTACGGCACCAGGTGTCGATGTCTGCCCGCGGGGCGAGGGGGGTGTGGTTGGCGGCAGCCGAGTGTTCGAGCCGGTCCAGGTGCCGGTCGAGGCCGAACGGAACCCCGGAGTACGAGCGCATCGCCTCGAACACTCCCATCCCTCGCAGGACGGCGAGGTCGAGGACGGAGATGGCCGCCGATTCCAGGTCGGTGACGACCCCGTCGATGACGATCACCGGGGTCATGATGGGGTGTACCTGTTCGTGATCGGCAAGCGCCTGTCCTTGCCGAAGGCCTTGGTGGTGATCTTCACGCCGGGTGCCGCCTGCCGCCGTTTGTATTCGTTGCGATCGACCATGCGAGTCACTTCCCTGACGATGTCGGCGTCGAACCCGGCTGCAACGATGTCGCCGATGGACTCGTCACCTTCGACGTATCGCTCGAGGATGGCGTCGAGCAGGTCATAGGGAGGGAGCGAGTCGGAGTCCTTCTGGTCGGGGCGGAGCTCCGCAGACGGAGGCTTGTTGATGGTGCCTTCCGGGATCACCTCCCCGTTGCGGTTGCGCCAGCGGGCGAGGCGGAAGACCTCGGTCTTGAAGACGTCCTTCAGCACCGAGTAGCCGCCAGCCATGTCCCCGTACAACGTGGCGTAGCCGACCGCCATCTCCGATTTGTTCCCGGTGGTCACCACCATCGGGCCCAGCTTGTTGGAGACCGCCATGAGGAGCAAGCCTCGGATGCGGGCTTGGACGTTCTCCTCGGCCACCCCGGTTGGGCGGTCACCGAAGACCGGGGCCAGGGTCTCGGTGAGTGACGCGAACGGGCCCGCGATAGGGAGCGTGTGGAGCCGGATGCCCAGGTTGCGGGCGAGGCTTTCCGAGTCGGTCACGGAGCCCCCGGACGAGTAGGGCGACGGCATCGTGATGCCGGTGACGGCGTCGGGCCCGAGGGCGTCGACGGCCACGGCGGCAGTCAGCGCCGAATCGATTCCGCCGGAGAGCCCGATGACCACCCCGGGGAACCCGTTCTTGACGACGTAGTCCCGCAAGCCGGTGGTGAGGGCCCGGTATACCTCCTCCTCATGCTCGATGAGTGGGGTGATCGAGCGTGAGGCGGGAGCCGCCTCCTCCGTGCCCAGGTCGGGGATCGGGATGTCCACGATGAAGAGGTCTTCCTCGAATTGGGGGGAGCGGTGGAGGAGCTCGCCCTGCTGGTCGATCACCACCGAGCATCCGTCGAAAACGAGCTCGTCCTGGCCCCCGACGAGGTTGAGGTATACGAGGGGGACCCCGGTGCCACGTGCCCTGCTTCGCAGGAGCTGCTCCCGCTCGCGGGCCTTCCCGTGGTGGAAGGGGGAGGCGTTGATGTTGAGGAGGAGCTTGGCTCCAGCCTCTGCCTGGCGGGTGGGTGGCCCGTCCTCACGCCAGATGTCCTCACACACCGAGATGCCGACCCGCGTCCCGGATACCTCGGCAAGGAGGTCGGGGTGGTCGCCCTGCGCGAAGTAGCGGCTCTCGTCGAACACGCCGTAGTTCGGCAGCAGGACCTTGTCATAGGTGACGAGCACGCGGCCCTCCCGAACCGCGGCCGCGGAGTTGGCCGAGTCCCGTTGCCGGGCGTCGAGCTCGGCTTCGGCCGCGTCGAGCCGCCGGGGATAGCCCACGATGGTCGTGCAACGACCGGAAGCCCCGGCGATCCGGTCGAGGCAGGCCTGGGCCCGGGCCAGGAACCCGGAACGCAGGACGAGGTCCTCGGGCGGGTAGCCGGTGATGGCCAACTCGGGGAGGAGCAGGATGTCGGCCTGCTGGTCCTCGGCCCACGCCATGGCTTCGAGGATGCGGTCGGTGTTGGCTTCGAGTGCCCCGACCGTGAGGTTGAGCTGGGCGCCGGCGACACGCAGGAACATGTGCGCAGCCTATTCGGTATCGGCCGCTCGCTCGTACCGCGGATCCCACGACCCCTCGGGATCCTCTCATGGCGATGGATCGACCCAGACGGCCCACCGCGAGGCTAGGTCGCGGTCAGCTACCGAGGATGAAACCGTCGAGGCCGCTGAACGGCCCCTTGAAGCTGAGGACGGCGTCCTTGACGTGGAGGAGCCAATGCTGGGCGAGGACGCTCTTTTCCTCATCGGTGAGTGAGCTGGGGTCGACGCGGACGAGCTCTATCGCCTCCTCGGCGTCGACCACGAACAATTCGGTGAGCGGCTCGAACTCGTCCACTGCTTGACGGGCGAGTGACTCGAGGGCGATGTCGGTCGCGGTTCCCTCGTCGATCTGGAGGATGACGACGGTCTTGCCGTCGGTGGTCCCCTTGAACCGGACCTGGTACTCGAGGTGGATCACCGACGAGGCGATGGTGGTCGTGGTCTCAGGGATGGTGTCCTCGGCGACGATGGTCTCGACCGGTGCCTCGGTGCTCGACGTCGTGACCACGGCCGAGGGCATCGTGGTGGTGGTCGTGTCGGATGCTCGATCGCAGGCGGTCCCCAGGAGCGTGAGGGCCAACAGTGGGAGCAGCAATCGCTTCATGACGTACATGGTACGGAGGTGATGATGTATCGGGCTGGAGGCCGTTCAGAGGATGGGGAGTCGTTCGAACGTGCCTTGGAGGATCTCGTCTGCGTCGGCCTCGAGCCAGGTGTCGAGGACCGACGCGTAGAGGGAGCGGAAGTCGACCGTGTGACGGAGGTTGCCGTTGGCGTCGAGGTCCGTGAGGTCGGGTGCCTCCCCGAGCCGACCGCCTCGGATTGCTCCGCTGATGAGCAAGTGGGGAGCGGCCGTCCCATGGTCGGTACCGTCCCCGTTCTCCTTGGCGCGCCTGCCGAACTCGGAGGTCGTCATGAGAAGGGTGTCATCGAGACGCCCGGCCGCTTCGACCCTGGTGAGAAAGGAGTCGATGGCACTGTCGATCTCCGACATGAGAGCACCGTGTCGACCCTGTTGGCCACGGTGCGTGTCGAAGTCGCCGGCACCGTGGAGGAACATGACCTGGGGCGGGTTGTCGGACGTGGCCAGCGTGGCAGCGACGTCGAGTTGCTGGGTGAAGGACGGGAGGATCCTGCGGGTGGAACGTTGAGGTGAGCCGAGGAGCGCGTCGAGTTCCGAGCGTGCGGCCACGGTGGCAGTCAGTGCCCTGCGAACGTCGCGGATCGGACCCGGGTCGCCTTCCAGGACCGGGACGAATCCGGACCACGCCCCGATGAGTTCGTCGACGTCATCGATCCAGGCCGGGGTCTCGGGCTGAAGCCCGTCAGCGCCTTGGATCGCGACGGTGTAGGAGGCAGCACCCAGCATGGCTCGGGAGGGGCCTGGCCCTATCGAAACCGCGGCGGTGGGGGAGTCGAACCCGAACGTCCCGTCGAGGTACCGCCCCAGCCAGCCGACTCCGTTGGTTCCTCCGTCGGCGGTCCACCACGTGTCCATGGACTCGAAATGCGAGAGATCGGGATCCGGGTATCCGATCCCTTCGACGATCGTCACCTGGCCGGACCGATACCGCTCAGCGGTGGTGCGGAGCCCGGGATGGAGCCCGATCGAGCCGTCGAGGTCGAGTGGGTCGTCGATACCGAGCGTGGGGCGAAGCGTTCGGTACGCGGGGTCGGCGTGGGGGACCACCATGTTCAGGCCGTCGTTCCCGCCTCCGAGTTCGAGCACCACCAAGGTCCGACCGTTCGGTCGCGCCAACGACCCGGCGTAGGGAGCGGTGGTCGAGGTTGCGGTCGTCGTGTCCGGTCCCCATGTCGAGATCCGGCCCCCGGTGCACGCCGTGACGATGACGGACATTCCCAGCCCCTGGACGAACGTTCTGCGACTGCATTCCATTGCGGCTCCTCAGGTCAATGCGAATTCGGGCGACGACGCAGCAAGAGCGATGAGCGTTGCGGGGTCCTCCGCCCGCTCGAGGGTGAGCCGGGTCGGGCGGGAGACGTCGTAGAGGCCGAGGCCGGCGAGGACTTCGTCGACCCCCATTGCATCCACCTCGGTGGCCACGTTCAGGAGGTCGAGGGAGTGGGTGAGTTGGTAGGGCCCCAGGAGGAGGCTGTCCGGGGGGAAGCCAGCCGGGTTGGGGGGAGCGAGCGGGACGTACCCGAGCCGGGCCAGGACGAGAGGCAGGTCCTCGGGAAGTCGGTCGTCCGCACGTCGGAATCCCTGGGCGATCGTGAGCGCTCGCTCGATTGGCGTTCGCACCTTGCTGCGGATGGACTCGTCTGCCGTGAAGGCGGGGTGAGCGACGATCTCCTCGACCAGCCGCAGGATCTCCCAGTCCCCGGAGAACACCGAGGCGAGGTGGGTGGTGGTGGCCTCATCGGGAGGTGACCCGACGAGGTGGGTGTAGAGCTTGCCGGCGACGTGTCGGGCGGTTTCTGGGTGGTCCAGGAGAAGGTCGATGAGGTCCTCGAGGTCGAAGCTGCCGGTCGCCCCCAGGATGGTCTTGGTGCCGGCGTCGTGGCGGAACGGAGCGAAGACCGAAGCCCAAGGCTCGACCTCGTCAGGGATGGGTCGTCGTCCTCCGGGTATTGCGAGTACCCACCCGGTGAGGGCCCTTGCCGCCTCGGTGATGTCGGCCTGGTCGTACTGACCGAGCCCGATCGTGTGGAGTTCCATGACCTCCCGGGCGTAGTTCTCATTCACCTGGCCGGCGCTGTTCGTGGCACCGTCGAGGTAGATGAGCATCGCTCCGTCGGTCGCCGTTGCCCTCAGCAGTGCGTCGAACCGTCCCACGGCGTGGGACCTGAGCATGGTGAGGTGATTGGCAAGCAGGTTGTAGGCCCCGACCTTCCTGGCCGAGACCGCGAAATGGTCGTGCCAGAACCACGTCAGCCGCTCGGCGACTCGGCGTTGTGGAGTGCGCATCGCCTCCAGCCAGCTCGAGACGATCTGACCCAGCAGGTTCCGATTCCGGGCCTCCTCGAGGTCCTGCGGAACGGGAAACGAGGGCAGGGAAGGCTCGTCGCCATCCAGGCTGAGGGAGTCGGCGATGGCCTCCTCGACCGAGGTGAGTCGCCCGACGGCCGGTCCGTGACCGCCCATACCGAGGCGCCTGACCACGTGGCTGATGCGCTCGTACTCCGAGGTGCTCATGTCGTGACTGTGCCCGGCGCGTGTGAACGGTTCCTGAGGATCCCCTGAGAATCAGGTGAGAAGGACCGGTGGGTCACAGGAGGTGCGATGCCACCCCGAGGAACCCGGCGAAACCGACGAGGTCGGTGACCAACGTGAGGAAGATGTTGGAGGCGAGCGCAGGGTCGAGACGCAAGGCCCGCAGCGTGAGCGGGATGGCGGCCCCTGCGCAGGTGGCGACGATGAGGTTCACCAGCGCGGCCACGCCGACGATGATGCCGATGTTGAATGGGTCCTCGGCGGTGCGGGCACTGATTGCGAACACGCTTGCGACGATCCCTGCCGCGGTCCCGATGAGGACTCCGTTGGCGACCCCAATCGCTGCCTGACGACCGAGGATCCCCCGGGTCTCCGCGCGGGGCACGTCATCCGAAGCGAGGCCCCGGATCGTCACCGCCAGGCTCTGCGCCCCGGCGTTCCCGCCGAGGAGGGCAACTATCGGCATGAGAACGGCCAGGATCGGTGCCCGGGCGAGGATCTCCTCGAACTGCGACACGGCGATCGAGACGATGAGCGCCAGCCCGAGGTTGAGGAGTAGCCATGGCGAGCGTTGCTTGACCGAGACGAGAACATCCGTGTACACCGTCTCCTGGGCGCCGGCGCCCACGGAAGTGGCGAAGTCCTCCGAGGCCTCCTCTTGCAGGACCTCGTACACCGCGTCGGTGGTGACCACCCCGACCAGGCGACCGCGCTGGTCGACCACGGGGATGGCGAAGAGGTTGTAGCGGGTGGAGAGATCGGCCACCTCTGACCGGTCTGCCATCGGCCGGACCGTCACCGGGTCGGCGAGCATGGCCTCGTCGAGTCCTACGCCGGGCCGCCGGAACACGAGGTCTCGGAACGAGATGACTCCGCGGAGCCGGCCTTCCTCGTCCACGACATACACGTAGGTGAGGTCCTCGAGGTCCTCGTGAAGGCGGCGGATGGCCTCGATGGCCTCCCCGGCGGTCATCCCCATGGGGAGGGCGGCGAAGTCGGTCGTCATGAGGCCACCGGCCGTGTCGGCCGGGTAGCGGAGGAGGGTCTTGATCTCCTGCCCGGTCTCGTCGGGCATCGCGTCGAGGAGGCTGGCGCGCAGATCGTCGTCGAGATGGATGACGAGGTCAGCCGCCTCGTCGGCCGGCATCTCGGCGAGGAGGGCACTTGCTCGGGCGACGGGGAGTTGCTCGAGGATGTCGACAGCGAAGTCATCGCGAGCCTCCTCGAGCAGGGGCGCGCCCCGTTCAACGCTCAGGAGGTTGAAGATCCCGACCGCAATGTCCCCGCCAAGCTCCTCGAGGACGTCGGCAGCATCGGCCGGATCGGCCTCCACCAGCGCGAACCACTCCTGCAGGTTGCCCTTCAGGTAGGTGGCGACGGTCTTCGGATCGTTGCGCGCCCGCGAACGGAGGTTGCCGGCGGCTTGTCGAGGACTACTGAGCTTGAACCTGACCACTCTCGCCCCCTGTCATGTCATCCCTCGAAGGGCCGGACCGAGGCGATCGTGACCTGGAATGCACCGCCAGGTGCTTCGTAGGTGACCGTGTCGCCGACCTTGGCCCCTATGAGCGCAATCCCCAGGGGGCTGGCTGGCGAGGCGAGGAGCATGCCGGGCGCCTTGTTCTCTGGTGGGGCGACGAAGTACTCCATCTCATCCCCGTCGGCGTCGGTGACGACGACGATCGAGCCGGTCTCGACGATGTCGGTGGAGACCGATTCCCGCACTTCGGCGTTCTCGAGGATGTGCTTCAGCTGGCGGATCCGCGCTTCCATGAGGCCCTGCTCGTTCTTGGCGGCGTCGTAGTCGGCGTTCTCCTTGAGGTCGCCGTGCGACCGTGCCTCGGCGATACGCGCCTCGATGTGGGCGCGCCCGTTGGTGAGGAGCTCGTTGAGCTCCTCGTCGAGGCGGGCCTTGGCGGCAGGCGTCAAGAACGAGGTTTCTGGCATCGACGGAAGGATAGTGGGCTGGCCCAACAGCGCTTCTCCTCGGGAGGTACGACGCCGGCTCGGAGCTCGAACAGGTCGCTTCTCGTGCCTTCTAGGCTCCGCCCATGCTCACCGTGTTCGAGGCCACCGACGCTGCGTTCCCCCGCAGGCTGGGTGGCTATCGAATGGACGAGGTCGAGGCGGTGAGGAGCAGGCTTGTGATCACCCTTGCCGAGGCGGGCCGGGGCGTGGTTCGTGGGCTCGCCATCGGGGCGCGGGAGTTGGAAGGGGCGACGTTCTCAAGGTCGCTGAGGGGCTATGCCTCGGATGAGGTGGATGCGTTCCTTGCCCACGCAGCCGAGACTCTCTACGAACTGGGGATCGCCTCCGGGAGCGGCCACAAGAGGGTCACCGCCCCCGAACTGAGGCACCTACGGCCCCGGCGGGAGCTCGACGGCTACCTCCCGGGCGCCGTCAGCAACTACTTCGCCAAGGCGGCAGAGGCCCTCGACGCTCACCATGCAGGAACCGGAGCACAGCTCACCAGGGAGCAGGCGGAGCGAGTGGAGTTCCCGCTGCGGCTGCTCGGATACTCGTGTACGGACGTCGAGATCGCCTGCGACAGGATCGTCTCGACGCTCTCCTTCTATGAGTCCAGGGGCCCTGTCGACCCGCTCTCGGAGCCGGGCGGAGACCCCCCGGAATCGCTGTAGCCTCAAAGGATGCTTCCCCCCAAGAGCGTGCTCGACCGACTGCCCGACGCAGGCTCGGCCGTGGTGATGCTGATCGGAGCCTCTGACACCGGGAAGAGCACCTATGCCAGGGAGTTGGCCGGTGCTGCACTGGCAGCGAGGAAGAAAGTGGCCCTGATCGACGTCGATGTCGCCGTCGCCATGGTTGCCCCGCCCGCCTGCGCCGGAGTGCGCTACCTCGAGTCCCCGGACGACCTCGGCTCGCTCGGTAGTGCGGACGAGATCCGCTTCGTCGGCTCCACCTCACCGAAGCACCTCGTCCTCCAACTCGTGATCGCAACCAGCCGGCTGGTTGCGACTGCTCGCCAGAAGGCCGACATCGTCATCGTCGACACCACCGGTGTGGTCAGTGGGGTGACGGGGGAAACCCTCAAGTACCACAAACTCGAACTGTGCCGACCCGACATCGTCATCGGACTCCAGCGTGGAGGCGAGCTCGAGCCACTGGTGGGGATGCTGCGCCGCTTCTTCCCCGCGGACATCGAGACCACCCCCGCCCACCCTGACGTGAAGCCATCGTCGCCGACCGACCGGGCCGAGCAGATGCGGCGATCGATGGAGGATGCCCTCACGGGCGACACGGATCGCTGGAGGGTCAGACCCACGGTGTTCGCCCCGACGCTTCCAGCCGGCCTCGATCCCGGTCGCCTCCAGGACATGCTCGTGGGGGTCCATGACGGTGACGATCGATGCCTCGGACTTGGCGTCCTCGACTATGACGGCGATGTCCTGCGAGTGGAGACGTCCGTGGGCGAGGGCATGCGCGGTCTCCGCCTTGGGTCGCTCCGAATCGACAGATCGACCTATCGGGCGTCGCCGGTGAACCTGCGCGAGGTCATGTTCGGCCTCGACTGAGGCCCTCGGCGCGGCGGTTCACCCGGCCCCGGCTGCCCCGTGGAGGGCTTCCACGAGGCTCTCCGGAGTGATCGCTCCCTCGGCCAGCACGGCGCCATCGGGCCCGAGGAGGACCGGGATTCGCAGGCCGTACTCCTTCACCAACTCGTCGTCGGAGTCGATGTCCCGTGCCTCGATCTCGAGGCTGAACCGCTCCCGGACTGAGAGGAGGAGCGACGCGGCATCGTCGCACAGGTGGCAATTGTGGCGGCCCAGCAGGGTCACGTGCATCGGGGACTCAAGATTCGGGGTGTCAGATGACGATAGAAGAGGAGAAGCGAGTGGTGGCGTCTACCCAGACACCCGGATGCGCCGGGTCCTGACAGGAAGCCTCCCAGCCCGCCCTGACGATCATCACTCGCGAGAACGGGACCCCACGGGGTCCCGTTCTCATGCTGAGGACGATGTCTGTCCTCCCACCGACGGTGGGAGGAAGAGGCCCCCGCATCGTCGCCGCAGGCGACTTCTTGCGGGGTAGGAGGGCACTGATCGGGTACGGCCCCCTACCCGCCTCGCTTCGCTTGCGGGGCCGTTCCCCCCAGCACCCTGGGGGGCGGTGCGTGTGGCCGTGGCCTCGCCGAAGCGGCTCCTGGAATCTTGCTCTCCTCACACCCTCCCCAACTGCCAGGCGAGGATCGCGGCGGCGACGAAGAGCAGGAGGAGGAGCGCGACGATGACGATGGTCGTCCCAGGTCTCATGTGGGGTACACCTTCAGTTGGCTGCTTGGGCTGAATACGACCTCCCGGTCATGGCCGATACCCAAGCGATCGGCCGCGCTGCCGCCCACCGCCGAGATGGCCACCAGGCCGTGGGAATCGGTCACGAGGACGAGGGTCCCGGCCGGAGCGTCGCCGTACGCCCCGACCCAGGGAACGTCGTACCGCTCGGCCCCGAGCCGCAGGGCAACCTCCCCGCCCTCCACGAGATCGATGGTCGCCAGGTCGGCGGGTGAGAGGTTCGTCTGGACGTTCCCGAAGTGGTCGATCCACCAGGTCGTCCCTTTGACAGCCCCTGCCTGGAACTCCGGGAGGGGGAGGAGCATCGGGATGAGTTGCTCGGTATCGAGCCGGGGTCCGAGTTCGTCGACACCGGTCTCGCCAGCCGCGAGGAGCGCGGCTGCCGGAGCGAACACGTCGCGTCCGTGGAAGGTGGCGCCGGTGGCAGGGAGTCGAGCATCGGCGTTCTCGATCGAGACGGCGCCCAGCGCCCCGCCGACCATCGCAACGGCCGGCGAGAGAAGCCCATTGTCGGGGCCGACGAAGTAGCCCCACTCCGTCTGGATTGCGATCGCTCGCCGGTCGGTCCCCACTCCCGGGTCGACGACCGCCAGTGCGACCCCCTCCGGGAGGTATTGGATCGCCCGCATGAGTGAGAGTGCGCCTCCCCTGACGTCGCCGGGGGCGACGTTGTGGTTCACATCGATCACCCGCGAACCGGGGGCCAGGGTTGCGATGACGCCGTGCACGACCCCCACGAACTCGTCGGCCAGGCCGAAGTCGGAGAGGAACGAGATGGGGAGTGACATCGTCGACCGATGGTATCGGCCACACCCGACCTAGCGCCGTTCTGGGGTCGCTTGATCGCGATGTGTCGACTCGAATGACCCCAAGACGGATGGGGGTGTGCGGTCAGGCGTCCTCAGCGGGAGCTTCGCCCTCGGCGGGTTCAGCCTCGACGATGCCGCAGTTGACCCCGGCGTCGGTGAGTGCTTCCCCACCGAACTGGACCCGCTCGTAGAGGGCGATGGACTGGAGTTGGTCCTCGGACATCGATGCGAAGAACCCCGGCATGCCCCCGACGACCGGTTTCCCAATGTCCCCGTATGTCCCGGTCGGCCAACCCGCCGAGCCAACCTTGACCCACTCGATGTGGTCGGAGCAGGCGGCAAAGGTCGTGGTCACGTCCCCGAATGCGGGGCCCACACCACCTTCCCCGCTCGCTCCGTGGCACGACACGCACGACGAATAGAGCCCCTGTCCTTCGGCGAAAGCTGCAGTGACGAGCGCGCCCTCGGACCCTCCTCCCGGCACGTACGCAGTCATGTCGCAGTTGGCGAGGTTGCCTTCGAAGTCCGAGGCAAGGAGGCCGGACTCACCGCACGTGAGGCCATCGGTGTTCATGAAGAGGTAGCCGAGGGCCAGCACTGGAATGATGACGAACGCCGCTGCCAGCCAGCGGGGGATCACCGACCCGGGTCGCTCCCGCACGTCGTCCGAAGCGATGGTGGTCACCTGGTCCCAGGCCATGGCTTCTTCGGGGGTCACGGTCGCCGGGGTCGGCAGGGTCTCGTAGACCACCTCGACCGGCCCTGCCTCGGCGACCGGCACAGACGGAGCGGCAGGTGCTGCCGCCTCCTCGGACGCCGGCTCGGCCGGCACCTTGGGCTCGGGCCCGGGCTCGGGCTTTCCTGCTGACGCTGCTTCCCCGCCCGCCCATTCGCGGAGCAGGTCCTCGACGGTGACGCCACCGGCCTTGGCCTTGGCCTCGGCGGAGCGCATGACGAGTGACTCGGGCATGCCCATCTTGGCGGCCGCGGCTGCGAGGTATTCACTCATCGGCACTCACTTCGTCTCGATCAGGAACGCGGTCAGCGAGCCGAGTTCGTCTTCGGAAAGGAACGCATAGCCGGGGTGCCGGGCACCTTCGGCCACCGAGCCGGGGTCGACGAGGAAGTTGAAGATGAAGGCCGGGTCTCGGCGACTTCCGATGTGGGCGAGGTCGGGACCGATCCTCCGCACCCCGAGCGACTCACCGGCAACCGGCGCAACGTCCTTCGGGGTGGTGACCTTGCCGAGGCCGTAGTCGGTGGCGGTGGCCCTGACCACCATCGTGTGGCATGTCCAGCACCCCTCGGCCAGGTAGATGTCCCGCCCGCTGATGGCTTGGTCGGTGTAGTCGGGTTGTGAGCCGATGGCGTTGTTCACGTCCTGGCGGGCGGCCTGGGTCGGCAGGAGCGCCCCGAGGGCTGAGCCGACGACGAGCACCGTCATGATGGTCAAGAGCATCCGGATGTGTCCCTGTCGGGCGCCTACGAGGAGGGGGGCAGCATCCGGGTCCTTGCGGGCCACGACGTGCCGTCGTGTCGCAGCGGCTGTGACGACCACCGGCGCGGCGGGAGCGGCTGGAGCAGCCGCAGACACAGGCTCCGGGGCAGACGAAGCTGCAGACGCGGGCGCGGACGGAGGCGCGGACGCAGTCGCCGGTTCCCCGCCCGCCCATTCCCTGAGGAGGTCCTCGACGGTGACACCGCCAGCCTTGGCCTTGGCCTCGGCGGAGCGCATCACGAGTGACTCGGGCATGCCCATGTTGGCGGCCGCGGCTGCGAGGTACTCACTCATGCGGCCACCTCCTCGGACTCGGTCGTGGCCGCACCGCCGCGGGTCGTGCCGAGGACGTTGATCATGAAGGCGACCTGGCCGGCCGCCACCAACGCCATCCCGAGGAGTGCGATCATGTAGAGGGGGATCGCCCCGTCCGTGGCATCACCGAATCCGTCACCGACCGCCGTCCACAGTCCCCCGAGGGCGCCGCCCCGGAACCCGGCACCGGAGTAGATCCCGGCGTACCAGAGGAAGAGGGCAGTCAAGCCCGACCCCCACAGCACGAGCTTCATGTGGTCGATGGCCAACGTCGTCGAGAAGAGGGGTTTGCCGGTCACCTCCGGGAGGCAGTGGTAGATGAACGAAGCGGCGAAGAGCGTGGCGGCTCCTACCAGGAGCGCCATGGTTCCGTCCTCGAAGGTCGTGAGTCCGACAACGGACTGGACGTAGGGAAAGGCGGAGAGCGCGCTGGCGACGCCGCCTCCGGCGAGCAGCCAAGAGCCGGCGAGCGCAGTACGAACGGCGGGCGACGAGGCGATCCGTGGCCCATCGGCCCCGTTGATGGTGCCGAGGATCCCGGCCGGCACTGCGAGCGCGGGGACCAGTAGGGAGAATCGGAAGACGACGCCGATGGTCTCGGCCCAATCGGCGACCGGGCCGAATGCCAGCCCGGCCAGCCCTGCGACCGCGGGTGGGAGAAGCATCGAGAAGACGACGATCTGAGCCAGTTGACGACTGAACAGCGGACGACCGGATGCCTTGGGCACCACGTACCAGGCGATGCCGACGCCCGACCCGAGCACCCAGGTCCACAGCACGAGGCCGCGTCCGAACGCCACTTGGATCCAACCTCCGGTGGCCTCCGTGAGGGGGAAGTTGGCGACAACGAGGGCAACCGCCAGGGCGAGGAACCCCGTCATCAGGGCCCACACGGTCGGGTGGAGCGAGTCCTCGGTTCGAGTCGAGAATGCACGCCGGGTGATCCAGGCCGGGACGAAGAGGGTTGTGAGATAGGCGGCGTCGAGGATGAGCGGGAACTCGAAGCCGGCCCTTCCGTCGCCGAGTCCGATACCCACGGCGACGACCGAGGCGACGCCCACGAGCAGCGTCCACAGGGTGTTGGCACGCGCGAGGCCGACATCCCGCAGTGTGGTGCCGGTGAGGCGCGGGAGGAGGATGTAGAGGGCGCCGGTATTGACGAAGTAGAAGCCACCGAACATCAGGACGGCATCGGCCATGGGTTTCAGTCGTCCGAATTGCGCGAATCCCAACCCGCCGAAGACCGGCGGGAAGACCAGCGAGAGCCATGCGCTGAAGTGGAGGAAGGCGGCCAAGGCGATCAGGACAGCGCCCGCCACCAGCGCCCAGCGGGTCACGACGGTGGCACCATCCACCGCGTGTGCCGCTTCTGTGTCAGTGGCCAACCCCAACTCCTTCTCTTTCCTCGGTCGGAGACGGCCGCAGCCTACCGGTCCGCGACTCCTTCATGCTCCCTCGCCCGACGCGAACCCGCGCCGGCGTCACGCATTCTCGCTCTCCGGATGGGGAGCGTCAAAACCCGCCTTCCAGCCGCCGCTCGGTCCCGGCCTCCGACGCCCCGGGACCCGTCCTCGACGGCGATCCGGACCTTGATCCCGTTTCGATGTCGGTAGGGTGATTCTGCTAAACATGGCGCCGACGCCCTGGCCTCCCACGGGCATCGCCGCGAACAGGAACACCGACCCAAGACAGGCATCGACGGCTCGCATGGACCGACTGATTCATCGACTTGCCAACCTCACCGACAAGCAACGCTCACGCATCGCGTGGGCGCTCATGGTGTTGGGCTTCGGCGCGTTGGTGGTCGGGATCTTCTTTGCCCACGCCGGGCTCGCCCCCGATGGCACGGCTCCCGGGGAGGAGCACTTCGCGACCTACCTCACCTGGGTTCCCCGCCACTGGGTCGTCTTCACCGCCGGGCAGTTGGTGGCGATCGGCGGTTCACAGTTCCTCCTGGCCGGTGCCGCGCTGCAGTGGGTGGCCAACAAGCCGATGACGTGGGCACGGGCAGGCTTCGCAGCTTGGCTGGCCTTCATCGAACTCATCCTCGTGTGGGGCGTCATCCCGTCCGAGTGGCTGAACCTCACCCAGGGCCCCCTCGGTTTCACCTCCCAGAAGATCGCCTTCACGATCCCCAAGTGGATCGTGCTCAACAACCCGATCAGCATTTCCTACGCAGCCCTCAAGGACATGGTCCTCGGTGGCTACCACCTCGCCTCGCTGGCGGCGGTCCTGTACTTCGCTTTCAAGATCCAGGGGTGGGGGAAGACGACACCGAGGGTGGCCGAGGGCGATGCGATCTCCCCGTATGGCCGCCCGCTGAAGAAGGCCGGCGCCTGATGGCCCGCACCGAGGTCTACTTCGAAGTCCCCCCGATCCGCGACGACTACACCCTCGCCCTGGTCGAAGGCGACTACCTGCTCAAGCAGGTCAGACCCAAGCAGTTCCTCCACATCGACCAAGCCGAATGCATCCTGTGTGAGGGCTGCGTCGATATCTGTCCCTGGAAGTGCATCCACTACCTCTCGATCGACGCCATCCGCGATGCATCCGGTGTGGCCGATCCCCACGATGACCCCGAGGCGTTCGGCTTCTTCCTCGTGGACGAGGACACCTGCACCCGGTGCGCGCTCTGCATCGACCGGTGCCCCACGGGCGTGATCACCCTCGGCAAGTTCGAAGGTTCGGTCTCCGCCACCGCCGAGCAGGAAGGTCTCCCCGCCCCGTGGGAGATCGACTCGGGCGAGCGGGACCACAAGAACGGGTTCGTCTACGGCATTCGCGGGATGTGAGAACAGTGGTGCAGAAACTCCTCAACAAGGTCAAAGAGCTTCCGTCGGCCCTGCATGGCAGTCCGCTCATGGACTCGATCCTCCGGCCGGGGTCCCCCTTCAAGAAGGGGTACACGGACAGCCCCCGCAACCGCTCCTACGTGATCATGAACAACGTGCTCTATCACCTCCACCCGGTCAAGGTGAAGCGGCACAGCGTTCGGCTCTCCTACACCCTGTGCCTCGGGGGCCTCAGCTTCTTCCTCTTCATCCTGCTGACGATCACCGGCATCTTCCTCATGTTCTATTACGCCCCGACCGCCGAGGCTGCCTACCAGGACATCCAGGAGCTCTCGACCTCCGTGGCGTTCGGGTCCCTCGTGCGGAACATGCACCGGTGGGGAGCCCACTTCATGGTGCTCACGGTCTTCCTCCACATGAGCCGGGTCTTCTACCACGGTGCCTACAAGCCGCCCCGCGAGTTCAACTGGGTGGTCGGCGTCGTGCTCCTGCTCCTCACTCTCCTTCTCTCCTTCACCGGCTACCTCCTGCCGTGGGACCAGTTGGCCCTCTGGGCCGTCACCGTGGGAACGAACATGGCGTCGTTCGTGCCGGTCTTCGGGAGCCAGGTGAAGTTCACCCTGCTGGGCTCGGCGGTGGTGTCGGCCGACACCCTCCTCCGCTGGTACGTGCTCCATGTCCTCTTCTTCCCATTCATCATCGTCATCTTCATGGCCGTCCACTTCTGGCGTGTCCGGAAGGATGGCGGCATCTCTGGGCCGCTGTAAGGAGAAGGTGCGATGGCTGAACTCCCCGAACACCTACTCCGCCGGTCGGCGGAGGCCAAGGCGAAAGCACTCGGCATCTCGGTCGAGGAAGCGATGGCCCAACTGAAGGGCGAAGCGCCCCCGACTGCCGCGCCCGTTGCGGCCGTACCCGCCGCGGAACCGGCACCGGCTGTCGCGGCTGCTCCTGCGGCTGCACCGGTGCCTGCCGCAGTGGTGATGACCGGTGACCCGTCGAAAGCCACCTCGGTGCGCCCGGTCGCCCCGGCGGTCTCGGGCCCGGAGGGTGTGCGGACCCAGCGTCTCCTCACCGTCGTCAAGGCCAAGGCGATTCAGCAGGCCAAGGTCGAACCCCAGGACAAGGTGAACACCTGGCCGCACCTGATGATCATCGAGTTCGCGGCTCTTCTCGCGGTCACCGGGATCCTCATCGTTCTCTCGACCATCCTCCAGGCTCCGCTGCTCGAGGCCGCGAACTTCAACGCCACCCCCAACCCGTCGAAGGCCCCGTGGTACTTCCTCGGCTTGCAGGAACTCCTTTCCTACTTCGACCCTGCGGTCGCAGGTGTGTCGGTCCCGCTCATCACCGGTCTGTTCGGGCTCATGGCCGTGCCCTACATCGACAAGAACCCTTCGACCAAGCCATCCGATCGCAAGTTCGTGATCTTCATGTTCACGTTCTTCCTGATGGGCGCGGCGACGCTCACGATGTTCGGTGTCCTCTTCCGGGGTCCGGGCTTCAACTTCGTCTACCCGTGGAACGATGGGATCTTCTTCGACGATCTCAAGGACTGGGTCCACTTCGCGGACCTCGGAGGCCACTGATGACCGACCTGCTCCCGATTGCGCTGGCGGCGGTTGCCGTCCTTGCTGCTGCGGCCGCCTTCACGATTGCCTACCGCCGGAGCAACGACCCGGGCTGGAAGGCGAGGGTCGACGAGAAGGCCGCCAAGGCCGACAAGCGCTCCGAGGTCCCGGTGATGATCGCCACTGCCCAGGTCGCCGAGGAGCACGCAGTGGCGGATGCCGTGGCGGACGCCGGGACCGGCGACACGATGGTCCTCACCGAAGTGGCCGAGGAGTCCCCCGTCGTCGTGGACTACGTCGAGGCCACCCCCGACGAGCAAGGCGTCACCCGCCGCATGTTCCTGAACCGTGCCCTCCTTGCCATGTGGGGGACCTTCCTCGCCGGTTTCGGGATGAGCGCCTTTGCCTTCATGTGGCCGAAGGTGAAGGGCGGCTTCGGGGCGGACATCGATGGTGGCGATGCCGACGAGATCCTGGCCAAGGTCCTCAACGCCGACGGGACCATCAGCCCGCTGTTCCTCCCGGAGGCCCGCGCCTACGTCATCCCAATGCTGCCGGAGTCGGTGACCGGGTCCCAGTTCGAGGGAAACTCGACGGTCGACCACAACCTGGTCGCCCTCTACCAGACCTGCGTGCACCTCGGCTGCCGGGTCCCGTGGTGCACACCGTCACAGGGATTCGAGTGCCCCTGCCACGGATCGAAGTACAACGCCGCCGGTGAATACATCGCCGGCCCGGCGCCTCGCAACCTCGACCGCTTCGTCGTGGCGGTGAACGATCGCAACCGGTTCATCATCAGCACCGGCCAGATCATCGAGACATCTCGTGCCGTCCGTAAGTCCGTGAAGTACCCGCAGGGCCCGTCCTGCATCTGACGAGAAAGGAGCTGACAACATGCTGAACAGTCTCGTCATGGTGCTCGCCGCGGTCGCGGTCGTCACCTGGTTGTCGTACATGGTCGTCGGCTCCGTGCGTGGGAAGGGCAAGGAGAAGGTCCCGGCGAACCTGCGCCCGGGGATGCCGAACGACGAACTGGAGGGTCCCCGACTCGACAAGGCCCTGGCCTGGTCGGTCATCTTCGCTGCTTTCCTCGCCATCTCGATGCCGGTGTACTTCCTCGGTGAGACCGACCGCCAGGCCGGGTTCGCCCACGACTTCGAGGCGGAGTCGCTGGCGCGCGGGACCGCGGCTGCGGCCACCACCGCCGACGGTGGACTCGACTGCGCCGGGTGTCATGGACCGGGGCTGTCCGGGGGCGTGGCCTCCTTCGTCGAGGGCCGGTCCAACGTGGCTGTCAGTTGGCTGGCTCCCCGACTCGACACGATCATGTATCGGTACAGCCGCGACGAGGTCAAGTTCTGGATCGAGTACGGGCGCCCGGGGACCCCGATGCCGGCGTGGGGTCTCGCTGGGGGCGGACCCCTCAACGACCAGGAGGTCGAAGACCTCCTCAACTACATCGAGTCGGTCCAACTCACCCAGGCCGAGGCGCTCAACCTCATCGAAGGCGACGTGGCAGTCGCCCAGGCCAGGCTCGAAGGAAGCGGCGACGCGGCGGCCGCGCTGCTGGCATCCCAGCAGACGCTGGTCGCATTCGCCAACGATGCGGGGCGCTTCGCCCCGGCCCTCTCTGTCATCGGTGAGAAGATCGTGGCCCTCTCGGAGGACGACGGCGTCGACGTCGACCGGGACGGCCTCTCCGACAATGCCGAGAACCTCCTCCCCGGGCTCTTCGCCGAGGTGGCAGCCCTCGGGCTCAAGGAGTACGAGGTACTCGGCGTGACGCCCGTGCTGATACCCGACCTCGACCTCGACCCGCGGAACCCAAGGACGAACGGGGTCACCGACGACGGCGACGTGTTCCACGGCTACACCGACGAGGGCGGCCACGTCGTGGAAGGCGACTTCTCGAGAATCATCAAGACGATCCAGCTCTTCGAGGTGGCGGCCGAGACCAAGGCCCGGACCCTCGAGCGGTTCCAGGGTGGGCTCGACTATTTGACCGACGCCATCTCAGGTGCGCTGTGGGAGGTCGACATCGATGCGGTGGCGGACGCTTCATTCAGTGGCGACCGCGCCTCGGCCCAACGAGCCATCAACCTCTTCAACGCCAACTGCTCGCGATGTCACACCACCGGATACTCGGCCGGGGCGGCGTTCCAGGGCCCGATCGGCGCCGGCGGGTTCGGGCCATCGTTGCTGCCACCCAGGGCGACGGTCCAGTTCGGTGACGCCGTGAGCCTGGCCGGCTTCATCGCCTCGGGCTCCGTGTCGGGCCAGCCCTACGGCGTGAACGGCATCGGCCGCGGGTACATGCCCGGGTTCGGTGGTTTGCTCTCCCAGGCCGACCTCGACCTGCTGGCCACATACCTGCTGGGCGACACCTTGGGCGGTCCAGCGCTCGGAGGAGGCAACTGATGCGAGAACTCATGCGGGAGCTGTTGAGCTCAAGTGTCCTGTTCACCGGCATCGTCCTGGTGCTGTCGGCGATCCTCGTGTTCTACGGGTCGGTGTACCTCATCAACGCCACCAATCTCGGCAAGAAACTGGCCTTCCTCGTCGTTGGAGCAGGCCTGTCGGGGTGGATGGCGATCAACTCCCTTCTGTTCGTCATGTACGCCCCGCGGGGCCCCAAGCCGGCCAACTTCGAAGGACTCAACAACTTCGAGATCCGGATCATCCCCCTCAGCTGGATGATCGTCTCCACGATCCTGTTCTTCATGTTCCTCACGGCCTTGGGCAAGTGGGAGCAAGAGCAGGACAAGGACATCTAGGCGTCTGCGTCTGCGTCCGCGAGGGGCTTCTCGTCCTGGACAGCAGCCCGGTCGCGTAGCTCCCGGCGCATCACCTTTCCTGATGCCGTCCGCGGGAGCGCATCGACGATCACCACTCTCGCCACCTTGAAGAGGGGATTGAGTCGTTCCCTGATCCCGACCGTGAATGCCGTTCTCAGCTCCTCGGGGTCTGTCCCGGTCGCGGCCACGGCGAAGATCACCAGCATGGCAGGGCCGCCCCCATCCGATGCCACTGCGACGGCGGCGCAGTCCGCCAGGCCCGGGGTATCGGCGATCGCCCGTTCGAGCTCCGCTGACCCCACCTTGATTCCGCCGAGGTTCATCGTGTCGTCCGCCCTCCCCAGTACTCGGTAGGTCCCGTCAGGGAGGCGAATCACCTCATCCCCGTGGCGGCGGAGGGTGCGGCCGCCGAGTGCAGGTGCCTCCGCGTGGTAGACGGTGAAGTGATCGCTGTTGAGGAGTGTCTCCGAGAGCCCGATCGAAGGTGGTTCGAGGAACACCTCGCCGATCTCCCCCGGGTGGCCCTTGTCGTCGAGGATCATCAGGTCGAGGCCAAGGGCGGCAGTGGTGAAGTGGGAGGGCACCGAGGGGTGGAGTACGGTCGAAGTGAGGTAGCCGCCCCCGATCTCGGTGCCACCGCAGTACTCGATCACCGGTTTTCCCCCGCCAACCTCCATCAGCCACTCCATGTCGGCCGCCTTCGAGGCTTCACCTGTTGTGCTGAAGAGTCGGACCCGGCTCCAATCCGCCTCGCACAACACACCTGTGGCTCGCCACGAGGCGACGAGGCTCGGGACCACGCCGAGGATCGTGACCCCCGCCGACTCGACGAAGTCGGCGAACGAATGGCCTGTGGGCACGTCATCGTGGAGGGCCATGGTGGCCCCGTTGATGAGCGTGGCGTAGATGAGCCACGGACCCATCATCCATCCGAGGTTCGTCGGCCAGGCCACGACGTCGGAAGCATGGATGTCCTGGTGGAAGTACCCGTCCATGGCGGCCTTGATCGGGGTCACCTGGGTCCACGGGATCGCCTTTGGATCGCCGGTGGTACCCGACGAGAAGAGGATGTTCGTCCTGTGGTGGGGCGCGGTTCGGGTCGCGGGGCGTTCGGTGGGATCCGCCATGAACGCGGTCCAGTCGAGATCCCCGGGCCTCGACCTGATCGGGCCACCGGTGTCGACGACGACCGCCCGCTCGGCCCCGGCCGCCAAGACCTTGGCCGCCATCGGGAGCTCCTTCCCGCCGCGCTCGACCCGGTCTTGGGTGACGACGAGGTGGGCATCAGCGATTCGTAGCCGGGTGGCGATCTCCGGAGGTGCGAACGAGTCGGCGATCGAGACGACCGTCCCGCCGGCCCACACCGTGCCGAGATAGGCGACCACCGACTGATAGGTCATCGGCATGGCGACTCCGACCCGATCGCCGGGGCCGAGGCCGAGGGCGTCGAGTCCGTTGGCGAACCGCCAGACATCCTGTTGGAGCTTCCCGAAGGTGACCCGGGTGCATGTGGTCCCGGTCCCGTGGATGACGGCTGTCCCGGTGGGGTCACCCGTGAAACAGCTTTCGGCGATGTTGAGGAGCGCGCCGCGCATCCACTGCGGATCGAGTGGATCCCCGGACCCGAGGACAGCGGCAGGACCACGGGCAAAGGCGATCCCGAGTCGGTCGACCACGTCGGTCCAGAACGCTGCTCGGTCGGTCACCGACCACGCATGGAAGTCGGCATACGACTCGAGTCCACGATCGGCGATTGCTCGAGTGAGGTTGGCCCCGGCCACCGTCGCCGCGTCAGGGATCCACGTCATCGACGGAGCCTACGGCTCAGGGCACGAGCACGAGCAAGAACGGGAGGGCGAGACGATGGAGGCGTACCAGACCGGCGCTCCTGGCTCGTGCTCGCTCGCCCCTTGGGCTCGTGCTGCTTTGGCTCGGGCCCGCGCTCTCTACGAGAAGTACGAGAGCAGCTGCAGCTCGATTGACAGGTCCACGTGTCGAACCGTGATGGAGGGGTCGAGGTGCAGCGTCCTGGGAGCGAAGTTCAGGATCGACTTGACCCCGGCTCGCACCACGGCCTCGGCGGCGGTTTGGGCTGCCTTCGCGGGGACGGCGAGGATGGCGATCGTCTCGACGCTGACATCGGCGACATCATCGGCCAACTCCTCGAGTGACTGGACGACATGGCCCGACTCAATGGAGCCGATCTTGCGGGGTGCAGTGTCGTAGAGGCCGATGACGTGGAACCCGGCGGAGTCGAACCCTGCGTAGTTGGCGAGCGCCGTGCCCAGGTGGCCGACCCCAATGATGACGATGCGCCGGTCCTTCTCGACCCCCAACTCCCGACGGAACACGTCGATGAGGGTGGCCACGTCATAGCCAACGCCGCGGGTTCCCGAGATGCCCATCTCGAGCATGTCCCGACGGACGATGGCATCGGTGGTTGCGGAGCCGAGCGCCAACTGTTTGGAGGAGACGGTGTTTCGCTCCATCCCTTCGAGGAATCCCAGGTAACGGGGGAGGCGCCGAACCGTCGCCCGGGGGATCGCATGCTTGGTCATGGCCACACTCTAGACCAATTGTGAGAGATCTCACATGGATTGTAGGAGATTGTCCCGATGACGCTTCGGTGCCGGGTCGAGGACGGGTCCCTCCCACGGGCTAGGCCGGACCCGGCGGTACCCTTCCCGTCGATGTCGTCCTCCCCCAGGATCGCAGTGATCGGAGCCGGACCCGGCGGGGCAGCTGCCGCGCTCTGGCTGGCGAAGGCCGGTCACGATGTGACCCTCATCGAGAAGAAGCGCTTCCCCAGGGACAAGACCTGTGGGGACGGTTTGACTCCGCGGGCCATCCACCAACTCCAACGCATGGGGTTCGACTTCGACGTCCCCGGCTTCCACCGGGTGACCGGTCTCCGCTCCTACGCCGGTGACTCGCTCTGCCTGGAACTCGACTGGCCCGACCATCCCGTCTTCCCGAACTGGGGCGGCATCATCCGTCGGCGGGATCTTGATCTCCAGGTCGCCGAGTTGGCCAGGGCCGAGGGCGTCAAGATCGTCGATCGAACAACCGGCTCGGTCCAGGTCGATCGGGGCAGGATCTCCTCGGTCACCCTCGACCGAGGGACGGACAGTGAGGTGATCGATGTCGATTACGTGGTGGTGGCGGACGGCTCTCTGTCGCGAGTCGGCAGGGAACTCGGCACCCACCGGCGTCGTGATTACCCCATGGGCCTCGCCGCCCGCGGCTATTTCGACTCCCCGCGCAGCGACGACCGCTTCATGGAGTCCCAGCTCGACATTCGAGACGCCACTGGCGCTGCAATGCCGGGTTATGGATGGATCTTCCCCCTCGGCGACGGGCAGGTGAACGTCGGCGTCGGTCTCCTCTCGACGTTCAAGCGATGGAAGGACGTCAACACGAGCGACATGATGAGTGCCTACGTCGACTCTTCACCCGACTACTGGGACCTGACCAACCCCACGGGGCACCGGGGCGGAAAGCTCTCGATGGCGCTCTCGGTGGGACCGCGCTCCGGTCCGAATTGGCTGATCGTCGGCGATGCAGCCGGGGCCATCAACCCCTGGAACGGTGAGGGGATCTCCTACGCCTATGAGACCGGTCATCTCGCCGCCCGGGTGCTCGGCGAGGCCATCGACGCTCATGATCCCACGCTGCTTGGTCGGTACGAGGCCAGCCTGCAGGACGAGTACGGCGACTACTACCGCTTTGCCCGTCTCTTCGTGAAGGCGATCGGCTACCCCTCGGTCATGCGCACGCTCACCCATGTGGGCCTGCGGTCGCGACCGCTCATGGAGTGGGTCCTCAAGGTGATGGCCAATCTCCTCAACGAGGAGGAGAAGGGAATCGGGGAGCAGGCCTACCAGGCCCTCGAAGCCATTGTGAAGAAGGCGCCGGGAACGGTGTTGGCGAAGTAGCAGCCAAGGACCGAGGACCGAGGACCGAGGACTGGGGGCTCAGGACTCGTACCTTGACGATTAACGCTTGTTGGGACTCGGGACTTGGGACTTGGGACTCCCGTAGTGGTACGTCTCCGAATTGGCTGGGTCGTCTCCCGGGCGCTCAGTCGCCCCTCCCGGCGTCCTCCGCCTTGACGCATCTACCGATGCGCCTGCGTTGTGCGTCCTTGGGAGAGACGATGATCGCTCCGGGACACGCCACCATCAATTCGCAGACACACCACTAGAACATCACCACGGTGCGGCCGAGTGAACCGGCCCGCATGGCGTCGAATCCGGTGTTCACCTCATCGAGCGTGATGCGGTCGGTGACGAGGTGGTCGAGGTCGAGCTTCCCCGACAGGTAGAGGTCGGCCAAGGCGGGGATGTCGCGTCGGAAGTTGTTCGCTCCCATGAACACGCCATGCACGCTGCGGTTGAACCACACCAGGCGGAAGGCACTCAACTCCATCTTGGAGGGGATGGGAGCGATCCCGATGCAATAGGCGTTTCCGCCCGGTCGGATCATGTCGACGATCTGCGCCATGGTGGACGGGAGCCCGATGGCTTCGATCACGTGGTCGGCCCCGCCCTTGGTGAGGGCCTTGACCATGCTCCTGGCATCGTCCTCGGAGGAGTTGATGGTGACGGTGGCACCCAACTGCCGGGCAAGGTCGAGGGCGTGGTCGTGGATGTCGATGGCGATGATCGGGCCGGCCCCAACGATCGAAGCGGCCTGGATGGCTGAGAGCCCGACTCCACCGCAGCCGACCACGACCACCGACTCACCGGGGCGGACCCTGGCCTTGTTCACGATGGTCCCGTAGCCGGTGAGCGTGCCGCAACCGAGGAGCGAAGCCCGATCCAGCGGCAGCTCATCGGGCACCCGGACCAGGGCCCTCTCGCTGACGAGCAGTCGCTCGGCGAAGCCGGCGATCGCCAAGAACTGGCTGGCTGGGCCATCACCGTGCCATAGTCGGGGTCGATCGTCGGGCCCTCGCACGAGGGGTGGTTGGTCGCGCAGTTGGCACAGCCAGGTCTCTCCGCGATTGCAGGCCGCGCACGAACCGCAATAGGGGGTGATGCAGGCCACCACGTGGTCACCCGCCGCGAAGCCCGTCACCGACTCCCCGACGGCTTCGACCACGCCTGCGGCTTCATGACCAAGGACCGACGGCAGGTGGGCGGGTACATCGCCGGTCAAGGCGTGGAGGTCGCTATGGCAGAGTCCGCAGGCGGCGGTACGAACGAGGACTTCGTGGGGCTGGGGGCCATCGATCTCGACGTCGACGAGCCGAAGGACTCCTGGCTGCTCGAAGAGGGCCGCTGCGCGCATGGGCAAGAGGCTACCGGCTGGGTGTGGAGCGGCGGCGAGGCGTCAGACTGGCGAGGCGACGGTGTGGGGCCCCTCGGGCTCGAGCTCGAGGCCGAGCCCAACAATGCGCTGGGCCCACCCCGAGGGGCGGGCCCAGCAACGGCCGTGGAAGGTGGAGGCCACACTGCCCTCCGCGGCCCTGTTCGAAGCCGCCCAGAGGGCGGCCTCACCTGGGACTAGGCCAGGGACCTGAGGTAGGCGACGAGATCGGCAATCGCCGCATCGTTGAGCGAAGGGTTGCCGCCCTTGGGAGGCATGTCGACGCCTGTCGTGTTGAGGGGATCGCTTGAGGGGCGTCCGGTCGTGATGAGCGTGAAAAGCTCACTGTCGGATTGGCTCGCGACGAATTCGGACTCGACAAGCTGCTTGCCGAGACCGTCGATGCCCATTGCGTCTGCACCGTGGCAGGCCGAGCAGGTGCCGGCGAAGACCTTCTCGCCGTTGGCTGCATCGCCGCCGGAGCCGGCTCCGGATGGAGCTTCGGTCGCGGCGGTCCCACCGTCGCCGTCACTCCCGCCGCCGCACGCGGCGACCATCAGAGCGAGGACAGTGAAGAGGATCGCGATCGTGCTCTTCTTCATGGTTGGTTCCTTTCTTGGGTTCCGGTTAGGAATCAGTGTGTGCATGCTCTACCTCCGACTCGGACGCATGGGTTGCATGGTCTGCGTTGGCTCCCTCGGCTCCTTCGCCGTGGTGATCTTCGAGTTCTCCTGCCTCGCCCATGGCCGAGACATCGTCCCAGCTGTGGACCATGGCATCCAACTCCTGGGCGAAGGCCTCCGCTGCCTCCCTGGTGGAGAAGGCGGCGATGCCGAACGCCATCGGCGTCGGGATATCGGATGACAGGACAAATGTAGCGGTCGTCGCATCGACCCACGACTCCGAGTGGTAGTCGTGGACCCAGACGCGGGCCCCTTCGAGTTCTCCGGAGAGCTTGCCCCATGCCAACATCCCGCCGATGTCGTCGAACACCCGGGACGTGCCGTCCTCAAGCCGAAAGCCGGCGGCGAACCTGACGTCCTCGATGATCATGCCGCACCGGGCGCAGATGTCCCGGCCGACGTTCAGCCCAGGCGGTTCATCGAGGTTGACGGAGGTGGAGCAGGCGGCCGCGAACAGCCCGAGCGCGAGCACCAGCACGAGCACGTGTGGGCTTCGGCGCCGCTGGCTCGGGCTCGACGCTCGGGCTCGGTGGGGGGTCATCAGAAGTCACTCCGATTGAATCGCCGCAATGCAAACACGCCGGGGATGACGATCCACGCTGCCAACACCACTGCGCCGGTGGCGGGTGCCAAGGACCCCAGTGTGTCGACTGCATAGGAGCCGGCGGGCCCGAGCACGTCGAGTGATGTGGCGAAGAACGGCACAGCCAGCATGCGGAAGGCCTCCACCGGGTTGATCATCACCGAGAAGAACAGGATGCTCACCGGCATCTTGACGGCAATGGCCGACCCCATGATTCCCAGGTCCCCTGCGAACACGAGCAGCAGCCAGATGAAGATGGCCGTGCCGAGGGCCGTGGAGGCCTCGCGCTTCCCGGCACCGATGGCCATCCCGAGGGCGAGCATTGCCGTGGCGAGCAACCCGGAGAGGACCGTGAGTGTGAAGACGACCGCGGCCGGTCCCGCGGAGCCCAGGGCCGCGCTCACCAGCGCAGCGGCGCCGAACCCGGCAAGCACGGCCGCCCAGACCGCGCTCCCCAAGCCCAGGAACATCCCTGCGAGGACGTCGGAGCGGCCGATTGGGTGTGACAGCACGAAGCGAAGGGTCCCCCGCTCACGTGCCGTGGCCAGCGCCTGGGCACCCACCGTGAGCCCGAGGAGCGGTGCCATGAGCTGGGCAAGGGCCACCAACGACGCCGCGGTGCGCCCGAACCCCCCGGCCCCCACGGTTCGGGCGCCGGGAAGCCCCACGAGGGTGAGAGCTACTGCGATGAGTGCGAAGCCGGAGGCCATGGCCCACAACCAACGGTTGCGGATCGATTCCCGCAGTTCCTTGCGGGCCACGGTTCGGATGGCGTTCCAGTGCCCGTTCATCGCCACACCTCGAAGTCCTGGACATCGACACCGGCTGCGGCGAGTACCGCGAGGGCCTTGGCCTTCTCCTGGGCGGGCGCCTCGACGAGGATGCCGGTCCCGTTGCTGCGAGCCTTCATGCCAATCCCGAGGATCGCCTCGATGGCTCGGCTGATCTCGTCTTGTTTGACGGTGACATGGAGCCAGGTCGAGATCCCGAGCTTCGCGTCGAGTTCGCCGGGGCTGCATTCGAGCACGACTCGGCCGTGTTCGAGGGTGATGACCCGGTCTGCCAGCAGGCCGACTTCCCCGAGGTTGTGGGAGGTGAGTACCAGGGTCCTTTGCTCGGATTTCAGGTCCTGCAGCACGTGGACCATCTGCTCGCGGGTGGCCGCATCCAGGTTGGAGGTCGGCTCGTCGAGGAGCAGGACGGGTGGGTTGGCCAGCAGGGCGAGGCCGATGGCGAGGCGCTGCTTCATTCCCCCGGAGAGGGCCCCGACCCTCTTGCCGAGCTCTCCCTCGAGTCCCACCTGGGCCAGGACTTCCCTGGCCCGTGCGCCGCTGACGCCCTTGAGGGCGCAGGAGAACTCCATCGTCTCCGCCACGGTGAGTTCATCGTGGAAGGAGAGTTCCTGGGGTACATGGCCGATGAGGTGGCGAACGGCGATCCCCTCCGAGAACGCGTCATGACCGCCGACCGTGATCCCGCCCTGGTAGTGGATGAGGCCGAGGATCGAGCGGACGATGGTCGTCTTGCCGGCGCCGTTGTGGCCCCAGAGCGCGATCGCGTCGCCGGCGGGGATCTCGATCGACACGTCGTCAAGCGCCAGTTGGGAGCCGTAGCGCTTGGTGAGGTTCGTGATGGAGATCATGGGCGGAGCTCCCGGCGTGGGCGACCGGCGGTGACGATGAGTGCTGCCAGCCCAAGGAGGAGGGTCCCGAGGAGCGTAACGCCGAAGGGCGCCGACGCCCCCGAGGGCGCGGCAAACGAGGGGAGATCCACGAGGGGCGAAGGGTCGATCGCCTTCGGTTCGGGTCGGAGCGTCGGGAAGGCCCTGGCGGCGGCGTCGATGAGCCTGGCTGCGGGCGACCCGGAGAAGATCATGAGTTCGGACTTCGTATCGGTGAGGGCAGAAAAGAGGTCGTCGACCCGGTGGGGGATGTCTCCCAACCCGTCGCCGTCGGCGTCATAGCCGGCGAAGTCGCTCCAGTGGTTGCCGATGCCGTTGGCCGCCCAATCGTTGTTGCGAGGGGTACCGGATCCGGCAACGCCGACCTGTTCGCGGTTCTCGACGAAGGCGTTGCCCGAGAACACGTTGCCTTGGACAGCGGGAAGCAGCATGACACCGACGTCGTTGTGGGCGATGAGGTTGTCGGTGAAGTGTTGGATGAGGTCGACCTTGGTGGGGGAGTTGTCGAGGTAGATCCCAATGCGGTTGCCGATGAACTCATTGCCGGACGCCTCCACGCCGTCCATGTCCTTGAGCCCCATCCCGTACCCGGATGGCCCGTGGTTGCCCACGACGAGGTTGTCGTTGAAGGTCAAGTTGTAGGAGTACATGAGGAACGCCCCGACAGAGTTGTCCCGGAGCGTGTTGCCAGAGACCATGGCGTCGTGGCTGTACATGAAGTGGAGGCCGTAGCGACCGTCCTGGATCACGTTGTCCCGGATGACGATCCCCTCGGAGTACCAGAGCACGACGTCACGGCCGCTCTGGACGGAGTTGTCGGCAAAGAGTGTGCGCGGGCTCTCCCAGAGCTTCACGGGATCCCCGCGTCGCCCCGACTCGAGATCCTTGGCTCCGATGACGTTGTGAGTGATGACCGAGTCCTCTCCGAGGCGTAGGTAGATGCCGAAGAGGACGTCCTCGAAGACGTTGTGGGTGACGGTGATCCTGGCGCCTTGGGCAAAGACGCCGGAATCCTCGTGGTCGAGAGATCGGCCGGACGACCGGATCGTGAAGCCGGTGATGGTGACGTCGTCGGCGTTGATGGTGACCACGGTTCCCTCTCCGTGGCCGTCGATGACAGGGTTGCCGATGCCCTGGAGGGTGATCGGCTTGTCGATGACGATCGGGCTGTACGTCCCGGCCGGGACCAGGAGCTCCGACCCGGCCTCGGCGCCGTCGATGAGGCCCTGGAGGTCGTCCACCGCGTGTGCCGGGGAGGTCGTCGCCACGCCGGCCACGACGAGCACCACCACCAGGAGACGGGTGAGCGTGCGGGACCCGCCGGGCAGCAGGTACCCCGACCGTTTCGGCGCCTTGAGGTGCGCCGCTCGACCGATGGGCCCTGTACCCGGGCGCCTATGCAACCGGTGCCTCATCGGCTGCCTCGAACAACGGCTCGTACACCTTGCGATGGGCCCGAAGGCCGAGGATCACGAGTGCGGTGGCGGTGAAGGCCATGATGAGGCCGACGTGGGGTAGGGCCATGGTGTCGAACTGGGCGATCTTGGATGGTCCCAGCACCGGTGGGGTGAACTCGCCGACGGCGCTGGCGAACGGTGCCAGTGGGTCGAGCGAGTGCCCGTAGTGCCAGAGCCAATACTGAAGGTCAGCCAGGAACACCAGCGGGAACGTGAGCGTGGGAAGCGTGAACAGGACGATCCATTTGCTGTGGATGAACAATCCCGCTGCGAGCGCACCCACGACCGCCAGGATGCCGGCAACGGCGATCTGGCGCTCGAGTGTCGCGCCTTCGTCGAACCCGGGGAGTCCCACATAGTGGTTGAGCCCCTCGAGGAGGTCGACGTCCCCGGCCATCTCGTTGACGTAGATGTCGACGATGAGTCCCTTGGGGAACTGGGGCGCGGCAAGGTTCAGGCGCCAGTAGGGAACGAAGATCGACGCCAACAACAGCACGGCTGCGCTGACGAAGAAGATCGTAGGGAGTCTGAATTCCCTCCGCCCCCGGGTCTCTTTCGGGACCCGGGGGCCGAGGAAACGATTGGTGGCCTCCATCGTTTCTCCAGTCTTCGTTGCGTTTAGGAGTTTGGCTCGATCATGAGGTATCCCGTCATCTCCAAGTGGAGGGCGGAGCAGAATTCCGTGCAGTAGTAGGTGTACACACCTGCGTTCACTGCATCGAACTCGAACGACGCCGTTTCGCCTGGTTCCAGTGAGAGGTTGACGTTGTAGCCTGGCAGCGCGAAGCCGTGGGTGGCGTCGTGGGACGTTTCCACGTTGGTGATGTGCCAGATGACATGGTCACCCTGCTTGAGCGAGACATGCTCGGGCGTGAAGTGTGAGCGGATGGCGGTCATCCAGATCTCCACTTCGGTGCCATTGCGCTCGATCCGCTCGTTGCCCAACTGGGGGGCGTCGGGGTCAACCGACATCGTGCCGGGGTCAAAGCCGACCTCTGGGTACGTCTGCCATGCGTTCAGCTTGTCAGCCTTGATGATCTGCGCGTAGTGCGGTTCGCCCCACCCGATCGGCATGTCGTAGATCACCGGCATCGTCTCTCCGGTTTGGGAGATGTCGACCAGCTGGAAGTTCTGCGGGAGCAGCGGGCCGACGTCGGCGAAGCGGTCGATCGCCCACTTGTTCAGTGACACCAGGTACTTGCCGTCCGGTGAGACGGTGTCTCCTTCTGCGGTGACAAGGTGACCGACGTTGTACTGCACCGGGGTCTTCGTCACCAGGGTCCATGGCTCCTCAGGTGGGTCGTAGTTGGGCCCGAGGGTCCAACGTGCGACGGCCGAGTCGAGGAAGAGCGACGTGTAGGCGTAGCCCTTGTCGTCGAACTGGGTGTGGAGCGGACCGAGTCCCAACTCGACCTGGGCCTCGAGCACCGCGTCGAAGTCGAGGACCGGCACACCGAACTCGTCGGGGGTCCAGTTCTCGTCCGCGATCGCCTGCTGGATCTTCTCGAATGAGTAGATCGTGCTGTGCGGGTCGAGCTTGCCGGAGATGACGAGGTAGTCGCCCTTGGGGGTGATGTCGACACCATGTGGGCTCTTGGGCTCTGGCACGAAGTAGAGCAGGCCCTCGTCGATGCTGGTTTGCAGCTCGATGACGGGGAAGCCGTTCATGTCGACGGTCTTGCCAGCATCCCTCGCTGCCACGGCGGCCTCGAGATTGATGACATGGAGATAGTCGTTGTCGCGCGCCGATGCACCGGCCTCGAATGGCGGGTTGCCGTCCTCGACACCACCGGTTGCCATCTCGACGTTGAAGGAGTTGCAGAACACCCATCCGTCGGAGACGAGCTTGCCGGCGTCACACAGGTCCTGCCAGTAGGGCGGGAGTTCCATGGCGAAGGACTGGTCCTCGAGGACGCGGCCGCTATCCCGATCGAACTTCCAGAACGTCACCATGCCGCGGTAGGACTCGACGTAGTCCTCGATCGGTGCCCACTCACCGGCCAGCGGTGTGGCGTACTGCCCGCCTTCGATGATCCAGTCGGTGTCGGGGGTGACCATGGTCCCGCCGTGGTCATTGATGGCGATGGGGTTCTTGACGATCTGCTTCGTCTCGAAGTCGCGAAGATCGACGACCGCGATGCGGGCGTTGGCTTTGTCGTTGATGAATACGAACTGGCCGTCGTAGTCGCCGCCGGTCTCGGAGAGGGCGGGGTGGTGGGTGTCGGCCCAACGGACCTCGATGCCGTTGACGTCGCCGGAGGACAGGACTTCTTCTGTCTTCAGGTCGCCGTAGCCCCAGCCTTGCCAGGGTTCGGGTGTGAACACGGCGATCACCTTCAGGAGGCGCATCGACGGCACACCGATGATGCCGATCTGGCCACCGTGTCCGCCGGAGGCGAACAGGAGGTATTCGTCGTGGGTACCCGAAGGGGTGAAGGTCTTCAGGGCAGCTTCGACGTCGGCATCGGTCAGGCCGCGAGCCTCGATGATGTCGGCACCGACATCTGCAGTACTCGAACCTGACGTACAGGCCGCGAAGATCAGCATGAGCACGCTGGCAATCGCCAGCAGGGTTTGCCACGTGATGCGCTTACGCTCCACCGGCGTGTCCAGTCCGGACATGAGGGGTTCTCCTTCTCCTCAGTTGCAGTCCGCCACGGTTGTGGCGTTCAGTTCTTCCATCAGTGCTTCCCGAGCCCTCGACCAGGCCGTGTGGAGTGAGCAGTTCCCGTCGGCGGGACACAGCCCTCCCTGCAGCACACATCGCCCGTTGATGACCGGCCCCTCCATCACTTCGATCAGGTCGAGCACCGAGATGGTGCAGGGGTCGCTCACGAGGGCGTAGCCACCGGCAGTCCCCGGCTTGGATTCGACCAGACCGCTCTTCACGAGCGGACTCATCACCCGAGCGAGAAACTGCGGCGTGGTCCCGGCCTGATCGGCAAGGTCCTTCCGTGGGACGCGGCCCTTCCCGGAGAGTGCCCTGAGCACTCGGAGGGCTAGGTCGGTCTTCCTGGTGAGTTCGAGTCGCATGAGAGTTGTTGACTCCCGGAGTCTATATCCGATTGTAATCCGTTTCACAATTCAGTGGCGAGACTGCACGAATCGCTATGCCGATGGATCCGCATTGGTCCCGACGACGGGAAGCCAGTCGGTCGAGGTCGGTTCTGACCGGGTGCCGGGTGCTGCGGCTCAGGTGCGGTGGCGGGTGCAGAGCACCCGATACGGGCAGAAGGCGCACCACTCCCCAACGACGTGCGGGGCGTGGGTGGCGTCTTCCCGGTCCCAGCCGGCGATCACCCCCGCCGCCGCCACGAGGGCGTCGCGGGCCTGCTCGAGGTCCCCCGGCTCGAACAGGCGTCGGGTACACGCCTCGTCCACGGGCGACCGAAGCCAATGATGGTGTACCGCGATCCGGTCCGACTTCACCGCCAGCGCCCCGGCAACGGCGTAGAGCTCCTGTTCGAGGTAGGGGAGGTCGCGGCGCATGGTGGTGCGGTGCTCCACGATCGCCGGGGTGCCATCGCTCTCCCGGCCCCCGGCGTCGACGATCCCCAGGAAGGTCACGGCCGTGGCCTCACCTCCAGTGAATGCAGGCGCCGTGCAGCCGATGGGGAGCTCCGTCCGGGAGAACTCCACAGGGTCGGGTTCTGCCTCCGCGAGGGAGCGGTGCGTGTCCCATAGGGAGAGGAACTCCGATTGTTCGGAGGCCGCCAATGCGAGGGCATGGGAGCGCATCACGCCGTCGGGGTCCGCGTCCAGGAGGGCTCCGGCGATCGCCGCATGGAAGTGATTGCCCATGGCGAGGGCCGGACTGGTGTCGTCGGTGTCAGAGCGTTCGTCGGCGAACTGGAAGATCGCCTTCCACGAAACCCGCCGGGGGCACTCGGGGAGCCGGGAAAGGGTGCCCTTCCCGAGGACGAGGCTCTTCGTCCCCGAAGGCGGCGCGCTGTCGCCGAGGGGCGGGTACTGCTTGCACAGCGAAGCCCGGTCGCACCACCAACAGTGGCGACCGCCGACGTGGTCGTTCTTGTCGAACTCCTGCTTCCCCATCGCGAAGAGCTCGGCGATGACTTCCTGAGCCCGCCCCCGGTCGATCAGGAGGGAGTCCACTTGACCCGGGTCGAGGATGACTTCGAGGTAGTCGATGCCCGGCTCGGCTCCGAGCGTGATGATCGCCCGTTCGTCCTCGCCCGTCGGCGTACGCAGCTTGACTTTGATGTGTTCGACGGTCCCGTCGTCGTCGGTCAATGTCAGCTGGATGGCCGAAGTGAGGTAGTACGCCTCATCCTCGGAGACGACAGACGGGCCCACCGCATCGAATCCGATGGTGCCACCCCTACCGACGCTCTCCCGCCAGGCCCGGAACGCCCGGCTCGTCACGTCGCGCTGGACGGGGTCGAGGGCGGCGAAGAGGTCTCGTTCGATCTGGTCGACGTCCTCGGGGGTTCCCGCCCGGTACCACTGGGTGATGGCGTCCATGGCCACCTTCCATCGAAGGAGGGCATTGTCGGGCTTCTTCGTGCGACGGGGAAGCGAGGAGGCGGGGCAGGCCGCCACGAGGCGAAGAGCGTCGGGTCTGAGCCGGGTCGGGCCGTCGGAGTACATGGAGAAAGTATCGCGTGCGAGGTGCCAGGTGCGAGTCCCGAGTCCCGAGTCCCGAGTCCCAAGTCCCGAGTCCCGAGTCCTACTTCGTCAGTCGTGCGCCCGACCGCCAAACGAAGAGGGCCCCGGCGATGCCGGGGCCCACTCTTCGTACTTCGTACCTCGTGCTTACGGCTTCGTCTTGTTCACCGCTTCTTCGATCCGCTCGCGGGCGGCATCGGTGAGAGCGTCGACGAGGTCGGACTCGCTCAATCCGTTCTCCAGTGCCACGTCCGCGATGCTCTTTCCGTCAGCGAGGCCTTCGACGAGGTCTGCCGCGTCGATGCCGATGACGTCGGCTGCTTCCTTGACGAAACCGCGGACGTGCCGGTCGTGGAACGGCCGGTCGTCCGGTCGCTCATGGGACGTCGTGATGAATGTCTCCACCCGATCTGCGAGTTGGTCCTTGAGCGCATCGGCGCGGTCGGCATCCATCCTGCCGTCAGTGACCGCCTGGTCGATGTCGGCTTCGGCCGCAGCGACGATCGCCGCCACCAGCCCGGCATCGTCGTCGGTGAGGTCCGCAAGGACTCCTCCGTCGGCGAGTGCTTCGAGCACCTCCACGGGTTCAAGATCGAGGAACTCGGCCGCGCTCTCGAGCATGTGGATCATGGGACCGCGTCGGTGATCGGCCCTGTGCTCGCCACTCCAAGCGGGGGCGTCGGCGGTGACCGCCGTGTCACCTTCTTCGGCTGCGGCGGTGTCGGATGCCCCGAACGTGCCGGCGAAGAACCCTCCGGCGACGAAAGCGATACCCGCAAGCAATGCTGCGATTGTCTTCTTCATGGTGCGACTCCTTTTCGATTTGCTGCACCGTCACGAGTCACTGTCGCGGTCGGAGATGAGACAATCGTAAGGTGCCCGTGAGAACGGTCTGAGAACCTGGGCGGGCTACTCCCCGTACCGGGCGACACCTTGGCCGTAGGCCTGGACGAAGCGGGCGAGCACTTCGCCCGGTTCGGCGTGGCGACCCTCGGTGTGTTTCGAGTACAGGATCTCCCCGTCGACGACGACGTCGAATACCCCCTTTGAACCCGTCACGAGTCGGAGCTCCTCGATGATGTGCTGGTAATTGCCCAAGAGGTCCTTCACCGTGCTCACGGCACGATCGGAATAGTCTCAGGGAACGCAGTAGGTCAGGTCGATCCGGTGCATTCAAGAGACCCTAATGGCGGGTCCGCACATGGAGTGGAGACGTCGTCATCGACGCACGGGCAACCACCAGTGGGGGCCCGGGAGCCCCTCCCGGCCCCTGCTTGCTCCCGCCGTTCCCCGGGTAGCCTCGTCCGGTGTCCACAGCCCCCGTTGTTCGTCGCCCGCCGCCGTGGCTGCTGTTCTCGATCACGATCGTCGGGATCACCCTCATCACCCCGATCGCCCCGGTCATCCCCGACATACTGCGAGCCTTCGGCGAGTCCGAGAGCGCTGCTGGCCTGATCCTCGGCTCAGCCACTGCCCCGGGCATCCTCCTCGCCCCGGTCATCGGCGTGCTGGCCGACCGGCATGGCCGTCGGAGAGTCCTCGTGCCGTGCCTCCTGCTGTTCGCGGCCGCAGGCACCGTGTCGGCCTACATGCCGACCATCACCTGGCTCGCCGTCGCTCGCTTCTTCCAGGGGATGGGGGCCGCGGGCCTCATCAACCTCGTCGTGGTGCTCATCGGTGATCACTGGGAAGGGACCGATCGGGTCAGGATGATCGGGAGGAACTCAGCGGCGCTCACCGTCGGCCTTGCTGCGATCCCCACGATCGGCGGACTGCTGGCCGATGCGTTCGGCTGGCGGGGCCCATTCCACCTCTACCCGCTCGGGTTCATCATCGGCTACTTGGCCTGGAGACATCTCCCACCGGACCGTCCCTTGGCGACACTCTCGGTGCGGGAGCAACTCCGGGCCTCGTGGCTCGTTCTCAGATCCCCGGTCGTGTTCGGCCTGATCCTGCTGATGATCGGGGTCATGATCGCCATCTTCGGGTTGATCCTGACCATCCTCCCGTTCCACCTCGAATCCGAGTTCGGCCTCTCTGCCGGTGGGCGCGGTATCTTCCTCGGGATCCCGTCCCTCGTGTCGTTCTGGGTGGCGATGAATGCGGGACGGATCGCCCAGCGCTTCGGGCGGGGGAGAGCGGTCACATGGGGGATCTTTCTCTTCGGTCTCTCCTTCGCCGTTCTCGGAAGCCCGCTCCCACTCGTGGTGTACGCCTTCGGTGCGGTCTTGTGGGGCCTCGCAGAGGGCCTGGTCTTCCCTCCGACCCAGGACCGTGTAGTCGAGGCGGCCGACCACCAGAGCCGGGGAACGGTCATGGCGGTGTGGGTCGGCGGCCTACGCCTGGGCCAGACGATCGGCCCCATCGTGGGTGGGATCGGGTTGGCGACCATCGGGTCGTCGGCGAGCTTCTATGCCGGTTCTTCGATCGTGCTCCTCTTGGCCGGCCTGGCGGTGGTCGGCCGTCGACGCCTGGCCTGAGCCGCCAATCCACCCGCGGCCTGCTTCGAGGCGGTAGGATCTGCATGACGGCTCGGCCGTCGTCATATCCATGCAAGGAGGAAGCGTGGATCAGGATCGAGTACCGGAATTGGTCGGATCAGCGCTCCGGGAGCGCCTCGGAGGCTTCACACGCGGCGTCTCGCTCACCGAGCGCATCAAATCGATGGACATCCGCCGCGAGAACATGGTCTCCGTCGAATTGGACGCCGCGATCACCGACGACGACGAACTCGCGGTCTAGGTCCGCTGCCAGTCCCGCACCGGGAGATCACCCACATCGAGGTGGCATCGGTACCGCCACCGATGCTGGCGATCCGATGGCACATTCACCCGTTCCGCCGCGATGTCCGGTCTCCGGGCCTCGGGGACGGTGGCCAGCAGGTCCTGGAGTTGCACGACTGCCAGCATCGCCGGTGAGGACAAATGGTTGCCGATGATCACCCGGCACACCTCGTCCGAGGCTCGCTCCGGTGCTTCCCCGTCACGCCCCAGCACCTCGGTCCAATAGCGCTGGGCGGCTGAACGATCCTCTGCCCACCACAGACGGAGGGGCGCCATGTCATGGGTGGCCGGGCTCACCACCGACAGGTATGGCGCCGATGACGGGTCGGCTCGCCACGCCCCCGGGGTCTTGGGCATACGCTCGATTTCGAGGCCGAGGATCCCAAGCTCCTCCATGAGTGCGGGGACCATGTCGGGGACCATCCCCAGGACCTCGCCGCAGGGGAGCAGCGGTGTGACGTCGACCACGGCCGGGAGACTGCGAATGCCCTGGGCCCGCCACAGGCCAGTGTGCCGATGGTGGAAGAAGTCCGTCGCCATCGTGTCGAATGCACCCTTTTCATGGCCGGGGAGGCGCTGGTACGCCTCGGTTGCCTGCCAGGAGATGCGTGGGTGGTAGCCCCCTTCGACCTCCATCAGGGGGGCATCCGCCCGGAGGTCCAGCAGGTGGCGGGTGACCGTCGACCGATTGCCGAGGCCGTCGAATGCCCCGGCGATCGACGCATCGGCCACGGCACGCTGGTTGGAGAACGTCGGCCTGAATCGGAGATCGCCGTCCTCCCCGGTGAAGCAGCGCTCGCGGACGGATGGGGCTTGGTCCCCGAAGCGGCGATGGAGGACATCCAGGTCGATCATCGGTCGGATGAGCCAACCCAGGTCCGCCTGCGGGAGGTGGGCTTCGACCTCGGCTCGGGTGAGCGGTTTGCATGGCCTGAAGACGCCGAGGAGTCCGTCCACGGCGTCGCGTGGGATCTCCCAGATCCGGAAGAACCCGAGGATGTGGTCGATGCGGTAGGCGTCGGCGTAGGCGTGCATGGCGACGAATCGGTCCTTCCACCACTGGTATTCGTCGGCCGCCATGGCGTCCCAGTCGTACGTGGGGAAGCCCCAGTTCTGGCCGCGGATGGCGAAGTCGTCGGGCGGGGCGCCCGCCTGCGTGCCGAGGTGGAACAGTTCGGGACGGGTCCAGGTCTCGACGCTGTTGGGAGCCACCCCGATCGGGAGGTCACCCTTGAGTGCGATTCCCAGGCTGTGGATGTGCTCAACGGCTCGGCCGAGTTGGCGATGGAGGTGGTACTGGACCCAGCACCAGAACTCGAGGTCGCGGTGTTCGGCATCGGCCAGGGCTGCCTCGAGGCGCGCCGGATCGTAGTGCTCGTCGGCACCCCACTGGGTCATGTTGGATGTTCCGAAATGGTCCCGCAGTGAGCACCAGTGGGCGTAGGGACCCAGCCACTCCCAGTTTTCCGACCGGAAGCCCTGCTCGGCGGTGTCGGGTGGAGCTTCGGCGAACAACTCGCGGAGGATGGCCAGCTTGGCCTCCATGACCCGCTCGTAAGCCACCTCGGGCTCTCGGTTCAACGCGCGTCCGAGGTCCCTGATGCCCGGGTCGAGGTTGGCGGAGCCCGGGAGGTCGAAGAGATCCATGTAGAGCGGATGGAGGGCCCGCACCGAGATCGGGTTGTATGGGTAGGAGTCCCCCCAGGAGTGGTCCTTGATGGTGTCATTCAGGGGCAGGACCTGGATGAGCGAGATCCCGCACGACGCCGCCCAATCGGCGAACGGCATCAGGTCCCGGAACTCACCCACCCCGAAGGAGCGCTCCGTCCGGAGGGCGAACACCGGGACCGCCACGCCGGTGCCTCGCCAGTCCGGGAGCCCGACGATCGCCTCGTCGTTGACAATGGTCGAGGCCGGGCAAGGGGGGAGCGGGTGCCGCATCGGATCGCGGTGCACGACGCCACCGTCGGTATCGATCACCAGGTAGGAGTACTCGCCGGGCTCCTCGGGGTGCTCGAGGTCGAGCGTGAGGGTCCACCACGGGTAGGGGCTGGCGGTCATCCGCCTTGCCTCGGACTCGTCCCATGCGCCCAACACGGGATCCGAGCCGACGACCGCCACCCTGTTCCCCGGTTCGATCGATGGCTCGTGGAGGCGAATGGTGAGGCGCAGTCCGGAGGCGCCTTGAGCCTCCGGCCAGTGCCGGCCGATGCCGGACTTGAAGAGCGCCGAGTGGCGGGCCATGCGGGCAGGATCGGCGGCGCGCCAGCGGTCGATGATCACGGACTCCCCCAGGGGCCTCCGGGGCCGTCCGTGGTCGATCCGGGTGACCCGACCGGCCTCATCCACCACGCGGTAGTAGTAGACGGAACCCTCGTCGACGTCGGCGGCGGCTTCCCACCAGCCGCCTCCGATGGGTCGCATCCCTTCGGGGAGGTAGTCGATGATGAGCTGAACCGACTCTCCCGGTGCCGGGTCATGGTGGACCCGGAATGCCCTTCTCATGGGCAAAGCGTAGCCCTGCACCCCTTTGGGCAGAGCGCCGGGCGGTGCGTTCAGCCTCGCGGCAGGGAGCGCCCCGCGATGTGGCTATCCGTCGGCCACGGCGTCCCGGGGCAGGAGTGCCGGAATGATGATGAGGGCGGCAAGTGCGGCCACCACCATCGAGAACCACATGATGAGTGAGATGTGGTGGTGCGGCTGGAGGGGACTCAACCAGAGTCCGGTGAGCCCTATGGCAATACCGAGGGCATTGGCGACGATCGGTCGTCCCGCGGATCGGAGAGCTCGGTGGACATACCCTGGACCGTCTTTCTCCGCATGCTGGATCGCTGCGACGAAGTGGATCGCGTAGTCGATCCCCACTCCGATCACGATCGATGAGGCAACCGCGGTGATGAGGTTGAGGTTGATGCCGGTCGCGGAGATGAAGCCGAGGAGCGCCCCCACGGTCAGCACGAGCGGCACGATGGCCACCACGGTGGGGCGGACCTTCCGATACGTGACGAAGAGCATGAGCGCCACCAGCACCAAGGCGGCTGTCACCGACCACACTTGGGCGTCGAGGACCAAGTCGGCCATCGCAGCCCAGATCACCGTCATCCCGGTGAGCGACCGAATGGTGGGATCGGATGCGGCTGCCGCCCGAAGCGCATCGAGTCCGTCGGTTCCGAGGTCTTGGGTCAGGACCATGAACCTGAGGCCGTCTTCGCTCACCATCTTGCCGGTCGGAAGGTCGACCTCACCGGCGAGAACGCCGCGTACCACGTCGGGCGAGAGCACCCCTTCGAGTGATGCGACGGAGAGCACCGTGCGCACCTCCGGCAAGGCCTCCAGCCGGGCAGTGGCGTCCCGGGCGGCCGCGAGAGAGCCGGTCGGGTCGGTCGGATCGAACACGAACTCACCTACGAGGGGTGTCGCTCCGCCGAAGAGGCTCTCCGTCGCCTGGAACGCGTTGCGCACCTCATGGTCGGGTCCGAACATGAAGAGCGGATCGGAGTCCACCTGGATGCGAGGGATGAAGATGACGGCGAAGGCCACCAGGAGCAGGGTGAGGACGACGGCGGGGACCCGCGTGCGGACCGATGCCTGCAGCCCGCGGATGAGCGCGCCGCCGATCCGTGGGGGATGGGCCCGGCCCACCACGTCGATCCGAGTGAGGACGGCCGGGAGCGAGAAGAACGAGATGATCCCCGCGAACGTGATACCGATCGCCGCGTAGAGACCCATCTGCCGGATCGGGCCCACGTCCGCCACGAAGAGGGAGAGGAACCCGACGGCCGTCGAGATGGTCGTGAGGATCATCGGCTTGCCGACCTGTTCGAGTGTCGAGCGGACCCGTTCGGTGGGATCGTCGGTCCGGGCAGCCACGTCCTGGAAGTGCGTGACGAAGTGGAGGCCGTCGGCCGATCCCATGACGATTACGAAGATCGGGACGATCACAGTGACGAGGTCGATCTCCTTGCCGAGGGCGAAGATCATCCCGAAGGTCCAGATGGTCCCGACCAATGCCGGGAAGATCGACAGGATGGTCAGCTTCCGGCTCCCGACGTTGGCGTAGAAGGTCGCCAGGAGGAGGAGGACGACGACCGGCGGGATGAAGAGGAGTACGAGGCTGAGGATCTGCGTGATCTCGGCATAGATCGCCGGGTTGCCCGAGACCGTGACGTCGAATCGGTCCCCGAGGTCGAGGTCGGCGATTGCGTGGGCAGCCTGGACCGGTTCCCCGGCCGGGACCGCCATCAGCAGGGTGTGCTGCCCGTCCTCACTCAGGAGGAGGTCGGCGAAGGGGTTCGTTCCCATCATCTGACCCAATGCGAATGCCGGCAGTGCCTCGAGGAACTCAGGAGTGAGCGCGGCGCCCGTCAGCGGGTTGGTGTCGGGGACGAGGCTCGTGACGAGCGCCACCTCCTCCATGGACAGAAGCGTGTCGCGCGCCCGGGCCAGGTCGGCCAGCGCGGGTCCGTCGAGGAACGTCTCGCCATCGGGCAGGGAGAGCATGACGTTGACCGGGTCGGCCGTTTCGTACTTCTCCTGGAGGAGAGCGAACGACTCGCCCTCGACGCTCCCGGACATGAACGCGGAGATGTCGGCGTTGACCTGGATCCGGAAGAACATGAGGGCACTGCCGATGGTCATCAGCGCCGTGAGGGCAAGTACTCGCTTGTGATGGGAGACGATGAGGCCGGCGATTCGATGCATCGGGCGATCCTACGCCCCGGCCGCAAAGCGCCAAGGACCAACCATCTGTCCCCGCGTGCCGAGCAGGAAGGCCTCGGCCCCGTGGCGAAGCGGAGGGGGAGGTGGGGGCGGTGAGTGTTGGCGCCGCGTCAAGACCGTGCGACAAACTACGACCCCCCTACCCACATGAGTCCTGGCTGCGCTCGGACGATGGCGCTTGACGCTCGCCGTCCCTATCCGCCGAAGACCTGGACGCCCCTGGGAGCGCCGTTGGCGTCGATCACGACACCAACCCCGATGTGCGTGAAGTTCGGGTTCAGGATGTTGGCCCGGTGACCTGCCGAGTTCATCCACGCCGTGTGCATCACCTGGGCCGATGAGTGCCCGGCGGCGACGTTCTCACCAACGGTCGACCATGCCCCGAGCAGGCTCCCGATGTTCGAGTGGCTGAGGGTGAGGGTGTCAGCGAGGTGCGCCGCCCAGTCCTGGGCGTAGCTGGTGAGGGAGCTTGAGACGCTGAGGGGGGCTATGCCCTCCGATGCCCTCGCCTTGTTGGCGAGCGAGACGAGCGACGAGGCGAAGGCGGTGTCGCCCGAGGCCGGGGCCGCGGGGGCGACAGTGGTGGTCGTCGTCGGGCCTGCCGTGGTGGTGGTCGTCGGTGCCGCCGTGGTGGTGGTCACCGGGGCTGTCGTGGTGGTCGTTGCCGGGGTAACGGTGGTCGTTGTGGTTGGTGCTGGCGTGGTGGTGGTGGCGGCGGGCGCAACGGTCGTGGCGGGAATCGACGAGTCGGTGTCTGGCGGGAGGGTCTCATCAACCGCAGGCGTGGTGTCCTGGGAGGTGGTGGTCGAGGCCGGTGCCTCCGTGGTCGGGGCTGGTGCTCCCGTGGTCGTGGGGGAGGTGGTCGAGGCGGCGGCTGACCGGGTCACGTCGGAACTTGGAGAGGGGGTGGTGGAGATGGGGATCTCCTGTGTCGCAGCACTGGCGTCGACGGAGTCGGCGACCTGGCTGGTCTCGGGAGCAGTGGGCGCCTCGGCGGATTGGAAGGACCCGGCGACGGCCGACAGTCCCGCTCCGAATACCGCGGTGGCAAGGATGACGACGAGCCATCGCCGAACCAGGACTCCCAGCGGAAGTTGGGGGGCGATGGTCTCCCCTGCAAGGGAGCCTCGGTTGGTGTTGCGCATGCTTCATGCATCGGCGCAACGGGGGAGATGTCGTTCCCCAACTTTGTTGATTAGCCGCCGAACACCTGGACGCCCCAGGTGGTCCCGGAAGCATCGACCCAGACGGCAGTCCCGACGTGTGTGAAGTCGGCGTTGATGATATTGGCCTTGTGGCTGCTCGACGCCATCCAGCCCTTGTGCATGGCGGTTGGGTTGAGGTGCCCCATGGCGACGTTCTCGCCAACCGTGCCCCAGGTGGTCCCGAGCAGCGAGCCGAAGTCGGAGTGGCCGAGGTCGCCGGAGTCGCCCAGCCTCTTGGCCCAGTTCTTGGCGTAGCCGGCGAGCGAACTCGACCACTTGAGCGTGCCGACACCGGCTGCCGAACGGGCCGAGTTGGCGTACTGGAAGATCCCCGACGCGAAGTCGGGGTCGTGGTGGGGAGTGACGGCGGCCACGGTGGTGGTGGTCGTGGTGGTGGTGGCCGGGCGTGGCGGGCGGGTGGTCGTTGGAGCGGGCTTCGGCGTCGTTGCCGCGGGAGCAAGCGTCGTCGTCGTGGTGGTGGTCGTGGTACTCACCGCCACCGAGGTGGTCGTGGTGGAGGTCGAGGTCGTGGTGGGCGCGGGAGCGATGGGAGTGGTGGTGACCGGGGCCCCGACGGTGGTCGTCGTCTCCGCAACCGCGCCGAGCGCCCCCTCGGTGGGGGCCCAGGTGGCGGCAGCCATGACCAGGACAGACGCAACGAAGGCAACGGCGATGGCAAAAGGCTTCATGGACCTCACGAAGCGTAGGGTGGCAGCCGCTATTGGAGAAGTCCAGAGCCAAGCCGGGTGATCCCGGTAGGTTGACGGGATGACGGGAAAGCGTGTTGGGCTCCTGATGATGGCGATCGGGGCGATCGCCGTCGTCATCGGCATAGTTGGCTACGTCAGCGATGACGACACCAGTGAGGTCGCTGTGTCGACCTTGGCGACGGTGCCGCCGACGGAGGTCGAGGAGGCGATCACGACCACGACGTCGGTCGCGACCACATCGACGACATCCACGACATCGACGACATCCACCACGACCACCACCGTTGTCTCCGTGGAGGAGGCCGAGACGGTCGAGGAGTTCGTCCTGTTGTTCGCCGACGCGTTGGAGGAGGGCGACGTCGAGTTCGTGTGGCTTCGGCTCCACCCCGACGTGGTCGCCCTGGGTGGCGAGGACCTGTGTCGGTCATGGGTGGAGAACGAGATCATGGGCCTCTCCGAGTACACCCTGCACGAGGTCACGGCGGGCCCGGATACCGTGGCCGGGATCCCCGACGTCTATTCGGCCGCGGTCTCGTTCGTGTTCCAAGGTCAGAGGTTCGATGACGGCATCGGCCAATACGCCCTCGTCGACGGGACGTTCCGTTGGCTCGGAGTGTGTCGCTGACCGGCCCAGCGGCCGTACGTCAACGTCGACTTCAGCTTCGACCAAGAAGCGGGTCGACGCTCCTTCGTTCTCGTCCCGGTCCCCTCCTGCTGACGAAGCCGGTCAGGCGTCGAGCCTCAGGCTCCGGGTTGACGTTGACGTTGACCGCTGCGCGGTCGGACTCTGCTGTCCTCCCGCCGCAGGTGGGAGGAAGGGGCCCCCGCATCGTCGCCGAAGGCGACATCATGCGGGTAGGAGGACACTAACCCCGGCTCCTGTACGGGGCTCCCTCGGTGAGCGCGATGAACTCCTCCACGGAGAACTCCGCGATGGCATCGCCGATCAGGTTGAGGGGCAGTTGGTCCAGCTTCCTGAATCGGACGCAGGACTGGCCCATGTCCATTCGCTTCCCCGTCTCTTTGTAGGCCGACACGAACCGGGTCCGGCTCTCGGCGTTGGCATAGACGCCGGTGAGGTACACGGCCATGTGGTGCTTCTGGGAGGCGAGTGCAGCCAGCATCAGCGGCTTCTTGTTGTACGTGTCCGGGTATCGGGCGAGGGGGACCTGGTAGGTGATCATGCCCCAGTTGACGGTCTCCTCGTACCCCTCGGGGAGATTGGCGAGGATCACGTCTCGGACTGCTTCGATCGCCTCGAGGCGGTCGTCGGGGAGGTCAGCCAGGTATTGCTCAACGGTTGTGGCCTTCGACTGCATGGACTCGAACCTAGCGATTCCGACTCGCGACCGTCCGGCTCGGCTCGGTCCTGAATCGCGGGCTGTGCACCACATTGAGGTGGTCTGGGGCCCACAGAACGGCGTTGGGTGTGGTCTGGAACCCTGGGTTGGCTCGGGCTCGTGCCCGGGCTAGAGCTCCCTAGCGGTAGCGCCAGACGATGCGACCCTTGGTGGGGTCATAGGTCGAGACTTCGACCTCGACCTTGTCACCGGGGAGGATCCGGATCTTGCGGCCGCGGCGCATGCGTCCGGCTGCCTTCGCCATCACCTCGAGGCCGCCTTCGACCTCGACCCTGAAGGTGGCATTGCCCATGACCTGGAGGACCGTGCCACTCGCCTTGATGTAGTCATCGTTCGCCATCAGCTGGCACCTCCTACTTCGAGCAACTTCACTTCGAACGTCAACGCCAATCCGGCCAGCGGATGGTTGGTGTCGACGACCACCGCTTCGCCGGTGATCTCGGTAATCAATCCCTGGACACCGTTTCCGACCTCGACCCGATGGCCCACATCCAACGTGTCCGGGGCTCCTGCGACGGGGAGGCTGAGCACCCGCGACTCGTCGAACTCGCCGTACGCTTCTCCGGGTTCGAGCCTGAACGTCGTCGACTCGCCGATTGCAAGGCCTGCGATCGCTGCCTCGAAGCCGGGGATCAGCTGACCCGCGCCCATCTCGAACGCCAGCGGCTCGCGGCCGACGGACGAGTCGAACTGGGTGCCGTCATCGAGTGTGCCCGTGTAGTGCACCTCGACGTGGTCTCCGGCTGATGGCATCGTGCTCCTGGATCTAGGGAAAGGACGGAACCGGCCGCGACCGGTGACCCGTCCTGCAGCCCAAAGGGTAGCGGGGGCAACCCTCCTACCCACCGGCCGCCGACTCGGGAGTGCCCAGCCGGCCGCGGACGCTGACCTCCCGCTAGGTTCCTTCGCACGAGATCGCGAGAGAGGCACGAGATGGCGCTGTTCTACGACTGGGGATTCTTCGTCGCACCCGGCAAGGACGACGAGTTCCGCGCGTGGCTTGCAGACCACGAGCAGGACATGCTCGAGCGAGCCCCCAAGAACTACGAGTACCTCGGGACATATCGACCGCTTGCGGCCGCCGATCCCTGCGATTACCACCAGGTCTGGCGATACGCCGACAACAACATGCCTGACTTGCGGAAGGCCGCGGCCGACACGTCCGGGGTGTTCACCGAGCTCGCTCGGCAGTACCTCTCGTTCGTCGACACCTCCCGCGAGCGGGACGAGAAGTTCAACCTCTACGGACCGGTGGCCCCTCCCTCCCACGGGTAGGCCGGCTTCGACGGCTCGGCCGGGCGCAACCGCGGCCTGCCACTACATTCCGTGGAGCACTGAAAGGGCACCCGTGGAACTCATCGACCTCTGGAACCTCCTGCACGTGGGGGGCGCCATCGTGTGGGCCGGCGGCACCTTCGCCATGGCGTGGTTCATCGGGCCGGCGGCCGCCAAGGCGGGTCCGGCGGCCGGGCCGTTCATGGGCGCCCTCGCCAGCGGCCGCATGCGCATGGTCATGATGGTGGCCAGTGTGGTCACTGTCCTCTTCGGCATCCTGATGTGGACCGATGCCGTGGAGGGGTCACCCAAGGACTTCCGCACCTGGATGCTGACCATTGGGGCCCTGGCGGGTCTCGTCGCCACCGGCATCGGCCACGGGGTGCAACAGCGGACCGCCAGGAAGCTCGGAGGCGTCCAGGCCGAGCTCGCCGGCGATCCTCCCACCACCGAGCAGGCTCAACGCCTGGGCGCGCTGCAGGGCAAGCTGATGCGGACCGGCGTCCAGCTGGCGTGGGTGATGGTGATCGCGATCATCGGTATGACCCTCGGGGCTCGCTGACCTCACCCTTCCGAGAAGAACTCCCAGATGAGCGCGGTGGCGTCGATCGGGCCTGAGGATCCGAGAAGTGCCTCGCGGGCTGCGGACTGCTCGGCTCCCGGCCAGTCGTGACCTCCCCCGTCGAGCACGACCCATTCCAGCGGCGCGGCTGAACAGGCATACGAGCGGCGTGTGGCGGTGACGGTGTCGTCGGTGCCGAGTGTCTCCTCCGAGTGGCCCGAGCAGCCGTTCGCCGTTGCCCACCTGTCCACGGTTGCGGCGGCACCCAAGACGAAGCCGTGCTCCTCCTTGGCCTGGGCTGCCACCTCCCCACCGAGGAAGGGCATGAGCGGATCGTCGGTCCCATGCAGGAACAGGATCGGCACCGGTTCCCCACGGCACTCGTAGGTCGGGTCGAGCGGTTCGTTGGCGATCACCACCGCGGCCGCGGCGAAGCGGTCGGGGTGTTCGCAGATCATTCGCAGCGTCATCATCCCGCCGTTGGACGCCCCGAGTACGTATACCTGCCGCGGATCGGCCAAGCCCTCCTCGACGAGGTCGTCGATGAGGTCGATGAGGAAGCCCACGTCATCGATACCGTCCACCAGGTCGATCGGACGCCCGTCGTTCCAGTGCCCGGCAACCGCTTCGGGGTAGACCACGACGATCCCGTCGCTTCTCACGACGGCATCGAACCCGGTGTAGCGCTGGACCCGCTTGGCGGTGCCGCCCCCGCCGTGCAGGACAACGACGGTGGGTGCGGGCTCGGTTTGGCGAGGGGGGCGGACCACGGTGTACGACCGTTCACCGTCCCGCACCTCCTCGAACGGGCGATTGGCGGTGCAGGCAGGGAGGACGAGGAGGACCGCGAGGCCGACGAGCGCGAGTCGATACCGCATGGTCGGAGGGTAGGGCGGGTGGTGCATTCGAGACGCCACCCCCGTGGCCCGACGCCGGCCCGGCCGTCTGGCTAGCGTCGCGACCCATGGAGAAGATCGCGGCGGGCGTGTACTCCGTCCGGATCCAGCATGTCCGGATGTTCATCGTGGATGGCGACGACGGAGTGACCCTGATCGACAGCGGACTACCAGGCAAGGGAGGTCGCATCCTCGGGGCCCTGGGCTCGATCGGACGCTCGAGCTCCGACATCCGGGCGATCATGCTCACGCACTCGCATTCGGACCATACCGGCTCCGCCGCCGAGCTCAAGCAGGAGAGTGGAGCGCAGCTCTACGCCTCGCCGACCGACGCCCCGGCCGTGCGGGGCGACGAGCCGGCTCCGCCGCCGCCGGTCGCGTTCCGGTTCCCGTTTCTCAAACCGCTGATGAGACTCGTCCCGACCGCTACCGGTGTCGAGGTCGATCGGCTCGTCTCGGAGGGGATGCGGCTCCCCGGCGACCTGGTTGCCTATGAGACCCCCGGCCACACGGAGGGCCACGTCTCCTACGTCCTCAACCGGGGCCCGGGGGTGCTGTTCGTGGGCGATGCCGCCCGCAACAAGAAGGGCACCATCGTCCGTGGCTACTTCAACGCCCGGACCACGACCATCGACGCGTCGATTCGTCGTCTCGGCGCCCTCCACTTCGACATCGCTTGCTTCGGGCACTCACCCGCCATCAACTCGGGCGCCAAGGCGGCGTTCCGCTCGTTCTCATAGCGACGCCGCCAGCCACCGCGCCGTCTCGACATGGCGCGCATCTGCTTCGGCGCCTTCGATCGCCCACGCCAGTGTCTGTCCCAGCGCCCAGAGGCCCGCCCGTTGCCTGTCGAGTCCGAGGGAGCTGCTGAGTCGGTCGAGGCGACCGATCACTTCGTCCCTGCCGTGGCCGAACTCGTGGGAGCGGATGATCGGGGCGAGGGAGAACTCGCGTTCCCCGACGAGGGGCTTGGGGTCGATCACGAGCCACGGTTCCCGCTGGGAGCTGAGGACGTTGTCCCCGTGTAGGTCCTGGTGGAGGAGCACGTGCTCACCCTGCGAGGCCGCGAGTTGGGCGAGGGCCGTTGTTGCCGTGTCGAGGAGCGATTCCTCGAATGGGCGTCCCGCGCACTCCCACAGCTCGGGAAGGTCACGCACCCATTCGGCGGCCTCGTCGGCCAGCATGAGTGTGTCCAGGGTTCCACGTCCAGCCGAAACGTGTTCTGAGGGCCCCACATGTGGAACCCAGGGTTCGAGACCACCTCCAGGTGGTCTGGGGCCCACAGAACGCTTTGCGGGGTGGCCTGGAACCCTGGGTTCGAGGCACCGTCGCTGGTTCGGCCCGGGGTGGTTGACGGCCGGCCCCGGAGCTCCCGATAGCCTTGGGGCATGGAACACCGTTTCCGGATACGGGAGGCGACGAGCATCGGCCCCGACGTCGTGCGATGTGTCGTCGAGGCGCCCCGGGTTGCCCACGGCGCCCGGCCGGGCCAGTTCGTCATCGTCCGCGTCACTGACGCGGGTGAGCGCATCCCACTCACGATCAGCGACCACGACCCCCAGGAGGGGACGATCACACTCGTGGTCCAGATGCTCGGCGCCACGACCCAGGGTTTCGCCGATCTCGCGGTGGGGGACCACCTGGCCGACGTCCTCGGCCCCCTCGGGAAGCCGACCGAGATCCGCCGATTCGGCACCTGCGTGGTGGTCGGCGGAGGCGTGGGCTCGGCGATCGCCCTCCCCGTGGCCAAAGCGCTGCGGGCGGCGGGCAACACCGTGCACGCGATCGTCGGCGCCCGGACTGCGTCGCTGCTGCTGCTCCTCGCCGAGATGGCGGCCGCTTCCGACACCCTCACAGTGACCACCGATGACGGCTCGTCGGGCAGGAAAGGGCTCGTGACGGACGCCCTCCTTGATCGCATGGCCGCTGGGCCGATCGACCACGTGTTCGCCGTGGGCCCGATCCCGATGATGGCGGCGGTGGCCGGGGCCACCCGGGATGCGGGCATTCCCACCGTGGCGTCCCTCAACCCGATCATGGTCGACGGCACCGGGATGTGCGGCGGGTGCCGGGTGAGCGTCGGCGGAGAGACGAGGTTCGCCTGCGTGGATGGGCCCGAGTTCGATGCGCACCTCGTCGACTTCGACCTCCTCGCGGCGAGGAACCGGGCCTACCGGGCCTTCGAGGAGTGCCAGATGGCGGAGTTGGCGGATGCCTGAACTCACCAAGCGGGAGCGGATGGCATTGGAGCGGACCGGGATGCCCGCCCGGGATGCCGGCGAGCGGGCGAGCGGGTTCGTCGAGGTCAACCTGGGGTACACGAGCGGGTTGGCGGCGCTCGAGGCCTCTCGCTGCCTCATGTGCACGCACCCCACCTGTGTCGAAGGCTGCCCGGTGGGGATCCGGATCGACGAGTTCATCGGCAAGGTCGCCGGCGGGGACATCGCCGGGGCGGCCGACGTCATCGCCGCCGACAACTCGCTCCCTGGGGTGTGCGGAAGGGTGTGTCCCCAGGAATCGCAGTGTGAGGGAGCGTGCGTGTTGGGCAAGAAGGGCCGCCCGATCGCCATCGGCCACCTGGAACGGTTCGTGGCCGATTGGGCGAGGGAGCATGCGCTCGACCCCGGTCGAGACCCCCTCCCCGCCACCGGGCGGAGCGTGGCTGTGGTCGGGTCCGGCCCGTCGGGCCTCGCCTGTGCCGGCGACCTCATCCGGGCCGGGCACGCGGTCACGGTATTCGAGGCGCTCCACGAATTGGGCGGAGTGCTCACCTACGGGATCCCCGAGTTCCGACTCCCCAAGGCGATCGTGTCCGCCGAGATCGGCCGCCTTGCCGAGATGGGTGTGACCTTCGAGACCGACGTCCTCATCGGCCCGGGTACGTCGCTCGCCGCCCTCGTCGAGGAGGAGGGTTTCGATGCGGTGTTCGTCGGGACCGGCGCCGGGTTTCCGCGCTTCCTGCACGTCGAGGGAGAGGACCTTATCGGGGTCTACTCGGCCAACGAGTTCCTGACCAGGGTGAACCTCATGCGGGCGTGGGACCCCGAGTCGGAGACCCCGGTGTACGACTTCGAGGGAAGACCGGTGGTGGTGGTCGGGGGTGGCAACACGGCCATGGATGCGGCACGAACCGCCCTCCGCCTCGGCGGGAGCCCGGTCACCGTGCTCTACCGCCGCTCCGAGGCCGAGATGCCGGCCCGCCGGGAAGAGGTGGTGCACGCCCGGGAGGAAGGCGTGGTGCTCGAGTTCCTCGTGGGCCCCACCGCGTTCGCAGGCGATGAGGGCTGGCTGCACTCGGTGACGGTGCAGCAGATGGAGTTGGGCGAACCCGACGACGACGGGCGGAGCCGGCCGGTGGCGATCCCGGGCGCGATCGAGACCCGGCGCTGCGACGTGGCGATCATCGCGGTCGGGAACCAGCCCAACCCGATCCTGTCGCGGGCCACCCCCGGCCTCGTGACGACCCGCCGTGGGACGCTGGAGGTGGATCCCGCGACCGGCGCCACCTCGATTCCAGGCGTGTTCGCGGGAGGCGACATCACGAGCGGCGGGGCGACGGTCATCCTCGCCCTCGCCGATGGCCGCCGAGCCGCCGCCGCCATCGACACCTACCTCACCGCCCTGCCCGCGTAGCCGAACCCAGGGTTCGAGACCACCTCCAGGTGGTCTCGGGCCCGGAGAACGCCCATGGGTGTGGTCTCGAACCCTGGGTTCGAGTCCACACGGCTCGAGTCTTGCGTGGTGGGGGTAGCGTCTGGCGACGTGCAGTACGACGTGGTCATCGTTGGGAGTGGGTTCGGTGGGAGCGTGAGCGCGCTCCGCCTCACCGAGAAGGGCTACACGGTCGGCGTCCTCGAGGCCGGACGGCGTTACGCCCCCTCCGACTTCCCCACGACGAACTGGAACCTGCGCAAGTTCCTGTGGTTCCCCCGCCTCGGCCTGCGCGGTATCCAGCGCCTCACCCTCCTCAAGGACATCCTCGTGCTCAGCGGCGCGGGGGTCGGCGGCGGATCCCTCGTCTACGCCAACACGCTCTACGAACCGCACGACGCCTTCTACCAGGACGCCACCTGGGCCTCGATGACCGACTGGAAGGCCGAACTCGCCCCCTGGTTCGCGATGGCGAGGCGCATGCTCGGCGTCACCGAGTTCGTGGGCGACACCCCGGCCGATGACGTCCTCCGCTCCATCGCTGCCCACTTCGGGGTCGAGGACACGTTCCGTCCCACACCGATCGGTGTGTTCCTGGGCGCCCCCGGCATGTCGGTCCCCGACCCGTACTTCGGGGGGGCCGGGCCGGCACGGGCCGGTTGCACGTCGTGCGGTGGTTGCATGGTCGGGTGCCGATTCAACGCCAAGAACACCCTCGACCGCAACTACCTCTACCTGGCCGAACGAGCCGGCGCGACAGTCCACGCCGAGCATCAGGTCACGGACATCGAGCGCCTCCCCGATGGACGATTCCGCATCACCACCGAGCGTCCGGGGGCGTGGATCCGCAAGCGGCGCCGCACGTTCGAGGCCGGGCAGGTGATCCTCGCCGCCGGCGCCCTGGGCACCACCCGACTCCTCCTCCAACTCGCGGCCCGTGGAAGACTCCCGGGCCTGTCCGACAGGGTGGGGCACCGGGTGCTCACCAACTCCGAAGCGTTGCTCGGGGCGTCCGCCCTCGACACGACGATTGACTACTCCCATGGGGTGGCGATCACCTCGTCGATCCACCCCCTGCCCGACACCCACATCGAACCGGTCCGCTACCCGGCCGGGAGCAGCGTCATGGGCCTGTTGGCGACGATCCTCGTCGACGGTGGCGGGAGGATTCCGCGACAGGTCCGATTCCTTGGCGCCGTCCTCCGCCGGCCGGTGACGTTCTTCCGCTCGTTCTCACTCAAGCACTGGGCCGAGCGGACGGTGATCCTTCTCGTCATGCAGAGCCGAGACAACAGCCTCCGGGTCTTTCTCAAGGGGCGACGAGGCCGGCTCACGAGCGAACAGGGCCACGGCACACCCAACCCCACCTACATCCCCGAGGCCAACGAGGCGGCGCGGGTGGCCGCCAAGACCATGGGCGGCTTCCCCGGGAGTGCCGTCAACGAGGTGCTGCTCGACATCCCCACCACTGCCCACATCCTCGGCGGGGCCAACATCGCCCCCGACGCTCGGTCGGGCGTCATCGATGGCTACCACCGGGTCCACGGGGTCGCCGGTCTCCACGTGGTGGATGGAGCGGCGGTCGGGGCCAATCTCGGCGCCAACCCGTCCCTCACGATCACTGCCCTGGCCGAGCGTGCGCTGTCCTTTTGGCCGAACAAGGGAGAGGTCGACCCGCGGCCCGAGGCGGGCTACGAGCGGATCGGCCCGGTTGCCCCGCTCCGCCCGGCGGTCCCGACCGCGGTCCTCGGTCTCGACCCCTGGTCCTGAGCCCGGGCTGCTATCCGCGTTCGACCCGGTAGGTGACCCACGCCAGGGTCGGGTCCTCGCCGGTCACTCGGAACCCTCGGGTGGCGAACCGGTCGAGGATCTGGTCGATCGGATGGAGGAACGACTCGAATCCGCAGCCTTGGATACGAAGCCAGGCATTGAACCCGAGAAGCACCACGCGCGCCAGGAGGTTCCCGCGGGGGACGGTGAACACGACGGCCCGCTTGGCATGCGTGGCCGCGGCATCCACGAGGTCCATCCACTCGGGGTAGCAGCAGATGACCCGGTGAAGGAGGACGACGTCCGCCGCCTCGAGGGTGTCGGACTGCTCGACGAAGTCACCCACGACCCGGTTGACCCGCCGGGAGAGATCCTTCCGCTCGAGGAGCGTGGCCGCCGAGGGGTTCCATCCTGCGGAGATGTCGACGGCCACCGCCGAGGCAGCCCCGGTCGTGAGGAGGTCGACATGGAGCGTGCCCGCCCCTGCCCCCACTTCGATGAGGGACGCGTCGCGGATGGCCAGGTCGCGGACGAACCGAGCGATCGTCGCCTCGGACCCTTGCAGGCCTCGCTTCTCATACCGCTTGAGGTCGCGGAATCCCTCCGCGGTGCGGAAGACCTTCCGGTAGTCGTTGTGGCAGCAGTCCGCCATCGGGCGATCCTACGACCAGGCCGCCAGATGTCAACGGGGTTGCGTCAGCCGGAGGTGGGCCTGCGGGTGCGTGCCCCCGCCGCCACCACCCCGGCACCCACCACCATCACCACCAGGCCCAGCGCCGGACGCGTTGCCGGGAGCGTTCCCTGCACGGTGGAGATGACGGCCGACACGACCGCCCCCAGCGTGAGGACGCTGGTGACCACGGTCGCCGGCGCCATCGAGAGGGCCCCGTACCAGGTGGTGACGTAGCCGAAGAGCAGGACCGCGGTGAGGAGGATCCAGGCCCAGTCAGCCGCTGCCAGCGCCGTGAGTCCGCCTGCCTGCCCGGTGACGAGCAGCCACCCCCACATCACGACGGCACCCCCGGCCATGCGGGCAGTGGCGGCCAATGTGACCGGGAGGGTCGGGAGGAGCCGCTTGATGAGGATCGTCTCGGCCGTCCAGAAGAGCGTCGCCCCGAGGATCATCCACTCACCGGTGCCCCAACCCCAACCCCCTGGCCAACCGACGATGAGCTGCCCGACGGCGAGCACGGCGAGACCCCCATAGGTCCACCGGCCGAGCTTCTCCCCGAGGAGGGGGACTGCTGCGATCGCCACCCACAGGAACAGGGTCTTGTGGATGAGGGCCGCCGACGGTGCCGAGGCGAGGGCGAGGCCCTTGAAGAAAAGGAGGAACGGAACGCTCCCACCGATGACCGCGATGAGGCCCAGCCCTGTCCACGACCGAGCCGCAAGCGAGGACCGGTCGATGCTCCCCAGCCGGACGACGAGCAGCGAGAGCAGGAGGAGTCCGACGATCGAGTTCTTGACCGTGGTGAAGAGCGTGACATTGTCGATCGCCCCGACCGCGACCTTGTTGATGGGGATCGAGACGCCACTGATGAGGGCGGTCCCGAGGGCGAGGGAGATACCCGTGCGAGCACCCCGTTGCATGGCCTGTTCTCCTTGATCGTTCTCCCGGAACGCTACGCCACACGGTGGGTGGCAACGGCCACGATCAGGATCGAAGAGCCGTCCGGGCCAGCTCGAGGGCATCCTCGGTGCTCATGGTGTTCCCGTCGCCGATGAGCTGCTCCACCAATCCGTCACCGAGTGAGGTGGTGAGGCGTTCCCGCAGGCTGTCGAGACCGGCAGCCCGGTCGAGAATCACCGATGGGGGCGTCTCTATGCCCATCGTCCTCCCGAGCACGCGAGCCGCCGCGTGCAGGTCGCCCTTGGCGGCCAGCACCTCGGCGGCCGTGTCGAGTGTCCGCGGAATGGCGACCTCCTGCATGGGGAGTGCAGGCATGAGGTCGATCACCGCTGCCACCCGCCGAGCCGCGTCGGATGTGGCGCCGAGAGCCGTCTCGACCCTGGCGAGGGCCCGGCTGGAGGTCGCCCAACAGGAGAGATCGCCCATGTCCTGGAGCAGCGTGGCCGCAGCGGCCAATGGCTCGATCGCCCCGTCGTTGTCCCCTTCGAGTCGGGTGAGGATGCCCAGCGTCTGGAGTGCATGGCCAAGCCAGTAGGGGACCTCGACCCGCTCGAGTATCTCGACGGCCCTCCGCAGGTTGCCCATGATCCACTCCGTGTCCGCCCTGCCCCAGAGGCTCGGCGTGTCGGCAAGCGCGGCGGCGAGCAGGGCCTCGTCGCCAGTCCGCTCGAAAAGGTCGAGCGCAGCATGGAAGTGCGACTCGAGGTGTTCGTCGTCCCCCGGAAGGTAGGCGGCCAGGAGAAGTTGGATGAGGCCCGCGTCCCAGTCGGGTTCGGCCCAGTGAGGCTTGGGATGCTCGGTGAGCAGACGACGTCCCTCGTGGAGGTGCTCGAGGTATTCGGGGTCGGTGGTGGCGTGGCGGATCGCGGCACCGAGGGCGAGTTCCATTCGGCCGACCGCGTTGGGGTCGCCCAGGTCATGGGCGAGCGCCAGCCCGGCCCGGGCGTGGTCGATCCCGGACGGTCGCGTGATCTCGGCCGACTTGATCGCCGTCGCCCAACGGAGCTTGATGAGGAGGAGCGGGTCGGTCTTGGGCGTAGCGACCGAGAAGAGTTGCTCGGCCATCTCGATGGCCTCGATCTGTTTGGAGGTGTGCATCCAGAACTCGGAGAGGTCGAGCGCCAATCGGATGTAGGAGTCGAACTCGCCTGCTTCCAGGAAGGTGGTGAGGGCGGCCCGGAGGTTCTCGTAATCGCGCGTGATCAGCCGGTTCCACTCCGTGAGGCGTGGGCCACGGATGTGGGGAGAGGCGGTTGCTGCGAACCCAGCGAAGTAGCGGGCGTGGGCGTCCTGGTTCGCCGAGGCTTCGTGGGACTCGGCGAGCTGCTCCTGGGCGTACTGACGAACCGGCTCGAGCATGCGGTATCGCGACGTGTCGTGGTTGATGAGCACCAGGGACTTGTCGACGAGGGAATCGAGGTGGTCGAGTACCTCGAAGTCGGCGACGTCATCACCAACAGCGACCGCTTCGGCCGCCTGGAGGTCGAAGCCGCCGATGAAGGTGGCGAGGCGCCTGAAGACCGCACGCTCCTCCGGCTTGAGGAGGTCGTGGGACCAGTCGATGGTCGCTTGCAGGGTGCGCTGGCGGGGGAGGGCGGTCTTCGAGGAACCGGCGAGGATCCGAAACGAGTGTTCGAGCCGATCCGCCAGGTCGGCGGGGGAGAGACTCCGGAGCCGGGCGGCGGCGAGTTCGATGCCGAGCGGGATGCCGTCGATCCGGGTCACGATCCGCTCGATTGCCCGCAGGTCCTCGGTGGTCGGCTCGAATCCCGGTCGGACGGCCTCGGCCCGGTCGAGGAAGAGGCGGCCGGCTTCCGTGTCGACGAGGGCATGGTCACCATCGGGAAGCCCGAGCGATGGCACCTGGAAGATCGCCTCGCCCCGGATCCCCAGTGACTCCCGCGAGGTGGCGACGATGCGAACCGTCGGACATGCATCGAGGATCGAGCGAATCGCCGCAGCCGACCCGTCGAGGAGGTGCTCACAGTTGTCGATGAGGAGGATGAGGCTCTTCCCGTAGAGGTGGCGAAGGACGACCTCGTCGATCGGCATGCCTTCCCCGGCCCGGAGTCCCCAGACGTCCCCGATCGTCGCCATGATGAAGGCCGGGTTGGTGACGGGGGCCAACTCGGCCAGCCACACGCCGTCGGGATGGTCGGAGGCGAGCGTACGGACAGCCTCGGTTGCGAGCCGGGTCTTGCCGGTGCCGCCGACGCCCGTGAGGACGACGAGACGATGCTCTGCCACCAATTCCGCGAGTTCGGCCAGCTCGGCCTCACGGCCGATGAAGGTGGTGAGGTTGGCCGGGAGGTTGTCCCTGCGGACGTCAACCGTTCGGAGGGCGGCCTCGACTCGTTCGAGGTCGGGGTGGAGGACAGCGAAGAGGTGCTGGGGCTCGCTCAGGTCCTTGAGGTGGTGGGTCCCGAGGTCGTCGAGGACGAGCGGGTCGGGAGCCACGACCTCGGCGGTGACCTCCGAGAGGAGCACTTGTCCGCCGTGGCCGGCCGACATGATGCGGGCGGCGCGGTTGAGGGTGGGGCCGAAGTAGTCGCCGTCCCGCTCCTGGGCGCTCCCGGAGTGGAGACCCATTCGTACCCGGATGGTGGGTCCACCCCAGTCCTCGGCGGCCAAGGCCAATTGAGCGGAAGCCGCCGCCAGCACACCGTCCATCGGCGTGTGGAAGGCGGCAGCGAACGAGTCGCCCGCGGTGGAGAAAACCACACCCTGCCGCTCGGCGATGGCCTGCCGCAAGATCTCGTCGTGGCGGGCAAGCGCCCCTCGCATGTGCTCGGGGAACGAGTCCCACAGCTTGGTGCTGCCCTCAACGTCGGTGAAGAGGAACGTGATGGTGCCGGTTGGTCGATCGGACATGTGGCCTCCGCGGTCGGTGAACCGTAGCGAATGAGCCTCCTCAGCGCCCGGGCTCCCAGGCCGAGACGAATGCCCGTTGGGCCGCAGTCTCGGGGGAAGGGGGAGCGCCTGATGGCCGTAGGCCGGCCAGCACCTGTTGCCAATCGTCGCGGGTGGCAAGGCCGTGGCGGATCAGCCAGCACCCGACCACGGTCCCGGTGCGCCCGATGCCTGCCCCACAATGCAGGTAGACGCCCTCGTCGAGGTGCTGATCGATATCGTCGAGGATCGTGACCATGTGCTCGCTGGTGGGCGTCGAGAAGTCAGCGATGGGGAAGGCCGCCCGGCTGCTTCCGTCGGCGAGGAGCACTTCGTAGGATTTTCCGAGTCCGGTGAGGTCGACGAAGTGACGGGCTCCCGCCTGGCTTCGATCTGCTCGACCACCCCGCGCGGGAAGGGCCCCGCGGCCAGTCGGTCGGTCACCCGGTAAGCGCCGATTGGGAGGGGTTGGGAGGTCACGGGGCGAGTCTCGCATGCCCCTCGCGCATCGGGGAGTCGGGCGGTACGCTCATCGGATGGTGAGTGCACAGCCGACGGGGACAGTGACGTTCCTGTTCACCGACATCGAGGGAAGCACCCGGCTCTGGGAAGAGGCTCCGGATCGGATGGAGGGCGTCCTCGCTCGCCACGACGAGATCCTGCGCGAACAGATCGCCCTCAACCGAGGCTACGTGTTCACCACCGCCGGCGACGCGTTCGCCGCGGCCTTCTCCGATCCGCGCGACGCCGCCCTCACCGCGATCGACGCCCAGAAGGCGCTGTCGACGGAACCATGGGCCGTAGGTGAGGTCCGCGTCCGGATGGCCATCCACGCCGGGGTGGCCCACGAGCGCGATGGCGACTACTTCGGTCCCACCCTCAATCGGACCGCACGCATCCTCTCGGCGGGGCACGGCGGGCAGGTGCTGGTCAGCCAGGCCACCCGCGACCTCCTGTCGCAGCGACTCCCGACCGGCGTCTCCCTCCGGTCGCTGGGCGAGCACCGTCTGAAGGACCTCGGGACGCCGGAGCACCTCCATCAACTCGGCCACCATGACCTGCGGGACGACTTCCCGGCGCTGCGCACCCTCGACACCCACCTCAACAACCTCCCGGCGGAGCTGAGTTCGTTCGTGGGACGGCACGATGAGCTCACCGAGACGGTGAAGCGCCTGCGGGACAGTCGCCTCGTCACCCTCACCGGCGTCGGGGGGTCGGGCAAGACCCGCCTGGCCTTGCAGACGGCCGCCGAGGTGTTCGACGAGTTCCCCGGCGGTGTGTGGGTGGCGGAGCTGGCCGGCTTGGCCGAGGCAGCAGGGTTCCCGCAATGGGTGGCCGAGGAGTTGGGCGTGACCCGGGCCGGGATGGCCGGGGGGCTCTCCGGCGGCGGTGACGAGCGCACCACGATGGAGGTCCTCGTCGACTACCTGGCGCCCCGCACCGCGCTCCTGATCCTCGACAACTGTGAGCACCTGATCTCGGCGGCCGCCGAGTTCGCCGATCGCGCGCTCCGCGGATGTCCGCACCTCAAGATCCTCACGACGTCCCGGGAGGGTCTCGGCATCCGGGGTGAGTACCTCATCCAGGTGCCCAGCCTCGGCCTTCCGTCGTCGTTCGACGGTGGGATCGGGGACGGTGCCTACCCGGACGCCATGGAGCTCTTCGCCGAGCGGGCCTCTGCTGCCAATTCGAGGTTCGTCCTGGACAAGGAGACCGAGCAGGCGGTGGCCACGATTTGTCGGCGGTTGGACGGGATGCCCCTGGCAATCGAGTTGGCGGCAGCCCGCTCCCGCATGCTGACGGCCGACCAGATCGCCGATCGTCTGTCCGACACCTTCCGGTTGCTGACCGGCGGCAGCCGGACGGCCCTTCCCCGGCAGCAGACGCTCCTCGCCACCGTCGATTGGTCGTACCAACTCCTCACCGAGCCGGAGCGTCTCCTCTTCGATCGGCTGGCGGTGTTCCGCGGCGGGTTCTCGCTGGAGGCGGTCGAGGCGATCGTATCCGGGGACGGGGTCGACGAACTCGACGTCTTCGAGCTGCTCGCCTCCTTGGTGGACAAGTCGATGGTGCAGGGCGGCTCCGAGTCGGGGAGGTTCGGACTCCTCGAGACCCTGCGCCAGTACGCCCTCGGGAAGCTCACCGACGCCAAGGCCGGCGAGACGTGGCGGGCGCGCCACGCCGCCTACTTCGCGGCGGTGGCGGACGAGGCGCACGACGCCACCCGGGGTCCCGGACAGGCCGCGTGGTTCGACCGCTTGGAGCGCGACCACGACAACCTCAGGGCGGCGCTCACCTGGGCCCTGGAGGCCGGGGACCATCTCGTGGCGGCCCGCATCGTCGCCGGCATCTGGTGGTTCTGGTTCGCGCATGGCCACACGTCGCTCGCACTGGAGTTCTTCGCTGACGTGTCTGCGCACCTCGAGGGGCTCCCGCCGGAGCTCCAGGTGGCGGTGCTCTCCGGAAGGTCGTTCACCAGGTCGTTCGAGGAGGCGGATGATGCGGGGGAGGCGGACGGTGAGCGTGCCGTGGAGATCGCGCGGACGACGGGTTCGGACCGGCTCCTGAGCCGGGCGCTTCTCTCCCTGGCCGTATCCCTCAGTTCCCAGGGCAAGCACGACAGGACGTTGGCCGTGCACCGCGAGGGATATGCCGCGGCCGAGCGGGCAGGCGACGAATGGGCGATGGGCTGGCACACCCTGTTCCAGGCGTGGATGTATCGGATGCAAGCGGCGGTTGAGGAGGCTGAGAAGTGGCTCGAGTTGTCCAAGCGGCACCTGCGTGCGGCCGGGAGTCAGTGGGGCCTGGGCTGGGTCCTCAGCACCCAGGGCATCATGCAGCGGTACCGGGGGGAGTTCGCCGATTCGATACGCCTGCATGAAGAAGCGCTGCGACTGTCAGAGGCCCTGGGGATCCGAGGTGCGGTCTCCTTCAACCACGTGGTCCTGGGAATCAGCCTCGACCTGCTCGGTCGATTCGAGGAAGCGCAGCACCACATCGAGCGAGGAGTGGCGATCGAGGGAGAGATCGGCCAGGTGGGCGCCGAGACCTGGTGCGTTCTCTCGTCGGTACGGCGTCATCTCGGTGACCTGGCCGGGGCGATGGCCGCTCTCGGCGCGGCCCGGTCGGTGCTGGCGGCGACCGGACCCACGAACTTCCTCATCGTGGCCGAAGAGGTGGCGGACCTGTGCGTGGCAGCAGGACTGACCGAGCTGGCAGGGCCGCTCGTGGCCTATGCCGAAGGCGAGCGCATCCGGGTCAACCGGCCCGTTCCGCCCCCGGCCCAGCCCGAGCGGAGCGCCACCTTGGAGGCGATCCTCGCCGCCGGTGCCGAGTTCGACGACCTGCTCACGCAGTGGTCCCGCAAGGAGATGAGTGACGCGATGCCGCTCGTGCTCGAAGCGCTCGACCGGGTCGGCAACACACTGGGCGAACAGCTTTGATGGTTCAGAGCCCGCAGGCCGCCCGCTCCGTCGCCTCCGGCGACTCCCCGAACCGGACCCGCTCGTAGAAGGCGATCTGTCGGATCTCGAGGTCACTCAGTGAGGCGTCGAACTCGGGCATCCCGCCCTTCACCGGCTTGCCGTCGGCGTAGGTGTCGCCGACCTCTGCCAGCCACCGATCCGATCCGAGGCGGACCCATGCGACGTGGTCGTCGCATGAAGGGAACGTGTCGAGGATCGTGTCGAGTGTCGGCCCAACGGCTCCTTCGCCCGACTTCCCGTGACAGGCGGCGCAGGTCTGATAGATCGTCCTGCCCTCGAGGTAGTCGGGGTCGGCGGACGCTGCAGACGCGCACGCCGACCCCACCACCCCGAGGATGAGCAGGACCGCGATTCGAGCACGGGCTACGCCGAGGACGGTCCCTCCGCCTTCGCGATGAGGAACTTGTAGGCCGCCAGCAGGAGGGCGGCGCCCATGATCGGGGTGAAGACCCGCTTGACAGCTGCCGACTCGGTCATCAGCCCCGCGAGGAAGCCGACCAAGCCAATGTTGGTCCCCCACACGATCATCTTCTGCATCCCGTCGTAGGCCATACCGGCCGCCATTGCCAGGAGCAGGGCGTTGGTCATCACTCCCATGAACATCGCATGGTCGAACGCCACCAGCAGGTTCAGTCCTTCGCCCGCCTCCGGGTCGATTGCACCGCTGATGAAGAGCTGCACGATGTACATGAAGAGGCCGAACCCGGCCACCAGGAACACCAACGAGAGGCGGCCGTACACGAGGGTGCCACCTTCCTTCCACGCCTTGGGCGTGAGGTGCTTCCACATCCGAACGATGAAGATCACCACGCCGACGAGTTCGAGCATCGTGGCGGCCTGGATGAGCGCCTCGACATTGGCGATGAAGGCGACGTTGAAGAATTGTCCGGCCACGAACAGGATCCACGCCACCGCCACGCCCGGCTTGCTCTCCGATGTGGGCGTTGCCCGCGCGCTGAGGAACCACTCGGTGACGGCGGTGCCGGCCAGCATGAGGTAGCCGACGAGCATGGCGGGCGGATGGGCCCCGGCGATGCTTCCCGCCATGTCGGCGTCGATGCCCGGGAGCTCGCCATTGGCGATGAAGAGCCCGTACAGCACTCCGAGGACCGCTCCGATGGCGAGGGAGACCGTTGCCAGCATGAGCGCCAGCCCGGGGACCGTCTTCGGCTCCTGCCGATAGCGTCCGATCATCCACACCAGCGCCCAGATGATGGCGAGGAGCATCAGGGTCCCGGTGATCGGCCGCATGATCCCGGTCGTGGTCGCAAAGGCGATCACGTACAGGACCGTGGACCACACCATGCCCTGGGACATTCGCTGTCCCTTGCGGGTCGCCTCCTCGTCGGCATCGCCGCCGAGGACGAGGAGGCCGACCCCGATCACGGCCAGGGTGATCCAGCCGAGTGTCCCGGCATGGACGTGGGTGAGGAGCAGCTCACGCGACGGCTCCCATAGGTCGAGTCCGTTGAGGATCCCGATGACGATCGTCACCAGGAAGATCCCCATTGCCCAGCGGAACATCGTCCGCGTGGTGTCCCCAAGTGTCTTCATGCTCTTCCTTCCCAAAGATGCCAGGCCTCTGCCACGGCAGACATTTGGTCAGCGTAGAAGCCGACGAAGGACAGCGCCTCGTATGTGATGGAAATCCTTGGGCTTTGTCGGGGGGCGTTCGAAGCGGGCTGAGGAGCGTCGTCCCGACCGCGCAGGGCGCCGGTAGCGTGCGGGGCATGCGCTCGCCGTTCACACCTCTTCGGGTCGCCTCCGTTGCCTTCGGGGTGTTCAGCGTGGCGTTCATCGCCATCGGGCTCTCCGGGTGGGGGACCCCGGCCGGCAACGAGCAGGCGATCGGGGAGATCAGCCGCTGGTGTGAGCGGGTCTCGGGCGGCCTGCTGCGTGAGCCGGCCAACACGCTCGGCAACCTCGGGTTCGTGGTTGCCGGCCTGGCGATGTTCTACGTCCTCGGCCGCGACGTGGTGGGCGGGCGACCCCTGGTCAATCGGTTCATCGGGAACCAACCGATCGTGCTGCTCTACGCGGCGGCATCGCTCTTCCTGGGCCCGGGGTCGATGGCGATGCACGGCTCCCACACCTTTGCCGGGGCGTGGCTCGACAACGTGAGCATGGTGGCGTTCATCCTCATCCCGTGGCTCTTGAACCTCGCCCGGCTCGGACGATGGTCCGATCGCGCGTTCTTCACGGCCTACGGCCTGCTGCTGTCGGGCTACGCCGCGGGGTACTGGTTCGCCGGGCCCGACCTCGGGATCGGCCTCGACTTCTTCGGGGTCTCGATCGCCCTGTGGGTGATCTCCGAGGCTCTGTACCGCTTCCGGGGCCGATGGCTGCGGCTGTCCTCAGGATTGTTGGGCTTCGTGGTCGCGGCGGTCTTCGGGGTCGGTCCCGCGGTGATCGCTGCCGACCCTGGTGCCCACTGGTGGGTCGTGCTCTTCTGGGTCCCGGCCCTGTTCGCCACCCACCCCGCCGAGGGACGGCGCACCTACACGCCCTGGTACTGGCTCGGGTTCGCGGCGTTCTTCACCGCCTACGCCATCTGGCTCACCGGCACCGACACGCATCCCTGGTGCTCGCCCGATTCGCTGGTACAGGCCCACGCCATCTGGCACCTCCTGGGTGCGGTTGCCACGTGGTGCTTCTTCCTCTTCCTGCGCACCGAGCGGGACCTGCCGGCTGACGGAGCGGCGCATTCCGGTTGACCGGCCCCGAACGGTATCCTGAGGGTCACTTCCTGTCTCGTTCAAGGACAGTGACAACCGTCCCGGCGCAACCGGGCGAAGGGGCATCCCATGACCACCGCAGACGCCACCCCAGAGCCTCCCGAACTGCCAGCACCCACCAAGGTCGAGCCAGCCCGGTTGGCCCCCGTGGAGGAACCGAAGGGATCGGGTGGATTTCGCCGATTCATGCGGCGCCTGGTCAACTTCCTGATCATCGTCGTGATCCTGGGCGGGATCGGCATCGGGATCTACTTCGGATGGCCGGTCGCGTACGAGCGCTACTTCCAGCCGGTGGCCGAGAACACGGCCGACCTCGAGACGATGGACGTCAGGCTGGCGGAGGTCGAGGGCCAGGTTGCGAGCCTCCAAGCCGATGCGGCCGCAGCGGGGGTGGCGTTCGACGACCTCGCTGCACAACAGGCTGCCTTCGGAGCGGAGAGCGGTGAGGTCGCGGCGCAGATCGCTGCCCACGACCGACGCCTCGATGCGCTCGACGCGACGGTCTCCGGTCTGGACGCGTCGGTGGACGACGCAAGTCTCGCGTTCATCCGGGAGCTCGACATGTTGCGGTCGATGGAGCTGCTCTCGCGAGCTCGGCTCTTCCTGTACCAGGCCAACTACGGGCTCGCAGCCCAGGACCTCGAAGCCGCCCGCAGCGTTCTCCTGGCCCTCGAGCCCGGGAGTGACGCCGAGCAGATCGACGAGGCGATCCTTCGGGTGGGCTACGCGCTCAATGCGCTCCCGGACCGACCGGTACCGGCCTCCGACGACCTCGACATCGCGTGGCAGGTGCTGCTCGGCACAGTGCCCGTGGCCCCGCCAGCAGTGGTCGAAGAGCCCGCGGACTCGACTCCGACAACGACGACCCCGTAGGCGGCGAATCCGGACTCCGGAGTGCTGTCCCAGGGGCACTTTGCGCGGCATCCGAGACCCCTCCTCGGTATCCTCGCCCGATGCGCCAGGTCATCGTGGACGCCCGACTCGGGCGGAGGGATCAGCCCCCGTATCGGCTGGGAATCGTGGTTCTCGTCCTCGGGATGCTCGTCGGAGCGTGCGGAGGCGGGACCGCCGAGGAATCCGGGCCGGATCCCGACGTGGCCACGACCGTGCAAGACCCGGGAGCGCCCACCACCATGCCGTCCGCGACCGAGGGCACCACGGCCACCGCGGACGACGGGACCCCGGCCGGCGGCGAATGCACCGTCACCATCACCGGGGACCGTGAGGAGACGTGGACGTTCGGCCAGAGCGTCTATGCGATGTCCTCCGACTACTGGCTGAGTGAGGACGACCTCCGTGGAACGGTCGAAGCCCTGGGCGTGGAGATCTCCGGTGGCACCTACGAGGAGTTGGCGGAGCGCGGCGAGCCCGTGATCACCTTCCTCTCGGTGGGCTGCCTCGACCCAGACGATCTCATCCTCGGTGCGTCGGTGACGCCGACGAACCTGACGAGGGCGTCCGACCTGCCGATGGGCCCGGGGAGCTATCCGATCACCGGGGGGTTCTTCGACGCCGACGGAGCGGCCGGCACCATCGTCGGGGAGTTCGCCGTCTCGACCGATGAGCTGTACGGCACCGTCCCCGGCACGGGCAGCCTCGAGATCACCCGCTGGGACCTGGAGCGGATCGAAGGATCGTTCTCCTTCGATGCCCGCGAGTCCTTCGTCGATTCGCCCCGCGAGATCTCCGTGTCGGTGACGTTCTCCTATCAGTGTGGCGGCTGGTTCAGCGGCTGCTGAACCAGCCGGAGGGCATGACCCACGACGGACCCGGCTCGGCGGGTAGCGTCTCCTCCATGGAGTACGCACACGTGCAGTGGGGGCGCCTCCCCATCCTCGTCGCCGTGTTCTTCGGCGCCATCTACTACCCGATCCCCACCGACGATGAGGTTGGAGTCGTGCTGGGGGCGGGTATCGGAGTGTTCATGCTGGGCATGGTCGGGATCGTGACGCTGTTCAGCCGGCTCGAGGTCACCGTCTCCGCCGGGGACCTCACCGCCGCATTCGGTTTCGGTCGTCCCCATCGCACCATCCCTCTCGCCGACATCGTGAAGGCCGGTCGGGTCCGGAATCATTGGTACTACGGGTTCGGGATCCGGGCCACTCCCGGCGGTTGGATGTACAACGTGTGGGGTCTGGACGCCGTGGAACTCGAGCTGAAGTCGGGGAAGAACGTCCGGATCGGCACCGACGACCCCGACAACCTGCTGGCGGTCCTCTCCCTGCTAGGGACGAAGACGACCGGTGCTCAGTCGTAGGTGATGCCCCGCAGCGGCTCGGCACCGTAGCGCTTCCCTTGCCCGGTCATCTTGATGAAGTGGGCGAGGCGCTTGTCTCGCTCGTCTTGGCGATTCCCCACCGGGTCGATGATCCACTTCACCTTGAGCCGCCGGTACATGAGGGGGAACGACTCGAACGTCGCCCAGACGACAGGATCCTCGCGAAGTCGGTCCTCCACCCAGTCGGGGATCACCAACGGGTCCAACGGGTCCCCGACCTGGTCGCCCAACGCCCGCAGCCCGACGTCGGTGATGAGGCCCAGGTGTTGGAGCTTCCACACTCGTTGCCGGTTCAACTCCGACAGGTTGGACGTGGACCGCCGGGGGGTTATCCGCTGGACGTTGGACTCCTGGTCGTAGGTCTTGATGATCCCGTCGATCCATCCGAAGCAGAGGCACTCCTCGACCATGTCGTCGTAGGAGATGGACGGGACCCCGGTGGCCTTCTTGTACTTCCGGAGCCAGACCTCACTGGCGGAGGCATGGTTGGCGACGAGCCAGTCGTGCCAGGCGACCCGGTCGGGTGGGTAGAAGACGTCGCCGATCTCCACGTTCAGGACTCCGTTTCGAGTGCGTGAAGCGCCGTGTCCAACGCCTCGGCGAACGCAGCCACATCGAAGCTGTCGAGAATGAGCGGGGGGCGAAGCTTGAGCACGTTGCCATCGGGGCCGTCGACCCCGACCAGCACCCCGAGGTCCTTCAGGCGCTCCACAAGGGCCCCGGCCTCGCCGGTGGCGGGCGTCCGCAACGCACGGTCGCGCACGAACTCGACCCCGGTGAGCGCACCGGAGCCGCGCACGTCGCCGATGAGGGGGTGGGTGTCGGACAGATGGAGGATGGCAGCTCGGAGGTGGTTGCCCACCAGGCGGCCGTGTTGGACGAGGCCTTCGCGTTCGATCACGTCGAGGACGGCCAACCCGGCGGCGGCGGCCACCGGGTTGCCGCCGAAGGTGCTGAAGAGGCCGGCATTCGCCGAGAGGATCTCGGGGGTGGTGACCACCACGCCCAGTGGGAAGCCGTTCCCGACCGGTTTGCCCATCGTCACGATGTCGGCCTTCATGCCGTGGTGGACGTGGCCCCACATCGATCCCAATCGGCCGAACCCGGCCTGGACCTCGTCGGCGATCACGAGGCCGCCGGCAGCCCGGACCTTGTCGGCGACGGCCGGGAAGTAACCCGACGGCGGCGAGACGACGCCGTTCGAACACAGCGCCGTGTCGACCATGAAGGCGGCCGGGGCGTGTCCGTGGGCAGCCAGCTCGGCGATGGCCCGGTCGGCATCCGCGGCGTAGAGCGCAGCCAGGTCGCCCTCGCGGTGGGGTCCCCGGTAGGGGTCTGGAGGCAGGAGATAGCCGACGTGGTCGGCCCGGGTGGCCCGCGTGCTGGATGGTGAGAAGGAGCGGATGGCGTCGGTGATGCCGTGGTAGGCGTCCTCCATCACCAGTCCGCCCGTGTTGCCGGTGGCGGCCTTGGCGAACTGCCATGCGACATCGTTGGCCTCGCTGCCCGAGTTGACGAACACCACCGCCGACAGGTGGTCGGGGAGGAGCGAAGTGAGTCGATCGGCGTACTCCACCACGTTGGCGTAGAGGTAGCGGGTGTTTGTATTGAGGGCCCGCACCTGGCGGGCGATCGCCTTGGTCACGTGGGGATGGTTGTGGCCGACCTGGGGGACGTTGTTGTAGAAGTCCAGGTAGCGGCGGCCGTCCTTGGCGATGAGGTGGGTGCCCTCGCCCCGTTCGAAGTGAAGGGGCTCCCGGTAGAAGGTGGGGGAGCGGCCCATCGTCGCCCGCCTGGTGTCGAGGAGCGCCTGGTGCTGGTCGGGGGTCTCGGCACCGACCCAGGCCGGCATGCGGAGGGCCGACCGCAGTCGATCCTGGACTGCTCCGACTCCCAGCTTGTGATACGCCCGGAGCGCCCTGACCTGGAGGGGCCCGTCGGAGACGTAGGGCTCCTCGGCCGGGTTGAGTGCGGAGCGGGCGTGCTTGAGGGTGATGCTGATAGCCAAGCGGGCCTGGTGGAGGGCGGGGAGGACGGTTGCCTCGTCGTCGGTCAGTTCGGTGACGCTGTCGTAGCCGACGGCGAGGGCAAGGAGCGCGTCGAAGTGGGTGATCGTCATCCCGGGCCACACGTCGGCCGCGGCGGCCAGGCCGGCGACCCTGGGGCCGAACAGCATGTCCCCGAAGTCGATGATCCCCCTCATACCTCCCCGCTCATCGAGGATGACGTTGCCCGGATGGGCGTCCTGGTGGATGACCTGGTGGGGGAGCGAGCGGTCGAGGGGGAGCACGGTCTCCTCGAACTGGTCGAGCGCCCACTCGACGAGGTCCCGCGCCTTGGGGTCGGAGATGTGGTGGGTGAGGTCGCGGTATCGCAGTGCCTGCATGATGACCCACGGGTGGTCGTGGTTGGCTGCCGGGTGGAAGAACCCGGTGAGTGCCCGGTCCATGCGGGCGATCACCGCCCCGGCTGCCCGGAAGTACTCCTTGCCCGGGTAGGTGGTCCAGGCCGGATCGCCGTCGATCCACTCGGTGACCCGCACGATGTGCCGCTGCCGGTGGCCGAACCTGACCTCTTTGAACGGCGAACCGTCGAGCGCGGGGACGGCCTTCGGGTACCGCACCCCTGTGTCGGCTGCCTCCAACCAGTCTTGGGCCTGCACCTGGAAATCGACGACGTCGGGCGACTCTTCGGAGTTGGCGACCCGGACCACGAACGTTCCCTCGGGGCCGTCGAGGCGATAGGTGAAGTCCCGCTCGCTCTCGAGCGGCCTGAACCCACCCGCCAACCGCCAGTGGGTGGCGACGGCGGTCACGAACTCACTGAGGTCGACGTCGGGAACGTTGCGTTCGAGGAACTTCATGGAGTGCGCCCGGACGCTAGTGGTACGTCTCCGAATTGGCTGGTTCGTCCCCCGGGCGTTGGCCGGGCTAGTCGAGGAAGTCCTCCAGGGTCGATCCTTCGAGCGACTTCCCGCTGAGGAGCGCCCACGCCGAGCGGACGAAGGCCGGGATCACCACCCGGAACAGTCGGCGCCCGTCGAGCATGAGGGCGGCCACCGGCGTCAAGAGCACCGGCCATGTCGACCAGCCTCCCTCCGTGTGGACCAGCCACAGCATGAGCGCATTCACCATCCCCATGAAGAGAAGGGCGGGAGCCGGGGTCCGGGTTCCGACGGCGAGGGCGAAGAGCACCACGCAAGCGACCGCCAACCCGGTAGGGAGTCGGCCGGCGATGAAGAGCCCCACGAGGATCCCCACCGCCATCGAGACGTCGGCCGGGAGGTCGAGGTGACCGAATCGGGTCCCACCACCGGCCCGGCGTGCCAAGCGCCCGTCGGCCATGTCACTCCACCACGCGAGGGCGACGATCGCAGCCCCGATATCGAGGGAGCCGGTGGCGAAGGCGACTCCTGCCACCACCGCCAAACCGAAGCGAGCGGTCGTGAGCATGTCCGCCAACCGGGCCAGTGTCGCCGGTTTGATCGCCATCGTCCGACGCTACGCGACCACCACCACGACGACCACGGGTGCTGGTGCGGTTCGTTGAAGGGCAACCCGGCCGTCGCCCGCTGAGGGTTCGGTCGAGCACCCTGCGGCCGGTTGGGGCGTCGTGATACCTTGAGCACTTCACAACGTCGGGAAGGGCGAGGGGAATGGTGACGGCGGCGGGGTTGCTCGAGCGTTTCGATGGGATGGGCCTGGCTTCGGATGCCGACCCCGAGCTGCGTCTCCAAGCCAGGCTCCTCGTGGCGTTGTCGGCGCTCATCGCCATCGCCGGGCTGTTCTGGGGCCTCATCTACCTCGTATTCCGGGAGCCGACCGCAGCGTTGATCCCCCTGAGCTACTCGGCCCTGACGGTGGTCAACCTGGGGCACGTTCGCGGCGGTGCGCCGCTATGAACTCCTCCGCCGGGCGCAGCTTGGCCTGACGCTGCTGCTGCCGTTCCTCCTCATGCTGGCGCTGGGTGGATTCGTGAACTCCAGTGCCGTGATCCTGTGGGCGATTCTCTCGCCCCTCGGCGCCCTGCTGCTGGGAGGGCGCCGCCAAGCCACCTACTGGTTCGTGGCCTTCGTGGTGCTGGTCACCGCCAGCAGGATCATCCAGCCCGCATTGGATGTGGACAGCAACCTCGGCACCGGGACGATCGTCACGTTCTTCGTCCTCAACATCGTCGGGGTCTCCGGGATCGTGTTCATCGTGCTCCAGTATTTCGTGGGGCAGAAGGACCTCGCCATGGGGCTCCTCGACGAGGAGCGGGAGAAGTCCGAGCGGCTCGTCCTCAACATGCTCCCGCCCCAGGTCGCCGCCACCCTCAAGTCGGGGAGCGGCACCGTCGCCCAGGAGCACGATGCGGTCTCGGTTCTGTTCGTCGACATCGTCGGTTTCACCCCGATGTCGGAGGTGCTCGACGCCACCGACATGGTCGACCTCCTCAACGCGGTCTTCTCCCACTTCGATGCGTTGGCAGCCGAGTTCGGGGTGGAGAAGATCCGCACCATCGGTGACAACTACATGGTTGCCTCGGGTGTCCCCGAGAGTCGCCCCGACCATGCCCATGCCTTGGTGCGAATGGCGCTGCGGATGAACGAGAAGGTGTGGGATTCGAGGCTGCTGGCGGGCCATCCTCTCCAGTTCCGGTTCGGGATCAACTCCGGGCCCGCCATTGCCGGTGTCATCGGCGACACGAAGTACCAGTACGACATCTGGGGCGACACGGTGAACACCGCCTCCCGCATGGAGTCCCACGGTGTCCCCGGCCGCATCCAGGTGACCGCCGCCACCCACGACCTCATCGAGGACGACTTCGTCTGCACGCCCCGGGGGGTGATCGAGGTCAAGGGCAAGGGCCCGATGGAGACCTGGTTCGTCGAGTCCGAGCGGTAGCCGCGATCCCAGGTGGTCTCGAACCCTGGGTTGGGGGTCAGGGGAGGAGGTCGACCGTCCCGGTGGCGCCGTCGAGGCGGACCTGGCTGCCGTCGGGGATGAGGGTGGTGGCGTCGCTCACCCCGAGCACGGCCGGGAGGCTGAACTCGCGGGCGAGAGTGGCCGGGTGGGAGAGCGGCCCGCCCACCTCGGTCACCAGCCCCGAGATCACCGGGAAGATCGGCGACCACGACGCCATCGTCGACGGGCAGACCACGATGTCGCCGGGCTGGACTCGGTCGAACTCGGCGGGGGTGCGGATGATGCGGGCGGTCCCGGTCACGACCCCGGCCGATGCCCCCAACCCCCGCAGCGCCCCCTCCGAGACATGCTCGACCACCGGGGCTGCCATCAGGTTGCCGGCTGCCCACATGAATGCTCCGATGCTGTCGCGGGTGGCCTGTGGGAAGAGCTCAGGGCCGGGGAACGCCCCTGCTTCCGGACCGACGACGCGGGGCGACGGGTTGGCCAGGGCCCATCGATGCTCGGCACGGCGGCGGGCGACGGCGTCACGGTCGATCGATGCACCGCGGAGGGCAGCCTCCACCTCCTCGATGGTGAGATGGGCGATGTCGTCGGGATGGTCGATGCGGCCGTCGGTCGCCATTCGGCGGGCCGCTTCCCCCGCCACGTAGTGCACGAGGCCCGCGCACTCATTGGCGTCACGCTCGGTGTCGTCCCCGAAGGGCCAGGCGGTGCGGGCCCGTGTGATGGCTCGCTCGAGTCGCCGGCGGTCGGCGGGGTCGGACACGGAAGCCAGGGCATCGGAGACGGCCGCCGCCCCGGTCTCGGTGGCGTTGGGTGGTTCGGCCCCGGTGTGGGCGAGGCGGGCGCGTACCAGCGAGAGCACCGGTGCCGGGTTCTCGGCCCAGGTGGGTAGGACGAGGGACTGGTGCGAACGGTGTCCGTGGTGGTCGAGGAAAGCGCGGAGCGCAACCCCACCCGGTCCCGGGTGGTCGAGGAGCGCGGATGGCCGGTCGAGGAGTGATGCGGCGGCCGGGTCGGCGGCGATCTCGGCTGCGAGAGTGGCGATGGCGCTGCCTTCGGCCCGGCTGGCGTCACCCGACCCGGCGATGAGCTCGAGGGCCCGCTCCGGCTCCCACCCCAGGAGCCGCTCGGTCAGCATGCCGAGTTGACCGACCAGCACCCAGCTGCCGATGGTGAGCCGGAAGTGCTCGAGAGCCGCCCACCGCGTATGGTCCCGGATCGCGGAGAGGTGGTCGGCCAGGGCGAGGTCGCTGAGCGCGCCGCGGTCGATGTTTCGCAGCTCCTTCGTCCGGGATCGGAGTCGATCGCAGAGGCCGCTCGTCCAGTTCTCGACATGGCGCATCGGCAGGTCTGTCGTGGCAGCCTCCCGCGCCACCCGGAGACGGCGTCGGAACATGGGGACGAGACGGAGGACGAGCTTGAAGATGGGCGCGGGCGGCAGTCCCCCGGCGTCGGAGGCGCCGCCGCCGAGGGGAATGATGCGGTCGTACACCCGCCCCCAGTAGTGGCCGTGGGCGACACCGTCCAACGGGAGTCCGAGCTCGATCATGGCCTGGGCGGTGGCCTCGGTATGGGTTGGGAGCCACGCCGTGTAGGTGAGGGTGTCGATTGGTTCGGGGAAGTAGGCGTCGCCGCGTTCCCACCGCTGTTTGGCGGGTGGCCGAGCGGTCGGCTCGAGGGGGAGCGCGGTGATGGGCCGGGCCTGCAGCATCCACACCCCGCTCTCGTCGATCGCCCATTCGACGTCCTGGGGGCCGCCCAGCTTCAGCTCGGCTTGCCGGCACAAGCTGGCGATCTCGGCGACTTCGGCTGGAGTGAGGACCGACTCGTCGGAAGCGTGGGCGAGAGCTGCCTGATCGGTGACGATCCACTCCTCGGGGGTGACCTCGCCGGCCATGAGGGCGTCGCCGACTCCCGCAGCTGCTTCGATGACGACCTCGTCGGCACCGGTGAGGGGGTTCTTGGAGAAGGCGACGCCGGATGCCCGGGCGTCGATCTGCTGTTGGACGATCACGGCGATGCGCCGGTCGGTGGCGTGGTGGCGGTCCCGGTACTCGGCGACCGCGGCTCCTTCGGCTGATGCCCGCACTCGGAGGACGGCCGCCACGCCGTCGTCGACGCCGCGGACCCCGAGGACGGTCTCGTACTGCCCGGCGTAGGAGGCGTCGGCCAGATCCTCGGCGATCGCTGACGATCGGTAGGCGTGGGGCGCTCGGTCGAGGGAGGCGGCGAGATGCCCCGCCAAGTCGCCAAGTGGGGTATCGGGCGTGACGACGAAGCCCGCGGGGACCCGGAAACCGGCGGCCATGAGCCGGCCGAGGCCGTGTGCTTTCCCACCTACGAGGGTGAGGTCGGCGGATGCCGCGTCGGCGAGGCTGATGGTGGCGGTCACGCGAGGTCCCCTTCGTGGTGCTCGGCGGCTTCGATGAGGATGTGGAACGCCCATTCGGCTGCCGCGCCGGCTTGTTCGTCGGTGAGGCCGATGTCGTCGGAGGTGAGTCGGACCCAGGAGATGGCGCCGGCGACCAGGCGGCTGAGGCCGAGGAGTTGCTGCCGCCCGAGGTCGGAGAGCCCGGGTCCGACCTCTTTCAACACTTCGCGCATGTACTGGGTGCGGTTGTCACGTCCTCCAGCTGTGGTGATGTCGGCCTCGCGCATGAGGGCGACGAGGCGCATGGGTTTGCGGTACTGCCCGAAGACCGCGTAGTTGTGGACGAGGAACCCCTTCGGGGGCAAGCTCGTGTCCACCGGGCGCATCACCTCGGCATCGACTTCGGCCGCCATCCCGTCGAGGATGGCTTCCCGGTTCTCGTAGTGGCGGTAGAGCGTCCGATGGGAGATGCCGGCTGCATCGGCGATGTCCTGCATCGTGAAATTGTCGAAGCCATGCTCGAGTGAGAGATCGGCGTAGGCGTCGAGGATGAGCCGGCGGGTCATCTGCCGCTGGCGGTCCCGGAGGCTGGGCCGGGCGTCGCTCACCCCCTAGGGCCCTTCGTCGGCGAGTTCGGGGAGACCGAGCAGGAACAGGCGGATGGCCTCGATCTCGTCGTCGGTCATGCCTGCGTACCCGTCCTCGATGGGCATGCCGAGGGTGTCGGTGCCGTCGGGTCGGATGCCGGTACGGAAGAAGCTGAGGAACTCGGCGGCGCTCCACTCATCCACCCGCCCACCGGGGGTGATGTTCACGCCCGGTTCGCCGCCGGGCCCGGGGTTGCCCGCGAGGTTGGGGCCGTGGCAGCCGGCGCAGTCGCCGACGGTGGTGAGGTACTGGCCGTACGTGCCGTGGACGCCTGCCTGGCCGTCGAGGGGTGCGACGTCGGCGGCCAACTGGTCGGCGGTGGGCATCATCCCGGCCCCGACGAGGACCGAGGCGAGGATCTTGCCGTCGCGCGGTGGGATGTCGCGCTCGACGGCGGGGACCGACATGAGGTAGGCGATGAGGGAGCCCATGTCGGCGTCGTTCATGGCGGCCGATGCCTGCGACGGCATGATGAGGAGGCGGCGGCCGTCGCGGGCGATGCCCGTGCGGAGCGCCCGCACCCAATCCTCGGCGGTGTAGTCGCCGGCCACCCCACCGGGGGTGAGGTTGGGGGCGGGGAGGAGGCCGGGGGATTCGGACCAGCTCGGGTTGCCGCCCAGGTCGGCGGTGTGGCAGTCGGCACACCCGGCGACCGCCCGGGCCAGGTGCTCGCCACGGGCGAGGGAGTCGGGGTCGGTGGGGATGGCCATGACCTCCACTTCGGGGAGATCGCCCCCGGCGGCCAGCGCCCGGTCCCCCACGACCCACAGGACCCCGACTGCGATGACGATGAGGCCCACCAGTACGGCCGCCCCGATTCCGATCTTCCTGCCCATGCCACTCCTTCCCGAGTGTCACAGACTATGACATATCGCCATAGCTTATGTCAAGCAGTGGTCCGTTCCTCCGGGAGACGGTGAATGCCTGTCGGGGCGTGCTCAGATGTCGAGGATCACGCCGATCAGTTCCCTGATCTCGGTGAGTGCGGCGTGGCCGATGGTGCCTCGCGCGGCGGTGAGGCGGTCGACCGAGACCGCCCGGAGGTGTTGACACTGGGCTGACGAAGCGTGGTCGAGTCCATTCGCCTCATCGGGGATGATCGAGACTTCGGCTGCGAACCCGCGCGGCGTCGAGGTGAGCGGCACCACATGGATGACGCGCGGGCCGGCGTCGAGGATCCGCTGGGCGGTGACGATGACCGCTGGGTGGAGGTAGCCGGCCTCTCTCCCCTCAGGACGCCCGAGGTCGAGTTCGATCACATCACCCGAGGTCAGCATCGAGCCACTCGGTTTCGTCGGGACGGGGAGCGGCGGCGAGTTCCCGACCGATGAGGTCCTGTCGCAGACGCCGGACCGCCAGGCTGACCGTCTCACCCACCGTGCGCTCCAGCTCGGCAGCGAGCCGCTTGAGCTGTTGATGGGTGGTGGTGTCGATGCGAACGCTGGTGCTCTGCATGCAACACAGCATACAGATGTGTATGCATCGAGTGCAATCCAACCTGGGCGATGTCGAACATGACTCGGAGCATGCCAGCCGGGCGCGACACGAAGCCCGGCTCCGGTGCGGTCAGGCGGGGGGCGAGGCCCAGGGGTCGTAGCTCCCGAAGCTCCAGATGTTGCCTTCGAAGTCCTTGGTGACATACACGGCGCCGCCGTAGTCCTGCTCCTCGGGCTCCATGATGATCACGGCGTCGTGGTCGCGGGCATGCTGGGCGTGGGCGTAGGGGTCTTCGACCACGATGTAGGTGTTCCCTGCACCGGCTGGGTCCCGTTCTCCGTCTGCCGCCCGAGCGAACTCGGTGTCGCGGATCGAGCTCACCATCACCATGCCCGAGCCGTGGGTGAGTTGAGCGTGCTCGACGATCGTGCCTTCGCCCTCGACGACCATCACCACCTCGAAGCCGAGGGCGTCCCGCAGGAATGCGATCGCCTTGTGAGCATCTCGGTAGCGCAGGTTCGGAATGATGGTCCCGGGCATGTGGCTCCTTCGTCGGGGGCCATTCAACCTATGCGGCGCGACGAGCGTACGCCCGACCAACCGATCGGTCCGCATCCCTGGAAGGGGATGCCAACTGCCCCGCTCGTGTGCCGGCACGGGTCATCGAGTCGTCATCGCTCCGGTAGCCCCCGAAGTGCGGCCCCAGATGGCGGGGCTTTACGGGTCGCTGCTATGTTCGGACGACCAATCGGCACCTACGGTGAAACGAAAGGGAAGCACATGAGGATCACCGCATCGAGGCTCGTCGTTGTGATCGCGCTCTTGGTTGTGGCGTGTGCGGGCGACGGGGAGGGGTCTGGAACGACCTCAACGGCCGGTGCCGACACCACGCCGACCACCGCCGCCACACCCACCACCCAGGCCGCAGCCACCCCGAACGCGAACGACGACTTCTGCGAGTTCCTCGTCGAGTACGCCGATGGCGTGGCGATGCAGACCAACATGGTGTCCATGACGCCGACCCAGGTCGAGGATCTCTTCCGAGGCAACCTCGAGGCCATCACCCAGGCTGCCCAGTTGGCCCCCAACGAGCTGCAATCCGACGTGGAGATGTTCGTGGTTGCTTTCGGAGGCTTCGTCGACTTCCTCGACGAGTACGACTTCGACTTCATGGCGTTGGCCGGGGTAGCCGAGACCGACCCGCGCCTGCAGGCCCTGGAGGACCCGGCTCTCCAGGAGGCCGGCGACCGGATCGAGGCCTATTGCGGCATCGACGGGATGATCGCCTCCCCACCGTCCGCTCCCTCCGACGGTGGTGGTGTGACCGCGATCCCCGGGGCGGAGTTGCCCGATGATTTCCCCGCCGAACTCGTGCCCCCGGATGGCGACGTTGTTGCCGCAGTCTCGGTGGGCGGAGGGGCCAGCGTCACGTTCGACACGGCCACCCCGGTGGACGACGTGATCGCCTTCTACGTCGAGGTGTTGGGACCGCCCGTCCAGGAGGTGGCAGCACCGAAGGGAGCGTTCTGGACCGGTGTGTACGAAGGAGGCTCCTTGAACCTCGTCGTCGCCGAGATAGGTGCCGGCCAGGTCCAGGTCAACGTCACCGTCGGGGGCTGATGCCCCCGGTGGGCGTGAGCCCGTCTCCCGCCTCGCGGTTGTTCACCGGGCGGCAAGCGTCGAAGGCTGTCGCAGCCGCGACGTACGCTCCAACAATGGGACGATGAGAACGTCCGCGGAGGGGGTCGGCTCCGAACATCTTCCGATGACCCTTATACGCGGCCTTTCGATCGTCGGACTCGTGGTGATGGCGACTGCCATCGCCGTCGGTTTCGTGACGGGCAGCTTCTTCGAGGAGGGATCGGTGATCTGGGGTCTTCCGTGGGGCAAGGTGACCTTGATCGACCTCTACGTCGGTTTCGTGTTCTTCGGGGCCTGGATCGCGGTCAGGGAGCGGTCGGCTCCCAGGACGGCAGCCTGGTGGGTCGGCCTCGTCGTCCTCGGCAACCTGGCGGTCGCCGCCTACCTGGTCGTGGCGTCGTTCTCGGCCAAGGATGTCGGCGAGCTGCTGACCGGTGACCGGTCATGAAGGTCCTCGTCACCGGCGCTTCGGGGTACATCGGGGGTCGGCTGGTGCCCCGCCTGCTCGATGCCGGCCATGAGGTGCGCTGTCTCACGCGGGACGCCCGCAAGCTGGCGCAGGATCCGTGGGTGGACCGGGTCGACGTCGTCGAAGGTGACGCCCTCGACCCCGTCGCCGTGGCCGCCGCCCTGGCTGGCTGTGACGCCGCCTTCTACCTCATCCATTCCATGGAGGCCGGGGGGCACGACTTCTCGGAGCGTGACCGGCGGGCGGCGACCAACTTCCGGGACGCCGCCGACGCGGCGTCGGTGCGACGGGTCGTGTACCTGGGGGGACTGGGCGCCGGCGGCGACATGAGCAAGCACCTGGCCAGCCGCCAGGAGGTGGGTTCCATCCTCGCGTCGGGGACCACGCCCGTCACCGAGCTGCGAGCGGCCGTGATCATCGGTTCCGGTTCGGTCTCCTTCGAGATGCTGCGCTACCTGACCGAAGTCCTGCCGGCCATGGTCACCCCCAGCTGGGTGCGGACCCGGTGCCAGCCGATCGCCGTGAACGACGTCCTCGACATCCTCGTCGCAGCCGCCTCCGAGGAGGGCGGCGACTCCCACGTTCGAGGGATCGGCGGCCCCGACGAGATGACCTACGAGGAGATGATGCGCGGGTACGCCGAGGTGGCGGGCCTGCCGAGGCGCCTGATCATCCCGGTGCCGCTCCTGTCACCGCGGCTGTCCAGCCATTGGGTCGGGCTGGTGACACCGCTGCCCACCAGCGTGGCGAAGCCGCTCGTCGAGAGCCTGCGGGTGGAGGTGACGGTCACGGACAACTCCTACGCCCGCTCGGTGGTGGGGGAGCTCATCGGCTATCGGGACGCCGTGGCGCGTGCCTTGAGCAGTGCCACCGCCGACGACGTCGTCACCCGGTGGTCCGACGCTTCGTCCAACTCGGCCGAGGCCCTCCCCGGCGACCCCGATTGGGCCGGGGGAACGGTCTTCGTCGACGAGAAGTCGGTCCCCAGCACGGCCGCACCCCGCGAGTTGTACGCGGCGTTCGCCAGGATCGGCGGGTCCCACGGCTACTACACGATGAACTGGGCGTGGGTCCTGCGCGGGTTGATCGACACCCTCGTCGGGGGAGTGGGCCTCAGGAGGGGGCGCCGGCACCCCGAGGACATCGGTCCCGGCGAGGCGCTCGACTTCTGGCGGGTGGCCGCCGTGGAGAAGGGCAGGTCGTTGCAGCTCTTCGCCGAGATGAAGCTGCCGGGTCACGCCTGGCTCACGTTCGAGGCGCAGGACCACCCGGGGGGTTCGCTCCTCGTGCAGAAGGCGCTGTTCGCCCCGCGTGGGCTCCTCGGACGGCTGTACTGGCTCGCCGTGTCCCCGTTCCATCTCGCCATCTTCCGGCGCATGGCCCACCGCATCGTGGCCGCCGCCGAGGCCGCCCACGCGGACGGTTGACCCGGCCCGTCGCGCTGCGGGTCAGGGGCCGACCAGGATCTCGACGTCCAGGAACTGGAGGTCACCGTCCAGGTTGTCAAAGACTGAGAGGTCGCCAGGCTGGCTGCGCGAGTCGGAACTCGTTGCGATTTGGTCGATGAGTCCTGAGTCACGGAGTGTCGTCCATGTGTTGGCGGAGGCGCTGGTGCGTTCCTGGTAGATCTCCTTGCCTTCGCCGTGCTGAAACACGAAGAAGTCGGTGCTGGCGGCGTCCATGGAGAGCTTCCACTGGCCGGTGGCGGCGTCGTAGGCAGCGTCGAGGACGGTGTGCTCGGTGACGGTGAACGGCTCGAAGGTGAAGGTTGGCTCCAAGGTCGTCGGGTGGGCGTTGGTGATCACCTTGTCGCCTCCGTCCGGGACCCCGTTGTCGTTGCCGTCCACGAACGTGGCGATGAGGACATCGACATCGGGGTCGTAGCCGCCGTCGTCGGGGGCCGTGTCGGTGTAGGCGATGGCGAACGTGTCGCTTGTCTCCTCGGTGACTTCGGGGTCGTCGACGTCCTCCGTGGCCTCGGGCAGGCACGCCTCATCGAGGAGGTATCCGTCCTCGCCCGGGATGGATTCGCCGGGAACCGAATCCCCGTGGCGCAGGTGGCCGCGTACCGCGGCTTGTGCCACGCTGATGAGCCTGACCCTCCCTTGACCGTCGACGTGGCACACATCCACCTTGTGGGGGCTGCCAGCGCGAAGGCTGGCAGGCCGAGCACGAGCAGGGACGTGACGGCAGTGACGAGTACTCGTCGCATGCATATGTCCTTCCGCAGCCGCCACCCTCCTCCCAGCGCCTCGGGCATTCGCCAAGGACTCGGGACGGCCACTACCAGTGAGCATACACTACGGAGCGCGGTTGGGCCAGAGCTGTGTGACGACGGGAGAATCGTGCCCTGTTCGAATCGCTGGCACACATTGGCGTTCGCGGTTGTATCACCGCGCGGTGGTCACGATGCCGGCTTGAATTCCGAGCTTGTAATCTCAAGCAGAAGCACGATGGGTGGAAATCTGGATCCCGATCGAACGAATGCTTTCAATCATCGACAGATAGAGGGTTCGGCGGCTCGGTATCGACCGAACCAACCTCGCGCCTACGCCAAAGCGTCATTGGGGTGGGGCTCAAGCTCGGACGACCTGCTGTCGATCTTCCTGGTGCCAGAAACGTGGGAGTCACATGCCATTCGAGCCGCCAGCCGATCCGTGGGAGTCACCGCTCGTCGGGGTCACAACGAGGAGTGCAGGCCAGAGTGCCAAGGAGATGGCGAGCCAGCAGCTCCGGGAGGCCCCCGGAGCGGGCCTGGTCGGCGGGCTGCAGAAGGCCTACTCCGCCAAAGCATGGGCCAAGGGGGCGATTGGGGAGGACCGGGTCGGTCGCAGCTTGGGGAAACTCCCGTTTGGCTGGACGGTCCTCCACGACCTGACCATCCCTGGAACGGTTGCCAACGTGGACCACCTCGTGATTAGCCCGGCCGGGGTGTTCACGATCAATACGAAGAACCACAGTGGCCGAAAGGTTTGGGTGGGGGAGCGCGCCGTCCTCGTCAATGGCCACAAGACCGAGCACCTCGGGAAGAGCCGGTGGGAGGCCGGCGAGGTACACAAAGCGCTACAGGGTGCGGCGAGTGGTCTGAAGGTCACCCCCGTCCTCGCCATCTTCTGCAAGGAGATGACGGTGAAGCAACAGCCGAAGGACTTCAAGGTGCTCGACGCTCTGGTGCTCCGCCGATGGCTGATCAAGCAGCAGCGGGTGCTCGACCAGGCCTCGCTCGACTCCGTGCTGCGAGCCGCTGCCGAATGGGCACGGTCCGAGCTCAGCATCGGGTGAATCCGTGACGTAGGCTCACGCCTGGACTGACGATGGGAGTGGGAGTTGGCTCAGGATCGCGGGCGCCCGACGTGGAGCTTGGTGCTGGACGCCGCCCGCGAACTCACCGAGTCGGGCAGAATCCCTTTCAGGATGCAGGACCTCACCCGGCTGGTTGCTCGGGCGGATCCGACCAAGACGCTCCCGACGATTCAACCGATTGTGCAGGGGATGACCGCCAACGCCAAGGGCGGGCCTACTTCGGCCTGCGGCGAGGTGCTCTATCGAGTGGATCGTGGCCTCTACCGGCTTCTCGATACGGCGGACGTCGTGGCAAGTCCGAGTCCCCGATCGATCCCCAGCGAACCTCGCCGATCGGCATTCGGTGGTCTCGGGGCAGTTCGAACCGAAGGACAGAGCAGCCCGACAGGAGAAGGGCGCGGGATCATCCTGGTCGGGTGCGTCAATTCGAAGGGAGCCGCTCCGTCTCCTGCACGTGACCTCTACATCTCGCCCCTTTTTGCGAAGCGCCGAGCCTACGCAGAGGAGAGCGGTCGTCCCTGGTACATCCTGAGTGCGGAGCACGGTCTCCTTCATCCCGAACAACCGGTTGCCCCCTATGACCGAGCCCTGGCCAAGGCGGACAACGCCTACGTCGATGCGTGGGCCGACCATGTCGCCGAACTCGTCATTGAGGAGGCCAAGAGACTCAATGTGCACCAGGTAGAGATCCACGCCGGTTCGGCTTACATCCCCGATCGGCTGAGGACGCAGCTCGAAGAAGCTGGGATCACTGTCGCCACTCCCCTCGCCGGTCTCCGAATCGGGGAGCACCTCGCCTGGTACTCGCCGAGCATCCTCCCACCGGGGCCCGAACCTCTACTCCTTGCAGCACCGCGTGATCCCGAGCTTCTGCCGATTGGTGCTGACGTCCGGAGCGCCATTGCCGCTCGCCTCGCTGAGCTCTCCGACGAGGTGTCGCATGAGCTTGTCCCGTTGGCGTCTGCTCCTGATGCGGATGCGTTCATCAGGGCTGACCCGTTCGCCTTCCTGATCGCAGTCATCGCGGACTATCAGATGAAGGCAGAGCGAGCTTGGGAGCTGCCCTACGAACTCGCAGAACGGCTGGGGGGCTTCTCCCCTTCGCTCCTCGCAGGGCAACCATCAGCCGTCCATCGGGCCTTCAGGGTGCCCACCGCGCTCCACCGGTTCCCGGACCAGACGGCTTCTTGGGCCATCGAAGCGGCAGAGCGAGTGCTGACGGAGTACGGCGGCGATGCCGGTTCGATCTGGAGTGATAGTCCTTCTGCACAGGAGGTCCAAGACCGACTGCTGCAATTCAAAGGAGTCAGCCAGAAGAAGGCTGCGATGGCAGTCGAGATCCTGGAGCGGAACCTCGGCGTGACGGTCGAGCAGATGCACGGCAGTGACATCGCCTACGACATACACGTCAGGCGGGTCTTCCTTCGAACCGGCATTGCCGACCGAGACGACCAGCAGGCGATGGTGGAGGCGGCCCGTCATCTCAACCCGGACCGACCCGGAGCTCTCGACCCATCCGCCTGGTGGATCGGCCGGGAATTCTGCCACGCATCGGATCCCGCCTGCCCTGAGTGCCCCTTGGATGCGCTCTGCCCCAAGCTCGTGAGTAGAGCCGCCGGAGTACGGGGTGCGTAGCCCGATGCTGGAAGGGAGCGGCGCCTGATGCCAGCGTTCTGTCCTCTCTGTGCGTCTGACGAGCTAACCGAAGAAGGCCGAACCGCTGACGACAGGCCTTTCGGGTTGTGTCGGGAACCAGACCACGGTGCCGACGGGTTCGTCTGGGAGATGTGGCAACCGCCATCCGGAAGTGCTCGTGGTGACGGCCTCGGGGCGGAGCTCGGCGTGTGGGACAAACTCCTTGACTGTATCCCGGCGACGGCCGAGTTTGTCTCCTACGGCGCGGTAGAGGACAGCTTCATCGATCGGTATCCGGCGGAGGCCAAGGAACTCTTGAATCGGTACGGCCATCGCTGGCGGGATTCGCCAGTCCAGACGGTCCACTACTCGATGTCGGTGTACCTAGCTTGCCGCCTGAAGGACCTCCAGCGGGAGGGATTCCTCGACCAGCGGGAGGGCCCTGCTGAGGGCCCTTGGGCCTACAACGGCATCATCTCTTGGTGGCGAAAGAGCAGCTGACGGCGTGTCACTTCTTCCCCTGCCAGAACTCGTCGGCGTCCCGGAGTCGGGCTGCCTTGTCCTTGAGGCGGTGCAGGGATTGGGATCTCGAGGCCGCAGCGAACATCGACTTCGCTCCCTCGGGTGTTGAATCCCAGTTGGCTGAGTTCTTGGCCGAGAAGCCCATCTTGGAGCCCTCCGCATAGGCGTCCTGGTCGGCGCCGAGGAACAGGAAGGCCCATCCTTCTTCTCGGCGCTTCTCGATGGCTTCGAAGATGTGGCCCTGTGTGTACTCCCGACTGGCGTTCTCGTACCCGTCGGTGATGATCATCACGATCATGTCTTCCTCGGTGAGGTCCAGTTCGGCGCGCCTGCGGCGTTCATCGGAGAGGCGGGCGAGCATCGTCCCAATTGCGTCGTAGAGGGGCGTGTTGCCTCGTGGGAGCGTAGCGATCCCTGGTGAGTGGCTTGACCCTCCTGAGGTCCTCCCCGTCGTAGAGGACCTCGAATGGATCCTGCCCGTCGAACTGGGCCATGGTGAGTCGGGCGTTGCCGTCCACCTTCTGCTGTTCGGCGAGATACTCGTTGAATCCGCCGACGATGTCGTCGGCGATGCTGCTCATCGACCCCGAGCGGTCGAGGACGATCCCGATGTGGATTGGTGCTGGTGTGGTCATGTGTCGACTCCCTTCTGAGTGCTCTCGACGCCCCAATGGCGCTGAGAGCGATAATATCACACAAATAGCGTAATGACAACGCACGGGGCGGAAGTCACGCTACGCTGTGTGCATGGGCCGCCCATCAGACAATCCGTTCGAGAACCTCGGCCGGGTGATCAAGGCGCTGCGTGCCGAAGCGGGCCTCAGTCGGGGCGATCTCGCCGACCGCGCCGGGATTTCGTACTCCTACCTGGCGGAGATCGAGAACGGTACGAAGCAGCCTTCGACGAAGACCCTCGTCGAGATCGCCCAGGCGCTGGCCCTGGAGGCCCACGACCTAATGGAACGGGGCACTCGCCTCCATGAGGTCCCTGAAGTCGACGCCGACCGGGTGTCGGCTACGCGCGCTGCGCAGCACCGTGTGGTGAGGTCCGCACCGATGCCCTCTCGCGTGAGTTCCGAACCCCCGGCGTGGCTCCGGCCAGAGGCAGACCCACCAGGCCGCACCGGCAACAGGGTTGACCCGCCGAAGGACTGGCGGTTGATGCTCGTGTATTGGAGGCGTCTCGCGGACGAGGATCGGAGGATCCTCCTCGAGATGGCCGAGCGGTTGGCGGGGGAGTGACCGACCGGGAGATCCGGCGGCGCAGGCACCGGAGGCGGCGAAAGCGGATCCGGCCCGGTAGGGCATCGTCGCTGATCTACATCGACTTCGAGGGCCGGATCGACCGCCCGCCGGTGCTCTTGGGTGTCCTGTATGCCCCGGACCCTGCGGCAGGCGACTGGCAAGTCACCCAGTTCGTGCTGGACGAGCGGTGCGCCGCGGTGGACGCCGGGGCCGGCGCCGACTCGATCCCCGGCTTGCCCGCCGAGGCGTCCACGTGGCTCTTGGACCTGTCGGACCGGGAGGAAAGGCAGATCGTCTCCTGGTCCGAACACGACCGTGACCTGATCCGGGAGTTCACCCCGGGCAGGGGCTTCCGGTGGAGGAACGCCATCGCCACGGCGCGGGCGCTCCGGCCAGCCGATGAGGAAGCACCTTCACCCAACTCCCTCGGCCACTACGAGGCACTCGTCGGGTACGAGCGTCCCGACGAACGACACGGCGTCGGGGACTCGATCGCGTACATCCATGAGCGGTCCTCGGTCCCCCCGGGATCGGTGGATCGGTGGCTGGGAATCCTCGCCCACAACCGACACGACCTGATCGGCATGCGGGCTGTGGTTGAACGAGCGCTCGGGCTGGGTTGATGGGGTCCCGTCGGTCGGGATCGCCTAGTTCCATCGCCATGGCGGCCATGCGCCGGTGACCAAGTCGTCCAACTCACTCTCACTGAACTTGACGGTGTTGTTAGTCCTGAGGTTCGTGACGAGGATCGAGTCGTCCTTCGTCACCTCGATGAGGATGTGGGCCCACGGCTCCATCCTCCAGCCAATGGACACCTCGTCGGTCCGGTAGCGGCCGTCCTTCCAGTTCTGGCGCCGCACCGCCGGCACACCAGCGTCGGGTCATCCCCGTGGCGGACACACCCGCCGAGCACGACGAGGCCCGCCTCGGCATCGTCCCGGAGTTCCTGGCCGGGGTACCCGTAGGCGATGGGGAGGAGGTCGGGGCCGAGACATCGGTTGCAGCGTCGCTTCATGACCACATTGTCTCATCGGGGTACGACGGTTTCCCGGTTCGTGTCACACCCCGAGTGGTACAATGTGCCTGCATCAAGAGCGGTCCCACAAGGGACCCGGCAACCTGGGTTTCGACACCCAAGGTGCCTAGCCACACCGGCGGATGCGGTCGGAGAGATCCGGCAACCAAGTGTCGAAAGGAGGGCTCATGGAGCCCACACCCACCCGACCGCAACCCGCGCATTGCGGCAGCTACAAACCCGGTCACGAAACCCACTGGATCCCCGTCCTGCGGGTCTACCCCGAAACCCCCCGTCACCCGGTGACGCTCGAGTCGATCTCCGATGATGGTTGGCTCACCTTCACACAGGAGGGAGATGAGCTTCTCCTCTGGCATCACGATGTCGCCCGTGTCGAGCGACTGCGCAGCGGCCAATGGAGGAGGGTCGGCGACACGACGTTCGTCACCTCGGGATCGTCGTGGGTGTGCTGCGGGACGGAGCCCAGTCCCTGCCCCGCCGACGCAGACCCGCTGGCCGGACAGAACGGCGCCCCGGTCACGGCGGAGGACCTGCTCCGACTGGCAACCGAGCGGGGCGGCTTCATGATCAGGGGAACGGATCTCGATCCCGAACCATCCCCACCCGACCCGGCCCTACGGCTGATCGGCCGTCCCGGGTCAGACGTCCGGTCCAGACACCTCACCCCAGCGCGGCATCCACGGCGGTGACGTCATGACCATGTACCGCCAGGGCGACATCCTGCTCGTCGCCATCGACGCGCCCACCATGGTCCCCGGTGCCGTACCCCGCGACGAGAGAGGCAGGATCGTGCTCGCTCTGGGCGAAGCCACCGGCCACGCCCACGCCATCCACGATCGGGCCGTGACCTTCCACCAGACGACCAGTTCTGCCTTCCTCCTCGTTGATGAACCCGAGGGAGCGAACCTCGTCCACGAGGAACACGCCACCATCCACCTGCCACCCGGCGCCTACCGCGTGGTCCGCCAGAGAGAGTTCGTCAGCCGAGCCGTCTCATGGGACAACTCCCGCACGGTGTGGGACTGACCATGGACCCCTCCCACCTGTTCGAAGTCCGCCCGACCAACCGTCGCTCGGCCAAACGAGCCCTCGCCCAGATCTACGACCAGCAGGGCCACCCAGCCCCCGAGATCCGCTGGGCCGCCTCCCCCCACCAGGCATCGAGCCTGGTCCTCGACTACTTCGCCGAGAACCGGCACGAGCTCGAGGACGTGGCCATCGAACGGCTGCGGGACTCCACCGGACCGGTCTGCCTCTGCCCCCACTGCCGAGGAGTGGGGATCAGAGGCGGTCCCGAAGAACCGGCCTGGATGATGAAGTCCGAGGCTGGTTTCGGCTGGGAGAGAATGGCGTTGGGCAGGCTCTCGAGGGTCCTGGGCGGGGAGGAGCGCATGAGATCGGACCTGCCGACGTCCCCCCGCCATCGGTGTGCCTTCTCGGACCAGTGGCTGGGAGGTGAGCGGTCCCTCGAGCGACGTCAGCAATGCACCTGGTGGGACCTCGCTGTGGCGGCCGGCGGGTGGTGGCTGTTCCTCGAGGTTGCAGTCCTCTTCGATCGGCCCGTCGAACTCCACATCGACGAGGACCTGAGACCGGATCGCGAGGACGGGCCAGCGATCGTCTACTCGGACGGGTGGTCGGTGAATGCACGTGACGGCATCCACCTGCCTTCGGAGTACTTCGACCCGGACGGAATCACAGCTGATGGGATCATCGCTGAGCGGAACCTGGAGCGACGACGACTCCTACTCGAACGGTTCGGCCACGAACGATTCGTGACCACGGGTGGGGCCACCCTCTTCCACGAGGACGGAGCGGGCCAACTCTGGCACATCGGCCAGGAACGGGCCTGGGGGCGCGACGCCCGCGGCCGGGAGTTCCTGCCCGAGAACGCGTTCGTACGGGTCATCGACGCGACGCCCGGCGTGGATGGCATCCGCCGGGTCTACTGGCTGAGCGTTCCACCGACCGCGGTGACAGCCCGGGAGGCGGTGGCGTGGACGTTCGGCCTCACTGAAGAGGAGTACCAACCGGAGGTGGAGACATGACCAAGTGGAGTGAGTCGTTCGGCCGATCCAAGTACGGCAAGGCGGTGTGGTTCGACAGGGAGGGCGTAGGTGACAACATCATCGGCGCCCTCGAAAGCCGGCTTGGAGGCACCATGTTCAGTGGAAGCGGGACCAGTCGGGGTTTCGCCGACGGTGGGACCTCGTACTACAGCAACTACACGATGAGCGATGCCAACGAGCGAGGCCACCGCGTGTGGGGGTGGGCGGCTTTGCGGTTTCTCTGCTTCGTCAACGGAATCGACCAGCCTTCCAGACGCCTCTATGGGGAGCCCTTCAAACCGGAGCCCGAACTCGTGGCCAGGGCCGTCCTGATCCAACTCGCCACCATGCGTGAGACGATCGGGAGGGGCAGTCCGTTCCCGGAGCAGCGCGAACCGACGCCCCTCGACGAGTTGCCGGACCAGGCCAAGGCGTTCTGGGAACTATTGGCAGAGCTGCACGAAGGGCGGGTCCCATAGGACTTGACCCGCGAAGCTACGTTGGGGCGCGGCGACGAGCGGCCGAGGACAGGCCGTACCTAGGCTTCTTGGCTCCCCGGCTGAGGATTCGGGCGCTCGCCCTGCTCCTGACGAGTTGGCGCTTGAAGGGCCCCGATCGCCAGAGATCGATTCGGTCGATCCCACCGCAATGCCGCTCGTCGCATGTGTGGCGGTAAGTGGCGCTCGTCTATCGGCCCAATTCAGAACGGGTACACGCACTTTACAGGGGCGCATTGTCGGTGTAGGATGCGCCTCACTGTGAGTAGACGACAGCTTGTTGAGAGGATCTCGGGTGTTGAGCATCAGCTCCGTGATGTGGTGGCCGCCGCGGTCAGGGACGGAGAGTGGGACTTGGTGCGCTCGCTTTCGGATGCGGCCCAGTTGCTGTCATCTTGGGTCCCGGAGGATCAGCAGGGTTCCCCTGCGAGCACCAACCGCCGCAACACGAAGAGGGGCCGGGTGAGTGCCTACCCTCGTTTCGAGGTCGAGAACGACCAGCTAGTCAAGATCGGTTGGTCTAAGAAGAGCCGATCAGAGTATCGCCACAAGGCACCGCTCCACGTGGTGGCGCGCGTTGTCGGGGCTCTCCTCGAGGAGAGCGAGGGCTCCGGTGGTCGTTTCAGCACAGACGGTCTTTTCCCCTTGCCGCCGACGGGGTCGGACGCCGAAGTGCCGTCGTATCAGGGATACCTCGTTCTGAGGTGGTTGAGGGAGTTGGGCGTGGTTGAGAAGCTCGGTCGTATCGGATACCTCCTGGCTGACCCAACCATCTTGGAGCGAAGAGTCGGGCGTGAGTTGGAAGAAATGGGTTCGAAGACGTAGGGAGGGATGCGATGCCAGGATCAAGTCAATTCAACTGGTGGTTCAAGCCGCAACTGCCGGGCTACCGCGACCGCAATCCGGTGACTGATGTGTTCTTCGACTCGGAGGAAACATCGAAGGCCGTGGACTCCGTTGTTGGGGCTTTGGTCCGAGAGGGTCTTCAGAACTCAGGAGATGCCAAGCCGAGAGGTGCGGAGGCGCCGGAGCCGGTCCGGGTCAGGATCTTCGTTTCTGGCCAGGACTTTGCGCTCCCGGCAGAAGACGCGGCCATCTGGGCTGACGGACTGTGGAGCCATCTCACCGCTCACGACACCGGCCTCCGGAAGGCTCCGGAGCGCCATGAGGAGTGCCGGTTTGTCACTTTTGAGGACTTCGGAACAACTGGGCTGGTTGGCGAGACCGCCTGTGACGATGTCTCGACGGAACCCTTCTACTGCTTCTTTCGCGCGGAGAGCTCGACAAGTAAGGGAGGGAACGAGGGCGGCAGCTGGGGGATCGGAAAGACGGCATTCCCTCGCGCGAGCCGGGCCAATGCCCTGTTCGCTCTCAGCTGCAGGCAGTCGGATGAGAGAACCGTACTGATGGGCTCTTCGACGATGAGAACCCACAGCGTCGATGATGTCAAGTACACGCCTGACGCCTGGTTTGGTGTCCCTCAGGCCGGATCGGCGGATGGAGGAGTGATCCAGCCGATTGAGGACAGCGACCTGCTGCAGCAGTTTGCTGAGGACTTCGGCCTGATCCGTCCTCTTGCTGGCGGCATCCAAGAACGAGCAGGTACTTCGATTGTTGTCCCGTGGGCCGAGGAGTCGATCACAAGCCACCAGGTACTGCTTGCAGTGATCGAGAGCAACTTCGCCCCGATCGTCCGTGGTCAGCTGGTTGTCCGAATTGGCTCAACGAGGAACCCGTCCGATGACGTGGTTCTGGATGCAGGTACGATCGGTGATGAGGTGGCGCTTCTTGAGCGCCCGGAGCTTGAGGCCAGCGTCCGCCTGGCACAAGCGATGGGCACCGAGGGCAACGAGGAGGTCCTCCTCTCCCATGAGCCGGGGTCCTACTCCGTTCAGTGGAACCAGTATTCGCTCCCCGATGAGGATCGCGACCGACTCCTCGATCGTTTCTCAGATGGAGAGCCGATCATCGTGCGGGCGCCAGTCCCGATGAGGGCAAAGCTAACGGGAGCCGTCCATGAGTCCCACCTTCGTATTGCACTCCAGAAGTTCGAAGGAAAGCCGACCTCCCCGGTGTTCCTCAGAGGCCCAGTGGTTGTGCCGGATCGGAGCATCAAGCGAGTGCCAGGTGCGGTGGGCCTCATCGAGGCCGAGGCTGATGAGCTAGGGGGCCTGCTCCGTGCAGCTGAGGATCCAGGCCACAAGGAATGGAGCAGTAGCGCGCGCGGAACTTCCGAGACTTGGCGGATCGCTACGCATACGCATCGTCGTACCTATGGCTCGCTCGGCTTGCGGCGCAACAGGTCTTCCGGCTGATCCACGAGGGCGACGCGGAGCAGGACGTCGAAGCATGGAAGGACCTGTTTGGCGTACCGATCTCCGAACAGTCGGGAACGCGAGAAGGCGCGACCGGGTCCGGCGAGGACGAAACGGGGGAGGTTGATCCGGACCCGACATCGACTCCCCGGCCGGTTCGGGTTTCCTCCACTGTGTCGGGGTTCAAGGTGCGATCAGCCTCTGGCGTTTCGGGTACTCCGTCATTGGTGAAGGTGACGGCCGCCTACGACATCCGCCGAGGTGACCCGTTCAAGAAGTGGCGGCCGGAGGACTTCACGTTCGACGGCGCCGGGTTGACGATCAGCTGCAGTGGTGCAACAAGCACCCTCACCGGGAACCTTGCGGTTCTTGAGGTCACTAGTCGCGAGTTCGAGCTGGAGGTCAGCGGTTTCGATCCCGTCCGGGGTGATGTTGTGGTCTCTGTGGAGTACGAGGGAGAACTTGATGCGTAGACGATTCAACTATTCCGGCCGCAAACGAATTGCCCAAAACGCTGTCTCGATCGTGGGCGACGAAGGCTTCGGCGAAGAGCGAGCGGCTGTTCGGGTCGCTCTGGATCTAGAGAGCCTTCGGCTTCCGGCTCCTGCCGCGTGTCTTCTTGGAGGCCTACCGAAAGACGAGCTTCGCCCGAGTTGGGATTGGGACAGTTGGTCAGATCCATTCAGGGCCCCATCTCTTGGCGGGGTTTGACGGCTTGGAGCACGTGCGTTTTCGCGTAAAGGTCGTCGACGTCCAGGACTCAGCGGCGTCCCTTCCCAAACTCCTGGCGTCGGTCCAAGGCATAGAGGCGACCGTGTCCGAGGCGGATGAAGCTCGATCAGAGAGCCTCCTCCCAATGCGGCCCGAGTCATTGAACGGGGAGGTTTGGAGGCTCGACGTGGACGAAGCGGATGGTCCGGCCGTTCTGATCGAGAGGTCGCTGTGGGACAATCGATACGAATTCGCGACGAAGCCTGAGTTTCTAGCTCTCGTGGCCCCGATCGCGCTCAGGTTGTCTTTGCATGCTGCTTTGTCCGGCGGGTACAGGGAAATTGGACTTGATGACTGGCGGTCGAAGTGGCTGGTGTTCGGGCTACAGATTCCGCCATCCGCTGAGCTCCCTCCGGCAGACATCGATGATGATCTCCTGGGGGATTGGGTGGACGATCGAGTTGCGGCCTACTCCCGCAGGAAGGCTATGAGGCAACGCTTCGCCGACTACCTGAATGGAGGTGCCTCATGAGGGCCAGGAAACTATCGGAAGCAGGGATCGAGAGGTTCCAGTCCTTCCTGGACTCATTCGGTTCCGAATCCGCGGAGCAGTTCGACGCCGGTGTTGTCCTTGCGGTCTCGGACAGCGATTCCCGGATCCCCTGACTTCCCGGATGTGTGTCCAGCAAGCGATCGCCTCTCGATCGCATTGCTCTTGGTCGACCTAGTCGCTGCTCTTGATCTTGAAGACCCAGGAGCTGACCGAGGCTTCTGGAGCTGGTTGTCGTGGATGTGGTTCGAATCCATCGTCGAGGAAAGGGACGGGGTTCCGAACGTCCTAGAGAACGCCCGCTGGATTCTTGAGCTCGACTGGAACCGCTACTACCGGCACCTGCTGGCCGGTCCGTGGTGGATCCTCTCGGCCCATCGCGATGATCCGGATCGAGCTCGGAGCCTTCTCAGCACCGCTCTTGTTCGCCCCGGCGAGCTTGTCGCACAGCTTGCGGCCAATCAGGCGCTCGTGGGGAATCCGGGTGTCGTGGGCGCGGCAACCAAGTTGTACGTTGGGTCGGGCGGCCTCAAGACCGGTCATGGCGGAAAGGGCGGAGGGTCGGCTAGAAGGCTGGTTCAAGTCCTCGGACAACTTGATTTGATCTGGGACCTCCAGTCGATGACCGAGTCGCAGGTGCTCTCGCTGCTCCCTTCTGAGTTCGATCGTTTCAAACCCGAGTTGTCATCCGACTAGGGCTATCCCCTTCCCGCCCATAGCCTGTTCGACGGCCTCATCTGACTCCGCCGCAAGGAACACCAGAGCTCGTTCGTTGTCGAGCTCGGCCGTGACCCTGACCGGGCCCTTGAATACGACCTCCCAGCCCTCACCTCGTGGAGCGACCTCGAAGCCTCCCGAGGTCGCGATGGCGGTGGTCAACACTCCGGGCCAGTCCAGTATCGAGGCAAGGCGCTCCAGCACGCCGGGGATGTCTTCGCCGGCCAAGAGCCGCTGTCTGATGGGTTTGGCCGCCTTGGCGCGCTCGAGGAGTTGGAGCCGGTACGACTTGAAGCCGATCATGACCGTTCCGTCATCGGTCGTCTCGAGCTTCGCTTTGAGGGGGTAGTCCTTGCGCAGGGGAGCGAGGGTCACGCCAATGGAGGCGTTCGCCGCGTTGGCCATCTGTCGCTGCGTCCAATCGGTGAGCTTTTCTGGACCGTGGGCCTCCAGGGAGAGGTTGCGATGGCCTTTTCGAAGTCCAGCCAGGGCTGTTGCAAGGCCGATGGCGGGTTCTCCGGCGTTGCGGTCGTCATCGATCCATGTGGAGATCTCGCCGGGTTCGGGTCTGAGGAGCAGGAGGAGCAGCGCGCGGGCTGAGGTCAGGCCGGGGGCATCTGGGAATCGGCCGAGGTTTCGCTCCGCTCGGATGACCTCGCGGATGTAGGTGAGGTGGGCCATCAGGTCGGGATGGAGGTTCGCGTCGGTGAGTTCGTCGACGAATCGTGCGGCGTCGAGGACGGCCACGGGCTCCTCGTTGCCCAGCAACTCGACGATGCCGGTCAGTAGCGCCTTCTCTTGCTCGGGGTCTCCTTCGCAGGCGGTGGCCAGCGCCCCCGACAGATCCGGGGCCTGTGGCGCGTCAGCCCACGCTGAGTGGAGGGCCTCGGCGGTTTGCGCTGTCACCGAGTGGACAGGTCCGCGAGTCATCAGGAGGCTGAGTGCCCCGGCGACTCGATCAGCGGCTTCGACAGCCAAGGTGAGTTCAGGATCCACACCGGGCGGGGCCGCCTCGACAGCCACCGGATTGGCGAGCAGGGCAGGTTGGTCGAAGTTGGCGACCTCGAAACGAACTTCAGAGAGGTCCAGGTTGCCGAGAGGAAGTGCCGCGATGGCCTTGGACGTCGCCTCGGATCCGACGATGAGCGCCCGAACGATCTCGACGGGGAGTACCCCTCGAAAGTCCGTTGGTACCCCCGTGGGGAAGCTTGACTTGAGCAGCTTGCCGTCGAGTTCCATCAGGCAGGGCTTGTCGAGCACGGTGTCACCGCTGTGTGGGAGAAGGCTGACAGCGCCAACGCGGTCGAACAGCGGAATGCGAGATGGGTTGGCGTCGAGGCCGTCAGCCCGGTACCGGGGGATCGCCACGGCGGGAAGGATCAACCCACTGACGAGCATGCTGACGGCGTTCCCAAGGCGGGTTGGGACGTATCGGTGGGAGGTTTGGGTCATGTTCTGTCGTCCAGTAGGTCGAGTGGGAGGCTCTTGATCATTCGGGGTGTTCCAGCTCCATCGTATGTGAACCAGAGCTCGCGCCGGGCGCGGGAAGTCAGGACGTACATGTGCATGTTGAATGTTGGGCTGTCGGGTTCGAGGCGGACCCGGTTGATGCCGGGGATGAACACGGTGTCGAACTCGAGGCCCTTGGCGCTTGGGTAGGAGATGATCTTCACGCCGGGCTTGGTCATGTCCAGGGTCGTCCTGGCACCTGAGACGTATAGCTGTGTCGGCGATCGGGTGGAATCCTTGATGGCGTAGAACAGGGCCCATTGCATGTTGGTCTTGGGGAGGAACACTCCGATGCTGCGGGTTGAGTTGGCGCTTTCGTAGTTCACCAGGAATTCGGTCCAGTCGGGGATCTTGGCGTGCCTGACCAGGACCGGCTTGGGGCCCGGAGTGGTGGAGGGGGGACGGAGGCGATGCCGGTCCTGATTCCCTGATGGAAGTGGGCCGCGACCTGGGCAATCTCGACGGTGTTGCGATAGTTGGTGGTGAGCTTGTGCTCAGATTCAATCTGGGTGGCGTGGCGGATCTCGTCGATGGTGGAGTTCGACTCGGAAAGCGCTTGGTTCTCGTCGGCGAACACGGTGAGCGTCTTGGCAATGTGGCTCATCACCAGGAAGAGGTGTTGGGGGAGGTCCTGTCCTTCGTCGATGATCACATGCAGTTTGAGGGGTTCGGGAGGGGGGTTGGCGCCCACCACACGGAGGATCGCTTCCCAATCGAATTCCCATTGCCCAATCATCGCCGGAGCTGTTCGATAGGCCGATTGGAACCACTTTGGGAACCACTTGTGGAGTGTGCTGACGATTGAGTCGACCTCGAGCTCTGCGGTTGCGGCTGTGGTGTATTGGCTCAGGAGCTTCCCGTACATCAACAGGAGCGCGTCCTCGCCGAAGTTCTTCTTCAGGGCTTGAGCCCGCAGGATGGCCATGACCGTCTTGCCCGACCCTGGTGGGCCGGTCACCAGGTATGAGCCGTCGATGGGCAGGGTGAGAACGGCGAGCTGATCGTCGGACAGGTCGTCGAAGTTGGGGAGATTCAGACTCACAGAGTGGTCCGTGCTTGGAGGAGGCTCTCGATTTCGGTGGCGAAGAAGCCGGTTCCGGGGGTGATCAAGAGGTTGCGATCGAGGAGGACGTTTCGGTGGATGCAGCTGGTTTCGGAGACCAAGGTGCATCCGTGGCAAGCGGCGAGTGACAGGGAGTCGGTTCCCTGTCCTCCGGATTCGCCACAGACCGGGTCCAGCGAACACCACGTGGCGGCCATGAGAGCCTTCGAGAGGGAGGAGAGGAGTGGTGCTGGGAATCCTTGGCGGGCCAATCCGCCCATGGATCCCTCGGAGTCGCCGGCGGATGTGTAGATGAGGAGTCCGGCCATCGGGAGGTCCTTGTCGATGTAGAGGCGCTCGCGGAGCGAGGCTGAGGAGAAGCCCGTGTCGAACACGAGCTGTCGCATGAGCAGGTGTGCGAGCGTGTGGAGCATCACGAATCGTGGCGAAGCTGCGGGAAGGGCGTCGGCGAGGAATGAGCCGCCTCGCCGTGCATCGATGCGAGAGGCCCGAGCGACAACCGCGGGGAGCTTCTCCCATTGGGCGAGTCGGTCTTCATCCAATTGAAGGAAGATTCCCTCGCCATACACCTCTATTCCGGGGAGCCATCCGACGTCGTATCCGAGGTCGGATGGGACGAGGGCCAGCTGGTCGTATCGGTGGAAGCCCTTGAGAACCCTTACTTCGCGGAGTCGTGTGACGCGACTGGCACCGGCGATCGTGCCTGCAAGATCGCCGATGGCGGTTCCATCCATGGATGCCGCCCAGTCGCTGACGTCACTGGTGTGGGAGACGAACCGGTCTTCGACGTGGTACTGGGCCCGTGGGGTTTGGAGCGCTTCCCACTCTTTGACGAGAGTGCGGTTCGGATCGTCATCGGCCACTCTGCGGGTCGGACGGCTGGTTGAACCGTCTTCAACAAGCATGGTTTCGATCAGGTCTCGGCTCACTTGATGCCGGCCGGCGATCATGGAAACCATGCCGGGGTGGAGGGGATGCCTTTCTGGGAGTCGGTCAGCGACAGCGAGATAGTCGCTGTCCTTTCGTATGACCGCTCTCTTTGCCGAATGCTGGTCGGCGTCGGACCACGGCGGAATGTCGATGGCGGATCGGATGAGCGGGAAGTGAACGTTGGATGCGCCCTTCTGGACGATGATGGGTTCGGCATCACATGGCTGGCCCGAGACCTCCCACGGCTGTTTGCCTCGGCATCGCATTCCGATCGTGGGCCCGGCGCCGGGGCTCGTGATGCCATGGAGCGTTCTTGCCGCCTTGCACGCTTCGCACCACACCTCAAGCGCCTCCAAGCCGCCGCCTTGACCCCGACGAGTCCGGAACCGGAGCGCTTCTGCCCGGCATTGCCGTTGCTCGGGATCTTCTGTCTTGCTGTGCGCCCAGTGGCGCCAGTCCACGTCATCGAGATGTCCGTTGCCACAGACCATGACGAACCGCATGGGCACCAACTGCCGGTTGCGACAGCCGGCGTTTTGACAGACCGCCGGTTCGAGGGGCATCTCATCGCTTGTCCTGCGTCGGTCCAGGCGGCGGCAGCTGGCGCAAAACAGCCAGCGCGGGAACCGGCTGAACGGAACTCCAGGGTGGTTGAGTATTCGTTCGTCGTCGTGGGTCTCGATCGCAGGGCTTGGCCCTCGCACGGCATCGATCCCGAGAAGCGCACAGATCCGGTCGGCATCGATCCGCTTGGTCCCCTTCCATTGGCTGGTGTCCTCAGCGACGAAGGACTCCCCTCGATGGTCGACGATCGATCCAACTCCAAACGGCGAGATCGTCTGGGCACGTCGCAGCTTCCTGATTCGGGTCATCGTGTTCTCAATTCGCCACGCACCTTGATCAGCGTCTCGACGTCGACATCGCGCATGGAGTCGAGCGTGCTCCAGCCGCTACCCGGTTGGCCGAACCGTTTCAGGAGAGAGGGAATCTGCCTGGCACGGCTCCAGTAGCGGAGGGTCTGTGGATCGTTCGTGAGGCGTGCCCACTCCTGGGCGAGTTGGCCGAGGTGTCGCTCCGTGTCGTCTCGCTCCAAGGGGTCCACCGCGGCGGCTCTGGCGATCAGCCAGTCCATGGCCTCCCGGGTTGTCGGGTCTGTGGGGTCGAACCGATCGGCGTCCTCGAGGGCGGAGAGGCCCATGGAGTGGCGCATCAGGATGACAAGGGCGGCGTGGAGGGCGCGGCGGCGGGCAGGGAGCGCGAAGGGCGTCACCGACCCGGGTTCAACGTTTCGGTACATCGCCTGGTGGAACCCCCGGAACGACTCGAAGTGCGACCGGTCCCTGGACTTCGCTGACGAGAGAAGCGTGACCACGAGTCCCGGTTCGGTGCGACCGATTCGGCTGGTGGCCTGGATGTACTCAGAGGTTGTCTTGGGTTGGCCGACGACGAGCATGAGCCCCAAGCGGGGGACGTCGACCCCGACGGAGATCATGTTGGTGCACGCGACCATGGAGACCGCTTCGCCCGATGAGAGGGGCCGTGCGAGCTTCTCGAGCTCCCTGGGGATCGATGCGGCTGGGATGTTGCTGGTCAGCTCAATGACATGCTCATCGCGGTCAAGGGGACGCTCGTTGTCGCTGAGGGAGGCGGTGATGTTGATCCAGGACGGGATGTCGTCCTTGGCCAGGGTGACCGTCTTTCCCAGTTCGCGAAGGGAGTTGTGATAGGCAACCAGCGTCCAGAATCTGTCTGCCGTGTGATCGTCGAACGAGAGCTCCATGGGTGCTTGCAGGAGGCCGGCCGCCACCCGCACGGTCGCCGTGGTCGGGGTGTGGGATTGGGCCATGAGACCCAGGTAGCGGCGTCCGGATGATGAGCGATCGAGGCGGACGAAGTAGGAATCGTCGGCGTCGAGCCCCGACGGGGGGAAGAGGAAGACTCTTCGGTTGAAGAGGCCTTTCACGTGGGCGTCGGCGTTTCTGATGGTGGCCGTTGAGGCGATGGTCTTGGGTCGGGCGCCCCCTTTGCTCATCACGTGGTCGAATGCCGATTCGTACAAGCCCATGATCGTTCCGAGCGGCCCTGAGATCAGATGGAGTTCATCCTGGATGATCAGATCGGGCCCGGGTGTCGAGCCGGTACCGAGAAACACTCCGGCGCGTGGCTCCCACGCGAACCTGGCGAACTTGTCGACCGTGGCGATCAGTACGGATGGGGGGTTGTCATAGAGATCGTCATCGACAGACGACAGCGGCAGCCGTTCGTGGAAGGGGCACGAGCTGGTCGGACACCAGATGCGGAAGGATTCGTTGTCCGCACTGATACCGAGTGACTGCTCGCTCCGCCGGGACCTGGGAGGGACGACTTCGGTGCCGCACCAAGGGCAGAGTTCCACTTGGAAGCCAACCGCTCCGTCTTCGCTCTTGTCGAGCAGCTGTTCGCGCAGTTCCTCGGCATCGGAGTACCTGTTGGGTGAGCTTCCACCGCCCACCCACAAGCCGATGGTGATCGGGGCGTCACCGAATGTGTAGCGGTCGGCGTCTGCCCGGTCCTGTCGGCGGATCAGCTCGAGGGCGCAGATCAGTGCTGCTGCCCGCTGGAACTGCTGGCTGGTGAGGAGGCGAAGGGTGTATCGGGTGATCACCGCGGTGCCGGCGCCGAGGTTGCCGAGCCGCCAGCGTCGAAGGAGTACGGTCATCGCGACCAGCGCGAGGTAGGCCTCGGTCTTGCCTCCGCCGGTCGGGAACCAGATGAGGTCGACGGTGTCCCGATCGGGGGAGTCGGCGTCCATGATCGCCTCCAGGTTGAGGAGAATGAACGCCAACTGGAAGGGACGCCACGCAAAGTCCTGACTCGAATAGTCCGGCGTCTCGTAGTCGAAGTGGTTTCTCTTCTTGCGGTGCGGACCCAGCTTTCCCCGTGAGTGGGTCATTTGCATCAGCATCGCGCGATTGGCCAATCCGAACACGTCTCGGGCTTCTTGGCTGGTCCGGAGGACGTCGATGCCCTTCCGCATGCGCCCGACCGCAACCGTCTGCCGATCGAGGATTCGCTGCTTTGCCGATGCCAGGCCGGGTGGGACGGCCTGGTCCGCGAAGCTCTTTGACCATGCCTGGTAGGCGGTCACGAAGCTGTCGAGTTGGGCGAGGAGCCACGGCTGATCGTTCTCGGGATGCGCGAGCTTCTGGAGGGACAGGAGCTCCTCGAACCCGGTCAGAGCGAAGTCGGTGTCGGGAACCGTCTCTTCGGGCATGAAAGTGATCGATACCTCGGTTGCTTGGGCGCCGTGTGACTTCCAAGTGGCGGATGTGCCGTGTCCAACGGCGAAGACGGGTCTGCTCCTGTGAATGAGCGCATGTTCCTCCTCTTCATCGTCCCGGAAGAACACCCCGCTGGTTGGGTAGCCGGAGATCCAACCCTGGGATGGCGTGCAGGTCATCGCAACCTGGTAGAGACCAGTGGTTGCGGGACTTCCCGTCGCTTCGTTGACGACGGCGATCGTCACGAGATGGCCGTTGGGGTTGGGACGCCATACGGCGCGTAGGGACGCCGCGCCCCCGAAGACATCGATGCGTGACGGTCCGTCGAGGGTCAGCATCACTGTCTCATTGAGTGTCTCACGCTGCCAGCCGCTGATCTCGCCGGCCAAGTCATCGGCAGTGGTGCCTTTGCGGTAGATCCCCGCCTCGATGGCGACCGCGATGCGGTCTGTTTCGGTGAGTACGAACGAGATGCCGGCGGAGCTGGGCATCCGTTGGTTGGCGAGGACCATCGGGTCGTCCTCGACTTCCTGGCCAATCTGTCCCGTCTCATCATCGATCACATCGTCGCTGAAGGCCTCGTTGGCCTCGGCTTGTTGCGGGAAGAGGATCCCGGCGAGATAGCGTCGGGAAGGGTCCTCCCGAAGGAACTCCTGGTCTCCGCCCAGCGGACCGATGAGCTGGTCGTGTAGGTAGCCGATGATGCGGTCGCGGGGGTCGGTCATGGTTGCTCCCCTTCTGAGCTGAGCAGGCGATTCACCACCTGCTGGAGCGGGGTATCTAGGCCCATCCAGAGTGATGCTCGCGCCCTTGTGGCGGCGACGTAGAGCCGGTTCGTGCCTCTCCCGTCGAGGGAGCGCACGTCGGTGATTGCGACATGGATGTTCTCGAGGCCCTTGAAACCTGCCACGGTGCTGAGGTGAATGACGTCGCGGCGGGTCGACAGGATGGCTTCCTCGTCGAAGTCTGATACCCGGTCCCTGAGGCTTGGCGGGAGGCGGTCAACGCAGGAAGTGCTCGGGTCCATGGTGATGATGGTGATCTCGCTTGGACTGACACCACTCTCCAGCAGTGAGTTCAGGTGGGAAGCGAGTGCATCGGCCTGATCCTGCGGTGTGGATGTGAACGACATCTCGACTGTCGGGCCCGGCCCAGCAACGCTCACCCCGAGGTCTGCTCCGGTGAGGAGCCGTGTCGTGTCGAAGATCTGGCGGGTGTTTCTGAAGTTGCGGGTAAGCCGGACGACCGGGCTCACTTCGTTGATGAGGCGGGCGGCGTTCTCGTCCGGTTCGCTTTCGATTCCGGCCTGGTTGTTCGGATCCATGAACCAGATCCACCGACCGGAGGAGAGGCCCTTGTCGAGCACCGAGTCGAGGATGGCCAGTCGGTTGAGCGTGAGGAGGTCCTGGCCCTCGTCGATGACCAGGAAGTCGGTGGTGTGGAGGTCGGGATCGAGCTCGTCGATGGAGACGGCAGGGATTCCGGACTCGTCCAGCGATGATCTGAGATAGCTGGCGAGTGACGGATTCGAGCACACAATAAGTGGGCGGTTGCCGGTCGCGTGCCTGCGCCGTGCCACCTCCATTGCCAGCATGGTCTTGCCGGAACCGGCCCCGCCGATGCAGCGGAGACGCGGGTTGTCAACCCACTGATCGAGGACCTCGTACTGCTCCTCGCTGAGGGTGGATTGGAGTTCTGTTATCGCGGCTGCGAGCTGTCGCATGGTCGGTACCAGGTCGAAGTTCGGCCGCAGTTCCTTGAGCATCCGTCGGATGAGCGCCGGATCCAAGGTCGCTGAGTTCCTTGCTTGATGCTGCCAGTGATGGAAGGAGGCCTCGATCCATTGGCGGAGGCCGCCCGGTTGAGCGAGTTTGTCGGCATCCAGAACGAACTCGAGACTCCATTCGGAACTCGGCATGGCGAACGTAATGTCGGGGAACGCAACCGAGAACCCGACGATCATTCCACGTATCTCCGGTATGCGCCCCTTGAGGCGATCTCTGAGCGACCAGGTCGTGTCCTTCACTTGGACGAAGGGCCCGTGGGTCTCTCGGTGGGGGGTGCCGTATCGATCCGTGAAGTCCCACGTGCCGTCCTTGAGGGAGACCCGCCCGCCCTTCACCTCAACCGATAGGAGTCCGAGCGAGCAGGCGATGACGAAGTCCAACTCGCCCCATGCCCTGCGATTGTGCTCGGCGACGTTCAGGCTGTGCAGGCAGTACCAGTCGGGGCCCATGTCGAGCGCCTCGAAGCGTTTGAACAGCTTCCGCTCAGCATTGCTCTTGGTGTGCGTTGACACGTAGGGAGGGATCATCCTCACTTGGGAAGCCCCGGCGTCCATTGCCTGTGGTGGTCACGCACCAGCTCCAACACCGACCCGGCGAAACGCTCGCCCCGCGGCCCAGCCTTCGACAGCAGCAACCACTGACCCACGGGCCTTCCTTTCCCCAGCGTGGCCCAGAACCTACACCCAAGATCGCCTAGGCAGCCGGCGAGATCCGACCCTTGACCATGCACCCGTTGCTGGTCGACCGGATCAACGAAGCGATAGCGTCGGTGATGGACAACCCGACAGCCTCAACAACCTTGGGAACAACCGCGTTCCCGAACTGACGGTATGCCTGGGTGTCGGACACCACCTGCGGGAAACCATTGTCGTGACCGTACATCCGGGCGAAGCGGTCATCGAAACCGAGCAGCAGCCGCGCCTCGTTCGGTGTCAGGCGGCGAGGATTCGCGAATCCCTCCTGGCGGATGAGGATCTCAGAGCCGTCCTTGTGATACCGGGCACTCATGGTGCGGGTCACACCGCCTTGGTCAGCCAGCCCGTAACCGAATCCGTTTCCCTTCTTGCGATGCTTCTCGGCGTAGTCCTGCAGGTACGTCCAGAGCTTGTCCGACAGCATGTACTTCTGATCGGGAGTCGCTTCCAGGATCTCACCGAGAACCGGTGACTCCTTGGGCGGGTCGGGGAACCGAAAGTCGATGTCTTCTCGTGACCCGAATACCGCTGAGTCGAAACCAACGATGAAGATGCGCTCCCGATGCTGGGGAACCCACGCCGCAGCGTCGATCGTCTTGTGGAATACTTGGTAGCCGCGCTCCTCGAGGTTGCTTCGTATGACCCGCCACGTGTTTCCTCGATCATGGGACTTGAGGTTCTTGACGTTCTCAAGGAACACGACCGGGGGCCGCTTGGCGTCGATGATGTCGAGGATCGAGAAGAAGAGGTTGCCTTGGTGCACATCATCGAATCCGTGTGCCCGACCCAAGGACTGCTTCTTCGAGACTCCTGCGAGCGAGAACGGCTGGCAGGGGAATCCAGCGGCGAGGACATCGTGGTCGGGGATCTCGACGCCGTAGTCGATGGTCCTGATGTCTCGAATGTCGACTTCGTCGCCGTACCAGGCTTGGTAGGTGCGGGCGGCGTACTTGTCCCATTCGTTGGTGTATACGCATTCACCGCCCACCGCCGTCAGACCCGATCGGAATCCGCCGACTCCTGCGAAGAGGTCGATGAACTTGAAGGGAACGTGGCCGAACACCGTTCTTGGTTCGATTCCGGTCTCGAAGAGCGTCGGCTGGGGATTGGTGGAACGACTCCACTCTGCGTTGATCATTGCCTTGACGAAGTTCGAGATCGACACCCCGTCGGGACGCATCTGCTCCATGCGGCGGCGGGACTTGGGGTCGAGTCTCGCCAGTATGTCTGTTCCCATCGGATCTCCTCGCTGGGAATCGATGATATCACGTGATATCAGATTGTCCCAGGGAGCGGTCATGTGGTGATTATGCCACCTGGGTATGACGGAATCGGTCGGAAGTATCAGGGGCTGGGACGGCGGGTGGCCACCGTGCGGGCGACGCGCTCAGCCGCTATGTCGCAATCCTCGTGTTCCCACACGACGATGAGGAGCCATCCAGCGCCGTTGAGCCGAAGCGTGGTGTCGGCATCTCTCTGTCGGTTGGTGCCGATCTTCTCCTCCCAGAAGTCGGCGTTGTGCTTTGGTGGGACGAAGTGATCGGGGCACCCGTGCCAGAAGCAGCCATGGACGTCGACCACGACGTGCGATGGGCCGAAGACCAAGTCGTGGGTCCGGTTGGCGGTGGAGAGTACCCGTCGGTGGACTCGGAAGCGGAGCCCTCGCCGATGCAATGCCGAGCGCAGCCGCAACTCCGGCGCCGTGTCGACTGTCTTCTGACTACCCAACCTCTGTGCGACCCAGCTCGCGGGCGGGTCGGGTGGCCGTCGTGGGCTTTTCACTCTTGCGTCTTCCGCACCCGCTCGATGAACTCAGATACCGGCATGAGCTGGCCCAAGAAGTCGTTGCTGTAACCCGAGATGACGCCTTCTGGCATAACGACTCGAAGGTGCTCCGCATGAATCCTGGCGAGCGTGGAGCTGGCGATGTTGGCATCGACGGTCCCTATGTGGCGTTGGCCGGCTAGGACCTTAGGGGCTTCCTCCAGGACTTGGCTCCACCGTTCCCTGATTGTGGTCTTGGCGTTCATGTGAAAGAGGCGTTCGGCAGGGAATCCCTTATCGTGGTACTCCGCGATCCCTGGAAAGATGAAGTCGACCGTGCCTCCCCCACTCTCGACCTGTGCCTGTGCGTCGACGCGGAGGCGGTGGTCCTTGAAGATCCTCTCGAGGTGAAGCTCAAGGGACCGACCTCTCCTCGAGGATCGCCTCTGGAGGAGGCTCTTCGCCAAGGACATGTAGGCCTCGGTAGTCGCACACTCCCTGAAGCGGGGAGTTGCCTGTGCGTCTTCGATCAGATAGAAGAGGCGAGTCTCGGCCTCCATCCATCGGATGAGTTGCTCGTCCGGCGGATGGTCTGGGCCACCGGCTCGTTTCCACGCGAGTTCGGCCATCCCCTTTGTGGACGGGAAGTCCACGTCTGAGAGGTTCCCGCCGAGTTCAGTCTCGAGCCACTCGGCGTCGCTTTGGTCCATATCTGGTGGCAGGCCCAGCTCTTCGATGAGCAGGGTCGCGTGGTTGAGGAGCGATAGTGATGGATGGGATCGAAGTGGAGTGACGCTCTTCGGCGTCCCCGAGGGACCCTCTGGGAAGAGAGCTTCGAGGGTCCGCTCCCACTGGCTACCGGCCGTTGCGACCAAGAGGACCAAGTCAGGGCCGCTCGGAGGGACGGCGATGACCAGAAGGTCACCGACTGCCCCGAGCTCTTGGAGCGCCTGTTCTCCCGGACTGCTCCTCTTGTAGTAGAGGCGCCACTCGGGGCTTCGCCGTGGGTCGTCCAAGCGGCTGTCGTACAGGGTTGCAGAAGCGTCTTCGAAGAACCGGGGGGCTGCTCGTCAGCGAGGAATACCCAAACGGCGCTTGGTGAAGACTTGTGCAGTGCTGACGGACTGGCTCCGAGGGCGACTCGGTAGGCAACGTACGAGCCGAATCCTCCGAGCTCGTGTTGGTTTGACGCGTCGGCGTCGATGTCAACTTGGACAAGGCGCTTGCTCGCCGCCCACTCGAAGGGGCCCGCTCGGGTTGTTTGCACGGAGGGATCCTATCGGCGCCGGCAGCCCCGGCGGTTCCGCCCGGTACCGGTCAGGAGCAGTCAACGCAGACATCAGCCAACCCTGGAGCGAGGAGAGCGGGTCGTTTCCGTTGGAAGCACCTGGTGCAGGTGAACTCTCTCTTGCCGGACTTGTTCCGGACCCATTTGGTGGCCGTCTCCGCGTGGTGAGCGGAGGCGGGGGTGTCGAGGGCTGCTGCCGTCGAATGGGAGGTGGTTGGGATTGAGTAGACCTGCTGGGCGTCGAGCCGTAGGTGCGAGACGGTGACGATGAGATCGGAGAGGGGGCGTAGGTGGACGGCGGGTGCGTCGGCATGGTTGAGGTCTGTTAGTTGACGCTGTAGGCGTTCCTCGGCCTTCATGAGTCGCCCTCGGTTGGCGGCTTCGACCGATGTGCCGGACGTCTTGAAGACGAGGGCTTGGAGCGCTTTGATCTTGGCGGTGTGGATTGCCTCGGCGACCTCGCGTCGTCGGGCAATGTCCAGTTCGAATCGGGCGGCCTCGGCGGATGTCACCTGCTCTCGGATGTTGGCGCCGATCTCGCGGAGCGTGAAGTCGTTGAGAAGGGCGTGGTCGTCTCCCGGAGCCGGCACGGTTCTTGCGAGGATGCCGAGAATGTGGCGCTCAAGCAACGGGGCTCGATCCCCGGTCGCTCGGTCGACGGCGGCGCAGACCAGCTCCTTGCGCTCATTCAGAGAGTGTGCTTCGAGTTCGTAGAGACGAACCTCGAAAACCCCGTCGGTGACGCCATCGAGCGGCCCAACGGCGACGGATCCGATGGTACGAACGAGCGGCCTTGCTCTGATCGTGTGGCGTGCGATGGCTTGTACGAGCGGATGGCGGCCGGTCAGGAAGGTGAGCCGCCGGTTGCGGGATGCTGTCTGGTAGTCGAAGGTGACCTCGAGCGGGGCCCCGAATGCGATCCGGTTGGCGACCGCCCCGAGTGTGGAGAATGTGGTGGAGAGCGGACTGCGCATTGCCTCCCGGTACGGGATGATGATGCGCCACGACGTTTCGTCGAGCCTCTCGGTCTTGACACCCCTGATGAGCGTTTGAACGCCGGCAAGTGTGAGCTTCTCTATCTCTGCGGGATCGAGGTATCGCCCGCCGCCCCTGAGTGATTCGAACTGCTCCGCCAGTAGCTCGCCCGATGCCGCGAGCAGGTCTCGGTGGCTGTCGAGCTCCTCGGTGATCTGGCGTCGCTTGGCAATGGCGACCTCGATTTCCTGTTCAATCTGGGCTCGTTCTGCTGCGTCGAGTCGCAGCGTTGTGAGTCGATGGAAGAGTGCTTCTTCGATCTCGGATCCGACGATGTCGTCGAGATCGCCGACCGCTCGCTCGAAGATGCCGATGCGGTCGAACAGGCGCTCGACGATGTCGGTCTCGATGGTCCCGGGGATGTGGAAGTTGAGCACGAGGATCTTCTCGTGCTCTTGGCCAAACCGGTCGAGCCTGCCGATGCGTTGCTCCACGACCATTGGGTTCCACGGGAGGTCGTAGTTGACCATGCAGCCGACGAATTCAAAGTCGAGGCCTTCTGATCCGACCTCGCTGGAGAGCAGGATCTGGAACTGGCCTCGTCGGAACCTCGAGATGAGGTCGAGTCGGTCGTCCATGGGGATGTCTCCGCTGATCATGCCGATCGAGAACCCTGCCGCCGAGAGCCGACGCTCGAGGTAGGCGAGGGTCTTCTTGAAGAAGCTGAAGACCAGGATCTGGTCGGCATCGCCCTCGAGGACTGCTGTCAGAGTTTCCTGGAAACGGTCGTACTTCGTGTCGACTCCTCGAACTCGTCGTACGGCTTCGGCGAGTCGGTCGGTGCCCAGCCCCAGCGAGTCGTCTGTGGCAGTGACCGCCTCGCCGGACTCCGCCAAGTCATCGCCCCAGGTTTCGGGGCGAATCCACGCTTGCTCGTCGATGCGCTCCAGCATGGCTGGGATGCACGAAGCTGCTTGGCGGGCTGGCATGATTCGAGCGAAGGCGGAGTTGGATCGGAACCCGTCGATGTGCTCGAGGAGTGCGTCGTAGAACTCCCACTCCTCTGGGCGCCATTCGACCTTCATTCGGCGTGCTTCTCGTCTTGCGAACGGTTCGGGGAGGTCTCGCTTTCTGGTCCGGGTGAAGATCCCGGCGAGCGGATGGAGTCGCTTGATCTCGCGGTCGATCGCCGACACGGTCGTGGCGTTTTCCAATCTCTCGTCCTCCTTGAGCAGTGTGTTCACCGTTCGCAGCTCGACGCTCTCTCGGAGGCGCGGCCCGAGATCGCCGGAGGTGAGTCGGTCGATGGCTCGAACCAGCAACCCAGGGTCTCTCTGCCGCAGAGCACGGGAGGCCGAGGTGATGTGTGCGCTCGGAGCGATGAGTTCCTGGAAGGCCGCGAGGCTCTGGAATCGATCCGGGCGGAGCAGCTGGAGGAGGTTGAAGAGGTCGTGGTTGCCCAAGTTGAGCGGGGTCGCCGTCAGGAAGAGAAGGGCGTCGGTCGCCCTCGAGAGGTCCGCAAAGGATTGGTTCCGGCGGGTCCCTGTGTTTCTCCCATGGTGGGCCTCGTCGACGACAATCAGGTCCCAACCCACTCCGAGGTTCGCCATCAGCTCAGCCCGACTCGGGCGAGTGTCTGACTCGTCCCAGCGACTCGCCCGGCTGGGCCCGGCCATCGCGTGGTGGGAGATGATCGCCCTCATTGGTCGTCCTGCCAACGATGGCTTGGACGCGATCTCATCGAGCTCGTAGTCAAGGTCCTTCCCGTCCCACATCTCCGCCGTGATGTCGAACCGGTGTTGGAGCTCCGTGCGCCACTTGGTACGCAGGTGCGGAGGAACAACGAAGAGGAGGCGGTCTCCCTGCCCCCTGGCCATCAGCTCGAGGCAGATGAGCCCCGCCTCGATCGTCTTGCCGAGACCGACCTCATCGGCAATGAGGAGCCGACGCGAGTCGGACTCGAGGAAACGGAGGGCCGGGAGGAACTGGTACTCCCGGAAGATCGTTCGGCTGGACAAGTAGCCGTACAACACATTCGACAGGCCCGAGCTGATTTTGTAGGCGGTCAGGGAGGCGACAAATTCCTCGGGCCGGAGTGGAGTGGACTCCTCAAGCTGCTCGATGTCGCTCGATGAGACCTCGGACGGGGAACCATCCCCGTAGAACAACACCGTGACAGAACTTCCAAAGTCCGCAACCACCACCCCGGTCTTGTCGGTTCCCACCGATCTCACCGTGCTGCCCGGCAAGAACCTCCCCAAAACGCGAGTCGACCGCACCTCCACCTCATCTCGGCTGCCGATCAACTTGATCCCGCTTCCGTCCTCGACGACACCATCGACCGTGGCAAGCATCGCGAGGACGAATGACGACCGATGCCGGACGGGTCGCGGTAGATGGTCGGCAATTAGGACCCCGCCTGCGAGCAGTTGGGCATACGCCTCCTCGATCCATTGGATCGGGATCGGCTGAGGACTGCCCGACTTAGCTCTGCTTCGTTCCGTCTCGACGAGAAGGGCCCCGTCCTCTGCACCCACGATCCAGTTCGGCGCGCCCAGCACGGTCGTCCTGACCAACCCGCGGGCCATCGCCTTGCGAATGGCAAGTTCCAATCGTTCCCCGTCGGTGGCCCCCAGCATGCGGGTCGAAGCGTATCCACTCCTTCTGGCGCGTGTGGGGCCGGGCTCTTTGGGAACCTCGGTCGAGGGGATGTGCAGTCGCCGAGGACCGCTTCCCCACCGCGGTGTCGGTCGCTGGTTGCGCCTCGACGATTGGATGGGTGGGTAGGTCGGGTCAGTATCCGAACAGGAGTACGCCCTCGAATGGGAGATGAAGTCGACCACTCGCGTAGATCGCATCGAACTGGTCACGGGCGTTCCGGTAGCTGTGTGTGATCGTGTCCTTCCCGTTGCTCCTGACGTGATACTCGACCATCACTCCGATCACGAGGAATCGAGCTTGGACGATGAGAGAGCCCCGGATGATGTCCCTATAGACGGCGTTGTTCATCGCGCCTCGTCCGGCTTCGACTTCGACGACGATCCCGTCTCCGAGATGAAAGGCGTCGACCTCGTAAGTGAGGCGTTCCTTCCCGGAGTCGCCGAAGAGAACCGGACGGGTCACCTTCTCTTCCGCCTTCTTACCTCTCTCGACCTGATACCCCAGTCGCTCGAGGCCCGGCCGAAGCCGAGCCAAGACGCCGTCGGAATTCTGGCCTCGGACGACGGTCGAATCGATGTGAGCGCGAGCCCCTGCAACGACCTGCACGAACTCCCTTGCCCAAGTCGGTGGGGGGTCGTGCGTCGGGTAATAGATCCACCGCGGAAACTCGTCGGCCATGTCTCTCCTCTCCAGAACGTAAGGGCTCGACGTGGCCATGAAGGTTGACGCCGGCCCCTTGATCTTGATTCCCCTCCCCGACGAAGGGCCAATGAGTAGGGTCTACCGGATAGGGAGAGGATACGTGTGAGGGAAGTGGGAGTCTTCACGGTCGAGCAGTTCTCGGAGATCCGTTACGTCCTGGAGGAGTTGGAGGCCCGCGACTCCAGTCCCTCGGATAGGAAGGCCGCCTTCGTCGACCTTCACCGTCTTGGTTTCTACGCGCGTGATTACCGGGAGCATTGCAGCGGTCCGAGGATCACAGTCGCCGACTTGGATCGACTGGTGGAGTCCGGAGTGATCGAGTTAGCCGAATCCATCAACTGTGTTGTCTGTGGCCACAGCGCATCGGACCATCGCAGCTGGGACGATCGCGGACAGGAGCATTCCGGAGATGCGCACGTAGATCCGACAGGGGCATTCTGCGGGGACTGCGTTGATTGCTTCAGTGAAGCCGATGAGCTCGTGGACTTCATAGAACGTCGTGGTGTGCGAGTTGCTCCCGTCGACCCTCTTGGGCATGGATTCTTCCTAGCCTTGGACGACGAACTCTGAGACTGGGCGGAGATCCGACGACTCTCGCTGGCTGCCCGCCCAAGGGCCCGTGAGTCGCTGCGCTCATGCGCGATGGGCCGTCGCCTCCCATCGTTCTCGAATGCCGGGAGCCGCGTATCAGCGCTCACCCCCAGGGGTGGACCCATGCCGGCCAAGGAAATCGATACTGGCTCTCAACAGCCAAGGAAAGGGGAATCGAGTGTCAGCAATCGTCCTGTTGTGGAACCCCCGCCGATGGTCCAAAAGTCAGGATGATCTGGAGCACTCAGCCAGCCACCACAACTCTGGAGCTGGTCAATCCGAGGGAACTGGGACACCACCAGCCCGGCGACAGGGTCTACATGTTGCGGGTAGGGAAGAACCGTGGAGTCATTGCTCGGGGGCGCGTGACGAGCCTTCCCTTCATCGCTGAGGCTTGGGACGGTTCAGATGTCGGCGCGACATTCGTGACACTGAGTTGGGAGCCATGGCGGATCGGGGGGGATTACTTGGAGCGGGAGGCCCTCAAGGCCAAGACCGGTTGGCACTGGCACCTTCAATCATCGGGATGTCGGGTTCCCGTCGAGGTTGTTCCCCGGGTCGACGCCTTCTGGGAGGCACTACCAACTGCTGTTGAGCGTGATCACCCGTTGTGTGCCGGGTATCGACTCGTCGCGCCAGATGGGAGCCTGATCGACTGTCTCGAACCGTTGCCAGACACCGGCCTTGAAGTGGAATGGTTCCTGTATCACCTCCGACGGAGACCCGAGGACGCCTCTTCCTTGACCCTGGATCTGCCCTCGACCTGTCAGTAGAGCGGCAGGCTCTGGTCCGGCAAGAATTCAGCGATCTGATCAACTTCGACAACGGCGACGCCTGACGTCACCAAGGCGCAGGCTTCTCGACTCGGACTCAGAACCGGGGCCTCTCCTCCGGGCGCGGTCGGCTCCATCTACGCCGCCGCGTTCGGGGAGGAGTGGGCCATGCCGGTGCGTGGTCACCGAAGCCTGCGGCCCCGTGACGCCAGACCGGAAAGACGTGTCGCGGGTGCCCGGAAGTGTCGCCGGTCCTCGTTCGCGGGTTCGCGTTATCGAGTCGACCTATTCGGGCGGTCCGGCGCCGTCCAGCCAGACAATCTCAGTCGACTGCTGGAGTAGTTCGGCCAAGATGAGTGCCTGTTCAAGCGCAATGGCGATCTCCAGTGGGTCGACTGTGAAAGTCTCCGGTCCTACCTGTCTGACGGTCATTGCGCCTTCCCTTATCCCTGCGAAAGGAATCCGGATCCCTGGCCCCGAACAGTAGCTCAGCGGATGACCACCGGTCTGGTGCGGAGCATCGCGCTCCCCGAGAGTGAGTCGGAATGACTTCGCGGTGCGGGCAGCCTGAATGTCATCGTCGGCAACTCCACTGAGCACCACTGGCTCGCCCGGGAGGGCTGGATCGTAGCCACGGTCGCTCTTCGATTAGTGAATGACGTCCTTTCTGAAGCCGACCTCGACCAAGCCCCTCACCTTGGCAAGGGCCACGCGCGCAACCTGTTCGGGTGCAATGGACCAGCGCGTGTCGTCTAGCGATGACTCAAGGTCTGGGAAGCGTCCGAGGAGTCGTTCGAATCCCGCCGCCACAAGCCAAGCCCGGTCGTCGCTCGGGTCGGCAGTAAGCGTTGCGAGGGCGTGTAGCCACCTCTCAGTCTCGATGGGGTCAACCCACCCGTACGGGAGCCGTTGAACGTGGTATTGGCCGACGTGGTCCTCAATTCGAAGCGCCGGGAGGTTCCGAACCGAGAAACGATCGGCGGCGGCTCGCGCTTGGGGCCAACTCAATCCAAGGTGAACGCCGACGGAAGCCACGCATAGCTGGAGCCGATCCAGGGTTCCTCTGTCGGGCTGGATCGGGTCGGTGATGTCAAGGGCAGCCTGGACTAGACCCAACACGTCCGGTCGCCTGCGCTCCACGCCTGTCCCATTGGGAATCGGCCAGCCGAGAAGTTCAGCGAGAACCTCATGCATGGCGGTCGAGACGATGTCCGCATCCTTCCGGGCCCATGTCTCCTCGGGCCAGGATTCCTCTCCAATTGCGTCGAGTGCGCTCTGAAGGTGGCGGGCAAGGCTGAAGAGCGACTTTGCGAGTGAAGCGCGGGTTGCTTCTAGGTCAAGGAGTCCTGACATGCCCTACGAGACTAGGTGAGCGCTGAATCGCCCCGGTGATTGGCTGGGTGCCGCCTGTCCTGGATCCACAATCGCCTACACGCGCCAGAGTCACCGCACTCCAACATATCTGCATTGCAGTGGGGTGGCTTCGTCGCATGTCTCGGCGCTGGGCGTCTACCCGAGGATTGGTACTCCGCCAAGCCGGTTGGTTTGGTTGTTCAGCTTCGGAACCAGTCGGCCACGGCGCTAGAGAGCTCGCCGCGGCGGTTCCGGTATTGCTTCTCGCGGTGAGCGTTGGCGCCGGAGGGATGTGGGAATCCGAAGAGGCATCGATCGACCTCGATCTCACCTTTGCGGATCAGATAGTGCAGTGCGTGCTCAACGGCCCTGCCTAGCGGAACAATGATCGCAGCGGGAACGGCCAGCATCTCGGTTGCCAAGATGTGTAGGTACGGAATCAGGAGTGGGGAATCGGGGATCGATGGGGCGGATCCTGTGTAGTTGCTTCCTGCCTTGAACACGGGATAGCGGACTGCTGACGTTGAGTGGAGGAGAGACTCGTTCCTTTTGGTGAACGGATCAGCGCTTGTAGGGATATCCAAGGCTGCTCCCAGGCCGATGCCATCCAGCATGGAGACGAGGTTGGTTCTGAGGGATCCCGAGAAAGCAGCGACACGCTTCACGGTCCGGAGGATTGCGCCGTCGTCGAGTCCTTGGGCAATGCCCGAGCGCGCCTCAACGAATGCTGTGTGCAATCGAGTCCACCCCGGTGTCACGCCGACAAGGATCACCCGGGCCCGAGTGTTGACGTAGTCGAACGGAGCGTAGATCACAGACAGATTGCCGTCGACGGCCAAGGAGAAGGGTTCTCCCACAAGCAGATTGCGCGGTATCGGAGCAGCAACTGGGAGGGGACGCGATTGCATCTCGAAACTCGTCAAACGATCGCTCAAGGGTTTGAGACATCTCTGCAATGTAGGCCGGACGCGAACGACGGCGGCGGCGCTGCCGGGACCGTGGTGCACGACGGCGTGGGATCTACTCCTACTCGCCGGTGCCCTCTCGCTCGGAAGTGTGAATCCGGATGTGCTGTCTTGAGTGCGACGTACACGATCCCGCACGGTTTGCTGAGCGACCGCCTCACACCGGGACGGCCGGGAAACCGGGGCGTTCTGTATGGTGTCGCGCGTGTTCGAGCGGGGAAGCCAGCATCGTGGAGCGGGGAGCTTCATCTCCTGATGTCGACCCCGTCGAACCCGTGGTCAAGCCTTCCGCTGGCTCCTCGCTTCGTCCTTGTCGAAGATGAACCCCTCGTCGATGCTCACAACCTCAAGCGTCGCGATCGCTTTCGATTCCAGCTACACGTACTCCCAGAGCCGTTCATGGGACCGACTGACGCACCGATCGTTCTACTGAACCTCAACCCGGGATACGACGAAAGCGATGTCGCGAACTACGCCCCTGAAGCGCGAGCGTCGATGATTCGTGCCTCTCTCACACACAACCTTTCCCCCGACGCCGCGTTCTACTTCCTTGACGACACGTTCACAGGCACCGGCGGCGAGTATTGGTGGAAGAGGAAGCTGAACCCCCTGATCAGAGAGGTCGGCCTCGATCGAGTCAGGCGTCGAGTCCAAGTCATCGAATATGTGCCATACAAATCGAAGATGTTTTGGGACTTGCCGGAAGCTCTGCCCTCACAGGCATACACGTTCGCCCTAGCCGCCGCCGCGGTCGCCAGAGGGGCCATAGTCGTTGCGATGCGAGCCCACGATCGATGGGTGGCATCGGTTCCCCAACTGGCCGGAAGTGATCTACATCGACTCAAGAACCCCCAGAACGTCACAATCGGCCAGGGCAACTGCCCCACCGCTTGGCCCCGGCTCATTGCCGCCCTTCAGTGCTAGACGAGACCCTCGGCGGGACTTCGCCTGTCTCCGAAGGCCCGGGGCTGTCGAGGTGAGGATGCGATCGGTTGGTTTCATGTGATCAGTGGGCAGCTTCCAACGCTCCGACGTAGACAGCCAAGAACTCGACCACTTCGTCCCACTTCTCGAGAACGAGTCTCGCCTTCAGCCCTACTTCCTTCGCCGGGATCTTGTCTCCCGATATCCGGCCCAAGCGGTCTCGAAGGTCGAGTGCCTGCGCCTCCATCCCGGCCTCATACAGGGACCCGATCCACATCTGAATGGCGTCCCATTGCGGGTACAGGCGGAGCACGAAGATTCCCTCGGCCGTGTTGTACTTGCGTGACTTCTCGGCGATGACTGCTTGGTACCCGCGGACGGCCGCCCACTCATCGAGCCTCTCGACCATCTCCTTGAACTCATCACTGGCCACGTCCAGAAGCTCGGGGTACGTTGCCTCGGAACCTCCTGTTGGGGATACCGACTTGGACACGGAAGCACCAGTAACGGTTGGGACGACGAACCGAGTGCCCTCATGCTCCACAACCTCCAGCTGCATCGCGAGGATGTCGAACGCGGAGTGATCGTTGACGAACTCGACCACTCGTTGCAGGACCCGGGGAAGCTCGTCGACAACGATTAGGGCCGTCAGGTCCCCCTGTCTCAGCTTCTCTGCCGCCCTTCGAATCAGAAGGTCCGCCTCCTCCGACCCTCCGACCTTTTCGGCCAAGAACTCACTGAGTGGCTGGCCCAAGTAGGAGTGGGCAGTCTCTCCGAGTTTGTCGATGGACCACTCCGCGACACATGACGCGTAGCCCAGCACCTGGCCAACCACCTGCTTCTTCACCTCGGGGTTCTTCCGGAGTTTCGCCTCTGCAACCCAGACCTCCCCCACCGAGTCGAGCATCAGGAGGTCGATTGAGCCAGCGTCAGTCGCAACCTCGTAGCCGATCGTCCAGATCTGCCGCTCTTGGTAGTCGGCCCCTGTGGAAAGCATGAGGCTCGGGTACTCCGCCAGCAAGTCTTGAAGGGTCACCTCAAGATCGAATGGTTCCTTCTCAAGGGCAACGAGGTTGCCGTCGGGCTTCAAAGCGACGATCTGCATGAGACACTCCCTCAATCGAACTCGAAGGCAGACTAGGGGTTGGGAGTCAGGGCTGGTGTGCCAGTGCGTGTCTGGTCTCAGGGTCCGTTGCTCAGAAGTACTCCTTTCCGGGTCCTGTCAAGTAGTCGCGGACCGGTTGGGCAACGGTGTCGAAGGAGATGCTCCTTTCCTGGCAGAAGGGGCTTCGAAACCATTCGGCGTGTGTCTTGTCTCGTCGACTGGTGTTGCAGCTCATGCAAGCGATGGCGACGGTCTCGTGGTTGTCCCACGGTGGGAGGTGGTTGAGGTGTTCGATCGTTGCCCAGTCGGTGCGGGTTCCGGGCTCACCGGATGGCCGCATCATGCGGTGGCAGTAGACGCACAACCGATCCCGCTCCCGGATCACCTTGAGGGCTTGGTTGTCGATTCCGTAGGGACTGCTAGCCATTCGGCGATTGTCGCACACAGCGAGGCCGACACTCACACACTGGACCTCAGGCGTGATAGCGGACGCCTCGAGAGCATCCCGATCCGGCGCCACCTTGGCAGAGCTGGTCCCACCCAATGACGCTTCTGTATCACCGCGCGAGGGTGCGGGCGGAGTGTCATACCCGCTGGATACCTTGGGTGCATGAGAACGGTCGCCTACGTCGACGGATTCAACTTCTACAACGGGGCCTTGAAGGGCACCGACCTCAAGTGGATCGACCTGCCGGCTTTGGTGGAGCAGGTGTTTGGGCTGGGAGTGGACGCCCTTCGGTACTTCACTGCGCGCCTGAGGGACACGAGTGGAGATCCGGCGAAGATCGACCGCCAGGCTCGGTTCCTGCAAGCGATTCAGGCTGACCGTCGAGTGTCGGTGATCGAGGGGAAGCTCCAAACGAACAGGGACTGGAGGCCTTGGGTGGGTGCTAGCGAGGTTCGAGTGCGACCGAGAGCGGAGATGGTCAAGGTGAAGCTTGTTCAGGAGAAGGGTTCTGACGTCAACCTTGCGGCTCACCTTCTTCGGGATGCCTACACAGCACAGGCGGCCACCGCGCTGTTGGTCTCGGGAGACGGTGACCTTGAACTGCCTGTTCGATACGCGGTGGACGCTGGGGTCGATGTCCGCGTGCTCAACCCAAGGCCAGACAGGGAGCTGTCGTGGGCGACCCAGGTCGGGGTCCCCGTGTACGAGCTTCGGAGGAAGAAGCTCCTCGGTGCCCTGATGCCTCAGTTCGTCCCGCTGGCGGACGGGAACGTCGTCAGGTGTCCGGAGGGCTGGAAACACCAGACCCCGCCGAGAGGCGGGGCCGGCTAGCACGGGCCGCCCCGAAGAACGGACCCGTGAGGGTATGGCGTGATTGTACGAGATGCGCAGAGTTCTCCGCAAGGCATTTCAGGCCTGCCGGGTGCGACTGCCCTTGCCAATCACGCTTCCGACTCACCGCGCAGGCTGGCAACAGACGGTGGGTGAGGTCAGGCACCCAGGCTTCGGGAGCTGCAGAACCTGGATGTGCTACTCGAGGAGCCGGAGGATCGCAGGAGCGGTCCACGCGACCGGGCGTTGCCCCCGCCCGCCAACTTGGACATAGGTGCGCTCCACGATGCCGAGTCGCTCGAGCGTGGACATACCGTTGCGCACCGAGTTGGCCGAGACACCTATTCGACACAAGTATAGAGAGATAAACTTGTATCGGATTCGGAGAATGGGGCTGGTACGCAAACCCAAGCTTGCAGCAGGAATAGGCGTTGCAAGCCATAACTTGATCTTCCTTCTTGTTTGCACAAGTTGTAGCTTGTAGAATGGACGCATGGCAGTTGACAGAGCGGTGGCACGCAGGCGGCTTGACGAGCGAATCCGAGCCCTACGGGCGGTTGGGATGGTGGCGCGCCCGCACCGCGGGTGGATTCGCGCGGTGCGCGACGCGTTGGGGATGTCAAGTGCCGAGCTCGCCGATCGTCTGCGGGTGACTCATCAGGCTGTCTCGGAGCTTGAGAGGAGCGAAGAGCGTGAGACAGTGCAACTGAACACCCTTCGCAGGGCAGCTGAAGCCTTGGACTGCGACTTGGTGTACTACCTCCTGCCGCGAAAGGACCTCGATGCTGCCGTTGAGCAGCAGGCCCTGAAGGTGGCTCTCACACATCTTGAGGCGATAGACCACCACAGCAAGCTGGAGTCCCAGGGGGTGTCAGAGTCAGATCAGGTGGCCCAGTTGGAGGACCTGATTCGAGAACTGGTGGACAGTCGCGGACTCTGGTCCGCGGACGCGACGAAGTCGTGATGGATCCGCTGCTGCCAACCGATGATGGTCACACTCCACTCACCGAGGAAGAGCGCAGGGGCCTGATCCCGACATACGTCGCTACGAGGGGCGATCTCAACGACGCTGAGCAACGGAACATCCTCAAGGCGTCGCGCCGTGCTCGCCCGACGGTTGCAGAGCTTCTCGACGATCTCTTCCTGCGTTCTCTACACCGCACGATGTTTGAGGACGTGTGGAAGTGGGCTGGCGAGTATCGGTCCTCTGAAGTGAACATCGGGATAGACCCGATCCTGATTCCGGTCGAGGTTCGGCACCTTGTCGAGGATGCCAAGACCTGGGCCGACTCCGAGACATACCCGCCGAATGAGCTTGCGGTTCGATTCCATCACCGGCTGGTCCAAATCCATCCGTTTCCGAAAGGGAATGGGAGGCACGGGCGCTTGGCCGCGGACTACCTGATCCAGGGGCTTGGCCACAGCGCGTTCACCTGGGGGCGGAAACGCCAAGCCTCCGATGAGGCGGTACGAGCTGCCTACATCCATGCTCTACGAGAAGCAGACCGAGGAGACCTGTCCGAACTCCTCGAGTTCGTGGGGAGTTGAGTCAAGCCCGCTCGAAGTCGCTTCCGTGTCGCCGGGGGTGGCCAGCCGCTTCTTGTCGTAGCTGCCCCATACGGTTGCTGGCATGCACGGCATCGGTCCGGAGATCGGGAGCAGGGGGTGTCCAGGTCACAAGGGGCGTCGGCTCTTGACAAACGCTTCGGAATCTCCGGAAACATATTCGGAAATGCCGAAAGAAGATCTCCACCCCATCGTTCCGTTGTTCCGCTCCGACGGGCAAGCGGCGCTCCTTGCGTCGTTGTACATGGAGGAGGGAAGAGAGCTGTCGTTGACCGAGCTCGCCGCCGACGCCGGCCTCTCCATCGGGAAGGTCCACGAAGAGGTGGAGCGACTGGAGAAGGCCGGCCTGCTGCGATCGCGACGGGTCGGGCGCTCCCGGTTGGTGAGCGTGAACCCGGACTCCCTCATCGCAGAGGATGTTGGACGCCTCGTGCAGAAGCTCCTCGGGGTGGAAGTCCAACTCGAGCGAGCGCTCGGTCCGATTCCGGGGGTCGAAGCAGTCACGGTCTTTGGATCGTGGGCAGCTCGTCGTCAAGGCGTTGAGGGGCCTGCACCGGAGGACATCGACGTCCTTGTGATTGGGGAAGTCGACCTCGACTCCATCTACGGGGCCTGCGCTCGGCTCGAGGCCCGGGTTGGTCTCCCCGTCAACCCCACCGTGTTCACGGGTGCGGAGTGGGATGCGGATGCGTCCGGGTTCGCGAGGTCCGTGAGGGAAGGACCCAGTATTCGAATCGTCGATCGGGCCGCCGATGACAGCGGTTGATGAGCTCCTTGCGCGCCGTCGGCTGGAGCGGGTCCCGGCGGATCGAGCGATGGCGACCCTACAGCTCTCGGATGCCGCCAGGCACCTGGAGGCAGCGCGCCTCGTGCTCGATGTCGATCTCGCCGGTGCCTACCAACTCGCCTCCGAGGCCGCCAGGAAGGCGATCACCGCCCACATGGCAGCGCACGGCCTATGAGTGACCGGCGAGAAAGGGGCTCATCAGGCAGTAGGGGAGTACGCGCGGTCGCTCTCCGAAGGACAGGAGTTCTCAGCTTTCGACCGCATGAGGAGGAACAGGAACCGATCGGCGTATGCCAGCCGAGTGTTCTCCCGGTCCGAGGTGCTCACCGACCTGGACCGCGCAGAGGCGATGGTTCGGGTCGTGGCGAGCCTGCTGAGCTGACCCGGCGAGACCTCACCACTGCCGGGCCCGAATCTCTTGTCGAAGGGCAAGAGCGACGCTTCGCATCACCGCCCGGCGGAGGTTCGCTGCCTTCCGGATGAGTCCTTGGCCAACCGCTCCAAGAGTTCCCGGTTCCTGTCCATCGACGCGATGAGCTGTGCGATGACTTCGTGCCCGGCGGTTTCGGTCTCGTCGATCGACGAACGGGGGAGTGGACGTATCGCTGCAACCATCCGTCCGTTGTCCTCTGGACCCATGATTCGTGAGAGGCGTCGCAGTTCGAGGGCGGTGCCGATCGCGGTCACGAGCGGTTCCTCGGCTTCCATCCCAGGGTTGAGGTGTTGCCGGATCCAGGCAGCAACCTCGGTCCAGCGCCACAGGCGGTAGCGGGCCGTCGGGTTCGTGATCGGCGGAGGGAATCCGCCCGCACCTCGCTCGCCTGATACGAGGAGTCGGACGCTCTCCCGGGTGCGGCCGAGTCGTTCGGCGATGTCCGCCATGGAGACGAGGTCCGAGTCGGCGAGGCGCGTCACCTCCACGCCGGGAACCGACTCGACGTCGTGAATCGCCGACAGGATCGCGTCGGCCAACGAAGGAGCCTCGCGGTCGAAGTCGAGGTACGAGATGCCGTCAACGCTCCCGACGAGCGCGTCGTCGCATCCAGCCTCGAACAACGCATCGGCGACATCAGGGGCGAGCACGTCGCGTCCCTCGACCATCAAGGTGAACTGGAATGTCATCCGCCACTCCTCAGTCGTGGGCGTCATGCGGACAGCGATCCACGGCACGCAAGATCTGCTTGGCGTGGTTGCCCGGGTTCGGTGGTGTCGACCAGATGGAGACACGACAGCCGCTACTGCTCCCGTGGGGGCATCGGACTTCACCCCACCTGTGCCCTCCCGTCGAGATCGACATCATCCAACCCTCTCGTTCGGCCTGTCGGAGGGCCTCCTCGACATCCTTCTTCGGATGCCGCCTCCTAGGCATGATGACACCATACAACGAGATGTTGTGTCCCGTCAACGCTCGTGTGTCGGGAGCGGGACCTCACCACTCTCGGGCCCGGATCTCTTCGATCACCTGGATCGGGGCGATGTGGTTGAGGTAGCGGTCGGTGGTGGCCAGTGACATGTGGCCCAACTGGCGTTGGATGATCGGCATCGGGATCTTCTCCATCATCAGCTCGTAGGCATGGGTGTGGCGCAACCCGTGAGCGTGGACCCGCTTCTGGATCCCGGCTCTCTCGCCGAGTTGCTTCAGCGTGGTTCTCAACTGTCCGCCCCAGATCTTGCTGCCGGTGGACGTGCAGAAGAGCGGCGCCCCTGGCGGGTGTCCCTTCGCCGAGCGACGCTTCACCCACGCGGCGACGTACTCGAGCGCCTTGGGATCGATACCGACCATGCGTCGCCGATCGCCCTTGCCGTGGAGCACCGTCACCGAACAGACGTCGAAGTCGATGTCCTTCAGGCGCAGATCGAGAGCCTCCTGGCTGCGGAGGCCGGTCCGGTAGAGGAGCACGATCAGGGCGCGGTCTCGGATCCCCGCGGTCGAGGTGTGGGAGCAGGCGCCGATGAGACGCTGCACTTCGTCGGGAGTCAGGATCTCGGCCGGGTAGGTCTTGCCCTTGTTCGCCGGCTCCCGCCCCTTGTGGTACCCGGGCTCGATCACCCGGGTGTTGCGGTACCCCATGTCGCGACTCTGCCAGCGGGGTGTGACGCGAACGGCGGAAGCGGTTGGTCGGCCGTGCCTAAAGAGCGAGATGGAGTCGCAGCGCGTCGTCGAGTTCGAGCATGAGGTCGGCCGGAAGGCTGCCGACCTTGGCGGAGACTCGGTCGACCGAGACGGAGCGAACCTGCTCGGCCTGGGCTTTCGAGTCTCGGTCGAGGCCGACCATGGTGGCGGGGAGCAGAACCTGGGAGGGATACACACGATCCACGTTCGAGGTCACGGGAACCACCGTCACCGCCCCTCGGCCGAGCCTGGCGGCGGTGGTGTTGGCTCCATCGTTCGAGACGATCACCGCTGGGCGTCGACTGTCGGCCTCGCCAGCAATGGTCGAGTCGAGGTCGACGAGACGGATCTCCCCACGCAGCATCAGCTCGCCGTCAGCCCGTCGCCGATGGTGTGCTCCCAAGCGTCGGCGTCGCCGGAGTCCGCCCATTCGAGCCACGCGTCGGCATAGTCGCTGCCCAGCTCGGCTGCGCGGAGGAGTCGGACGGCCTTGTGAACGACTGCAGAACGCGATGGGATGCCCTTGGATCGGGCGTACTGGTCGAGGAACTCGACGTCCTCGTCGGGGAGGCTCACACTCATCTTCATACCAGGATGCCACCACCAGTAGCACCACCTGCCTACCGATCTGCCGACCCGGGCCTGCCGGCTACTCCCCTGCTGGCGTCCCTTCGAGGTGCGCTCGGATCTCGGCCATGAAGCGCTCGCCGTAGCGCTCGAGCTTGGATCGGCCCACCCCGTGGACCGCCAGGAATGCGTCGTCGGTCTGGGGTTGGGTCGCCGCCATCTCGATGAGCGATCTGTCGGTGAAAACGACGTAGGCCGGCACCCCCTGCTCCCGGGCGACGGTGCGGCGTAGGGCCCGGAGCTTCTCGAAGAGGTCGGTGTCTGCCTCGCTCCCGTCGAGATCCGGGGCCGGAGCGCGGCGGGACTTGGACTGGGGTCGGAGGCGGGGTCGAGCCAGGGTGACCTGCTCGTCGCCTTCCAGCACCGGCCGAGCAGCCTCGGTGAGGCGGAGCACCGAGTAGTTGGCCACGTCCTGGTGGAGGAAGCCTCGATGGATGAGCTGGCGGACCAGCGCCATCCACGTCGGCTGGCTTTGGTCGGCGCCGACACCGTAGACGCTGAGCGTGTCGTGTCCGAGCTGGCGGACTCGAGCAGTGTCGGCCCCCCGGAGCACGTCCACCACGTAAGAGATCCCAAACCCCTGTCGAAGTCGGATGACCGCCGAGAGGATCTTCTGGGCGTCGACGGTGCCGTCGTAGAGCTCCGGGGGGTCCAGGCAGACGTCACAGTTCCCACAGTCCTCGGCCAGCGTTTCGCCGAAGTAGCCGAGGAGCACCCGCCGGCGGCAGGTGGTCGCTTCGGCGAGGCCGATCATCGCCCCCAACTTGTGGAGCTCGATGCGCACCTGCTCGGCGTTCCCTCCGCTCTCGACAAGGGACCGGGCGGTCATCGCGTCCTGCAGCCCGAAGAGCAGCAGGGCGTCGGCGGGGAGTCCGTCGCGCCCGGCCCGGCCGGTCTCCTGGTAGTAGCCCTCGATGTGCTTGGGCATGTCGAAATGGACGACGAACCGCACATCGGGCTTGTCGATGCCCATGCCGAACGCAACGGTCGCCACCACCACGTCGATGTCGTCTGCGAGGAATGCGTCCTGCACCCGGGTGCGCTCGGCGGCTCCGAGGCCCGCGTGATAGGGGGCGGCCCGAGTGCCGGCGGTCTGCAGGCGGGCGGCAACCTCCTCCGCCCGTTTGCGTGACAGGGTGTAGACGATGCCCGACTCGCGCGGACGCTCGGCGATGAAGGCTCGGAGCTGGTCGTGGGGCTTGGACTTGTCCCGGATCGTGTAGCGGATGTTCGGCCGGTCGAAACTCGCAGCGAACGTCGGTGCGTCGTCGATCCCGAGGCGCAGTCGCACGTCGGCGCGGGTCTGGGCGTCTGCCGTGGCGGTGAGAGCGATGAGTGGTACGCCGGGGAAGAGATGTCGGAGCTGGCCGAGGGCCACGTATTCGGGACGGAAGTCGTGGCCCCACTGGGAGACGCAGTGGGCCTCGTCAACGGCGAAGAGGGCAACGTCCACGGAGCGGAGGAGCCCCAGGAAGCCCTCCTGCATCGCCCGTTCAGGCGAGACGTAGAGAAGGTCGACCTCGCCCTGCCGAAGGGCGTGGATGACTTGTCGGGCGACGTCGGATTCGAGGGAGGAGTTCAATGCTGCAGCCGTGACCCCGTCCTGTCGGAGCGCATCCACCTGGTCCTTCATCAGGGAGATGAGGGGAGACACGACCACCGCGGTGCCCGGCCGGTGGAGGGCAGGAAGTTGGTAGCAGAGCGACTTCCCGCCGCCGGTGGGCATCAGGACGAAGGCGCTTCCTCCTCCCACAACGTGCTCGATGATCTCGCGCTGACCGGGACGGAAGGCGTGGAGGCCGAACACCTCACGGAGGGTCTCGTCGATGCCATCGGGATGAGGGGGGCGTGGGCTCACCGCAGCGATGGTATCCCTCGTTCCGGGTAGATCCTTACGCCGGGATGCGGACCGCTGGTTCCCGAGGCCGTGCTTCGTCTGGCGTTGGGGCCGTGCGAGGCGGGTTCACGTCGAGCGGAGCGGGTCTGCGGGTCGGGGCACCCCGACGCTCGCCCCAGCTGAACATCCTCGCCAGAACATGGCGGTTGACCGGGATCGGCATTTCACCTCCAGTCGTCGATGTGGTTCGAATGCTACGCGGTCCGACACACCCGGAACGTCGGTCGGCGTCAGGCGCGATGGGGCCTCGTGCTGTGTGAGGTGCTGGACGACCCAGGCGGTTGGGCGATCAGCCGGACAGCGTGAAGCGGACGGCTTCGATCTCGCCGGTCCGCTCGAAGATCGACCGCGACGTGGGGCGGCTCCTGTCAAGCTCGATGAGCTCCTGTCAAGCGTCAGGAAGACCGGCAGTGTGAAGAGCTCCGAAGCAGCTCCCTCCTGCGTAGTGGTCGGGGTCAGAGTTCCGAGCAGGATGAGGCAGGTCCCGTCCGCATCGGCCAGGGGTGCGGTCCGGAACAAACCGAAGACCAGCCCGCCCCCTTCGCTGTCCGGCGGGGTCGCTGCGGAGGGACGGCCTCAGGGCGAGTTCGGGCGCCGCTGCCGGGTGTGGGCACCGGGGATTCCTCCTGGGTCTCCCAGTTCGAGGATCTGTGATCCGTCGACAGCCATGGACACCAGGGTGAGTCTGCCTTCCGGACGGTGGACCAGCGTGGCAAGGATGCCCTCTCCGTCGAGACGGAATGCAGGCATCCAGAGCCCGTCGTCGGAGGGCCCTTGGCTGGTGATCTGCGTGAGGGCGGTGCCGTCAGGCCTGATCGTGAAGAGGTTCTGGGGCGGGAGTGACGGGTCGAGAGGGTCCGGAGGACCGGCGGCGAACACGATCAGATCGTCGGTTGGGTGCCAGTCCGGGTAGGAAGAGAACGTGTCGAACGGTCTGAGGAGGCGGAGTGCCGGCGTGGGGACGGTCAGGTCGATCGCTGCAATGGTTCTGCCGGTGACTTCGTCCGTGTCGTTGCCATCGTCGATGTAGCGGGTGACCTCGACCACCAGCGAACGGCCGTCCGGTGACCAGCGTTGGCCGCCGGCATACTCTGCTCCTTTCGTGACGACCACAGTCTCGACCTCACCGGTCGTGACGTCCACGGTCTGGATCGCAGATCCGGGATTGCGCCCGTCGACGAGGTCAATCCGGTTGAACGCGATTCTTGTTCCGTCCGGCGACCACGCTGGGCCATCGACGCCCCCGCACGGGTCTCGGCAGTCCACAAGCAACGCGGGGTCACTTCCGTCCCAGTTCGCAATCCAGATGTCGCGAGTGCCATCAGGACTGTCGAGGACGAATGCCAGCATCTGCCCGTCAGGTGACCAATCCGGATGGAGGGCACCATCTGGACCGTCCGGCAGAGCGGCCCTCGTGGTCGATGCGGAGCCATCAGGGGCGACGAGTCGCAGGCCGGAAGGTGATTGATAGGCGATCCAAGGGACCATCGCATCATCGGACGGCACCGAGGCCTCGGTCGAACCATCCGCAGTCCCGCCACCAACAGTCGAATCGACACCAGGTGGGTCAGTTGGTTCCGGAGCGGTGCAGGCACCAACTACGAAGAGGAGGGTTGCCACCAGACACGACCTCGCACTGATCCTCATGGTCGACCCTCTGGAATCGTTGCTTGAACCTCGGACACCGGACTTGGTCAGCAAGGGAGCGGTCGCGAGGCACGGGGCCGCGGTTGCATGAGAGCGCCCGGTTGACGGACCCGAGGTGACGATCAAGTGAGCGTCTCCCTGCGAGTCGTCGACCCGTGAATCTCGTCTCGCCGCAAGGAGTGTCAAGGCTGAGGGACCGAGTTGATGATGGTCGGCTCCAAGACGACGGTTGTCGGCCGGTGGAAGCCCCCGACGATCAGTTCCAGCGGGTCGGCCACGTAGCCGTCGTACGAGAACTCGGCGTAGAACGGGTACGGGTCACCCACCGTGACTTCGGCATCAAGCAGGGACCGGTAGCCGGCTTGCCTTGCTTCGGAGACATCGCATACGTCGTCTTCCGGCTCAGCACCGGTCAAGCTCGACGAGGTCCTGTCCAGCGTCAGGAAGACCGGCAGGGTGAAGCGCTCCGAAGCAGCTCCCTCCTGGGTCTTGGTCGGTGTCAGCGTTCCCAGCAGGATGAGACAGGTACCTTCCGCATCGGCCAGGGGTGTGGTCTCGAACAGACCGAAGATGAGTCCTCCCCCTTCACTGCCGGGCTCCTCGTAGCTCTCCGGGGGGGCCTCCCGGTAGTCGAAGGCCTGCACTCCCTCGAGGTTCCCGTCGGAGGAGCGACAGCCACCAAGCAGCATCCCGAGAATGAAAACCAGAAGACTGAGTCTGCGGCTCATGAGTGACGGCCCCTCTCATCACCGTCGAATCGGGACGGCTCCGAGGCCGAACGAATCGACAAGGGAGCGGTCGCGAGGCACGGAGCCGCCACGGGTGAAGGTGATCGAGCCGGATAATCAGACGATCCCACTGGCCGCCTTCGCCTCTCAGCGAATCATATCAGGCACCTTGTTCCAGATGCCGCGGATATCGGCCGACGTCAAGATGCACCACTTCCCTCCGAACCGGGGGACCCCCGGCGGTCCCCGACATCCCGGCGTGCCCCCACACGACAGCATCAACGGCCTTGACGGTCGACCGTCACCGCGCGTGCCAGCGCTCGACGCCAAGAGGCGCCATCATTGGCATTCCGAGGGTCCTGACGCACGGAGTGGATCCGCCCTGCCTCGTGGTAGCCGACCGCTACGTTCGCTGTGGCACCGAGAGCCCGCGTGGGTCACTCAGGGCGAAGGATCACCATGGGGAACTCCTCGGCACGGCTCTCCCGGTACTTGGGGTACGTTGGGTGGAGCAGCTCGTACTGAGCCCACAGGGCACGGCCCGGTTCGCCACCGACCACCTCGGCGGTTGCTGCGAACCTGCGGCGGCCGACCTCGACGATCACATGGGGATCGTCCTGCACGTTGAGCAGCCAAGCCGGTTCCCACTCCGTGCACGGCGGGTCTCGAAGGTCGCGGTGAGTCGAGACGGATTCCGCTGGCGACCAATCCGGACACGATTGTCAACAGTTGACAATCCAGTCTCCCACGGTCTATGTTCCCCTTCGACGATAGGAGAGCGTTGCAGCTTGGAGTGAATCTCAACAACCGGGAGCCCCTGATCGCTCCCGCCTATGGGCTGCACGACCTTTTGGATCTCTCCGAAGTGGTCGAGGAGTCCGGCTTCGACTCGGTGTGGGTCGGAGACAGCCTGTTCTCGAAGCCTCGCCTCGAGGCAATTGCCCTGCTGTCGGCGATCTCGCAGCGCACTGAGCGGGTCAAGTTGGGCACCTCCTGTCTGGTGACCTCGACCCGCAATCCCCTGTATCTCGCCTTGGAATGGGCAACCCTCGATCACCTGTCCAACGGCCGGACCATCCTCGGCGCTTGCATGGGCAACCCGGAGGAGGGAGTGCGGCGTGAGTTCGCGGCCCTCGGGCTTCCGTTCGGGAAGCGGGCCAGCGTGTTCGAGGAAGGCCTCCAGGTCCTCAGGGACCTGTGGATCAACGGCGAGACGTCTTTCAGTGGCGACTTCTTCGACTACGACCAGGTTTCGTTCTTCTCCGGCACCGAGATGGGCGCGTTCCGACCGATTCAGGAACCGCCCCCCATCTGGGTGGTCTCCAACATCCGTCTGGTAGGGGACTTGGACAGCGAGACCGCACGGCGGCGCCTGGAGCGGAGCTCGCGTCGGATCGTCGAGCTGGGGTCTGGTTGGATGACGTGCTGCCGAGCACGCCATTCCGGGGAGGTGCGAGAGCAGATCGCAGTACTCGAACATGCGGCCGCGGCCGCAGATCGAACCCTGGACGACTTCACGGTCTCCTACCAGGTGACCATGAACATCGCCGACTCCGCGTCCGAGGCCGAGGCTGCAATCGGCGACTACATCAGCCAGTACTACCCGGAGCTCTCCCAGTCGGTGGACTTGGGGAATTGGGGCCCCGTGGGCACGCCTGATGACATCATTCGCTGGTTCGAGGAGTTCTCAGCCGCCGGGGTGGACCATTTCATTTGTAGGTTCGGTGACCTCGACCAGTTCGGCCAGGTCGAGAAGTTCACCAAGTACGTTCTGCCCGTCGTCAGAGAGATCAAGGAGACTGCGTCATGAGCGTTGAGGAAACCCGCACCGAAGCCCAGATGCGGGCATCGGCAGAGATGATCGTCGATACCTGCTTCGAGGTGCAGGAGGGCGAAGTCATCACCATCATCACCGACTCCCGCCGCAAGGCTGAGGCGGAGATGGTGGCCACCGTGGCCGCCGAGCGAGGAGCCTGGCCGGTCGTCATGGACAATGACACGCAAGTGCGCCGGGCGCTCGCCGACACCCACTTCCCGATGGCGCCCCCGGCGAATCTCCACACGGCGGTCATCACCGCCGACACCACGATCATCATGACCAACCTCGAGTGGGCCAATCGCTTCGCCCATGTCTCGGCGGTGAAGGAGACCTGTGCCGCCAACCACCGGATCGGGTCGGTCGAGGAAGGCTTTGGCCGCTGGCCGATCTCGGTCGACGACATCGCCCAGACGATCGGCAACGCCCAGGCCGCCATCGCCCGCCTGAAGGGCGCTGGAACCCTTCGCGTGACCACACCGGGGGGCACCGACGTTCGGTTGTCGGTCCAAGACCGTCCCGCGTTGGAGGTCGTCCCGGTGAAGCCGAAGGGAGCCATGATGGGACCAGTCCCCCTCTGGGGCGAAGTGGCCTATGCCCCGCTTGAGACCTTCACCGAGGGCCGCATCGTTGTTGACGGGAACATGCTTGGCATCGGCGTGCCCGGGCACGTCGAGACGCCGATCACGTGGCACGTCGAGAACGGCGTCTACAAGGCGATCGAAGGCGGGGCCGAGGCCACCAGGCTCCGCGACATCGTGGCCGGCGTTCCCGGCGCGGATGTGGTCGGGGAGTTCGCATTCGGAACCTCTGACTTCGCACCGATCGGATCGCCCTCGGAGAAGGGTCGGAAGGGAACGGTGCATTTTGCTCTCGGCGACAACCAGAATTGCTACCCGGGTGGCCAGAACACCAGCCGTCTGCATCTCGACGGCGTGATGCACAACGCCACCATCCAGATCGAGGCCACTGGGGAGTACATCATCAAGGAAGGCAAATGGCAGCTGTGAACTCGGTCGTCGTTGTCTCCGAAGGAGACGTCGAGGCCGTGGATCTTCCCGGGGGCAGTTGGAGCAGGATCATGATCAGCTCAGCGACCGTGGCCGAGCCGGTCATGACGTTGGGTCGCTCCCTGTTCAAAGCAGGGACCTGCACGAAGTCGATGCGCCATGAGGCGGACGAGATGGCTCTGGTCATCGACGGCTCCGGCTACTTGATGCTTGAGGATGCCCGAGTCGACCTCCTCCGGGGGGAGGCGTGTCACATCCCCGCGGGTGTCTGGCACGCCGTGGGCGCCGATGACACCGACATGGCGATGGTCTTCGGATTCTCGTCCCCGGCGTATCCCCCGACCGAGTTCCGCGAGAACTGATGAACGAGCTACCGGGAACCCTGGCCGAGACCGACACCGAGAGCCGTCGGCAGGTGGCGGCCGCCTGTCGGATCATCGCTCGCCATGGGCACGAGGACCTGACCTTGGGCCATGTGAGCGTCCGCAACGGCGACGGGATGTGGATCAAACGAAAGGGCGTCACCCTCGGAGAAGCCTCTCCTGACGACGTCATCCACTCGAACCTCGACGAGGACCCTCCCCGGGGCCACTCGATGCACCTCGAGGCCATCATGCATTCGATGGCATACCGCACACGCCCCGACATCAATGCGGTGATCCACACCCATCCGTGGTATGCCACAGCGCTCGGGGCAAGTGGCAGCGGGCTCGAGATCCTGTCCCACGACGGCGTCCTCTTCAAAGACGGCGTCGGCTTCTACGACCGCACGTCGGGACTGATCACGGACGCCGCCGGGGCTGGCCATGTGATCGACGCACTGGGGCACAGGCGTGCCACGCTCCTGAGTCACCACGGTGTCCTGATCGTGGGTGAGGACATCCGCTGGGCAACCCTGGCGGCCATCACCCTCGAGCGGGCGATCCGTCTCCAGTTCTTGGCGAGCGGACTCGGCAAGCCCACGCCGATCGATCCCGAGATCGTGGAGGAGCTGTTTGCGGAGAAGTACCGCGACCACTTCCTTGACGAGTACTGGGACTCCTGGTGTCGGGAGCTGGAGAGCATCGGCCAGCACGTATGAGACTGGCCTTCCGCCTCAACGGGGCGGCGGTTGAGGAGGACCTGCCCGATCACGAACTCCTCATCGACCTCATCCGCGAGCGTCTCGGTTTGACGGGAACCAAGAGGTCGTGCGAGGTGCAAGTGTGCGGAGCCTGCACGGTTCTCGTCGATGGCCAGGCGGTGTCGTCGTGCTCGATGCTGGCGGCCGATGTGGAGGGCCGAGAAGTCTTGACGATAGAGGGCCTCACCGATCTCCCCGAGTACGTGACGCTCGAACGAGCCTTCCTCAAGCACTTCGCCACCCAATGCGGATTCTGCACACCGGGCCTGATGCTCACCGCCATGGAGATGATGACCGCCGGGCAGGAAACGTCGATGGAAGAACTGCGGCACGGGCTTTCGGGAAACATCTGCCGCTGCACCGGCTATCGGGCGATCCTCGACGCGGTACAGGAGGCAGTCGGTACCCATGACCATTCTTGACGAGACCCGGACATCTTCGGCAGTCGGTAGGTCGATCGACCGGATCGATGGCCCGGCGAAGGTGGCGGGCGAAGCCAAGTTCACCGGCGACCTCGAAGTGGCGGGAATGGCCTTTGGCCGCGTCCTGCGTAGCCCGCTCGCCCGCGCCACGATCGATCGGATCGACACCAGCGCGGCCGAGGCGATTCCAGGCGTGATCGCAGTGCTCACCGCGGCAGACCTGCGGGACATCGACGCCATGTTCGGCCACGCGATTCGCGATCGGCCGATCGTCGCCGTCGACCGAGTCCGCTTCATGGGCGAACCGGTCGCCGCGGTGGCCGCGGAGTCCGACGAAATCGCGCAACGTGCCATCGAGGCGATCCGCGTCGACTACTCCCACACCGATCCGATCGTCCAGATCGCCGATGCCATCGCCCCCGATGCGGACCTGGTCCACGATCAACAGTACGAAGCAGGGTCCGCCCACGGGCTCGGAACACTCGCCGATCGGGACGGGAACACCTGCTACCGGCACACCATGACCAAGGGAGACATCGACAAGGAGATGGCGTCGGCGGACGTCATCGTCGAAGGTATCTACCGGTTCCCTGCTGTGTATCAGTACGCGCTCGAGCCGCACACGGTGATCGCCCACCACCGTGGCTCCGAGATGACCATCTGGGCATCTTGCCAGCACCCCTTCTTGGTGCGAGCAGAGCTGGCTGCCATCTTCCAGCTGCCCCTGGATCGTGTCCAGCTGATCGTGCCGTTCCTCGGTGGCGGATTCGGGTCCAAGTCCTACACCAAGATGGAACCGATCACCGCCGCGCTCTCCCGCAAGGCCGGGCGGCCGGTGCGGATTGCCAACCGGGTCGACGAGGCCATGGTGACCACTCGTCGCCACGGCATGATCTGCGAGATGCGAACCGGCGCCACCCGCGACGGCAAGCTCGTCGCCCGACAGGTCCGTATGTGGCTCGATACCGGTGCCTACGCCGACAACGGCCCTCGGGTCACCGCCACCGCAGCCGACGCGGCCCCTGGCCCGTATCGCTGGGACGCATTCGATGTCCAGGCCGACTGCGTCTACACCAACACCGCCCCCGCAGGCTCGTACCGGGCGTTCGGTGCCACCCACATGCAGTGGATCGGCGAGTCCCAGGTTGACCGGGTCGGACGCCGGCTGGGGATAGATCCGCTGGAGATGCGACGCCGCAACCTCAGGCGAAAGGGCGAGGAGCTGCGGGCCGGAGGAACACCGCTCGACGCCGACCTCATCGGGGACGTGGAGCGTATCGCCGAAGCCCTGGATTGGGGAGCAGAGCTCCCTCCCGGCCATGCTGTCGGCATGTCGGTGGGAGTGCTCGCAGCGGGAGCCCACCCGGTCTCGAGCGCCACCGTGAAGCTCGGGCCGGATGCCCGGGCAACCCTCCTCGTCGGGTCCACCGAAATGGGCCAAGGCACAAGGACCGTCATGGCGCAGATCGTCTCCGAGGTCCTCTCCATCCCGGTCTCGTCCATCGACGTGCATGGCGCCGATACTCGTTTCACACCGTACGACCGTTCAACGGGAGCCAGTAGGTCCACCACCGTCGCCGGGAAGGCCGTTGAACGTGCTGCCCAACACGTGCTCGACGCCCTGCTGGAGACCGCATCCGAGCAACTGGGAACCCCGGTGGCACAGCTTCGAGCCGTCGATGGGGCCGTGATCGGCGATGGCCGGCGGCTCTCCTTCGAAGAGCTGGTCCAGAAGCGCTACGGCTTCAAAGGTGGGGAGATCATCGGCAGCGGAGAGGTCCGACCCGAGACCGGATCCGGGTCATATGCCGAGGGCCCGGTCTTCTGGGAGGTCTGCGCCGGCGGCGTCGAGATCGAACTCGACACCGACACCGGGCAAATCCGTGTGGTGAAGTCGGTGGGAATCGCCGACGTGGGGAGGGCCATCAACCCGGCCCTGGTCCAGATCCAGGATGAGGGAGGGGCAATGCAGGGTCTCGGGAATGCGTTGTTCGAAGAGATGGAGTTCTCAGAGGACGGGCTGCTGCTCAACGACACCCTGTTGGACTATCGGGTACCGACGACCGCCGACCTACCGGCGGTCTTCGACACGATCATCGTTGAGAACGCTGACGGACCCGGACCCTTCGGGGCGAAGGGCTGCGGCGAAGGCATCCTAGCTGCGCTCCCCGCCGCGGTGGTCAACGCCCTCGGGAGCCTCGGCATCGACATCGACCGCCTGCCGGCCACACCGGAGCGGGTCTGGCGTGCACTCCACAGCAGGACAGAGGAGACACATGACTGACATCGGACAGGTTGCGATCATCGGCACCGGAACGATGGGACCGGGCATTGGGGCAGTACTCGCCCGGGCCGGGCACCCCGTCGTTCTCCACGACATCTCCCCCGAGACCCTGAACCGGGCCATCGGTCTGGCGGAACGGGCAGAGGCGATCCTCGAACGCCTCGAGGCCCCGACTGTGCTCGGCGGGTCCATACGGGTCGAGGGTGATCTCGCCGAGGCGGTGTCGGGTGCGTCCTTGGTGATCGAGGCGATCCCCGAACGCCTCGATTTGAAACGGCAGCTCTTCGCCGATGTGGAGCAGATGACGTCCAGCGAGACGATCTTGGCGTCGAACACCTCAGGCCTGCGCATCACCGATATCGCAGCCGAGCTGACGAGACCAGGGCGGGTGATAGGGATGCATTGGTCGAATCCACCCCACCTCATTCCGATGATCGAGGTGGTTCCCGGCGAGCGGACATCGGCGATCACCAGCCACTCCGTCGTCGCCCTGGTGGAGAGCCTCGGATACGAGCCCGTGGTCGAGAAGGAGATCATGGGATTCGTCGAGAACCGCATTCTCTACGCCATCATGCGGGAGTGTCTCGACCTGGTCGACCAGGGGATTATCAACCAGGTGGACCTCGACACCTGCGTACGGTGGGGGATCGGCTTCAAGCTCGCGGTCATCGGCCCGATGGCCCTCATCGACATGGCAGGCGTCGACATCTACCAGGCGGTCGCCTCCTATCTCAACCGCGACCTTTCGGCCCGGCCCGACGTAGCCCCGTTGATCGGCCAGTTGATCGACCAGGGCAGACTGGGAGTCAAGACCCTTGGCGGGCTCTATGACTACACAGAGGAGTCCCGAGCCGGCCTCGCCGCGCGCCGGGCCGATGCCCTCGTGCGGGTGAGAAAGGCGATGTCGGCGTGACGTGCTCCTGTCAGGGGGTGCACGGGTGAAACTCCCCCCGTTCCAGCTCCACCGCCCGCGAACGATCGCCGAGGCAAGCGAGCTTGCCCAGGCCCACGGGTTCGAAGCCTCTTTCCTCGGTGGTGGTACAGAGCTGATCCTCCTGATGAAGCTCGGCCTGTCCGCTCCCAGCCACCTGATCGACTTGAAAGGGGTGGAGGGATTCGGAGCCGTCGATGAGGCCGACGGTTGCGTCCGGATCGGGGCGTTGGCCACCCATTCCCAGCTCGAACAATCTCGAACGGTGCGCACCAAGCTGCCCGAGCTGGCTCGAATCTCCTCGATCCTCGCCAACCGGAGGGTCCGCACGACCGGCACGCTGGTCGGAAACCTCTGCTTCGCCGATCCCCACTCCGACCCTGCCACCCTGCTCACGGCCCTCGACGCCAGGCTCATCATCGCCGGGCCCGGGGGTTCGACCAGGGAATGCCCACTCTCCGAGTTCTGGGTCGGCCCGTACACGACCAACCTGGGAGAAGGGGAACTCGTCACCTCGGTCCGGGTTCCCACGGTATCGGGCGCGACCCGGGTCACCCACGAGCGGTTCAAGCTCAAGGAGAGGCCGGCAGTGACCGTGTCGGTGTGTCTCACGATCGAAGGCTCCCGGGTCACCTCGGCCCGTGTGGTGGCCGGCTCTGTGGAACCCTTGCCGCGGCGCCTCCGCTCGGTCGAACGTCTCCTGACCGATGGCGGACGGAGCGCCTTTGGCGAACTGGCCGGTGCCGCCTCGGCAGAGTCGGACCCCGGAGCCGACCAGGACGGCAGCCCGGACTACAAGCGCCACCTGGTGGGAGTCCTCACCACCCGCGCCGTCGCCAGGGCCTTCAAAGATCACGATGAGAGGAACCTGGCATGAAGCTGTCCCATCACGTCTCCCTGCCACTGTCGGTCACCGAGGCATGGGGACTGCTCGACGACCCGAGTCGTTTGGCATCGGCGATGCCTGGAGCCCACCTGGACCGGGTGGACGGAGACCGACTCGAGGGCCGCGTCAACGTCCGGATCGGACCGATGAACCTGACGTATCAAGGTACGGCCGTCGTCAAGGATCGGGACCAGGATGCCGGCACCCTCAGCATGGACGTTTCCGGCCGTGATCAGAGGGGCGGGGGGACCGCGAGCGCTGAGGTGCGGATTCAACTCACCCCGGATGGGAACGCCACCACGGTCGCAGTGGAGACGGACCTCTCGTTGACGGGACGTCCGGCCCAACTGGGAGCAGGGATGGTCCAGGGTGTTGCCCAGGGGATATTCACCGAGTTTGCCGAGCGACTCGCTGCTGGTGCCCGGCCATCGGAGCCGGGCGAGCTCGAGCAGGAAGGCGCCGACGCCATCGATCTGACGGGCCAGGTCGTCAAGGTAGGAGCAGTCGTCGCCGCAATCATCGTGCTCGCCGTGCTGATCTGGCTCTTGCGACGATGAACTCATTGACAGGGATCGTCCCCCACACCTATTGTGCGAAGTGTCAACTGTCAACTGTCAACATTCGACAGTGACAAGCCAATCGAGGAGGTTGTGCGGGTGAGGATATTCAGAGACAAGGCCGCCCGGTTCCGGGCCACGGCGATGATCGGGGCCCTCAGCCTGATCCTCGTTGCCTGTGGCACGTCCGGGTCGGACACTACGACCACAACGGAAGCAAGCCAACAGACCACGACGACAGCTGCGCCGACGGTCACCACCGCGGCACCGGCCGTCACCGAGGCCACCGAGCCGGCGGACACGACACCGATCAAGATCGGCGTCCTCAACCCGACCTCGGGCAACTTCACCGTGTTCGGCGAGCAGTCCAACGCTGGCCTGCAGCTCTACTTCGACCAGATAGGCAACACGATCGCCGGTCGCCCGGTGGAGCTGATCTTCGGCGACACTGCCGGTGATCCACAGCAGGCGCTCGAGCAGGCCCGTCGGCTGGTGGAACAGGAAGAAGTCGTTGCGCTCGTCGGGTTGGTCAACTCGGCAGTGGTGGTGGCCTTGGCGGACTTCGCCAACGAGAATGAGATCCCTCTCATCGTCACCGTTGGGTCGGCCTCGGGCGTCACGATGCCGGAGAATGCCAGCGTGTGGGTGAACCGGGTCTCGGTCGCCAGCGGCCAGGAAGAACGCCCATTGGGGTGGTACGCAGTGAACGAACTTGGGTTCACCAACGCTGCCGTCGTGGTGTGGGACTTCCTGTCCGGGAACGAGCGGGGTGCCGCCTTCAGTGAGGTCTTCGTTGCCGCCGGCGGCGAGATCATCAACGAGCAGAAGCCACCGCCGAACGCCACCGAGTATGGACCGTTCCTGGCTGCGATCGACCCGGCTGCAACCCAGTCCGTGTATGTGTTCGCGGCAGGGCCCGGTTCGGTTGCGTTCTTCCAGCAGTACCAGGACTTCGGTCTTGGTGGAATCACCCCCATGGGTTCCGGATTCCTCACCGCCGGGATCCTCGAAGAGCTCGGAGAGACTGCGCTCGGCCTGATCCAGACCGGCCAGTACACACCGCTCATCGATACCCCGGCCAACAAGGCGTTCGTGGAGGCCTACACGGCTGCCGCCGGCGAGGAAGCCGGCGTGTACAGCTCCCAGGGCTACATCGGGGCCCAGACGATCGCGCTTGCGCTCGAGGCCCTTGGTGGCGTCACCTCGGACCCTGCCGCCATCACGGCTGCCGTCCGGGCCCTGGAGTTCGAGAGTCCCGCCGGGATGATCTCGTTCAATGAGTACGGTCAGGTGATTCGGGACATCTATGTGACCCGGGTCGTTGCGTCGGGCGACGGCGTGACCCAGGAGATCATCGGCCTCGTCGAGCAGGTCGACCAGTTCTGGACCCCATAGCCAGATGACGAATCCGCATCAACCCGTTGACGACGAGACCAAAGCCCATCAGTGAGGTTCTGGATCTTCCAGGTGGCCAATGGCCTCACGACCGGTGCAATGCTGTTCTTTGTGACGGCAGGTCTCACCATCGTCACGGGTTTGATGCGGATTCTCAACCTTGCGCACGGTGCCCTCTTCCTGGTGGGTGGCTACGCGGGCCTGGTGGCGATCGAAGCCACTGGGAGTTTCGGGATCGGCCTGGCGGTGGGAGCACTGACCGCCGGGGCGCTGGGACTGGTACTGCAACAGTCCTTCACCAAGGTGCTCTTGGGGAGCACCTTCAACCAGGTCCTGCTCACATTGGGAATCGCCTTCATCTTGTCCAACGGAGCCCTGCAGGTCTTCGGCGGTACGCCTCGCAGGCTCCGACCTCCTGAGTTCCTGAGCGGAGGTGTGGGTCTCTTCGGGGTCACGTACCCCGCATATCGGATCGCCTTGATCGTCTTGGCGTTGGCGGCGGGCGTAGCCCTGTGGTTCTTCTGGGAGAAGTCGATGACCGGAGCGATGATCCGCGCCTGTGTCGACGACCGTCCCATGGCCGCCGCCATGGGGATCCCGGTCGGAAAGGTGTTTGCCGCAGTCTTCGGGGTCGGGTCCGCACTGGCGGGGTTCACGGGTGTGCTGGCCGCACCGGTGTTCGGTCTCCATGTCGGCCTCGACTTCGAGGTACTCATTCTGGCGGTGATCGTTATGGTGGTGGGCGGCATGGGGAGCCTGACCGGGGCCCTGGTCGCTTCCATGGTGGTTGGCGTGATCCACGCCTTTGGGCAGGCGTCCTTCCCGGCACTGAGTTCGGTGACGCTGTTTCTCCCCGTCATCCTCATCCTAATCGTTCGTCCCCAGGGCCTGATGGGACGAGCCTACGAATGAGGCGCGAACTCTCCATCCTCGGCGGTGCGGCGGTCCTGGCGTTCCTACCGCTTTTCGCGGGCAACTACTGGATCGGGCTGACCACCCAGTCCCTGATCTACGGCGGAGTTGCCGCCAGCCTCGCCCTGATGATCGGATATGCCGGGCTTCCCAGTCTTGGCCATGCCGCCTTCTTCGGAACCGCCGGCTACGGGGTGGCCCTTCTCATCGCCCGGTTTGACATGGACCCGATGGTGGCCGCTTTGGTGTCCATCGGAGCAACGGTGGCAATCGCGGCTGCCGTGGCGCCCTTCCTGATCCGCCTGCGAGGTCTCGGGTTCATCACCGTCACGTTGGCCTTCGGGCAGGTCATGTGGGGGATAGCGGTACGGGGTGGCGAATTCACCGGCGGGGAGAACGGTATCGCCGGAGTCCCCCGGCCCTACCTCATCGGGGACCTGTTGGCCACCACGGAAGGCTTCTTCGTCGCCACTGTGGGACTCATCGCCATCACGCTCATCGTCGTCTCCCGGATGGCGCGAAGCCCGTTCGGGCTCAGCCTGTTGGGGGTCAGGGACGCTGATCGACGCATGAGCGCCCTCGGGTACCGAGTGAACCTCCACAGGTCGTTGGTCTTCATGATCTCCGCTGCTTTCGGGGCGTTGCTCGGCGTCTGGTTCGTGTTCTACAACCAGTTCGTTGGGCCCAGCACGCTCGATTGGCGCCTCTCGGCGACGTTCCTGCTGGCCGTGGTCGTAGGCGGACGCAACTCGCTCTGGGGACCGTTCCTTGCGGGCGTCCTGTTGAAGATCGGCCAGACCGTGTTGACCGGGCAGACAACGCTCTGGCCCATGGTCCTCGGGATCCTCTATGTGTTGACCGTCCTGTTGATCCCGGACGGGATCACCTCCATCATCCCCAGGATCCGGACACGGCTTGGTCCCCACCGGCGGGGTGAACCCGTCGGAGCGGAGGGGGAGTCGTGACTACCAACGCCCTCATGATCGATCGGATCTCAGTTCGTTTTGGCGGCCTGGTCGCCGTGAACGAGGTCACGCTCGCCATCCCAACCGGCGGCCACCACGGGATCCTCGGACCCAACGGCGCCGGTAAGACCACCCTCTTCGACGCGATCACCGGATTCGCGCCCATCACGGACGGCACGGTCACGCTGGCAGGTGTGGACGTCACCGACCACCCTGCGGCGTTGCGGGCCCGGATGGGACTGGGCCGCACCTTCCAGATCACCAACCTCATGCCGACGCTCACGACCTTCGAGAACGTCCTCTTGGGAGCGCTGTCACACCTCGATGAGCGGCACTCGTGGTGGCGCTCCTACCTCGCCGCGGATGAGAGCACCAGCCGCACCAGGCAGATCCTGGAGGACGTCGGACTCACGGCAGTGGCCGACCGGCCGATCTCGGAGCTGTCCTACGGTGACAAACGGAAGGTCGAACTTGCCCTCGCCCTGGCGGCCGAGCCATCGGTGTTGTTGCTCGACGAGCCAACCGCAGGCCTATCGGTCGCCGAAAGGAACTCGATGGTGGAGCTCCTTTCGACCATGTCCGAGTCGCTCACAACGGTCATCATCGAGCACGACATGGAAGTCATGTTCGCCCTCGCAGACACCATCACGGTGTTGCACCGGGGCGCCGAAGTGATGACCGGATCCACCGAAGAGGTGAAGGCCGACCCGCGGGTCAAGGAGATCTACCTTGGCTCCGAATAGCCCCCTCCTCTCGATCCAAGGACTCGATGCGTGGCGTGGCGCCAGCCACGTCCTCCATGGAGTCGAGCTCACCATCAACGAGGGCGAGTCGGTGGCGGTCGTCGGTCGCAATGGCGTCGGCAAGACCACCTTGGTGGAATCCATCTTTCGCATGGGCCCAACGACCCAAGGCTCGATTCTCTATGGGCAAGAGCGCCTGGACACCCTCCCCAGCTCGGCACTGATGAGCCGCGGGTTGGCGCTCGTTCCCCAGGGTCGTCGGCTCTTCCCATCACTGTCGGTCGGCGAGCATCTCGCCCTGGCGGCACAACGGGCGGCAGCACCGGTCGGTCTGGACCGCATCCACCAACTTTTCCCGATCCTCGAAGAGCGATCCAAGGCACCGGCGACCAGCCTGTCGGGAGGAGAACGATCGATGCTCGCCATCGCTCGAGCCCTCGTGACGGACCCCAAACTCGTGATCATGGACGAGCCCACGGAGGGGCTCGCCCCGTTGCTGGTGCGGCAGATCAAGGAGACACTGCTCGGCCTTCGGGACGAAGGAGTCACCCTCCTCATCGTGGAGCAGAACCTGGACCTCGCCATCGGTGCCAGTGAGCGGCTGCTGGTGATGGATCGGGGCACCATCGTGGAGGAATTCAACTCGGCCGAGATCACCGACCTCGAGAAGATCCGCCGGCTCATCGTCCTCGGTGAAGCCTGATGACACGCCGGAGAACGACGGGTGCCTAGCCGCTGTTTGGGCCGACGTAGAATCCGCACGGCCACGGCCCGGACGTTTGTCGGGGCCCGATCGAACTCATCGCCAGGAGGAACGCGGAGTGGCCGTTGAGAACAGGACACTGAGCCAACAGGTCTACGAACACATGCGGGCGGAGATCCTCGCCGGGACCTACAAACCGGCTGAGGGCCTCAACGAGGTCGCAGTGGCCGAAGAGATGGGGGTCAGCCGCGGTCCCGTTAGAGAGGCCTTCGGACGCCTCCGGGCGGAGGGCCTGATCGAGATCCGTCCCCATCGAGGAGCAGTCGTCTCCGAGCTGAGCCAGGACGAGTTTCTCGACGCCTACCGAATGCGAGAGGTACTCGAGGGCTTCGCGATGCAACTGACAGTGCCCAGGCTGACCAAGGACGTGATCGAGGCTCTTGCCGAGGCTTGCGACGCCATGGAGCAGGCGGCGGATCGCAATGACACCCCCGGCTTCTTCGAGGCCAACAACCGATTCCATCGTGTGCTCGTCCACTCGGCCAACAACGTGCACCTCACCCGGTTCTATGACAACCTCACCGCGCAGATGGGGAGGTATCAGTTCGTCTCCGTGGGCCTGCGCGGCGATCTCAAGCAGTCGATCACCGAGCATCGCCAGATCCTCGATGCGGTTGTGGCGGGAGAGGTGGAGCGAGCCGTAGAACTCGCACATGCCCACGTCCGAGTTCCCCAGCGAGCCATCGAGGAGATCTCGGATGATCGGTGGGAGGAGCTACGAGGGTTGGGGAATGGCACCTGACGCCGCTGGGCCTGCCTCCCCCCTCTTGCTCGCCACGTGTGCGCCCGGTCTCCACCCACAGTCCGGACCGGTTCTGCTTGAAGAGCACCCGGGGCCGGGGACCCGTGGGCGGTGACTACCACGGCCGATCCCGATGACCAGGTCACCGATCGCTACCTGAGTCTGCTTGCCGAGGTTCCTGAATCGCCCGAATGGGCCTTTGCGTGGCGTCGGCTACTGAACCGTGGCGGGTTCCGGGCGGTGGACTTCCTGATGTCGACGGTCATCGACGCCGGGAAGTGCGTGGGGTGCGCGGCTTGTGTGACCATCTGCCCGACCGACGTCTTCGACTATGCGGACGAGCGTCCGATCGATACCCGGGCGGACGCCTGCGTCCTGTGTGTGCTGTGCGTCGAGGTGTGCCAGGTCCTGCGCCCTCCCGATGCCGACGTCGCTGCCGTGGTGGGATACCGCCACGACGCCTCGGACGTGGGGTATGGCCGCTTCTCCTACGGCCTGTACGTGCGGGCGACCCGGCCCGACATCCTGGAAAGAGCCCAGGACGGGGGCATGGTCTCTGCGCTGCTGACGTGGGCGTTGGAGGCGGGGGAGATCGCCGGTGCCGTGGTGGGCGACGTGATGCCCGACAACAACCAGATAGGCCGGCACAAGCTGGCGATGACCGAGGCCGAGGTGCTGTCCTGTGCAGCGTCCAGGTATACGTATTCCCCCAACACCCTGGCGTTCGCCGAGGCGATGTCCCGGGATGTGAAGCCGGTTGCGGTGGTGGGAGTGCCGTGCCAGATCGACGGGGTTCGGCTCTCCCAGAACTCGAGCATCCGCTCGGAGATGGCGTCGTGGTATCGGCGAAACGTGGTGCTGTCGATCGGGCTCTTCTGCTCGGAAGCGTTCACCCATGAGTCCATCGAGCGACTGGCGGAGCTGGTCGACGTCGAACCGCACCGGATCCAGAACATCAACATCAAGGGGAAGGTGGTGATCCGGCTCGACGACGGATCGGTGGTCGATTCGTCACTGAAGAAGTACCGGGAGTGGGCCCGCCCGGCATGCCTGTACTGCCGCGACTACTCCGCGGAACAGGCCGACATCGGCGCCGGGGGGATCGGCATGGACGGGTGGACGTTCACGCTGGTCCGGTCGGAAGCCGGGCACCGGTACCTGCAAGGAGCGCTGGATGCGGGCTGGCTGGAGTCGCGGCCGCTGTCCGACGAGCCCCGCGGGGAGTTCCTGTTGGAGAAGCTGGCGGCCGGGAAGAAAGCCAACCGCCCCCACCCAGCCCTCATGCCAACCCTCGGGGAGCGGGAGGCAGCAGGGTGGTTGGATCCCAAGACGTACTACACCACTGGTCCCGGAGCGCCGACGGGTCCGCCGGCGTGACCCGCAACGACGTCTCGGTGATGGTCGCCGGCCAGGGCGGCGACGGGTCGCTGACGCTGGCGAACCTGATCGGCGAGGTCCTCGCCCGCCGCGGGTTCCACCTGTACTTGTCCCGGGACGTGGCATCGAGGATCAAGGGCGGCTCGGCGGCGGCGTTCCTGCGAGGCTCCGTGCGCCGTCGAGGCTGCTTGGGTGACGAACTCGACCTGGTCGTGGCCTTCGATCCCGAGGCGGTGGACCGGGCCTCCGGCCGAATGGCCGCCGACGGGTTCGTTGTGTTCGACTCCTCGGACGGGCCGATCGACCGTTCACTCCTCCCCGACGGTGCCAGGGTGATCGAGGTGCCGTTCGGTCGCCTGGCGGTACGAGACCTGCGCCGGGACCTATACAAGAACAGCCTGGCGTTCGGCGTGGTCGCCAGGCTGATGGGGATCGAGGATGCGGAAGCGGACACCGCGCTGCGGAGCTCCCTCTCGAAGCTGTCGGAAGGGCTGGTGAACGCCAACCTGGCGGCCATGGCGGAGGGCTTCGCCCATGCCGCCAACAGCATCGAGGCTGGGGCGGTGTGGACCCTGGACCGGGCAGATGCCGGGGAGCGGATGTTGTTGTCGGGGAATGTCGCCACGGCGATGGGTTTTGCCGCTGCAGGCGGGAGCTTCTTCGCCGGGTATCCGATCACGCCGGCGACCGAGATCCTCGAATGGCTGGAGCAGTGGCTACCCGATCTCGGAGGCACGGTCGTTCAGGCCGAGGACGAACTGGCCGCGGTGAACATGGTGCTGGGAGCCTCGCTGGCCGGGAGGCGGGCCATGACCGCCAGTTCCGGTCCCGGGATCGCCCTGATGCAGGAAGCGGTGTCCCACGCCGGTTCGGCCGAGATCGGGATGGTCGTGGTCGACTGCCAGCGAGCTGGGCCTTCCACGGGGATGCCGACCAAGTCCGAGCAATCCGACATCGGCATGTTGATCTCGGGGGCCCCCGGGGACTTTCCACGGCTCGTGCTTGCCCCGGGTGACCCTCGGGATGCCTACGAGCTGGCGGTCATCGCCACCAACCTGGCGGATGTGTTCCAAGGACCCGTGTACTTGGCCATGGACCAGGCGGTCGCCCAGGACAGCAGTACCGTCGACGCCTTCGACCCAGCGTCGGCGGAGGTGCACCCGGGGCGAACCGTCTCCCAAGCCGACCTCGCCGGGATGGGGGAGTACCGGAGGTACGCCATCACCCCCGACGGGATCTCCGGGTGGGCGTTCCCTGGGACGGTGGGCGGCGAGAACCTGGTGACCGGCAACGAACACACCCAATGGGGCCGGGTCTCCACCAACCCCTCGAATCGGGTGGCGATGGTGGACAAGCGAGCCAGGAAGATCGAGACCATCAGCCCCTACCTGCCCGGCCTCCGGGTTACGGGTCCCCCGGATGCCCGCCTCGGGATCCTCGGGTTCGGGATGCAGACCGGCGTGATCGCCGAGGTCGCAGAACGACTCACCCAGGCCGGGACTGCGATCCGGGCAGCCCAGGTTCGCACCCTGTGGCCGGTGGGTGACGACCTCGTGACGTTCATCGGCTCCCTCGACCGGGTGTATGTGGTCGAGCACAACCACGATGGCCAGTACCGACGAGTGCTCCTCTCCCAGGGGATCGACGCGTCCCGTCTGGTGTCCGTGGGGCGGTACGACGGGACGGTACACCGCCCCGCCGACCTCCACTCGTTGATCGTCGAGCAGGAGGCGGAGCTCGGATGACCGCCAAGACGTACGACCCCGCTGTCCCGATCTGGTGTGCCGGCTGCGGCCACTTCGGAGTCCAGAACGCACTTCGCATCGCCCTCGCCGCCGAAGAGGTCCCCAGCCATGAGACCCTGATCCTGGCTGGGATCGGGTGCTCGGGCACCATCCAGAACAACCTGGGCACCTACGGCTACCACGCCATGCACGGCCGGGTGCTCCCGACTGCCGCCGGCGCAGCGCTGGCCAACCCCGACCTGTGTGTGATCGCAGCCGGAGGCGACGGCGACGGGTATGCGATCGGTGCCGGTCACCTGGTCCACGGATTCCGGCGCAACCTGCCGATGGTCTACATCCTCATGAACAACCAGACCTACGGGCTCACCAAGGGTCAGCATTCACCCACCCGCACCTTCCACTCCCCCTCCCACGACGAAACCCCCCTCGACGGGATCTCACTCGGCCTCTCGATCGGGGCCACCACGTTCCTGGCCCGCGGCTACACCGGGCACTTCCCCCAGCTCGTCACCCTCACCCGGGCAGCCATCAGCCACGCCCGAAGCGGGAGGGGGTTCGCCTTCCTGGAGGTCATCTCTCCCTGCGTCACCTACTTCGACACGTACCCCCTCTGGGAGAACGTCCTCGAGAACGCAGAGGACCAACCCGACCACGACCCGGCAGATCGAGCGGGAGCCTTTGCGTACACCCAACGCCTCCTCGGCGAGGGGCGGCTCGCCACCGGACAGATCCTCCACCTCTCCCATGGTTCGCGGCCCAACCGCCTCCCGGGCACCCCGGACCGCGATGCTGTGCTGCGGGGAGCCGCGGCCCAGCACGCCATCGCTGCCACCGCACGACAGTGCGAGACCCGAGAGTCCTGACCGACCAGCGCTCCGCGCGGTCGGCTTCCCAGCCCGAGGTGTTGGCTACCGGCTGAAGATCTCAGAGAGGAACGCAATGAGATCCGTCTTGGCTGCGTCTCTCGCCTTCGCGTCGTATCCCGTATGCACGCCGCGCTCCACGCACGTCGACCCGACCCCTGCCACGGCTCCGGTCTCCGGGTCCATGATGGCCCCGCTCTCCTCGACGAAGGAGCAGTTGCGTGGGCTGACGTCGTCAAGACTGAGGTGACTGACCCCCCAGGCCAACGCAGCGTCGTCGAAGGCGTGGAGAGCGCCCGGGTACTCATGGAGGACAGCGTCGACGCCTTGGGCCGTCAATCGACCCACGAAGTCCTGGCACTGGCCGATGGGCGTCCAGTCGTCGTCGGTTCCGTGGAAGATCCGGATGGGTCCGCCCGCTACCAGGTGTTCGTTCTCTAGGCGGATGAAGCAGGTCGAGGGGTAGAACGCGACGTAGCCGGCCAAGGGGCGACCACCGTACGCCTCCTGGAACCGCGTCAATGCCGACCACAAAGACGATCTGCCGCCGAATGAGAGGCCCATGACCGCAAGCCGCGAGCCGTCGACATGCGGATGGCTGTCCAGCACCTCCGCGGCTCGATACACGTCCACGAGCATGCTCCCAACGTTGACGGTCTCTCGACCCGAGCAGATCTCGCCGACACCGCGGCCCGCGAAGCTGTCCACCAGCAGGGTCGCAATCCCAGCTTCCTCCAAGTCCTCCACCCACCCAAGCTCGCCACCACCGATCCCCCCACACCCGTGCATCAGGATGACCGCGGGAACTGGGGTGTCGGTGACCGGCACCGTGAGCAGGCCCTCGATGGTGACCGGATTGCCATCGGACAGGGGCGGCATGAAGGGGTCCCACAACCGCCCAGGGAGGTTGACGGTCTCGATCGCGACCCGCTCCGACAACGTCTCGGTGAGTGGCTCCAACCCGGTACACGCAGCAAGCCCGAGGCACAGGGTGAGGAACGCAGTACGAGCCCGCATACCGCACCAACCTATCTTCGACCGCGTCGGGTGGGCGGGCCGTGTTCGCCGGTCCTTCGGCGCTTGGGACCTGGCGCACGTCGCGTTGGGGCGGGGTGCTGATATCGGTTGGCGGGTCGTAGAATCTCGGTCGCCTCATGGGAGACGGAGACCAAGCCTCGGACGGGACTGTCCGGCATTTTCCCCCGTGGACCCTGACGTTGGTCAGGCTCACCACCGTTGGTCTGTTCCTCTTTCTGTTCCTCGTCGGGATCAAGGCCCTCGAGAAGGGGATAGGCGGCTTCGGCGGGGATGCCGTGGACTCCATCTTCGACGCCGTCGCCAACCCGCTCGCGGGCCTCGCTGCCGGACTCTTGGCGACGGCCCTCGTCCAGTCCTCATCGGTGACCACATCGACCATCGTTGGCCTGGTGGGAGCCGGGGTCCTTCCTTTCGAAGCTGCGGTGCCGATGGTCATGGGGGCCAACATCGGCACCACGATCACCAACACCCTTGCGTCGTTGGGTCACCTCCGCCACGGCCATCACTTTCGCCTGGCATTTGCGGCAGCGACGGTCCATGACTACTTCAACATCCTGACCGTGGCGGTGCTGCTCCCCCTGGAAGTGGCGTTCGGCGTGGTATCTCGGATTGCGTCCTGGCTGAGCACACTTGTGACCGGCGTCCTCCCACCGGTGAGCGGATCAAGTCCCATCAAGGGAGCCATCGAGGCGCCGATCAAGCTGGTCCAGGCCGCCCTCGACGTCCTTCCTCAACCCGACAGGAGTCGGGTTGTCGCTGCTCGGGACGGGGATCGTCCTGGTGTTTCTCTCATTGTGGGTGATCACCCGGCAGATGAAGACCGTGATGTCCGGTCGGATCGAGAGTGCGATCAACGGCGTACTGGGGAAGGGTGGCGGCCTGGCAGCGATGCTGGTCGGCTTGGTCGTGACCATGGCAGTCCAAAGCTCGAGCATCACGACGTCGATCCTCGTCCCGCTCGCCGCCACGGGGTTGCTCACGCTCCGAAACGCCTACCCGGTCACGCTGGGCGCGAACATGGGAACGACCATCACCGCCCTCCTGGCCTCGGTGGCGATCGTCTCCCCGGAGGCGCTGAAGGTGGCGCTGGCACACCTGACGTTCAACGTCCTGGGCACGTTGCTGTTCTACCCGGTCCCCCTGCTCAGAGGGATACCGATCCGACTCGCGACCCGCACCGCCGCCATCGCCGACAGACACAAGTCCCTGATCGCCGCATACCTGGTCGGGGTCTTCATCATCGCTCCCCTCATCATCCTCTTCGTGTCCCGCTGACCTGGTGGCGGCGCCTCGCTGGCGGTGGGTCCGACGGACCAAGACAGGCGTACGTTTCACTCATGAGCTTCGCGAAGTCAGAACTCCATCCACATCCTCTCCCATGTCAGTTACCACTGTGGTACGATCGCTGCATGAGTGGGACCTATCAAGTTACAGTGGGAGACCGGGGCCGCCTCGTCATTCCGGCCGAGCTGCGACAGCGTGCCGACCTCACGGAAGGCACGGTGCTGGTCATGCTCGAGGCTCCCGGAGGCGTGGCGCTCCTCACCCGGAAACAGCTGCGTGATCGCGTGCGCGCCGAACTCACGGGCCTGGACCTGGTGGGCGAGCTCCTGGCCGATCGGCGCGCGGCGGCCACGGAGGAAGACGCGGCGTGACCATCGTCGATGCCTCGGCCGTGCTGACCTACCTCCAGGGGGAGCCCGGGGCCGGACTGGTGGAGCGACACCTTGAAGAGGGCGCGGTCTGCGGGGCCGTCAACTGGTCAGAGGTCGCCCAGAAGATCCGGGCGGCCGGGCGCGACTGGGATCTCGCCCGGGCGCTGCTCATGAGCTACTCGCTGGAGGTGACCCCGGTAACCGCTGACGACGCAGAATGGGCCGCGGCCCGGTGGCGAGCCGGTGAAGGCCTCTCGATCGCGGACCGCCTCTGCATGGCGCTCGGGCAGCGCCTTGACAGCCTGGTTCTCACCGCCGACGCCTCGTGGGGGACCGGGGCCGGCATCGAACAGGTCCGCTGAGCCGTCGCCGGCTTGACCAACCCGCGTTGTGGTGGCATTCGGGTGGTCTCTCCCGAAGCTCTCAGCTCGCGGTGCTGACTGATTGACTGGCGATCCGGGAGCAGCAGATCAGACGCGACTCGTTCCGCGACCAATCGACCGTTTGAAAGCGAAGCGTGACCCTGGCAGTGGTCCCCTCCCCGGGTGTCGAGTCCAAGCGGATCGTCCCGCCATGAGCTTCGACCAGGTCACGGCTGATGGTGGGGCCGAGGCCTGGGCCGGGAGCACCGTCGCCGATACCGGGGTCGGGATGGACGGGTCCGAGCTCACTTCGGCGTTCCAGCAGTTCCATCGCTCCCCCGACCTTGCGGGGTACGGCTGGTTCTTCCTCCGAGCCCCCGACGGCAACACCTACGTGATCCAGCAGACACCGTCCTGGCTCGGTCCCTGTTCGTGCAGCTGCCCGGACGGGGCCCTCCGGGCGCGCGGCTGCCCTGCCCACTACCCTCGCCCAATGGGGACCGCCACCTTCCTGTTCGCCGACATCGTCGGCTCGACCCGCCTGTGGGACACCCACCCCGACGCGATGCGCTCCGCCCTCGCCGAGCACGACGAGATCTCCGGGAAGGTCGTCGACGCCAGGGGCGGCACGGTCTTCAAGCACACGGGTGATGGGTTCATTGCGGTATTCGAATCCGCCGGCGCGGCCATAGAAGCCGCGGTGGACCACCAGAAGCAGATGGCCGCCCGGTCGTTCCCCGACGTCGGACCCCTGGCCTCCCGCATGGGCATCCACACCGGGGAGGTGGAGGAACGCGACAACGACTACTTCGGTCCCGCGCTGAATCGCACGGCCCGGCTGATGTCGGCGGCCCACGGTGGGCAGGTGCTCGTGAGCGTGGTTGCCCGACGCATCGCCGAGGATCTGCCGGCGGTCTCGTTCAAGGACCTGGGCGAGCATCGACTGCGGGACCTCTCCCAGCCCGAACAGGTGTTCCAGGTTCTCGCCGAGGGGTTGGAGTCCGAGTTCCCCGAACTGGTCACCGCCGACGTGGTGCCCAACAACCTCCCGACGATGGTCTCGTCGTTCGTGGGTCGCCAACAGGAGATGGAGGAGGTCGCCAAGCTCCTGAGGGGCGCGCGGGTGGTCTCCATCTCCGGCGTCGGGGGAGCGGGAAAGACCCGCCTCGCCCTGCAGGTCGCGGCGGACATCGGTTCCGAGTTCCCGGGCGGGGTGTGGTTCGTCGAACTGGCCCCGGTGACCGATCCCGACCACGTCGACAATCTCGTTGCCCGCACCCTGGGCATCGCGGAGGTCCCCGGCCGCCCCATCAAGCAGCTCATCGTCGAGTTCCTCGCGGACCACCACTCGCTCCTCATCATCGACAATTGCGAGCACCTCATCGATGCCGCCGCCACCCTGACGGCCGCCATCACCGCAGGTGCCCCCAACGTGCGGGTCATCGCCACCACCCGGGAGCTCCTGGGGGTGAACGGCGAGGTCGCATTCGGGCTGCGGTCGCTGGGGATCCCGTCCAAGTCCGAGCACGACCCGGGCGAGATCGCCCACTTCGACTCGGTACGCCTCTTCCTCGAACGGGCGGCTGCCGCCAAACCCGACTACCGCATGTCGGCCGAGGACGCCGCGAGTGTCGCCGAGATCTGTCGCCGTCTCGACGGGATGCCGCTGGCCCTCGAACTGGCCGCGGCGAGGCTGCGGACCTTCAGCCCGTCGCAGATCGCCGACAACCTCGACAAGCGGTTCCGGATGCTCACCGGCGGAAGCCGAACCGCACTCCCGAGGCAGCAGACGCTGATGGCGGCGATCGACTGGTCCTACCGGTTGTTGGACGACGCCGAGCGCGCCCTGTTCGAACGCCTGTCGGTGTTCCAGGGCGGGTTCGCGCTGGAATCGGCGATGGACGTGGCCGCGGGAGGGGACCTCGACGAGTTCGCCGTGCTCGAGCTTCTTCCCCAGCTCGTCGACAAGTCCCTCGTCGTAGCCGACACCACCAAGGGTGCTGAGCGCTACGCATTATTGGAGACGATCCGGCAGTTCTCGAGGGACCGCCTCGACGAATCGGAGCACGCCGACGAGTTCCGGGCCAGGCACGCTGAGCACTTCTGGGCGCTGGCGGTGGAGGCAGGCCGGAACATCCGCGGTCCCGACGAGGCCGTGTGGTGGGACCGGGTCAGTCGTGAACTCGACAACCTGCGGCAGGCAATGACGTGGGGTCTGGAGGCCGGCCAACCGGTGCTGGCGTTGCGGATCGCCGGGGCGTTCTGGCGCTACTGGTGGTTCACCTCCACCTGGTCGGAGGGGATCGAGTGGCTCATCAGGTGCGTGAAGGCCGCCGATGGCGTCGCACCCAAGGAGGTGCTCGCCCAAGGGCTCCTGGGCTGGGGCACCTTGATGGGGTGGGTCCCCGCAGCGGAAGGGAATCCTGTCGAGATCCTGGGGCGCGCTCTCGAGTTCTATCGCGAACTCGACGCCGAGGGGATCGAGCGGGAGGTCCTCAAGCGCACGTATTCGGCGGCGCTGATCAACCTGGCGGCGTTGATGGAGATCACCGGAGGGCCGACCGAGGAGTCACGCGAGCTGAACGAGGAGGCGCTCGAAGTGGCGCGCCGGCTGGGCGACGCCGCCGGCGTGGCCGTCTCGCTCGGCAACCTGGCGGAGTGGGCCTCCCGGATGGGGGACGAGACCGAGACCCGGCGTCGGTTCGCCGAAGCCGTGGAAGCATCCAGGGCCCTCAAGTCCCAGCAGCGACTGGTCGAGCAGTACTGGCAGGTGGCCGGCTCCGAGCTCAAGTTCGGCCACCCCGACCGCGCACGAGACGCCTACTCGAGTGCCTTGGCGGCTGCCCGCGAAGGACGCCTGGACCAGCCGGCGGTGATCTCCGAGGCGTGCCTCGCCCTCTGCGACTGTGACGAGGGCCTGGAGGGCAGCCACGACCGGTTTCGGAGGGGGCTGGCGACGGTCTTTCGGAACCCAGAAGCTGAGAGCGACGCCTTTGTCCGGCACCTCTTCGTCGCCTGCGTGCTTGACCTGCTGGTGAAGGAGGGCGACTTCGAAGGTGCGGCCCGGCTGTGGGGAGCCTCCGAGGCGCTCACCGAGGGCGGGTCGGTCCTTTGGCACGAGTTCCAACCGAGGCGGGACCGAGCCATCGAGCGCATCGTCACCGAGCTGGGGGACGGGGCAGAGTCGCAACGGGCGATCGGACGAGAGTGGTCAGCCCGCGAGGCCATTGACGCGATGACAGAACCGGCCAGCCCGACGGGCTAGCGCTTCCGGGTTCGTTCCCTAGGCCTGGGCGGGTGCGGGGCCCGGCCGGCCGGCGTACTCGCGGTCGAGCATGAGGATGGCCGCTGTGTTCCCGTCGGCGAACCGGAGTTGGCCGAGGATCTCACCGACGGTTGCTTCCTCCTCCACCTGCTCGGTGAGGAACCACTCCAACAGCGCGTTGGACGCCCCGTCGCCCTCCTCGCGGGCGAGGGTGTGGAGGTCCTGGATCGCCTTGGTCACCTTGTGCTCGTGGGAGAGGGCGACCTCGAAGGCCTCGACCGGGCTGGCGGGCATCCCACCCGGGCCGGCGATCGGGCCGAGCTCCACCCGGTTGCCGCGGTCGAGCACGAAGTCGAAGAACTTGAGGGCGTGGATGCGCTCCTCCTCGGCCTGGGCCCGCATCCACGACTCGAACCCGGTCAGGCTGGCATCGGAGAAGTAGGCGGCCAACTGCAGGTAGGCGTGCGAAGAGGCGAACTCGAGGGTGATCTGGTCGTTGTAGGCGACGGCGAGGCGATCGCTCATCATGATGGGTGGTCCTTTCGTGTCGTCACAGGCAGGCTATCCCGCTGGCATACCCACAGGGCCGGGTGGGTCAGGTCGAGTCGTCGATTGCGGTCACGACGGTGATCGGGACGGCGTCAGTCGTGGACCAATCAGCGTCCCTAGGATCGGCCGGTGCACCTCGGATTCGGACTACTCAGCGCCCAACGTCGGCCCGAGGACCCCGACTGGTCCGCAGCCTACGAGGAGACCATCGCTTTGGCCGTCGAAGCCGAGCGGCTGGGTTTCTCCTCGGTGTGGACGACTGAGCACCACTTCGTAGACGACGGCTACATGCCCTCCTTGCTGGTCGTGAGTGCGGCAATGGCCGCGGCGACGTCCGCCATCGAGATCGGAACCGGCGTGCTCCTCGCCCCCCTGCATGACCCGATCCGCCTGGCCGAGGATGCCGCCACCGTCCAGTTGCTGAGCAACGGGCGACTCACCCTCGGGCTCGGGATCGGCTGGAACCCGATCGAGTTCGAAGGACTGGGCATGGACATTCATGCGCGTGGACGGGCCATGGACGAGATCCTCGCCATCCTTCCCCAGGCATGGACCGGGGAACCGTTCCACCACGACGGGGAGATCTACGACCTCCCGCTCCTCGGCGTACGACCGACGCCACACGTACCGATTCCCGTCGTGATCGGCGGGTCGGCGGAGCGGTCGATACGTCGAGCCGCCCGGGAAGCACAGGGCTTCTTCGGATTGGCACCCGTCGAGACATTCGTACAACAGGTCCGATGGGCCCTCGACGAACTGGACCGGGCAGGAAGGGACCCCGCCGACTTCCGATTCATCCACTACTCGGCCGTGTTCCCCGCCGACACTGCCGCGGCAGGATGGCGAGAAGCTGAGTTCCACATCCGCAACATGGAGTGGAAGTACGACGACATGGAGGCGTCTGCCACCCGGTCGGGGCCGATCGGCATGGCGCCCCCGATGACGGAGGCCGAGCTGGCATCGATCCGTCACACGGATGCCCTGGTAGGGCCTTCCGAACGGATCGTCGAGAGACTCCTCGACCTCCGGGACCAGGCCGGAGTCCCGGTCGAGTTCGTGGCTCGCTGCTTCTTCCCCACCCTCGCCCACCCCCGTCAGGTGGAGATCATGCAGCGCATCGCCCAGGAAATCGGGCCGCACCTCTGAGACACGGGCTCGGGCGAGTTGCGTCGCACCCAGTCCGTAGGATGGCGGCGTGCCCACCTCGCTGACCTTCTCGGACCACCTCGATGCGTTGCGCACCTCAGCTGACCGCCTCGGCCGCTTGGCCGCATCGGTGGAAGAGCAGACGTCCGTTCCCTCCTGTCCCGGTTGGGACGTGCGGGCCCTGCTGGCTCACCAGACCATGGTGCATCGGTGGGCTGCCGCCCGCGTGACGGGTATCGACCCCGAGGCGCTCCCGACCCAGACCGAGATCCGTGAGACGGTCGATGACCTGGGCTCCTTCTACGACGAAGGAGTCCAGGAGGTCGTTGCCGCGCTCGAGGAGGCGCCCGAAGACCTCACCGCGATGACGTTTCTCCGAGACTCCCCGGCCCCCCGCCAGTTCTGGGCTCGGCGCCAAGCCCACGAGACGACGATCCACATGATCGATGCGCTCACGGCCACGCTTGGCCGATTCCCGACGACCGCCGAGGCTGACATCGGCACTCCCTTGGCGATCGACGGGATCGACGAGCTGCTGCGCGGCTTCTTCACCCGTGGCAAGTCCAAGCTGTTCGACGGTGAGGAGTACGCCGTTTCGGTCGCCCCCACCGACACCCCGCGCCGGTGGACCGTTCGGGTTGCCGAACAGCTCACCGTCGACCCGGGCGACGAGGCAGCCGACACCGAGGCCACCATCACCGGGTCGGCGGTGGCGATCTACCTCGCTCTCTGGAACCGCGGAAACGAGGTCGAGTTGGAGGGCCGTCCGGCATTGCTCGACCGCTGGCGACTCACCCAACAGGTGAGGTGGAGCTGACTGCGCCCGTCCCGGGATGGAGCCGGAGTCAGGCCGTGGCGGAGGCGGGGGCTCAGTTGCGCGGGCCGCGAAGACCCAAACGGGACCTGCACCGGGGCGCGCCCGGAGTGTCATCTGCCGGGCGCCCGTCTCCGAACGTAGGGTGATGCTTCTGATGATCGACAACACCCTGTTGCGTCGACTGGTGACCGTGCCGTCGATCTACGTCGTCCTGGCGGTCACAACCCTGCTGGCCCCCGCCTTGGTGCTCATCGCACTGGCCGTGGACGTCGGCCGCCGCGTCACTGCGGGCAGACCGTTCATGGCCCTGCGGCTCCTGGTATTCGGCTGGGTCTATCTCATGGGAGAAGCCTGGGCGCTCGTTGCCATGGGATTCGTCAGGGTCCTGGGCCGCTCCCGCTCGCTGGCGTTGACCTTCGCCTTGCAGAGGGGCTGGGCGGCCTGGAACTTCAGGGCCGTTCGAGCATTCTTCGGGCTCGGGTTCGAGGTGACGGGCTCGGACGCCATCCTGCCGGGCCCCTTCCTGCTGCTCTCCCGTCACGCGTCCATGATCGACACGCTTCTCCCAGCCCATTTCGTCGTGCGTCCCTACCACCTCAAACTGAAGTACGTCCTCAAGAAGGAGCTCCTTCTCGATCCGGCGATCGACGTTGCAGGTCTCCTGCTCCCCAACCACTTCGTCGACCGGGGCGCGAGCGACTCGGAAGCAGAGCGGAAGGCGATCACGGCGCTGGCGGAGGGCCTCGCCGAGGATGAGGCCGTTCTGATCTTCCCGGAAGGAACCCGATTCACCGAGAAGAAGAGGATCCGATACGCCAACCGTCTCAAAGGGGAACCCGGGAGGATCGGGGAGGTCGCCAGGGCGCTTCGCAGTGTTCTTCCGCCCAAACCGGGTGGGACCCTCGCCCTTCTCGACGCTTCCCAGGCAGACGTCGTGGTCCTGATGCATCGTGGGCTCGAGGGTTTCGCCCGGATCAAGGACATCTGGAAGGGTGATCTCGTCGGGTCGACGATCGCGATGCGGTTCGTGCGTATTCCGAGAGCCGAGATCCCGGAAGGGAGTGCCGACCGTGTCGATTGGCTGTTCGACCTCTGGGCATCCATCGACAGTTGGGTGGTCGGGGAGGCGAGTCCAGGCGGCGATTCGTAGATGGGGCGCGAGATCGTCTGGTTTCGCCGCGATGCCAGGCTCGAGGACAACCCCGCCTGGGCGGCGGGCTCGATGGCCGACGAGGTCGTTCCTCTCTTCGTCATCGACCCTCGCCTGTTCGACCGCGTCTCCGAGCGTCGCAGGTCCCACTTGGTCGGGGGACTTCGGCGACTCGACGAATCCCTTGCGCGGAAGGGTGGCCGGCTTCGAGTGGAGTATGGAGATCCGCGCGAGGTGCTTCCTGGACTTGGCCCCCACAAGGTCCATGTCAACAGGGAGGTCACTCCGTTCGGCGTCATGCGTGACAACGGGGTGTCGACATCCACCGACCTCGTGACGCACGAGGGGAACTACGTCCACGCTCCCGGGACGGTACTGACGCGGTCCGGCTCGAACTACCGGGTCTTCACCCCCTTCTATCGGGCATGGTCCGAGCTCCCTCTCCCCGCCGAACGCCGATCATCCACCACCGTGATCACCGACGAGCCCGGCTCAGGGCTCCCGGACGGAGATCACCCGGATGCCGGCGAAGGGTTGGCCCGGGCGAGGCTCGAACGATTCGCGGCACAGATCGACCAGCTCGTGGCCGGGCGGGACAGGCCCGACCTCGAGGCAACCAGCCGTCTCTCCATCGACCTCACGTACGGATGGCTGAGTGCGGCGGCGGTGGTCCGCCGCTTGGCGAGGTGCTCCCCCGCACGGGACCCGTTCATCCGACAGCTGGCATGGCGCGACTTCTTCGGTCACTTCCTGGCAGCGAATCCGCACACAGTCAGGGAGAGCGCACGCCCGGAGTATCAGGCCATGCGTTGGGAAGACGACGAGCGAGGCCTGGCCGCGTGGAAACAAGGCAGCACCGGCTACCCGATCGTCGATGCGGGCATGCGCCAACTCAGGGCCGAGGGATGGGTCCACAACCGGGTGCGCATGATCGCGGCGAGCTTCCTCGTGAAGGACCTGCTCGTTGATTGGCGGCATGGGGAGCGCTGGTTTCGCCGCCACCTGCTGGATGGCGACACCGCCCAAAACGTGGGGAACTGGCAGTGGGTGGCTGGCACCGGCACCGACGCCGCGCCCTACTTCCGCGTACTCAACCCGGTGACGCAGTCGAGGAAGTTCGATCCCCAAGGCCAGTACATCAGGCGTTGGATTCCCGAGCTGTCCAACCTGTCGTCTTCGGAGATCCACGCCCCGTGGGAGCTCCCCGGCGACGTCCTCACTTCGCGCGGCGTCACCCTGGGAGTCACCTACCCAGCCCCGATCGTCGATCACGCCGAGGCACGAGTCAGGGCGATAGCTGCCTACGAGTCGGCCCGTGTCCGGTTCTCGGCGGGTCCAGGAGCTCGAGGTCTGAGCCAGTGATCGCAACCAGCGCGTCCCAGAGTTCGATGCGCTCCGTCTCGGACTCCCGGGTCGATTCCGTGAGGTGCGTGGGTACGACGCGCCGGTCGAACCAGAATCGACCGCTCGACTGGGATGCTTCAGGCGTCGACGCGAGCCAGACGATCGTATCGGCCCCCTGCTGGGGAGTACGCAGGAACGGCCGCATGAGCTTGTTGAACGTGGGGAGAGAAGTAGCCACTCCTGCGGTCCTCGCCCAGCCCGGATGCATGGAGTGAACCGTTACCCCTGTTTCTCTCAGTCGATCCGCCCACAGTTCGGTCAAGATCACCTGCGCTCGCTTGGTCCGCGCATACGCGGCCGTTCCTGAGTAGGTGCCTTGCGCGAACTGGAGGTCATCGGGTCTGACACGCTCCGAATACATCCCGCCAGAGGTGACGTTGATGATCCTCGATGTGCCCGTCTCGACGAGTTTCGGCGCCAGGAGGTTGGTCAGCACGAAGTGACCTGCCAGGTTGGTCGCGAACGTCAACTCCAGTCCCTCAGGCGTCATGGACCGCGTCGGCAGGAGGACGCCGACGTTGTTGACGAGTACGTCAACTCGCTCTTCATCGGAGCTGATCTGGTTGGCGAGAACACGGACCTCGGACAGCAAGCTCAGGTCCGCGGCGTAGACGGTGACCTCGCCGGGCATCGTGGACACTGCCCTTTCGAGTTTCTCGGGACTGCGACCGACGATCACCAGCCGTGCTCCCATCCTGCCCAGGGCTGTCGCGGCGGCCAATCCAAGCCCGCCGGTCGAGCCGGTGATGACCACCGTTTTCCCGTCCATGGAGCCGTCGAGAGGATCGTGGCGCCGGGCGTGGAGCCGGTAGCCGAGGTTGGTGAAGCCGGCGATCGACAGCGGGTTCATCGGTCGAGTTCGGCGGCCAGCCCATCGAGGGCCTCTGTCCCCACCTTCTTCAGCCGCTTGGAGAGGATTCGGGTCAGGTATCGGAGAGAGGTGTGGAAGGAGAGGTCGGCCGTGTACTGGATCGCCGTCATGTTGTCCTGGGTGTCGAATCGGATGTCGTCGACCGCGTCGAGCTTCTCTCCCCGGCCAACCAGGACGACCCTGGAGTCGGGTTCGTACTCGGTGATCTCATAGACCATTGGCGTGGTACCTCCTCCGAACTTGACCTCCAGGGCGAACTCGGTGCCCCTGGAGACCGGACCAGGAGTCAGTTTCCGAGATGTGACCACTCCGGGGTCCCAGTCCTGGATGTTCGAGAAGTCGGCCGTGTACTCGAATGCTTCGTTGCGTGGTCGATTGACCCATCGTCTCTCTTCAAGTCTCATGACCTCTATTCGGTCCCGAGGCGATTCTGGATCGGTATTCGGGTCAGACGTCCTCGATCCCGCATCGAACACCTCAACCGAGGAGAGAGGGGTGGCCGGCCTTTGCCGGCGTACCCGGCTATCAGGACGACACTCCCATCGGACTAGCCGGTCGCGCTGTGAACCTCGACCTCGGCCAAGAGTCCGGCGATGATGTCGTTCCCTCGCTGGGAGGGATGGGTGTAGTCGGCTTGCAGGGCATCACCGGGGGGTGTGTTGCCGTCGGCGCCGTTGAAGGCGTGGTACACGTCGACACAGGAGAAGCCGTGTTCGGCCCCGGCCTCGCAGAGCATCACATTCCAGGCGTCCAGGATGCTTCGGGTGAGGCCTTCGAGTCGATCAAGGTCGGCGGGGGAGACCATCGCTTCGAGGTCGGGGTAACCAAGTGCGTTGTTGTACACGGTCAGAACCAGCAGGACCGCGGAGTCGGATGCGAGTTGCGAGACCTCGGCAAAGATGGCGGCATAGTCCGTTCGATACGACGAAACGGTCTCGGCGATACACGAATCGGTGAGCTGGAGGATCGCCTCGACCTGATCCTCCAGGGTGTCCGCCACTGGTGCGTGGCAGGGCTTCTCGGCGGGCCACGGGGCTTGATCGTTGAATCCGACTGAGACCAGGACCACATCGGCGCCCGACAACTGATCACGCAACGACGCATCGTCGGTGACTTGCCGTCTGATATCGCCAACGGCAGCCGAGTCGTTCCGGGACCGATTGGACAGGTTCACGGCCCGCCCGGTCGTCGCTTCGAGTCCCTGGGCGAACTGGTCAACGAATCCAACGCATCCTGGACAGAACCCGCTGCTGTGTGGGATCGAGTCGCCGATCACCACAACTTGGAGGGCTTCGACGATTGGAGTGGCTTCGTTCGTTGTGAGGTCCCCCTCGGAGCTGCACCCCCCGGCGAGCATCGTACAGAGCGTCAGGAGGGCCACCCAAGCCCCCCGGCGTCGAGATGGTGGGTCGATGCCGAGTGACGGAGGTCTCACGGTCCAACTCCGTTCCACGCGCCCGTGCCGTCGGACTGTCGCCCGAGCTCAGAAGTGGCGCCCCGCGGAGCCACCTGGCGGCACACGCTGTCGACCTCTCGGAGAAGGCTGCCGATCCGGTTCCGCTGGTCCATACCCCATTCCTCGCTCTCGTGTCTGGCCGAGAGTGCGTGGCGGAATCCTCTCGGAGAGAGCGGTCGCGAGGCACGGAGCCGCCACAACGGAAGGTACGGTTCCACTGGACTCGATGGTCACACGGGATCAGCCTTGCCTCTCGTCAGAGCGTACTCCTGGCCAGTGTGCGATGCCCTGAATCCAGGAGTTCGTGCTGAGTGGATGCGACGATGCGAGCTGTCCACGAGCAGCGATGCTTGATCGTCTGTATCGGTATGCGGATAGCGAGGGAATCCAGAACCATGGCCACGAGTCCGATTCGGACACCCGGGAGCCCGGGCGTGCTGAGGTTCGGCCGGGTGGAGGGCCCGAGGACGGCTGTGGCCGGTGCCCACGGCCCGTGTGGCCGATGAGTCACCGGGCCGACCTACTGCGATCGGTCCCGCGCCCGGCGTCCGTCGCATCCGTGCTGTTGGCTGTTGCGTGCCAATCGAGCCCGCCCTCGGCTCCGTTGTTGGACGCAACCTTCGCCCGCAGCGAAGGTGAGGACCGTTCGATCCGGCGTAGGACCACCCTGGTGAGCAGGGGTCGAACAGCGACCCCGGCCGCCTCGGGCGCACTACTCGGGAGGTCCGTTCGTACGATCCCCCCGGGAATGGCCAGAACTTGAGCATGGTCGCCGCCATCAGCAGCCCGAGTCCGCCGAACGCGGCCAGCTACGGGGCCGGTACGCCTTGGACCGCGTCGACGTGACCGGTTGGCATGCGGAAGCATCGTCGTGGCCCGAGGGGGTCGACTCGAGGCGTGTGCTGGTCCTCCGAGGGGGAAGGACCTTCCCGCTCTCCTCGATGGGTCCTCTCGTGAGGCACCGCCGGCCCGGACCGGGCACCTCCCGGCGCCCGAGGGATCGCCCTAGCCGTCCGGGTTCCAATGTGCATCGTCCCCGAAGGTTGCTTGGGTGGCGCCGGATTCGTCCTGCGTCCGCACCGAGAGTTCGACGCGGGCGTTGACGACCTCGGAGAACTCGGTGAGACCGGTCACCATGACCTGAAGCGTGCTCTCGTCCAACCATTCGACGGTCGTCTCGCCTTCGAGCTCACCGAAGTCGCCGTCCATGATCGTGACGTCCGGCTCGCCCGCCGAGAGCCGGACATCGACCGCAAACCCGCTCTCGTCGAAGAAGTAGTTGGTTGCCGGGTCGTTGTTGATGATGAACCGCGGGTTGTACCACTTGGTCGAGTCCGATTCGGCCATCGCCCGCCCGTCGCCATCGACGATCATCGTGAACACGAGGGAGCCTTCGGACGTGCCGAAACAGGTGACATCGGAGCCCTTGGCATCCTCGGTCTGGGTGGCGTCACCACCAGAGGAGCTGTCGCCGGCGTCCCCCCTCTCGTCCGGCGTGAGGCCGGCCGGGCAGTCCGGAATGGCGCTCAGCGGCACTGCCTCCTCCTCGACCGGATCGGGGACTTCGCTCTCCGTCCCCACGGTCGCCTCAACCACCGCCGGTGCCGAATCCACCACCGCCTCTGTTGGGGAGGGGTCCGTGGTGGTGTCGGTCAGGCCTCCCCATGGAAGGCTGAGCCAGACGAAGAAGGCCACGATGGCGGCCGCGATGGCCGCCAGGGTGGGCATCCCGAACAGCCCGGCCCTTCGAGCCGTCTCCTCCGACTCGTCGGATCCCAGGAGCGCCCCCAGTTGCACTGCTTCGGTTTGGAGGTCGTCGGAGCTGTTGTCGATGGGGGGTGTGGGGGAGAGATGGTGAGGCTCGGGTCGGAAGTCGGCGTCGGGTTCGTCGGACTCCTCGAAGGGGTCGTAGTCGGTCTCGGTGAGGTCGGTATCGAGTTGTCCTGCTTGTCGTGCGGCGTCACGTTCGATCTGGTCGAAGTCGTCGGTGCTGTTGTCGATGGGGGGTGTGGGGGAGAGGTGGTGGGCCGTGGGACGAAGCTCGGGGCTCATGTCGACCTCGGCGAATGACTCCTCCCCGGAGGGGGCCTGGGTGAGGGAGAGTCGGAACTCGGCTTCGGCGTCCGCCCACTCGATCACCGATATGTCACGAAGTACCTCTTGGACCGTCGTGCTCGAGATACCGAGGAGCCGGAGCTCGCTTGGGAGGAGGAGCGACGAGCCAGGCATCGCAGGCGTGAACGGACCCGGGATGGTCCCGAAATACTCGCCGGGGGCCCCTTGGGAGAATATCGCCGTGGGCGGCCCAACCGGTGAGAAGACGATGAGGATCTCGCTGTCCTTGTGCTTGTTGATGATCGTCTCGTAGATGCCACGGGCCGTCTTGAACTTCTCAGTCCCGGAGATCCCCTCAGCGAAGTCTGACCGCTTCGGGTTCCACCACCAGTGGGCGCCGTGCTGGGCCTCGAAATCCGAGTTTCGCAGCATCAGCACGATCCGCTCGTACAGCTCGGGGGAGACGGAGCGTCCGGTCGCGTGGACGAAGTCGTATGGGTCGTGATCACCTGTGTACGGCTTGCCAGTTGCCGAATTGATGATGACGCCGTTCTCGATGCGGACCTTTCCCGCCGTCTCGAGCTTGCGTGTTGCCTCGCCGGTCGAACCGTTGTACTCCTCGGCCCGCTGCTTGAACCGCTCCGCTGTCTTGGTCCAGAGCTCGGGACTGGCGTAACCGGCCGGCGGGTCGATGATGTTTCCGGCTTTGAGGGACTCGATCTGGACGCCGATCTCGGCCTGTGCCATCCCGCTCGTGCGGAGCCCTGACTCGAAGAAGTCGGTCTTCGGATCGAAGAAGCCGACCAGGCCCTGGCTGTCGGGATCCATTCCCAGGAGGGTGTCGTACTCGTCCACCGTCTTGGACTTCAGCTCTTCAGGCTTGGGATGGGCCCCGGCTCGCCGGTGTCCGATCGCCCACGGCGTGGTCGGGCGGATCAGCAGGTGCGTGTTGGTGGCCCGCGCTGCTCGATGGGCGGCGCGGATCGCCTCGGGTCGCATGCCCATCTGTCCCGGGTCCACGATCGCCCCGGACGGTGCGTTCTTGTGGGGGTCGGGTCCCGTGTAGCGAGTCCGCCCGTCGGGGGCGACCGGGCGCCTGGTTGGGGTGCCGACGAGGTTGTCCATCTCGAACTTCATGGACGCTCCCTGGAGGAGCCCATCACCCAGGAGGTCCAGGAATGCGACGGCCCGGCCGTCCCAACTCACCGTCTTGCCGAGTTCGTTCTCGCCCCACAGCAGCGTCCGGACCTGGGCGACGCCCGTGGACTGTACGAGCATCTGGTAGCCGCCGATGGTGAGGTCTTTCATCCCGCTCACGATGTGACCAGCCACGGTCTCCTGGGCGGCCTCGGCCACCGATCGGACGTTGATGATGTCCCGGGTTGAATCGAATTGGAGGAGGTGTCGTGCGACCCGGATCTGCTGCTCAGCCCAGTAATCAGGGTTGTTGAGCGCCTTCCTCGCCCGCTCGAGCACACTCAGCCGGTCCCGGACTTGCCGGAGTCGCTGCTCGAGCAGCTCCTCGAGCCGGGTGCGCTCCTCCGAATCGGGCGTCCCACGTAGTTCTCGGAGGGCTTCGGTGTAGCGGATTCCCTGGTTGGTGGCCTCCTCGATCTGGTCCGCGACCTCGAGTTCGGTGAAGTGGTAGCGGGCGTCGATCGTCGAGTCGAAGGTCTGGACGCCTGAGCTGAGGTCGACGAACTCGAACCGAGCGACGTCGCCGTTGCCGACGAGCGGGGGCGCGTGGTGCAGGAGGAAGTCGAGGCTCTCCAGGGGTTGGGAGAAGACCTCATCGATCGTTGTCAGCTCGGAGCGGTAAAGGGGTCGTTCCGCACCCCAGTCGATGCGTTCCGCCTCGAGGGGCCGTTTCGTCCCGTCCGGCCCGATGACATCGACTGTGATCGTGTCGGGCGCCGACGACGGGTCCACCTCCAGTTCGATCTCGATCCGCAGGGGCTGGTCGTCGATCGCTGCGATGATCTCCTGCCCGGCGGAGTCGAGAATCCTCAGTGTTTCGGCCATGAGACTCCCCTTTGAGCTCGGCACGCATTCGACGGTAGTCGCGGTCACTCTCCGCGTCGACCGAAGGGCAGGCCGGCAGTCACCCAGCCAGCACCCATCCCACCGTGTGGTCCCGGCCGTTCTCTCCTGGCATTGTCGTGCCGAGATTGCGTGTGCAGGCGTGGAAGCCACCCTCGCCAACCCACACCTACGACTCGTCTGGGACGTGACGCGCCCCGGCTCCCCATTGCATGGCGAGGCGGTGTGGCTGCCGTCCACCCCTCGATCGCGGATGCACCCCCGACGTCAGGGTCGAGCCGGTGAAGCGGTTCTCCGAGGAGGGCGGGAAGTACGTCGTCGACGAGTCGATCATCACCGGCCACGTCCACCCGCATTCACCTCCAGCCGCCATCGGCGTAGATTCACTTGGCCTTCCGACCGACTCATGGGCCGCCGTGAGGACTCTCCGTTGAGACCTCCGGTGCGAAGAAGAACCGAACGCCACGGCTGAACCGGCGAGAGAGGGGTTACCGGAGTGGGCAGGGAACGGACCGACGTGCTGATCGTTGGAGCAGGCCTCATCGGCTTGGCCGTTGGACGCGCCCTCGTCTCCGCCCTCGAAGGAGTATCGGTGGTCGTGGTGGACAAGGAGGGCGACGTAGCCGCGCACCAGAGCGGCCACAACAGCGGCGTTGTCCACTCAGGTCTCTACTACCGACCGGGCTCACTCAAAGCCCGACTCTGCGTCGAGGGCCGCGAGGCGATCCACGGACTCTGCGAAGACAACGGGATCCCTCACAGTCGCTCGGGGAAGCTGGTCATCGCCACTCGGCCGGTCGAACTGGCCGCGCTCGAGGAGTTGGAGCGCCGGGGCCGGGCAAATGGGCTGACTGGATTGCGCCGGCTCGGTCCAACCGAGATCCGGGAGCTCGAACCGCACGCCACCGGCATCGCCGCACTCCATGTGCCCGAAGCAGGCGTGGCCGACTTCCCCGGAGTGGCCGAGCGAATGGCTGTTGATCTTCGCGTGGCCGGTGCGGAGGTTTTGACGGAGCGACCCGTCACGTCCATCACACACACCACCTCGGGGGTCGAAGTCGAGGCAGGCGCCGAGCGGTTCACCGCGCGGATACTGGTGAACTGCGCTGGCCTACAGTCGGATCGAGTCGCCGTCATGGCGGGCCTGGCACCGAGCGTGCGGATCGTTCCCTTCCGCGGCGAGTACTACGAACTGTCCGAGACCGCCGCCGACCTGGTCCGTTCTCTCATCTACCCGGTGCCCGACCCCCGTTTCCCCTTTCTTGGTGTCCACTTCACCCGTGGCATCGGCGGCACCGTGGAGGTGGGACCCAACGCCGTGCTCGCGCTCGGTCGGGAGCACTACCGGGACACCAAGCCCGCGTGGCGAGACGTGGGCGAGACTCTCATCTATCCGGGATTCCTCAAGCTGGCGGCTCGCCACCTCTGGGCCGGGAGCAAAGAGGTCCTCAACTCCCGTTCGGCGAACCTCTACGCAAGGGCCGCCCGACGGCTGGTCCCTGCCTTGGAGAGGTCGGATCTCGTCGCCGGGGGAGTCGGCGTGCGGGCACAAGCGGTCGACCGCGCCGGCAACCTGATCGACGACTTCGTCATCGAAGAGGCCGGCAAGACGATGCACGTCCTCAACGCGCCGTCCCCGGGTGCCACAGCGAGTCTGGCCATCGGCCGCCACATCGGTAGGAGGGTGGGGGCAGCGATCCAAGCTCGATGAGCGAAAGGTATCCCTACTTCCGCTACACGGCCGGCACCCATCGCATTGTGGGGTCCCCGCCGGCCTCTCCTGGCATGGTTGTGCCGATACCGCGTGTGCTCCTGGACGAACTGTGTGAGGTGTAGGCGGGAGGGAAGGCATCGGCCACGGTTCCCCGACCGACTCAGCCACTGCCCAGTCAGACGTGCTCCGCCCTGGGCCACACCACGATCCCGAGCACGATCCACGCCAACCCGGGAACGAAGGAGACCGGCGACAGGTAGACGGTCGTCAACCCCCGGCGACGAGCACCAACCCGACCCAGATCGAGATGACCACTACGTCAAAGGGAGCGGGCGTAGCCTTCTCCCTGATGCTGCGGAGGTGAGATGAGCAGGTTTGGCAGCAAGGCCGAGCTCTTGGAAGACGCTCGCAAGGCCCGCTCCAAGCTCGAGGAACTCCTGGCCGTGATTCCCGACGCCGACAAGCTGGTGGAGGTCACCGACGGCATGACCGTCAAGGACTTCATCGCCCATCGGACCGAGTGGGGGAGGATGGCACTCCGATGGGTTACCGAGTCGCGGGCCGGCACAACCCCTGAGGTACCGGCGCCCGGGTTCAAGTGGAACCAACTCGGAGCGCTCAACGCCGGCATTCTGGGACGCTTCGCTGAAGCGCCTCTCGGGGAGGTCGAGTCGCAGTTCGCGAGTGTCCACGATGCGCTCCTCGAGCTCATGGAAGGTTGCACCGAAGAGGAGCTTCTCGAGACGGGCGCGTATGCGTTCACCGGCAGTTCCGATCTGGCCACCTACCTGTCCTCGGCCACCGGCGGCCACTACCGGTCAGCCCGCAAGCACATCGGGAAGTGGTGGAGGGCGCGGCAGTCCTGAGGGCGCGATTCCCAAGGGTCGCGAATGGGCCGAGTTAGGCCCAGGGGACCTTGGGTGCGTGCCGCGTTGCCCGCTCGTTGATCGCGGCGAGGGTCGCGGGGATGTCAACCCCGATGCCGGAGAGGATCTCGGAGGCGACCCGCCCTCCGCTCTCGACAGCGCCGTTGAGGAAGCCCTGGCTGTAGGACGAGGTGTGCTCCCCGGCGAAGTGAATGGATCCGGCAGGCGCGCCGACGCCCGCTGCCCAACGCGTCCATTGGCCCGGGAGATAGGCAGCGTACGACCCCCCGGCCCACGGTGCCTTCACCCAATGGTCGAGCCACGAGCGCCCGTTGTAGGCGTCCAGCACCTCGGGTACCGACTCACCCAAGGCCGCCAGTGTGTCCTCGACGACACCGAGGGGCGCGACGCCGTGTGGCTCGGCGCTGGCGTACTCGGCGCCCACCCGCCCGCCGGAGAAAACCGTCAGGAGGCCAAGGTCTGCGGACCCGTCCGTCGCGCCGCTCTCCCATGTGGTGAAGGCGGGGTCGTCGGCACGCTGGAGGAGGCCGCTCCACTGGCCGAACCCCCCGAAGAACGGGCGGTCGAACTGGAGCAGCACCTTCGCATTCGTGCCCATTCCCAGTCGGCTGATGGCGTCCATCTGATCGGTGGGGATGCCGGCCTCGGTGAGGTCGACCTGTCGGAGGGTTGTGAAGGGGATGGCCAGCACCACTCGGTCCGCTACGACGGTTCCACCTATGTCGCCGAACTCCAGCTCGAGCTTCCCGTCGCCGCGGATCCGAACCGCCTCGAGCGCCGCGCCGTACGTCACCGAGGCCCGGGGGAGAGCGGCGGTGATCGCCGACGGGATGAGGTCGTTGCCCCCGTGGACCGTGTAGCGCTCATCATCGCCGGGTCTCTCGATGATGTAGGAGTCGATGAGATTGGCCGCGCTGAGCTGATCGGGATCGAGGCCGTACCACGCCGACATGCCCTGTGCCCAGACCCGATGTGCGGGTGTGCCGGCGGGGCCGACCTCAGCGGCGTACCAATCGTCGGCAGTCATCTCGTCGAGCAGCGACATCGCGATCGGAATGCCGGGCGGACCGGTCGGGTCTGTGGCGAGCGCGACAAGGCGATCGATCGCCGGCTGCATCCCCTGGAGGATGTCCCGGCCGATGGTGGTCTCGCCGGCGACGTGCACGAGCTCCGTCGAGCGAGCGGTGTACGGCTCCCACGTGTCGTCGAGGGTGAGACCGAGCTCCTCGATGAGGGCGATGATGTGGACGTGCCGAGTGTCGATGAACTCGCCACCGTGCTCGGCCACCTGGCCGCCGTCGAAGTCGCGGGCGCTCCAACAGCGGCCACCTGCCCGGCTGTCGGCTTCGAAGACCCGCGGCTCGATGCCTGCCCGGTCGAGCCAGTAGGCGGCGGTGAGGCCGGCCAACCCGGCGCCCACGATGACGACGTCCGGTTGGGTTCCGCTCCGGCGTGGCGTGCAGGCGGCGGTCAGTGTGGCGAGGCCCGTGATGCCGGCCACCTTGAGGAACTCCCTGCGCGAGAGCTGACGGGCGATGGCGGCGGCGTGGTCGAGGGCGATGGGCCCTCCGGTCCGGTAGCGGAGCGCCGCGTACTGGGCAAGGGCCCGGTCGATCGGCGAGCGGCGAGGCATGGATCCGAGGCTATCGGCGCGGCGGCACCGCCGACCGTCTTCGCCGATCTGCTCGCGGGGAATTCGCGTCTGCTGCGCAAGGAGCTCGCGAAAACGTGCAGGGCGTTTCCATCGTCGGGGGTGCCCGCGTGTACGGCCGAAGGTGCTCGGGCTCGACACCGACGGTGTCATCGAGAAGTGGCTCCCCCGCCCATCCATTGCCGGCTGCTCGCCGTACTGTCATCGCATGGCTGTACCGAGATTGCGTGAATTCGTCGACGAACTGCGTGACGTCGTCAGCGGCAAGGCAGGTATCGCCGACGGGGTCCTGTCGCCCTTGGTCTTTGTGGCTGTCAACGCCTTCGCCGGGGTCCGCCCGGCCGCCGTGGCTGGACTGGTCACGGCGGCGGCGATCGTGCTGTTCCGGCTCCTTCCGACGTCGACCGCTCCGCTTCGCACTCTCGGGGCTGTTGGGAACGGGCCTCGCCATAGCGTTGGCCTCCCGGTCCGGCAGGGCGAGCGACTACTTCCTGCCAGGGATCCTGAGCGGAGTCGTCACGACAGGCATCATCGTCGGTCTCCCTCGTACGCAGGCGTCCGGCCGCCGCCTACGCCAGTCGGATCACCCGTGGATGGCCGATGGAGTGGTACTGGCACCCGGACGTCGTGCCCGCCTACCTGACGGCCACCTGGCTCTGGCTCTGGTTCTTTTCTGTGAGAACCGGCATCCAGGCGTGGCTCTTCGCCCAGGAGTCCACGACGACCCTGGGAGTGGTCAGGATTGCCATGGGATGGCCCGGCATCCTGCTGCTCCTCGCCACCACCTACGCCCTCGGCCGCACCCGACTCGAACGGTTGGGCGGCCCCTCGGTGGCCGAGTTCGAACAAGGACTCGAACCACCCTGGACCGGCCAGGAGCGCGGGTTCTAGGCTGGAAGCCGACCGCGGCGCGCCACCTCCGCCCGAGACCGACGCGCTTGTTCCTTGGAGCGGCCGACCGGACCCCGCAGCCGACCGCCCGCCCCGGCTACGGGCGGTACCCCTTGGCCACGGCCTCGAAGATCATCTCCCGTTGGAGTTCGTTGGCGCCCTCACCCCACTCGAGGATCTTGCAGTCCCGATAGAAGCGTTGGGCCGGGCTCTCGAGCATGTACCCCAGGGCGCCGTGGAGGTGAAGCCCGCGTTCGACGAGCCACGTCGCCGTCTCGGACGCGTGGAGCTTGGCCACCGACGCCACGGCGTCGAAAGGTCGGCCGGCCGCCATGGTCCGGGCCGCCGAGTACACGAGTTCCCGGGCGGCCATCAGACGCACGGTCATGTCGGCGATCGTTGCTCGTACGGTCTGGAGGGCGGTCAAAGGGGCCCCGAACTGCTCCCTGGTCGAGACGTGTGAGATGGCCGCGTCGAGGGCTGCCCGTGCCAGTCCGACTGCCATCGCACCCCCCAACACCCGGCCCCGTGACAGCACGGTGAGGCATTGGCGGAAACCCGTGTCCACCTCGCCCACCAGTCGGTCGCCCGGGACGACACAGTCGGCGAAGTGAAGCTCGCCCAACTCCGAGGGCCGCATCCCGAGCTTTGCCATCGGGGAGCGTTTGAGACCGGGGCTCTCTCCGTCGATGGCGAGGACCGAGAGGCCGCGCAGTTGGCCGGGCTCCCCCGACGTGCGCACCACCACGAGGAGGAGGTCGGCGAACGTCCCGTTCGTGATGTACGCCTTGGCGCCGTTGAGGACGAAGCCGTCGTCGTGGCGACGGGCCGAGAGGCGGACCCGGGTGACATCGGCCCCGGCGTCAGGCTCGGCATACGCCCATGCGCCCGTGATCTCACCGGCCAGCAGCGGCGCCAAGAACCTCTCCTTCAGTTCAGGAGACCCGACCTCGGCCAGGGCGCCCGCCGCCAGCGCCGTGTGCACATACACCCCGAGCGCCACTCCGGCCGAGGCCCGGGTGAGCTCCTCGACGACGATGCAGCGCTCGACGGGTCCCCCACCCGACCCGCCGATCTGCTCGTCGAAACCCACCCCGAGCCATCCGAGCGCCCCGAGCGCAGGGATGATGTGGCGGGGATAGCGATCCTCAGCATCCCAGGTGGTGGCGTGGGGCGCGATCTCCTGCTCGGCGAACCGGGCAACCTCTGCCCGGAGCCGATCCTCCTCTTCGGTGAACTCAGGCACCCTGGAACTCCGGGGACCGCTTCTCCTGGAAGGCCCGGACTCCCTCGCGATGGTCGCCGGTTTGGAGGCATTGGACCTGGGCGAAGATCTCGAACTCGAATTCGGCGTTCATGTCCACGCCGAGCGAACGATGAATGGCCCGCTTCGTCCACCGGTGGGCGATCGGCGCCCCCGCAGCGAGACGGGCCGCGAAGCCGGCGACCTCGGCCGGGAAGTCCTCGGTGGCGACCACCCGGTGCACGAGCCCGATCTCCTTCGCTTCGTCAGCCCGAACGAGGCGCCCCGTGAACATGAGCTCGGTGGCCATACCCAGTCCCACCAGCCGTGGCAGGAACCAACCGGCGGACATGTCACAACCGGCGAGACCGATCGGAGCGAACGGGGCACCCAGCCGGATGCCTTCGGCGGCGATCCGGAAGTCGCAGGCCATGGCCAGGCCGAGACCCCCGCCCACGGCATCCCCGTGGAGGGCGGCGATCACCGGCTTGTCCATGGCGACGATCGCCCGTACCGGGTCGAGGTACCGACGCACGATCGGTTCCCATTCCTCGGCAGTGCGGGGATGCATCTCGGCCTGGTCGGCCCCGGCACAGAACACCCTGCCGGCCCCGGCGAGGACGACGACCCGGGCGTCGGAGGCCGCTGCTTCGGCGAGGGCGTCGACGAGTTCATCGACGGTGGGGATGGCAAGCGTGTTGAGTCGTTCGGGCCGGTTGAGGGTGATGGTGGCGACTCGATCGGCGACCTCCACCTGTACGTCATTGCTCATGTCGGTGCTCCCTGATCGTTGGGGTGGAGTCGGTCGGCTGAGGGAGAAGGACGGTGCGGGCCGCGGTGGGGGGTGCGGCGAAGAGTCCGACGGCGTCGGCCAGGGGTACGAGCCGACTGATCGAGTGGGAGGTGTCGAGACGTCCCGAGGTGATGAGGTCGAGGACGGAGCGGATCTCTCGACGGGTGGAACCGAAGGCCCCGCGGACCGAGATCTCCGACCCGACGAACCGGGCGAGCGGGGGGAGGCGGGGCCTGTCGCTCCCCACTCCCACCACGATGACGCGCCCCCCGGTGGTGAGCGAGTCGAGGGCGAGTTCGACGCTCTCGGCACGTCCCACGCACTCGAGGGCGAGGCCTGCCCCCGGGGCCAGCCTGCGCAGCGCCTTGGCCGGATCCTCCTCGGTGCCGGGATCGAGCACTGCGTCGGCCCCGGCCCCCAGGGCGGCGGCGCGGGCGTCGGGAGAGGGATCCACTGCGACGATGCGGCCGGCCCCGGCCAACCGGGCGAGCTGGACCGCATGCATCCCCAATCCGCCGGCCCCGATGATCACCACCGTCTCGCCAACAGTGAGTCGGCCCACGGTGAAGAGCGCGTGGAACGGGGTGGCGATGGCATCGGATGTGATCGCCCCGATCGGGTCGGGCACCGCTTCGGGCAGGGCGACGAGCGCCCGTGGAGGGATGGCGATCCGCTCGGCGAATCCGCCCTGGCGGGCCATCCCGAGGATCTCGGGGCGGCGGCAGCGATTGTCGCGGCCCTCCTCGCACGCCGGGCAGGTGCCGCACACCACCTGGCCGAAGGAGAGGACCCGCATCCCCACGTCCCATCCGTCGACGGCCGTCCCCACTTCGAGGATGCGTCCGGCGACCTCATGGCCGGGCACGGTCCCCGGAGCAACGCCGAGGTGACCGTCGACGATGTGGCGGTCGGTGCCGCACATGCCGGCTGCGGTCACCTCGATGAGGACCTCGGTGGCAGCCGGTACCGGGTCAGCCACCTCGCGCAGGGCGACGCTGCCCGGGCCCACGTACACGAGTGCCCTCATCGCAGGCCCATGTGGTGGGCGATGATGTTGCGCTGGATCTGGCTCGTCCCGCCTCCCAGCTCACAGCCGCGGACTTCGAGGAGACGGCGCATGAAGTGCGAGTCGCTCTCATACCCGGCGGCGCCTGCGGTCTGGAGGGCGGCGCTGACCGCCCGGGCCGAGGCGTTGTTGGCGAACATCTTGGCCATGGACGCCTCCAGGGGAGATGGTCCGTCGACGTCGCGTTTTCGGGCTGCGGCGTACACGAGGAGTCGAGCGGCGGCCACCTCTGCCTGGGCCTCGGCCAGGGGATGGGAGACCGCCTGGAAGCGTGAGATCGGGCCCCCGTACTGCTGGCGTGCGGTGGCGTAGGCCACGGCATCATCGAGGGCGGCCTGGGCCACCCCGACCGCCTGGGCAGCGTTGGCGAGACGTTCGGGGTCCATGAGCTTGGCCAGGTTGATCCACCCCTCGTCGAGGGGACCGAGCAGGGCACCCTCGGGTACCACCACCCCGTCGTAGTGGACGTCGTCGACCATGAGCGCCCGCATGGCGGGGAACTGTCGGCGGCGATGGGAGAGGCCCGGTGAGCCCTGCTCCACGAGGAAGAGACTGATGCCTCGGTTGCGCGACTGGCCGGGGTAGGTGCCGGTGCGAGCCGCGGTGATGATGACGTCGGCTCGTTCGGCTCCCGAGATCGGCCCTTTCACCCCGTCGATGCGCCAGCCTCCATCCACCGGCTCGGCGGTTGTCGTCATGGCGGCGAAATCCGAGCCGGCCCCCGGCTCGGACATCGAGAGGGCGAAGCGGATCTCGCCGCTGGCAATCGCGGGCAACCAGCGGTCCCGCTGCTCCTGCGACCCGCAGATGTGGAGCGCGTGCGACCCGAAGATGGTGCCGGTGATGTAGAGGGTGGCGAGCGAGATCGACGTCTTGCCGACCTCCTCGACGAAGACGCACAGGTCCACCACGGAGCCGTCCCGGCCGCCGTACTCGGCCGGGACGGGGATCCCCGTCCAGCCGCGGCGTCCGCACTCCGCGTAGAACTCCTCGGGGTACTCCTCGTCCGCTTCCATCTGGAGGATGCGTTCCGGCGGATAGTGCTCGTCGAGGTAGGACCGGACTTCGGCCCGTAGCTCGATCTGCTCGTCGGTGAGGAAGACATCCATGCTCATCTCCCGGAGAAGGTTGGGGGTCGCTTCGCCTGGAAGGCGTCGAGTCCTTCGCGAAAGTCGTCGGAGACCAGGGCATCGCCCTGGATCTGGGCATCCAGCGCCAGTTGCTCGTCCAGTGAGCGGTCCTCGATGCCGAGGAGCGCCCGCTTCGTACCCCGCACGGCGAGCGGCGCCAACGCGGTGAGCCGGTCGGTGAACGCCGCGGTCGCCCGATCCAATTGGTCGGCGGTGGTCGACCTCGGTCACCAGGCCTGCCGCCAGGGCCCCGGAAGCATCGAAGACCTCGCCCAGCATGAGGATCTCCAGCGCCCGGACCGGGCCGACGAGCCGGGTGAGCCACCACGTGGCCCCGCCGTCGGCCCCCGAGAGGCCGATACGCGCAAACACGAACCCGAGCCTCGCGTGGTCGGCCATGATCCGAAAGTCGGTGGCGAGCGCCACCGCGGCTCCGCCGCCGAAGGCGTCACCGTTGATCACGGCGACGGTCGGCACGGGCAGCCGGGCCAGGGCCGCAATGCCCTCGTTGGCGTGTTCGAGCTCTGCCACGGCGAAGGATCGATCGCCATCGAGGATCGCTCGCAGCGATTCGAAGTCGCCTCCGGCCGAGAACGCGACGCCCGCCCCCGTGACCACCAGGGCACACGCCGATGGGTCGGACGCCACCAGGGCACACGCCGCGATGAGCTCGGTGAACGCTTGGGGGTTGAGGGCGTTGCGAACCTGCGGGCGGTTGACCGTCAGGGTGTAGATCCCGCGGTCATCCCGGGCGAGGTGCAGCATCTCAGACATCGAAGTTGAACACCGCGAGAGCGTTGTCTCGGAGGATCTTGCGGGTCGCCTCCTCGGAGAACCCGCAGGCGTAGACGTCGTCCACGGTGCGATCGAAGGGGAGCAAGGGGTAGTCGGTGGCCCAGATCACCTTGTCCTGGCCGTAGCCGCCGGCGAACTTCTTCAGGTTGTCGGGCCAGTGCCGGGCGGGCCGGGCCGACGTCTCCACGTAGACGTTGGGGTGCTTCCATGCCAGTGTCATCATCTCCTCCTCCCACGGGTTGCCGACGTGGGTCCCGAGGATCTTGAGGTCGGGGAAGGTCAAGGCGACCTCGTCGAGGTAGATCGGACGTCCACACTCGGAGGGCAGGAGCGGCCCGGTGTGGCCGACCTGGATGGCGATGGGGATGTCGTACTCGGTGCAGGCGACGTAGAAGGGCCAGTACATGCGGTCGGTGGGTGGGGGAGCGGTGGTGCGCCCATCACCGAACTGGTAGGGCTCGACCCGGAAGGCCCGCATGCCGAGGTCCTCCACGCAGCGCCGGAACTCGCGCATCGCCGGCATGGGGTCGCGGATGTCGACGGTGAAGCACCCGATGAAGCGATCCGGGGCCTGGGCGACATAAGCGGCCGTCTCGTCGTTGTCGACCACCCACGTGTCGAGGAACTTGAAGGATGAGGCCACGGCGAACTCGACGTTGGCGTCGTCCATCTCGGTGAGGATCTCATCGAGGGTGAATCCCTTGCGGAAGCGGTCGGCCACCCCGTACTTGTCGAAGATGTGCCAGAACGAGTCCGGCCACCGGTCGGCCGTCTCGGGCGACATGATCGACATCCAGGCATCGATCGCTCCCACGTGTCGGGTAGTGCTCATCTCGTCTCCTTGGTCGCAAGCAGGGAACGGGAGATGATCTCCCGCATGATCTCCGACGTGCCCGCCCCGATCGAGAAGCCGGCGACGTCGCGGTAATAGCGGGGGATGGGCGACTCCTCCATCTGGCCGAAGCCGCCGTGCAGTTGGAGGATCTCGGCGGCCACGTCCTGGACGGCTGAGGCGGCGTACAGCTTCGCCATCGAGACCGCCGTCTCCGCCGAGCCCTCCCCCCGGTTGAGCAGGTCGGCAGCCTGGTAGGCGAGGAGCCGGGTGGCCTCGAGCCGGGTGGCCATGTCGGCGAACCGATGGCGCCAGGCCTGGTAGCCGGTGAGTGGTGTCCCGAAGGTGGTGCGGGAGGCGGCGTACGCGATACCCAGGTCGAGGAGCCGCTCCATGATCCCCACGGCGAAGGCCGCGATCACGAGGCGTTCCCCTGCGAAGTGGGAGAGGATGTACCGCATCCCGTGCCCTTCCTCACCGATGAGGTTGCGGGCCGGTATACGGCACTCGGTGAAGAAGAGCTCGGCGGTGTCCGAGGCCCGAGCCCCGAGCTTCTCGAGCTTGCGGCCGACCTCGAACCCGGGCGTATCGGTGGGGAAGACGACCAGGGAGATCCCGCGGGGGCCGTCGCCGCCCGTCCGCACCGCCAGCGTGATGAAGTCGGCCCGGGTGCCGTTGGTGATGAAGGTCTTCTGCCCGTCGATGACGTAGTCATCGCCGTCGCGTCGTGCCCGGGTGCTGATGTTGGCCACATCGGAGCCCGCGCCTGGTTCGGTGACCCCGATGGAACCGATGGCCTCGCCCCTGATGGCGGGGACGAGGTACTCGGCCTTGAGTTCATCGGATGCTTCGTCGGCCAGTGCCGAGATGGCGAACTCGGCTTGGGCCATGAGGGCAACGGCTGCCCCCACGGTGTCGCCCTTGATCAACTCCTCGCACAGAACGGTGGTCGCCAGGTAGCCGGCGCCACTCCCACCCCATCGGGGCTCGTAGCGGAGACCGAGGAACCCGGCATCGGCGGCCTTGCGAAAGAGCTCCCGGGGGATGAGGCCAGCCTGCTCCCACTCGTCGGCGTTGGGACGGATCTCTCGCTCCACGAAGGCCGTGACCGTCCCCCGGAACGTCTCGAGCTCATCATCGAGGTGGATGGATGGCTGTCTGTGATAGGGCATTCCCGGCCCTCACTCTCTCTCCTACGGGCGACCCATGACCCGACTGCTGACCAAACTAGTGATTCGGTCAGTTGCCGTCAAAGGACTACCATCGACCTGTGGCCAAGAGAGCAGGACTGGACATGCCGCGCGAGCGGCTCATGAGCGCTGCCGAGGAGCGGTTCCGTCGCTTCGGCTACCGACGGGCGACCGTGGACGACATCACACGGGGTGCCGGTACCGGCAAGGGCAGCCTCTACCTGCACTTCGACTCCAAACAGGACGTCTATCTGGCGGTGGTCGAGGAGTCACTGGAACGGTTCGTGGCGGTGGCGTCGGCGGCGCTCATGGGGAAGGGATCGGTGCCGCGACGCCTGCGTCGCCTGGTGGAACTCACCGCCCAGCACTACGGGGATGACGAGCTCCTGCGGGCTTCGCTCTTCGGCGGCGCCGACCTCGTCGATGGGGACGTGTCGCGGCTGGCCGCCGCGATCCAGCGTGATCGCATCCGGTCGCTGCTCGAGGAGGTCCTCATTCTTGGCCAGGCCGACGGCACCGTCCGGGCGGACATCGATCCCTCCGCGGCTGCCAGCGTGGTCTTCGAGATCGGTTGGGCCATCGTCCGCGCCGAGCTCGAAGGTGAGAGCGACCTACCTCTCGAGACCGCGCTCAACACGCTCAACGACATCGTCGGGCTCGGGCTGCTTCCCCGCCGGTAGAGCGCCGGACGGTCGATCCGGCCCGTAGCGAGAGGTCCTGGGTGGGTGGCGCCGGTAGCTTGGTGCCATGCAGACGGAAGAAGCCGGTCGCTTCGATGCGGTGGTCTACGTGGCCACCAGCGTCGACGGCTTCATCGCCCGCCAGGATGGCAGCCTCGACTGGCTCCCCGATGCCGAAGCGAACCCGTCCGAGGACTACGGCTGGGGCGAGTTGATGTCCTCGATCGACGCGGTGGTCATGGGCCGCGCCACGTTCGAGGTTGCTCGGGTCCATCCCGGCTCTCCTTACGGCGACGTCCCAATCTTCGTGCTCTCGACGAGGGACCTGGACGTGGACCCCGATACCGGGTGGGAGGTGGAGCGGTTGAGCGGTGACGTCGATTCGATCGTCGCCGATCTCGTCCGGCGTGGCCTACACCGCGTGTACGTCGATGGTGGGGTCGTCATCCAGGCGTTCCTCCGTCGCGGGCTGGTCCGACGGATCACCGTCACCCAACTGCCGATCCTCCTCGGCTCTGGTATCAGGCTGTTCGGCGACCTCGAATCCGACGTCCACCTGCACCTCCGGGAGTCGAGGTCGTGGGAGAACGGTTGGGTGCAGCTCACCTACGACGTGGTCGAGCCGTAGCGCGGCCGACCCTCGTTCCACGCGTGAGGTCCCTGCCGGGCCCGATTCGGTCAGCGTCATCCTCGGCCTTGCTCACCGGGCGGGACCCGGTGTCGTCCCGCCCTGGGTGCCGGGAGGGTCCGGGCTACGCCCGTGGGGCCGCGGGGTTCCGGGCTACGCGGTCTTGAGGAACAGGTACTCGTCGACCTTCGCCCATGGGGGCGGGAGGTCGGTCCCCGGGGGAAGCATCGGCCGGGCGGTGTCGAGGTCGAGGATGGTCGGGTCGGCCACACCGTGGGTCTCCCCACCGACGGTCACCGTCGCCGAACCGGAGGCGAGGACGTTCTTCACCCAGTCGGTCTTGTGCGATCCGTACATGACAAAGATGACGAACCCGCCCTCGACGGGGATGGCGCTCACCGGCGTCCGGTAGGCGGTTCCGGTCACCCGTCCGGTGTGGGTGATGACCTCCCACTTGCCGTTGGTGACCATCTTCTTCTTCAGTGGGGTGGCGACGTACTTGGCGAGCCAGTAGGGGGCAGGCATCAGGACTCCTTCGGGTAGTGGAAGACGTCATCGAGAGGGACCCCGAAGGCGTCGGCGATCTGGAACGCCATCTCCAGGGAGGGGGAGTAGCGGCCGTGCTCGATGGCGATGATCGTCTGGCGGGTGACGCCGACCGCCTTGGCCAGGTCGGCTTGGGTCATTTCGTTCGTCTCGAATCGGAGGCGGCGGATCGAGTTGGTGACCCTCGTGGGCTTCACCATGGCAGGCCCCGTCGGTAGGCGACGATCTTGGTGACGGTCGACGCCACGTTCTGGATCACCAGGGCGGCGTAGATGCTGTTGGCGACCCAGAAGTGATCGGCATCGAGCATCGCCAGGGCGAGCGGGCCGATCAGGAGGGGGGCCGCCACCGTCCACCCGCGGTACTCACCATGGCGCTCGATCGTCTTGTCGCGCTCGTCGCCGTCCCCCACCGCTTCACGGTCCCGGATCGCCGTGGCGATGGCGACGACGATGAGGCTCACCACGGTCGCCACGACAGAGACTGCGACCACCCAGATCAGGGTCGACTGGTATGCGACCTCGGTCAGTTGACCACCGTCAGCCTTCTGGAGGATCAGCACCACGTAGACGACGAATGCGCCGAGCGCCACGATCCCGGACGCCCACTTGCTGCGTTCTTGGAAGCCCATCAGGTTGACCTCTCATGTCAGGAATTCTTTACATCACGCAATGTATAGAAAACTTGACATGATGTCAAGATGGATAAACAGGTGCCTGCGGATGGGCGCATCCGCCATGGCGGGGGAGAGCGACCGCTGCCGAAGAGTTCAGCTTGCGGTGGCTCGTCCTGCCCGTTCGAGGATCCCTCGCAGATAGGCGGCTTGGCCGACGTGCTCCATGCAGTCGCCGATCACGCTCACCAAACGGACCCCGACCGTGACGGGCGGATCCCAGCGGACGTCGATGATGCGGTCGAGATCGGTTGGGCGGGCGGTGCGGAGCCAGGCCAGCGTGTTGGTGTTGACCTCCCGGTGATAGGCCAACAACAGGTCAGCCGAGACCGGGTCGAACGCGACGACGTCCTCCGAGGTGTGCCCGTAGCCGACATTCGAAGGCTCAGCTGCCATCCCGAACCGCTCGGCCCAGCCCGACATCCACTCCTGGTCACGGTCGGCGATCTCCGAGACGTGGTCGTCCTGCACCCTCGTGAGGTGCCAGACCAGCCACCCGATCGGGTTGGCGTCCGAATCGGGACGAAACCGCAGCGCATCGCTGTCGAGTCCGTGGGTGGCGTGGCGCACGCGGGGCTCGATGCGCTCGAAGGCGTCGACCAGGACCTCGACCGAGTTCATGGCGTCAGCCCATTGGGCCGCACCGCCCTGGTGACGAGGAGGGCACTGCCGAGCACGGTCACCAGGCCGACGATCTCCAACGGGGACACGACGTCGGCCCGGAACGCAACACCGAGGATGAGTGCCACCACCGGCAACAGGTACCCGACGATCGCCGCCCGAGGTGCCCCCACCCGGCTCCCCATGCTGGCGTGCACCACCCGAGACGCCCCCGTGCTGAGGATGCCGAGCGACAGCAGCGCCAGGATCGGACCTGTCTCCAGTCGGTTGGTCGCGAGGTTGGTGAGTCCGAACGGTGCAAGCAGTACGACGCCGATGAGCTGGGCATGGAGGATCACCCTGATGCCCCCGTACTTCTGGGCGAGCGGCACCAGCACGTTGCCGCTCAGGGCGTAGCCGAGGACTGCCAGGACCACCATCGCCACGCCGAGCACCGCCGGGCGTGCCCCGGTGACGCTGGGCAGGCCCAGGAGGACCACCCCGACCAACCCCCCGACCAGGCCCACCAGGTGCACCGGGCGCAACGAGCGCTGGCCGAGTGCGAAGGCGATCCCGGCCGTGGCCAGCGGCACCGCAGCGGTGAGCATCCCCGCCACCGAGCTCTCCACGGTCTGTTCGGCCGTGGCGAACAGGAGGGCGGGCCCGGCATTGCCCGCCACTGCCACGATCACCACAGCACCCCAGTCGGATCGTTCGATCCTCCTGCGTGCTGCAGGGAGGAGTGCGAGGACCGAGGCCCCGAGGATGGTGCGCAGCCACGCCACCATCCCGGGCGTGAACGCGTCGAGGGCGATGGCGATGAAGAGGTAGGAAGAGCCCCACGTCAGCGTGTTGAAGGCGAGCATCGCCCACTCGATGGGAGCGAATGCCCCGGTGTTGGTGCCGCCGGTGGTGCGGAGGAGGGGTGTGCGACTCGCCGACATCCGGGCACCCTAGGACGGTCACCGCCCAGAGGAGGGAGGTCGTCGCGTGCCTCCGCAGCCCTCAACGGCTACGTTCATGCCACACCGCGAACGCGGCATGCGTTCCCCAAGTGGAGGTAGAAGTGAAACGACTCGCAAGCATTCCGCTGACCACGGTCGTCCTGGCGCTCGGCGCCATCTCGACCATCGGTTGGATCGTGTGGGACGGAACCCTGCCGCTCGTCATCTCCATCGCCTCGGGGGCGATCATCGCCATCCGGGCGACACTCCCGGGATCCGAGGAGTAGCCCGCCGCCTGCTGTGTGACGAACGCGGTCCGGCAGATCGTCCCTTTCCAGGATCGGCTGCCCCCGCTACGATTGGGCCGAGGCGCCTTGCTGCGCCCGACCTTCACACCGGCACCCACGCTGCCGGCCCTGGAAGGCAAAGGGGACGTTGTGTGCTCGGCAAGGTCGAACCGGACTGTGTTTCCCGGGCGGCTTCGATCGAGCGTGGGTCGTCGAGTCGGACCGTGAAAGGCAGAGACCGATGACCAAACAAGAGTCCTTCAAGCGGCTGGTGCGCGCCCGCATGGCCAAGACCGGTGAGAAGTACGGGGCTGCCCGTCGGGCACTCATCGAGCGGGCCTCGTCGCCCAGCCCCGAACCACAAGGCTGGGTCGAAGAGCCGGAGACGACCGACGACGCTGTCCGCGAAGCCACCGGACGCACGTGGGACGAGTGGTGCGAACTGATCGATGCCTGGCCCGAGCGAGACCAGGGCCACGCTGCCATGGCCGTACGGATTGGCCGGGATCACCTCGACAACGGCTGGTGGGCCCAGGCGGTCATCGTCGGCTACGAGCGGATCCGCGGCCTGAGGACCAAGTACATGCGGGCGGATGGGACTTTCGCCGGGAGTGTCACCCGGACGATCCCGCTGGACATCGACGCGTTGCGCACCGAGCTGCTCGACCCCGATGCCGTGACCCGTATCGTGAATCTCGATGCCCGGGCGGTCGAGGTCCAGGCCGATGCGACGCAGCTCAGGGTGGAAGTGCGATCGAAACCGACTTCCAAGGCCCTCCGGTGGGCGATCCATCCCGGCCAGGGTTCGGTCCTGTTCTCGCTCGACCCCCGGCCCGACGGTCGTGTGCGGATTGCGATCCAGCACGAGAACCTCCCCAGTGCCGAAGCGGTTGATGGGTGGAAGGAGTTCTGGACCGAATGGCTGGCCAGCAGGGACGGGTCCAGCTGATCGATGGGACCGAACCTGACACGCTGGTGCGGGGTCGGTCAACCGCGGCCGGCGAGCGGCGCGTCGCCAGCGCACAGCTGTTGCTACGGGCCTGCTGGCGAACCAGCAACTCTCAGAAGTCGATGACCTGACGAAGCGCCTCGCCGTCTGCGAGGCGGTCGAGGGCCTCGTTGATGTCGTCCAGTCCGATGTGGTGGGAGACGAGGTGTTCGACGGGGAGCAGGCCCTGCCGGTGCAGCTCGATGAAGCGTGGGATGTCACGCTGGGCGACGCACGAGCCGAGGTAGCTCCCCCGTATCGTCATCCCCGCGGCGATCATTGGCGCGATCGCGAGCTCATGGGTGACTCCCGGCCCCGGCAGGCCGAGCGCGCTCACGGCACCTCCCCGGCGGACCAACCGGACTGCCAGCTCGAAGCCCTCCACGGTGCCTGACGCTTCGATGGCATGGTCCACGCCGCCACCCGTTGCATCCATCACGAGCGCGTCTGTGTCATCGCCTGCAAGCAAAGGGTCGGTTGCCCCGACAGCAGCAGCAGGGGCCAGTTTCCCGGGCAGCAGGTCGATGGCGAACACCCGTGTTGCTCCCGCGGCCCGGGCACCCATCACCGCCGAGAGCCCAACCGCGCCCAAGCCGACGACTGCCACCGAGTCACCGCTGCCCACTTCCGCGGTGTTGAGGGCGGTCCCGGCACCGCACAGCACAGCACATCCGAAGACGCAGGTGTCCCGCGCTGCCAGGCCCGGGGGCACCCGGGCGACGGAGGCCTCGGATACCAGCGCGTACTCGGCGAAGGCGGCCACCCCCATGTGGTGGTGGAGCTTCTCACCGCGGTGGGTGAGCCGGGTGCCACCGGTGAGGAGCTCACCCTTCTGGTTGGCTGCAGCTCCGGCGGCGCACAGCCATGCTTCGCCCGACTCGCAGCGGACACATGCACCGCACTGCGGTAGATAGAGGAGGACCACCTGGTCCCCGGGAGTGAGACTCGTGCCGGGGCCCACGGCCTCGACCGTGCCGGCGGCTTCGTGGCCGATGACCATTGGCAGCGGCCACACCCGCGCACCGGTGACCACCGACAGGTCGGACCTGCACAGGCTGGCGGCGCCCACCTTGACCAGCACCTCACCCGGCCCCGGGTCGGGTAGCTCCAACTCGACGATCTCGAGGGGACGGGACACGGCGTACGGCCGCGGAAGGCCTCGCTCGCGCAGCACGGCGCCGCGGAAGGTGGTCACTGCGGCGACCCAGCGTGGCGTTCAGGCGGCATCGCCACCAGCTTGGCACAAGCCATCCTGCCGCGGGACGGGGGATTCAGCCTCCCCGGGCCTTCGTGAACGCGAGCACTGCGACGAGGACCGCTGCCCCGGAGATCCCAACCAGGACGAGGGCATCCAGGGAGCCCGACCCGAAGATCCATGTCATGGCGACCACCGCAACCATGGCCCATGCCACGATGTTCCAAGTGAGGGTGGCCACGCGGGAAGGGCCTGGTGTCGCCGACATGTACGACGACATCGGTGGCTCGAGGTCGAGAGATTCGGCGAGTTTCCGCAGTCGGAGCACGGTGCCGGTGATGACGGACTCGTCTTTTGGCACGCCCTGGTGGGTGACCTTGATGCGGTCCTTGCGGATGCTCGGCCGCGGCTTCTGCAGCACCTGAGCGGTGAACGCCGCCTGCCTGGCGGGGGTGAGGAAGGCCTGTGCCGAGGCCGGCTCCTTTGCTTTCACCACCATGGTCGAGTCCCACTCTCGGTCGCCGGTCTTCACACCACGCCGTGGTAGGAAGCCGAGGAGAGTGACGGTCCGGCGACGCAGCTTGAAGCCGCTCGGAAGCCCGCCGACCGAGATGACGAAGTCGGTCCAGGTCGACTTGTTGGAGTGCTGGACCTTGACCTCTACCGGGAATCCGTCCACCGACCCCTTCAGGTTGACGCTGTGCGTCGCGGCCGTCGGCGGCTCGCCGCGAGCGAACCCGAGTCCGACGGCGGCCGCGGCCCTGGTCCACGCCTCGCGGGTCTTCGTTCCCGACATTGGGCAAGGCTACCTCCGCCTGGAACACCGCGTCCGGGGTTCACAGCTCCCTTGCGGTTGCCCAGCGGAGACCGAGCCACAGCGACACCCCGATCAACCCCACCGTCACCGCCGCCGCCGGGACGTAGGAGCCAGCACCGGTCCCGGAGGGAATGGCGGCGAGCGCTCCCACGAGGTGGCTGGGAAGCCACTCGCCGATTCCGTCGACGACCCCCAGGATCGGCATGGCGACGAGCACGATGAGGGACGCCATGACCGCGCCGAGGACGCTCCTTGTGCGGGAACCGGCTGCAGCAACCACCGCCACGACCAGTGCCAGGTAGAGAACCCCATACCCGATACCGGCCAGGGTCCCACCCACGGGGAGGCTTCCGATCAGCACTACGGTCTCATACCAAGCGGCCACCGCCCCGAGGATGAACGACACGGCGATGGCCAGGAAGCTGACCGCCAAACGGGGGGCGAGGATGTCCCACACCCGGGGGACCCGCGTGCGAAGGAAGGCGCCCATCTCGGGGTTGGCGTCGAATGCCAGCGCCCCGGCGGCCACCACCACCGCCACCAACAGGCCGACCTGGGAGGCGTTCGACGCGTACTGGACCATGCCGTCGGCCGGGACCGGGTCGGGGAAGGTGACCTCCACGCCGCCCCCGAAGCGCTGCACGATCTCACTCAGATAGCGGGCCGACCACGGGCCGAGGAGTCCGAAGAAGACATAGGCGGCCACCAGGGCGATCCAGCGCTTCGTACGCAGCAGGCGCAGCCATTCCAGCCGCCACAGGCTCATGAGGTCAGCTCCAGGAACACCTGCTCGAGGGTGGCTGCCTCGGGGCCGAAGGACACGATGCGGGCGCCGGTCCCGGCCAAGGTGGTGGCGATGTTGCGTTCGGCGGACTCCACCGATTCGACGGAGACCCGCACCTCGTCGTCGGCCACCGCCTCGACCGACCGCACCCAGGGGGCGCCTCGGAGGGCGCGAACGGCGGCCCCGGCGGGAGGGCGGAGGCGGAGGCGGTAGGTGGGCATGGCGCTGCCCACCAGCAGTTCGCTGATCGGCCCTTGGAACATGAGCTCCCCGGATCGGAGGATGCCGACCGTGTCGCAGACCTCCTGCACGTCGCCGAGGATGTGGCTGCTGAACACGACGGTCGCCTCGCCACGCAGCCGGGTCATGAGGTCCAGTACCTCCCTTCGCCCAGCCGGGTCGAGGGCGGAGGATGGCTCGTCGAGGAGGAGCAGCGCAGGTCGGCCAACCACCGTGGCGGCCACCCCGAGCCGCTGGAGCATCCCTCGCGAGTAGCCACCCACAGTCCGGCTCGCCGCCTCGGCCAGGCCCGCCTCGCCGAGGACCTCGTCCACCCGGGCCCGGGGCACCGACGGGTCGGTCAGTGCCCGGGCGAGGTCGACGACCTCGCGGCCGGTCAGCCACGGGTCGAAGCGAGGCGTGTCGGGCAGGACTGCGACCCGGTTGGACTCGGCCTCGATCTCGACCGTGCCACTCGTGGGTTTGCGGAGGCCGGCCAAGATGCCCAGGAGCGTCGTCTTCCCGGCTCCGTTGGATCCCACGAGTCCGTACACCGACCCGGGAGCGACCCGGAGGTCGACATCGCCCAGGGCGATGGTGGACCCGTACACCTTGCGCAATCCGCGAGTGGTGACCGTCATCCTTGGGGTCTCCGACCGACCGTGAGGTAGACGATGCCACCCAGTGGCACCGAGACGAGGCAGATGATCGCCCACGCCCACCTGGGGAGGTGCTGTACCTCGGAACGGCTGAGATCCACAAGGCAGTAGGCGATGAATCCGGCGGCCAGAACCAGTACCGGTGCGAGCGCATCCCAAGGCACGCTGTCCATGGATGACCTCCTGGTCGTATCAGAGAACGCTAGTTGTGGGCCGCAGCCGATCGTGGGCGGGAGTGGGCCACTCCCAACCCTTGGAGCGCTGGCAACCGGGTCGATAGCCTTGGACCATGGATGAACCGGCATTCCGCGACTTCCTCAGGAAGGGGGGACGCTCGGTCAGCGCAGCGGGCCGAGCCATCGGCTTCGCAAAGGAACTCGAGGAGTACCTCACGGGGAGCGGCCTCCAACTCGACGAAGCCGGACCCGACGAGCTGGAAAGCTTCGTCGCCGACGTCGAGAGCGAAGGTGAGTCCGCCAAGCTCCACCTGTGGGGGATCCACTACTACTACGACTTCATCGACGACCCGGTCATGACCTACCACGCCGCCGAAATGAGACGGGAACGGGTCGAGGAGACCCCCTTTCACCTGCGCCAGTTCCGCGGGGTCGACCAGGAGGCGTGTGATCGTCTGCGGGCGATCGGCGTCAGCTCCACCGGCGACCTGCTGGCAGTGGCCGCCACCCCGTCGGATCGATGGGCCCTCGCCGACAGGGCGGAGGTCGACATCGGGGTGATCGAGGAACTCACTCGGCTCTCGGACCTGGCTCGGATCGACGCCATCAGGAGCATTCGTGCCCGCCTCTATCACGACGCCGGGGTCACGTCGGTGCGGGCCCTCGCCGAGTGTGACCCTCGGGCCCTGGTCGCCCGCCTCCGGGCCTTCGTCGATGAGACCGGGTTCGCCGGGATCGCCCCCCTGCCCGGTGAGGTCGGTCACGTCGTGGACACGGCGACGAAGCTCCCCGATGTCATCGAGTGGTGAGGGCTGGGAGCCTTGGCCTGCATGGGGTCCCTCGGCACACGCGACGATTCGCCGAACGCGCAGTACTCCCGGGCCGCCGGGTCCTTTACTCCCGGGTCGGTTCGGCTGACCCCTCCTGGGCCCCCTTCTCCGCTTCCCGCTCGGCCAGTTTGTCGGCCTTGGCCTGTGCTCGTTCTGCCTTCCGGATCGCCTTCCTCAACTGCTTGCGCTCCGACTCCAGCCGACCAACCTCACTGGTGAGACGAATGTGTTCCGAAGACGCCCGCCCGAGGGTCTCGTCGACCTGGCGGAGTGCCTGAACTTCGAGTTCGACCACCTCGTCGTAGCCGGAGTACTCCTCCTGGACTCGTTGCCGGTCCCGTTCCTGGTGCTTGGAGAGCTTCTTGGAGACCTTGGCGGCCTTCCGCTCCTGCTTGCGGGTGGCTCGAAGCTGATCCTCGATCGACTGGAGCTTGCGGTCGAGGTCTGCGGTGTCGCTCACGGTGTCCTCCTCTCGGCGTTGCCTCCCGAGGCTATCAAGCGTTCCCGGTTTGGGCCCTGGCGACCTCGGGATTCCCACCCGCCGTTGACAACTCTGTATTGCAGAGTACAATGCAGAACAGAATGGTCCTTGATTCAGAGTAGATGGGAGAAGGGATGCCACAGCAGCGCTCACTTGAGGGCCGGGTCTTCCGTGCGGAATTCGAAAGCGGCCTGCTTGAGGTCTTCGTCGGCGTGGCAGTGGGCCTCATCGGGCTGGGCTGGCTGGCTGACATGTTCGTGATGTCGGCGGTGATCCCCGCCGCCATCATCTCGATGTGGGGACCGGTGCGGAGGAGGCTCATCGCCCCCCGGGCCGGGGCAGTGCGCTACCGGCAGGACCGCCGGCGCAAGATCCGGCGTGGCCAACTCGCCCTCCTGGCTCTTGGCCTCGTCAGCCTCCTCGGCGGGATCGGGCTCTTCCTGGCGGAGATCCGGGTCCCAGGCGACATCGTCACGGGCCCGATCGTTGCGGGATTCCCAGCAGGAATCCTGGCCATGGGCGCCGTGGTCGCCGCGGCCGTGTTCGACATTCATCGCCTCCGCTCCCACGCCCTGGTCCTGGCAGTCGGCGCAGTCTGGGTGGTGATCGTCGATGGGCATCCAGGATGGTCGATGCTGGGTGCCGGAGCGGTGATCCTGTTGGCAGGTATGGGCCTGTTTGTCGGGTTCCTCCGCCACAACCCGGTGGTGGAGGAGCAGGAGTGACCCAACCACTCATCTCAGTGGATGCCGTTGATCGATTCGTCCACGAGCCAGCTCGTTTCGCCCTCCTCGCCCACCTGGCAGTCGTGGAAGAGGCGGACTTCGTCTACCTCGTGCACCAGACCGGACTCTCCGCCGGCAACGCCGGGTCCCATCTCAAGAAGCTGGAGGAGGCCGGCTACCTCACGGCAACCAAGTCCTTCGTGGACAACCGCCCCCAGACCATGTACGCCCTCACCGAGGGGGGGCGGTCGGCCTTCGCTGCCTATCGCGTCGTCATGCGCGAACTTCTCGACGCCACGGAGTCGTAGGGGCGACGGGTAGGTTGGGTGGGTGAACATCCCGTCCACCGCCTCCAAAGAGCGAGCCGTCGCCCGGCCCTGGAGCCACGAGATTCCCGACGGCCCTTGGGACTACGTGGTCATCGGTTCGGGCATGGGCGGGATGACCTCTGCCGCCGTCCTTGCCAAACTTGGCCGGCGGGTGCTCGTCATCGAGCAGCACAACATCCCCGGCGGCTTCACCCAGGTGTTCAAGCGCCCGGGCTACCGCTGGGACGTGGGTGTGCACATCGTGGGAGAGATGTCGCTCGCCAACTACCCGGGTCGACTGCTTCACGAACTCACCAACGGCCAGCTGCAGTGGGAGTCGGTGGGCGACGTCTACGACGAGTTCAACTTCCCCGGCGGATTCACCATTCAGCTGCCGTCCACGAAGGACGGGTTTCGCGAGACCCTCCACGACTTCTTCCCCGCCGAGGCCGACGCCATCGACGAGTACCTGACACTCGTACGGGCTGCCGCTCGGTCCACTGCCAAGTTCCTCCAAGCCCGCGCCATCCCTCGCATGCTCACCCCGGGCGGAAGGCGGAAGGTGATCGAGGCTGCCACCCCTCACCTGCGTGCCACCACGGCCGATGTGTTGGCGGGACTCACCGACGACGAGCGCCTGCGGGCCGTGCTCGCCGCCCAGTGGGGCTACTACGGGTCCACCCCGGCCACCTCGTCCTTCGCCATGCACGCCCTCATGGTCCAGCACTTCCTCCACGGTGCCTATTACCCGGTGGGTGGGGCCGCCAGCATCGCCCTGGCCATGCTGGGCACGGTCGCCGAGGCAGGCGGGTGGACAGCCGTCCGGCACACGGTCGAGGAGATCGTCGTCCGGGGAGGCAGGGTGGCCGGCGTGCGCCTCGCCGACGGAACAGAGATCACCGCCAAGCGGGTCATCAGCGCCGCCGGCGCCATCCCCACGTCCACGCTCATCGAGGGTGGACTCCCGGAGACCGCTGAGCCCTACCGGCATGCCGGTCCGGCCCACGTCAGCCTCTACCTCGGCTTCAAGGGTGACGTCGCCACCCGCGGCGCGATGCGCCACTGTCAGTGGTTCTATGAGACATGGGACATGGAGGTCCCCGGCTGGGACGTCAGCCCGAACCGCCCCCTGGGTCGCTCCCCGGTGCTGTTCTGCAGCTTCCCCTCCCTCAAGGACCCGACCCACCAACCAGGTCCCGACCTCCACCACACCGGCGAAGCGATCACGTTCGTGCCCTGGGAGGCGTTCGCTCGGTGGACCGAGACCCGCTGGAAGCGGCGAGGCGATGACTACGACGCCTTCAAGGCCGACCTCACCGAGAAGCTTCTCGCCCAATACCTGGAGCACTACCCGGGGTTGCGTCCACTCGTCGACCACGTCGAGATGTCGACCCCGCTCTCCACCAACCACTTCGCCCGTTCGGCGCGGGGATCGATCTACGGCCTGGCGACCGCCCCCGGCCGCTTCCGCGACGAGTCGCTGGTGCCGCGCACGGCCATCAAGGGTCTCTACCTGGGCGGGGCCGACGCCTCTGCACCGGGTGTCGTGGGTGCACTCGGCGGGGGAGTGCTCGCCGCGATGGCAGCCGAACCGCTTCGGGGCGCCCGCTTCATCCAGCCGATCATGCGACGACCGAGGGGCTGAGCAGCCCGCATTCAGTGGTTGACGGGCTTCTGGACGGCTATTGCCCGGATCTCCACGAGGCCGCCCGGGACGATGAGTTCGCTCACGCCGATCGCGGTCCACGCCGGGTAGGGCTCTGTCAGGTAGCGGTCCTTCACGGCGACGAACGTGTCGATGTGGGTCCGCAAGTCGACGTGATAGGTGGTCAGTTCGACGACGTCGGCGAGCGTTGCTCCCGCCTCGGCGAGGACCGCTGCCACCACCTCGAACGCGGTGACGAACTGGGCTTCCGGGTCGTCGATTCCCCGCAGGTCGGAGAGAGAAGCCCCAGCCGCACTCGCAACCGATTCGACCGATTCCAGCGAGTCGGGGGGAGCGCCTCCCGGACCGGTACCGATCACTCCCGAGCAGAAGATGAGGGCACCCACCCGCACCGCGGGAGCGAAGTGCCATGTGTCATACACGGACGAGAGGGCGGGAGGGATGATGGGTTTGATGTCGATGGGCGGCCCCGGAGTGTGCATCGAAAGCGTAGGGCCTCACTCCGGTGGCGTCCCGATCGACATTCCACCGGCTCAGGGCGCCAGGGCCCGTCCGGGTTCCGATAGCCTTGGGTCGAGAACCCGGGTCCCGCCGACCCCTGACAACCCACGAGGTGGAGCATGAGCGCCGAACGAATCCGAGACCTCGCCGAATTCGTCGTCCCACTCGACGGTCGCGAAGACAGCCTCCGGGCGCTCCCGGTTGCGGCTCGCTTGGCAGCCCGACTCGGGATGTCGATTCGCCTGTGCACTGCCGGCGAAGCCGGTTCCGAGGAATGGCTCAGGAATGTGGCCGCCGGTCGCCTCGCCGGCTTCGAGGTGGGTATCGACGTGGTCGACACCACGGACCCGGTGGAAGCGATCCTCACGTCGGCCGGTGAGAGTGGCTTCCCATGCATGGCAACCGGGGCCTCCATCGGACTTCACGACGGCCGAATCGGTTCGGTCGCCGAAGGGGTCGTCCGGGCGATCGGACGTCCGGTCGTGCTCGTCGGTCCCTCGATGGAAGATCGGGAGGTGTCGCCCACGGGCCGTATCGTCGCCCCGGTGGACGGCTCCAAGACGTCGGAGGCCGCCCTCGAGATCGCGGCCATCCTCGCCTCCCGGTTCAAGGTGCCGCTCTGGGTTGTGACCGTCATGTCGCCCAAGGATGAGACCGCGGCTCGGACCAGCCTCGGTGTCGACCCGTCCATGTACGAGACCGGGTACGTCCGCTCGCTCGCAAGGAGCCTTGCCGCGAAGTTCGAGGTCGATGGCGAATACGACGTCCTCCACGGTGACGACCCGGCCCAGGCCATCGTCGACTTCGCGGGTGATGACGGCACGATCGTGATGACCACCCACGGCCGCACCGGCTTGCGGCGGGTCTTCGGTGGCAGCGTCGCCACCGCGGTCGTTGCCAACTCGAAGCGGGCCGTGGTGGTGTGGAGGCCCGAGGAGGAGTGAACCGTCCGGGCAGCAGGCTGTTCCCTAGCATCGCCCGATGCACGCACACCACGGTTCCATCACTGATCGCCTCGACCCCGGCGGCCCGCGGGCGGGGGCCGATCGCGGCCAACCCATGACCGGCCTCGCCGAGATGTACGCCGCCGGCGACTCGTCGGCCGGACTCTGGGAATGCACGCCCGGTGGATGGCACATCGACAACCGGCCCAACACCGAGTTCGTCCACATCCTGTCGGGACGGGTGCGGATGACCGACGACGCCGACGGCTCCGTGCGGGAGATCGGCCCCGGGGACCTCATGGTCCTCCCCAAGGGATGGTCCGGGCGCTGGGACATCCTCGAGACGACGAAGAAGTTCTACGTCATCGTCCCGTGAGCCACGACGACATCTCGAGCCGACCCGCCTCTCTCGGATGATGTCCTGCCCGGTTGGCGACAAGACCTGCGGTTCGGCCGACACGTCGGGTTTCCCTTGGGTACCGTCACCGGATCAACCGTTGGAGGTTCGCATGTCCGAGGAAACCCCGAGTAGCGGGTCAGGGTCAACGTCAGGTGCGGCAATGGTCCGCTTGAGCGCCATGCTCCTCCTTGCCGTCTTCGTCGTCTTCGAGATCATCGCCGCGGAGTACTACGTCGCCAACGTGGGCTTGGTGGCGGCCCTGGCCGTCGTCGCGCTCCCGATCCTCGCCAAGTCGGCCGTCGACCGGATGGGCCCGGCGTTCATGAAGATCGCCGGCTACGTGATCGCCTTCTCGGGCGTGATCGAACTCCTCGACGACATCCGCTTCGACGTCCTCGACGAGTTCATGGCGATCGTGGGAGCGCTCGTGGCCTACGCGGCGTACGCGATGGCCTTCCTGGGCGCCCGCGGCATCGACGACTGAGGAGATCAACCTTCGAGGGGCGGGTCACAGTCGTGGAGGGTGACCTGTGTCGTCCCGATGTCGGTCGTGCGTCGAGGCGGGTCATGGTCACCGTGATCGTCACCACGAAGTCACCACCCCCCGAGACGGTGTCGGCGCCGAAGGGGCCGAACTGAGCCGACCATAGGTCGGTTTGGAGGAACTGCATCTGGGTCGATCCCAACTGTCCGCCGACCTTCCACGACATCCAGACCGACTTGAGATACCACCTCCATCCCGTAGTTGTGGCCCCCCTCCGTGGGGAGGCCGAGGCACGAGGAAGGGGCATCCGTCAGCCCGGTCCTGATCCCGAACGAGACGGTGGCGACTGCGATGGCCGTCACCACGGGCGGGAGCGATCGGACCACCTTGCCGCTCGCTCTGCCGAGGCGGACGAGCCAGTTGTCTTCGCTTCCGGCCATGTCACCTTCCCGGCGACAGCAGCGCGGTCAGGCCACCCGCCGCGGCCGTGTAGGTGCCGACCCCGATGAAGCCGAACAACAGGTCGGCGACGTCCATGCCGGCGAGGAAGCTCCGCCACTGGAAGACGACCAGACCTGCGACGACCACGACCAGGCCCCCGGCGAAGTGCCGAAGGGTGTCGAGAGGCCGAAGCACGGCGCCGAGCAGCACAGCGCCGGCCAACCCATAGAGGAGGATGCCGACCGTGAATGGGTGGTCGGGGCCCCGCGGTCGTACAAGAACGATGCCGGGATCTCGGTGCCCATGGTGGCGATGCCCGGGGTGGATAGCCACGGCAGGAAGGCGGCGCCGACGATGAGCACGATCGCGACCAGGGAGGTGTTGGACGGTGCCCGCCAGGTGGTGATCGGGCCTGGCGTCGCCCCGCGGTGAGGCACGGGGTGGACCGCCGGCTGTTGTGGGATGGTCTGGGTGGTGAGTGGCGCGGCGCCGAGTTCTGCTCCGATTCGGTCGCCACACCTATTGCAGAAACGCGCCTCGGGCACGTTGTTGAAGCCGCATCGGCTGCAGATCATGCGTCGCCTCCTTCGACCGAGGGTACGCGACCACCGACAGCGTTCGGTCCCTTTTGAGGCCGCACTCCGGTTCCGACCACCAAAATGATGCATCTGTACTGATGCCCTGGTCCAGCCGATTCAGCGAGAATGGAGCGCCCGACCCGAGCGCGGAGACCTACGCTCGTGTCGATGGACCTCCCGAATCTCCCGCAGGGGCTGAGCGCCCGGCCCTTCACCGACCAACCCGACGACTGGAGCGATGTGAGCGAGGTCTGGCACGCGAGCTCCCGCTCCTATGGGAGGGAGGTGGCCAGCACGCCCGCGGCTCTCCGCGTCTCGTGGCTCAACCAGGCGAACTTCGATCCCTTACGTGACGTCGTACTGGTCCATGCGGGGGATGAGCTGGTGGCGTTCGCCTCCAATCGATGGATGGACGTGGCCGACAAGGGACGGGCGTACCGGCACCTCTGCACCGTGCATCCCGACTGGCGCGGGCGAGGAATCGGGAGCTCACTGCTCAGCTGGGCTCGAGCCGAACTCCTCGCCAAGGCAGACCTCCATGCCCTGTCTGACACGCACTTCCAGACCTCTGGCCCGAGTGAGGCGACCGATGCCACCGACCTCCTGCGGAGGAACGGCTACCGACAGACCGAGTACTTCGCCGAGATGCTGCGCACGAACCTGGAAGGCATCCCCGATCTCCCCGTCCCCGACGGCGCCGATGTGCGACCCGTGGAGGAAGCGCACCTTCGCCTCATCTACGAGGCGGAAGTCGAGGCGTTCCGGGACCACTGGGGATTCGTCGAACCGAGCGAAGGCGATTGGGTCCGTTTCCTCGAGGACCCCCACCGCGACGAGTCGATGTGGAAGGTGGCGTGGGAAGGCGACGCGGTGGTGGGCATGGTCCGGAGCTTCATCAGCCGGGAGGAGAACGAGGCCTATGGCCGGAGGCGGGGCTACACCGAGAACATCTCGACTCGCCGCGACTGGCGAGGGAAGGGCATGGCGGCCGCGCTCATCGCCCGCAGCCTCGTCGAGTTGAAGGACCGGGGCATGACCGAGGCGGGCCTTGCGGTGCACACCGACAACCTGACGGGAGCCCTGGGCCTGTATGAGAAGATGGGCTTCGTGGTCACCCACCAGGATGTCGTGTGGGAGGCACCCCTCGACCGGTGAGGCTCCCTCGGTCTGCCCCGCTCAGCCGACGCGCCGGATCTCGTCGTAGTTGCGGAACCTCGGGTCGCCGTCGATGAGTGCCGCGAGCTTGGCTCCGAACGCCTGGGTCTCCACACGATCGTTGTTCAACTCCGCTTCGGCCGCCGACGCGAACTCGACCACGAGCATGAACCGCGTCGGGTCGTCGCGGTCGGCAAGAAGACGACTCCCCAGGTAGCCGGGGGCTCGCCCCGACTCGGCCTCGTGCCATTCCTGCATCAACGCCTGCAGGGCGGTTCCGTTGGATGTCCTCACAGCTACCGATTGCACGAATCGCATCGGGGCTCCCCTTTCGTTGGGTGGAGCCCAATGTAGAAGAGGAGTCGGCCGGCATGCGGTCGGGGCCCAGGCCGACAAGTGGCCGACGAGCGTCGGGCTGCCTGGAGGGTCCTAGCCTTCGGCTCCCGATCGACAGGAGTTCACGATGGAGTACACCTTCCTCCCCAACCTCGCCGCCGAGGTCGAGATCCCGGCCGACGGCACCCTGAGCCGGGTGCTGCACCGCGACGAGCGGCTACGCCTGGTGGTGTTCGCCTTCGACACCGACCAGGAACTCACCGAGCACACTGCCGCGGTGCCGGCGGTGCTCCAGGTGATCTCGGGCCGGATCGAGATGGGCCTCGCTGGAGATTCGGTGACCGTGGAACCAGGGGGTTGGCTGCGAATGGACGCCCACCTACCCCACTCACTCGTCGCCCTGGAGCCGACCGTGCTCGTGCTCACCATGCTGCCGGCCGGGGGCTGAGCCCCTCCGGGAACCTTCTTGTGACCTGGATCGTCTGATCCGGCACGTCACAAGAAAAGGGACCTACCGTGAAGAAACTCTCAACCGGGCTGGTGCTCCTGGCACTCATTCTCGCTGCCTGCGCGGGGACCGCTGATGAGGCGGGCGACGCCGAAGCCGGCGGCAACGAGCCGATGGCGGCCTGCATCGAAGGGGCCGTCGACTGCGACGACATGGTCGTCGCCCCCGGTGACGCCAAGTGCATGCCAGACGCCCCGGACTGCAACGACACCCCTGGCGGCGCCCCAGTCGAAGAAGAGGTGTCCTCGGGTGGTGTGGCCGTCGAAAGCGGACTCTCGGTGAGTGAGGCATTGAGCACCGACGCCACCGGGATCCTGGCCGTACGCGGATTCCTCGTCGCGGATGCCACGGGCATTCACCTCTGCGAGGGCCTCGCCAAGTCCTTCCCTCCCCAGTGTGGCGGCGACTCCTTCCAAGTCAGCGACCTCCGCTCCCTCGAGGAGTTGACCACGGCCGAGGGCGAGATCCGCTGGTCGGAGAGCGAGGTCACCATCTGGGGTGAGTTCGTCGATGGTGCGTTCGTCGCCGACGAAACCGCCAACGGGTAGTAGCCAGGCGCCTCGAGTTGTGGGCCGGACTGCACTCCTTCGACCGTAGGGAGGAGTGGTCCGGCCCACGCCACGTCCTTGGCCAGACTCAGCAGGGCGGGAGTGACACCTCCACCTGGGCTCCTTCAGAGGGAGACGGCTTCGGCGCGGTTCGGCGGGCGGTGGGTCATGGGGCCTGATCGTCAACGATCAGCCAGCCCCCGCTGAACGGCGTGTCATCGACCTGGAGTCGGTGAATCCCCGCTGCCCGGTCACACAGCTGCATCTCGCCTCCCGCCGGGATGACCACCGCGGTCACCGTGTGTTCGTCAGGATCGTCGTTGGCGATCGTTGCGCACTCGTTCACTGCCACCCGGATCCACGCCGGGTACTGGCGATCGCCGACGATCACCGCGCTCGGTCCCTCCGCCACCTCGTTGCCGGCCCGCTCGAGATCGGTCGGTGTCAGCGGCCACTGCCAAAGCAGGAGCCCGGCGACACCGACGATTCCCAGCCACGCCACCGGGGTTCGAACCGACTCCCGCGCCCTCCTGTGAACGGCATCGGCCCGCTGAGCAGCCTTGCCCACCGCGAATCCGTAAGGGATGTGAGCCAGGTAGGCGAGGAGGATGGGGACCACCTTGTACCCGGCATCCGTGCGCAGGGCGTAGTCGGTGGCGAAGGGACTCACCACGACCGCCGTCTCGAGGACCATCCCCCACAACACACCCCAGCCCCAGTGCTTCCCCCGCGCCACCACCGCATAGGCGACGCCGAAACCGATCCCGTTGAGGAAGTGATAGCCCCAGCCCGCAAGGCCGGTGAGGCCGCTGGATGTGTCCACTCCGAGCAGCAGGACCCCGTAGGAGTCGATGGGGGCGAGGAGCTGCATCCCGCCCAGGAACACGAAGGGGACCCGGAACAGGTCGTAGCCGAACGTCCCCAGCAATCCCCCGATCGCACCGGCCGTGATGGCCGCCCGGGTGGCTACCCATCGCCCTGAGCGGTCGAGCCAAGCTGCGAAGGCGATGAGGAAGATGAGGCTGGGGAGGGCGGCCCCGATGGCCCAGCCGCGGAAGGGGCCGAGGTCGTACACCCAGGCCAAGAGGGGAATGACCGAGCCGCAGGCCACCCCGAACAGAACGATGCGCAACGCCAGTGGGGGCAGGGCATCCGGGGCAGGAGCATCCTCGGCCATCGCTGGGAACATAGTCGGCGAGCGCGCCCCTCTCGGCGACCGGCTTCATGCCCGTGCGGGTATGGTTGCCCGGCAGATGACCAGTCAGGCGCAGCAGGTGAGTTCGTTCCGCGAGCTCTGGAGCGGCATCGTCAGGTACCTGCGCGCCAACCTCACCCGAGCGATCGTCATGAGTGTGCTCTCGTTCGTGGCCGGTTGGCTGCTCAACATCTACGTCATGGCAGTGCGGTACGAGGGATCGGTGATCGGTCCCGGGGGCACCGCCACCTCCCCGGGCAACGTCGTCCAAGGCGGCATGTATTGGGGGGTCCTCTCGACCGTGGTGTTCTCACTCCTCGCCTACGGCCACCAGGCAGGTTGGGGGAAGCTCCGAGACGATCTCCTCTCCCTCCCCGGCATCCTTCGCAACACCTTCGCTTCGCCGGCGGCCGGTGCCTGGTCGATGCTCCTGTGGGGAGCCGCCATCAGCCTCGCCGCCGGCGCCCTCATCGGCCCGGCGGTCGCCGGGATCCTTGGTGCCGGGCTGCTCCTCATGGCCCCCTCACCCATCTCCGGGATCCTGGGTCGCCTGATCACCCGGCTGTGGCTCGGCGTGCTCGGCGTCGTGTCACCTGCCAACAAGCAGCGCGTGGGCGGGATCGGTGGCACCATCGCCAGCGTTGCGGGGACCGCGCTCGGCATGGTCCTCGCCTGGCGCACAGGATCCGACTCCACGAAGGTCGTACTCGCTGTCGTCGCCGCAGCTGCAGCATTCCTCATTGCCACCCGCAAGGCCACACCGCAAGGAATCGCCGGGCTGTTCCTCCTCCTCGGCGGACTCGTCGCGCTGCGCCGGATCTTCGAAGGAGTGGCGTTCGCCGATGACGGCGGTTGGTCGGAGTGCGGCGACTGCACCCTGATCGACTGGTCCCGTTCGGCAGGTGCGGATGACGTGATACGGAGCGGCGCCGCCGGTGGCACCGCCTCCGGTGTGGGCGCCGCCCTCGGAACCGGTCTCGGGGGAGCGGTGGCCGACCTCGGAGGAGGCGGCGACGTTCCTCCCCGGCCCGACGATGCCCCGCCCGGCGGCGATGACCTGCCCGACCGACCCAGCGAGCTCCCCCCGATCATCGACGAGCACGGCGAGGTGATGGAGGTCAGTGACGGGAGCCAGGTCGATGCCGCCGGCAACCCGATCCCGCCCGGGCTGGTGCGCTGGGACGTACCCGGTGAGGAGACCCGGTGGGTCGCCCGGGACGAGGCCATCGACCTCGTCCAGGAGACCCGGGATGCTGCGGCTTCCCAAGCGCAGTTCGACCGGGAGGTGACCGCCCATGCCGACGCCTGGGAGGCGGAGTCCAGGGAGCGGACCGCGGCCCAGCGCACCCGGGATGAAGCCGAAGCTGCCGAGAGAATCGCCGAGCGGGAGGGACTCGAGGAGTGGGGCCGGCGCATCGAGGAGGAGTACGACGACCGGATCGAGCGCCAGGCCGAGCTGGAACGGCGCTCCACGGAGCTGAACTCCGACGAGGGATGGTGGGATCAGTTCTACGACGAGTACCAACAGGGCGTGAAGGACGACATCAACGCCCTCCCGGGCCAGGCCTACGACGCCTTCGGCAACGCGGTGCGTCGGGTCGCGGAGGAGCTCTCCGACGGCGAGAACTGGCGGGTGCTCGGCGAGACCCTGTGGGACACCGCGATCGATGGGGCCCGTGTGGTGGCGGGCGACCCGGAGGCAGTCCGGGAGACTGCCGAGACGATTCGCAGCGCAATCGAGAAGACCGGGGAGGTCGCCGGGACGATCTACGCCGCCGCCGAGAACCAGACGGTCGGCGAGAACGTGGCGGCCGTGGCCCGGGTCCTCCTCGGGGCCGACAACTGGGAGGCCGCCACTGACAAGGAGACCCCGGTGCTCGAGCGCCTCGGTAGGTCGATCTGGGGTGTGATCGACACCGGCGGGGTGCTGCTCTCTGGCGGAGCAGCAGCGGTAGGGGCGGTGGACAAGGTCGGCGACATGCTCAGGGCAGGGGACGTGGCCTCCGACGCGCTGCGGGCCACGGACGCCGCTGCCGACGCACTGCGTGCCACCGACGCCGCCGGAGACGCCGCCCGGGCAGCCGACGCATCCCGCGACGCCGCACGCCTCGGCCTCCCCGACGAGATGCGACACGTCGATGACCTCGCCGAGGATGGCCTGCGAGCACAACGCGGCACCACCCACCGAGAGATCGGACCTCGACAGCGGACCCCGTACCAGGACCCGGATGCCACCGCTGCCGCCCGCGCCCGACTCAACACCCCACTCGACGAACTCAGCGATGCTGAGCGAGCCGCCGAGGCGGCCCGTCGCCGGCAGCAACTGCTCGACTCGCGGGCGGCGGGCACCACCCCCGATGACTACATCCACGGCCTCCCCGAAGGGGCCATGGTCGACCCCAACCTCATCCATCACACCGGCTACACCGCCGATCAACTGGATGGCCTTCGGCGGGTCGCCCAGGAGCACAACGTGACCTCGGGCACACGGCTCACGAACATGGACTCGATGCGGCATGTTCGCGACGGCACTGGCATCCCCAAGCCGCTCGATGTGAAGTCGAAGACCATCGGCCAACTGGATGTGTACCTCGGCGCCAACGAGGCCGATCGGGGCCTGGTTGGACTGTTCCAGCCCCAACGCACCCCCGACGAGGCGTATCGGGCCGCCGTGGAGTCGCTCGAGGCCGCTGGGCAGCCGATCCCTCCCAACCTGCGATCGCAGATCCAGGACCGATGGACGCTACGCAACGGGGAGATCGAGTCGACCAACTTCGCCTCGTTGCGGGAGCGGGGGATCTCGGTCGACACCTCGAGGGGCGTGGTCACGAACGCCGACGGGGTCCCCTTCGCCGGTGACATCGACCCGGTCTTCTTCCGGGATGCCACCACCGGCCAGTACCTCTCGGGCGATGAATACTTGAAGGTGATGGAGACCTTCAAGCGGAGTGGTGTCCAGGGTCAACACGGCGCGGAGGTCAACCTGCTCGGTGACCTGACCAGGGGGATGGAGCCCGGATCGCCTGAATGGCATGAGGCCTACAACAACGCGGTGAAGCTCCAGGACAAGCTCGGCGCCACTCACACCTCCGGCTCCGAACTGGTCGTCGAGATGGGCCCTGACGGCATCCTCCGACGAGGCACCCACATGGGTGGGGGTCTCCCCGACGTTGAAGGGGTGAGGGCGACCGCCGCATCTTTGGCTGGGGGCGGCGCATGACCACGCTCGTCCGCTACGAACTCAGCCCGGACCTGCGGGTCCGCTACGGCCTCGACGATGTGGCCGTGCCGGTGCGCAAGGACCGGGCGTGGGAGATCTTCCAGGGCTCGACCGTGCACCTCGACAAGTTGGTGGCGGAGGTCGACGTGGTGGTGGGCGACAGCCCCGAACTGGCGGCCATCTACGGGCGTTTCCTCGGCCGGATGGCCCGCACCGTGGCCATGGGAAAGGGCCTGGAAGGCGACTTCGTCACCGCCCTCGTCCTGTGCGAGATCGGCCTCAGATATGTCCCCGGCAGCGTGCGGCTTCGCACGATGAAGGCCACCGCCCTCCAGGCGCTCGGCCACCCGTGGGAGGCGTTCCTCGAGTACCGGCGGGTCTGTTGGCACCCCCGCTTCGACCGGTCGCCGTTGACCTACGTGATGGCGGCCCGCGCCGCGCTTGCCGTGGGGGAGCGTGAGGCGGCGCTCGAGTTCCTCAAACAGTGCCCCGCCGAGTACCTGGCCGACCCCGGCTTCCGGGACCTCGTCGAAGCGGCCGGCGGCGTGGTGGACGAACCCGTCCGATGCGCCAACTGCGGACACGACCAGAGTGACGACAACGACTTCTGCCCCAAGTGTGGATCCCCGGTGGAAAGGACCTGACCTTGCGACGCTTCCTGCTGATCACGGCGCTGACGGCCGTAACGATCTCACTGCTGGCCGCCCCGGCCTCGGCCGAGATCGAAGGCGCCTGTGACGCCTACTTCAACGGCATCCACTTCGACGACCTCGACACGGCAGCGAAGGCCAAGGATCTCCTTGTCATCCAGCCCGGCGAGACGCTCAATCTCTCCGGGGCCATCTATGGCGACATCGATGTGCTGCGAGTGGATGTCGTCTTCCGTCCGTTCGTCCTGACGCTGGCCGACGAGTACGAACCCGACAGCGAGGCTGACGGGACCGAGACGTTCAACATCGACCTCCCCATCGAGTTCCTCGCCACGTATGGGTCAGGCATCTACGAGTTCCAGGGGAGCACCGACATCTGCTCGGGTAACGCGTTCTTCGTCCTCGGTGGCGTGGAGGTGTGGGAGACGCTCATCGGGCAGGTCGCCCTGGGCACCGCTGGCCTGGGTGGCCTCATCGGCCTCACCTCGTGGATCCCGACGCTCTTCACCGGGCGAGTCGGCTGGGGGCGCGACATCTTCGGCGGGATCCTCATCGGGATCGGAGCGGCGGTCGTCGCCCAGCAGGCCGGCGAGGTCCCTCTCGGCGCGATCTCTGTCGGTGTTGGGGTGGGCGGCGGCATCGCCGGCTCGATCCTCATCGACAAGGTGTGCGGTGGTATCAACGGCATCTTCTCTGGAGGCGGATCGGCCATGCCACCACCACCGGCCGCACCCCCGCCGGCGCCGCCCGTCCAGTCGTTCCCCGACACCTTCCAGCCAGAAGTGAAGCCCGACTTCACCCGGTCGGCGGATACGTTCCAAGGTGCGCAGCCGGAGTTCACTCGTTCGGCGGATACGTTCCAGGGTTCGTCGCCTGCTGGTCAGCCGAATGTCACGCCGGACCTCACCCGGTCGGCGGATACGTTCCAGGGTGCGCAGCCGGACATCGTGAAGGCTGATCCTGCCGACGCGTTCGGCGGATCCACGCCTGCTGGTCAGCCGGATGTCACACCCGACTTCACTCGTTCGGCGGATACGTTCCAGGGTGCGCAGCCGGACATCGTGAAGGCTGACCCTGCTGATGCGTTCGGTGGTTCGTCGCCGAGTCCGCAGGCTCCGTCGACGCCCGAGATGACCTCGATCCAGGACACGTTCGAGGTCCCTTCGGGGGATCCGGCATCGACCGGAGCCCCACCGACCCAGGTGACACCTGGGGCCGGTGGCGGTGCCCAGGTCGGCACTCCGACCCAGGGGGGCACGGGCGTTGGGTCCCAGGCGAGCACTCCACCTACCAGCGGCACCTCGAGTGCCACTCCTACCCAGGCTCCGTCGGGAGGGGCCGCCACTCCAACGCAGTCGCCCCCAGGTGGACCTGGCCCGAGCACGGCACCACAGGGCCCGGCCACCACTTCCCCCGGGGCGGGTGGCAGCCCCGCAGCCCAGGCGACGCCGTCCGGCCAGGTCCAACCCCCTGACCTCACAGCCGGCCAACCGACCGCTCCCCACGGCCCAGGCACAGGAGGAGGAGCCGGTGGTCCCTCCGGCCAGGTCACACCTCCCGACCTCACCGCGTCACAGGCCCCCGGCGGACCCGGCAGCGGACCGGGAGGTCCGACCACCGGGAGTGGGGCTCCTCCGGGAGCGGGGGCCCCGACCGGCGCCGCGACACCGACGCCGTCCGGCGTCGCCCCGAGCGGGGGACTGCCGATCGCCGCCATTGCCGGTGTTGCCGGCCCGGTGGCGATGGCCTCCCTCGCCAAGGCCGCCGCCAAGCACAAGCAGGGCAAGGCCACGGCCAAGGCCGCATACTGGTTCTACGTCGAAGCCGCCACGCCCGTCTTCTCGATCGAGGATCACACCCGCCAGGTGGCGGAGATCCGACCGGGCTCGTGGTACCTGGCACGGGCCGAGTACGACGAGTGGGTCCACATGAAGGACGAGGACTCCGGCACCGAGGGCTGGGTCCCCGGCTGGGCGGTGAAGAAGCAGGGGTAGCGGCGGGTCGTCGACCGGGCTCAGAACCAGAGGCGGGTGTCGAAGAGCCCGGCGCCGGGTGAGTCCGTCGGAGTGCGCGCCCGACCGCTCAGGATTGCGATGAAGCGTTCGCTCGTCATGCTGAGCTCCGGCCCCCCTTCCCCCTGCACGAACACGCCACCAGCGGGCCCGCCCAAGTCCAGGGTGACAGGATGCCCGTGGCGGTCGAACCACTCCAACACGACGTCCTCGATGAGACGAGCGTCGTGCGGTCCCCGGTAGACCTCGCTTCGACCGACAGCCAGGTTGATGTCGAGGCGGTGGACGAGGACGTCCCGGCTGAGCACGACGCGCATCAACTCGCCGAAACGTAGGTCGGCCGGGGTCCCGGGAGGGGTCGACCCGGTGGCGCTCGTCTTGAGCGGAAGGTTGTTGGTGAACCGGGGGCGACTCATCCGCTTGGACACGTAGTGGCCCTTCTCCCGGCGGAGTGTGTCGAGCAGTTGGGCCGGGCTGAGGTGGCGATGCTGCTCGACCTGCCGGTGGTTCATGGCGTCGAGGTCGTTTCCGTCGAACTCCCTGCGGTGTCGCTGGGCCCACGCCACAACCCGCATCATCCGGGGGAACGAGGAGTAGCACCGGCCGGCCCCAACAAGGTGTCGGACCATGTCCCCAACCGTCCAGGGCGCGCACGCTGTTGGAGCCTGCCACTCCTCTTCGGTGAGATCCTCCAATTCGGAGATCAGCGAGTCGTAGACGGCCGACGCCAGTGTCGTCGCCTCGGCCTTCGTGAGGACCCGGCGGTCCTGCGCAACGGTCATTTCGGGTCTCCTCCTGCTGCAAGCAGCATTCGTGCAGCGGCGGGGGCCAGCCTTCTCCACCGGTCCCCGTTCGGGTCGTTGGCCAGTTGTTGGGAGGCCAGGCCGCCCATGACGGCCGTGGTCAGGTCGATCCTCTCCGTGCCCCTGATCCCGAGACGCGTCAGATAGACGAGCAATCCATCGAACACCAGGCGGGATGCCGCATAGGCCTCCTCCGATGGGTGCCAGCCCGGCACGGCGTTGGTGAACATGAGTTGGTACCGGCCGACCGACTGCTGGCAGAACGTGATCCAGTTCGAGATGCCGGTGGTCAACGCCTCGAGTGGTTCCTGGTGCTCGGACACCAACCTCCACCGACGTTGTTCCTCGAACAGCGCCTGGTAGCCCTCCGCGAAGAGGGCGTCGAGCACGGCGTTCTTGGACTCGAAGTAGGTGTAGAGCGAAGGTGCTCGCATCCCCACCGTCCGGGCGACCTCGCGGAGGGTCAGGCCGGCGATGCCGTCCCGGTCGGCGAGATCGGCCGCCACCCGGAGGATGGTGCGTCTCGTCTCCTCATGACGCAGTGCCCGCCGGTCCTCACCGATCGAATCTAACACCATTAGGAAAAACTAACAGTGGTAGAACAACGGTGTCAACGGTGAATCATGGACCCGGGAATCAGTTCCGGCTCAATCTGCCCGGACCCACTCGGAGGGTCGGGAGTCGGTGACCGAGGCGTTCGTCACCGCCGCTACCACCGAGATCACGCACAACGCTGCGGTGCCGAGCACGAGATACATCACGAGCAGCTGGATCACGACGGCCTCCACCGGGTCGACACCGGCGAGGAGGAGCCCGGTCATCGCACCCGGCAGGGCGATGAGCCCCACGACCTTCGTCCGCTCGACCTGGGGTATCAACGAGGACCGGGCCACCCGGGGCGCCATGAACCGCACCACCTGCCGACGGCTCATGCCGAGCGCCAGGAGGGCTTCGAGCTCCCCGATCCGGTCCCGACTGAGCGCGACCGATTGGTTCACGCCGAGGACCGCCGATGGCACCGCATTGCCGATCGTGATGCCGGCCACCACCACCAGGGAGACAGCGGAGTACTCGATGACGCCGAAGCCGAAGGTGACCGCGATGCTGACAACGGCCGACCCGATCACCGCGGAGGCGGCTACGAGGGCCAGTCGATCGATGTGGTACTTGGCACGGCGCACGACAACCGTCGTTGCGACGGCACTCATGCCAGCCACCCACAACCAGGACCAGGCGATGGCATCTGCCGAGCCGAAGATGAAGGAGAAGAGCCAGCCGACTGCCAGGAGTTGTGCGGCTGCCCGCAGCGACGCCTCGATCACTTCCCGTTCGATGCGTAGGCCCAACCACCATGCAAGCGACAGGGCGAGTACGACCAGGGAGAGCGAGGCGAGCACCACCGGCCAGCCCGTGGTCGTGAAGGACGATTGGGCGGCTACCAGCATGCTGTCACACTACGTCGCGGGATGCTGAGGGTCCCGCACCTCGGCCCCGTCGGCGACGAGGACCCGACGAGGACGATCCCAGCCGGCCGAACGGCGCGGAGCTGCCAAGCACGGCGCTAGCTTGACCCCGGTACCGCACCCCCGCCAGGCCACCGGCACGGGAGGAAGACGGTCAGACGAGAAGGAGACCCCATGGCGCGCGGAATGCTCACGCTCGACGAGCTGAGGGCGGAGGTTGGCGCGGGGACGATCGACACGATCGTCGTCGGGTTCACCGACCACTATGGGCGGCTCATGGGCAAGCGTTTCGACGCGGAGTTCTTCCTCGACGACGCGATTGGCGGCGGGACTCACGCCTGTGACTACCTCCTCACCGTCGACATGGAGATGGAGCCGGTTCCCGGCTACACGTACGCCAACTGGGAGCTCGGGTACGGCGACTTCCACCTCGTACCCGACCTCGGGACGCTGCGGCGGACGACCTGGGCCGACCGAGCAGCCCTTGTGCTGTGCGACATCCACGACACCGCCACCCACGAATTCGTCGACGTGGCCCCTCGCTCCATCCTCCGTCGCCAACTCGAGCGGGCGTCGGCCCTCGGGTTCGACGCCAAGGGAGCGAGTGAGCTCGAGTTCTACCTCTACGACGACTCGTACCGCGAAGCCCATGACAAGGCCTACATGGGCCTCCAACCCGCCGGCTACTACATCGAGGACTACCACCTGCTCCAAGGCCACCGGGTCGAGGGATTCGTCGGACAAGCCCGTCGCCACCTCCGCGACTCGGGGATCCAGGTCGAGAACTCGAAGGGCGAGTGGGGCCGGGGCCAGCACGAACTGAACATCCGGTACACGGACGTGCTCGACATGGCCGACAATCACGTGGTCTTCAAGCAGGCCCTCAAGGAGACTGCCGAGAACCAGGGTGTCAGCGTCACCTTCATGGCAAAGCCCGACACCGGCGAGGCAGGCAGCAGCTGCCACATCCATCTCAGCCTGTGGAACGACGGCGCCAACGCGTTCGCCGGCACGCAGGACGTCGGCGCCGGGATCAAGGGGACCGACGCCTTCCGCTGGTTCCTCGGAGGTTGGATGGCCCACGTGGACGACCTCATGCCCTTCTACGCCCCGACCGTCAACTCCTACAAACGGTACCGAGACGGCTCATGGGCTCCCACCCGCATCGCCTGGGCGAAGGACAACCGCACTGCCGGCTTCCGGGTCGTCGGGTCGGGGCCGAGCCTCCGCATCGAATGCCGCATCCCCGGCGCCGACGTCAACCCCTACCTCGTGTTCGCGGCTGCGATGGCCTCGGGCCTCGACGGGATCGAGCAACAGATCGAACCACCGCCGGTGTTCGAAGGCGATGTCTATGCCGCCACCGAGCTGCCCCGGGTTCCCCGGACGCTGCGCGAGTCCATCGACCGGTTCAAGGCGAACGATTTCGCCCGGAAGGCCTTCGGTGACTTCGTCGTCGACCACTACACCCACGCGTACGAGGTGGAACAGGACGCCTACGACGCCGCGGTCACCAACTGGGACCGTGCCCGCTACTTCGAGAGGATCTGACATGCGACTCGACGGCAAGGTTGCCCTCATCACCGGCACCGCAGCAGGCATTGGGCGGGCCACCGCCGTGCGATTCGCTGCCGAAGGCGCCCGGATCGTCGGTGCCGACCTCACCGAGGAGGCCAACCGGGAGACCGCAGCCATGGTGGTCGAGGCGGGGGGCGAGATGCTCGCCGTACGGGCCGACGTCTCGAGCGATGCCGACATCCGGGCGATGGTCGCTGCGGCCGAGGAGCACTTCGGTCGCCTCGACGTCATGTTCAACAACGCCGGGATCATGCACCACGCCGACGGGGACTCCCAGGAGACCGCCGAGGGTATCTGGGACCTGACCATGGACATCAACGCCAAGGGTGTCTTCCTCGGGTGCAAGCACGGCATCCCGGCACTCCGCCGCGCCGGGGGCGGGTCGGTGATCAACACGGCTTCGTTCGTGGCGCTGCGGGGAGCAGCCACGGCCCAGATCGCCTACACCGCTTCCAAGGGAGCGGTCCTCGCCCTGACCAGGGAGTTGGCCGTCGTCCACGCCAGGGAGGGCATCCGGGTCAACGCCTTGTGCCCCGGGCCGCTGCGGACCGAGCTGCTCATGAGCTTCCTGGATACCGAGGAGAAGCGCCAGCGGCGACTCGTCCACGTCCCGATGGGTCGTTTCGGTGAGGCGGCGGAGATGGCCGAGGCCGCGCTCTGGCTCGCCTCGGACGAGTCGTCCTACGTCACGGGCACCGAGTTCGTGGTCGATGGCGGACTGGCCGCCGCTTACGTCACTCCCGAGTAGCAGGGGGTATACGCGGCGCTTCTTCTGCCGCAGCCGGTCAGCGTTGTGTAGGCTCGTTGAGGTACCGATGAGCGGCGGGCATGCGGTGTCCAGGGACCAGTCATGGCTTGCTGTCTCGATCGGGGTAATCAATCAGATAGGACGGAAAGCATGAGCTCGAAGCTCAAGATTTTGGCGCTGTTGATGGCGATCGCGATGATCGCTGCGGCATGCTCGAGCGACGGTGGCACGGACGCCACCGACGCGACCGAGGCCCCCCCGACAGCCGACGAACCGATCACGATTGGGTTCTGGGTTGCGTTCTCCGACGAGGCACGCCTCGGCTTCACCGAAGCCAAGGCCGCCGCCTTCAACGCGGCGCACCCGGAATACAACATCGAGGTCACGTCGTTCGCTTCGTACAACGATGCGTTCGATGCCGCGGTGCTCGCGGTGGACAGTGGCAATCCCCCGGGGATCATCCACTTCTTCGAAGCTGCGACCCGCCAGGCCCTCGACGCGGTCGGAAGCGATGGCAGCCCGATCTTCAAGTCGGTGACCGAGGCAATCGGAGGCCGTACTGAGATCCTCGGTGAGCCCGTGGTCCTCGACGACGTCGTGAGTGCTGCCCGCAACTACTACACGGTGGACGGCTCCTTCTACTCGATGCCATGGAACACGTCCTCGGCGATCATGTTCTCGAATGCCGATATGCTGGCTGCGGCCGGCATCACCGAGATGCCGGACACGTGGGCCGAGGTCGAAGCAGCGTGTGAAGCCATCATGGGCATGGCTGACGCACCGTCTGCCTGCATCACGTGGCCGAACCACGCGTGGTTCGTCGAGCAGAGCCTCGGCCAGCAGGGCGAGTTGCTCGCCAACGCTGACAACGGCCGTACCGGCCGTGCGACCGAGGTGTACCTCGAGTCCGACGGCATGCTCGACTACGTCGGATGGTGGAAGGACATGGCCGACAAGGGCTACTACACCTACACCGGTCTCCAGCGAGACTGGGACGGGACTGCCAACGCGTTCCTGGCCGGCGACGTGGCGATGCTCGTCTACTCGAGCTCCGACACGACCTACCTCACCGATGCAGGTGCCGAGGCCGGGTTCGACGTGACTGCCAGCTTCATGCCACACAACGGGGACGCCGACTACGTCGGCAACCTCATCGGTGGCGCGACGCTGTGGATGCTCGACGGCATGTCGACGGCGGAGGAGGATGGCGCACTTGCGTTCATGAACTTCTTCTCCAACGCCGAGAACGCTGCCGAGTGGCACCAGATCACCGGCTACATCCCGATCACGCAGGCTGCGGTGGACCTTCTCCAGTCAGAGGGCTGGTACGACGAGAGCCCGAACAGCCTCGTTGCGTCCGACCAGTTGGCTGCGGCGCAGAACACGCCGGCGTCCCTCGGGGCCCTGCTGGGCAACTTCGTGGCAATTCGTGACGTCATGACGCTCGCGATCGAGGACATCCTCGTGAACGATCTCGACGTTGCGACTCGCTTGGCACAGGCCAACGAGGAAGCCAACAAGTCGCTGACCGAGTACGAGTCCCTCTACGGAGGCTGATCCAACTGTGAGGGAGGGGGCGGTTCGCCGCCCCCTCCCTTCACACACCCTCTTCCGACCATGATCCAGCGCATCGTCACATGCTGACCTACGGGCTCGTTGCCGTTGCCGTGCTGGGAGCGTTGCTCTTGGCCCGGGTGCCCGAGAACCGGACGGTCCGTCGCCTCTCCATCGGGGCGGCGGCCTCGGCCATCGGAGGCGCCGCCACCGCGATCATGATGGACCAGTGCGGTTTCGCAGCCGAGGCGTCCACGATCGACCACCTCATGGCCTATGGCCTCATGGCTGCCGGCGGATGGCTCGCAATCGTCATCACTCGGTCGGTTCTCAACCGCTCGACCACCAAGGAGAGCGCTGGCTTCTCCATGGCAGGCGAGATCCGGTCGGTCGGTTTCCGCCTCGGCTGGTGGGTGCCATGGGTGCTGTTGGCGCCAACGCTCGCGATCCTCGTTGTCTTCCTCTATGCACCGGCTGTCCAGACCTTCTCGCTCGCAACCAAGCTGACCCGCCTCGGTGCTCCCCGCTCCATCGACGTCTGCTTTGGGAACTTCAATGAGCTCTTCATCACCGATCCGATCGCCCTCATCGGCATCCCCCTGGCGTCGGTGGCGCTCCTGTTCGGCGCCCGCCTGTGGCGGCGCTCCACAGAGGCTGGCACGTGGAACAACCGCATCGCCACGATCGCGTCGACCGTCGCGATGCTCTCCGTGTTCTTCGCCCTCTACCTCGTCTTCTCCCCGGGCGGCGGAGGACAGGTGGCCTTCCGCCCGGTGTACGTCAACACGATCATCATCTCGGTCGGCGTCGTCGCCTTCGGCATGATCGGGGGGATTGCTGTCGCCTACCTCGCCTTCCGCGACATCCGCGGCGGCAACATCTACCGCACGTTCCTCATCTGGCCGTATGCCATCTCACCAGCCGTCGCCGGCATCCTCTTCTTCATGATCTTCGACCCCACCGCCGGCGTGTTCACCCACATCATGGAGACGTGGTTCGGCATCGATCTCCCCAACTACCGGGAGCACGCCGGCCTTGCCCAGGCGGCCATCATCATGGCGAGTGGTTGGAAGATCCTCGGCTACAACATTCTCTTCTACCTCGCTGGTCTCCAGACCGTTCCGATCGACCAGATCGAAGCCTCGGTGATCGATGGCGCTTCGGGATGGCAGCGGTTCACCAAGCTGGTGGTCCCGGCGCTGTCGCCCATCACGTTCTTCCTGTTGGTGACGAACCTCACCTACGCCTTCTTCGAGATCTACGCCACGATCGACTTCATGACCAAGGGCGCCCCGGCCGGCAAGACGTCGGTGGCCATCTACGAGATCATCCGAGTTGGCGTGAACAACGGTGACCTCGGCCGAGGTGCCGCCCAGTCGGTACTCCTCTTCGCGGCGGTCATAGGGATCACGATCTGGCAGTTCCGCACGAGCGGCGAGCGCGTCACGTACGGGGGGTCCTGATGGCTGGTCTGACTGCCGGGGTTCAACGCAAGGGCCTGGTCCGGGGCCGGTCGTGGCCGTTCCACATCGCATTGCTGGTAGCGGTGTTCGCCATTGCCTTCCCGCTCATCTACGCGGCGCTCATCGCCACCCAGTCGAACGCCGAGATCTTCCAGTACCAGGCCTCGCCGGGAAGCGCCCTTGGGACCAACTTCGAATCGGTCTGGGTCAAGCGGGACTTCGGGAACGCCATGTGGAACTCGTTCCAACAAGCGATGTATGTGACGATCGGCAAGACGGTGCTCTCGTTGCTCGCCGGCCTGGCGTTCGCCTACTTCAGGTTCCGGGGCAAGTGGATCGTGTTCTTCTTCGTACTCGTCACGCTCATGATGCCAACCGAGGTCATGATCCTCGCCATGTTCCGCCTGGTGTCGGGCTTCGGCTGGCAGGACACGATGGCGTCGATCGTCGTGCCGTTCATGGCCTCGGCCACGGGAGCGTTCCTGTTCCGACAACACTTCGCCAACATGCCGAGCGAGTTGCTGGAGGCGTCCCAGATCGATGGCGCCTCGCCTATCAAGTTCCTCACCAAGGTACTGATCCCTCTCTCGTGGAACATCATCGCGGCCCTCTTCGTCATCCAGTTCGTGTACACGTGGAACATGTTCCTCTGGCCAAGCTTGATCATCCGGGACGACGCCGCCCAGGTGGTTCAGGTCGCGCTGCAAACCCTCCTCAACATCGACGGAGCGCTTACCTACGGCCCGCTCATGCTGGCCGCCATCATCGCTTCGATCCCGCCGGCGCTGGTGTTCGTGGCCATGCAGAAGCCGTTCATGAGCGGCTTCGTCCTCAGCCAGGACAAGTGAACCGGAGCACTGACATCCTCGGTCCCGCGCTGGGACCGATAGCCTTCACCCCATGGCACTCCGATCGGCATCCCTCAAGAAGCTCGATGGCGGCTCATTCGACGTGTTCATCGTCGGTGGTGGGATCAACGGAGCCGTCTCGGCGGCAGTGCTGGCCGGCCGCGGGGCCTCGGTCGCCCTGGTCGACCGCGGTGACTTCGGCTGCTTCACGAGCCAAGAGTCATCCAACCTCGTGTGGGGAGGATTCAAGTACCTCGAGAGCTACGAGTTCCTGCTCGTGCGGAAGCTGTGTCGATCCAGGAACCGGCTCATCTCCGCCTACCCCGACAACATCAAGCCGATCGGGTTCCTCGCCACGCTCGACAAGGGCTCGCCATACCCACCCTGGTTCGCCGGGCTAGGCGCCCTCGCCTACTGGGCGATCGGAGGCTTCAAGACCCATTCCCCACGGGTGCTCAGGCCCCGAACGATCGAGAAGCTCGAGCCTGCCATCGACACCAGCGGGGCCCGGGGCGGGGTCGAGTACTACGACGCCTACCTCCCCGACAACGACTCCCGGTTCGTGTTCGGGTTCGTCCGCTCGGCGATCGACGTCGGCGCCAATGCCGCGAACTACGTCGACGTCGTGGGCGCCGAACACCGGGATGGACGGTGGCACATCCGGATGCGCGACATCGACGGTGGTGGACCCGAATTCACCTGTACCTCCCGGGTCCTCGTCAACGCTGCCGGTCCATTCGCCGGGAACCTCAACGAGGCACTCGGCGTTGCAACGGATCATCGCCTGGTCTTCTCGAAGGGCATCCACCTCATCGTGCGTCGCCTGGCCAAGGGCGACCGGGTACTCGCCTTCTTCGACGACAGCCAGCGGCTCTTCTACGTCATCCCCATGGGCGGCCGATCGGTGATAGGCACCACCGACACCAGGGTCGATAGCCCGTTCTCGGAGGTCACCGACGAGGACCGGGAGTTCCTGCTGGGCCAGATCAACGCCCGCCTCGACCTGGAGGCGCCCCTGACGACGGCTGACGTCATCGCCGAACGGAGTGGCGTGCGTCCGCTCGTCGTCAAGACCGGGGCGGCCAGCACCGCCGGCGTCGACTGGACGAAGCTCTCCCGCAAGCACGAGATCGAAGCGGACCGGGAGCGAGCGGTCATCACCGTGTTCGGCGGGAAGCTGACCGACTGCCTCAACGTCGGGGAGGAGGTCGCCGACTGGGTCGAGCAGCTCGGCGTACCCCTCGAGCCCGATACCGGTTCCTGGTACGGGGAGCCGGCCCCCGCCACTCGGGCGGAGTTCCACCGCCAAGCCCGCCTCATGGCCCTCGACCGCCTCCGCGACGAACCCGACCTCGAGCCGCTCAGCGAGCGGTTGTGGCGCCGGTATGGCCGACGGGCGTTCGAGATGCTCGAGGCGATCCGACAGGACCCCACCATGGGTGAGCGGATCATCGCCCGTGCCGACTACCTACGGGTCGAGCTGCACCTGGCGGCCCGGACGGAGATGGTCACCCGACTCGAGGACTTCCTTCGCCGCCGGTCCAAGATCAGCCAGGTCGTCCACGACGCCGGCATCGAGGGCTCACCCGGCCTCCACGAGGCTGCAGAGATCCTGTTCGGAGGGGATGCAGATCGGCGCCTCACCGAGTATTTCGGGACCGTGCACGCGTCCCCCGAGTGACCTGACAGAACGGCGCTCCCCGGGCCTATCGTGCTGCAGATGGATCCCCGCCCTGACCTCGTCACCGCCTACGACGCGCATGCGCTCGACCGCGAGTCGAAGGGCGAGCCCGACTGGCGGGATACCGCGAAACTGGACCTCGTGAGCCGACTCACCCCGGGTGCTCGCCTGCTCGAACTGGGGGCCGGCGTCGGGTATACGTCGCGCTGGTTCGCCGATCGTGGCCTGACGGTGGTGGCCACCGACCTCTCCCAGGCCAACGTCGACCTGTGCTGCCAGAAGGGCCTGGACGCCCGGGTCGCCGACATGATGGACCTCCCGTTTCCGGAGGGCAGCTTCGACGCCGTGTGGGCCGCCAGCTGCCTCATGCACATCCCGAACGCCGACCTCCCGGCAGTCCTCGATTCGGTGTCCCGACTCCTGGCCGATGGTGGACTGTTCTGGGCGGGTACCTGGGGTGCACGGGAGGGGTCGGAAGGCACTTGGGAGGAGGACTGGTACGTCCCGAAGCGCTTCTACTCGATCCGCACCGACGACCAGATCCGTGGTGCTTTCGAGGCAGCGTTCAGGGTCCTCAGCTTCGAGGTCGCCGACCCTGGTTCGGGCGACTCGTGGCACCGGTGGCACTACCAGATGGCGCTCATGGCGCCCCGCTGATATCAGGCCCCCCGTACGAGGGGAGCCACCTTGGTGCCGAGGAGCTCGATGCACTCGAGGACCCGACCGTGGGGGAGGGTTCCGACGCTGATGTGGAGCATGAAGCGGGAGAGGTCGAGGATCTCGCCCCAGCGGAGGATCTTGGCGGCAACGGTCTCGGGGTCGCCGATCACCAGGGAGCCGCTCGGCCCGCACATGGTGTCGTACTGCCCTCGGGTCATGGGACCCCATCCCCGTTCTGCACCCAGCTTGCTCATCGGGACCGCGTACGACGGGTAGTACTCGTCGGCGGCAGCCTGGTTGGTCTCGCCGATGAACCCGTGGCCGTGGACGGCGATGGGGACATCAGCCGGGTCGAAGCCCGACTCGACCAATGTGGTGCGGTGGATGCGGGAAAAGACGCCGAAGCGTTCGGGCTCGCCGCCGATGATCGCCAGGGCGAGGGGGAGACCGCGCTGGGCCGCCCTCACCACCGATGCCGGCGTACCTCCCACGGCCACCCAGACCGGGAGTGGATCCTGCTGGGCTCGGGGGTAGATCGGCTGGTCGGTGAGTGGTGCCCGGAAGCGGCCCGACCACGTGACCCGCTCGTTGTCGCGGATCCGGAGGAGAAGGTCGAGCTTCTCGGCGAACAGGTCCTCGTAGTCGCCGAGGGACTGACCGAACAGCGGGAAGGACTCGATGAAGGAGCCGCGTCCGACCATCAACTCCGCACGTCCCTCACTGATGAGGTCGACGGTGGCGAACTGCTGGTAGACGCGCACCGGGTCGTCCGAGCTGAGGACGGTGACCGCCGGGGTGAGGCGGATTCGTGAGGTCCTGGAGGCCACGGCTGCGATGACGGTCGCCGGTGAAGAGACGGCGAAGTCCGGGCGGTGATGCTCCCCGATCCCGTAGACGTCGAGGCCGACCTCGTCGGCCAGCACCGCCTCGGCGATGACCTGGCGGATCCGCTCCCCGTGGCTGATCGTGAGCCCGGTCCCGGGGTCGGGGAAAGTCTCTGCGAACGTCGTGATGCCGATCTCCATCGGGCCATTCTGGCTCAACGTCGGCAAGAACCGCGGGGCTCGGTCACCAAGGAACCGGGCAGGAGGTGGAGACGTGGGCAGTCCTACCATGCCCCCATGACAGTCCGTGGCCGGAAGCGGGACCCCCGCGCAGACGAGGCGATCACGTCGGCGACGCTCTCGCTCCTCGGTGAGGTCGGGTTCACTGCGCTGAGCATGGAAGGGATCGCCGCTCGGGCAGGGGTCGGAAAGAGCACCGTCTACCGCCGGTACCCCTCCAAGGTGGAGGCGGTGGCCGCTGCGATGGGTGCGATCGCCGAAGACCCGGAGGTCCCCGACACCGGTGACACGTTCGAGGACCTCGTTTCCTTCATGACCTCGAAATGGACGGCAATGACCCAGGCGCCGGGGGCGACGCTCCTCGGGACCTTCATCGTGCAGGCCGCCGCCCATCCCGAGCTCTTCGCCGAGTTCCGGAGGGTGATGCTGGCCCCAAGGCTCACGCCGCTCCGGGCCATCCTTCAGCGAGGCGTCGAGCGGGGAGAGCTCGACCCGGACCTGGACATGGAGGCCGCTGTCGATGTCGTGGTCGGCCCCACGATCGTGAGCCTGCTCACCCGCGGCAACCCGGACTCCTCCACGGTCCGGGCGCGGTTGGCCCTGGTGTGGTCGGCCTTCCTGCGGGGTTGACCGTCATATCGAATAACGATACGATGCCGTATCGTAAATATGTGACGTCCGTTTCACCCCGGGGGCCCCGATGATCCCGTACCTGCTCACTGCCGTGCTGTTCCTGGCGTTGGCCGCGGTCGCCGCGTTGGGTTCGTCGCTCAGCGGTTTCGAGGTGCTTGAGTGGTTCGCCGGTCTGCGGTGGGTTCGCATCCACCTCATCACGCTCGGCGCGGTCACGGAAGCCCTGTTCGGATTCCTCCCCACCCTCGCCGGAAAGCAGCGTGGCACCCGCTGGAGCGAGTGGTTCCTACTCACAGGCGGCATCGTCGTACTGCTCGTCGGTATCCCACTGAAGCACGAGTGGGTCATCTACGCGGGCGGGTCGCTCGTGTTTGCGGCCGCCGTCTCCCTGGGGCTACGGCTGCGGGGGGACGGACCCGGTGGCTCGACCCGCTTCTATCTCGGTGGGCTCGGCTTCCTCCTGCTCGGCGTGTACCTGGGCACGGGGCTCTGGTTCGGATGGGGTGAGGTGCTTGCCGTCAAGGTGCCGCTGGAGGTCCACATCCATGCCAACAACTGGGGATTCATGTCCTTGGTCTTCGCCGGCCTCATCTTCGATCGCTTCGAGGCGTGGACTGGCCGGCCGCTACTGATCGCCGCCGCGAAGCACCGGATCTTCTGGCTGATGTCGCTCGGGGCGCTCGGCCTGGTGGTCGGGCCATGGACCGGCTCGATCTACGCGACGGCGCCTGGGCTCGTACTCCATCTGGCTGCAACGGTGTGGCTGCTCGCCGGTGTGGTTCGATCGCTGGCCGGTACGTGGGACCGGCCGGGGCCGTGGCACCTCGTGACTTCGTACCTGTGGCTGCTCGCCCCGGTCATGGGTGCGCCCCTGGTCCTCTTCGGTGTTGGTGGGTTCGATGGGGGAGTGGTCGAGGCGAACGCACCCACCGCCCTCATCTACGGCTGGGTACTCCAGTTCGGGATCGCGACGATCCCAGCCATGCTTTCGCGGCCCAATGGGACCGTTCGCCTCGGCGGAGCGTGGTTGAGCCTCATTGCGGGCCACCTCGGCGCGTTGTTCCTCTGGATCGGGATATTCCTCACCGACTCCATGTCACTCCTGCATGGCATCGCCTACGGGCTGTGGATGGTGGCGATCATCCCCGCCGCCATGCAGCTGGCCTCTGTGGCACGTGAGCGCCTCGACGCACTCGAGGCGGTGTGAAACATCTCCCTCTCTCATCCCGCGCGCCGCGCGTCGGACGTCTGGGGTGAGAGATCGCCCCGCCGGGCTGTGGCTAGTTGCGGTGGGGGACCGGTTCGCCTGCGAAGCGGACCGTGAGGTCTCTTCCGCCGAGGGGTGCCCCGTGCATTGCTGCGATCGCTCGTTCCGCGTCTGCCTTCGGCATGTCGACGAAGCCGTAGCCCTTGGGGCGACCCGTCTTGCGATCGGTGATGATCGTTGCCTCGTGGACCTGACCATGGCGGCCGAACGCCCGGAGGAGGTCCTCGGGTGTCGTGCTCCAGGGGAGGTTGGCGACGTAGATGCTCGGCTCGCGCTGCTCGGCGCGTCGGGCCTGACGAGCGGGTTGGCCGTGGGACGAGGGCTCAGCGGCTGGCTGACCTTCGGAGGCCACGTCACCCAGCTTCACGCCACCGACGAGCGCCGACACGTCGGCGTCGCCGATGGGTGCACCAAGGCGTAGGTCGGACAGGAGCTGGCGGACGGCCTTGCGGGTCTCGCGGGTCACGAGCGTGAGCACGATCCCCGACGCCCCGGCTCGTGCCGTGCGGCCCGAGCGGTGCAGGTAGTCCTTGTGGTCGGCCGGGGGATCGAAATGGATCACCGTTGCGACCCCCGTGACGTGAATGCCGCGGGCGGCAACGTCGGTGGCGATGAGGGCTTGGACCTTCCCGGAGGAGAACTCCTGGAGAGCCCGGTTGCGTTGGGACTGCGACCGCCCACCGTGGATGGCCGTGCCGCTGATCCCGATACGACCCAGCTGTTTGGCCAGCCGGTCGGCACCGTGCCGGGTGCGGGTGAAGACGATCGTCGAGCCGGTGGCCTCGATCACCTCGGCCGTGCGATCGACACGGTCGTGGTGGTCGACGAGCCAGAAGTTGTGACTGGCGTCCGAATCCTCGGACTCGATGGATGCCGCCTCGTGGCGAGCCGGGTTGGTTTGGTAGTCCCGGCTGAGGACCGCGATGTCACCGTCGAGCGTGGCCGAGAAGAGGAGGGTTTGACGCTTCTTGGCGGTCTGGTCGAGGATGCGACGGACCACGGGGAGGAACCCCATGTCGGCCATGCGGTCGGCCTCGTCGATGACGACGACGTCGACCTCCGAGAGGCGGACGGCGCCCTGCTGGATGAGGTCCTCGAGGCGCCCGGGGGTGGCAACGAGTACGTCGACGCCCTTGCGGAGGCCGTTCTTCTGGGGGCCGTAGCTCACACCGCCGTACACGGCGAGCACCCAGCGCTGGGTGGCTTTGGCAAGGGGGGCGAGCTCATCCTTGATCTGTTCGGCGAGCTCCCTCGTCGGGGCGAGGATGAGCGCCCGGGGGTGGGCGGCTCGTCCCTGTCCCACGTTCGTGAGGAGGGGGAGGCCGAACGCCAGCGTCTTGCCGGACCCGGTGGGGGCCTTGCCGCATACGTCGCGGCCGGCGAGGGCGTCGGGGATAGCCGCTTCCTGGACAGGGAACGGTTCGGTGATGCCGCCCGCGGCAAGCGCGCGGACGAGAGGCTCGGACAGCCCGAGCTGGGCAAAGGTGGTCATGATGACTTCCTGGTTGGTGTGGGTATGCCGTTCTCGACTCAGAACGCGCGGCAAGACAAGAGCCGTTGGCACGAGCGTCGGTCGAAGAGGCAATCCAACCGGGTGAGACAAAGGCCGTATGAACCACCGGGGAAGCGACAGAGCGCTGGCCTCCACCCGGTGTGGCCGAGAGGAACCGTACCACCTCCTCGCCGCTACGCCGCCAGATCGGGCAGCGGCGCCTGCTCTCCGTCAGGAGAGAAGGAGGGCGGCGTCGACCGGATCCAGCCGGGAGATCCCTTCCACCATGTCGAACCCGGCGTCGGGAGAGACGATGGTCTCGAGGCCGAACCCCAGGCATACCGCGACGTGAATGAGGTCCCGCGATGACATGGCCGGGTACTCGAGGGTGAGCTCGGGCATGCGGCGCATCGTCGACTCCGAAATCGGAAGCAGCGGACTGAAGAGGTCGAGGGCCGCTTCGGCCATGGTCACCCCGACCCGGCGATCGCCACGAGAGAACCGGTGGAAGATCTCCTGGATGACCTCTGTCGAGGTGACGGCGTCGATGCGTCCCTCTCCCAACCCGCCGATGAGCGAGCGGCAGGCATCGCGGTAGGGGTGGTCCACGCCGGCGGCGTACATGATCACGGCTGTGTCTATGAAGACACTCACGCCACCGCTCCCTCCTCGATCTCCCGCTTCATCTCGACCCAGTCGGGGGAGGGAGCGTTCACCGCGAAGAGCGCCTCGGCGGCCGCTCGACGGCTCCGGGTCACCGGCCGGGTATGGGCGTCGATCGCCTCGCGGATGACGGCCCCCACCGACATCTGACGATCGCCGGCGATTCGCTCCAGGCGGGAGCGCTGCATCGGGGTGAGTAACACCTGTGTGCGTTCCGTGAACATGCACATATCATACCATGTGCATCTGGGCGGGATGTCAGTAGATGAGGCTGGCGTGGAGGGGGGCGTCGAAGCGGGCCCTGCCCCCGAGGAACGTGAGCTCCATGAGCATCGAGGCGCCGACCACGGTGCCTCCCGCCTTCTCCACCAACTGCTTGGTGGCGGCCAGGGTCCCCCCGGTGGCGAGCACGTCGTCGACGATGAGGACTCGATGCCCCGCTTCGAAGGCGTCCTCGTGGATCTCGAGTGTGTCGGTGCCGTACTCGAGGTCGTAGGTGATCGAGACCGTCTTGCGGGGTAGCTTCCCCGCCTTGCGGACGAGGCCTACACCGGCGCCGATACGTTCGGCGATGGAGCCCGCGAGGAGGAATCCCCGCGACTCGATACCCACCACGATGTTGACCGCGGCATCGAGGAACGGCGCCGCCATCTCATCCACGACCTGCAGGAAGGCCTGGGGGTGGGCGAGGAGAGGGGTGATGTCCTTGAAGACGATCCCGGGCTCTGGCCAGTCGGGAACGTCGGCGATGTACTGGTAGAGGTCGACCATGGCGGACAGCGTATATCTACTGCGCGGGCCGGGAGTCGACTCGATGGGCCATGGGCATCGGGGTCCAGGAGGTCGCCACTCGGGTGACCCCTGCTCGACGCCGGGACGCATCACGCCGGAGGGGCCGCCTCATCTATGCTCGCTCCATGCCGATGTATATGGACGTGCACCCCGGACTGGGAGAGGCAACGGCAGATGATGTCGCCGAGGCCCACCGCCGGGACCTCGAGACCCAGGACCGATACGGCGTCCGCTTCCTGAGCTACTGGTTCTCGGATCCGTCGGGAAAGGCGTTCTGCCTCGCCGAGGCACCGGACCAGGAGTCGCTGCGAGCGTGCCACAAGGCTGCCCACGGGCTCATGCCGCACGAGGTGATCGAGGTCGATGCCCCCACCCTCGGACGCTGGATGGGCAACACCGACACCGACGCCCACGATCGGCGGATGGTCGAAGGGGCCGCCGACTCAGCGCTGCGGGCCATCATGTTCACCGACATCGAGGGCTCGACCGACGTCAGCACTCGGCATGGTGACCAAGCGGCGATGAGCTTGGTCCGCCACCACGACACCATCGTCCGCGAGGCGTTGGAGCGCCATTCCGGCCGCGAGGTGAAGCACACCGGCGATGGCGTCCTGGCCAGCTTCGTGTCGGTCTCCAAGGCGGTCGGGGCCTCGATCGAGATCCAGCAGGCAAGTCGGATCCACCAAGGCGACGGTCCTCGCCTGGCCATCAAGATCGGGATCAGTGCCGGTGAACCGGTCCAGGAGAGCGCCGACCTCTACGGCGCCGCCGTCAACCTCGCCGCCCGGATCTGCGCCCAGGCCCTGGGTGGCCAGACGCTCGTGTCGGGCACGGTGCGCGACCTGACGATCGGCAAGTCCCACCGCTTCGTGGGACGGGGTGCCATCGGCCTCAAGGGCTTCCCCGATCCCGTGCCGCTGTTCGAGGTCGATTGGCATGATGACCGGTCCTGATCGAGCGACCCCGGATTCCGAGGCATGCGACCCGTGTGGAGGTCTCGTGTGACCGATGCCGTGGTCTGGGACATGGGAGGCATCATGTTCCGCTACTTCACCGAACTCATGCTCGAGATCGGCGTGGAACGGGGCTGGCCGATGGAGGGAATCGCATGTGGACCGACAGGGCCGGTGCGCGACAGCGACTACGTCGACATGGTCGAAGGCCACATCCAGGAGCATGACTACCTCGACATCGTCATGGCTCGACTGCGAGGCGTGGGCATTGCCTTCGATCCCCAGCGTGAGCTCGACTGGCCGGCCAACACCCGCCCCGAGACCTGGTCGGCGATCCAACGGATCCACGAGTCAGGGGTACCCCAGGGTCTCCTCACCAATGACGCGTCCAACTGGTTGGGCGACCGATGGTGGGACACGTGGGAGCCGGCCCGCTGGTTCGAGGCCATGGTCGACGTCGCGACCATCGGGGTTCGCAAGCCAAACCCCGAGCCGTATCTGGCCGTTGCCGATGCGTTGGGCGTCGATGCGCGTGGCTGCATCTTCGTCGACGATCTGCGGGTCAATTGCCGCGGTGCCGAAGCGGTCGGCATGCAAAGCCATTGGTTCGACATAGTGGAGCCGCATGCGGTGGTGGATCGCCTCACGCTCAGGCTGGGACTGGGAGCCGGCTGAGGGCCGGCTTGTCTGGATGAGGTCGACGAAGCACACTTCCGCAATGGACACCACGTTCTTTGACGGCCCGACCGAGACGCTCCCAGTTGAACGGCTGCGGATCCTCCAAGGGGAGAAGCTGCGGACCCTGCTGGACACGGCCTACGGCGCCAACCCGTTCCTCACCGAGAAGCTGGATGCGGCGGGTGCCGCGCCGAGGGACGTGCGGGGTGTCGACGACCTCCACGGCCTGCCGTTCACCACCAAGACCGAGCTCATGGTGGCCCAGGAAGGCCAGGTGCTGAGCACCAACTGCACGTTCCCGGAGGCTGCCTATACCCGGGTCCACCAGACGTCGGGGACCACCGGTGCTCCACTCAGGGTCTTCGATACGGCTGAGAGTTGGGACTGGTGGGGTCGATGCTGGGGATTCGTGCTCGCCGGGGCTGGGGTGACTCCAACCACACGGCTCTTCGTTCCCTTCTCGTTCGGTCCCTTCATCGGGTTCTGGGCCGCCCTCGTCGGGGCAGAGAAGATCGGGGCGCTGATGATCCCGGGCGGTGGGCGGGACTCCGTGCAACGATTGCACCTGATGGCCGAGCTCGGAGTCACGGCCATGTGCTGCACCCCGACCTATGCCCTCCGCCTCGCCGAGGTCGCCCGTGAGGAGGGCTTTGACCTGTCGACGATCCCCATGCGGATCACCGTGCACGCCGGTGAGCCGGGGGCAAGCGTGCCGGCGACCAAGGCCCGGATCGAGGCGGCGTGGGGCGCGAAGTGCTACGACCACGCCGGTGCTTCCGAGGTGGGGGCCCACAGCTTCGAGTGCCAGGCCCAGCCCGGGGGAACGCACGCCATCGACAGCGAGTTCATCGTGGAGGTAATTGATCCGGCATCGGGCCGGGCGGTGGCACCGGGTGAGGAGGGCGAACTCGTCCTCACCAACCTGGGCAGGGTCGGGTTCCCGGTCATCCGCTACCGCACGGGGGACGTGGTCAAGGTGGATGACACCCCGTGCCCGTGTGGACGCACCTTCACGCGTTTCGCGGGGGGTGTGATCGGCAGGGCGGACGACATGGTCGTGGTGCGAGGCGTCAACGTGTATCCGGCGGCGGTGGAGAACCTCATTCGGCGCCATGCCGCAGTGGATGAGTTCCGGGTAACGATCACCCGCCAGCGCGAGATGGGGGAGATCCGTATCGAGGTCGAGTGCCGCGATGGCATCGACGAGTCGAGGGAGGCCGAGGCGGTGCGGGCGAGCTTCGCGTCCGTACTGGGGCTGCGTCCGGAGGTCGTGGCGGTGGTGCGGGGGACGCTTCCTCGCTTCGAGTTGAAAGCGAGGCGCTTCATCGTGGACTGACCGCGGCGTCAGGGGAGGGGGATCTCCTCGCGGTGCCCGAAGCCGAGTGAGTTGTCGATGAACAGGCAGCGATCGGGGACGAGTACGTACCAGCTGATGCGGTCCAGTGCAGCCCGGATCACTTCCGGTGCCCGATCGGCACGAACCACGGGGAACTTGCGGGCATAGCGGGCGATCGCCTCCACCCGCTCGAGTCCCGTGAGTTCGCGCACCTGGCCCTCGAGCTGGATGCCCTTGATCTCCGGCCAGTCCGAGTAGTCCTCGTGAATGGCGGCCGCACAGCGGGGGTCCCGGGCCAGGTCCGTGGCGTGGCGTGTCCTGGGTGAGGAGAGGAACGTGAGCTCAAACCCCACGTTCACGTAGAACACCGCTGCGGCCCAGGGCCCGTCGGACCCCTGGGTGGCGAGGGTCATCACGTGGTGGGTTGCCAGGTACTCCAGGACCTCATCGCGACGGTCGGACATGTTCAGCACTCTCGATCTCGATACCCGCCCCGTGGTCACACATTCCCAAGTCTCTCACTCCCCGGGGGCGTGCAGGAGGGTACCCTCTGGCGCTCGCACGTAGAGGAGTTGATGATGGGCCGACTGGTGGTGGGGCTCTCGGGGGCCAGCGGGGTCGTCTACGGGATCCGACTGCTCGAGGTCCTCCGTGACATCGACGATGTCGAGACGCACCTCGTCGTGAGCGGTGGCGCCCGTCGGACCATCGAGCTCGAGACCGACCGTACGCTCCCCGAGGTCCTGGCGCTGGCCGACGAGGTGCATGACGTGGCCAACCTCGCTGCCCCGATCTCGTCTGGCTCCTTCAAGACGAATGGGATGGTCGTTGCGCCCTGTTCGATCAAGACGCTCTCGGGCATCGCCAACTCCTACAACGACAACCTCCTGGTCAGGGCCGCCGACGTCACCTTGAAGGAGCGGCGTCGACTCGTCCTGCTCCCACGCGAGACGCCGCTCCACCTCGGCCATGCTCGGCTCCTGGTGCAGGCCATCGAGATGGGGGCCGTGGTCATGCCCCCGGTCCCGGCGCTGTACCACCGTCCGGCCACCGTCGATGACATCATCAACCACACCGTGAGCCGGGTGCTCGACCTCTTCGGGATCGACAACAGCCTCGTCCAGCGTTGGAGCGGCGACTAGCGGCCTGCGGAACCTTGCCCGTGTCCCGGGCTGCTGATCGGATGGGGAGGACTCGGGGGAGTGCGCGAACGGCGTCACCTCGCACCTCGTTCCCGGTGGTGCGGCACGCTCGGTCACCCTTCCGGCGACCCTGGTTCTCTGGGCGTCTCGACGCGATCCGCCGCAGTTATTGACTCTCGGGGTACATATTTGACGCGGGCCACTTGGCCGGGTACGGTTCTGTATCGAGAACAAGGTTCTATGATGCGAACGCATTACGTGACATGGGTAGATTGCATCACGCCTCGGGTACGTCTCCTCGGATGGCACCCGTGGTAGCCCGGGTATCGGCCGTGGCGCGGGCCATCATGATCCTGCGGGCCTTCGAGCGTCGCGACGAGTACACCCTCACCGAGTTGGTGACCTTGCTCGACCTCAACAAAAGCACCGCGTACGGGATCCTCCAGACCCTCACCGATGATCGGTTCCTCTCCCGGGACCCCCACACCCTCGGCTATCGGCTGGGGCCGGCCTTGATCCGCCTCGGCCATCTCGCCCACGAGCAGATCGACGTGCGACGCATCGCCCGCCCCTGGATGGAGGAGTTGGTCGCCGAGACCCGCAAGTCGGTCCTGCTCGGGACGTTCCACGATGATCGGCTGACGATCATCGACAAGGTCGATCCCGTCGGCACCCTTCATGTGTCCGCCTCCATCGGCCAGCAGATCCCGTTCTCGGCCGGTTCCTTCGGACGGGTCTTCCTCGCGTGGCTTCCGGCGTCCCGGATCGATGCCCTCATCGAGTCGCACGGCCTGGAGTCGTTCACACCCGCCTCGATCACCGACCCCGCGGCCTACAAGGCCGAACTTGCCCGGGTCCGGCTCCAGGGATATGCGATGGACGACACCGAGGAGTACCTGCTTGGTGTCCGGGCGGTCTCCGTGCCCCTCATGGGCCCCGACGGGGTCGTGGCCGGTCTCACGGTGGTCGGGTTCACCTCCCGGAGCGGGGACCAGCCCGGTGAGTCGGCCGTCAAGGCTGCGCTGACCGCGGCCCGCGAAATCTCGATTCGTCTCGGTGCCGACTCCCTGGAAGGCGTCGGCCGCGAAGTATCCAACACCAAGCAGGAGGTAGACAATGCCGTATGACGATCTTCGATCGTTCATCGACCGACTCGACGAGGAGAACCAGCTCCATCAGGTCCACAAGGAGGTCGACTGGAACCTCGAACTGAGCCATGTGGCCAAGCTCAACGAGGAGCGTCAGGGTGGGGGCGTGGCGCTCCTGTTCGACAACATCAAGGACTACCCGGGCCACCGGGTCTTCATCTCGGCCCTCACGGCCAAGGAGCGGCTCGCCCTCGCGCTCGATATGCCCCAGGGCACGAGCCTGATGAACATCTCCGAGGAGTGGGTCAACCGCATCGGCGGTGGATTGATCCCGCCCAACGTGCTCGAGACCGGGCCGACGAAGGAGAACATCCTGCTCGGAGAGGATGCCGACATCTTCAAGATCCCGGCGCCGTGGTTCTACCCGGGTGACGGGGGCCGGTACTTCGGGACGGCCGGGTACCTCATCACCCGCAACCTCAAGACCGGGCGCCTCAACCTCGGTACCTACCGGGCCATGATGGGCGACAAGCAGGAACTCTGCGTGTACATGATCAAGGCCAAGGATGGCGACATCGACTTCCGGGACTACCAGGAGGCAGGGATCCCGATGCCGGTGGCGTACGTATCGGGAGCCGACCCGACGCTGTTCCTGTGCGGGAGTACGTTGTTCGGCCTCGAGGAGAGCGAGTACGACGTGGCCGGGGCGCTGCGGGGCAAGCCGGTGGACGTCGTCAAGGCGGAGACGTCCGACCTGCTCGTTCCGGCGGCGGCGGAGTGGGTCGTCGAGGGTGAGATCACCGGAGCGCTTCGGTCCGAGGGTCCCTTCGGCGAGTACACGGGCCACTACTCGGGCAAGGGCGACGAACCGCAGTTCTACATCGACGTCAAGGCGATCACCCATCGCAATGATCCCATCCTGTGGTCCACCACCGTCGGTCGACCCACCACCGACACCCACATGGTCATGAGCGTCAACCGGACGGCGTCGCTCTGGCACGACCTGCGTCGCATGCAGATCCCCGGGATCAAGGCGGTCTACGGCCCCCCGGCTTCGGCGGGACGGATGTTGGTCATCATTTCTGTCAAGCAGATGTACCACGGTCACTCCACGCAGGTCGGCTTGGCTGCGTTCGCGTCGACCACCGGCAACTACGGGCTCAAGACGGTGATCCTCGTCGATGACGACATCGACCCGGAGAACATGGACCAGGTCATGTACGCCCTGAGCTTCAAGTACCAACCGGAGTTCGGGACCCAGATCCTGCGTCGTGGTCGGTCGACACCGCTGGATCCGTCGCTTCCACGCTCTGATCGGTTCATGACGTCGAGGGCGATCATCGACTGCACGACCCCCTACGAATGGGACGAGACCGAGCGCCCGCCGAGGATCTACCTCGACGACGACATGGCTGCCCATGTGAAGGGCCACTGGAGCGAGTACTTCGGATGAGATCCCCGGAGGGAGAGGGTTCGGGTGGGATGTCGAAGACGACTCCGGGCGTCGGAATCGTCTTCGACATCGATGGAACCCTCGCTCGAGGGCGCCAGGTGCTTCCTGGCGCCCTCGAGACCATTGCGGAACTGCGTCGACGCCACACACCGTTTGCCTTCTTCACGAATGACAACTCCAACCCCGTGCAGTTCTGGGTGGAGAAGTTCGGTGCGATGGGGCTCGACGCCGAGCCCTCCGAGATCGTCACCTCGGCGCTCGTGGCGGCCGAGGTGATGGCCGAACTCCACCCCGAGAGTGTGCTCCTCCCAGTAGGCGACGTCGGGTTGATCGAGGCACTGCAGGCCAAAGGACTCCACCTGGTCGGCTTCGACGAGGCGGAGCAGGCAACGGTGGTTGTGATGGGCAAGGACCCGGCTTTCGACCAGGCACGACTCAACGTCGTGTGCCAAGCCATCTGGCAGGGGGCTGAGTTCTTCGCCACCAACTACGACCCGAAGGTGCCGACCGTGGATGGATTCGCCCCGGCGACCGGGCCGATGGTCAAGGCCGTGGCCTACGCCACTGGCCGCGAACCGGTGGTGACCGGCAAGCCGTCGCCGTGGTCTGGCCGCATGGCCATGCGAATACTCGACGTTGCTCCCGAGGACGGCGTCGTGGTCGGGGATCAACTGGGTACCGACATCGCCATGGGTCGCAACGCGGGCATGCGTACGGTCCTCGTCCTCACCGGCACCGCCTCCGCCGCCGATGTTCCGCTGGCGCCGCCGGAACAACAGCCCGATGTGGTGCTCGCCGGCGTCGGCGAGCTCATTGCATGGCTGGACGAACAGGCGCCGGTTCTCCCGACATCGGGCGGAGTCCGCGGCATATGATGCACACCCGGTGGCTCCGCATGACCACGGCATCCAATGTATGGCCATGCGCCGACGCGAGGTGCCTCAATGGATGATGAGTTGATCCTTTGGTTCGATGAGTACGACCGCTCCCACAAACCGCGGGTGGGGGGGAAGAACGCCAGCCTCGGTGAGATGATCGGCGCAGGTTTCTCGGTCCCCCCTGGGTTCGCGGTGACCACCGAGGCGTACGAGTCCCTGCGGCGCAACCCCGACCTGGCCCCCAAGGTCCGCCAACTCCTGGCCAGGGTCGACCCGGACGATGCGGCGGGCCTTCGTGAGACGTCGAAGAAGATCCGGACCCTGATCGAGGCGGTGGCGGTCGAGCAGCACATCGAGGAGGCCGTGCGCGCCTCGTACGAGGCCCTCTGCGAACGGTGCCACCAGGCGAACGTGCCGGTAGCGGTCCGCTCCAGCGCCACCGCCGAGGACTTGGCCGACGCCTCATTCGCCGGTCAACAGGACACCTTCCTCTGGGTCTCCGGCGCCGACAACGTCGTGGACGCCATGCGACGGTGCTGGTCGTCGATCTTCACGGATCGCGCGATCTCCTACCGTCACGAAACGGGCCACGACCACGAGGTCATCGCCATGAGTGTCGGTATCCAGCAGATGGTGGAGCCGAAAGCCGCCGGGGTGGCATTCACACTGAACCCCAGTAACGGCGACAGGTCCCAGGTGGCCATCGAATCCAGCTTCGGCTTCGGGGAGGCGGTGGTGTCCGGCGAGGTCACGCCCGACAACTTCCTGGTGGACAAGGTCCTGCTGGCCGTGCACCAGCGCACGATCTCGCCCAAGCACACCGAGCTGGTGCTCTCCGCCAACGGCGGAGGAGTCGAGTGGAGGGATGTCGAACCGAACCGGCAACGCGAACCGTCGGTGAACGACCGGGAATTGGTCGAGATCGCCCGGTTGGCCAAGGCCGCAGAACAGCACTACGGATTCCCCCAGGACATCGAGTGGGCCATCGACCGGCACCTGCCGGACGGATCCAACGTCGTGCTGCTCCAAAGCCGCGCCGAGACCGTGTGGAGCCAGAAGCCGCCACGCACGGTGACGAAATCCCAGGGACTCATGGACGGGATCGTGTCGACGCTCCTGTCCCCACTCCATTCGAGAGGCAGGAGTACAACGCCGACGGGACAGGAGGAAGGCCGCGTCCTGAGCACGTGAAACCAGGTTGGATACCCAGAGTGAGGAGAGGCAAGTGACAGACCGATTCCCAAGTCCATTCGATGCCGAGGTGCCCGCGGGCGCCGAGGGTTGGGAGGACCTCTACACCTATTCGCTTCCGTTCTCGGAGGACCGTCGCGCCTATGAGGACTCCACGTTCTGGTTCCAGGATGGCGTGCACTGGGCGGATCCGCTGCCCCCGTGGGACGCGACGTGGTACGAGTACGCCATTGCTTCGTTGTCGCAGTACAACACCCGGCACTACCTGATCCCGCCGGCGCTCGGCATCGACTTCCGAGTGCTCAACGGATACGCCTACTTGTCTCCGGTTCCTGTCATGGATGGTGCCGAGATCGAGGCACGGGTCCCGCACTTCATGGAGCGAGCCGGGTTCTACTTCATGAACTGGAACGACCTGTACGCCAAGTGGCTCGTCAAGATCAAGGCGCTCATTGCCGAGATGGAGACCCTCACCTTCACACCGTTGCCGGTGATGGAGGACATCGAGGTGATCACCGAGGGACGCGGCATGGGCTCGGGACTCGCCATCCAGGAGGAGTACCGCAAGCTGCTCAACCTGGGCCTCAAGCTGTGGCAGTACCACTTCGAATTCCTCAACCTGGGCTACGCCGCGTACCTGGACTTCTTCGGGTTCTGCAAGGAGGCGTTCCCGAGCATCCCGGACCTGGCGATCGCCAAGATGGTGGCAGGCGTCGACGTGGACCTGTTCCGCCCCGACGAGGAGCTGAAGACCCTGGCCGGGATCGTGGTCGCCAATGGTCTCGAAGAACGGTTGACGGGTGGCCTGGCCGCTCTCGAAGGAACCCCGTTCATGGATCATTGGAACGCGGTGAAGGATCCGTGGTTCAACTTCTCGGCAGGCACCGGGTGGTACCACACGGAGAAGATCTGGATCGAGAACCCCGAGATCCCGCTCTCGTTCATCGCCGACTACGCCAAGCGGATTGCCGCCGGGGAGGATATCGCCCGCCCGACAGCAGCCATCCGCGCCGAGCGCGATCGGATCATCGGCGAGTACACGGAATTGCTCGCGTCCGACGAGGACAAGGCGACGTTCCAAGGAAAGCTCGGGTTGGCCCAGACCGTGTTCCCCTACGTGGAGAACCACAACTTCTACGTGGAGCACTGGAGCCACTCGGTCATGTTCCGGAAGATGAAGGAGCTCGGCGACGTCTTCGTCCAGGCCGGGTTCTTCACGGATCGCACCGACGTGTTCTATCTCAAGCGCGATGAGGTGAACGAGGCCCTGTGGGACATGTTCATGGCGTGGGGCGTGGGTGCCGAAGCGCGCGGCCCGGTCTACTGGCCCCGCGAGGTGGGGAAGCGCCGAGCCATCATCGAGGCACTGAAGGGATGGACGCCACCCCCGGCACTCGGAGCTCCACCGGACGTGGTCACCGAACCGTTCACGATCATGCTCTGGGGGATCACCTCCGACTCGATCGGGATGTGGCTCGGAGCGGGAGACGACGGCACAGCGAACTTGCGGGGCTTCGCTGCATCACCCGGTGTTGCGGAAGGACCGGCTCGTCTCATCTCGTCCCCGGACGAGATCGGCCTCCTCCGGGAGGGCGAGATCCTGGTTGCCTCGATCACGGCCCCGAGTTGGGCGCCCGTGTTCGGCAAGATCGGGGCAGCGGTCACCGACATCGGCGGGATGATGTCCCACGCCGCGATCGTGTGCCGGGAGTACGGACTCCCCGCCGTCACCGGTACCGCGTTCGGCACTCGGGACATCACCACCGGGATGAGGATCCGCGTCGACGGCAGCGCCGGGACGGTGACGATCCTCGACTGACGGATGACAGGACCGGCCACCGGCTCAATGGGTCGGTGGCCGGTCGGTCGTCACTCGCCGTGCTCCCTTCGGTATGGTCACGTCGTGACGACCGACGCCCCGATCGGGTACCGCCTTGAGGACCAGATGACCGCCACCAGCGGACGGGTCGCCATGTCCGGCGTGTTCGCCATCGTGCGGGTCACCCTCGACCAGCAACGCGCCGACGCCTCCCGCGGTCTCACCACCGCCACCCTCATCTCCGGCTACCGCGGTTCGCCGGTCGGGGCCATCGACATCACCTACCTGCGGCATCGAGCACTCATGGAGGCGAACGAGGTTCGCTTCATCAACGGAGTGAATGAAGAACTGGCGGCGACGGTGATCTTCGGGTCCCAACTCGCCAACCTCGAGGCCGGGGTGCGCTTCGACGGCGTGAAAGGCATGTGGTACGGCAAGGGGCCCGGGGTGGACCGATCGGGCGACGCCTTCCGCCATGGCAACTACTCCGGCGTCGGGATCCACGGCGGCGTCCTCGTCGTCGCCGGCGACGACTCCTTCTGCAAGTCATCGACGATCCCGTCGGGGTCGGAGATGGCCCTGGCCGACGCCGGGATGCCGATCCTCACCCCCGGCACCGTGCAGGAGGTCCTGGACTACGGCCGGTATGGGTATGAGCTCTCCCGCTTCTGTGGCTCGTGGGTCGGGTTCAAGATCTCCACCGAGGTCGCCGACGCCTTCGCAACGGTGGAGGTCGACCCCGATCGCCTCTCCTTCGCCGACATCGTCCATACGGTGGATGGGGAGTCGTGGCGGCCGACCCATGATCATCGGCTGCTCGCCCCGATCTCCGTGCACCTCGAACAGGAGGTCCTCACCCACCGGCTCGACGCTGCCCGCCTGTTCGTGCGGGAGAACGGGTTGGACCGGGCGTCGGGAGCCGCCGATGCCTGGTTGGGCATCGTCGTCCCCGGCAAGCCGCACCAGGATCTCCTCGGTGCCCTCGCCCGGCTCGGTTTCGAGTCGGATGACGACCTGGAATCAGCCGGCATCCGGATCTACAAGCCAGCCCTCACCTGGCCGCTCGAACCGCATGGGCTCAGGTCGTTCGCCGCAGGACTCGACGAGATCCTCGTCATCGAGGAGAAGCGGGGCTTCATCGAGGGCCAGATCAAGGAGATCCTCTACGGGACGGAAAGCCCGCCCCGGGTGCTGGGTAAGTACGACGACGCCGGCCGCCCCCTCATCCCGATCAGCTCCGGTCTCGACGCCGACCGCATCATCGAACCGCTCCGCGCCCGCCTCCTGACCCGGATCGACCCCGGGCGCATGACCCCGCCCCGGACCCGGATCGAGCTGCCGCAAGCGACCACACCCGACGCTCCCCAGCGCACCCCCTACTTCTGCTCCGGGTGCCCGCACAATCGCTCGACGCTCGTCCCCGAGGGCTCGGTGGCCGGCGGTGGCATCGGCTGCCATGCGATGGCCCTCATGATGGACGACCGGGCGCACGGCATCACCCAGATGGGCGGCGAGGGCGCGCAGTGGGCCGGAATGGAACCGTTCCTGGACGACACCCACCGTTTCCAGAACCTCGGCGACGGGACGTTCGCCCATTCCGGTTCCCTCGCCATCCGCCAGGCCATCGCCGCCGGCTCCAACGTGACCTTCAAGATCCTCCACAATGGCGTTGTCGCCATGACCGGGGGCCAGGACGCGGCCGGTGACATGGACGTCCCGGCCATGACCCGCCACCTCGACTCGGAAGGAGTACGGCGCATCGTGGTGGTCACCGACGACCTCGACCACTACGGCCCCTCTGCTCGCTTCGCTCCCGAAACGGCGCTCCGGCACCGGGACGACCTCGATGCGATCCAGCGCGAGCTGCGGGAAGTGCCGGGTGTCACCGCTCTCGTCTACGACCAGGGTTGCGCGGCCGACCTCCGGCGCCAGCGGCGACGGGGCGCGGTTGCCATGCCGACGAAACGGATCATGATCAACCAGGCGGTGTGCGATGGGTGCGGGCACTGTGGGGTGATCAGCAATTGCATGAGCGTTCACCCGGTCGAGACGCCGTTCGGGCGCAAGACCCGCATCCACCAGGAGTCCTGCAATTACGACTACACCTGCGTGAACGGGAACTGCCCTGCCTTCATCACCGTCGAGGTCGACCCCGCCGATCGCAGCGCCCGTCGCAAGGGAAGCGGCTTCACCGACGGCGACGTGCCCGACGTCATTCCGCCGGGTGAGGGCAACCTCCTGCTCGTGGGGATCGGTGGAACAGGTGTGGTCACCGTCAACCAGATCCTCGGGACGGCCGCCCTCCTGGATGGCAAGGTCGTGCACGGCCTCGACCAGACCGGCCTGAGCCAGAAGGGCGGCCCGGTCGTCTCCAACCTGCGGATCGCCTCCGGGGAGATCGTTGGGTCGAACAAACTCGGTGAGGCCGAAGCCGACACGCTGCTGCTCTTCGATGTGTTGGCCGGCCTGAGCCCGGCCAACCTCGCCCGGGCCTCGGCCGACCGCACCGTCGTGGTCGGATCGACGTCCCGGCTCCCGACCGGGCGGATGGTCAGCCACACGGGCGAGGCCGGCATGCCGGCGTTCGATGCCCTTCGACAACGCCTCGACGCCGTGTCGCGGGCCGACGAGAGCCTCTACTTCGACGCCGAGAGCATCGCCAGCACCGTGTTCGCGTCCCAGCCCGCAGCCAACGTGGTGCTGCTGGGGGCCGCCTACCAACTCGGCCGGATCCCGATCAACGGAGCAGCGATCGAGCAGGCGATCGAGCTCAACGGGGTGGCGACGGAGATCAACCTGCAGGCGTTCCGCCTCGGTCGGCGGCTGGCAGTGGACCGCGGTCTACGAGAAGAGCTAGAAGGGATGGGCCGAACTGCCGGCGAGACGGCACCTGCCCTCTCCGGGAGGGCCGCTGACCTGGCCGCCCGGGTCGACTCCACCGATCGCCTCGCCGAGGTGTTGGCCTGGCGTATTCCCGAGCTCATCGCCTATCGCGATGCCGCCTATGCCAGCCGCTACGTCGACGCGGTGGCACGCGTCCGAGCTGCCGAGTCGACCGTCACCGACGATGACACCCTCTCGATGAACGTTGCCCGGCATCTCTTCAAGCTGATGGCCTACAAGGATGAGTACGAGGTGGCCCGCCTCTCGCTGGCAGCCGGGATGGAAGCCCGGGCCAAGGCCAGGTTCGGAACGAGTGCCAAAGTCACCTACATGCTCAAGCCACCCAGCTTGAGGATCCACCGCAAGATCGGTTTCCGATCTGCGGTGGCCCGGCCGATGTTCCGGACCCTGGCAGGGATGCAGCGTCTCCGGGGCACCGCCCTCGATCCGTTCGGGAGATCCGAGGAGCGGAAGATCGAGCGCCAACTCATCGAGGAGTACCTCGGCCTGGTGGATCGACTCCTTGCCCGCCTCGACTCGGCCAAGCACCTCCAGGCCGCGCGGATCGCCGACCTGGCCGACCAGGTGCGAGGCTTCGACGAGGTGAAACTGGACAACGTCGCCCGCTATCGGGCTGCCGTACAGGCGGCGATCACCGCCTACGAGAAGCCGTAGCAGCGGCCGCGGACCGACCGCTGGGCCGGGTCCCTTGCCGGATGTGGACATGGACCATATGATGGCCATATGGCTCGCACCCAGACGCTCGTTCAACTCTCCGAGGAACTGGTGGCTGCCCTCGACGCAGTTGCTGACCGAAGAGGCGTGTCCCGATCGAGGGTGATCAGGGAGGCGGTCTCCGCCTACCTTGCTGACCTCCGAGAAGAGAAGGTGTCGGCTGCCCTGGTCGCCGGGTATCAAGCAGTGCCGCAGGGTGGAGGCGACGAGTGGGGGAGCCTCGATCGATTCCGAGGTGACTCTCGGAGGCGGATCCTGGAGCGGCTCGATGAGGAGGAGTCGGCGCGGCGGGAGGAGTGGTGAGGCGCGGCGAGGTCTGGTGGTACGAGCCGCCGGGGACCAAGCCGCGTCCGGTGCTCATCCTGACCAGGGACGAAGTGATCCCATTGCTCCGCAGTGTGACCTGTATCCCAGCGACCACGATCCGAAGAGGGATCCCAACGGAGGTCGAACTCAGCCTGGACGACGGGATGCCCCGCGAGTGCGTTCTCTCCGCCGACAACCTGACGACGGTTGATGCGGCTTTCCTCACGCGCTGGATCACCGACCTCGGCCCGGCGGGCCTGCGCTCGGTGTGCGAGGCAGTCCGGATCGCCACAGGGTGCTGACCTAGAAGATCTTCCCGGGGTTCATGATCCCGTTGGGATCCAGGGTGGCCTTGATGCTCCGCATGACTGCCAGCTCGGCCGAGGTCCGCGACCGGTCGAGGTAGGGCTTCTTGAACTCGCCGACGCCGTGCTCAGCGCTCACACTCCCGCCGTGGGGGAGGAGGGCGTCGTAGACGATGGTGTCGCTGATGGTCTTGGTGTCCGGCCCGTCGTGGGTCATGTCGCCGACTGCCACGTGGAGGTTCCCATCCCCGAGGTGGCCGAACACGATCACCTTGCCCGCACCGAGTCGGGCCCGCAGTTGGCTCTCGATGGTGGCGACGTACTCGGCCATGGCCGGGATGGGGAGGCTCACGTCGTAGACGAGTCGGGTGTCGACAGCGGCGACGAGGGCAGGGATGTCATCTCGGATGCTCCACAGGCGTTCCCGGTCGGCTGAGCTCATGGCGATGGCGGCGTCGGTGAGGAGGCCTTCCTCGGCGAGGTCGCCGAGGATGCCGTGGAACCGCTCCTCATCCCGGGTTGCGTCGCCACCGTGGGCCTCGACCAGGGCGTAGTAGGGGGAGTCGGCGGGGAGTGGTGGCGCGTGGTTGCCCGACTCGATGGCGATGGTCGAATAGAAGGAGTTCCACATCGCCTCAAACGCCGAAAGCGAGCCCCCGAGACGTGACTCGAGGGTGGTGAGGAGCGTCGCCATGGCGTCGAAGGTGGGGATGGCCACCAATGCAGTTGCCCGGGAGATCGGGGCTGGGCGCAGTCGGAGCACGGCCCGGGTGATGATCCCGAGCGTCCCCTCCGACCCGCAGAAGAGGTGCTTGAGGTCGTAGCCGGTGTTGTTCTTCACCACGGCGTTCATCGAGTCGAGCACGGTGCCGTCAGCGAGGACCACCTCCATGCCGAGGACGTTCTCGCGCATCATCCCGTAGCGGATGACGCCGTTCCCCCCGGCGTTGGTGGCGGCCAAGCCGCCGACTTGGGCGCTCCCGCGGGCACCCAGGTCGACAGGGAAGAGGAGGCCGTGGGCGGCCGCCGTCTCGTGCACGGTTTGGAGGATGACGCCGGCCTGGACGGTCATGGTGCGCCCGACGACATCGACCTCCTCGATGTCGCGCAGGCGTTCGAGTGAGAGGAGAACCTGGTGTTTGGTGGTGTTGGTGGCCCCGGCCAGGCCGGTGCCTCCGCCCAGCGGCACGACGCTGACGCGGGCGTCGTTGCAGGCTGCCAGCACCTCAGCCACCTCGAAGGTCGATCCCGGACGAACGAGCGCGGGTGCGTGGGAGTCCCCGACATCCATTCCGCCGGTGCCGATCCCGGCGAGATCGTCGCCCTGCAAGAGGTGCTTTGGTCCGACGATTCCCCGGAGGAGTTCGAGCAGGGCATCCATCGGCTGGAGCATAGGAGAGGGCTCCCCCGCCCGGTGCCCGGCGTGCCTGTGCCCTATCCAGCGGTGAATGCCGAGAGTCGATCACACATCAGGGCCGCGGCCTCCTGCGCCTTCACCCGGATCGGGACAGTCACCGGCGGGCGGATCCCGGCAGGGTCGTCGGGTTGGCCGGGCCATGTCTTGCCTCGATTGGCCCCGGTCGTCTCCACACGGATCGTGCGTGACACCGCCTCGAACAGGTCGGGTTGCAGGAGCCAACACAGCGCGGTCGCGTCGTGTGGACACAGCCCCCGGTAGCCGGGGATGGCAGTCTCATGGAAGCGCTGGTACCCGGCCATGGCTGCCGTGAGCATGTGGTCGAGGGGGGTGCTGCCGGCCCCGATACGGTCGATCTGCTCGGGGGTGAGCGTCACCTGGTCGGTGACGTCGAGGCCGACCATCGTCATGGGCCAACCGAGGTTGAGCACGGAGGCGGCGGCTTCGGGGTCCTGGAAGATGTTCGCCTCGGCCGTAGGGGTGAGGTTCCCGGGGACGTAGGCGTTGCCCCCCATGATGACGAGTTCGTGCACGCGGAATGGGAGGTCCGGGTCACGGCGCGCTGCTTCGGCGATGTTCGTGAGCGGCCCGATGGCGAAGAGAGTGACTTCGCCGGGTGCTGCCTCGACCTGCCGAACGATGAAGTCGGCCGCGTCGAGGGGTATGACGGTGGTGGCTGGCCGCGACGTTGGGTTGTCACCAAGTCCGGAGACACCGTGGATGTGGGGGACGCCGCCATTGAAGGCTCCAACCAGTGGGCCTGACGCGCCGCGTGCCACCGGGATACCGGTCCGGCCTGCCACCTCGAGGATGGCGAGGGCATTGGCCGTGGTGAGGTCGGCGTCGACGTTCCCGAATACCGTTGTGAGGCCGATGACCTCCACCTCAGGTGAGGCGAGGGCCAGCAGGGTCGCCAGGAGGTCGTCGACCCCGGGGTCGGTGTCGATGATGATCTTCCGCGGCATTGGGAGACCCTAGGGAACTCGTCCTTAGCCGGGGAAGTCTTGCGATTCGGTGACGACTGCTTCGCCCTTGACTTCGTACTGGACCATGCCGGCTGCCACGCCGGTCGATTCGAACGGGTACGTGCCGGGTTCGGCTGGGATGACGACCTTGCCCAGGTTGATGAGCCCGGCCCCAATGCTGATCCCACCCCCGGCCACGATGGCGCTACCAGTCCCGCAGGACATGGTTGCTTCGCCGCCTTCCATGTCCTCAGCGAACAGGCTGAGCATCAACGTGCCGCCCTCATCGTGGGGAGTGCCGACCACGGTCACCTGGCCGCCCTGCTGGGTCCCGGTGGCGGTTCCGCAGCCTTCGATCTGGGAAGTGAGCGAGATCTCGACTGCGCCTTCCCCGGTCCACTTCCCCTTCAGTTCGGGGTCGTCGCCGCCGTATTCGAGGAGGGTCACACGAGGGATGGTGACGACGCCGTTGAGCGAGAACCCGGTCATCGAGTAGGAGATCGTTCCCGAGAACGCAACGTCGACGGCCATCGACTCGGTCGTCACCTCGACTGTCTTCTTGTCCGCGCCTCGTTTCGAAGTGACTTCGAACGTGAGCGTTGCTGTCTCGTTCGCCTTGTCGGGCGCGGTGTAGGTGAACTCGGCGGGGTCCCCGGTGGCCTCGGCTGGGTCGATCGATTCACCGCCGACCGTCACCTCACCAGTGACCGGCAGTTGGAGGACTCGCTCCTCATAGCGGTGGTTGACCTTCACCTTGGCGGTGGTCTCGGAACCGATCCCCACGGAGTTGGGCATCTCGATCTCCAACTCGACACACTGACCCTTCGACCAGCCGTCCTGCATCAGGGCGAGAAGGAGGTTGAAGGTCGTGTCAATGGTGTATTGCATGTTCGACCCCAGGGCCTCTGCCTCTTGCAACGTTGCCTCGCTCGAAAAACGCCCCTGTGGTTCGCGGCCCGCTCCTACGGTGAGCTCCACGAAGGAAGCGCCGGGTTGGATCTTTCCATCCTGGGTGGTTCGCGTCGCCCGGGATCCCGTGAGTTCCAAGTCGCGTCCGACGATGGTGGCGTCGTCTCCCACTTCTGCGGCCCCGGTCCCGTCCATGCGAATCTCTCCAGAGATCCTCTTGCCGTCCTTCTCATAGACGTACTCGGTGAGCGTCGTGAACTCGACGGACGCTTTCCCGGCGTCATCCGGGCAGGCGTCGATCACCACCTTCCACTCGAACCGTATCCCGGTGTCCTCCGGAGGTTTGGGCCCTAGGAATACGTTGATCAGGAGTGTGATCTTGGATCCCTGTTTCGTGACGGTCATGGAAGCGGGGCCGTTCAGGAAGGGGTTCTTGCCCAGGTCGATGGTCTTCGGCCCGTAGTCGCCGGGTCCGTCATGGTGCAACCCAACCAGTCCACCCGAGAGGAGACCCACGAAGACGCTTACTTGGTGGAGTCCTGTGGCGACGTCCTGGTCGTCGGCGCGGGCCAAGGAGGAGATGGCTGCGCCTTGGGGCGGAGCGAGGAGCAGCACGCTCATCGCCGTCGGGGCCGAGGCTTCCGCGGAGGGAACGCTGGCGCCGGTGATCTCCGCGATCTCCGCCTGGGCGAGTGCCAACTCCTCCTCGATGGCGGTGACCACGAGGTCGACCCGGGCCTGCAGATCGTCGGCACTCAACGTCACCCCGTTCTTGGCCAGTTCGGCGATGAACGCCTCCTGCAGGGATGCCTCGAGGGCCGCGGCGGCCTCCTCCCCCGACCGGGGTGGCTGGCCGGAGAGGTCCAGGGAAACGGTGTCGGAATCCTCACCTCCGCTTGACCCGGCCGGGGCGTCGGAAGCTCCCCCCGAACACCCCGCAACCACCATTCCGAAGACGACCAGGATGCTGACGATTCGTTGCATAGCGACGGGAGCATAGGGGTCCCGGAAACCCCCGCGTGTGCACGGGGTTCGACGTGTCTTCGATGGGTGCCACAGCGCCTGATCCGGAATGCGTCGAGAACGTGTACGGGGACCCGCAGCGCCCGCCCGTGTAGCGTCCACTGCATGGCATCGATCGTCGTCGTGGGGAGCACCAACCTCGACCTGGTCGCCACCGCCGACCGGCTTCCCGTCCCCGGCGAGACCGTCACCCAGGCGACGCTCGAGCGGCACCGGGGCGGCAAGGGGGCCAACCAGGCGTTGGCGGCCGCCCGCTTCGGGGCGACCGTGGCGTTCAACGCGGCCACCGGGGACGACGGGGAGGGTGGCTTTGCGCTCGGACTCCTCCACGAGGCGGGGGTGGACCTCAGCCGAGTGGTCCGACTGGCTGGGGTGTCGACCGGGATCGCCCTGATCATGGTCGACCGTGCCGGTGAGAATCAGATCATGGTGGCCTCGGGCGCCAACGGGAAGCTCACCCCGGGGCACGTCGATGCCGGGGGCTTCGACGCATTGCTCGTCCAGTTCGAGATCCCGCCCGAGACGGTGGCCGAGGCCATTCGGCAGGCGACCGGGCTCGTGGTGGTGAATGCCGCTCCTGCTCGACCGTTCCCGGAGGGCACGCTCGGCAGGACGGATGTGGTGATCGTCAACCAGGGGGAGTACAGCGAGCTCTCAGGCGAACTCTCGTGCTTCGATGGGATCGTGATCCGCACGCTCGGTGCCGACGGCGCCGAGGCCCTCGTCCGTGGCGTTGTGATCGCCCGGGTGCCGGCTCCGACGGTCGATGCGGTCGACACGGTCGGCGCCGGCGACGCGTTCTGTGGGGTCTTCACCGCTGCGCTGGCGAATGGGGAGCTGCTCGAGGACGCCATGCGCCTCGGATGCGCCGCCGGGGCGGTGGCCGCATCCCGCCCCGGGGTGCAGGCTTCACTCGGGACCCGGGAGGAGATCGACGCCGTTCGCCGCGACCTCCAAGGAGCTGCGCCATGACCCGTCTCGTTCGCGCCCCCCGCGGAACCGAGCTGACCTGCAAGGGATGGGCGCAGGAAGCCGCGTTGCGCATGCTCATGAACAATCTCGATCCCGAGGTGGCCGAGCACCCGGAAGAACTCGTGGTCTACGGAGGGACGGGCAAGGCCGCTCGTTCCTGGGAGGCGTTCGACGCCATCATCACCACCCTGCAGCGCCTGGAGAACGATGAGACCCTCCTCATCCAATCCGGCAAGCCGGTGGGCGTGTTCCGGACCAACGAGTGGGCCCCCCGCGTCCTCATCGCCAACTCCCTCCTCGTCCCCGAATGGGCGACGTGGGATGAGTTCCGACGACTCGAGGCCATGGGCCTCACCATGTACGGGCAGATGACAGCCGGATCGTGGATCTACATCGGCACCCAGGGGATCCTCCAGGGAACGTACGAGTGCTTCGCCGAGATCGCTCGCAAGCGGTTCGGAGGGACCCTCGCCGGCACCATCACCCTCACGGCCGGCCTTGGTGGCATGGGCGGCGCCCAGCCGCTCGCCGTGACCATGAACGAGGGTGTTGCCCTGTGCATCGACGTCGACCCCACCCGCGTCGCCCGGCGCCTCGAGACCCGCTACCTCGACGTCATCGCCGACGACATGGCCCAGGCCATCGACCTGTGTATCGCCGCCCGCGACCACAAGCGCGCCCTATCGGTGGGGCTCGTGGGCAACGCGGCCGGGGTCCTGCCTGCGCTCCTCGAACGCAACTTCCCGGCCGACATCGTCACCGACCAGACGTCGGCCCACGACCCGTTCAGCTACATCCCCGACGACGTCAGCCTCGAGGCAGCCGAGCGGATGCGCAAGGAGGATCCCGACGGGTTCGTCCGCAGGGCCAGGGAGAGCATGGCCCGTCACTGTGAAGCGATGGTCGGATTCCTCGACGGGGGCGCCGAGGTTTTCGACTACGGCAACAGCCTGCGAGCCGAAGCAGTACTCGGGGGATTCGATCGAGCCTTCGACTACCCGGGGTTCCTCCCCGCCTACATCCGACCCCTCTTCTGCGAGGGCAAGGGGCCGTTCCGGTGGGTGGCCCTGAGCGGCGACCCAGCCGACATCGCCGCCACCGATCGGGCCGTGCTCGAGGAGTTCCCGGAGGACGAGGCGTTGGCCCGTTGGATTCGCCTCGCCGCCGAACGGGTGGAGTTCCAGGGGCTCCCGGCCCGGATCTGCTGGCTCGGGTACGGGGAGCGTCATCGACTGGGACTTCGCTTCAACCGCATGGTGAGGGAGGGCGAGGTGAGCGCCCCGATCGTCATCGGTCGTGACCACCTCGACTCGGGTTCGGTCGCCTCCCCGTACCGCGAGACCGAGGACATGGCCGACGGATCCGACGCCATCGCCGACTGGCCGATCCTCAATGCTCTCCTCAACACGTCGTCCGGTGCATCCTGGGTGAGTGTCCACCACGGCGGCGGTGTTGGGATTGGCAGATCGATCCATGCCGGTGTCGTCATCGTGGCCGATGGATCAAACCTCGCGGAGCAGAAGCTCACCCGTACCCTGACGAACGACCCGGGGACCGGCGTCATGCGACACGCCGATGCCGGGTACGAGATCGCATTGCGAGTGGCCAGAGAACGCGGAGTCGACCTACCAATGGAGACAGGAGCATGAACGAGGGCCTCCCCCCCGACCGGGGTGACAACGAACACACGGACGAGGGAGTGGGTGCGGACCAGGCGAGTGGGGATCCGTGGGCTGACCCGTGGGGAGAGCCCGACGAGGCTGCTCCGCGGCACGATCGAGATGACGACATGGCGCTCGTCGGAGGTTCTTTGGAGCGGGACGATGCCCAGCCCATCGGCGCCGAGCAGCCGGATCCGGTGGAACCGGATGCTGATGACGACGAGTCGGAAGGCTCGGGAGCCCAGGCGCAGGAGATTGCGGCCGAGAACCCGCCCCAGCAGTGGGAGCTTCCCGCATTCGAGGAGGGCACCCCCGACTGGGATCTCGTGATCCCCGACGTGGGCGAGGAAGAGACGTTCGAAGAGGTGGCCGAGTGGGTCATTGGCGATGTTGAAGAGGACCTGACGGCCCTCGCCGCGGAGGAGCCAACCGAGGATGCACCGAAAGGAGCCGAAGGGATCGAGTGGGGCTTCATCACCCCGGGTGACGAAGGCGGGCGATGGGGATTCGTCGCCGACCTCGTTCCCGACGCCGGCCCGGAGGGCTACGACGCCACCAGGACGGTGAAGGAGATCCTCGAGATGGGCGGGCTTGAGATCGAGCACGAGCCTGGAAGTGAGCCCGAGCCCGAGCCCGAGCCTGGAAGTGAGCACGAGCCTGGAAGTGAGCCCGAGCCTGGAAGTGAGCCCGAGCACGAGCCCGAGCCTGAGCCTGGAAGTGAGCCCGAGCCTGGAAGTGAGCCCGAGCACGAGCCCGAGCCCGAGCCAGAACGTGGAGCCGATCCGTGGTCCGGCGCAGCGCCCGTCGCGCCCTCTCAGGTGGAAGTAGACGTAGATGGAGGAGTCGACGCCGACGTTGACGGTGAAGTTGAGCCCGTGCCCGAGCCCGAGCCAGAACGCGGAGCCGATCCGTGGTCCGGCGCAGCGCCCGTCGAGCCCTCTCAGGTGGAAGTAGACGTAGATGGAGGAGTCGACGCCGACGTTGACGGTGAAGTTGAGCCCGAGCCCGAGCCCGAGCCAGAACGCGGAGCCGATCCGTGGTCCGGCGCAGCGTCTGCTGGGACTGCTGACGCTGAGCCTGAGCTCGAGCCAGAAGGCGGTTTCGACTGGCCCGTTGCCGCGCCTACCGAGGCTTCTGGGGTGGGCGCGGACCCTGAGGTTGGAGACCGAGAGGTCGAACCTGACGCCCGGTCCGAAGTCGAGCCTGGAAGTGAGCCCGAGCCCGAGCACGAGCCCGAGCCTGGAAGTGAGCCCGAGTCCGAGCCCGAGCCTGGAAGTGAGCCCGAGCCCGAGCCCGAGCTTGGAAGTGAGCCCGAGCCCGAGCCAGAACGCGGAGCCGATCCGTGGTCCGGCGCAGCGCCCGTCGAGTCCTCTGACGTAGACGTAGAGGTCGTACCTGACGTCCGTTCCGACGCTGACGCGGACGCTTCCCTTGCCATCGATCGCGTTCCCAAGAAGGACAAGAAGAAGGCATCGCGCTGGATCGCCGATACTGCCTGGCTCGGGGGCGAAGCTCTTGCCCGCAACGTCCTCCTCGAGGTGGTCGACGGTCGCTTCGCCATGGTCGAACCCGCCTCGAAGGCCAAGGATGCCAAGCGACTGCGCGGGATCGTCCTCCCCGGCCTCGTGAACACGCACTCCCACGCATTCCATCGACTGCTGCGTGGGCGTACCCATCGGCAGGGCGGTGACTTCTGGTCGTGGCGGGACCGCATGTTCGAGGTCGCCGTCTCCCTCGATCCGCTCGTGTACGAGGACGTCGCAACAGCGGTGTTCGTCGAGATGGCGCTGTCGGGGATCACCACCGTGGGCGAGTTCCACTACCTGCATCACAGGATCGGGGGCCTTCCCTACCGCGATGCCAATGAGATGGGTCACGCCATGGTCCGGGCCGCGCGCCGGGCCGGGATCCGGATCGGGCTCTTCGATGCCGGGTACCTCGCGGCAGGATTCGACCGCCCGACGTTGCATCCCGTTCAGGAGCGTTTCAGCGACCAGACCGCCGGGGCCTGGCTCGACCGGGTCGATGAACTGATCGGGGCCTACGAGGACCAGGATGACGTGCGGATCGGCGTCGCACCCCACTCGGTCCGGGCGGTCCCGATGGCTGGTCTCGAGCAACTCGCCGCCTGGAAGACCCCGACGACTCGGATCCAGATCCATGTCTCCGAGCAGCCGGCAGAGAACCTCGCCTGCGTCGCCGCCCACGGACTCACCCCTGTGGGCCTGCTGGATCGGGTGGGCCTCCTTGGTCCGCACACGACGATCGTGCACGGAACGCATCTCACCGACGCTGACATCACGGCCCTCGGCTCGACTCGGACGGGTGTGTGCGTATGCCCAACCACCGAGCGTGACCTGGCCGACGGGATCGGCCCCTCGCGGGCATTGCGGAACGCCGGGAGCCCACTCACCCTCGGATCGGATTCGCAGGCCGTGATCGATCTGTTCGAGGAAGCACGCGGTGTCGAACTCCACCACCGCCTGGCGGCGGGGCGGCGGGGCGGGTTCGCCCCGGCGACCCTCCTGGAGGCGGCCACGGTCAACGGGGCCGAGGCCCTCGGATTCGAACCCCATGGGATAGCCGTCGGCGCCCCGGCCGACTTCCTGCGCCTGGACAGCCGGTCACCCCGGCTCGCGGGACTCCCGGAGCGGGCCGAGTCGGTGGTGTTCGCAGCAACCGGGGCAGACGTGAGGGATGTCTTCGTGGGCGGCCGCCGGATCGTTGCCAAGAGGGAGCATCCCGAGTGGAAGACCGCCCGCAAGACCTTCAAGAGTCGTCGATGAAGGGCGACATCCTGTTCACCAATGCCACCCTCGCCACGATGGCCGATGGATCAGTGCCCTACGGGCTCATTCCGGGTGGGGCGCTCATGGTGACAGACGGTGTCATCACGTCCTTGGGCCCGATGGAGGAGGTGGCGAGCGACGCCACCGAGGTGGTCGACCTCGCTGGCCGGCTCCTCACTCCCGGCCTCGTCGACTGCCACACCCACCTGGTGTTCGGAGGCGATCGAGCGGCGGAGTTCGAGGCGCGCCTGGGCGGCGCAACCTACGAGGAACTGCACCGTGGCGGTGGGGGAATCGGGTCCACGGTCCGGGCGACGCGGGACGCGGACCCAGGATCCCTGTTGGCTGACGCCGGGCGCCGGCTCGGATGGCTGATGAACGGTGGGGCCACCACTGTCGAAGTGAAGTCGGGGTACGGACTCGACCTCGAAACCGAACTGCGGATGCTCGACGTTGTCGCGCAGCTCGATGCCGTTTCCGGCATCGACGTTGTGCCGACGCTGCTGGCTGCCCACACGGTGCCGGTCGAGTATCGCGATCGGCGCGGGGAGTACGTTGACCTGATCTGCGACGAGATGATTCCTGCCTCGGTTGGCCGGGCGGCAGCCGTCGATGTGTTCTGTGAGACGATCGGATTCACAGCTGCCGAGACCCGGCGGATCTTCGAAGCCGCATCCGCCCACGGACTCCGCGTGAAGGTGCACGCCGACCAGCTTTCGCTGGGGGAGGGATGCCACCTCGCGGCGGAGTTCGGGGCATTGTCGGCCGACCATCTGGAACATGCCGATGGCGCGGCAGTCCGGGCCCTGGCAGGATCCGGCACCGTGGCGGTGGTCATTCCAGCCGCTTCGAGCTTCCTCGACGAGGAGGCCCGGCCCCCGATCGGGCTCCTGCGACGCCATGGCGTTCCCATCGCCGTCGCCACCGATCTCAACCCGGGCACGGCTCCCGTCGGGTCCCCGACCCTGGCCTTGAACCTGGCCTGCACCCGCTTCGGACTCACACCCCTGGAGGCGTTGACCGGGATGACGAGGGTGGGCGCGACCGCACTCGGTCTCACAGATCGAGGTGTGCTCTCCCCGGGGATGCGGGCCGACCTCGCGGCCTGGGACGTGAGCACCCCTGCCGAGCTCTCCTATTGGTTTGGCGCACCGCTCTGCACTGCAAGCTGGTCGGCTGGAAGACCGGTTCCCTCGTTGCTCCCGGGAGGTTCACTTGGCCGTCCGTGACATCCCCCAGATAGGGAACCCGGTCCTTCGTGCCCCGACACGCCGGGTGGGGGTCGGAGAGCTGGCCACCACCGGGATACAGGCGATCATTGACGACATGATCGAGACGATGCGCCATGCCAACGGGGCGGGCATCGCCGCCAACCAGATCGGCGAGTCGGTTCGCATCTGCGTCATCGGCGTGGAGAACAACCCCCGCTACCCCTACAAGCCACCGATCCCCCTCACGATCCTCGTGAACCCCGACATCACCGTGATCGGAACCGAGACATACGCCACCAACGAAGGCTGCCTGAGCATCCCTCTCCGGGGCGACCTCGATCGTTGGGCACACATCGAAGTCGCAGCCATCGACCGCAACGGACTGCCGTTCACCCGGGAGTACCGGGGTCTCGCTGCTGGCACAGTCCAGCATGAGGTCGACCATCTCGAAGGTGGCCTGTTCATCGACCGGGTCACCGACAGCCGTACCCTGAGCACTTGGGGCGACTTCGACCATTTCCACAAGGAGGCCTTCGTGCGCCACATCACCGCCGTCGTCGACCGACTCGGATCGTGATCTCGCTCACCGGGACCGGGCTCAGCCGCGGCGATGTGGTCGCCGTTGCCAGGGGTGGCACGTCGGTTCGATTGGACCCGACGGCGCGCGACGCCATGACCGCGTCCCGGGAGATCGTGGAGCGTCTCGCCGACTCCGAGGTACCTGCCTATGGAATCTCCACCGGTTTCGGGGCCCTTGCCACCACGTTCATTCCCGAGGACCGGCGGCGCGACCTCCAGCGTTCGCTCATCCGGTCCCATGCGGCCGGCATGGGCCCCCTGGTGGAGATCGAGGTCGTCCGGGCAATGATGCTCCTACGGGCCCGATCGCTGGCGATGGGATACTCGGGTGCCCGCCCGGTCCTCGTGGACCTCATGCTGGCAATGCTCGACGCCGGCATCACGCCGCTTGTGCACGAGTACGGCTCCCTCGGGGCATCGGGGGACCTTGCACCGCTCGCCCACGTGGCCCTCGCCCTGATGGGGGAGGGCAACGTCGACGTCGGAGGTGAGGTGGTCCCTGCCGATGTGGCGTTGGCCGCCGCCGGCCTTGCCGCGGTCGAGCTGCGCTCCAAGGAGGGCCTCGCTCTCATCAATGGAACGGACGGGATCCTCGGCATGCTCGTCCTGGCCATCACCGACGCGCTCGATGTCCTCCGCTTGGCCGACGTCGCAGCGGCCATGACGACAGAGGCACTTCTCGGAACCGACCGGGCGTTCTCTGCCGAACTCCAAGCGCTTCGCCCTCACCCGGGGCAGGCCCTTTCTGCTGCGAACCTGCGGGCGTTGCTCGCCGGGTCGCCGATCGTCGCTTCCCATCTCGAGGATGATCCGCGGGTCCAGGACGCCTACTCGATTCGCTGTACACCCCAAGTGAACGGTGCCGCCCGCGACACCCTCTCACATGCCGTCACGGCCACCGAGGCAGAACTCGTCTCGGCGATCGACAACCCGATGATCATGCCTGACGGCTCGGTCGAGTCCTGTGGCAACTTCCACGGTGCACCGCTCGGCTTCGCCGCGGACTTCCTCGCCATCGCCATGTCGGAAGTCGGGGCAATCGCAGAGCGTCGCCTGGACCGGATGCTCGACCAGGGCCGCTCACACGGCCTTCCCCCCTTCCTCACCGTGGATGCTGGGGTTGGGTCGGGGTTCATGATCGCCCACTACACGGCGGTCTCCATGGTCGCCGAGAATCGGCGCCTCGCCTCGCCGGCGTCCGTCGACTCGATGCCGACCTCGGCCATGCAGGAGGACCACGTCTCGATGGCATGGGGAGCGGCACGCAAGCTGCGGAAGGTGATCGAGAACACGCGTCGCGTGATCGCGACCGAGGTCCTGGCTGCCGCCCAGGCACTCGACCTGCGGGCGCCGCTGGTGCCGGCTCGCCGAACCGGGGCGGTTCGGGATGAGGTACGCCGCCACGTGCGTCACCTCGATGACGACCGGATCCTGGCTGATGACCTGGCTGTCATCGAGAGGCTCGCGACCGATGGTTCCCTCCTGGAAGCCGCCGGCCGACTGGAGTAGAGGGACAACGAGCCAGAAGCTTGGCTCCGTCCGTCGTCCGTCGTCCGTCGTCCGTCGTCCGTCGGTCAGGCCTCGGCCCGTTCCGGGACATCGTCGCCGGGCCCGAACCACCGGCGGGCCAGGTTGCGTCTCGACATCATTGCCTTCCCCTTCTCGAACCAACCGGAGATCCGGGGCGAGTCGGGGGCCATGGTCGCCATCCCGGCCAGGATGAGAATGATCCCAGGGAGGATCGGGAGGAAGATCCCGATGATCCCGACGAAGACGAGCAGGCTCCCTCCGATGAGGCGAAACCACCCCTGCCGATCCTTGGGCCATTGCATGACCGTCACTATCGCACATTCAACGGTGCGCGCAACCGCCTCTTCACCCGACCCGGTAGGGAGGAATCCTCGGTCCGGTAGCCTTCTGGCTCCCTACGAAGCGACCTGCCGTGGCCTACCCATCGGAATACGAACTCGACGTCGTGGTGCGCGACGGCGACATCGTGCATGTGCGTCCCATCCGGGGAGACGACGGTGCCCTCATCGTGGACTTCTTCGAGCGCCTCGGTCCCCAGAGTCGTTTCTTCCGGTTCTTCTCCGTGAAGGAGAGCCTTCCAGCCGACGAGGTGCACCACTTCACCCACCTCGACTACACCGACCGTATGGCCCTCATCGTCATCGACGAAGGGAAGATGGTGGCGGTTGGCCGTTACGACCGGGATGCCGACGACCCGACCGTGGCCCATGTGGCCTTCGCAGTTGCGGACGATCACCAATCTCGCGGGATCGGGACCTCACTCCTCCAACTGCTCACGGCCTACGCCCGCCAGCAGGGGATCGGCCGGTTCGCCGCCGACGTGCTGGCCGAGAACGTGCGGATCCTGCGGGTGTTCCGCAACGCCGGGTATGAGCTCAGCCGGACGCTCGAAGCAGGGATCTTCTCGGTGGACTTCCCTGTGGCGTATACCGACGATGCCCGGGCAGCCGCGGAGGAACGCGAGAAGCGGGCCATCGCCGCCTCGGTGGCCCCGCTCTTCTTCCCTCGAGCGATTGCCGTCATAGGTGCCTCGACCCGGGCCGGGTCCATCGGCAACACCCTCTTCAAGAACCTGCTCGGGTCGGGATTCCAGGGCGCGATCTTCCCGGTCAACCCGACGGCCCGGGTGGTGAACTCGGTGAAGGCCTACGCCTCCGTGACGGAGATACCGGACCCGGTCGACTTGGCGTTCATCGTCGTACCCTCCCAGTTCGTGCTGGCAGCCGCCCGGGAGTGCGCTGCCAAGGGCGTGCGCGGCCTCGTCGTCATCAGTGCCGGTTTTGGTGAGGTGGGCAACGATGACCTCGAAGAAGAGCTGCTCCGCATCGTTCGGGATGGAGGGATGCGGATGGTGGGGCCGAACTGCATGGGCCTCCTGAACACTGCTCCCGCCGTCCGAATGAACGGCACGTTCGCCCCGGTCTACCCGCCGGCCGGCAACATTGCCATGTCGTCGCAATCCGGCGCCCTCGGAATCGCCATCCTCGAGTTCGCTCGCCGCAACCACCTCGGGATCAGCCAGTTCGTGTCGGTGGGGAACAAGGCGGACATCTCGAGTTCCGACCTGCTGTCCTTCTGGGAAGACGATCCCCAGACGGATGTCATCCTCTTCTACCTCGAGTCATTCGGGACTCCCCGCCGTTTCACGCGCCTCGCTCGCCGGGTCGCTCGCAAGAAGCCGATCATCGCGGTGAAGTCGGGCCGCACTGGGGCCGGCGCCAAGGCAGCCTCCTCGCATACCGGGGCCCTCGCCTCCCTCGACACCGCGGTCGACGCCCTCTTCGACCATGCAGGGGTCATTCGGGTCGACACCCTGGAGGATCTCTTCGGCGTCGGTTCCGTCCTGGCCAACCAACCAACCCCGAAAGGCCGGCGGGTGGGGATCATCACCAACGCCGGGGGCCCAGCCATCCTTGCCGCTGACTCACTCGAAGCTCGCGGTCTCATCCTTCCGGCCTTCTCCCATGAACTCCGGGGGCGGGTGGGTGCCCACCTTCCTCCCGAGGCGTCCACCGCCAACCCGATCGACATGATCGCGGGGGCCGGGGCCGAGCAGTACGGCGCCGCCATGACGGAGCTTCTCGCCTCCGGTGAGGTCGACACGGTGATGGTCATCTACGTGCCAACGTCGTCCGAGGGCGTCGAGCAGGTGGGTGTGGCCGTCAGGGAGGCCGTCGAGGTCCATGGTGGCGACACCACGGTGATCGGTGTCTTCATGCAGGCGACCGAGGCGGCTGAGTACCTGCGGGGTGAGACGGTGAAGATCCCGGCCTTCCAGTTCCCGGAGGATGCGGCGCTCGCCCTCGAGCGGGCGGTTCGGCGCGGCGAGTGGCTGGCGCGCGACCCGGGCACGATCCCTTCACTTCCCGACCTGGATGTGCGAAGGGGAGCCACCGTCGTCTCATCTGCCCTTGCTCGCCTCGGCGAGAACGGCGGGTGGATGGACCCGACCGAGGTGACCGAGCTCCTCACGGCGTTCGGCATCCGCCTCCCCGCCGAGGCGACTGCCACCACGGAGGATGAAGCTGTTGCTGCGGCGGGGCGGATCGGGGGACCGGTGGCAATGAAGGTGCTCGCGGCGTCGGCGTTGCACAAGTCCGACGTGGGAGGCGTCCTGCTCGACGTTGAAGGCGAAGAAGCCGTGCGGGCAGCCTTCCACAGGGTGACGTCGGTGGCCGACGACGTCGATGGTGTCCTCGTGCAGGAGATGATCGCCGGCGGCCACGAGGTACTCATCGGGGTCACCGAGGATCCGAACTTCGGGCCGATGCTCGTCTATGGACTCGGCGGTGTGATGGTGGAGCTCATGCAGGACGTCACCTTCAAACTGCACCCGATCACGGATGTCGACGCCGCCGAGATGACGGACGGCATCAGGGGTGCCCGCCTGCTCGAGGGCTTCCGAAACCTCCCGCTCGGCGATGTGGATGCCGTCCGGGACGTGTTGCTGCGGGTGTCGGCCATGGTCAGCGAATGCCCCGAGATCGCCGAGATGGACCTCAACCCGGTCAAAGTGCTCGAACCCGGCCTCGGTGCAGTGGTCGTGGATGCCCGCATCCGAATCGAGCGTCCCGATCCGGGCACGGCCCTGGAGTTGGCCGACCTCCCCGCAGTAGTCGGCTGATCCCTGGTCCCCGGTCGGGGCCACCGGCTACATGCAACCGCGTGGGCACGGTCACGTTCCTCTTCGCCGACGCCGACGCGCTTGGGGGTGACCCACCCGGAGGCGATGCGGCCGGGGGCTTGGCGGCGTAACCTGCCCGGTGAGGGAAGCCATGCACACCGACAACCTGCCATTCCGGCCGTCCGTATTCGACCGGGTCTTCTACTGGATCGGGAAACGCTCGCGTCGGCGCTTGGTCTATCTCGGCGTCTACGCCGCGGCATTGCTGATCACCGCGGCGGCCTTCGTGGTGGAAGGGTCCTGGGACACGGAGGCACTTGTCGTCTCGCTTCTCAACGGTGCCTGGGCCATCGTCCTCTACGCCGCGATCCACTACATCGACTCCGAGTCGATCCGGGCCACGGAGCGGTTTCGAGAGGTGTACGAGGGAACCGATGAGGAGTTCGCCGCGGACGCCTACCGGCTGACCACCATGCCGGCCCGCCCCGCCTTCTGGGTGTGGCTGATCTCCGCCTTCATCTTCCTGGGTATGGGCTTGTTCGAACAAGGCGTCGCCGGTTTCGAGTCCATGGCAGCCAGGGCGATCCAAGCTCCGGTCATCGCCTTCAGCTACGCGTCCGGGCCCCTGCTCGTCTATCACACGCTTCGGATGCTCACGGGTGTTGCCCGCTTGCTGCGAGATGGCCGGGTCAACGTATTCCACCTCCACCCCCTCTACGGCTTCTCGCGGGTCACCGCCAAGGTGGGGTTCATATGGGTCGGGGTCCAAGCCTTCAACGGAGCGTCGGAGTTGGCCCTCACACTCGACGGTGGGCTCAACACCGAGTTCTGGATCGGCGCCATCATCACGCTCCCGTTGGCGGTCATCACATTCGTCTTCCCGCTCCGGGAGACCCATGATCGGATCGTGCGGGCCAAGGCGGACGCGTTGGCCGAGAACAGCGACCACATCGAGCGGATCCGCCAGCGCATGTACAAGGAGTTGGAGAGGGACGACACCGCCGCCTTCAAGGGTCTCGATGACGCCTTGACCGGTCTCCTGAAGATGGCCACGACCATCAACGCCGTCCCCTCGTGGCCGTGGAACAAGGGTACGTTCCGCACCTTCTTCGGTGCCATCGGTACGCCCTTGGTCGTGTTCCTCGCGCAACGACTGCTCGACTCTGTGCTGTAGGAGGCCGTTGGACTACTTGTCCGAGTCGCCCACATCCCCGGCGGGAGCGGTTGTGGTCGTCGCCTCGTCGCGTTGCCTTCCTGCTGTGGTCGTAGTCGCCGACCCGGCTCCATCCCGGGCGGCCTCAGAGGTGGTGGTGGGCCCTGGGCGATCCCGAACGGCTTCGGTGGTGGTGCTCGCTCGATCGGACGGGGGCGCGGTGACATCCGGCCGGGGCTGGGTGGTGGGTGGCGCGGTGCGATCCCGGTCTCGGAGTCCGTCGAGCCGTCGCCGGAGATCGGTGTCGGTCTTCGGGGTGGTGAGGTCGGTTGCATCTCGCACCAAGTCGTCCGTGACGGCCGGTGAGGAGTCGCGGAGGCGCTCTGCCTCCTCCAGTCTGTGGCGGAGTCGTACGTCGGGGTCGAACAAGGACCGCGGCGCCTCGTACGCGACCTTCACGCCATACAGGGGATCGCCGGGGAGGGCATCCTCGGCAGCCCACACCACGCCGACCTGGAGAACCAGCAGGGCTCCCACCAGGGCGGCGACAACCCGGCGTCGGGGCATGGAGCGGCTTCGGTGGCGAGCCAGTTCTCGTCTGACCTGAAGCAGGTGTGCCTCTCGCGTTTCGTTCGAGATCTCCACCCGCAGGGCCCGGAGGCGGTCTTCGACGTCGCTCATCGCAGCTCCCCTTCCAGGAGGTCCCGCAGTCGTTGCTCGGCCCGTTCGACACCGGCATACACGGCCGCGCGGGACCGGGAGGTCACGTGGGCGATCTCCGCCCCGTTCAAGCCGACGACATGGCGCAGCACGATCAACTCTCGGTCCTTCTCTGTGAGCCGATCGAGGGCTTCGGCCAGGCCTGGATCGGGGTCGGGCGGGGTCGGGTCGGGTAACACTCGTACCGGTATCTCGGGGTGACGGCGGCGGCGGCGTACCTCGTCCAGGCAGCGGCGCCGGACCGTCCGGTAAAGCCATGCAACGAGCGACCGACCATCCCCTCGGAAACGATGCGCCGTCCGCGAGAGCTCGAGGAACGCTTGCTGGACCGCGTCCTCAGCTGCGTGTCGGTCGCGGAGCATGCCGTTGGCAAAGGAAGCAAGATCGGACGCGACAACCCGGTGGACGGCGGCGAAGGCCTTGTCGGACCGTTCGCGAATGCCATCCACCAGGTCATCGAGCATCGTCTCCGTCGGGGTCGTCAGTCGATCTCCTAGATGACGTGGGTGCGGACGTACCAGAAGATCCAGTGTGCCGCAGTCGGATGCGTACGGAACCAATGCTGGAGGCGAGGCGGGATGCAGTCGTCCGTCTCGCACGGCAGCGTGTCGATCCAGCGTGCCAGCCACGGGTGGGTGCGGATGAAGTGTTCGATCCGCTCGACGGGCGGCCGGTCGGTCTCGTCCACGAGGCGGACCTGATCGCGGGAGCGCACCAGGTCCCGGCTCGGCTCGTCGGCTTGAACGTTCGCACGTTCGTGGACCTCGGCCCGGACCTGGTCACGGGCGGGAGCGGTGTCGCTCTGGGCGAACGCCGCCATCGGTGCTGCCAGCACGGCGACTGCCGCCAGCAGGGCGATGAATCGGATCCTCATGGTGACTCCTTTCAGGGGTCTGTCATCAACACAGACGCCGCGGGGAGTTGGGATTCGACTATCACGGACGACGGACGGCCGGAGCACGGAGCGCGGAGAACGGAGAACGGAGCAAGAACGGACGGGGGACGACGATGCGCTCGATTCGTTCTTCGTTCTTCGTTCCTCGTTCTGCTTCCCTCAGGCCAAGGAGCGGAGAAAGGCCTCGGTCCCCGGGTCCGCCGGGTAGGAGACCTCCAGGCGGAGCTCTTCGAGCGTGACGTCATATGCCGCCCCGAGGGTCGTGATCGTCGTGATGAGGCGGAGGTCCTGCTCGCCGAGTCGGTAGTGGATGGGAACGATGAGCTCGCCCCCGGACGGGAGCAGGGCCTCGTTGGGGGCGGGGGTCCCCGGGTAGGAGCAGACCTCGTCGAAGAGTGCTCGCAGGCCAGCGTCGGTCGGGCGGCTCAGGACCTCCCGGTACAGCCGTTGGACGAGTGACCGGGCGACCTCATCCCAGTTGACCGTGAACCGCCGCATCCCGTCGGGATGGAGCGCCACCCGGAGAAGATTCACGGGCACTGCCGGTGGAGCGCCCGAGGTGACGAGGTCGGCGAGGCGCCTCCCCGCTTCGTTCATCATCACCGCATTCCAGGTCCGATCGACGGCGAACGCCGGGAACGGGTCGTGGGCGGCCAGCAGGAGTTCGATCACATGGCGCACCTCGTCCATCGCCGGCTCGTCGAGTGCGGTCTCGGGGTAGACCGGGGCGAAGCCGGCGGCGAGGAGGAGGTCGTTCTGTTCCCGGAGTCCGAGGCCCAACACCACACCGAGATGAACGACCATCTCCCGGGACGGCCTCGACCGGCCCGTCTCGAGGAAGCTGAGGTGACGCTGGGAGACACCCGCCTCGGACGACAGGTCGAGTTGGGAGAGCCTGCGGGCGGTTCGCTGCTCGCGGAGTGCGGTGCCAAAGGTCACGATCCGGCCTCTATCCCGATGGTCTCAGGCATCGGGATCCGTTTGCACGAGGCCGAACGCCTGCAGCGTGGCGAAGTCCAGTACGAACAGGGAGATGATCCCCAGCGTCCACTTGCCGGCGGTGGTGAGCAGATTGGGGAAGCCGAAGATCAACCCTGCCGCACCCAGCACCCAAGCCAGGTCGGCGCCGATGACCGCGAGGGCTGATTGCCTCGGCACCGGGCGTCGGGCGGCCACCCGGCCGACGACAACGCCGAACACCACGACGCCGATCCCGACCCCGACCAGCCAAAGGGCGTCAACCCCCGTCACCTCGTCGAGCACCTCTGCCCCGAGGGCGAGTGCGGCCCCGGTGATGACCGAGAAGACCGAGTTGATGCGAAGAACGGTGGGGAGGGGAATCATGGGCGTTCCTTGGTTGGCTCCCCCCATCCTGCAGTGGCGAGGGAATGAGCGCAACTACCTGGGAGGTAGTGGTGAGAACCTGACACACCGCTCGGTCGACGAGCCCAGGGTTCGCCTACGCGCTCACGCCTCGTTGCCAGGACTCGAAGAGGCGGCCGTAGATCCCGCCCTCCCGAACGAGGTCGGCGTGGCGTCCATCCTGCACCACGGCCCCCTCGTCGAACACGAGCACCCGGTCAGCCGCCTCGGCGGTCGACAAGCGGTGGGCGATTGTCACCACGGTGCGCCCCTGGGTGAGTGTGGCGAGGGCCCGGTTGATGCGGACCTCAGTCGACGGGTCCACCGCCGAGGTGGCCTCGTCCAGGACGAGGAGATCGGGGTCGGCCATGGCAGCCCGGACGAGGGTCACGAGTTGACGTTCGCCCACCGAGAGCGACGCCCCCCGCTCGCCGACCTGGGTCCGGATGGCCTGGGGGAGTTCGTTGAGCCAGTCGGTGAGGCCCATGGTCTCGAACGTGGCGAGGGCGGCTGCCTCGTCGGCCTCGACTCGACCCATGAGGACGTTGTCGAGGATGGTCCCCCGGAACAGCATCCCCTCCTGGGGCACCATCACGACTCGGTCTCGGAGGCTGGCGAACCGGATCTTGCGGGCGTCGATCCCGCCCAGCAGAACGAGGCCCTCCGAGGGATCCATGAGGCGGGTGAGGAGTTTGGCGAAGGTCGTCTTGCCCGAACCCGTCTCGCCGACGACGGCGACTCGGGACTCCGGTTCGATCGTGACGTTGATGGAGTCGAGGGCGAGATGCCCGGAGGCGTCCGTGGCGACCTCGCCAGAGCGGGGGTATCGGAAGGAGACGTCAACGAAGCGGACGCTGAGCGGTTCGTGGTGGAGGTCGATACCGGCTTTGCCGGGGTCGGCGACGTCGGGTGGGATGTCGAGCACGTCGAGTACCCGCCGCCAACCCGCCACCGCGGTCTGGGCCTCGTTGATCACCTCGCCGAGCATCTGCACGGGTTGGATGAACAACTGGACGAGGAAGAGGAAGGCCACGACCGTCCCGGGGGATTCGTATCCGTTCACGGCCAGGACCGTGCCCACGATCAGGACGGCGGTCACGACGATCGATGACATCTGTTCACCGACCCCCGAGAACCAGGCCGAGAGGCGGCCGGCGGTGACGGCTGCGACGCGGTGGCTCTCGATCGAGTCCCCGAGGCGTCGTCGGGTGCGCTCCTCGATGCCGTAGGCCCGGATGACCGGCGCGCCCACGACGACCTCGGCCAGCACGGCGAGCATGCGCCCGACGCGCTCCCGCACGAGGAGGTAGGCCTTGTCGAGGCGCTTCTGGAACCAGCGCATGGCGCCCGTGATGAAGGGGAGGCAGGCCACCACCACCCCGGCGAGCGGGAGGGAGTAGACGGCCATCACCACGAGGGCGAGGAGGGCCTGGCCTCCGAAGACCACCAGCATGATCCCGCCCCACTGCATGAACCGGCTCACCTGGTCGACATCGGAGGTGACCCGGGAGACGAGCACACCGCGGTGCTCCGAAGCCTGGTGGAGCATGGAGAGATCGTGGATGTGGCGGAACGCCCGCACCCGGAGGCCGGAGAGGGCGGTCTCGGTGACCTTGGCCAGGCGCAGGTGCATGAAGCCGGTCGATGTGGCGGTCACTGCAACGGCGAGGAAGGCAAGGGAGATCATGCGGACGATGCGAGGCATGTCGACGTCACCCTGGACGATCCCCGAGTCGATCACCTGCTGCACGGCGATGGGCACGATGACCCGGCCGGCTGTGGCGAGCATCGCCAGCCACAACGTGATGCCGAGACCGCGCCGAAGCTCTGGCGACAGGCTGAGGCCCCGCTTCACGGTCTCCCACGCGGTGGCGACGGTGCGTTCCTCGGCCATCACTCCTCACCCTCGTAGGCGTCGATGAGGGCGGCGTAGGCCGGCAGCGACGCGTACAGGTCCGGGTGGGTCCCGCGACCGGTCACCCGCCCGTCCTCGATGTAGATGACCTCGTCGGCAAGGACGATGGATGACCGGCGGTAGGCGACGATCACCACGGTCGTGTCGAGTTGGGAGAGACCCTCGAGGATCGCCCCTTCGACGGAGGGGTCGACCGCCGAGGTGGCGTCATCGAGGACGAGGAGTCGCGGCTTGCGGACGATGGCCCTCGCCAGGGCGATCCGTTGCCGCTGGCCCCCGGAGAGCGACGTTCCGCGTTCCCCGACATGAGTGTCGTATCCCTCCGGGAGGGCGGCGATGAACTCGTGTGCTTGGGCGAGCATGGCGGCCTCGACCATCTCCTCGTGGGTGTAGTCACCGCCGAGGGTGATGTTGTTGGCGACCGTGTCGTCGAAGAGGAAGGCCTCCTGGAACACGAGGGCCGCGTTCTCGGGGATGGCGTCCCGTTCGAGGTCCATGAGCCCATGACCATCGAGGGAGACCCGCCCTTCCTGGGGGTCGAAGAGCCGGATGAGAAGCTGGGCGACGGTCGACTTGCCCGACCCGGTCGGGCCGACCATGGCCACGGTCTTTCCTGGTGACACATGCAAGCTGACCGACTCGATCCCTCGGGTCTCGTCGTCCTCGGTCACGGTCGCCACGTCGGTGAGGTCGGACTCCTCGGTCACTTGGTAGCGGTACCGGACGTTCTCCGCGGAGGTCTGGGCGCCGGTGCCGTCCGTCTCGACGTGCTGGATGCCGTAGGCGAGGGCCTCCTTGTCGCGGAGGATGGCATCCACCCGGTCCATCCCAGCCACGGCCATGGGGAGCTGGCCGAGGAGCCAGGAGAAGACTCGCATCGGCCCGGCGACGAGACGGAAGAGGTAGGCGAAGGTGACGAGTGTCCCGGGCGTGATCAGTCCGGAGTCCACCCTCCACGCTCCCACCAGCAACACGGCGAGGATGCCCAGGCTGGGGATGGCCTCGACGAGGGGATCGAAAGCCGCCCTGAGGCGCCCGACGTCGACCATGCGGTCCCGGAGGGCATCGGAGCGCTCACCGAATCGCCCGACCTCGGCGTCCTCCCGGCCGAGCGTCTTGACGACGAGTGCGGCGTCGAAGGACTCGTGGGCGATCTCGGCCACCTCGGCCCGGATGCGCTGAGCGCTGGCGGCCACGACCCGCATTCGGCGTTGGAACAGGTAGTTCACCAGCGAGATGGCGGGGAGCATGAGGAGGCCGACGAGGGCCAGGAACGGGTCGGTGAGGACCAGGAGGACGGTGGTGATGATGATCATGACCACGACGCCGAATGCCATCGGGAGGGGTGCGGCGATCTGGCTCGACGCCTCGACGTCGGCGTTCACATTGGAGAGGAGCTGCCCGGTCGGGTGGCGGCGGTGCCACTCGATGGGGAGCTCGAGATAGCGATCGGTGACCTCGACCCGATCCCTGGCCTGGAGCCGGTACTGGGCGTGGTAGGCCCCGTCACGGCGAAGGGCGATACCCACCGCTCGGATCATCGAGACGCCGAGGAGGGCCCCCCCAGCGCCGGCGAGCAGGGCCGTGGGGATATCGCCCGATCGCACGGCAGGGAGGAGGACGTCGTCGGTCACCCATCCGATCACGTACGACGAGACGACGGTGGCGACGGCGAAGAGAAGGCTCCCGAAGAACCCAAGCCCGAACTCACGTGGTGCCCGGGAGAGCTGTCGCCTGAGGAGATCCCTCCCTCGGCCGAGGAGTTGGCGCTCGGGTCCGCGAGCGTGCTCCATGACCTGGTCGGGTGCTGACATGGGCACAAGGCTATCCCCGGGCGAGCGCCTAGAAGAGCGGTGGGTTGTGAGAGGTCAGCGTCTGTGCCGGCGCCCCACGAGCAGCCAAGAGCCGGGAGCCAGGCACGCCCAGTGGTCCGGACTGAGTGGGGCGGGCCAACCACGTCGTAGGTCGTAGGTTCGAAGTAGGAGTGTGTTCGGCAGCACTGGTTCCTACTTGTCACTTCGAACTTGCGACTTCTCCTTACCCGCTCCCGACCTCCCACTCCACCATCGACCTGCCTCCTGTGAGGTCGTCGAGGGTGGCGGTGATCCCGACGCTGGTGAACGTCCCCGGGGGGAGCCAACTGACCCTATAGGGCGGGTTGTCATCAGTACCGATCACCGTGAGGGGCCCGCCGTCGACGGAGACCGCGAACGTGACCTCGAAGAACCCGGAGGTCACGGGGGCGACCTCGAACACGACCCGGGGGTTGGCCACACCGCCGGGCGTCACGATCTCGAGCCGTGGAGCGCGGACGGGGAGGGCTGGCTGGTCGGCTCGGAGTACGAGGGTCGAATACCCGGGCACCGTCAGCCGCAGGGCCCCCTCGGTGAGGGAGCGGATACGTTCGTCCGTCCCGAGGATCCCGTAGAACCAGGTGTTCGGGGTGTAGGTGTCGAAGGTGACCATCCGCTCGTCTGCGGTGTTGTTGAAGGCGATCACATACTCGATACGCTCGTCGCGGTCGATGCGGGACGCGGCGTACACCCCGGCCTTGGCATTGGAGTACCGCTCCACCTGGGCGCCCCGGGAGAGGGCCGGGTGGGCGGCCCGCAGGGCGGCGAGGTCGGAGATCGTGACGTACAGCGGATGGGAGGTGTCGAAGTTGGAGTCCGACAGCGTCCGCGCGGTTCCAATGAGGTGATCGTCGGCGTAGGACGGGACTTCGGTGGGGAACATGTCCTGGCGGGCGTCGCGGTCCCCACCGTCCCCGACGAAGCCCTGCTCGTCCCCGTAGTACACCACCGGCACCCCGCGGGTGAGGAAGAGCAGGCCCATGGCGAGGCGCATGCGGGCGAGGAGCTCGGACTCGCTCGCCCGTGCATGCTCGAGCCTGAGCGCGTGGCCGAGGCGACCGATGTCGTGGTTCCCGACGAACTTCACGAGCATCGAGGCGTTCGAATCGGCGTCGGTGAAGAGGTCGTCGTTGTCGAAGTGGCTGGCGACGACCCGGGACGGGCTGTCGGCGGCAACGAAGCGGAACACCGCGTCGTTGAACCCGAAGTCGAGCAGGCCCGGGAAGGGGAGCTGTGTGGTGAACCGGCTGCTGTAACCGGGGTTGGCCCCGAAGACCTCGCCGAAGACGAAGAACTCGTCCTTCCCGGCCTCGGCGGCTTCCGCCTCGATGGCGGGGATCCATGCCTCCCAGAACGCGTCGTCCACGTGCGGGACGGTGTCGACCCCGAATCCGTCGATCCCGTATCCACGGATGGCACCGGCGTAGATGCCGATCATCCCCTCGACGACCCGGGGATGCTCGGTGAAGAGGTCGTCGAGTCCGTGGACGTCGCCGTAGGTGATCGCTTCGGGCCGATCCTCGTGGTCGCCGCGGTTGTGGTAGAGCGTCACGTCGTTGAGCCACGCCGGGGCTTTGACGGTGGCGTCCTCCTCCGATTCGAAGACCGGGACGTAGGGGAAGCTCACCTCGGCATCGAGCGCCGGAAAGGCCGTGCCCGGGGGAAGGTCCGACGGGTCGAAGGGATTGCCGTCGGCGTCGAGGTAGGGATACGTCTCCTTCCACCGGTAGGGCGTGGTCCTCGCGTCGTGGCCGATGACGTCGCTCGTGTGGTTGGTGACTGCATCGAAGAACACCTTCATCCCGCGTTCATGGGCGGCGTCGACGAAGGCGACCATGTCGGCCTCCGTACCGAGGTGAGGATCGATCCGGGTGAAGTCCACCTGCCAGTAGCCGTGGTAGCCGGCTGATGACCCGCCCACGGTGCCATCGCCAAGCGTGGGAGTGTTCACGAACGGGGGAGTGATCCAGATCGAGGTGACGCCGAGCCCCGCCAGGTAGTCGAGCCGGGAGGTCAGCCCGGCGAGGTCACCGCCGTGGTAGTAGCCGGGGTTCGAGGGTAGGAATCCATGTTCGGTGGGGTCGAGGTCAGGGGAGCGGCCGCCCAGGTCGTTCGTCGGATCACCGTTCTCGAACCGGTCGGTGAGGACGAAGTAGATCACCTCGTCGGTGATGGGGTGTCGCACCGCTGGGACCGCGAGGCCAACGTCGGACACAGTCGTCGCCACCGGTGGCGGGCCCGTGGTGTCGGAGTTGGGACCCACACACGAGGCGGCCAAGGAGAGAACGAGGAGGAGCATGGCCGATCGGCGCATCGCAGAAGCGTAGGTGAGCCACCTCCGACACGTGTTCCGGTCCGGTTGGATGGCCGACAGCAACCCCCTCGCTGTTGGGAACCAGATTGTGCAATTCCTAACTTGGAACGATTCCGGGGAGTTCCTATCCTCCCGCCCGGAAAGAACGCTGCTTCACCCCATGGATCTCGCCTCGTATCTCCCCATCCTCGTCATGTTGGTGCTCGCGGCCGGCTTCGTGACCGTGAGTGTCCTGCTCGGTCGTGTCATCTCGTCGCGCGGTCCCGGGTCGCCAGAGAAGCTCGCCCCCTACGAGTGCGGGATCGTCCCGGAGGTCGAACCGTCCCAGCGCTTCCCCGTCAAGTTCTATGTCGTCGCCATGTTGTTCGTGATCTTCGACGTCGAGATCATCTTCCTCTTCGCTTGGGCCGCCAACTTCCCCGAACTGGGCTGGTACGGCGTGGCCACGGTCGGAGTCTTCACGCTCTTCGTGCTCGAGACCCTCGCCTATGTCTGGAAGCGGGGAGCCCTCGACTGGAATGTGCGCAAGCGCTCCCGTCGCTTCGCCACGACGTCCTACGAAGAAGCGGCCTAGTGCACCAATCCACCCCACCCTCGGTCATCACGACGCGCCTCGATCGCGCGGTCGCCGCAGTCCGCGGACTCGGGATAGCCAAGTGGGCCCAGACCCGCTCGATGTTCCCAGCCACCTTCGGCCTCGCCTGCTGCGCCATCGAAATGATGGCCACCGGGACCGCCCACTACGACCTCGCCCGGTTCGGCATGGAGGTGTTCCGGGCCTCGCCCCGCCAAGCCGACCTCATGATCGTCGCCGGTCGGGTCAGCCAGAAGATGGCACCGGTGCTGCGCCAGGTCTACGACCAGATGCCCGACCCCAAGTGGGTGATCTCGATGGGTGCCTGCGCCAGTTCCGGCGGCATGTTCAACAACTACGCCCTCGTCCAAGGCGTCGACCACATCGTCCCTGTGGACGTCTACGTGCCCGGTTGCCCCCCTGGACCCCAGTCACTCATGCACGGCATCCTCACCCTCCACGAGAAGGTGATGAGCGGGGAGATGGCGCGATGAACCCACAGGTCTGTCCCCCGCGCAGTGGGGGAAGGGGTCCCCGCATCGTCGTTTCACAGGTCTGTCCTCCACGGAGTGGGGGACAGAAGTGACTGAAGAGGCGCCGATTCGTCCCATGCCGGAGGGCGATGACCTGTTGTCCGGGATCCTCGAGCAGTTCGACGCGGTGTCCTGGCATGAATCGCACGGGCAGGACGTCCTCATCGTTGCTCCCGGCGATCTCGTGGGGGTAGCCGAGGCGGCCAAGGGCGCCGGGTTCGAGATGTGTGTCGATGTCACCGCAACCGACCACCTCGGCAGGCGCGACATTCGGTTCGACGTCGTGGCCAACCTCCTCTCGATCCAGCACGGTCGACGCCTCCGGCTCATCACCCCTTTGGACTTCGTCGAGGACGAGACCCCGACCGTTCCGTCCCTGACCCCCGTCTGGCCGGGTGCCAACTACTTCGAGCGGGAAGTCTTCGACATGTTCGGCATCGACTTCGCTGGCCACCCCGACATGACCCGCATCCTCATGCCCGACGACTGGGAGGGCCATCCGCTGCGCAAGGACTTCGCCGTCGGGGCCATACCCGTCGAGTTCAAGGAAGGCTCCCGGCAGTGACCGACGAGACGACCGAGGACGCCGAAGTGCGCGACGTGTGGGTCTCCGGCACCGAGGAGCCCGAATGGCTCGTCCACGCCACGGACGAAGGTGCCCAGAAGATGCACCAGTCGGAGACCGCTGCCCGGCTCGCCGAACAGCTCGGCACCACCATCGGGGACGACTTCCTCCTCGAGGAGTCCATCGGGGACGACGAATTGATGATCGTCAACATGGGCCCCCAGCACCCGTCCACCCATGGCGTGCTCCGACTCCACGTGGAGCTCGAGGGCGAGATCGTCCGGCGGGTCCAGCCGATCATCGGGTACCTCCACACGGGGATGGAGAAGACCGCCGAGACCCTGCCCTTCATGGTGGGCGGCACCAACGTCACCCGCATGGACTACCTGGCACCGCTCCACAACGAGCTGTGTTTCGCCCTCGCCGTCGAGCAGCTGCTCGAGATCGAACTGCCGCCCCGCGCCCTGGCGATTCGGGTGCTCATGACGGAACTGAACCGGGTCAGTTCCCACCTCGTCGCCCTCGCCACCAACGGCATGGACATCGGGGCGCTCTCGATGATGCTCTACGGGTTCCGGGAGCGCGAAGGCATCCTGGCGTTCTTCGAGAAGACCACCGGCCTGCGGATGAACCACAACTACATCCGCCCCGGTGGCGTCGCTGCTGATCTCCCCGACGGCTGGGAGGCGGATGTCGAGGGCATCCTCGACGTGATGCCGGGTCGCATCCGCGAGTACGACGCGCTCCTCAGGGAGAACTTCATCTGGAAGGGCCGGACCAAGAACGTCGGGATCATCACCGCCGAAGAGGCGATCGCCTGGGGTATCACCGGCCCGATCCTCCGCTCGACCGGGGTCGCCCACGACCTCCGCAAGATGCAGCCCTACAGCGGGATCGACCAGTACGACTTCGACGTACCGGTAGGCGCCAACGGTGACGTCTACGACCGCTATCGGGTGCGGGTGGATGAGATGTGGGAGAGCCTCAAGATCGTCCGCCAGGTCGCAGAGACCATGCCGACGGGCGACTACAAGACCGACGACCGGAAGATCTCCCCACCACCACGCCTTCGCATCGACGAATCGATGGAAGCGCTCATCCACCATTTCAAGATCCACACCGAAGGCTTCAAGGTGCCCGAAGGCGAGGTGTATGTCGCCATCGAGTCGCCGCGTGGTGAGCTCGGCTGCTACCTCGTCTCGGACGGGGGCGCCCGTCCGCTGCGGATGCACACCCGGGCGCCGTCGTTCGCCAACCTGCAGTCGATCCCGATCATGCTCTCCGACTCGCTCCTCGCCGACGCGATCTCCTCCCTTGCCAGCGTGGACCCGGTGATGGGAGACGTCGACCGATGAGACCTGTCGGAGGTACGAGGTACGAGGTACGAGCGGAGCTCGACGGGAGCTCCCTTGTTGCTCGTCGATTGTCGCTTGCCTCCGTCATCGGAGGCGCTTCATGAGCTGGTCAGCCGAGTCCGTGGCCCGTGCCGAACAGATCGTCCTCCGCTACCCCGAGAAGCGATCGGCCGTGATGCCGCTCCTCTACATCGCCATGAAGGAGGATGGGTATCTCTCCGACGAGGGAATGTCGATTGTTGCTGGGATGACCGGGCTCACCGCAGCCCAGGTGCAATCGGTGGCGACGTTCTACGTCATGTACAAGACCGAGCCGAAAGGCAAGTACCTCATCTCGGTCTGCACGTCCATCTCCTGCTTCCTCATGGGAGGCGACGATGTGCTCCACGCCATCGAGGATGCAGCAGGGACCCCCGCCGGGGAGACCGACGGGACGATCGCCGTTGAACATGCCGAGTGCGTCGGCGCCTGCGGTGGTGCGCCCGCCTGCCTCATCAACTACGAACTCGTCGAGGGCCTCACCCCAGCCAAGGGCCGTGAACTCGTCGAGTGGCTCCGCAAGGCGCTGCCCGACGTCATCAACGGCGACGAGATGCAGACCCTCTTCGGCGGGCAGCGCTCCTTCGACTGGGCGATCAAGGAGACCAACGGGGCCATCGGCCCCTACCCGGCGTTCCCGGTGTTCGGCACCGCCGCCGAGAACACCAGCGCCCTGGAACCGGGGAGGGGAGCATGAGCACGCTCGGCTGCGCCTCGCAGGAACGAGGAACGAGGAACGAGGAACGAGAAGCCAGCGCTCGTTCCGCCAGGCCCTCGCGTCTCGCTCCTTGCTCCTTCGTCGGAGGCGACCAATGAACGAGCTACGCGTGCTCACCGAGCGGATGGTCGAGCATCCGACCGACTCGCACACCATGGAGCGCTACCTGGCGACCGGGGGGTATGAGGCCGCCAAGGCCTCGCTCGGCAAGACTCGGGATGAACTCGTCGACCTCGTCAAGGAGTCCGGCCTGATCGGCCGCGGCGGGGCCGGGTTCTCGGCCGGTATGAAGTGGTCCTTCATGGCTCCTGCCCGTCCGTCCTACCTCGTCGTCAACGGGGACGAGTCGGAGCCGGGCACCTTCAAGGACCGTCAACTCCTCGAACGGGACCCCCATCAGTTGATCGACGGGATCATCATCGCCTCCGTCGCCAACGAGGTGCACCACGCCTTCGTGTACATCCGGGGCGAGTACCCCAAACCGGCTCGTCGACTCCAGCAGGCGGTGGTCGATGCCTACGCACGCGGGTTCCTCGGGACCGGCATCTTCGGGTCCGACTACGACCTCGAACTCACCGTCCACCTCGGCGCCGGCGCCTACATCTGCGGCGAGGAGACAGCCCTCCTCAACAGCCTCGAGGGTCGCCGCGGCGAGCCCCGCATCAAACCGCCCTACTTCCCAGCCGCCAAGGGCCTGTACATGCTCCCGACGATCGTCAACAACGTCGAGACGATCTCGAATCTGCCCCACATCCTCTCCAAGGGGGCTGAGTGGTTCAAGGAGCTCGCCCACGGCGAGGACACCGGTACGTTCATGACGTCGATCTCAGGCCACGTGCAGAAGCCCGGCAACTTCGAACTCCCACACGGGCTCACCTGGCGGGAGCTCATCTTCGACGTGGCCGGCGGGATCCGGGACGACGGGCAGCTCAAGGCGTGGATTCCCGGTGGGGCCTCCGCCCCGTGGTTCGTTCCCCAGGAGCACCTCGACCTCGAGGTGACCAAGGACGTGACAGGTGCCAATGGCTCGATGCTCGGGTCCGGTGCCGTCATCGTCATGGACCACACCACCGACATGGTCGCGGTCGCCGAACGTCTCGTGCGCTTCTACGCCGAGGAGTCGTGTGGGCAGTGCACCCCGTGTCGGGAGGGAACCACCTGGCTCGATCTCATCCTCCGGCGGATCCTCAACGGAGCCGGGCGCCCGGTCGACCAGGACCTCCTCGTCGATGTGTCCGACAACATCTCTGTGGGAATGGCTTGGCCGCCCCGTCAGACCACCATCTGCCCTCTCGGCCCCTCGGCTGTGAGCCCGATCCTCAGCCTCATGAAGTACTTCCCGGGGGAGATCGAGACGCACATCGCCAACTCGCTTCTCACCCCCGTCGCGATCCGCGGAGTGAGCGCGTGACCCAGGTACGCCTCACCATCGACGGCGTCGAGCATCTCGTCGACCCGGGCCAGCAGCTCATCGCGGCCGCCGAGCAGGCCGGGACGATCATCCCCCGCTTCTGTTGGCACCCCCGGCTCAAGGAAGTGGGAATGTGCCGTCAGTGCTTCGTCGAGGTCGAGGGACCACGGGGCACGATGATGGTCCCGTCCTGCACCCAACCCATCAGCGACGGCATGGTCGTGCACACGAACACACCGGCCGTCAAGAAGGTCCAGGAGGGAATGCTCGAGTTCCTCCTCATCAACCACCCGCTCGACTGCCCGATCTGTGACAAGGGAGGTGAGTGTCCGCTCCAGGACCAGACCCTCTCCCATGGTCCTGGTGAGAGCCGGTTCGTGGAGGAGAAACGCCACTACGAAAAGCCGATCCCGGTCAACGATCTCGTGCTCCTCGACCGCGAGCGCTGCATCCTCTGCGCCCGCTGTGTCCGCTTCGCCGACGAGATCAGCGGCGATCCCCTCCTCGAGTTCAGCCAGCGAGGGAATGACACCCAGGTGGCTACGTTCCCCGACGAGCCGTTCTCCTCGTACTTCTCCGGCAACACCGTGCAGATCTGCCCGGTGGGTGCCCTGACCGCGACCGCCTACAGGTTCAAGGCCCGTCCTTGGGACCTCGAAGAGGCAGCCTCGGTCAACCCCGGCACCACGACCGGCGACAGCGTGACGATCCAGGCCTCCCGCGGCGAACTGGTCCGGATCCTCGGGGTGGACAACGACGCCACCAACCATGGCTGGCTCGACGATCGCAGCCGCTTCGGGTTCGCTTGGGTCACATCCCCCGAGCGCCTCACGAAGCCCGCCGTCAAGGGTGCGGACGGTCGGCTTCACACAGTCCCGTGGGGAGAAGCGATCGCCACCGTCGCCGAGCAGCTCCGGGCGGTCATCGACGAGCACGGCCCGACAGCGGTGGCGGCCATCGGCGGCGCTCGCGGTACGAACGAGGATGCCTACACCCTTGCTCGGTTCATGCGTTCGGTGGTTCGATCCCCGAACCTCGACGCTCGACTCGACGATTCGCTCGGCAGTCACATGCTGGCGGCCCTCGCCGGCAAGGGGCAGATCGGAGACCTCGAGAGAGCCAGGACGATCCTCGTGTGGGGACCCGACCTCAAGGAGGAACACCCCACGCTTTACCTCCGGGTGCGCCGCGCTGCCCAGGAACTCGGTGCCACTCTCATCGTTGTCAACCCGCGCGCGACCGGCCTCGATGACCGGGCCACCCACTCCTTCAGCTACGTGCCGGGCTCCGGTTGGGCGACATTGGCCGCGCTGAGCAGCGGCGAAGGGGAGTTCGCGGCCGCTCGGTCCGCGCTCTCCGAGGGCCCGGTCGTGGCGATCGTCGGGCGCACGGGCCTCGCCGAGGACCCGGCGCTGGCGGAGTCGGTTGCCGCATTCGCCCGCGACTTGCCCGGCGCCACCGTTCTCCCGCTCGCCCGCAGGGCGAACACCTACGGGGCGCTGGACATGGGCGTCGCCCCTGACCTGCTACCCGGGCGGGTTTCAACGTCTTCCGGCACCTCGATCGAGGCGTGGGGCGAAGCCAACCTCTCCGAGGGCCTCGACACCCGCGGCATCCTCGAGGCCGCGGCCGCCGGTCGTATCAAGGCTCTCCTCCTCATCGGTGCAGATCCTGTGAGGGACACGCCCGACTCCGACCTCGCTCGCCGCGCGCTCGATGCGATCGATGTGGTCGTGGCCATCGACTGCTTCCTCACCGACTCCGCGGCCGAGGCCGACATCCTCCTTCCTGCCGCAACCTTCTCCGAGAAGCAGGGCACCGTGACCAACCTCGAAGGCCGAGTGCAGAAGGTGAACGCCCTCGTGGCTGCCCCCGGCCAGGCCCGCCCCGACTGGTCGATCCTCGATGACATCTCGTCACGGATGGGACGGCCCATGGCGTTCGGTTCGGCGGAGGCGATCAGCCGCGAGATCGCCGCGTCGGCGCCTGCCTATCGCGGGGTGTCCTGGTTCCTCCTCGATTGGAAGGAGCGTGACGGAGTGGTCGTGCCCCGCGACGGCGCCGAGCAACCGCTCCAGTACGTCCCCACCGGTACCGCGGGTCCAGACAAGGCAAGGAAGCCTCGGGGGGCGTCATTCGCCCTCCATCTCGCCCGCACCCTGTACGACGACGCCGTGCTCACCCGCTTCTCCCCGGCTCTTGATGGCCAGGCAAGAGGCGCCTTTGCCGCGCTGCACCCCAGCGACATGAAACGGATCAGGGCCAACGGGTCGGTCACCGTCGACGGCCACCTGCTGCCCGCCGTCGCCGACCCGTCGCTCGCTGCCGGGACCGTGTATGTGCCTTTCAACCAACCGGGCGGACCGAGGCTCTCTTCCAAGGCCTTCGTCGAGGTGAAGGCAGCCGGGGAAGGAGAAGGGGGCGACGATGCTTGACGTCGGCCTCGTCATCGGTCGGGTCCTCATCAGCTTCGTGGTGGGCCTCGTGGCGGTCATCCTGCTCGTCTGGGCCGAGCGCAAGGTCGTCGCCGACATGCAGAACCGGATGGGCCCGATGCGGTCGGGTCCCTATGGGATCCTCCAGACGCTCGCCGACGGACTGAAGCTGCTCCTCAAGGAACAGATCACCCCTTCGAGGGTGGAGCGTTTCGTCTTCGAACTCGCACCGTTCCTCGCGGCGGTCCCCGCGCTCCTCCTCCTCCTGGTCATCCCGCTTGCCCGGCCGCTCGAGGTCACCCTCGGCGGGGAGACCCGCGTGCTCCAGTTCGCGGCGGTCGACCTGAACATCGGCCTGCTCTTCGTGCTGGCCATGAGTTCCGTCGCGGTGTACGCGATCGTCCTCGCCGGATGGTCCTCGGGCTCGAAGTACCCCCTCATCGGTGGAGTGCGGGGAACCGCCCAGGCGATCTCCTACGAGGCGGCGATGGGCCTCGCCATGATCGCGGTCGTCATGTGGACGACCACGCTTCCCCAGGTGGGCAGCCTCGGCGCGCTCAGCCTGAGCGAGATCGTGCTGCGCCAGCAGACGTCCTTCTTCGACGGGGCGCTGTCGTGGCTCCCGGCTTGGAACGTCGTCCCGCAGTTCCCGGCATTCGTCATCTTCATGATCGCAATCTTCGCCGAGACCAACCGGGCGCCATTCGACATGGTCGAAGCCGAGCAGGAGATCGTGGCCGGCTTCCACACCGAGTACTCGGGTATGCGCTTCGCCATGTTCTTCCTCGCCGAGTACATGAACATGTTCACGATGAGCGCCCTGGCAGTGAGCCTGTTCCTCGGAGGGTGGGGCGGCCCCTTCCTCGACCAGGTCGGTGGGGTGGCGGCCACGCTCCTCAGCTTCGTCTACCTCCTGGTGAAGGTCTGCGTCGTCCTCTTCCTCTTCGTCTGGGTGCGGGCGTCGTTCCCTCGGTTCCGGTACGACCAACTCATGGACCTCGGATGGAAGCGGCTCATCCCGAGCGCCCTCATCTGGCTCATCCTCTCGACGTTGGTCGTCTCCTTCCGCCAATTCGGAGCGCCATGGTCATGAGCGAGCGACGACAGACAGACGACTCCTTCACGATCCTGGGGAACCTGCTGCGTGGCATGCGGGTGACGTGGCGCCAGATGTTCCTGCCCCGGGTCACGACCGAATACCCGGCGGTCAAGCGCGAAAAGCCGGTGCGCTTCCATGGCCGGCATGTCCTCAATCGTTACGAGGACGGCATGGAGAAGTGCATCGGGTGTGAGTTGTGCGCCGGGGTCTGCCCGGCCCGATGCATCTACGTCCGCGGTCGCGACAACGACCCGGCAGAGCCGACCAGCCCGGGCGAGCGGTTCGGGTTCGTCTACGAGATCAACATGCTCCGCTGCATCTTCTGTGCCCTCTGTGTCGAGGCCTGTCCGACCGAGGCCATCACGATGACCAACCTCTTCGAGATGTCGGTGACCGATCGCAACGATGCCATCTACACCAAGAAGGAGCTGCTGGTCGAGCCCGATGGGACCCCCAACCACATGGTGTCCGAGGATTCACTTGCCAACCTCGACGAACTGCGAGAGTCCGGCGGCTGGATGCGCGCCACCTCACCCCAGGGTCGCGTCGAGTACGAGGGGATTCCGGGCTGGACCTCCTCGGCGGGGACGGGGCTGGCCCCGCCCGAGGCCGGCCAGACGGCCACCTCCGAACCCGACCGGGATGGAGAGAACCACTGATGCGGCTCCTGCTCCGTTCTTCGTTCTTCGTTCTCCGCCAAAGGGAGCGTTCCTGATGGAGACCTTCGTCTTTCTCGTGGCGGCGGTCGGGGCGCTCGCAGGGGGCCTGACGCTCATCCTCGCCAGGAACCCGGTGTACGCCGCGCTGGGCATGCTCGGGACCCTCTTCAGCCTTGCGGTGCTCTACGTCACCCAACTCGCTCACTTCGTGGCCGCCGTCCAGGTGGTCGTCTACGCCGGGGCGATCATGACGCTGTTCCTCTTCGTCATCATGCTCATCGGCGTGGATGAAGTGGAGGACACCTCCGAGACGCTGCCTGGCCAAAGGCTGGCGGCGCTGGTCGTCATCGGCGGTTCCGTGCTGTTCGGCGGGTACCTGTGGCTCACCAACACCTTCACGTGGTCCCTCGCCCGATCGCAGGTCGATGCCCCGGTCGGGAGCGTGGAGGCCACAGGTCGCATCATCTTCGAGGAATGGCTCCTCCCGTTCGAGGTCACCTCCCTCCTCCTCATCATCGCCTCGATCGGCGCCATCGCCCTTGCCCTGTTCCGGCCCACGAGGAGGGAGGACCGATGACGCATGCCCCCCTACCTCCCGCCTTCGGCGGCAGGGACCTTCCCCCCGCCCTTCGTGCGGGGGGACAGACAGTCCCCCATCGCCCCGACCAAAGGACGGGGCGATGAATCCCGAGTGGTACCTCACCCTCGCTGCGCTCCTGTTCATCATCGGACTGGCGGGGGTGTTGACGCGGCGCAACGCCCTCATCATGTTCATGTCCATCGAGTTGATGCTCAACGCGGTCAACCTCACGTTCGTCGCCGGGGGCACGCTGGTCGGCAACCTGCAGGGCCAGGTGAGCGTGTTCTTCGTGCTCGTCGTCGCGGCCGCCGAAGTGGTGGTCGGCCTCGCCATCGTCATGTCCGTGTTCCGTCGTCGGAAGACGGCCGATGTCGATGATCTCAACGAGCTGAGGGGTTGACAGTGGACGCGCTGTTCGACTTCGCCCAGGACTGGCTCTGGCTCCTGCTCGCCCTGCCCCTTGCGGGGGCGGTGCTCAACCACTTCCTCGGGTCGCGGATGCCCGGGTCCCTCTCCGGGGTCCTCGCCACCCTCGCCTCGAGCGCGGCCTTCGCGGTGGCGGCAGTGGCGGCGATTCCCTGGCTTTTCGGAGGGGAGCGCCACGCGATCACCGTCACGATGTGGGAGTGGATGCCTTCGCTCGGCGCCACCCTCGAGATGCGCTGGGACCCGCTCTCGATCACGATGACCCTCCTCGTCACCGGGGTGGGCTCGCTGATCCACCTGTACTCGATCGGGTACATGGCGGGCGACGCCCGGTACAGCCGCTACTTCGTGTACCTCAACCTGTTTGCCGTGTCGATGCTGGCCCTCGTGCTCGCCAACAACTTCGCCCTCATGTTCCTTGGCTGGGAACTCGTCGGGCTTTGCTCCTATCTCCTCATCAGCTTCTGGCGGGAGAAGGACTTCGCGGCCGAGGCCGGGAAGAAGGCCTTCGTCGTCAACCGCATCGGCGACTTCGGGTTCATCGTCGCCCTCATGCTCGTGTTCGGGTCGTTCGGAACCCTCTCGTTCGACACGGTGCTCCATGATCCCGGCGCCACCCTCGCCGCCGGCACCGCCACCGCCATCGGGTTCCTCCTTCTCCTGGGTGCTGCCGGGAAGTCGGCGCAGGTCCCCCTCTACGTCTGGTTGCCCGATGCGATGGCCGGTCCGACCCCGGCCTCGGCCCTCATCCATGCCGCCACGATGGTCACCGCCGGCGTCTATCTCATTGCCCGGACCTCGTCGATCTACGACCTCTCCGAGACCGCGCTGACGGCCGTGGCGGTCGTTGGTGCCCTCACGGCCCTGCTGGCGGCGACGATCGCCATCGCCCAGAACGACATCAAGAAGGTCCTCGCCTACTCGACCGTCTCCCAACTCGGCTTCATGTTCCTGGCCGTCGGTTCGGCCGCGCACGTCGCCGGCATCTTCCACCTCCTCACCCATGCGTTCTTCAAGGCCCTGCTCTTCCTCGGGGCGGGTTCGGTCATCCACGGCATGCACCACGAGCAGGACATCCGCAAGATGGGCGGGCTCCTCAAGAAGATGCCCGTCACCGGGGCCACGATGGCCGTGGCGACCGTTGCGATCGCCGGTCTCCCGCCACTCGCCGGGTTCTGGTCGAAGGACGAAATCCTCGCATCCGCCTTCAACCGGGGTGGCCTGTACACCGCGCTGTGGGCGATCGGGCTCTTCACGGCGCTCCTCACGGCCGTCTACATGACCCGCTGGTTCGTCCTGGTCTTCCTGGGAGAGCCCCGTTGGGATGAGGGTGTCCACCCCCACGAGTCGCCGAAGGTGATGACACTGCCGCTGCTCGTTCTCGCATTCCTCTCGCTGGTCGGTGGCTTCCTCAACACGCCGTTCTGGCACGGTCTCGAGCGCTTCCTCGAGCCGGCATTCGAAGGGGTACACCTCCAGCATGTGCCGGAAGGCTCGACCGGCACGATCCTCATCGTCGCCTCGATCGTCGTTGCCGCACTCGGGGTGGTCCTCGGATGGTTCATCTACGGGCGGGGCGACGAGCGCCGCGAAAAGCTGCTGGCACCGCTCTCCCGCCCGCTGCGGGGAGCCGAGGGCGCGTGGTTCGTCGACGAGGCCTACTCGCGGACGATCGTTCGCGGAAGCGAGGCCGGGGCCGAACTCATGGCCACGTTCGACACCCAAGTCGTCGACGGTGCGGTCAACGGTGTTGCCTGGCTCGTGAAGAAGGCCGGGGAGGCAGTGCGCCCGCTCCAAACCGGGTTCGTCCGTAGCTACGGAGCCGGCCTTGCGGCCGGGGCCATCGGCCTCGCAATCTGGCTCGTGTCGAGGGGTGTGTGACATGGACTTCCCCGTCCTCGCCGCCCTGATCCTCACCCCGATCCTCGGGGCGATCGCCGTGGCACTGGTGCCCAATCGCCGTTCCGAACTCCACCTCCCGCTCGGGGTGGCCATCTCCCTGATCCCGGTGGGATTGGCCGCATGGCTCTTCATTGCCTTCGAGAAGATCCCGGGGTTCCAGTTCACCGAGATGGCCACCATCTACTCCGGGTGGGGCGTCAACTGGCACCTGGGGGTCGATGGCATCTCCATGCCGCTCGTCGTGCTCACCACGATCCTCGTCCCCGTCTCGCTGGCAGTGTCAGGTGCGATCACCGACCGGACGAAGCTGTTCGTGGTCATGGTGCTCCTGCTCGAAGCCGGCACCATCGGCGTCTTCCTCGCCCTCGACCTCATCGTGTTCTTCGTGTTCTTCGAACTCGTCCTCGTCCCCATGTACTTCATCATCGGCATCTGGGGGTCGGAGCGTCGCATCTACGCCGCTGTCAAGTTCTTCCTCTACACGGCGTTCGGCTCGGCGCTCATGCTCGCCGGCATCATCGCCCTCGGTCTCGACCACCTCCGCACGACGGGGTCCTTCAGCTTCGATTATGAGGCGATCCTCGAGGCCGGGGTGACGGTCGGCTCCCAGTGGTGGCTGTTCGCCGTGTTTGCCCTCGCCTTCGCCATCAAGGTCCCGATCTTCCCGCTCCACACGTGGCTCCCCGACGCCCATGTGCAGGCACCGACCGCAGGTTCGGTGCTCCTCGCCGGTGTGCTCCTGAAGCTGGGCACCTATGGCTTCCTCCGCTTCAACCTGCCGCTCTTCCCGGACGCGACGCTCGACGCGGTGCCGTGGATCGCGGCCCTGGCGGTGGTCGGGATCATCTATGGGGCGGCAGTGGCGATCGTCCAGCCCGACCTGAAGAAGCTCGTCGCCTACTCCTCGGTGAGCCATCTCGGTTTCATCGTCCTGGGCACGTTTGCGCTCACTCGCCAGGGCCTGGAGGGTGCCGTCATCCAGGGTGTGAACCACGGCCTCTCCACGGGGGCGCTCTTCCTCCTGGTCGGCATGCTCTACGAGCGGCGGCACACCAAGACCATCGCCGACTTCGGGGGGTTGGCGAAGTCGGCTCCCCTCATGGCCGGTTTCTTCCTGTTCATGAGCTTCGCCAGCATCGGACTCCCCGGCCTCAACGGGTTCGTCGGAGAGTTCCTCATCCTCGTCGGCTCCTACGCCACGTTGCCCTGGTACGCAATCGTCTCGGCCTCCGGCGTCATCCTCGCGGCGATCTACATGCTGTGGGCGTACCAGCGGGTCTTCACCGGTGAACCCGTGTTGGAGGAGAACGCAACCATGCGTGACCTGAAGGCGGTCGAGGTGACGGTGCTGTCGGCCATCTCGATCCTCATTCTCGTGCTCGGGCTCTACCCCCGGGTACTCCTCGATCGCATCACCCCCACCACCGATGCTCTCCTCGAGCGGATCGAGATGACGACCGGGTATGTCGCGCCGCACATCGTCGACATCGGGGGAGCCGACCATGGTTGAGCCCGCCGTGAGCCTCGTCGCCATCCTCCCGGAACTGATCTTCGTGCTCGGGGCGGTGGCTGTGCTCATGATCGACGTGACCTGGAAGCCGGCCCTTCATGTGCACGGATGGACCGCGGCCCTGGCCGTTGCCGGGGCGACCGGGGCGCTCTTCGCCCAGTGGCGGGAGGTCGACGCCAACAGCATCCAACTCGCCTACGGGGACATGATCCTGCTGGACTACCAGGGGATCCTGTTCAAGGGAGCCCTCATCGTCGTGGCGGCGCTCGGTCTCGGGTTCGGGTGGAGCCTGCTCGGGCGCCTGGGGCGGAAGGGCGCCGAGGCGCTGGCCCTCGTGCTGCTCAGCGCCGCCGGCTTCATGTTCATGGTGGGTGCCTTCCAGTTCCTCATGCTCTTCCTCGGCCTCGAAGTCGGCTCCATCAGCCTCTATGTGCTTGCCGGGATCTCCAACGAGTCGGCAGAGTCCGACGAAGCCGCCCTGAAGTACTTCCTCCTCGGTTCGGTGGCCTCGGCCATCCTGCTCTACGGAGTTGCGCTCTTCTACACGGCGAGCGGATACCTGGGCTACACCGGGGCGTTCAGCTTCATCTCGTCCATGAACACCCAGATCGTGTTCAAGCCGTCGATCGTCCCCCTCGCCGTGGCGCTCGTGTTCGTCGGGTTGCTGTTCAAGATCGCCGCCGCACCCTTCCACGCCTGGGCCCCGGACGTCTACCAGGGCGCCCCGGCCGGGATCACCGGGTACATGGCCGCCGCGGCGAAGATCGGCGCCATCGGGGCGATCGGTCGACTCATCCAGGTGGCGTTCCGCGACATGCCCGACACGTGGCAAGCCCCCCTGGCCGGGGTGGCGGCGCTGTCGGTCGTGCTCGGCACGATCTACGCCCTCGTCCAGGCCGACCTGCGGCGCGTCCTCGCCTACTCGGGAGTCGCGCACGCCGGGTTCCTGCTCGTCGGCGTGTCGTCGGGCGGAATCGGCGCCCGCGGGGTCGCCTTCTACATCCTGACCTACGCGGTGGTCCTGGTGGCCGCCTTCGGGTTGGTCGGACAGGTCTCCGGGCCGGCATCTGCCGGTTCCCCCCTGGACGCCTACCGGGGCCTCTCGAAATCCTCACCGGGAGCGGCGGCCGCCCTCTCGGTCCTCATGCTCGCCCTCGCCGGAATGCCGGTGACGACCGGCTTCATCGCCAAGTTCGGTGTCTTCACTGCTGCCTGGGCCGCCGGCCTGGAGTGGCTCGTGATCGTCGCCCTTCTCGCCTCGGTCGCCGCGTTCGCCTTCTACCTGCGGGTGATCGTCCTCATGTATTTCGAGGACGGTGACGGGGTGGTCGTCCCGCTCCCCGTGGGCGTCCGTGTCTCGTTGGCGATCTCACTCATCATCACGATCGGTCTCGGCGTGTACCCGACGCCGCTCCTCGAACTGATCGACCGGGCCGTCTTCTAGGGTCGGGTTTCGGTCCGTCGGTCGGCCATCCGGAGGTGGCACTTGGGGCCCAACAGAGCAGAAGAGGGAGTCGCCCGACTGGCCGCGGCTTTTCCGGTGGGGGAGCGACTGGAGCGCCTCGGACCCGAGGTGCGTGCCGTTCAACGGGCAATCCTGTGTTCCTATCTCCAGACCGGGCAGCCGCCGGCGGTGGCGGCGCTCGACGTCGAGGCGCTCGCCGACCTCGTCGGATGTGATGCGGTGGTCGTCCGCGAGCGCCGGATCGTTGGGGCCTACCCCTTCTCGAGCGACGAGACCGGCCACACGGTGAGGATCGGTTCGGTCTCGGTGGGCAGCATGTGCTCGCTCGACGCCCTGTCCGTCGCCCCGGTCTTCGGCTTGGAGACCACGGTCGAGTCTGAGTGTGCGGTCACCGGTGCCTCGATCGTCGTGCACCAGCCCAACGTCGACCCCGGGTCCCCGGTCCACATCGGGGTCCACTTCCGGGATCCCGAGTCATGTGCGGCCACCAGCCTCTGCCGGGAGATGGTCTTCTTGCGTGATGCCCCGACTGCGGCCGAGTGGAGCGCTGTCGATCCGGATGCGAGGGGCGTGTACCGACTGGCCGATGCCATCGAGTTCGCAGCAGGGTTCTTCCGAGCAATCGTTGGCGTGTGGCCGCGCCCGTGAGCCGGCTCGGGACACGGGCCCATGCCGTGCATGCCTGCCAGACTCGACCCCGATGACAGCCGCGTACCGGATCTCCATGGCAATCGTGCTCGGCCTTGTGGTGGGCCTCGCGGTCATGGCTCCCGCCGCCGCCCTCGAAGAAGCGGTGTCCGACCTCGTGCTCATCCGCGACGAGGACGTGGTGGCGGACGACCTGCTCGCCGGCGGGAACATCATCCGCATCAAGGGCACCGTGGAAGGGGACCTGGTGGCGGCCGCCTTCGAAGTCATCGAAGTCGACGGGACCGTGACCGGGGACCTGCTGGCCCTCGCTCCCCGCGTCATCATCCGCGGTGAGGTCCTCGGCTCCGTCCGGACCCTGGCAGCGACCACGGTGATCGAAGGGACGGTCGGTGGTGACCTCCTCATCGGCGGCGGGTGGCTGGTGGTGACAGGTTCGGTGGCGAGCGACGTACACGGGGCCGTCGTCGACGTCGCCCAGGAGGGTGACATAGGAGGCTCCGCGAAGCTGCGGGCACTCCGGGCTCGAATCGACGGTGAGGTCGGCGCCGACATCGAGGGAACGATCAGGAGGCTCGCGATCGGCGACGAAGCCACGATTGGTGGGGACGTCGTGATCCGTGGCAGCGTCGACGTGGCCGATGGGGCGGAGGTGGGTGGTCGGGCCCGCACCCCCGAGTCGCGGGCGGTGCCGCTGAGGGCCCGGGCCTATGCCGCGATCGGCATTCTCGTTGGGCTCTCGATCTGGCTGCTTGCCGGCCCGGCCGTCGAGTGGCTGGCACCCGACTGGTTGGAGCGTCATCGGGGTGGGAAGTCGATGCTCGGGTGGCTCGGATGGGGGAGCGTATCGGTCGGCGGTGCAGTGGTGCTCGTTGGTGGCCTCGGGCTGCTCACCGCTGCATCATCGGGCGAAGCCGCTGTGGTGTTGGGGATCGTCACAGTGTTCCTCGTATTTGCCACGCTGGTCCTGCTGGCGGCGGCCGCCCTCGTGGGTGCAGTCCCCGCCTCCGTTCGTATCGGGGAGCACATCGGCTCACCACCGAGTCGAGTCTCGTCCCACGTTCGGGGAGTCGCGGTCATCGCGGTCTTGGCGTGGATCCCTTGGATTGGCTCCATCGTCGTGGCGCTGTTCCTCCTTCTTGCCATCGGCGCAGTGATGGTCCGGAAGACGACCTGAGGCCCTGGTCAGCCTGACGCGGCCTTGACGAGGAGAGCGATGGCGGAGAAGGCGGAGGCGATCAGGATCCCGACCCGCAGGCGCTCACCATCGAAGTGGTGCTTCACCCATCCGCTCGAGAAGAACCCGAGGAGGACGGGGACGGTGAGCCCGGCCGCCCGGAGGAGGGCGTCGCGATCGATGTGCCCGGCAATCGCCAGGGCGCCGATGTTGATCACCAGGCCCACGGTGAAGATGGCCCCCAGCGTCGATCGCACCTCGGGGCCCTGGTTGCGCGCATACAGCATCGCGATCGGGGGTCCACCGATCCCGGTCGAGGTACCGAGGGCTCCAGACAGCAGGCCGCCGGTGAACTTGGTCGTCGTGTTGAGGGGGACATCCCATCCCGTGCTGAGGGCGATCACTGCCAGGAGCACGGCACTGCCGATCACGAACGACAAGTCCCTGGCCGACGCGATCGCCAACAACCACACCCCGAGCGCCGCACCCGGGATGCGCCCGACCATCACCGAGACCGCGCCGCTCAGGTCGAGGTGCGTGCGTTCCCGGACGAGAGCGGCGGTGGTGATGACCGGTGCCACCAACTGGACTGGCACCGGCACGAAGGCAGGGTTGATGAGGGTGAGGATGGGGACCGCGAAGACCGCCATGCCGAGCCCGATGGTGCCCTGGATCGTCGCTCCCATGAACATTGCGACGCTCACGAGGACCCATTCGAGAGGTGTGGCTAGCTCCAACATGACGGCCGGAGGGTAGGGCCGTGGAAGATGGGCAGCGCCACTCGGGATGCCCGGGCCCGGAGGGTGGACCGGACTCGCAGTCGTCGTGGCGGTCTCCGGCTGAGAATGGAACGGGCCCGGGCGATGCCCGGGCCCGTTCCATGTGTGGCCTCCACCAAGGAATGGTGAAGGTGACCTGGCTTCGGCTACCTGGCCAACCCGAGGGCGACCATGCCCCCTGCGAGGTTGGCGGCGGTGTAGCCGAGGTTGGTGAGGAAGGCCGCTGCCTCCTGGCTGCGGTTGCCGGAGCGGCACACGATCAGATATGCGATGTCAGGGTCGAGTTCCTCGAGGTGGGAGGGGAGTTCGGCGAGGCGGACGGTCTCGGCCCCCGGAAGGAGCCCGATTGCCCACTCGCCCGGTTCACGGACGTCGATCATGACCCCGGAGCGGGAGTCCACCCATTTCGCCCAGTCCCGGGCCTGCACCTGCTCGACGATCGTCATACCCAGGGGAGTATAAGAGCGAGGTCGGTGAATACGGCAGGTTCCCTGGCCGCCAGGCCAGGGTTGCTCGTGCTCGTTGGCCGTCAGGCCAAGTTGAGGAACATCTGCTCGATCTCTTCGGGTGAGTAGGCCTCGACCCCGTCCTCGCCCTCGTGGAGGAGGCAGTGGCGCATCTGGGCCGCAAGAAGCCTGACCCCCGCCCGCTCCATGGCCTTACCGGCGGCGCTCACCTGCTGCATGATCTCCTTGCAGTCGCGCCCGTCCTCGAGCATGCGGATGACACCGCCGACCTGGCCCTCGACTCGGCGAAGGCGGGTGATCGCGTCGTCGGTGATCGTCTGTTCGAACTTCATGGGTGATTCTCCGATACTGGTACCCCGTATGGTACCAACCCCGCCGCCCGAACCCCTGCGGCCCACCCCAATCCAGTCAACCCTGCCCCCGGCCGGTTGGCGCAATGGGCTTCGGGCAGAGGTAGATGGAGATGTTGGCGTGCTTCTTCTTGGTTGATGTTGAAGTTCTCCTTCTGGGTGGAAGTGGAAGACGGCCTCCTGGTTGACGTCGAAGTTGAAGTTGACGTTTCTACCGGTACCCTCGCGCCATGACGAGTGACACGTTCGGGCGCCCGGTGCGGGATCTACGGATCTCGGTCACTGACCGCTGCAACTTCCGGTGTCGCTACTGCATGCCCAGGGAAGTCTTCGACAAGGAGTGGGTATTCCTCCGCCACGATGACCTGCTCACGTTCGAGGAGATCACCCGGGTGGCTCGGGCCGCCACCGACCTCGGCGTGACCAAGGTGAGGCTGACCGGGGGAGAACCGCTGCTCCGCAAGGACGTCGATCTCCTGGTCGGGATGCTGGCTGGGATCGACGGGCTCCAGGACCTGGCGCTCACCACCAATGCGTCTGAACTTGCCCGCCGGGCTCAGCGGCTCAAGGACGCGGGGCTGCGGCGCCTCACCGTGTCACTCGACTCGATCGATGACGAAGTGTTCAGGGCCATGAACGACGTCGACTTTCCGGTGGCGGACGTGCTCTCCGCCATCGAGGCCGCCACCTCAGTCGGCTTCGGGTCGGTGAAGATCAACGCGGTGGTCAAGCGGGGCGTGAACGACCACACGGTCGCCGACATGGCCGGCCATTTCCGGGGCACCGGGCACATCGTTCGGTTCATCGAATACATGGATGTCGGCATGTCGAACGGTTGGCGCCTCGATGACGTGGTGAGCGCGGCCGAGATCGTTGACTTCATCGACGCCCAGTGGCCGTTGGAGGCGATAGCGCCGACCTATCCGGGTGAAGTCGCATCCAGGTTCCGATACAAGGACGGTGAGGGCGAGATCGGCGTCATCGGGTCGGTGACACAACCGTTCTGTGGCTCGTGTACCCGGCTTCGCTTGAGTGCCGAGGGCCAGCTCTACACCTGTCTCTTCTCGGGGGCCGGAACCGATCTCAAGGGCCCTCTGCGCTCCGGGGCATCGGACGACGAACTCACTTCGCTCATCGATGGCACCTGGACGGCGCGCTCCGACCGCTACTCCGAGATCCGCTCGGAGGCCACGCCCGGCTGGCAGCGCGTCGAGATGAGCTACATCGGCGGGTGAACGGAGCTCGGCCGAACGCCTGCGTCGACTTCAACCCGGGATCCCGAGCGTCGCGCCGCTCCCGACTGTGGGTTGATGTCGATGTTGACGTTTGAAGTTCTTCTGGGTTGCGGTTGAAGCCGGCCGAGGGCGAGGACTGAGTGACGCGCGGAGGAGTACCATTCGCGCTGGCTGATTCGCCCCGCGGGAGAGCTCGATCCTTGGGATCGGCGCCGAAGGAGCAACGACCCGGAATCTCTCAGGCACCCGGACCGCGATGGTGAGGCCAGGCTGGAAAGCGGCTGCGTGTCAGCCCGCCGAAGGAGTAAGCGCCGAGGCGTGAAACTCTCAGGTACCGAGGACAGTCGGGGACATGACCGCCGCTGTCAGAGGAACCCCATGCCAGAACCCCGCACGATCCCTCTCCACGATCTCCACCAGGAATCGGGCGCCCGGTTCGCCGAGTTCGCCGGCTACTCGATGCCCATGCGCTACGAGGCCGGGGCCATGGCCGAGCACCTGCACACCCGGTCGGCGGCGGGTCTTTTCGACGTCTCCCACATGGGCCTCATCCAGGTCTCCGGCGAGGATGTGGGCTCCGCCCTCGAGACGATCGTCCCCTCGAACATGACCGACCTCCCCGTGGGTCGGAACCGGTACACCTTCCTGCTGAACGGGCACGGAGGCATCATCGACGACCTCATGGTCACGAACGCCGGTGACCACTACGGGCTCGTGGTGAATGCCGGGACCAAGGAGGACGACCTCGCCCACCTCCGGGCATTGATCGGGGACCGCGTCGAGGTGTCCGACATCGTCCCAGCGGCACTCCTGGCGTTGCAGGGCCCGGCGGCCTCAGACGTACTGGCCCACCTCGATCCTTCGGCTGCGGACCTGACCTTCTCCAACGGCGCCGTGCTCGAACTTGCCGGTACCCGTGCCTGGGTTTCTCGCTCCGGGTACACGGGCGAGGACGGCTTCGAACTCATCATCCAACCCGGTGACGCCGAGCCGGTCGTCCGCCTGCTCCTCGCCGATGACCGCGTCATGCTTGCCGGCCTCGCCGCCCGCGACTCGCTGCGGCTGGAGGCCGGCTTGTGCCTGTACGGCCACGACCTCACGCCCGAGATCACCCCCATCGAGGCCGGGTTGACCTGGGCGATCCAGAAGCGCCGGCGGGTGGAAGGCGGTTTCCTCGGGGCTGATGTCATCCGCCAGCAGATCGCGTCGGGGACGGCGCGCAGGCGGATCGGGTTCGTTGGCGAAGCCCGCCCTGTCCGGGAGGGATCCACTCTCCACCTCCCGGACGGCACCGAGGTCGGGTGGGTCACCTCAGGTACCTACGGTCCCACGGCTGGCCGCCCGGTCGGCATGGGATACGTGGCAACGGCCCATACCGAGATCGGTACTCATCTCGTCGCTTCCCAACGCGGCAAGGAAGTCCCAGTGGAAGTCAGTCCACTCCCATTCGTCCCCCATAGGTACGCACGATGAACCAGTTCCCATCCCGCCACATCGGCCCCCGACCACACGAGCGCGAGAGGATGCTCGAGGTGATTGGGGTCGGCTCTCTCTCTGAACTGATCGACCGCACCGTCCCCCCCGCCATTCGCGACGCCGCACTCGACCTCCCCGAGGGCATCGACGAGCACGTGGCCCTCGCCGAGCTTGCCTCCCTTGCTGACATGAACACCGTGCGGACGAGCCTCATCGGCCAGGGGTACCACGGCACGATCACACCCGCGGTCATCCGCCGAAACATCCTCGAGAACCCGGCCTGGTACACGGCCTACACCCCCTACCAGCCAGAGATCTCCCAGGGTCGCCTCGAGGCGCTCCTCAACTTCCAAACCATGATGAGCGACCTGTCCGGGATGGACATCACCAACGCCTCACTCCTCGACGAGGGGACCGCAGCCGCGGAGGCGATGACACTCCTGCACCGGGCGACGCGCGGGCAACGAGGCGACCGCTTCCTCGTGGATCCCGACACCCTCCCGCAGACGATCGAGATCCTCGAGACACGAGCCGAACCGCTCGGCCTCGAGATCGTGCTCGGCGATCCGACCAGCGTCGACGGGACCTACTTCGGCGTCCTCGTCCAGTACCCGGGCGGGTCGGGTTCGATACCCGCCCTCGCCCCGATCGTGGAGCAAGCCCACAGCGCCGGTGCGTTGGTTGCGGTGGCTGCCGATCCGCTCGCCCTCACCCTCCTCACGAGCCCCGGGGAGGCCGGGGCCGACGTCGTGGTCGGTTCGACCCAGCGGTTCGGGGTTCCCATGGGTTTCGGAGGACCCCACGCTGCCTACATGTCGGTCCGTGAGGAGCACCGGCGCTCCCTTCCCGGGAGACTGGTCGGGGTGAGCATCGACGCCGCCGGCCGCCCCGCCCATCGCCTTGCCCTCCAGACCAGGGAACAGCACATCCGGCGGGAGAAGGCGACGTCGAACATCTGCACCGCCCAGGTGCTCCTGGCCGTCATCGCCTCCATGTACGGCGTCTACCACGGCCCCGAGGGCCTGGTGGCCATCGCAGAGGGCGTCCACCGGGCGGCGGGACTCCTGCACGCGGGCCTGGTCGCCGGTGGGTACGACGTGAACGACACCTTCTTCGACACCCTCACCGTGGCCGTGCCGGGCCGCGCCGTCGACGTCCATGAGGCCGCCGGTGGGCGAGGCCTGAACCTGCGGGACATCGACGGCGACACCGTTGGGGTAACCGTCGACGAAACCACCGACGATGCCATCCTCGAACTTGTGGCCGAGGTGTTCGGTATCGCCCTCGGCGACGAAGCGACTCCGGGTATCCCGGAGGACCTACGGAGGACCGCTCCGTTCATGACCCACCCGGTGTTCTCCGACCACCGTTCCGAGACCGAGATGCTCCGCTATCTCCGGCGCCTCTCCGACATGGACGTGGCGCTCGACCGCTCGATGATCCCGCTCGGCTCGTGCACCATGAAGCTCAACCCCACCGCGGGCATGGAGCCGATCAGTTGGGCGGAGTTCGCCAACCTCCATCCGTTCGCCCCGTCGGACCAGTGGGAGGGCTACGCCCGACTCATCGACGACCTCGAGACGTGGCTCGTCGAGGTCACCGGCTACGACGCCGTCTCCCTCCAGCCCAATGCCGGGTCGCAGGGCGAGTACAGCGGGCTCCTTGCCATCCGGGCCTACCACCGTTCGCGGGATGAAGGCCATCGGGATGTCTGCCTGATCCCGGCGTCGGCCCACGGCACCAATCCGGCATCGGCCACCATGGCCGGAATGCGGGTTGTCGTGGTCACGTGCGACGAGTCCGGCAACGTCGATGTGGGCGACCTGGCAAAGAAGATCGCCGAACACGGGCAGAACCTCGCAGCCCTCATGATCACCTATCCATCCACCCACGGCGTCTTCGAGGAGGCGATCACCGAGATCTGCGACCTGGTCCACGACGCAGGTGGCCAGGTCTATCTCGACGGAGCCAATCTCAACGCCATGGTCGGCATCGCCCGGCCGGGTCGGTTCGGGGCAGACGTCTCCCACCTCAACCTGCACAAAACGTTCACCATCCCCCACGGTGGGGGCGGACCCGGGGTGGGGCCGATCGGGGTGCGAGAGCATTTGGCTCCCTTCCTCCCCGGTCATCGTGCCCTGGATGGGGGCGACCGAGAGGTGGGCGCAGTGGCCGCCGCACCCTTCGGATCGGCCGGGATTCTCCCCATCCCGTGGATGTACCTCCGCATGATGGGTCCCGAAGGCCTGCGCGAGGCGTCGGAGGTGGCGATCCTGTCGGCCAACTACGTCGCGGCCCGACTCGCCGGCGCCTACGACGTGCTGTACAAGGGCCGCGGTGGCTTCGTGGCCCACGAGTGCATCCTCGACCTGCGTCCCATCACCGAGAAGACCGGGGTCACGGCCGAGGATGTCGCCAAACGCCTCATCGACTTCGGGTTCCACGCCCCGACCATGAGCTTCCCGGTCGCCGGGACCCTGATGGTCGAGCCCACCGAGTCGGAGCCGCTCGAGGAGCTCGATCGGTTCTGCGAGGCGATGCTCGCCATTCGGGCCGAGATCCAGGAGATCGGCTCGGGGGCCGTCTCCCACGAGGACTCGGCCCTCGCCCACGCGCCGCATCCTGCCGCCGACCTGCTCGTGGCCGAGTGGGACCGTCCCTACACGAGGGAGCAGGCCGCCTACCCAGGAGGCCGTCAGGCTGCGAAGTACTGGCCGCCGGTGAGTCGCATCGACAACGGGTACGGCGATCGCAACCTCGTCTGCTCCTGCCCGCCGGTGGAGGAGTACGAATAGCGACGGCTTCGGTGTCGCCCGGGCTCGGGCTTCTCGTCATTTCCCTTGCGGGTTCGCGAAACCGTTCCTACGCTTGTTCTCACCACCAACCACCAACACCGAAGGGCCGCGCTTTCGAGCAGCGGCCCTTCGCTCGTCTGGGAGGCCCGAGGCGGGCTCACCCGACATGCATGAACGAGTGCGTGCATGAGTATTCCGGAGGGGAATCCCGGCCGCGAACCCCGGCGAATGCCTAGAGTTCCGCGGATCGGGGACACAGTCCCCTGCATCCCAACGGAGGAGTTTCACCCATGAACCGATGGAAACTGACAGCACTCTTCGCTGCCATCCTGCTTGTGTTGGCCGCCTGTGGCGGCACAACCGAGGACACGGAGGCACCGGGCACGGAGGCACCGGCCACCGAGGCACCGGCCACGGAAGCACCAGCCACCACCATGGCCATGATGGACTTCGAGGGCACGACCCTCGATGCCGGCGGCTGTGACTACGGCGGAAAGGTCAGTTCGATCACTGCGCTCGACGAGCACACGGTCGAGTTCGCCCTGTGCGGTCCTGATCCCGCCTTCCTGGCGAAGATGGCGTTCTCGGTCTTCGGCATCCAGCCGTCCGAGCACCTCGAGGCCACGGGCGGAGCCCCGCTCGACAACCCGGTCGGTACCGGCCCTTGGTCGCTCGACTCCTGGAACCGTGGTGACTCCGTGGTCCTGGCCCGCAACGATGCCTACTACGGCCAGCTCCCGGCCCAGGCGACCGCGGTCTACCGCTGGGCGACCGAGGGCGCGCAGCGCCTGCTGGAGCTCCAGTCGGGGAACGTCGACGTGATCACCTTCCCAAGTCCGGATGACGTCCCGACCATCGAGGGCGATGCGAGCCTCGTGCTGTTGGACAAGCCAGAGCCGAACATCCTGTACTTCGGCATGAACAACACGTCCCCGCCGTTCGACAACCTGATGGTCCGTCAGGCCATTGCCATGGGTATCGACCGACAGCGGATCGTCGACAACTTCTTCCCGGTTGGTTCCGTGACCGCGTCCCACTTCACTCCTTGCACCATCTCGGGTGGTTGTGAGGGCGAGAGTTGGTACGACTTCGACCTCGACGCCGCCAAGCAGATGCTGGCCGACGCCGGGTTCCCCGACGGGTTCGAGACGACGATCTCCTACCGGGACGTGTTCCGTGGCTACTTGCCCGAGCCTCCGCTCGTGGCGGTCGACCTGCAGAACCAGTTGGCCGACCTCGGTATCACCGCTGAGATCGTGGTCATGGAGTCGGGTGAGTACAGCGCGGCATTCTCTGCCGGGGCGCTCGAAGGTATCTACATGTTTGGTTGGACCGGGGACTACCCGCACGCCACCAACTTCCTGGACTACCACTTCAACGAGAACACGCCGTCGTGGGGTGTCCTTGACCCTTCGATCTACGAACCCTTGAAGGCGGCATCCGGCCTGGCCGATGTCGCAGCGACGTTGCCGCTCTATGCCGAGGCCAACAACGCGATCAAGGAACTCGTCCCGATGATCCCGGTGCTGCACTCGACCGCCAACTATGCGGCCCTGGCGTCGGTTGCCGGCGCCTACGCCCCGCCGTGGGGTGACACCTCGCTCAACCTGCTCGACAGCGGCAAGGACACCATCGTGTTCATGCAGAACGCGGAGCCCATCTCCCTGTACTGCGCTGACGAGTCGGACGGTGAGTCGCTACGGGTGTGTGCGCAGATCATCGAGGGCCTGTACTCCTACGGTCCGGATGGAGCGATCCAGCCTCAGCTGGCGACGTCCTGTGACGCCAATGCCGACCTGACGGTCTGGACGTGCCATCTCCGTGAAGGAGTGGTGTTCCACGACGGTTCGCACTTCGATGCCAACGACGTGGTCGCCACGTTCGCTGCCGGTCTCGATGCCGCCAACCCGCTCCATGTGGGGAACACCGGGACATTCGACTACTACGCCTACCTCTGGGACGGCCTGATCAACGCCGAGGGCTAGAGCCTCCGGTGAACTGAGGAACGAGGGGGAGGCCTGCGGGCCTCCCCCTCCTACTCTCTCCTCATGCTCGGATACATAGCCCGTCGCATCCTGCTGGCGATCCCCGTCCTGGTAGGGATCGTCTTGGTCGTGTTCGCGATCATCCGGGCGATCCCCGGTGATCCGTGCACGGCAGTGCTGGGTGAGCGAGCCACCGAGGAGGCGTGCGAGCGGTTCAACGAGTCCAACCACCTCAACGAACCCATCGCGGTCCAACTCGGCATCTACATGAAGGACCTCGCCACCTTCAACCTCGGCGAGTCGATCCGGTTCTCTCGCCCCGTCACGCAGATGCTCATCGAGCGACTCCCGCTCACCACGGAGCTGGCCCTCATGGGTCTCTTCATCTCGGTGGTCATCGGGATCCCGCTTGGCGTGATCTCCGCCAGGAAACACAACTCGCTCATCGACTCGTCAACGATGGCCCTGGCCAACGTCGGGGTCTCGATGCCGGTCTTCTGGCTCGGCCTCATGCTCGCCTACCTCTTCGCGCTCGTCCTGCGTGACACACCGTTCGCCCTCCCACCTTCGGGCCGGCTCACTGCGGGGGTTGTCAGCATTCCCTTCCACCGCCTGTGGGAATGGGACCTCGCCCCCGATACCTCGCGGGCCAGGTTCCTCGACTACCTCGGCAACCACGTCATCGCCAACGCCCTCCTCACGGCCCAGTGGGCGGTGTTCAAGGACGCGCTCAAGCACATGATCCTGCCGGCACTGGCGCTGGGCACGATTCCACTGTCGATCATCGCCCGCATCACCCGGTCGTCCCTGCTCGAGGTCATGGGTCGGGATTACGTCCGAACAGCGCGGGCGAAAGGGGTCCCGGAGGTGAGGGTGGTCCGGTCCCACGCGTTCCGCAACGCCCTCATGCCCGTCGTGACGATCATCGGCCTCCAGTTGGGAGCGCTGCTCGGCGGCGCCGTCCTCACCGAGACCGTGTTCGGGCTGGCGGGGGTCGGGACCGGCCTCGTGGAGGCCATCTTCTCGCGGGACTACGCGGTGGTGCAGGGGTTCACCTTCGTGGTCGCCACCATCTATGTCATGGTCAACCTGGCCGTTGATGTCTCCTACGCCTGGCTCGACCCTCGGGTGAGGCTCGAATGACCGACCGTCCCCGCAAGACGCGGGCCGACTACCTCGCACAGCTCGAGGAGGAAGCAGCGAACAGCGAGCGCCTCTTCGAGGAACCGCTGAGCCAGTGGCGACTGGCCCTGCGTCGATTCCGGGGCCGACGCTCCGGCATGATCGGGACCGGCATCATCGTCTTCCTGGCCCTTGTGGCCCTCCTCGCCCCACTCCTCGCCCCGTACGGGCCGAATGAGGTGCTCATCGGCAAGGAGGACGTACGCAAGAGATCGGCGCCCTGCATCACGATGCTCGGGTGTGAGGAGGTCCAGCACATCCTCGGCACCGACGGCAACGTCCGCGACGAGTTCTCCCGGATCATCTATGGGTCCCGGGTCAGCCTCACGCTCGGGTTGTCGACGGTAGGCCTCGCCATCACGGTCGGGTCGGCCCTGGGCGCGATCGCCGGATACAAGGGGGGTTGGCTCGACAACGTGATCATGCGGATCATGGACGTGGTGCTCGGCTTCCCCTCGCTGTTGCTGGCGATCGCCATCGTCGCGGTGCTCGGGTACGGACTGAAGAACGCCCTCATAGCCATCGCCATCGTGACAATGCCGCAGTACGCCCGGGTCATGCGCGCCCAGGTGCTCACCATCAAGGAGGCCGACTTCGTGGCAGCGTCCCGGGCCCTCGGCGCCTCGCCGACCCGGATTCTCCTGCGTCGAGTCGTGCCGAACTCCATCACCCCCCTCATCGTCCTGGGCACACTCGGCATCGCCACCGCCATCCTCGAGGCCGCGGGACTCTCCTTCCTCGGACTGGGTGCCCAGCCGCCATTGGCGGAGTGGGGCTCGATGCTCGCCTCCGAACGCAACCAGGTGTTCTCGTCGCCCCACCTCGTCTTCTTCCCGGGTGTCGCGATCATGCTCACCGTCCTCGGTTTCAACCTGATGGGCGACGGCCTGCGCGATGCCCTCGATCCGAGCCTGAACGAATGAGCGACCGCCTCCTCACCGTCGAGGGATTGAAGACCCACTTCTTCACGCGGGATGGCGTGGTCAAGGCCGTCGACGAGGTCACCTTCCACGTCGATCGTGGCGAGGTGCTGGGAGTGGTGGGCGAGTCGGGGTGCGGAAAGAGCGTCATGGCCTTCTCGATCATGGGCCTCGTGTCCCATCCGGGGAAGATCGTTGCCGGTTCGATCGAGTTCAACGGTCGGGACATCTCGGGACTCACCCAGCGCGAGATGACCGAGCTGCGGGGCGAGCACCTCTCGATGATCTTCCAGCAGCCCTCCACCGCACTGAACCCGGTCTACCGATCCGGGGCCCAGATCAAGGAGGTCTTCCAACTCCATCGCGACTGGACGAAGGACGTGGAGGAGGAGAAGGTCATCGAGATGCTGGTCAAGACCGGCATCCCCGACCCCGAATCCCGGGCGAAGGCGTTCCCCCACGAGCTCTCCGGCGGGATGGCCCAGCGGGTCATGATCGCCATGGCCCTTGCCTGTGAGCCCGACCTGCTGATCGCTGACGAACCCACGACGGCCCTCGATGTCACAATCCAGGCCCAGATCCTCGACCTCATTCGCGGCCTGCAGTCCGAGTCCAAGACGGCGGTGATCCTCATCACGCACGACCTCGGTGTCGTTGCCGAGATGGCCGACCGAGTGGCGGTCATGTACGCGGGAGAGATCGTGGAGGAGGCCGACGTGGGTGAGCTCTTCACCGACCCGAGGCATCCCTACGCGCAGGGGCTCCTCGGCTCGACACCCGTCCTCGGGCGGGAGGTCGACGCCTTGGACACCATCCCCGGGGTGGTCCCCAGCCTCGTCGACCTTCCATCGGGTTGCCGTTTCGCCGATCGCTGTGTTGCCCGGCTCGAGCACGCCCTGGACCGCTGCACCGAGGAGAAGCCCGAGCTGATCCAGGTCGGTGAACGCCGCTCCGTTCGTTGCTGGCTCTACGCGGAGGCAACCCCGTGAGCGAAGAGACGCTGGTTCGACTCCGAGGCATCACCAAGCACTTCCCGGTGAAGTCTGGCGTCCTGCAGCGCACCACCGATCATGTCAAGGCCGTCGACAACGTCGACCTCGACATCCGCAAGGGCGAGACGCTCGGTCTTGTTGGGGAGTCGGGGTGCGGCAAGACGACCCTCGGGCGGATGCTCGTTCGCCTCCTCGAGCCGACCTCCGGGACGATCGAGTTCGACGGCAACGACATCACCCACGCCTCCGAGCGGGACCTTCGTAGCTTCCGACGCCGGGTGCAGATCGTGTTCCAGGACCCGAATGCATCCCTCGATCCGAGGGCACACGTGGGTGACATCATTGCCGAGGGCCTCCGCATCCATGACGTCGGCGATGAGGATGAGCAGAAGGAGCGGGTGCGCGAAGTCCTCGAGGTCGTGGGACTCAAACGCGAGCATGCCGGCCGCTACCCACACGAATTCTCCGGGGGGCAACGGCAGCGCATCGGCATCGCCCGCGCCCTGGCCCTGAACCCGGATCTCATCATCGCCGACGAGCCCGTCTCGGCCCTGGATGTCTCGGTGCAGGCCCAGGTCCTCAACCTCCTCAAGGACCTCCAAGCAGAGTTCGGGCTCACGTTGCTGTTCGTCGCCCACAACCTGGCAGTGGTGGAACACATCTCCGACCGAGTGGCGGTGATGTACCTCGGACGGGTCGTCGAGATCACCGACCGGCGCTCTCTCTACGCCAATCCCCGTCACCCGTACACCGAGGCGCTCTTCTCGGCGATCCCGATTCCCGACCCGGGCAGGGAACGAATTCGGACGATCCTCCAGGGCGAGATTCCATCGCCCCTGAACCCACCGTCGGGGTGCCACTTCCACCCTCGGTGCCCGATCGCTCAACCGGGACTGTGCGACGTCGAGGTCCCGGTCCTCAAACCGTCCGGCGGCGACCACCACCTGGCCTCCTGCCACCTCCGTTGACCCGGCCCAGTGTCGGCCGCCGGACTTCGACTGACGAGTCAGCAGCACGATCCGTTCGGCTCAGTGGATGGGATAATCGCCGAATGCGATCCCTCACCTTCGTCCTCGCGCTCGCATTCGTCGTTGCGGCTTGCGGGTCCGCGGAACCCCAGGTACTCAGGCTGGCGACCACGACCAGCACCTATGACTCGGGCCTGCTCGACGCCATCCTGCCCGACTTCGAGGAGCGGTTCAACGCGCGGGTCGAGGTGGTGGCGGTGGGCACCGGCCAGGCGCTGGCGCTGGGCGAGGCGGGGGACGCCGACGTGGTCCTGGTGCACGCCCGGGCCCGCGAAGAGGCATTCGTCGCGGCCGGGCACGGCACCTCCCGCCACGACGTCATGTACAACGATTTCGTGATCGTCGGTCCTCCCGACGACCCGGCCGGGGTCTCCGGTCTGGGATCCGCCGCCGAGGCGTTCGCCGCCATCGCGGGCATCGAGGCGACCTTCGCCTCCCGGGGGGACGAGAGCGGTACCCACTCCAAGGAGGTGGCCCTGTGGGCGGCCGCGGGGATCTCCCCGGAAGGCCGCTGGTACAAGTCGATCGGTCAGGGAATGGGTGCCACGTTGGAGTTCTCGGAGGAGACGGCTGCCTACACCCTCTCCGACCGTGGCACGTTCCTCGCCCAACAAGGGAACCTCGCCGCGCTCGAGATCCTCTTCGGTGGCGGATCGATCGCCGAGAACCCCGATGAAGGACTGCGGAACGCGTACGGGGTGATCCCCGTCGACCCGGCAAAGGCGGGGGTGGCAGGCGATCTCGCCGAGGTGTTCGTGGATTGGCTGACCAGCGTCGAGACCCAGGAGCGCATCGGCGCGTTCACGACCGCCGGTGGTCAGGCGCTCTTCTACCCCGACTCGGAAGCGTGGAGGAACCGGTAGCGGGATCGCAGGCCGTGCCTGTGGCCCGGGCCCTGCCATCATTGTCCGACCATGTCCACCCTCGTCGACGCCTTCGTGAACGCCGTGCGACTGCTCATCGATGGCGATGCAGCCCTCCTCGAGATCGTCGGCCTCACCCTGCGGGTCACCGGTGGGGCACTCGTGATAGCGATGGTCATCGGGATCCCCATCGGGTCCGCCATGGGGCTCTCCAGGAGACTCCCCGGGGCCGGGCTGATAGTCCCGCTCGTGTACACCGGAATGGGCCTGCCCCCGGTGGTCGTGGGGCTGTTCGTGTACATGTTCCTCTCCCGTGAGGGTCCGCTCGGGTCCTTGGGTTGGCTGTTCACGCCGTCCGGGATGATCGTCGCCCAGTCGATCCTCGCCCTCCCGCTCGTCATTGGCCTCACGATGGCTGCGGTGCAGGGCGTCGATCCCAACCTCCCGCTCCAGATGCGGGCCCTCGGAGCCACGCGGCGGCAGCTGGCGTTCACGACCCTGGCGGAGGTGCGAGGAGGAGTCTCGGCGGCGGTGGTGGCTGCCTTCGGCGCGATCATCTCCGAGGTGGGGGCGGTGATGCTCGTGGGCGGCAACATCGAACACGAGACCCGGGTGCTCACGACAGCGATCGTCCTCGAGACCCGCAAGGGGAACTTCGCCCTCGCCCTCGCCCTCGGGATCATCCTGCTCCTGCTGGCCTTCGCCGCCAACTTCGGCTTCTACCGCCTCGAGGGGCGGGGGAGGGCCAGATGAACGCTTTCGGCCTGGTGAACCTTCGTCACGCCTACGACGGACGCACGGTGGTCGAGATCCCCTCCCTCGACGTGCTCGATGGTGAAGTGCTGGGGATAGTCGGCCCGAGTGGTGCGGGGAAGAGCACGCTTCTTCGGCTCTTGAACTTCCTCGAATCGCCCACCGCGGGAACGATCTCGTTCCTCGGGGCGGACCTCCCCGAGGTTCCGCCCATCGAGACCAGACGACTCGTCACCACCGTGTTCCAGCGGCCCGTCCTCCTCAATCGCACCGTCCGGGAGAACCTCGTCTTCGGGCTGCGGCTCCACGGACGGGCGGAGGATCGATCGGTGGTCGACTCGTGGATCGATCGCTTGGGCCTTGGGGGCCTGGCCGACACCCCGGCCCGCAAACTGTCGGGCGGCGAGGCGCAACGGGTGGCGCTGGCCCGGGGACTCCTCATCGGCCCGAGGGTGCTGCTGCTCGACGAACCGACCTCGAACCTCGACCCCTACAACGTGGGACTCATCGAGCAGATCATCGCCGAGGTGCGGGCGGCCCATGAAACGACCGTCGTCCTCGTGACCCACAACGTCCACCAGGCACGTCGTCTCGCCGACCGCACCGCCCTCATGATCGGCGGGCGTCTCGTCGAGGTGGGCGAGACGGAAGCGTTCTTCACCAATCCGGCCAACGAGATGACCGCAGCGTTCCTGCGCGGCGACCTCGTGTACTGAGTCCCGAGTCCCAAGTCCTGACTAGGGGCGGATGGGGTTCCTGGCGGTGAAGAGGGCGAGGGATCCGACGACGTCAACCTCGACGCTGCTGAACGAGGCCGAGAGAACGGTTGTGAGACCGTCACGGGTGTCGCTGGCGTTGTCGAACGCGCCCTGCCGGTTGACAGCCCTCAAGAATGCTCGGGCGGGGGTGGAGTGTGGTTCATCAAGGCCGAGCACAGTCCCTCCAAACAGCACCCCGTCGGTATCGAGGACGGACACGATGTTCCTGATGGCCGTTCCCTTCGCCTCCATGGGCCCGGGCAGACAGTGCAGCACGAAGCTCAACGCGACTGAGTCGAAAGGGCCTTCTACCGGGAGGGGTTTGAGAACGTCGGCCTCGACCACGGTCGGGTTGAACCTCGAGAGGCGCTTCGCGCAGTGATCGAGGACATGGTGGTTCGGGTCCAGCAACGTCAGCTCCGTACCGTCAGGCGCAGCGACATCGATGCAGTATCCGGACCCGGGTCCGATGTCGAGATGCCGCCGACCAAACAGCGGTCGATACCTCTCCATCATCGGCGCCGTTGGCGATCGCCACACCGCCCGGGCCATGAAACCGAGTACCCACCAGTCATAGACGGCGAGAAGCACCGGGCCGTAGTCCTTCTGCCCCTTGAACGCCGGATCACGTGGGTCCACACCAACTCCAGTCGTCGAAGAGGGAACCTAGCGCGGCAAGGCCTGGGCGGCGACGACTCCTCGACGCTCGACGCTCGATGCTCAGGCCGTCAGCCAGCGTTCGAGCACGTCGAACGCGACATCGAGATTGGCGATCGGCACCGACTCCTCGACCTGGTGGGCGAGGGCGGTCTCGCCGGGCCCGTAGTTGATGGCCGGCACGCCGTACTCGGCCAGGCGGGCGACATCAGTCCATCCCTGCTTGGGGTGGCGGGCGGCCCCACTGATCCGTTCCAGGCGTTCGAGGTGGTCGTTGTGGTCGGGGACTGGGCCGGATGGCGCCTTGTCGATGAAGACGATCTCGTCGGCGAGGTCGCCGACGAAGGACCGGAACCACTCCTCCGCCTCATCCATGGTGCGATCGGGCGTGAAGCGGTATGACACGTTGAGTTCGAAATCCTTGGGTATGACGTTGCGAGCGACGCCACCGGCAGCCAGCGTGGGAGAGACGACCTCGAAGAAGGTCAGGCCCCGGATCACCACCGGCCTCGGCTCGTGGGCGGCGAGCTTGTCGAGGAGACGAGTTGCCTTGAGGATGGCGTTCTCGCCCAGCCAGGGGCGGGCGGAGTGAGCCGACCTGCCGTGGAATCGAAGCGTGATATTCATCGCCCCGTTGCAGCCCTCCTCGAGATGGAGGTCGGTCGGTTCGAGCACAACGGCGAACTCCGCGTCGCACAACCAGGGCACGGCGGTGAGGACCGTTCGCAGTTGGTTCTCCTCGATCGGCCCCTCCTCCCGGTCGTAGAACACGCCCACCACGTCGTACGGGCCGGCCCTCACCGCAGCGGACTCGAGAAGGTGGACCATCACGGCCACACCAGACTTCATATCCGCCGTGCCCAACCCATGCATACGGCCATCGGCGACGTGGGCCGGTTGCTGTCCCTGCTGGGGGACGGTGTCGAGGTGCCCTACGAGGAGAAGCAAAGGCTTTCCGGTGCGCTCGCCAACGACGAGTCCGTTCCCGACCCGGGTCACCGGGTGGCCGACGAAGCGGGCTTCGAGTGCGTTGCACAACTCCTCCTCATGCCCATAGGGCGAAGGGAGATCGATCAGCCAGGTCAGGGTGTCGAGAAGGCTCACGAGGAGGCAGGGTACCTACTACCAGTGGGTCCCGGCATTCGGACCGGGCCCTCCGGGATGGGGTGGTGTGTCGCGTAGTGTGGGGGGATGCTTCGATCCAGGAACCCTTGGCGTCCCACCGTCCTGCAACTCCTCAACGGCCGCTACGAGCAAGCCTCGGCGGCCGTTGCCTATGGGAGTCCCGTGCGGGGCGAGGACAAGGAGAACGCCGACATCGACCTCATCGTCGTCGGCGACCTCGAATCGGCTCCCTACAAGGAGTCGATCATGTTCGGCGGATGGCCGCTCGACATCCACGTGCACACCGCTGCCTCCTTGTGGGAGATCTCGTCGCGAAGGGCCCGCCAGGAGAGGGTCTCGGTGCTGCCGCACATGTTCACGGTGGGAGAGATGCTCTTCGACCGGGACGGGAGCGGCGGAAACCTGAAGAATCGGCTCACCAAGCTCATGGTGAACGGCCCGGCACCCCTCACCGACAGCGAGATCACGCTGTTCCGACATCGGATCACCGACGGAGCCAGCGACCTCATGGACCCCCGCCCCCTCGGGGAGGTCATGTTCGTCTCCGCGAAACTCGCCCAGGGCATTGCTGACTTCACCCTCGCCCGCAACCGACACTGGCTGACGAGCGGAAAGGCTGTCTACCGCAACCTGCGCCAGGTTGACCCCGAACTGGCGGATCGGCTCGCCGCCGCGTGGTCGAAGGTTGGTACCTCATCGAGTGAGCTCGTCGCCTTGGCCGAGGAGGTCCTCGAACCCGTGGGCGGCCGCCTCTTCGAGGGCGCAACGCCGGGGTACTGAGCCGGCGGACCTACCCGATCCCCACCGCGCCGGAGCGCTCCGTCGGGAGTGGCTGCACGAAGAGCCCTTCCGGGACCTCGGAGCCGGTGCGGATCAGGGCGAGGTGCCACGACGGGGACGAGCCGAGCGCCCAACGCAGCATCCGGATGCCGAAGCGTCCCACGAGGATGGCTCCCGGGCGACGCCGGAGGCCGAGGACTCGTCGCAGCCGTGCGGGGATCGTCGCCACCGCCGCGGCGTGCAACACCCGGTAGCCGGCGAGCTGCCCACGGTTGAGCGGAGGCTCGTGCATGAACTCGGTCGTTGCAGCCTGTCCCGGCGATGAGGCGAGCGCCGGGTGGTCGGCGATCCATGCCGCCAGGTCGCGACTCGTCGACGGGAGCGGGTCGGCATCGAGCATTCGTCCGACTGCTTGCTGCTCCACGACGAATCGGTCGGCTTCCTCCGGGGAGAGCTCGACCCGACCGAAGCGTTGGTAGGCCACGAGGAACGAATCCGTGAGCGCGTTGTGGACCCAAGCCGCGAGCCCGGGCGTCGCTGCGTCATAGGCCCTGCCACGGTGTGACGTACCCGAGACCGGTCGATGGGCCCGCTTCACCAACTGAATGGCGTTGTAGACCTCGGGCGTGGCACCGAACGTGGAGGCGGTGACATACGAGGACGTCCGGGAGAGGCGACCGAGCGGGTCGTCTTCGTAGCGGGAGTGGTCGGCGACCCCGGCGACGACCTCGGGGTGGGCGGCCTGGATGAGGAGCGCCCGGATTCCGCCGATGAAGCCCGAGACGTCCCCGATAACCGCCCAACTGACGCTGCCGGGCCCACACAGCCCGGGGTCAGGGGCGTGATCGAGGGTCCGCGCCAGCGGATAGGGGGCGTGTCCGAACGGGCTCGCGGCGGAAGCCCCGACCCGTCTACGAAGTGCTTGCATTACCTTGAATCTACGGAGCCGCCGGCTCCACGGATCCCGCCTCGGTGTTCGGGTGAATTGGCGTCGCGCGACTCCCGGTCGACTGGGTCCGCTATCCGCCACTGGTTGATGTCAGGACCGTGACCAACTCGGCCGGGGTCGCGGCAAGATGGGTGGCGCCGGCCCCGGCGAGCTCGGAGTGCGTGCCATACCCCCAGAGGACCCCGATCGTCTCCAATCCTTGGTCGCGACCGCCGACGATGTCGTGGGAACGGTCCCCCACCATCCAGCCATCGCCCGCTCCGAACTCGGACCGTGCCCAGGCGATGATGTCGGCCTTGGCGTCACGCGACCCATCGAGCGAGGCTCCTGCAACGAAGTCCAGGAGGGGGGAGAGCCCGAAGTGGTCGGCGATCCGGCGTGCCGGCTCGGTCGGCTTCGAGGTGGCAATGCCGAGCCGGAAGCCGAGGCGGCGGAGGGCCAACAGCGCATCCGGAACGCCTTCGAACACGACGTTCTCGGCCCACCCGACCTCGAAATACCGATCGCGGAACAGGGCCACGGCATCCTCGGCCTGGGTGGGCGTGAGCCCCACCCTGACGTAGGAGTCGCGCAAGGGCGGACCAATCCAACCCCGGAGCTCGTCGGCGCTCTGGGTGATTCCCCAGGGTTCGAGGGAGTGGGTCACCGAGCGGCTGATGCCGTCATACGGGTCGGTCAGTGTCCCATCGAGGTCGAGATAGACCCAGGTCATGGGTACCGGGCGGACCGTCGGACGGCTCGACGGATCCTCACACGCTCACTCCGTGGTCACGGAGCGCGGCATTGAGGCTGACCTTCCTGTCGGTGGACTCGCTGCGCCACCCGATGATGTAGGCGCACTGGAGTTGGGCGGTCCCCCCGGGGAACTCACGGTCGCGGGTGCCGGGTACGACGATCGCCCGCGGCGGGACGACGCCCCGGTATTCCGGACGGTCGGCGGTGGTCACGTCGTAGATGGGGGTGGAGGCGGTGATGGTCGTGTTGGCCCCGAGCACTGCCTCCGCCCCGATGAGAGCCCCCTCGACGACGATCGCCCGACTGCCGATGAAGGCACCGTCCTCGATGATGACCGGCCTCGCCCCGATCGGTTCGAGCACCCCGCCGATCCCGACCCCGCCGGATAGGTGGACGCCCCGGCCGACCTGGGCGCAGGAGCCGACCGTCGCCCACGTGTCGACCATCGTCCCGGCACCGACCCAGGCACCGATGTTGACGAACCCGGGCATCACCACGACGCCGGGCTCACAGAAGGCCCCGTAGCGGACGGTGCCCGGGGGAACGACCCGCACTCCCTGGGCAGCGAGGTCGGTCTTGGTCGGGATCTTGTCGTAGTAGACGAACGGGCCCGCTCGCATCTCGGTGATCTCGGCGACGCCGAAGTAGAGCAGGACTGCCTTCTTGGCCCACTCGTTGACGATCCAGCCGTCGGGTCCTGGCTCGGCGATGCGCAGCTCGCCGCGGTCGAGGGCGGCGATGGTCTCCACGACGGCGTCCTTGGCCCCTGGGAGGAGTGATCGGTCGTCGTAGGCGGCCTCGATCAGCTGTTGGTCAGGCATCTGCGGATCTCCTCCGTGGCGTGGGCGCATTCCTCGATGGTCGGGACGAGGGCGAGGCGGATGTACCCCTCCCCGCCGGGTCCGAAGACTCGCCCGGGCGTCACCATGATGCGGTTGGACATGAGCGTGTCGGCAAGGGCGAGGTCGTCGGCGACCTTCACCCACAGGTAGAGACCGGCGGTGGAACCCACCACCTCGTAGCCGCGGTCTTCGAAGGCGGCGCGGAGGATCCGTCGTTTCTGGCTGAAGACTGCGTTCCGCTCGGCCACGTGGCCATCGGAGTCCCAGCCGACGATCGCGGCCGCCTGGACGAACTCCGGTGGCGTGGTCCCAGCGACCTGCTTGAGGGTGCGGATCGCCCCGATGGCCCTCGCATCGCCGACGATCGCGCCTGCCCGATAGCCGGTCATACCGTCGCGCTTCGAGTTGGAGAGGTAGGACAGCACCCCGGTGAGATCAGCGTCGGCGTACTGGAGGGCACTGATGGGTGGGGGTCCTTCATGGACGTCGAGGTAGCACTCGTCGGCCGCGAACCAGCAGTCGTAGTCGGCCGCCGTGGTCATGAGGTCGATGAGTTGTCGTTGGGAGATGACGGCGCCCGACGGGTTGTGGGGATAGTTGGTCCACAGGATCTCGGCCCGGGCCCACACATCGGAGTCGACGTCGGCGGGGCGGAGGACGAAATCACCGCCGAGGGCGACGAGGTGGGGCGTGATGCCCGCGTGGAGTGCGCCTCGTTCGTAGGGCGTGTAGCCCGGGGTGGGGCAGATGGCCACCGCGTCGCTCCCCGGTTCGCACAACGCGGCGGGGGTGTGGAACACCGCCTCCTTCGACCCGCCTGTGATGATCACCTGGGTGTCGGGATCGACCGTCACCCCCAGCCGCCTCCGGACGTAGCCGGCCACCGCTCGCCGGGCCTCGGGCAGGCCGGCCGCCAGGGGGTACTGGGTGGTCTCCGTGACACCGGCCCGCAGCGCTTCGCGGATCCCCGGGGGAGTGGGCTCACGTGGGTCCCCGACCGTGAAGTCGAGGATCGGTGCTTCTGCCGCCATCCCGCGGGCTTTCTCGTGGAGGGCCGCCATGGGGTTGCTGCCCAGACGCTCGAGTATCGGGTTGATGCGCACGGCGCCAGCCTAGGACGGGGTCCCGCGACTTCGACCCACTCGATGCGCCCAGGAGCCATCGCCTTCGAGTACGCCGGTGGCCCCGAGCGTGGTCGCGGCCACGGGCACACCGGGTGACGCATCCCCCTTGACAATCTGACAGCAGTGTGACAGTATGACGATGTCATCACGACAGCACCGACACCAGGAGTGGAACATGCTGCACACCGTCATCGCTCGGGACTACCACCGGGCCGTAACCCAGACCATCGCCGCCCCCTTCGTCAACGATCGTCGGCAGCGTCGGGCGTCGGGCGCCGGCCAGCATGCTGCTTGAGCTGATACCGAGGCCGCCGACCTCGATTGGCAGGAGCGGCCGATGGGTTCACCGAAGAAGGATCACACCATGAATCTTGATGCCATCACCACATCGGTCGAGGCGGCTGTCGAGGCACAACTGCAGTTCGCTTCCGACCCTGCCGTCCGGGAAGCCGGATCAGCCCTCGTGGCCGCGCTCGGTCCGGCCCTCCGCGAGGCCGGCCTCCAGATTGCCCGCCAGGCCGCCGAGGAGGTGCGTGCGCAACTGGGTGACCGGACGGTGGACGTCGTCCTCGATGGCGACGACCCGATCATCCGCATCGGCGACGACCCGGCGGCCGGCAAAGAGGTCGACCCGAGCGAGCTCGACGCCCGCATCACCCTTCGCCTCCCCGCCCACCTCAAGGAGCTGGTCGAGCAGGCCGCCGACATCGGAGGGGATTCCGTGAACACGTGGGTCGTCAAGACGCTGTCCGGCAAGGCCAAGACCCGCCAATCCGGCTCCACCATCACCGGGAGCTATGACCTATGACCCCCATCACCGAACGCTTCGCCCTCACCGGCAGCACCGCCAATCTCCTCGTCACGATCCCGTCGGGGACCGTTCGCCTCACCGAGTCGAGCGACGCAGCCGTCTCCATCGAGGTCGAGGGCAAGGGCGCCGACCAGGTCCTCATCAGCGCCGTCGGCGACGACATCACCATCTCCTACAAGGACCAGGAGAGGCGCTTCTTCGGGTCCCACGGAAGCGTCGTGATCCGAGTCCAGCTTCCCGCCGGCTCGGATCTTCGCCTCAACACGGCTTCGGCCAACCTCCTGAGCGACGTCGACCTCGGGGAGGTGAAGTGCGGTACGGCGTCTGGCGACGTCCGGCTCACCAATGTCAGCGGAGGCCTCGAGGTGAAGTCGGCCTCGGGCGATGTGCAGGCCAGGACGATCGGAGGCGCGCTCAAGGCCAGCCTGGCCTCTGGCGACGTCCGCGCCAAGAAGGTCAAGGGTCCGATCCAGGTGAACACCGCCTCGGGCGACATCCGGGTCAGGGACGCCTCGGGCGACGTACGGGTGAAGTCCGCCTCCGGCGATGTCCACATCGAGCGCTGGTCCGGGGAGGACTTTGGCGCCAGGACCGTCTCTGGGGACGTCACCCTCTCGGTTCCTGCTGGTACCCGGGCCGAACTCAGCCTCCGTTCGATGTCGGGTTCCATCAGGATGCCGGACGGGCCCTCCCCCCACAAGGGTGCCGAGCGGGTCCAGCGTCGACTCTCGTTCACCTCGGTCTCGGGTGACTTCTCCCTGAAGGTAGAAGCCTGATCGAGCGCCGCGCCACCGCCCCGGGGTCGTCTGGATTCGATCCAGTGCGACCAGACGACCCCAGGACGGGATAGGCCCGGGGACTCGCCACAATCCCCTTCGTGGATCGATATCGACTCGTCATGACCGGCCTCGGCGCACTCCTGGTGGCTGCCATCGTGCTGGCGTGGGCGTTCTGGCCAGAGGGCGACCCCCTCATCGTCCCTGACCAGGTCCAGAGCTTCGCTCCCGGACCAGGTGACCAGGTCCCACGGCAGGTCCCGCTCACCATCGACCTCGAGCCCGGCTTCGACGTGCGGGTCTTCGTCGAGATCGACAACACCTGGATCGAAGTCCCGAGCGACGAGATCGACCGGGGCCGAGCCTCGGGTGGAATCTTCGTGTGGGCCCCAGGCGTCGGGCGAACCCTCGAGCAGTGGAGCCCCGACCAGCGGGTCCGGGTCCTGATCGAGAGCCAGACCGGCGTGGTCACGGTCGATGAGTTGGAGTGGGGTTTCCGCACCTACTGACGGTCGCCGGTGGCTCGGGTCCGCTTCCGCCGGGTAGTGTCGAGCCGTCGAAGGTCGTGGAGGTCGGGTTGGTCGAAAAGGGAGGCGGCGTCGAACCCGTGGCCGGGGTGGCCGGGCACGGCACCTTCGGATCTGCCCCGGGCCCGCAGGTGGCAGGAGCACCCACCGTACGGATTCAGCTCGGTGAATCGGCCTCGGTCGTGCGCCGTTGTCTCCGCACGGCGGGACTCGTGGGGGTCATCGTTGGCATGCTGCTCGTCCCAAGGGCAGGCCTGACCCAGGTCGAGACGCTGACCGACGACGATCTCTGCAACCTGACCCCGTCGGACGGAAGCTGGATGGTTGACCTGTGGAGCGCCAGCAACGAGCTCAGCGTGCTCGGACTGACTGCGTTCGAAGTGGAGGTCGAAGGAGCCCAGGCGGGCTGCGCCAACCGCTGGCCGTACTTCGACGGCACCTCCATCTCGGTGGGCGTGTTCGCGGTGGCATCCGAGGCTCAGGCGATCCAGGCCAACGACTCCCTGCGCTCCCAGGCGGAGGCGATCGTCCCGGTCCGGGACTTCGCCGTCTCATCGCTGGGGGATGAAGCATGGATCGCGGACTTCACCTACCAGCAACTCGCCTTCACCCGGGTTGGCCGGTTCCTGGTGGGGGGCTACTCGGACGAGGCCTACGAGTACAGCCGGGATGACTACGACCAGCTCCTCATCGAGCGAATGGGCACGATCATCGCCAACCTGGGGACCTCCGGGCTCGGGGGAGCAGGTCCGGGCCCCGCGGCGCCCGCCGACCCTGAGCGCGGCGACACCTCTGGGGTCTCGTGTGTCTGTGACGGGATCCCGGACTCCCTACCGACCGCGCTCGTTGGGACCGCGACGGTCGCCGGCATCGCCGCGGTGGGAGTCGCGGTGGGAAGGCCAGGCCGACGGCGACCGTGAGCCCCCCGGAGTGAGCCCGGCCGGCTACTTCCTGGCTGCCACGTAGATGTCCGCCTCGACGATCTCGCCGTCGGCGAGGAAGTGGTGCACGAAGTAGAGGTTGCCCTCGGCGTCGAGTGTCGGCTCACCGGCGAGGCGGGATACGATCAGCTCCGCCTCCTGCCACTCGCCGTCGACCCGGAGCGATCGAAAGATCGCCGGGCTCCCCTCGTGCCAGCGGGTGATCCACAGCTCGCTGCCGTCGGCACTGACGAAAGGCCGCGTGTCGTCGACTGGTGAGTTGGCGGCGGCCACGTTCACCGGCTCCGTCCACGACCCGTCGACGCGGGTGGTGGTCCAGATGTCCTCGCCGCCGAGGCCCCCGGGACGGGACGAGCCGAAGTAGAGCAGGTCGCCGTGGACGTGCAACTCGCCCACCTCGAAGGCCGCCGGATAGTCGACGAGCGCCCAGTTCGACCACGCCCCGTCCACCCGCTCGGCACGGAACCAATGGAGGCCGGCAAGCCCGTCACGGGCGGTGCAGAACAGCATCTCGTCCCCGGAGACGGCCGGGCAGCCGTTGAGAGCCAGCTGGCCCGGGTCCTGGAGCCGGACGAGCGTCGGCTCCTGCCAGGTGCCGTCGAGCCGTTCGGAGACCCAGATGCCGTTTCCCGGGTCACGGACCTGGATGGGCGGGTCGAGGTTCGGATCGCCCGCAAAGAAGAAGTACATGACGTCCTCCCCGGCTGGGATGAATGGCGCGTCTTCCGCACCCGCGGTGTTGATCACGGGGACCGGAATCGGCTCGGTGAACTCGACGGAGTGGAGGACCGGGGGAGTGGCGTCATCGGCCGGCAGGACTTTCGTGGCTCCGCTGGGGATGAGTGCCAATCGGTCGACTGGCGGGGGCGGCGAGGCATCGGGCGAGGTCGTCGAGCAGCCGGCAGTGATGAGGAGCAACAGCCCAAGAATGGGTAGCCGATGCGATACCTCGGGGTCGGACCTGGACGCCATCCTGACCCAGCCTACGCCCGGGCGGATGGCCTCGGAATCCCGCCCCGGAAGCGCGAACCTGGCCTTCACCGGAGTATCGTCCCGCCGACATCCGGATGCCGGAGGTGACGAATGGTAGAGACCAAGCAACCCGATCGGCCCTATCGGCGAAGCTGGCTCGATGTGATCTTCGATTGGATCGAAGGCCTGCCCGGCCCATCGTGGATGTTCCACCTTGTGTTCGCCGGCCTGCTCGTGGCACTTGGCGTGGCCGCCGACGCGGCCCGCCCGTCCCCAGCTGTCGCCCCGACCGCGATTCCAGCCCTTCACGCGGCCTACAACCTGGCCGTCGCCCACTGGCTGCGTTCCCTCACCGCCAAGGCGGCCGTCCGTCTGCAGCCAGCCTTGGCAGGAACCGGCGAGGATGAATCGGAGCTTTCCTACCGGCTCACCGTTGCACCACCGAGGTTGGCGGCGCTGGCGGCGCTCATCGCCGCCTACGACGTTGTCTCCGCTCTCTCGACAGGCGGTGCCCTGGATCCGTTCGATTATGGAGCGCTCCCGGCCGGGTACCTGTGGCTTCTCGGTCTCACCTGGGTCCTTGGGGAGGCCGTCGGGGTGGTGCTGGTCGTGGTGGCGTTCCACCGTCTCATGCTCATCCTGCGGGTCCAGCGCGAACTGCGCGACGTGAGCTTGCTGCGCCAGCACGCGCTGCAAGCTTTCTCTGCCGTCAGCTTCAGCACGGCACTCGCCCTCCTCGCCCTGTTCTCCTACGTCCCCTTGGCCTCCGGGGCCCACCCCACCGAGCCTGCGTTTCTCAACTCCTTCCTCCTTGGTCTGGTGCTCGCCGTGGTGGTGGCGGTGCTCCCTCTCCTTCGAGTCCACAACCGACTCGCCGCCGAGCAGCGGCGGATACTGGAGGGCGTGAACCGCCGAGTCGAGCGGGTCCTCCTTGCCCTCGACGGTGCGATCGATGTGCTGGATACCGCAGCGATCGATGCCAACCAGAAGGCCCTCGGCGCGCTGATGGTGGAGCGGGACCTCATCAAGAAGGCTTCCACATGGCCGTGGACGACGGGTTCGGTGCGCACATTCGCCACGACGGTCCTCATGCCGATCACCCTGCTGGTGGGAGGCCGCCTCATCGACGCCTGGTTGCGAGGCCAGTAGCCAACGGAGGCAGGATCCGCGAAGCGCCGCCGCCGGGCGACGACGTAGTCTGGGCACATGCGCTTCCTCGAAGACCTGGCCCATCGCACAGAAGCCCTCAAGGGCGAAGGCCTGTTCAAGGAGGAACGCCTTCTCGACTCCCCCCAGGACGCCGTCATCTACTTGGCCGACGGCAGGCGGGTCGTCAACTTCTGTGCCAACAACTACCTCGGGTTGGCGAACCACCCGGCGCTCATCGAGGCTGCACAGGCATCGCTCGACGAGTACGGCTATGGCATGGCGTCGGTCCGCTTCATCTGCGGGACCAACACGGTCCATCGTGAGCTGGAGAACCGCCTCAGCCGTTTCCTCCACACCGACGACACGATCCTGTACTCGTCGTGCTTCGATGCCAACGGGGGCCTGTTCGAGACGATCCTCGACGACGAGGACGCGGTCATCTCCGACGCGCTCAACCACGCCTCGATCATCGATGGCGTCCGCCTCTCCAAGGCTCGTCGCTACCGCTACGCCAACAACGACATGGCCGACCTCGAGGCCCAGCTCCAGGCCGCCACCAACGCCCGGTACCGCCTGATCGCCACTGATGGGGTGTTCTCCATGGACGGGGTGATCGCCGACCTGGCCTCGATCTGCGAGTTGGCCGACCGGTATGACGCCATCGTCATGGTGGACGACTCGCACGCGGTCGGGTTCGTGGGTGAGCATGGTGGCGGGACCCCGGAGGCGACTGGGACCCGGGACCGGGTCGACATCCTCACGGGCACGCTCGGCAAGGCCCTCGGCGGTGCCTCCGGTGGTTACACCTCGGGCCGCAAGGAGATCGTGGGCTGGCTCCGGCAGCGGTCACGGCCGTACCTCTTCTCCAACAGCCTCGCCCCGGTGATTGCCGCCACGTCGCTGCGGGTGCTCGACCTCCTCGACGAGAGCGGCGACCTGCGGGTGCTCCTGCGCGCCAACTCGAAGCGGTTCCGAACGGGGATGTCCTCCGCCGGGTTCACCCTGGCCGGGGCCGGCCATCCGATCATCCCGGTGATGATCGGCGATGCTGCCCTCGCGGTCGAAATGGCCGACCGACTCCTCGAGGAGGGCATCTACGTGGTCGGCTTCGCATTCCCCGTGGTGCCACAAGGCCAGGCCCGGATCCGGACCCAGATGTCAGCGGCCCACACACCGGAGCACATCGACGAGGCCGTCGAGGCGTTCGTCAAGGTCGGGACCGAGTTGGGAGTGATCTGATGCGAGCGCTCGTGAAGGCGAAGCCGGAACCGGGGCTCTGGATGTCCACCGATGAGGAGGTGCCGAGGCCGGGCGATCGTGACGTCCTCATCCGGGTCAAGAAGACGTCGATCTGCGGCACCGACCTCCATATCCAATTGTGGGATGACTGGGCCCAAGCCACCATCCCGGTCCCGATGATCGTGGGCCACGAGTTCACCGGGGAGATCGTTCGGCTCGGCTCGGACGTCGACGGGCTCGCGGTGGGGCAGCGGGTCTCCGGTGAGGGCCACATCACCTGTGGCCACTGCCGGAACTGTCGGGGTGGGCGGCGCAACTTCTGCCACAACCACCTGGGAGTGGGAGTCACCCGCCCCGGCGCCTTCGCCGAGTACCTCGTCATCCCGGCCGCCAACGTCTTCCCGCTCCCCGACCACATCGGCGACGACGTGGCCGCGGTCCTCGACCCGCTCGGGAACGCCACGCACACCGCACTGGCGTTCGACATGATCGGGGAGGACGTCCTCATCACGGGCGCGGGCCCGATCGGAATGATGGCCACCGCGATCGCCCACCACATCGGCGCCCGCCATGTAGTGGTCACTGATGTGAACCCCTATCGCCTCGCCCTTGCATCCGAGCTCGGCGCCGATCGGATCGTCGATGTGCGCACCGAGGACCCGGCAGCTGTCATGGCCGAGCTCGGGATGACCGAGGGGTTCGACGTGGGCCTCGAGATGTCCGGTCACGAGACCGCCATCAACCAACTGCTCGATGTGATGAACCACGGCGGGAGGGTGGCCATCCTCGGCATCCCCTCCAAGGAGGTCACGCTCGACCTCAACGACGTCATCTTCAAGGGCCTCACCATGCAGGGCATCTACGGGCGGAGAATCTTCGAGACCTGGTACAAGATGGCCGCCATGCTCCAGAGTGGCCTCGACATCACGCCGGTGATCACCCACCACTTCCCCTTCGACGAGTATGAGGCCGCCTTCGAGCTGGTCGCCTCGGGCGAATGCGGCAAGGTGATCCTCGAGTGGGCCTGAACCCCAGGAGGGCGAGCGCTACGGAATCGTGAACCGTTTGCGGAGGGGTACCACCACCGCCGACTCGATGAACCCGAGGGAGGCGTAGAGGGTGCGGGCGGCGGTGTTGGAGGCGCGGACCGAGAGATGCACCTCGGTGCAACCCAGGCCCTCCAGGGAGCGAGCGCCGGCCACGATCAGATCCTTCGCGTATCCCTTCCCACGGTGGTCCTCGTGGACCCCGAGGAAGTCGATGTACCCGCCCCCATCGGGCTGGCGTTCCACGGCGACGTAGCCGACGGACTTCGGCCCGGCGCACACCACCAGCCGCACATGGCTGCTGTCACCGTCCTCGACAAGCTGGCGGCCCGTGAGATGCGTGTTCGGGAACAACCGCTCGTGGAGAGCCCCGATTCGGGGTCCGTCATCCTGCTGGATGGGCCGGACCGCGCCCCCCGGCGGATAGTCGAGGGGGAGGTCCGCTTTGAGGATCGCCGAACCCTCACCTTCAACGAACCCATGGCTGGCGGCCCACCTACGCAGCGGTTCGCCGCCCTCATCGATGGCGAGTTCCTCCTCTGTGATCGCTGGATCTACCAGTGCCCGGGCCGTCGCGTGCAGGGTGTCGAAGTAGCGCGGGTCCCCGAAGGGGCCGAGCCACCAGACCCGCCCGATCTCGTCGTCGACCTCACCTATGAGCCAACCCGAGATGCCGGTGGCCTCCCGAGCGACCACCGAGACGGCAGGCCAGTCATCGATTCCTGCCACCTCGGCTTCGATGCCGTCTGCCTCGGTGCCGAGGTAGGCGCTTGCCCACTCCGGCTGGGCCTGGAATCCTGCTGCGAGCACGGCCATCTCCGGGAGGTCTTCCTCTCGGGCCGGAGTGAAATGGACGTGGGGTGGGTCCATCATGTGTTCCCTGCCGTCCCGGCTGCTTCGAGTGGGCGGAGTCGGCCACTGAGGATGACCGCGGCGACCACCATCACCATGCCGAGAACCTGTAGGAGGAGCAACCGCTCGGCCAGGACGATCCACGCCGACACGGCGGCCGAGAACGGCTCGAGCGTGATGACGAGGCTGACCTTCTCGGCAGGCGCCATGCGCAACGCCGTCACCTCGATGAGGAACGGGACCGCCATGCCGAGCGTGGCGATCCATACCACCAGCCACCAGCTCCCCGCCGGGACCCGGCCGACCAAGTCGGGCGGGAAGAACCAGAGCAACGCGACACCGCCGATCACCATGGCCGACGTCACCACCGCCACGGGGCTGTGGCGCTGGTTGAGGTTCTCGGCAACAACGAGGTAGGTGGCGAGCCCGAGTCCGCTCCCGAGCGCCAACAGCATCCCCACGGGGTCGAACGCCTCGACCACCCACGCCTTGGCGAGGAGCGATGCCCCGATCACGCCCAGCGCCACCGCCACCCCCATCGCCGGCCCGTACCGCACCCCGTGGCGAAGCCGCTTCCACACCACGACGAAGGCCGGACCGAGGAATTGGAGACCGGCTGCGGGTCCGACCCCGATGCGGACGATGGCGGCGTATATCGCCAGGTTCAGGAGCGCCATCCCGAGCCCGACCCCGAGCACCCATTTGAGGTCGGGGCCGAACCGAAAGCGGGTGGGGATCGCGAACGGGAGGCAGATCAGGCCGCCCCCGACCATCCGCACGGCGATCACCTCGATCGGGGTGAGGAACTCGAAGATCGACCCAGCAATCGTGAGCGCGGTCCCGAACAGGATCGACGAGACCGCAGCCCACGCCAGTCCGGCGACGTGCCGATGGCTCAACTGAAGGCCGCGTGCCCCGTGATCGCCTGCCCGAGGATCAGCTGATGGATCTCGTTGGTCCCCTCGTAGGTGTAGACGCTCTCGAGGTTGACCATGTGGCGGATGGGGGCATACTCGAGCGTGATCCCGTTGGCGCCCATGAGCGACCTGGCCTCGCGGGCCACCCACATCGCCTCCCGCACATTGTCCATCTTCCCGAAGGAGACCTGAGCGGGGGCGAGTCGACCGTCGTCCTTGAGGCGACCGAGGTGGAGGGCGAGCACCGTGCCCTTGTTCACTCGGACCAGCATCTCGACCAGGCGCTGCTGGGTGAGTTGGAACCGGGCGATCGGTCCGCCGAACGCCTCCCGTTCCATGGCGTAGGAAAGGGCCGCCTCGTAGCAGGCACGGGCTGCACCGATGGCCCCGAACAGGATGCCGAACCGCGCCTCCGACAGGCAGGAAAGGGGCCCGCGCATGGATGCCACCCCGGGCAGGACGGCATCGGACGGGAGGCGCACATCGTCGAGGACCAGCTCAGCCGTGTGGGAGGCGCGCAGCGACATCTTGTGCGAGATCTTGTTGGCCGTGAAGCCCGGGGTGTCGGTGGGGATGATGAAGCCGCGGATGGTCCCATCGTCAGCCCGGGCCCAGACGACGGCCACGTTGGCGATGTTGCCGTTCGTGATCCACATCTTCGTCCCGTTGAGGACCCAGTCGCCACCCGGTTCCTGCCGGGCAACGGTGCGCATGTTCGCTGCGTCGGATCCCGAGTCGGGCTCGGTCAGGCCGAAACAGCCGATGATCTCTCCAGAAGCCATGCCGGGCAGCCACGTCTGCTTCTGCTCCTCGGACCCGTACTTCCAGATCGGGAACATCGCCAGTGAGCCCTGGACACTCATGTACGACCGCACGCCTGAGTCCCCGGCCTCGAGTTCGAGGGCCGCCAAGCCGTACTCGACGGCCGAGGTGCCCGCGCACCCGTATCCCTCGAGATGCATGCCGAGGAGGCCGATCTCGCCCATCTTCCGCCCGAGGTCACCGGGGAGAGTGGCTGACTCGAACCACTCGCCGACGTGAGGAGTGATCTCCTTCGCCACCCACTCCCTGACGGTGTCGCGGATGAGGCGTTCCTGGTCGGAGAGCAGGGAGTCGACGGCGAGGAAATCGTGTGGGTCCAGCGGGAGGTTGTGTGTATCGGCGTGCATGGGCGTGATCCTAAAGCGTCTGCGTCTGCCTCCCAATCTGCTGCCGACGCTGACGCCGACGCAGACGGCGTTCTCCTACTCTGGCCTCATGGATCCCGTCCGCCTCACCGCTTGGAGCCACGGCGCCGGTTGAGCCTGCAAGCTCAGCTCCGCTGAACTGGCCCAGGTCCTGGCGCCGTTGCACAACTCACCTGCCACCCGGCACCCGTCGCTGCTCGTTGGCCTCGACACCCCCGACGACGCGGGTGTCTTTCGCACGCCCTCCGGGGATGTACTGATCCAGACAGTCGACTTCTTCACCCCGGTCGTCGATGACCCCCACGACTGGGGTCGGATCACCGCCGCCAACGCCCTGTCGGACATCTATGCCATGGGCGGCATCCCGATGACGGCGCTCCAGCTGGTCGGATGGCCGCGCGACGACCTCCCGTTCACGCTGCTCAACGATGTCATCGAGGGCGGGATGTCGGTGATGGCCGACGCCGGGTGCACGGTGCTTGGCGGCCATTCGATCGACGATCAGGAGCCCAAGTACGGCTTCGCCATCACCGGCCTCGCCCCCCAGGGTCGCTATGTGACGTCGGGCGGTGCCCAGCCGGGTGATCTCATCGTCCTCACCAAGCCGCTCGGAACCGGGATCGCCGCCACGGCCATCAAACGAGGCCTCGCCCCCGACGGCCTCGTTGGGATGGCGGTGGCGACCATGGCTTCGCTCAATCGGGCAGCGTCGGAGGCGATGCTCACTGCCAACGCCCACGCGGCCACCGATGTGACGGGCTTTGGGCTCCTCGGCCACCTCCACGAGGTCCTGGCCGCCTCGGGTGTGTCGGCGACCCTCGACGTCGGATCCGTCCCGATGCTCCCCGGCGTTCTCCTGCTCGCCGAAGACGACGTTTGGCCCGGCGGGAGTGAACGCAACCTGGTGGCCGCCGGGGTGTACACGGACTTCGGATCCACCGATGTCTCCTCCCGTCGGGTGCTGGCCGACGCCCAGACGAGTGGCGGCCTGCTGGTGGCCGTCGAGCCGGGGATGGAGAGCCCGCTGCTCGAGGTCGGCGGGGTTGTCATCGGGTTGGTGGTGGGCGGGCCGGAGGCCCGGGTCGTCCTGGGATGAGCGAACACCTCCCGCGGGTGGTGGTGATCGGTGCGGGGTTTGCCGGGCTCAGCGCCGCCAAGGCAATGAGGTCGCTCCCGGCAGCAATCACGATCGTCGATCGAAGGAACTTCCACCTCTTCCAGCCGCTCCTCTACCAGGTGGCGACGGCCGCCCTCAACCCGTCCGACATCGCCTATCCCATTCGGGGGATCTTCCGGGGACAACGGAATGTCAGCGAAGTCGTGCTCGGAGACGTGACCGGGATCGACTTGGGGGCCCGGAGCGTGACGTTGGAGCGTGGACGGGTCATCCCGTTCGACTACCTCGTTGTGGCCACAGGGGCTCAGCACTCCTACTTCGGGCACGATGAGTGGGCCGACTACGCCCCTGGCCTGAAGACGATCGAGGACGCGTTGGGTATTCGTCGTCGGATCCTCCGAGCGTTCGAGGAGGCAGAGCTCGACCCGGCCAACCATGAGGAGTGGCTCACCTTCGTCGTGGTCGGGGCCGGCCCCACCGGGGTGGAACTGGCGGGAGCGGTGCAGGAGATCGCCGTCCATTCGCTCGGCAGGGACTTCCACCACATCGACCCTTCTCGAGCGCGGGTGGTCCTGGTCGAGGGTGCCGAGCAGGTCCTCCCCCTGTACCCGGAGAGCCTCTCCCTAAGCGCTCGGAAGCAGCTCGAGGCCCTTGGTGTCGAAGTGCGGACCGGGACCGTCGTGACGGCCGTCGACGAGTCGACCGTGACGTTCCGGCACGGTGAGGTGATCCGGGCTCGAACAATCCTGTGGGCGGCCGGAGTGGCCGCGTCGCCGCTCGGGGCCACCCTCGGGATCGAGAGGGATCGCGCCGGGAGGGTCCCCGTCGGGCAGGATCTCTCGATCGCCGGGCACCCCGAGGTCTTTGTCGTTGGTGACCTCGCCTCGGTCACTTCCGACGGGCACCACGTTCCCGGGGTGGCGCCCGCCGCCAAGCAGCAGGGTCGACATGTCGCCCGGCAAGTGGCAGCCGACCTCTCCGGGAGGGATCGCATCCCGTTTCGATACCGGGACAAGGGATCGCTCGCCACCATCGGACGCGCCCGGGGGGTCGCCCACTTCGGACGCCTCCGCTTTGGCGGGTTCCCGGCCTGGGCGGCGTGGATGGGCGTTCACATCTTCTACCTCATCGGCTTCCGCAACCGGGTGTTCGTGTTCTTCTCGTGGGCTTGGAGCTATGTCACATTCCGACGCGGCGCCCGGATAATCACCGGGCCGGAGCTGGCCCCGGGCCGTGGACGCAGCATCGACCCAACCGCTACCGTCAGCCCTCCCACGACGGACGATTGATGACCGACCTGATCGACTTTCGCACTCACCCCGACGAGTACCGCCATTGGAAGCTCACCTTCCATGGCCGTCATGCCCACCTCTCCATGGATGTCGACCCCGACCGTCCCATCCTGGGCGACTATGAACTCAAGCTGAACTCCTACGACCTCGGCGTTGACATCGAACTCGCTGACGCAGTCCAACGTCTCCGGTTCGAGCATCCCGAGGTGGGGGCGGTGGTCATCGATTCCCTCAAGGACCGCGTGTTCTGCTCCGGGGCCAACATCCGGATGCTGGGGAAGGCCGACCACGCCCACAAGGTGAATTTCTGCAAGTTCACCAACGAGACCCGCAACGGGATCGAGGAGGCCTCGGCCGAGTCACACCAGGTGTACCTGGCCGCGGTGGGGGGCACCGCTGCCGGCGGTGGCTATGAACTTGCGTTGGCCTGCCAGGAGATCATCCTGGTCGATGATCGGAGCGCTGCGGTCTCCCTTCCCGAGGTCCCGCTCCTCGCGGTCCTGCCCGGGACCGGTGGTCTCACCCGGCTGACCGACAAGCGACTCGTGCGCCGTGACCTTGCGGACGTGTTCTGCACGACCGAGGAGGGCATCCGGGGTCAGAAGGCCGTCGACTGGGGCCTGGTGGATGTGACCGTCCCGACGTCCCGGTTCGATGAGTTCGTCGAGGCACGTGCCGAGGAGTTGGCCGGCGAGACCGACCGTCCGGCCGAGGCGGGCATCGTGCTCACCCGGATCGAACGCACCGTCGAGGATGATCGCATCGACTACGAGTGGGTCTCGGTGGAGATCGACCGGGAAGCCGGTATCGCCACGCTCGCGCTGCGCGGTCCGGACGCTCCTCCACCGCCTGATGTCCTGGACCTGGCAGCCGCTGGCGATGGCTACTGGGCGCTCGCGCTCGGACGGCAACTCGATGACGCGCTCCTCCACCTCCGTCTCAACGAACTCAGTGTGGGGACACTCGTCTTCCGTACCGAAGGCGACCCTTCCTTGGTGGCCGAGCATGATCGCTTCCTGGCTGATAGCTGGTGGAGCCACTGGTTGGCCAGGGAAGTCGTGCTGTTCTGGCGTCGCCTCTTGAAGCGCCTCGACGTCACCTCCCGGACCACGCTGGCCTTCGTCACCCCGGGCAGCTGCTTCGTGGGCTTCCTCGCCGACATCCTCTTCGCGGTCGACCGCAGCTACGGCCTCATCGGCGCCTTCGAGGATGACGAGCGTCCGGCTCCGACGATTCGCCTCACCGACCTGAACTTCGGGCCGCTGATCATGCCCAACGGCCTCACCCGCCTCCAGACGCGTTTCTGGGGTCACGATGGAGTGGTGGAGCAGTTGGAGGAGGCAGTCGGGGTGGACCTCGACGCTGCGTCCGCCCTCGAGCGGGGGCTCCTCACCGATGCCATGGACGAGATCGATTGGGACGACGAGATCCGACTCGTACTCGAGGCCCGGGCCGCGTTCTCCGCCGACTCGCTCACCGGCATGGAGGCCAACCTCCGGTTCCCCGGCCCCGAGACGATGGAGACCAAGATCTTTGGCCGCCTCACCGCCTGGCAGAACTGGATCTTCCAGCGTCCGTCCGCAGCCGGGGAGGAAGGCGCCCTCAAGATGTACGGCTCCGGCCTCCGCCCCACCTACGACCCGCGAAGGGTGTAGGCCGACTCAGCACGAGCTCGAGCTCGGGCTCGAGCCCCCAGAGGACAGACGCGGGCCCGCACCTCGTGCCTTGCTCATTGGCGCTCCGTATGCTTCGCTGGAACGAGCCACATCGAGGATTCCGAATGACCGCTGTTGACTACGACGCCCTGATCCCCAACAACGTGGGCCTGCGGGACGACCCCAAGCTCCTGCGAGCGCTCGAGAAGTGGCACCCCGGCTACATCGACTGGTGGATGGAGATGGGCCCGGACGGGTTCCAGACGTCCGACGTCTACCTGCGCACCGCCATCTCCGTCGAGAAGGAGGGTTGGGCGAAGTTCGGGTATGTCAAGATGCCCGAGTATCGGTGGGGGATCCTCCTGGCTCCCGAGGCCGAGGACCGCCGGATTCCGTTTGGGGAGCACCAGGGACAGCCGGTTTGGCAGGAGGTCCCGGGCGAATACCGGTCGATGCTCCGCCGCCTCATCGTGATCCAGGGTGACACGGAGCCGGCGTCGGTCGAACAGCAACGGATCCTCGGGCGGACGGCTCCCAGCCTCTATGACATGCGCAACCTGTTCCAGGTGAACGTGGAGGAGGGCCGTCACCTGTGGGCGATGGTCTACCTCCTCCAGAAGTACTTCGGCCGTGATGGCAGGGAAGAAGCCGAGGCGCTCCTGGTTCGCCGCTCCGGGGATGAGGACACCCCTCGCATGCTGGGTGCGTTCAACGAGGAGACCCCGGACTGGCTCTCGTTCTTCATGTTCACCTTCTTCACCGACCGCGACGGGAAGATGCAGTTGGAGGCCCTCGCCCAGTCGGGGTTCGATCCGCTGTCGCGGACGTGCCGCTTCATGCTGGCCGAGGAGGCGCACCACATGTTCGTGGGTGTCACCGGTGTCGGCCGGATCGTGCAGGCCACGGCACGGGCGATGCGGGAGGCAGGGATCGACGATCCCTACGACGAGGAGGCGGTCCGCAAGCTCGGGGTGATCCCGCTTCCGCTGGTGCAGCGCAAGGCCAACCTGCACTACTCGGTGACACTCGACCTGTTCGGCTCCGAGGTCTCGACCAACGCCGCGTCCTATTACACGGCCGGCCTGAAGGGCAGGTATCACGAGGACCAACTCGAGGACGACCATCAGCTTCTCGAAGAGACCTACACGGTGCCCCAGATGGTCGATGGGAAGGTCGCCAGCGTGAGCGTTCCCGCCCTGTCGGCGCTCAACGCCCGCCTCCGGGACGACTTCTCCGACGACTGCGCCGGTGGGATCCGGCGATGGAACCGCTTCATCGCCGAGGAGGGCATCGACTTCGAGATCTCACTTCCCCATGTCGCGTTCAGCCGCGCCATCGGGGAGTTCTCCGACAATCGTATCGACCCCGGGGGAGCCGTCATCACGGCGTCCGACTGGGATGCGAAGCAGTCGGGTTGGCTTCCGACCGGGGAGGATCGGGACTTCATCACCGAACTCATGCAGCCGAGCTACGGGGCCGGTGACTTCGCAACGTGGATCGCACCGCCGGCCCGCGGCATCCACCGCAAGCCCCTCGACTTCGAGTACGTGAAGCTGCCCAGCTAGGACGCCTGTCCCCCGCAAGCGGGTCAGCGAGCGAAGCGGCTTCTTGGTCTGTCCCGCAAGCGGGGGGACAGAACGATGGCGCGGATTCTGAATTCCCCAACGGCGATAGCCTTTGCCCCATGCGCTTCCTCAAGAAACTGCTCGTCGCATGGATGGCGTGGCGCTTGTTCGGCCCGGAGCCGCAGCCGCCCTTCGCCGCCGGTCAGGTGCATCCGCTTCGACTCCCGGGACGGTCGGTCTTCGTCGGTGACCTGGAGTTCTTCGTTCGGGAGGCAGGTCCGATCGACGCTCCTCCGATTGTCCTCCTCCACGGGTGGGGTGACCACGCGCTCGTCGTCTTCCCGGGGATCATCCCACTCCTCGCGGAGCGCTACCGGGTGATCGCTATCGACAATCGCAACACAGGCAAGTCCGACCACGTCCGCGGCGGGTACGACATCGCCCAGAATGCAGACGAGGCAGCCGGCGTCATGGCCGCCCTCGGAGTGGACGACGCGGTCGTGGTCGGGTACAGCATGGGCGGGATGATCGCCCAGTCCCTCGCTCGTCGGCACCCCCACCTGGTCAGGGGACTCGTTCTGGCGGGAACCACCTCCACCCCTCCGGATACCCAGGGCCTGCCCGGGTTCATCGTCAAAGCCGGGATCGTCCTCTTGCGGGCATTCGGCAGGGTGAGTCGACTCGAGCACACGTGGCTTCGGACGAAGATCCTCAAGGACAGCCGGGCCGTGGCTCCCGAACACCTCCGCTGGTTCTGGACCGAGCACCTCAACCGGGATGTCACCCTCTATTGGGAGGCGGGGTTCGCCATCGGCCGCTTCGACTCGGCAGAGTGGATCGCCGAGATCGGTATCCCCACCACGGTGATCATCAACACGAAGGACCAACTACTCGCCCCGGCCGCCCAGTACCAACTCGTCGGACGTGTCTCGAACCTCCACGAGGTGGCTGAGATCGTCGGTGCCCGCCACGAGGGCCCCCTCACACACCCGGCGGAGTACGCCGCAGCCATCATCCGCCTGGTCGAGAAGGTCTCTTGAGCGCCATCGTCATCGACCGTCTCGAGAAGCGGTACGGTGGTTTCACGGCCGTCGACGGCCTCTCGCTCCGGGTGGAGCCCGGGGAGACGTACGCCCTTCTTGGGCCCAACGGCGCTGGGAAGACGACCACCATCGAGATCCTCGAAGGGCTGCGGCCCCGGTCGGCAGGATCAGTCTCGGTACTCGGCCTCGATCCGGGGACAGAGAAGGACCAACTGCACGCGCGGATCGGCGTGATGCTGCAGGAGGGTGGTCTCTATCCCGGGGCTCGAGCGAGGGAGATGCTCGATCTCTTCTCCGCTTTCTATCCCGATCCGCGCGACGTTGACGAATTGCTCGAGCTGGTCGGGCTGACGGAGCACCAACGCACCCTCTACCGGAAGCTCTCGGGCGGCCAGAAGCAGCGCCTTTCCCTGGCGATCGCCCTTGTGGGGCGGCCGGACCTCGTCTTTCTCGACGAGCCGACGGCCGGGATGGACCCCATGGCTCGGCGCACGACGTGGGAGATCGTCGAAGCCCTCAAGACGGAGGGCGTGACGATGGTCCTCACCACCCACTACATGGAGGAAGCTGAACGCCTCGCCGACCGGGTCGGGATCGTCAACAGGGGACGCCTCCTTGCCGAAGGGACACCCACCGAACTCACAGCCGGGGGAGGGGAGTTGCGGGTCAGGGCGTCCGCTCCGTTCGACACCCAAGCGCTCGCAGCCCACATCGGGGCACCGGTGCGAGCCCTCGGGCACCAGGCCGCAATCATCGAGGTCGTCTCGACCCCCGAGTTGGTGGCCAAGGCCGCCACCTGGGCGGTCGACCACGGCGTCCACTTCACCGAGATCCGGGTGGGGGCGACCGGGCTGGAAGAGGTCTTCCTCGAGATCGCAGGGGAGTCGGGCGAATGAGATCCCTCCTCGCCATCGCCAAGGCCGATCTGCTCATCACCCTTCGCCGGGGCGAATCGGTCCTCATCACGTTCATGATCCCGCTTGGCCTGCTGTTCTTCGTTGGGTGGACGGGCATCCTCGGGATCGAGATCGACACGCTGGTCCCTGGCCTCTTCGCCCTGTCCCTCATCTCGTCGGCCTTCGTCGGCCTGGCCGTCGCCACCGGTTTCGAACGCAAGTACGGAGTCCTCAAACGCCTCGGTGCCACGCCGGTCCCACGGTTGACCTTGGTACTCGCCAAGTCGCTGGCAGTGACGGTCATCGAGGTGCTGCAGTTGGCGCTGCTGTGGCTCGTGGCGGCGACGGTCTTCGACTGGTCGCCCTCCGTGCACGTGCCCGGCCTCGTCGCGGCGCTGGTGCTGGGTACGGTCGGCCCGGCCGGCCTCGCTCTGCTCATGGCGGGCAGGCTTCGGGCGGAGGCCACCCTCGCCCTTGCCAATGGGCTCTACTTCGTGTTCCTCGGGATCGGTGATGTCATCGTGCCGGCCTCGTACCTCTCCGACGCGGTGGTCGGCCTGGCGAACCTGCTCCCGGCGGCGCCGCTGGCAGCCCTCTTCCGTTGGGCCACGGGCGCGGGCGAGATCACCCTGGCGGCGTGGGTCGTCCTCGGCGTCTGGGCCATCTTGGCCCCGCTGGCCGCCGCCAAGGCATTCCGGTGGGAGGAATGAGTTCGAGCCCGACCCGGCTCCCCACCCGAGCCCGGGTGGTGTTCGGTGCCGCGGCCCTATGGCAGCTCGCTTCATGGGGTGGGCGCATTTCGCTGCTCACCGAAGCGGAGCGATTCGACGCCTGGAACTGGGGCCGGATCGGGGGATCGTTGGTGTTCGCCGTTCTGCTCGGGGTGGTTGCCGTTCGGGCTCGACACCGGTCGGCTCGGGAAGTCGCGGTGGCCTTCCTCGTGTTCTCCCTGGTCCTGTGGGGCCGGTCACTCGGGTTGGTGTGGTCGGAACCGAACGAGCTCGGGTTCCGACTGGTTCACTCCGCCCTTGCCGTGATCACCTGGTCCCTGGCCGTCGGTTGCTTTCGGGCCTCGCGCCCGTCCGACGTGTCAATACCGGGCTAGCCCGGCCGTTCGAGTGCGGCGAGGCGCCCCTCGAGGAATCGACGGTCGGTTTCGTTGGGATGACAAGCCAGGCTCCGCCGAAAGCAGGCTCGAGCCATGTCGCCCTCGCCGAGCTGTTCGAGGAACGTGCCCTTCGTCGACCAGTAGAGGTGCCAACCCTCGGCTTGCCCATCCCCGGCAACGGAGCCGAGTACGGCGAGACCGGCAGAAGGTCCGTGGACCTTCGCCTCGGCGACGGACTGATTGACGAGGACGACCATCGTGGGCGAGACGGCTGCCAGACGTCGGTAGAGCAGGGCGATCTGGGGCCAATCGGTGGCGTCCTCCGACAGCGCCAGGGCGTGTACGCAGGCGATGGCCGCCTGGAGTTGATAGATGCCGACGGTGCCCGGGCGGAGCACGTCCTGCAGGAGATTGTCGGCTTCCGCGATGGCAGCGACATCCCACCGGGAACGATCCTGGTCCGCGAGGAGCACCGTGTTGCCGGAGAGATCGAGGCGGGTGTGGCGTCGCGCCCAGGTTGCGAGCATGAGGGCGAGCAAGCCCCACACTTCCGGCTCGTCGGGCATCAGGTCGGCGAGGAGCCGGGTGACCCGGATTGCCTCCTCCCCGAGCTCGACCCGGGAATCGGACGGTCCCTCGTATGCCGTGTACCCGGCGGTGAACGTGACATAGAGCACTTGGAGGACTGCGGCCAGGCGATCCGGGAGGTCCGCGTCCGAGGGGACCCGGTAGGGGATCCTGGCGATCTCGATCTTCCGCTTTGCCCGGCTGATGCGCTGGCCGATGGTGGCCTCGGCTTGAAGGAACGCGCGGGCAATCTCCCGCGTCGAGAGCCCACACAGGGTTCGCAATGTGAGGGCCACCCTCGCCTCGGGCGACAGGGCGGGGTGACAGCACGTGAACAGCAGGCGAAGGGTGTCGGTCCCATCGGGCTCCTCACCGGGATGGTCGAGCAGTCGGACGGCCTCGGCCTCCTTCGTGAGTCGGTTGGCGTCCCGACGAAGCCGGTCGAGGGCCTTGTTGCGGGCGACGTGGGTCAGCCAGGCCGCCGGGTTGCGGGGGACACCCGTCTCGGCCCACTTCTCGAGTGCGACGAGCGTGGCGTCCTGGAGCGCGTCCTCGGCGAGGTCGAAGCTCCTCGTCAGACGAATGAGGGTGGCCAGGACCTGGCCACCCTCATTCCGGATCGCGGCTTCGATCGCCTCGGTCACGCGCCTTCGGAGAAGTCGATGATCGGGCGCACCTCCACCATGCCATGCCACGCCCCGGGGATCTGGGAGGCCCACTTGATGGCTTCATCAAGGTCGGCACACTGGAGGAGGTAGAACCCTCCGAGCACGTCCTTGGTCTCGGCGAACGGCCCGTCGGTGGTCACCACGGTCCCGCCCTTGCCGCCCTCGACCCGGACCGTTGTGGCGGTGTCGGTGTCCTGGAGGGCCTCTCCGCCGGCGATGACCCCGGCCGCGTTGGCCTTCTCCCCGAATTCGTTGTAGTCGGCCATCACCTCCGTCCACATCTCGGGCGTTCCCTGGCCCTCCGTCTCGGCGGGTGAGTAGATGAGTGCTGCGTACGTTGGCATCCGCTGTCCTTTCCTGTTGGGGGATACCTTTGTAGATACGACGAACGACCGCCACCGATTTCGACACGGGCTGGGAATCCGTGTCGATTCGTCCCGGGTGGAGCCCGCCATCCCCGCAGGGTCGTGCCAGGACCGCTGCGCTGGTTGGCCCCGTGTCAGCCGATGAGGACGTCGGCGACCATCGCCGCCGAGAGGAGGGCGAGGTGGATGTTCGAGTAATGGAACACCTTCATCGCCCGCGAGGTGTCCTTGAGAAGGCGGAGCGCTTCCCACAGGAACCAGACGCTCGACATGACCGCCACCGAGAGGTAGAGCCACGACAGGCCGGCACCGATCCCGAGGAGGATGGCAATCACGAACAGCACGGAGGCGTAGCGAATGATCGAGCGCACGGTCCGCTCCTCCCCGTGGACGACCGGCAGCATCGGCACCCCGGCCGCTGCGTAGTCGTCTCGGTACTTCATCGAGAGGGCCCAGAAGTGCGGTGGTGTCCAGTAGAAGACGACTGCGAAGAAGAGCCAAGGCTCCAGGGCGAGTGACCCCGTGACGACGGCCCAGCCGACGAGTACCGGGGCGGCACCGGCTGCCCCGCCAATGACGATGTTCTGCGGTGTCGAGCGCTTCAACCAGATCGAATACACGAACACGTAGAACAACAGGGCCGCGGTCGAGAGGGAGGCGGCGAGCAGGTTCGTGGTGAGCCACAGCCAGACGAAGCCGATCGTGCCGAGGATCACCCCGAAGCGGAGGGCATGGTCAGGTGCGACGACTCTGCGAGCCAGCGGTCTTCGGGACGTTCGCCGCATGATCGGATCGATGTCCCGGTCGACGTAGCTGTTGATGGCGTTGGCCCCCGCTGCCGAGAAGGAGCCGCCGATGAGGGTGGTGAGCACAAGCCAGGTCGAGGGCCACTTGCCGGCGGCGAGCACCATCGACGGGATCGTCGTGATCAACAGGAGCTCGATGATCCGGGGCTTTGTCAGCGCTATGTAGATGCGGATCGTCTCGACAAGGCCGGCCTTGCGAGCGAGCGGATCGGTGATGACCGGAGCTTCACTCATTCGGCCCGGGAGGGTAGTGAGGAGAACGGAGAACGGAGAACGAACTCCTCGCTCCTCGCTCCTCGCTCCTCGTACCTCGTACCTCGTACCTCGTACCTCGTACCTCGTACCTCGTACCTACCCTTCCCCCATGCGCCGTTTCGCCACCGTCCTCTTGGCCGCCCTCGTCCTCGTCTCTTGCACCCCGGAGCCGGAGGGGTTGGCCGTGGTGGCCAACGGCCAACAGAGCCTCGGGCTCGGCGCCCAACGCATGTTGATCGGCTACCGGGGCGACGACGGATCGGACCTCGCCGATCCGTTGATGCAGATCGGGCTCGAACTCACGAGCCCGTCCGGGACGACGTCAGCCCACCCTGTCGAGTTCATCTGGATGATCCCCGATGTGCGGGGCCTCTACGTCGCCAACGTCGAGTTCGACGAGGCGGGCATATGGAACGCCGTCCTGACCCCCCTCGACGGGCCCCCGACCATCGACTCCCCATTCATGGTCGAAGTGGACTCGATCGTGCGCGATGTCGGCGAGCCGGCGATCGCCAGTGTCACCGCCACCCTCGACGACTCGGTCGAGGAGGACCTATCGGACATCACCACCGACCCGGACCCGGACCCTGGCCTCTACGCCGAGTCGCTCGACGTCCTCCTCACCAACGGGAGGCCGACCGTGCTGGTCTTCGCCACCCCGGCCTTCTGCCAAACGGCCACGTGTGGTCCGATGCTCGGACAGGTGCGGTCGCTCCGCGCGGAGCTCGGCGAAGGGGAGGTCGATTGGATCCACGTCGAGGTGTACACGAACCTCGCAGACCCGGCCGGGCTCGAGCTCGTGCCGGCGGTCATCGAGTGGAACCTGCCCTCGGAGCCGTGGACGTTCGTCATCGATGGGGGCGGCATCATCACCGCACGCCTCGAGGGGGCCATGAGCGACGCCGAACTGCGATCAGCGGTGGAAGCGGTGCTTCCGTAGTCGACCCGCTCGGGGTGACTCGGGTTGGGGCTGCCGACGTGATGATTTGCTCCGGCGACACCGGGCCTTAGTATGCCGCTCGTCGCGTCCCGGCTGGCGAGTCTGCGGTCGCTCGAACCGGGAATGAGGAAGGAAAGCAACGTGAAGCGTATCCGAGGTCTCGGCCGTCTCCTGCCGCTCGTCGGTTTGGCGTCGCTGCTGAGCGCGTGTTCGTTGACGATCCAGGACGGTGTCCTCGACTCACTCGCCCCCGAAGGCCCGATCGCCGAGGACCTGGCCTGGCTCTTCTGGCTTGTCTTCTGGATCGCCACCGGCGTGTTCGTGCTCGTCCAGGGCGGGCTCGTCTTCCTGCTCATCCGTTTCCGTGCCCGCAAGGGCGACGACACCGAGCCGAAGCAGGTCCACGGGAACGCTCGCCTCGAGGTGGTGTGGACGGTGATCCCGGTCCTCATCCTCGCCGCCATCTCCGTGCCCACCGTCTCGCGGGTGTTCAAGTACACCGAGTGCGCCCCCGACGCCTACCACGTCAACGTGGTCGGACACCAATGGTTCTTCGAGTTCCAGTACCCCGAGACCGGTGTGTGGACGGCCAACGAGTTGGTGATCCCCACCAACCAGGAAGTCTGTCTCTCCATGGAGTCGGAAGACGTGATCCACAACTTCTGGATCCCGAAACTGAATGGCAAGCGCTACGTGATCCCCGGCCAGGAGACGACGCTCCTCATGCTCGCTGACGAACCCGGCGAGTACTTCGGGCACTGTGCCGAGTTCTGCGGGCTCTCCCACGCTCGAATGCGGATGCGCGTGATCGCAGTCGAACCGGCAGATTTCGAAGCGTGGCTGGCTGCCCAGGCCGAACCGGCGGTCGAACCGGTGGCCGGGTCGCTCGAAGCGGAAGGACTCGACCTCTTCAGTGGGCTGGCGTGTTCAGGATGTCATCTCATCCGGGGGGTCAACCAGAGCTCCGTGTCCAACATCATCGCCATCGGCCCCGAACTGACCCACTTCGCCAGCCGTGGCTCCTTTGCGGGATCCACCCTGGAGATGGAGGACCCTGATGCCCTCACCATGTGGCTTGCCGATCCCCCGGAATGGAAGCCCGGGTCGTTCATGCCGAATCTCGATCTCACACCCGCCCAGATCGATGCCCTCGAGGCCTACCTGAGGAGCCTTGACTGATGGCCGCCACCCTCACCCGCTCCACCAAGAAGACCATCTTCCGGCGCCCGTCATCCACCGACGGCTTCTGGGGATGGATCACGACCACCGACCACAAACGGATCGGGATCCTCTACGGATACACGGCTTTCTTCGGATTCCTCCTCGGTGGTACCGACGCGCTGTTGATCAGGCTCCAGCTCGCCCGACCGGACAACACCTTTCTCTCGGCCGCGGAATACAACAGCCTCATGACCATGCATGGGGTCGTCATGGTGTTCCTCTTCGTGATGCCGATGACGGCAGCCTTCTTCAACTACCTCCTGCCCCTCATGATCGGGGCACGGGACGTCGCCTTTCCGCGGATGAACGCCCTCTCGTTCTGGATCTTCCTGTTCGGCGCGCTCTTCGTGTCATCCTCCTACCTGTTCGGGACTGCCGGTCCACCCGTGGGTGGCAACCTCCCCGGGGGGGCGGAGTTCGCCTCTCGGCTCGCCTCGGGGCCCAACGGCGGGTGGTTCGGCTACGCCCCCAACAGCCTCTCAGGTTTCTCGCCCGGGTCGGCGATGGACTACTACGCGGTCGGCCTCGAGGTGTTGGGCCTCGCCTCGCTCATCTCGTCGATCAACTTCATCGTGACGATCCTCAACATGCGGGCCAAGGGCATGAAGCTGTTGCGGATGCCGGTGTTCGTCTGGATGACGTTCGTGACGGCCTTCCTCCTTCTCTTCTCGCTTCCGATCATCACCGTCGCGGTGTTCATGCTCATGTTCGATCGGCAGTTCGGGACGGTGTTCTACGACGCAGTGGCGGGAGGCGACCCTGTCCTGTGGCAGCACCTCTTCTGGCTGTTCGGGCACCCCGAGGTCTACATCCTCGTCTTGCCGGCCATGGGAATGGTCTCGGAGATCATTCCAACGTACAGCCGCAAACCGCTCTTCGGCTACGCGGCGGTGGTGTTCGCCGGGGCTGCGATCGGTTTCCTCGGGTTCGGGGTGTGGGCCCACCACATGTTCGCCTCCGGGATCACGCCGGTCGCACAGGCCGCCTTCGGACTGGCCACCATGACGATCGCCATACCGACGGGGATCAAGATATTCAACTGGTTGGGAACACTGTGGGGCGGAAAGATCCGGTTCACGACGCCCATGCTCTTCGCGCTCGGGTTCGTGTCCCTGTTCGTGATCGGCGGCCTTTCCGGGGTGACCCACTCGGTCGTCCCCTCCAACTGGCAGCAGACCGACACCTACTACATCGTCGGGCACTTCCACTATGTGCTATTCGGAGGCGCGGTGATGGGCCTCTTCGGTGGCCTCTACTACTGGTTCCCTCTCCTGACCGGGCGCATGATGAGCGAGAAGCTCGGGAAGCTGCACTTCTGGCTCATGTTCACCGGCATGAACCTCGCCTACGCGCCCATGCACTGGTTGGGCCTCCAGGGCATGCCGCGGCGCACCTGGGTGTGGTTCGAGGAAATGGGTAAGGGTGTCGGGTTCTGGAACCTGGTGTCGACGATCGGGGCATTCACGATCGCTACGTCGGTGCTGCTGTTCGCCATCAACTTCATCCGCTCCAAGCGAGTGGGTGAGGTCGTCGACATCGACCCCTGGGATGCAAGGACCATCGAATGGTCGCTTCCCCTTCCGGTCCCTGCCTACAACTTCGCCGAGGAACCGACCGTCGAGTCGCTCGACGATTTCTGGCATCACAAATACACCGAGGACGATGAGGGCCGCTCGGTTCCCCGCCCGGACCTCGCGGAGTATCTCGGCCAACTGGTCGAGGTCGGCCGCAATCCAAACGAGGAGATCCACCTCCCTGCACCGTCGTACTTCCCGTTCCTGGTGGGCTTCGGCATCTTCTTCCTCGCCTACGGCCTCACCTACCTCGCGGCGGGGACCGGGCTCCCGTACCTCATCGTCGGCGTCCTGCTGATGATCGGGTCCTTCGTCGGCTGGTCCGTCGAACCGCTCGAGGAGGCCCATGACGACCACGATGACCACGCCGAAGGGGAGGAGGTGCACGCCTGATGAGCACGACGCACACCGCCCACGAGTCGACCGGCATCGAGAATCGGAAGCTGGGGATGTGGGCCTTCCTCAGCTCGGAGTTCCTGTTCTTCGGGGCCCTCATCTCCAACTACCTGCTGTTCAAGGGTCGCCTGCCGTCCACCGATGCCCTGCACCCGATCAACTACTACGACATCCCGTTCACGTCGATCTCGTCGTTCGTGCTCCTCATGTCGTCGCTGACCATGGTGCTCGCACACCATGCCCTCGCCGAGAACGACCAGGGGTCGGCCCGCACGTGGCTGCTCGCCACCGCCGGTCTGGGGGTCACCTTCCTCGGAGGCCAGTTCTTCGAGTTCAGTGAGTTCCTGGCCAACGGGGCGAGTCTCGGCGCGGCCGCCGTGTGGTCGTCGTTCTTCGTCCTGACCGGCTTCCACGGTGCCCACGTGATGATCGGCGTGCTCATGCTGCTGATCCTGTTCGTGGTCTCCCTTCGCAACGACGGCCTCACGGATGCGCAGGGCCTCAACCTCGAACTGGTCGGTCTCTACTGGCACTTCGTCGACATCATCTGGATCGTCATCTTCACGATCGTCTACCTCATCCCGTAGGAACGAGCCATGGCACACCCCACCACCACGCAGTACATCCGGATCGCGATCCTCCTCGCCGTCCTCACTGCCATCGAGGTCGGCCTCTACTACCTCGAGGCAGGTCTCGACACGGTCACGACATCGATGACCTCCCCGGCGCTGCTCGTCCTGGCAGCGGTGAAGTTCCTCGTCGTTGTCGGCTGGTTCATGCACGTCAAGTTCGAGAAACCGCTCGTCAGCCGCTTCTTCGCCATCGGGTTCGTCATCGCGACCGGGGTCTACGCAGTGGTCCTCACCGAGATGGCCGTGGCATTCGCCAGGGGCTGACGTGGACCTGACACCCGAAATGCGGGCGGTCCTCGCCTGGCATCCGCACTTCGATGTCTGGGCGACCGTCCTCCTGCTCACGATCGGGTACGCCTACGCCATACGGCGCATCGGCCCGCTCCAGGTGGACCCGGGTGAGGCGGTGGTCACGCGGCGGCAGGTGTGGCAGTGGTTTACCGGCGTCGGCGCCCTGTGGCTGGTGTCCGATTGGCCGTTCCACGACCTCGCCGAAGGATCGATGTTCTCCGCCCACATGGTCGAGCACCTCGTCATCGCCTTCGTCACGGCCCCTCTCCTGCTCATGGCGACGCCCACCTGGTTGGCGAGGATGCTGGTGGTCGACACGCGGTTGCTCGGACTCGTCCGCTGGGTCTCGAAGCCGCTGCGGGCATTCGTCCTCTTCAGCCTCGTCTTCGTCGGTCTCCATTGGCCGGTGATCGTCGAGGGCATGGTCACCAATCCGCTGATCCACTTCGCGGTCCACTTCGCCATGTTCCTCACCGCCCTCGCCATGTGGATGCCGGTCCTGTCCCCGTTGCCCGAGGTCCGTAAGCTCCCCCGTCCCCTGCAGATGCTCTACCTCATGGGCCACTCCGTGCTACCCATCCTGCCGGCTTCGTTCCTCACGTTCGGCAGGTCGGTCATCTACCCGATCTACGACACGTTCCCCCGGCTGTTCGGCTGGTCGGCCCTCGAGGACCAGACGATCTCAGGGATCATCATGAAGCTCGCAGGGAGTTTCACCCTTTGGATCGTGATTGCGGTCATCTGGTTCCGGTGGTCGGCCGAGCAGCAGGAAGAGGAACGGCGCGAGCGACTGGAGTTGGCCGAGACGGGGCCGGAGTCATTCGCATGAGGGTCCTCCTTGCCCTGGTCCTCGCTGTCGTCCTCGTTGCCTGCGCCCAGCCGCCGGATCATGCCGCGGTCACCGGTGTGGTCATCGCCGTGGATGGGAACCTCACCGATGTTGCAGCCTTCACCATCGTCACCCCCGACGAGCAGCAGATGAGCTTCGTCCCCGACCCCGCCGGCGGCAACCCCGGGTTCCCACTCGTTCACCTCGCCGAGCACATGCGGTCGGGCGACGCAGTCGAGGTGCGATACGAGGAGCGGGACGGGGTCCTGATGGCCACCTGGGTCGATGACGCCGGGGGAGGGCACTGACAGGTGCGCCGTAGGGGGAGGCACTCTGGTTGAAGTTGAAGTTGATGTCGTCGGTCGAAGGCGTAGCCGGAGCATCGACGGTTCCCACCTAGCATTCCCCCTGCATGTGGGTTCTTGCACACCAAGGCGGTTGGGACGAGTTCCTGTACTTCGCCGTCCCCGTGGTGCTCGGGTTCGTTGGATTGCGCTATGCGGAGAAGCAGGCGAAGGCGAAGGCGGCTGCCAAGTCAGCCGCCGATGCGGAGCCGGCGGAGTAGCGATCGGTCTTCCGCCCGGCCCAATGTCGCTCCGAGCGAGGCCAACCGGGGTGAACGCGTGGCTAGGATGCGGCCCCGATGAGTGACTCCCTCGCCGCCGCGGTCGCCGCCCTCCCGGGCGTTCCCGAACAACTCGTCATGCGCTCCGCCAGTGCCCGGGCCACCGCCCAGGGTGTGGCCGTCGACCAGGTGCTGGCTGCGTGGGGGGGAGGCGGCTCGGTGTCAGCGGGCAGTGCCCCGGCCGCCGCCGCCCCGGCCGCCGCCGCGGCCGCTCCCGTCGTCCAGGCAGCCCCGAAAGCCGCTCCGGCCGCAACCGCTGTGGTTCCGACGCCGATAGAGGTTGAGATCCCCGACGCCGAGGAACCCATCGACCCTCCAGCGATCGGAGCCCGCCTCCGACAGGGATTCCGGCTGGGCGCCTTCCTCGGGGCCCTGGGTGGGCTGGCTGCCGCCATGCAGATCATCTCCGCCTCGTTCGATGCGATGGGGGTCATGGAGGGTGTCGCCACCGCCACCGTTGATCCCGGGGGCATCATCCTGTCGGTGGCGGCGATCATGGCTGTCGTCGGTGCCCTCATCGCCCACGCCGTCGCGTTCGTCCCGGCCGCGATGGATCGCGATTTCCGCACGGAACGCCATCCGCTCGTCACCAGCTTCGTGGGCCTTGGTGCCGGCAGCGTGTTCGGCGCCGTACTGGGGGCGGTCGTCGCCAGCCGTGGATTCGCGGACATTCTCGACGAGGCCGTCGTACACATCCCGGTGGGCTCCTCGTTCCTCGTCGCGGTGGTGGGTGGGGCCATCGTGGGCGGGCTGGTCGGTGTCACCTCCCAGGCGGCAGCGATTCCTTCTGGACTCGGCCCCGAGGAGCACGCGGCAGCCCTCGTGGTCCGCAAGCGCCTCGCCACCGGGTACATCTTCCCGGTCCTCATCCTGGCCGCGATCGGGGTGTTCGTCGTTTCGATCGGGACGATCCTGCTGACGTTCCACGCCATCGCCCCCCTCATCGCAGTCGTGGTCGCGGGCTCGATCCTCACCTTTGCGTTCCTCTCGGGTGGTCGCCCGAAGATCAAGGTCGGGCTGACCGAAGTGGTGGTGATCCTGGCCACCCTCGGGGTCCTCGTCTACTTCATGGTGCTGATCTCCAACGCCATGTCCGGGCACGCCTAGGCCGTTCGATCGTCGTTCCCTAACCTCTGGTCGATGTTCCACATCGCCGCCTTCTACAAGTTCGTCGACTTCCCCGACCATGCGGATTGGCAATCGGTACTGCGGGGACTCTGCCGCGATCACCGGGTGAACGGAACCGTGCTGTTGGCAGACGAAGGCATCAACGGCACCGTCGCGGGACCCGAGGAGGGCCTACGGGCCCTGTTCGATGCGTTGCGAACCGACCCACGATTCGAGGACCTGGTGGTCAGGTACTCGACCTCCGAGGCAGACCCGTTTCTTCGCTTGAAGGTCAGACTGAAGCGCGAGATCGTGAGCCTCGGCGTGAGTGAGGTCGACTCGGAGGGTGAGACGGGGGTTCACGTTCTCCCCGAGCAGTGGAACGACTTCATCAGCCGGCCGGACGTGATCGTCATCGACGCCCGCAACCACTACGAGTCTGCGATCGGCACCTTCCAGGGAGCAGTGGATCCCCGGACCAGGTCGTTCACGGACTTCCCTGCATGGGTGGAGACCCACCTGGACCCCGCCGAGAGGCCGAGACTGGCCATGTTCTGCACGGGTGGCATCCGTTGCGAGAAGGCGACTGCCTGGCTGCGTGCGAGGGGCTTCGACGAGGTGTACCAACTGGAGGGCGGGATCCTCAACTACCTCGAGGTCGTGCCCGAGGAAGAGAGCCTGTGGGAGGGTGAGTGCTACGTGTTCGACCGGCGGGTCTCGGTGGGACACGGAGTGGTGCCCGGCGACTTGGAGGTCTGCCCGAACTGCAACGCGGTCGTCGGCGAGAGCGAGCGTGGAACCGTCGGATACGTGATTGGCGTGACCTGTCCGGATTGCCACGACACGATCTCCGAGGCTCGACTCGAACGCTTCTCGGAGCGTCAGCGGCAGATCGAATTGGCCGCCGAGCGTGGCGAACGGCACCTCGGCCGCTCCAGTCCGTCCCCCGCTCGCTGACCCACCGCGCGGGAGACAGACCGGGGTAGGGCCGGCGCCACACACGCCTAACCTCTGGCAATGCGGATTCTCAAACGACTCGGATACGTCGTCCTCGTCCTCATCCTCCTGGTGTCCCTCACGGGGATCTGGCTGGTGCGTCGCTCGTTCCCCATGATCGACGGCCGGGTGGCTGCTGCCGGAATCTCAACCGAGGTCGAGGTCGTGCGAGATGTCGACGGGGTGCCGCACATCACTGCTGACAACGAGCACGATCTCTTCTTTGCCCAGGGGTACGTCCACGCCCAAGAGCGATTCTGGCAGATGGATTTCTGGCGCCACATCGGCCAGGGGCGCCTCTCGGAGATGTTCGGGGAGAGCCAGCTCGAAACCGACGTCTTCCTCCGATCCCTCGGCTTCACCCAACTGGCCCATGTCGAGTTCGCCAATGCCCCGCAACGCGACCAGGACGTCCTGCTGGCGTATTCGGAGGGCGTCAACGCCTACCTCGCGGGCCGCAGCGGGTCCCGTCTCTCCCTCGAACACGCCGTCCTCGCCCTCCAGAACCGCGGGTATGAGCCAGAACCGTGGGAGCCCATCGACACCCTCACCTGGGCACGCATGATGGCGTGGGAGCTCCGGGGGAACATGGACGAGGAGATCCAGCGGGCGGCTGCCGCTGCGGCTGTCGGAGTGGAGCGGGTGGGTCAGCTCTACCCGTCGTTCCCGGACGACAAACTCACCACGCTCGGGGGGGCTGCGGGCGCCGACCCCCAGGCAGCGTCCTCGGCTCTCATGGCCGCCATCCGTCCGGCCCTCGACGAACTCGCCAGGAAGGACGAGCGCCTGCAGGACCTGATCGGCCCGCTGGGTATCGGTCTTGGGTCGAACAACTGGGTCGTCTCCGGCGCACTCACCGCCAGTGGTCTGCCACTCCTGGCCAACGATCCGCACCTGGCGATCCAGATGCCCTCGATCTGGTTCGAGAACGCCCTCCACTGCGAACCCTGCGGCCTGCACGTCGCCGGGTTCTCGTTCGCCGGTGTGCCGGGCGTGATCATTGGTCACAACGACCGAATCGCGTGGGGCCTCACCAACTTCGGCCCCGACCACATGGACCTGTTCATCGAGAAGGTCAACCCCGACAACCCCGACGAGTACGAGGTCGACGGTGCGTGGCACTCGTTCGACACCCGTGACGAGACGATTCTCGTGGCGGGCTCCGACCCCGTCGAGATCGAGGTGCGTTCCAGTCGGCATGGCCCGGTGTTGACCGGCATCTATGGCAGCGCCGACCAGGACTACGAGGCGGCGCTCGGTCAGGTCCCCGACGAGTTCGTGGTGAGCCTCCAATGGGTGGCGCTGCGCCCATCCACCATCATCCAGGCCATCTTCGGGCTCAACCGGGCGACGAATTGGACGGAGTTCCGAACTGCCGCCAGCTTCTGGGACGTGGCATCCCAGAACATCGTCTACGCCGATGTCGACGGGAACATCGGGTACCAGGCCACGGGGAACGTGCCGATCCGTCGCACCCCCGGCGGTCAGTATCCGTCTGTCGGGTGGACCAGCGACACCGACTGGATCGGGTGGATCCCCTTCGAGGAGCTGCCGTCCCTGTACAACCCCGAGGGCGGCATCATCGCCTCGGCCAACCAGGCGCCGTGGCGTCTCGGCGAGGGCCCGTACCTCGGTGTGGATTTCGCCCACGGATACCGCGGAACCAGGGTGTACGAGGTGCTCCGCAGCTTCGACCCCCCGATCACCGCAGACGACTTCGCCACCCTTCAGTCGGACTCGTACGATCTCTTCGCCGAGGAGATCATGCACACACTGCTCTCCGTTGACGGCGACGAGCAGCTGCGGCCGGCACAGGCACTCCTTGCGGAATGGACCACCGGCAACGATGCGTTCCAAGCCCGGTCAGACTCCGCTCCTGCGGCCCTCTTCTACGCCACCTGGCAGCAGGTCATGGCGAAGACCTTCCGAGACGAGCTGCCGGAGGTCGCCTGGCCGACCGGGGGTGGGCGGTGGTTCACGGTCGTCCGAGACCTCGTCGGCACCCCTACCGACCCGTGGTGGGACGACGTGACGACGCCGGGGGTCGAGGACATGGACGCGATACTGGCCTCGTCGATGATCGATGCCTGGCTGCTACTGGAGGATCGGCTTGGCGACGACCCCGACAAGTGGGCCTGGGGTGACCTCCACACGGCGGAGTTCGAGAACCAGTCCCTGGGCAAGTCGGGGATCGGGCTCATCGAGGCACTCTTCAACCGGGGAGGCTTCCAGCCCGGCGGCACCGGGTCGGTGGTGAACGCAACCGCGTGGGGGAATCCCGACTCGTTCGAGGTGACCTGGTCGCCGTCCATGCGGATGATCGTCGACCTCTCCGACTTCGCCGCCAGCAGGACGATCCACACCACGGGGCAGTCGGGGCACCCCTTCCACGATCACTACATTGATTTCGCCCCCATGTGGGAGGTGGGTGAGTACCACCCGATGCGGTGGAGCCAAGAGCAGGTCGATGCCGATGCAGAGGGCGTAGTCGTCCTGATCCCTGGAGGTTGAGATGACGGATGGCGGGATGAGATTCAATCGGACGCAGGTGGAACGGATCATTGCCCGCGCCGTCGAGTCCGAGACCGACCAGACAGAGACCTTCTCCACGGACGACATCGTGCGGATTGCCTTCGAATTGGGCGTCTCGCCCAATGAGGTCTCCCAGGCGATAGCCCAGGAGTTGTCAACATCGCACACGGCGAGCAGTCGGTCGCTCATCCCGGGGGAGATCTCTGCAGCCCGGGTGATCACCGGTCACCCGGAAGAGGTCGCCGTGCGGACCCGTCAATGGCTGGGGAAGAGCGAGGGGATGCGGGTGCGGCGCCGCCACGGCGAGCTCGAGGTGTGGGAGAAGGACCCTCGGCCGCTGGCGAACATTCGTGCGGGCCTCGGCCTCAATGCCGGCGGCAAGGACCTCCGCGGTACCGGCGCCGTCGAAGTGGTCCATACGCCGGTACCGGGCGGTGTGAATGTCTCGCTCCGAGCGTCGGGCGCCTACCAGCGGGGGGCGGCGGCGGCCATCCTCGGCGGATTCAGCCTTGTCGGTATCGGTGGTGCCACCGCGCTCACGATTGCCGCGTTGCAACCGTTGGCATGGATCTACCTGTTCGTTCCCCTCCTCATCATCGGAGTGGTGGTGGCGGTCGCCGGCACGCGAGCGTGGGTGACCAACGTCGAAGGGGCGATGGAGCGTGCACTCGATGCCATCGCCGGGGGTCCACCGGAAGCAACGGACTCCGTGGCCGATGTCATCAGCGACATCCGGGACACGTTTGGCAGGAAGGCCCGGACCACGCGCAGCAATCAGCGCCGCACGCTGGACCTGTAGGGAGGCAGGGTACAAGCCCGAGCACGAGCCCGGGCCAGTCGCCCCTAGGGCTCGACCACCTTCGGGGCGGCCGCTGACGCGGAGCTCCTCCTGAGGTGCTTGGCCAGGAACCCGAGCACATGCGAGAGGTGAGGGGCGTACTCGTCGAGGCGATCGTGCACGGCGTCGGGGACCAGCAGGGCCTCCGATCCCGGCGGGGAGAGGCGGGACAGCTCGTCGAAGTCGCGGTGGGAGATCACCTGGTCCCGGCCCCCGTGGACAAGCATGATCGGGCAGGTCGCCTGTTGGATTCGGGTCCGCGGGGCGATGTCGTCCATGGTCTGGCCCACCACCCGTTCCATCGACCGGAGGATCGCCCATTGCGCAACCCTGGGCATGCGAGCGATCGCCGGTGCCTCCCGCATGAGCTCCCAGGGGTGGGAGAACGCACCTACCGCCACGACAGCCGCAAGGTTGGTGCGCCGCGAGGCGACGAGGATCGATGCGCCGGCGCCGATTGAATGGCCGAGCAGTCCGAGGGAGAGCGAGTCGGGGAGGGCAGCTGCCCAGTCGAGTGCCACGTCGATGTCCTGGGCGAAACGTGGCATCGACATGTGGTCCGTGTGGTCGGAGCCGCCGTGGTTGCGGGCGTCGAGCATCAGCAGCGAGTACCCGGCGTCGAACAGGATCGGGCCGACCGGGAGCATGAGGCTGGCGTTCCCACCCCACCCGTGGATGACCACCAGCAGGGGAGCGGGCTTGGGTTGGGGGATGTGCCACGCCCGAAGGGAGGCCCCATCGACGGCTGTAAGCCAGATCTCCTCGGCATCGAGTCCCACGTCCTCGGGGACGTGGGGCTGGTCTCGCTGAGGAGGAGTGAACTTGGTCCGAAGCCACCGAGGAAGGCCGATGATCGCCGCCGCTCCAAGTGCGACCGGTACCCCGATCGATCCGATCATGCGTCGCCCTGCCATGTGGGGAAGGGTATCCCTCATTGTGGGACAGTCGGCCGGGCACCGCCACATACCCAGCTGACATCTACCCTTGTCGGGTGCTAGCAGTCATCTCCTACCCGCCGATCCCCATCTGGGAGCTCGGCCCCCTCCGCCTCTCGCTCCATGGTCTGTTCGCCGCGGTCGGGTTCCTCCTGGGGGCGATGCTCGCCACCAAGCACGTCCGTGAGCGTGGATATGACTCCGAGAAGTTCCAGTCGATCCTCACCTGGGGCCTCGTCGGTGCCATGCTCGGGGCGCGCTATTTCACCTCCCCAGCCGCCATCGCCGACGGTATGCCTCTCCTCGAGGCCTTGAACCCGATCCAGGGGAACTTCTCGATCATGGGAGGATTCCTCGGAGGGCTCATCGGAGCCGTGACCCGAACGAGGATGCTCGGCCTCAAGTTCCTTCCGCTCGGCGACTTCATCGCGTTTGGCCTGGCCCTCGGTACGATCGTTGGCCGCATCGGCGACCTCGCAATCGTGGAACACCTTGGCGCGGAGTCCGATGGCCTGCTCGCCTTCGGTCTCAAACCAGGGTACGAACCTGCTCCCCAGCACACCATCCTGCAGGCAGCGTGTGATGCGTCGGGTACGCCTGTCGGGGAGGTGTGTGCCTCCTATCACCACGCCGGGCTCTACGACATGCTCGGGGCAATCGCCCTCATTGGTGTCTTGTACCTGCTGCGTCGTTATTGGCGGAGTCGGCACTATGGACAACTGCTCGGCTTCTGGGTCGTCTGGTACGGGATCCAGCGCTTCCTGATCGACTTCACCCGCCTCGTGCCCGAAGGGGAGTTGGGGGCGGTGGCTGCCGATCGCACCCTCGGCTCCTGGACTTGGAGCCAATGGAGTGCCTTGGCTGCCGCCCTGCTCGGGGTGGTGCTCCTGGCTGTGTTCCGTCGGCTGGCGCCGGCCATCAGTGAGGAAGCGGACCGCGAGTACCAGCGCCAGCCGGTGGCTGAGCTGGAGCCCGGATCCCAGGCCTGAGAAGCAGGGCTGGTCCGAGCTTTACGTTCGCCCGACGACGCTATAGGCTCTTCCGCAATGCAGCTCTACGGCTTCGTGTATTTCGGGTTCACCTGGACGGATGTCCGGGCCGATCTCACACGCTGCTGAAGCCCCGCAGTCGAGAGAATCGCCAGCCCGGAGTCCCCGCTCCGGGCTTTTCCTTTGCTCGGGGCCGATCAAGGAAGACAGAATCATGGAACGTAAGACCCATCGCAGTGAGCACACCGCAGACACCGTCGTGACGGTGGGTGACGTACGTTTCGGGTCGGACCCGTTCCCGGTGATCGCCGGACCATGCCTCATCGAGTCGGAGGAGCAGATCCACGCCCTCGCCAAGGTTGTCCAGCAAGCTGGTGCTCGCATGCTTCGTGGCAACACGGTGACCATGACCGGTGACGTCGGCGGCGCTCGACCTCTCGGCCTCGCCGGGATTCGCATGCTGGCGGAGGCCGGGGAGGCGGTGGGTCTACCAACCGTGACCCAGATCGCGGAGCCGCGGGACGCCGAGGCGGTGGCCGGCCATGTCGACATGCTCGAGATCGGCTCGGGGAACATGCAGAACTTCGAACTTCTGAAGGCGGTGGGGGAGACCCAGAAGCCCGTGCTCCTCAAGCGCAGCCCGTCGGCGACTCTCGACGAGTGGTTGTGGGCCGCCGAATATGTGCTGGCGGAGGGCAACGGGAGTGTCGTGCTGTGCGAGCGGGGCATTCGCGCTTTCGAGAGGACCGACACGCTCGACATCTCTGCCGTGCCCTCGATCCAGGAGACCAGCCACCTTCCGGTGATCGTCTTCCCGAGCCACGCGGTGACCGACCCGGCATCGGTGGCTCCGCTGGCGCTCGCCGCCCAGGGAGTGGGGGCGTCCGGGGTGATGATCGAAGTCCATCAGGCCCCCGCCGAGGCCCATATCAACCCCAACGGGCAGCTGACCCCCAGCGACTTCTCGATCCTCATGGATCGTCTCGGTATCAACCGCCTGCGCGACGCCGTGGACCTCATCGATCGCGACATTGTGCGGCTCCTTGCCCGGCGTCGGCGGGTCACGACGAAGATCGGCCGAGTCAAGGCCGAACGGGGAATGCCCGTGCTCATCCCGAACCGCGAGGAGGAGCTGTTGGCGATCATCCGGGAGGAAGCTCGGCTTCAAGGCCTCGAGGAGGACTACGCAGCTTCGCTGTTCGCGATCGTCCTCGCTGATTCGCGGGCTGCCCAGGAGAAGGACCGAGCGGAGCGCGGCTCCTGATCCCCGGACGCCACCCTGATCTCAGGCGAACACCACGAACGCGGCGTAGGCCGCGAGCAAGCCGACGCCCTCGAGTCGATTGATCGTGTGCGACACGGCGAATGCCCCCGCCAAGGCCACGATCCCCATCATGAACGCCAGGCTCGGAATCACGGGCTCGACCAGCACGCCGGGTGAGATCATCGCCAAGCTCCCACCGACGAGGGCGGAGTTGAAGATGTTCGAGCCAAGGAGGTTGCCGAGGATCATGTCGTGTTCGCGTTTGCGGGCGGCTGCGATGGCGGCGGCGAGCTCGGGGAGGCTCGTGCCTACCGCCACCAGCGTCCGTCCGACGAACCCCTCGCTCAGTCCGGCCTCCGTTGCGATGACGAGGGCACCGTCGGTCAGCAGGCTGGCGCCGTAGAGCATGACCCCCAGCGCCAGCACGGCGAACAGGAGCTCCTTGCCCGACGAATTGGGTGGTTCGACCTTGCTGGCGACCTGTCCGAGCAGCTCCGTCTCGGGTTTGCCCTGCTCGAGGTGGAACAACTGCCAGAGCGCCCACACCATGGTGATGAGGAGCACGATCCCGTCGAAGCGGTCCAGGGTCCCGTCCCGAAGGACGACGGTGAACATGCCCATGGAGATGAGGGTGACCGAGCCCTCGTCCTTCAGCACCACGCGCGAGCCGTAGATCGGGCTGACGATCACGGCGACGCCGAGCACCAACGACAGGTTGGCGACGTTCGACCCGGTGATGTTGCCAACCCCGAGGTCGAACGAGTCGAGGCCCCCCGTGATGCTGACGAGCAGCTCGGGGAGTGACGTGCCCATGCCGACGACGAGGGCCCCGATGAGGAGCGTCGACATGCCCCACAGCTTGGCCAAGCGGGCGGCGGAGGTGACGAACCGGTCGGCAGCGAGCGCCAGCAATACGAGGCCCCCGAGCATCGAGAGGATGCCGAGGGTCATCGGTGGGGGCCCTGGGAGTGGGTGAGGTGCATTGTGTCCGCTGAATGCTATCGGCCGGTCAGGACCTGGCCCAGGCGAGCCAATCCTCCGCCCGCTTCATGTCGTAGTTGGGCCCATTGAGGCCGATGGTGATCTCGGCCACTCCATGCGCGACGAGGTCATCGCCCACGTTCGGCGTGAGTTCCCCACCGACGGAGAGCTCGATCTCAGCCATGTCCCGACCGACTTCGTCACACCAGCGGGCGAGGACGTCCTTCTTGTGAAGCCACCCTGCGGGCTTCGCCGGGTTGTACCAGGTGTGCCAGATGTCGGCGTGCTTGGCCACCAGCTTCAAGGTCTTCTTCTCGCCCCCACCCCCGATGAGGATCGGGATGTCCCTGGTCGGGGCCGGGTTCAGCGCGGCCAGGCGGGACTCGATGCGGGGGAGGGCGGTGGCGAGGTCGTCGAGTCGGCTTCCAACCGTGCCGAACTCGTATCCGTACTCGTCGTAGTCCTTCTCGAACCAGCCTGATCCGATACCGAGGACCAAGCGGCCACCCGAGATGTGGTCGACCGTCCGGGCCATGTCGGCGAGCAGTTCGGGGTTGCGGTAGGTGTTGCAGGTCACCAGGCAGCCGACCTGGATCGACGTTGTCTGCTCTGCCCAGGCAGCCTGCATGGTCCATGCCTCGAAGTGCTTTCCCTCGGGCTCGCCGTAGAGCGGGTAGAAATGGTCCCAGTTGTAGACCGTGTCGACGCCGAGGTCCTCGGCTCGTCGTACGGCGTCGCGGATGTCGGCGTACTCGGCGTGTTGGGGATGGAGTTGGACGGTGATCCTCATCAGGTGGCCTCTCTCGTGCTCGTTGCTCGCCCGGTCTCCCGTTCGTGGAGCGCCACGTGTACCTCCATGAGCTCCAGGTGCTGTGACGTTGACTTCGTCGCCGTTTTCATCGGGTGCTCAGCGAAGAACGCTTGCACTTCCCTGGCGAGTTCCGGCTCGAAGAAACCGGAGAGCCCTTCGGCGAAATGGCGATGGGTGGACGGCGGGTAGGCCGAGATCGCCTCGTCCCACCGCTGGCGGAGTCGCTCCCAGGCTGCACCACGTACGTGTCGGTTCTTGATGAGGCGGGCGGCCACCCAGGAGGCGTCCTGGTTGCGGATGGCACCGTCGATTCCCATATCGACCACCCGTTGTGCCAGTTCGGGCCTCCGAGTCGCTGCCAGGGTTGCCAGGATGCGTTGTTGGAGTTGGGCGGTCGGTGCCTTCGGGTACGCCTGGGCCAGGCGGTCGAACAGGTCCGGGTCGGCGTGGGCCCCGGCCACGTCGATGATCGCCTTCGTGATATCCGCTTGCCGGCCGGCGGGGTCTGCAATGACGGCGTCGATCTCTGCCAGCGCCCGCTCGACGATCGCCGGGTCGTTGGCCTGGACGCCCAGGGCGGTGATGAGGAGGCCCCGTAGCGCCAACCGGAGCTCCGTGTCTCCCGGTTGTGGGTCCCAGCCCAGGCGGTCGTAGATGGGCCGCAGAAGGCACTCGGCGGTGGCGGCGAACTCGGTCGGGTCCATGACGTTCGAGATGACCGCGAGGTGGCCGATGAGCATTTGCCACACCTGGTAGCGGTCCTCATCCTCGAACCGCGCTGCAAGTTCGAGCCACTCCGCTGCCGAGCGATCACCCGCCAGGAGGAAGGCACCTGCATCATCGAGCACGGTGAATCGTTCGAGCGGGTCGAGGCCCTCGACGACGGCGAGGAGTGACTCGAAGAGGTCGGCCGAGTAGTTGACCCGGTAGAAGCCGTGCCCTCCCGCGTTGGCCGTGACCCACTCCACGTCCCCGAGGTCGAGGGTCTCTTCGTCCGACTCGAGGAGATGGCTGATGTGGTGTTCCTTGCCGGCCACCGAGTAGCGGAGTTGGAGGGGGACCTTCCACAGGGTGGTGTCGGTCTCGTCGTCCACGAAGAGGAATCGTCGCTGGCTCACTTGGATCCCGCCTTCGGTGCGGCGCACATCCACCCGGGGGTAGCCCGATTGGAGGATCCACGTGTCCATGACAGCGTTGACCGGTAGGTCCGTGGCCCCGGCAAGGCCGGCCCACAGGTCAGCAGTGACCGTGTTGCCGTGGGCGTGGGCCCGGAGATAGGAGCCGACGCCTGAGCGGAATGCCTCCTCTCCCATGAACTGCTCGATCATGCGCAGTACTGCCGACCCCTTCCCGTAGGTGAGGGGATCGAACATGTCGTTGGCATCCGCGGGGGAGTTGACTGCGTACTCGACCGGTCGGGTGGTGGAGAGGGCGTCGACGATGAGTGCGTCGTAGCGGTCGGCTCCACGGTCGGCTGCGAACGCCAGCCAGCGGTCCCACTCCGGGTGATGGGCGTCGACGGCTTTCATCTCCATGAACGAGGCGAACGCCTCGTTGAGCCAGATCCCCTCCCACCACTGCATGGTGACGAGGTCCCCGAACCACATGTGTGCGAGTTCGTGGGCGACGACGTCGGCGATCCGTCGCTTCTCGTGTTGCCCGCTGGTGGCGGGGTCGAGGAGGAGGGCTGTCTCGCGGTACACGATCGCACCAAGGTTCTCCATCGCCCCGAACGCGAAATCGGGGACCGCGATGTGGTCGACCTTGTCGGCCGGGTAGGGGATTCCGTAGTACTCCGACAGCCACACGAGGTACACCTCTGCGACCTCCTCGGCCCAGGCGGTCATGTGGCCCCTGCCCCGCGGATGGGCGATGCGCACGGGGACCCCGCCCACGTCGATCGGGGCCGTGACGTCGATGGGCCCGACAATGAACGCAACGAGGTAGGTCGACATGGGCATGGTGTCGGCGAAGGTGATCTGGGCGGTCTCATCGTCGAGGTCGTCGCGGTCGATCTCCCTCGAGTTGGAGAGGGCGGTGAGGTGCGAGGGGACGATCATCGATACCCCGAACACCGCCTTGTAGGCGGGCTCATCCCAACACGGGAACGCTCGTCGAGCGTCGGCAGCTTCGAATTGGGTGACAGCGACCACCTGCTCGTTGCCGTCGTCGTCGGTGTACACCGACCGATACCAGCCGTGGAGCTTGTCGTTGATGGTCCCCGTGTAGTGGATGTCGAGCGCGTGGGAGCCCGGCTCGATCGGTTCGTCGAAGGTGAACTCGACCCGTTGGGTCGACTCGTCAGTAACGACCGAGACCGGTACCAGGCCGTCGACGTCGACCTCATGGAACTCGAGCTCGATGGCGTTGAGCACCAATCGGCTCGTTGCGATCGGAACGTCGATGTCGATCGAGACGCGGCCGTCGAACGTGTAGTCGGTGAGGTTGGGCTCGAGGAGGATGTCGTAGCGGGAGGGGACGGCGAGGCGGGGAAGGCGGTAGGGGTCGTCGGACACGAAGAACTCCATGGGAAGGCGATGTGCGGCGACCCATGCTACCGCCGGACCCTCGCCTGACCCTTGCCAGACGGCGTGTGCAGGTCCGGACGAGGCCCTAGTCTCGCCTGCATGCCACCTCTCGCGGACATCGGCCTCATCGGGCTGGCCGTCATGGGCCAAAACCTCGTCCTCAACATGGACGACCATGGCTACACGGTGGCCGTTTTCAACCGAACCACCTCCAAGGTCGACGAGTTCCTCGCCGGCCCAGCTGCGGGCACGGCTGTGATCGGCACCAGGTCCCTCGAAGACCTCGTCGCGACTCTCGCCAGCCCGCGACGGGTGATGCTCATGGTGAAGGCCGGGGACCCGGTGGACGCCACCATCTCGTCGCTCATTCCGCTGCTCGAGGAAGGGGACATCATCATCGATGGGGGGAATTCCCACTTCGCCGACTCCGAACGCCGGATGCGGGAGCTCGCCACCCACGGTATCCGGTTCATCGGGACCGGCATCTCTGGGGGCGAGGAGGGCGCCCGCCACGGCCCGTCGATCATGCCGGGAGGCGACCGTGAGGCCTGGCCGGCGGTGCGTCCGATCTTCCAGGCGATCGCTGCCAAGGCCTCCGATGGGGCACCCTGCTGTGACTGGGTGGGATCGGGTGGGGCCGGGCACTACGTCAAGATGGTCCACAACGGCATCGAATACGGTGACATGCAGGTCATTGCGGAGGCGTACTGGCTGCTCAGGTCCCAAGGGCGCTCGGCCGCGGAGTTGTCCGGCATCTTCCGGGAGTGGGGCGCCGGGGTGCTCGACTCCTACCTCATCGACATCACCGCCGACATCCTCGGCTATCTCGACGATGACGGCAGCCCGCTCGTCGAGAGGATCCTCGACGCGGCCGGCCAGAAGGGGACCGGCAAATGGACGGCGATCTCGGCCCTCGACCTGGGCCAACCGATGACGCTGGTCGCCGAGGCGGTGTTCGCCCGGGTCGTCTCCGCCCTGAAGGATGAGCGGGAACGGGCATCCGCCCTGTTCCCCGAGGTCCCTCTCCCGGGTACGCCCACCGTGTCGGTCGATGACATCCGGGACGCGCTGTACGCCTCGAAGATCATCTCCTACACGCAGGGCTTCATGGTGTTCCGGGCGGCTGCCGAGGAGCACGGCTGGGACCTCGACTATGGGGTGATCGCCGGGCTGTGGCGAGGTGGTTGCATCATCCGGGCGGCGTTCCTCGATGACATCACGGCTGCCTTCCGGCGCCAGCCCGACCTCGAGGCACTCATCCTCGATCCGTTCTTCACCGGGGCGATCAAGGCGGCCATCCCCGGGTGGCGGGCCGTGGTGAGCCATGCCGCCCTGGCCGGACTCGCCGTGCCGGCCTATGCATCGGCCCTCTCGTTCCTCGACGGATACCGATCGGCCTCCGGACCAGCCAACCTGATCCAAGCCCAGCGTGACTACTTCGGCGCCCACACCTACGAGCGCACCGATCGCCCGCGGGGCGAGTGGTTCCACACCAACTGGACCGGCACCGGAGGCACCACCACCTCCACCACCTACACCGCCTGACCCCACCTGCTTGCCGAACCCAGGGTTCCAGACCACCCTCAAACGGGTTCTCTGGGCTGGAGGCCACATTGAGGTGGTCTCGGGCCCACGGAACGACTCCCTCAGGCCGGGAGGGCCAGGGCTTGGAAGACGAATGCGATTGTCTCCGCCGGTTGGTTGTCGATGTCCCGCCAGGTGAATCGGAGGACTCGCCAGTCATGGAGGAGCGCTTCTCGATCTCGACGCCGATCCGCATCGAACTGACCCGGTGTTGAGTGCCATCGAACGGAGTCGAGTTCGATTGCCACGCGTTGGTCTGGGAATGCAAGGTCGAAGCGTTCCGAGGGGCTCCAAGGAATCGGAAACTCGGCAAGAGGCGAAAGCCCCGCGCTACGGAGAAGTGTGATCGCCCTGATCTCGAGGGGTGAACCGGAGGCGCCGGCCGGACGATCGACCAAGTAACGCCGGACCACAGCCGACCCTGCCTTCCCCCTCCGGCAAAGACGCTCTGCCAGCCGGTCCAGGCGATCGATGGCGACGGTGCCGGTCGAAGCAAGCGTGTCGGCAAGGTCGATGAACGTGGGTTCCGAGAGGTGCGCTGACAGGTCGAACAACGTCCGAGCCGGGGTCGTGGTCGCTATTCGACCCGCCGTTGTGATGTCCGACGGCGCAAGGTCGCTGCACCGTCTGACGGTCGCCTCGGGCCAGGTGTGCGTCGTCCTCGAGTGAACGGTCACGATGACCTCGCGTGTCGGCGGCAACGGCAGCAACAGCAGGCGGGCGGCCGATTGATGAGATGCCACGGCGTTGGGAAGGCCTGCAACTGCTGCCGCCAATCGGTCGTGCCAAGACGTGAGATGGAGGATTCGATAGACGCCCTCGATCACTGGAGTCCAGGTGCCCGATTGGAGGCGATGGTCGATCTGGCGGGCGGTGACGCCGAGTTCGAGGAGTTGGTCGCGTCGGGCAACTCCTCCTTGGAGGGCTGCTCTTCGGAGCGCAGGTTCGAACACGGCCCGATCATGCCTGATTCGGGATGTCGATGGAAGGGGGTCGTCGCGGCGGTGCAACTAAGGGGGTCGTCGCGGCGGTGCAACTATGGGCTGGAGACCACCTGAATGTGGTCTCGGGCCCGCGGAACGCCCAACGGTGTGGTCTGGAACCCTGGGTTCGCAGCTACCGGGTCAGGCTTGTTCGACTTCGGCGCGGCGGATGCCGAGGAAGAAGAGGATGGCGTCGAGGTAGGGGACATTCAGCGACGTATCGGCAGCATCCTGGACGATCTGTTTGGCGTTGAAGGCGATCCCGAGCCCCGCGGCGTCGAGCATCTCGAGGTCGTTGGCGCCATCGCCGACCGCCACGACCTGCTCGTAGGGGATGCTCTCCGCGTCGGCGATCTCCCGCAGCAACTCGGCCTTGCGCGTCGGGTCGACCACTCGCCCGAGGAGCCGTCCGGTGAGCTTGCCGTCGACCACTTCGAGCGTGTTGGAGTGGGCGTGGTCGAGGCCGAGCTGTTCGGCGACCCAATCGGTGAAGATCGTGAACCCACCACTCACCACCGCCGTCTTGAACCCGAGACGGTGGAGGGTACGGATGAACGTCCGCGCCCCGGGCGTGAGCCGGATCCGGTCCCGGACCGCCTCGAGGCGCGCCAGCGGCAGGCCCGCCAGGAGAGCCACCCGATGCTCGATCGACGCAGTGAAGTCGAGGTCCCCCGACATGGTCCTGGCGGTCATCGCCGCCACCTCCTCAGCCACACCCGCTTCCTCGGCGAGCAGGTCGATGACCTCATCTCGAATGAGCGTCGAGTCCATGTCGAGGACCACCAGTCGCTTCGCCCGACGCTCGAGGCTGAGCCGCTGGACGGAGATGTCGATGGTGTGCGTACGACCCACCTCGAGGAGGGATCGTCGCATCTCGGCTTGGGAGCCACCCGACACCTCGAACTCGAACGAACGAACCGGGTAGGTGGAGAGGCGAACGATCCGATCGATGTTCGCCCCGTGCTCGGCGATGGTGTCGGCAATCGCCTTCATCCCGACCGCCGAGAGATCGCTTCCCAGGACGGTGACAACGTGGCGGGGGAGGCCATCGGCGGCGTCGTCATCGCCATCCACCAGCTCGAAGCGGACCTGGACTCCCGCCTCGTACCCGTAGTAGAGGAGGTTCTTCGTGACGGGTTGTCCGTCGTCGAACCGGACGATGAGTCCGAGGGTGAGATGTCCGCGGATGACCACCTGCTCCATGTCGAGCACCTCGGCGCCCCCGTCCGCCAACACGCCAAGCAGGCCGGCGGTGATCCCGGGTCGGTCCTCTCCGGTGGTCGTCACGAGGATGGTGGCCATGTGCAGCGAAGGCTAGAAGGCTGTCGCGCACACCACGGCGGTCCTCGTCGCGCCGCCGGCGTCGCCCTCCAGGCTCCCTCGCCTGGATCGGTCCGACCACGTACCGAGACCGCGCCCTGAAGGGAGGCTCTGTCCGGTCTCGACGTCCTCGGCGGACGGCGGAGCCGGTCGCCGGCGTAGGCTTCCGCTCATGGAGAGTGGCGTGCTCGGGATCGACATCGGCGGGAGCGGGATCAAGGGCGGCTTGGTCGACGTCGACACTGGCGAGATGGTGAGCGAGCGGTACCGCGTCAAGACCCCGTCGCCTGCCACACCCGCTGCAGTGGCCACATCCGTGTCGGAGATCGTCTCCCACTTCGAGTATTCGGGGCCCGTCGGTGTGGCGTTCCCGGGCACCATCCGCAACGGGATCGCCCGCCTGGCTGCGAACGTCGATCCATCATTCCTGGGGGTCGATCTCGATGAGCTCTTCTCCAAGGCCACAGGGGCTGGTGTCCGGGCGACGAACGATGCAGATGCAGCCGGGACGGCCGAGATGTGCTTTGGTGCCGGGAAGAGGGCGAATGGCACGGTTCTCCTGCTCACGTTTGGCACGGGAATCGGGAGCGCTCTCTTCCGGGACGGTGTCCTCGTTCCCAACACCGAATTCGGTCATCTCGAGTTCCGGGGGGATGACGCTGAGCGCTTCGCCTCGGCCAAGGCCCGCAAGCGTGACGATCTCAGCTACGCGAAGTGGTGCTTGAGGGTGAACGCCTACCTCGCACACGTCGAGATGCTGCTCTCACCTGACCTCATCATCTTCGGTGGTGGCATCAGCAGGAAGTGGGACCGATTCGGCTATCTCCTGCTGGCCACGGCACCGATCCGGCCGGCTCACCTGCAGAACAATGCGGGCATCGTTGGTGCGGCGCTCTCCGCCACCTCTGACTGAACCTGGGCGGTCCCGGCTCAACCCGCCGTCACGAACTCCTCGAATCGCTCCCGCGTGGATCGCCCGAGCAGGGCCGTGACGATCATGGCCTCCTCGAGGGGTTCTTCCTTCAGCACGGTGGCCGACCCCCGGAGGTGTGCGATCAGGTCGCCCCGGCTCCAGGGGATGGCGAGCGTCGTTTCCACGGTGCCTGCCGTCAGGGATTCGGTGACCCGATCGAGGAGCGCACCGCAGTTGAAGCCGGTGCGGGCGGAGATGGTCACCGCCTCGGGGTGAATCCTCTGGAGGCGCCCGAGCTCGGTGGCGTCGCACAGGTCGGCCTTGTTGAGCACCTGGATCTCGGAGATCTCGGCCGCCCCGGGGATCTCCCCGAGCACCGTTCGCACTGCTCTGATCTGGTTCTCGACGTCCGGATCGGAGGCGTCGATCACATGGAGGAGCAGGTCGGCCTCTGCGATCTCGTCGAGGGTCGAACGGAAGGCCTCCACCAGTTCGTGGGGGAGGCGCTGGACGAAACCGACCGTGTCTGAGAGCAGGACTTCGGTACCCGGTGGGAGGGTGAGCCGTCTCACCGTGGAGCTGAGCGTCGAGAAGAGCTGGTTTCGCTCGAGGACGTCCGCGTCGGTCAGCCGGTTCATCAACGATGACTTGCCGGCGTTCGTGTAGCCGACCAGGGCCACGATCGGCACCTGGTTCGTCCGTCGCCGCTTGGACTGGGTTCGTCGCGTCTTCTCGAGGTCCTTGAGGTTGCGGCGGAGCTTCGAGATACGGGAGAGGATGCGGCGGCGGTCGGTCTCGAGCTTCGTCTCACCGGGACCCCTGGTCCCGATTCCACCACCGAGGCGGCTCAGTTCGGTTCCCTTCCCACTGAGCCTGGGCAGGTGGTAGTCGAGGAGGGCGAGTTCGACTTGGAGCATTCCCTCGCGGGAGGTGGCGTGCTGGGCGAAGATGTCGAGGATCACGGCCACCCGGTCGACCACGTCGCAATGGAACTTCTTCTGGAGGTTGCGCTGCTGGGTGGGGGTGAGGTCGTTGTCGAAGACGACCACGTCGATGTCGAGGGCCGAGGAGAGGGCTGCCAGTTCCTCGACCTGCCCGGAACCGATGAACGTGGCCGGCTCAGGTGCCTTGCGGCGGAGGAGGACAGTGTCGACCGGGTCGGACCCAGCGGTGTCGGTGAGCAGCTCGAGCTCGGTCAGGGATCGCTCAGCCCACGTGAGGATGTGCTCGGGAAGTGCGACACCGACGAGGAGAGCCCGCTGTCGGCGGACGTCGAGGTCGGTGACGGTTGCGGTGAGACGCCTTCGTTGGCGGCCGTCTGTCATGGTGGGAACGCTAGGGGCGCTTCGGGAGATGTGGGGAGGCAATACGGACGACGGACGACGGACGGCGGACGAGGCGGTTCGGCACCGCTCGCCATCCACTTCGGACTACCCGTCCACAGCGACGTACTATCCCCCCATGTCTGAGAATGGCGCAGGTGAGGTGACGGGCCCCGGGATCATCACCCCGAGCGGTGAGTACCGGGTGATGCCCGGCTGGCGAGTCGGCCATCTCCAAGAGGAAGCGACGCGGTCGGGACTGCTCGTCCCGGCCGGAAGCGAGAAGTCGTCCGACGCGCTCGCTCTCGTCGACGTCAACTCCTCGCAACGCTTCTGGGCGGTCCCGGCGGGTGCCTGGCGCTTCCTGTGGCCCGAGACCAACCGGATCGTCGTGGCGGTCAGGGAGTCACAGATCATCGCCGAGGAGACCGCACCCGACGACTTCGACGAGGGCAACTACCTGTAGGTCGGCGTCTGCGTCTGTTGTTCGATCGGGTCAACGCGGCGGAGGCGGATGGGAATCGAACCCACCAGGCACCTTTCGGCACCTCAACGGTTTTGAAGACCGCGGCAGCCACCAGGTCTGCATTCGCCTCCAGGAGTGGGACACAGTACCGGGCGCGGTATCGTGGTGGGCATGGACAGGGGACTCGAAGTCATCGCCGGTGGGGAGGTTCGAACGATCTCGGGCGCCGAGATGCTCGAGTGTGCCGATGGGGGGGTCGTTCATCTCGGGGCCTTTCTCGGAGTCCCGGCCGGGTCGTGGGTGACGGTCGCGGCGGCAGACGACGGGTACGTGGCATCTATCCCATCCGACTCGTTCACACCCGGCGCCCACTACGACGTCTCGACCTCCCGGCTCACCGTCCGCGAGGGCTCGACGCTGTGCTGGAACGTCAAGGGCGTCACCTCGATCCGTATCGGGTCCGAGAAGCTGCCCGATTCGGTGCCGGAGAACCCACCTCACTGACCATGCCCGAGACGTTCTCCGAGTTCCTTCGCTCGCGCCGAGAGGCCCTCGGCATCACCATTGCCCGCTTTGCCGAACTGGTCGGCCGATCACCGTCAACGGTCCGGGGATGGGAACGAGGGCGCTCCCGGCCGGGTGATCCGGCCACGGTGGCGGCAATCTCGGCGGTCCTCGACTTGGACGAGGACACCCTGATGGCCCTCATTGCCGGTGAGGACATCGAAGTACCGGCCCAGCCGGTTGCGGTCATCGCTCCGTCGTTCGAGTTGCCCGTGATGGCCCCGCCGATGCCCCCAGTCGCCGAAGCGACGTCGGGCTTCTTCGTCCCGATGGCCGTCAGTCCCCTCGAGGAGGAGCGCGTGAGGAGGATCCCGTTCCTGCCCTCGCCCCCCCGGAAGGTCGTCGTCGAGCGGGCAGACCGGGGCCTGCGGTACCAGGCGAGGACTGCCGCCACGATCGTCGGCGTCATCCTGCTCGCCCTGGTGCTCCGCTGGGCACTCGGCGAGTTCGGCGGTGCGTTCGGTGACCTCAAGACGTCGGTGTTCGGACCCTGACCCGTCGGACGAGAACCCGCTCGGGCTCGGTCACCCGCCGAGTGCCTGGCCGAGGTCGGCAATGAGGTCGCCGACCGCCTCGATCCCCACGGAGAGGCGGACGAGGTCAGCAGGGACCTCCAACGAGGTTCCGCTCACGCTCAGGTGCGTCATCGCTCCCGGCAGCTCGATGAGCGACTCGACTCCTCCGAGGCTCTCGGCGAGGAAGAAGAGCTTCGTGGAGGTGACGATCCGCCTCGCCGCCTCCACCCCTCCCCGGGGCCGGAACGAGACCATTCCGCCGAAGGCAGCCATCTGGCGGGAGGCGAGGGCGTGCTGAGGATGTGATGTCAACCCGGGATAGGTGACGTCGAGGACGGCTTCGTGGCCTTCGAGGAAGGAGGCGATTGCCAGCGCGTTGGCCGAGTGCGCTCCCATCCGCAGGGCGAGGGTCTTGAGTCCACGCTGGACGAGGAAGGCATCGAACGGGCCGGCCACCGGCCCGATGGCGTTCTCGAGGAACCGAAGTCGCTCGAGGAGGTCGGGATCGGCGATGACGAGGGCACCGCCCACCACATCCGAGTGTCCGCCGAGGTACTTCGTGGCCGAGTGGGCCACCACGTCGGCGCCCAGTGCCAGGGGCCGCTGGAGGTAGGGCGTGGCAAACGTGTTGTCGACCACCGAGAGCATCCCGGCGTCCTTGGCGATCGCACACAGGGCGGCGATGTCGACGATGCGGAGGAGGGGGTTGGTCGGGGTCTCGATCCAGAGAAGGCCGGTCTCCGGCCGGATGGCTGCCGTCACCGCCTCCAGGTCCGTCTGATCGACGGCGTCGAAGGTGATCCCCCGTCCGGCCCAGACCCGGGCGACCAGGCGATACGAGCCTCCGTAGGCATCATTCGGGATGATGACGTGGGCGCCGGGTCGGAGGAGTTCGCCGATGAGGGACATGGCCGCCATCCCCGACGAGGTGATGATCGACCCGCCCCCCGAGTCGGCGTCAACGCCCTCGAGGGCGGCGAGGGCGGTCCCGAGGGCGGTTCGGGTGGGGTTGGCGGTCCGGGAGTACTCGTAGCCCGAGTGCTCGCCGGGACCGGTTTGGGCGTAGGTGGACGTGGCGTAGATGGGAACCACCACCGCACCGGTGGTGGGGTCCGGCTCCTGGCCCACATGGATCGCCTTCGTCTCGAACTCCATCACGTCACCTCGAATTCCTTGGAGTGCATCCACGCGTCATTGAACACCTTCGACAGATAGCCGCGACCGGAATCCGGAAGGAGAACCACTACGAGGTCCTCGGTGTCACGTTCGGCGACCTGCTGTGCGGCCACCACCGCCATGCCGCACGAGCCGCCGACCAGGATGCCCTCCTCCCGTGCCAGGCGGCGGGTCATCGCGAAGGACTCGGCGTCGGTCACGAGGATGAACTCGTCGATGACGTCGGGATCGATGGTGTCCGGCCAGAAGTCCTCCCCGACACCTTCCACCAGGTACTGGTGGATCGACTCCGGGTCGGGCGCCGTGAAGATCGATCCTTCAGGGTCTGCCCCGACCACTCGGATGCCCCGGTCCTGCTCCTTGAGGTAGCGGGCGGCGCCCGTCAGGGTCCCCCCGGTCCCGGCCCCGGCCACGAAAGCCCTGATCTGCCCGCCGGTCTGCGCCCAGAGCTCGGGCCCCGTGCTCCGGTAGTGGGCCTCGGGGTTGGCGGGGTTGGAGTACTGGTCGGGCGAGTAGGCCCCGTCGATCTCGTCCACGAGCCTCCGAGCGACGGCGTAATACGAGTCCGGGTGCTCGGGCAGCAGTTCGGTCGGGGTGACGATCACCTCTGCGCCATAGGCCCTCAGGAGATCGATCTTCTCCGGGCTCACCTTGTCGGGGACGGTGAAGATGGCCCGATAGCCGCGGACCGCCGCCACCTCGGCCAGCCCGACACCCGTGTTTCCCGAGGTCGGTTCGATGATGGTCCCACCGGGACGCAGGAGACCCAGTTCCTCGGCTCGGTCGATCATGGCGACGGCGATCCGTTCCTTCACGTTGCCGCCGGGGTTCATGAACTCGAGCTTGGCGACGAGGTTGCCCGGTGGGTGGATCTTCTCGAGGCGGACCAGGGGAGTGTTCCCGATGGCCCCCAGCACATTGGCGTGGATCATCGGTGCGACGCTAGTCGGTGGTCGGGGCGAGCCCGTGCACGAGCACGAGCACGAGCGCGTAGCGTTGCGCTCATGCGTCGCCTCACCTTGCTCACCCTCGCCTTCCTCGTCCTGGCGGTCCCCGCCGCGGCCCAGACCGGTTGCCCCGAGGTGGCCGGCATCACCTGCGATGGGTATGTGACGGACATGGCGGGGGTCATCGACGACGATGCACATATGGAGGAGGTCGTTGGCCGGGTGGTGGCCGCGACGGGCCATGAGATGGCGGTCGTGATCGTCTCCTCGTCGCCGGGCAATGACCCCGGTCGGCTCGCCGAGGACATCGGCAACGGTTGGGGCGTCGGTGACGCGACCCGGGATGACGGGGTCGTCGTGGTGGTCGACATCGGCGCCCGACGCACCGAGATCCGCACAGGCCCGGGTGCCGAACTCCCCAATGCCTCGTTCATCGCCGGTCTCGGCGATTCGTTCTTCGGTGCGGGTGACTTCGACTCTGGGATCTCGGCCATCCTGGGTGGCATCGAGACCACCTTCGTCGACGGGCCGATGGAGACGTTCGGGCCGGGCGATGACGGCTTCGGGAGCTTCTCGGCGGTCGGGATCTTCTTCGGGTTGATCATGCTGGGGATCATCGCGGTCTCGGTCGGTTCGGCGGTGGTCGGTATTCGGCGTACCCAACTGGCCGTGAAGGCGCGTCTTGCCGAGACGGACGGGCGCAAGGAACGGATCGCCATGCGCCTCCATCGCCTCGAACCCGCCGGGCATGAGCTGATCCTGGGTACTGATTTCCTCCTCCCGCAGCCAGAGCTCACAGCTGACGTCCCCACCGGCACCGGACTCGCCACGTTGCGGGCGGTGCACGACGATGCCCCGGTGGCTCCGGGCCCAGCACTCCAGGCGTTGTGGGCGCTGGATGTCGTTGATGCACTCGACCGGGCACTCATCCAGCGGCATCGGACCATGCCGCTAGAGCTGGTGGTCAGTGACGAGCAGCAGCTCCTCGAGGACGCGGTGCAGGAGGCGGCCTCTGAAGCGAAGTCGGCCGCCAAGGAATCCGAGATGGATGTCCGGTTGGCCGAGCTCGATCGCCTCGTGGCCGCGCTGAAGCCATACCGGGTGGCGGAAGCGAAGACCAGGTTGACCAGGGAGTTGGCGATGCGTGCCACCGAGAGTCCGATCGGGCCGGTGGTGGTCACCGACCTGGGTGAGCGCCTCCTCCAATCGGAACCGGTGCTCGTCGCCGACCGGCCCCTGTCGGAGTCGGTCCGGGAAGTGGCTGACGCCTACTCGGTGGCCGAGGCCAAGACCAGGAGGGTCGAGCGGGTACGGGCGAACATCGACGACCCGACGAGCGCCGCCGCTGTCTCCGTCGCCCTCGCCGACATCGGTGACAACACCGAGGAGACGCTCGCGGCCTACGAGCAGCTTCTCGAGGCCCTCGCCGGTACCCGGCCCGAGCTGGACGGTATTTCCTCTCCCGCGCTGGCGGCCTTCCTCCTCATGAACAACGACGAGACGGCCGTCGGCGACTTCCTCGCCGCCTACGAGACCGCCAGGGAGGACCACCCGGCAGGCACGGCGGTCGAGTACGCGCTGGCGGGTGTGCAGACCCGGTCCGAGATCGAGGAAGCCCGCAAGGCGGCCGACGACCTGGGCCTACCCGTGGCGATCGCCGTAGCCCTCGCCCGGCAAGGGGATCGAACGGTGCAGGCCTTTGGGCGGATCGAGGAGCAACTGGTCGAACAGGGGGTCACTGGCGATGACCGGCGCACCGTCGCAGCACTCCTCGCACTCTCCCTCGAGCCGGCGATCGCACTGGACCGTTGGTTCGAGTCTCGCCAGGCCCTCCGGGCATTGGGGCTCGCCGGGGCCTACGCCGACGTGGCCGCCGCGTTCGGGGCGTCCGATCCGCGCGGTCCGCGGGTCTTCGCCCTCTCCTACGCGGCGCAGCGACAAGCGCTGGCCCGATCGGGGATAGAGGACGCCGATCGGTTCGCCCCCGAGCTTGCCCATGCCGGGACTTCGCGTCGGACCGACACGTGGACGGGCGAGAGGATCCCGGCCGGTCTCAGCTCATACGACCCGTTCACGTTCCTCTACTACCACTGGGTGATCACTGGTGGCACCGGATACGGCTCGGGGTGGTCGCCCGTCTACCGGGACCACTCGTGGTCGTCGGACAGCAACTCGTGGTTCGGCGGCGGAGGCGGATTCGGCTCTTCGGGGAGTTGGAGCGGCGGGTCGTCATGGGGCTCCTCGTGGGGGAGCGGCGGCGGCTTCGGAGGCTTCAGTGGCGGAGGTGGGTTCTCTGGCGGCGGCGGAGGGGGAGGGGGAGGCTCCAGCTGGTGACGACCCTCGTCGACAGGGTGACACTCGTCGAGATTGCACTTCCGTTCCGGCGCCCGTTCACCATGGCGCAGGTCACGATCGAGACCCGCAAGGCCATCCTCGTGGGACTGGAACGGGGCGGTGTCACCGGCTGGGGCGAGGCGGCCCCTTTCCCCGGCTACACCGGTGATGATGTCGCGTCGGCCTGGGCCGAGCTGGCCAACGTGGCCGAAGCACTGGTGACTGGCGCCCCGCCGGCCCGCCCGACCCTCACCGCGGCGGCCGCACTGGGCCAGGCCTGGCGCGACCTCGAGGCACGGGAAGCCGGCCAACCCCTCTACGTGAGCCTCGGGGGTTCGAATGAGCCGATCCCTGCCTCGGTGGCGATCGGCATTCCACCCGATCTCGACTCGCTCGGGGAGGTGCTCGCCGAGGTCACTGCTTCCGGCTACCGGCGCGTCAAGCTGAAGATCCGACCCGGATGGGATGTCGTCCCGATGCGGTTCGTCCGGGAGGTGTTCCCCGCCCTGGACGTCGGCCTCGACGCCAACTGCTCCTATCGGGATCCCGATGACCCCGTCTTCGAGGAGATGGAGCGGTGCGACCCGTCGTACATCGAGCAGCCCCTCGGCCGTAGCGACCTCGAGGGCCATGCCGAACTCAGGAACCGGTTCGCCTTCCCCGTGTGCCTCGATGAATCGATCGGGTCGCTCGAAGATGCGGTCACCGCTCTCGATGCGGAGGCCGCTGACATCATCTGCATCAAACCCGGTCGACTCGGGACGAGTGCGTGCGTCGACGTGCACGACCTCGCGGCCGAGCGGGGGGTGGCGGTGAAGGCGACCGGCCTCCTGGAATCGGGTATCGGCCGCGGGCACACCGTTGCCGTCGGGTCGTTGCCGGGTTGCACGTTCCACGACCTCTGCGCGTCCCGCTGGTACTTCACCGATGACGTCATCAGCCCGGACTGGTCGCTCACCAACGGGATGATGCATCCTCCCGATGGGCCGGGGATCGGCGTCGATATCAACCCCGAGGCGTTGAACACGCTCGCCGTGCGACGAAAGCGCTTCGAGGCCTGAAGGATCAGCCCCTGTCGGGTACGGCTGGTGGGTCGGGCCGATAGAAGGCGGCCAACTGCCCGATCGCAGCCACGACGCCGGCCGCCGCGATTGCCAACCCGGTCGCACCGTCGAGATCGTCAGCGATCCCCAGGAGATGATCGATCGACCACGCACCAGGGCCCAGGAGCGCCACTGCGACCGCTCCACTACCGATCAGGAGTGCGTATTCCCACCCTTCATCGGGGCGGGCCGTGATCCAGAACCCCGCGTGGCGGTGCACGGTCCAGATGGCGACGGCCATGAGGGCCACGAGTGCGGCTGCACCGACCGTCGTCAACAGGCCGAGGCTGAGGGAGATGCCGACACCGATCTCGGCGAACGACATGAAGAACCACTGCAAGGTCGGATTGCGGAGTCCTATGCCCTCCACCCAGGCCTCGGTACGTTGGCGGCCCCTGAGGTGCCTGAGCCCGTGGGCGATGAGGATCAGGCCGAGCGTGAGTCGGAGGATGAGGGGTGCGAGGTCGGTGGAGAGGGTCATGCAAGGCTCCTTTCATCGTCCAACCGGGAGGACGGCGATTTGTTCCCCCGCCGTGGTCGGGAGGACCTCACAGCCGGGTGCGAAGCTCGTCAGGGGTGGAGACGGGGCGATCACACACGAAACCGCGACACACGTACGCAAGTGTCGTCCCCGGCTCACCCCGCTGGGCGAGCAGCGGCGGCGTGGAGGTCGGCTCGAGCGACCATGCAAGGACCACGCCGGGCCGGTACGCCGACCGGTAGGACGCGAGCAGCGCGTGGGGATCGGGCCCGACGATCGCCAGTTCGGCGGCATCCAGGTGGGCCGAGAGCGTCGCCAGGAGATGGCCGACGGCGGTGGGGGAGCGTTCGGCGATCCGGGCAGATCCCTTGGCGACGGTCTCGGCAAGCTCCAGGAGTGTGATGTCGTTGGTCAGCATCCCGAGCCTGCGGAATGCCTCGTGGGCGAGGGACGAGCCCGATGGCTCCGGGTTGTCCGACAGGTCCTGGGGACGGGCGATGAGGTCGGTGGCGGTGGTGGCGTGCACGGTCGCCCCATCCATGAAGTGCCCGGGGATCGCCCGGATGAGGTCCTCGGCCGCCGTGAACCATTCGGGTTCGCCGGTGGCCTCGTAGAGCGCGAGGAGGCCGAGACCGTACCCCGCCTGGTCGGCCAGGACGCCTCCCGGACCGAGGCGCCCCTTCGCCCACGATCGATGGAGCAGCCCCGAGTCGGCGTCGCGCATCTCTGACAGGACGAACCGGGCGTTGGCCCGGCCCGCCGCGAGGAATCTCTCCTCCCCGAGGGCCGCTCCCGCCTCGGCGAGGGCGGTGAGCATGAGGCCGTTCCAGGCCGCGACCACCTTGTCGTCGAGCCCAGGTCGTACCCGTCGGTTCCTTCGCTCGAAGAGACGGTTGAGGACCTGCCTCGCCGAGTGTTCGACTTCATCCGGGGTGACGGCATGGCGGGTGGCGACCTCCTCGAGGGAGGCGACGAGGCGAAGGTGGTTGCGTCCCTCGAAGTTGCCGGTTGCCGTCACCCCCCAGAGGTCGCCAGTGATGGCCGCCGACTCCCCGGCGACCTCGGCGAACTCCTCGCTCGTCCATGTGTAGAACAGGCCTTCTTCGCCCTCGGAGTCGGCATCCTCGGCCGAGGCGAAGCCGCCCCCGGGCAGGGTCAGGTCACGCAGCACGTAGCCGATGGTCTCGACCGCGATGTCCCGGTACCGATCAGGGCCCCCGGCCCGCCACGCCCTCAGGTAGAGGGCCGCGAGCTGGGCGTTGTCGTAGAGCATCTTCTCGAAGTGGGGGATCTCCCAGTGGCCGTCGACCGTATAGCGGGAGAACCCGCCCCCGACGTGGTCTCGCAGGCCGCCGGCGGCCATGCGGTCGAGGGTGATGTGCAGCATCCCGGTCGCGCCGTCAGCCCAGGGTTGGACCGACGCGTTCAGGAGGAAGTGGAGCACTGGCGCCTGCGGGAACTTCGGAGCGCCTCCGAACCCGCCGTGGGTGGCGTCGAAGGACCGGCGCACCATCTCGAAGGCCGCCGTGAGATCCGCCGCACCGAGGTTCTCCTCGGCCGGGGGCATCACCCTGCTCACCGCGGCAGTGAGGCGGGCGGCATGGTCGAGGACCTCATCCGGTTGGCCTTTCCATGCCCTGCTCACCGCCGAACACACCTCCAGGAATGACGGCATGCCGTGCCGGGGGGTCGGTGGGAAGTACGTGCCCGCATGGAACGGGAGGCCGGTCGGCGTGAGCCACACCGACATCGGCCACCCGCCCCGGCCGGTCATGGCCTGCACTGCGTCCATGTAGATCGAGTCGACGTCGGGCCGCTCCTCGCGGTCCACCTTCACGTTGACGAACAGGTCGTTCATGATCGCCGCGGTATCCGAGTCCTCGAACGACTCATGGGCCATCACATGACACCAGTGGCAGGCCGAGTACCCGACCGACAGGAAGATCGGCACGTCGCGCTCCGCGGCTTCGGCGAAGGCAGCCGCTCCCCACTCATGCCAGGCAACGGGGTTGTCGGCGTGCTGGAGGAGATAGGGCGATATCGACTTGGACAGCCGGTTCATCGGCGGAGCCTAAAGCGTCAGCCGGGCTGGTCTTGGGGCCCCGGCGTCCCCGCCGCGCCTCGAGGTGTGCTCGAAGGCATGACTGGGTGCACCTGTTTCCCTGAACTGCGGCAACTGCACGCCTTCGTCCTGGACCGGGAACAGACGATCGCCAGTGTCGCCGCCGGGCGCGGATCCGACCCCTTGCCCAGATTGAGGTGGTGGATCGGGGCTGCTCCCGGGCGAGGGGCCTCCATCTGGCGACCTACGAGGAGCACCAGCGATCCGCGGCTCCACTGTCCGCGTCTCCAGCGTCGTGCTTGGCGAGACCGAAGCGGGCTGGATCTGGTACCTGGTCCACGAGGCATGGGTGGATCCCCGGGCGTCCTGATTCCCGCAGGGAATGCCCGGTGGGGTGCGCCCGTTGTAGAGCCATGCAGCATTGGCGCGCGGTTCTTCCGGTCCTCCTCCTCACGAGTGCGTGCGCCGGTACTGCGGTTGAGTCGACGCTGCCCGCGGCGTCGACGACGGTGGCCGTCGGCCCGGCATCCGACATCCCCTCGGACCCGGGGCCGGCGACCACCACCCCCGTCTCCATCGACGCCGCCGTCAGCCTCCCGTCGAGCCTGGCGGCGGTCACGAGTGGTTGGACGACGGACTGGACCCGTCGAACCGTGGACCTGGATGAACTCCTCGTCGGCATCTCCGCGTCTGACGCCCGTGACCGAATTCCGCCGATCGATGTGCCCCTTTTCGAGCGTGTACCCGTTGTCGAGTGGCTCGCGGACAATGATCCCGGCATTCTCTTCGTGGGCGGCGGCGATGCGCGCTTCTACCCCCTCGCCGTCCTCATGCGCCACGAGATCGTCAACGATCGGGTCGGTGGGACGCCGGTCGCTGTCACCTACTGCCCGCTCTGCAACACCGCCGTGGTCTTCGAGCGAAGCCTGGACGGCAATGACATCCGCCTGGGCGTCTCCGGCCTGCTTCGCAACTCCGACCTGGTCATGTGGGACAAGCAGACCGGATCGCTCTGGCAGCAGGTGACCGGTGAGGGGATCGTCGGGCAGCACGCCGGGCGCCAATTGACCCTCCTCCCTTCACGGATCGTCTCCTACCGAGCGTTCGCCGACGCCTACCCCCAGGGGTTGGCGATGGCGCCCGACCAGGGCCTGGGCCCGGTCTACGGGGCGAACCCCTATGTGGGCTACTCGTCACGTACGGCCCCCTACCCGTTCTTCTCCGGCTCGCTCGATCAGCGCCTGGCGGCCCTCGAGCGGGTCGTTGGGGTGGATGTCGGCGGAGTGGTGAGGGGTTACTCGTTCGAGTCCCTCGAACGGGCCAAGGTCGTGAACGATGTGATCGGTGGCGTCCCGGTGACCGTCTGGTGGGGAGATGCCGCCACTGCCGACGCACTCGACACCCCCTCCATCCCCGCCGGAGCAGACATAGGAACCGGGGTGGCCTACCTCGCAACCGTCGACGGAGAGCCCCTGACGTTCGAGGCGGATGGTTCGGCCTTCCGGGACCTCGAGACGGGGTCGACGTGGACCTTGCTGGGAGTGGCCGTGGACGGGCCGCTGGAGGGAGCAACACTCGAGATCGCGCTCCACCGCAACGAATTCTGGTTCGCGTTTGCCGCCTTCTTCCCGGCCGCTGAGCTCCACGATGCAGGAAGCTGATGGCCGGACGGCTTTCTCAATCCGTCCGCTCCGTGGCTGGTGAGCCGCCGCGTAACGGCGTATTCTGGCCGGTCGCGGCGATTTGGGGGGTTCACAAACCGCGGTTCTTCTGGCAGAGTGTTGCTTCTGGGACCTGCCGTGTTGGTAATGGTTGGCGGTCCCCATCGTTGCATTCTCTTAAGCCAGTTGAGGACCCATGCCCGCAGACACCGCGCGCGTCAAGCCAGAAATGAAGACCAAACCCGATCGTGCGGTCTCCAAGCTCACCGATGATCGTGGGCGGCTGACGACCGATCTCGTCTCCCAGTATTTGACCGCCATCGGCGAGTACGAGCTGCTCACCGCCGAGCAGGAAGTCGAACTCGCCCAGCTCATCGAAGCCGGCGAAGCCGCCAGCAAGCGCCTCGACGAGGGGAAGTTCAAGGACAAGAAGGAGGAGCTCGGCCTCCGTCGGAAGCTTCGCCGCGGTCGTGAGGCCAAGGACGCCTTCCTCACCGCCAACCTTCGACTCGTGGTGGCCAACGCCCGTCGCTACGCCAACACTTCGGGGATCGACTTCCTCGACCTCATCCAGGAAGGCAACCTGGGCCTCATCCGCGCCGTCGAGAAGTTCGACTGGCGCAAGGGGTTCAAGTTCTCGACCTACGCAACCTGGTGGATCAGGCAGGCGATCACCCGCGCCATCGCCGACAAGTCCCGCACGGTTCGCATCCCCGTTCATCTCCACGACACCCTGGCCGCAGTGCGTGCCGCCCAGGCGAGCCTCAAGGCCGAGCTCGGCCGGGACCCCAAGCCCGAGGAGATCGCCGAGGAGGCGGGCGTCACCGTTGACAAGGTCGAGCTGGCACTCACCGTCGCCGACACGGTCTCGCTGGAGCAGCCGGTCGGGGAGGACGGGGCGCAGCTCGGCGACTTCATCCAGGACGAGGACGCCGCCGACCCGGTGGTGATCACCGAGGAGCTCGACGTGGCCAGCAGCCTGCGGAAGTCGATCGAACGGCTCCCCGAGCGGGAAGGGCGCATCCTCGCCCTCCGCTACGGCTTCTACGACGGCGTGCCTCGCACCCTCGAGGAGATCGGCGACGAGTTCAGCCTCACCCGGGAGCGCATCCGCCAACTCGAGAAGCTGGCGCTGTGTCGTCTCCGCCACCCCAGTTTCGGGATCCGCGAACAAGACCTGGTCTGATTCAGCAGCCGCGGCTGGGACACGTCCCGGGCCTCCGCCCCGATCCAGCTACGCCATGCTCCGGCTCGAGCTCGGGCCCGCGCTCATCGGAATCCAGACGACCCTGACCTCGTCGATCGTGACGTCGTCCTTCTCGAGGCCGACCTCGACCGTCTCGATGCGGCCAGCCCGCGCATCCCACTCGGAGGCCAGGCTGAGGATCTCGGTCGCCAGGTCGTCCTCCAACTGCTCGAGGGAGAGGGCCTTGTCGGTGTACTTCGTCTCTGCCGTGGCCAACCGATCCTGCGCACTCTTGGTCTGGGTCCGCCGTGATGCGATCCCTTTGAGTGATGGCGATCGGCGGCGTCCGCCCAGGAGCCCGGACAAGAGGTCGCCGGCCCCGGAGAGGATCTCCTGCTGTCGGCGGCTCTCGAGGTCGGACGTGAGGTCCCGTACCCGGAGTTCCGCAGTGCGCAGCTGACCCTGTACCGACTCGATGCGGGTGGAGAACCGGTCCTTGAGCGTGGCCATCTCGGCATCAGCCCGGTTGGTGGCGTCGTCGGCGCACCGGGCGGAGAACCCTTCCCTGGTCTCCCCGACCCGGGAATGGAGCTTGAGCTCCGGGTTCTTGAACAGGGAGATCGTCCGGTTGCGAGTGAGCCAGTCCTTGATGTCGCGTTCGGCTGCCCGGACCCATGCGGTCGTCGACAGGTCGGCATGGGGAAGCCGATACACCGCGCCGTTCGGTGGGTCGGTGGAGAAGTCCCGATCGTCGTGATCCACCGAGATGCCAGCGGAGGGATCGAACCGATCGGTGAGCGGTGCCCAGATTGCCTCCCACTCGACGGTGTGGTCGAGGTCGGCATGGCGCTCATCGAAACGGAGCCGGACCCTGACCGCCAACCCTGCGTTCCACTCGGTGGCCAACGGGTCGGCACCGACCACCGAAGCCCAGGTGGCTGCTGGATCCATCCACGCGACGGGTAGGGCCTCATCGACCGTCGGCATCACCGGTGTTGTGTCACCGGACACGGTGGGGGCCGTTGCGGCCCCTTCGCCGGTTGGCTTCGAGGGTGCCCGGTCGGCGGCCGGCGTGAGGGCTGCTATTTGCTCCCGTGAGAGAGGGCCGGCGAGGTAGCTCATCGCCCAGCGCGTGGTGAAGAGGACCGGTGCCGATGAACGGGTCGAGTGCAGGATGAACTGGCGTTTGCCCAGGCCTGAGATCATCGTGTCGAGGACCGCGATGTCCACGCCCCCCGAAGCGGACCGAAGCCCCTCGAGGATGCGGGCCTTGTCCCGCTCGGTTTGGAGGCGGCCGATGAGCCATGTCCCGGCGTTGGACATCGCCTTGTAGTCGAGGTCGACGGGGTTCTGGGTCGAGAGCAGCAACCCCACACCGTACGCCCGTGCCTGCTTGAGGAGTGTGAGGATGGGTTTCTTCGATGGGGGTTCGGCCGTCGGGGGGGCGAACCCGAAGACCTCGTCCATGTAGATGAGTGCCCGCAAGTCACTCGATCCCTGCTGCTTTCGCATCCAGGTCACGACCTTGCTCATCAGGAGGGTCACAACGAACTGCCGTTCCTGGTCGGAGAGGTGCGCGATGTTGATGACCGCGGCGTTCGGCTTGTCGTCCTCGTCGAAGAGCAGTCGATCGATGTCGAGTGGGGGCCCTTCCATCCACGACGAGAACGAGGGCGACGCCACCAGCCCATTGAGGCGCATGGCGAGCTTCGTGCGCTCCTTGGGAGGGAAGAACGTGTCGAGTTCGAAGACACCGAGCTTGCGGAGCGGGGGCGCCTGCACCTGCCCGATCAGGGTCGCGAGATCCAGGGTGTGTCCCTCCCGCCACGCCATCTCGATGATCGTTGCAAGCAGGATGTGGGCGGGGGAGGTGATCGGGTCGGCCTCGATCCCGGCGAGGACGAGAAGGGATGAGACGAATCCCTCGATCTCGTCGCGGAGGGTCTCGGCGTGGACATCCCAGTCGAGGTCGGGTGGGGCAAGCGAGCCGATCACGTTGAGGGGCGTACCGGAGGTGGAGCCGGGGGTGTAGATCGTGGCGTCGACCCTGTCCCGGAGTTCGATGAGGCGGCCAGGGTCGATACCCCATCCCTCCAAGCCGTCCTTCCACAGGTCGGCCGTGGCTTGTGCTGCCTGCTCCATCGACCGTCCGCTCCTCGATGCCTCCCCTGGGTCGATCCAAGGAGCGAAGTCATCCGCTCGGAGTTCAGGAAAGACAAGGAGAAGGTTGCCCATGTCACCCTTCGGGTCGATGACGATGGTGGGGATGCCTTGGTGGAGGGCTTCCTCGAGCGCCACGATCCCGAGGCCGGTCTTTCCGGAGCCGGTCATCCCGACGATCACGCCGTGGGTCGTGAGGTGGTGGGGTTCGTAGGTGAGGTGGTCCCCGGTGCGCTCACCGGAGGATGGGTCGAGGATCCCACCGAGGAAGAAGTCGGACATCGCGCTGGAGTATGGCGCGTGTGCCCTCGTCCGGTCCAGCCGGCCGTCAGGCCGACGGCGGCACGTAGCGTGCCTGGGTCTGTTGGCCTTCCGGGGTGGTGGCGATCCAGAGCGAGCCCTTCTGGCAATTGAAGGGGTCGACCATCAGGGTGCCTGTCCGCTCGAGGTGCTGCAGTGCGGCGGGAATGATGTTGCCATGGGAACACAGGGCCGCCCGCGTCGTTCGCACCTCGTCGATGAGCTCTGCAACCTCGGTCGCCGTGGCCGTCTCGGCCAGCGCCGGGTGCTCCTCGACCTCGATCTTGAGCAGTTCCGAGAGTGGGAGGAGTGTCTCGTAGCACCTCGTGTACGGGGAGGCGATGAGTCGCGTGATCCCCCGGTTCTTGAGGAGCTTGGTGATGCCCTTGACCTGCTTCCAGCCTCGCACGGAGAGCGGCCGCTTCGTGTCGTCGGTGATGTCGTCCTCGACCCGAACGCCCGCGTGGGCGTGACGCACGAGGTAGAGCACCGGGTGATCGGCTGCCCACGTCTTCGAGATTCCACGCACGAGGTTGCGGTCGTGCTTGTACGAGAGAACCCTGACGGCTTCCGAGGCCTTGAGCCACCTCACACGCTGGATCTCCTCGTTGGGGACGAACTTCCCCGAGATCGGCTCCATGGTCCAGTAGTCGACGATCTTGTCCGACCCACCCTTCAAGGTGTAGTCGACACTCCCGTGGTGAGCGATGGGAGCGCAGCGATAGCCGGTCTCCTCCTCGACCTCCCGCAGAGCGGCGCTGAGGATGCCCTCGCCGGTATCGAGCTTCCCTTTGGGCAAGCTCCAGTCGTCATATCGTCGGCGGTAGCAGATGAGGATTTGCAGGCCCTTGCGTCGCTGCTGGCGAAGGATGAGTCCGCCGGCGGCGGCGATGTAGGACGTTGGTTGACTGGTCATGGGAGTAGGGCGAGCCATTCTATGGCACGAAGGGGGTTGTCCGCCCACTCAATGTGGCCGGGCTCGGCCTCGAGCAGGGACTCCAACTCGGGCAGGAGGCGGTTCCAGGTTTCGCCAACGGCGAGGAGGGGAGTGGGCCGCTCGCCGGAGAACGTCGCCACGAAGTTCACGTTCCATGCAAGGGCGATCTCGGTGAAGGTGCCCAAGCTCCCGGGAAGGGCGATCGCGGCGTCCGCCAGGTTGAGCATCGTCTGGATCCGGGTGGGAAGATCGGGTGTCGGGATCTCCTCGACAATCCAGGCGTTGGCCCCGCTCCGGTGCGGGAACGCCGATGGCGTCGTCACCCCGATCGTGTGTCCACCCTCCTGGCGGGCTCCCCGCGACACCGCCTCCATGACGCCGCCGTAGCCACCGGTCACGATGACATGCCCAGCCTGGGCGAGCTGGCGGCCGAGCAGGACACCGGTCTCGTACTCGTCATCGCCCGGCGTGGGGCGTGAGGCTCCGAAGACGGTGACGTGCATCGGGGAAGCCTACGGAGAACGGAGGACGGAGGACGGAGAACGGAGAACGGAGAACGGAGAACGGAGGAGCACGGAGCGCAGTGAAAGGAGAGCCGAGAACGAAGAACGGGGGAGCACGGAGCAAGGAGGCCTTGACGCTTGGCTCTTGACGCTTCGGGGCACCGATAGGATGCCCCGATGCGCCTGAACCCCTCCGTTGCCCGCATCACGCCGTACGTCGGCGGGCGACCGATCGCCGAGGTCGTGCGGGAGTACGGCGTCGAGGAGGTCATCAAACTGGCCTCGAACGAGTCACCGACCGAGCCCTTCCCCGAGGTCGTCGAGGTGATCAGGAGCCTGGCGGCGAGCGTGAACCGATACCCTGACTCCGATTGTCACCGCCTGACGATCGATGCCGCCAAACACCTCTCGGTCCCGGGCGAGAGCCTGTGGTTCGGATCGGGTTCGTCCGAACTGCTGCGGGTGATTGCTTCCTCGATCGGCGGTCCGGGGACCAAGGCCGTCATGGGGTGGCCCTCCTTTGCCATGTACCCGATCGTGACGATGGTCGGCGGTGCCGATCCGGTGATGGTCGCGCTCGACCCGGATCACCGGATCGACCTCGACGGCATGGAGTCGGCAATCGACGAATCCACGACCGTCGTCTATGTCTGCAACCCCAACAACCCGACCGGGACCTACCTGCCGCCGCGCGCGGTGGAGGCATTCATTTCCCGGGTCCCGGAGCGAGTCCTCGTCGTTGTGGACGAGGCCTATGCCGAATACGCCACGGCGCACGACTTCGGCACGATGATCCCGCTGGCGCTCCGCAAGCCGAACGTGGTGGTTCTCCGCACCTTTTCAAAGATCTATGGACTCGCCGGTCTTCGGGTTGGGTACGCGGTCGGTACACCCCCGACACTTCGCTCCCTTCGGCGCTCGCAACGCCCGTTCACGGTGACCGAGATGGCACAGGAGGCGGCAAGGGAAGCGCTGCGGTATCCAGGGAGGGTCGAGGAACGCCGTCGGGAGAACGAGCGGGGCAGGGGTCTCCTCGTCGAGGGGCTCCTCCAGCGAGGACTCGACGCGGTCAGGTCGCAGGCCAACTTCGTCTACTTCGAGGTGGGCACGGACTTGGCATCTCTCAACGAGGAACTCCTGAAGCGGGGCGTGATCATCCGGCTCTCCGACGCAGGGTGGGCAAGGGTGAGCGTCGGCACCGAGTACGAGAACCGACGATTCCTCATGGTGCTCGACCAAGTCCTCTAGGCGCTGCTGCCTTGCCGACACTCGGGAGCCTGCCCATCACATCGGTACTCCAGGCAGATGGTTTAGAATCCAAACTACTACGCCCGATATCGATCGGTGGTTCGTACCATCGCCGAAGTACCCGCGATCCAAGGCATAACCCGGGGACCCACCAATGTTGACGCTCGTCACCCTTCTTTCCAAGTTCGTCCGCAAGGCGCCGCTGGTCGTCGTTGTCCTGGCCATCGCCCTGACAGCGACGTTCGGCTACTTCATCCAGTTCGCCGAACTGGCCGAGGGCAACGAGGGCTTCGCCCCGGACGCCCCTGAGCTCGAAGCCCTGGGCGACATTGGCGACCTCTTCGGTGATGACTCGAGTGGCCAGGTCATGCAGATCATTGTTGAGGCGCCCGAGGGTGGAAGTGTGCTCACCCCCGAGGGCAGGCAAGTCGCTGCTGCGATCACCGCCGCCGTGAACGCCAGCGAGTTGGGCGATCGACTCCAATCGCCAGACGGGCAACCCTCAGTCATCTCCCCGTTCCTCCCCATGGATGGCGCGGGAACCGGCCCCGGCATCCAGGTCGTGGTCGCGGCCGACGGCGGTGATGTCCTCACCCCGGAGGGAGTGGCGCTCGCCGGGGCTGTGGAGGCGGCGATCGGAAGCACGCTGGGTGACCTCCTCGTGACCGATGGGGAGCAGCCTCCGCTTGTCTCGTTCGCCATGCCGCTCGCATTGGTCGGGGGCGGGTCGGGCGAGTCCAGGGTCATCTACACCCTGGCCGGACCGGATGTCATCTCTGCTGAGGGCTTGGCGGCAGTGAGCTCGTTCGAGGCCGCTCTTCGCGGCAGTCAACTGGCCGACCTCCTCGCCGAGGACACTCCGTTCGAGCCATCGACGCCCTCATTCCTGCGGCCGGTGATGGATGTCATCGTGGCCGGTGGCGGGTCCCTCGACATGCCCACCTTCGCCGTGAAGGAGGCCTACCTGGCCGGCCTGGCCGGTATCCCTGAGTCGTTCCAAGGTCAAGTGACCAGCATGCTGCTCACCGACGTCGACCTGGCCGTCCCCTCCGCGTCGAGCGGTGCGATCGCCATCAACTTCGCTGAGCCGCCGCCCGCCCGCGTCCTCGACGGGCTGGCCCAGATCGCCGCCTCGATCCCCCTCGCGGAGGGTTTCCAACTCGTGGCCGCCCCGATCGCCGGTGAACCTGCTCCAGCCCTCGACACACCCGAAGCCGTCAAGGCGGCGTACACCGAGGGCTCCAGTCTGCTCCCCCCCGAACTGGGCCAGTTCCTCTCCTTCCTTTTCGGCAACGATTTCGATCCAGCCTCCCTGGTCGGGTCGAAAGGCATGGTCACCGCCTCCCTGACGGCCAGTCCCTCGGCTGATCAGTCGGCCGCTCTCGATGCCGCGATCGCGGCGATCGATGTGCCGACCGGCTATCGCATCGGGCATCTCCCCCAGGGTGCCGACACGGCCACCTTCGTCGCCGCGTTCAACGATCGGCTCTCGTTCGTCCCCGCAGAGCAGGCCGGGTTCGTGACGGCGCTGCTCCCGGCCGAGGCCGACATCGAGGCGGGTGCCGCGTCGCACGCTCTCATGGTCGTGTTCCTCGACGCGGCGGCCGACAGTGATGACGAGCTCGCAATCGCTGAGGCCCAGGGTGCCCTGGCCGACGACCTGGCGGCGCTCGAACTCGGTGGGTTCGAGGCGCTGCCCTTCTCGTTCTCGCTCATCTTCGCCGAGAGCGAGGGCATCCAGGACGAGGTGGCGAGGATGTTCTCCATCGCTGGTGTGATCATCGTGGCGATCCTGCTCTTCGTGTACTGGGTGAAGCCCCACGGTCGGCTGCGGCGGTTCGGGGCGATCCGGAGGACGTTGGCCGACACTGGGATCACTCTCCTCGGGATCTTCATGGCGATCGGGTGGATGCAGGGCCTGGGAGTGCTCCTCGGACCCGACTACCTCGGGATCATCGGGCAGACCAACCAGATCGCGCAGATGCTCCCGGTGCTCCTCATCGGCCTCGGGGTCGACTACGGCATCCACATGACGAGCCGCTTCCGTGAGGAAGCCGGCGCCGGTGCCACCGTCGAGGCGGCGATCATCCGGTCCATCCGCACGGTTGGGATCGCACTCGTCCTTGCCACCATGACCACGGTGGTCGGGTTCCTCACGAACCTCGTGAGCCCGGTCGGAGCCCTGAAGGACTTCGGGATCCTTGCTGCAGCGGGGATTCTCTCCTCGTTCATCCTCATGCTCACCTTCGTCCCCGCCCTCCGACTGCTGTTCGATCGCCGCGCCGAGCGCCGGGAGACGTGGCCCGCCGCCGACCTCTTCGCCAGCAAGGAGCGCGTGCTCAACAAGCTGATAGGCAAGACGAGTTGGCTGGCCCGCCGGGTTCCCGTGGCGACCGTGATCGGGGCGTTGCTCTTCGGTCTGCTCGGTGCCTATGGGACCACACAGCTCGAGACGAAGTTCTCGTTCATCGACTTCCTCCCCGAGGACTCGCCGGTCATCCAGACCTACAACACCCTGATCGAGGAATTCGGAGGCGGCTTCGGGGAGACGACCAGCATCCTGCTCAAGGGGAACGACCTCGCCACGGCTGCCGTCCACAACGCCGGCGTAGATGCGTTGGAGCAACTCGCCGACACCGACGATGTGCTCCTCTTCGCGGACCAGGCGTCGGTCGATGGTCCGTTCGCAATCATCGCGGGCCTCATCAATCCTGTCAGCCCAACCTACGACGCGGAGGTGGCGGCGCTGGCCGACCAGGTCGGCCTCGGCGGTGACCTCCGGGTCCCGGCGGGAGCCGACGTCGCCTCGCTCTACGCAGCGGTGGGGGAGGCGCAACCCGACGCCTGGACGCTGGTGGCCCACACCGAGGGTGGAAGTACGACCGCCATGCTGTGGACCGTCTCGACCCAAGCCGGCGAGACCAGGGCGGGGGCGCTCCGGGACGCCATGAACGAGGACGTGGAGCCCCTGCGGTCGGTGGGTGTCGACGCGGTGGTCACCTCGGACTCGATCATCGGCATCGTCGTGATCGATGCGCTCCAGTCCTCCCAGATGAGTTCCCTCCTGATCACCGTGTTGGCGTCTGCGCTCATCCTTGTGATCAACTTCCTCTTCGAGTCGAAACGTCCGGCACTCGGCCTCGTGACCATTGCGCCGGTCGTGCTGGTGGTGCTCTGGACCTTCGGGATGATGGCCCTTACGGGAATCCCGTTCGGCCCCATCACTGCGACCATCTCTGCGCTGGCCATCGGCATCGGGGTCCCGTACACGATCCATATCACCCATCGATTCCTCGAGGATCGACTCGAGGAATCGACGACCGAGGACGCCGTGCACTCGACGGCCACCCACACGGGAAGCGCCCTCGCCGGCTCGGCATTCACGACGATGGCAGGGTTCGGGTCGCTGATGACGTCCAACCTGAAGCCGTTCCAACAGTTCGGCGCAGTGACGTTCTACGCGGTCGGGTTCGCGTTGCTGGCGTCGCTCCTCGTGCTGCCCTCGATGCTCGTCCTCTGGGACCGGTGGCATCGGAATCGTGGCGATGCCACGCTGGATGCCGCCGCGGTCCATCGGTTCATCGACGCCAATGGTGACGCGGTGACCGGCTGATCGGGTCGCCACCCCGGCAGCATCCCGGTAGCTTCTCCTCGACACCACCCGGAGAGGACCCCGACCCATGGCAGCACTCGAAGAGCTGTGCCGGATCAGCGCGACCGCCACCTATGTACCCACTGGCAAGACCCCATCGGGATTCCGGGTGGACACGGTGTTCGAGGGCGTTGCCACGTCATCTCGATGGGAGGGTGAGCGTGCCGTCTCCGGCGTCGACTACGCCGTCGTCCGGGGCGATGGCTTCTCGAACCTCGAGATCCGCGGCCGGATCGGTGAGGGACGGGACTCGATCTTCTACCAAGCCGGTGGGGTTGCCAAGCCGGGCGAGGCTCGGGGACAGATGTTCCCGCACGAGTGGTTCACGTTCGAGACCGCCAGCGAGGAGTTCGGGTTCCTCAACGGGGAGCTCGCGGTGGCCGTCGGCGAGCTGAACGGTCCGAGCCTCGAACTCACGGTCTATCTCGTCACCTCGTGACCCGGGCTTCGGCCACCAACACCACCCACTCGAAGTGCTTCCGGGCGGCGTCGAGTTCCTCGACGCCCGAGGCGGCGAACTCCCGGTACTCGGAGCGGAGCACGGGGTCCCTCGTGGCCGCGCCCGGATCAGGGAACCCGCGAGGGGAGCCTGGGGAGGCATAGCATGGCAACATGCCGGCCGTCCTCGAACTGGAGCATCCCTTGGCGGCCGCCCACCGCGGGAGTCGGATCCTGTGGCCCGAGAACACGATGGTGGCCTTCCAGGGAGCGATCGACCTCGGGTATCGATTCATCGAGACCGACCTGCACCTCACGTCCGACGGTGTCCTGGTCACCTTTCACGACGACACCCTCGACCGATGCACGGATGCCACCGGCAATGTGGAGGATCGCTCGTTCAGCGAACTTCGGGCCGTCGATGCCGGGTACCGGTTCCAGCTCGACGGCTCCCACCCTCACCGGGCGTCCGGCGTGGGGATCCCCGCCCTGGAGGAGGTCGTCACGGCCTTCCCCGACGCCTGCTTCATCCTCGACCTCAAGCAACCGGCGATCGAGGCAGCATTGGCCGAGTTCCTGGATCGCCATCGGATGGAGGATCGGGTGATCGTCGGGTCCTTCCGTGACTCCCGGCTGCGACGGTTCCGGCAGCTGACCAACGGGCGGGTCGCCACGTCGTCCGGACCGGTCGAGACGCTCAGGGTCCGTGCCCGGTCGTGGATCGGACGCCCCTCGACGAGTCCCGCCGATGCGTTCCAGGTCCCGGTTCGGCAGGGTATTCGCATCGTGGACAGAGCATTCGTCGAGGCGGCCCACGCGGCCGGCAAGCAGGTGCATGTCTGGACGGTCAACGACCGGGCCGAGATGGAGGAGCTCCTGGACCTCGGGGTCGATGGCCTCATCACCGACCGGCCCGACACACTGCGTGAGGTGCTGATGGCACGCGGGGGAGGTCCCTGGTGAACCTCGAAACGATCGGCGAGGTCGAACGTCTCCAGGTGCACCTCGCCGACCTCAAGCTGGGCGAGCCCCCGTACGACCCGACCCGGCTGGCATCGGTGGACGAGCTGTGGCTCACGGCCCGGGGTTGTATCGCCGGGTTCCGGGGCGTGCACGTGCTCGACACGCACCACCTCGACTACCCGGGCCCCCGTCGCCACGCCAACGGTGCCGATCGCGTCGTCTCGATCGGGTTCACGTCCCACCACCAGCGCATCGATCAACTGTTCGCCACCGACCGGGGCGGGGACGCCGGGGAGAACATCGTGGTCTCGAGCGATCGGGGCTTCGGGCGGGCCGACCTCGCCGGTGGCGTGGCGATCATGGGCAACCATGCCCCGGTGTGGCTGCGCGACCTGGCCGTGGCCGAACCCTGCATCCAGTTCACCCAGCATGTCATGGAGACGGACGAGTCCGATCCATCGCGCCTCTCCGATGGGCTCGCCCAGTTGGGAAGAGGAGCGCGTGGCTTCGTGTGTGGCCTCCCCCACCTGAGGAGCCCGATCGCGATACGGGTGGGTGACGAGGTGGTGCGCAGTGTGAGCGACGCCTGACCGGCCCGGATCACCGACCGGCGAAACGTCCGGGGACCACGGTGGCCGGGTCGATCCCCGCCTCGGCGATGGAGGCGGGCGCGGCCTCCCCCAGGGCCAGGGCAGCGGCGAGCATCGACGCACCGGGCGAGGACTGGATGCCGTCTCCACCCTGGCCGACGAGCCAGAAGAAGGACGGTTCGTCGGGGTCTGGCCCGATGGCGATGTCGTCGTCCGGGGTGAACGTGCGCAGCCCCGCCCAGGAGGAGCGGACGGAGCGGATGCCGAGCGTCGTCAGGGAGTTGATCCGGTCGATGGCCAGGGCGATGTCGATCTCGTCCGGACGAACGTCATGGGGTTCCATCAGGGTCGTGTCGGCCGGGGAGCACAGCAGTTGGTGCCCATCGGGCTTGAAGTACCAGTCCCACGACACGCCGCCCACCAGCGGCCATCGTGACGACCCATCCGGCCCGGTCACCATGAACGCCGTGCGACGGAGGGGACGGAGGCCGAGGGGAGCCAATCCCGCCATGGCCGCCACGACGTCGCCCCACGCCCCGGCGGCGTTGATCACGAGGTCGGCCTCCACCGTTGCGTCGCCGACGGTCGCCACCCACCTGCCGGCCGTGCGATCGAGTCGGCGGAGGGGTGCCGAGGCTCGGATCTCGCCGCCCTCGCGACGAATCCCGCGGACGAAGGCCTGGTGGAGGGCGGCGACATCGATGTCCTGGGCCAATGGCTCCCAGATGGCACCTTCGAACTGGTCGGGTCGAATCGCCGGACAGTGCGCGACTGCCTGCTCGACGTCGATCCGGGCGATCCCCGGGCTGTTGGGTGCCGCCGCCGCGTGGTAGGTCTCCAGTACCCCGAGGTCAGCGGCGGTCGCCAGGAACAAGGCACCGCGAGGGCTGACGAGGGGGTGGTCGGCGAGGTGCGATGGTGGGTCGGCGAAGAAGTCGGCCCCGGCCCTGGAGAGCGCCACGAGGTTGGGTGCCCCATAGCTCGGGATATAGAGGGCGGCGGACCGTCCGGTCGTGTGATGGGCGAGGTGGGGTTCCTGCTCGACGAGGAGGACTTCTGCCCGCCCACCGAGCGCCCAGCCGACCCCCACGCCGGCGATGCCTCCACCGACGATCAACACCCGGGGCTTGGTCATCCGGTGAGCCTACGTGGAAGCGACCGAGACTCCTTCTTCGTCGTTCTCCGAAACAGTGGTATAGTTTCGGAGAAAGGCGAAACAACAGTGACGAGTGTCTACAAGGCGCTTGCCCATCCGGTCAGGCGCGACATCCTCAGGCTTCTCCGGAGAGGCAGTGCCCCGGCGGGCGAGTTGGCGGCGGGATTCGACCTCGCGCTCTCGACCCTCTCCGGGCACTTCAACGTCCTCAAGGAAGCCGGGCTGATACAGGGGGAGCGGATGGGGACGACCATCGTCTATCACCTCAACCTCTCGGTCCTCGAGGAAGCCCTGATGGGACTCATGGAAATGTTCGACCTGGAAGGAGTGGCGGAATGAGCGAAGAGAATCTGCTGACAAGGAACCTGATCGCGGTCGTGGCGCTCCTCCTGCTCGGGACGCTCGCCTACGCGTTCTGGGCGATCGGGCAGGTCCCGGCCGACACCCTCGTACCCACCCACTGGAACGCGGCTGGGGAGGTGGACGGCTGGGGCTCCCGCTGGACCATGCTCCTCGGGCCGGGCATCCAACTGTTCATGTTGGCGTTGTTCCCCGTCATCGCCAAGGTCGAACCCCGCCGCCAGCACATGGAGATGTCGTTCGGCCCCCTGCGGACGCTCATCGTCGCCATGTCCGTGTTCTTCGCCGGACTGAGTGTGATGATCATTCAGTCGTCGTTGGGCGAGGAAGTGGACGTCTCCCGTTGGATGATCATCGGGATGGGTGGACTCTTCATCGTCCTCGGGAACATGATGGGGAAGATCCGCTCGACCTTCACATTCGGGGTGCGGACCCCGTGGACGCTCTCCAGCGAGAAGTCATGGGTCGCCACCCACCGGCTCACGGGCAGGATCTGGACGGTGCTCGGCCTCGTGGTGCTCGTCGCGGGGATCATCGGTTACACCGGTGAGGTCACGTTGTTCGTGTTCCTCGGCGGGATCCTCGGCTCCGTGGTCGTGGTCACGGTGTACTCCTACTTCGTCTGGAGGGATGACCCCGACCGCAAGGAATCCCCGTGACCGGAGCCGAGGAGGTCGGGGAGGTCACGGTCGGTTCGCCGATCGACCGCCGACGCATCTGGCTCTTCCTCGTGGTGGCCTTCGGGTTCACCTGGTCGATCGACGCCGTCATCTGGATGACCGGTGGCCTGGCGGACAGTCGAGTACTCGTCGAGGGCGTCCCCTTGGCGATTCCCCTGCTCGTGATCTCGATGTTCGGTCCCGCCATCGCAGTGTTCGTCGTGCGGTGGACGACCAAGGAGGGCTGGGAGCATCATCGAGCGCGGTTCACGGGACCTGCCTGGCCCTGGGTCGTCATGTGGCTGGGTCCCGGGGTGCTGGCAGCGGCCGGCGCCGCCGTCTACTTCGCCGTGTTCCCGGAACAGTTCGACGTCTCGATGCCGATCCTCCAGGAGCAGTTGGCGGCGGCCGAGGAGCAGGCCGGGCAGTCCATCCCGCTCCCAGCCGAACTGCTGGGCCTCATCCAGATCGTCGCCGCCTTCACCATCGCCCCGCTCATCAATGCGATCCCCGCCTTCGGGGAGGAGTACGGATGGCGTGGGTACCTGCAGTGGAAGCTCCGTCCACTCGGGTGGCGCAAGATGCTTCTCATCACCAACCTCCTGTGGGGGGTCTGGCACTGGCCGATCATCGCCATGGGCCACAACTACGGCCTCGACCACCCCGGTGCGCCATGGACCGGGATGGTCATGATGGTGGCGTTCACGCTGGCCGCAGGTGCCTTCCTCGGATGGGCGACAGAACGGACCGGGAGTGCGCTCCCGGCTGCCATCGGGCACGGCGCCATCAACGCGGTCGCAGCCATCGGTGTGCTGTTCCTCGCCACCGACCTCGACCCGAACCTGCTCCTGGGCCCCGCCTTCGCCGGTGCGCTCGGCGGGTCGGTCCTCTTCGTGGTCGGCCTGGTCCTGTTCCTGCGGAAGCCAGCGAAGGTCACGGTCGCCTGAGCCGGTCGGGTCGCAGGATCACCGTCTATCCTCGGGCCGCCCCAAGGGAGCTGAAGTGACGGACGACACCGACGGTACGAAGGACGAGCCCGGCGCAGGTCATGACCGGCCGGGCGGTGACACCCCGGAGGGCGGGTTCTTCGCTCCCGGCCCGGAAGAGGCCATGGCCGACGCCGCCTCGGAGCCACCGGAGGGGATCTTCGCCCCGAGGTTGTCCGAGCCGATCCCGGCGGACGGACACCCCGAGGAGTCGGAGGGATCTGGCAGCGACCCCCATGTCGTGGATCCGCCCCTCACCTCCCCAACCGGTTCCGCGTCCGGGCACATCGACGCTTCGCCCGGCGACGCGCCCGGTGGCGGGCTGCCGACCGACCCGGACCGCGGCCTCCCATCCGGCTTCGGTGCCGAGTTCATCGATGGGGACGCAGGCTTGCACGAGGCGGACGTGTTCTTCGAGGGTCCCGACCGGATGCCCGATCCCGGCGTCCCCGATGGCGATGGCGCGAAGCCGGGCGGCGGGGGAGCGTCGCGGACCGCCCTGGTTCGGGCGATCCTCGGGGGGCTGGCGGCGATCGCCCTCATCACGGTGGGTGTGATCGCTCTCAATCGACCCGGCACCGACGGTGAGGTCGGAGCCTCGCCGGTCGCAAGCCCAGCCACCCTCGCCCAGACCGAGGAGGGCGACGCCGCGGTGACGGTGCCGGAGGACGACGTGGTGGCCACCACGGTCCCGGTCGCCAGCACCGTGCCGGCTGAAGAGGCAACGACCATGCCTGAGGTCGTGAGCGCGCCAACGGAGACATACCACCTCCAGATGCCCAGCGGCGAGCAGTTCCCGCTCTACTACTTCGTCATCGACGGAGCCGACCCCCAACTGGGGATCGTGCTGCGGTCCCCGGACACCTGCTGGGTGCTTCAGTCGGGTCCCGGTGAGGCAGCGGTCGACGGGGCGTGCACGGCGGTGATCATCGGTGACGCCCAGGTCGCCACGCGGCTCCTGACCGGGTCGACTCGATACGTCATCGCGTTGCCCGACTCGGACCTGTTGGCAGTGGGTGATGAGACCGGGAATCAAGGCGTGGAGACGGATCTGGCAGCCCAGCGGATCGCCACGGTTGTGGTCGATGGCGGATCCGTAGACATCGGCGGAGAGCTGTTCGAGACGGGATAGCCCGCTGCTGTTCAGTGGTACGTCTCCGAATTGGCTGGGTCGTCTCCCGGGCGCTCAGTCGCCCCTCCCGGCGTCTTCCACCTTGACGCATCCACCGATGCGCCTGCGGTGTGCGTCCTTGGGAGAGACGATGATCGCTCCGGGACACGCCACCATCACTTCGCAGACACACCACTACAGCACCCAACCGACGAGCAACGGGTACACGGCCGTGTGGAAGATGATTGCTCCGGCCGCGAATCCGACCAGGTAGAGCATCGAGCTGACGGTGCCCTGGGCGGCGAGGACGTGCTGTCGGAAGGGACACCCGTTCGCCATCACGGAGAACCAGCCCACGCCCAACCCGCCGACGGCGGCGAGAAGGAGCCCGACCAGGTCGGGAGTCCCGAAGTCACCGACTGGTGCCCCTCCCGCGAGGCCGCTCAGCGGGAACGCGATCCAGGCGACGAGGCCGAACGCGACGAGCCCCTTCAGGAGGAATGTGTCCCGTACGAGGATGAAGTCCCGGATCCCCGCCACGAAGCACATCCGGGATCGCTGACCGACGAACCCGATGACGAGGCCGACCACGAGGCTCGCCACGGCTGCGGTGGTCATCTGAGCGCCCTCCTTCGCAGCCGTAGGGTTGCCCACACCACGCCGGGGATCATCGCCCCGAATCCCGCCACCCCCAGCCAATCCCCGGCCGCGGCGCGCAGGAGGAGCCGGGTGGAGCACCCGGCGGCGAGCAGGGCGAAGTTCATGACGAGGATGCCGTTGAGGATGCTCCTCAGTGGTCGTGACGGCATGCGCCAACGGAACTCACCGCTGACCACGGCCGCCACGAATGCCCCGATCACCACGCCCACCGTGGTGAGGAGAGGGAAGACGAGGGAGACCGGGGCCACCGGCAGTCGGGTTCCCAGGCGCAGGTTGACCACCCAGTTGACGAGGTCACGACCGTGACAGGCCATGCAGATGCCGTACGCATCGGGCGGCCGGACCGCGAAGAAGGCGCCGGCCGCCACCGCCGCCAGCGCCATGACGACCCCCGCTTGGAGCCCGGTGACTCGCAGACCTCCGCGGCGGCGGGGCTCGTGGGGCTCAGCCACGGCGGGCCGATCGCCCGAAGCGTCGCTTGCGCCCCACCCGGTGGGTGCCGGGGAAGCGATCCGTGTCCGGCTCATACCGATGGACTTCGTCGACCCGCACACGCGCCTCCTCCAGTGCGGCGAGGGCGGGGTCCCGGTCCGACATCCTGAAGCGAAGGGCGGCACCGCAGTTGGGGCTCAAGTGCTTGGGCCCGGCCACCAACTGCACGTCGAAGCCCGCCCCGGCCAGGACCTTCTCGGCCCGGATGGCGTGATGCGAGGCGAAGAAGCTCAACAGCCCGTCCATCGGTTCAGCCACGTCTTCCCCCCGCCCACGCTGCGATTCGCTCGAGGGCGGCGAGGCTCCGATCGATCTCCTCGACCGTGTTGGCGGGGCCGAACCCGAACCGAACGCTTCCGGTCGGGAACGTCCCGACCGTGCGGTGGGCGGAAGGGGCACAGTGAAGACCCGTCCGACACAGAATCGAGAACTCGTCGTCGAGCAACTGACCCACGTCCGAGCATGCAAGACCGGTGATGTTGAACGAGACGACGCCGCACCGAAGGTCCGGGTCGTCGGGCCCGTACACCGTGACGCCCCGTATCGACGCGGCTCCCCGGACGAAGCGTGTCACGAGTTCCCGCTCGTGGGTGGCGATGGACTCGACGCCGGTGGCGAGGACGTGGCGAACCCCGGCGGCGAGGCCACTCAGGCCGGCGACGTTGAGGGTCCCGCCCTCATATCGGTCCGGCAGGAAGTCGGGTTGGTGCTCCTCGTCCGACCGGCTCCCGGTGCCTCCTCGCAGGAGGGGACTGGGCGACAGGCCCTCCCGGATGTGGAGTCCCCCGGTCCCGGTCGGCCCGAGCATGCTCTTGTGGCCGGTGAAGGCGAGGAAGTCGATCCCGAGACCGGTGACGTCGACGGGGATGGAGCCGATGGTCTGGGCGGCATCGACGAGGTAGGCGATCCCTCGCTCTCTCGCCATGACCGCCAGGCGCTCGATGGGTAGCAGCGATCCGACGACGTTCGTGCCGTGGGCCGTGACGATGAGTCGGGTGTCGGGTCGCAGGGACCGTTCGACCGCGTCAGCGTCGAGCGTGCCGTCGGGGGCGCAGCCAATCACCGTCAACTCCACGCCCCGCGATTCGAGGTCCCGCAGTGGACGCATCACCGCGTTGTGCTCGACGCTCGTCGTGACAGCATGGTCACCGGGTCGGAGGGTGCCGTAGATGGCGATGTTGAGCGCTTCCGTGGCGTTCTTGGTGAACACCACCCGGCTGGGATCGGGTGCATTGATGAGCCGGGCGACGAGTTCCCGGGCATCCTCGACCACCCGGGAGGCGGCGATGGACATGCGGTGGCCGGAGCGGCCCGGGTTGCCGCCGATGTCACCGAAGGCCGCCGCCACCGCCTCACGCACGGCGGCCGGCTTGGGCCAGGACGTGGCCGCGTTGTCGAAGTACGCCACGGGTGTCGTCATGCCGCCACCCGGGCCAGGATCCGCTCGTCGTTGAGGATGTCGGGCCAGGCCTGGGGGGTGCGGAGCAGGTCGGCGCATTGGCCGAGGCCGAGGGCGTTGTGGCTTTCGAAGTCGAGTCGGACCGCCTCCACTTCGGGGAAGCCGACCATCGAGGCGATGAGTCCCTCGAGGACCCGTCGCATGGCGTCGGGGTGGTCGGTGGCGAAGACCCGTCCATGCTGTTGCTCGAGGAAAGCAAGTGCGTGCGCTGTGCCCTGTGCATCGACCGCTGTCCACCCGATGCGTTGAGCATGGGGATTTGGCTGCGGGACAGGATCCCTGAGAACATGGCCGACGGCCCGGTACGAGAAGCGGTAGGTGTCTAGGAAATGGCCTTTCGATTCAGAGAGACGATGATCGGCAGGTCGATCGTGCGGTCGCCCGACCGAGCAACCGAGCGGGGGAGGGCAGCCGGCCACTGGGCCAACTTCTTCCTCCATCTCTACCCGGTCAAGGTGCGTCGCAGCGAGGTCGGTTTCAAGCACACCGGCTACTTGGGTGTCATCTCGGCCGTGCTGCTCGGTTCCCTCGTGGTCTCGGGCGTCTACCTCATGTTCCTCTACGTCCCCTCACCCACCACGGCCTACGGCGACATCCAGAACCTCCAGCTGGGTGTCGCCTTCGGTCAGTTCATTCGCAACGTGCACCGGTGGTCGGCCCACCTCATGGTGCTCTCGGTCGCCGCCCACATGGCTCGGGTGTTCTACCGGGGCGCCTACAAGCCACCCCGGGAGTTCAACTGGGTGGTCGGCGTGGTCCTGCTGCTCCTGACGCTCCTGCTCTCCTTCACGGGCTACCTGCTCCCGTGGGACCAGCTTGCGTACTGGGCGATCACGGTCGGCTCCTCGATGGCGGGTTTCGTCCCGGTGGTGGGCGAGACGATCCGTCAGATGCTGCTCGGTGGATTCCAGGTCGGCGAGGCGACGCTCATCAGGTTCTACGTCCTTCACGTGGCGGTCCTCCCCCTGGCCATCGGCCTCGGTTTCATGGTCCACATCTGGCGTTGGCGCAAGGACTCCATGCTCGACCTGCCGGAGGACGCTGATGAGTGACCACGAACCCGATATCTTCGAGAGCCAGCGTGTCCTGGGCGTGGTCCCCGGGACCCCGGCCGCGGGGGAGCGCAAGGTGCCGAAGGAGCAGGACCTCGTGATGGTGTGGCCGCACCTCCTGGTCCGCCACGCCGTCGTGGCGCTCGGCGTCATCCTGCTGGTACTGGTGCTGGGCATCCTGTTCGACGCCCCACTGCGGGACGTCGCGAATCCGATCGTCACCCCCAACCCGGAGAAGGCGCCCTGGTACTTCGCGGCCCTCCAGGAACTCCTCGCTCACTTCCACCCGATGGTGGCCGGTGTGCTGCTCCCGACCGGGCTCGTGATCGGCATGTTCGCCCTCCCGTACCTCGACCGGAACCCGTCCACCAAACCGGAGCACCGCAGGGTGGCCCGCGCCACGTTCACCATCTTCCTCACCGTCTGGATCGTCCTCACCCTGATCGGTTTCGCGTTCCGGGGCGAGAACTGGAGCTGGGTCTGGCCCTGGGTCGAATGGCATGGTGAGCTGTGAGCGATCCACGGGTGAACAAGGAACAGGAAATGGACGACGACACGCCCCTCTTCGACGCCGATCGGCGTGACTTCCTGGCCAAGAGCTGGAAGGCCGGCATCTTCCTCATCGGAGCCGCCGGGGTCTGGACCTCATGGGACGTCCTCCAACCCAGCGCCGAAGGCGGACTGGGAGCTGTGATCGACGCCGCTGCCCGAGGGGAGATCCCCGAAGGCACCACGATCTACGTCCGGGCCTCACAGTCGTACCTCACCGTGGTCAACGGAGAGGTCGTGGCCCTCTGGCAGCGATGCCCGCACCTCGGGTGCCGCGTCGACTGGTGCGAGGGATCGGGAGCGTTCGAATGTGCGTGCCACGGATCCACCTTCAACCGGGCCGGTGAGCACATGACCGGGCCGTCGCCCCGGAGCATGGATCGATTCGAGGTCGGCATCGTGGACGAGATCGTCCAGGTGAACACCGGGGTGATCATCGAGGGCGGCCCCAGCGGGAAGTTCACCATCGACGAGCCGGGCACCGGCGGAAGCTGCTCGGGGGGTGAGGAGGCATGACCGAGCCCATCCCCCCCAACGATCTCGATGCCTCCACCAAGCGATGGATGCAGGTGGGCCTCGTCCTGATGGTGCTCCTCGCGGCCGCGTTCCCGGTCTACCGGTTGTACGAACCGGTCCAGCGGGCGGAGGCGGCCGAGGTGCACGCAGTCAGCCTCGCCGACTACGGCCGGGAGCTGTACGACGTGAACTGCGCGTCATGCCACGGCGAGAACGGCATCGGCGGGCTTGGCCCGGCGATCGGGGCCATGCAATTCCTCGTGAACCAGACCAACGACCAGATCCAGCAGCTCACGTCGCTCGGCGTCCCCGGCTCGGAGATGGTCGGCTACTCGGTCGACAACAATGGACCCCTCACCTCCCAGCAGATCGGCGCCATCGTGGCGTTCCTCCGGTCGCTCGAGGCCGAGGAGATCGACCTCCCCGACTGGAGGTACCCGCTGCTCGACGTCCCTGCCGAAGAGGTGTTCGCCTTGGCCTGCGTCCGCTGCCACGGCACCGACCTGGAGGGCTCCGAGGACATCCCGTCGATCGGCCCCGGATCCGACGCAGTGGAGAGCACCAACGACTGGATGGCAAAACGGATTCGGCAGGGCGGCGCGGTCATGCCTCGCTTCGGCGGGTCACTCAACGACGAGCAGGTCGAGGAACTGCTCAGGTTCATCCGCGACAAGCAGGGCGTCCCCTTCGAGCCTCCGCCGGAGGAAGCCGCCCCGGACGCGACGGCTCCACCGGTCGAGGACGTCGCAGGCGATGCCCTGCTGGCGGCCGGCAAACTGCTGTACGAGGAGACGGCCGGCGGCGATGGCTGTGCCTCCTGCCACGGGCTGAGCGGCCGGGGCGACGGCACCAAGGACGAGAGCGCCCCCAACATCCGCGGTGCCTCGAAGACGGCGATCCGCAGTGCGTACTCCGGTGGCATACCCATCATGACGGACTACGCGCTCACCGAGGAGGAACTCGAGGCGGTGGCGGCCTACGTCGCGTACCTCTCCTCGCTTCCGTAGCCCGCACCTCGGTTTCGCCTGCTTTCCCCGGGTCTAGTGCCGCGCGTATCGTCAGAATGCGGGGGTGTTCCACCCCATCACCACCGAACGACTACTCATCCGCCCGTTCGTCCCGGAGGACGCGGCCGCGTTGGCGGCGCGTCGCAGTGACCCCGAGGTCGCCCGCTACCAGGACTGGCCAACCCCGTTTCCCCTCGCGAAGGCGGAGCGGATCGTCGCCTCCCTCGTGGCAATGGACGGGCCCACCAACGACGAGTGGTGGATGGCCGTGGTCTGCGATCACGATGGCACCACCCTGGGGGAGTTGGCGCTCAACCTGACCTGGGGGGGTCGATCGGCCGAGGTCGGGTACAGCTTCTCACCCGAGCACTGGGGCAAGGGGTTCGCCACGGAAGCCCTGGACGCCCTCATCGAGCACCTCTTCGAGGAGCTCGGGGTGACCCGGGTTTTCGGGATGCTCGACCCCCGCAACCCGGCGTCGGCGAGGGTGCTGGAGCGAGTCGGGATGCTCTTCGAGGGCCACACCCATTCGTCGTTCTGGAAGGGCGACGAGTGCTCAGACGACTGGATCTACGGGATGACGAGGGCTGATTGGGACGCGTGGCGGTCTCGTGTCACTGCCCCGCCCCGCGCGGTCCGCCTCGTGGAGGTCACCACAGAGAACGAACGGGTGGTGGCTCGGCTCAGGACCCACAAGACCCAGGAGGAGTTCGTGGCGCCGATGCTGGCGTCGTATGCCGATGCCCTGTTCCCCGAGGTGGTCGATGGGGCACCGGTCGTCCCATGGCTGCGAGCGGTCGAGGCCGACGGAATGATCGTCGGGTTCGTGATGTTGGCGCTGGCCACCGAGCACCACCCCGAGCCTTTCCTGTGGAGGTTGCTCATCGACCGCCTGCACCAGCGGCGGGGCATCGGCGGCGTGGTGCTCGACCTGGTCGCGGCGGAGTGCCGGGTCATGGGTCAGCACGCGTTCCTCACCAGCTGGGCCGAAGGCAAGGGATCACCGCGGCCGTTCTACGTGGCCAAGAGCTTCGTCCCCACCGGCCGTATCGTCGATGACGAGACCGAGGCGAGGTGGGTCTTCCCGTCCTGATCAGGCCGAGCCGGCCAGCCGCTCGACTTCGCCCTCCGCCCCGAAGTCCCCCTCGGCGAGCCGGCCGTCGCCGACCCATTGCTTGGAGGCCTCGGGGTAGCGCTCCTGGAAGGTCGCGATGATGTCGTCGAGCGGGAGGTCGGCATGGTGGCCACGGTCGGCGACGTACTCCATGAACTGCTCACCGCTGTTGGTCATCGGTTGGAAGAGGCTGTCGGTGGTCCCGTCCCAGTCGAGCGGATCGACACCGAACTTGCGGCACAACGAGGCGTTGAACGCCGGTGTGCAGCGCACCCACTCGCCGTCGATGAGCATCTCGGTCGTGCCGTGGTAGGCGAAGACATCCGTCTCCATCGTGTCGGCGAGCCGCTTGGTCGTGAGGTGATTCCGCACATCGGCGAACGCCAGCCGGGCCGGGATCCCGACCGCCCGGGCCACCGCAGCGAGGAGCACGGCCTTGTTCACGCACCAGCCTTGCTTGGTGTGCAGGACCGACGACGCCCGCATCCCGTCGAGTGTGAGCGTGATCCGATAGGGGTCATAGAGAATGTCGTCCCGCACCGCATGGTAGAGACGAACCGCCTTCTCACGGGGAGTCTCCGCATCCCCTACCACCCGCCTGGCGTAGGCGACCACGTCGGGATGGTCCGAATCGATGTAGGCGGTCGGGTCGAGGTACATGACGCGAGGTTACCGGACCGCCGCTCGGGCCCGAGCACGAGCTCGCGCTGAGCGCCCAGGGAACCGTTCGGTTGCAGGCGCACCACTACCCTTGCCCGGTGACACAGAGTGCGAAGCGGGTCTTCTCCGGGATGCAGCCGACCGGGTCCGGCCATGTCCACCTCGGCAACTACATCGGCGCGTTCCTCAACTGGGTGGGCATGCAGGAGGAATACGACTGCATCTACTGCGTCGTCGACCTCCATGCCATCACGGCACCCCATGATCCCGGGGGACTGCGGATCTCCCGCACCTACCTCGCCAAGGCGTTCCTGGCGGTCGGCGTCGACCCGGAACGCTCGCTCGTCTACCGCCAAGCGGACGTACCCCAGCATGCCGAACTCATGTGGATCCTGGGCGCCGATACCCCGATGGGCCCGCTGTCACGCATGACCCAGTACAAGGACAAGTCGGAGAAAGCGGGCGAGCGGTTCGGGCTGTTCGCCTACCCGATGCTGCAGGCCGCCGACATCCTCATCCACAAGGCCCACGCGGTACCGGTGGGCGACGACCAGACCCAGCACCTCGAGTTCACGCGGGATGTCGCCCAGCGCTTCAACGGACTCTATGGGGAGGTGTTCCCGGTCCCCGAGCGCATCACGCCCAAGATCGGTGCCCGGGTCATGTCGCTGCAGGACCCGGCGGCGAAGATGTCGAAGTCCGACCCGGACCAGAACGCCACGGTCGGGGTCTTCGAGGATCCCGGCGTGGTCATGAAGAAGTTCAAGCGGGCTGTCACCGACTCCGGTTCCGAGGTTCGGCTCGACTGGGAGACGAAGCCGGGGATCTCGAACCTGATCGAGATCCTGAGCGTGTTCACGGGCGATTCGGTGGAGTCGATCGAGCGGGAGTATGGCAGCACCATGTATGGCCACTTCAAGGTGACGGTGGGGGAGGCGGTGGTCGAGGGCCTGCGCCCGGCCAGGGAGCGGTTCGCAGCGCTCGACGATGGTGATGTGGAGGCGACCCTCATGGCACATGCCGCCCGCGCCAGGGAGATGGCAGAGACGACGCTCGGCGAGGTGCGGCGAGCCGTCGGCATCGCGTAGCCCCGGTTCGGCTGTGCTCGGAGGCTGCTAGATTGTTAGGGATACCTAACAAAAGAGTGTTGGTGTGCTTGTCACTTTCGTCATAGGTCTCCGGGAGGGGCTGGAGGCGGCCCTTGTGGTCGGGATCGTCGGTGGGTTCCTCGTACGCAACGCCCAGCGGAGGGAGCTCATCCGCATGTGGGTCGGGGTCGTCGCCGCCGTCGCCATCAGCTTCGGCCTCGCCATCGGCCTGGCTGCTGCCAACCGCTCACTCCCGTTCCGGGCGCGAGAACTCATGGAGGCCTCGTTGGCCTTCGTGGCGGTGGCCGGTGTGGTGTACATGATCGTGTGGATGCGTCGCCACGCTCCCGGACTCAAGGCTGACCTTGAAGCAAAGGCAGGCGAAGCCCTCTCCTCGGGATCAGGGTGGGCGATGGTTGGCATGGCCTTCATCGCCGTCATCCGCGAAGGGGTGGAGACCGCCGTCTTCCTGCTGGCGGCAACGTCCGGTTCCTCGGTCCCCGCTACGGCGCTGGGCGGAGCACTTCTCGGGGTCGGCGCGGCAGTGCTCCTCGGCTTTGCGATCTACCGGGGAAGCGTGCGTCTCGACCTGGGCCGGTTCTTCTCCGCGACCAGCGTGGTGCTCATCCTGGTGGCGGCCGGCCTGGTCGCCAAGGCACTGCACAGCCTGGGGGAGATCGGCCTCCTCGGTGCGTTCCAGGCCCCGGCCGTCAACCTGAGCAGCGTCATCTCCCCGGGGACCGTCCGGGCCAGCCTGGTCACCGGCCTCCTTGGACTGCAGCCGGTCCCCACGTGGGCCGAGCTCGCCGGATGGGCCGGCTTCCTGGTCATCCTCCTGGCCTACGTCTTCTGGCCGCGCACGTCCGCCCGGCAGGGAGCACTCGTGGCATGACGTACGTCACCACCCCGGGGCGATTGGCCCGCTCGGCGCTCGGGCTCGTGCTCGTACTGCTGGCCGCTTGCACCACGACCACGGGCGTTCCGCTCTCGGTGACGGTCACCGACGACTCGATCGTCCTCGGGTCGCCGACCGTGGAGCCGGGTCCCTACACCTTCGAGGCCGTCAACAACGGGACCGTGGCCCACGAGTTCGAGGTCTTCTCGACCCAGGTTGGCTCGACGGACCTCCCGATCGTGGCGGACACCGCCGACACCCGTGGGCTGACGCTGCTCGATGAGGTCGAGGATGTGCTCCCGGGTGGCCGCGCCTCGTTGACGATCGAGCTCGCGGCCGGTACCTACCTGATCATCTGCAACCTTCCCGGGCACTATGCCAACGGGATGGTGACGTTGCTCGAAGTAGGCGAAGCCTGAACTGGGCTCCTCAGACCGCCTGCTCGAGGTAGGGCAGGCTGAGGATCGCGACGAGGTTCACCGCGTTCCACGCCCCATGGGCGAAGAAGGCCCGGCCGATGCGGCCGTCTCGCTCCCGGAGACCACCGAGGAGGAGAGCGAGGATGAAGATCTCGACCATCGTGAAGGCGGCGACCAGGCCGAAGCGTTCTTCAGTCGGGTCGATCCCGGGGATGTGGGCGAGAGCGAAGATGAGGCTGCCGGCCACCACCGTCGCCTTCGGACCGATCCGTCGCCGGAGTGCCCCGTGGAGCACGCCGCGATACGTGAGCTCCTCGAAGAGGGGAGCGAGGACGCACACGTTGATGATCGCCACCGCCAGGACCCACGGTGTCTCTATCGCCGAGAACGCATCGATTGTCAGTTGTCCCGTGTCGGTCAGGTCGAGGGCCTCGGCGATCGGTCCCAGCACCGTGAGGATGGCCACGAAGGCGAGGATCCCCAGGCCGATCCCACCGAAGTCGCGCCCGAGGATCGGCAAGCCGAATTGGCCCTCCTCCGCCTTGCGGCGACGGGAAACGACGAAGAGCCCGATGCCGTTGCCGACCCACTGGCTCGGGAGCAGGACGACGAACACGGCCATCGCGTCGAGGTCGGTCGTGAAGGCGGCCGCGATGCCGGGGATGAGCAGGCTGAAGAACAGCACGATCGCCACGTCGGACCCCGTGAACGGTGACTCGACGGGCGTCTTCGAGGTCGGCGCTGGGTCGGATCGGGGTTTCATGGAGGCTGGTACCGTAGCCGCCCTCCGGACCGATGGCAGACCGCCCGTCCGGCGCCGCGACCAGTGAGGTATCGATGAGCTACGGACAGGCATCGAGTGGGGATGTCGACCGAGTCCTCGTGGTGGACTTCGGCGCACAGTACGCCCAGCTGATCGCTCGCCGGGTGCGGGAGGCCCACGTCTACTCCGAGATCGTCCCTCGCGACATCACTGCGGCCGAGGTGCTGGCCCACCGTCCGGTGGGGATCATCCTCTCCGGCGGCCCTGCGTCGGTCTATGCCGAGGATGCCTACACGATCGACCCGGCCATCCTGGAGTTGGGGATCCCGGTGCTTGGCATCTGTTACGGGCACCAACTGCTCGCCAAGGAGTTGGGGGGCACGGTTGCGAACACCGGTGGCGCTGAGTACGGCAAGGCCGAACTCACCCTCACCGCCGACGATGCGGTCCTGTTCCGGGATCTCCCCATCGAGCAGACCGTGTGGATGAGCCACCGGGACAGCGTGGTCGCGGTCCCGCCGGGCTTCCGGTCGGTGGCGACCACACCTGGGGCGGTGGTTGCTGCCATGGAAGCCCCTGACCGGGGGTTCTTCGGGGTGCAGTTCCACCCGGAGGTCGGTCACACCCCGCGCGGCAACGAGATGCTTCGGCACTTCCTGGCAGACGTGTGCGGTGCCCGCCCGACCTGGACGCACCTCAACATCATCGAGCACTCGGTCGACGCCATCAGGGTGCAAGTGGGCTCCGAGAAGGTGGTGTGTGGCCTGTCGGGCGGGGTGGACAGTTCGGTGGCCGCCGCGATCGTGCAACGGGCCGTGGGTGATCAGCTCACCTGTATCTTCGTGGACCACGGACTCCTCCGGCAGGGCGAGGCCGAACAGGTCGAGGAGACATTCCGGAGCCACTTCCAGGTCAACCTCGTCCACGTGAAGGCCGAGGCCCGCTTCCTCGAGAAGCTGGCCGGAGTCACCGACCCGGAGGAGAAACGCAAGGCGATCGGTGAGACATTCATTCGGGTGTTCGAAGAGGAGGCCTTGAAGCTGAGCGACGCCCGCTTCCTCGTGCAGGGGACCCTGTACCCCGACGTCATCGAGTCGGGATCGAAGGACGCGGCCAAGATCAAATCACATCACAACGTCGGTGGTCTTCCGGACGACATGCAATTCGAGCTGGTCGAGCCCCTGCGTGACCTCTTCAAGGACGAGGTGCGGGCGGTCGGGGAGGAGCTCGGCCTTCCCGAGGAGATCGTGTGGCGCCAGCCCTTCCCCGGACCTGGCCTGGCGGTGCGCATCATCGGGTCGGTGGACCGGGAACGGCTCGACATCCTTCGAGCAGCTGACGCGATCATCCTCGAGGAGGTGCGTCGGGCCGGCCTCTATCGAACGCTCTGGCAGTCGTTCGGCGTGCTTCCGGCCGTGAAGAGCGTGGGCGTGCAGGGTGATTTCCGCACGTACGCCTACCCGTTGATCCTGCGGGCCGTGACGAGCGAGGACGCCATGACGGCCGACTGGGCCCGACTCCCGTACGAGGTGCTGGAACGGATCAGCAGCCGGGTGATAAACGAGGTCGAGGGCATCAATCGGGTGGCCTACGACATCAGCTCCAAGCCGCCCGCCACGATCGAGTGGGAGTGACGGGAGGCTGCGCCTCCCGGGAGCCCGGGCTCGAGCTCGGGCCCGAGCAGCGGTCTTTCGGTTGAAGTTGACGGTGAGGGCGACGTCTGATTCGGGCTGATTCCCTCAAGCGGGGCGCTCCTCATCCCGACAATCCCTGTGGGTGCTACCCGGAGGTTTCGTGACGCCGATGGACGATCCGCAGCTCGCGGAGTTGTTTGCTGAAGAGATCAGGGAACGAGCCGACCGGCTCGTCCGTCACTCGCGCGCGTGGGCCAGGGGTGACTGGCGCGACGAGACTGCCGAGGAGTCCCAGCGCGACGCCCACACCATCAAGGGAAACGCGGCGTTCGTGGGCGATGCGGGCCTGGCCGAGGCAGCCGGCCTCCTCGAGCGGATGTGGACCCAGATCCGCTCCGGCGCCAGGGTCTTCGACGACACGGTTGCGAATGCGCTGGTCGCGGCCTCGGGAGCGATCCTTTCGGCGGCTGTGTCAGGAGCCCGCGAGTCCGGCAACCTCGATCCGATCTGTCGGATGCTCGCCGCCGAGAACCCGTTCATCGTCCATCATCTCACCGGCGAAGAGGAGACCTTCTACGCACTGGCGCGGGACCTTCCCGACCTTGGCGGGCTCGTCGTCGATGAAGCTCCTCACTTCCTCGACGAGGTATCCCCGATCGACTCGGCCCGGTTTGGGCGCCTCGTGGATGTGATCGCCCAGCAACGACTCGACACGGAGGCGCTCATCGAGGCCCTCCAGGACTCCCTGCAGTTGGAGGGTGAAGGGGAGTGGCGGGCGGCCACCGACAACCTCCTCCACTCCGTGCGGGCCCTGTTCGATGAGGCGTCCGCTCTCACGTTGAGCCCCGCCAGCCAGATCACGAACACGCTCGGCCAGCTGGTCCGCTACATCTCGCGTCGGTCGGGCAAGGATGTCCTTCTCGAGGTCATTGGCGGAGAGGTTGAGGCTGACAGGTACATCCTCGATGTGCTGCGGGAACCGATCCGGCACCTCGTCGTCAACTCAGTGGAGCACGGGATCGAGCGCCCCGCCCAGCGCCTTGCATCGTCCAAGGGACGGCGGGGCAAAGTGACCGTGACATTCGCCGATGAGGACGACATCCTCTCGGTCTGGATCACCGATGACGGGAGGGGAGTTGGCTGGGCGTCGGTGGCTGAGACGGTCTCCGAGCGCGGAGCGATGCTCCCGAGTCTCGACCGGGACTTCCTCACCGAGGCGCTGTTCACTCCCGGGTTCACCACCCTCGATGTCCCGACCCAGTTCTCGGGGGATGGCTCCGGGTTGGAGTTGGTGGCCCGCACGGTCTCGGCACTGGATGGAGCGGTGCAGGTTTCGAGCACACCGTCCGAAGGCACGTCGGTGCTCTTGCGTGTCCCCCGCCTGCGCGCCATGCAACGCGTGCAGGTGATCGCTTCGGAAGGACAGCGCTGGGGTCTCCCGGCCGCAGCGGTCATAGATGTCCTCGAGGTGGCCATCGAGGACGTGGTCGAGAGGGACGAACGTCTCGCGCTTCGCAGCGGGCACACACATGTCCCCTATGCGACACTGGGGAGCATCCTCGGTGAAGCTGCCGATGGACCCGCCACGCACGCCCTCATCGTCGCAACGGTCGGCACCAGCTTTGCCATCGGCGTCGCGGGAGCGCCGCGGCGCATGGCCGGGGTCGCCAAGCAGTTGGGCCCGTCGCTCGTTGGCGTCGACCTGCTCTCCGGAGCGGCGCTCCTCGGAGGTGGGGACGTCGTGGCGATGTTGGACGCCAGCGCGGTCGGAAGGGCCGTCAGGTCCAGTGTCGGCCACGAAGTCGCACGACCCGAGATCCTCGTCGTGGACGACTCCCGCGCCGCCCGCCAGTTGCTTGCGGCCAGCCTCACCTCGGCCGGGTTCCGGGTCGTCCCCTTCGCGGGTGGGCTGGAGCTGCTCAACCGGCCGGAGATGTGGAAGGCCGACCTGATCGTCACGGATCTCCAGATGCCCGACTACGACGGGCTCCGCCTCATCGAGGACCTGCGCGCCCGGGGGGTCACGACCCCGATCGCGGTGCTCAGTGGCGCTGCCTCCGGCAAGGAGCTCGAGCGAGCTCTGGAGATGGGCGCCGACCTCGTATTCGAGAAGGCTGACCTGCGGCAAGGAGCCTTCGTCCAAGCCGTCTGGGAATTGGTCAAGCGGCGGCAGGCCCCTTCCGAAACTCCTCCCAAGGAGGCAACGTGAAAGCTTGGCTGGATGCCCTCCCAGGCGGGGACATGGTTCCCTACTACGTCGCGCTCGTCGGGGTCCTGGTGGGCGTCGGGGCAATCGCCTGGGCATTCCGCCAGCGAGTGGTGGCAGCCCGCACCTACCACGGGGCGAATCGGCTCAAGAACGAATTCGTGTCGATGGTCTCGCACGAGCTGCGTACGCCTCTCACCTCCATCGCGGGCTTTGCCGAGGCGCTCCGCGAGGCCGACTCGGGTCTCGGACCGGAAGAGCGTGAGGAGTTCCTGGCGATCATCTGTCGTGAAGCGGAGCACCTCTCCACTCTCGTCGAGGACATCCTCGTGGTCCCCCGTATCGAGGCCGGTCGTCTCGACCTCGCCCCCCACGTGATGGATGTCTCCGAGGTCGTCGAGGAGCTCGTTCCGACCATCTTCGCCCCTGGCCACGAGAGGGACATCCAGATCTCCGTCCCCTCCGGGGTGAAGGTCTATGCCGACCCGAAGCGGGTCGGCCAGATCGTGCGCAACCTCCTGGCCAACGCCAACAGCCACGGGGGGACCGCGATCGCGGTCGAGGGCACCTACATCGGAACCCACTATCAGCTGACGGTATCCGACAATGGCCCCGGGGTACCCCCGGAGCGCCGGTCGGCGATCTTCGAGCAGTTCGAGCAGGGAACGGTGGGCGACGCTCGCAAGAACCCGGGGATGGGGCTCGGGCTCCCCATCGCCCGCAAACTGGCCCAGCAGATGGGTGGCGAACTGTGGTTCGAGCCTCGTTTCCCGACGGGATCCCGGTTCTGCGTGACCTTCCCCCTCTCCCAGACCCATGTCGGGGCCATGAACCGGGCGATGGTCGCTTCAGCGGTCGATACGTCGGGCCTGTCCTGGGGTTGAGCTTCCGTTGAGCTCGAGCCCGGCCCCGTATTACATCCCTGTGATTCACGTCGCGGGGGTTGGCTACCATCGACCGCGATGGACTCCCTCTTCCCGGTGCACGCCGCGGACCCGGCGGATTCGCCGCTCCTCAATGACCTGAATCCCACCCAACGGGAAGCCGTGGCGGCGACCGAGGGGCCGGTGCTCGTGGTCGCAGGAGCCGGCTCCGGCAAAACGCGGGTGCTCACCTACCGGGTCGCCCATCTCATCCGGGACCTCGGCGTGGCTCCCTCATCGATCCTCGCGATCACGTTCACCAACAAGGCTGCGAACGAGATGAAGGAGCGAGTCGGTCGGCTCGTGGGGGACACGGTTCGCGCGATGTGGGTCTCGACGTTCCATTCCGCGTGCGTGCGGATTCTCCGCCGAGAGGCCCATCGGTTCGGGTACAAGTCCAGTTTCACGATCTACGACGCACAGGACTCGTTGCGCCTCATCACGCAGTGCGTGTCCGACCTCGACCTCGACCAGAAGAAGTTCCCTCCCCGGACCATCAGGGCCTCCATCTCGAACGCCAAGAACGAGCTGATCGATTTCGAGTCCTTCACGACCACGGGCTCCGGCTACTTCCATGAGCACGTCGCCGATGTCTACCGCCTCTACCAGCAGCGCCTGCTCGAGGCGTCCGCCATGGACTTCGACGACCTTCTCATGGTCACGGTGGAGCTCCTCACTGCATTCCCCGACGTCCTCGAGCACTATCAGCGGCGGTTCGAGTACATCCATGTGGACGAGTACCAGGACACGAACCACGCCCAGTACCAGTTCGTCCGACTGCTCGCTGCATTCCACCGCAACATCTGTGTCGTCGGGGACTCGGATCAATCGATCTATGCCTTCCGTGGTGCCGACATCCGCAACATCCTCTCGTTCGAGGACGACTACCCCGACTCCCGGGTGGTGACGCTCGAGCAGAACTACCGCTCGACCCAGACCATTCTCGAAGCGGCCAACGCGGTCATCGCCCAGAACGGACAACGGCGCCCGAAACGGCTGTGGACCGACAAGGGGGATGGTGCCCCGATCGTCCATTTCCAAGCCGAGGACGAGCACGACGAGGCGTCTTTCATCGTGGATCGCGTGCGATCGTTCGTCGGCCAGGGTCGTTCGATGAGCGAGATTGCGGTGTTCTATCGCACCAACGCCCAAAGCCGGGTGATCGAGGACGTGTTCATGAAGTCGGGCGTCCCCTACAAGGTCATCGGTGGGGTGAAGTTCTACGAGCGGCGCGAGGTCCGGGACGCCATCGCGTACCTTCGGGTGATCGTCAACCCCGCAGACCAGCTCTCGCTGAAGCGAATCATCAACGTCCCCAAGCGCTCGATCGGCCAGACCTCCGTGGCGCATCTCGATCGCTTCACGCAATCCGCGGGGGTGTCGTTCCATGACGCCCTCGGACGAGCCCACGAGGTGGAGCAGTTGACCGGGCGCGCCCGCCGGAGCATCGCCGACTTCCTCGAGGTCCTCGGGTTCATTCGGGAGCAGGCCGCCACCGGTGGCCCCTCGGCCGCCATGGCGGCCGTCCTCGACGACACCGGCTTCCTCGCCGAGATCGAGGGTGATCGGACCATCGAGGCCCTGGGGCGGGTCGAGAACCTGCGGGAGCTCGCCGGGGTGGTCGAGGAGTACGAGGAATCGATGGCCGGGGGACTCGTCGATGAGGTGGAGTGGGACGAGATGAACGGCATCGACAAGCTCGCCCACTTCCTCGAGACGGTCAGCCTCGTCGCCGAGACCGATGATCTCGACGCCGGCGGCGGATTCGTCACCCTCATGACCATTCACAACGCCAAGGGACTCGAGTACCCGGCCGTGTTCATCGTCGGGCTGGAGGACGGGGTCTTTCCGCACAGCCGGTCGATGGGCGACCCGAAGGAACTGGAGGAGGAAAGGCGCCTCTGCTACGTCGGGGTGACCCGGGCAGAGGACCACCTCTTCCTCACCAGTGCCACCCGGCGGATGATCTTCGGGGGAACGAACTACAACCCGCCGAGCCGTTTCCTCTCCGAGATCCCCGAGGATCGGATGGAGTCCGCGTCTCCGCGTCGACGGCCCCCGAGGTCAACCGCCGCCACTCGCTCCTCAGCGGCGTCCTTCAAACCCTTCCGAGGCACGGTCACCGGGAGCGAGCGGCGTGAGGCATCGACCGTGTCGTTCGTGGAGGGCGACCGGGTGCTCCACGAACGGTGGGGCCCGGGTGTGATCCGAGAGGTGAGCGGCTCAGGGGACCGGGCCGAGGCGTTGGTGTGGTTCGAGAACAGCGGCCAGAAGCGTCTCCTCCTCGCCTACGCACCGCTGAGCCTGGAGTTCTAGGGGCCCGAGCCAACTGTCTGTCCCACGCTTCGTGGGGGACAGGCGACCTCGAACTCGGGCTGCTTTTGGCTCGGAGCTATCCTCCGTTCCCGATGCCACGTCGAATCCTCATCGCCAAGCCGGGCCTCGACGGTCACGACCGCGGCGCCAAGGTCGTCGCCAGGGCTCTCCGCGATGCGGGCAACGAGGTGATCTACACGGGCCTGCACATGACCCCGGCCAAGATCGCCGAGGCAGCCCTCCAGGAGGACGTCCAAGCGGTCGGTCTCTCCGTGCTGTCCGGGGCCCACGCGACGCTCTTCCCCAAGGTCATGCAGGAACTCGCCGATCGTGACCTCGGGGACATCGTCGTGTTCGGTGGCGGCATCATTCCCGACGTTGACATCCCCGGCCTCCTCGAGGTTGGCTTGGCGGCTGTGTTCACTCCCGGTACCCCCCTCTCCGAGATCACCGCGTGGGTCGACGCACACGTCCCCGAGCAATAGACGACAAGCAGCCGGAGGCTGACCTATGAAGATCCACGAGTACCAGGCGAAGCAGCTCATGGCTGCCCGAGGTATCCCCGTCCCCCGGGGAACCGTGGTGACGACCCTGGAGGAGGCCGTGGCCGCGGTTCGCCCGCTCATCGAGTCGACCGGGAACCGCGTGGTCGTGGTCAAGAGCCAGATCCACGCCGGCGGAAGGGGAAAGGGCCGGTTCGTCGAGCATCCCGACCTCGGCGGCGTGACCGTCGTCCTCGATGGGTTGGCCGGCGGGATCGAGGCCGCCGAGCGCCGGGTGGCGGCGCTCGCCACGCAGATGCTTGGGTCCACCCTGGTGACGGTCCAGACCGGGCCGGGAGGCAAGCGGGTGAACCGCCTGTACGTCGAACAGGGCATCGACATCGAGCGCGAGCTCTATCTCTCGGTACTCCTCGACCGCTCGGTGAGCCGACTGATCGTGATGGCGTCGACCGAGGGTGGCACCGAGATCGAGGTCGTAGCCGAGGAGACGCCCGAACGCATCCTCAAGGAGACGATCGATCCGGCGGTGGGGTTGCTGGACTTCCAGGCCGCCCGGCTCGCCACCAGCCTCGGGCTGGAGGGAGACGCGCATCGCAACGGCGTGCGGTTCATGAAGGCGCTCTCTCAGGCCGCGTTCGAACTCGACACGGACCTCATCGAGATCAACCCCCTCGTCGTCACGACGTCCGGTGAAGTGATGGCGCTCGACGGGAAGATGGGTTTCGACTCGAACGCGCTCTACCGACACCCCGACATCGCGGACATGCGGGACGAGTCGGAAGAGGACGCATCGGAGCTCGAGGCGAGCGGTCACGACCTGTCGTTCATCAAGCTCGAAGGCTCGATCGGGTGCATGGTGAACGGAGCCGGGCTTGCGATGGCGACCATGGACATCATCAAGTACTTCGGAGCAGAACCCGCCAACTTCCTGGATGTCGGCGGGGGCGCCACCGCCGAGAAGGTGACTGCCGCGTTCAAGATCATCACGAAGGACCCCAACGTGAGGGGCATCTTCATCAACATCTTTGGTGGCATCATGCGGTGCGACACGATCGCAGAGGGTGTCGTGACCGCTGTGAGGGAAGTGGGCCTGGATGTGCCGCTGGTGGTCCGACTCGAGGGGACCAACGTCGAACTGGGTGAGCAGATCCTCGAGGAGTCGGGCCTCAACCTGGTGAGTGCCCACGACATGAAGGACGGAGCCCAGAAGATCGTGCAGCTGACGCGATGACTGCCTGCGTTTCTGCCGTCTGCAGCATGAAGGGCGGGCCCCACGGAGTCATGGAGGAGTCGACGCGATGAGTGTGCTGATCAACAAGGACACCAGGGTCATCGTCCAGGGCCTGGGTAGTACGGGTCGATTCCACGCCGACCTGTCCATCGCCTATGGAACCAGCGTGGTCGGTGGAGTCCACCCTTCCAGGGCGGGCCAGACGATGACGTTCGAGGGCGAGACGGACCATTCCGGAGTGCCGGGCCGCCCGGACACCTATCACGTCGACGTCCCGATCTTCGGGGCGGTCCGCGGAGCCAGGATGGAGACTGGGGCCAACGCCAGCGTGGTCTTCGTCCCGCCGCCATTCGCGGCCGACGCCATCATGGAGGCAGGTGAGGCCGGGATCGACCTCATCATCTGCATCACGGAAGGCATCCCGGTGAACGACATGGTGCGAGTCAAGCGCTACCTGTCAGACAAGCCGGTGCGACTCGTGGGCCCGAATTGCCCTGGTGTCATCACCCCCAAGGAGTGCAGGATCGGGATCATGCCGGGGTACATCCACGAACCGGGGCGGATCGGGGTGGTGAGTCGCTCCGGCACCCTCACCTACGAGGCGGTGCATCAGCTCACCCTCAATGGATTGGGCCAGACGACTGCCATCGGCATCGGCGGCGACCCGGTCAACGGGACGAACTTCGTCGACTGCCTGGAGCTCTTCAACGACGATCCCGCAACCGAGGGTGTCATCATGATCGGGGAGATCGGCGGAACCGCGGAGGAGGAGGCCGCCGAATGGATCAGTACCAACATGACCAAGCCGGTGGCGTCGTTCATCGCCGGGACGACCGCCCCTCCCGGGAAGCGCATGGGGCATGCGGGCGCCATCATCTCAGGGGGGAAGGGGACGGCCGCGGACAAGATCGCAGCACTCAAGGCCGCCGGCGTGGTGGTTGCTCCCACCCCCACGGACATGGGCTCGGCGATGCTCGAAGCGATGGAGAAAGCCGGGAAGGCCTGACCCACTTCGGTCCTTACCGAAGGGCTCGACCATGACCGAACTCGTCGCCGCGCTGGCGCTCGGCCTGGCTGGTGGGATGGCGCCCGGTCCGCTCCATTCGCTCATCCTGACGACCGCGCTGCGGCGGGGGCCACGGCCGGCAGTGCGGCTGGCGTTTGCTCCCCTCATTTCCGACGCACCCCCTGTGCTCATGAGCTACTTCTTGTCGCGGGCCATGTCGGACGGGGCTGCGCGCGGCCTGGCGATCGCCGGGGGCGCGGTTGTGGTCGGCCTAGGGGTGTCGTCGATGCGGGTTCGATCGGGGGAGGGCGTCGACGAGGTCGACGAATCGGCCGTCCGGGACTACCTGAAGGGGGCCTTCGTGAACTTCCTCAACCCCCACCCCTGGATCTTCTGGTTGGGAGCTGGGGCACCGCTGCTTCGGCTCGCCTTCGACGGCGGCGTGGCCAACGGTCTCTCGTGGCTGGGACTCTTCTACGTCGGGTTGGTCGGTGTGAAGATCGTGCTCGCGATCATCATCGGACGCGGTCGAGCCGCCCTCCGCGGGCAATGGCTTCACCGCATGGTGGTCGCCTCAGCACTCCTCATGATGGGCGTCGGCGGGTGGCTGGTCTGGCAAGGGATTACCGGGTTCGCGTGATGCATCAGCCCCGGAATCCGTCCTTGATGACCTTGTAGAGCCGGTCCTTCACGCCTTGTCCACAGAAGGCCGCCTTGAGTGCCCGCATGGTCAAGCGCTCGAGGTCCTTCAGGCCGAACCCGAGTGCCTCGACGAGCGCAGTCATCTCACGGGTCATCGAGGTGCGACTCATGAGCCGGTTGTCGGTGTTCACGGTGACGTTGAAACCGGCGTCGTGGAGGAATCGGATCGGGTGGTGCTCCATCGAGATTCCGGCGGTGTGGGTGTTGGAGTAGGGGCAGACCTCGAGGGGCACCTTGAAGTCCCTGACGTAGGTGGCGAGCGGCCCCAGTGCCTTGATCGCGCCTTCCTCGACCGTGCAGTCGTCGATTATCCGGAATCCGTGCCCCGTCCTGTGCGCTCCGCACACCTGCAGGGCCCGCCACATCGAGTCGGGGCCATCGGCCTCCCCGGCATGGAGCGTCAGGCCCATGTTGGCCTGTCGGATCATCTGGCAGGCTTCGAGGTGATCATCCGGCGGGAACCCGGCCTCGGGACCTGCCAGGTCGAAACCGACGACGCCCAGGTCTCGGGAGTCGATGGCCACGGCGGCCACCTCAACCGAGTCGGTCTGCTGACGCATGGCATCGACGATGATCCCCCACTCGATCCCAGTCTCCGCCCCGGCGGCCGTAAAGCCTCTCGAGGCAGCGGCCAGCGTGTCGCGGCGGCTGAGTCCACCATCCGTGAACAAGGTGGGTGCGAATCGGCTCTCGAAGTACACGACGCCGTCCGCCGCGAGGTCCACCCCACACTCGTAGGCCACTCGCTCGATCGCCGGGGCGGTCTGCATGACGGCGATCGTGTGCTCGAATGCCTGCAAGTAGCGGGGAAGGGACCCGGATGTACCTTGGTCGAACCACTCCTCGAGTCCTGCGGCTGTCCCGGCCGGGAGGCCCCGATACCCGCACTCGGACGCGAGGTCGAGGATCGTCTCGGCTCGTAGCCCGCCGTCGAGATGGTCGTGGAGGAGCACCTTGGGAAGTGATGCGATCTGCATTCGGGCAGCCTAGGGTCCTGAGGCTCCCGGCCCCCCTACGGAGGGGCAACCGAGGCGAGTCGGGTCTGGCCGAGCGCGGTATTCCACTGGGGACGCCCGTCGGGTCCCGGCCGGTAGCTCCATCCGGGCAGGTGGCGGATGCGGTGGTCGTGTCGACAGAGGGGTTCCAGGTTTGCGGGGGAGGTGGGGCCGCCCCGGGACCATGGGATCCGGTGGTCGAGGTCGCACTCCGACGCCGGCATGCGACAGCCGGGGAAGACGCACGTCGGACGCCGAGCCGTGACGGTGCGGGCGTCACTCGCCCGGGGACGACGACGGGTGACGCCGACCGCCGACACCGCGCCGTGCGCATCGGTCACGGCGTACCTCCACGTCGTCGCGGCCTGGTCAGCAGCGACCTGGCGAGCTATGTCGGCGATCACCGGGCCGAAGCCGGCCAACTCACCGGGCTCATCGGAGAGCTCCGCCAGCGTGGCGAGGTCCACCCGCAGGTCCACGGATCCGCCGCCCTTCGATGGCTGCGCTCCCTCGAGCAGGTCGAGGAAGACATCGGCCCGGAGCTGGTCCATCGTTCGTGCATCGCCGGTGCGCTTGAGTGCCAGCGCGCACCGGTTGATCCGGCGGTGCACACCGCCGATCCGAGCGGGAGAGAGATCGAGGGCGAAGAGGTTGGCGGTCCCGACCTCGGTCGCTTCGAGCGAGATCCTGCGATCTGCCAGGGCGTCGTCGAAACGACGCTTGGCGGCGGCTGGGTCCGCCTCCATGGACAGCCTTGCGAGCCGGGCATGGAGCTGCCCCGTGGTGAGGGTGGGGGCGTCACAGAGCACCCGGCCGGCGATGGACCGGGCCTCACCCACGTCGAGGTGTGCGGTGCCCCGGAGGACCACCTGCACCCGGCGAGCATCGAGGACCCCCCTGCTCCACGCCTCCCACAGCTGAGGAAGTCGGTCGTGGAGGTCGAGGGCAGTGTTCAACTCGACGTCGGCGGAGCGGCGGGTGAGGTGGAGCGCCACCCGTGCCTCGGCGGCAGCGGCGTCGAAGGTGTCCTCGATCCCGAGGCCATCGAATTCCTCGACGAAGGCGAGCGAGGCCAGGGCCCTCGACCGTTGGGCCGCGTGGTAGGAGGTCATCCGGTCATGCGCTCGCAGCACGACGACCCGGTCGGCGCCATCGAGCTTCGCGACGTCGATCTCGCTCAGGGCGGCCGCGAGGAGGATGCCCGGTTCCATGTCATCGAGGAACCCGTGGACGGCGCCTTTCGTCGGAGAGGCACCCTCGGCAGGCGTTGCATCGAACATATGTTCGTATCGTACAAGGGCGGTGTGACAGATTCCGGGTCAACCCCGGTGGCCGAATGGATGGCCTGAGGGGCCAACTACCCTCGCGGCCGCATGCGCATCGCGGTTCTCGTCTCCGGCTCCGGTTCCAACTTGCAGGCCCTGATCGACCGGGGGAGCGCGCTCGGTACCGACATAGCGCTCGTCCTCTCGGACCGCTCCACCGCAGGCGGCCTCTCCCGGGCCCGGGAAGCAGGCATCCCCACGGCTGTCGTCGATTGGTCCACCCACCCCGACAGGGCCACTTTCACGCGAGCCGTGTGCGACACGGTGTTGGCCGCCGGGGCGGAGGCCATGGTCCTTGCCGGGTTCATGCGAGTCCTCTCCCCCGAAGCCGTGACCAGGTTCCGGAATCGGATCATCAACATCCATCCGTCGCTCCTCCCGGCCTTCCCGGGCCGGCACGCCGTGGAGGACGCCATTGCCCACGGCGCGAAGATCACCGGTGTCACGGTGCACTTCGTCGACGAACAGGTCGACCATGGGCCAATCATCGCCCAGAGGGCCGTTCCGATCGCTCCTGATGACGACCGCGACTCGCTCCATGCCCGGATCCAGGACGTCGAACACGAGTTGTACCCCGAGGTGGTCTCCGCCTTCGTCGACGGGTTGCTGTCGGTCGAGGGCCGGACGGTCCGGTGGGGTATGCGGTCATGAGCAGGGTCCCCGTCCGCAGGGCGTTGCTGAGCGTGAGCGACAAGGCTGGACTCAGGGAGTTCGCTTCGCGACTCGTTGCAGCAGGGGTCGAGATCGTCTCCTCCGGAGGCACGGCCAGGGCACTCGCCGACGCCGGCCTACCGGTGACGGCGGTCCACGACGTCACCGGGGCGCCGGAGATGCTCGGAGGACGCGTGAAGACCCTCCATCCCGGCATCCATGGTGGGATCCTCGCCGACCTGGGGATGGAATCGCACCGGGCAGACCTGGCGGCCCGGGACATCGAGCCGTTCCAGCTCGTGGTGGTCAACCTGTACCCGTTCCAGCGCACCGTCGCCGACCCCGCCGTCACCGATGCCGAGGCGATCGAACAGATCGACATCGGGGGTCCGGCCATGGTGCGGGCAGCCGCCAAGAACCACGAGTGGGTGGGGATCGTGACCTCGCCCGGGCAATACGGCGCGGTCGCCGAGGCGATAGAAGGGGGTGGCCTCACCGCCGGCCAACGCCTCGACCTGGCAAAGGCCGCCTTCTTCCACACCGCGTCCTATGACGCCGCCATCGTCCGTTGGCTCGAGCGGGGCGAGTTTCCGCCGGCCCGACACGCTTTCGCGCTGGAGCGGGAGGCGATCCTGCGCTACGGGGAGAACCCCCACCAGGCCACGGGCGCGTACGCCGAGGTGGGGGCCGCTCCCTATTGGACCCGAATGCGACTGCTGCAAGGGAAGGAGATGAGCTTCAACAACCACCTCGACACCGAGGCGGCGTGGAGGCTCGCCACCGATCTCCCTGACCAGCCAACCGCGGTCATCGTGAAGCACGCCAACGCGTGCGGCGTCGCCCGTGGGAGCGACCTCGCGACGGCTTTCACGCGGGCGTGGGAGTGCGACCCGCTCTCGGCCTTCGGGGGAGTGGTGGCCCTCAACCGACCGCTCGATCCCGCCACCGCCTCCCGCGTCATTGCCGCCGGGTTCGTCGAGGTCGTCATCGCCCCGAAGGTCGGCCCGGAGAGCGTTGCCCTCTTCGCGGAGAAACGCAACCTCCGCCTCATCGAATCGCCCCCGCCCGACCCAGGCGACCCGGACTTCCGCCGGATCGATGGCGGATTCGTCCTGCAAGGACGCGACGCCATCCAGGAAGCCGAAGCCTGGGATGTGGTCACCACCCGCTCGCCATCGGCCGAAGAGGAGGCGGACCTTCGCTTTGCGTGGGTCGTCGCCGCCCACACCAAGTCGAACGCGATCGTGATCGCCAAGGACGGAGCGGCGATCGGTGTGGGGGCGGGCGACCAGAGCAGGGTCGGAGCTTCGGAACGGGCGGTGGCCCGGGCCGGGGAGCGAGCCGAGGGTGCCGTGGCTGCCTCCGACGCATTCTTCCCGTTCCGGGATGGGATCGACGCGCTCGCCGCCGTCGGCGTCACCGCCGTCGTCGAGCCAGGCGGCTCGGTTCGTGACGAAGAGGTCATCGCCGCGGCCGACGAGCACGGGATCGCGCTCGTCTTCACCGGGCACCGACACTTCCGCCACTGAGTCGGGAGCCCTCCACCGCGGTGACCACGCCGGCATCCGGACCAACCGACCCGGCGGAACCACCCGCTCAGGGCAGTAGCCTTCAGCGGTGTCACGGAGTACTGCTGACCTCGCTGGACCCCGCCGGGTGATCGGTGGCGTCGCGCGTGGGATGCCCTTGCGATGTGCCCGGTCATGTCCCCGATGAGCGCTTCCGACGGGCAGGTTCCACTCGAGCCGGCGGCTCCGCCGCGGCCGCGACCGTCTCCCTTCCACTCGTCCGACCCGTGGTGGCTGTTCGCCCTCAATGCCGTCGTGATCGGATTCATGTGGGTCAAGCACGGTGGGATCGATCGGATCGAGCCCCATGGGTGGCTCATCGCCGTTGGCCAGGTCACGGGCCTGTACGCCGCCCTCGCGGCGCTCGCCGGCCTCGTGCTGACGTCGCGGGCACCGTGGCTCGAACGGCGATACGGGCAGGACCAGATGGTGGGACTCCACCGCTACACCGGTTTCACGGCCGCGACGCTGATGATCGTCCACGTGACCGTCGTCACACTCGGGTACGCGTTCGACACCGGGATCACGGTCTGGGAACAGATCGTCGACTCGGTCACCAACTATGCGTACGTCCTGAATGCGGTCATCGGATTCGGACTCCTCATGCTGGTGGCCGGATCGTCGTTGCGGGCCCTTCGGAGAGCCCTCAGCTATGAGATCTGGTGGTTCATCCACCTCGGTTCCTACGTGGGGTTGCTGCTGGCGTTCGGGCACCAGACCGCCATCGGGTCCGACTTCGTCGACGACGGGTGGGCTGTCCTGTACTGGTCGCTCCTCTACCTCTCGGTGGCAGCGTTGATCTTCGGCCATCGATGGCTGACGCCGTTCGTGCTCGCCCTGCGCCATCGGTTCGAGGTGGTCGAGGTCCACTCCGAGGGACCGGGCGTCGTGACCGTCGTCCTGGGTGGCCGCGATCTCGATCGGCTGCCCGTCCAAGCAGGGCAGTTCTTCGTGCTGCGTGAACTCGCCAAGGGGCGCTGGTGGAAGGCCCACCCGTTCTCGCTCTCGGCCGTGCCCGACGGACGCACGCTCCGCTTCACCATCAAGGCGCTCGGGGACGACAGCTCCGAGTTCCAGTCGATCGATGTCGGTGCCCGCTTCTCGATCGAGGGACCGTACGGCGGCTTTCTCCCCCATCGGACGACTGGCCGCCGGATTCTGTACATCGCCGGCGGGGTGGGGATCACGCCGTTCCGGGGTCTCATCGACGACGTGTCGAGGCCGCAGGATGTCGCACTGCTGTATCGGACTCGATCCCCCGAGGACGCCGTGTTCCTCGACCAGCTCCAGGGGCTCAGCGCGACCAAGGGTTTTGCACTGGAGCTTTCGTTCAGTCGAATCACCGGCGGAGATCTCCACCCCTTCGCCCCCGAGCGTCTCCTCGAGTTCGTCCCCGACCTGCTTGAGCGCGAGGTGTTCGTTGTCGGCCCACCACCGATGATCTCGGCCGCCCGCAACGGTCTTCGCGCAGCCGGCGTCCCGGCGTCCCATGTGCACCTCGAGAGCTTCGGGTACTGATGAGGGACACCGCTCGACGAGTGATTGTCATCACGCTGCTCTCGGGCGCGTCGGTCTTCTTCGCGGCTCGGTTCCACCGGCCTGTGCCGGAGCCCCTCCTCACTGCGCAGCCCTTCGAGACAGCCCCCACCTCGACCACCACGACGCCCTGGACACCGGCGACGACCACCACGTCGACCACCACCCTTCCCCCTACGACGACCATCCCCTTGCCGGAAGGCGACGTGGCCGGTGCGATGACCTTCGAGGGCACGAGGATCTACACGAACTGGGGATGGGTCAAGGTCGAGATCGCGGTGCTCGACGGGGTCATGGTTGACGTCGAGATGGTGATGATCCCTCGCGCCACGAAGCGATCAGAGGCGCTCACCGCCGAACACGAACCCACCCTTCGTGAGGAAGCCCTTACGACCCAGAGCCCCGAAGTGCCCTTGATCACCGGCGCCACCAACATCTCCTATGGGTACCGGGCTTCCCTGGCGGGGGCGATGAGGGAGGCTGGCCTGTGGCCACGACCGGAGTCCTGAGCCGGGTCGAGGGCCTCATGGGGACGGCGTTCTCGATCGCGGTGCACGACCCGGAGGTCCCGGCGGGGGTGGTGGAGGGTGCGTTCGATTGGCTTCGGTCGGTCGAGGAGGTCTTCTCCACCTTCATCCCGGGGAGCGAGGTCTCCCGGCTTGGGAGGGGCCTCCTCGGCCTCGACGACGCGTCGCCTGATGTGCGCCATGTACTCACCAGGTGCGCGGAGCTCGAGGAGGCAACCGGTCACCGCTTCTCGATCCGGCCGGGACGACCCGGCGGCCCCGGGCTCGATCCCGCGGCCTTCGTCAAGGGGTGGGCCGCCGACGAGGCGGCGATGCGGCTACGACTCGAGGGGCTTCGCTGCTTCTCGATCGACGCCGGGGGCGATGTCCTGTGCGTCGGTGCCTCCCCGGATGGACCCCGGTGGCGGGTGGGAGTCCGACATCCGAACGATCCGGACCTCATGGGCACGACGTTGCACATCGCCAGCGGAGCCGTGGCGACATCGGCGACGTACTACCGCGGCCAGCACATCACAGGCGATCACGTCGAGGATCGGCGGATCGCCAGCGTGAGTGTCGTCGGACCGAGCCTGGGCGTCGCCGATGCACTGGCCACGGCGATCTTCGCCGACCAGGCCACATCACTCGGCTGGATGGACCGATTTCCCCAGTACGGGGTCATCCTCATGACCACGGATGGTCGGCTGCAGTGGACCGACCTCCTCGACGGGCACATCGGCGGCGACTGATTCGGGGGCCGTCGGGAGGCGACGGAGTCGATCCAAGTGCCGAATGCGGCGAAGATGAGGGCGACAATGACCAACCAACGAGAGCTCCGCGCCCGTCTCGACGGCCTCATGCCGGTCGATCGACGCGCCCTGTCGCGACGGATCGGAGGTGCCCGGCGGATACGTGACGAAGTGCGGAGGTCCGAGACCCTCGCCGCCATCGAGGCAGACATCGTCAGTGCCGGCATCCGGCTCGAGAGGCGCAGGAGCGCCGTGCCCGGGCAGATCGGCTACCCCGAACTGCCGATCACCGACCGTCGGGACGAACTGCTCGGGGTACTCGCCGCACACCAGGTGGTGATCGTCGCGGGGGAGACAGGTTCGGGGAAGAGCACGCAGCTCCCCAAGCTCTGCCTCGAACTGGGTCGGGGAGTGATGGGCATGATCGGCCACACCCAACCCCGTCGCATCGCTGCTCGGTCCATAGCCGAGCGGCTGGCCGAGGAGCTCGAAACCTCGGTGGGTGGCCTGGTCGGCTACCAGGTCCGATTCACCGACCAGGTGGGGGAGGACACGCTCATCAAGGTGATGACCGATGGGATCCTCCTCAATGAAATCCACCGCGACCGGCTGCTGACCGCCTATGACACGCTCATCATCGACGAGGCCCACGAGCGCAGCCTCAACGTCGACTTCCTGCTGGGCTACCTCACAACCCTCCTGGAGCGGCGCCCCGACCTCAAGGTGATCATCACCTCGGCCACGATCGACACCGAGCGGTTCTCCGAGCACTTCGGCCATGCGCCCATCGTCGAGGTCTCGGGCCGCTCCCACCCGGTCGAAGTGCGGTATCGGCCCCTCGATGACCACGAGTCAGGACGGTCGGTCGACCAGGCGGAGGGGATTGCCGAGGCCGTCATCGAGCTGATCTCGGAGTCCGATGGTGACATCCTCGTGTTCTGCTCCGGGGAGCGGGAGATCCGCGACGCGGCCGACGCCGTCCGAGCCCTCGACCTCCGGCACACCGAGGTGGTTCCGCTCTTCGGTCGCCTCTCGGCCGCCGAGCAGCACCGTGTGTTCGAATCACACACCGGGAGACGGGTCGTGATTGCCACCAACGTCGCCGAGACCTCACTCACCGTCCCGGGGATCCGATCCGTCATCGACACCGGGCTGGCCCGCATCTCGCGCTTCGGTCGCCGTACCAAGGTCCAGCGCCTACCGATCGAGGAGATCAGCCGGGCATCGGCCGACCAGCGAGCAGGCCGCTGTGGCCGTCTCGGACCGGGCGTCTGCATCCGGCTCTACTCGGAGACGGACCTGGCGGCCCGCGATGAGTTCACCGAGCCGGAGATCCTCCGCACCAACCTGGCAGCGGTGCTCCTCCAGATGGCCGTGCTCGACCTCGGAGAGATCGAGTCGTTCCCCTTCATCGACCCCCCGGATCGACGAGCGGTGCGGGACGGGATCGACCTCTTGGTCGAGTTGGGAGCGGTCAACCCGGGCCAGGAGGGAGCAGCCAAGTGGCTGACCGAGACCGGACGTCGGCTCGCCCGTCTCCCTGCCGACCTCCGCCTCGGGCGCATGCTCCTCGAGGGCGCCTCGGCGGGCTGCCTCTCCGAGATGCTCATCATCACCTCCGGCCTCGCCATCCAGGATCCCCGCGACCGCCCGCTGGGTGCCGAAGCCGTCGCAGACCAGAAGCACGCACGGTTCCGCGATCCCGAGTCGGACCTCCTTTCGTGGCTCCGCATGTGGCAGTACCTGCAGGACGCACAGCGGACACGCAGTTCCGGCCAGTTCCGCAAGCTGTGTCGGGACGACTTCCTCAACTACCGCAGGGTGCGGGAGTGGCAGGACGTCCACGGGCAGCTCCGACAGGCCGTCCGCCAGATGGGCCTGCACCGCAACCGGCAACCGGCCGAACCGGAGGTGATCCATCGCGCCATGCTCGTCGGCCTCCTCTCGCACATCGGGAGAAAGGACCCGGACAGCCATGAGTACCGAGGCGCCCGGTCGTCGCGCTTCGCCATCAACCCGGGCTCTGCCTTGTTCAAGCGAAACCCCGAGTGGGTGGTCGCCGCCGAACTGGTCGAGACCTCCCGCACCTGGGCTCGCCAGGTGGCGCCGATCCTCCCCGAATGGGCCGAGGCGGCAGCTCCCCACCTCGTGAAGCGATCCCATTCCGATCCGTGGTGGGATGCGGACCGAGCGTCTGCCGTCAGCTTCGAGACCGTGACCCTGTACGGCCTCCAGCTGGCTTCCGATCGGGTGGTGCAGCACCATCGGGTCGATCCGCAGTTGGCCAGGGAGATGTTCATCGTCCATGCCTTGATCCGCGGGGAGTGGAACGCTGCCTGGGAGTTCGTTCCTCGCAACCGAGAGCGATTCGAAGAGGTCGAGGCGATGGAGGCGCGGCATCGCCGCACCGACTTCCTCAGGCCGGAGGCAGAGGTGGCCAGCTGGTTCGATGCCCGTCTCCCGTCCCCCGTGGTGAGCGTCGGAGACTTCAACCGATGGTGGAAGAAGGAGCGTCGGGGCAACCCCCACCTCCTCGACCTCACCATCGGGGACCTCCTCGATCCCCGGGCAGAGGAGCCAGACGAAGAAGCGTTCCCGGAGGCGTGGCACCACGGGGACCTCGAGATGCCACTCGGCTACGAGCTCGACCCCGGCAGTGAGACCGACGGGTTCATCGTCGACGTCCCCCTCGAGGGGATCGACCGGGTGGATCCATCGGTGTTCGACTGGCTCGTGCCGGGCCTGCGGGTGGAGCTCGTGACCACGCTCATGCGCGGCCTGCCCAAGGTACTGCGACGCCAGTTCGTCCCAATCCCCGACACGGTCGCCGCCCTCGTGGAGGTGATGGACCCGCTGTCGGGAGGCGTGAGTCAGGTGCTCCGACGCGCCGTCACGACCCTCACCGGGGTCGACCTACCCTTGGACGCCTTCGACCTCGGCGGTCTGCCCGTCCATCTCCGGCCTCATTTCCGGGTCGTCGGTGAGGACGGGACCGTGCTGGGCGCAGGACCCGACCTCCACGTCCTCAGGGAGCGCCTCGTGGCCGTGGCGAAGGCCACGGTGGTCACGGGAGGGCATCCCCTCGAGAGCACCGGTTTGACCACCTGGAGCTTCGGTGCGCTACCGCCTTCCGTTCGCCTCGAGGGCCGGGTCGGTTCGGTGGAGGCGTTCCCGACCCTCTCCGACGACGGGGACACGGTGTCGGTTCGCCTCGTGGCAACCCCCGCCGAGCAGGCGACCGGTATGTGGGACGGAACCCGACGTCTCCTCCAACTTGCGCTGTCCCCGCCGACCCGACAGCTCCGAGGTCTCCTGACCAGCCCCACCATGCCGGCGTTTGCGCGCAGCCCGTACGCTTCGGCCGGGGACTGGGCGGACGACTGTGTCGCGGCCGCCCTCGACCGGGTGATCGAGGATTCCGGGGGGCCCCCTACCGATGGAACGGGCTTCGACCGTCTTCTCGATGCAGCCCGCGCGAACCTCGCCGACACCGCCGAGGCGGTGGCTGTGGAGTCCATCGCCCTGTTCGAGGCCCTGCAGACGCTCTCGACCGCGCTCGAGCGGTCGACAGCGACGGTGTTCCAGGAAGCGGTCGACGACATCCGAGTCCAGGTGGCGCGACTCGTCTTTCCCGGGTGCATCGCCGAGTTCGGAGCTCGCGTCGCCGACGTACGTCGCTACCTGACCGCAATGGAGGTGCGACTCGAACGCCTTCCCGAGCATCCGGCCCGGGACCACGTCGCGATGGCGACGATCCGGGCCCTCGAAGGCGAGTTCGAGCGAGTCGTGGCCCTGTTCCCGCGATCCCAGGGTGTCGCCCAGGTGGAGTGGATGCTGCAGGAACTGCGCGTCAGCCTCTTCGCCCAGTCACTGGGGACTCGGGGGAAGGTGAGTGAGGCCCGGGTGTCGAAGGCGATCCGGGCGATCGCCGAGTGACCCGGCGGGTCCGGGCGCCGAGTCGGAGTCAGCGGAACAGGTCGTAGGCGGTTTCGAAGCGGTCCGGGGTGGTGACGTCGGAGGCGTCGACGTGCGTGTTGGCGGCACTGGGGTAGTCGTCGATCCCGAGGGCCGCTCTCTCGTCCACGGTGATGGCGAACGTGGTGTCGTCGACCTGGATCCCGGTCGCGTCCGCCACCCGAACGAGCCCTGAGAAGGCGGCCACGGTCAGGGCGGCCTGGCGCACACCCGCCTCGCCCAGCGCGGCTGCCAGGGCCAACCGGGTATCGCCGAGGTCCTTGCCGAGCGTTGCCTCCCGGGCGAACCTCTTCAACGCGCCGCCGTTCGGGATCCCGGAGTCGGAGCCGGGGTCTCGGAGGGCATCGAGCACATCGACCTTTTCGCCGTTGATCCTGCTGCTCTCACGGAGCAGGGCCAGGTGGCTCGTCGTTCAGTAGAAGCACTCGTTGATCGAGGTCACCGTTGCTGCCACGAGCTCCGTCTGGGGTCGGGAGAGGGCTCGATCGTTCCAGGTGAGGTCATTGAAGTCCCGCGAGTACTGCCATGACTCGATGGACACGAACAGCCGTTCCGTCTCCGGGACCAGGCTGAGCGCACGGGAGACGTTGGCCCCTCGCTTCTCGAGGGCCTGGCTCACCCACGCCCCCACGTCGCCGACGTCGGATGGTGTTGACCGGTGAGGCTCGCCCGGAACCGGATCAGGGAGTCGGTCCAACTCCTCGCCCATGCAACTGCGGTACGTGTCGAGCATCGTCACCGCCGACACCACCCCGATGAGCTCGACGTACGCTCCCTCCCCGAGCCGGGCGATCACGCCATCGGCCCAGGTCCGTGTCAGGCGCTTGGCATCGCCTGCGATCCGATGGACCGTGTCCACGACGAGGGAGCTCAGGTCCCCGGTCCCAGCGTGGAAGCCCTCGACTGCGGTCGGGCTGAGCGCAGCTGCCCGGCGGGCGCACAGCTCGCAAGCGTGGGCGAGCCGGACCTGCCGAGCCACGGCCACCCGCTCTGCCCCGGTGAACCAATCCCCGGCGCTGGAGAGGGTCGTCCACGCCGTGGCGTGCAGTTCTTCGAGCTCGACCGGCGTGGGTGTCGTCATGTGGGCAGCCTAGGAGGTGGGTGTGTCGAGGTCGGGCTCCGACCCGGCCTCCTCGAACGCCTCCCTCGCCTCGTTGGCAGCCACGACGGCGATGAGAAGTGCGGCCGCTGGATCGGCCCACCACAGCCCGGCCCAGGCGTTCAGAGCGAGGCCGACCAGGGTGGCGACGGCGAGTGCCCCATCGAGCAGCGTCAGGTCCCCCTCCTTGCTGAGCGGCCTCGAACCGAGCCGGCTCCCGGCCCGGCGCTTGGCGATGCCAAGCCCGCCCATGACGAGGGCGGTCACGGCCAGGTAGACGATTCCCGCCATTGAATCGTCGGCGGTCCGACCGGAGGCGAGATCCCGGATGGCAGCGATGGCAAGGACGGCAGCGAGCGCGGCGAACGCCGAGCCGAGCAGCCGGAGTGACCGTGCGGTCTCTCCTTCATCATTCCGCCGGATGTGACGAATGACGACCGCGGAGGCGAACAACTCGATGATCGAGTCGGTCCCGAACGCAACCAGGGCCAGGGACTGTGCGGCCACCCCCATGCCCATCGTGAGGACCGCTTCGCCGACATTCCAGGCGACTGTCAGGTATTGGAGTCGGAGGGCAGTCCGTCGCAGGTCGTCTGGCATCGGTGCATACTCGCATACCCTCGGGCGGGTCGTAGCCTCTCGCCGATGAGGTCGAAGCTTCTCCTGCTGGTGATCGTCGCCCTTGCGGCGTCGTCCTGTGCGATGACCCGGGTGGTCGTAGAGGAGTCCGGTGATCTCGACTGTCGAGGAGCGGGGATCGTGACAGAAGGCGCTGAGTACGCATCCGACTTCCCTGGCTTCGACACGGCTGAGGATGCCATCCTGGAGACGACCTTCGGCAAGGCTGTGGGGGTTGGTGTGCTCACGGCACAGGATGCGACGTGGGTGCTCCGGATCGACGGTCGTCCCGCGGCACGTTTCGAGGTCACACGGTTGGACGGCGGGGGGTTCGTGGTGCCGTCCTCCGAGGGATGCGCCGATCTCTTCGAGGAACTCACCAGCGGATAACTCGCTCCCACCTAGGGTGTGGCCAATGGAGCGCCTCACCCTCGGCAGGATGCAGAACCCGGTTCGCGGGTTCCTTCATGGTGCCGCTGCAATCGCCTCGGCGGTCGGCTTGGCCGCTTTGGTGGTCCACGTCCGGGGTGACGCGTCCCGCGTCACCGGTGCGGTGGTCTTTGGGGTGAGTCTTCTTGCAATGTTCGTGGTATCGGCGCTCTATCACTCGATCCCGTGGCGGGAGCGCACCAAGGCCTGGCTGCAGCGGGTGGATCATTCGATGATCTTCCTGCTCGTCGCGGGGACCACCACGCCGGTCGCCATTGCCACGCTCGAGGGCGGCCCACTCGCGGCGGTCCTCATCGGGATTTGGGGCGTCGCGGCAACGGGGATCACCCTCAAGTTGGTGCTCCGGCGTCCGCTGACGTGGCTCTCCATCACACTGCAGATGCTGATGGGCTTCTCGCTCGTGCTCTGGCTCCCGGGCCTCTTCAGCCGATACGGTTGGGGCGCCACCTGGTTGATCCTCGGCGGGGGAGCGGCCTACACGATCGGGATGATCATCTTCGCCACCAAGCGCCCCCGCCTCTTCCCGCGGGTGTTCAGCGCCCACGAGTTGTTCCATGTGCTCGTGGTGACCGCCTCCTCCCTCCACTATGCAGCGGTGTGGAAGGTCCTCTGACACCACAACACCGGGGTCGCTATCCCATGAACATGCGAGGGTGAAGGACGAATCCCAGCGAGCAGGATCGCTCGCGCAAGGTGCCCCAGGTGGCGTGGGTGTCGAGGGCTGCCACGGTGGCTGTCTTCACCGCCACCACGCCCCCGGTGAGATACTCGATGACGTTGCTCCACGTCGGCTCATGGCCGACGATCATCAGGCTCCCGAGTGCTCCTCCCTCCCTGGCAACCACGTCGAGCGTCCCCGCCACCCCTGTGAGGTACAGGTCGTCGGTGACCACGAGGGGCACATCCCACCCCGCGGCCTCCATGACCAGTTCTGCGGTGGAGCGGGCCCGCGTGGCGGTCGAGGAGACGATTCTCGCCGGCTCCTCGCCGGCCTCGCCGAGGACGCGCCCGATGGCTTCCGCAGAGCGGACTCCTCGTCCGTTGAGTGGGCGGGCATGGTCGGCCGCGCCGACGGTCCAATCCGACTTGGCGTGCCTGAGGACGTAGAGCCTGCGCATGTGCCACAGGGTACGCCCTCGGGACACGCCGTCATCAGCTCACAGACCCACCACTAGCCTGCGCCCCATGACTGCGCGTGTGCTGGACGGGAAGGCGGTGGCCGCCGCGGTGAAGGCGGAAGTCGCAGTGGGCGTCGTCGACCTCAGGGCGCGAACCGGGGTCACGCCCGGCCTGGCCACGATCCTCGTCGGGGACGACCCGGCATCACAGGTGTACGTGCGCAACAAGCGGCGCACGGCAGAGCAACTCGGCATCACCTCGACGCACCACGATCTCCCGTCTTCAGCCAGCCAAGCTGATGTCGAGGGGTTGATCGCCGTCCTCAATGCGGACCCGACGGTTCACGGGATCCTCCTCCAACTCCCTCTCCCCGGTGACCTGCACGGTGAGGACGCGGTACGGATGATCCAACCCGCCAAGGACGTGGACGGCCTGCATCCGGTGAGCCTTGGGTTGCTCGCCCTCGAGCAGCCGGGCCTTCGCCCGTGTACACCCTCGGGATGCCTACGCATCCTCGATCACTACGGTATCCCGACGTCGGGAGCGGAGGTCGTGATCGTGGGGCGGTCGTTCCTCGTGGGGCGTCCCCTCTCGATCATGCTGGGGACGAAGGAGCGGAACGCCACGGTCACCGTTGCCCATTCCCGTACGAAGGAGCTGCGCTCGGTCTGTCGCCGGGCCGACATCCTGGTGGCGGCCATCGGCCGTCCCCGGATGATCACGGCCGACTTCGTCAAACCCGGAGCTGCAGTCATCGATGTTGGTATCAACCGGACTGAGGACGGTCTCGTCGGCGACGTCGATTTCGACGGGGTCGCCGAGGTCGCCGCTTGGATCACCCCGGTCCCCGGGGGTGTGGGGCCGATGACGATCGCCATGCTCATGGCCAACACCTTGCGCGCCGCGACCGGATGACCCGTCACACATCGAACGTCGCATCCGCGACTTCGAGCCCGGGCCGCCAACGGTCGTGGCGATCGAAGTCGTGGATCAACTCCAACTGACCGACGGTCGTGAAGCCAAGATCGTGGAAGAACGAGAGCGTCCGGTCGTTGCGAGCCACGGGCCTGGTCGTCACCCGGTTGACACCGAGGTCGGCAGCCGCCCGGAACACCGCCTGGGCCAAGGCGCGGCCAACACCGGAACCGCGGTGCTCGGGTGACACGACGATCGGCTCCAACTCCACCTCGCCATCCTTCTCGATCATCCCGACCATCCCGATGATTCCCGTTGGGCCAGCTGCCACCCAGATGCGGGCAGGTCCCACCATCGCCAAGTGTTCATCGAAGAGGGCACCGGGGTCGTCGCCACCGATCTGCTGGCTGTCGTAGAGATCGCGGTGATGCTGGGTGAGGTCCGTCCACAGGGCGCGGCAAGCTTCGCGGTCGGCCTCGTCGTAGTTGCGGACCTCCGGTGACATCCCCCGATCATCACAGGGCAGGTGTCGGGAGGCAACCGCGGTAGCCCTTCCGATTCACAGGAATCCCACAGGCTCTGCTCATTCGGCTCCCAGCCCGATGCCGGACACTGACCATGAAGACAGTCGAAAGGACAAGGACATGGCCCGCAATCCACTCATCGCACTATTCACTGTGGCGCTTCTTGCTGGAGGCTTCTTCGCCGGGGCGCTGGTCGGGGATGACCTGGTACAACCCGCCGAGGCTGCGCAGGTCGAGACTCCGAACCCCACCGTCGCCACACCCTGCTCCGACCGTCCAGGCGGGGGTGGACCCGGGGGATTGGGATACCCGGGCGAAGACTCCGACGGCGTACTCGCCGCTGCTCTCGGCATGACGGCTGAGGAGTTCCACGCTGCGTTGCAGTCGGGGATGACGATCGCCGAGATCGCCACCGACCAGGGCAAGGACGTCGAGGCAGTCAAGACCATGATGGTCAGTCGGGCAACGGTCCGGATCGAGGCAGCGGTCGCTGCCGGAGAGATGACCCAGGAGCGCGCCGACCTGATGCTCGACGGCCTCGAAGCCCGGATCTCCGACAAGGTGGAGAACGGGACCCGCGGCCAGGGCTTCGGCCCCATGGGGCAGGAACGGGGAACTGGCGGGGGCTTCGGCTCCCAGGGGCGCAGGCCCGGTGGGCAGAACGGCGTCCACACTCCCGGTACCGGCGGTGGTATCCCCAACACCTAGACGATCACTGATTCAACTCCTGCGACAGTCTCCTTCCAGCTGTCGCACTCTCGGGGGGGCCGGGCCACCGGCCCCCCCGCTCACGTCCGCCGTGCGGTTCGCCCATCCGGCAACCGCATCCGGTCCGAGTCGTGCAAGAATCGGCCCCGTTCGAGACTGCTACCTGACAGCGAAAGGCGCTCCGCATGGGCGAGAAGATCACGCAGGGCCCAGACGGGCCCATCGTTCCCAACCACCCGACCATTCCCTTCATCGAGGGTGATGGAATCGGTCCCGACATCTGGGCCGCGTCGGTTCGTGTCTTCGACGCTGCCGTCGAGAAGGCCTACGGAGGGGATCGCAAGATCGCCTGGCTCGAGGTGCTTGCGGGGGAGAAGGCGTTCAACGACTCGGGTGACTGGCTGCCACAGGCGACCGTGGATGCCTTCGAGGAATACCTCGTCGGGATCAAAGGCCCGCTCACCACTCCTGTGGGGGGCGGAATCCGCTCATTGAACGTCGCCCTGCGCCAAACCCTCGATCTCTACGTGTGCATCCGCCCGGTACGGTGGTTCGAAGGCGTCCCCTCGCCGGTGAAGAACCCGGGCGCGGTGGACATGGTCATCTTCAGGGAGAACACCGAGGATGTCTACGCCGGCAAGGAACTCGAAGAGGGGACAGAGGGAGCCGCCAAGCTCCTCGCGTTCCTCAGGGACGAGTTCGGCTGGGAGCTCAGGGAGGACTCCGGTATCGGCATCAAGCCGATCTCCAGGACCGGTTCGCGACGCCTGATCCGGGCGGCGATCCGTTTTGCCATCGCCCAGGGGCGCAAGAGCGTCACCCTCGTCCACAAGGGGAACATCATGAAGTTCACCGAAGGGGCATTCCGCTCCTGGGGGTACGAGCTGGTCAAGGAGGAGTTCTCCGATGTCGCCGTCGGATGGGACGACTGCGGCGGGGACCCCGGGGACAAGATTCTCGTCCAGGATGTGATCGCCGACGCCATGCTTCAGCAGGTCCTCACGCGACCCGCCAACTACGACGTCATCGCCACGATGAACCTCAACGGCGACTACCTGTCGGACGCCCTTGCCGCCCAGGTCGGCGGGATCGGAATAGCCCCGGGCGGCAACATCAACTACGAGACCGGCGTGGCCGTGTTCGAGGCGACCCACGGAACGGCCCCCAAGTACGCCGGCCTCGACAAGGTGAACCCCGGTTCGGTCATCCTCTCTGGCGAGCTCATGCTCCGCCACATGGGGTGGCACGAGGCTGCAGACCTCATCGTGAAGAGCCTCGAGGCAGCAATCGCTGCCAAGATCGTCACCTACGACTTCGCACGACTCACCGAGGGAGCCACCGAGGTCGCCACCTCGGCGTTTGCCGACGCGATGATCGAGCGCATGTAGCGAGGATCTGGACGACGAAGACGTAGACGGCCAACGCGGCCGCCGACAACCGCTTCGCCCCTTCGCATCGAGCCAAGGACCTCCTTGATCGAGTCGAGTGGTCCCATCAGGGTCGACGCTCGTTTGGGGACGCATCGGTGGGCGATGCGAACGGATCAGCCCGTTCTCGTTGCGCTCGTAGGTGCTCCTCGGTCCGTTCGCCCAGTGCCTGCGAGCGTTCGACCCAGGACGTCTCGAGTCGATGCTCATCGGCGACGAAGCTGCGGTTCCAGGTGCTCTCCCGGTGGGAGATGTCGCCACTTCTGAGAACCCAGACCACGACCCACATGACCACGATGTCGACCTGTACCCACAGCGGAAGCCAGATCATCGGGTTGGTGAGGGCGGGAAAGATGCTGACCAGGACGATGAGGATGCCGCTCACGATCGTGACTCCGATCGGATACTCGAGGAACCTCCTGGTCGGGGTGATGGAGCCGAGCGCCGCCACCACCGCCGAGGGCACGGCGATGCCCACGAGGATGAGCGCGAACCCGGAGAGCGGTGCGGCCACCATGACCTGCAGCGTCGCGGCCCCGAAAGCGAGGGCCAGGATCGTCGCCGTTCGTCTTCTCCCCTCGAGTCTCACCCGCTCAGCCTACGAGCGCCGGCCAAAATCGCGGTGGAGGTCGTTCAGGGGTAGATGACCACGTAGGACAGGGCGGGACCGTCCGGGGGATTGGCGTACCCGGGGGCGTCCCGGAAGTCCCAGAGTTCGACCCAGAAGATGGTCCCGTCCGCCCGGTTGAATCGACCGGCGAAACGGAGCACGCTCTCATCATCGACCCGTCCCATCGTCCCCGGGAGGCCCCGTTCGGTGAGACGAAGACTCACCGTCACCGCCAGGTCAGCGGCCGGGGGCGAAGTGGCGGGGAGTTGGTAGGTGAGCACCTCAGCAGCCCGCGTTCCCGCCAACTGGGCCACGCGTTCCACGTCGTAGAGCGGGGTGCCGGACAGGACCTCGATGGCTTCACCGGGAGCCCAAGGCTTGCCGGCGGCGAGTACGCGTTCGGGCGCCCCGAGCCACTTCTCGACCCACACGCGGTGTGTGGTCGGTATGCCATCCCCCAGGCCTGTCACGACGAGCGCCACCGACTCCGCCAGGTCCTCGATGGGGCTGGTGGCCCCGTAGGTCGTGGAGGCTGGCCCGTCGAGTCGCCATCCCGACTCCGACGATGGGTCTGCCGTCCACCCCGTTGCCTCGACGAAGTCCTTGACGAGGAGGGAGTGGACGAGGGAGAGATCGGAGGAACGACCTGCCGCGACATCCCCCACCACCTGGGGGTCGAGCGCCTCGAACTGGGCGACGTGGGCGAACTCGTGGGCGAGCACCCGGAGCATCGTCAGCCTGCCGACACCCCCGCCATCCCAGCTGAACGTGTCGTCGAAGATCCACACGTCGGGTCCCCGGGTGACGGCGAACGGATCGTCATGCTCGGCAGTCGGCGGGATGGACGTCCTGATGATCAACCGGGGTCGGATGGAGAGCTGGTCGGGGAGTTCGGCCATGGCTGCGGCCAGGAGGTCGTGCTCCTCCGGGACGACTGCAGGGGTGATACCAACGAGGTCGACACCGGGGAGCTTGCGCAACCAGTGCACCTCCGCCGGGGAGTCCACCCCGAGCTTTGCCATGAGGGCGTCATCGTCGAGGTCGATCGCTATCGGTCCGTTGGCCTCGGTATCCGACGTGAGGTCGAACGTCGGGCCCGTGACCGTTGGCACCTCGATCGTGCAGCCGCCAAGAGCCAGCCCGAGCCCGAGCACGAGCGCCAGCGCCGGGAAGAGGCGGAGCGGGGGGAGACGCGGCTGCACGAGAGGACGGTACCGAATCGGGGCGTGTCCGTTCGTGCTTGCGGGAACCGGGTCCTCTTCGAACCCCTATCGGGGCCCAACATCGGCGCGCCATGGTCCCCTCCGGTCGAGCCCGCCAGCGGCTGGGGCCCGGTGGCGAGGGAGTAGCCTCGCGGCGAAAGCTGACCCGAAAGGACTCCCATGTCGAAGGCTCCCGTACGCGTCACCGTCACCGGTGCAGCCGGCCAGATCGGGTACGCGCTTCTCTTCCGGATCGCATCCGGGGCGATGCTCGGACCCGACCAGCCAGTGATCCTCCAGATGCTCGAGATCACGCCCGCCCTGAACGCCCTCGACGGCGTTGGTATGGAGTTGGAGGACTGTGCGTTCCCGCTCCTCGCCGGCATGGTCAAGACGGATGACCCGGACGTCGGATTCGGGGACGCCGACTACGCGCTGCTCGTCGGAGCCATGCCCCGCAAGGCCGGGATGGAGCGGGCCGACCTCCTCGAGGCGAACGGCAAGATCTTCACCGTGCAGGGCAAGGCGATCAGCAAGGCGGCGTCTCCCAACGCCAAGGTGCTCGTCGTCGGGAACCCGGCCAACACCAACGCACTCATCACACTCGGCAACGCCCCGGGATTCAACCCTCGGAACATCACGGCGATGACTCGGCTGGACCACAACCGGGCGAAAGCCCAGCTCGCGGCCAGGCTCGATGTGACGGTCAAGGACATCTCGCACATGACCATCTGGGGGAACCACTCGGCCACCCAGTACCCGGACCTGTTCAACGCCAAGGTCAATGGGAGGACCGCGTCCGACCTCGTCAACATGCACTGGCTGGAGCAGACGTTCATCCCGACCGTCGCCAAGCGGGGCGCGGCCATCATCGAAGCTCGCGGCGCATCCTCGGCGGCGTCCGCAGCCAACGCCGCGATCGACCACGTGCGCGACTGGGCCCTTGGAACCCCGGAGGGGGACTGGGTGTCCATGTCGGTGGTCTCGGACGGCTCCTACGGTGTGCCCGAGGGCCTGATCTCGTCATTCCCCTGCACAACGAAGGACGGTGAGTGGGAGATCGTGCAGGGCCTGCGTATCGACGGGTTCTCCCGAGGGCTCATCGACGCTTCCGTGGCCGAACTCGCCGCCGAGCGCGACACGGTTCGGGAACTCGGCCTCGTCTGAGGAAGTACGAAGACCGAAAAACGAAGAAACGGGCGCCGGCTCCGCCGGCGCCCGTTCTCTGGAACTGGTTCCTGGAGTCTGGCCCTAGTACTCCACGTCCATGGCCGAGGCGGCGGCGCCCCACTGGCTCACGATGTTCTGGTGCATCATCAGGATGGCGAGGTTTCCCCCGACCTTGATCTTGCCGGTCATGAAGGCCATCTGCGTGTTGAGGTCACCCTTGGCGATGCCGGCAGCGGTGGCGTAGTCGGAGGTGATGGAGACGTCGGCCCCTTCGAGTTCGCCCCTGGCGACGGTCGCGCCTCCCCCGACGATTGCCATGTGGTAGTCGAGCGGCCCGCCGTCGTCACCATCGGTGACGTGGAACTGGACGCCGAGGTCCTTGCCGGCGATGGCCTGCTGGAAGCCCGGGTGCTGGGCCAGGGATGCGTTGGCGGCGACGAACCAATCGTCACTGAGGAATGCTGATGACATCTGCGATCTCCTTTTTGATCATTCGTTCAAGAATCGTAGTGCAGGTCAGGACGTCTGGGACAGCAGCCGCCGGTTCTTGAACTTCGACTTCACGTAGTCCCGGTTCATGAGGGCGATGAAGTCGATGGAGATCGACTTCGGGCAGGCAGTCTCGCACTCACCGTAGTTCGTGCAGGAGCCGAACCATCGGTCCATCTCCTCGACCATCGCCTCCACCCGCGAGAACCGCTCCGGTTGGCCCTGGGGGAGGAGGTTGAGGTGGGCAACCTTGGCCGCGGTGAACAGGTGGGCGGCCCCGTTGGGGCAGGCAGCCACGCACGCCCCGCACCCGATACAGGCGGCGGCGTCGAATGCCGTCTCGGAGACCGAGTGGGGGATCGGGATGAGGTTGGCGTCGGGGGCCGACCCGGTGTTCACCGAGATGTACCCCCCCGCAGCCACGATGGCGTCGAGCTTCGTCCGGTCCACGATCATGTCCTTGATGATGGGGAAGCCCGATGCCCGCCACGGCTCGACCGTGATGGTCTCCCCGTCCTTGAACTTGCGCATGTGCAGCTGACAGGTCGCTGTTCCCAACTGGGGGCCATGCGGCACCCCGTTGATGACGAGGCCGCAGGTACCGCAGATCCCCTCGCGGCAGTCCGACTCGGCCTCGAACGGGATCCTGCCCTCCAGTACGAGCCGATCGTTGAGGATGTCCATCATCTCGAGGAAGCTCATCTCCTCGCTGATGTCCTCCATGGTGTGTTCCTCGAAGCGCCCGTCCGCTTCGGGCCCGTCCTGGCGCCAGAGTCGAAGGTTGAGACGCATTACTTGTAGCTCCTCTGGGTCAGGGCGACGTGCTCGAATTCGAGTGCCTCCCGATGGAGGGTCTGTGGCCCACCGTCGTTCCATTCCCACGCCGAGACGTAGGCGTACTCGTCGTCGTTGCGCAGGGCCTCACCTTCGGGGGTCTGCGACTCCGACCGGAAGTGGCCGCCGCACGACTCCCGCCGATCGAGGGCGTCCCGGCACATGAGCTCCGCCAGTTCGAAGAAGTCGGCCACCCTTCCGGCTTTCTCGATCGAACTGTTGAGCGTGTCCGCCGAGCCGGGGATGTTGACGTCGGCGTAGAACTCGTCCTTGAGGGCCGGGATGTCCCGCAGCGCCCGTTCGAGACCCTCCTCGTTCCGCTCCATGCCGCATTCGTCGATCATGATCTTCCCGAGCTCCCGGTGGAACCAGTCGACGGTGCGGCTGCCCTTCTTCGTGAGCCACATGTTCGTGGTGTTCTTCACCACTCCAATGGCAGCGGTGAAGGCGGGGTCGTCGGTGGCGACCGGGTCCTTGTTCAACCAGTCGGCCAGGTAGTTCCCGATGGTGGCGGGAATGACGAAGTAACCATCCGCGAGGCCTTGCATGAGCGCCGATGCACCCAGGCGGTTGGCGCCATGGTCGGAGAAGTTGGCCTCACCGAGCGAGTAGAGGCCGGGCACCGTCGTCATGAGGTCGTAGTCGACCCACAAGCCCCCCATCGTGTAGTGGGGTGCCGGGTAGATGCGCATCGGGACCTTGTAGGGGTTGTCGTCGGTGATCCGCTCGTACATCTCGAAGAGGTTCCCGTAGCGAGCCCCGATGGCGTCGGCCCCGAGGCGCGCGATCGCGTCGGCGAAGTCGAGGTAGACGCCGTTCTTCAGTGGTCCGACGCCGCGTCCCTCGTCGACCACCGTCTTGGCGTTGCGAGAGGCGACATCACGGGGCACGAGGTTCCCGAAGGCGGGGTACTTGCGCTCGAGGAAGTAGTCCCGGTCCTCCTCGGGGATCTCCGACGGACGCCGGGTCTCGGCGGCGCTCTTCGGCACCCAGATCCGACCGTCGTTGCGCAACGACTCCGACATGAGGGTGAGCTTCGACTGGAACTCATCCGAGCTGGGAATGCAGGTGGGATGGATCTGGGTGAAGCTCGGGTTGGCGAAGTACGCGCCCTTGCGATGTGCCCGCCAGATGGCGGTGGCATTGCAGTACATGGCGTTCGTGGACAGGTAGTACACGTTGGAGTATCCGCCCGTGGCGAGCACGACCGCATGGGCCGAGTGCGCCTGGACCTCCCCGGTCACGAGGTCGCGGGTGATGATCCCGACCGCCCGTCCGTCCTTCACCACCACGTCGAGCAACTCCTCCCTGGTGTGGAGGTCGACGGTGCCGGCCTTCACCTGCCGCATGAGCGACTGGTAGGCACCGATCAGCAACTGCTGGCCGGTCTGGCCCCTCGAATAGAACGTGCGAGAGACCTGGGCGCCGCCGAACGAGCGATTGTCGAGCAGCCCGGCATAGTCGCGGGCGAACGGAACACCCTGGGCTGTGGATTGGTCGATGATGTTGAGGCTCAGCTCTGCCAACCGATAGACATTGGCCTCCCGGGAGCGATAGTCGCCGCCCTTCACCGTGTCATAGAAGAGCCGGTGCACGGAGTCGCCGTCGTTCTGGTAGTTCTTGGCGGCGTTGATGCCACCCTGCGCCGCGATCGAGTGGGCTCGGCGAGCGGAGTCGTTGTAGGTGAACGCCTGGACGTTGTAGCCCAATTCGCCGAACGACGCGGCAGCCGAGGCCCCGGCGAGTCCCGTGCCCACGACGATGATCTTGTACTTGCGTTTGTTGGCCGGGTTGACGAGCTTCGAATGGAACTTGTGGTTCGTCCACTTCTCGCCGATGGGTCCCTCGGGGATCTTCGCGTCGAGCACCATGATCAGATCTCCTTCACGAGGCCGGTGATGACAGCGATCGGGAAGCTCAGGTTGCCGAGCACGATGATCGCCGTGAACGCCTGGGCGAACCGCCTGCGCAGGTCGTTGAACCTCGGGTTGTTCAGGCCAAGGCTCTGGAAGATGCTCCACGCCCCGTGGTAGAGGTGGAAGCCGAGCGCCAGGTTGGCCGCGATGTAGAAGGCAGCGGCCCCTCCCCGGCTGAGGCTGGCAATCACGTTGTGCTGGATCTCGCCGTGGATGAAGTCGGGGTTGGCGCTCCCCAGGCCCCACGTGAGGTCGGCAAGGTGGAAGATGATGAATGCCAGGACGAGGGGGCCGGTGAACCGCATCGTCCTGGCCGCATAGGTCACCGACTGGTACTCGGGCTTGTGCTCGTATCGACCGGGGAGTGAGTCGGGGCTCTTCCTGGTGAGACTGATCATGGCTTCGATGTGGAGGACACCGGCGAGGATGAGACCGACCCGCATGATCCAGAGCGCGGCGTGGTGGGGGAGGAACGGCACCAGCAGGGCCCGGAGCCATTCGCCGTAGATGTCGAGGTCGGGAACCCCGTCCACGGCCGGGAGGTACATCTTGAGGTTCCCGATCATGTGGAAGAGCACGAAACCCATGAGGATGATGCCGGTGATCGCCATCACCCACTTCTTGCCGACCGTTGTTCCGTAGAACTCGACAAGCCAATGACGACGTCGGGCCGGGGCCTCTGTGGCAGCCAAGAGCGACTCCTTGCAGCGATTGTTGTGGGTGCAAGTATGGCAGGACGGGCCGGGGACCTGGCCACGGCTTGGGGGAGTGGAGGCTTGATCCCGGCCCCGAAGTGGGCGCCATTCGCGTACGGCACGCACTTCCACCCGTCCGGGGCCATGGCCAGCAATCGCGCGCAGAGTGACGCTCCGCTTGACACCGCGCGCGCGGCGGGTCACAATTGCACTGTTGTAATTACAAGGATGTAAGAACGTGGTTGCAGAGAGGGTATTTGGGGATCCAGCGAACGAGCTGCTCGAGCTCGTTGATCTCGCATGGCAGGACCAGGCGAATTGCACGGGCGCCAATGCAGATCTGTTCTTCCCCGAGCGGGGGGCTTCGACCCGCCGGGCCAAGCAGATCTGTGGCGAGTGTGAGGTGCAGGTCGAGTGCCTTGAGTACGCGATTGCCAACGGGGAGAAGTTCGGAATCTGGGGAGGACTGTCAGAGAGAGAGCGGCGTCGCATCCGCAAGGAGCGCGCGCTCGAACGTCAACGGCGGGCCGGCTGAGCGGTCCACTCGAATCACCCCGGGGCGCGGCACTTCCCCGACTCTCCAGTCAGCCGCGACCCGGGGTAGTTCGATGCCGGGTCCGAGCCGTCGGTTACTAGATTCCGTTCCACACGCTCCAGGAGTCGCGCCATGGAATACATCGGGTACGCCCTCGTCGTCGTCGGTATCGCGGCGATCGCATACGGTCTCCTGGCGTCGCGGCGCCGTCCCGGCGTCACAGCCGAGCCCGTGGCGACCGAGCCGGGTGACGCCTCAGACACCGACGCCCGAATCCGCCCCGCCGTGTCTGCGTTCCACGTCGTAGGCGATGAGGCCCGGGTGACGTTCGATGTACCGCTTCCACCGGGCGGGGCTGACGCGGTCCTCACCGGACTCCTCGAGTATGAGGGGGTCGAGGTACTTCGATCCAAAGCCCGAACGCTCCCGATCGACCAGGTGACGAAGGTCAGGGTTCTGGCGGGGTCGACCGTCGTGGGGACGGTGAACCTACCGAGCGCGGGGGTACTGCCACCCGAGATGGAACCACCGGTCGCCTTGAGGATCTCCGAGGTCGATGATCCTCTCAGCCACACCCTCGGCGCCCACGTCGATCCGTCGACCGCCGGAGCCCCGGCCTCCGACGTTCTGCCCGGTCTCTCGTCCGAGATTCGGATCCCCGCAGCTCTCGACGCGGCCTTGCGGACCGTGGGCGTTGACACCCATGTAGCCGATGCCCCCGAGTTGGTGAGGGGCCTCATCGACCTTCACCGCTACTCCGTCGAAATGAAGGACGACCGCACCTACGTGGCTCGACGCGGAGGGGTGGCGACCTTCGTACGGAACGTTCCCCACGGACAGGGGGATCACCCCGAGCTCGAAGAGGCCGAGATCCGGAAGTTCGTGGCCGACTTCATCCAGTCCGGGACGAATCGGGGACTCCTGGTCACCGCCAAGTACGCCCCGTTCGCCATCTACGAACGCGAGAAGCTCGAGCCGAGGATCCAGTTCATCTCACGTGAGCGGATCCAGGCCTTCGTGGACCGGATGGCGACGAGTTAGGCAGCACGAGCGCGAGCTCGGGCCCGGGCAAGAACCCTGGCGAGGTGGTCTGAGCGGTTCAGGTTGGCGCTCGGAGTCGACGGTGGAGCCCGATCAGCATCCTTCTCACCTCGACAACTTGCTGTCGTAGTTGGTGCGTGGTGGCGTTATCGAGGAAGCCGAGATCATTCGCGAGGATGAGCTGGCACTCGACTTCCGTGGACGATCCGATGGCGATCGAGACGAATCGGGCGAACTCCTTCGAGCTTTCCCTACCCGCTCCTTCCGCGAAGTTGGAGGGAACGGAGAGGGCGGCCCGTCTCAGCTGGCCGCAGAGGCCGTGGCGCTCCGAAGCAGGGAATCGACCTGTGGCCGAGTACACGTCCACCACCAGCTTCCGGGCGGCAGAGAAGACGTCATAGGCCTCGAACTTCCTCACGGGGTGACTTGTATCGCACCTGAGCCCCGCAAACAATGGTCCCGACCTCAAGGCCGGGTTCTCGCTCGTGCTCGGGCTCGTGCCCGTGCCGTTCTCCGAAATGCTTGGAGAATCGCGCGCAGGGTGGTTCCCTATGTCCTTGCCGGCGAGCGAAGGAAGCGAGTGAGCAAGACCTACATCCTCGACACCTGTGTCCTACTCGCTGACCCGCACGCTCCGCTCCGCTTCGATGAACACCATGTGGTCCTCCCGCTCATGGTCGTCGAGGAACTCGACCACAAGAAGACCCGCATGGATGAGATCGGGTCGAACGCCCGCTCGGCGCTTCGCCTGCTGGAGGAACTGGGGGCGTCGAAGCCGGGCGGCCTGTCGGTGGCTGCTGCTCTCCCCGGCGGTGGTGACCTGCGAATCGAGGTGAACGGCGTCTTCTCGGATCGACTACCGAAGGTCCTCGACCCGGCCAAGCCGGACAACCGCATCCTCTCCACGTGCCTCAACATCGCCGCCAGTGGTGAACACGCGGTTCTCGTCACCAAGGACACGGCCCTGCGAATCAAGGGCGCCCAACTCGAGTTGGACGTTGAGGACTACCGCGCCGACACGGCACAGGTGGACGAGTTGTACTCGGGTGTCTTCGAACTGGAGGTGGGTAAGGAGGCCATCGACCGGTTCTTCATCGACGACAAGCTGGTGCTCGAGAACGTGGACGCGCTTCTCAACCAGTTCGTGGTCCTCAGGGCGGGATCGTCGCAATCCGCACTTGGGCGGATCGTCCAAACCGGGCCTGCGATCGTGGCGTCGCGAATCAGCTCCGGTCGCCAGATGTTTGGGATCGAACCGAAGAACCTCCGGCAGGTGTTCGCCGCGGACCTCCTCATGGATCCCGACCTCCCGGCCGTCTCCCTGATGGGCATGGCCGGAGCGGGCAAGACCTTCCTCGCACTCGCAGCCGGACTCGAACAGGTGCTCGAGCAACAGCGCTACCGACGGGTCTCGGTCTACCGCCCCCTGGTGGCGGTGGGCAGGCAGGAGGTCGGCTATCTCCCGGGTGACCTCGACGAGAAGCTCACCCCGTGGATGGGCGCCGTGCATGACAACCTCCACGCGCTCTTCTCCAACCTTCCCACCGAGGAGGCCCGGACACTCGTCGAGGACCTGGTGGACCGGGGTGAGATCGAGATGTCCTCGGTGACCTACCTCCGGGGGCGCTCGATCACCGGGGAGTTCGTGATCATCGATGAAGCGCAGAACCTCGAGCTCTCCACCCTCAAGGTGATCCTCACTCGAATGAGCAAGGACTCGAAAGTCGTGCTGTGCGGCGATCTCACACAGGTCGACAACCCGTACATCTCGCCGTACGGAGGGATGGCGGCGCTGATCGAGAAGTTCAAGGGCTCGGATCTCTTCGGGCACATGACGCTCGAGCGGTCGCTGCGCAGCCCCCTGGCCGAGGCCGCCGCCAGGATGCTGTAGGCACTGAGCTCGAGCACGAGCTCGGGCTCGAGCTGGCGTCAGCCCTACTCCTTGCTCGCCGCCGCCCGGCGCTCGGAGAGCAGCTCGATCGCCCTGTCGAGGTAGGTGGTCTCCGGGTCGTCGGTGTCGCCCAGCGACGCCATCATTTCGCCGTCCCAGACGTAGTGCTTCTTCCGCTGGCGAAGGAGCCACACCTCACGGCCATCGGCATCCTTGCCGAGCGGTTCCTTCCCGTCCCCCCGGCCGTTGGCCAAGAGGACGAAACCCTTGGGGAGGGTGAGCATGAGCAGCGCTCGGTCGAGAGTCGTGTCGTGGAGGCGATCGGGATCGGCCAGCGTGCGGTATTCCTTCTCATGGTTGACGTACGGTCCGTAGCGTCCCGGGGAGACCACAACCGGCTTCTTGGTCGACGGATGGCGGCCCAGCTCCTTGGGCCACTCGAGAAGCTCGAGAGCCTGATGAAGGGTGATGGTCTCGAGTGACTGCCCCTGTCCCAGGGACGCTCGCTTGGGTTTGGTCTTCGATCCCGTTTCCTGCTCACCCAGCTGGACATACGGACCGAACCGACCGTTCTGGGCGTAGACGGTGAGGCCGGAAGCGGGGTCGATGCCAAGCTCCCGCGGCCCGGCCGCGGCTGCCACGAGCAGCTCCTCGGCCGCGGCATGGGTGAGTTCGTCGGGGGCAAGGTCCTCGGGAATGGAAGCCCTGACCCCGTCGCGTTCGATGTACGGGCCGTACCGGCCGACGCGGGCCACGACGTCCGAGTTGGCGAGCGGGATCTCGTTGATGATGCGGGGATCGATCTGGTCGAGGCGCTCGGTGATCTGGGGCTTGAGACCGGGGTTCTCTGCGTCCCCGAAGTAGAAGTGGTGGAGCCACTCCGTCCTATCCTGCTCGCCCAGAGCGATGCGGTCGAGATCGCCTTCCATCTCAGCGGTGAACTCGTAGTCGACGAGGCGGGAGAAGTGCCGTTCGAGGAGCTCGTTGGTCGCGAACGCAGTGAACGAGGGAACGAGCGCCGACCCCTTCTTCCATACATACCCGCGGTTCTGGATCGTGGAGATGATCGAGGCGTAGGTGGACGGCCGCCCCACCCCGAGGTCCTCGAGTCGGGCGACGAGCGAGGCCTCCGTGTAGCGAGCCGGAGGCTTCGTGGTGTGGCCGATCGGTTCGACCAGTGAGGCTGAAAGCACGTTCCCGACTTCCAGTTGGGGGAGTTGCCGCTCCTGGTCGTCTGCTGCGTCCCCGCCCTCGGTCGCCCGGACATAGGCAGCGAGAAAGCCGAGGAAGTGGATCGTACGTCCCGATGTGGTGAACTCCGTGAGCCGGCCATCGGCCGCACGGGCCTCGATCACCACACGCATCGATTCGCCGCGCACGTCGGCCATCTGGCTTGCCACCGTACGTCGCCAGATGAGGTCGTACAGCCTGGACTCGTCCGGCTCGACCCGGCCTGCGACGGCAGACGGATCCTGGAACGACTCCCCGGCGGGACGAATCGCCTCGTGGGCCTCTTGTGCACCCTTGGCCTGCTTTCCATAGAACCGGGGGCTGTCGGGCACGAATGCTGCCCCGAAGCGGTCCCGGGCGGCCGTGCGGGCCGCTTCGATGGCGGCGGCCGAGAGCGTCGTCGAGTCGGTGCGCATATAGGTGATGAACCCGTTCTCATACAAGCGCTGGGCGGCCCGCATCGTGCGGGAGGCTGTGAATCGGAGCTTGCGGCCTGCCTCCTGTTGGAGGGTCGAGGTTCGGAATGGGGCGTAGGGCTTGCGGGTGTACGGCTTGGTCTCGACCGCCCCCACCGTGAAGGGCTGATCGGTGAGGGCCGCGGCCAGCCCGGTTGCGTCGGCCTCATCGAGGACAAGGACGTCGCGTTTGAGCGTCCCGTCGTTCTCGAAGTCGCTCCCCGAGGCGACCCTCGTGGCGTCAACGGTGTGGAGTCCGCTCTCGAACGGCGTACCGTCGTCCTTCACCAGGTGGGCGGTGAGGTCCCAGTAGCCCGCCTCGACGAATGCCAGGCGTTCCCGCTCCCGCTCCACGATGATGCGGACCGCCACGCTCTGGACACGGCCCGCCGAGAGGCGTGGCTTGACCTTCTTCCAGAGGACCGGCGAGACCTCGTACCCGTACAGGCGGTCGAGGATGCGTCGAGTCTCCTGGGCGTCGACGAGTCGTTCGTCGAGCTCGCGTGGGTGGGCGAGTGCCTCCTCGATGGCCGTCTGGGTGATCTCGTGGAACACCATGCGCATGACGGGCACCTTTGGCTTCAGTACCTCTCGGAGGTGCCAAGCAATCGATTCACCTTCCCGGTCCTCATCGGTGGCGAGGTAGAGGGCCGGCGCGTCCTTGAGCTTCGCCTTGAGCTCGGTGATGATCTTCGACTTGCCCTTGGTGTTGACGTAGATCGGTTCGAAGCCCTCATCGACGTTCACACCGAGCCGCGCCCAGGACTCATTCTTGAATCGAGCGGGGATCTCCGAAGCAGTCGACGGGAGATCGCGAATGTGCCCCACCGACGACGCGACCTCGTATTCGCCGCGGAGGAATCCGGCGATGGTGCGCGCCTTGGCGGGCGACTCGACGATGATCAGGGGCTTCGACACGAGGGCAGGCATACTAAGGAGCTGAACGAGTTGTCAAGGGAGTCGACCCCGCGGCGCCATCGATCGGTGCCTGGGCGGCGAGGGTCCCAGCCTTCGGATTCCTGATCCGGCCCATCTCTCTTGTGAGCCACTGCGCGTGTCTCACCATCGGCGGTACCCTCTCGCCGGTGATGGCCGAACCGGGGACTCCGCGCACGACGAGGCAACTCATCCGACGCGGGCAGTTCGCCAGGCTCTGGCTGGCGGGGACCATCTCCTCCTTCGGGGACTGGGTGAGTGTCTTTGCCACGTTGGCGCTCGGCAACCACCTCGGCGGGACGAGTGGGGTGGCGGTCCCCCTCATGGGTCGCTTCCTGCCTGCCGTGTTCTTCGGTGCGCTGGCAGGCGTCGTTGCCGATCGCTTCGACAACCGCAGGGTCATGCTGGTGTCCGATTTCGCCCGGTCGGTCCTCGTGCTCGGGCTCCTTTTCGTCGAGTCCCTGACTTCGCTGTTCTTCGTCACGATCGCCATCGAGATCTTCTCCCTCGTCCGTCAACCGGCGCGGGAGGCGGCAATGGCCGGGTTGGTCGCCCACGACGAACTCATGGGCGCCAATTCGGTCTCGGTCCTGGCCACCTACGGGACCGTGCCCCTTGCCGGCCTGCTCTGGACCCTGCTCGCGTCGATGGCTTCGACGGAGACCTGGCGGACGGGGTTCGTGTTCGACTCCGCGACCTTCGTGGCCTCGGGCGTGCTGATCCTCTTCCTCACCCTCCCGTCGCGGGACACGGTGGTGGACCAGAAGTCCGGGCGCTGGAAGGCGCGGGACGCGTTGCGGGACTTCGTGGTCGGCATTCGGTATGTCGGGTCCCACGCCCGGATACGGATCCCCGTGTTCGGCATCACCGGGGCGCTCTTCGGAGGCGCGGCGTTGTTCGTGCTCGGCGAACCCTTCAGCCACCAGGTGCTCGGTCTGGGCTCGCGGGGCTTCGGCGTTGTCGGCGCGTCGCTCGGACTGGGGACGGCGCTCGGGGTATTCCTCTCCAAGGCCGTGGAGAAGCTGCACCTCGAGCTCGAGTCCGGGTTCGCTCTCTCGCTGATGCTCGCGGGCATCGGCGTGGTGACAGTGGCCTTCACCAACTCCTTGATGGCCGCGGCCGCCGGAGCAGGACTCGCCGGCCTGGGCACCGGCGGTGCCTACGTCCTGGGCTTCACGGCCATCCACTCCGCCGTGGATGACGACGTACGGGGCCGCACATTTGCGGCGCTGTTCACCCTCAGCCGGATCGCGGTTGTGCTCGTACTCCCGGTCGCGCCGCTCATTGCGGTGGCTGCGGAGGGGCTGTTCGAAGGTGAGCTGGGGAACGGCCTTCGCTTCACATTGGCGCTCAGCGGGACGGTCGTCCTCCTCGTCGGGGTCCTGGCTGTGGGGGCCTCATTCGCATCACTACGCCGGGCACAGCGGAGCACGGCGTGACGAAGTACGTTGCGTTCGAGGGCCCGGAAGGGGCCGGCAAGACCACGATCCTGCGCCGGGTGGCTGCCGAACTCGAGACGGGCGGCCGCGAGGTCGTGTTGGTCCGGGAGCCGGGTGGCACCGACCTCGGTGAAGGAATACGGGACCTCTTGCTCCACGGACCAGCGATGACGGCCTGGGCCGAGGCGCTCCTCTTCGCGGCCCAGCGCGCCCAGTTGGCGGCAGATGTCATCCGCCCAGCCTTGGCCCGGGGGGCGTGGGTCCTCGGCGACCGGAGCGTCTACTCGTCACTGGCCTACCAGGGCCACGCCAGGCAGCTCGGCATCCCCACGGTTCGGATGGTCAACGAGGCCGGGCTTGGCGGCACCTGGCCCGACCTCGTCGTTCTCCTGCGCACCGACCCGGCCGAGGGCCTGCATCGACAACGCGTGCACGATCGGATAGGAGGCGAGGGGCTCGCCTTCCAGGCCGCGGTGGCGGAGGGCTACGAGCTGCTGGCCGGAGCGGACCCGGGCCGGTTCCTCACCATCGACGTGGACGGTCGCTCGATCCAGGAAGTCTCGGACTCCGTCTGCGCCGGGCTCATCCCGTGACCACGACAGGAATGTTCACCGACATCATCGGCCACGCGCGGCTCACCCAACTGCTGGGCTCGGAGCTCGGGCGGCCCGCCCAGTCGTACCTGTTCGTCGGGCCATCCGGGGTGGGAAAGGCCCGGGTCGCCAGGGTCTTCGCCGCCGGCCTCCTGTGCCCAGAGGAGTGGGCGCACGACGAACCGTGTCGCTCGTGCCGGAGGGTCGAGAGCGGAAACCACCCTGACCTCGTGTTCATTGAACCCGATGGAGCGGCGTCGGTGGGAGTCGACCAGATCCGCTCGACCATCCTCGCTGCCAACCTCGCCCCCATCGAGGGAGATCGGAAGGTCTTCATCGTCGACGAGGCCTCGACGATGACCGACGGTGCGGCCAACGCCCTGCTCAAGACCCTCGAAGAACCCTCCAGGTCGACGCACTTCATCCTCGTCGCCGACTCCGAGGACGATCTTCCCTCCACCATCGCAAGTCGGTGCCGGGTGCTCCAGTTCGGCCGGGTGTCGGAGGGCCTCGTGGCGGCCGGCCTCACCGAGCGAGGGATCGAATCGGCGCGAGCCGGGGAGGCTGCCCGGATCTCGTCGGGGCGTCCGGGCCTGGCGATACTCCTCGCAACCGGTGACCGGATCGCTGACTTTCGGGACGTGTGGATCGGCGTGCCTCCGCGGGTCACCTCCGACCCGGGCGATGCGGGGAGGCTGGCCGAGGAATTGGCGGATTCCGTCGGACCACTCCTCGACGCGATCAAGCAGCGGCATGCCGAGGAGGTCGCCGACACCAAGCGGGATCGGGAACGTCAGCAGCGCGAACTCAGGCGGGCCGGGCAGGAACTGCTCGCCAACGGCCTCGAGATCCTCGCCTCCGTGTATGCCGACGCCGCCTCGGCCCAGTTCGGTGGACATGTGCGCAACACGGACCTGCCGATGGCGGACCTCATCGCAGCCACTCCGCACGACGCCGTTCGGAACGCAGAGTTGTGCCTCGAGGCGGTCGTGGCGTTGAAGCGGAACCAGCGCCCCCTGCTCGTCCTGACGGTGCTCATCATGGACCTCGCCGATGGCTGAGGGATGGAAGGCGACGTGGTGGACGTCTCGCCCGTTGCTCTTCGCTGTCGGGAAGCTCGGTTTCCGGATGGCAGTTCGCGGCAAGGAGCATCTGCCCACCGGGGCGACGATCCTCGCCCCGAACCACTACTCGTTCCTCGACCCGCCCCTCATCGGGATGGGCCTGCACCGGCCCATCCAGTTCCTCGCCACGCACGACTTGTGGGGCCAGTACCGGGTGCTGGACTCGCTCATCAACCTGTTCGGGGCGGTGCCTCTCCGCAGTGGCGGACGCCCCATCCGGGCACTCCGTCGGGCGCTGGGCCACCTGGATCGAGGAGGCACGGTCGGGATCTTCCCGGAGGGACGGCGCGTCACCGAGTTCGGCGCTGAGGCCGCCCGGCCGGGAGCGGCCTGGCTGGCCATGCGGTCGAACGCGCCACTCGTTCCCCTCTACATCCATGGGTCCGAGTGGTCGCTCTCCCACCGGCACCCTCCGTTTCGGTTCGTACCGGTTGCCCTCCTGGTGGGGGCCCCCCTTCTCCCTGCGGACTTCGGTGAGGGTCGTAACGCAGTGACGGCTCTCACCCGGGCCTGGGAGGCGTCGATGGCGGAGCTGCGCGCCCACACCTGACCGGCCACGACGACGGCATCGGCATCCCGGGCTATCTTCGACCGGACGAACGGTGAGGAGTGGTGTGCGAGGGTTGAAAGGCAAGCGGGCCGTGGTCACCGGTGGCGGGGGAGGCATCGGTACCGCGATTTGTCGACGGTTCGCCGAAGAGGGCGTGACGGTCGCCGTCCTCGACATCGACGAGCAGGCTGCTCGCCGTACCGCCGATTCCCTGGCCGAAGTCGGCCCGGCTGGAATCCCCTACGTCGTCGACATCACTTCGGCCGAGTCCGTCAATGCCGTCGTGGCCGACTTCGAGGAGCGACACGGCCCCATCGACATCCTCGTCAACAACGCCGGATGGGACGCTGCGAAACCCTTCGTCGAGACCGACCCGGCGCACTGGGACCGAGTCATCGCCGTGAATCTCGTCGGGCCGCTCAACCTCCATCGGGCGATCGTCCCCGGGATGAAGGAGCGCGGCGAAGGTCGGATCGTCAACATCTCCTCGGATGCCGGGCGGGTCGGCTCGTCGGACCAGGCGGTGTACTCGGCGTGCAAGGGCGCCATCATCTCGTTCTCGAAAGCCCTCGCCCGGGAGCTCGCCTCCCGCCGGATCCCGGTCAACGTCGTGAGCCCCGGACCAACCGACACCGCGTTCTTCTCCGACTTCGCCGACGGGATAGCCGGTGGGGAGAAGCTGCGCCAGGCGCTCGAGCGGGCCATCCCGTTCCGCCGCCTCGGCCAACCGGAGGACATCGCCCCCACGGTCGTGTTCCTCGCCAGCGAGGAGGCCGGGTTCATCACGGGCCAGGTCATCAGCGTCTCCGGCGGCCTCACCATGTCCGGATAGTCGCCAGCCGTTCCGAAGAAGCCCCCAACCCAGGATGCACCCATGACCCACAACCCAGAACCCGAGTACTCCGACATCCTCTTCGACGTCACGAACGGCGTGGCCACCATCACCATCAACCGCCCCGAGAAGTACAACGCCTTCAGGGCCACGACCGTCGAGGAGATCATCGACGCCCTCCATCGAGCTGGTTGGGATCCCGCGGTGGCGGCGATCGTCCTCACGGGGGCGGGATCGAAGGCGTTCTGTACGGGTGGCGACCAGTCCTCCCATGGCGACGAAGGCGGCTACTCGGGCGGGACGAGGGGGATCGTCGGACTCCCGGTGGAGGAGCTCCACTCCACGATCCGAGACGTGCCAAAGCCGGTGATCGCCAAGGTGCGAGGGTTCGCCATCGGCGGCGGCAACGTCATTGCCACCATCTGCGACATCACGATCGCGTCGGAGACTGCGGTGTTCGGACAGGTCGGACCCAAGGTCGGGAGCGTGGACCCCGGGTTCGGCACAGCCTTCCTCGCCAGGGTCGTCGGGGAGAAGAAGGCCAGGGAGATCTGGTACTTCTGCCGTCGCTACTCCGCTGCGGAGGCCGAGCGCATGGGCCTCGTGAACCTGGTCGTGCCCGACCACGAGCTCGACGCCACCGTCGAAGCGTGGTGCGCCGAACTGCTGGAGAAGAGTCCCACGGCCATCTCGATAGCCAAGCGCTCGTTCAACGCCGACACCGACCACCAGCGGGGCATCGCCGGGCTCGGCATGCAGGCTCTGGCGCTCTTCTACAAGACCGAGGAGTCAGCCGAGGGAACCCGGGCCTTCCTCGAGAAACGGCCGCCCGAGTTCCGGAAGTACGTCTGACGGTCGGTGAGGGCGCACGTGCCCCCGGATTGGCGAAGGTCCGCCCGGCAGGTCCGGCTTCGAGGGTGTTGGGATCGGCCCTTGGCTACACTCGCCGCCGCCTGGCCGGAGTAGCTCAGGGGTAGAGCAGCTCACTCGTAATGAGCAGGCCAGGGGTTCGAATCCCCTCTCCGGCTCTTCACCCCGGCGGCGTGAGGACAGCGCCGGAGGGTGCAGGGCCGAGCAGCGTCAGCCAGGACCAAGGCTGATGACCTGGCAGCGCATCGGATCCGTACACCGCTCCGGGTCGAGCACATCAGCTCGTTCGATGACGACCTCCAACTGTGAGCGGAGCCGACCCAGGGTCTCGATCTGGCTGTCGATCTCCTTGACGCGGTTCCTGAGGAGCGCCAAGGAGTGTTCACAGGTTGACATACCGCGTTCGCGCAGTTTGATCAGGTGGGAGACCTCGCCGAGGCGGAGACCTGTCGCCTGTCCGTCTTTGATGAAGCGGAGGCGCTCCACGAAGCCTGCGCCGTAGGCCCGGTACCCGGATTCGGTCCGCTCGGGTTCGGGCAGGAGGCCGATCCGCTCGTAGTACCGAATGGTGCTCACAGGGAACCCGGATCGCTTGGCGAGTTCACCGATCCTCATACTTCGATGATAGGCCCCTTGACATTGAACCGTGGTTCAGGGTGTACAAATGAAGATCGCTTATGCAGAGATGTGAGGCGTCGTTCTGGCGCGTTCCAATGTGCGGGTTTCGAGATGAGAAGCGAGTTCATGCTCGGGTGCGGACCGGTGAGTCCAACATCAATCCAACAGCCCAGCCCCGACGGTCACGCTCGGTACCGCCGGCACGGACCCGGATCGCCCGCGCAGCTCCGACCTGTGACGGGCGGCAGGTCTGGCTGGGGACCCCTGACCCCCTCCGAACGGCGGCCCGGTTCGTCGCGGTGGACCGCGCAGGCAGTGGCATGGTTGGCTGCGGCCCTTCTCCTTGGCGCCTGCTCGGGGCAGCCGTCCGAGCGCCCTGTGGGTTCCAGCCTGCCGCTGATGTTGCTTCCGGGATCCGCCCCTGCGTTTCCGAACCTCGACTCGGCCCTCGTCGATGAAGGTGAGGGCCTGTATCAACAGCACTGCTCCTCCTGCCACAAGCCGGACCTTTCCGGCGATGTGGATTGGAAGGTTCCTGACGACGACGGCCTGTTTCGGCCACCTCCCATGGATTCGACCGGCCACACATGGCATCATGCGGACCGACTCCTCATCGACATCATCAAGGGGAATCGTGGGTACGAATCGAACATGCCCCAGTTCGATGGCACGCTGGAAGACACTGAGATCGCCATGATCCTCGAGTACCTGAAGTCGACATGGGGGCCGGACGAGCGCCAGTTCCAGTGGCAGGTGACCTGGCAAGAATCGGATACCTGATGGTGCCTACCGCCGAACGCCACGCGACTGTCAAAGCGCCGACCGCTACCTCCGAGATTCGCCAGATCCTGCCCGCCACTTCCACAAACGCACGCATAGCCGACACCCGACCAACATGCCGAGGAGCTACCAACATGCAACTCAGACCGAGCGTAGGCCACCTGGTGATTCTTCTTGTAGTCGCCCTCATTGCCTCAGCCTGCTCCACAACAGGAACCACCGCTACGACCATGGCCGCCGACATGGACATGTCGACGGAAGGGCACAGCGACATGGAGATGGACATGGAGGTCGGGTTCGGCGACGTCATGGAAGCGGCCGATGCGGAACGCGTGATCGAGATCACCGCCAACGACGACTTCACCTTTGACCCCGCTGTGGTCCTGATCACGGCTGGCGAGATCGTCACCTTCCGGGTCACCAACGCCGGAAAGATCCCGCATGACTTCACACTCGGCACTGCCGAGCAGCAGGATGAGCACGAGGCCGAGATGGCGGCAATGAGTGGCGACGATATGGCCATGCATGACGAGCCCAACGTCTTCGTGCTGCAGCCCGGGGAGACCAAGGAGATGACCTGGCACATGCAAGTGGGCGGGGAGTTGATCTTCGGTTGCCACCAGCCCGGCCATTACCTCGCCGGGATGAAGGGCACCATAACGATCGAGGGCTGATCCTGAAATGGACCGACTGCGGTCTCGAGAGCTCTCATCTTGGCGCCATCCAAGGGTTCTCAGAAGCACCAACCAATCCGAAACTGCGAGGCGAATATGAGTACAAGGAAAGGCCAGGGCAAGAAGAGTCGGGCCGGGTGGTTCTGGCTCGGGGGTATCGGAGTCCTGGCGGTGGCCATCGCCGTCTCTTCGATTCCTCCGAGCAGTCAGCAGCCAGCGGAGCGGGACCCGGAGATCGTTGCCCAGGGGCAAGCGCTCTTCCAAGGGACGTGCGCCTCCTGTCATGGAGCAGACCTCGAAGGGACGACCACGGGGCCCCCGTTCCTGCACCCCACCTATGCCCCCAACCACCATGGCGATGAGGCCTTCCAGCGAGCCGTCGCCTTGGGAGTGATCCCCCATCACTGGGCGTTCGGCGAAATGCCGCCCCAGCCGGACCTCAGTCGAGACGACGTGGCGGCGATTGTCGAGTTTGTCCGATCCGAACAGGAGGCCGCGGGCGTGTTCATCGATCCGACCCACTGACGCCCCTTCTTCGTCAGGCTCGCCGGGCGCCGGGCTGAAGCCGGTCCTGAGGGCTCACCCAGAAGGGTGTGGGGCCTACGGGTTGTCCAGTCCTGGGTGTTCGTGTGCGACCGGCCCGGTATGGAGATGGCGGGGGAGGGAGGTCACCGCATGAGGCCGTGGGTTGGCGGCCGCGATCGTCTGGCAGCGGTTGGGGTCCACACACGCGGTGGGGTCCAGCGTCTTCGCCCGAGCCGTCAGGGCGGCCAGCTGTGTACGGGTCTTCACAAGGGCTTCGATGTGACGATCCAAGTCCAGGAGGTGCCCTTCGAGCAGGCTCTGCACGTGTTCACAGGTCGTGTGACCCTGGCTGCGCAGGTCGAGGATCGAGCCGATCTCCGTCAACGAGAGTCCCGTTTCCTGGGCATCCCGAACGAAGCGGAGCCGATCAGCGGCGTCTTCTGGGTAGTCGCGATAGCCGTTCGGAGCCCGCTCGGCCTTCGGTATCAAGCCGATCGTCTCGTAATAGCGAATCGTCTTCGTCGTGACTCCGACGCGGGCTGCAAGTTCGCCGATTCTCATGGTCTGATAGTAGCACTTGACCTTCCAGTCGAGGGGAAGGTGTACGTTGGTCACAGGCCATCCAGCCGACGCGCTCAGATGGCGACTCGACCAAAGGACATCCATGACCGATTCAACCAGCACCCAGCCGGATCTACTCGACCCTGTGTGTGGCATGGTCGTCGGCGCCGACGCGCTCACCTCTGAACACCATCCAGGAGTCGGCTTCTGCTCGGAGCGCTGCCGATTGGTGTTCACCGCCGACCCAGCCGCATACGTCGACGCCTCCCCGGTGCTTCGGACTGAGCCCGGGTCCCAGGATCCGCCAAGTGAGTCATCATCATCGCCTGCGGCGCATGAGCGAGTCGGCCTTTCGCTCCACGGCATGACCTGTGCTTCGTGTGTGTCGACGATCGAGAGCGCGCTCAGGGGAGTACCGGGTGTGCTCGATGCGCGCGTCAACCTTGCCACCGAGGAAGCATCGATCGATCTCCATGCCGGGACAGCATCCGAGGCAGCGCTCGTGGCTGCCGTGGAAGCTGCGGGATACGGTGCCACCGTGCTCTCGGAGGATGGCGATGGAGACGTGGAACAGCTGGCTCGGCAGCGGCACTACGCCCGGCTGATGAAGAAGTTCTGGGTCGCTGCCATCGTCTCCGTGCCGGTCATCTACTTCAGTTATCCCGAGATCTTCCCGGGCGTTCCGGCGAAGGGGTCAACTGCGCTCACCGCAATCTGGGGAGTGATGGCCATCCTGACCCTGTTCGTCATGACATGGTCTGGTTCCCAGTTCTTCACCGGAGCCTGGTCGGCATTCAAGCATCGCTCCGCAAACATGTACACGCTGATCTCGATAGGGATCTCCGCGGCATGGCTCTACTCGTCCGTGGCCCTCCTGTTCCCGGGATTCTTCCCGACGGAGAAGCTCAGGGACGTGTTCTTCGATGTGACCTCGGTCGTCACGGCCCTGGTCGTGCTGGGCTCGGCGCTGGAGATCCGAGCGAGAGCGAAGACCTCCGAAGCGCTCAAGAAGCTGATCGGGCTCCAGGCAAAGACGGCCCGAGTCATTCGCGACGGGGTCGAGGTCGAGATCCCCTTCGAGGGCGTCATCGAAGGCGACGTGGTCGTGGTTCGCCCGGGCGAGAAGATCCCTGTCGACGGGGTCGTGGTTTCCGGTGCGTCGTCTGTGGACGAGTCGATGGTCACCGGGGAACCGATCCCCGTCGAGAAGGGCGAAGGGGCGGTCGTGATCGGCGCGACGATCAACAGGACCGGCTCGTTCCGTTTTCGGGCCACCCGTGTGGGGCGGGACACCATGCTCGCGCAGATCATCCGCATGGTGCGTGACGCCCAAGGCTCGAAGGCACCCATCCAGCGTACGGTCGACAAGGTCGCGGGCTACTTCGTGCCTGCGGTGATGATCATTGCGGTCCTCACCTTCATGGTCTGGTTCACGCTCGGCCCCACACCATCGCTCATCTACGCGGTGATAACGGCGGTCACCGTACTCGTCATCGCCTGCCCGTGCGCCCTCGGCCTGGCTACGCCCACCTCACTCATGGTGGGGATCGGCAAGGGAGCCGAACACGGCATCCTCGTCAAGTCTGGCGATGCCCTCGAGACGGCGCACAGGATCACGACCGTCGTCCTCGACAAGACGGGCACGGTCACCATGGGTGAACCACGGCTGACAGACGTGGTACGGGTCGGTGCGATCACAGAAGATGAGCTGCTGTTCCTCGCGGCCTCCGCAGAGCTCGGTTCCGAGCACCCGCTGGGGGAGGCGATCGTCAACGGGGCACGGGATCGCGGCGTCGAACCGGTTGGCGCCGACGAGTTCGAGGCCATTCCTGGCCACGGGATCCAGTCGGTCATCCGCGGTCGACGCGTGCTGCTCGGCAACCCCAAGTTCATGGCCGATCGACGTGTTGCCACCGTCGGTGGCGACGCACTACTCGAGCAGTTCTCAAACGCCGGGAAGACACCCATGATGATTGCTGTCGATGGCGCCTTCGCGGGCGTGGTCGCCGTCTCCGATCCGGTCAAGGAGGATTCGGTGACGGCCATCGAGCGCATGCACCGCCTCGGCCTCGAGGTAGCCATGATCACCGGCGACAACCACCGGACGGCAGGGGCCATTGCCCGCCAAGTCGGTATTGACCGGGTCCTGGCGGACGTCCTTCCCGAGGACAAGGCAACGCAGATCAAACTCCTTCAGGCGGAAGGCAAGGTCGTTGCGATGGTCGGCGACGGCATCAATGACGCCCCGGCACTCGCCCAGGCCGATGTCGGGATGGCAATGGGAACAGGCACTGACGTGGCGATGGAGTCGGGGGACATCACGCTGGTGAGAGGGAGCCTGTCGAGCATCGTCACCGCAATAGAGCTCTCTCAGGCCACGATTCGCAATGTCCGTCAGAACCTGGTTGGAGCCTTCGCCTACAACGCGCTCGGGATACCCGTCGCGGCAGGGCTTCTTTACCCGTCGTTGGGCCTCCTGCTCAGTCCGCTGCTCGCCGGGGCAGCGATGGCGTTCTCCTCGGTGACAGTGGTGACCAATGCCAATCGGCTACGGCGGTGGAGAGCTTCAGAAGCACACACATCACAAGGAGGAGTCGCATGACCGAGGTCATCGTGAACGTTGCGGGCCTGGGCCTCATCGGGCTCATCGCCTGGTATTTCTGGCTGTCGAACTCGGAAGGAATCGCTGCCTCGATCACTCCCGACGGCGTGCAAGAAGCATTCATCCTGGTGAAGGGCGGCTATTCACCCGGCACGATTCGGGTCGAGAAGGGCCGTCCGGTCCGCCTGACGTTCAACCGACAAGAGGCGGACCCCTGCTCAGAGAAGGTACTGGTCGACGCCTTCGGTCTCTCGGCCGACCTCCCACAGGGGGAGAACGTCTCCCTCGAATTCACCCCACCGGTCGAGGGGGAGTACGAGTTTGCCTGTCAGATGGGGATGTTGCGCGGGAAAGTGATCGTCTCCTGAACGCCAGAAGCAGACCGAGGCGTCTGCGTGGACCGAGTGTGTCTGGGCCTTGCACGACTCAGCGGGGGGCCACCGGGGCCGCCGTCCAGGCCGGTAGGACCATTCCCGATAGCGGGATCGAGTCCAACGCTGACCAGATCACGCTGACCAAATCAACCGGGCGAATGTGGCAAGGTCGCCCAGGGAAGGAGCCATCGCCATGGAGTTTGCAACGTCCTCAGTCATCAGGGAGTCGGTCGACCCGACCAGCCTCTTGGAGGCAGAAGGCCTCGTCAAGACATACCGCAGGGGCTGGCGACGCGAGCCCCTGCCTGTTCTCCAGGGTGCGAGTCTCGGGCTCGCTTCCGGGGAGATCGTCGGTCTGGTAGGGGAGAACGGTTCGGGGAAGTCGACCCTCATGAGAATCCTGGTCGGGTCACTCGAACGAGACGGCGGCACACTCGTCAGGCGTGGGACGTTCGGATACTGCCCGCAGGAACCGGTCCTCTACGAGCGAATGACCTGCGATGAGCACTTCGGACTGTTCGGCAGGGCCTACGGGCTCGACCGAGGCACGGTGGATCTCAGCCGCGCCGCCCTGTACGACGTGCTCGACTTCGGGAGGTATCGAGACGCCCGGGTTGGCGAGCTGTCAGGAGGCACGCAGGCCAAACTCAATCTCGGCCTCGCCCTTCTCCCGGACCCCGACATCCTCTTTCTCGACGAGCCCTACGCCGGCTTCGACTGGGATACCTACCTCCGCTTCTGGGAGCTGACGTCACAACGTCGGGACGCCGGCAAGTCCGTGCTGATCATCAGCCACTTCGTCGCCGACGAGGAACGATTCGACCGAATCGTGCACCTGAGGGACGGAAGGGCCGTTGCGTCGTGACCCGATCCCTCTTGGTACGGCTCTACCTCGCCGAGTATTCGCGCCGTCCGATCAACCTTGCGCTGCTCGTTGTCGTGCCGGTGATCTTCGTTGCCCTGGCAGCAGGAACGATCGCTGACTTCGCCGCCATCGTCGGCGGTGTCGGTGAGGTTGACCAACTGGCAGCTCCGACCGCGGGATGGGCTGCTGCCTTCCTCGCCGGCGTAGCAGGGTTCTTCCATGTCCTCGGATCGAGGGATGCCGACACCCGCCTGGCTGAAGCCGGCATGGGTACCCGCCGTGTGATGGTGGCACGACTCGCCTCGGGTCTGGTCCTGGCGCTGGTAGCCGCGAGTGCGGCGATTGGGGCCCTGGCCCTGCGAACGGGGCTCGGCGATACCCCTCGTACCGTCCTCGCCACCACAATGGAAGCGGTCATCTACCTAGGCCTCGGCTCCGCTGTGGGAGCGTTGTTCCGCAACGAGGTCAATGGCTCGCTGATGGTGATCTTCATCTGGATGGTCGATGTCTTCCTCGGCCCTGCCATGGCCGGCGGCGATGTCTGGGTCACGCGCTTCTTTCCGTCCCACTACGTCACGTTGGTGGCACTCGATTCAGCGTCGGGCCACGCAGGTCCCATTGGTGATGTGGGCTGGGCGCTCCTGTGGACGATCGGATCCGTCGGCCTTGCGGTCGGGGTATTCGGTGCAGGACGGGGCGAAACGGAGGGAGGTTTCAAGCCAGGAACGGCGATTTCGCGGGTGGGGGGAGCGTTTCGGTACGGTTTCCGGGACTACCGTCGAAACGTGGCGATGTGGGTTCTGCTGGTCCTTCTCCCCATCTTCTTCATCAGCCTGAGCTTCTACATCACTCCTCAAGATCCAGTTCCGGTCGAGCTCTTGGACGGGGGTGTCGCCATCGTCCAGATCCTCTCCATGGCTGACGTGCACGGAGCGATCATGGTGCCCATCACGATCGCCTTCCTCGCGGGCCTGGCCGGTCTCTTCGTTGTGCAGGGGTCGCGCGAGGCAGACGCACGACTCACGTTGGCGGGGTTCCGGCCCGCCGAGATCCTCCTTGCACGGCTCGGGATCATCGGCCTCGCGGCCGCGCTCACGACCGCCACCGCGGTGGGGGTCACAGCCTTCGACTTCACACCGCAGAGTTGGGCGTGGTTCACTGCCGGGAACCTGCTGGTGGCGGTCACCTACGGAATGGTGGGAGTGCTCATTGGGGCACTGTTCGGCCGCCTCGGCGGGCTCTACGTCATGTTCCTGCTGCCGTTCGTCGACATCGGGCTGGCCCAGAACGTGATGTTCTCGGCAGCTCCGCCCGCATGGGGGGCGTCCCTTCCAGGTCGAGGGGGAACGCGGGTTCTGGTGGATGCTGCCTTCACTCCCGGGTTCGATCAAGCCGGAAGCCTCCTGCTCTCCCTGGGGTGGATCCTGGCGCTGACCATCGCTGCGGCGATCGTGTTCCATCGGGTTGGACAACCGCGACGGACGTGACCGGCCGTTCAGCTTGGGCCCTTCCCGATGTTGGATGCTTCACAGGAGCTTGACCTCCGGACCCATACCGCCTTGATGGTCCGCTGGCAATGTGTGTCCAAGAACCAAACGAGGGCCCCGAGGCCCGTTCTCTTTGGAGAGGATCATGACAAAGAACACAAAGAACACATGGGCGGCCATCGCTCTCGGCGCGGCCTTGTTCGCGGTGCCGTTCGCAGCCTTCGCGGCGGATTCGGATCAGGCCGACGCGTCAACAGGCTCGGACTTCGACGTACACGTCTCGTGGATGGAATCGAGCTGGGACGCCATGAGTGCGGCCATGGAGGGCGGAGACTGGGCCGCGATGCACGCGCTCATGGAGAGCGCTCCCGGCATGGAGATGGGCTCGATGATGGGCGACATGGGCTCCACCGGGATGGGGGACCTGGACTCCACGAATGGTGACGACCACGACTCGCACCACGGGAGCTCTGGCGGGATGGGTGACATGGGTTCCACCAGCATGGGCGGCATGAACTGGTGAGAGAGGGTATCGGGAAGTCACGGCGGGGCGCCTCTGCGCCCCGCCGTGGCATGCTGTACTGATGAGCCGTCGCGTTCTTGTCGTCGATGACGATCCCAACCTGCGCCAGATGCTCGTCCGCTACCTTCGAGCGGAGGGCTTCGAGGTGACCGAGGCATCCAACGGCGAGGAGGCGCTCGGACAGTTCCGACGCTCGACTCCCGACCTGGTGGTCCTGGACGTCGCAATGCCCGGCCAGGACGGATTCGAAGTGCTTCAGAGGTTGCGGGCTGACTCGGATGCCTTCGTGATCATGCTGACGGCTCGTGCCGAAGAAGTCGACCGGATCGTCGGCTTGACGATGGGAGCGGACGACTATGTCACGAAGCCATTCAGCCCACGGGAACTCGTCGCACGCATTCGGGTGATCCTCCGCAGAGGCCGGGATTCTGCGGTCACCGACTCGGCCACGATATCTCTCGGCGGACTAGTTATCGACAATGATGGTCGTCGCGTGGAGGTGGATGGAGAGGAGTTGGGCCTATCCGCCCTCGAATTCGATCTCCTCATGGCCCTGGCGGCTTCTCCAGGGCGGGTCTTCACCCGCACGCGACTCCTCGAGCAGGTGTGGGGTTGGGACTACTTCGGGAGCGACCGCGTGGTGGATGTCCACATCGCCAACGTCCGAAAAAAGCTCGGGGATTCGGCCAACGAGCCCCGCTTCATCGAGACGGTCCGAGGTGTCGGATACCGGTTGAGGGCAGGTGGTTCGTGAGCAGGCGGCGGAGCCTTCGGACCCGTCTCGCGGTCTCCCACCTCGTGGTTGTGGCCGCCGGGTCGGTGTCGATCATCATCGTCGCGATGATGATCAGTCCGTCGTTCATCCGGTCGCACCTCATGGCCATGCGCATGACCCTGGGAGAGATGTCGGCGGCCATGACCTCGGAACTGGACGAGGCCTTCCGGATCGCATTGTCACAAGTGCTGCTCGTCGCAGTCGCGGTGAGTGCAACGGTGGCCCTGATCGCTGCCTACGTTGCCTCGGGCCGGCTCATCGAGCCGATCACCGCGGTCCGAAACGCGGCCCGGCGGATGGCTGATGGTCACTATGAGGAACGGCTAGCGCTCCCCGACGACCATGAGCTCGCCGTTCTTGCGACGGACATCAACCGGTTGGCCGAGACGCTCGAGCGTACCGAACTCGGTCGTATGCGCCTGCTGAACGACGTGTCGCACGAGCTACGAACTCCGCTGAGCACGATTGAGGGTTACATGGAAGCGATCCTCGATGGCGTACTCGAAGCGACCCCCGATGTGATCGCATCGGTAGCTGCCGAATCTCGGCGCCTGAAACGCCTTGCCAGCGACATCGGTGACCTGTCACGTGCAGAGGAGGGAGTGCTCCCGCTCTCGATGGCTACGGTTGACCTGGCAGCAGTGGCCACCGGGGTGGTCGAGCGACTTCGTCCCCAGTTCGATGCCGGCGGTGTGTCGCTCCGGTTGGCCACTACCGCTCCGCTGGAGGTCAAAGGCGATGCTGATCGACTGGTCCAAGTGGTCACGAATGTCGTCGGCAATGCCCTGGCCCACACGCCGGAAGCGGGCACTGTCACGATCCGGTGGGGTCGCAGGGACCGCGTCGCTTTCTTGGAGGTCACAGACACCGGGGCCGGCCTCCGGATCGGTCAAACTGCCCAAGTGTTCGAGCGGTTCTACAAGGGTGATGCCTCGACGAGTGGCACCGGTGTCGGGCTTACGATTGCGAGAGGTATCGCCCGCCTGCACGGCGGGGAATTGATCGCTCAATCCCCAGGTCCGGGTTTGGGATCCACGTTCCGGCTGGAACTGCCACTTCACTGAGTGTCCAGGTCAGGGACCGAAGTCACTCGGGACCACGGATCACCTCAGGGGCAGCGCCTCGGCCGCGGCGCGCGAGCTCACTCCATGAGGGGGTTGTCCCCGAATCCCAGCTCACTCCCGAAGATGACGAGCAGGGTTACGAGTACCAGCGCAATACAACATCCGATCAGCCATTCAGGCATCCGCCCGTTCGGAGATTCAGGCATGGGAGCCCCCTTCTACATGTCTCTGCAGACCGTTCATCGTCCTGTGAGGACGCGCCGCCGTTCCTCGAACTCGACGCCGTCGATCGCGCCGGAGGCGAAACGCTCTTCGAGGACGGCCAGGGCTTGGCGCCGGTCACTCCGAGCAACGGAACCGTGCACGGACCACGTGATGAGGGCGATGGCGCCGCCCCAGAACACCACCATGTACAGCGCCATCCACCATCCGCCATGTGCAAACCACATCCTGAACACTCCTTCTTCTCGTTGCTTTCTCATCGAATCCTCCCAGTTCGACATCAAGGCTTTCAGTGGTGCCCTGTCAAGGTTCCATGAAAGAGCATGGACTGGCGGGGTTCCCTTTCGCGGAATAGCCCTTGACCCTGAACCATGGTGGAGGGTGTACAACGGTATCGAGAGCATGATCATCGAGCCAATGGAGCCGGGCGGGATGGACATGGAGGAGTTGGATGAGTTGGCGCTGTTCGTGATCGAGGAGGTCAACATGATCCACGCAGCGTTCCGGCCGAGGGGCGGAGCCGACCGGCTGGTGGTTGGCCCTGCAGGAGATTGGCATGCCGAGTCGTGACCGGTACAGAGATCGCCAAGAGCGAGTCGATAGGCGCCGCTACGCCCCTGTTCGACGCTGATCGGCGGGACTTCTTGGCCAAGAGCTGGAAAGCCGGCATCTTCCTGATCGGTGGCGCGGGCGTGTGGACGTCGTGGGACGTCCTCCAGCCGAGCGCAGAGGGTGGTTTGGGGGCGGTGATCGACGCCGCGGCCCGGGGAGAAGTCCCCGACGGCACCACTATCTACGTGCGTGCTTCCCAGTCGTACCTCACCGTGGTCAACGGCGAGGTGGTGGCCCTCTGGCAGCGATGCCCGCACCTCGGCTGTCGGGTCAACTGGTGCGAAGGGTCTGGTGCGTTCCAGTGTCCGTGTCACGGTTCCACGTTCAACCGAGCCGGGGAGCACATGTCAGGCCCTTCGCCACGGAGCATGGACAGATTCGAGGTTGAGGTGGCTGACGAGCTGGTCCGAGTCGATACCGGCGTGATCGTCGAGGGCGGGCCGAGCGGGAAGTTCACGATCGACGAGCCGGGGACCGGTGGGAGTTGTTCGGGGAGCGAGGCGTGAGCGACCCGGCCGCCGACCTTGATCGGTCGACTCGCCGCCCCTTGTTGCTCCGTGACGACCTTCGGGTGATCGGGCCGGAGGTAAGCGCGTTGGTTGAAGCTTTCCCATTGCGAACTGCTACGGCCACAATGACCGGAAGGCCCGGTGTGAGCAACTGGGAGGTCCTCCGGCCTCGACTCGCGGAAGGGCTGGTGCGGTGACAGAGCACGAAGACCACGGTCATCACGACCAAGCGACGGACCATGGTGCCTCACCAGGAAGTGACGGTTCGGGGCACGACAAACACGAGGGTCACAGTCCTGAGATGTTTCGAGACCGCTTGTGGGTGAGCCTGCTCCTCACGATTCCGGTCCTCTACTTCTCCGAACAGATCCAAGCCTGGTTCGACTACGACGCGGCCACGTTCACCGGTGTTGGTTGGGTGAATCCTGTTCTTGCCTCCGGGCTGTTCGTCTACGCCGGCAGCGTCTTTCTGAAGGGCGGACTCGCCGAATGGCGGGCTCGCCGGCCCGGGATGATGATCCTGATCTCGATAGCCATCTCCGTCGCGTATTTCTACAGCCTGGCCGTGTCCCTTGGACTCGCCGGAGCACCGTTCTACTGGGAGTTGGCCACGTTGTTGGACGTGATGCTGTTGGGGCATTGGATGGAGATGCGCTCGATCCGGTCGGCCTCGACCGCGCTTGAGCACTTGGCAGCCATGGTCCCGGCCACCGCCCATCGGATTGGGGTCGATGGTGCGATCGAGGAGACTGCAGTGAGTTCCCTCGTGCTCGGCGACGTGATCCTGATCCGTCCGGGCGAGCAGGTGCCGGCTGATGGGGAGATCTCAGATGGTTCCTCCAGCATGAATGAGGCGTTCCTCACCGGCGAGTCCCGCCCCGTGGCCAAGAGGGAAGGGGAAGAGGTCATCGCCGGCGCCGTGAACGGGGAGGGGGCCCTCACCGTCCTCATCACACGCATCGGCGACTCGACCACTCTGAGTCAGATCATGCGCCTCGTCGGTGAGGCACAGACATCGAGGAGTCGATTCCAGGCGCTGGCGGACCGGGCCGCATTCTGGCTGACGATCATCGCCGTCGGTGCCGCGGTCCCCACGTTCATTGCCTGGGCTGTGTTCGGAAGCCAGGGGATCACCTTCGCGGTCGCCAGGACCGTCACCGTCCTTGTGATCGCATGTCCGCATGCCCTGGGGCTTGCCATCCCGCTCGTGACCATGAACGCGACCGGCATGTCGGCCCGCAACGGCATCCTCGTCCGGAACCGAGAAGCGTTCGAGCGCGGACGCAACATCGCTTTCGTCGCGCTTGACAAGACGGGCACGCTGACAGAAGGGCGGCTGGTGGTGTCCGAGGTGACCACTGACGGGATCACCACTCGGGAGGATGCCCTGGCTATGTCTGCCGCCCTGGAGCGTGCCTCGGAGCATCCTTTGGCCTCGGCCATCGTGGACGCGGCCGAGCAGGCCGGCGCCAAGCGACTGGACGGCACCGACGTGGCAGCGGTCCCCGGCCGAGGGATCGGAGGGAGTGTCGACGGGAAGGCCTTGAGGATCGGGCGGCCCGAGTGGACTGAGGAACTTGGCATCGAGATTCCCCAGTCGCTTCGGGAGGCGCTCTCCTCCGCCGACGCTCGAGGTGAGACAGCGGTGGTGCTCATGGATGCCGACAGGTCAATCGCGCTCATCACGCTGGCTGACAGGATCCGGGACAGCGCGCTCCCAGCCATGACGCGCCTGCGGTCCATGGGAGTCGTCCCAGTGATGGTCACCGGAGACAGTGAAGCAGTTGCCAAGGTGGTGGCTCACGAGCTTGGCATCCAGCGCTACCACGCCCGAGTGCTCCCGAAGGACAAGGCTCGCATCGTCCACGAGCTCCAGGACGAAGGGCCAACGGCTTTCGTGGGCGATGGCATCAACGATGCCCCCGCACTGCTGGCGGCGGATCTGGGCGTGGCGATCGGCGCTGGAACGAATGTCGCCATCGAATCCGCCGACCTCGTACTGGTCAACAGTGACCCTGCCGATGTTGCCCGGGCCCTCATCCTGGCCCGCGCAACGCACAGGAAGATGGTCCAGAACCTGGCCTGGGCCACGGGCTACAACGTCGTGGCAATCCCCCTCGCCGCGGGCGTTGCCGTTGGAGCAGGCCTCCTTCTCTCCCCGGCCATCGGAGCGCTCTTCATGAGCCTGTCCACCATCATCGTCGCGATCAACGCCATGCTGCTGCGTCGAGTCGATCTCGCTTCAGGCTGACGGTCGCCCCTGGCGGCCCAACCCAACCGGCCTGGGCGAAGGCCGCGATCGCCAGCCGAGTGGTGCCGATCCAGCCGACGCGGACGCGGAAGCGGATGCCGACCCCGCCGCTACCCTCCTGCCGATGGCAGACCAGGCAACGTTCGAAGGGGATGTGATGCCCCTCGCCAGGCAGCTCTACGCCCATGCGCTGCGTCTCACCCGGCGCCCGGTCGATGCCGAGGACGTCCTCCAGGAGTCGTACCTCAAGGCCTACCGGGCCTACGACACCTTCGAGGCCGGCACCAACCTCCGGGCATGGATGTATCGGATCGTCACCAACACGTACATCAACAAGTACCGCAGCAAGCAGCGTCGCCCTGACGAGATCGAACTCGAGGACGTGGGGGACATGTACCTCTACCGGCGCCTGCAATCGCTGGGCGCCCCGGGTTCGACGCTCTCGGCTGAACGGGAAGCACTCGACTCGCTCGTCGACGACCGCATCAAGGACGCCATCGAGGCGCTGCCGGAGGCCTTCCGGCTCCCCGTGCTCCTCGCCGACGCCGAGGGATTCGCCTACAAGGAGATCGCCGAGATCCTCGACGTTCCTATCGGGACGGTGATGTCGCGGCTGCACCGTGGAAGAAAAGCCCTGCAGAAGGAGTTGTACGAGCTAGCCGTTGAGCGAGGGATCGTGGAGGAGGCGTCACATGAGTAATCACACCACGTGCGCCGAAGCCGCTGCCCGGGTCTACCCCTACCTCGACGGCGAACTCACCTGGATCAAGCGAACCAGGATCCGATGGCACCTCCGGGCCTGCACGCGATGCGAAGCAGCGTTCCACTTCGAGCAACACCTGAAAGCGAAGGTCAGGGAGGGCCTGAAAGAGGAGTGCCCCGACGCGGTCATCGAGCGCCTCAGGGGCTTCCTGCGCGCCAAGGAGTAGACGGTTCTTGGGTTTCCCTCAGCCAGATGTGGTCCTCGCCTCTGGTACGCTCAGGTCGCAATGCGACGTCTCTTCTCACTCCTCATGCTCGTCGGGATCCTCACGCTGCTGTTCGCACCGGCCGTCGCCGCCGGTGGGGAAGTGGTAGCCGAGGAGACCAAAGCAGAAGTCACCACCGATGTCGTGCCGGCGCTGGAGCAGGACCTCTTCATCCCAGCGGACGAGGAGATTCCTGCATGGACCTACCGGTTCATGATCCCTGCGCTCATAGCGCTCACGCTGGCAGCTGTGGTCGGGACGACTGTCCAGTACTTCGTGCGGGTCGTCCGGCCACGCTACCAACCCGCCGAGTGAGTCAAACGGACGGTCCTTGGCCGCTCGCGAGCCTCGTCGGCGGTCGGATCGCCGGCTCCCATCCCCTTGGTGCGTCCTATCACGCCGATGTGCTCGCCGGCCAACTGCCCGGGCTCGTGGAGTCGGTGGGCCCCCTCGTGACCGAGGAGACCGGTCTCGTCGGGCCGGCATCGCCCGACGTGGCCCTGATCGACCGGGCGACCTGGGTCGACCGCAACCTCGGCTTCCTCCGCCACGTCATGGATCGCCACGCGGCCTCCACCGGGCCCATGTCGCCGGGTGCCACGGCCGTCGGGGCCCTTCAGTCGGGAGCGCTCCTCGGGTTCCTTGGAAAGCGGGTGCTCGGTCAATACGAACTCGTGCTCCCCACCGGCGACCAGGCAGACACGATCTACCTCGTGGGCGACAACGTCCTCCACATGGAGCGGGAACACCAGTTCAACCCGACTGAGTTCCGGACCTGGATCATCCTGCACGAATGCACCCATCGGGCGCAATTCACCGGCGTCCCCTGGCTGCGGGACTACTTCCTCTCCCTCGTCGACGACATCGTCGCCGCCTCGGGTCCCGACCCGGAGCGGGTCGAACGGTTCCTGCGGCGACTGGTCGATGCTGCCCGACGGGATGCCCCGTTCATCGACGAACAGGGATTGTTCGGGGTGGTCGCCTCGACGGAGCAACAAGCCCACATCGCCAGGGTCCAGGCCCTCATGAGCCTCCTCGAGGGTCACGGCCACGTCGTCATGGATCGGATCGGCGCTCGCATCCTCCCCACCCAGTCGCGGATGTCGGGGATCCTCAAGAAGCGACGCACCGACCCGAAGATGGCGCTCCTTCTCCGGCTCACCGGCCTCGAGATGAAGATGCGCCAGTACGAGGATGGGGAGCGCTTCGTGCTTGCGGTCGAAGAGGCTGCCGGATGGGAAGCCTTGTCCGCGGCATGGACCTCGCCCGAGACGCTGCCGACGCTCGCCGAGATCGGGAGCCCCCAGCGCTGGCTTGCCCGAGTGGCATGATGCGAGAGCGGATCACGGGTCGGGCTGTGTTCCTCGCCGGGGACCGGCGGGTCGTGATCGCACTGTCTGGGGGAGCCGACTCGGGTGTGGCCGCATGGGCACTGCGAGGATCGACGTCGACGGCGGTCCATGTCCACCATGGCAACCCGGCCTCCGACGACCTCGCTGAAGCAGCCAGGGCCATCGCAGACGCCCTCAGCCTCGAACTGACCGTGACCCGGGTCAACCCTGCCGGGCCCTCCGAGACCGCGGCCCGTGAGGCGAGATGGGCGGCCCTGCTCACGCACGTCGAGGGCAGTGCCCTGATCGCCACCGGGCACACACGGGATGACCAGGCCGAGACCGTGCTCCACAACCTCCTGCGGGGGAGCGGACCCGAGGGCCTCGCCGGGATGCGACAGACCGACCGAGCCATCCGGCCACTGCTCGAGGAGAGCCGGGACGACGTGCGGTCACTCGCCAGGGAGTTGGAGCTCCCGTTCTTCGACGACCCGGCGAATGCCTCGCGGGATCATCGCCGCAATCGGATTCGAGATGAGGTCATCCCCATGCTGGAGGAGCAGTTCAACCCGGCCCTGCGGGAGTCCTTGGCCCGGACTGCGGCCCACCTCGCTCTCGTCCCGAGCCGTCCGGCTCCCTTTGCGGCGAGGGACGGCGTGGCGCGGATCCCCACCGCGGTCATTCGTACGGCTGATCCCGCAGTGGCGATCGCCACCGCCCGCGAAGCCCTGCGGACCATCCGGCCCCCCCATCCTCCTACGTCCGCGGAGATCGACAGGGTGATGGCCGTGGCTGCCGGGGACGTCCCGAGGGCCGAACTGGCCGGGGGAGTGGTGGTCCTCAAGGACCGGACGTCGCTGCGCCTCGGCCCCATTCCCGAACCGCTGTCGCCGACCCGACTGGAGGCGCCGGTGACGTTGGCTGGAGGATTCCGCTTGGGGGTGCGGGGGGCCACCCGTCGTCCGCTCCTCTCCCCGGAGCGCACCCACCTCCACCCCGACCCCGAGTGGTGGGTCCGGGGGGCGGAGAAGACCGATCGGATCGCGCTTCCCGCGGGTCACAAGGGTGTGTGGGATGCGCTGGCCGAGTCCGGCGTGCCACCCGAACTGCGATCGGCATGGCCGGTGGTGGTGGCCGGCGACACGGTCGAGTGGGTCCCGCTCATCCGGCGGGCGGCCGGCGCAAGGCCCATCGACGTTGGCTACCTTGAGGTGGACACCTACGAGGAGCTTTGGTGAGGATTGAACGCACCCTGATCACCGAGTCGGAATTGACCGCCCGCGTGGCGGAGCTCGGAGCCGAGATCAGCCGTGACTACGAAGGCAAGGACCTGCTCATCGTGGGGGTGCTGAAAGGCGCCTTCATGGTCATGGCAGACCTCGCGCGGTCGATCACCGTCCCGGTCGAGTTCGACTTCATGGCCGTCTCGTCGTATGGAGCGGCGACCCAGACCTCAGGTGTGGTCCGCATCCTCAAGGACCTCGACCACGAGATCGAAGGCCGAGATGTCCTGGTGATCGAGGACATCATCGACTCCGGACTCACCCTGTCCTACCTCATCAGGAGCCTCAAGGTCCGTAAGCCCGCGTCCCTTGCGATTGCCGCGCTGCTTCGCAAGACCGACATCCAACGAGTCCCGCTCGACGTGAAGTACGTGGGGTTCGAGATCGGCGAGGAGTTCGTGGTCGGATACGGTCTCGACTACGCAGGCAAGCTGCGCAACCTCCCCTACATAGGCATCCTCGACGAGTCGTCGATATAGAGGCGCCGAGCGTCGAGAGACGAGGGACGGGGCTCCGGGTACCTCGTGCCTCGCTCCACTTCGAGCCACTACCGCCCCGAAGGACATACCATGAGACGACCCGGCCCAGGGAAGTGAGTCCTCCGTGAATCGAACCGTTCGAACCGTCGTCGTGTATGCCGCGGTGATCATCATGATGATCTTCGCCGTCCAGACGATGTTCGAGCGCTCCGGTGGACCCGAGGATGTCACCTTCGACCAGTTCACGGCCGCGATCGACGACGGGAAGCTCGAGGCGGTTCAGATGAACACCGCCAGCGAGACCGTCGCCGGCTACTACGAAGTCGAGGACCTCGCTGCCCTCGAGGAGCAGACCCCCGACATCATCACCTCCTACGTGAAGGGCTTCGAGGAGCAACTCACCGAGAAGATCCGTGACGCCGGGGTACCGCTCGCCGTCTCCACCGAGGAGCAGGTCGGCCTGTGGACGGTCCTCCTCGGCTTCCTCCCGTACCTGCTGCTCTTCGGGATGATGATCTTCATCTTCACCCAGATGCAGGGCGGTGGAAACCGCGTCATGCAGTTCGGCAAGGCGAAAGCCAAGCAAGTGGGCAAGGACCACCCGAAGGTCGGGTTCAGCGACGTCGCTGGCCTCGAGGAGGCCATCGAGGAGCTGCACGAGCTCAAGGAGTTCCTCCAGAGCCCGGGCAAATTCCGTGCGATGGGAGCCAAGATCCCCAAGGGCGTCCTGCTCTTCGGTCCCCCCGGCACCGGCAAGACCCTCCTGGCCAGGGCCGTCGCCGGCGAGGCCGGGGTCCCCTTCTTCACCATCTCCGGCTCGGACTTCGTCGAGATGTTCGTTGGCGTGGGCGCCAGCCGGGTCCGCGACCTGTTCGAGCAGGCCAAGGCCTCCGCACCGGCGATCGTGTTCATCGACGAGATCGACGCCGTCGGACGCCACCGCGGAGCGGGGCTCGGCGGCGGGCACGACGAGCGGGAGCAGACACTCAATCAGCTCCTGGTGGAACTCGACGGCTTCGAGGCGAACTCGGGAGTGATCGTGATCGCCGCCACCAACCGCCCCGACATCCTCGACCCTGCGCTTCTCCGTCCCGGTCGGTTCGATCGGCAGGTCGTGGTGGACCGGCCCGATTTCAAGGGCCGCAACGCGATTCTCGAGGTGCACGCCAAGGGCAAGCCGCTCGACACCGACATCAACCTCGAGACGGTCGCCCGCCAGACCCCGGGCTTCACGGGGGCCGATCTCGCCAACCTCATCAACGAGGCTGCGCTGCTCGCGGCTCGTCGCGATCTCAAGCTCATCGGGATGTCGGAGCTCGAGGAGGCGATCGACCGGGTGATCGCGGGCCCCGAGCGCAAGAGCCGGATCCAGACCGAGGACGAGCGTCGCCTCACCGCCTACCACGAAGGTGGGCACGCACTCGTCGGCTTCGCCCTCCCCAACGCCGACCCGATCCACAAAGTGACGATCATCCCCCGCGGCCGGGCGGGGGGCTACACACTCTCCCTCCCCGACGAGGACCGGAGCTATTCGCGGCGCTCGGAGCTGGTCGATCGGCTGGCGATGCTCCTCGGCGGGCGGACCGCGGAGGAAGTCATCTTCGGTGACCCGACCACAGGGGCCGGCAACGACATCGATCAAGCCACCGACCTTGCCCGCAAGATGGTGATGGAGTACGGCATGTCGGAACGGCTCGGGCCGATGAAGTACGGCCAGGCAGCCGGTGAGGTCTTCCTTGGGAGGGACTACGCCCGGCACCAGGATTACTCCGACGAGGTCGCATCCCACATCGATGAGGAGGTGCGGCGCCTCATCGGTCGTGCCCACGCCGAGGCGGAGCAGATCATCACCACCCACATCGACGCCCTCCACGACATCGCCGCCGCGCTGCTCGAGCGAGAGACGCTCACCGCGGACGAGGTTCGGGAGGTGTTGGTGGGTGTCCCGAAGTGGCGGCATGCCGAGAACGGCTCGGGCCGGATCGAGCACCCGGCGACCGGCAACGGCCAGGGCAACGCCAACGTGGCGGCCGCCACCACCGAGTGATCGAGCCCGCCGTCTCCCCCCGACCGTGGGAGATCCGCACCCGGACCCTCACTCCGATCGACCGCGCGCTCATCATGGGCGTGGTCAACGTCACCCCTGACTCTTTCAGCGATGGCGGACTCCATCTCGACCCCGAGTCTGCTTTGCAGCACGCCCTCAGCCTCGTGGACGCGGGTGCCGACCTCATCGACATCGGCGGCGAATCGACTCGTCCCGGCGCCAGGGAAGTGAGCAGTGAACAGGAGGCGAGCCGCGTACTCCCGGTCGTAGCCGCCCTCGCCGACCGGGGTGTGGCCGTGTCCATCGACACGTCGAAGCCGGCGGTGGCGGCCGCGGCTCTCAGCGCCGGGGCGGAAGTGGTCAACGACGTGACCGGACTCCGGTCACCCGAGATGCGTGCCATCGTCGCCGAAGCCGGGGCCGGACTGGTCATCATGCACATGCAGGGGAGCCCGGCCACGATGCAGGCCGAGCCCAGCTATGGCGACGTCGTGTCCGACGTCGAAGCATTCCTTCTCCACTCGGCGGCGGCGGCCGTTGCGTCGGGCGTGAAACGGGAGCGAATCGCCATCGACCCCGGCATCGGGTTCGGGAAGTCCCTGGAACACAACCTGGCCCTGCTCCTGGCGACGCCCCGCCTCGCCGGGCACGGACTCCCCGTCCTCATCGGACACAGCAGGAAACGGTTCCTCGGGACCTTGACCGGAATCGAGCGGCCGTCGGACCGGGACGGCGTGACGGCCGCGCTGAGCGGGATCCTCGGCCTGATGGGCGTCTCGATCGTTCGGGTCCACGATGTTGAAGGCACCAAGGGTGCACTACTCACAGCCGCAGCTATGGTGCGCCAGAGCACGCCGTAGGGAGCGCCACGCATGGCAACAGGACTCCAACCGAGAGATTTCACATGGGTGATCAAAGGTCGCCTTGCGGTGTCGCAGCGGGTGGGCGGATATGGGGACCACCACCGCCGTATCCGGCGGGAAGAGGAGCTCACCTGGCTGACGCAGAGCGGGTTCACCGGGATCATGGCGCTCTGCGAGTCGGCTGAGGGGTTCGCCCACTACCGGGAGGTTGGCCTCGACGTCTTCCACCACCCGGTCCCGGCCGGTGACGAATCGGGATTCGCCAAGGGGTTCTTCGATTCCCTCGCCAAGGCGCTCGGCAGGAAGGATGCCACCGTCCTTGTCCACCGAGACTTCATCGACGACACCATCATCGGTCTGCTGGGCGGATACCTGGTTGCCTCCGGGATGCTCGAGTCGCCGGTACAGGCAATGGCGATCATCCAGGAGATCGCCAAGCGGCCGCTGGGCCCGCTTGGCCGGTCGCTCATCCCAGCCGCCCGCTAGGTCCTTCCCCGGCGGATCCTCACCGCCACATCCTCGAAGTCGTGCCCCAATGGTGCGTCCGGCTTGTGCACGGTCACCTCGATGGATCGCACCGCCGAGAAGTCCTTGAGAACGGCAGTGGCGATCCCGGCGGCAACCGCCTCGATGAGATGCAGGGCCGGGCCCTGGATGATCGCGACGATCCGATCGGCCACCGCGCCATAGTGGACCGTGTCCTCGAGCGCGTCCGAAGTGCCGGCAGTTGCAAGATCCACGTCGAGGACCGCGTCCACCACGAACTCCTGGCCGGCCCGCCGCTCCTCATCGAACACGCCGTGGTAGCCGGTTGCCCGTAGCCCCGTGATGATGACCTGGTCGCCCACCTCGAGAGCGTACCGCGCGGGAGAGAAAGGAGCCGGGCGGAAGGTCCTCCCCGGCCCGTGGAGACCGGATGGACCACGTGGCGACGCACTACCCTGCCCGGCCATGGCCGAACCCCACGACGAAGGCACGCCCACCGACCAGGTCGACGAGAACCGACTCATGGCCATCCGCCGCGAGAAGCTGCAGCGGATCATCGATGGTGGCGGCGAACCCTACCCGGTGGGGGGTCCGACCCCCGACGCCACCGCGGCCGAGATCGCCCTCGAGCATCGGGCCCTCGAGCCGGGGAGTGAGACAGGGGTCGTGGTGACGGTGGGCGGACGCCTCCGCAACGTGCGGAGCTTCGGGAAACTCCGGTTCGCCGTGCTGCAGGACGCCACCGGTCAGATCCAGCTGTTCGTCATGAAGGATGCGCTCACCGAAGAGGCTTTCGAGCGCTTCGATGCGCTTGACATCGGTGACTGGGTGGTGGCCAGGGGTGAGGTCATGACCACGAAGAAGGGGGAGCTGAGTGTGAGGGTCGTATCGTTCGACCTCGTGGCGAAGGCGCTCCGTCCCCTCCCCGACAAGTGGCATGGGCTGTCGGACAAGCAGACCCGCTTCCGACGTCGATACCTCGACCTCATCGTCAACGAGGACGCCCAGCGGATAGCTCGCTCCCGCAGTGCCGCGGTGGCGGCCCTCCGTCGCGCCTACGAGGATGAGGGCTACATGGAGGTCGAGACGCCGATGCTCCAGGTCCAGCCCGGCGGAGCCATCGCCCGGCCCTTCGTTACCCACCACAACGCCCTCGATCTCGACATGTACCTGCGGATCGCCCCCGAGCTCTTCCTGAAGCGTCTCGTGGTGGGTGGTATCGAGCGTGTCTTCGAGATCAACCGCAACTTCAGGAACGAGGGGATCGACCAGACCCACAGCCCCGAGTTCACGATGCTCGAGGCGTACGCCGCGTATTTCGACGCCGACGACGTGATGGACATGTGTGAACGCGTCATCGTCAAGGTGGCCACAGCCGTGAACGAATCGGCCCACCTCGAGTTCCAGGGACGGACCGTGGACCTCACCCCACCATTTCCCCGCGTCCCGATGGCCGAAGCCGTCTCGACCACGCTCGGGGTCGACGTGTCGGCGACCTCGGACAGGGATGAGCTGGCCTCCCTCGCCGACGCGAGGGGCGTGGAGGTCGAGCCCGCATGGGGGAGCGGGAAGATCCTCAGCGAGCTCTTCGAGGCGTTGGTCGAGCCGACCCTGTTCGACCCCGTGTTCGTCATCGACCATCCGGTGGAGACGTCCCCGCTGGCCCGCGCCCATCGATCCAAGCCCGGTGTGACCGAGCGTTTCGAGCTGTTCGTGGCGGGTTGGGAGCTTGCCAATGGGTTCACCGAACTCAACGACCCGATCGACCAGCGGCGCCGTTTCGAGGCCCAAGCCGCGGCTCGGGCCGCCGGGGACGACGAAGCGCACCTGATCGATGAGGACTACCTGAGAGCGCTCGAGCATGGCATGCCTCCCACGGGTGGAATCGGGATCGGCGTCGACCGCCTCGTGATGCTGCTCACCGACACCACCTCCATCCGCGAGGTGGTGCTGTTCCCGCACCTGCGGCCCGAGGCCTGAGGGCCCAGGTCGTCTGTCCCCCGCTTGCGGGGACAGATTGTCAGCCAAGGCGGCCTCGAGTGACAGGGAGGCGCATAGGCTCTGGTCATGACCCGCGCTGTGGTGGCCCTCGGATCCAACCTCGGTGATCGCCTCTCGCTCCTTCGCTCGGCGATAGCGGGCCTCCGTTCGGTGGGGACGGTGACAGCCGTCTCCTCCCTCTATGAGACCGCCCCCATTGGTGGGCCGGGGCAAGGCCCGTACTACAACGCGGTGATCGTCATGGAGACCGACCTTCCTGCCAAGGCGCTCATGCTCGAACTGCTGGGCATCGAGACGGTCCACATGCGGGAACGGCGGGAGAAGTGGGCGGCGCGGACGCTGGACCTCGACCTCATCGTGTTCGGCAACGAGACGATCGACGACGATGACCTCCAGGTGCCACACCCGCGGGCGCTCGAGCGGCGGTTCGTCCTCGAACCGCTCGTCGAGTTGCTTCCCGACTTCGTGTTCCCAAACGGCACGTCTGCCCGAGACGCGCTCGGTGAGGTCCTCGACCAGGAGTTGTCCCGGGAGGGCAAGGGCCGGTGGTGGCGGCAAGGCTTCGTCGAGAGGGGCGGATGGTGGGTGGTCGGCCAAGTGCTCGGCCTCGGGGCGTGGGTGGCCGCAGCGGCGATCGATCCGTACGCCTATGGCAACACGTTCACCAATGGGCTTGGCATCTTCACCGTCATCACGGGCCTGTTCCTCGGCTTCCTCGCCATGCGCGGGTTGGGACGCCGGCTCACGCCGTACCCGGAACCCGTTGGATCATCGACCCTGGTCCAGACCGGGGCGTACGCGCTCGCCCGTCACCCGATCTACGGCGGAGTGCTGCTCCTCACCGGAGGCGCCTCACTGCTCGTCGGGTCCCGGTTGGCGATACTGGCCACGGTGGTGTTGGCCGCGTTCTTCTGGCAGAAGGCCGGCAGGGAGGAGCAGCGGCTCATCGGCCGATTCCACGAGTACCCCGCCTACCGTGACCGGGTCAAGTGGCGGCTCATCCCCTGGGTGCTCTGAACACTTCGTACCCCGTGCTTCGTACTCCGTGCTTGGGAGAGAAGCGTCACGCCCCGCGGGCGAATGCCACCTGCTGGAGGAGGAAGTCCCCCATGCGCTGGAGCACGGTCTGGACCCGGGGGTTCCCGAGTCCCGCGACGTTCTTCGAGGCCCGTTCCAGCCGCAGGCCGGCGTTGTCAAGTGCCCGATCGACGTAGCCACCGCGCCGGGCGATCGAGATGACCTCGTCGATGACCGCCTGGGGGTAGGGCCGCTCGCTCCCGAGCAGCTCCCTCACCCGGCCCGAATCGGGACCCTCCAAGGCATACAGGACCGGCAGTGTGAACTTCCCCTCGCCGATGTCGCTCCCGGCGGGTTTGCCGAGGAATGCATCGGAGGCGACGAGGTCGAGCACGTCGTCGGCGATCTGGAAGACGATGCCGACCTCCCAGGCCCAATCACTGACGGCCTCGACCACGTCGGGACTGCAGTCGGCAGCAAGGGCACCGAGGCGAGCGGACGTACGAATGAGAGAGGCCGTCTTGCCGCCGATGACCCGCTCGTACTCGGCGGCTCCGTGAGCGACGTCGAAGTCGAGTTGGAGTTCGAGCGTTTGGCCCTCGACCAATGAGGCATAGGTGGCCGCGAGAAGCCTGACCGACTCCTGGCCCAGGTTGGTGGCCGCCAACTCGGAGGCCTTCGCCATGAGGTAGTCGCCGGCGAGGATCGCCACCGTGTTGTCCCAGTTGGCGTTGGCCGACACGGCGCCCCGCCGGGTCGTGGACTCGTCGATCACGTCGTCGTGATACAGGCTCCCGATGTGGATCATTTCGACCGCAACCCCGGCATCGATGGGTCGGCCGTCCGACGGGGTGCCGAGTTGGGCGGCGAGGAGGGCCAGCAATGGCCGGAAACGCTTCCCGCCCGCCAGGATGAGGTGCTGAGCGACCTCGGTCAGGAATGGATCCTCACTCGCCGACGACTCGAGGAGTCGCACTTCGAGGCGATCCATGCGTTCCCAGATCTCGGGAAGGTCGATGAAGTCCTTGATGCTCGGCGTCTCCATGGGCGAAGCGTACGTCGTCACGGGCACTTAGAAGACACCGCGGGCCGTGGGCCGGGGATCGAATGCCCCCGGGTCTATCCAACTGTGTTCGGTACACTCCCACCAGGGGCGCAAGCTCCTTGTTGGTTGGTAGAGGAGAGTCGATATGTTCGAACGATTCACAGATCGTGCTCGTCGAGTGGTGGTGCTGGCGCAGGAAGAAGCGCGCGGGCTCAACCACAACTACATCGGGACCGAACACATCCTCCTCGGCCTCATTCATGAGGGTGAGGGCGTGGCGGCCAAGGCCCTGGAAGACCTCGGCATCGGCCTCGACTCCGTTCGTGAGCAGGTCGTCGACATCATCGGGCAGGGCCAGCAGGCCCCCTCGGGTCACATTCCCTTCACGCCCCGCGCCAAGAAGGTCCTGGAGCTCTCCCTCCGTGAGGCCCTCCAACTCGGTCACAACTACATCGGGACCGAGCACATCCTCCTCGGATTGATTCGTGAGGGTGAAGGCGTCGCTGCCCAGGTCCTGCAGAAGCTCGGCGCCGACCTCCCCAAGGTGCGCCAGACCGTCATCCAACTCCTCTCCGGTGGCGCCAGCGAAGAACGCCCCGCAGCCTCCTCGGGCAGTGGCAGCGGCAGTTCGAGCTCCGGGCGCGGCGAGTCCTCATCCTCCGGCAGCACGGTCCTCGACCAGTTCGGACGAAACCTGACCCAGGTTGCCCGGGAGGGCAAGCTCGACCCGGTCATTGGACGTGAGAAGGAGATCGAGCGGGTCATGCAGGTGCTGTCGCGCCGCACGAAGAACAACCCGGTCCTCGTCGGGGAGCCGGGCGTGGGCAAGACGGCCGTCGTCGAAGGGCTGGCCCAACGCATCGTTGCCAACGACGTTCCCGAGACCCTGGAGGGGAAGCAGCTCTACACGCTCGACCTGGGCGCCCTGGTTGCCGGGTCCCGCTATCGCGGTGACTTCGAGGAGCGACTCAAGAAGGTCCTCAAGGAGATCCGCACCCGGGGTGACGTCGTCGTCTTCATCGACGAGATCCACACCCTTGTAGGTGCCGGTGCGGCCGAAGGCGCCATCGATGCTGCGTCGATCCTCAAGCCCATGCTCGCCCGCGGTGAGCTGCAGACCATTGGTGCCACCACCCTCGAGGAGTACCGCAAGTACCTCGAGAAGGACTCCGCACTGGAACGGCGGTTCCAGCCGATCCAGGTCGACGAACCCACCGTGGCCGAGACCATTCGCATCCTCAACGGCCTCAAGGACCAGTACGAGGAGCACCACTCCGTCCGCTACACGGACGCCGCCCTCGTCTCGGCCGCCAACCTTGCCGATCGCTACATCTCGGATCGTTTCCTCCCTGACAAGGCCATCGATCTCATCGACGAGGCCGGGTCGCGGATGCGGATCGGGAGACGGGCCGGCTCCCCCGAGATCGCCGAGATCGATGAACAGGTCGCCAAGGTCCGCACGGACAAGTCGGAGGCGATCGCCGCCCAGCACTTCGAGCGAGCCGCACAGCTTCGTGACCGCGAGAGGTCGTTGCTCGAGGATCGCGGTCGGGCCGAGTCGGCGTTGCGAGCCGCCGGGGAAGCGGTCTCGTGGGTCATCGGCGACGAAGAGATCGCCCAGGTCCTCGCCCAGTGGACCGGCATTCCGGTCCATCGGCTCACCGAGGAGGAGACCGCCCGCCTCGTGAGGATGGAGGAGGAGCTCCATACCCGCATCATCGGCCAGCAGGATGCCATCTCGGCCGTGAGCCGGGCCATTCGCCGTACCAGGGCCGGCCTCAAGGATCCCAAGAGGCCTGCCGGATCGTTCGTCTTCCTCGGACCATCCGGGGTTGGCAAGACGGAGACCGCCAAGAGCCTTGCCGCCTTCCTGTTCGGTGACGAGCAAGCCCTGATCCAACTCGACATGTCCGAGTACATGGACAAGCACACCGTCAGCCGCCTCATCGGGTCACCTCCCGGCTACGTCGGTTACGACGAGGGTGGTCAGCTCACCGAGGCCGTTCGACGCAAGCCGTTCTCCGTCGTCCTCTTCGACGAGGTCGAGAAGGCCCACCCCGACGTCTTCAACACGCTGCTGCAGATCCTCGAGGATGGGCGGCTCACCGATGCCCAGGGTCGGACCGTCGACTTCAAGAACACCGTCATCATCATGACGTCCAACCTCGGAACCCGTGACCTGCGCAAGAAGGCCATCGGTTTCCAGACGGACGACGACTCGGTCACCTACGAGAAGATGAAGCTGAAGGTGCTCGAGGAGCTCAAGAAGCACTTCCGCCCAGAGTTCCTCAACCGACTCGATGAGGTCATCGTGTTCCACGAACTGACGCTCGACGAGGTCAAGGAGATCGTCGACCTCATGCTCGTCCGGGTGAGGGAGCAGCTGAAGTCCCAGGGCCTCGAGCTCGTGCTCTCGGATGCTGCCAAGTCGTTCCTCGCCACCAAGGGTTACGATCCTGAACTCGGTGCTCGTCCGCTACGGCGTTCGATCCAGCGTCTGCTCGAAGACCGGCTGGCGGAGTCGGTGCTGCTCGGCCAGCTCGCCCCGGGGACCACGGTCGTCGTCGACCTCGACGAGGAAGCCGATGAGCTCACGTTCGAGTCGCTCGACACACCCGACGTGCCACAGCTCGAGGAGCTCGCCGACAGCGAGTAGGCCAGCTGTCTGAAGTCCCCCACGCAGTGGGGGACTTCGCCTCGCTACGGGGCAGGGACCTTGCCCCTCAGTGCGGGGGACAGACGGGACCTGATATCTTCCCCACATGGACTTCGACTTCCCGGCTGAGGACGATCCACGACGCATCGCGGTGCGCTCCTGGCTCGCCGAGCATCCCGATCCCACCCCGCGGCAGCTCGCCGACGCCGGGTACGTTGCACCCCAGTTTCCGCCCCCGTACGGGCTCGGCGCCGACGCCATCCACCAGCTCCTCGTGGGCGAGGAACTGCGTCGGGCGGGCGTGGCGATGCCCGACAACCCCATCGGAATCGGATGGGCTGCCCCTACCCTCGTGGCAGCCGGCACGGAGGAACAGAAGGCCAGGTACCTTCCGGCGGCGCTCTCTGGCGAGGAGTATTGGTGCCAGCTGTTCAGCGAGCCGGATGCGGGGAGCGACCTCGCGTCGCTTCGGACGTCGGCGATACCCGACGGCGATGAGTGGATCGTCAACGGCCAGAAGATCTGGACGACGTGGGCGGAGAAGGCAGACTTCGGCATTCTCCTCGCCCGCACCGACCCATCCGCCAGCAAGCAGAAGGGGATCAGCTACTTCATCTGTCCCATGCGGAGTCCCGGCATCGAGGTACGGGCCATCATCGAGATGGCCGGGGGTCGGCACTTCAACGAGGTCTTCTTCGACAATGTCCGGCTGCCCGCCGACTGCCTCGTTGGCACGGTCCACGATGGGTGGCGCCTCGCCAAGATCACGCTTGGCAACGAGCGTGTGACGCTGTCGGAGGGCGGTGTGTTGTGGGGGATGGGTCCCGAGACCTCCGAGCTCCTCGACCTCGCTCGGCGCCACGCCCCGCTCGGGAACCTCGACCGTGACACCCTCGCCTCGCTGTACATCGAAGCCGAGGTCATGCGGCTCCTCGGCTTGAAGATCCTCTCACAGCTCGTGTCGGGTCGAGAGCCCGGCCCGGAGGCTTCGGTCAAGAAGTTCCTCGCCGACCGCCACGGGCAGAAGGTCATGCAGGCAGCGAAACGCTTCTCGGCGGCAGGTGGGCTCACGACCAAGGACGGACCCTTCGGCGAGGAGCCGGGGGAGTGGCCGTGGGGATTCCACTTCTCGCCCGCGTTGACGATCGGCGGCGGGACGAGCCAAGTCCTGCGCAACATCATCGGCGAGCGGATCCTCGGACTCCCGAGGGACTAGGCACTCATGTCTGTCCTCCACGCAGTGGGGGTAGGGAGCTTCCCCCCGCCTGCGGCGAGGGGACAGACAGTCGGTGCAGTAGCCTCCCGGCCATGACCCCAGAGCAGGCCCTGGCGGCGGCGAATGTCGTCGCCTCGATCGCAGACCACCACGCCGACCGGACCGAGACCGAACGTCGTGTGGTCCCGGAGGTGATCGACGCCCTGAGGGAGAGCGGCCTCCTCACTCTCGGGGTACCACGCGCCTACGGCGGGCACCAGCTCGACCCCCTGACGATCTTCGAAGCGATCCGCCGGGTCAGCCGGGGTGACGCCTCGGCGGGCTGGGTCATGATGGTGATCGTGACGACCGGGTCGGAGGCAGCCGCCATGAGCCCGGGCATGGCCGAAGAGGTGTACGCGGGAGGATCGAAGGTGACCGCCGGCGTCACTGCTCCCATGGGCCGTGCGGTCCCGGAGGCTGGTGGGTACCGAGTCAGTGGACGATGGGGCTATGGCTCGGGTATCGACCATGTCGACTGGATGCTCGGTGGTTGCCTCGTCCAGGGTCCCAGCGGACCAGAGATGGCCGGAGATAGGCCCCGGATCCTCCTCGCGTACTTCCCGAAGGAGGACGTGACGATCGAGGACACATGGCACGTGCTCGGCGTTCGGGGTTCGGGCTCCCATCACTGGTCCGTGGACGACGTCTTCGTGCCGTCCGGGCGCACCACCGACCTCGGTGCCCCACGGATCGTCGATGCCCCCGAGTACAGCTTCCCGGTGTTCGGGTACCTGGCCATGGGCATCGCGGCCATTGCTCTCGGTGCCGCCCGACGGGCCATCGATGAGTTCGTCGCGTTGGCCGGCGGCAAGAAGATGGCCGGGAGCAGTCGCACCCTGGCCGAGCGGAACACGGTCCAGGCCGAGCTGGCGCGGGCGGAGGCGAGGATCGAGGCAGCGTTGTCGTTCATGCGGTCGACGCTCACCGAGGCCTGGGAGGCAGCGGTGTCCCACGGCTCGGCAAGCCTCGCCCAGCGATCGTCGATTCGACTCGCCTGCACCCATGCCACCACCGAGGCGGCAGCGGTCGTCGGCGCACTCCACCTCCAAGCCGGTGGGGCATCGCTCTTCGACGGAGTGCTCCAACGGTGTTTCCGTGATGTGCATGCTGCCACCCAGCACCTCATGGTCGCCCCGTCGACGCTCGAGCTGACCGGCCGCCTGCTGCTCGGTCTCGAGACGGACACCTCCCAGCTGTGAGGGAGCGGCACCCGCTCGCGGTGGTGGTCCCGTACTGGCTCGGTCGGCCCGCCCTGGAGGCCCTCGAGGTGGTCCACGCCGCCGATGCGGCCGGGATTGGAGCGGCCTGGATGGGCGAGATGCTCAGCTTCGACGCCTTCGCTCTCGCCGGCGCGGTCGCCCGGGAGACCGATCTTCACATCACCGTCGGTCCGCTCGGCGTCGGCATCCGAACCCCCGTCGGGATCGCAATGGGAGTGGCCAGCCTGCAAGCCCTGGCGGGACCGCTGCGAGTCGCCGTGGCGCTCGGCTCCTCGACCCGCGTGGTGACGGAGGACTGGCATGGAAGGGCGTGGACCGACCTTCCGCAACGAATCGCTGAGACGGCAGGCATCGTGCGGTCGATCCTGGCGGGGGAGAGGACCGAGACCGGTGAGATCCAACGGACGACCGGATTCCGTCTAGGGATCCCGGCCACGGTCCCCGAGATAGGCGTGGCCGCGTTCGGACCGCGGGCCACGGAGATCGCAGCCGAGCATGGTGACCGGCTCGTCCTCAACCTGGTGACAGTCGACCAGGTCGAAGAACAGGCGCGGCGGGTACCCGACGGGATGCCGATCACTTCCTGGGTGGTGGCTGCACTCGATCCGTCTCCGGAGGGGTTGGACCAGATGCGACGCCAGGTGGCGATGTACCTGGGCGCCCCCGGCTACGGAGAGATGTTCGAGCGTGCCGGGTTTGGGCAGCTCGTGGACCGGGCGCGAAGTGGCGTCCTCCATAGGGCGCTCGTGGACACCATTCCCGACGAGCTCCTCGAAGTGATAGCGCTGGTGGGGGACCGCGAGGAGATCGAGCGCAGGGTCTGTGACTATCGGGCCGCCGGAGTCAGCCAGGTGGCAGTCGTGCCCGTCACCGCGGGCGACCCCGCGGGAGCACGCACCTTGCGGGCCGTCGCCGGGTTGGCCTGAGCTCCCCCGGTCAGCTGCTGGCGTCGAGACCGGTCGCAACGATGAGCGATGTCTGGACCAATTCGGGTGGGCCATCCACGAGATGGGCCACGGCGTTCAGCTTGGTTCCCGCCACCTTGGCGTGCGTGATGAACGCCTCCTTCGACTCGTACAGCTCGTAGTAGTGAAGAAGGTCGTCGTCGCGGAGGTTCGCGTGCATCGCGTGGATGAGGGTCCCGGGCTCGGCGGCCGCATCTTCGACCGTTCCTGGGCGAAGTGCCTCGATGAGTTCTTCGCGGCGTCCTGGCTTGGAACGAACGGTTGCGAACACGGCGATCATGCTGGGTCCTTGGTCGGCGGATCTTTCCTGCAACCAACCTACCCTGCATTCGCCAACGCCGAGGAGAGCTGTGCCTGACATCTTCAAGATCTCCGATCGCCTGATCGACCAGATCGCCGCCCTCCTGCCCATCTACGCCACCACGATGGGCGTGGCCGGTCACGACCACCGGTGGGGCGATATCGGCCAGTCCGGGATCGAGGCTGTCCTCCGACTCGTCTCGGACACCACGGCCGAGATCGAGGCCCTTCCCCCGGCCGACGACGAGTGGGATCGGCTTGCCCGGCGAGTCGCCCTCGAGGCGCTGCGGTTGCGAGCGGCGATCATCGATAGCGGGGAGCCCTACCGCGACATCAACTCGATCGCCAGCCCACCCCAGCACATCCGGGGCGTGTTCGACGTGATGCCGACGACCACCACCCAGCAGTGGGAGAACGTCGCATCCCGCCTCACCAGCATCGATCAGCCGCTCGCCGCCTACCGCTCGCTCCTCGAGACCGGGCGAGCCAATGGCAACACGGCCCGTCGTCGGCAGGTCGACGCGGTTGCCAAGGAGTGCCGAGCCTATGCGGACGGTTACTTCACCCGGTTGGTCGCCGGGGCCACGGACGTGCCCGCAACCGTCAAGGCGTCGCTGGAGCGAGGAGCCGACCTGGCAAGCTCCGAATACGCGGGCCTCGCCGACTACCTCGAGGCGACCTATCGCCCGGATGCCATCGAGGAGGACCCGGTTGGCGAGGAGCGATACCGGTTTGCCACACGTCGCTACCTGATGGCCGACATCGACCTCGAGGAGACCTACCGGTGGGGGTGGGCCGAGGTGGCCCGACTGCGGGCCGAGATGGAGGACATCGCCGAGCGCGTCACACCCGGGCTTGGCCTCGACGCGGTCATGCGGACACTCCAGACCGACCCCGGGGGCATGGCTCCGACCGCGGAGGCCTTCGTGGCGAAGATGGCCGCCCTGCAGGTCGATGCCGTTGCCCGACTCGAGGGCGTCCACTTCGACGTGCCCGATGAGATCCGACCACTCGATGTCCGCCTTGCGCCGCCCGGCGGATCCCTCGGCGCCCACTACACCGGGCCGAGCGAGGATTGGTCCAGGCCGGGGACCGTCTGGTATTCGGCCGGCGACAAGACTGCGTTCCCGCTCTACGACGAGGTCTCCACCGCCTACCACGAGGGCTTCCCCGGCCATCACTACCAGGTGGCCATGGCCACCTACCTCGCGGATCATCTCTCCCGCTTCCACAGGCTTGCGGTGTGGTACCCGGGGTACGGGGAGGGTTGGGCTCTCTACGCCGAGCAACTCATGGGTGAGCTCGGCTTCTACGACAAACCGGAGTACGAACTCGGCCTCCGCATCAACCAGATCCATCGGGCCTGCCGGGTAGCCATCGACATCGGGGTGCACTGTGGATACGCGATCCCCGACGACGCACCGTTCCACCCCGGCGAGCAGTGGACGTTCGACACCGCCGTCGGCCTTCTCGAAGGAATCGCCTATCTCGACCCGGCCTACGCGAAGTCGGAAGTGACCCGGTACTACGGCTGGCCGGGCCAAGCCATCTCCTACAAGGTGGGTGAGCGGGTGATCCTCGGGCTACGGGATGAGTACATGAAGCGGGAGGGGGCGACGCTCAAGGAGTTCCACGCCCGTGTGGTCGGCTCCGGGCCGGTCGGCCTCGACCATCTGCGGGAGCTGGTGCTGCGCTGAACGGACGAGGGACGAGGGACGGAGGAAGGCGGACGGCGGAGAGGCCGAACCGCAAGTGGCTGCGTTTCCCCCGTCGTCCGTTCGGCTTGCTCCTCGCTTCTCGTACCTCGCTCCTACTGTGCCTTGGCGCGGAGTTGGCCGCAGGCGGCGTCGATCTCCTGGCCGCGGATGACACGAGTCGTGGCGTTCACCCCGAGGTCGAGGAGCCACCCACGGAACCTCCGTACCTGTTCTTCGCTGCTCGGGCGGTCGTCCGTGAGGGGAGTGGGGTTCATGGGGATGAGGTTGACATGGGCACTGAGGCGGCGGGCGATCGGCGCCAGGAGCTGTGCCTGGTTGGGTGTGTCGTTGACACCGTCGATGAGCGTCCACTCGATGGACACCCGGCGTCCCGTCAGCTCGAAGTAGTTGGCGGCCGCGTCCTCCACCTCCCGGAGGGGGTGGCGCTTGTTGAGGGGGACGAGGCGCGACCGGGTTGCATCGTCCGCCGCGTGGAGGCTCACGGCCAGGTTCACGTGCCACGACTCCTCGGCGAGCATGCGCATCCCGGGCACCATCCCGACGGTGCTGACGGTGATCCTCCGAGGGGACATGCCTTTGACCTCGATGATCCTTCTCAGCGCCTCACGGAGTTGCCGGTAGTTGGCCAGGGGCTCACCCATGCCCATGAAGACCATGTTCGTGACGTGGTCGGGGCTATCCGGCATCGGCGTCGCTCGGAGGTCCGCCTCGGCCCACTGCAACTGTGCGACGATCTCGCCGGCGTCGAGGTTGCGGTCGAATCCGAACTGACCCGTGGCGCAGAACGTGCATGCAAGCGCACAGCCGGCTTGGGACGAGATACAGAGGGTGGTGCGCCCCGGGTAGCCCATGAGCACGGTCTCGATGGCAGGTCCGTCGGGAAGTCGGAAGAGGGTCTTCTTCGTCGTTCCCGAGTCGGCCACCTGCTCCTCTTCGATGCTGAACGGCCACAGTGAGCCGGAGAGCCTCTCCCTTGTCTCGAGCGGCAGGTTGGTCATCGCCTCACTTGTCTTGACCGGCGTGCGGTACAGCCAGTCACGAAGCTGGCGCGCCCGGTAGTCGGGCCCCGTAATGAACGCGCCGAGGTCCTCGGGTGCCGTGAGGTACGGCCCGCGGGGCGTGGGGAGCACGAGGCGTGAGGACATCATGTGAGGGTACCGAGCCATTCCGCCCTAGCCCACCGGCACCATGGAACCGTCAACCGATCCGGCGAGCCTGCTCGATCCAGTCGGCAGCGAGGCCGGCACGGATGCCGGCAGCCGCAGCCAGTGTTTGGGCATCCTCCCGGGCGAGGGCACTCACGGAGGTGATCCCGGCTGCAGCCAGGCGCTCGGCGTAGACCGGGCCGATACCCTCGATTGCGGTGATCTCGGCGCGGGGTCGCTCGTGTTCCGGCGGAGCCGACCGAAACTCAGGGAGTCGCTCACTCCGCCGCATCGGGAGGTTGACCATCCGGTCTCGCATGAGCCACAAGAGCAGCCCGACTCCTCCGAGCGTGGTCAGCCCCCGGAGGAGGCGGCTCAGGAAATGCATGCGCTCAGGAACCCCAACATGCCTCAGAGGCTACCCAGTGGCTCCAACCATCGCGATGAAACAGCCAACCAGCCACGCCGATGTTCGTCTCAGGGTCGTGGACGTCCCCGCCGGTGAAGCCTGCCGAGACGCTCCGCTCGTCCCAGAACTCGGGGAGGTGCTGGAACAACCCCGCTGCCCCCGACAAGGCATGTGTGGCCCCCGAGTCGCCGCGACTCTCACACCACATGACTTCCAAGGCCTGTGACACCTCGTCGGCAGGGAAGAAGGCGAGCACGAGCGGTCTCCAGCGCTCCACCTCTGGCGGAGGGATGAACGGCGCCACGACCGTCGGGGTTGCGGTGGACGGTGTCGTCTCCGCTCCCGGTGCGGTGGGTACGGCAGCTCGCCCGACACCACCGACGATGGAGAGGACATCGGCAACGGCGCCGCTCGTCGACGTGGTTGGTGGCACGTCGTGGTTCGCTTCGAACGCGGCGAATCCGGCAACCGTTATCGCCGCCATGACCAGCCACATGATGAGTGCCATCAGCCTGGGATGTCGTCGCACTTCACTCCGCCAGGGTCTTCCGCAACAGCACCTGTCGAAAGCGACAGGTCATTGGAGACGTTAGGTTCCATGGGGCAGTCCCCGCAACCTGCTTGGAGGTGTGTGCCATGAAGGTCGACTACGTGATGTCCTCCACCACGGGACCGCTCGAGTCCCCAGGGGCCGTCGCCCGTGCGGCCCGGATCGGTTTCGACGGGGTGTTCAGCGTCGAGACAGCACATGATCCCTATCTCCAACTGGCGGCCGGTATTCCGCATGGCCCGGGCCTGGACTTCGGCACGGCCATCGCGGTGGCGTTCCCACGGTCGCCGATGGCGACGGCGATGATCGCCTGGGACCTCCAGAAGCAGAGCGGAGGGCACTTCCTGCTCGGCCTCGGGACACAGATCAAACCACATATCACCCGGCGTTTCTCGACCGTGTGGGACTCGCCTGGCCCGAGGATGCGGGAGTACGTCGAGTCGATGCGGGCCATCTGGGCCACGTGGCAGGAGGGGGACGCCCTCCGCTACGACGGGGACTTCTATCAGTTCAGCCTCATGACACCGTTCTTCGACCCGGGTCCGATCCCGTTCGAACCCCCGAAGGTCTACATCTCCGCCGTCGGCCCGTTCAACTGTCGCCTCGTCGGCACCCATTGCGACGGCATCCACGTGCACGCCTTCCACACCCAGAAGTACCTCGACGACTACGTCATACCGAGCGTGAAGGCCGGTGCCGACCAGGCTGGTCGGGACGTCGCCGACATCGAGTTCGTCTCGGCGGCGTTCTGCGTGACCGGACGGGATGAGGCGGAGATGGCGGTGTCCAAGCAGGGCGTGAAACAGCAGATCGCCTTCTATGCGTCCACGCCCGCCTACCGGGGCGTACTCGACGTGGAAGGATGGGACTTCGGCCCGAAGCTCACTGCCATGAGCAAACGGGGACAGTGGGAGGAGATGGCCGATGTCATCGACGACGAGGTGATGGCGAAGTTCGCGGTCGTGGCCCCGATCGACGAGCTCGGCCCGGCGATTCGGGAACGCTACGCCGGTCGACTCGATCGGGTCGCCTACTACACCCTCTCCAACGAACTCGACCATCTGTCGGAAGACGAACTATCCGAGCTGGTGGTCGCGACGCGGGGGTGAGCAGAAGCGTCGAGCGGAGCCCCCCGTCTGTCCCCCGCTTGCGGGGACAGACCATGGAGCGTCCGTCCTCGTACTTCGTAGTCCTACTCCAGGAACGGCAGGAGGTCCGCCTCGGGCGCTAGCTCGGCCGGGAGATGTGAGGTTTCGTTGTACGTGCGCAGCTTCGGCCCCGGGAGCACGATCGACGTGATCGAGGCGTTCGATGCGGGGTCAATGGGGCCGTGGAAGAGGTTGACCTCCAGGCGAATCCCGAGGGCCCAGTAGGCGGCCCACAGGGTTGGTCCTCCGTGGGCGAAGATGGCGGTCACCCGGGCCTGCGACGTGGTGAGTTCGGAGAGCGCCGCCCGCACCCGGACTCCGACATCCCCCCATGTCTCTCCGTTCGGTCGCTGGACGTCCTCTCCGGCGCGGTATCGAGCCCACAGGTCCGGCCAGTTGTCCCTGATCTCCTCCGGGAGACACATGGCCCAATCCCCGTTCTGGATCTCCCTGAGGCGGGGGTCGATCTCGACCGGGAGGCCGAGGCGGTCGGCGAGCGGCTGGGCGGTATCGATCGCGCGCCGGAGGTCAGAGGCGACGATCCGATCGACACCGCTGGGGGCGAGGTGGGCGCCGACTGCCTGCGCCTGGCGCCTGCCGCGGTCGGAGAGCGGCACGTCGGACTGGCCGATGAACCGGTGTTCGTGGTTGCCCTCGGCCTCACCGTGGCGGATGATGAGGAGGAGTCGGCTCATCACGCGGCGCCAGCCGAGGCGACCGCCACCCGCGGATCGGGGGCGGCACGGCGGAGGCCGTCCTGGAGGACCTGGATGATCGAGACGGGCCCCCAACCGCCCTGCATCCCATCGACCATCTGCACCTCGTGCCCGTGGGAGCGCAGATTGTCGGCCACGTCCTCGCCGGCCGCCGACTCGAGGCTGATGATGGAGGGCCTGCCCGGTCCCATGTCCCTCGTCGTCCAGCGGGGGACGGCCTGGGCGGAAGCCGGATCCAACCCGTCTGCGAGGAGCGACCAGGCGACCTGGGTGAGGATCTGTGGCTGCTGATGACCACCCCGGGTACCGAGGATCATGTCGAGTGACCCACCGAGCGTCCACAGGGTGGGGGAGAGGGTGTGGGCCGGCCGCTTGCCGGGAGCCAGCTGGTTGGGGTGGCCCGGGGTGAGCGTGAATCCGCCGCCCCGATTGTGGAGGAGGAACCCGGCGTCGCCCGCCCCGATCGTCGTTCCCAGTCCGTGGAAGTTGGATTGGATGAGCGAGACACCCATCCCGGACGCATCGACACACGCGAGGAAGGCGGTTCCGCCCGGTGGGACCCGCTCTGCCGGCCAGTCGGAGGCCCGTGCGTGGGAGATTGCTCGCGCTCGGGGCCGAAGGCGCTCGTCGGCGACGAGCGACTCGGCGGGGAGAGGGGCGTGGTCGGGGTCCGCGACCAGGTCGTCTCGTTCCCAGGCGAGGGAGCGATACGCCTCGATCTGGAGGTGCACCAGGTCGCCGGGCGGGCCGATCCCGAGCATCTCGAGGACACGAAGCGTCCCGAGGGTGAGGTAGCCCTGGGTGTTGGGGGGAACGGTCCATGCCATCCTCCCGAACAACTCCCGACCCAGCGGTCTGACCCATTCGGGATCGTATGCGGCCAAGTCCTCGGTCGTGATGAGGTTCCCGACGGCCCTGCTCACCTCGCCGGCGACGTGGCCCCGGTAGAAGCCGTCGCGACCCTCGCCTGCGACCTTGTGCAGGGTGGCGGCGAGGTCCGGTCGTCGAAGCCGCGAGTCGACCGGTGGTGGTCGGTCACCCGCCATGAGGGTCTCGCCGATCTCCTGGCCGACAAGTTCATCTCCCCGGCGGACGAGGGTGTTGCCCAATTCCTCGGAGACGAAGAACCCCTCCACCCCGTACGCGATCGCCCGGGCCAACACCTGGGCCAAGGGGAGGTTTCCAAAGCGCTCGTGGAGTTCCTGCCACCCGGCCACGCAGCCGGGGATGGTGACGGAGTGGGGGCCGAAGAGGGGCATCTCCTCTCCATTCACGGACTCGACCGTGTTGTTGGATCCCGCCCATCCCGAGGCATTGAGGCAGTAGGGGACCGCGTCCCCGGGGACGTGGACGAGCGCGAAGAGATCCCCGCCGATCCCCGAGGTCTCGGGAGCGACCATCCCTTGGACGGCATTGGCGGCGATTGCGGCGTCCACCGCATTCCCGCCCAGCCGATAGGCCTCCATCGCCGCCTCGGTCGCAAGGTGGTGCGGGGTGGCGGCGATGTCACCGAAACCGCGAACGAGTCCTTGCATGAGGTGGACGCTAGCTCGGGTCGCAAGCGCCTCGCTCGGATTGGCTGGAGCTCGAGCTCGTGCCCGAGCTGCGCCGAAGGCGCTCCTAGCGCTTCAGTTTGGGGAAGACCCGGTTGATGGCGTCGAGCACGGACCGGACGCTGGCCGCCCGCCCGTCCTCGTCGGCAACCGCCGAACCCACGTACACGTGTTCCTGCCCTGCGTCGACGAGCACGACCTGCGAGACGGCGATCGGCCGCCCGGACAGGGTCACCACTTCCAGGGAAGCGAGGGCCATCGCGGGACCATGTGGGATCATCTGTGAGAGCGCGCTGATGGTGGCTTCGCCGATGAGTCGCCCACGCACCATCTGGGCCGACGACCCACTGGCGGTGCCGAGTGCCTGGTTGGCACCGAGCCCGAGGGCGACGGTGATCTGGGCCCCGGTGCCATCCACCCTCTCGGACACGTCGATGATCTCGATCCGGTCTCCACCGATGGCCGTGCCGTCGTTGATCTGCACGACGGAGATGAGCCGTCGGTCGAGGGTGACGCCGTAGGAGGCGAGGGCGAGCGATTGGATGTCCCTGACGATCTGCTTGGCCGGTTTCGACGTGGAGGCGACGACATGCACCTCATCGATCTGCTTGCCGTGCCCCACCACCCGGACGGCGTCGACCGACGGAACTTGACAGAGCACTTCCTCAAGTTGAGTGAGGTTCATGACGAACAAAATAGCCAGAGAGCGCCCTGATTCGTGGGATAGGCGCCGGGAAACGGAAGATACCGCGTGACACGGCGTGGTGCAGTTGGTACCTTTCCGCTCGGAGTGAGCGGGGCGGTGCCATTGGCACCCGCCGGCTTCGGCGATTCCTTCCCCCCGGGCCTGGCCCTGGAAGGGGCGTGTGACAACACGACGGTGACCCTCCGAGGAGGTGGCCCCCCGAAGCCAAATCAACCCACTACCCAGCGAAGCGGATGCACCATCAAGGCCATTTCCAGCGAGGCCGTGAAATCTGCATCTGAGGTGATCGCCACCATGCGTGCTCGTTTGGTTGCCGTCGCCAGCGCTCTTGCAGCCCTCTTGGCTGCTGGCGCTGCGAACTTCCGCATTGGCTAAGCAATAGTGGTTTCGGGGGGCCTCCTGCTCGGAGGGCCCAGACATGAAAGCAACGGAGTGAAGAACCGAAGTCTCCAACACGGCAGGCTGGCCCTGCGGCAGAGGCGGGCGACCGTCTTCTTTGCTGTGGTCGGCATTGCGACCCTCGTGTTGGCATGGCGGTTCGCCGGCGGCCGGTGGCCGGACGCAGGGATCTTCTGGTCGCTCGCCATCCCGTCGTTCTACCTGGCATTCCGATCGGTGTCGGTGGCCGACCAGCTCTCGGCCTCGGCAACGGTGATGATCTCGCTCTCCGCCGGCGTTGCCTTCGCCCTCACGCCGGGGAGCTCCGCGACCTTCGGCCTGGCGGCGTTGGCCGCCCTCACCCCGGTGATGGAGACGGACCTCAAGCAGCGACGGATCCACGAGCCGATCTGGAACTTCGGCCAGCTGGTGGTGACGGGGGCAGCTACCGGACTGGTCCTGGACCTCACGCTCGACCCCACCTCGCAGCCGCTCATCGTGCTCGTCGCCGCGGCCGGCGCTGCTGTCCTCAACTTCGTCCTCAACATCGGGCAGGTGTACGGGGCCGTCCAGCTACATCTACTCGAAGAGCCTCACCAACCTGTGGTCGGGGGCCCCGGTCCTCGTCCCGGCCCACCTCCTCATGGGCCTTGTCGGGGGAGTGCTCGGCTATGCGTTCGTCACGGTGGACCGTTGGTTCCTCCTCCCGCTGTTGGTGGTGCTCTTCCTCACCGGGCACCAATCGTTCGTCTCCTATGGCCAGCTCCGGCAGGCCTACCAGGCGACGCTGTCGGGCTTCGTCAAGGCCCTCGAGGCCAAGGACTTCTACACCAGGGGCCATTCGGAGCGGGTCGCCTACTTCGCCACGATCAGCGGCGAGCATCTCGGACTACGGGGGGCCAAGCTCGAGAACGTCCGTTTCGCGGCACTCCTCCACGACCTCGGGAAGACGGTCGTGCCCAAGGACCTCATCCAGAAGAAGGGCCGCCTCACCGAAGAGGAGTGGGTGGTGATGCGCAAACACGACTCGATCCTCGGCGACCTCCTCGGCCCGATCGACTTTCTTCGCCCGGTGGTGGATGCCGCCGAGGGCCACAACCTTCGCTTCGACGACCAGGTGAACCACGGGATCGAGGCCGACATCCTGGCCGTGGCCGATGCGTTCGACGCCATCACGTCGACCCGCTCCTATCGGGTGGCGCTCTCGCAGGAATACGCCTTCGCCGAGCTGCGCCGGAACGCCGGCGGGCAGTTCAACCCCAGGGCAGTGGAGGGGCTCATCGCCGCCGTCCTCGATCGCGGCGAGCTTTACGGGTCGCCTGACATCCACGACGAGGAGACGGCTCGTCGCCTCGCCGAAGAGAAGGACGAGCCGCGGCCCGCTCAGCACCTGGACGAGTTCGATGCCTACGAGAGAGAAGAGCACAGCTCGTGAAGAAGACCACACCCATGCCGCTCGACGTGCTCGTCACGATCACCCTCGCCGGTGGAGCGCTGCTCCTCGCCTCGGTGGCGGATACCTCGATGTGGATGGTCCTCGTGGTGCTCGGGTTCGCCGCCTCGCCGCTGCTCCCGATCTCGTCCGCCTCCGAGCGGGTGTACGACCTGTTCTACGTGGTCGCCGCCACTGTCCCGTTCCTCTTCCCCGACCCCGCGAGCACCATGCTCCTGCTCATGCTCGGGACCGCGGTCATCCGGCTCGCCCGCATGTTCCAACTGGTCAGCCCGTCACCGCTCTCCGCTGACCTCTTCCGCCTTGTCGGAGGAGGGCTCTTCGCCAGCGCCATCCTCGGCACGGACGTCTCGAGCATGATCGGCAGGTCGGGGGCAGCTGCCATCAGCGCCACCGGCTTGGCGTTCGCTCTCTGGTTCGCGTTCGAGGTCTTCTGGCGATCCTCGGTCGAGGTACGCGACACCGGCGTCGGCCTCGCGTACCTCCTCTCGACGAGCGTGCGGGACCTCCCGCTCTTTGCCGCCTTGGGCGCGGCCGGCGCGATCTTCGGGGTCGTGATGCTCCATTCGCAATGGTGGGTGGCGATCGTCGTGGCAGCCGTGCCGTTCAGCATGACCATCTCCTCGTTCAAACGCCACGGCTCGGTCCGCCGCACCTACTCCCAGACCATCCTCGCGCTGGCCCGAATCCCTGAAGTGGCCGGACTCGGCCTCGAAGGGCACTCTGAGCGAACAGCCGACCTGGCTGTGGCGGTGGCCAAGGACCTCGGGCTCGCTCCCCATCGCGTCCTCGACGTCCACTACGCCGCCCTGATGCACGACATCGGCAGGATCACCCTCACCGAGCCGTCCATCGTCGAGCGAGGCTTCACCGATGCCGACATCGACCGCTGGTCGTCGGAGATCATTGCCGAGGCGAAGTACCTCAGCAAGGCCGCGGAGATCGTGTCGGTGCACAACCAGCCGTTCCGTCGTCCCGGTGAAGAGGCCGACCCGGACCTCCCGCTGGAGGCGAAGATCGTGCGGGCCGCATCCCACTTCGACCGGGCGGTGTTCGGGGAAGGTCTCAGGCCACTCGAGGCGCTCGAGCGTCTCCATCAGGGTGCTGCCTACGACTTCGACCCCCGGGTGGTCAAGTCACTGCGCCTCGTGCTCGCCCGCATGGGGGTCACCACGGTCTGAGGAAGGAACGAGGAGCAGGGAGAGAGGACCGAGCCACCGAAACCCGCTGGCATCCTCGTACCTCGTACCTCGTACCTCGTACCTCGTATCTCGTACCTCGAATCTCCTAGCGCTTGAAGGCCGAGCCCGACTCGGAGTGCGCCCGGTGTTTGAACCACCGGACCGGCTTGCGTAGCTCGGCCTCGAGGAACCTGCCGAGTCCGATGGCGAGGAGCACGTCACCGAGGGAGATCACATGCCCCTGGCCGAAGATCCGCATCGGGATCACGTCGGCCAGGAACCCGAGGCGGGTGTGCTCGTCGAAGGGCACGTGCTTGAAGTCCGCGATCACGGGGTTCTGGAGTGTGAAGTCCGAGGCTGCGGTGATCGACTCGGCGAGGACGGGCATTCCCTGGTTGGCGATGATCACGGTGAAGTTCATGAGGATCCCGACGCCGGCCAACCACATCCCCGAGCGGGCCCGATTGGCCACCACCGCCACGATGAGCGGGATGTAGGAGACGAGCAGGAACCAGGGCCCAACGGCTTGCACGAACGCCGAGGCCGCGAAGATGCTTGCGGCGGCCTGGATCACGAACCCGAGCAGGAGAAGCCACCAGAGCCGGAGTTGGATGTCTGCCAGGTTGCTGAGCCGTCCGCCCCGGATCAGTGCGATGAACAGCGAGATCGCGAGAACGAGGATGAGCCAGGGCATTGGTGCGGCGAACGGTACCAGCGAGGGGCGCCACGCCGATTCCCCGGCCGGGCCGGTATCGTGCGCCCCTATGCGGACCGCTCTTCGATCCATCGGCTGGACCATGATCTGGTCGGGGGTCTTCCTCTTCGCCTTCCTCGCCTATCAGCTGTGGGGCACGGGCCTGCGAACGACCGGGAGCCAGAAGCTGGCCGAATCGGAACTGACCGAGCAGTTCGCTGCTGCGAGGAAGGACGCCCCGGACGTTGCTGCCGCCTCCGGGGACATCGAGATCGAGCTCGACGACGAGGGCAAGTTCGTCTCGGTCGTCATCCCGGATCTGGCCGAGGTGCCGCTGGGACCCGCTGTCCTCACCGAGGAGGACTCCGTCAAGGAGGACTCGCCGTTCGGCACGATCCGGTTCCCGACCCTGGAGACACAGAGGGATCAGCTCGCCCGGCAGATCGGCATTGCCGCCCTGGCCGACGAGGGCCAGGCGTGGGTGATGTTCGAGGGGGTCTCGGTCCGGACCCTGAAACGAGGGCCGGGGCACATGCCCGACACCCCGCTGCCCGGGCAGCCCGGTAACGCGGTCGTCAGCGGCCATCGGACCACCTATCTGGCGCCATTCAACCGGCTCGACGAATTGGAGGAGGGCGACCCCATCATCGTGGAGACGGCCATCGGAACCCACGTTTTCGTCGTCAGGGACCCGGCCGAAGTCGTCCCAGCGGACTCCTACCTGGCCCTGGGGGAAGGGGGCGGCTGGTTCTCGGTCCGCCCGACGGCACTGTGGGTGACGAACGCACGGGAGGGTTCCTGGCTCACCCTCACGACCTGCCATCCGGAGTTCAGCGCCCGCCAGCGCCTCATCGTCGTGGCCGAGCTCGTGTCCGGCCCCAACCATCGGTTCCTCTACGGAGAGGGCGCGTGATGAGGAAGCTGTTTGCTTGGCTCCCCGGACCGAAGCCGGTGAAGGTGCTGTTGATGCTGGTGATGGTGGCGGTCGCGTTGGTGCTGCTCGTCGTGGCCTTCGAGGCCCTCGGAACCCTCCTCGATGACGGGGGAGCGATGGGGTGAGGGCCTTCGGCCCTGGGCACGGGCACGAGCCCGAGCCCGGGCGACGGGTGGCCTCAGCTCCTGGGGGTGACGTCGAAGTCCGGCGTCAGCCGTCCAGTGTGGCCAGCAGCTCGTCCAGCGACCCGGTGGTCAGTTCCCCGAGCTTCTTGGAGACGATGATCCCGTCGGTGTCGATCACGACGGTGACGGGGAGTGCGAATGCCCCGTACTTGTTGCCGATCAGCCCGGTCGAGTCCCACCCAAGGGGGTAGGAGACAGCCATTTCGAGTGCGAAGTCGGCCGACCCTCGCTCGGTGTCGTCGGTCGCCACACCGATGAACGTCAGGTCGGGCCGAGCCCTGGCGGCCGCGTCGAGGACCGGCATCTCGGCGCGGCAGGGGAAGCACCAGGACGCCCAGAAGTTGAGGATGACCGGCCTCCGCTCCTCGGCGAGGGACTCGGAGAGCGTGAAGGTGCCGTCCTCGCCGATGAGCCGAACGGTGAAGTCCGGTGCGGGCTCCCCGACCGTCTGGACCGCCAGCGGATCGGTCACCGCCGTTGGGTTGGGATCGGCCTGGAGGCGGATCTGGGCGACCCCGACGACCACCAGCACGACCCCGAGCCAGATCAAGCTCAGGTGGCCGCGGGCCTTCGGAAGTGGCGTGAGGTCGGACATGCGCGGAAGCCTACGGCTTCCCGCTCGGGCTCGAGCTCGGGCTCAATCCCGGAAGTTGATGAACTGCAACGGGAGTTCGAACTGGAGGTCCTTCAGGTGGGCGATTGCCTCCTGCAGGTCGTCCCGCTTCTTGCCCTGGACGCGCACCTGGTCGCCCTGGACCTGGGCCTGTACTCGGAGGCCGGTGTCCCGGATGATCTTCGTCAGCTCCTTGGCCGCTTCCTTCGAGATCCCCTGGTTGAGTCCCCAGGTCGACTTGTAGCGGCCTCCGCCGATCTGCTTCGCCTCGCCCCCGCCGATCGATCGCAGGTCGATCCCGCGCCGGATGAGCTTGGACTTGAGGACGTCGTTGGCGGCGTCGAGGCGGCCTTCCGAATCGGACTCGACGGTGATCCCGTCATCACCGACCGAGACCTTCGAGTCGGTTCCGCGGAAGTCGTAGCGCTGGACGAGCTCCCGCGAGGTTTGGTCGACTGCGTTGCGGACCTCCTGGAGGTCCACCTGGGAGACGACATCGAAGCTGGGCACGAACCAGAGGATAGGGGAGGAATGCTGATCCGACGACTCCGCCCTCCGTCCCCCGTCCCTCGTCCGCTGCCGTCGCTACCCTCTCGAACGGAACTCCGCACGCTTTCCAGGGGCCCCATGCTCAGCGACGACTACATCCTGCAGCTTCTCGACGCCGATCCCGTGGAGACAGAGGAATGGCTGCAGTCGTTCGACCTCGTCGTGAGCCAATCGAGCCCGCGGCGTGGCGCCTACCTCATGTCACGGCTGCATCGTCGGGCTCATGAACTCGGGGTGGCGATCCCTGCCCAGATGTCGACGCCCTACATCAACTCGATCCCACCCGTTTCGGAGCCCTGGTTCCCCGGTGACGAGGTGATGGAGCGCCGGATCCGGCGGGCGATCCGGTGGAACGCGGCGGTGATGGTCATCAAGGCCAACCAGCGCGCACCGGGGATCGGTGGGCACCTCTCCTCGTTTGCCTCGTCGGCAGCCCTCTACGACGTTGGTTTCAACCACTTCTTCCGGGGAAACGCCAACGGGCGCCCGGGTGACCATGTCTACTTCCAGGGCCATGCTGCACCGGGGATCTACGCCAGGGCCTTCCTCGAGGGTCGCCTCACGGAAGCCGAGCTCGATCGCTTCCGGCTGGAAGTGGGTGGAGGCGGACTCTCCTCATATCCGCACCCGCGGCTCATGCCCGACTTCTGGCAGTACCCGACGGTGAGCATGGGCCTCGGCCCGATCAACAGCCTCTATCACGCCCGGTTCCTGAAGTACCTCCACAATCGGAACATCGAGGACACCTCCCAGAGCCGGGTGTGGGGGTTCATCGGCGACGGTGAGACCGACGAACCAGAGACCCTCGGGAGTATCGATCTCGCCGCCCAGGAGGGCCTCGACAACCTCATATGGGTGGTGAACTGCAACCTTCAGCGCCTGGATGGGCCGGTGCGCGGGAACGGAAAGATCATCCAGGAGTTGGAGGCGATCTTCCGAGGGGCCGGCTGGAACGTCATCAAGGTGGTATGGGGATCGAGGTGGGATGCGCTGCTCGCCAAGGACACCGACGGGGTACTGCTCGACAAGATGAACCGGACGGTTGACGGCGAGTACCAGCGCTACAAGGCCGAGAACGGCGCCTACGTGCGGGAGCACTTCTTCGGCCCCGACCCCCGGCTCCGGGCGTTGGTATCCCACATGACCGACGACGAGGTCTGGGCGTTGCGTCGCGGTGGCCACGACTACAAGAAGCTGTACGCCGCCTACAAGCTGGCCACCGAACTCGAGGGTGCGCCGACGGTGATCCTGGCCAAGACCGTCAAGGGGTGGACGCTCGGCCCCGACGTCGAGGGTCGCAATGCCACCCACCAGATCAAGTCGCTGACGAACAAGCAGTTGCTCGACCTTCGCGTCCGGCTCAGTCTCGAGGGCGACATCCCCGAGGAGGCCCTGGAAGGTGAGAAGAACCCGCCGTACCTCCGGTTCGCAGAGGACTCGCCCGAGTCCCGGTACATGATGTCGCGGCGACGCGAACTCAACGGTCCGGTTCCATCACGCACGGTGCCGATCCGCCGTCCGCTGACGATGCCGCCGCCCGAGGCCTTCGCCGAGATCGCCCAGGGGTCGGGGACCGTCGAGGCCTCGACCACGATGGCCTTCGTTCGGTTGTTGCGGAGCTTGGCGAGAGTGGAGGAATTCGGGGACAGGGTGGTGCCGATCGTCCCCGACGAAGCCCGCACCTTCGGTATGGACTCACTCTTCCGGGAGTTGAAGATCTATGCCGCCCTCGGCCAGAAGTACGAACCGGTCGACGCCAAGTTGCTGCTCTCGTATTCGGAGGGCATCGATGGGCAGATCCTGGAGGAAGGGATCACCGAGGCCGGCTCGCTGGCGAGTTGGATCGCGGCCGCCACCTCGTACGCCCACACCGGTGTCCCGATGGTCCCCTTCTTCATCTTCTACTCCATGTTCGGGTTCCAGCGGGTGATGGACCTGATCTGGTCGGCTGCCGACGCCCGGGCCCGCGGGTTCCTCATCGGTGCCACCGCCGGGCGGACCACGCTGATGGGGGAAGGTCTCCAGCACCAGGATGGGCACTCGCTCGTTCTCTCGTCGGCCGTACCCGTGTGCCGCTCGTACGACCCGGCGTTCGCCTACGAACTCGGGGTGATCGTCGAGGACGGCATCCGACGCATGTTCGGCGAGGGTGAGGATGTCTTCTACTACCTCACCGCCTACAACGAGAACTACGTCCAACCCCCACGCCCGGAAGGGATCGAAGCCGGGATCTGCGAGGGGATGTACCGCTTCGCGGACGCACCGGACGAAGGCGAACGAGCCACGATCCTGTTCTCGGGCAGCGCCCACTCGGCAGCCCGCGAGGCACAGGCGATGCTTGCCGACCGCTTCGGCGTCGCCGCCGAGTTGTGGTCGGTCACCTCCTACCAGAACCTCCGCGACGACGCGCTCGAGGTCGAACGCTGGAACCGCCTCCACCCCGAGGCCCCTCCCCGGACCCCGCTCGTCACCAAGCGGCTTGCCACATCCGAGGGCCCGATCGTCGCCGTCACCGACTTCATGTGTGCGGTGCCCGACCAGGTCTCCCGTTGGGTCCCCCGGTCGTTCGTGTCGCTCGGCACGGACGGCTTCGGCCGGTCCGACACGCGCCAAGCCCTCCGTCGGTTCTTCGAGACCGATGCAGCCCACGTCACGGTGGCGGTGCTCTCCGGCCTCGCCGAGGGCGGGAGGATCGCCCCTGACGTGGTCGCGAGGGCGATTGCCGACCTCGGTATCGACCCCGAAGCCCCGGCACCGTGGCGGGCGGACCTGTGACCCGGAACCGCCGGGTCGATGACCGATGATCGATGTCCTCCTCGTGGTGCTCGGGACGGTGATCGTCCTTGGCACTCTCCTTTCGGCGATCCGGACCGTGGTGCTGCCAAGGGCCGCGGCCACGCTCATCGGCAAGCTGCTCTTCCCCGCCGCCAGGCGGGTCTTCCTGTGGATGGCGGGGAGACGGAAGAGCTTCGAGGACAAGGACCGGGTGCTCGCCCTCCACGCCCCGACGGTCCTGCTCGCGCTCCCGTTCGTGTGGTCGACGTTGGTGGCGCTGGGTTTCAGCCTCGTCTTCATGGGCGTGACCGACCTCCGGTTCGAGGCGGCGTTCGAGCTGAGCGGGTCCTCGCTCCTCACCCTTGGATTCGCCTCCCACGACGGTGCCGTCCCCAGGTTGCTCATCTTCTCCGAGGCGGCGATGGGGCTCATCATCGTTGCTCTCCTGATCACCTTCCTGCCCAGCCTCTACTCTGCCTACACGCGACGCGAGGTGGCCGTCAACACGCTCGAGGTGCGGGCCGGGGTCCCGGCATCGGCCGCCGAGATGCTCATCCGACACAGCAGGATCATGGGCTTGGACACACTGGCCGACACCTACCCCGAGTGGGAGCACTGGTTCGTGGAGCTGGAGGAGACACACACGGCGTTTCCGATCCTCGTCTTCTTCCGTGGCCCGACGGCCCAGCGCTCCTGGCTCACCGCCGCCGGGGCGGTGCTCGATGCCGGGTCACTCCTGATGGCTCTCCTCGATGGCCCGCGTCGCCGCCCACCCGTTGAGCTCGCGATTCGGGCCGGGTTCATCGCACTCCGGCGCATTGCCGACTCCTTCGGGATCCCGTACGACCCCGACCCTCAACCCACAGACTCGATCTCCATCCGCAGGGATGAGTTCGATGCCCTCGCACAGCGCCTGCGCGAAGCCGAACTCGTGCTGGTCGACGACCTCGACCAGGCGTGGAGAGACTTCGCCGGATGGCGGGTGAACTACGACGCGGTGCTCCTCGGGCTCGCCAAGCTGGTCGTGACGCCGCCAGCTCCCTGGGTCAGCGACCGCGACCCGGTGTGAGGAGGAAGTACGAAGTGCGGGGTACGGAGCCAGCAGGCGCCGATTCCGTGGCTAGGTGACTCGCTGGAGGCTGGCCCGGAGGTGGAGCTGCTCGGGCTGGCCGACGGCCGACATGTCGAGCTCGTAGCTGAGGGTGTCTCCTGTCACCTCGATCCGCCGGGCGACCGAGCTCACCTCCTTGGCGGTCGGCGTGAGGCCGACGAGCATCGAGTGGAGGTCGAGCGACGTACCCGTGATCGTGCCGGTGTAGACCTCCACCACCCCGGTGGGCGCCGCGATCACCAGTTCGGCGAGGCCAGGGCCCGGGAAGCGCAGGTAGCCGGCCTCGGTGTGGGCCGGCGCACCGTCAACCGCGGTCTTCTGTGTGTAGACGAGGAATCCCTTGCCCGGGATCGTGCTGAAGCTGATCTCCTCGGTGTACTCGAACCCGGTGATGGTGGGATAGATCCCCTTGCCGGTGCCCCGCCAGGCCCCGATGAGGAACTCGACGGCCGCGAGGCTCACAGGTAGACCCCGGGGTACTGCTGGCCTTCACGAGGGGGTTCGATCTGCTGGCGGCGGGCGATCTCGGCCAACTGGGTCTGGGCCATGAGCTGCTGGGTCATGATCGAGGCCTGAATCCCGTGGAACAGCCCTTCGAGCCACCCGATGAGCTGGGCGTGGGCGATTCGCAGCTCGCTCTCGGTGGGCGTCCCTTCGGAGGAGAACGGCTTGAAGATGTCGTCGAACTCCTCCTTCAGTTCTGCGCTCAACACCTCGCGTAGCTCGCCGAGGGACGCGAGGTGGACCTCGAAGAGGCGTCGGCGACTCTCGACGTCGAGGGGGGCCTGCCGCACCTCCTCGAGCATCGCCCGGGTCATCGAGGCGATGCGGATGAGCTTGGTCGGCTCGGACACCGGGGGTGCCTCGGCGGCCTCGACTTCCGTCTCCACCGCTGCTTCGGTGATCTCGTCCGGGATGATCGCGTCGTCTTCCATGGACACGGAGCCTACAAGGAGAACGAAGAACGAAGAACGAAGCCAGCGGCGTCCTCTTGCTCCGTTCTCCGTTCTCCGTTCTCCCCGTTCTCCTTCAGGTCAATCGTGCGACCTGGAACACCCACGAGGCGGCCACGGCTCCGCCCCACACCCACCACGGTGCCCGCAGCCACTCCCGGGACCGGTCGGCCAGCAACCACACGGCCGCTCCGATCGCCACGAGACCGAAGGGATTGGCGGACACCGCCCCGGCCAGGTCGCCATGGATGGCGGCGACGACGCTCGTGGTCATCCCGCAGAGGGGGCAAGGGATGCCGGTCGTGGACAGGAGTGGACAGGCGAGGGATGGCAGCCCGGCGCCGAGCAGGGGCCACACCGCACCGGCGGCGAGCATGATGCCACCCCCGATCCGGACGTCCTGGGCCGCCAGCCTCACCGGTAGGCCTCCTTCGACATCCAGACCTTCTCCAAGAACTCGAGGTCCGTTCGGAGCTCGCCGGCGGTGCCCACCAGTTGGCGGATGGGGTCGGCGATCTGTTTGGCGAACAGGAGTTGCTGCTCGTGGGTGAGCGTTGCTCGGCGCTCGAGGAAGTACCGGATGGCCTGCACGTGGTCAACGCCGACACCCGACACATCCCACCGGGGGCCGGTGACCGCACCGGCGGGCGTCCAGGTAGTGATCGTCTCCGGTGCACGCTCACGGACGACGAGAGTCCCGGCCGCCAGGTCGCCGACACGCTGGTTGGCTCTCGATGCCACCACGGCTACCAAGCCGATCAGGTAGGCGGCGGGCAGGAGGTCGACGAGACGGAGGAGATTGCGCACGAGTGACCCCGTGAAACCGACTGGGAGGCCGTTGGCGTGGACCACACGGAGTTGGAAGGCTCGCTTCCCGATCGATCTCCCACCATCGAGCGTCTCGAACAACACGTAGTAGGCGAGGGGGATCGTGGTGAGGAAGGCGATGACGACGGCGAAGAGGACGAACCCTCCTTCCTCGAGGTTCCCGTCGAAGAGGGGCGCCAGGAAAGCCGCTCCCACCGCGACGACGAACATGATGGTGCCGATCGCTGCCGTGTCGATGATGGCGGCTACGATCCGCGTCCCGACCCCGGCCAGGACAAGGTCGAGTCGGAGCCCCTCCGGCGTCTCGATGGAGTAGTGGTCTTCGAGCATGGATCTCGCAACGTTCGTAGCTGACCGGGAGAGTACTTGGCGGGAGCTGGAGAGCTTGGTACGGGATGCCGGTCGTCGCCCGGAGCTCCTCGGGACCACCCGTGTTCGCCGCTTGGGATCCCTGTACCGGAGCGTGTCCGCCGATCTTGCCCTCGCGCGGCGACGCTTCCCGGGCGACCCCGTGGTGCACCGCCTGGAGCAGTTGGTGATCGGCGGTCGGGGCGTGGTGTACGACCGCGGCCTGCGGCGGAACTCACTGTGGAGGTTCCTCGCCGACGGCTACTGGCAGCTCGTGGCGTCCCGCATGCGCCTCATCGCACTTGCGGGGATCCTCACCTTCGCACCCGGGCTCCTCACCGCCGCATGGGCGCTGGCCGATCCGACCGCGGCCGAGGGCATCGTCCCGGCAGGCTTCCTGTGGGTCACTGAAGCCCAGGCCTCGGGCACGGACCAGGGCCTTGGAGGGCTCGGCGTCGCCGCCTTCTCCACGTTCGTGCTCTTCAACAACATCCGTGTGACCCTCACTGCGTTCGCGCTCGGGGTCACGTGGGGGGTGGGGACGGGCGGGATCCTCGTTTACAACGGGGCGATCCTCGGCGCGGTGGCCGGTCTCGCCATCGGAGCCGGGAATGGGGGCCTGCTGGTCGCTGCGACCGCCGGCCATGGTGTCCTCGAGTTCAGCTGCATCCTGATCGGCGGGGGAGCGGGGCTGGCCCTGGGCAGGGCCCTCCTACAACCCGGGACCCGTACTCGGGGGGCTTCACTCGCCGCGGAGTCGAAGCAGGCGGTGATGCTGGCCCTCGGTACCGCCCCTTGGCTGGTCGTCGCCGGCTTCCTCGAGGGCTACATAGGGCGCACCGGTTTCGGCCCCGGGGTGACCACTGCCGTCGGGATCGTCACGGGGGTCATCTTCTGGGGGCTGGTCGTACTCCGGGGCACCCCGGACCCCCGAACCTAGGTGGCATCCTGTTGCAATGATGTGGTCCCTCAGAGAAGGGCCTTGGCCTTGGCCGACAGGTAGGCCGCGACGCATCGACTGGCGAGGTCATCCCCCTGCGCCTCGACCACAGTCGCCCCGGAGGCTTCGACCCGGGCCACCGACCGCCTCCGCCCTTCGACCACATCGCCTGCCACGACCATCCGGGCAGCGGCGGCGGTGTCGACGGGCGGGCTGGCGAGGAGTACCTCCAGGCCCGCGTCGCCAACCGAGGCGACCACGACGGCATGGTGGCGGGCGAGGATCGAGGCTGCTTCGACCAATGGTCGGGACGCTGCCTCCTCGAAGATGTCCGTGAACACCATCACCAGCGAACGCTTCGCTCCGGCAGCTGTCCGGAATGCGAGGAGATAGTCGGAGTCGACCGGTCGAGGCTCGAGGTCGAAGACCGCATGCAGGACACGGTCGGCGTTCGCCCGTCTCGACGGCACGTGACGTCGGATCTCCGAGTCGAAGGCGAGCACACCGACCCGGTCTCCCACGACATCGGCGACGGACGCGACCGCGGCCACGGCGTCGAGCGCGGCATCGAGTCGTGACCTCCCGCTGACCTCGGACGCCATCAGGCGTCCCGTGTCGACCAGGCACAGCACCTCGCGGTCCTGCTCGATTCGGTACTGGTTGGTCATCGGGCGGCCCATGCGTTGCGTTGCTCGCCAATTGACCTGCCGGATGTCATCGTCCGGTTGGTAGTCCCTGATCGACTCGAACTCCGTACCGAGGCCCAATCGGCCCCGGGAGCGGTGTCCTTCGTCCTGGAACCGGCCGGTTCGTACGGCGTGTGCGAGGCGGCGGGCCGTCAGGAGGTCCGGGTAGACGAGGATGTCCCGGGACTCCCCAGGGCGGTGGGTCCACGCCCCCAGTCCGAGTGGTCCGAAGACGCGGACGACGGGGCGGGTGAGGGTGTGACGCCCCCGGCGACGGGCCGTGATGCTGCCGTCGAGGCGCCCGTCCATCTCCTGGGGTTCGAGGTGGATGTCGGCTGGGCTTCCCTGGCGAACCCGGTGCCGACGCCGGGTTCGTACGCTGACGTGGAAGGGCGCGGGGACGCCACGGGAGAGCCGATCGGGGGTTGTCGAGTCCGTGTTGGGGGCGAGTCGAACCTGCCAGGCGTCGATGATCGTGAGTGTGACGACGAACACGAAGAGCGCAACACCGAGGGGGACACCAATCCACGGCGTTGCGGTGGCGATTCCTGCCAGCGCCCCTGCCGACAGGCGAGTCGGGGTCACCGGGGGACCGGGGTCGACGCCACCGCCGCCGCGACGGCGTCATCGGGTCGGTACCGATCCAGCTCCGCCTCGGGGCGGAGAAGGATGCGGTGCCGCAGCACGAGTGGTGCCATCAGCGCAACGTCGTCCGGGGTGACATAGGCCCGGCCGGTGAGCTGGGCCCTCGCCTTGGAGGCCGCCAACAGGTGGACGGCTGCGCGGGGGCTGGCGCCCAGCTCGACCGCCGGCTGGGTCCGGGTCTGACGGATGACGCCGAGGACGTAGTCGGCCACTTCCTCGGTGACCGTGGTGGCATCGACGACTGCCCTGAGGTTGGGGAGCGATCCCAAGGTGATCGGCTGGACCAGCTCGAGCGTGGTCGGTTCGGTGCCCGAACGGTCCAGTCGGAGCATGGCCCTCTCGGCCTCCTCCTCGGGGTAGCCCATCTCGACCTTCATCAAGAAGCGGTCGAGCTGCGCCTCCGGCAGGGGGTAGGTCCCCTCGTACTCGATCGGGTTCTGGGTGGCGATGGTCATGAACGGGCTTGGCAGTTGGTGCGAGGTGCCATCCACGGTGACCTGGGATTCCGCCATCGCCTCGAGGAGAGCGGCCTGGGTCTTGGGTGGCGTACGGTTGATCTCATCTGCCAGGAGGATGTTGGTGAAGACCGGGCCGGGCCGGAACTCCAGCTCACCACCCCGCAACGTGACGGTTCCCGTCAGGTCGGATGGGAGCATGTCCGGGGTGAACTGGGCCCGACTGAACCGCAGCCCGAGGGCCCGGGCGAAGGCCCTCGCCAGGAGGGTCTTGGCGGTCCCGGGGACTCCCTCGATGAGGACATGGCCCCCGACCGCGACGGCCGCAAGCAAGGCGTCCACCGCCCGCCCGTGGCCGACCACCACTTTCGAGATCTCGGAGTGCAGCTGGGAACGGACTTCGGTGAGCATGGGGCAAGACTAGGGAGGAGACCGGCGACTTCGACTTCAACCTCAACATCACCCCGATCCCGCGGATGAACGGCGCCGCCCTCTCGGCCTCCTTGCGACTCATCGTGGCCGACTCTTGGTTGACGTTGATGTTGATGTTGATGCTCTGCTGGCGGCGAGGACCCGACCCAGCTCGACCGGGTCGTCGGTGGGCGGGGCTTCGATCCCCAAGGTGCGAAGTGCTTCGCGGAGGGCGGGAGCGATCCCGTCGGGGGACCGGGCAAGGCTGGCTGCGAGGGCGTCGACGTAGAGCGCCCGGTCGGGCGGAAAGGTGCGGTCGGCGGGTTCTGCAGGGGCGAACCGGCTCCCGATCGACCACAGCCACACCAGGACCGCTCCGATTCCGAGCAGGATGGCGGCGCGCCAGTCACGTGGGATGGCCTGGATCGCCGAATCCCCTCCGTACCCGTGCACGTACTCGTTGAAGACGACTGGGCGCCCGGGCCCTCCCACGACAGCGAGCGCGAAGGCAGCGTTGTCGGCTGCACCAATGTGGGCGTTGGACAGGATCGCCGGGTCGGCCAGCACCACCAGGCGCCCGGCGCCGATCGAGGCGACTGCAACGACGGCAGCACCGTCCCTTCCGACCACCGGGAGGGCCGCCCCGGTGTCCGACCACGCGTAGAGACCCGATGTGGAGAGCGAGGTCACGCCTGCGGTCTCGGCCACCGCCAGGAACGGCATCATCTCACCCTCCGGGACGGATCCGAGCACCGGAGGGGGATCGAGGAGCGTGGTGGCGAGGTCCCCGAAGAACGACGTGGAGGCCAGGACGAGCCGTCCGCCGTCGTCGAGGAAGCGGGCGATGAGATCCACCTGCCGTTCGTCCAGGACGAAGGAATCGGGAGAGGCAATGATGAGCGTCGTCGTGGGGTCCAGCGTGCCGGGACGAATGGGGCCTTCGAGGAGTGTGACGGGATGCTCTGCCTCGAGGAGGTCGTGGAAGGCAGCCCAGCCGCCCGCCGTGGTCACATGGGACGATCCGTCCGGGCCGGGGACGACTTCGGCGCCACCGAATCGATCGGCGATGAGGCCAACGAGGTTGAGGACGACTGCCAGGGCTGCCAGGGCTGCCAGGCCGGCCAGCACTCGACGCGAGGTACTCACGGTGTGACCTCACTCACCACCCGGGGCCAGCCACTCCGGCTCTCCCGGACGTCCGTCTCGGTGGCGGGGCGGCCGCCGTACACCACTTCATCGTGGGTGCCGACCAGGCGGGGGACGAGGTCGTGGGTGAGGGCGTCCTGGACCTGGCCGGATGTGATCCCGTCGTGGAACCTCAGGGCACCATGGGCGTCCAGCCGTAGGAGCGCGGCCAGGAAGCGGAGGCGGATCGCCTCCTCCAGCCTTCCTTCCCGCTCGGCCTCGGCGGCCCGCCGTTCGAGCGCTGCCGGCCTGCTGCGGTCAACCCGTCCCACCACTTGGTCGGCCTGTGCGATGGCTCGTTCCCGCCGTCGAAGCAGGGACCAGGCAACTGCACCGAGGCCGCCCACCGCACCGAGCAGGAGCACCCACCCGACGGTGGCGAGTCCTCCCGGAATCGACTGCTCGAGGGCGGTGAGTACTCGCTGCACCACGCGGAGGAGCCAAGCCTGGACGACGGTCGCGGCGGGGACGCCACCGGTCGTCTCGAACCGCTCCTCGGCGAGGATCGATGCGATCAACTCGGCCGCGCCGAGGTGGGGTGCCGGTGCCTCGGCCGTCACGAGTGCTTCCAGCCGATGACGGCGTGTTGCTTCGTCCCCGAGGATCCACGAGACATCCACCGGGCGGCCATCGATGGAGGTCGTTTCGAAGAGCGCTCCTTCGGCGGTCGGGTCGGAACGGGCGTCGCGTGCGAGTTGGACGAACTCATCCGTGGTGCGGTCGGTGGCGACCGCCGGGGCGGCGGCCCCGAGGGCGAGCACGACCCCTACAGCGAGTGTTGCGCTACGCGAAAGGATCCGTGCCGGGTTCATTCCAGTCCGCTGGTGGGGGAGGCGGAGAGGAGTAGTCGATCGGGTCCGGGGCCGGCACCGCGTCGGGCTGCGGGGCCGGGGCGGGGGCGATCGGGGGAGTGGCGGGCTGCTGGAGGCCGGCCGAGAGCGCGTGGAGGTCGAACGCTTCCTTGCGGACTCGTTGGTCGAAGTAGATCACGACCGCCACCAGTGCCTGGAATGGCAGGGTGAGGGTGTAGGCGAGGGTGTTGGCGACCTGGCTCGTCGATTGGGTGGCGGTGAGTGACCCGCCGGAGAACACGACGAACTGGCTGGGCGACGAGAGAGCGATGCCGACGATGCCGACGATCATCCCGGAGACGATGGTGAGGCCGAGGACCCGCCAGAACGAGCCCTGGATGAGCTCCCAGGACCGCTTGAGCGCTCCCCACGGTCCGAGGTCCTCGGCGATGAGGGCGGGGATGGTGACCGCCCACATGACACCGAACCACACGGCCCCGACCAGGCAGAGGAAGAGCCCTCCGATAATCCCGAGGCCCATCAGGATCATGGCTCCCAGGTAGGAGGGGAGGCGCCGGAAGCCGGCAGCCAGGGAGTCGCGCCAGTCGGGTTCACGGCCCATGTAGACCTCGGCGACCGCGTGGGTGCAGGCACCCTGGATGAGCCACAACCCGACGATGTTGAGGAGTCCGATGAAGAGGGAGGGGAGGAGGACCCCCGCCATCAGGTCGAGCACCTCCTCCGGTGACGCGTTGATGAGGTCGGGGTCGGTGAGGGCGGCATCGAGATCGGGGAACACCGCGATGGTGATGAGGAGTGAGACGATCCCCAGCGGCACCATGACGACTGCTGAGATCGCCAACAGCGTCCGCCAGTGCCCGGTGTAGAGGCGGAACGCCTGGTCGAACACGCCACCGAAGTCGAGGGGTCGGAGGATTGGACGTGAGGACATGCCGGCAGGGTACCCAGTGAAGCGTCAAGCGCCGAGCGTCACGCTCCGAGAGACGAGGAGCGAGGAGGGGGGTGGGGTAGGGGAGCGCCAACAGCGAGAAGGAAGGTCCTCGGTCCTCGGTCCTCGGTCCCTACAGGCGCTCGATGAACGCCACCGTGGCCTCGAGCACTCGTTCCGGTTGCTCGAGGTGGGGATGGTGCCCGCAACCCGGTAGCACGAGTGTCTCGGGGGAAGGATCCATCCCGGCGACGATCCGACGAACCTGGTCGAGCGTGCCGTACTGATCGTTGTCGCCCTGGATGACGAGCGTCGGGACGGTGATGCCGGGGAGATAGCGCTCGATGGTCCAGTCCATGAAACCCGGGTGGAGCCAGGTGTCCGCCCAACCGTGGAACGCCCCATCGACGTCGGCGTGGTGGCGGATGAGGCGGTCACGGAGGCCGCCATCCCGGAAGCGGGTGTCCGCGTCGGCGATCGACCTGACACCGATCGACTCACCACCGAAGACATGGGCGGCTGCGCTGATGACGCCCCGGAGCTCGGGGTTCTGCGTGTGCCCGGCGTTGACCAACGCCACCGAGGCCCCGTCGGAGTGGCCCCACAGCACGTGCTCTCCGACGTCGAGCGCCGCGAGGAGGGCCGGGAGGCCGGCCTCCCCTTCCTGTTCCATGTGGTCGATCGGCCAAGGGAGTGGACGAGGGTCCGAGCCACCGTATCCCCACCGTGAGTAGACCAGCACACCCCACCCTGTCGCCCCGGCGACCCGGTCGGGGAAGTCCCGCCACATGGCCGTGCAGCCGAGTCCTTCATGCAGGAAGACGATCGTCGGCGCGGAGTCACCGTCCGGCCCTGCCCGGCGGTATTCGATCCCGTGTCCGTCGACGCTGACTCGTTGCACGGGGACCGAGGTTAGGGAGTGCGCACGCGGCAGGTGCGCGCACCCCAGGAGCGCGGCAGCCCGACGGGTTGTCGAACCCCGGGTTCCACGTCCAATCGAAGGACGATCCGTGCACCCAAGATCTCGGATGTGGGGACCTCGGTTCGCCTCGCCCCATGTGATAGAGCGCACAAGCTTGTACAATGTGTCAAACGATTACGACTCCTGGAGTTCTCCATGTCCTACACAGCACTCGCCCAGAAGATGCGTGCCCGCAAGCTGCGAAAGCGGTTGGCGCCGGCGTTCCCGGTCACCGATCCCCGCCAAGACGGGTGGGGCCCCCTCACCCCGGCCGAGCTCTTCGCCCGCGTCACCAACTAGCCCCAGCCGTACGGCTGGGAGCTTGCCGTGGGCTCGAGAGCCACTACTCCGGATCCGGATCCCTCGGAACGCGTTTCGACCGGTTGTGGAACCCTGGGTCTGGCTGCTACCAGGAGAAGGGGCGGTCGATACCGGCCATCTTCACACCGGTGAAGGCCGACGCCTCGAGCGACAGGGCCCGAAGGTCCTCTGTCTCGAGGTTGTGCACCGATGACTTCCCGCACGCCTTGGCCAGGAGGGTGATCTCCATCGTCATCGCCGTCAGGAAGCGGGCGACCCGCTCCGCCCCGGCGGCGACGTCCATCCGTTCCTCCAACTCCGGGTCCTGGGTGGCGATGCCGACAGGGCACAGGCCGGTGTGGCAGTGGTGGCACTCGCCCGGTCGCGTCCCGAGGGCCGCGTAGCCCTCCGCGTAGCGGGGGCTGTTGCACCCGAGTGCGATCATCGCCCCGGTGCCGATCATCACGCAGTCCGCGCCGAGGGCCAATGCCTTGGCGGCGTCGACGCCCGTCCTGATCCCGCCGGCCGCCACGAGCTTCACCTCGTCGGCCTTGCCGCAGTCCTCGAGTGCCTCCCGGGCAGCGCGGATCGCCGAGATGGTCGGGACACCCGTGTGGTTGAGGAGCAGCTCCGGAGAGGCACCCGTCCCGCCCTCGGCCCCGTCCACCACGATGACATCCGCGCCGGACTTGGCGGCGATGGCAACGTCGAAACGGGGGCGGGTTGCGCCCATCTTCACGAAGATCGGGATCTGGTAGTCGGTCGCTTCCCGCAGCTCCTCGATCTTCACCTGGAGGTCGTCGGCCCCGAGGAAGTCGGGATGGCGAACCGTGGAACGCTGGTCGACACCGGTCGGGAGTGAGCGCATGCCCGCCACCCGCTCGGAGACCTTCATCCCGAGCAGGAGCCCGCCGGTTCCCGGCTTGGCGCCCTGGCCGATGGCGATCTCGATGGCGTCGGCCATCCGCAGGTGCTCGAGGTCGAGCATGTAGCGCGAAGGCGTCATCTGGTAGACGAGCTTGTCGGAGGCCTCCCGTTCATCGGCGAGCATCCCTCCCTCACCCGTGCAGGTCATCGTCCCGACCTTCGAAGCGCCGTACCCAAGCGCGGCCTTGGCCGACGCCGACAGCGCACCAAACGACATGGAGGCGATGTAGATGGGGATCTTGAGTTCGAGCGGCTTCGCCACGAGTCCCGGGCGATCACCGAGCACCGTGGTCGAGTCACAGCTCTCCCGGTACCCCTCGAGGGGGAGCCGGGTCATCGATGCGGGAACGAACATGAGGTCGTCGAGCGTGGGGAAGCGCGTGTTGAACGTGTTGAATCCACGCACCTGGTAGCGGCCCAGCCGTGACATCGCGTGGATCTCGGCGATGGTCTCTGGTGTCCAGCGGATCGACTTCCCCCTGGCGTAGGAGGACGGCACCCCCGGGGGCAGCCCGGGGATCGCACCGTCGGAGTAGGCAACATCCTCCTCGGACGGCATTGGGAACGGGTATTCGTAACCGCTCAGATCATCAGCCATGCGTTTGCATCCCTGCTCTCGAAGTGCCACAGCTTCTCGCCGGACACGATCTTCTTCCAGTCCCGGTCGCGTTCGCCGAGTCCGAGCGACTCGAGGAGTGCCTCGACCTCCGCCCGTTCGTCCGCGTCGGGTTCGAGCACCCGCGTGTCGACACCGAGGGACTGGATCGGGCCGGAGACCCAGACGGAACCACCCCACAACGAGTCGCCGGTGGCGTCGCCGGCGCCCCCGAGGGCAATGATGCGGCCCGTGTGGGCCATGAACCCGGAGAGGTAACCGATGGTTCCTTCGACGACGATGTTGCCCGCCTTCATGGCCACGCCACAGCGAGGACCGACATCTCCCTTGACGTGGATGAGGCCGCCGAGCATCGACGCCCCGACACTCATGCCGGCGTAGCCATCGACCGTGATGTGTCCCCCGGCCATTGCCTCACCCACCCCCCAGCCAGCGTTACGGGTGATGTGGATGGTGGACCCGGTGTTGAGTCCGCCGCAGTAGTAGCCGACCGACCCTTCGAAGAGGAGGTCACCGCCCGGTGGAAGGCCGATTCCGAGGTTGTGTCGCGACCGGGTGTCGCTGACGAGGACTTTCTCTCCGGCGGCCAACGCCGCTCGGATATCCCCGTTGATCTCCTTCGTCGGCCGCTCGCCGACGACCACTTCGACCCGGTCGCTCATGTCGCCTCCAGTGCAAGGTCGTGTACCACATCGAACACCTGGGATGCCCTGGGGCCGTCGTAGTTCGTGACCTCGACCTCGTTGGTGTAGATCTTGCGGAGCGCCTGCTCCTCGGTGGCGATCGCCATCGTCCCGCCGGGCTCCTCCACCACGACCAGCGGCTTGATCGCCCATTTGTCCTTGGCGAAGGCCACGGAGTCCGGAGTGGACAGGATGTAGGTGAAGACACCGTCGAGGGCGGTCTTCGAGAGGTCGAGCGCCTCGGCGATGGTGCTCCCTCGCGCCATCTGGTCGGAGAGCCATATGGCGATCGCCTCGGAGTCGTTGTCGGTCTTGAAGTCGTAGCCGGCTCGCCGGAGGCGGTCCCGCAGCGTGTAGAAGTTCGTGAGTTGGCCGTTGTGGACGATGCCGATGTCCGGGTAGGGCCTCGCCCAGAACGGGTGGGAGGCGGTGGGGGAGACGATTGACTCGGTCGCCATGCGAGCGTTGGCTATCCCGTGGGAGCCGATGAAGTCGCGGACCTTGTGTTTGTCGGCCACGGCGTAGGAGTCCCCCAGGTCCTTGATGATCTCCAGTGAGCGGCCGACCGACTGGATTTCGAAGCCCGGGATGTGGTCGGCGTCGGCCAGCCACTCGGTGAGGGGTGAGGCCGGGTCATCGACGACGAGTCGGATGGAGACATGGGTCTGGGCGAGTTCGTCAAAGGTGGGATCCTCGAGGAGATCCGAGCCGTGCGCTCGGCAGATCCCCAGGAACTCGTCGACCTGGGCCCCGGCGAATGCCCGATCAACGGCGACCACTCGCACCACGTAGCCGCGGTCGCGGGGTTCACCATAGAGACCGAACCCCGTGGAATCGCCACCTCGATGGCGCTGCGCCTGCATGAGTTCGACGAGGTCGGAACCGACCGAACCCGGGGGCGAGAGGATTCTTCCTGCGATTCCGCACACGTCACAGTCCTTTCGCTACCCAGCGCGTACTGAATACAGAATACACAGACGCCGGGCGGTCTGCGGTCGGAAACGGGGAACTTGTTCCATCAGGCCTCGAGCAGGTGGAGGGTGAGCTCGAGCTGGGCCGTCGCCTCCTCGGGCTTGATCGGCACGGTGTAGGGAGGGAGGGGTGGGAAGTACATGGCGGTGATGGTTCCCGCCAGGGGAACGATCTCGACCTGCCGTCCATGGGGTGCGTCGAGGATCCGGATCGCCTTGAGAACGGCGTCCTTGGCGAGTCCCTTCATCCGCGGGGTGCAGAGGCGTTCGGCGAGTTGCCTCGTCTGCTCATCCCCGCGGCGCACTCGGAACGTCTCCTTGTCGAACCGGTACTCGAGCAAGTCGGCCGACTCCTCGGGCGGTTCGCCGGAGCGGCCCACCCACTGGGTGTCGATGAGAGCGCCGAACATGCGGAAGTTTCCCTTGAAGCCGGCCTCGACCACGACTCCCGACGACAGGGCGGCGCGGGTGTTGCGGGCCTCGACGACGTCGAGCTCGACGGCCTCGGAGCCGAATCGACGCACCAAGGCTGCATGCGGTACCACGAGGAGCTTCTCGCGGCGACTTCGATAGAGCCGCTTGACCCGGCTCCGATACCCGAAGGGAGAGGAGCCGGCCTCGCGGCCGGCTCCTCCATCCTTCGAACTCGTTGGGTCCGAGCTCATTGGCTTTGGTGGATCTCCTCTTCGAGGTGGTCAGCCACGCCCGACGTTCCCTTCATGACGTAGGACAGGACGGCGACGGCGACCGAACCGCCGATCATCCACAACGCACGAGGGCCGAAGAAGCTGTGGGCCCCCTCGAACGCTGCCCACCACACGTAGAGGGTTCCCACGAACCCGATGGCCGGCACCCAGAGCGGCAGCTTGAAGGGCCGCTCCACGTCCTTGGTGACGAACCGGCTCATGATGACGAGCGCGTGGTACGACACGTAGAGGAGCATCCAGACATAGGCCGCCGTGAAGATGAGGTCGCCGACCCCGGCTCCTCCGTCCTTGACGATGCCGAAGTAGATCGTCACCACCACATACAGCACGGCGGTGAACAGGATCGAGACCCACGGGGTGCGGTACTTCGGGTGCACATGTCCGAACGGCTTCGAGAGCGGGCCCAGGAAGTGGCCGTTGCGGGAGATGCCGAACAGGATGCGTGGCATCGATGCGTACACCACCGTCATCGAAGCGAAGGCCGCCAGGGTCGCAGCCAGGGCCATGAGGACGCGTCCGGTCGAGCCGAACATTGCGATGCCCACGTCGAGCTGCGGCGCATCAGCCGAGACGCTACTCCAGTCGTGGTCGAGGCCCGTCACCCCCAGCCCCATGAAGAGCGAGGTGGCGAGGATGACAAGCAGCCCATAGACGATCCCGCGAGGGATGTTGCGCACGGGGTCCTTGGTCTCCTCGGCCAGTGGTGCAACGAACTCGATGCCGACGAAGCTCCAGAACGCCCAGGCACCGGCGATCGTCATCAGGCCGGCAAACCCGGCGAAGTCCGCGGGGGTCGAAGGGATGTTCGAGAACGACCACGAGCCGAGGTCGCTGAACCCGAAGTATCCGGAGAGGCCGAAGAAGTACCGAAGGCCCAACATGCCGACGAGAAGCCAGAGCTCCAGCTTGGCCAATACCTCGATACCCATCAGGTTCGGAACCACCGCGAGGATCGTCAGGACGATCACCCACATCGTGACGCTGCCACCGTCGAAGAGCCCCACCATGCCGGACGCACCGGCCAAGGTCTCACCGGCACCGGCGAAGCCGAACATGACGTAGAACAGGATTCCGAAGAAGATCCCGACCATCGTCTTCGCTGCGTGTCCACCCGGTGTGGCTGCTGCCCCGTAGTCGTATAGTGCTCCGGCCTTGGGGTACGTCACCGCGAGCTCCGCGGCCGACAGGCCGAGTAGCAGGTTGACGACGAACATCGCAATCAGACCGAGGGCGAACCCTCGTCCTGCGGTGAACCAGCCCTGGAAATCCGAAACCAGGGTTGATGCTGCGACGACGAGGCCCACGCCTGCGGCGAAGACCTCCTTGGTACCCAGGGCTTTGACAAGACTTTGATCGGACGTCGAGTCCGCCATCACCTCTCCTCTCCTCGTGGTTGTCGGAAGCACCCGTGTGCACGGGCTGCATTCCGTATACAGTTGCAAGATAGTGGCGGGGGAGGCCCGCCTGCCGGGAAGAGCGGGGTTTTCTTTCTGCCGGTGGTGAGGTGTTTTGATCCCCTCTTCGACCCGACCGAGAATCCGGCCGCTGGGGAGCGGCGCCCGCGGACCCGTCGTAACATCCCTATCGCGAAGAGAGGACCCATGACGTTCGAGCAACTCCCACGCAGCATGGTCCGACTGGCGGACCTGGTCTACGACCAGATCTTCGACGCGATCGTGCTCGGGAACCTCCTTCCGGGGGAACGACTCGTGCAGGAGACACTCGGCGAGCAGATGCAGGTGAGCCGGACTCCGGTACGGGATGCCCTCGTACGACTCGAGTCGGAGGGGATCCTCGAGGCCTCCGACCGGGGTGGGTTCCTCGTCCGCTCCCTCGACCGCCATGAGGTGACCGATCTCTATCACGTGCGGGCCGCGATCGAGGGGTACTCGGCCGGTATCGCCGCCGGGCGTGGCACCCCTGAGAGGATCGACGCCATCGAGCAGGCAATCGCCAACGCCACCGGTGGCTCACCGACTCTCGAGGAGGGGTTCGAGCTGAACCGCCGGGTGCATCGTTCCATCGTGGCGGCAGCCGACAACGCGATGCTCCTCGACACCTTCGACTCCGTTTGGGGTCGCAGTCAGGCCTTCCGGATGTTTGCCCGCCTCCATGCCGCCGAGATGAGCTTCCTCCATGCACTACCCGGCCACGCAGAGGTGCTCGATCTCATCCGGGCAGGCAAGGCGCGCGAAGCCAAGGAAGCGATGGAGGCCCACGTCCTCAGCGGCCTCGACCTGCAGTTGGCGGCGATCAGGGAGAGACTCGAAGAGGGCTAGTGCGCCGATGGAAAGGCACCACCACCGGTAGTCCTCAGGTAGGGACCAGGCGCACCGGCAGGTGGTTGATCCCGTTGTGGAAGTTCGAACGAAGCCGCTGATGGGCCCCGGTCGGCTCGATCGCCGATACCCGGGGGAGGAGCTCGTCGAAGAGTGCTCGTAGCTCCGTCCGGGCCAACCACGCTCCCACGCACATGTGTGGTCCGTACCCGAAGGCAAGGTGCGGGTTCGGGTCGCGCCGGAGGTCGAACGTGAAGGGATCGGGGAACGCCTCGGGGTCCCGGTTCCCGGCGGCGTACCACATCACCACCTTGTCGCCTTTCGCGATGGGAACTCCCCGCACCGTGACGTCCCTCGTGGCGGTTCGCCGGAAGTGCATCGTCACCGAGGCCCACCGGAGGATCTCCTCCACGCCGGTCGTGTGGGTTCCCGGGTCGGTGACCCACGCCCGGCGTTGCTCGGCATGGCCGATGAACGCGAGCAGGCCATGGGCGATCGCATGGCGGGTGGTCTCGTTGCCGGCCGCCAGGAGGAGGGCGAAGAAGTTCTTGAACTCGAGGTCGGTGAGCGGGCGCCCGTCGGGTTCGGCGGTCACGAGGTGGGTGATGATGTCGCCCCGGGGACTGCGACGGCGATCCTCGGCGATGGCAGCCGCGTAGGCGAACACCTCGATCGCCGCCGGGCTGCGGAACGGGAGCAGCCGAAACTGCTCGGTGTCGTCCCGGTCGACCACGAGACGGGCGAACTCGGGATCGGTGTTCGAGATCATCTCGTCGGCAAGGTGAACGAGGCGGTCGGCGTCCTCATCGGGGATCCCCAGGAGCCGACACAGCATGCCGATCGGGAGACGCTTGGCCACGTCGGTGACGAAGTCGATCGACCCCCCTGCGATGGCCTCGTCGACCACGGAGCCTGCGAGGGCCTGGATCTCCGGCGCCCGCTGCTCGACCGCGCGCCGGGTGAAGGAGCCCTGCACGATGCGGCGGAGCCGGGTGTGCTCCGGTGGGTCATGTTCCATGAGGGTGCGGCGCGCCTCGAGTGCATCGGGGGCCATCTCCTCGAGGCGAATGCCCCGGGCCGAGGTGAACGTCTGCCAGTCCTGGCCAACCGCCCGAATGTCGTCGTGGCGGGTGATGGCCCAGAACCCCGCCCCGTCCGACTCGTCGATCCACGCCACCGGTTCGTGCTCCCTCAGCCACGTGAATGTCTCGTGGGGAACGTCGTCCACGAAGCTGTCGTGGTCGGTGAGGTCGGCCAACCATCCCGGCCGGTTCATGCCGGGACCACCTCGATCGGGAGGTGCTTCATGCCGTGGATGAAGTTGGAGCGGAGGCGCTCTGGCTCCCCAGCCAGGCGGAGGTCGGCGATGCGGGGGAGCAGTTCCTCGAACGTGATCCGCACTTGGAGGCGGGCCAGTCCGGCACCGAGGCAGAAGTGGGGCCCCCCCTTGCCGAAGGAGACGTGGTCGTTCGGTTGGCGCGTGATGTCGAAGGCGAGCGGGTTGGGGATCACCGTCTCATCGAAGTTCGCGGAGACATACCAGAGCGTGACCTTGTCGCCGGCGCGGATCTGCTTCCCATGGAGTTCGGTGGGCACGGCTGCCGTGCGACGGAAGTGATAGATGGGGGACGACCAGCGGATGATCTCCTCCACCGCCGACTCCATGATCGAAGCATCCGAGTTGAGGCGCTCGGCACTCTCGGGGTGCTCGATGAGCGCGAGCGTCCCGTGGGAGATCGAGTGTCGAGATGCCTCCTGGCCGGCGATCATGAGGACGGAGAAGAAGTTCTGGAACTCCTCCTCGGTGAGTGGTTCGCCCCCCGGCTCCGCGAACAGGATCTGGCTCAGGATGTCATCGGTGGGGCGAGCGCGCCGCTCGTTGGCGAGCTCCGCGGCGTAGGCGTACGACTCGAGGCCGGCCAGGGTGCCGAACGGCGCGAACCTGACCAGGTCGGGATCGACTTCCTCTTCCTGGTACTCGGGGTCGCTCTGGCCGAGCATGCGGTCGGTCAGGTCGATGAGGAGTCCGGCGTCCACCTCGGGAACGCCGAGGTGCTTGCACAGCCAGAGCACGGGGATCGGCTTGGAGACCTCCTCGACGAGGTCGAAGCGACGTTTGGCAACGGCGGTATCGAGGATCTCACCGGTGAGCAGACGGATGGCGGTCTCGTAGCTCCGCACGACCTTCGGGGTGAAACCGCGGCCGACCAAGCGCCGGAGGCGGGTGTGCTGGGGTGGGTCCATGTCGAGCATCGAGCGTCGGACCGCCAACTGGTCGTCGTCGAGTTCCTCGAGGGTGGAGCCCTGTGCCGATGAGAACGTCCGCCAGTCCCGGCCTGCTTCGACCACGTCGGGATGGCGGACGATGGCCCAGAAGCCCGATCCGCCCGGCTCCTCCTGCCAGCTGACCGGTTCCTCGGAGCGCAGTCGCCGGAATCGCTCGTGGGGGACCCCCGGGACGTACAGGTCGGGGCTCTGGATGTCCACGAGTGCCATCACAACTCGGTTCGGTCGGGGCGTTCGGCGACGCTACCAGCCGCCGGTCAGCGGCGGCGGCGGCGCCCCAGCGGCCGAAGGGCCCGGCCGAGCCTGGTCACGACCCGCATCCCGGCCGATCGATCGACCGGCGGGGGTGGGGCGGCTTGGGCGACGGGCTGTGGGGGCCTGGCCGTCGGGGGTGGCGCGGCCACCTGGGCTCGTAGCTCGGCGAGTCGCTCACGGAGGAAGATGGCCTCGGTCTCGGCCTTGGCGGCCCGTTCCCTGGCCGCTGCGAGGTCGCGGCCGGCCTCGTGGAGGTTGCCGAGTTGCCGGAGGAGTTGCTGCCACGAGTCGAGGGGCACGAGCACGCCGGCTGGTGTCTCGACCGGGTCGGACCCGACGGTCGGCTCGGGACGCGCCTGTCCACTGCCTTCGCGGCGACGGGCGGCCAAGGCCTTCACATCGCTTGCCAGGAGTTCGATGCGAGGCCCGCGTTCGCCGACGCCGGTGCGGCCCGCCACCCGGCCCCGGCGGTGCCAACCCCGGAGGGTGCCCTGGGGGACGCCCGTTGCCTCGGATGCCTCCCGCACGGTCATCCACTCCCCACCGACGTCAGCGGCGGTTGGTGGTGCCGGAGGCGCAGGCGTCGCCCTCGCCGGCTGCGGCTTCGATGGCTTGCGGGTGTCCCCGAACTCGGCTGAGTCGAACCCGCTCATGTCCGCTCCCTACCCCTTGCTCCCGGTGCATCCGCACCCGGGGGCATGGTCCGCCCTCAGTCTCCCGAGGACGGCGGCGAGCACCTCATCCAGCTTCCCGAGGTCGGCACCCGCGTCGAGGAGTGCCTTGCGAGCAACCTCCCGTACCGTGCGTTGCAGTTCGTCCACGCCCGGTCCTGGGGTCTTGGGAGCCCCCACCGCACCGGGGGTGACAACGATGGTGACCCCGAGGTCGGCTGCGCGCTCGGCGGCGAGTGGCGTGACCTTGGCGCAGCGCGAGATGGCGACCTCGGTTCGGCCGGCCGCGGCGGCGTCCTGCACGTGCTCGGCTGAGAGCCACTCACTCATGGGCGATCACCGTGTGCCCGCTCACTTGTAGAACGGGAACGCACGACAGACCCCGGTCTCGGCGCAGTTGCCACCCCTGGCCGTGTTGTCCACATGGTTCAGCATCTCGGCCGGGCTCATGCCGCCGAGGCCCAGGTTGGCGACCGTCCGGCCCTCGGCCCACCAGTCGATCGAGCACATGGCACTGGCCAGGTCGATCAGCGAGTTGATGGTGGGTGTCGGTACCCCGAGCACCCGTCCGAAGTCGGCGATCGGTACCAGCGAGTTCGGCACATCGTCGAGGATGTGGTTCTGGGCCAGGAAGTGGCTCGGTGCGCTGAAGCCCGGGTAGTACGGGTTCGCCTTCACCGCGTCGTAGATGGTGTCGCCCACCACGTGGTAGCTCTCCCGGTACCAGTCGAGCAGCGACCAGACCTCCTTGATGCCCAGTGCCCGTGCCACGGCTCCCTTCTCGGCGTCGACCTTCGTCATCACGAGGCTCGCAGTCGTCTGGTTGACCTGGTCGGCGTAGAAGCGCAATGGTTCCCCGGCCGCGGTGCGCTCGATGACCTGGGTGTTGAGCAGGACGGTCGTCGGGTGGACGACCGGGGCGACGTTGTTGAAGCTCGTCTCCAGGACGTTCTGCGCCGGCTCGATCTGCGGGTAGAGGTCCTGGAGGAGGTCCATCATCACAGGATTCTGGGACGCCGGCAGCGCCGAGGCCCGCATCCGGAACTTCTCCTTGAGGATCTCCACCGTGTTCGGCGCGCGCCGCTCGGCCGCATAGATGAACGTCTGGGTCTCCCCGAGGACGACGTTGGCCGCGCAGGCAAAGCGGTTGAGGATCCGGGCGAATTCCAGGGCACCACCGGTCCGGCCGGGATTGAGGACGATCACCTGCCCGTCCTTGAGGAGCGGGGCGAGCATGGATGCGAACGGGAGGTGGGACATCGCCGGGGCGATGACCATGATGAGGTGCGCTCCCTTGACGGCCTCGTCGAGGCTCCGAGTGACCTTGGCGACCTTGGTGAAGCCGCTCACCTCCTGACCGATGACCTCGATGCCACCGGCCTCCTCGACCGGCTGGAGCTCCCACGAGAATGGGGACCACATCGTGACCTCGTAGCCGAGGAGGCTCATGTGGCCTGCCATGGCCAGGCCGCCGTTGCCGCCGCCGAGGATGGTGAGCTTCATCGTGCGAGCCTTGTGGGCCCGGCGCGACGGGTCCACGGCCCGCTCGAAACCACCCGAGTGGTTCGGAGCTGGCGCTACCGACGCCTGGCGGGCCGGTGCCTGGCTGGTCTGCTGCCAGCCCCTGAGCTCCTGCACGATGTTGTCGACAAGGTCGTTGATTTCCATGGTCATCCTCCTGAGTGACGTGGTTCGGAGTCGATACGCCCGGGGGCGTTGGCTTCTTGGGAAGGGGTGTGTTGGCTCATGCGCTCAGCCTCGCCTTCACGGCGGAGGCGGCCCGCTGCAGGGCGTCGCGCTCGGCGTTGGTGAGGTCGATCTCCACGATCTCGGTGAGGCCCTTGGGTCCGAGGTGGGTCGGTACGCCGATGACGACGCCGTCGATGCCGTACTCACCCTCGAGGCGGACCGAGACCGGGATCGGCCCGACCCGGGCGTTGCGGAGTCCATCGAGGACTTCGGCGATGGCATGGGCGGGCGCGACGTAGGCCGAACCGGTCTTGCGGAGGGCGACCACCTGTCCACCGGCGCCGACGGTCTCGGCCACGCACGTCTTGATGTCATCGATGGACATCACCTGCTCGAGCGGTTGCCCCTTGATGCGGGCATGGGAGACGATGGGGACCATCTCGTTGCCGTGGCTGCCGAGCGTGAAGGCTTCCACGTCCTGGGGGAACACCCCGGCGACGCGGGCGAGGATGGCCCTGAATCGGCTCGAGTCGAGCGTGCCGGCCATGCCGAGCACTTGCTCACGGGGGAAGCCTGAGGCGATGGCGGCCTGTTGGGTCATCTCGTCGAGCGGGTTGGTGACGACGACGATCACGGCATTCGGTGCGTGTTCGGCGACGTCCTCGGCCACTGCTCGGACCACTTTGCTGTTCGTCTCGATCAGCTCGGATCGATCCATGCCGGGGGCCCTCGGCCGTCCGGCGGTGATGACCACCACGTCCGAGCCGGCGACGAACCGTGCGGTGTCGGTGCCGCCCTCGGCCCTGGTGGGGGAGCCGGTGATGCCCGCAGAGTGGTTGATGTCGAGGGCGACGCTCGCCGCCAACCCGGGGACGAGGTCGACCATGGCGAGTTCCCGGGCCATGCCGTTCATCGAAACGAGGTGCCCGGTCGTGGCGCCGACGTTCCCCGACCCGACGATGGTCACCCGCCCGAGGGTCACAGGTGCCCCTCCGCGGCGGGGTGTGGGTGCCATCCAACGGGGGGACCGCTTGGTCAGCACCCGGCGGGTCGTCGTTGCGGGATCCGCCACGGGTCGATCCATGGCCTGGGGGGCAGAGCTGACGATCTCGAGCCCGAGTTCGGCGATCGTCTCGCGGGCTTGCGTCGTGAGGAGGTCGTCGGGGCCCACGACGATGTGGCGCTTCCCCGCCTTGGCCAGTTGACGGACGTCCGCCTCACCGATCACGCCCATTGGTCTGCACCCGTCATTGGACGCGACCTTCGACTGCTTCGAGCGCCGCCACCGCGGCTTCGAGGGCCAGGGAGACGTTCTCTTCGCCCCCGCTGATGAAGAGGCGCCCGAACCGGCCGACCGCCCTGACCTGGACGATGTCGATCACTGCGGCCTTCTCGGCCTCGTTGGCAGCGATGGATACGTAGGCAGCCGGGGCACACTCGAGGATTCCCACGGTCTGGCCGGGAACCACCAGCGACCCGCTCCGCCATTTGTTGAGGAGCTGGGCCTGGTAGGGCTCGACGGACGTGATGCGCTGGGTGCTCTCCACGGTGGGCTTCATTCGGTCGGTCAACTCGAGGCCGAGGTGGGCGAGGACCGCCTCGCGGGCCATGTTGACCTCACTGTTGCGGGGTGACCGGAGCATGAAGAAGCCGAACTCCCGCTCCACGACCTGCGAGGTCGCCTCGACTGCTGATGCCTTGAGGGCGATGTCGACGAGTCGGAACACCTCGTTGCCGGGGGCAACCTCGGCGATGAGCACCGTGTCGCCGGCCAGCGGCGGCGAACCTTGCACCGTGGCGCCGTTGTAGGCGGCGAACTTGGGCTGCAGGCTGTTGATTTGCATGAATGCGCGGATGGTGGTCGTGGGTTGGGTCATGTCGAGCCTCCGGCCAGGTCGTAGAGGCTGCGCCAGGCCCGGGATTCGTAGGCGACACGTTTGATGTTGATGAGGTGAAGGGCGGTGACGTTGTCGCTGACGATGGATCCCGACCATGTGCCCGTCCCGAGCATGTAGCTGGGCTCGATGTCGACCGAGTAGCCCATGCCTCCGTGGGTGCAAGGCGTGTTCACGAGGATGCGCCCCGCCGGGAGCGCCGAGAAGCGGGCCACGACGTCGGTGTCCTTCGTGTGGAGCGCCAAGGTGTGACCCGCGCCGCCGAAGTCGAGAACATCGGAGCAGAGCTTGAAGGCGGCGTCGGTGTTCGCTGCCTCGTAGAACGCGATCACCGGGTTCAGCTTCTCGGCCGACAGCGGCGCATCGCGGCCGATCGTGGTCTGGTCCGCCAACAACACCCGGGTCTTGGGCGGCACGTCGAACCCGGCCAACTGGCCGAGGCGGGGCGCCGACTGACCGACGTTGATGGCGGTCAGGGAGCGTTGGTCCCCGAAGATGACCCGGCCGAGCGCTTCGGCTTCCCGGGGGGTGCAGAAGTAGCCACCGGCCGTCTTGATGGCGGTGCGCAGCGGCCCGGCGATGGAGCGGTCGGCGACGAGGGCCTGCTCGGCCACGCACGCCGTCCCGTAATCGAAGGACTTGGAGGTGAGGATCTGCTCGGCGACCTCGTCGAGGTCGTCCCGCATGGTGGCGTCGACGTAGACCGGCACGTTGCCCGGACCGACCGCCAATGTCGGTTTGCCCGACGAATACGCCGATCGGACCATGGCCGAACCCCCGGTGGCCAGCACCAGTGCCGTCTTGCGATGGCGCATGAGCTCGGCCGTGCCTTCCTGGGTGACCTCGGTGAGGCACTGGATGAGGCCCTTGGGTGCCCCGGCCGCCTCTGCCGCCTCGGAGAGGACGCGTGTGGTCTCCACCCCGCAGTTGACGCCCCTCGGGTGCGGGGCGCAGACGATGGCGTTCCCGGCCTTGACTGCCGACAGGACCTTGAAGATGATGGTGGAGGTGGGGTTGGTGACGGGGATGAGCGCTGCGATGACCCCCATCGGGTCGCCGATGGCCATCACCTTGGTCACGTCGTCCTTCCAGAGCATCCCCACGCACCGGACGTTGCGGAGCCAATCCCACACCGAGAGGGTGTTGAACAGGTTCTTGAAGAGCTTGTCCTCGGCATTGCCGTGGCCTGTCTCGTCGGCAGCCATCTTGCCGAGGCGGCCGCACTCGGGCGTGATGGCACGGACCATCGCCTCGAGGATCCGATCGATGGTGGCTTGGTCGGTGCCGCGGAACTTCTGGAAGGCGGCATGGGCGCTCTCGGCAGCGGCACGGGCCTGGCTGATGCTCCTCAGGTCGGCGTCGAGCAGCATCAGGTGGTCCACCGCCCCGGGCGGGTCGATGGGTGACGGCGCGTCGGGTTCCATCGGGTGTTCTCACCCGGGTGCGGGCCGCTCGTCATGGTCATGTACATGGCAGCTTTCACGTCGTGGTGGCGATCACGGCATCCACCGGTCCCACGTGTGGGTCCAGGCCGGTGACGGATCGTCGACGATCCATGGTCCCCGGCCACTCTGCGGCGGACGCCGCCGACTGGCCGGGGACCCAGTTCGAATGGTGCGATCAGGAGGCCGGTGCCCCCGGGACCATGTCGGCGATACCTGCGTCGGGGCGGGCGATGATGTGCACGGACACCACTTCGCCGACCTTGTTGGCGGCCACGGCGCCGGCGTCGGTGGCGGCCTTGACGGCGCCGACCTCACCGCGCACGAAGATGGCGACCAATCCGCCGCCGACCTTCTCGGTCGACACGAGGCGGACGTTGGCTGCCTTCAACATGGCATCCGCTGCTTCCACCGCTGCGACGAGACCGCGGGTCTCGATCATTCCCAATGCAATCTGCTCCAAGAGAGCTCTCCTTACTCGGAGGGGCTGCGCCCCTCATCCTTACTTTCCGATGGTTACTTCGTCGATGATGGCCACGGCAGTGGCATCCGTCGCCACGCCCCGGCAGGCCGCCGGTTGGCGGGCTGCCGAACCGATGGCCACCAAGACGGTGTCCCCGGTCCCCGCGCCGACCACGTCGACGACGATCTCATAGCTCCCGGCGTCTTTCCCTTTCTCGTTGACCGGTTGGACGACGAGAAGCCTGACCCCGCTGAGGGGCGGGTCCTTCACGGTGCCGGTTGCGCTCCCGATGACTCTTGCCAAATGCATGTGAACCTCTAGAAGTTGTCCAAGTAGCGGTCTCGTTCGACCTGGGTAACGGTCCCGGCGAGGTCTTCCTCGCCGGAGTCGATCATGAATTGCTGCTCCCGCTCGGCCTGTTGGATCATGGTTTCGAACAGTGGAGCCGGAATGAGCCCGGCAAGCAATTCGGAGGAACGGAAGAGCTCGATGGCAGCCGGGGTGGTGGTCGGGAGAGGCGTGGCGGTCGTGTTCTCGTATCCGTTGCCAGTCTCCATCTCGCCTGGCTCTGCATCATTCTCGATCCCCCACATGCCGGCCGCCAGCTGGGCGCCGAGCAGGAGGTAGGGGTTGGCGTCGGCAGACCCGTCCCGTTGCTCGATCCTGACCGCGGCAGGCGAACCCTCGATCACCCGAAGGCCGACGGTCCGGTTGTCGGCGCCCCAACAGTTGTTGGTCGGGCAGAACGTATAGGGCTGCCGCCGCTTCATGGCGTTGGGCGTGGGGGAGGAGATGAGCCCCAGTTCGGGCATGTGGCGTTGGAGGCCACCCAGGTAGGCGCGGCCGAGCGCCGAGAGCCTTCCCCCGTCCGAGAAGGCGTTCGCACCGTCCTTCCAGAGGGAGGTGTGGGTGTGGAATCCGCTCCCCGACAGCTCGAAGAACGGCTTGGCCATGAACGTCGCCAGGTACCCGTGGTTCCAAGCGATCTCCTTCACCATGTTCCGGAAGAGCATGGCGTTGTCGGCCGAGGTCATCGCCCGGTCGTAGCGGATGTTCACCTCGAACTGCCCAGGGGAGTACTCCGGGTTCGAGACCTCGACGATGATGCCCATCTCGGTGCAGAGGTTGCGGATCGGACCGAGGACATGCTCGAAACGGGCGCCCCGAGCGAGTCCGTAGACCGAGATCCCCTGGTCCCTGGGGAGTCGGGTCTCGGGATCGAGGAGGAAGAACTCCAACTCGACGCCGACGAAGGGGTCGTAGCCGTGGGAGGCCGCCCGGTCGATTCCGGCCTGGAGGACGTTGCGAGGATCCACCGGGACGGCGCCGCCGGTCGTCTCCTCCGAGCGACAGACGGCGAGTGCGACTCCCTCCTCCCATGGCACCTTGCGCAGGGTGCCCGGGATGGGGACGACGTGGATGTCGGGGTAGCCGTTGTCGAAGTTCCCGTAGGGCGTGTCCCACACGTCGGAGGCCATGTCCATCTGGAAGATGGCGTTGGCCATTGCGACGCCGTGGTCAACGATGGATTCCCACATCCCAGCCTGGAGGCGCTTCCCTCGTGCAATGCCATTGAGGTCGCCGATGGCCAGGATCACCGTATGGGTGCCGGTGGGCAGTGTGTCCGCCAAAGCTCCTTCTCCTCGATCTCGGGTCGCCCCTCACCGCATGCCGAACCGGCACGACGGGCCTCGGGGCTGCTGCCGTAGCAGCGTACCCTACACTGTATCCAGTATTCAGACCGCCCGAATCGGAGGTTTTCTTGGACGGTCGTTCGGCGCTCCGCCTGGCCATCCCTCTCCGAGGAACGGGTTGCAGTCCCGGCCCTCCGGTAGTTGGAATACCCATTGGGTACAAGGGTTTCCCGGTGTTGACAGATATGTATCCATGGGGTACATTATTACCGACCGGTCAGTCGGTCGGTAGCGAGAGGTAATGCAACAACTGTCAGATCCCCCCACGAGGTCCGAGGCCACTGCCGCACGCATCATCAGTGCGGCCCAGGGTCTCTTCGTCGCCGGCAACTATGCCGACGTCACCACCGACATGATCGCCAGGGCCGCCGATGTCACCAAGGGCGGTCTCTACCACCACTTCCCGAGCAAGGAACAGCTCTACGTCACCATGATGCTCGGGGACCTCGCACGCAAGCGGGTGCTCTTCGAGCGGGCGGTCGCCACCCGCGGCACGTGTCGGGAGCGGCTCGCCCGGCTCACCCGTGACTTCCTCGAACTTCCCGAAGAAGAGCGCGAGCTGACCCGCCTCGTCCGACGCGACATCAACATCTTCACCGGCGAGGACCGCGAACTCCTGGTCCGGGCCTACCAGGAAGCGCTCCCCATGCGGGTGGAGGAGATCATCTCCGACGGCATCCGGGACGGCGAACTCGCCCCCGGTGACGCTCGGATCCTCTCATGGTCCTTTGTCGGCTTGGTCGAAGTCGTCATCGGCACCTACGCCGATCGGGTGGTCGGGAGCACGGGGGACCGCCTCCACCACGTGCTCGAGCTGTTTTTCAATGGAGCAGGAACACGAATGGATGGAGAGTTGTCATGACAGTCACAGCCACGCGCGTCTTCGAGGAGTGGCGGGACAAGTCGCTCGACGACGCGCTCCTCGAGTGTCGGGACGCCGTCGAGTCCCCGGACTTCGACGCAGTGCGGAGATGGCGGGAAGCGGGCGGCAAGGTCATCGGGCACTTCGAGGTGTACTTCCCGGAAGAGATCGTCCACGCGGCCGGTGCCCTCCCGTTCAAGGTCCGGGGGGCGGCGGTCGAACCGAACAACGCCGACTCCCACTTCGGCTCGTACCTGTGCTCGATCCTGAAGACGTCCCTCGAACTGGCCCTCAGCGGACGGGTCGAACTGGACATGTTCGTCTCCCATCCGATCTGCGATGCGGCCCGCAACCTGTCCGCCATCTGGGGCCGGAACTTCGACTATCCGAGCCAGATCCTCTACCTCCCCCAGAATCCGAACTCCAAGGGAAGCATCGACTACCTGCGGCATGAGTACGACCGGCTCCGACGTTCGGTGGAAGGGGTCACGGGCGTCGAGATCACCGAGGCGGCACTGGCCCACTCGATCACCGTCTTCAACGAGAATCGGCGGCTGATCCGGGAGGTGTACCGCATCAAACGGGAGACCCCGTGGCTGCTGGCGGCGGAGGATGCGTATGCACTCGTCTCGCTCGCCGGGATGATCCCCCGGGAGGAGCACAATGAGTTGCTCTCGACGCTCCTGCCGCTGATCCGGGAGCGGACAGCACGCCAGGAGGACCGGATCCGCCTCGTCTTCGAGGGCGGGTTCTGCGAACAGCCCCCGTTCGACCTCATCCGGATGCTCGGCCGGACCTCGTATGTCGTCGACGACGACCTGCTCATCGGCCTACGGTGGATCACCGAGGATGTGCCCGAGACCGGCGACCCGCTCTGGAACCTCGCGGAGTCCTACATCGAGCGCTCCTCCTACAGCCCGGTCCAGCACGACCTGCGCAAACCCAAGGAGGACATGCTCCTGCAGCGCATCCGGGGAGCCAAGGCCGACGCCGCGATCCTGGCCGCCGCCAAGATGTGCGAGCCGGGCCTCGAGGAGCAGGTGACCTACACCCATGCCCTCGACGAGGCAGGGATCGCCTACTTCGTGAGCGAGTTCGAGGAGAACATGAGCTCGTTCGACCAACTCGAGCTCCAGGTCGAGACATTCATCGAGAACCTCCTGTTCGCATGAGAGGTTCCTCCACCCCAAGTGAGGTTGACATGACAACGCAGCCAATGACGCAGGAACTGGTCGGACGTGGGAACCGGGAGGGCGCCGCCCTCTTCCGGGACTGGTTCACCGACCTCAATCGCACCGCCGAGGAGGGAGGGAAGGCCGCCTACGTCTTCGTCATGGGCAGCATGAACGAGATCCTCAAGACCTTCGACCTCCCGGTGGTCTTCCCCGAGATCAATTCGCTCCAGACCGCGGTCCGCCGGGTCGCCCACGAGTACCTCGAGGATGCCGAGGACTACGGCTACTCGCCGGACATCTGTGGCTACGTGAAGGCCGACGTAGGGACCCAGCTCCGGGGTGGAGAGCACCCGATGGCCCAGATCCCCCGGCCGGCGTTGTCCGTGCTCACGAACGCCTGCAACACCTACATCAAGTGGGCCGAGATCTGGGAGCGGATGTACGGCACTCCCACCATCACCATCGATATTCCGGGGACGCGCCAGGCCCGGGGCCAGACGTGGCAGGGCGACGCCGACTTCGAGCAGGATCGCAAGTACCTCGAAGTCCAGCTCTCGGAGCTCATCTCGACCTGTGAGGAGATCACGGGCACCACGTTCGACATCGACCGTTTCCGGGAGGTTCTCGGCCACACCAACTCGATGCAGCGCTCGTGGGCCCGCCTTCTCGAACTCAACCGGGCCCGCCCGGCGGTGTTCAACGCCCTCACGGACGCCACGATCTACCTCGGCGTCGCCAACGGTCTGCGCGGGACCGAGGAGGGCGCGCGGTATTTCGAGCGCCTCGTCGAGGAGATGGAGTTCAAGGTCGCCAACGGCATCGGGCAGACCACCGAGGAGAAGCACCGGTTGCTGTTCGTCGGTGTCCCCTGCTACCCGATCTTCCGGAGGTTCAACGAGTTGTTCACCGATTGGGGCGGGATCTTCGTCAACTCGACCTACCTCTGGTTCGCCTCCGGCGGCAGCAACCAGGGTTTCCAGTACGACCTGGACAAGCCCTTGGCGAGCCTCGCCGAGGGGATGCTCGTGAGCGTCCGCGACGCGATGGACTCGATGTTCCACCAGAACGACGTCCTCATCCCCATGGTCGAGGACTTCGGGGCGGACGGCGTCATCTACCACCCGATCAAGAGCTGCCGAACCGTGTCAACCGGGCTGGCGGACGGCCGTCACCACCTCACCGACGCGATCGGCATCTCGAGCCTGTTCATCGAATCGGACATGATGGACCGGCGGGTGGTCTCGGAAGCACAGATGAAGAATCGGATCGACGCCTTTTTCGAAGGCCTGGAATCGCGTCGTGCCCATGCAATGGCCGGCGAATAAGGAGAAGGTGAGCAGACATGGCATACGCAGCAGGGGTTGACGTCGGTTCGACCCAGACCAAGGCAGTCATCATCGATGAGGCCGGCAGCATCGTCGGTCGGTCGCTCACCGACACCGGCGCCAACGTCGTCAAGGCAGCGGAGTTCGCCTTCGCAGTGGCCCTCAAGGAGGGGGCGATCGACGAGGAGGAGGTCGAGTACGTTGTCGGAACCGGCTACGGCCGGTATCGGGTCACGTTCGGCAACACCCAGGTCACCGAGATCAGCTGCCATGGCCGAGGCGCCGTGCACCTCTTCCCCAACACGCGGACCGTGGTCGACATGGGTGGACAGGACACCAAGGCCATCTCGGTCACCGCTGATGGTGAGATCGCCGACTTCTGCATGAACGACAAGTGCGCGGCCGGAACCGGGCGGTTCCTCGGGGCGGCGGCAGCGGCCCTCGACATCCCCATCGACGACCTCGGCCCGCTCTCGCTGCAGGGGACGAAGCCCATCAAGATCAGCACCACGTGCACGGTCTTCGCCGAGTCCGAGGTCCTGGCCTGGATCGGCAAGGGCAAGAAGATCGAGGACATCCTGCTCGGTGTGCACAAGTCGATCGCCACCCGCTCGGCCGGTCTCATGCGGCGGGTGGGCATCAACGACGAGATCACCTTCACCGGTGGTGTGTCACGCAACGAGGGAATGGTGAAAGCACTCGAGGAGCGCCTCGAGAAGCCGCTCAACATCAGCGATGACTGTCATTACATGGGAGCCCTGGGGGCGGCGCTCTTCGCCCTCGATCACGTGAAGACCGGCCGCGTACCGGCCAAGGCAAAGATGGAGGTGTCGTCATGATCACTGCAGGTCTGGACGTCGGTTCGACCTATACCAAGGTCGTCATCCAGGACGGTGGGGGAGAGATCCTCGCCATGGAGATGGCGCCCACCGGGTTCCGGCTCCGAGAGATCGCGCGTGAGGTGTACGACCGCACCCTGGCCTCCGCAGGGTTGGCCGAGAGTGACATCGACTATGTGATTGCCACCGGGAGTGGACGGCACCAGGTCGACTTCAAGAACGTCCACGTGACCGACCTCACCGCGGCTGCCAGGGGCGCCGGGTTCCTGTTCCCGGGTACCAGGACGATCCTCGACATCGGTGGGCAGACCATGAAGGCCAGCCGGGTCGACGAAGCCGCCCAGGTGGTCTCGTTCAGGCTCAACGACAAGTGCGCGGCGGGGACCGGCGCGTTCCTCGAAAAGACCGCCCGCTACATGGGGTACTCCACCGAGGAGATCGGGGCCCTCATGACGACCTCGAAGGAGCCAGTCCCGATCTCGGGCGTGTGTGCGGTCTTTGCCGAGTCAGAGGTGATCAACCACCTCTCGATGGGAACACCCCCGGCCGACATCATGCAGGGAGCGATCGAGTCCCTCACGAACCGCTCGGTGCAGCTCATGAAGCGGGTCAGGGCAGAACCGGAGTACACCCTCATCGGTGGCATCCTCCGCTTCGAGACACTCGGCCGTGAAGTCAGCCACCAACTCGACGCCGAGGTGAACATCCCCGCAGGGGAGATGGTGCAGTTCGTCTCGGCACTCGGGTGCGCCATTCTCGCCCGACGTCGGCTGGAGAAGCTTCAGGCCGCCGGCGAGACGGTGGCCCCGGTCGGGTTGAGCGTGTGAACCTCGAGATCGCTCCAGTCTCCTGTTCGGAGGGCATCACCGTGGCGGGGGCACCGAGCCTCATCGCTGACGGATGGGAGCAGCGCACCGTCACCGACCCGACCAGGATCGGCGACCTCGAGACGCTGTACCGGGAACTCGGGTTCGAGACGCGCACGGTTGGCATGGATCCGTCGAGCTTTGGCGAGGCATGCACCAGCTGCGCCATCACCGCCTGCACCACCTACGTGGCGATCTTCACCCGTCGACCGGTGAGCGCCTGAAGGGTGCACCCCGCGATCGGGTTGGTGATCCTCCTGGTGGGATTGGCCTCCGAGGCGGGGAATCTCCCGTGCGAGTGAGCGATAGACGACCGGACGTGGTTCTGGCCCGGTCCACGATTCGGTCGGGTTTCAGGACAATCTCCCAGTGGGGCCGACGTTCCGACCCCTCGCCTGATTAGGTTGGTGACATGCGAAAACTCACCGTGATCATTGCCTGCATACTCATGCTCGCTGCATGTGGAAGCACCACCCTCTCCGAAGAGGAGCGCCAGTGGTGTGCCACCCACCAGGATGAAGTCGCCCTGGCCCACACCTCGCTCGGACTCGGGGTGCCGATCCCGTATGAGCAGCCGGCGGGCTACCTCGATTCCGCCAAGGGCAAGCGGGCCTGCGCCAAGGCCTACGGGGAGTAGCGAGCCGGAGGCGGCCGCCTCAGGAGTTCGTCCATAGTGGCGGACGCTTCTCGAGGAACGCCCTGATCCCCTCCACGCCGTCGTGGGTGGGGAGGAGTTCCTCGATGTAGAGGCGCTCGGCCGCGTGCAGGCGGGTCTCGATCTCGGCGATGCGGTCCCCGCGGATCGCCTTCGTCGCCAGCCGGAGCGATCTCGCCGAGCGGGGGACGAAGTGCGTGGTGACGAACGCCTCGACGGTGCTCTCGAGCTCCCCGTTGGGGGCGACGACGTTGACGATGCCCAACCGAGCGGCCTCCTCGGCGGTGAGCGCCCGACCGGTGAGGAGCAGGTCCTCGGCCGCGCGGCCGGCCAGCAGTGCAGTCGCGGCCGGGGCGATCACCCCGAGTTGGATCTCGGGATTGCCGAGTCGGGCCACTTCGTCGGCGATGATGATCCCGCAGGCGAGAGCCAGCTCGAGGCCCCCGCCCAGGCAGCTCCCCTGCACGCCGGCCACGGTGGGGTATGGGAAGGCCACCAGGTCCCGGATGACCGCCCCGAAGGCCGCCAACATCGAGGGAGCCACCTCCGGGAGGTGCTCCTCGACGCTGGCCCCGAACGAGAAGTGCTTCCCGGCGCCCCGTAGGACGAGCACCTTGGCGTCCTGGGCTCCCGCGGCCTCGGCGAGGACCGGCCGGAGTTGGCCGCACAGTGCGATGTCCACGACGTTGCCCGGCGGCTTGTCGAGGGTGATCGTGTGCACGCCACCGTCGGGCGACACATCATGGCGAACCCACGTGTCGGCCACGACTACCCCTTGTACTGCGGTGAGATGGCCTGCTGGAGCTCGTCTCCCCACGTCTCACCCGCGGCGAGTCGACGGCGGAGGTCGATGAAATCGACCTCGCGGCCCACCTCGCGATCGCCCTGATGGAAGGCCTGGAAACCGGACTTGGCCTCGGTCATCATGTTGAGCGACAGCCAGGCTCGGTTCGATTCCTTGTTCTGGTCCCAATGCTCGAGCTTCTTCTTGCGCAGCGATTCGGTCGTCTTGATCGCGCAGTCGGGCATCGTGTAGAGGAGCTTCGTGACCATGTCGTCGACCCCCTTGTCGAGGAGCGAGAGGTCGATGCTTCCCGACTTGAGGAGTGCCTTGGCCTCCTCGAGTTCAGCACCCTCCTTCGACCTCCCGTGCACGATCCGCCCCCAGTCGTCGAGGTAGCGGTCGGTGACGACGAGCGGGTTGGGAACGAAGGCCCCATCGACCTTGAGCACCGGGAAGATGTCGTTGACGAGGCCGAGCCGCAGGGCTTCGTGGGCGCTCCACGGGTCGCAGAGGACACAGCTGGCGATGGCGTTCCCCCAGCCGACGTAGAGGTGGAGGAAGTCGGTCGAGCCGCCGTCGGGTGCCGAGCCGTGCTTGGGGCCCGCCTGCCCGAAGCGGGCCAGGTCGGAGGCGAGTGTGAAGTCACAGGCCATGCCGATCTCCTGCCCACCCCCGATCCGCATCCCGTTCACCCGGTTGATGACGGGTTTGTCGCAGGCGAGGATGGCCGAGACCATGTCGTTGAAGAGGCGCATGTACTGGCGGTACTCGAGGGGTCGACCGGCGTAGTACTCGGAGTACTCCTCCGTGTTCCCCCCGGTGCAGAACGACCGGTCCCCGACCGCGGTGAACACCACCGCCACCGCTGCCCGGTCCATCGATGCCCGCCGGAAGGCGAGGATCACGTCCTTCACCGCCTGGGTGGTGTACGAGTTGAGCTGCGTTGGGTTGTTCAACGAGATCCAGACCGCGTGCAGTCCGTCGACGGCGCTGCCGCCGGCATCGAACACCGGGCGTTCCTCGTAGAGGATCTCGGTGAACTCGAAGTCGGGTACGAGGTCGTGGTTGGCCATTTCCATTGGTAGTGCTCCTATTCGGGGAACGAGGATCGTGGATTCAGGGAATGAGGATCGTGCGTCGGGGGTCGGGCCGGTCGTGGGCGTCGGCGATGACCGTCGTGATGTCGTCCATCGGGACCTTGCGGGTGAATGGGAGGAGCGAGACCTTGCCGGAGGTCACGAGGTCGACCGCCACCGGGTACAGCTGGGGAGGGCACCCCCAGCTACCGAAGGCGGTGGCATCGAAGGCCATGAGGTTGGACAGTCGAACCGACACCATGTCCCTGGTGAAGCCGACGACGGCAAGGACGGCAGTGGGCCCGAGCAGGCCGAACGCCGTCTCCTGGCCCGGCACCGTCCCCGAGCACTCGAAGATCTTCCACCCCTGGGGGGCGTCCGCCTCCCGGGCGATGTCCCGGATCCGGTCGCGGACCTCCCGGGGGGCGAGTCCGCGGGAGTTCACGGTGGCCGTTGCCCCATGGTCGAGGAGTGGTTCGAGGCGGGAGTCGTCGATGTCGACCGCCACCACGGTTGCGTCGTGAGCGGCCGCCACCTGGACCGCGTAGGTGCCGACGCCCCCGGTGCCGACGACGACGACGAGGTCGCCGGCGGCCACCCTCGCCCGCCGGACGGCCTGCAGGGGGGTGGTGACGGCGTCTGCGATGACGGCCATGTCGGCCAGTTCGTACCCGTCCGGCAGGTGATCGACCGCCGACAGGCCGTTGGCAGGGACGGTGACATGGGTGGCGAAACCGCCGTCGAGGTCGTTGCCCGGCATCTTCTGGTCGATGCACATGTTGCCGCGGCTGGCCAGGCACATCGGGCAGGTTCCGCAAGGGATCACTGCCGGGACGAGCACGGAGCGACCCACCCACGACTCGGCCCCGGTCCCTGCCTCGACCACCCTGCCACTGATCTCGTGGCCGAGGACGAGGGGGAGTGGTGCCCGGGTCTTGACGCTGCCATCGAGGAACCCGAGGTCGGTGTGGCACACCCCGCAGCCCGCGACCTCGATGAGGACTTCGTCGGCCCCTGGCGCCCGTCCTGCCCCTTCGAATCGCTCGAGGGGGCGACCCGCTTCGACGAAGCGCCATGAGTATCTGTTGGTCATGCGGGTTCCTTCATGGCTGGGTCTCCTCGATCAGCTTCCCGGTGCGATGTCCCGCAGCGCCCGCTCGACGTGGACGGAGACCATCCACTTCCTGTAGCGGGAGCCGAGGTCCGTGTTGTCCTGGGGCCGGATCGGGCTGGAGGCGAGACGGCCGGCTTCGACGATGACCTCCTCGGAGAGGCGGTTGCCAACGAGATGGCCCTCCGCGCCATGGGCGCGGATCGGTGCCGACGCCACGCCGCCCACGACCACCCTGGCCGACGTGCAGGTGCCGTCCTCGTCGAACGTGGCGGCTGCGGCAACACCGAGCATGGGGAAGTCGATGGAGCCGCGTCGCCGGAGCTTCCGGTAGGTGGCTCGACGCCCGGGCATGGGAAGTACGACATCGACGAGGATCTCGTCCGGCGCCTTCGTCTGGTAGTCGATGCCATCGTTGTGGTAGAGGTCCTCGGCGGGGATGATCCGTTCGCCCCGGTTGCTCGTCAAGCGCACCTTCCCATCGAGGGCGATCACCACGACGGCGAGGTCGGTCGAGCTGATTGCCCAGCAGCGGTCACCCCGGGGGGCAACCCAGCAGGTCTCGCCACCGTCCTTGAGGCAGTAGCCGCTCGCCTGCCGCCACCCGTCGGACATGTCGATCCAGTTGCAGCGGGTGTCGAGACAGAGATTGCCGCCGATGGTGGCCGTGTTGCGAATCTGGGGTGACGCGACGTCGGCCGCGGCAGCGGCAAGGGCGGTGGGGACCTCCGGTGATGCTGCGACCTCAGCCAGCAGCGTCGACGCCCCGATCGTGCACTCCCCGGATGCGGCGCTGATCCCGCGTAGCTCCGGGATGGCGGCGAGGGAGATGACCGTGGCCGGGGCGACCTGGCGGCGCTTCATCTTCGGGAAGAGGTCCGTCCCGCCACCGACCAGGGCGGCGGGTGTGGGGGAATCGGCAAGGAGACTGGCCGCCTCGGCGAGTGTCCTGGGCACATGGAACTCGAACGGGGGGAGGGGCATGGTCGTCATGCCGGGGCCCCGACCGGGGGATCGACCCGTGACACGGTTGGGAACGCGAACTCGGGCACGGTGTCGGGCCCGACCCTTCCGGTTCCTCCCCGAGCGGCGTCGCGCAGCGCGGCGACGACCTTGTCCGGGGTGATGGGGACCTCGTCGATGCGGATTCCCAAGGCGTCGTGTATGGCATTGGCAATGGCCGGGATGACCGGGAGGAGGGGGCCCTGTCCGACTTCCTTGGCCCCGAAGGGCCCCTCCCGTTCGTCGGACTCGATGAGGAAGGTCTCCACGGGCGGCATCTCGAGGAACGTCGGCATCTTGTACTCGAGGAGCGAGGGGCCACGGTGAAGGCCGCCCCGGAACCCGTGGTCCTCGTAGAGCGCCTCCCCGATGCCCATGTAGACGCTGCCTTCGACCTGCCCCTCCGAAAGGAGTGCGTTGATGGCCTTCCCGATGTCGTGGGCCAGCCAGATCTTGTCGATCGTGACGATCCCCGTCTCGGCGTCGCAGGTCACCTCGGCCACACATGCCGAGTAGCTGTACGCCGGCGAGATCCCGACCCCGGCGCCCTTGTGGGGCCCGGCCAGGTCGGGGGCTCGGTAGCTCCCTGACTCCGCGAGCGGGCCCTTGGCGGCAATGGCGAGGCGGACCGCATCCGGCCACGCCACCCCGCTCTCCGGTACGCCACGAACCGAGACCTGGCCGTTCGAGAGGACGAGGTCCTCGGGGAGCGCTTCGAGTTTGTCGGCGACCGCGTCGACGATGCGATCCCGGACCTTGGTCGCGGCCTCGAGGGCGGCGTTGCCGGCCATGAACGTGACCCGACTCGAGTAGCTGCCAAGGTCGACCGGGGTGAGGTCGGTGTCCCCGGTGACGAGGGCGAGGTCGGCGGGATTGAGCCCGAGCATCTCGGCGACGATCGTCGCCAGCATGGTCGTTGAGCCCTGCCCCACGTCGGCCGCCATCGAGAACACCGTCACCCCTCCACCGCGGTCGACCTTGATGTTGACCTCCGACTGGGGCATGTCGTTGAAGTAGATCGGGAGGCCTGCGCCCGACATGTAGGCCCCTATCGCCAGGCCGACACCGCGACCGGTCGGCAGGGCGCGGTGCTTGGAGGCAAAGCCCGACTCTGCGACGACGGTCTCGATGCACTCGTCGAGTGCACAGCTCGTGATGCGGAAGTGGTTGACGGTCATCGTGTCGGGCTCGACGGTGTTGACGAGTCGTATCGCCGCCGGGTCGAGGCCGAGGTCATCGGCCGCCTTGTCCAGTTGGCACTCGATGGCGAACCGCGGTTGGGGCGTGCCATGTCCGCGTTTGGGTCCACACGGCGGCTTGTTGGTGAAAGCCCGCACTCCCTCGAAGCGGTAGTTGGGGATCTTGTAGGTCGTCGTTTGGAGTGCGCCGGTGTAGTAGAGGGTGGCGAGCCCGTAGCTCCCGAAGGCACCACCGTCGAGGAAGGACCTGAAGTCCATCGCGGTGATCCGACCATCGGCCCGGAACCCGGTCTTCACCCACATGAGGACGGGATGTCGGCCCCGGTGGGCGTAGAAGACCTCTTCGCGGGTGAGTGTGATCTTCACGGGCCTGCCCGTGAGCATCGCCAGCTTGGATGCGACGAACTCGTGGGAGAAGGGATCGGTCTTCCCACCGAATCCACCCCCGGAGGGGACGGCGATGACCCGGATGCGGGCCGCCGGCATCTCGAGAACCTTCTCGAGCGCCCGGTGCACGTAGTGCGGCACCTGCGTGGACGACCAGAGGGTGAGTCGGCCACCGTCGTAGGAGGCCAGAGCCGAGTGGGTCTCCAGGGCGCCGTGGGTGTTGCCACCGAAGAAGAAGACATCCTCCCTGACGTGGTCTGCGAGGCCCATTCCTTCTTCCACGTCGCCGAATTCGAGGGCCGCAGCGCGATGCACGTTGAGGCCGACGCCTTCCCCGTGGATCCGATCGCGTTCCTCGGTGAGCGCCTGGTCGAGGGTCACGACCTCCTCGAGCGGTTCGTAGCGGACCTCGATGAGCGCGAGCGCGGCTTCCGCGGTGGCGGCATCGACCGCAGCCACGGCCGCCACCGGCTCCCCGACGTAGCGAACCTTCCCCACCGCCAGGGCGTTCTCGTCCTGGCTCACCGGCAGGATTCCGTACCGGACGGGGAGGTCCTCGCCGGTGATCACCGCCTGAACCCCGGGCAGCGCCCGGGCCGCGCTCGTATCGATGCCCGTGATGAGGGCGTGGGCGTGGATGCTCCGGAGCTGTCGACCGACGAGCATGCCGGGGAGCTTCAGGTCATCGGTGAACCGGGACCGGCCCGACACCTGGCCGGCCGCATCGACCCGAGGGAGGCGCTCCCCGACGACGGCGTACTCCTGTCCCATCACTCCCGGTCCCGGGAGGCCGCCAATTGAACCGCCTCGCGGATCTTGACATAGCCGGTGCACCGACACAGGTTCCCGGCGAGGGCGTGGTTGATCTCGTCGATGTCCGGATCCGGTACGGCATCGAGCAGCGCCCGGGCGGACAGGAGCATGGCGGGAGTGCAATAGCCGCACTGGGCCGCGCCGAGCTCGCCGAAGGCGACCTGGAGGCTGTCGGGGGTGTCCCCGTCACCGAGGCCCTCGACCGTGGTCACGCTCCGGTCACCGACCTGGACGGCGAGCGTCAGGCAGGAGAGCACGGGTCGCCCGTCGAGGAGCACGGTGCAGGTTCCGCACTCACCGAGGTCGCAGCCGTGCTTGGTGCCGGTGAGGTCGAGGTCCTCGCGCAGTACCTGGAGAAGGGTGCGGTTGGCATCGGTGACGAGGCGATGCCGACGCTGGTTGACGGATAGGGCGATCACATGGTCGGTCACCGGGGCGCCCCTGTGGTGAGGAGACCGGATCGGACGAACGCCACGCCTTCGGCGAGGCGGCGCGCGGTCCGGTGGTAGGTGGCTTCATCCACGATCCAGGTGTCGCCCTCGCGATGGACCCGGGCCCGGACCGGCATGACGCCGCTGGTGTGGCCGATGCGGATCACTCCTTCGACCTGCTGCTCGGTGGCCGAGTGGACGACAGTCCCCGGGATACAGGCTGCGACCCCGGTGGTTGCGGCCAGGGTGCCAGGGTAGGCCTTGTGGAGGACGGCTGGACGCCCCCCCACCACGCGGGCGAGGAGGTCGATGTCCGAGGCGGCCACGCCGTTGCCGGTCGAGTAATCCGTGTAGGCGGAGGGCCGGGCGGTGAAGGCGGGCACCGGGGTGAGACCGTCGGTCTCCATGCCGAGGAGCTTGGCGGCAGCCTCCTTGATGGCGGCGACGTGTGCGAACTGCTCGGCAGTCACCTGTCCGGGACCCTCGGTGCCCACGAGCCCGGCTTCCGAAGCCCCGAAGAAGACCGTGAGGTTTGCGAGGTCGACGATGGTGGCCTGGACGGGACCCATCGGGGTGTCGAGTGTGTCCACCTCGCTGCCGGTGGGGAGGAGAGCTCCGGTGATGCCGCCGGCGGTCTGGCTGAAGTCGAGCGAGATCGGCGCGCCCGTGCCGGGGACACCGTGAACGACGTAGTCGCCTTCCACCGCCGCCCGCCCGTCCCGCAGGGGGACACCGGCCAAGAGGACGCGACCGGTGTTCGTGTTGTGGATCCGGACCGACGTCACGGGCTCGGCGCGGGCCACCAAATCCTCGTCCACCGCATAGGCCCCGACCGCTGCAGAGATGTTGCCGCAGTTGATGTCGTAGTCCACGACCCGTTCGCTGATGCTCACCTGGGCGAACGTGTAGTCGAGGTCGGCGTCCGGCCGGGTGGGAGGGCCGATGATCGCCAGCTTTGACGTGAGGAGATCCGCGCCGCCGAGGCCATCGATCTGGCGAGGGTCGGGGCTCCCGAACAACGACAGGATCAGACGGTCGCGGGCATCGGGGTCGCTCGGAAGCGTGCTGGACCGGAGGAAGACGGCCTTGCTCGTTCCGCCCCGGAGGAGGGCGAACGGGACCCGGACTTGCTCGCCGGTCAACGAATCAGGATCTGGACCGTGCACGCGGCTCCTTCTATCCCGACGGCCTTTCCGCCCCGGCAGTGGGCGAGTCCCACCCGGGCGCCCTCGATCTGGCGATCCCCGCACTCCCCGCGGAGCTGGCGCACCAACTCGACGACCTGGGCGACCCCGGTGCCGCCGAGCGGATGACCCTTGCCGATGAGCCCACCGCTCGGGTTGACCGGCAACCGGCCGCCGATATGGGCCTCTCCACGCTCGACCGCGCCGGGGTAGGTGCCTGGTTCGAAGAGACCGAGACCCTCCACCCGAAGGACTTCAGCGATGCTGAAGCAGTCGTGGACTTCTGCGAAGTCGACCTCATCGGGCCCGATGCCGGCTCGCTCGTAGGCGTCCTGGGCGGTGGCGCGGGTGAGGGGTTCGAAGGTCATCGAGGTGGGGGTCGTGTCGACCGAGCCGGTCCGCAGGGCCGACGCCGCCAGTCGAACGGAGCGTCCGTTGGCGTACTTCTTGGCTGCCCGATCGCTCATCATGACGAGGGCGGCGGCACCGTCGGTGACGGGGGAGCAGTCGTGGAGGTTGAGAGGGTCGGCGATGGGGCGGGAGTTGAGCACCTCTTCCACGGTGATCGGTGTCCGGAAGTGAGCCAACGGGTTGCGGGCGGCGTTTCCCTTGTTCTTCACGGGAATGAGCGCCAGCTGCTCCCGGGTCATCCCGTACTCCTCCATGTACCGGCGGGCCCGCATGGCGTAGACCGACGGCATGGTCGCTCCAACGGCCGCCTCCGGGTCGCTGGGGTCCGGGGTCAAGGCGCCCTGGAACTTGCTGGTGAGATGCTCGGTCCCGATGGCGACGACCACATCGTTCTCGCCGGCCCTGATGGCGAGCGACGCCTCGCGAATGGCGGTCGCTCCGCTGCTGCACGCGTTCTCGACGTTGGCGAGAGGGAGCCCGGCGAGCCCCACCTGGGCGAGCACCCGCTGTCCCATCACCATGCCCTGGAAGACGTGGCCGACGTAGGCCGATTCGACGAGTCGGGGGTCGATGCCCGCGTCCTCGATGGCCTCCATCAATGCTGCGGCTCCGAGGTCGGCCGCGTCGCGGTCGGGGTGGCGACCGAAGCGGGTCATGCCCACTCCGACCACGTGCACGGCGGTCATTCCGACACCCCCGCAGGATGGAAACGAAAGCCGGTCAAGGGAGCTCCTTCGTGATCGTGGCCGAACGGTTCGAGGACCAACTCCAGCGGCATGCCGATGTGGATGTCCTCGATGTCGCAACCTCCTATCTGGCCCATGATACGGAGGCCCTCGGGAAGGTCGACATAGCCGAGGGCGTAGGGGACTTCGAACTGCGGTGTGGACTGGCGGACCACCGAGAACGTGTAGAGGATCCCCCGGGTCGAGAGGGGGACCGTCTCGAGGTCGCGGCTCAGGCAGCCGGAGCATGCTTCCCGCACCGGGAAGAAGCTGGAGCCGCAGGAGGAGCAGCGGCTGCCGAGGAGGTTCCCCGACCCGTCCGGATGGATCTCGAGCTCCCCCGGGCGGAAGGACGCTGTGGTGGTGGATCCGGTCATGGTGCTCCTCGTGCGCTGTGCCTTCGACCATCATAACCGTCCGGCCGGTCGGTCGATTCAAACCCCGAGTGTGTCGGCTGCCGCTCATCACGTCAATGAGCCGATGACGTCATTGCTGTGATGCAGCCAGCCTACGACGCCTGATCCGCCGGCGGGGAGGCGCGACCGCCGACTGGGCCGTGATGTATCCGCGTCAGGAGAAATGATGCATCCGGGGGATTGCCAATTCCGGTTTTGGTTGGGATTCTGCTACCAACCGACCGGCCGGACGGTTACACTCCTGGAGAGCGACATGGAAGAAGGACGCATGGCCCAAACCAAGGAACAGGAATTCCTCTACGACTGGAACCTCCTTGGTGAAGCGCTCATCGCTCGCCCGCTGGCGGTGGAGCTCAACGATGAGTCGTTGCGGGACGGCCTGCAGAGCCCGTCCGTCCGTCAGCCCAACCTCGACGAGAAGCTCGAGATCCTGCGCCACATCGAGGCGCTCGGCATCCACGGGGCCGACATCGGCTACCCCGGTGCGGGCAAGAACGTACTCGACGACGTCGTCGCGCTCGCGGAGCTGATCGGGAACGAGAACTTCGGGGTTGCCCCCAACTGTGCCGGCCGCACCCACTCCGCCGACATCCTTCCGATCGCCGAGGCGCAGCAGCGCTCCGGGGTGGCCATCGAGGCGTCGCTCTTCCTCGGTTCGAGCCCCATCCGCCAGTTCGTCGAGGGTTGGGACACCGCATTCCTCGTCCGCACCGCGGTGGACGCCATCACGCTCGCACGTTCAGAGGGTCTCGAGGTGATGTTCGTCACCGAGGACACCACCCGGGCCCATCCCGACGTGCTCACCGAGGTCTATTCGGCGGCGATCGAGGCCGGGGCTCGCCGGATATGTCTCTCCGACACGGTCGGCCACGCCACGCCCTGGGGTGTCCGGGCGCTGGTCGGGTTCGCTCGCCAGCTCGTGACCGAGACCGGGGCTGATGTCAAGATCGACTACCACGGCCACCGCGATCGGGACCTCAGTGTTGTCAACTCGCTGGTCGCGCTCTCGGCTGGTGCCGATCGGGTCCACGGATGTGGCCTCGGGATCGGTGAGCGGATCGGCAATACCCCGATGGAGTTGCTGCTCGTGAACCTCAAGCTCCTCGGCTGGCTCGACGCCGACCTCCACGGTCTCCCGGCCTATTGCGAGGCCGTGTCCACGGCAACCGACACCCCGATCGTCAACAGCTGGCCGGCGATCGGCAAGGATGCCTTCGAGACGAGCACTGGGGTGCACGCTGCCGCTGTCATCAAGGCGATCAAGACCGGCGACTCCTGGCTCGAGAACCGGATCTACAGCGGTGTTCCCGCCGACGAGCTCGGACGCACACAGACGATCACGGTCGGCCCGATGAGCGGCAAGGCGAACGCGGTGGCCTGGCTCTCCCAGCACGGCTACGAGCCGGACGACGCACTTGCCGACCGGATACTTGCCGCGGCCAAGCGCTCCGATCATGTGCTCTCCGAGGAAGAAATCCTCCCTCTCATCGGAGCAGACGCCGAATGACCACCGATACCCGCACTCGTCTCGACGTCAGCTCCCGGGTCCTTCTGTCCGGCAACGAAGCCATCGCCCGGGCCGCCGAGGAATCCGGTGTCCTGGTCGCAGTCGGCTACCCGGGGACACCCAGCACCGAGATACTCGAGACCTTGGCCAGGACCGAGGGTATCGACACGCGCTGGGCGCCCAACGAGAAGGTGGCGCTCGACGTGGCGCTTGGTGCTTCCCTCGGTGGTGTCCGGGCGCTCTGCACCATGAAGCACGTCGGGCTCAACGTCGCGGCCGACACCTTCATGACCACCGCCTACACCGGGGTCGGCGCCGGCCTCGTCATCGCCTGCGCCGACGACCCGGGCATGCACAGCTCGCAGAACGAGCAGGACACCAGGGCCTACGCCCGCATGGGCGGGGTCCCCCTCCTCGAACCGAGCGACAGTGCTGAGGCCAAGGCCTTCACGATCCTCGCCTTCGAGATCTCCGAGGAGTTCGATACACCGGTCATCGTCAGGACGACGACCCGCGTCTCCCACAACCGTGGAATCGTCGAATTGGGGCCGACCGTACGCAGACCCGTGACTGGTTTCCAGCGCAACCCGGCGAAATACGTGATGATCCCCGGCTATGCCCGGCAACGGCGGCCGATCCTCCTCGAGCGGATGGAGCGGCTCACCGAGTACGCCGAGTCGAGTGCCCTCACCGTCGAGTCGGGCAGCGACTCGAGCGTGGGTGTCGTCACTTCGAGCATCGCCCACCACTACGTCAAGGAAGTCCTCCCGGACGCCCGGGTCCTCAAGCTGGGAATGAGCTGGCCGCTCCCGATGGAGCGCATCCGGGCGTTTGCCGAGTCGGTCGACCGGCTCTTCGTGGTCGAGGAACTCGACCCCTACGTCGAGGACGCCCTCAAGGCCGCCGGTATCGCCGTCGAAGGCAAGGCCTTCTTCCCCCGGGTCGGCGAGATGAATCCCGACATCGTTCGCCGGGGATTCGCCGCTGCCGGCATCCTCCCCGTGCAGGACGAGGTCCCAGCCGCCCCCCCGACGGTCAACCGGCCACCCCTCATGTGCCCTGGGTGCCCGCACACGCCTCCGTTCCTGGCGCTGAAGCGACTCGGGGCCGTGGTGACGGGCGACATCGGTTGCTACACACTCGCCTCCCTCCAGCCGTTGGCCGCCATGGACACCTGCGTCGCCATGGGGAGCAGCATCGGGATGGCCGTGGGGATGGCCGCCTCGGGCGGGGCCGAGGGCCCCGTCGTGGCCACCATCGGCGACTCCACGTTCGTGCACGGTGGTATCCCGGCCCTCGCCGACGCGGTGTACAGCCAGGCCAACATCACCGTGATCATCCTCGACAACGGGACCACGGCAATGACCGGCGGCCAGGAGCACCCGGGGACCGGGATCACGCTCCAACGGTCCGACGCCACCCCGGTCGACTTCGTCGCCCTGTGCAAGGCCCTGGGCGTCACGGACGTCCGCGTCGTCGACCCCTACGACCTCGCTGCCACCTACGCCGCCATCGAGAACGCCATGGCCCACGTCGGACCATCGGTAGTGATCACCAACCGCCCATGCGTGGAGGCGCCGGTCAAGATCCGAGATCGAGCCTTCACCGTCGTGGCCGAGGACTGCACGGCCTGCCAGGCATGCCTGACCGCCGGATGCCCGTCGATCGTCTGGTCGGACGAGCTGTTCGAGGGCCGCCGCAAGGTGATCATCGACACCGTGACCTGCACGGGCTGCACTCTTTGTGTGCAGCTCTGCCCACCCAGGGCGATCGTCCAGGTGCCCGAGAAGGAGACCGTCGATGCCTGAGCGGACGCACGGCCTGCTCCTTGCCGGGGTCGGTGGGCAAGGCGTGATCCTCGGCAGCATGATCGTTGCCGATGCCCTCCTTCGGGCCGGCTTCGACGTGAAGCAGAGCGAGGTCCACGGGATGGCCCAGCGAGGCGGATCCGTCTTCAGCCACATCCGCTGGGGCCACAAGGTCGACAGCCCTCTCGTCCCCTTCGGCACCGCCGACGTCCTCGCCGCATTCGAGTGGGCCGAGGCCATTCGCTGGCTGCAATACGTTCGACCCGGCGGCGCCGTGGTCGTGGACGTTCGCACCATCGTCCCTCCTGGGGCCTGCGTCGATCGGCGGGCCTGGACCCGCCGCTACCCGGGTGTGGAGACGAAGGTCTTCGACGGGCGGGACCTGAACACCCGTCTCATCGACGCCGCGGCCACCGCGGCCGAACTCGGCAACATCAAGGCCGCCAACAGCGTGCTCATCGGCTCCGTGGCGGCCTACATCGACATCGATGAGGTCCACTGGCTCAACGCCATCGAGCAACTCGTCCCGCCCAAGACGATCGAAGTGAACCTCGAGGCGTTCCGAGTGGGTCGTGACGTCGCCAAGGCGTCCGTCCCCGTCCCGGTCCCCGACCCCGAGGGCTTCTCCGGGCCGCACGAGATCGAGATCAACCACACCTGGTGCAAGGCGAGCAACTGCAACATCTGTTCGATGGTCTGCCCCGAGTACTGCCTGGCAGTGAACAGCGACGGCAAACTGACCATCCCCAAGCCCGAGGCCTGCACGGGTTGTCGGCTGTGCGTGATGCTGTGCCCGGACTTCGCCATCGAGATCAACGCCCCCGGCACTGCTGTTGCGGTGGGCGCCGGAACTGTCGGAGGAACCACCTGATGGCCCAGACCAGACTCGTCCAAGGGAATGAGGCCGTTGCCAGGGCCGCCATCGCTGCCGGGTGCACCTTCTACGGTGGCTACCCGATCACCCCATCCTCGGAGATCGCGGAGCACATGGTGCGGCTGCTCCCGGCGGTGAACGGGACGTTCGTCCAGATGGAGGACGAGATCGCCTCCCTGGCGTCGGTGGTCGGTGCATCGTTGGGCGGAGCCAAGGCCATGACCGCCACCAGCGGACCCGGGTTCTCCCTCATGCAGGAACACATCGGCTACGCCACCATGGCCGAGGTCCCGTGCGTGGTGGTCAACGTCATGCGCGGCGGCCCGAGCACCGGTCTCCCGACCTCTCCCTCGCAGGGCGATGTCATGCAGGCCCGCTGGGGGACCCACGGAGACCACCCGGCCATCGTGCTCGCCCCGTCGTCGGTCTCGGAGGTGTTCGACGTCACCGTTCGCGCCTTCAACCTGGCCGAAAGGTTCCGGACCATCGTCACCATCGTCTTCGACGAGATCATCGCCCACACCCGCGAAAGCGCCACCTTCCCCGACACGGTCGAGGTCGTCAACCGTGCGTTCCCGTCCGTCGGTCCCGACGAGTTCATGTCGCGGGCAGCCCCACCGGACGGAACCCCACCGCTCCCGGCCTTCGGGGACGGGTACCGATTCCATGTGACCGGCCTCGCCTACGACGAGCGGGGTTTCCCGACCAACGATGCCGAGGTGGCCGGTGCCCTGATCGAGCGGCTGCACCGGAAGATCGAGGGGCATCTCGACGAGATCATCGAAGTCGAGACCCACCTCCTCGACGACGCCGAGATCGCCGTCTTCGCCTACGGCATCACCGGTCGGTCCGCCAAGGAGGCGGTGAACCGGGCCCGCGAAGCCGGGGTGAAGGCCGGGCTCATCCGACCGATCACGATCTGGCCGTTCCCCGATGCCCACGTCGCGGAGGTGGCGAGTCGGGTCGACACGATCCTCGTGGCCGAGATGAACCGTGGCCAGCTCATCCATGAGGTACAACGGGCGGCCCTCGGCCAAGCCGAGATCATCGGCCACCACCGGGCCGACGGTGAGCCGATCACCCCTTCGGAGCTGTTCGAAACACTGATGTCTGCTGCAGGAGGACGGTCATGACGACCGACATGAAGACCACCGACATGAAGAGCTATCTCCGCGAGTGGGCGATGCCCCACGTTCTCTGCCCCGGGTGTGCCCATGGGATAGTGCTCAAGTCGTTCATCAGTGCGATCGATCAGCTCCAACTCGACAAGGACAAGCTGGCGATGGTCGCCGGGATCGGATGCAGCAGTCGCCTGGCGGGGTACATCGACATCAACACCCTGCACGGAACCCATGGCCGGGCCCCTGCCTTCGCCACCGGGCTCAAGCTGGCACGCCCGGACCTGAACGTCGTGGTCGTCACCGGCGACGGCGATGGCCTCGCCATCGGTGGCAATCACCTCATCCACGCCGCCCGCCGCAACATCGACATCACGGTGCTGCTCCTCAACAACTCGATCTACGGCATGACGGGTGGTCAGGCCGCCCCGACCACCCCGACCGGCGCGGTGGCCTCGACCACGCCGGCCGGCAACAACGAACCCGACTTCGACGCCTGCAAGCTCCTCATCGGGGCCGGGGCCAGCTACGTGGCGCGGGTCATGGCGGCCAACCCGCTGGAGATGACGAAGCTCATGGCGGACGCGATGACCCACCCCGGTTTCGCGTTCATCGAGGTCATCAGCGATTGCCCCGAGTACTTCGGGCGCTACAACAAGGTGGGGCGGGGGAGTGAAATGCTCTCGTGGATGGCGAGACGCGACGCCGACGTCGCCGTTCCGCTCTCCCTCAAGGGCTTCGTCAACCACATCCCGTCATCGCCGACCCCCGCCGGGATCAAGATGGGCGTGCTGCACCGTGAGGTCCGTCCCTCATTCGTCGGCAACCCCAACGGTGCCCGACCGTGAGCCGGCGGGAGATCCGCATCGCCGGAGCCGGTGGCCAAGGGGTGGTGACCGCTGGGAAGATCCTCGCCGAGGCCGCCATCGCCAGCGGCCTCCACGCCACCCACAGCCAGGTGTACGGTCCGCAATCGAGGGGTGGTGCCAGCCGGTCCGACGTCGTGATCTCGTCGGTACCGATCGGGTTTCCCCTCGCGGACAGCATCGACCTCCTCATTGCCCTCAACTCCGAGGCGTACGCCAAATACCGGCCCGAGCTGAACGGGGCTGCTGACTGCGTCTACGACAGCCGCTGCGAAATCGGCATGGATGACCGAGGAAGCTCGTTCCCGGTGGTCGACACCGCCCGCGCCGTCTCGGGCGCGGAGCTCGTCACAGGGGTTGTCGCCCTCGGCGTGGTGCAGGCCTATGCCGGCCTGGTGGACGCCGACGCCCTGCGCGAGACCGTCCTGCGCATGGTTCCCGCCCGCCACAAGAAGATGAACCTGGAAGCGGTCAACGCGGGCATGGAGATGGTCAACGGGGCTTCGAGGTGAGCTCCCCACCTTCCACCCGGGATCGCATCCTTCAGGAGGCTGCTGCCCTCTTCCGTGCCAAGGGCTTCAACGGCACGAGCATGGCCGACCTCGCGGCCGAGGTCGGCATCACCAAGTCGAGCCTCTATCACCACTTCCCAAGCAAGCAGTCGTTGCTGGCCGAGATCGTCGAACTCACCGTCAACCGCGCCACCCCCCTCGTCCGGGAGGTGTCCGAATCCGACCTTCCCCCCGCCGAGCGGCTCGGGAAGGCCGTCGTGATCCACACGGTCGAGGCGATCAGGGATCTCGACGCCCTCGCCTGCTACTCGGAGGAGGGGCGGTACCTCAGCCGGGAGTTCGAGGCCGCCCACGTCGAGAAGCGCGACCGCTACGAGCATCTCTTCCGGGCGATCTACGACGAAGGTATCGCCTCCGGTGAGTTCGTTGAGCAGGACGCGGGCATTGCCGTCAAGGCCGTGCTCGGCATGTGCAACTCGGTGGTCCGCTGGTACCGGCCCGGAGGTGCCTACACACCGGAGGGGATTGCCCTCGAGTTCGCCCGCTTCGCGGTGCGGGGAGCAACCGGTCATCTGGCCATGACGCTCGCAGCAGGAGCGACTCGTTGACTGGAGCCCTCGCCGGGACGAGCGTGCTGGACCTCTCGCAGGGCGCGGCAGGACCGACCTGCGCCATGGCGCTGGGCGACCTGGGTGCGTCGGTCATCAAAGTCGAACCCCCGGGCGGGGAGTGGGGGCGGCTCCTCGGCCCTCCGTTCGTCGGAGGGGTGGCGGCCTCGTTCCTCGGGATGAACCGCAACAAGCGCAGCATCGTCATCGACCTCAAGCACCCGGCCGGGGCCGAGGTCGTCCTGCGGCTCGCCGACCGGTGCGACGTGGCACTCGAGAGCTTCCGGCCGGGCGTGGCTGATCGCCTCGGGATCGGGTACCAGGTCATGGCCGCCCGCAACCCGCGCCTCGTCTATGCCGCCATCTCCGCCTTCGGCCAGGAAGGCCCGTGGCGGGACCGGCCCGGCGTCGACGGTGTGGCCCAGGCCATGGGCGGGATCATGAGCGTCACCGGCACCGAGGACGGACCACCGGTGAAGGTGGGCGTCCCCGCAGCCGACATGGCCGGCGGGATGTACACGACCCAGGCGATCCTGGCGGCGCTCCTCTCGAGGGAGCGTTCGGGCATCGGCCAGCGGGTCGACGTCTCCCTGCTCGACGCGCTCCTCGCCTACCAGGTCGTTCCCCTCTCGATGTTCCTCGCCAGTGGGGAGTCGCCGAAACGGCTCGGGAGCGCCGCCCCCTATGCCGCCCCCAACGAGGCGTTCCCCACACGGGATGGCCACGTGATGGTCGCGGCGTACACGCCCCAACGCTGGCCGGCTTTGTGCGACGTCCTCGGAGCCCCGGTGCTGGCCACCGACCCTCGCTTCGACACGAACGAGAAACGGGTGCGTGGGCGCCCAGCCCTGCGCGAGACCCTGGAACCGCTCTTCCGGGAGCGGACCACCGCCGAGTGGATCGACCTCCTCGACGCCGCCGACATCCTGTGCGGGCCACTGCTGAGCTACCCCGAGCTCGTGGGCGAGGAGCACGTGATCCAGGGCGGAACGCTCGGCACCGTCGACCATCCGGCCACGGGGCCGGTGCGAGCTCCCGTCTTCCCGGGCCGCCTCTCGGGAACCCCCATCGACGTCTCTGGCCCACCACCCCCCATCCCCGGCGAACACACGGTGGCGATCCTGGACGAGAATGGGTTTGCCGGCAACGAGATCGAGACGCTCCTCGGTGAAGGCATCGTGCGTGGGCCGGAGGGCGAACAATGAGACGAACGAGAGGAGCCAGTCGTGGCAGCTGACCCAGTGGAGTCGACCGAGATGGACGAGGTGCTCTTCGAGCGCGTGGGAGCGGTCGGTGTCCTCACCCTCAATCGCCCGCAGGCGATGAATGCCCTGACGGTCGGGATGCTGGAGACGATGAAGGGTCTCCTCGACGGGATCGAATCGGATACCGACACCCGAGCCCTGGTCGTGACCGGGGCGGGGGAGCGGGCGTTCTGTGTGGGCGCCGACCTCAAGAGTCGCGGTCCTGCCTTCGAGGCGGGGCTCATCCATGATCCCCTGGGCATGCTCGTCCGGGAGGTGTTCGGTCGCCTCGAGGACCTTCATGTGCCGGTGATCATGGCCATCCGCGGCTATGCCCTCGGGGGTGGCCTCGAACTCGCCCTCGCCGGTGACCTGCGGGTCGCCACCGAGGGATCCAAACTCGGCTTCCCCGAAGCCAAGGTGGGGAGCCTTCCCGGGGCGGGGGGGACCCAACGGGCAACACGGCTCATCGGTCCCGGCTACGCCAAGGAACTCATGTTCACGGGTGACCCCGTCACGGCGGAGGAAGCGTTCCGCATGGGCCTCATCAACCGGGTCGTTGGTGACGACGAGCTCATGGAGCGGACCATGGAGCTCGCCGAGCGGATCGCCAGCCGGGCACCCCTCTCCCACGACCGCGTGAAAGCGCTCATCAACCGGGCCACGGAGACCGACCTCGAGACCGGCCTCGAACTCGAATCGACCAGCCACGCCGTGCTGCGGGCCAGTGAGGACCGGGCCGAGGGCATCCAGGCCTTCGTGGAGAAGCGTTCCCCAGAGTTCAAGGGCCGTTGAGGAGATACTGAGATGAATGTCACAGACCGAGTAGCGATCGTCACCGGGTCGGGACAGGGCATCGGCATGGGGATCGCCCGGGTCCTTGCCGAGGCGGGGGCAAAGGTGGTCATCAACGACCTCGTACCCGAGAAGGTCGAGGAAGCGACCGCCGAGATGAAGGCCGCAGGACTCGACGTGGTCGGTATCGCCGCCGACGTCGCCGATGCCGAAGGCGCCGCCTCCCTGGTGGAACGTGCCATCGAGGCGTTCGGCCGGGTCGACATCCTCGTGAACAACGTCGGGATGGCCCGGGACGGCTGGCTGGCCAAGATGACGGAGGACGACTGGGACCTCGTCCTCAAGGTCAATCTCAAGTCGCAGTTCCTGACCTGCCGGGCGGTTACGCCCCACATGATGGAGCAGAAATCGGGGCGGATCATCAACATCTCGTCCCGGGCATGGTTGGGTGGCCCGGGCCAGGCCAACTACGCCGCCTCCAAGGGAGCGGTCATCAGCCTCACCCGGACCCTCGCCCTCGAGTTGGCGAGATACGGGATCACCGCCAACGCCATCGCGCCGGCCCTCGTCGACACGCCGCTCTTCCGGGGTCTCAAGGACGAGGTGCAGGAACGGCTCATCAAGACGATCCCGGCCGGCCGCATCGGTACCCCGGAGGACATCGGCAACGCCGTGCTGTTCCTCGCCGCCGATGAATCGTCCTACGTCACCGGCCAGACACTGTATGTGTGTGGCGGGAGGAGCCTCGGCGCCGGCTAGGTCTGGATGCCACGCGGTGCCGGCTGTCAACAGCCCTGACCTCCGCCCGGCTCCATCTGGTCTTTGACGCGCCGCAGGATCGACCATACAGTCGGCGCCATGGCTGACGTGACTGCCGTTGACGCCGGTGTCGAAGGACCCTTGAGCGACCTCCTCGACGTGATCGGGAGGACGACCGACGCCATGGTCGCCATCGATGGGGACCGCCGCATCATCGGCTGGAACCAGGCGGCGACGAAGCTGCTCGGCTACGCGCCGGAGGATGCGCTGGGGCGCCCGTGCCACGACGTCCTGTGCTGGAGCGACCGGAACGGAGAGGGACTGTGCGACGGGTTCTGTCCGGCGGCCCAGCCGGGTGCAGCCGACGAACTCATCGAGACACGGGAGGTGCTGGGGCGGGCCGCATCGGGTCGGCGATTGTGGCTGAACGCCTCGACCATCGTTCCGCCGGCCGATCTCCGTCAGCAATGCAGGCTCGTCCATCTGGTCCGCGAGGTCTCCCTACCCCCCGAGCTCGAGCGGTTCGTCGTCGAGCGTCTCAGTGGGTCGGACGCTCCCACGGGCAACGGCGTCGATCCGCTGGCCGTCCTCACGCCGAGGGAACGGGAAGTGCTCCAACTCCTCACCGAGGGGCTGGACGGGGCCGCGGTGGCCGAACGGCTCTTCGTGTCTGGGGCGACGGTCCGGAACCACGTGCAGCACATCCTCACGAAGCTGGGCGTACACAGCCGAGTCGAGGCGGTCGCGCTGGCGTTGCGGGGTCGTTGACCGCCCTACGCCGATTGCCCGATGAATACCGGCATGGCGGTCTGCTCGGCGAGCATCTCCCGGAGCAGGTCGAGGGCCTGGATGATCTTGACCGAGGTAACGGAGTAGAACACCCACTGCCCGTCCCGACGGCTCGTCACGAGGCCCCTGTCTCGAAGGACGCCGAGGTGTTGGGAGATGTTCGCCTGGGGAAGCTCGAGTACCTCGCAGAGCTCTGTGACCGAGAGCTCGGAATCCCGGAGCGCGTTGAGGATCAGGAGGCGTTTGGGGTCGGCGAGGCCCTTGCAGATGCGGGCGTGGAGCTCGGCAAACTCGGCGGTGAGGTCATTCATCGGCGGCTCATTGTGGCACATGCCGACCGCTGGGGTCCCGTGCGGACCGCCGAGACCTCGGACCGGGTGCGGGAGCGTTCTGCGGCGATGTGCTGGTTGACGAAGGAATATCCGTGCATCTGGAAAGAAATACCCCTGATTGGCTTGACGCGGGCCGGGTGTGGCCCCGATACTCGATCAAGCATATTCGATGATGCGGATGTACGCATGATCGATGTGACTCCGTCGATCCGGGGACAGAACCCGGGGAAGGAGCCGGAACGTGTCGACCGAGATCCACGCGGACAAGGTCCTCGACTGCATCGGCCTGCTTTGCCCCATGCCCGTCGTCAAGACGTCGAAGGCGATCAAGGAGATCGAGATCGGCCAAGTCCTGAAGATGACCGCTGACGACCCGGGCGCTCCGCCCGACATGGTGGCGTGGGCCAAGCAGACCAAGAACGACCTGATCGCGCAGAACACTGAAGGTGGCGTATTCGAATTCTGGTTCCGCCGGAACCGGTGAGGAGGCAGCATGACCATCGAAGCAACAACCGCAGCGCTCACGGAGATGGCCGCCGTCGATGACGATGAGAAGCCCCGCCGGCTCGCCCTTGTGGCTTCCAAGGGTGGCCTCGATGAGGTCTACCCGGTCCTCATCATGGCCTCGACTGCCGGTGCGCTCGGATGGGAGGTCGGGGTCTTCTGCACTTTCTATGGCCTCGACATGGTGAACAAGAAGCGGTCGAAGAAGCTGAAAGTGTCGGCGGTGGGCAACGCCGCCTCGCCGCCTCCGTTCGCCGAGATCAAGGTCCCCACGATCCTGGGGATCCTCCCGGGCATGAACTGGGTGGCCACGAAGATGATGAAGAGCTGGATGAGTTCCAGCAGGATCCCGAACTACGACGACCTGTTCGAGACCTGTGTCGACTCCGGGGTGGTGTTCTACGCCTGCGCCACCACCATGGGCGTCATGAACGTCGAAATGGACGACATCATGGATGGCGTCTCCTGCCTCGGGGCAACCGCGTTCCTCGACTTCGCGTCCGAGGCCGACCTGGCTCTCTTCGTTTGACCGCTGCCAAGGAGCCCCGGAATGGATGACGAAGCGTCGGTCGTCTACGTCCAGACCCACGGCGTGGACGAGCCGTCGAAATCGGCCACGCCCTTCTACCTGGCGACCGCCGCTGCCGCCATGGACATGAACGCCGCCATCTACTTCACGATGCACGGACCGACCTTGCTCGTGAAGGGGACCGGTGACACCATGGCAGCCAAGCAAGGCGGCGCTCCGCTGGCCAGCTTCATCTCCCAGGCCTTGGACCTCGGGGTGCGACTCCTCGTCTGTCAGCCGTCGCTCGACCTCAACGACCTCACCATGGACGACATGATCGACGGTGTCGAGATGATCGGTGGGGCCGCGTTCAACGACCTCGCCGTCGAGGCCGACGCGGTGATCAGCTTCTGATGTCTGCCGTTGCTGCCCCCGAGATCACCTTCTCCCGGACGCCGGGGGCCACCCTGGCGCCCCACACCTACACCGACGTACCGTTCGAGGAGAAGCTCAGGCTGTGGGAGGAGGTCAAGGCCGACACCCGATTCCCCGACTACCTCTACGGATGCTACGAGTGCGGCATCTGCGTGGCGGCCTGCCCCTCGGCCCGCTTCTACGACTTCTCCCCCCGCAAGATCGCACAGGCCGCCGGCCGCGAGGACGTCGAGCTCATCTACGAGCAGATGAACGATGACGTCTGGAACTGCTCCCAGTGCTTCTCCTGCAACCGCTGTCCCCGACAGAACTCCCCGGGAGGCGTGATCACGATCATGCGCGAGGTTGCGGTCCGCAACGGGCTCCGCACTTCGCAGAAGGCGCTCGAGGGCTACGGGCGGGTGGTCTACAAGATCATGACCACCGGCACGCAGGTCTCACCCGACATGCTCCAACCGGACGCCTTCCCCGACTGGGGACCGGATGTCCAGACCGTGTCGGACAACCTCGACCTGTGGCGGCGGGCCCTGCCCCCCGAGACGCTGCACACCACCTCGACCGGGTGGGAGGTGTCGGAGTCCACGCTCATCGAGCTGTACCTCATCTGGCACCACTCGGACGTCATGGCCATGATCGAGGAGGTCGACGAGGGCCTCCACATGATCATCGTCGACGTCATGGAAGAGACCCTCGAAGACGCCGGCTACGAGATATAGGAAGGCTCCCCCATGGCCACCATCCCCATCGAATCCATCAAGCGGGCCCCGTTCCGGCCCGACGTCGCGGATGCCCCGACGGTCGACATCCGCGAGACGCTGTTCGAGTTGGAGGCAGCCGGCGAGCTCATCGTCCAGCGCGTCCCCGAGCCCTACATCGAGGTCATGACGAAGTACGGGCGCATGAAGAAGATCCCCGAGCAGATGACCTGGCACCACAAGTCCTGCGGGCAGTGCGGGCACATCCCCGGCTACTCGACGGCGATCTTCTGGCTCAACCGGCAGCTGGGGATGAAGTATGAGGACCCCAAGGACCAGACGTCCTGTACCGCGTGGAACTACTACGCCTCGGCCACCTCCAATGCCGTTGCCCAAGCCGCGGTGGCCACTCGCAACTTCGCGGCCGCCCACGAGAGCGGCCACTTCCCGATCATCCACTGTGGGACCTCCTACGGCCACTACAAGGAGGTCCGCGAGGAGCTCGTCCACCACGCCGACCTCCGTTCGAAGGTACGCGACATCATGGGGAAGCTCGGCAAGCAGCTGGTCTGGCCCGAGGAAGTCGTCCACTACTCGGAGTGGGTCCATGTCATGCGGCACCGCATCGCCGCCGCCCAGACGCTCAACTTCTCGAACATCGTGGCCTCGGTGCACCCGGCCTGCCACTACTACAAGCTCGTGCAGGAGGACGCCATCTACGACCCCGACCTCTACGGGGGTCAGCGGACCGCCACGGTCACAGGGCTCATCAAGGCCCTGGGCGCCGAGGTGGGCGACTATTCGACCTTCTTTGACTGCTGTGGGTTCGGCTTCCGGCACATCCTCGTGCAGCGGGACTTCAGCCGGTCATTCGCGACCATGCGCAAGATCGAGGTGATGAAGGAGGAGGCCAACCCCGACGTCGTCATCACCCATGACACGGGCTGCGTGACCACCCTCGACAAGAGCCAGTTCGCCGTCCAGGCCCATGGTCGGAACGTGGGCGTCCCGGTGCTGTCCGACGCCCAGTTCGCGGCCCTCGCCATGGGCGCCCATCCCTATCGGGTCTGCCAGCTCCACTGGCATTCGACGGACTACCGAGCTCTCCTGGAGAAGATGGGGATCGACTGGGAGAAGGCGTGGATCGAGTTCGAGTCGGACCTGAAGCGGCTCGAACGGAACGAAATCGAATTCCTCAGCTGGGAGGACGCGGATGCCTGACGGCAAGGTGGTAGTGATCGGGGCCGGCCCCGCCGGGTTGGAAGCGGCCACTGTCGCGGCCGGCCTCGGGGCCGACGTCGTGCTCGTCGAGAAATCCGACAGCCCGGGCGGGCGACCGATCCAGGAGCGCTACGCGGCGCTGACCCACGGGTTCCGCTCGGCCGAGGAGGCCGTGGGTGAACTCATCGAGGCGGCGGTGTCGAGCCCGCACGTCGACCTGCGCACCTCCACCGAGGTCTCCGAGGTGACGGGGTCCGCCGGTGACTTCACGGTCACCCTCACCAGCAACGGCGGATCGGAGTCGATCGGGGCCGGTGCCATCGTGCTGGCGACGGGGTTCCAGCATTTCGACCCCGGGCGGGAGACCCAGCAGTACCAGTACTACGAACTCCCCGACGTCATCACCATCGCCGACGCCGAGGGAATGCTCAAGGACCACAGCTTCGTCGTCCCCTCCACCGGGAAGGCCCCCGAGCGGGTGGCGTTCATCCAGTGCGTCGGGTCGCGGGATCGCCAGATCGGAAACGAGTACTGCTCGAAGGTGTGTTGTGGCATCTCCTCCAAGCAGGCGATCGAGATCCGCCAACAAGTTCCCGACGCCCGGGTGTTCATCTTCTACATCGACATGCGCATGTACGGCTACTGGGAGAACGAGATCTACTGGCCGGCACAGGAACAGCATCGCGTCAACTACGTGAAGGGCATCATCACCGAGATCCTGTCCAAGAACGGACGCCTGGTGGTGCGGGGCGAGGACACGACCATGGGTCGGCCGATGGAGATCCCCATGGACATCGTGGTGCTGGCGGTCGGCATGGAGCCGAGCCAGGGCACCAGGACCATGGCCAACGTCCTCGGCCTCCCAACCAACAAGTACGGCTTCGTCGATCGGCCACACGGCAGCCTCGACACCGTCTCGAGCAGCGTCCCCGGCGTCTTCGTGGCCGGGTCCTGCACGGGTCCGGCCGACCTCGACGACGTCATGTCGTCGGCCGGAGCGGCAGCGGCCAAGGCTGTGGCGCTCGTGCGTTCGGTGGGGGTGCCCGTCTGAGACAGCAGCCAGTGCTCCAGGGGCAGGTAGTCGACACGCCCACCGCCACCGAGTTCACCCGCCTGGCCCTCGAACAGGTCAGCAAGGAAGAGCTGGGCGACATCGCGCGCCTGCTCGAACACAAAGCCGACGCCTTCGGGCGATTGCTCAGCCCGGATCGGATCGGATCGCTCAGCCTCGAGGACGCCGAAGCCCTGCTGCGGTCGGTCTTCGCCACCCGGAGGCGGACCGAGGTGATCCTCGGTGATGTCACCCTTCCGGGGTTCATCGACCACGCGAACCACCTGCTGTGGGGGACCGGTGACCCGGCGGATCGGCTCGCTGCGTTCCACGATCGCTTCTCGGCGATCGGCCGGGGGCTCCCGGCCACGATCGGCCATGACCTGGGCTCGGAGCTCCTCCACTTCACCGACCCGGAGCGCCACTGGCTGTGGACCCGTTGGATGTGGGACCCCGACAGCGAGAAGGGGGCCTTGGCCCTGGTGACCATGGATGAGGTGAGCCTCACCGGCATCGATACCGCCGACACGTACCGCAGGGTGGGTGAGGCCGTCGCCTTCGTGACCCATGTGGGCGAGGCCGCAGGATTCCGGGTGACCGACAACCACCGCTTCGGCACCGACGTCTTCCTCGCCTCGGTGTATGCCGTCTACATGTACACGACGCTCCGCATCCGCATGACCCAGGAGTTCGCCAAGATCATGCCCCAGCTCCCCGAATTGCTGCGACGGCTGCTGGGTGTGCACAAGAGCGCCCTCGTGGAAGGAGCTGCAGCGTGAGCGCCGAGGTCAACCCGAAGGTCGATCCCTCGAAGGTCCTCGAGCACGAGGAGTTCGTGCTCGAGGGCATGGACATCTCCGGCCACTGGAACCGGATGTTCGAACAAAGGGTCATCTGGGATTACGACCTCAGCGTGCTCGACCGCATCGCCGACCTCGACGGCGGCATCTCCCTCACCTATTGCTACCAGTGCTCACAGTGCGTGGCGGTGTGCCCGGTCGACCACGTCGGCAGCTACGGGCCCCGCAAGGTCTACCGCAACGTGCAGGTCGGGCAGAACCTGTTCGATCATCCCGACCTTTGGCTGTGCACCACCTGCATCAACTGCCTGCGGGTCTGCCCGAAGGAAGTCGACTTCATGCAGATCATCCCAGCGGTCCGCAAGGAGGCCGTGCTGGCGGGCGACGTGCCGGAGGAACTCCAGGACGTCTTCGAGAAGACCGCCCGCTACGGCAACCCGCTCGGCAAGAACCCCAAGCGCCGGCCGGCCTGGGCGAACGGCATCGACGTCGAAGTTCCGATCATGGCCGACCTCGGGAGGAAGGTCGACGTGCTGTGGTGGGTCTCGGACTATCCGTCCTATCACTCGCGGGGTATCGACGCATCGAAGGCCCTGGCCCGTGTCCTGACAGAACTCGGGGTCGACTTTGCCATCCTCGGGGCCGAGGAGCACCACGACGGCGACTCGATGCTGCGGGCCGGGGAGGCCGGCCTGTTCGAGATGCTGGCCGAGCACAACATCGGTGTGCTCAACCAGTACGAGTTCGACGTCCTGCTCACCACCGACCCGCACGCCTACAACGCCTTCCTCCACGAGTACCCGTCCCGGGGCGGCGAGTACAACGTGATGCACTACACGCAGTTCCTGGCCGAGCGCGTCGAGCAGTTGGGGCTGAGCGAGGAGCTCGAGCTCAACATCACCTACCACGACCCCTGCTACCTCGGACGCCACAACGGCGAGTACGACGCCCCCCGCCAGCTCATCGAGGCCCTCCCCGGTACGACCTTCACGGAGATGTGGCGGATCCGGGAGAACGGCTACTGCTGCGGGGGTGGGGGTGGCGGCATGTGGCTCGACGGACTGGCCGCCGACCACCAGTCGATGCGACTCTCCGAGAAGCGGGTCCTCGAAGCAGTCGAGACCGGTGCCGACACCCTGTGCGTCGTGTGCCCCTACGAGGTATCGCGTTTCGAGGACGCCGTGAAGTCCACCAACAACGACGAGAAGCTGCAGGTCCTCGACATCGCGGAGTTGCTGGCCAGGGCCATGGGCCTTCCCACCGATTGATGAGAGGAGAACGATGAACATCGCCGTGCTGTTGCGTCCGGTGCCCGACCCGGTCGAGGAACTGGAACTCAACGACGACGCGACCGACCTCGACCGCACCTACCTCGGTTTCGTTCTCAACGAGTTCGACGAGCATGCACTCGAGGAAGCCCTGCTCCTCTCCGAGGAGGTCGGTGGGACCGTGACCGTTCTCGCCCCTGGCTCGTGTGACGAGGTCGACCAGATGCTCTACACCGCCATCGCCAAGGGGGCACACTCGGCCCGGAAGCTGGGCACCGATGTCGGGTCGCTCGACTCCAAGGCGCTCAGTGGCCTCTTCGCGTCCGCATTGTCCGGCTTCGATCTCGTCCTGTGTGGCGTCCAAGCCCCCGACGAGCTCGATGGACAGGTCTCGGCCCTCGTAGCCTCGGCGCTCGGGGTACCCCACATCTCGGTGGTCACGGGGACCACCCCCAGCGGTTCGGGCCTGACCGTCACGAAGGAGTTCTGGGGCGGCCTCACCGCCGAGTACGAGGTTCGCCTCCCCGCCGTGCTCGGCGTGCAAGCCGCCCGTGAGGCGCCCCGGTATGTGGCGGTGAGCCGCATCCGCCAGGCGCAGCAGGCGGGACCGCTGGAGGAGGTGGACGTCGATGCGCCGTCTTCCGCACCGCGGATCTCCATCACGGAGATGCGGGTCCCCGAGTCCGGGGAGCGTGCCGAGATGATTGGTGGCGATGAGATCGCGGCCGCCGAACGCATCGTCGAGATCATTCGCCAAGCTGGCGTCGGATAGGAGGAGCACCATGAGCACCGAAGTCTTCGTGGTCACCGAGCACCTCCAGGGCGCCTTCACGGACATCACGTTCCAACTCATCGCCCTCGGCCGACGCCTGGCCGGCGAGTTGGGTGGGAGCGTCGTCGCCGGCGTCGCCGGCGATGGCGTCGCGAACATGGCCCCCCAGTTGAGCGGCGCCGACACGATCGTCGTGGTCGACACCCCCGCCCTGGCTGGTTTCAACCCCGAGGGACACGCACTGGCGTTCAGCTCCATCATCGGTGCCCGGGGGTCGGCCGTGGTCCTCGTGCCCTACACATCGACGGGCATGGACATCGCCGCATCGGTCGCTGTAGCGGCCGATCTGCCGCTCGTCTCGTTCTGCCAGGACGTGCGCGCGGCCGGGGGGTTGCAGGCCACCTGTCAGTTGTATGGCGGCAAGATCGAGGCGGATGTGGCGGTGGCGGGCGGACGCGCGGTCTTCGCGGTCCTCTCGGGTGCGGCTGCTGCGTCGGAGGGTCGGGCCGGCGGCGCTGCGACGATCGAGCACGCTGAGGCAGACCTCGGTCCTCTCGGCGTTGCGTTCTCCTCGCTCAGCCAACCCGAGGCCGGTGACGTGGACATCACCACCCAGGACGTGCTGGTGGTGGTGGGCCGCGGCATCGAGTCCGAGGACAACATCGAGGAAGCCGTGGCAGTCGCCACCGCCCTCGGCGGGGCCGTGGCGGCCTCCCGACCGGTGGTCGACCAGGGGTGGCTCCCCAAGAGCCGCCAAGTGGGCAAGTCGGGCCTCACCGTCAAGCCGAAGGTATACCTGGCATTGGGAGTGAGCGGTGCCCCCGAACACATCGAGGGGATGCGGGACTCGTCGACGATCATCGCCGTCAACACCGACCCGCACGCCCCGATCTTCGGTGTCGCGCACTACGGGTGGGTCGGCGACCTGTTCGACCTCCTTCCTGAACTCGTCGACGCCCTCGAGGCCTGATGCCGAGCCTGCTTGCCCTGGCGAACGTCGGGGACACGCCCGGCCGCGAGACGTTCCTCGGGTTCGCCCCGTGGGCGACCGCGCTCTTCTACGTCCTCACCGCCATCTCGATCGGGTTCTTCTTCCTCGGGTTCTGGCAGAGGATCAAGAAGTACCGCCAGGGTCGGGCCGCCGGGCGAGGGGGGCTGCTTCGACTGATGCGAGCTGTCGGTGTCATCGCCTCGCAGCGGACCGTCGCCAAGCGGGATCGGTACGTCGGTGTCGCCCACTTCCTCGTCTTCTGGGGCTTCCTCGTCATGCTGGCTGGGACTTCGATCATCGCCATCGACGAGGACATCATCGGCTTGGCGCTGCGCCGTCCCGAATGGCAGTTCTGGACCGGGACGTTCTACGTGGTCTACGCACTCGTCCTCGATCTCTTCGGGATCGGGTTCATCGTCGGCCTGCTCATGCTGGCCTATCGGCGGAACCGGATGCGCCCGCCGCGCCTGGAGTACGACCGGGTCGACGGGCGGGCCTCCGACCGGGACGGTTACCGCCGGGATGACCGGGTATTCATGCTGATCCTGTTGTTCCTGGGGGTGTCCGGGTTCTTCCTCGAAGGCTTCCGGATCGCCGCCACGGACTTCCCCGGCTTCGAGGCGGTCTCCTTCGCCGGGTGGATCATCGGGAAGCTGTTTGCCGGTCTCGGCACGGCAGCCAACGATGTCGCCCGGATGACGACCTGGTGGGTGCACACGCTGGCAGCGTTGTCGTTCGTCGCCTACGTCCCCTACTCCAAGGGCATGCACACCGTGACGGACATCGTCGACCTTCTCTTCACCAAGGAGGGCTCCGCTCGGAGCCTTCCCCCGGTCGAGGATGCGGCCGCCCCCGGCTACGCCACCCTGTCGGCATTCACATGGAAGGAGCTCCTCGACCAGGACGCCTGCACCAAGTGTGGTCGCTGTGATGAGGTCTGCCCTGCGAGGGCCTCCGGTGCACCGCTCGCCCGCGACCTGATCCTCGACCTCCGGGAATACAGCGACGCCAAGGCGGGCATCGACCTCTGGTACGGGCCGGGTGCCACCCCTCGCCACGAGGACCAGCAGGAGGTGGCGGGTGGGGTGATCCTCGCCGAGACGCTGTGGGCGTGCACCACGTGCATGGCATGCATGGAGGTCTGCCCGGTCGGCATCGAGCACGTGCCGACGATCGTCCAGCTCCGTCGACGCCTCGTGGACCTGGGCGACGTGGAGTCCGGGCTGCAGTCGGCCTTCCAGGCCCTGGCGCGCGGCGGCAATTCGTTCGGCAAGTCGGCCAGGCAGCGTGCCCGCTGGACCCGCGACCTCGAAGTCCCGATCAAGGACGTACGGGAAGAGGCCGCCGAGTACCTGTGGTTCGTGGGCGACTACGCCTCGTTCGACCCGCGGGCCACCGAGGTCTCCCAGAGCGTTGCCCGGCTGCTCCAGGCCGGCGGTGTCGACTTCGGCATCCTCCACGACGGCGAGGCCAACTCGGGGAACGACGTGCGTCGCGCCGGCGAGGAAGGCCTCTTCGAGATGCTCCGCGACCAGAACATGGAGGCACTGGCGGCAGCCGACTACAAGCGGATCCTCACCACCGACCCGCACACGCTCAACGCACTCCGCAACGAGTACCCGATCGAGAGCGAGGTCCTCCACTACACGCAGATCCTCGACCAGTTGGTGACCGCCGGAACCCTCACAGTCGGCCGGCTGGATGGCACCGCCACCTACCACGATCCCTGCTACCTGGGTCGCTACGCCGAGGAGTACGACGCCCCGCGGAGGCTGATCCAAGCCACCGGTGTCGAGCTCGTGGAGATGGGTCGGTGCCGTGAGAACAGCTTCTGCTGCGGTGCGGGCGGCGGCCGCATCTGGATGGATGACTCCGGGCTCGAGGAACGACCGAGCGAGAACCGGATCCGGGAGGCGGTGGCGTTGGGCGAGCACGTCCGCTACTTCGTCGTGGCCTGCCCCAAGGACCTTGCGATGTACTCCGAGGCGGTGAAGGCAACCGGTAACGAGGGGCGGATCGAGGTGCTCGACATCGCCCAACTCATTGAACGAGCCCGGGAGGCGGTGCCGGTTGGCTGACATTCCCGTCTCCATCGGCGGACGCGCATCGACGGGGACCGACTCCGCCGCCGCCCTCGGGGAGGGTGTCGCGGCCATGGTGCGCTACATGATGAGCGTCCTCGACCGGGAGGACCGGCTGGAGGCGGGAACCGGGGAGTGGCTTGGGACGGTTGTCGCCGACGCTGCGGCAGTTGAGCGGTCCGTCCGCGAGTCGATACTGCGGGCCCTGCGCCTGGCCTGCGAATCGCGCAGCTTCGAGATCCTCACCGTCCTGGCCGAGGCCGGGCACGCCACGATGGCCACCCTCGAGGATCGGACCGGCCTCGACAGGCCGTCGGTCGCCGAGCGGGTCGCCGATCTCACCTCGGCGGGACTGGTGACCAAGAGCCCCGAAGCCGGACAGGTGGGCATCACCGCGGCCGGGGGAGCGGTGGTCGTCCTGGTCGAGTCCGCGGTGGACGCCGGGACGCGTGACCTGCGACGGGATCGAGCATGAAGTGCCCGTTCTGCGATCGAACCGGGAATCGCCCCGAGGTCCACGCCCACCTCACCGACGACCACGTCGACAAGGTCGTGACGAGATCCGGCGCCGGGGGACGTCGCTTCTACGAGTTCGGGTGCCCGTTCTGCGACGAGTCACACATCCAGGAGATCAAGCCCCGCCTGCGGGATCCCGGCTTCCTCGAGGAGTACGCTCGGGAGATCCGCATCGTGGCCTTCGACCTGATGCTCTATCACGTTCAAGACGCTCATGAGGAGGTGATCGGTGTCTGACATACGAGGATGCAACATCCCCGACGGACTCCTGTACTGGCCGGAGAAGCACGTGTGGTGCCGGATGGAGGCCGACGGTGTGGTGACGATCGGTGTCACCGACGTCGCCCAGCACCTGGCGGGGGCGGTGATCTCCGCCCTCCCCAAGGCAGGCGGGAAGGCGGTGAAGCGAGGTCGGAGCCTCGGGACGATGGAGTCCGGAAAGTGGGTGGGACCGGTCACCGCACCGATCTCGGGGGTGGTCACGGTCTCCAACCCGATGCTCGGCACGGACCCGGGAATCATCAACCGTGATCCCTATGGCGAGGGCTGGTACGTCAAGATGGACCCGGAGGATTGGGACACCGAGTCCGGGGAACTGGTCACCGGCGAAGCGGGAATCGCGGCATACCGCGCGTTCCTCGACGCCGAAGGGATCACTTGCGGGGGATGAACGATGACGGTCTACCTCGGATGCGACCTGCCCCCCGACCTCCACTACGACGTGGAAGGTGACCTGTGGGTGCATCCGGAGGGAGACCTCGCCCGGCTCGGCCTCACCGACATCGCCCAGACCCGCATGGGGAAGATGGTCTCGATCCGCTTCAAACGAGTGGGGCGAACTGTCAGGGCCGGCGGTTCGGTCGCCACGATCGAGTCCGCCAAGTGGGTGGGTCCTGTGCACACGCCGTTCGAGTGCGAGATCGTCGAGACGAACGATGCCACCTACGAGGCCGACATCCTCATCTCCAACCGTGACCCCTACGGCGAGGGCTGGGTGGCGCTGGTCAGGCCAACCGAGGCCGACACGGCGACGAAGGGCCTCGTCACCGGGGATGAGGCGATCGACCGCTACCGCGCCCGTATCGACGAGTTGGGAGTGCACTGCTTCCGGTGCGCGGACTGATGGGCACAAGGAACGAGGTACGAGGAGCGAGGTACGAGGATCTGGTGTCCAACCTGCGGGTCATCGACTTCGGCGATGTGTCGCCGCTCCGGTCCCAAACCATCTGGCATGCCATCGCCGAAGGGGTCTCGGAGGGATCGCCGCCCACGTTGTCGTTCATGCGACCTACGGCCCCCTATGTCTCGATCGGCTACCACCGGCGTCTCTCCGAGGTCGACCTCGACTACTGCCGGGAGGCGGGGCTCCCCGTGTTCCGTCGCCGGGTGGGGGGCGGCCCGGTCTACCTCGATCGGGACCAGTTCTTCTTCCAGGTGACGGTGCCGATCGAGTCCGTCTCGCCGGTTCGGAGCCGGGCACTGGCCGACCTGCTCACCCCGGCCGTGGAGGCGTATCGACAGGCCGGGATCCCCGACGCTGCCCTCGACGAGCACGGTGAAGTGGTGGTGGGGGAGGCGAAGATCTGCGGGCACGCCGCCGGCCAGATCGAGCGGGCCGTCGTGGTGGTGGGCAACCTCATCACGGCGTTCGATCACGAGGTCGCGAGCGGGATCCTCGCAGCTCCTCATGCCGAGGCCCGCGAACTCGTCCATAGGACCATGCGCCGTCACGTCGCCGCCCACCCGGCTGATCCTGCCGCGTTCCGGGCCGCTGCCGCCGCGGCCTACGGTGCTGCGCTCGGCCTGACGCCGACCCCCGGCCGACTCACGCCCAGCGAGCAGCGCCACCTCGCCCGGTACGACAAGGAGTTTCTCGACGATGACTGGATGGAGGGCCCCATTCGGGCCCCCGAGCCGGTGTGGAAGGTGAAGATCCGGGCCGGGGTCGAGGTGATCGGGGGTGGCGGCGGATCGACCCGGGCTGCAGCCGCCCTGCGAGGCGGGACGCTGTCCGAGGCGACGCTCATCGACCCGGGCCTCAACGGCCGGGCCGCCCACCTGGAAGCAAGCCTACGAGGGCTCACGCTGGAGGCTGCCCACCACCGACTCAACACCAAAGGACCGGTCGGCCGGCGCCTGGCGGCGGCCCTCGGAGCTGGAGCAAGGAGCCACGCATGACGAAGATCGCCGGATTCGAGATCAGGACCGACCTCCGGTACGCAATCCACGACCACCTGTGGATCGAGCAACGCGACGACCGCCTCCGGGTGGGCATGGACCCCCTCGGTGTCGAGACGTCGGGAACTCTCGCCCAGGTGGCGTTCGCTGAGCCCGGGGGCTACGTGACCCGGGGCGACGCACTGGGCAGCATCGAAGCCGAGAAGTTCGTGGGGCCGATCGTGGCGGCAGTCTCAGGAACCGTCGTGGCGGTGAACACGGCACTCCTTTCTGACCCGGGCCTCATCGAGCGCGATCCCTACGGGGCAGGCTGGCTCTACGAAGTCGACCCATCCGACCCCGCCGAGGTGGCGGCGCTCCTGTCCGGTGATGCCGTCGTCGCCGATGCGTTCGAGAAGAAGGTCCGCCACTACCGACTGGAAGGGATCCTGGCGGAATGACCATCGACGTCCTCTCTCCGGGTTTCGAACTGCGCCGCGAGAACTTCGGCGACACCATGGAGTTCTATGCCCCCGGCTTGAAGCGGTGGGAGACGAGTGAGTGGCGACCCGACAACCGGCGGCGCTTCCTCCCGGTCAGCGTCACCGGGAATGCCTGTGCCCTCCAGTGCGACCACTGCCAGGCGAAGGTCCTCGACGGGATGATCTCGGTCAAGGCGGAGGTGAACCTCTTCCAGTTGGCGGCCCGACTGAAGGCCGGCGGCACCGACGGCATCCTCGTCTCTGGCGGGTCGACCCGGACCGGCGGAGTCCCACTGCTCCCACACCTCGACGCGATCAGGCGGGTGCGGGAGGAACTGGGGATGAAGGTGGTCGTGCACACCGGCGTGGTCTCGCCCGCGATCGCAGAGGGCCTCGGCAAGATCGGCGTCGATGGGGTCATGCTCGACATCATCGGTGCCGACGAGACCATCCGCGACGTGTACCACCTCGACCTCACGACCGACGACTTCGACCGATCGCTCGCGTTGCTCGCCGACCACGACCTCACGATCATTCCCCACATCGTCCTCGGCATGCACTACGGGGAGTTCCGAGGCGAGCACCGGGCCTTGCAGATGATCGCCAAGTACCCCGTCTCGACCCTGATCATCGTCATCCTCGTCCCGCTGGTGGGGACCCCCATGGAGCACATTCCGCCGCCCCCCTTGGAGGAGTGCGTCGACTTCTTCGCAGAGGCGCGGACAGCCATGCCCCGGACCAAGATCAACCTTGGATGTGGACGGCCGATGGGGGAGATGAAGGTCGCCCTCGACCAGGCGGCGGTCGACCACGGCCTCAATGGCATCGCCTACCCGGCGGAAGGCGCCATCGCCTACGCCGAGTCGCGGGGCCTCCAGCCCGAGCTGTACGAGTACTGCTGCTCGATGACATGGGTCGGCGGCTCGGACACCTACCAGGAGGTGAGCCTGTGACCGCGGTGCGCTACCTCGTCCACGACGCGGTGGAAGCAGCGGAAGGCCTTGCTCTCGACGAGGCGCTCATGGCGAGTCACCACCGAGGGAGGGTCGAAGCCCCTTCGGTGTTGCGCCTCTACACGTATCGGTCGCACGCCGCGCTCTGCGGACGCTTCCAGCACCTCGAGGCCGAGATCGACGTCGACGCCTGCGCACGCACGGGGACATCCTTCAACCGGAGGCCGACCGGTGGGGGTGCCATCGTGATGGGGTCCGGGCAGTTGGGGGTGGCCGTGACGACGAAAGCGCCGGCAGCCGAGCGTCCCAAGCAGGTGTTGCTCCGGTTCTCCGAGGGGATCGTTGCGGGGCTGAGGCGCCTCGGGATCGATGCCCGTTTCGGCGGCAAGAACGACCTCGTCGTCGATGGACGCAAGATCGCCGGCCTCGGGCTCTACCTGGACGGTGCCGGGGGCCTGCTCTTCCACTCCTCGATCCTCGCCGACCTCGACATCCCGTTCATGCTCGACGTGCTGGACATCCCGGCCGCCAAGCTGGGGACCCGGGCGGTGGGTGCGGTCGAGGAGCGGGTGACCACGGTGGGGCGGGAGCTGGGCGCCCCGATCAGCGCCGGTCGCCTCCGCGACGAGATCGCCGCAGGTTTCGGCGCCGCCCTCGGATGGAGCCTCGAGTCGTCCGAGGTCGATGCCGACGAGCACGATGCCGCAGCCGAGCTGCAAGCCACCAAGTACGAATCCGACGAATGGCTCTACCAGCGGGCCCCCCGCGAGGACGGGACCGGGAGCGCCATGGTGAGGACCCCCGAGGGCCTCGTCCGGCTGTACGTGGCCCTCCAGGGCGACACGATCAAGAGCGCCCTCTTCACGGGGGACTTCAACGAGATACCCGAACCGCTCAAGCGCTTCGAGTCGGCCCTCAAGTGGGCACGACTCGACGAACCCCTCGTGGCCCGCCTCGCAAGTGAGACCTGCCCCGACGGCACCGGCCTCGGGGTGGAGCCCGCCGTGCTGATATCCGCCGTCCTCGAGGCAGGCGCGAAAGCCGAACGACGTGAGACAGCCGCACCCATGCGGGACGGTTCCTGCTACTTCCCGGAGAAGATCGCATGACGACACTCGACAGGAAACCCATTCCCCTGGCCGTGGCCGGGGACGACCGGCGGGAGAGCCCCGACTGGGTGCGGATCTCGGGGGCCAGTGCCCTCGCCCTCCGCTTCCAATCCGGCCGCTTCTCCCGGCCGTTCGAGTTCGGAGGCATCAACCTCCTCCTCAACTACGAGACCGGCTGTCGTTCGGACTGCTCGTACTGCGGCCTGGCCCGCACCCGGCCGGGCGACTTCGAGGACAAGTCCTTCATCCGCGTCGAATGGCCGCTCGTGCAGACCGGTGAACTGGTGGACCGGATGGCGAAGTACGAGTCGACGCTCACCCGGCTGTGCATCTCGATGGTCACCCACGGCCGGGCGTACCCCGACACGTGTGAGATCACCGAGCGGATCCGGGCGAAGGTGGCAACGCCGCTCTCGCTCCTCGTCGCCCCGCCGACGCTCAACCGGGACCGCCTCCAGACGTTCCACGACCTCGGCACCGACATGATCGGGATCGGTCTCGACGCGGTGACGGAGGACCTCTTCCGCCGTCACCGGACCGACGTCCCGTCGGGGGGCGGCCTCAGCTGGGAGAAGTACTGGGAGGTGGTCGACGACAGCCGCGACATCTTCGGGCCCTGGAAGGTCAACTGCCACACCCTGGTGGGGTTGGGCGAGACCGACGCCGAGATGATCGAGATGTTCATTCGGCTCTGTGATCGCCAGGTCTTCCCCTACCTGTTCTCGTTCAACCCGGAGCCCGACTCGCGGCTGGGAGAGAGTGACAAGGCACCGATCACTCGCTGGCGGCGGATCCAGCTCGCCCGGTACCTCATCCAGCACGAGGGGTTCCGCTGGGACCGGTTCGAGTTCGATGACCAGGGCACCATGACAACCATCCATGGGGCTGGGGGCGTGGCCGGCGGGATGCTCGAGGACGCCGTCGAGAGCGGTGTCCCGTTCCTGACCGATGGGTGCCCGGGTCCCTCGGGCGAGCCCGGGTGTACCCGCCCCTATGGGTCGTACCGGCCATCCGAGGAGGTACGGGACTACCCGTGGATGCCGGATGCCGACGACACGGTGCAGATCCGGAGTCAATTGGTGCTCGAGGACCTCCTGCGAGGGTGACGGCAGGGTTTCGGACCCGGAGCACGTGATCGCCGTATCGCCGGGGGCGGAGCCGTGTCGCCGGCAGGCCCCGGCGGCAGAGTTCTATATTGCCGGGACCTACTGGAAGAGCACCTTGGTGGGATCGGTCGAATTCACTGCTCCGCACGCCAAGTCCTGGTTGGATCGAGGGACCGAGTGGATCGAGCGGATCCCGCTCCCCACATGGCTCTTCTACGGGCTCTTTGCTGCCGCCTCCATTGCCTTGGGCTCGGTGTTCCATCCCACCACGACCGACGTGCCCGGATGGATGTTGACCATTCTCACACCGGCGACCATCGGGCTGTTCCACTGGCTGCGGAGGAGCACCGCCAACGCGTTCGCCAAGAGCCGACCGGCCCTCGCCCTTTCTGAGGCAGCCAAGGACGATCTCGCCTACCGCCTCACCTACGCCCCCGCCCGCTCTGCCTGGCTCTTCACGATCATCGAGGCGATCTACCTCCCCATCTACGTGATGTCCGAGGCGGAATCGATGGGCTATCGGTTCCTCCCGATCGGAGCGCTCGTCCCCGGCGTGATCATGTGGGCCTTCGGCGAAGCGTTCGTGTGGATGATCACCTATCAGACCATTCGCCGTTTCATCCTGATAGCTCGCATCCCCAAGCAGTTGGCCCGGGTGGAGTTGTTCCGCCAGCAGCCCCTGCACGCGCTCTCGACCGTCACTCGCCGGGGTGCCCTGGGGCTCTTCCTCACCTACGGTTATCCCCCTGCCATGACCCTCGGCAGGGCTGTCGTCCAGGACCCCCTGTACCTGGCGAGCCTGGCGATCGGGGCGGTGCTGGCAGCATTGGCGGCAGTGGTGCCCCTGTTCGGCACCCACCAGGCATTGGCCGAGGAGCGGCGAGCGCGGGCCACTGCCACCGGTCATCGAATCCAGGTGGCTGCCGATGCCCTCGACGAAGCGATCGACGCCGGCGACCTGGACGCCGTCGACCGGGAACTCAAGGCGCTGGGGGCGCTCAAGACGCAGAAGGACCTCATCGACGGCGCTTCTACCTGGCCTTGGCCTCCCGGCACCGTGCGCAACGTCGCTTCGACCGTTCTTGTCCCGCTGTTCCTGCTCCTGGCCCGGGAGTTGGCCACGCAGTTCCTCTGACGGCGGGAGCCCCCTGCGGTCAGGCGGAGAGGATCGACTCCGCGAGGATCTCGAGTTGCACTTTCGACTGTCCTTCGAACGTACGGGCGCAGACCTCGTCGTAGCGGGCGCACAAGTCCTTGCATTCGGGACCGACGACCATCCCGTCGGCGATGTTGAAGAGGACGTTGTCCTCCTTGCCGATGTGGGCCACGATGAGCTCGATGAACCCGTTGGCCGCCTCGCGAACCTCGGCGTTGGCGGCCCGGTCGCCGTTCCGGGCGTCGGGGAGTGCCGCAGCCATCCGTGCCACGAACGCCCGTCCGACCGTGTGCTCGTACATCATGACTGCAATCGGTCCCTCGTCGCTCGGCATTCCGCCCTCGACCATGGCCGGGAAGAGCAGGTCCTCCTCCTTGCCGTGGTGACAGGCGTCGGCGAAGAGCCGAAAGAACGAGGTGCACTTGGCGACCATGTCATGGTCGAGCGCTGTGCCGTCTGGAGTGTCGGCGAGGTGGTCTTCGAGGGCGTGGGCGACCTTGAGGATGAGCACGTGCTCTTCGCGCAGCACGCCGGATGCGGTGGTGTGATCGAACATCGGCGCAACCTAGTGGGAAGGAGGGGCGAGGTACAAGGCACGAGGTACGAGACCGGTACTGACCCCGTTCCTTCCTCTTCTCGTACCTCGTACCTCTCTTCTCGTACCTCTCTTCTCGTACCTCTCTTCTCGTACCTCTCTCCTCTCGTACCTCCCTCTCTCCGCGTGGGCGCCATTCGCTGATACGCTTACGGTGGGTAACGATGGATGAGAGGATTGTGAGTCAGGAAACGCCTCGCACGAACATGGACGACTATCCGCCGATCATGGACACGGCCATGGTCGCCGAGCTCCTCGGGATGAACATCCAGATGGTGCGCAAGTACGCGCGCGAGGGGCGGATCCCGGCCTACAAGCTCCCAGGGGGGCGAGCGATCCGCTTCATGCGAGACGAGGTGGTCGCACTTCTGCTCGCCAACCCGGTGGTCGACGGACCCGAGGAGGCGGCGATCGAGGCGCATCCGGCCATGGGCGGCCCCCGGATCAGCCCCCTGCACCTGCTCGAGGAGTAGGCCGGGTCACGAAACCGATCAGTCGGATCGGTAGGTACATCTCCCCGGACCCGCGATCGAGTACGACGTGGTCGCTAGCCACGGAACCGATCACCCCGTCCTCCGAGAATGACGACCCGACGACGGTCACCGGTTCACCGCTCAGTTCGAACTCCGAGAGGCGCGCCCGGAACGATCGGGAGCCGCCCCGCGAGAGCAGTCCTCCGGTTCGAGATTCTTCGACGAGGGCGATGACGAGTGGTCCCTGCAGGTTGAGTGAGGCCTCCGTCTCCCCTGCAGTGAGTATGCCCAAGTCGCCGGCGGCGTTGGTCAGGACGCCGACCAGGCTCGCGGCGCCGCACGTCGCGCTGACCCTGTCGCCCCGGGCGGCGAGGTCGGCGACCGCCTCGCCGAGGGTGCGGCCGCGCAGGCGAGCAGCTTCGGCGTCGGCTTCCATCTCGGCGGCTTCGCCGCGGATGGCGTCATCGAACCCGTCACCGGAGCGCCACGGGTCGGTCGTCCAACTCACATCGGAAAGGTACAGGAACCAGTGGCAGGCTGGCCCGGGACGCTCTACGCTCGGTTCGTCAGGTCTCGAGGGATGGGATGACGGCTGGGGTTAGACGGGCTGTGGGGTTGGGATCCTCGCTTCGGGTTTCGTGGACACACGTGGCCGTGGTGCTCGTCGGCCTCTCGGCCGTAGGCCTGAACCTCATGCTGCTGAGCGCACGGTCCACATCCCAGCCGGTCGTGGTGGCGGCGTCCGACCTCGCAGCCGGCAGCCGCCTGACCGTTCGGGACCTCGAGTTCTCACCCATCCAGGCCTCCTCTTCCCTCCTGGCCGGCCTCATCGCAGAGGAGCAGGTTGCGGAGATCGAGGGGCTCGTGCTCACCAGGGCGGTCGAAGCAGGAGATCTTCTCACCCGCGCCGACCTTCGTCCGGCCGGGGCGCCGTCCCAGCTGCGGGCCTTCGCCATACCGCTCCCACCGGAACGGGCGGTGGCAGGCTCGCTCGTCCCCGGGGACCGTGTGGATGTCGTGGTCGCCGACGACGGTGCTGCGTCCTACCTTGCCGGGGGTCTCGAGGTGCTCGAGGTGACGGGCGGCGAGGGTGGCATCGGGTTGAGTTCGTTCTCCGTCACGGTGGCCGCCGATGCGGAGACGATTCTCCGCATGGCCGCCGCGTTGGATTCGGGGACGGTGAGTCTCGTCCGATCGACCGGTGCCGCGCCTCCCTCCATCTGGGAGCTTCCTCCGCCGGACGAAGGACCAGGCGATGGATGAGCTCGAGCTGGCGTTGGCCGTCTCGGCCCGACCATGGGCGGATCGACTGCACCGGCACACGCTCGACCACGGCGGAGCTCGGGTACGGGTGCGGGTGATCGGTCGCCGGGATGCCCTCGAACAGGACTATGGCGTGCTGCTCATCGATGACACCTGCTCCTTCTTGGACCGTCGCCTCGTCGATGACCTGCTCGCCCAAGGAAAGGGCGTCCTCGCCGTGGTGGACGGAGCGCAGGCCGCGGAGGCCACGCAATGGGTGGCGCGCCTCGGCGTGACCGACGTGGTCGGGGGAGACGCCTCACCGGAACAGTTCCTCGAGCAAGCGGCGGGGGCCGTCCGGTCACGGCCCGGGGGATTCGTCGCTGCGCCGGATCCTGGCGGCAGCGTCGACGTCGCCCGGGGCAGGCTGGTTGCGGTGATGGGCTGCTCGGGCGGAGTTGGAGCCACGGAGATCGCCATTGCCACCGCCTCCGCTTGGCCGGGGGAGACCATCCTCGTCGACCTCGACACGGTGTCACCGTCGATGGCGCAGCGTCTCGGACTGCGGCTGCTTCCAAACCTCCGGTCAGCGTTGCAGACCCGGCGCAAGGTCGTCGACCTGCTCGAAGGGGAGCTCCACCGGTTCGCCGACGGTGTTCGGGTGCTGCCGGGCCTGGCATCGTCTTCCGACTGGAGGGAGGTCCGGGGTCCCGAGGTGACGGAGTTGCTGGCTGATCTGCGCCAGTTCGGCGATCTCGTGGTCAATCTACCGGCGGGAATCCCGACGGTCCGTTCCTACGGTGAGCAAGGAGCGCTCGACCCGGCGAGGGCCGTTCTCGGCGCTTCCGATGTCGTCGTGGCGGTCACCGTCGCCACACCGGTGGGGGTCAGTCGACTGTTCGAGTGGGCAGCCGCAGCACGATCTGCCGGCGTCGAACGCCCAGCCGTCCTGTTCAACATGGCGCCGAGGTCGACCTTTGCCAGGGCCGAGATCACGCGGGAAGTGGGAAGGGTGATCGACCCGCTGACCGTCGGCTTCCTTCCCGGTGACGGCCGGGTCCGCAGGGCCGGTTGGGACGGGAGGGAGGTCCGGGCCGGGCCATTCGCCCGGGCGGTCACCAAGGAGGTTCGGCAGTGGGCACGGATGTGAGGGCGTCGGCGTACGATGAAATCCGGCACCGCTCGCTGGCGGTGATCGAACAGCGCAGGGTCGACCCGGGTGCGACTCCGGACGAAGTGACCGTGATCGTCCGGGAGGCAGTCGACGGCTACCAGAGCAAGGCCCATGTCGGGGAGGTGAAAGCCCTTCGGGACCCGGGCGAGATGCTCGACCGCGTGCTGCGCTCGATCCTCGAGTTCGGGCCTCTCACCGACCTCCTTCGACGGCCGGACATCGAGGAGATCTTCATCGAAGGTAGGGGCGTCCGGTTCATCGACGGCTCGGGCCACCTGAAGTCGATGGACGTGCCGACCACGGAGGAGGAGAACCGGCATGTCGTCGATCAGCTGCTCGCCGAGTCGGACCGGCGCCTCGATGCCTCCAACCCCATGGTGCAGGCAAGGGTGCTCGGTGGGACGGCCCGGCTCACCGCCGTCATCCCCCCGATCTCGGATCAGCTCTCCGTCACGATCCGGCGATATGCGCTTCGGCGCCAGAGCCTCGAGTCGCTCGTGGAGCTCGGGTCGCTCTCCGCCCCGGCCGCCGGTCTCCTCCGCCTCGCCATGCAGGGGGACACGTCGATCCTCGTGAGCGGCCAGCCAGGTGCCGGGAAGACCTCGCTCCTGAGCGCGCTGATCGACGCTGCCCCCTCCACGCACTGCCTCCGCTGTTGTGAGGAGGTGCGGGAGCTGTCGGTGCCTCTCGTCCATGGCTCGTACTACGAGGCCCGTCCGGCAGGCGTCGACGGGAGTGGCGAGATCGACCTTCGCATGCTCGTCAAGACCGTCCTGGCCATGCGGCCGGACCGAATAGTGGTGGGGGAGGTGAGGGGCCCCGAGGCCTTCGAACTGACCCGGGCGGTCAATGCCGGATGTGGCTTCCTGTGCACAGTGCACGCCAACTCTGCCAGGGAGGCGCTCAACGCAATCGTCAATGCGGCGCTCATGGCCGGCGAGAACGTCACCGAGCCGATCGTGCGGAAGGTGTTCGCCACCTGCCTCGATTTCGTCGTGCACCTGTCGCGGGAGGCGTCGCCGGACGGGTCCATCCGCCGCAGGGTCGACGAGGTGCTTGCGGTGGTTCCCCCGATCGGTGATGACTTCACGACCGAGCCGATCTTCACCCGCCTCGACGGAGGTGAGCTCCGTTGGACCGGGGCGTTCCCCCATGAAGGACTCGTCCACCGCCTCGAGCGAGATGGCCGGAGGGGAGCCGTTGCCGCGGCGCTCCAAGGCGGCCGGGAGTGAACCTGCTTGCCGCGTTGATGACGGGGACCTTCGCGGCACTCGTATTCCTTGGCCGGCGGAATCGCAGTCGCACCGCCCTGCCGCACGATGCCCGCACACGGAGAGGGGGGATGCGCACCTGGTTGGCGCAGAGCGGGCTCGGCATGTCGCCATTGCGGTTCGTCGTGCTGGTCGGGTCGTGCGCCGCGGCCGCCTTCCTGCTGCTCTTCGCCGTCACCGGCATCGCGGCCATCTCCCTCCCACCGGCCATCGGCGCTGCCTTCATCCCGTTCTTGTTCCATGATCGGAGGCGACGGCGCCGCCACCGGGAGACCGTCACGGCATGGCCGGACGGGATTCGGGACATCGTGGCGTCGCTCCAGTCCGGGATGTCCCTCCCGAGGTCGGTCGAGCGCCTGGCCGAGTCGGGCCCTCCCGCCCTACGCGAAGCGTTCGACGGCTACCCGGCGATGGCGAGGGCGGTGGGTACCGCCCCGGCGCTGGATGCGGTCCGTGAGCGCCTGGCCGACCCGATCTCGGATCGTGTCATCGAGGTGCTTCGCCTCGCGTATGAGCGAGGCGGATCGGCCGTCCCCAGCGTGCTCACCGACCTCGCCGACGCCACCACCTCCGACCTGTGGGCCGCCGAGCAGCTCCGATCGGAGGTGCTCGAGCAGAAGATCAACGCCCGAGCGGTCTTCGTGCTCCCGTGGCTCGTTCTCGTCTTTCTCTGTGCGACCCCCGGCGATTTCCGCGACTTCTACTCGTCCGGAGGCGGCGCAGTGGTCATCGGACTGGGCGGCATCGTCTCGGGCCTGGGGGTCTTCATCGCAGAGCGCCTTGGCCGGGACGCCATCGAGGAACGGGTGTTGGGAGGCTGGGCGTGATCGGCGGCCGGGACCTCGTCGTCTCCCTCCTCATCGGGTTGGCCGCCTCCTGTGTCGCGTGGGTGTTCCTTCGCCCCCCTCGGCGGCTCGCCGGCCGGGTTCGACCCTATGCCCCCGGGGCTCGAACCGAACTGGGCTCCCCGGAGGATTGGACCCAGGTGGGGCACGCCGCGGGGATCGGGTCCATCTTCCTTCCCCTCTTCGCCAGCCTGGGTCAGGCCCTGAGCGCGGTCATCGATGCCGAGCCAGAAGTGACCCTTCGCCGTCGGATCACCCAGGCCGGAATGTACCCGGCGCACCCCGAGGAGCGGCGGGTGGCTGCCTACCGGACCCGTCAACTCCTGTCGACCGTGGTCGGCGGTGTGGCGGGGTTCGGTGGCGGCACGGTGCTCGGCCTCAGTGGCAGCGGAGCCTCCCTGCTGGCCGTGCTCGGCATCGTCGTCGGGTCCACTCGGCAGCGAGGGCGCCTCGAGCGGGAGATCGAGCGTCGCCGGGAGCGCATGCGGATCGAGATCTACACCGTGAACCAGCTGCTTGCTCTCAGGATCAGGTCGGGTGGTGGCGTCACGCACGCCATCACCGAACTCGTCCAACGTCTGCGCGGCGACGTGGCCCTCGAACTCAGGGAGGGCATGCGAATGGTGAAAGCGGGCCTCCCCGTGAGCGACGCCCTCGATCGACTCGCCGAGCGCACCCCGGAGCCCTACTGCGCCCGGACCTATTCCGCCCTCGCGACCGCAGGGGACCGGGGGGCCGACCTCGGGGGCGTGCTCCTCAACCTGGCCGACGAAGTACGGAAGGCTCGCAGGGAGACGATGCGACGTCGTGCCGTCAAACGTCGCGCCGCGATGCTCATCCCGACGATCGGCCTCATGGCCCCGGTATTGCTCTTGTTCATTGCTGCTCCCCTCCCTCGCATCGTGCTGGGGAGTTTCTGACCACCGAAAGGAGAGAAGGATGCAGGCAACCCTGCAACGACTGATCAACGATGACCGGGGGCTCAGCACCGCCGAGTTGTTGGGGAACGCGGCCCTCGCCATCGCCGCCCTGGTGGCGATCTGGGCAGTGCTCCAGCAACTGGGTGTCGATGTCGTGTCCTGGATCCGAGGGCAGGTCCTCGGTTAGGAACAACGGACCCAAGGCCCGACGCGTGCGTGGTCCGGTCGGCAACCCGGCATCGTGAGGCACCGCCCCGTCCCGCGGAGAAGTCGCGGGCGAGCTGACAGCGGTTTCACGACGATCGAGTTCGTCGTGGCAGCCGCCCTGTCGCTCCTCTTCACCGCGGGCCTGCTCGATGCGGCCGTGGTCCAGTACTCGCAGGGTGCCATTCACTCCGCGCTCGAGGCCGGCACCAGGGCCGGGGCGCGGCTCGGGTCCGACCCGGGTGAGTGTGAACGGGTGGCCCGGACGTGGCTGGACGATGTGCTGGGTGGCACCAGGGGGGACGCAGTCGCGATCTCTTGTCGATCGGACTCGGTCACGGTCCGGGCGTCGGCCGCGGCGGTGTGGGATGCATGGCTCCCCGGCGTGCCGGCGTGGGACGTACGCATCGAGGCGGCCCGGTCCCGGGAGGTGGTCCCGTGACCGACCGGGGCAGCGCTTCCATCGAGCTTGCGGCCGGGCTCGGCTTGCTCCTCCTCCCGCTGGCGGTTGCCGTCCTGGTGGCCCCGGCTTGGGTCTCCGCCCGCACGGTTGCCTCCGCGGCCGCGGAGGGCGCCGGGAGGATCATCGCCACCGGTCCGGGGACGGCGTCCTCGGAAGCGGCGGCGCATGCGTTCGTCGCGGAGGTCGTGGGCGCCTACGGCTACCAAGACGTCGAGGTGCGTCTGTGTCCGGGCGTCGGCACCTGCCTTCCGCTCGTCCGGGACGGTGTGGTGACCGTGGAGGTGGACGTGCTCGTCCCTGCCATCGACCTTCCCGGGGTCGGAACGTACGGGGCTCGCCGCATCAGCGCGAGCAGCTTCACCCGGGTCGACCCCTATCGGAGCCTCCCGTGACCGGCGACAGGGGGTCCATCACCGTGTGGATCCTCGGGCTCCTGATGGTCGTCCTCGCCATCGGCGGACTGGTCCTCGACCTGTGGCGTGTGCTCGACGAGAAGCACCGAGTCGAAGTCATCGCCGACGCGGCGACTGCGGCGGGGTCGGCGGTGATCGACGAGTCGCACTACCGGGCGACCGGGGACGTGGTCCTCGATGCCGTCGAAGCGAGGAGACGGGCTGCGGCCGTGATCGCTGCCTCCGGCCCGGTCGAGTCGGTCGTGGTGGACGTCGGGTCGAACCGCATCACCGTTGTCCTCGGCCACGGGGTGGACCTCAGCCTGTTGAAGCTGCTGCTCCCGGGGGAGGGCCGGATCGTCGTGCGGGGCCGTGCCAGCGGCGTCCCGGCGCTGCACCCGTAGGCCCGGACGAGCGAAGGACGGGACGGAGAACGGAGAACGGAGCCAGAGTTGGCGCTCGCACCTCGTACCTCGTTCCTTGGCTTCCTCGTTCCTCGTTCCTCGTACGTCGTGCCCTCCTTCCGTACCCTGTGCCGGGTCTACCGGTACCGCTCCTACGATTGGGGCAACCGACGACCCACACCCAGGAGACCCGTGTGACCGCCACCAGGATCACGAAGATCAAGGCCCGTGAAATCCTCGATTCCCGGGGAAACCCGACCGTCGAGGCCGAGGTCTTCCTGGCGGGCGGTGGGTTCGGGCGGGCAGGTGTCCCCTCGGGTGCCTCGACCGGGGCGCTGGAGGCCATCGAACTGCGGGATGGAGGCAACCGGTGGGCCGGGAAGGGGGTCTCGAAGGCCGTCTCCAACGTCGTCGACATCATCGCCCCCGCCCTCATCGGACGCAACGCCGTGCACCAGGAGGGCATCGACCAGGCCATGCTGCTCCTCGACGGGACCCCGAACAAGGGCCGCCTTGGGGCCAACGCCATCCTGGCCGTCTCCTTGGCGACCGCTCGGGCGGCGGCCTCGCAACTCGGCCTCCCTCTCTACCGGTACCTCGGTGGGCCCGGGGCTCGGGTGCTTCCGGTTCCCATGCTCAATGTCCTCAACGGCGGTGCCCACGCTGCCAACAGCGTCGACATCCAGGAGTTCATGCTCGTTCCCGCCGGTGCGCCCTCCTTCCGGGAGGCCCTGCGAGCCGGGGTGGAGATCTACCACGTCCTCAAGAAGGTCCTTGGGGGCAGGGGCCTGGCCACCAATGTCGGCGACGAGGGTGGATTCGCCCCGAACCTCGCCACCAACCGGGACGCACTCGAACTGCTCTCCGAGGCGATCGAGGCGGCCGGGTACCGACTCGGGGAGGACGTTGCCCTCGCCCTCGACGTCGCCGCAACCGAGATCCATCGGGAGGGTGCCTATCACCTCGAGGGGCGGGATCTCTCAGCCGATGAGATGTGCGCCTACCTGGTCGGCCTGGCCGACGATTTCCCACTGGTCTCGATCGAGGACGGCATGGCGGAGGACGATTGGGCCGGGTGGGTCCAGCTGACGAAGGCGCTCGGCGACCGCTGCCAGATCGTCGGTGATGACCTGTTCGTCACCAACGAGGAGATCCTCCGACGCGGGATCCGGGAGGGCGCCGCCAACGCCATCCTCATCAAGGTCAACCAGATCGGCTCGCTCTCCGAGACGTTGCACACGATGGAGACGGCAGCAGGCGCCAGGTATGGCCGCATGGTGAGCCATCGGTCGGGGGAGACCGAGGACGCGTTCATCGCCCACCTTGCCGTCGCCACCAACGCCGGCCAGATCAAGACCGGCGCCCCCGCTCGCAGCGAGCGGACCGCCAAGTACAACCAACTCCTGCGCATCGAGGAAGACCTCGGCGAGACCGCGAGGTATGCCGGGTGGTCGACCTTCCGGGGCCGCGGATGAAGAAGCGGATCGTCGTCGCGGTGCCGGTCCTCCTGCTGGTGGTGGCCGCGGTCGTGTTCACGAACCTCTTCCCCTTCCGCCAGATGCTCGCCGCCGACCGCTCGGTTGCGGCGGCGGAACAGGAGCTCGCGGAGATGGAGGCCGCCAACCTCGCGCTGGAGACCGAGTTGGCCGCGCTGAAGACGCCGGAGGAGACCGAGCGTCTCGCCCGGGACGAACTCGGGTATGTCTTCCCGGGGGAGCAAGGATTCGTCGTCGTGAGCCCGGACGAGGAATCGGCAGTCGGAGCCGGCGAGGTGACCGAGGAGGAGCTCCCGGATCCCCGCCCCTGGTACGCCCCGATCGTCGACTTCCTCACCGGCCGCGACCTCGAGGGGTAGATGCCCCTCGTGACAGCCGCCGACATCGTCGCCGCCCAACTCGGGCGTCCACTCCGATCCGGCCTTTCCGTCGTGGCGTCGTGTCACCTGGGTCTCCCGGTGGTGGTCGAAGTCCCCCCGATCCTCGACGACGGGACGCCGTTCCCCACCTCCTTCTGGCTCACGTGCCCGCTGGCATCGAAGCGGATCGGTCGGCTGGAGGGGATCGGGGCGGTGAAGCAGCTCGAGCGGTACGCCGACCACGATGCCGGCTTCGGGGCGGCCCTCGACGCGGCCCATCGGCGCTACGGCGAAGAGCGGGACGCCAAGACACCAGACGACGCGATCCACACGCCGTCCGGTGGCGTGGGCGGGACACGAACCGGCATCAAGTGCGTGCATGCCCACTACGCCGACCATGCGGCGGGCAATCCCAACCCGGTCGGAGCGGCCGCGGCCCCCTTCGTGGAGCCGCTCGACTGTGAGCGTCCCTGCATCGTCGAGGCAGACGGTGAGGCGGTCAGCAACCCGAAGTGGCGGGAGCCGCGTTGAGTTCGGCCGCCGTGTTCGACATCGGGACGAACACCGTCCGCTGCCTCGCCTTCCGGGACGGCGTCGAGTCGTTCCGCGGGCACAGGGTGGTGCGTCTCGGCCAGGGCGTGGATGCCACCGGCGGGTTCGCTCCGGAGGCCGTCGATCGGGCCGTGGCCGGTCTTGCCACCCTCGTCCGGGAAGCCGGCCCCTGTGATCTCCACGACGCGGTGGCCACCTCGGCCACCCGCGACGCGTCGAACCGGGATCTCTTCCTCGACCGGGCCGAGGCGGTGTTGGGTGTGCGGCCGCGGGTCATCCCGGGGGATGAGGAGGCAGCGTTCTCCTTCGCCGGCGCGCTGTCCGGGTTCGGCCCGGAGCGACCCGCAGCGCTGGAACCGGCGCTCGTGATCGACGTCGGCGGAGGTTCGACGGAGTTCGTCCTCGGCCGAGCGGCTCCCGAGTACGCCATCTCGGTGGACATGGGTTCGGTGCGGCTCACCGAACGGGTCATCCCTGAGCGCCCGACCGTGCGGGTGGCCGAGGCGATGCATGAGGCGTTGCGGGTGTTCGGCGCAGTGGATCTTCCGGTGGCGCCGGGAATCGTCATCGGTGTCGCCGGGACGTTCACCGCGCTCGCCGCCATCGACCTCGACCTGGAGGCGTACGACCGTTCCGTGGTCCACCACCACACGCTCACCGTCGTGTCGCTGGAGAGGATCATCGAGTCGCTGGCCGCCATGACGGTGGAGGAGACCGAGGCGATTCCCAGCCTCGAACCGGCCAGGGCGCCGGTCCTGCTGGGGGGAGCGATAGTCGTTCGGGCTGCCCTGGAGGCGGCAGGTGCCGATTCGGTGACGGTCAGTGAGCACGACCTCCTCGACGGCCTCATGGCCCACCTCCTCACCCCCTGACCCGTTCAGCGAACCCAGGGTTCGAGACCACACGGTTTCGCGTTCTGTGGGCTCGAGACCACCTGGATGTGGTCTCCAACCCTGGGTTGGGGTCGTCGGCCGGGGGAGCGGCGGTCGCGGTCGTACACTGCCCGGACACCCCGGTGCCGGAACTGGCCATACGGATCTGGCTTAAAACCAGACGCCCGCAAGGGCATGTGGGTTCGAATCCCACCCGGGGTACACAAGAGCATCGAGCCTCCGACTGGTCCACCGGTGGTTCCCTCTTGCTCCGTTCTCCGTTCTTCGTTCTGCCTCGGTCCTCTTAGGCTGGTGTCGATGTCGACACCGCCCCCGGTCATCTCCGACTCCCGCCTCTCCAACCTCGGGGCAGCGGCGATCCTGCGTTCGTTCGACGCCTACGCCAACCGCTGGCTGATCGTTACCCGTCGGGCGCGGCTGCGCTTCCAACAGCGTGACTGGAATGGGATGCACAAGGACGCGGCTGAGCGACTCAACCTGTACGGCGAGGCCGTACGCCCGACAGTGGACGAGATCCGCGGCCTGCTCGGCCCCCGTCTCTCCGACCACATGATCTGGGCCGGCATGAAGGCGGTGTATTCCGGCCTCATCATGAGCCGGAACGACTGGGAGGTGGCAGAGACGTTCTTCAACTCGGTGACCCGCAAGGTCTTCACGACGGTCGGTGTCAACCAGAGTGTGGAGTTCGTCGACACCGACTTCGAGGTGCCCCCCGTGCCAGCCGGCACGACCGTGTCCCGCACCTACGGGCGTACCGGTGACATCGCTTCGCTCGTTCGGAGTGTCCTGGTCGATGCCGACCTGGGCGTTCCCTTCGCCGACCTCGAGGGCGACTCCACCCTTGTTGGCGAGCGAATCACTCGCCGACTGCACGAAGCGAGCGCGCTCCCGTCCGTGGAGCGAGCCGAGTTCCTCGACATGGTCTTCTACCGGGGATCGGCCGCCTATCTCATCGGTCGCGTCCTGTCGGGCTCGGAGCAGTTCCCCATCGCGATCGCGCTCGAGCATCGGGCGGAGGGTGTCGCAGTGGACGCCGTTCTCCTCTACGAGAACCAGATCTCGATCCTCTTCTCCTTCACCCGTTCGTATTTCCATGTCGAGGTGGATCGCCCCTACGACGTGGTCCGGTTCCTCAAGCGGCTCATGCCGCGGAAGCGGACGGCGGAGCTGTACATCTCGGTCGGCTCGAACAAGCACGGCAAGACCGAGCTGTATCGCGACCTCCTTCGGTACCTGCGAGGCACCGACGATGCCTTCGAGACGGCGAGAGGCAAGAAGGGCCTGGTCATGGCGGTCTTCGGCCTGCCCGGTCACGAGGACGTCCTCAAGGTCATCCGGGACAAACCCGGATACCCGAAGACGATCACCCGAGACGAGGTCATCGCCAAGTACTCCCTCGTCTTCCAGCACGAACGAGGGGGGCGCCTGATGGACGTCCAGTCCTTCGAGTACCTCACGTTCCCCGCCGCCCGCTTCGAGAAGCGCCTCCTCGACGAGCTCCTCACCGACTGCGGGCAGACCGTTCGCCTGGTCGGCGATGACGTGGTGATCGACCATCTCTACGTCGAGCGACGCGTCATCCCGCTCGACATCTACGTGCGGGAGGCCTCATCGCTGCACGCCCGCAACGCGGTCCTCGACTTCGGACGCTCGATCAAGGACATGGCCTGCAACGACATCTTCCCCGGCGACCTCCTCCTCAAGAACTTCGGGGTCACCCGGCATGGCCGTGTCGTCTTCTACGACTACGACGACCTCACGACGCTTCGGGCCGTCAACTTTCGACCGATGCCGGACCCGCGGAGCCTCGAGGACGAGATGGCTGCCGAACCATGGTTCGCGGTCGGTTCCGATGACATCTTCCCCGAGGAGTTGGAGCGGTTCCTCGGCCTCACCGGGGAGCTGCGGGCGGCGTTCCTCGCCGACCACAGTGACCTGTTCGATGTCACCTACTGGACGGGTTTGCAGAAGACGATCGGCGCCGGTGTCCACATGCCGATCTACCCGTATGAGGCGACAGCCCGGCTCTAGGAGAGAACGAAGAACGGAGAAACGAAGACAGGGCGGCTCGATCCTGTCCATACCAGCCCGGGACTCTCGCTTCGTTCTCCGTTCTCCGTTCTCGCTCTCGCGTAGCATTGGGGGAGCGTCATCACAGGAGGGCCTCCCATGCGGATCATGGTCGGAGTCGACAGCAGTTCGAGGGCTGCGCTCGAAGAAGCACTCCACCTTGCCCACCAGCTCGACGCGGAGCTCCACGTCGTCTACTCCTCCTTCGTGTCGGCAGCGCTCTTCAGCGCCGTCGCCCGGGTACCGGTCGATGTGGAGTCGATCAAGGATGCCCAGGCCGAAGCAACCTGGGAGATGGTCGAGGAGGTCCTGGCCACCCATCCCTACCCGGTGCACAAGCACACCGTCAACGGCTACCCGCCCGACGCCCTCCTCGACGCGGAGAAGGACCTCCATCCGGACCTCATCGTGCTCGGATCACGTGGCAGGGGGGAGTTGGCTTCGTTCCTGCTGGGAAGCACCGGCCATCGGGTCCTCCAGTACGCCAAGGCGAACGTCCTCATCGTCAAACACAACGAGGAAGACGACGACTGACGCTCGGGACTTGGGACTCGGGACTCCGAAGGCTCAGCTGATGAGCAGTCCCCCATCGACGACCGTCGTCGTCCCGGTCATGAATGCGGACGCGTCCGATGCCAGGAAGACGGCCGGTCCCTCGAAGTCGTGCGCCTCGCCCCAGCGTCGCATCGGGGTCCGGAGGTTGATCATGACCTCTTCGAACTTGGGGCTCGACCCCTCGGTCATGTCGGTGCGGATGAACCCGGGAGCGATGGCGTTGACCCTGATCCGATGACGGGCGAGGGAGACGGCGAACGCCCGGGTCATCTGGAGCGCGGCCGCCTTCGATGACGAGTAGTGCGGTGCCTGGGCGATGCCGAGGATGCCCCCAGTGGAACCGATGATGATGACCGACCCCCCGTCACCCTGGGTGATCATCTGGGCGGTGGTGGCACGCACCGTCAGGAAGACCCCCTTGACGTTGATGTCGTAGATGCGGTCCCACTCCTCGACCGGGAAGTCGGTGGGGAACCTGCCCGCTCCGTGGACGCCGGCGTTGGCCACCACGACGTCGATCCTGCCCAGCGCATCGACGGTGGCGGCGGTGGCCGCCCCAACCGAGCCTTCATCGGCGACATCGCACTCGATCGCCACGGCCCGCACGCCGAGTTCGATCAGGGAGGCGACCGCCGCCTCGGACTTGGCGGCGTTGCGGGCCCAGACGGCAACATCGGCTCCTGCCTTGGCCAACCCGGTGGCCATCGCCAGCCCGATCCCTCCGTTCCCCCCGGTGACCACGGCGACTCTGTGCTCGAGTGAGAAGCGTGAGAGGTCCATCGCCGGAGCGTAGCGGTCTGAAGGCGAGTCCCGAGTCCTGAGGAAGTCCCAAGTCCTGAGGAAGTCCCGAGTCCCGAGTCCCGAGTCCCGAGTCCCGAGTCCCGAGCCCTGTGCTCCTGGCTCGTCTCCGTTCTCCGTTCTCCGTTCTCGGCCCTTCTACACTCCTGCGGATGTTCAGCGACCTCATGGCGTTGCGCGGCCTGCCCGTCCCCACCGAGTTGACGGTGCACGAGTTCCCCATCCCGGCCATCTCCCCTTTGGCCATCGCTCGGGCGGCGGCGGGCTGGGACGAGGTCGTCTACTACCACACCGCGCACGACGGTGCGATCGTCGGCCTTGGGAGCGCTTGGACCGCAGCCATCGAAGGAGACCGCTTCACCTCGGCTGCCGAATCCCTGGCCGCGTCCGGTCTTCCCTCACTGGCGCGACTGCTGGTCGGCTTCTCATTCGAGACCGACGGTACGGCGTCGGTTGAATGGGACGGATTCGCCCCGATGGTGCTCTCCCTGCCCCGAGTGTCGGTGGTCGAGAACGATTCCGGGTGGCGGATGATCGTTGCCCTCCGACCGGGGGAGGACCCGAGTGCCCTCGCCGACCTGCTGGAGGCGATGACGGAGCCCGGGGTGGTTGTGGCCCACAGCCCGTCCGACCTCCACGTGGAGTCGCATCCTTCCTCGTCGGTCTACAAGGCCAATGTGGCGGAGGCTGCCGAGGCGATCCGGGCCGGTGAGCTGCTGAAGGTGGTGCTGGCCCGGGCGCTCGTGATCTCATCCGATCGCACCCCGGACGCCTTCGACATCGTCGAGCAGTTGGCCGAAGAGCATCCCGGCTGTTACGTATACGGGTGGCGGCGTGGGGACGCCGCTTTCATCGGGGCATCGCCTGAGCTGTTGGTCTCGCTCATCGAAGGCCGGGTGCGGAGTGTCCCGTTCGCGGGAACGGCCCCCCGCGGTCGCAATGGCGCCGAGGACACCCAGATCGCCGCCCGGCTCCTCGACTCGGCCAAGGACCAGCAGGAACACACGATCATGGTCGATGACATCATCGGGCGCCTCGTGCCCCTCACCACCTCCGTGGCCGCCTCGGATCCGGCCGTCGAGCGGTTCCGCCACGTACAGCACCTCGTCACCCACATCGAGGGATCGCCCGCCAACGGGATCAACGTCCTCGGCTTCGCCGGGGCGCTCCACCCCACCCCGGCCGTCGGGGGTGTACCCCTGGAAGAGGCCCTGGCGAGGATCGGCAAGCTCGAGGCCATCGACCGTGGCTGGTACGCAGGCGGGATCGGCTGGGTCTCGGGCGACGGGGACGGTGAGATAGCGGTGGCGTTGCGGTGTGCCCTCCTGAGGGGCGGCGTCAGCCACCTCTACGCAGGGAATGGCATCGTCGCCGACTCCGACCCTGACCTCGAACTGGAGGAGACCCGCTGGAAGTTCCGTGCGCTCCACCAGCACCTTGGGGAGTCGTGAGTCCCGAGTCCCGAGTCCCGAGTCCCGAGTCAACCCCTTGACTGCGTTGGCGATTCGTGATCGGCTGGAGGCATGGACATGCTCGATCGACTCCATGTTGCCAAGAAGGCTCACAGCGCAACCATCTCCATCTATGGCATCACCAAGCAGTTCCCCTCTGACGAGCGGTACGGGCTGAGTTCGCAGCTCCGCAGGGCATCGAGTGCGATCGGGTCCAACCTTGCCGAAGGTGAAGCCCATCCATCACGGAAGGTGTTTGCCCGCCACGTTGGCATTGCGTTGGGCTCAACAGCGGAAGTCCAATACCAACTCACCCTCTCAGCGGACCTCGGCTATCTATCACCTGACGAGAACGCACGTCTCCAAATGGAGTTCACGGAAGTCCGAAGGATGCTGGTGGGGCTGCTCGGATCACTCCACTGACCGGAATCCTCCCCCGGGACTCGAAACTCGGGACTCTGGGACTTGGGACTCGGGACTCGGGACTTCCCTACACCAGCCCGACCACCGCTGCTCGCGCCCGCTCCCACAGCGCCTCGTGGATCGCCTTGTTCGTCGCTCGATCGGTCCGGACCTCGAGCACGGTCAGCCCCTTCGACTTCGCCATCCGAATCTCGAGCTCGTCCCGCGTCTGACACAGGAAGTAGTCGGCGTCGAACCCACTGGCGATCGCTCCGAGGTCGTGCTCGTGGGGCGTGGTGAGTAGTTCGAAGGGACCCGGCTGGGTGGCTTGGGGCAGGAACTCGAAGATGCCGCCGCCCTGGTTGTTGACGACCACGATCGTGAGCGCGCTCCCGAGCCGGGAGGCCGTGAGGAGGCCGCCGACGTCGTGGAGGAACGCGATGTCGCCGATGAGGGTGACCACCTGCCTCCCAGTGGTGGCAGCGTCACCTGCGGCAGCCGACAGGAGGCCGTCGATACCGTTGGCACCCCTGTGGCCGAACACCCCGGGACCGGTCGCTCCCCCGAAGGCATCCACGTCTCTGATCGGCATCGAGGAAGCCACCCACAGGTTGCGCTCGCCGCGGAGTGCAACGACCGATTGGGCAACCGCCGGCTCCGACGGCCAGGGCAGGTCTGCGAAGACATCGCCGATCGACTCGTCGATCGCGAGCCACCGGTCGAGCCAGCCCTCGGCCGCACGGGCAGCCTGGCCGACAAGTTGGGTGGCGAACGATGCCGGGTCGGTGCGCAGGAAGATGCTGCCCGAGGCGAGTGGGTCCCTCCAGCCTCCGTTGTCGACCACGACCTGGGGGAGATCGGTGCGCCGGCCCATCCACTGCATGAGGGCCTTGGAGGTGGGGATCGCCCCGAAGCGGAGGATGGCGGTCGGGTCGAGGTCGTCGAGGAGGCCGACCCTCGCCACGACGTCCCCATGGACGATGGTGCCGATACGACCGGTGGGGGAGAGGGGGTCGGTGATGAGTGGCCATCCAAGGGTGCCGGTGAGGTTGAGCGCTTCGGCAGGCGCGCCGTCACCGCACACCACGAGTGGCCGTCCCCTGAGGAGAGCAGCGACCGACTCGACCGAACGACGGTCGACCGACCGAGGAAGGACTTGCTCCCAGGCGAGTCCACCCGACGGGGTGGAGACCGTCTCGCCGGGCTGGGGACCGAGTGGATCCCTGAATGCCAGGTTGAGGTGTACCGGGCCGGCCGGGGCGGACGTTGCCTCCATCAGCGCCCGGGAGGCGGTCCCGACCAGGCTGTCCATCCACTCGGCGGTCGGCTCGGGGACGCCGACGTCGTGGAACCATCGGACATGCCGACCGTAGAGATCCAGTTGATCGATGGCCTGCGGTGCGCCGACGTCGCGCAGTTCGGGTGGGCGGTCGGCGGTGAGGAGAAGGATGGGGACCCGGGAGAGGTTCGCCTCGACCACCGCCGGGAAGTACTGGGCGGCGGCGGTCCCGGAGGTACAGATCAGCGCCACGGGTCTTCCGGTTGCCTTGGAGGCCCCGATGGCGGCGAACGCCGCGGACCGCTCGTCGATCACCGAGTGGACACGGAGACCCTCGACCTCAGCGGTGGCATACGCCAGGGGGGTGTTGCGGGAGCCGGGGGAGACGAAGACGTCCACGAGGCCGTTGGCGTGGAGCGTGCCCAGCAGGGCCTCGCAGGCGACGTGGTTGCGGTTGGGCATCGGGGGCGATGCTATTCCATCGGTGCGGCCCGGGCGACCGGGGCGGTACCGTTGCGCCGATGAGAGTGCACCGTTTCGGGTCGGGGCCACCCCGGGTGATGATGCTGCATGGCTTCACCCAGCACGGTGGGCACATGCGCGAGGCGGCGCAGTTCTTCGGTCATGCGTGCATCGCTCCCGACCTCCCCGGTCACGGCCCTGAACCGCATCTTCCGGCCACGATGGATGAGGCGGTCGAGCGGGTGGTGGCCCTGGGGGAAGGGCTGGAAGCTCTCGTGGGCTACTCGATGGGTGGACGGGTCGCACTCCGGGCCGCCCAACGCCTTCCCGCCCTCAAGGTGCTCGTGCTCATATCCGCCACGGCAGGACTCCGCGACGACGAGCGCCCGGCCCGCGCAGCAGCCGACTCGGCACTTGCTGATCGATTCGGGGCCGAGCCGCTCGAATCGATGGTTGACGAATGGCTGGCCAGACCGCTGTTCGCCGGCATGGCCGACCGTTCAGCCCGGTGGCGGGCATCGGGATCGTGCGTTGCGCTTGGAAGGGACGGGTCCCGGGTTGGCGGCATCGCTGCGGGGCATGGGGCAGGGCGTGGTGCCGCGGGTCTCCGATGCGGAGCTGGCGTCGCTGTCGATGGTGGTCGAGTGCGTTGCCGGCGCGGCCGATGAGCCGTACGCCCAAGAGGCCGAGCGAATGGCGGCGCTCATCCCACGAGGCATCGCCCGCATCCACCCGACGGCCGGTCACGCGGTGCTCGCCGAGGACCCGGGCTTCGGGGTCCGCAGCGTGCGGTTGCTGCTGTTGTGAGGTACGAGGTACGAGCGCCAAGGTACGAGAAGGAAGCGGAGTCCCGCTGAGAGCTTCTAGTGCTTGTACTGCGGGCGGGTCCGCACACTCGCAATCAGGCCAAGGAGCATTGCGCGAACCTCGGCGAGGAGAGCTTCACGGGTGGTGAAGGCTCCGGGCTCGACCCACCCGAGGTCCCTGGCTACGAGCAGTTGGTAGTTCGCCTCGTTCAACGAACCCAAAGCGATACTCAGGTGTTTGGCAAACACTCGGTTGCTTTCGCTTCCGTCCCCTTCGGCGATGTTGGAGCCGACCGACACCGCTGAGCGGCGGAGTTGTGCAGTCAGGCCGAAGCGTTCTTCAGAGGGGAAACAGCCCGTCACCTCGTACAACCTCAAGGTCAGATCGTGGGCCTTCCGGGCTACTTGCAGGCGGTCCATGGTTCGCATGCCAGTCTGATATCAGACTCACGCCCTCAAGTGAACCCCCTCGTACCTCGTAACTCGTACCTCGTACCTCGTCTTGTCCAAGTCTGCCTGAGTGTGCACGGATAGGTCGGTGCCTTTGGGGAGGTATTGGCGGACCAGACCGTTCCAGTTCTCGTTGCTGCCCCGCTGCCACGGCGACTGGGGATCACAGAAGTACACATCGATACCGGTGGCCATCGTGAACGTCTCGTGGTCGGTCATCTCTCGTCCCCGATCCCACGTCAGGCTCCGAGCCAGATGGGCAGGGAGCTGTTCGGCTGCGTGAGCGAGCTGTTGGGCGACGTGGGGGGCGTTCTTCGAGTCGACCTTGACCAGCATCCCGAACCGGGTCGACCGCTCAACCAGGGTCGCCACGAACGACCGGTTCCCTTTCCCCACGATCAGGTCACCTTCCCAATGGCCGGGCACTGCCCGGTCGTCTGCTTCGGGTGGACGGTCAGCAATCGGCACCAGGTTGGGAATCACCTCCCGAGCTGCCGACGCTCGAGCCTGGGGTTTGCGATGGGCCCGCTGACGGCGCAGACACGCCACCAGCTCGGCTTTGAGCGTGCCCTTGGCCTGCACGTAGATCGCCCGGTAGATCGATTCGTGTGACACCCACCAGTATGGGTCATCAGGATGCTCGATCCTCAGCTGGGCAGCAACCTGTTCGGGTGACCACCACTCCCGCACCAGCCCTTGGACTCGCTCCCACACCTCCGGGCGGGTCTCCACCCACGTCGTTCGAGGCCTCCGACCAGCACGGTCAGCCTCGTCCTGAGCTCGAGCGGCCCGATACCCGCTCGTTCCCCCATGCCGTGCCACCTCGGCTGACACTGTCTGACGAGGACGGACTATCCGTCGGCCGATCTCAGCCATCGACAACCCCAACCCCAGACCCGCCTGGATCTCTACCCGCTCATCGAGGGTCAACGACCCCGCACGAGGCCTCCGTTCGCGATCACACATCAGCCCATGATCACGGACCAGCCGAACCACCGTGTCCGCCGACATGCCCACACCTGCCGCTGCCTGCCGGTACGTCGCACCACGACCCACCGCCAACAACACCGCATGCGTCCTCGCCCACGAAAGCCCCCTACGTCCCATCACAACCTCCAAGGTCCGACGTCACGCTCACCGCTTGACCTCGTACCTTCCCGTACCTCGTACCTCGTACCTCGTACCTCGCTCCTACAGAGCCGCGATCCCCGCCGCCATCAGGATCCCGACCACCAACTGGAGGCGGGCTGTGCGTTTCAGGGCATCGATGAGGGCCGGACCCTCGGTGTGCTCTGCCACGGCCTTGATCGGTTTGACGCCGAGGGGCATGGCGAAGCCGCACAGGCCGGCACCGAGGGGGACGACATTGAAGAGGGCGGCAACGAAGGTGATGGCGAATGCGTCCCAGATGAGGTGCTTGAAGAAGCGGGCCGTGCCTTCGCGCCCCATGATCACTGCCAGCGTCTTCTTCCCGGCGGCCCTGTCGGTCTCGATGTCGCGGATGTTGTTGGCGACCAGGATGGCGGCGATCAGCATGCCGATGGGGATGGCGAGGATCCATGCGTCGGCGGGGGCGGTCGAGTCGTGGACGAAGCGGGAGCCGACGGTTGCCACCACCCCGAAGAACGCGAACACGAAGAGCTCTCCGAGTCCCCGGTAGCCGTAGGGGATCGGGCCCCCGACGTACCCGAGGGTGGCGGCGATGGAGGCGAGTCCGATCACCGCCACCCACCACCCGGCGATCCAGATGAGGTAGACGCCGGCGATGGTGGCCAGGCCGAACATGAACCAGGTCGCCCGCCACACGCTTGCGGCTGGGATGAGCCCGCTGGCCACCACCCGGGGCGGCCCGATTCGGTCGGATGTGTCGGCGCCCTTGCGGGCGTCCGAGGCGTCGTTGGCGAAGTTGGCCGCAACCTGGATGCAGAGCGCTCCGAACAGGGCAGCGATGAGGGCTCCCCACTTGAAGGCACCGTCGTTGAACGCCAACGCCGAGCCGACGAGGACCGGAGTTACTGCGGCCCACAGGGTGGGCGGTCGGGCAGCGAGGATCCAGAGTCGAAGTGGAGTCACGGATTGGGATTGTGGCAGGCCGATCGATTCAAGAGTTGAAGGCGTCTGCCCAACCATCCCAGGGGAAGTCGTACTCGACAATCCGGCCCCAGTGCCCTTGCTCCATCCCAACGAATCGGGGGGTTGGGACCGCGATCGAGTTGCCATGGCAATTGAGGACGCGGGGAAGGACCTCAGCGAGGGTGACCTGATCGGGAAGGGTCGAAGCGCAGTTCGAAGGGTCGGAGATCGCAAGGAACACGGCGAAGCGTTCGTTCGCCATCTCGGGCGTCCACTCACTTGGAGTCAAATCGGCTTGGCCGTAGAGGCCTTCCCCGTGGTCGGCAGCCACGATGACGATGTCGGTCTTCAAGTCGATTCCGCGGACCACGTCGGCCAAGAGAGTCTGTGAGCAACGGAGTTGGTCCTCAAGCCCGGTGTCCTCCGAAACGCGCACCGCGCAGTCGCTGCTGAGAACGAAGGGGAGGTGTGAGACCGTCGAATGCACGAATGTGAAATGGCGGGGACTGGTCGCGTATCGCTTCACGGACAGGAGGACGTCCCGTCCTCCAATGGGCATCGGGTGTCCGAACCGTTCCGGGAAGAGGTCGGAGAGTGGGGTGATGCGAAGCAGGAAATGGAGTCGCTCGTCGTGTCCCTCGTCAAAGCACACGCTGACCGACGGACCGCACTCACTGCGACTCCAGGGGGCCGGACTCATCCGGAGCTGGTAGCCGGCGGCGACGAATGAGGCTGTGAGGGGGGTCGCCCCCTGCAATCCAGCCAGCATTGCTGGCATGTTCTCGTCGAGTGTCCCTTGGTACATCGCCCCGTTCAAGAGGGACGGCACCGACGCCGTCGTATGGGTGTAGTTGGCCCTGGCGTCGTCCCACACCCTGAACCCCAGTGCTTGCAGGTCCAGCAAAGCGTTGGTGAGGTCGACCTCGTAGAAGCTCCGCAACGCCGAAGGCGAGGGATGAGCGTCGAGGATGATCACCCACACGGACGGGGTTGACTCTGCGATCACCGCATTCGGTGTCGGGTTCGCAGGGTCCGGCTCGATGAGCTTGGACATGGCCCCAACCAGTGAGAAGAGCTGCACTCCGAAGAAGGCAACGGTGACGATGGTGATGATCTTCCCCGCTCCGTCGACGCGTATCCCCGCCCAGACGACGAAGCCGGTGAGGAGGAGGAGCCCGATGGCCATGTGGACCGGGCGCAAGGCCCTGACCTCCAGGCCTCTGAGGATGGCCATTCGGATGAGATGCCAGTTGGTGAAGGCGAAGAGCGACCAGGCGGCGATCGAGAAGGACTTGTCCGCAGCGAGTCGGGTTGCTCTCAACGCTACGTACCCGACAAGGAACGGCGCCGTGATGATCAGCCAGAACCAGGCGGCCGTGCCCGGCAGGATCGGCCTTGTCCAAGTCTGCTCCGCCGCTGCCGTCGAGAGAGCGAGCACGGGGACGGCGCCGAGTGCGGCGAGCAGGATGAGGTGCCGGGCTAGGCGCATGTCACGAGCAAGAGGTCGCGAGTGTCGTTCACCGGCTCACGTCGGTCAATGGCCAGCCCGGCGTTCGAAAGCGCCGCCGCGAAACTGGTCCGATCGGGCACGGTGGCCCAGCGTCGACCCGCGGTCATGGTCCTCACGCTCGGGTCGTCCGGAGCGATGTACTCGATCACTGCTCGTCGCGAGGTCTCCTTGACCAAGGACAGGATCTCGTCAATCGGGATCCCCGAACTCAACATGAGGTGATGCAGCACTGCGAGCCAGAGCGAGAGGTCAACGGTCCCTATCCGGTCAAGGAATCCGCTGCGTTCCAACCCTCTCCACCCATACGAAGGGGTTGGTTGGCTGATGTCGACCACCGCTGGCGTCACCCGGGATCCCCAGTCAGAACGGATGCCCCTTGTGAAGAGACGATCTATGGCGCGGCTGTCGCTGTCAACGGCGATCACGCGCTCGGCAGTCGCGGCCGCCAACTCGGCGAACTCGCCGGTGTTCGTGCCAACGTCCAGCACCGTTCGGGGGGAGGCCTCCTCCAGGAAGTACCCTACGAGTTCTCTCTTCCGCCTCGACTCCTCGGTCGCGTACGGGAGCGCCGTCTCGACGTACGCGGCCCACTGTGAGGACTGTCGGCTCTCCAGGCGCAGGATTGTGCGTTCGGCCTTTGCGAGAATGGATTTGACTGCTTCCTGTGGGAGTTGAGATTCTCCGAGCCGGGTTCCGGCGCCTTCCCCGGCTCTTCCTCCGATCCGCTCAGCGAGGCCTCGCCTCCAGATCCAAGCCCAGGTGCCTGCCTTTGCAAGGTGCGTCACCTTGAGCAGCCTGCGAGCCGTCCCGGTTGAGAGGCCGTCGATCGCCAGGTTGAGGTCTGACGTTCGGACTCCGGCGTGGGCCTCGACGAGCAGCGGGTTCATGAAGTGATCCCCGAACTGCCCGTATCCGGGCCAGTGGCCCGAGTAACCCGCTCGGAACGATCCGAGATCGATGAATGATGGGGCACACCCGTCGAAGAGGACGTTGTAGGGCGAGGCGTCCTTCAGTTCAATCCCTTCCTGGAGCGAAGATTCGGTCAGGTGCAGGGTCAGAAGTGCCGCTTGTTTCCGCATCTCGAACGACCATTCGACGGGATCGATGACCGGGAAGATCTGGCTGTCGACACCGCCGACGCGAAACCCTCTGGCACGGTCGGAGCCGCCCCCGGGATAGGGGCCACCAGCGCCCCGGAGTCGTCAGGGCGATCCCTGTGGGGGAGGAAAGAAGCCGGAGGACTCCCGATCGACTGTGGCGAAGGCTCGGACGATCTCCTCATCACCGACAAAGACGGCGCTGTCGCCATCCCGAAGGAGGAGGGGTGCCTCGGCGTCGTCCCTTCGTCGCCTGACGGGGCTGGCTACCTCAGGTGGAGTCGTCCGGAAGTGACTTGAAGAAGACAACACGCCAGCCAGACAGCGGCAGCGAACTGGCAACGAGGCCGGCGGTCCTGGATCGATGAGGCGAATTCGAGCATGTGAGCTCCCTGGGCAGAGTGTTCAACCGCCTGAATCTAACTCCCATCTGCCATCCCCAAGGCTGATGATTCGGTCGTGACCCGACGGTCCCCGGCTCTACAGTGCCCGGCATGGTTTCCGAGATCTTCGATGCGACCGCATGGAACGAAGTGGCGGGCTTCGACTTCACCGACATCACCTACCACCGCGCCAACGACACGGGCGCGGTCCGCATCGCTTTCGATCGTCCCGAGGTACGCAACGCGTTCCGGCCGCACACCGTCGACGAGCTCTACCAGGCCCTCGACCACGCCCGCCAGTTGTCCGACGTCGGCTGCGTCATTCTCACCGGGAACGGGCCGTCGCCGAAGGACGGTGGACGGGCGTTCTGTTCGGGCGGTGACCAGCGCATCCGCGGGCAAGTCCGGCTACCAATACGCCGAGGGTGAGTCAGCCGAGACCGTCGACAAGGCCCGCCTCGGCCGCCTCCACATCCTCGAGTGCCAGAGGCTCATCCGCTTCATGCCCAAGATCGTGCTCGCCGCGGTCAACGGCTGGGCAGTGGGCGGTGGTCACAGCCTCCACGTCGTGTGCGACCTGACCATCGCCTCCGCCGAGCATGCCCGCTTCATGCAGACCGATACTGCGGTCGCTTCGGTGGACGGTGGGTTCGGGTCGGCCTACCTGGCCCGGCAGGTCGGTCAGAAGCGGGCCCGGGAGGTGTTCTTCCTCGGGTTCGAGTACTCAGCCCGGGAAGCGTTCGAGATGGGGGCCGTGAACAAGGTCGTCCCCCACGCCGAACTCGAAACGACCGCCCTGGAGTGGGCGAGGATCATCAACGCCAAGTCACCCACCGCCCAGAAGATGGCGAAGTTGGCGTTCAACCTCATCGACGACGGACTCATCGGCCAGCAGGTCTACGCCGGGGAGGCCACCCGCCTCATCTACGGCACCGACGAGGCGGAGGAGGGCCGCGACGCCTTCCTCGACAAACGCGACCCCGACTGGTCCGAGTTCCCCTGGTACTACTGAGTCCGACGCATCTGTCCTCCCGGCGGCGCCGGGGACGGTCCCTGCCATGGAGCGCAGCGGAGAGGGAGGAAAAGGGGGTCTGAAGCCCGTCGGAAGGGAGGCACTTCGTCCGCCCTCCGCCCATCCCCGCCGCGTACACTGGCGCCATGGAGTGGGTCATCGGTGCGGTCATCGTCGTGGTCGTCGGTTTCGTCGTCATCTACAACGGGCTGGTCAGGCTCCGCAACCGGGTCGACAACGCGTACGGCCAGGTGGAGGTACAGCTGAAGCGGCGCTACGACCTCATCCCCAACCTCGTGGAGACCGTCAAGGGGTACGCCGCCCACGAACGGGACACGTTCGAGCAGGTGACCCTGGCCCGGACGAACGCCCAGGCCGCGTCCGGTCCGGCGCAACAGGCCGGGGCCGAGAACTTCCTCACCGCAGCCCTGCGCCAGCTCTTCGCGGTGGCCGAGGCGTATCCCGAGCTTCGAGCCTCGGAGAACTTCCAGGGGTTGCAGGGTGAGCTGGCGACGGCCGAGAACAAGATCGCGGTCAGCCGCCAGATCTACAACGACACGGTCCTCACCTACAACAACAGGGTCCAGCAGGTTCCCACCAACCTGGTGGCGGCGGCCACCGGGTTCAAGGCGCGGGAGTTCTTCGAAGGTGGACCGGAGGCCGAGGACGCTCCCCGCGTGACGTTCTAGATGAACCGGCTCGCCGCCATCATCCTGACCTTGGTCTTCGTGCTGGCCGGGGCCGCGCCCGCCCACGCCAAGTCGTACTGGCTGGACCACGCCGACGTCGACGTCACCGTCAATCCCGACGGATCGCTGCTCGTGGCCGAGACCCTCACCTTTGCGTTCTCCGGGTCGTTCAGCGGTGCCTACCGGGACATCCCCCTCACGGGCGGGGTGGTGATCGATGGCATCACCGTCAGCGACGAGCGAACCGACTACGCCCTGGGTGGCTGCACGGAGCTGGGGTGCTCGTCACCCCCGGGCACGTTCGGTGTCGAGTCGAACCCCGGGTTCGTCCGGATCGTCTGGCATCACTCGTCGAACGACGAACTGCGCGACTTCCGCATCACCTACGTGATGCACGGCTTGGCCGTGGCATGGGACGACGTCGTGGACGTGAACCTGGAAGTGTGGGGCGACCAGTGGCCGGTGGGCGTCGACTCGCTGGTGGCTCGGATGCACCTGCCGCCGGGCCTGCAGGCGGGTGAGGTGCGGGTGTGGGGCCACCCCTTCGGGGTCGACGGCGCAACGGACCTGGGAGTCGGCGACGTGGCGCCGGTCCTCACTGCAGCGGACATCCCGGCCGAGCAGTGGGTGGAGATGCGGGTCACGTTCCCCACCTCGGCGCTGGACTCGACCGAGGGCACCCGGCGCCTCAGCGGCAACGGGCTGAAGGGGATCCTCGCCGAGGAGAAGGAGTTCGCCGCCGACGCCAGCGAGGCGGCAACAGCCGTTCGTACCGGCTCCATCCTCGCCCTGCTGGCCGCGCTGCTGCCCTTCCTGGGCCTGGGTGGATTGGTGTACTTCGGGTACGGGCGGGAGCCCACGGTGGACTATGACCGCGAGTACGAGCAGGAGCCTCCTTCGGACCTGAAGCCGGCCGAGGTGGGAGCCCTCCTCACCCAGGGCGCGGTCGACGAGAAGGACTTCACGGCGACGCTGTTCGACCTGATCCGACTGGGGGCCATCAAGGCAGAACCCACGCAGGTGGAGTTGGTCAGCTGGCTTGGACTGAAGCGGGAGATGATCTCCGACCTCGTCCTGTCGTTGGGCGACGAACGGACCGGCCTGGCCGCCTACGAGCAGTCCGTGATGACCGTGGTCGAACGTGCATTGGCCGATGGTCCCCGGCCCCTCCACGAGTTCCGGGATGCGATCCGCGACGACGCCACCGCCAATGCCGAGACCTACCAGACGTTCCGCACGCGGGTCCGATCGGCCGTGAAGGCCGGCGGCTTCCTGGACGACCAGGGCACGAGGCTGGCCGTCCTCGTGGGGGTGGCGCTCGTCCTCACGGTGGGGGCGTCGTTCTTCCTCGTCCCCCGCGTGCTGCGGAATCGTCCCGGGGGCATGACGATTGCCACGTTGCTCATCGTCGGGTTGATCGTCGGTGCGGTGGCCACCGCGGTCCTCGTCAGTTTCCGGCGAGTCCGGGTTCGACGGAGCCGGGCCGGTGCCCTCGAGGCAGCCCGGTGGGAGGCGTTCCGGCGGTACCTGCGTGACTTCTCCCGGCTGGAGGAGGCCCCGGTCATCTCCCTGGACCTGTGGGACCGATACCTCGTCTACGCCATCGGGTTCGGTGTGGCCGCCGAGGTCCTGGCCACCGCCCGCATCCACGCCCCCCAGGAGTTGGAGTCCTCGTCGTCGGTGTACTGGTACGGGAACTACGGGTACTCGGGTGGGGGCACCGAGAACGCTTTCTCGGGAATCCAGTCGGCGCTCTCGGGTGCGTTCACGCCTCCATCCTCCGGTGGGGGAGGCGGGTTCTCCGGTGGCGGTGGGGGTGGTGGGGGTGGCGGTGGTGGCGGAGCCTGGTAACCGAGTCCCGAGTCTGCCCCCCGAGTCCCGAGTCCCGAGTCCCGATGCCGGCCGCTGGTTGGTGATTCGGCTCGCTCCGCTACCGTCCCGATGATGCTTCGACGTTGCGGACGATCCCGTGGCCGCTGACGGGGCGGCCGTCACCACCGACGGCCAGGCCCGGACCCTGGTCGTCGATTGGCTGGCGGCGGCGGCCGAGCGGCGTCCCATGCACCCCTTCATCGAGCAGGACGACCACTCTTGGAGCTTCTCGTGGTGCGATGGCCGCGCCTCACGAATCGCCGGTGCCCTGCACGCGCTCGGTATCGCCGGGGGAAGTCGGGTGGCGGTGTGGGGGGCCAACGACCTCGAAACGGTGCTGGCGACCTTCGCCGTTCCCCGTTCGGGCGCGACGCTCGTCCCCCTCAACACCCGGCTCACTGCCGAAGAAGTGGAGCGTCAACTCTCCGAGGCGGATGTCTCGCTGATCCTTCGGTCGCCGGGGGCTCCGCCGTTTCCGTCCAAACACTCCCAGACCATCGCGATCGCATCGCTCGACGGCATGCCGCTCTCCCATGAGTGGCACGACGCCGAGAAGGACTTCGCCGTCCTTTTCACGTCCGGCACCTCCGGCCCGGCCAAGGGCGTCCGTCTTGCCTGGCGAGCGCTGGAGGCCTCGGCCGCCGCCTCGGCAGAACACCTCGGCCACGACGAACACGACCGCTGGTACGCCGTCCTGCCCTTCTATCACGTGGGTGGGATCTCGATCCTCGTCCGCTCGGCCCGCCAGGCAGCGACGGTCGTCCTTCATTCCGAGTTCGAGGGATTCCCGCTCTCCCGGTCCCTCGCCACGTGCACGATCGCATCGCTCGTACCGACTCAGATGGTCCGACTCCTCAACGAGGACTACTCGGATGACCTCTCCGGGCTGAAGGCGATCCTCCTGGGTGGAGGGCCGATCCCCCCCGGCCTCGTCGAGAAGGCCCTCGAGAAGCAGCTCCCGGTCCTGGTGACCTACGGCCAGACGGAAGCCGCCAGCCAGATCGCCACCGCTCCCCTCGAGGCCCCCGGGACCCGCCGGGCCCGTCCTCTCATGGGCATGGAGATCCGCATCGTCGACGACTCTGGCGTCGAACTCCCTCCCGGTGTGGTGGGCACGATCGAGGTGCGGGGCCCCGAACTGTTCAGTGGGTACATCCACGGCACACAGCGCGACCCCGACGAGTGGCACCGAACCGGCGACCTGGGTGATGTCGACTGGGAGGGACTCCTTTCGGTGAAGGAGCGCGCCGACCGGGTCATCGTCACCGGTGGCGAGAACGTCCATCCTGGCGAGGTCGAGGATGCATTGGTGGAGGCGGGTGCCCACGAAGCGTGCGTCGTCGGGATCGATGACCCCGAGTGGGGCCAGGTTGCTGCCGCCGCCGTGGTTGGCCCGATCACGCCCGAGGAGTTGGAGTACGCAATCCGGGGCTTCCTTGCCGGCTACAAGGTCCCCAAACGGTGGCTGGCCGTCGAGGAGTTGCCGCGCAATGCCCTCGGCAAGGTCCAAGCCGATGAGGTCGCTTCCCTGTTCACGGCGTGAGGAGGTCCACGTCGTAGGCGGCCAGACGGCGGTCCGCAGTCACGAGGGTCAGCCGCTCGATCTGGGCCTGAGCAATGAGCATTCGGTCGAACGGATCGGCGTGGTGGAATGGGAGCTTGGCGGCGGCGACGGCGTGGCCGAAGGTCACGTCGAGGGCCTCCGCGTTGATCTCCTCAAGGTCGGTTGTCAGGTCGCGTGGGAGCGCGATCTTCTCCCTTCCCTGTTTGAGGCCGAGTTCCCAGATGGTTGCGGCGCTTACGTAACGCTCGTTCCGTTGGTCCGCGAGCGTCCGCTCCAGGGCGGAGGTCATCCGCTCCGGTTGGAGGATGGCCCACACGACTATGTGTGAGTCGAGGAGAAGCCTCATGAAAGGTCGAAGAGCGCGGCGATTTCTGCGTTGGTCTCGTCTGAGTCCCAGTCATCGGCCACCCACATCTTCCCGCGAGCCGTCCCGAACCGGACGGGCTTCTCGGTGTAGGGCACGAGCTTGGCGACCGGTGTGCCGTTTCGGGCGATGACGATCTCCTCACCGGCCTCCACTCGCTTGACCAGCTTGGACAGCTGGGTCTTCGCATCATGCATATTCACGATCATTGCCTCAGATTAGCTAACTGGACTAACTTCTGCAAAGGCATTGTGTCACAACTCGCTCCGCGCAGGAACCCCCATGGATTACTCCCTCGTACCTCGTACCTCTCTCCCCGTACCTTGGCTCTCGTACCTCGTACCTCGGCTCTCGTACCTACCGTCTCTCCCATGAACGACCTCACCGTTCGGCCCGGCATCATCATCCCCGCTGGTGACCTCGTCGAGCGCTTCGAGACGAGCGGCGGACCCGGTGGTCAGCACGCCAACAAGAACGAGACGCGGGTCGAACTCTCTCTCGACCTGCGCACGTGCGGTGGCCTGACTGATGAACTGCGCGCACGCGTGCTCGAGAACGCACCCGATCCGGTCGTCCGTGTCTCGATCGCTGAATCGCGCTCGCAATGGAGGAACCGCAACATCGCCCGCGACCGCATCGCTGCACTCCTCAACGAATACCTGACGCCACCTCCGGCCCCGAGGCGGCCGACCCGTCCCTCCCGTGGTGCCCGCGAGCGCCGGATCGCAGAGAAGAAACAACGAGCCCAAACGAAGCGCACCCGCCGCCGCCCCGAAGCCGACTGACGGTCAGGCGTCAGATACCAGGTACCAGATGCCAGGTAGCGCTATCCGTCGTCCCTCGCCACGAAGTTGGGGGGCACGTCGTCCCGTGCGTCCCTGCTCGTACCGTCGTCCGTCGTCCCTCGTCCCGCGTCCTCGTCCCTCCTCGCTCCCCCAACTACCCTTACCGCCGATGAAGACCCGGTACCTCCTCGTGGCCTCGGTGGTCGTCGCCTTCGCCATCCTCCTTGCCGGGGCCCTCTACTTCGCCCTCGGCTCAACGGCGGCCTGACCGATGCGGCTACTCGTCACCGGGGGAGCGGGGTACATCGGTTCCCACACGGTCGTGCAGCTCCTGGAGGCCGGGCACGAGGTGGTTGTCTTCGACGACCTCTCGAACTCATCGGAGTTGGCAATAGAGCGTGTCGCCCAGATCACCGGGAAGGGCGCAGACCTCGTCGTGGGCGACATCACCGACGAGGCGGCCGTGGAGAGCGTCTTCGCCAGCCAACGACTTCGACGCTGTCGTCCATTTCGCCGGCCTCAAGTCGGTGGGCGAGTCGGTGGAGGAACCCATTCGCTACTACCGGACCAACGTGGGGGGAACGCTCACCCTCATCGAGCGCGATGATCCGCCACGGCGTGTTCGACCTCGTGTTCAGCTCGTCCGCGACCGTCTACGGGCATCCGGACGTCGATCCCGGTCGACGAGTCCGCCCCGACCAGTACGACCAATCCGTATGGGGCCACGAAGCTCATGATCGAAGACATCCTGCGGGACGTGGCCGCCTCCGACCCTCGCTGGTCGATCGCCCTCCTCCGCTACTTCAACCCGGTGGGTGCGCACGAGTCCGGACTCATCGGTGAGGACCCGGCGGATGACCCGAACAACCTCATGCCGTTCATCTCCCAGGTCGCGGTGCGACGCCAGCCGGTGCTGCGGGTCTTCGGCAACGACTACGACACACCCGACGGCACCGGCGTTCGGGACTACATCCATGTCGTCGACCTCGCCGCCGGTCACCTGCGCGCCCTGGAGAGGATCGGCACGGAGCGAGCGGTCCACACCTGGAACCTCGGCACCGGCCATGGCACGAGCGTCCTCGAGATGGTTGCCGCGTTCGAGACGGCGGCCAGCACCGAGATCCCCTATGAGATCGCCCCGCGGCGCGCAGGCGACGTGGCGGCCGTCTGGGCCGATCCCTCCAAGGCCGAACGTGAACTCGGCTGGAAGGCAGGGAAGACGATCGAGGACATGTGCCGCGACGCCTGGCGCTGGCAGCGCCAAAACCCCAACGGCTACGAGTAGCACGCGTGTCCGTCCCCCCAGCGCAGCTGGGGACCCTGCGCCGAGCGATGCGACGGCGCAGGTAGGGGGGCTGACATCTGGACCCTGGCTCCTCGGAAGGTCTGTGCTCCACGATGGTCGAGGGCCGGGCATCGTCGGGTTGCTTGTCTGTCTTCCTCGATGTGGGTGGGGGCTGGGCATCGTGGGTTAGGAGGAGGCCGGGTCTCGCCGAAGCTCCCGACCCCCAGCCTGCTGTCGGCTCGTGCCGGCTCCTGCTTTTGTCTGTCCTCCCAGCGCAGCTGGGGGAAGGGCCCCGCAAGCCCGGAGGGCGATGCGGGTAGGGGGGCCAGTAGACGCCGACCCCTAGTGCAGCCCTCGCCCGGTGGAGGCCGAGTGCTCGCCGAAGCTCCCGACCCCCAGCCTGCTGTTGGCTCGTGCCGGCTCCTGCTTTTGTCTGTCCTCCCAGCGCAGCTGGGGGGAAGGGCCCCGCAAGCCCGGAGGGCGATGCGGGTAGGGGGGCCAGTAGACGCCGACCCCTAGTGCAGCCCTCGCCCGGTGGAGGCCGGCAGGTCTCGCCGAAGCTCCCGACCCCCCAGCCTGCTGTCGGCTCGTGCCGGCTCCTGCTTTTGTCTGTCCTCCCAGCGCAGCTGGGGGAAGGGCCCCGCAAGCCCGGAGGGCGATGCGGGTAGGGGGGCCAGTAGACGCCGACCCCTAGTGCAGCCCTCGCCCGGTGGACGCCAGCAGCGTCTCCCCGACCGCTTCCGACAGCGTGGGGTGGGCGTGGATGAAGGCGGCCGCCTCCTCGGGGAGGGCCTCCCAGCCGACGATGTACATGAGTTCGTGGATGAGTTCCCCGGCTTGCGGCCCGACCACCGATGCTCCCACGATCGGGCCGCCCTTCTCGACCACCACCTTGACCATGCCCTGGTTGGTGCCCTGGATCTGGGCGCGGCCGACCCCGAGGAAGCTGTGGTCGTGGACCTCGACCTCGAGGCCCGCTTCCCTGGCCCGTGCTTCGGTCAGTCCGACCTCGGCCATCTCGGGGTGGGTGTAGACCACGAGCGGAATGGCCTTGTAGTCGACCGGTGCGAGGTCGCCGGTGGCGATGTGGGTGACGGCCGCGATGGCCTCGGCGAACCCTGCGTGGGCGAGTTGGGGAGTCCCGGCGACGATGTCCCCGACCGCGTAGATGTTCGAGACCTCGGTTTGCTGCGTGTCGGGGTTGACGGTGACGAACCCACGATCGGTGGGGATCCCAACCGCGTCGAGGCCAACACCCTCGGTGACCGGCGCCCGGCCAACCGCGACGAGTACTACGTCGACCTCGACCGAACCACCGTCCCAGGTGAGCGTGACACCGTCCGGTCCGGGCACGGGCGGGTTGACCGTCACGCCGGTGTGGAACGTGATCTTGTGGCGTCGCAGCTGCTTCTGGAGTTCGGCAGCTGCGCCGGCGTCTGCCCCGGGGATGATCTGGTCCATGAGTTCGAGCACGTGGACTTCTGAGCCGAGGTCGGCGAGCAGGGACGCGAACTCGCACCCGATGGCCCCGGCCCCGATGATGCCGACCCGTTTCGGCTGTGAGGGCCAGTCGAGGGCGTCGTCGGACGAGACGATGCGGGCTCCGTCGAACTCGAAACCCGGCAGGGCTCGGGGTACCGACCCGGTGGCGATGACGATGTGACGTCCCTCGAGGACCTGCTCGCCTTCAGCGGTGGTGACAGCCACCGAATTGGACCCCGTCACGCGACCGAGGCCGTTGATGACCTCGACGTTGCGTTGTTTCAGCAGCCCGGAGAGACCTTTGACGAGTCCGTCGACGATCTTGTTCTTGCGTTCCAGCCCTGCGGCCCAGTCGAAGGAGACGTCGCCGGTGACGTTGACGCCGAACGTCCCGGCGCCCTTGACGGTGGTGAACACGTCGGCGGCCTGCAGCCATGCCTTGGCCGGGATGCAGCCGCGGATGAGGCAGGTTCCCCCGACCTTCTCCTTCTCGACGAGGGCGACCGACAGGCCGAAGTTGTGCGCGTAGAGAGCTGCGCCATAGCCGGCGGGCCCGCCGCCGATCACGATCACGTCGTAGGACACGGATGGATCTCCAGGGTGATGGGCGGCGAAGGATACAGGTGGGTGCTGTCCCACGCTGTGGGGGAATGACGGATGCGTGCGTCGCGCCGGTATCCTCCGCTCTCCACCGCTACCGAGGACCGACAATGCCGACCACCGTTGAGATGCCCCAACTGGGGGAGACCGTCACCGAGGGGACGATCCTGTCGTGGGCGAAGGCGGTTGGCGACACGGTGGCACTCAACGAGGTCCTGCTGGAGATCTCCACCGACAAGGTCGACACCGAGATGCCGTCGCCCGTCGCCGGGATCCTGCTCGAGATCATCGCCCAGGTCGGCGAAACAGTTCCGGTCGGTGGGCCGATCTGCATCATCGGGGACGCAGGGTCCGCGCCTGCGTCGTCCTCCACTCGGCTCCGACGCTTCCGGTCACGTCGGCGCCGGCCCCCACTCCGGTGACCCCCGGTTACGTTCCGCCGACCCCGGATCCGGATCCCGTACCGGTCTCCGACGTGCCCCCGCCTCCCGAACCGGCCCCGATGGTGGTCGAGGAGCCGCCCGCGGCTTCGGTTCCGGTCGAGGAATCCGTCCCTGAGCCGCTCCCCCCACAATCGTTCGAACTCGTCGTCGAGCCGATGGACGAGGACCGTTCCCGCTTCGTCAGCCCGATCGTTCGACGGTTGGCGAGGGAGCACGCCATCGACCTCGCCGAGGTGGAGGGGAGCGGTGAGGCGGGCCGGGTCACCCGCCGCGACGTCGAAGCCTTCATGAGCGGGGAGCCGAGCGGCAGTCGAACCCGTAACACCGGTGCCTGAGCCGGCCGTCGAGCTCGCTCCAGCGCAGGCGCCCGAGCCGGCAGTGGCTTCCCCACCGGTCGAACCCGTGCCCGTGGCTCCCGCCGCTCCCCCTCCAGTGGTCGAGGCCCCATCCCCTCCACCGGCATCGGCCCCACCCTCAGAACCAGCTCCGACACCGGACCCTGCTCCCGACGGCCTGCAGAGCCGCCGCTCCCCCTGGAGGCGATGCCAGAGGTGGAAGTCGCCGACGGCGACACCGTCGAGGCGATCGGCCGGATGCGTTCGCTCATCGCCACCAGCATGCGGACGTCGAAGGACACGGCAGCCCACGTGTGGACGAGCATCGAAGTCGACTTCGAGCGAGTCGAGCGGGTGCGGAGCCGGCACAAGGCGGCATTCAAGGCCGAGCACGGTGTGGGTCTCACCTACCTGCCGTTCATCGTGCGGGCGACGCTCGACGCACTGAGGGCGTTCCCACAGGTCAACTCGAGCTTCTTCCTCGACGAAGGCCGCCATGTGAAACACGCCGACCTCAACATCGGGATCGCCGTCGACCTCGACCAGGCCGGGCTCATCGTCCCGGTCCTCAAGGGAGCCGACTCGTACCGATTGAGCGGGATTGCCACTCGCATCAGCGACCTGGCCAAGCGAGCCCGGGGCGGGAAGCTCGGACCCGACGACGTGGCGGGCGGGACCTTCACGATCACCAACATGGGTCCCTACGGCACGTTGATGACATCGCCGATCATCAACGTCCCCCAGACCGCGATCCTCTCCACCGACGGGATCAAGAAGCGGCCGGTGGTGGTGACCGGCGCCGACGGTTCCGACCAGATCGCCATCCACCACGTCGGCTATCTCGGCCTCACCTGGGATCACCGAGCGTTCGACGGTTCCACTGCCGGCCTGTTCCTCGGTCGCCTCAAGGAGAGCATCGAGGGCTGGGCGTGGGAGCAGGAACTGCTGTAGTGGTGACCTGCCACGCTCGAACAGCAAGTCGAGTTGGATCGTCTCCTTGGTGTTTGGGTCCTCAAGGTGGCCGACCGCACTCCGGAGTCCCAATCCACTGGCTTCCACGGTGCTGATCAACTCGGCCATTGGAGCCTCACCGTCGTACATCGACCTGAGAGACACCTCCAGAACGAGCCAATCGATGCTGGAGATGAGCTTGGCGCCCCCTTTGATGGCCGACAACTCGGACCCTTGGACGTCGAGTTTGAGCAGCGCTGGCCCACTGAGCGGATCGGGGAACTCTTCGTCGAGACGCACGATCGGTACCTCGATCATCGCGGTCTCGCGGGCATGGGTGAACAACTGCTGGTGCTCGCCCAACGGGAGGAGCGAGCTTGAGGGGCTGTAGGAGTTCACACGTAGCATTGCCGTCCCGGCGCTCTCGCCAACAGCACATTGGCGCACTTCGAGTCCCTTGATTCGATTGCTCAGATCACGGAGCGATTCAGCCGCATCGGGCAGAGGTTCAAATGAGACTATGAGGTCGGGGTGCCATGCCCAAGCGGCCGCGCTCGCAAACTGCCCGACATTGGCTCCCACGTCGATCACGATCTCGGGCTTCACCCCGGCGGCCCGTAACGCCGCGACCATCCCAAGAGAGGTTACGGAAGCCTGAGGGGCACGCAGGAGCCCACTCAGGGCGGACGGATGCCGGATCAGTAGTGAGAGGACTCCTTTGAGGGCTGCCACTTGGTTTCACGCGGAAAGGGTAGAGGACCGCTGACTGGCCTCGTGCTCGCTCGACTGCCGTGATGCCCGTCAATCCAACCTTCCTCCCATCGGTCCACCGCCGGCACCCCACGGGGATTGACTACGTCGAACGCGATGCAGAGAACCCGAACGGACTCGCTCGAGCTGACCTGGGAGATCGAGGGATGCGGTGGCACCCGACGGCCTGCCGTGGACGCAAGCCTGTCTGACAGGATCAAGAAGCGACCAAGCCGTGTTTGACAGCCCAACCTCGGCACTCCTTCCCGGGTGTCTGAAGGAGAGCATCGAGGGCTGGGCGTGGGAACAGGAACTGCTCTAGGGAGTTCCGTTCTAGGCGTGCCTACCCTTGTCGCATGCGCCTCGGACCCGCCGACACACTTCGGACCCGCTGGCTGGGTCGCCTGCCGTACGAGGAGGCGTGGGACCTTCAGAAAGCGATCCACGAGGGCAGGACCTCCGGTCGGACCGACGACGACTACCTCCTCCTCATCGAGCACCCGCCCGTCTACACGATCGGACGCAACGCCTCGGACGCGAACCTGCTCGTCTCCGAAGAGCTTCTGACGGCCAAGGGAGCCGAGTTGTTCCACATCGACCGGGGCGGGGACATCACGTTCCACGGTCCCGGCCAACTCGTCGGATACCCGATCCATCGCCTCTCGGACCCGAAACGGGTCAAGGGCTACGTCGATGCGATGCAGGAGGCGCTCATCGACACGCTCGGCACCTTCGGGATCGACGCCTGGACGGAGGACGGACTCACCGGCGTGTGGACCGAGACGGGGCAAGGTCGCCGCGATCGGCATCCGGGTGAGCCGCGGCGTGACCATGCACGGGTTCGGCCTCAACGTGAACACCGACCTGTCGTGGTTCGACAACATGATCCCGTGCGGCATCCCCGATCGATCCGTCACTTCGATCAGCCGAGCTCCTCGGCCGGGAGGTGGTCATCGAGGAGGTCGTCGAGCGGCTCATCCCCATCTGGCAGGAGACCTTCGGCCACGTCGAGGCGAGACCCAGCTCGCTGCCTTCACCCGTGGCCAGGGCCGGCCTCGGGCGTTCACGGTCGACCAACTGGTCGAGGCCGGCACGTTCTCGGCCCATCGGCACGACAGCGAACCGGTCCTCTTCCGGGGGCGGCTGCCCGACGAGCCGGAGCGCCCCGAGTGGATGCGGGTGAAGGCCCGCATGGACAAGGAGTACGTGGAGACTCCGCAACCTCCTCTCGACCAGCGACCTCAACACGGTGTGCGAGGAGGCCCGTTGTCCCAACATCTACGAGTGCTGGGAGTCGGGGACGGCCACCTTCATGATCCTCGGCGACACCTGCACCCGGGCCTGCTCGTTCTGCAACGTCACCACCGGCCAGCCCGGGAGCGGTGGACGAGGACGAGCCGCGCCGAGTCGCCGAGGCGATCCGCGACATGGATCTGCACCACGCCGTGCTCACCAGCGTCGACCGCGACGACCTCCCCGACGGGGGAGCGGCCGATCTGGGCCCGGACGATCGAGGAGACCAGGGCCCTGAACCCCGCCACGACCATCGAGGCGCTCGTCGGCGACTTCAAGGGCGACCGGGGCGACCTGGCAACCGTGCTGGACGCTCGGCCCGGACGTGCTCAACCACAACACCGAGACCGTCCTCCGCCTCCAGCGCGATGTGCGCACCGCCGCCAACTACGGGCGCAGCCTTGCCCTCCTGTGGCGTGCCAGGCAGATGCGGCCCGGAGACCACGATCAAGTCGGGCCTCATCGTCGGCCTCGGCGAGACCAACGAGGAGGTGCTCGGGTGCCTGGCCGACCTCAACGCGGTCGGGGTCGAGATCGTCACCATCGGCCAGTACCTGCGCCCCACCGCCCGCCACCAGGCGGTCGACCGCTACGTCCATCCCGACGAGTTCGACGAGTACCGGGCATTCGGCGAGTCCCTGGGGATCCCGACGGTGTTTGCCGGTCCGCTCGTTCGATCCAGCTACCACGCCGCCGAGGTCGCGGCCGGGGTGTGACCCTCGGTCTCGGCCTGGTCGGCTGCCGTGCCCGGTCCCCGGGTTGCCGCCCACGGCCAAGCCTCACAGGACGCACCCGTGACGGGACGATTCCGCCCTCCCAGTTGCCCCTTCCACGAGTCCGAAGTGGAATCGGAGGCCGAATGGTGATAGATTCCGGACCCCCGGCCGCCGGCTTGGGCACCAAACAGGGACCAATCAGGGAAGAACTAGGGAACGACCATGCGGAAGACAGCACTCGTTGCATTGTTGACCTCACTTCTGGCGTTCGCGGCCGCCCCAGCTTCCGTCGCACAGACCGAGGAGCCGTACTCGTCGTCGACCATTGTTGAGACCACCCTTCCTCCGAGTGTCGATGCCATCGGCTCGGGACTCACCGGCACCTTCACGGCTGCCGGTGTCGGCGACAGCTGCTCGTGGGACTTCGGCGACGGATCGATGCGCTCCGGCAACCCGGTCTCGCACACCTACGCCAACCCCGGCACCTACAACGTCACCGCCACCTGCGGCGCCCAGGTCCTGGGCCTGACCTTCGTCGCCAACGGGGCAGCGCTCGCCCAGACCGGCATCGACGCCCTCGCCATTGCCGCGATCGCTGGCATCATCCTCCTCGCCGGGCTCGGCCTGGTCGCACGCTTCCGCCGCTCGTCCAACTGACCGGCGCCGGGCAATGATCCGACGGCCCGGAAGTGGCTGTTCGGAGGTGTCACCCTCGTTCTCCTGGGCACTGCGGTCGTCGGGGTCGCGTCGTTGGCGAATGCCTATGACGCCGCCACCGGTCTCGAAGCCGAGGCAACACACGCCAGCGGATGCCCTGCGAGCCGGGGACCTCACGGCTGTGCGCTCATCCCTCGCTGCGGCGGTTGGTCACCTCCAGGTGGCCTCTTCCGAGCTCGATTCCGTCCCGGTCCGTCTCCTGGGGTGGCTCCCATTCGCCGACAACGAGGTCGGGGCGGCCCAAGCTGCCATCGAGGCCGGTGCCGAAGTCGTGGCGGTCGGCCAGGCGCTGTTCGACTATGAGGGCTCAGCGCCTGCCTTCGCCGACGGCAGCTTCAACCCCCAACTCCTCGACCACCTGACGGCCACGCTCCCCGCCGCTGCGGTCCGGCTCAGGACGGCTGCCGACATTATCGCCACCGCCCCCC
>CAVOQP010000009.1:0-109032 GCA_963698385.1 uncultured Acidimicrobiia bacterium | reverse complement strand
TTCGTGTCGGCGAAGCGAGGCACACTGGCGGGCCGGGGACCGTCCAGTTCCTACCGGCCGGGGCCTTCCACGCTGTTCGGGTTCCGACCGGGTCCGCACGCATCGTGTATGTGACGATTGGACCCGCATACGACGGATTCGCCCGCGAGATGGCCCGCCTCATGGGAGTTGGCGCGTCCCTCTCAGAGATGGCGGAGCGTGCTTCCGAGTTTGGCGTGACTCTGGGCTGAGTCGCTGTCGACTCTTCGCTCCGCTCGTCGTCTTGAACCACCCGGCTCATCCGCGCCGCTTCAACGCCACCCCCACAACGCAACCCGAGCCCCACAAGGGGGCTCGACTTCCGTGGGCGAGGGGGGACTTGACGGCCGGTTGGCGGGCTGTGGTCCACTACGGCCGTTGGGGGGCCGCTCGGAGGCTGGGGTCTGGCTACTCATCGCTCAGACCGTACCAACAGGGTGCGACAGTCCTTCGGGGAACCCGGGTGTCAATAGGGCCACTTCCCCCCCGCCACCGGACGCTGTGACAACATCAGAAGGATGAGATCGCTTCTCCTTCAGGGACCAGTTCGACAGCAAGTCAGTTCAGAAACCGAACCAACCCAGACCGGTCAGTATGCGTTGGACTCCTGCACCGAGCACAGTGAAGACAACTACGGGAATCAACACGCGCCATTGAGTCTTGACGATGTATCCCAGAGACCTTCCGAGTCTCTCGAGTGGACCGTTCCAGGAGTTGGTCGATGGAAGGCTCGGCTGTTTGGGCGTGCGGGGAGTGACCACAACCCTGCGATTGGGGTCTCTTCAGACGCGGTTGCCTGGGATGTACTCGACCTCACGAGTTTGGTGGAGACGCTTGGATGTGGACCTGAACCTGGGGGTTGGCGTGTCTTCGGCGATGAGGTGTGGCTCGTGGCTGGCGGCGACGAGGAGGCCTGCATCATCCGCGGCCGCTTCGAGCCAACCACCTGAGGCGCGTCCCGACGCCGGAATCGTCCCTGTCGTCCGCTACCCCCGCGCTTGTGACCGCATTGCCTTGTGGACGGCCTCATACCGATCCAACTCCCCCCGTACGTACGGTTCGATCGTCCCGGCTGTCCGCAGCGCGAAACTCGGTTCGGTTCCGCTGGCTCCGCTCACCCGCACCGCCATGTCGTCGAACACGGCCAGGGCAACCCACCCCTCATCTGTTTCGGCGACCGAAAACACCCTCTCGGTTCCGTCCACCACAAACGTCTGCTCCTCCCACTCTGGGGTTGGCCTCACCACATGGGTCCCGTCCGACAGGACCATCACCTTGGGTACTTCATGTCGACGAAGAGAGCCGGGTCCGTGCGGGCCGACAGCGGTTGACACCGACAGTAACTTGCCGGTCAAGCCGATCTTGAACAACCGAGTCTGCTCTTGGGTGCCTTCCCCGCCAATGCCGTACGGCTCGGCCCAGCCGACAACCTCAAACGCAGACCAGGGAGCCTTCTCGTACAGGCGTGACAGGCGACGAAGACGCGCTCTCTCCGCCAGCACTGGATTGATCTCCCGCAACAGCCGGTGCCCAACGTTGCCATTCGTCAACACCCGCAGCAGGCGAACCGGCAGGTTCCACACGGTCGGTGGATAGACCCTGCGAACACGGGACTTGGGCGCTGGCCACTCGTGTCCTGCCGAGCATCGCAGCGTCTTCTTGGAGATCGAGCGACCGGGCTCGCGGCACTGCGGGCAGCTGCCGCTGCCAACACCGACAGCCCAGTAGGCCTTCTTGCGTCTCCCTGGCATGAAGAGAAGGCTACCGACGAGAGACAGCGCACACGCGCGTTCAGGGTCACGCGGTCGGCGACCGCGACCGCCAGGAGACCTCGGTAGCGACTGTGATGTTCAGGTCCCTTCCCAGCCTCGGGAGGGTGTGGCAGACTGGTCGTAGGGACGAAGGGAGACCCATGCGCCGAACCATCCTCACGGTCACCTCTGCAGCGGTTGTCCTGCTCGTCGCCGCACCAGCGTTTGGCAAGATCCTCCCCGAGAAGCTTGAGGTCGTGAACGACGGTGAGGGATTCCTGATCGCCGTGACGATGCACGACATGAGTGGGGTGCCCGCCGACGAGATCCCCAAAGAACTGCCCAACTACGTCCGCATCAATCGGACGCCCAACGCAGCGATAGACGGGGATAACGAAACGTTGAAACCGACCCTCTACTGGGTTGGCGGGGACACCTACGAAACCCGAGTCAATCTTCCCGACGGCGAGTGGGCGATCCAGGCCAAGCCCGACGGCTCGACGGCAGGTCCACCGCCCGTCTATGTGACCGTGGGAGGGACCGTTGCGTGGCCGTGGTCCGCGGGTCTCGCAGTCCTGCTCGGCGCCGGCCTGTGGGCGAACCGGGACAAGCTCCGTGGTTCGGGAGGCGACATCGACCCGTCCGGCCAACTCGCCCAACAGGGTGACGCGGGCCGCAGCGTTGCGGGGATAGCGTCGATCAAACTGCCTGGCGGGATCGGATGATCCCCTCCGTCATTGTCATCGGACTGCTTGCCGGTTCCGTCAGCGTCTTGGTCACGTCCCGCCACCGACTTCGCGTCCTCTTCGGGGCGGGAATCGGAGTTGTGCTGCTTTGGCTCGCACTGATTCTTCCGATCGCCCGGCCGGACGACGTCACGCTCGTCGAGACCGTCCTCGGTGCGGGTGGTTTGGCTGCCGCGAACTATGTAGCGGGGGTTGCCGTGGCGGTCGGTGTCGGTTGGCTGGTGCGCACGGTCGCTTCGAAGCGACGGGCCGCAACGCCGTAGTCGGACTGATGTTTGGGGCATGGTTGGCTGGCAGCCGGCCAGGTCTGATGCGGGTAGCGGGGTCACCATGGAGGCGCGCATGCTTCGTGACTGACCGACACCCATCCGTCCTCGGTTCGTTGCAGGCGAAGAACGAAGCGTGTCTTCCCCTCGGCTCCTGTATAGGCCGCCACTCCCGCAGCGACCTGGTCGGCGAACTTGGCGCGGACGAGGACTGCAGCGCTGGGGTGCCGCGTGGCTTCCCACTCGTCGAGGGCTGCGTCAAGCGAAGGCGGCTGGGGCTGTCCGATGACGTAGTCGTAGGTGGCGAACTCCCGCATTTCGTCCTCGCACTCGAGCTCGAACGGGCTGTTGGCCGACCAGTCGACCGGAGGGTTACACGCAGCCACCACCCCGGCGACAACGACGACGCTGATCCACCTGCCGGCCGAACGTGAACGGACCCTGGTCACACCAGCACGCTACCTCGGGAAACCCTCCGGGCTGTGGGTTCGGGCGTGTCAGTTCGCGAGCGCGGCCCGCAGATCGAGATACCATTTCCCCATGCGAGGGGACTACTGGGGTTGGGGTATGAGGGGCCAAGCGCCATCGAAGAAGTGGCCCGTGGTCTTGGCCGTGCTCAGCAGCGCGAGTCTGATCTGCTGGTACTTCTGGTTTGGAGGTGGGACACCGTCGGTACCGATCGACGAACGAGCATCTCTCGAGAGCGTGCAGGGGGTCTGGCATCTCACCGACGCCTCATTCGAAGGCACCGATGTGGCGATACCACCCGATCGCGTCGAGCTCAGAGTGGTCGGGAAGGCCTATTCGGCGCGGTTCTGCAATGAGGGCAACGGGACAATCCGGCTTGTCGCAGGCGCCCTCAGGATGCGGGACACCGTCTGGACTGAAGGCGGGTGCGATGTGCCAGCGGCGGAGGTTGCCGTCCAGGCCGCGCTGGCGTCGGCCCATCGTGCCGGGTTCGCAGCGGATCGCCTGGTCATGTGGGGCGGAACCGGCCAACTCATCTTCGAACGAGGCCCGGCCCAGCCGTAGCGCCGCGGGGCAGCGGCGTGCGATATCCCGACTAACGGAAACACGGTCCTGAAGCCTGAGGGCTTTCTCGTCCATGGTGGCGGTTGGGGTTTCGGTGGTCATTTCTGGTTCTCCTTCGGATAGGTGGATCGGTTCGGGTTCAGGTGGACGACGTTCGACTCGACCGGGGTCAGCAGTCGTCGTGCGTGGGGTGGGGCAAGCACCGCAATGCGCGCCGGGTTGACAAGGACAAGCGCGCCCCAGTCGGGAATGGCGGCTGCGAGAAGCACCGAGTTGGGCACAACGCCCAGGACGCGCAGGTGGCCGGGGGTCAGGCAGACCCGATGGGTGTGCCAGAGGGCCGGTACCCGGCATGCGAGGCGTTGCGGCCGCGGCGTCTGACGTTGCGGAGGTCGTCGGGTTGGGTGAGGGTTGCCCACCCGTCGACGATCGTGACCTCGAGGCTCCCGTGCACCCAACCCAGCACGTCAGAAGGTGACTCGGAGTCGGGTAGCTTCAGGCGGCCCGACGAATCCACAACACAGAAGGCCGGGGGTCGTGGGAACGAGACGTCGGCCAGAGAGGCACCCGCCTTGACGAACCGGAGGCCCGGGGCTGATGACGGATCCGTGCCGTTTCTGGGCACGTCGGTGGCGAAGCGCCCAAGGGCAGCGGCGGTGCGCCTGCCCTGTTCACGTTCATGGATGGTCGATACGGTTTGCATCTCATCGACCGTGAGCAGGTCCCCAGGTCCTGCAATCCCGACCAGCTCAATGCCAGAAGAATCTTCAGGCGGACAATCCAACGGGTCGGCTACCTCGTCGAGGTCGTCAGAAGGACGCGGGAGAACCCCGCGATCAGGTGGGAATGGCCCCAAGGGCCGAAGATGGACCGGAGTCCGATAACTGGTGGGCGAGGGGGGACGGCCTGCGCTCGGCCTTCGGCCGTGCTCGTCACTCCTCGCTCCGCTCGTCGTCTTGAAACCCTGGCGTTGCCAAGGGGGTTCAACGCCACCCCCACACGCAACCCGAGCCCCACAAGGGGGCTCGACTTCCGTGGGCGAGGGGGGACTTGAACCCCCACGAGCGTAAAGCCCACAGGCACCTGAAGCCTGCGCGTCTGCCAATTCCGCCACTCGCCCGGGCGAGGCAGCAGCGTAGCAGTCGGACCCTTGATAGCTCCCTGGAGCCCGGGCCTCCCGCAGGGCTCCGGGTCCTGTAATCCCCCGTCCAATAAGCTGACCACATGAACGTCGCCCGCAGCGTGGAACGGTTCCTCGAGCAGGCCGTCGATCGCCTCGGAAGGGTCTTCCCCGGGTCACTGGAGCCGGTCGCCCTTGCCACCCGGCTCATCCGCGAAGGAGAGCTGGCCATTCGGAGCACCCACCTGGGCCCTGTGGCCCCCAACCACTTCGCCGTTGGCCTCCATCCCGACGACATCCCGGGCGATACGCTCCCGATCCCGGTCCTCGAACGGGCCATGGCAGCCTCGCTCGAGGAGGCCGCCACCGAACGCGGATGGCGGCTCGCGGGGCCGATCGAAGTCAAGCTCAACCACCACGACTCGGCCGCCAGCGGCTCCCCTGAGATAGCCACCTCCCATGTGCCCGGTCCTCGACCGCCGTGGGGGAGCTTGACGATCACCGGACGAACGTATCCCCTCGCCAACAATCGGCTTGTGGTCGGTCGCTCCTCCGAGGCGGACATCACGCTCGGCCACGACACGGTCAGCCGCCGCCATGCACTCATCTGGCGGTCCGACGGGGAGTTGTGGATCAAGGACCTCGGATCGGGCAATGGGACCACGGTGAACGGTGTCTCCGCGTCCACCGCTACCAAGCTCCAACCCGGGTCGGTGGTCGCCTTCGGTGGGGTTTCGGCAAGACTCGACTACGCATGACCGACTTCATCCTCACGCTCCTCCGCCTGATCTTCCTTGGGCTCCTCTTCCTGTTCACATGGCAGATCGCCCGATCGATGGGTGCCCATGTCGGTCGGTTGGCCGCCAACCCCCGCCGTCGGGTGAGCGAGATCGTCGTCGTCCGCTCCGATACCCAGTCCGGCCAGACCTATCCCGTCAAGGATGCGCTGGTGTTCGGGCGGAGCGACGACGCGGACGTGATCCTCGATGACCCCTACGCCTCCGAGTTCCACCTTCGGTTCACGGCCGAGGGAACCGGCCTGATGCTCCACGACCTGGGGAGCACCAACGGCACCTATCTCAACGGGCGACGCGTCACCTCACCCGTCGCCCTCTCGAAAGGCGACGCCGTGCAGGTCGGCAAGACCGTGATGGAGGTCCGTTGAGCCCTCGCCGGCCGCACCCCTGCTCGCACCTGCCTCCTGGGGTCGTCTCATGCCGGTCGATGGAGTCTGATGACCCAGGAACGAATGGCGGCGCCCCTCCCATACCGTCCCGCCCTCTACGATGACCGCCTCGCCATTGGAGAAGTCGTGAAGTACTTGTGGGCAGTGGCCACACACCAGGGACGGGTGCGCGCCAACAACCAGGACACCCCCTACCCCGCCGTGTCGGGACGGGCAGACAGTGGGCGAGCAATCGTCGCGGTCGCTGACGGAATGGGGGGAGCCGCCGGCGGAGAAGTGGCCTCTGCCACCGCCATGGCCGTGGCTGTCTCCACCGAAGGGACCCCAACCACCCGCATCGGCGCCGCCAACCGGGCCGTCTTCGGCGAGGCCCAGGAGCACCCCAGCCTCACCGGGATGGGGACGACGATCACGCTGGCCCTGCTCGGCGAGGACGGCACCGCCCACTTCGGACACGTGGGCGACTCGCGGGCCTACCTCCTCAGGGGACGCAAGATGGAACAACTCACCAACGACCACACCATCGTCTCCGAGTGGGTGGCCATCGGCGCCATAACGGCCGATGACGCCAAGACCCATCCGCGCCGAGGCATGTTGACCCGTTCTGTGGGCGTCGCCCCGGAAGTCGAAGTCGACGAGTTCGAGGTCACCCTCAAACCGAAGGACCGCTTGATCGTGTGCTCCGATGGACTGAACGGCATGATCGGGGACGGAGCAATCCGCACCATCGGCGGCACCGGCACCGTCGAAGCGGCCGCGTGGGCCCTCGTGGAGGCGGCAAACCAGGCCGGCGGCCAGGACAACATCACCGTCGTGGTGGTCGACGTACAGACGTGACCCGCCGCGGCGAGTTCGCGTTCCTCGCTGCAGCATCGGTGCTGGTCGGGTACGGCACCGCATTCGTGAACCTCTCCCGCGGCCAGAACGTCGATGCCGAAGTAGGCCTCAGCTTCCTCGTGTTCGGCCTTGCCTTCGCCGGGCTCTACCTCGGCATCAAGGTCTTTGCCCCCAGGGCAACCGTGCACCCCCTCCTCATCGCGGCCGCGCTCGGCGCCATCGGCTTCGTCGAGGTCTACCGGCTCGACCCTCGGCTCGGTTCCCTCCAGCGCTGGTGGTTCCTGATTGCAGCCGCCCTGGCCGTCGGCTTGCTGGCCCTGCTCCGCGACCAAGGCCTCGATCTCCTCCGCCGCTATCGATTCCTGATGCTGGCCAGCGCTCTCATCCTCCTCCTGCTCCCGCTCCTCCCCCTCGACGGGTCGCTCCCCATTCGGGGCCGTCTTGTGAACGGCTCACGACTGTGGGTCACGCTCGGCTGGGACACGATCACCCTCGGGTTCCAACCGGGCGAGATCGCCAAACTCCTCCTCGTGGCATTCCTGGCCGCCTTCCTCTCCGACAACCAGGCAGCCCTCTCCCAGGTCACACACAAGCTCGGCGGTGTGACGATCCCCGATCCCCGCCAACTCATGCCGGTCGCCATCGCCTGGGTGGCGAGCTTCGCCGTGATGATCGCCCAACGGGACCTCGGGGCGTCCCTCCTGCTGTTCGCGGCATTCATCACCCTCCTCTACGCGGCCACCGGGCAGGTTTCCTACCTCGGCATCGGCGGAGGTCTCTTCCTGGTCGGCGGCGTCGTTGCCTGGCGTGTGTTCGACCACGTCCAGGTCCGCATCTCGGCCTGGCTCCAACCATTCGAAGATCCGTTCGGGTCCGGCTACCAGATCGTCCAGGGGCTGTATGCCATGGGGAGCGGAAGCCTGACCGGCGCCGGGCTCGGGCTCGGGCGACCCGACCTCATCCCATTCGCGGCAACCGACTTCATCTACGCGGCGGTCGGTGAGGAACTGGGCCTCGCGGGGTCCGTGGTGGTCATCGCGCTCTACGGCCTGATGGTCGCTGCCGGGGCGGGCATCGCCCTCCGATCCCGGAACCAGTTCAGGAGGCTGTTCGCGGCCGGTCTCACCTTCATCTTCGGGATCCAGACCATCCTGATCATCGGTGGGATCGTCCGACTCCTTCCCCTCACCGGGATCACCCTCCCGTTCATGTCGTACGGCGGTTCCTCACTCGTCGCCAACTTCATGCTCCTGGCCCTCTTGGCGCGCATCTCCCACGAGGAGCGGGTATGAACGGTCCCATCCGTCGCGTGGTCTACGCCCTCTTCGTGGGACTCGGACTGCTGCTCCTCTCCACGACCTACATCCAGGCGGTTGCCGCCTCCCGCTATCGCACCGACCCCGCCAACTCGCGGGTCCTCATCGCAGAGGCCGACAAGGAGCGAGGAGTCATCGTCGACCGCAACGGGACGGTCCTGGCAGCAAGCGAAGAGACCTCGGCCGCCCAACGCGCCTTCACCCGCAAGTACCCGTTGGGCGAGATCGGGTCGCATCCCATCGGCTACTCCACCGTGCTGTTCGGCGAAGCTGGCATCGAAGCCGCCTTCTCGGCCCGCCTCCGCTCCCGCCAGGACCTGGCGATCTCCGACATGCTCACGGCGATGTTCGGTGGCGACCTGCGTCCCCAGAGCCTCCGGCTCAGCCTCGACGCCACCCTGCAGCAACTCGCCGCCGACGGCCTCGGCGACCGACTGGGCGCCATCGTCGTCCTGGATCCGAAGACCGGCGCCGTCCTCGCATGGGTATCACGCCCGGGCTTCGACCCCACCCGCATCCCCGATCCCGCCTACGCCTCCGAAGTGGAGGCAGACCCGACCTCGCCACTCGTCGACCGTGCCCGATCTGCGACCTATCCGCCGGCCTCCACGTTCAAACTCATCGTGGCGGCCGAGGCGATCGAATCCGGGATGGCCGACGACGACACAGCGTTCCCTGACCTCGCCGGCCTCGAGCTACCCGGTTCAACAGCCATCCTCCGCAACGCCGGTGGAGACACCTGCGCGGGCGGAGGCGAGGTCACCCTGCACACGGCAGTCGTCCGGTCGTGCAACATCCCGTTCGCCAGCCTGGCAATGACGCTCGGGAGCGATGCGATCAGGACCCGCGCGGAGCTCTTCGGCTTCAACAGCCCGATCCCCTTCGGACTCCCCACGGTGGCGTCGGTCTTCCCCGACTATTCGGCCGATGCAGCGGCGCTCGCCCAGGCCGGGATCGGGGAGCGGGACGTTCGAGCGACACCACTCCAGATGGCGCTCGTTGCTGCTGCCATCGCCAACGACGGTGACGTGATGCGACCGTTCCTCATCGAGGCGGTCTTCGATGCTGACGGGGCCCCGCTCGACCAGCAGGTCGCAACCTCGCTCGGCCGGGCGATGTCACCGTCCACGGCCAACATCCTCACCGAGATGATGGTCGACGCGGTGGAACACGGCACCGGGACGCGAACCCGCATACAGGGAGTCCGCGTCGCGGGTAAGACAGGGACAAGTGAGGCAGGCGCCAACCCACCAGCATGGTTCATCGGCTTCGCGCCCGCGGATGACCCGATCATCGCCTTGGCGATCGTCGTGGAGGGCGGTGGGGTGGACGGTTCGGGAGGGACCATTGCGGCTCCCATCGCCCGAACGCTCTTCGAATACTGGCTCCTGGAGCGCTGACCGGGAGCGCATCGCGATCCCATTCCTTCCTCCGGGACCGACGACATGCCGCGACTGAGCGGCTGAAAACCGTCCCATCCCTACACTGCACGGGTCCCATGGAATCCGGTCACCTGCTCGCCGATCGGTACGAACTGATCTCCCACATCGCTCGCGGCGGAATGGCCGACGTGTGGCAGGCCCAGGATCGTGCACTCAACCGCCGCGTGGCGGTGAAGGTGCTGCATCCGCAATTCTCCAACGACGAGTCCTTCGTCAAGCGCTTCCGCCGCGAAGCCCAGGCGGCTGCCAACCTCTCGCACCCCAACATCGTCTCGATCTTCGACTGGGGCCAGGAGGGCATGACGTACTTCATCGTCATGGAACTCATCGACGGGCGTTCCCTCCGCGACATCCTCCGATCCGAGGGAGCACTCCTTCCGCGGCGTGCCACCGAGATCGCGGCCGAGGTTTCCTCGGCGTTGGCCGTCGCCCACCAAGCGGGCCTCGTCCACCGGGACGTGAAGCCGGGGAACATCCTGATCACCACCGATGGCACGGTGAAGGTGACCGACTTCGGGATCGCCCGGGCGTGGGACGACTCCCAGGAACTCACCCGCACCGGCGCCGTGATCGGCACCGCCACCTACTTCTCGCCCGAGCAGGCACAAGGCGAATCGGCCGATGCCCGCTCCGACCTCTACAGCCTCGGCGTCGTCCTCTACGAGATGCTGGTCGGTGCCCCGCCCTTCCGGGGCGACAGCCCTGTCGCTGTCGCCTACCAGCACGTGTCCTCGGCGGTGGCTCCCATCCGCAGTCTCAGCGGCGACGTCCCCGCGGCTCTCGACGCCATCACGATGCGGGCCCTCCAGAAACAGCCTGCGGATCGCTACCAGGCCGCCATCGACCTTCGCTCCGACCTCCTGGCCTCGCTCCGCGGGGAGGAACCCGTGATGCCGGCGCCCGTCATGCAGGCCGACACCCCGACCCGGATCCTCACCGGCGTGGTGGCTGCGCCCCCCACGGTCTCACCGACCCAGGCCTACCGGGAAGTCGAGGAGCGCCCGCCGAACCAGATCCCCTTCATCCTCACGGCGTTCGCGATGCTCGCCGCCCTGGCGTTCGGCATCTGGCTCCTCTTCCAAGGCTTGGGATTCGGCGGAGGCAACGATGACGTCGCCGAGACCGGGATAGTCCCGATCGTCACCAACATGACCCAAACCGACGCCATCAATGCGGTCCTCGCAGCGGGCTTCGAGCCAGAACTGAAGAACCGCAACCACGCCACCATCGCCTCGGGCCTGGCGATCGACACCGACCCGGCCGGCGGTACTCGCTTCACGCAGGGCGAGAAGGTCTCCATCTTCATCTCCGTCGGGACCGAGACCACCCAAGTGCCGAGTGTCGAGGGGCTTTCGGAGGCTGATGCGCGTCGGGCTCTCGAAGGCGCCAACCTCACCGTGGGACAAGTCACCCCTCTTCCACACGCTGACATCCCGCCCGGGTCCGCGGTGGGAACGGATCCGGTCGCCGGGACTTCCCACCCCGTGGGAGGTACGGTCGAGCTCTTCGTGTCGTCCGGCCCGGGCACCTTCACCATGGAGGACTTCTCCGGGGACCTCTTCCAGACAGTGCGATTCCGTCTTCAAGCTGAAGGCCTCATCGTGCAGGAGACCCGCGAGTTCTCCGACGAGTACGACGTCGACTTCGTCACCAAGACCGACCCGGCCACCGGGGAGGTCGACGTCGGATCCACCGTCATCGTCTACGTCTCGGACGGTCCCGAACCCAGGGAGGTGCCGAGCCTCATCGGCATGACCGAGGAAGATGCGACGGCAGCCCTGGCCGAACTCGGCCTGCTGCTCAGCGTGTCAAACGCCATCATCGAGGACTTCGAGAAGGCCGGCACCATCGCCGATCAGTTCCCCTCGGCAGGGGCCGAGGCCCAACCGGGCGACACGATCACGGTCATCCTCTACGTCGCCCCGGCCACCACGACCACCACCACTACGACGACCACCATCCCTGTGACCACCACCACCGTCGCTCCCTAGTGGTGTGTCTGTGAATTGATGGTGGCGTGTCCCGGAGTGATCATCGTCTCTCCCAAGGACGCACACCGCAGGCGCATCGGTGGATGCGTCAAGGTGGAAGACGCCGGGAGGGGCGACTGAGCGCCCGGGAGACGACCCAGCCAATTCGGAGACGTACCACTAGCCGGAGAAGATCGGTGGAGAACACGCTGCGCACGGAAGCGCTCCTCGCCTGGTACGGCCGCCACCAGCGGGAGGTCGCCTGGAGGAGAACCACCGACCCATGGGCGATCCTCGTGTCGGAGGTGATGGCGCAGCAGACGCAGGTGCCGCGAGTGATCCCGAAGTGGCAGGCGTTCATGGAGCGGTTCCCGACCCCGGCCGATTGCGCGGCCGCTCCCCGGGCGGAAGTCCTCTCCGTCTGGTCGGGATTGGGGTACAACGACCGTGCGATACGACTCCAGGCTGCGGCCACGCGGATCGCTGAGACCGGCTGGCCCACCACCCTGGAAGGACTCCAAGGCCTTCCCGGGGTTGGCCCGTACACGGCCGCCGCGGTGGCATGTTTCTCCTTCGGGGTACAGGTGCCGGCGGTCGACACCAACGTCCGGCGAGTTCTCAGCCGATGGGCCGGGAAGGCTCTCGAACGCCGCGCACTCCACGACTTCGCCGAGCGCGAGCTACCGGATGGCTTGGCTGCCGACTGGAACCAGGCACTCATGGACCTCGGCGCCTCCGTCTGCACCCCACGCGACCCCGCGTGCTCGATCTGCCCGGTGGCATCGGACTGTCTCGACCCGACCATCTATGCGCCGCCGCGCGCCCAGGGTCGATTCGAGGGGTCCCGACGTCAAGCCCGAGGAGCCGTGATCCGCTCCCTCATCGCCGGGCCTGGTGCGGCCACCGAGATCGCCATGGCGGAGTCGATGGTCGTCGCCCGCGTCGAGGCGGCCCTCGAACAGCTGAGCAATGAGGGCATCGTGAGGGTGGCCGCGGACGGTCGCTGGTCGATCGTCTGAGCGCGAGCACGAGCAAGCGGAAGTTGGCTGTAGCTCCCCTACCCGCTGAGGTCCTCGCTTCACTCGGACACAGCGGGGCCCCCTTCCCCCCGACTTCGTCGGGGGGACAGACCTGGAACGAGGCCGATGAGACGGGGCTCGGGACTCGGGACTCGACCGTAGGCTCCTCCCATGTCCTCCGTACACGACCTCGCCGACGACTACTGGGGGCTCAGGCACTCCCACGACCACCTCTGGGCCTTGTGGGCGGGCGACCTCACCCACTTGGAGGAGTGGCAGGACTTCTCCGCCGAGGGGGTGGCCTCCTACCAGCAGGCCCTCGTCGACTTTGCTGCGCGGGCTACAGCCACCGCCGCATCATCCTCGGCCGAGCTGGCTACGACCAGGACCGTGGCCGACACCGCGCAGGACATGGCTGCCCAACTGGAGTGGGGGGCCATGCTCAATGCTCCCAATCCCGAGGTCGGCGTGCTGGTGGCTCTCTTTGCCCACCTCCCCCGCCAGCCGCTCGTCACCGCTTCAGATGGTGAGCGCTATCTCACCAAGCTCGCCAAGCTCCCGATGCTCGTCGCCCAACTCCAGGACGCCTTGATCGATGGAGCGGCGATCGGGGTCGTCCCCATCCGGACCCACGTGAGCGCCATGATCAGCCGGCTCGATGGGTACCTGGCCTCACCGATCGACCGCGACCCGATCCTCGGCCAGGCCGAACCAGCCGACGGGTTCGAAGGCTGGCGGGACCGCCTGACCGTGACTGTGGAGTCCTCGGTCCGCCCGGCCATCGCCTCCTATCGCACCATGCTCGACACCGTGACGCTCCCGGCGGCGCGAAACGACGACCAGCCCGGTCTCACCCATCTCCCCGAGGGCGACGCCCTGTACGCCAGGCGGGTGCGTGGCTCCACCACGAACGCCTACACAGCCGAGCAGGTGCACCGGATCGGCCTCGAGCAGGTCGAGAAGCTCGCCGACGAGTACCGCTCGATCGCCGGTCCCGTGCTCGGCCTCAACGATCTGCCTGCCATCTTCGACCGCCTCCGCTCCGACCCCGACCTCCACTACTCGGACGCGGATGTCCTTGTCGCCGATGCCCAGGCCGCGCTCGCTCGGGCCACCGCCGCGGCCAAGGATTGGTTCGCGACACTGCCAGTGGCGGCCTGCGAGGTCGAGTCCACCGACGTCGGGGCGCTCGCCTACTACTCGTCGCCGGCCGGGGACCGCCCCGGCAGGTTCTTCTTCAACGCCGCTGACCCATCGCGGTGGGGGACGTTCGAGGTCGAGGCGACGACCTTCCACGAGGGTGTCCCCGGCCACCACCTCCAGTTCGCGCTGGCAGCCGAGATCGACGGGCTCCACGCCCTCCACAGCCAGTTGTACCTCCCCGGCTACAACGAGGGGTGGGGTCTCTACACGGAGCGCCTGGCCGATGAGATGGGGCTCTACTCATCGGAGCTGGATCGCATCGGGATGCTGGCCGCCGACTCGATGCGCGCGTGTCGCCTGGTCGTCGATACCGGGCTCCACGCCCTCGGGTGGAGCCGCGAGCGCGCCATCACCTACATGGTCGACAACTCACCGAAGACCCGCAGCCAATGCGAGGGCGAGATCGATCGGTACATAGCCGATCCCGGCCAAGCCCTCGGGTACATGATCGGCCGGCTCGAGATCGAGGCGATGCGAGCCGCGGCCGAGCAAGCGCTCAGGGACGACTTCGACATCAAGGCATTCCACGACGTCTGCCTCGGCCAGGGAACCGTCTCCCTGGACGGCCTGCAGGGCCTCGTCTCCGCATGGGTGACCGCCTCGCTCCCCTACACTTCGGGGTAGTCACACGGGACAACCGATGAACGAACTGCAGGCCGAAGTCCGGCGGGTGCTCCAAGACCCGACACTCTCCTTCCACCAACGTCGCCACCACCTCGCCTACCTCGCCGAGAGCTCCCAGGCCTACGTCGACCTCCCCGAGGACGTGGCCGAGGCCCTCAACAAACGGATCATCTGCGACCTGTACGAGGGAACGGCCCCCTACCGACCCCGCTACATCCTCCCCGACTATGCCAAGGCGTTCACCACCGGGTCGGCCTTCCTCGAGATGGACCCGCCCACCACCCTCGATGAGGCGTTTGACTTCCTGCTCGTCATGTACGCCAACGTGCCGTCGATCACCGGCTATCCGGTCTACCTGGGCGACCTCGACACGCTCCTCGAACCCTACGTCGGCGGGATCGACGACGAAGACCTCGACTATCGGATGCGGCGCTTCCTCCGCCTCACCGACCGCCTCATCCCCGATGCGTTCGCCCATGCCAACCTCGGCCCACATGATTCGCGGGTCGGCCGATCCGTCCTCCGGGTGGACCGGGAGTTGAAACAGGTCGTCCCCAACCTCACGCTGCGGGTGGATCCCGATGTCACGCCCGACGACCTCATCCTCGAGGGAGTGAAGACCGTCTTCGTCACCGCCAAACCCCACTTCGTCAACCACCCTCTCATGGTGCGGGACCTTGGCGAGGAGTACGGGGTGGTGAGCTGCTACAACTCGCTGCCGCGGGGCGGCGGTTCCCACACCCTCTCCCGCCTCGACCTGCGCGAAGCCGCCCTGCTGCACACCGGCGACACCGAAGCGTTCTTCGCTTCGACCCTCCCGACAGTCGCCGAGTGGCTGGCCCAGTTGATGGAGGCACGAATCCGCCACATCGTCGAGGACGTCACGTGGTTCGAGCACGACTTCCTCGCCACCGAAGGATTCGTCTCCCTCGACCGATTCACCGCCATGTACGGGATCGTCGGCCTGGCGGAGGCCGTGGAGGAGCTCCTCGCCCGTGAGGGCAAGGACGTCCGCTACGGCCACGACGTGGAGGCGAACGCACTCGCCCATCGGATCGTCCATTGGCTCCACGAATTCGTGGAAGCCCGTCCGATGCCGTACTGCGCCGGCACCAACGACCGTGCGCTCCTCCACTCCCAAGCCGGGTTGGACACCGACACCAGTTCCACCGTCGGATCGCGACTCCCCGTCGGGACCGAACCGGGCCTCTACGAGCACATCTGCGCGGTCACCCCCAACCACGACTGCTTCGCCTCGGGGGTCAGCGACATCTTCCACGTCGAGGACACCGTCATCGAGAACCCCGAGGCGATGGTCGACATCATCCGGGGCGCGTTCGCAGGAGGCATGCGGGACTTCACCTTCAACGTGGGCTCCAACGACTTCATCCGCATCACCGGCTACCTCGTGCGGAAGTCCGACCTGGTCGACTTCGCCGAGAAGGGCGCTCGCCACGGGAGCACGACGTTCGGGTATGGAGCCGAGAAGAACAAGGGCGTGACCGGTCGAGCGGTGAAACGCGTGCTCAGTCATGAACTCGGTGCGCGGGCTCCTCAATAACGTCCTGCCCTTCAGCAGCGTCGACGGGCCGGGCAATCGATCGGTCGTCTTCCTGCAGGGCTGCAACCTCTCTTGCGTGTACTGCCACAACCCGTACACGATCGGCTTGTGCACCCACTGCGGGGATTGCATCGAGCCGTGCCCTGAGGACGCCCTCTCCTGGGTCGATGGGAAGGTCACCGTCGAGTGGCCGAAGTGCACGCGCTGTGCCATCTGTATCGAGGTGTGTCCCGAGTCCTCCACCCCGCTCGCCGAGACCGTCACCGCCGAAGAACTGATCGATCGATTGCGGCCGTCCGCCCCCTTCACCTCCGGGGTGACCATCTCCGGAGGCGAAGCGACTGTGCAACCCGACTTCCTCGTCTCGCTCACCACCGCCCTGAAGGCCGACCCGTCATTTGCCAACAAGACGATCCTCATCGACTCCAACGGGGTGACGAGCATCGACATCTGGGACCGCCTCCACCCGACCATCGACGGCGTCATGCTCGACCTCAAGGCCTGGGACGACGACGAGCACCGTCGCCTCACCGGGTCGGGCAACGAGCAGGTGCTCGACTCCGCCCGTCACCTCGCCGCCCTCGACCTGCTGACCGAGGTCCGCCTGGTGCTCGTCCCCGGCTGGAACGACCACCCCAAGTCACTCGCCGCCATGGCCGACTGGCTCGCTCCACTCGGGGCCCCGCTCAAACTCATCGGCGTCCGACACCACGGCGTGGATGATCCCGAATTCGACGAGGCAGGCCCGGACGCCCTCGAGTCCGCGGCCGCCGTGTTCCGAGAACGCGGGATCGAGGTGCGGGTGGTGTAGGAAGGACGGACGACGGACGACGGACGACGAACGCCTTCCTCCTCGGTCCTTCGCTCCTCGTACTCGTACCTCGACCTCCTCGTTCTCCCCACCTTGCTCCTCGCTCCTCCTACTACCATCGCCATCCGTGCCGGCACTACCGCATATCGCCTCCGGGAAGGTCCGCGAGATCTACGAGGTCGACGCCGATCGGCTCCTCTTCGTCGCCACCGATCGCATCTCCGCGTACGACGTCATCCTCGACGATCCGATCCCCGACAAGGGCAAGGTGCTGACCGGTCTCTCCCTGCATTGGTTCGACCTCCTCGACGTCCCCAACCACTTCCTCTCGACCGATCTCACCGCCATCGCGGATCGCGACGAGCTCGACTACCCCGGCCGTTCGATGATCGTGCGGAAAGCCGATGTCATCCCGGTGGAGTGCGTCATCCGCGGCTACCTGTACGGGTCTTCGTGGCGGGAGTACCGGGACGGCGGCGGTCCCACGACCGAGCATCTCCCGGCTGGCCTCCGCATGGCCGACAAGCTCCCGGAGCCGATCTTCACCCCCGCCACCAAGGCCACCTCCGGCCACGACGAGAACATCACCGAGGAACGTACTCGGGAACTGCTCGGCAACAGCCGCTACGAACAGCTCCGAGACCTCTCGCTCTCGATCTACACGCGGGGCGCCGCCGCGGCCGCGGAGCGGGGCGTGATCCTCGCCGACACCAAGTTCGAGTTCGGCATCGTCGACGGGGAAGTGATCCTCATCGACGAGGTCCTCACCCCCGACTCCTCCCGCTACTGGCCCGTCGACGAATGGCAGCCCGGGAAGCCCGTGCCGTCGTTCGACAAGCAGTTCGTCCGTGACTGGCTCGACTCGACCGGGTGGGATCACACGCCACCTGCGCCCAGGCTTCCCGCTGACGTCATCGCAGGTACTCGTGCCCGTTACGTCGAGGCCTACGAGTTGATCACGGGCAAGAGTTTCGACGACTACCTGGAGCAGACATGAAGGTGACCGTGGTGGTACGACGACGCCCCGAGATCTCCGATCCGCAGGGAGCGACGGTCTCACGAGCGCTCTCCGACATGGGGTTCGGTGGTGTGGCTCGGGTCAGGATCAACAAGGAGATCCAACTCGACATCGAGGGAGATGATCCGGCCGACATCGAGCGCCGAGTCACGGAGATGTGCGAACGACTGCTCGCCAACCCGGTGATGGATGACTTCGAGGTTCGGGTGGAGGCATGAAGGCGGCCGTCGTCGTCTACCCGGGGACGAACTGCGAGCACGACGTGGTCTGGGCGCTCGGGATAGCCGGCGCCGACGCCGAGTTGGTGTGGCATCGCGAAACGGACCTCTCGGAGTTCGACGGTATCGTGCTCCCTGGCGGGTTCGCCCACGGCGACGCGCTCCGCACGGGTGCGATCGCCCGGTTCTCACCCATCATGGCCGAGGTGAAACGACGCGCGGACGAGGGGGCGCCGGTACTTGGGATCTGCAACGGCTTCCAGGTCCTGTGCGAAGCCCACATGCTCCCGGGCGCACTCCACCAGAACCGCGACCTCACCTTCATCTGCCGGCCGATCCACGTCCGGGTGGAGACGACCGACTCCATCCTGACTCGCGCGGCGGAGGTCGGCCAGGTACTCAACATCCCCCTCAACTCGTACGAGGGGAACTTCACAGTCTCCGACCCTGCGACCATGAATGGCAAGGTCCTCGCCCGTTACTCCGACGCCAACGGCGAGGTCTCCGACGACACCAATCCGAACGGATCGCTGGGCAACATCGCAGCCATTTCCAACGAGGCGGGCAATGTGGCAGGGATCATGCCCCACCCTGAGCGGGCAGTGGAGGAGATCCTCCGCTCGGCCGACGGACTCGTCATGATCCGGAGCTTCGTGGAGAGCATGGAACCGGCGCGTGTCTGAGTCCCCGACCGCCACGGTCGAAGAGGAGCCGGTCCACCGCCTGCTCGGCCTCACCGACGACGAGTTCGTCTCCGTCAACGCGATCCTCGGACGGGCTCCGTCCGACGCCGAGCTGGCCATGTACTCGGTGATGTGGTCGGAGCACTGCTCGTACAAGTCGTCACGCGCCCACCTCGGACGCTTCCCCACGCAGGCTCCCTGGGTGGTCGTCGGCCCGGGTGAGAACGCCGGTGTCGTCGACCTCGGCGACGGCTGGCTGGCTGCCCTCCGTATCGAGAGCCACAACCACCCCTCCTTCGTCGAGCCCTACCAGGGAGCCGCGACCGGGGTCGGAGGCATCCTTCGCGATGTCTTCACCATGGGCGCACGCCCCATCGCCCTTTGGAACCAGATTCGGTTCGGTAGCCTCGATGACGCCCACAACCGGTACCTCTTCAGCGGGGTCGTCGCCGGGATCGCCGGGTACGGCAACGCCGTTGGAGTGCCAACCCTCGGCGGGGAGATCGCATTCGACGAGTGCTACGCCGGGAACCCGCTCGTCAATGTCATGTGCCTCGGCATCCTGCGCCGTGAGCAGTTGGTGCTGGGCACCGCCGGGTCGGCTGGCTCCATCGCGGTCCTTCTGGGCAACGCCACGGGCCGGGATGGCATCGGTGGGGCCTCCGTGCTCGCCTCCGCATCGTTCGACGAGACGTCGGGAACCAAACGCCCCAGCGTGCAGGTGGGCGACCCGTTCGAGGAGAAGAAGCTCATCGAAGCCTGCCTCGAGCTCTACGCCAAGGGCCTCGTCGTGGGTGTGCAGGACCTCGGGGCGGCCGGTCTCTCCTGCGCCTGTTCGGAGCCGGCCGCCCGGGCCGGGATGGGGATGGACGTCGACCTCGACGCCGTGCACACCCGGGAACCGGGCATGTCAGCCCCGGAACTCCTCATGAGTGAATCCCAGGAACGAATGATGGCGTTCGTGGCGCCCGAGCAACTCGACGATGTGCTGGCCGTGGCAGACAAGTGGGAGATCGATGCCCGGGTGGTCGGGACCGTCAAGGAGGGGGGCACCCTCACCGTCCGTCACAACGGGCAGGTGGTGGCCGAGATGCCTGCCGATTCGCTCTCCGAAGCAGCCCCCATGTACCACCGTCCGTTCGGCGAACCGCTCTGGCTGGCCGGCCTGTGGACGAACACGATGGAGCTCCTCACGCCGCCGTCAGTCGACGAGGCATTGCTCAGGTTGCTCGATGATCCCTCCATCGCCGACCCGAGCTGGGCCTACGAGCAGTACGACCACATGCTCTTCCTCAACACCGTGATCGAACCGGGTCACGATGCGTCGCTCATCCGCATCAAGGGCACGACCAAGGGATTGGCGGTGTCCACCGATGGCAACGGGCGACAGTGCTATCTCGACCCCCGCCGCGGAAGTGCCCGTCTCGTGTACGAGGCCGCCCTCAACGTGGCCCTCACCGGGGCGGAGCCGATGGCGGTCGTCGACAACCTCAACTTCGGCAACCCGGAGAAACCCGAGGTCATGTGGCAGTTCCGTGAGACGATCGAAGGGATCTCCGAGGCGTGTGAGGTCCTGTCGACCCCGGTGGTGGGTGGGAACGTCTCGTTCTACAACGAGACCGACGGGAACGACATCCATCCCACCCCGGTGGTGGGCTTGCTGGGCCTGGTCGACCCCATGCCGGAGCGACCCCCGAGGCTCGACGGGGCCGAGGAGGGGATGGAGTTGTGGATGTTCGGAACCCAACGGTCCCGCAACCTCGCCGGCTCCGCTTTCGAGAAGGTGATCGCCGGCCACGTGGGGGGCCGCCCGGCCGCCCCCGACTCCGTCATGGCGAGAGGAGTCATCGAGGTTGCCATCCAGAGCGCCCGTCGCGGGCTTTCCCCTGCGGTCCACGACATCTCCGATGGAGGGGCAGCCGTTGCCATCGCCGAGATGTGCATCATGTCGGGCGTCGGTGCCTCCGTGGAGTTCACCGACTGGATCGGGCTCTTCGCCGAGAATCCCCATCGGTTCATTGCCGCAGTGCCGCCCGCCAATGCCTCGGAACTGGAGGCCCTGGCAGCTGCCCACGACGTGCCCGTGTCCCGACTCGGCCACTTCGGCGGGACCGAGATCCGCTTCGAGAACGGCGGTCGCGAATCGGCGTCCGTCTCGCTCGGCGAGGCCACGCAACGCTGGAGGCAGGCCATCCCCCGTCGACTCGCCGGGGCGTAGCATCGGCCCGTTCCCTGGCTGGCACGCTGCTCGCGGCCTGTGGTACCTTCCCGAGAGCAGTTCGCCGCGTCACCTTGGAAGGGGTGAGACCTTCCTGATCGGATCCACTCACGTCCGTGAGACAAGGCCGTACTGATTGGTGGCATCGGGCCACACGAGAAGAAGGAGTCCCACCATGGGATTGCAGGGCGAACGAACCGGGGAATGGTTCGACAGGGGTAAGAAGGCGCTCGTGAACGGCGTCTCCAGTGGCTTCCGCTATTGGGGCGACGACGACACGCTCGTGATCGACCGGGGCGAGGGCGCCTACGTGTTCGACATGGACGGCGCCAAGTACATCGACTATCAACTCGGCTTCGGACCGGTCATCCTCGGCCATGGCCACCCGGTGGTGGCCGAAGCGGTCGCCGAGGCTGCCCGGGCCGGCACCACGTTCGCCATGACCACCGGGAGAGAGATCGAGGCGGCAGAGAAGGTCATCGAGGCCGTCGGCTACGTCGAGGCGATGCGCTTCACGAACACCGGGACCGAAGCGACGATGCACGCTCTCCGACTCGCCCGCGGATACACGGGGCGTGAGCTCTTCATGAAGTTCGAGGGCTGCTACCACGGGGCGCACGACTACGTCCTCTTCTCCACCTCGGGGACGGCATTGGGCAGTTTGGGGTCTCGGCATGACCCGATCCCCGTCCAGGCCTCGTCCGGTATCCCCTCCACCATCCGCGACTACGTCCGCATCGTTCCGTTCAACGACCTCGAGGAGATGGAGAAGCTGTTCCGGCGCGACGGCCACCGGATCTCGGCAATGCTCATCGAACCCATGATGGGCAACTGCTTCGGGATCATGCCCGAACCCGGCTACCTCGAAGGATTGCGGCGCATCTGCGACGAGTACGGCACCCTCCTCATCTTCGACGAGGTCAAGACCGGCTTCCGGATGGCCCTCGGCGGAGCCCAGGAAGTGTTCGGGGTCACCCCCGACCTCGGTACGTTCGCCAAGTCGATGGGGAACGGTTTTCCTGTGGCCGCCATCGGTGGCAAACGGGAGATCATGAACGCGTGGGCCGAGGGCGGCATCACGCAGGCAGGCACCTATTCCGGCAACGGGGTGGCCGCCGCGGCCGCGGCGGCGACCATCGGCCTGCTCTCCGACGGAGAGGCCTTCAGGACGATCGAACGGGTCGGCGGAATGCTCATGGATGGCCTCGATGCCATCTGCAAGGCGCATGGCCTCCCCGCCCACATCGTCGGCCACCCGTCGATGGTCGGTGTGTTCTTCGGCGAGGAACGCCCCACCGAGTTCCGACACAAGGCCGGCCACAATGATGCGCTCTACTTTGAAGTGGTGATGGGGATGATCGGTCGCGGGGTGCTCCCGGTCGATGATGCCGCAGAGCCCTTCTTCATGTCCGCCGCCCACACCGATGAGGACATCGCAGTGACGCTGCAGGCCTTCGAGGACTCCCTCGTCGAGGCGCTCGGCTAGGGATCGAGGCGTTCTCTGGGCTGGGGACCACCTCCAGGTGGTCTGGGGCCCACAGAACGCCCAGAAGGGTGGTCTCGAACCCTGGGTTCGCCGCCTGGGCCGCGGTCAGGCGAGGCGGAGGAAGTTGGCGAGGAGGTCCTTGCCGGCGACCGTCAGGACCGACTCGGGGTGGAACTGCACACCGTGGATCGGGAGCTCGTGGTGCCGCACGCCTTGGACGGTCTCATCGTCCTCGGCTCGGGCCACCACCTCCAATCCATCGGGAAGGTCGATACCGGTGAGTGAGTGGTAGCGGGTGGCTGTCATCGGATTGGGCAGGCCGGCGAACACACCTGATCCGTCATGGGCGATCTCGGACGTCTTCCCATGCCGCACCACCTCGGCATGCCCCACCCGCCCCCCGAAGTGCTCGATCATGACCTGGTGGCCGAGGCAGACACCGAGCACGGGCTTGGTCGCGGCCACGCCGAACGCCTCGAGGTAGTCGGCTGAGTAGCCGGCATCCCGAGGCGTGCCCGGACCGGGCGAGATCACAAGCGCGTCATACGCATCGACGTCCACCTCTCCCACCGGGAGTTGGTCGTTGCGGAGCACGACGGGTGTCGCTCCCAACTCCCCGAGGTACTGGACCAGGTTGAAAGTGAACGAGTCGTAGTTGTCGATGACGAGCACACGCACCCGGCCATCGTAGGCCATCGGGCACGAGCCGACGATGGCGCTAAACTCCGCCTCCATGCCCGTGTCAAAGAAGCGCAAGAAGGTCCAGGAGCGTCAGCAGACGACCGCCCAGATAGAGGCCAAGCCCTCCGCCGCCGAGTCCCCCGGCTGGTACGCGCCGGTGATGTTCGGGCTCATGGCCCTCGGGGTGGTCACCGTCATCGCGACCTACATCTTCCAACTGCCCAACACATGGCTCCTGCCCGGCCTCGCCTCACTGGCGGTTGGCATGTTCATGACGATGGGGTATCGCTAGAGCGTCACGAGACAAGCGTCAGGAGACAAGAACTCCCTGACGTTTGACGCTTCGATCTCGACGCTCCTTATTCGGGGCGCCAGACCAACACCATCTCCTCCCGGCAGTGCCGGAGCGCGCCCATCTGCTCGTCGTTCTCCATCGTCATCGTGACCTCGGTCCCACACACCTGGCACCGGTAATGGGCGAGCGTCTCCTCGGCGTGGTCGGGGTCGATCTCCTCCGGCGGTGACGCCAGCATCCGGAGGAAGAAGATCACCGTCTTCCAGATCACGACGGCCATCACCACCGCGATGAGGACGTTGACGACGGTCATGGGGAGAGCGTACCGCTCCCTTCCAACTCGACCGAGGGCTACACCCGCTCGAGGATCGTCCCGTTCGCCATGCCGCCGCCCTCGCACATCGACTGGAACCCGAACCGGGCGCCGGAACGAGCCATCTCGTGGACGAGCGTCGTCATGAGGCGGGCACCCGAGGCGCCAAGGGGGTGACCGAGCGCGACCGCGCCACCGTTCACGTTGGTGCGCTCCCACAGCGCCATGGGATCCGCGCCGCCCATCTCCATCCGCCAGGCGATCGGCACGACCGCAAACGCCTCGTTGATCTCGAAGAGGTCGATGTCGTCGATCGACATCCCGGCCCGCTGGAGGGCCTTTTCGGTGGCAGGGATCGGGGCGGTGAGCATCATCACCGGGTCGGCTCCTGCGAGCGAGAACGCCTTGAAGGCGGCCATTGGCTCGAGCCCCAACTCCTCGGCGGTGTCCTCTCCCATGATGAGCATCGCAGCCGAGCCATCGGTGATCTGCGAGGCGTTCCCAGCGGTGATCGTGTGCGACGGGTCGAAAGCAGGTTGGAGCGATGCGAGCTTCTCGAGGGTGGTGCCGTAGCGGATCCCCTCGTCCTTGCTCAGGAGCTCGGTCGTCCCGTCCTCCAGCAGCACCTCGACGGGGATGACCTGGGTGTCGAAACGGCCCTCCTCGGTGGCACGGGCGGCCCGGCGGTGCGACTCGAGGGCGAGTTCATCCTGCTCCTCGCGGGAGATCCCCCACTTGTCGGCGATCATCTGGGCAGAGATGCCCTGTGGGACGAGGTTGTGGTCGTACCGCTCGGCCATCATCGGCCCGAACGGCCTGCCCGGGCCCTGCACGGAGGTGATCCCCATTGGGATCCGGCTCATCGACTCGACCCCGGCTGCCACGACGATGTCGTATGCCCCTGCCATGACACCTTGAGCGGCGAAGTGCGCCGACTGCTGGGAGGAGCCGCATTGCCGGTCGATCGTGGTCCCGGTCACGGTCTCGGGGAACCCGGCCGCGAGGGCGGCGTTGCGGCCCACGTTGTTGGCCTGTTCGCCCGTCTGCATGACACAGCCCATGATGATGTCGTCGATCCGGGCCGGGTCGAGGTCGTTGCGGGCCATGAGCGCCTTGAGAGGGATGGTCGCGAGGTCAACCGGGTGGAAATCCTTCAGCTTGCCATTCCGGCGACCCATCGGGGTTCGAACGGCGTCAATGATGACGGCACGGCGCATGACTTCTCTCCTGGTTCGAGCGGATGCCCGAGTGTAGGCGCGAACCACCGCGCCCGTTTGAGGGATCACTCAAGATTCGACCCTCCGGCGAGCGGGTGGGAACCGCCGGTAGCGATACTTCGTCCAACACCCATGAAGACATCCGCGCCCTTCCTCCTCCTCCTCGTACTGACGGCGTGCTCCACGACATCGCCGTCTGTCACCGAGGCTCCTCTCACGACGCTCCCGACGCCCGCGACCACCTCGACCAACCCATCGACTGCCTTCGACCCCACGACTTCGACCGAGATGGCTCCAGCGACAACGGAGTACCCGCCTGGCCCGTTCAACAGCGAGGCCCTGGGGTACGGCCCGGCGCCCCTTCCGGGCTCCGACGGCGCGGGCGGATCCGGGTGTGCCCCAGGCACGGACGCTCTTCCCGACGGCGTCTGGTTCGGCTTCGTCGTGGATCGCTCCGACATCGAGATCCAATTCGACCTCGCGTGCTGGTGGTCCGGCGAGCGCGCCAACGAGATCGCCCGCCAGCGTGGCGCGGCGGAGGTTCCCGTCCCCAACGACTACTACATCACCAACGACTCCGAACAGGTGCGAACGATCACCATCTCCCCGGGAACCGCGGTGGCACATCTCGACTACACGGAGAAGAACACGAGCGGGGATCCCTATGTGGTCATGACCTTCGGCGACTGGGGCGGCCTCACGGACTACCTCAACTGTGACTTCGACTCCGGGTACGAGCCGTACTGCCTGGCCTGGCTGTTCATCAACAACGGCGTGGTCACGGAGATGGCCGAGCAGTACGTGCCGTAGGGAAGTCCCAAGTCCCGAGTCCCAAGAGTCCCGAGTCCCAAGAGCCGAGTCCCAAGAGCCGAGTCCCAGGTCCCGAGCCGCTCCTCGCACCTCGCACCTTGCACCTCCCACCTCTCTCCCCGTCCCGCGGAGTGCCCTACCCCCGAGAAGCAGGCAGAATCGGGCCCGGCCCGGCCGACATGGTGGGCTGCCGACGAGCATGTCCCTCGGAGAGACGCCCCTTCCTGATGCCCATCCCCACCAACGCCAACGAGATCACCGTCGAGTGGCTCTCCTCGATGCTCCCGAACGCCGCCGTGTGTTCGGTTGAGGCGCGCCGCATCGCAGAACGGCCCGGCGAGACGGGGCAGGTCTTCGCGGTCGAGGCCCAACTCGCCGAGGGCTCCAAGCAGCTCGTCGTCAAACTCCCGCGCCCCGACCAGTGGCAGCGCTCCCTCCGCGAGATCCGCCTTCTCGAGACCGTGGCACTCCCCATCCACTCCGCACGCATCCTCAGCTCGGAGGTCGAGATCTCTACCCACCGATCCGCGCTCGTCCTCGCCGCCGTCTCCGGCGACCAGTACGGCGTCGACGATGCCGGCCCGGACCGTCTTGAAACGCTCGTGCACGACCTCGCCGTCCTCCACTCGACGTTCCGCGACCCCGAATCCCTCGAAAAGCTGGCGTGGCTACCCCGATGGGGGCAGGGGACAGCCACTGTGAGCCGCCCACACAAGCGCCGCTCCGACCGCTACCGCGGCCTGGTCGACTCCTTCCTCACCGAGCATGCGACCGACGCCCCAGGATGGGTCCCCGGTCTTCTACGGGGGATGAACGACGGTCTCGAGGACCGCTTTGCCGGGCTCGCCGGGCTCAGCCCGACCCTCATTCACGCCGATGCCCACCTCGACAACGTGATCTTCCGCAAGGGTGTTGCGTACTGGCTCGACTGGCAGTCGGCATCGCTGGGGCCGGGCACGTATGACCTCGCCCGACTCCTCGCCGAGCAGATCGATGTCACCGTCGACCTGCCGGTGGCCAGGCGCCTCGTCCACGCCTACGGGAGCCACCTCGCATGGCACGGCGTGGACGACGTTGCGATCGAGGAGTCGGTCGGCCACCTCCCCGACCTGGGAGTGGCCGTCCTGGTCGGGTTCGTGTCAGGGTATGGCGGCCGGCCCCGGGCCGACCTCACCGACCGCGAGCGGGCGCTCGTCGATCGGGCAGTCACCGAGCGCGGTCTCTTCGGATTCGTCCGCCACCTCGTCGCTACCTGACACCCCGGGCGCGCGCAATCCAACACAAGCGGATGGAGCCGCATCCCGTACGCTGCACATGAGGACGACCCAGGGCGCCAAGGATGGACCATCATCCATCCCCCCGGGACGACGGTCTGATGGCTCGGAACACCCCCCACAAGCCCCTCCAGCATCGCCTCGATGACATCGAGCGGCGCCTCGGCGTGCTCGAGCATCTCGCCCGCCAGGGCCAGGCTGGGATCGCCCCCGCTCCCGTCCCGCAGGCGGCCTCCGCCGCTGTCTCTCCCCCGACCCCGGCGGCGCCTCGCCTCGCCAGTCCGATGACGCCGGTGCCGCAATCCGCCCCCCGGGAGCGGAAGCCGATCGACGTCGAGCGGTGGCTCCGGTGGGCGGGCATCGCACTCGTCGTACTGGCCGCGGCGTTCCTCCTCAATGTCGCCATCCAACGCGGGTGGCTCACGCCCGCGGTGCGGGTGTTCGGCGGGTTGGCCGTTGGGATTGTCCTCTACGTGCTCGGTCTGCTCGCCAGGACGCGCAGTGATGCCTACGCCACGGCCCTCGAAGCCGGTGGCGCGGCCGTCGCCTACATCATGGTGTGGGCCGGGTTCCAAGTGTTCGAACTCTTCCCATTGGCCGTTGCCGGCGTGGGGATGCTCGTGGTGGTCGCGGCGCTCTTCCTCGACGTCTTCCGGAACAACGACTCGACGCTGGCCGTCCTGGCGACATTGGCCGGTTTCGCCACCCCGTTCCTGCTCTCGACGGTGGACGACACGCCGGGAGGGCCGGGCGCCGAGACTGCCCCACTCCTCGGCTACCTGGCGTTCTTCGTACTCCTGACGGCCGCAGTCCACTTCATGGTGGGATGGCGCACCCTCCAGGTCGTGGCAGCCGGCGCGGCGGTGCTGAGCCTGGGAATTGCAGCAAGCGCCGGGGAGACCTCAGCCGCTCAGCATCCCGAAGCAGCGCTCATCACGGTCGGTCTCGGGCTGATAGCGATCGCCTACTGGCTGGTGCCGACCGTCGCCCGGGACCGCATCGAGGCGTCACGGGCCCTCCGATCTCCGGTGAGCGAGATCGCCGGCTCCCTCGACGACGCCCTCGGGAACCTGGTACGCCTGAGTGGATTCGTGCTCCTCGGGATCACGCTCGCCGGCGTTACGGCGGTCTGGGACCTGGATCAGACGCCGGCAGGCTTCGTGGCCCTCGGACTGGCGGCGCTGGCCGGCGCGGTCGGCTACCTGGTCCGGACCGACACGAACGGCTACATCAACGGGCTCCTGGCATCGCTCTTCGTCACGATCGGCCTCGCCCTGCTCCTCGATGGCGAGGTCCGGATGATCACCCTGGCCGCCCAGGGCGTCGTTCTCCTCCTCATCGCCGAGCGGATCACCCCACCCACACCACTCCGGGTCCAGGCCCATCTTCTCACCGCGATCGCCACCATCGCCATGCTGATCCGCCTGCTTGACGGCTACTGGGAGAGCGGTCTCGAGGTCGTGCTGTCGAGCCTGGCGGTCATTGGGATCATCGGGTTGGGAGGTTGGCGCCAGGAACAGGCAGGACGGGCCGCGTACCTCCTGACGGCGTACGGCAGTGGCCTGCTCCTCATCCGCCACCTGCTCGGGGGGACCGACGTCGGTCTCGCCTTCGTCACCGCCAGTTGGGCGATCATCGGGCTCGGACTCGTCCTCTTCGGACGGTTCGGTCAGGCGCGGCCCCTCGAACTCACGGGGTTGGGCACCCTCGGCGTCGTCGTCATCCGACTCTTTGGCCACCTCGAGGACATCGACCCGCTCATCCGGGTCTTCCTCTTCCTGGCAATCGGCGTCCTCTTCCTCGGGGGCGGGTGGTACGCCCGCGGAGGGCGAACTACTCGTCCTTCGCCGCCCACTGCGGACGCCACAACGACTCCCGACGACAGCCAGTGAGCATGCGAAGTCTCCTTTATGTCCTCGCGATGCTGTTGGCAGCATGTGTCGGGGGCCAGTCCGCCACGACCACCACCACCGAACCCACCCCGGCCTCGACGCAGCCGAGCACGGCCCCGACTACGTCTGCTCCAGCTACGACCACGACGGAGATGGCAGCCACGACCACGCTGCTGCCCCCGGAGGCGACGTGGGGGACCTGGTCCCTCATCCTCGCCTCGGTACCGGTGGGCGCCGACGCCGAAGGCCGGGCGCTGGCTCTTGCGGAGGCGGTCCCTGGTTCGGGCGTCCTCCTCAGCGACGACTTCCCTTCTCTCAACCCCGGCTACTGGGTGGTGTTCCTCGGTGCATTCGACACAAGGCCGGGTACCGAAGCCTGTCCTTCACTCCCGGACGGGTACACGTGCTATCCCCGCTACCTCGGTGACACAGACGCTGACACGGCGTTCGTGCTGGTCGGCTCCGACCTGGTGGAGATCGACACCACCACCGGCACCACACTGCGCACCGTGAAGGAGTGGTTCTCAGGTGACGGTGTGTACCGGGGCGGGTTCGAACTCAGTCCCGACCGGAAGTTCCTCTATTTCAGCGAAGGATGGGAGGACTCGTGGTTCTCCTGCGAGTCCTCGCCAGGAGCGGTCGGGCGCATCGACCTCGCCACCGGCGAGGAGACGATCCTCTGGACGGGGACCGCCATCGCCATCTCCGCCGATGGCAACTTCGCCGCGTACCTCGAGGCCTCCCAGTGCCTCCCCGACCCGGAGGAGCCCGACTTTTGGGTCCTGACCCCCTACGACACGGTGGTGGTGGTGGATCTCCGGATCATGGAGCCGGCCATGATGACCTCCCAGGCCCTGCCCTCCTCCTACGACGATCCCAACTCGCTGCGAGCGGTGGCGTTCCACCCCGACGGCGACGCCGTGGTGCTGGGGGAGGACGGCATCCTCTACAAGGTCCCGCTCGGTTCCGCCGCGCCCATCCAGTCGCACCCCCAGATCCTCACTGGTATCACCGCGTACGCGGCGACGGTGGCCGGCAACGCCCTGCTCACGATCGAGTGGAACGGGGATGAGGGAGATGCCAGCGAGATCGAGTTGAGAGCCCATGACCTCACCACCGGCGCAGTCTCCTCCCTCCTCACCGCCCCCTCGTGGATCGAGGTGGGCGTGAGCCCGAGCGGAGCAATCATCGCCGCTTTCGAGAACCAGGTGTATCCCCACCTCGACAACCCGTTCACGACCTCCAGTTGGGTCGGCGGCATCGACTGGTAACCCCGCGTCCGCGTCTGCAACCGCCTGTCTGTCCCCTCGCCGCAGGCGGGGGGAAGGTCCCTGCCTCGAAGCGAAGCGAAGAGAGAGGTAGGGGGGCATCGGCGCACGCGAAACCCCCCTACCCGCTGCGCTTCGCTTGCGGGTCCCTTCCCCCAGCTCCGCTGGGAGGACAGACAAAGCGCAGGCCTCCCCATGTCTGTCCCCTCGCCGCAGGCGGGGGGAAGGTCCCTGCCTCGAAGCGAAGCGAAGAGGGAGGTAGGGGGGAATCAGTGCACACGAAACCCCCCTACCCGCTGCGCTCCGCTTGCGGGTCCCTTCCCCCCAGCTCCGCTGGGAGGACAGACAAAGCGCAGGCCTCCCCATGTCTGTCCCCTCGCCGCAGGCGGGGGGAAGGTCCCTGCCTCGAAGCGAAGCGAAGAGAGGAGGTAGGGGGGACATCAGCGCACACCGAAGCCCCCCTACCCGCTGCGCTCCGCTTGCGGGTCCCTTCCCCCCCAGCTCCGCTGGGGGGACAGACTTGGCTCCCGTCCCCCGTCCTCAGTCCTCAGTCCTCGGTCCTCGGTCCCTCCTGGCCTCGCTAGCTTCGGGGCATGATCTTCACTGATGAGCATCAAGCTTTTCGGCGCATGGTGCGGGACTTCGTCGAGAAAGAGGTCAACCCCAACGTGGCGAAGTGGGAGGACGACGGGTGGATGCCGCTCCACGATCTCTTCGGCCAGATGGGCGCCCTGGGGATGCTCGGGCTCGAATACGACCCCGCCTACGGTGGCCAGGGAGCAGACCACCTCTTCACCGTGGTCCTCGCCGAAGAGTTGGGCCGTGCCGACCACGGCTCGATCGGCATGGCGGTGGGTGTCCAAGTCGACATGGCCACGCCCTCGCTCGCCGAGCACGGCACCCACGAGCAGAAGGAGCAGTTCCTCGCTCCTGCCCTCCGCGGTGAGATGGTCACCTCGATAGCGGTCACCGAACCCGATGCCGGATCGGACGTCGCCGCCCTGCGCACCACGGCGGTGAAGGACGGCGACGAGTGGGTCATCAACGGCTCCAAGATGTTCATCACCAACTCACTCCAAGCCGATTGGCTCTGCGTCCTCCTCCGCACCTCCGACGAGGGCGGCCATCGGGGAATGAGCCAGGTCATCGTGCCCACCGACGTCGACGGATTCGAGGTTCAGAAACTCGACAAGCTCGGGATGCGTGCCTCCGACACAGGTTTCCTGACCTTCACCGACGCTCGCGTTCCCGTCGCCAACACGATCGGGGAGGAGGGCCGTGGCTTCCAACAGCAGATGGAGCAGTTCATCTTCGAGCGCATGTGGGCCAACTACTCGGCCGTCGGCGGTATGGACCTCGCCCTCGAGCGAACCGCGGGTTACCTGAAGCAGCGCATCGTCCGCGGTCAACCGCTCATGGCAAGCGACTACATCCAGTATCGAATGGCCGGGTTGGGGGCAGAAGTCGAGTTGCTTCGTCAGCTCAACCATGGCGTGGCACAGGCCTACATGCGCGGTGAGAACCCCACGCGGCTCGCCACCATCGGAAAGCTGAAGGCCGGCAAGCTCACCCGGGAGGTGGCCGACTGGTGCATCCAGTTCCACGGCGGGAGCGGGTACATGGAGGACAACTGGCCGGCTCGCTTCTGGCGCGACAACCGTGTCACCGCCATCGGAGGGGGCTCCGACGAGACGATGCTGCAGGTCCTCGCCCGGATGGATGGGTACTACTAAGGGACGAGGTACGAGGTACGAGGTACGAGGTACGAGTCCCGAGCAGGAACGTCGACATCTACCCTTGCCGAGGAGCGGCCCCCGGTCGTCGGCTGACTTCCATGTCGGCGCCAGGGTCTCGGGTCGGTCTGGTACCTCGTACCTCCCTTCTCGTACCTCAGTAGGTTCACCCACACGCAATCGCGGGGCACCTCATGGCAAAAAAGTACTCCACCATCAACGGTCTCCGCATGGCCTACATCGACGAAGGCGCCGGGGACCCGATCGTGTTCCTGCACGGGAACCCGACGTCCTCCTACCTGTGGCGGTTCGTGTGGCCACATGTCCGCGACCTCGGGCGGGTGATCGTCCCCGACCTCATCGGCATGGGCGACTCGGACAAGCTCCCCGACAGCGGACCCGGTTCCTACACGTTCGTCGAGCACCGGGAGTACCTGTGGGCGCTCCTCGACCAACTCGGAGTGGACGGAGATGTCACCCTCGTCATCCACGACTGGGGCTCGGCATTGGGCTTCGATTGGGCAAACCAGCACCGTGACGCCATGAAGGCGATCATGTACATGGAGGCGATCGTCAGGCCGATAAAGACTTGGGCGGACTGGCCAGAGCAGCCCCGACCGATCTTCCAGGCCATGCGGTCGGACGCAGGTGAGCAGTTGGTGCTCGAGAAGAACATCTTCGTGGAGCGCATCCTCCCGGCGTCCATCATCCGCACCCTCGACGAGGCCGAAATGGCCGAATACCGGCGCCCGTTCCTCGAAGCCGGGGAACCACGGAGACCGACCCTGACCTGGCCCCGTCAGATCCCCATCGAGGGTGAACCCGCGGACGTCACAGAGATCGTCTCGGCGTACGCCGCGTGGATGGCCGAAGCGGACGTTCCGACCTTCTTCGTGAACGCCGACCCCGGGACGATCCTCACGGGGAGCGCGCGGGAGTTCTGCCGCAGGTGGCCCAACCAACGGGAGATCACCGTGCCCGGCATTCACTTCATCCAGGAGGACTCCGGGGACGCCATCGGGGCCGCCCTCCACGACTGGCTCGTCGAGCTCGGATAGCCGACCTGCACAACGTGGCGGGATGGGCCATGCTTCACCCGATGAAACGCGCCATTCCCATTGTGCTGGCGACTGCGGTGACACTCACCGGCGCCGCCGCATTCTTCGGCAATCGGTGGTGGGTCCTCGACCTGGTGGCCAACTTCCGGGTCCAACTGGCCGTTCTCAGCTTCGTGGTCCTCCTCATCGCAGGGATCGCCCAGTCCCTACCCGCGGCCTCGATTGCCGCCATCGGACTGGCACTCAACGTCGCCGTGATCATCCCGCTCTACGCCGGCGCCGTCCCGTCGGCCCGCGCCGATCTCATCATCGCGAGCTTCAACCTCCTCTCCTCCAACGACGAGCACGCGGCGGTCATCGAATGGATCCTCGACACCGAGGCCGATGTCCTCTTCCTCCACGAGGGGACGGAGGCCTGGGAGACCGCCCTCGACGCGGCGGACCTGCCGTATGACGTCGTGACGACACGAGAGCCCCACTTCGCCTTCGGAACGATCGCACTGGTCCCCCCCGGGAGCGACGTCGTCAACCACGGGTTCGCCCGCACCGACCACCGAGCCGTGGAAGTGGTCATCAACCGGGTGACCATCATCGGTATCCACCCACTCGCTCCTGTCACCGAGGTCGATGCGGCCCTTCGCGACGATCAACTGGCGTGGGCCGCCGAACGGGCGCGTTCGCGGCCAGGGGAGGCCATCGTCATCGGTGACTTCAACGCCACACCGTGGAGCCGTGTCTTCCGCACGGTCTTCATCGACGCCGGTCTCTTCAACACCCTCACAGGGCGCGGACCAGAGGCGACGTGGCGGGTGGGATCCGTGTGGCAGCTCCCAATCGACAACGCCATCCACACCGAGCGCTTGGGGGTGGTGTCACGAGAGGTCGGGCCGGACCTTGGTTCGGATCATCGCCCGATCATCATCGAGATCGGACCCCGCGACTACACGGGGTGAAGCCGTCGGGTCAGTGCTGGTTCCAGACGGAACGGAGCATGCCGATGAACCCCCCGGCAAACGCGCCGAAGAGTACGCCGGGAAGAGCGCCGGTGCGCACGGCCGCTCCCAGGTCCTGGTCGGTGAACGCCCACACGGCGGCGATCATGAGCACCAGCACGATCGGAGTCACAACGGCGATGCCACGACCGACCATGGCTGCCAGTAGCTCGTGCGGATCCTTCTCACTCATCGGCTGGCTCCTCCGTCCTCGGGGCAGCGTAGTCACTCACCCGAGCCGGTCCCGCAGTTCGGCAATCTGCTCGCGGACGCTCTCGAAGCTGCCGCCTCCCCGACTCTTGCGAGCCCGAACCGAGGCGACGGGATCGAGGACGTCGAGGTCGGCGGGGATGAAGCGCTCATCGCACGCGACGAGGTCGTCGATGGTGGCCTCGGCAAGCTCCCGTCCCGACGCTGCGACCCCCGCCACCACCGCCCCCACCGCGTGGTGGGCCTCACGAAACGGGATTCCTCGGAGCGCGAGCGCCTCGGCCAGGTCGAGCGCCGTGACCCACGAACTGGGAGGTGGAGGATCGAACTCGGCCGATTGGACGAGCGCACCAAGCGCCTCCAGAGTCGCAGCCACGATGTCATCGGCCTCGAAGACGATCTCCTTGTCCTCCTGCAGGTCACGGAAGTAGGTCAGCGAGAGCCCCTTCTGAAGGACGAGAAGCGCGTTCGACGCCGCGATCACCCGTGCCGACCGGCCCCGGGCCAATTCTGCAATGTCCGGGTTCTTCTTCTGTGGCATGGCCGAACTGCCGGTCGTGTAAGCGTCGCCATAGGTGGCCCAGTCGAACTCGGCGGTCGTCCACAGGATCAACTCCTCGCTCAGTCGTGAGAGGTGGGTCATGGTCTGGGCAAGGCAGAAGCCGTACTCAGCCACGAAGTCCCGCGAAGCCACCGCATCCATCGAGTTCTCGAAGTGGTGCTCCCAGCCCAACACCTCGGCGGAGACGGCCGGGTCGAGGGGGAAGCTCGATCCCCCGGAAGCGCCGGCACCGAGGGGAGACTGCTCGATCCGACCGAGCGCATCACCGAAACGTTCGGCATCCCTCAACAGCATCCAGGCGTAGGCCAGGAGGTGGTGGGCGAGCGGGACCGCCTGTGCCTGCTGATGATGGGTGAACGAGGGAACCACTGTCTCGCCGACCGCTTCGGCCTTGTCGACGATCACTCCCACGAAACCCCGGATCTCCGTGATCCGGTCCCGCCCCTGCCGTGAGAGATGGAGCCGGAGATCGGTGGCGACCTGGTCGTTGCGGCTCCTTCCCGTGTGGAGCTTCCCCCCCACCGGGCCCGCGATCTCGATCACGCGTCGCTCGACGGCGCTGTGGACGTCCTCGTCCGTCTCGGTGAACGAGAACGACCCCCGTTCTGCCTCCTGCCGCACCTGGTCGAGGGCGCGGAGCAGGAGGTCGGTGTCTGTCGCGGTGAGGGCGCCGACCTCGCCCAGCATGGTCACATGCGCAATGGAACCTCGGATGTCGTCTGTCAGCATTCGTCGGTCGGTGACGCTGGCGGTGTACCGCCACAGCACATCGGACGGACCCTCGGAGAAGCGAGATCCCCAGAGCGTGGGGTCAGCCATGGGGCACCACCTGTCTGTCCCCCCGCTCTGCGATCGGGGGGAAGGTCCCTGCCTCGAAGCGAAGCGAAGAGGGAGGTAGGGGGGCAGCCGGTGCGCCACGGAGTTCCGGCACAAGACCGCGCGACAACTCACACCCCCCTACCCCCGCCTTCGGCGGCGGTACCTTCCCCCCAGCTCCGCTGGGGGGACAGACACTGCCTGCCAATGCGCCGCGACGCTCGCCAACCCCAGCTCCGCTGGGGGGACAGACATCTCCTGCCACCCGCTGTCTGTCCCCCCGATCGCAGAGCGGGGGGAAGGTCCCTGCCTCGAAGCGAAGCGAAGAGGGAGGTAGGGGGGCACCGATAGACACAAGGCCCCTCATTCGCCGGCTCCCAGCCGGGCCTCGGCCATCCGCCGGAGGCGCAGGGCGTTGAGACGGATGAAACCGGCGGCGTCGGCCTGGTCGTACACGTCCTCGTCGTCCTCGAAGGTGACGGTCTTCTCGTCGTAGAGGCGGAAATCGGAGCGCCGGCCGAGGGTCATCACCGTGCCCTTGTAGAGCTTGAGGCGGGCCTCGCCGTTGACCCGCTCCTGGGTCTGGTCGAAGAACGCTTGCAGCGCATCTCGCTCGGGAGCGAACCAATAGCCGTTGTAGACCACCTGGGCGTAGCGGGGAATGAGCGAGTCACGCAGATGCATCACCTCACGATCGAGGGTGAGCGACTCGACCGCCCGATGAGCTGCATGCAGGACCGTGCCTCCCGGTGTCTCGTAGACACCGCGCGATTTCATGCCCACGAACCGGTTCTCGACGATGTCGACCCGCCCCACGCCGTGTTTGCCGGCAAGCGTGTTCAAGTGGGTAAGGAGCTCGGCCGGGCCCATCGGGATCCCATCGACGGCGACGGGATCGCCCTTCTCATAGGTGACCACGACCTCCTCGGGCTGGTCGGGAGCATCCTCGGGGTCCACGGTCATCTTGAACATCCCCTTGGGCGGGCTCACCCACGGGTCCTCGAGGACACCACCCTCGTAGGAGACGTGGAGCATGTTCGCATCCATCGAATAGGGTTTCTCCGGCGTGATGGGGATCGGGATCTCGTACCTCTTGGCGTAGGCCACGCAGTCGGCCCGCCCCTTCAGGTCCCATTCCCGCCAGGGAGCAATCACCTTGATGTCGGGCCTGAGGGCGTAGGCACTCAACTCGAAGCGCACCTGGTCGTTGCCCTTGCCGGTCGCCCCGTGGCTGATCGCGTCAGCTCCGTACTCCTCGGCAGCCTCGACCATGCCCTTGGCGATGATCGGGCGGGCGATCGAAGTACCGAGGAGGTATTGGCCCTCGTACACCGCGTTGGTCCGCAGCATGGGGAAGACGTAGTCGGCGACGAACTCCGACGACAGGTCCTCCGCGATGGCCACGGTCGCCCCGGTGGCAAGGGCCTTCTCCTTCGCCTCCGCCACCTCGGCCCCCTGGCCGACATCGGCCGTGTAGGCGATGACCTCCACCCCGTAGGTCTCGATGAGCCAGCGGAGGATCACCGAGGTGTCGAGGCCACCCGAGTAGGCGAGAACAACCCGCTTCATGTCAGGCTCCGATCGATTCGAGGAGGACGATGAGGTCGTGGCCCGTCTGGCCCTCGGCACCGATCACGAGGATCGTGTCGTCGCCGGCCACGGTCCCGATGACGGCTTCATCGTCGAAGCCGTCGATGGCAGCCGCCACGACGTGCGCTGCCCCGGCTGTCGTCCTGATGACGAGCAGGTTCTGGCTCGGAGTCATGCTCCGGCTGTAGTCCGCGAGAGCCCTCCCGAGCGCCGCTATCGGGTCGTCGGGCGTCTGTTCCGGGACCGCGTAGCGGAGGGCACCCGAGTCACGGATCTTGATCGCCCCGAGGCGTTGGAGGTCACGGGAGACGGTCGCCTGGGTCACCTCTATCTGCTCGTCCGCCAACAGGTCGGCGAGGTCCTGCTGGCTGGAGACGCGATGGTTCTCCAGCAGTCGCCGAATGACGATGAGGCGGTGGTCAACTGACATGGATTGGCTCCCAGTCCTCGTGAACGATCATGGTTCCTATCCCTTCCGGGGTGAATATCTCGAGGAGGAGCGAGTGCTGGACCCGCCCGTCGAGAATGTGAGCTTGCCTGACCCCCGCCTCCATCGCTTTGAGGCAGGACTCGATCTTGGGGACCATCCCCCCGCTCAGCGTCGGGAGGAGGTCGCGCATCTCGCTGATGCGAGCGCGATTGATGAGGGAATCCCGGTCCCCGAGATCCCGGTAGAGACCGTCGACATCGGTGAGGTAGATGAGTTTGTGGGCCCCGAGGGCAGCAGCGATCGCCCCCGCTGCCGTGTCGGCGTTGAGGTTGTAGATGAACCCGTCCTCACCCCTTGCTATCGGAGCGATCACCGGGACGATGTTGCGCTCGAGCATCCCGTCGATGAGCGTCGAGTCGACCTTCGACACCCGGCCGACGAATCCGAGGTCGGGGTCGCGGGGCACGGCTGTGAGCAGTCCGGCGTCCACCCCGGTCACGCCGGCCGCGTTGGCGCCGTGGCCCACGAGGAGGCGAACGATCTCGGGATTCACCTGGCCCGCCAATACACCTTGCACCACCTTGATCGTCGCCTGGTCGGTGACCCGGAGACCGTTCACCCACTCCGGTTCGATCCCGGCCTGGGTCATCGCCTCCGAGATCTGCGGTCCCCCGCCGTGCACGATGATCGGCTTGATGCCGACCAGGCTCAGCAGGGTCACATCGGCCGCGAAGCTGTCCTGGAGGTCCGGGTCGACCATCGCCGACCCCCCGTACTTGATGACGACGATGGTTCCCGAGAAGCGACGAATGTACGGCATGGCTTCCATCAGGATCCGTGCCTTGCCCATCGTGGCCGCTATCCGGGTGCGCGTCTCGGTTGGTTGGCTGTGACCGCTCATGAAGGCTCTCCGTTGAATCGCACGTACCCCGGAGTGAGGTCCGTCGTGATGATGCGGGCGGAACCGGGTCCACCACCGACTGCCACCGTGAGGGTGAAGTCGCCCTGAAGTCGGGTGATGAGGCCTGCCCGGTCATAGGCGACCTGCACCCCGCCGGCCGCGACGGTGACGTCCTCGTAGGTCACCGCGACCGAGGCCGGATCGAAGGAGACCCCCGACTGTCCGAGTGCCTGCAGGACCCGGCCCCAGTTCGGATCCCCGCCGAAGAAGGAGCTTCGAATGAGGTCGGAATCGGTGATCTCGAGACCCATCGTGCGCGCCGCGAGATCGTCCGCGGCGCCCTGCACCACGACGTCGACGACCTTCGTCGTCTCCTCGCCGTCACGTGCCATCTGCCGGGCAAGCGACTCGCACACCTCCGTCAGCCGAGGAGCGAACTCGTCGGTCTCGACCGTGATGCCGCTGTCCGCCGATGCAAGGAGGATGACGGTGTCGTTCGTGGAGGTGCACCCGTCGATGTTGAGGGCGTTGAAGGTGGTCGCCACCGCCGCCTCGAGCACACTCTGCGCCTGCTCAGTACCGAGCGCCACGTCGGTGGTGATGACGGCGAGCATGGTGGCCATGTTGGGCCGGATCATGGCCGCCCCCTTCGCCATCCCACCGATCGCCCAACCATCGGCAGCAATGAACGCTGACGTCTTCGGGTAGGTGTCCGTGGTCATGATCGCCCTGGCGGCAGCCGACCCGGCTTCGCGGTCCCTGCCGAGTATGGGGGCGAGGGCGGCAATGCCGTCCTCGACGGAGTCGATCGGGAGCAGCGGGCCGATGGGACCGGTCGAGCACACGAGGACGTCGGTGACCGCACACCCGAGAGCGCCGGCCGTGGCCGTTGCCATTCGGGCAGCATGGACCTCCCCGGTGGAACCGGTCCCGGCGTTGGCAGTACCGGAGTTGAGGACGACCGCCTGGGCGTAGCCATTGGTGACGTGTTGGCGGGAGAGCACCACCGGGGCGGCTGCCGCCAGGTTCTGGGTGAACACCGCCGCTGCCACGACGGGTTGCTCGGCGGCGACGATGGCCAGGTCCAACTCCCCGGTCCGCTTCACCCCGCAGTGGGCTCCGCCGGCGGTGAAGCCCTTCGGCGTGGTGACACTCATGGGGCGATACCTCCGATGGGAATCGATGCATGTCTGTCCCCCCGCCCAAGGTGGGGGGAAGGTCCTTGCCACGAAGCGACGCGAAGTGGGAGGTAGGAGGGCTCGCTCAAACGGTGCCCGCCGCCCCGCGTGCTGTCCTCATTGCTGGGGTCTGGCTCGAGCTCGAGCTCGTGCCCGTGCTCGGAGGCCGCAGGCCGACGCTGGTTCACGGCATCCATCCGTGCATTGGCAACCCCGTCTCCTCGGGGAGTCCGAGCATCACGTTGGCGGCTTGAACGGCCTGTCCGGCGGCACCCTTCACGAGGTTGTCGATGGCTGCGATGACGATCACCTGTCCTGAGGAGTGGTCGATGTAGGCGGTCACCATGGCTCGGTTGGAGTTGACGACCCAGCGCGACTGGGGCGGATGATCGAGCACTTCGACGAAGTGGCGACCGGCGTAGGCGTCACGGAGCGTGTCCAGGAGGTCCGCGCGGGTCACCCGGTCCAAGGCGACCGGGGCAGTCGTGGTGGAAACGATGCCCCTCTGCATCGGGACCAGGTGTGGAGTGAAGGTCACCGACACGCCATCGAGGTCCGCCGCCTGCTCGAGGGCCATCTCCATCTCGGGACGATGGCGATGCGTACCCACTGCATAGGCGACCACTCCCTCGTCGATCGAACCGAAGAGGAACTGGTCCGCGAGTTTCCTCCCAGCACCGCTCACACCGGACACGGCATTGACAATGATGTTGGACGGATCGAGAAGCCCGGCAGCCAGCAGCGGAGCGACGCCGAGGACGGTGGCCGTGGGATAACAGCCGGGCGCCGCGACCCGGGAGGTACCAGTGCAGTCGAACAGTTCTGGAAGACCGTAGGTCCACTCGGCCAGGTCGTCCGGGAACGGGTGGGGGGAGCCGTAGGCGGTTTGGTAACGAGCATCCGTGTCGAGTCGGTAGTCAGCGCCGAGGTCGACGACCCTGACGCCGGCGTCGGCGAGCGTCTTGCCGATTCGGGCCGAGGCACCGTGGGGGAGCGCGAGGAAGGCGAGGTCGACCTCTCCGAGGTCATCAGGGTCGTTCGAGCCGAGTGCCCGATCGCCGCCCGCGAGATGGGGATGCACCGTACCGAGGGGGAGACCGGCCTGGGAGTGGGCCCCGAGATGAACCAGGTGGAGGCCGTCGTGGGCGTCCACGAAGCGCACCAACTCGCCACCTGTGTACCCGGATGCTCCGAAGATCGCCGTTCTCATGATTCGTATGAATATACAGGAGTTCGCTGAGTTATGCGAACTCGCTCTTCGTGGGTGCTACCCCCCACCGAGGGTGACGGCGATGAGGAGGATACCGAAGGACACGACCATGCCGGTGTCGGCGAGGAGCCTCGTCCGTCCACTGACTCCGCGCGAAGCCATGATGCCGTGTACAGCAGCGATGATGATCGCCGCCAGGAAGAGGATGATCTTGAACCCGAGCCAGAATCCGTAGGCAGGGATCGTGCCCTTGCCGAGGTCGAACACCCGGAACGACAAAGCAAACCCGGTGGCGAGTTGTACGGGGATCCCAACCCAGGACACCACGTTCCCGAATCGTCGGGCGACCGCAGTCTGGACTGCAAACACCCGCTCGTCCCCTTCCTCCACCTGCTTGAGCGCCGGGGTCACCACCAGCGCGAAGGTCATCTGGCCCCCGATCCACAGGATCGCGCCGATGATGTGGAGGAAGCGGACGATGGTCCAGACATCGATGGTCATGGCCAGAGGCTACGCGGGTGCGGGAGCGGGAGCGGGAGCGTCGAGCGTCGAGCGTCGAGCGTCGAGCGTCGAGGAGTTGTCTGTCCTCCCGTCCGCAGGGCGGGGGTAAGGGGGGTGTGAGTTGCCGCGCAGCGCCTCGCACACACGCACGGCCCCCCTACCTCCCACTCCGCTTCGCTCCGTGGCAGGGACCTTCCCCCCAGCTTCGCTGGGGGGACAGACAACGGAGGCCGACTCGTACCTCTCTTCTTGTACCTTTCCCTACCCCAGCGGTACGTACTCCGGCCCGTCCCCCGCCAGCCAGATCTCGAAGAAGTCGTCCAACTGCCGGGCGCCGAATCGTTCGGCCATGTCGACGAAGTCCCCTGTGGTCACGTTCCCATACGCATTGTCCTGCGCCCACGCCTTGAGGAGGGCAAAGAAGGCCCCGTCGCCGATCTCGATCCGCAGGGCGTGGAGAACGCTGGCTCCCCCGACATAGACGCCTCCATTGAAGAGATCGTTGGGGGCCGGTGTGCCGGGAGCGCGAAGCCCGCGGTAGCCATCGAACCCACTCCGAGCCACCTTGTTGTAGAGGTCGACACCACGATCATGCTCGACCCACAGCCATTGGGAGTAGGTGGCGAATCCCTCGTTGAGCCAGATATGGGACCAGTCGGCGACGCTGACGCTGTCCCCGAACCACATGTGGGCCATCTCGTGGATGATCACGGTCGACCCGAGCGCATCCGCACCGTGCGTGGCGAGGGTCTGCGTCTCGAGGGCACCCCCGAAGGTGACGTCGAGGGCGAGGGTCCCGTAGGCGTCGAATGGGTAGTCGCCGAAGACGCCGATCATCCATGCGAGGAACTCCCCGGTGTTGTCGAGGTTGCCGAGCAGGCCACGTTCGATGTCCGGGTCGATGAAGTCCCTGATCGCGACGCCCTCCACCGACTCGCGTTCCACCATCTCGAACCGGCCCACCGCCAACGGAACCAGGTAGCTCGCCACCGGGTGCCGATGGTCCCATGTGAATGTCGTTCCCCCACCGATGGCGGCGTCGGAGCCGGTCAGGATCCCGCCGGCGATACCCGTGAGGCCGTCATCAACCGTGAGCGAGATCGTGTAGGTCGCCTTGTCGAGCGGGTGGTCATTGGCGGGAAACCAGGTGGTCGCGCCACTCGGCTCTGAGACAGCGAACCACGCGTCCGGACCGGGGCGAATCCCCACTTCGAACGAGATCGCCGGCTCGAACATCGGCTCAGGACGCCCCGAGTACTCGATGACCAGCTCGAAAGGCGATGCAGATGGAGTGAGGAGTGCGATTCGGATCTCACCGTTCGACTCGGTGGTGAAGGTCGCCGCGGACCCGTTGACGCGGACCTCTTCGATCGACAGCGTCCCGGTGTCGATCACGAAGGAGGCCAGTTCCTCGACGGGCTGGACCTGGAGCGCTGCCACCCCGGCGAAGCCACCCCGGTCCAGGTCGCGAAAATCGATCGCCAGGTCGACATGGGTGACGTCGTAGCCGCCGTTGCCGAGGCGGGGGTAGTAGGAGTCGCCCATGGAGGCCCCACCATGCCCGTCACGAACACCGGCGAACACTTCCCGAGCCGAGACGGCAGGTGCCGTGGTCGTAGTGGTCGTCAGGGGAAGGGTCGAGGTCGGCGTCGGTTCGGTCTCGGCCGGGATGGTCGAGGTCGGAGCAGGCGCGGAGTCCGTGGTCGCGGGCCCGGTCGTGGAGCTACAGGCAGCAACGATGAGCGCGCCAACCACCAGCAGCAAGACCCGGCTGGGTAGGGGGCTCACTCGTCGTCCTTGGCCGGCTTCGATGCCGGGCGGCGGTCCGGGTCGGGGATGACCAGTCCCTCGCCGGCCGCCCACGACGCTACGAGGCCATACGCCACATCCTCGTCGTACGGACCCTCCTCGATACGGTGCTCGTAGAGCATGGTCATCACCTTGCCCACCAGCGGCCCAGGGGTGATCCCGAGGTAGGCCATGACCTGCGTGCCGTCGATCGGGGGACGGAGGGCTGCCAACTCCTCGTGTTCCTTGAGCACCTCGATGCGCTCCTCCAGTTCGTCGAGACGTCCCTGGATCACCTCCGCGCGCTTGCGGTTCTTGGTCGTCACGTCACACCGCACCAACTCGTTGAGGTCCTCGAGCAAATGATCGGCATCGCGTACATACCGGCGAACTGCCGAGTCGGTCCACCCCATGGCGAACGTGTGCGGGCGGAGGTGCAGGAAGACGAGTTGCCCGACGTCCTTCACCATCTCGCGCGAATACCGGAGCTCCCGCATGCGTTGGCGGGTCATCCGAGCGCCAACCACTTCGTGATGATGAAACGAAACACCGTTTGGCCCGTATTCGCGGGTCTCCGGTTTCCCGACGTCATGGAAGAGCGCAGCCAGTCGGATCCGCGGCCGAGGGGACGTCTTCTCGACCACGGCGATCGAGTGGGCGAGGACGTCCTTGTGGCGGTGATATGGGTCGATGGCGTGGGCAAGGTCGGCGAATTCGGGAATGAAGTGTTCGGCGAGTCCGGAGCGAACGAGACCCCACAAGGCATCTCCTACGTTGTCGCCGAGGAGAAGCTTGTCGAGTTCGTCCCTGATCCGTTCGGCGGAGACGATCTCGAGTCGGCCCGCCATCCCCTCGACGGCTGCCACTGCCGCGGGATCCGGGATGAACCCGAGCGTGGAGACGAACCGGTAGAGCCGCAGCATGCGCAAGGGGTCATCCGAGAACGAGATCTCGGGCCCGAGCGGGGTCCGCAGCAGACCTCCGGCAAGGTCCGCGAGGCCCCCATGGGGGTCCAGCAGGTGGCGGTCCAGAACGTCGAGGGCCATGGCGTTGACGGCGAAGTCCCTGCGGGACAGGTCGGTCTCGATGTCGTCCGAGTACTCGACGTGGGGCTTGCGGGAGTCGTCGCGATAGACCTCCTTGCGAAAGGTCGTGATCTCGAAGGTGTGCCCCTCCAGGACCACTCCGATCGTGCCGAACGCCTCCCCGACGGTGAAGACGGTGTCGGCGAACGGTTCGACGATCGCTTTGGTCCGTTCTGGGCGGGCGTCGGTGGTGAAGTCGAGGTCCTCCGCAGGCCGACCGAGGAGGGCATCTCGCACTGACCCACCCACGAGGTACAGCCGTTGCCCGGCGTCGGCGAACCGCCGTGCGAGCAGCGTGGCGGGCGCGTCGTCGGCGACCAACCACTCGAGGCGTTGCGGGATCATCCGGGCAGGATACGGGTTTCTGCCCCACTGTCCCCAGCGGACGCCCACCCCGGCCGTTGCGCCGGGATTCCCGGCCGGATCATGACGAAGCCGCCCGTCGGGCGGCTTCGTGCCGGTGCCAGCGCTGACACCGAGTTGGTTGGTTCTATCCCGCGAGAAGGCCCTTCTGCTCCGCCGCGACCCGGAGGTCCTGGGGAGTGGTGGCGGCCGCCAGCGCGGTCTGGAAGGTGATCTTCTTCTCTTCGAAGAGTCGAAGGATCGCCTGGTCGAATGTCTGCATCCCGTAGAACTCGGACTCCGCCATGACTTCGAGCAGGTTGAGGGACTCAGCCGGGTTCACGATGCGGTCGAACACGCGGCCGTTGTTGATGAGCACCTCGGTCGCGACCGTGCGCCCGCCATCCGTCCGCTCCAGCAGGCGCTGGGAGATGACACCGCGCAGGGTTGCGGCGAGCATCATCCGCACCTGCCGCTCCTGGTGAGGTGGGAACATGTCGAGGATCCGGTTGATCGTCTCCGGGGCATCAATCGTGTGCATGGTCGAGAGCACGAGGTGCCCGGTCTCCGCGGCCCGCATGGCGGCCCGCATGGTCTCGGCGTCGCGCATCTCACCGATGAGAATCGCATCCGGGTCCTGGCGGAGGGCCCGGCGGATCGCCTCGTTGAAATCGATGGTGTCCATCCCGATCTCGCGCTGGGATACGATCGAGTTCTTGTCGCGGTGCAGCACCTCGATCGGGTCCTCGATCGTGATGATGTTCAGGCGTCGGTTGGTGTTCATGTAGTCGATCACCGAGGCCAGCGTCGTGGTCTTGCCCGAACCGGTCGGGCCGGTGACGAGCACCAGTCCGCGGGGTTCGTGGGCGAGTTTCTCGAGGATCCTGGGGAGTCCCAGTTCACCGAAGGTCTTGGACACGGGCAACACACGCCGCAGCACAAGGGCCACGGAGCCTCGCTGTCGATACGCGTTCACCCGGAACCGACCGAGTCCCGACTTGCCGTACGCGAAGTCGGCCTCGCCCGTGTTTCGGAACTCGACTGCGGCTCGTTGGGTGAAGATCGCCTGGGCATAGCCTTCGGCGTCCTCCGGGCGGAGGGGAGGAAGCGTCGTGTGGTGGAGATCACCGTCGACCCGCATGACCGGGGGGGAGCCGGCCTTGAGATGGAGGTCTGACGCCTCCACTTGGATCATCTTCTTCAGCAGTTCGTCGAGGGGGACCGCCATGTTTCAACCGTCCGCAGTGAGGGTGTTACCGCATGTGCATCGGAGCCGCGACGACACTCCTTGAGTTGTTCTCCGCTGAAGCCCCATGCCCTCCGGACCCTACACTCGGGGCTATGCGGTCCCCGGGAACATCATGAGGGTCTCCGGGACCTGGCCCGGCGTGCTCACACTCCGCCAGAGCTGGGCAAAGGCCTCCGCCCGCCCCTGGAACGATGTCTCCTCGGGAGCGTCCCTTCGCCTCGAGCGGGGATCCGCGCAGTTCCTCACAGAAGCGGCCGATCACCTCATGGAGGCCGGGGCAACATGGGTCGCGTCCCCCCCGGTGGACGCTTCCAGTCGCTCGGTGTGGGAGTCCGCCGGTTTCGCTCGCTTCCTCACCCTCGACCTGTACGGACGCGACCTCACCGTGCCCATCGAGGAGCCGACCCGCGATGTCGAGGATGGCGCAGCGGCCGACCTCTTGGCAGCCATCGACATCGATCGGGTCTCGTTCGATGACACCTGGCAGTTGGGTCGGTTCGGTATCGCCGAGGCCCGAACGGCCACCCCCCGGTCGGCATTCCTCGTCACCCGCGAGGAGGGGACCGTGCGCGGCTTCGCGATAGTCGGCATCGCCGGGACGGTCGGCTACCTCCAGCGGATCGCCGTTCACCCCTCCGCTCGTGGACGCGGGTACGGACGGTCGCTCCTCCGGGTCTCCCTCGACTGGTGTCGCCGACGGGGCGCCCGCCAGCAACTCCTCAACACCCAGCCTGGCAACGATGCCGCGGCCGGGCTGTACCGCGCCAATGGCTACTTCGTCAACGAGGGCGCGCTTTCTGTGTTGAGGTACACCGGCTGATGCCGCCCCGTCTCCCCGGCCGATACGCCCTCGAAGTGCGGATAGGCCGCGACGGGGATGTCGAGGAGTGGCTCGCCAACGACATCGAACTCCAGCGGCCGTGCCTCGTACGGGTGCTCGGCCCCGAGAGCACTCCGGAACGACGGCAGGAATTCCTCTCGGCCGTCCGCAAAGCCGCCGCGGTGCCCCACCTCCACCTCGCGCAGGTCTTCTCGGCGGACGAACTCCCCGATGGTGCCTTCTCGGTGAGCGAGTGGCCGGGCGGGATCCGCCTCTCCGACCGAACCAAGGCTGACCTCACGCTCGATCCGGCCGTCTTCCTCCCCAACGCCGAGGGTCTCGCCAGGGCCCTCGCAGCCCTTCACGAGAACGACGACATCCACGGCGCCATCGACGCCACGGCCGTGTTCTTCCCCATCGCCCGCCCCGCGAAGCTCGGCGCCATCGGTCGCCATCGCCGGTGGTCCCAGGCCGACTCGGACACCGCCGCGCTCGCTTCGGTCCTCGAGGAATCCCTGACCGGCCGAACTGCGGGTTCGTTCCCACCGTCCCAAGTGATCGACGGCGTCTCCCCGGCCCTCGATCACGCCCTCGCTGCGGCTCGGGAGGGGCGGGTCGATGCTGCCGGCTTTGCCGAGCTCCTGGCCTCGGTCCCGGTCACGAAAGCCCCGGAACCGAGGAAGGGACCCAGCAAGAGATGGCTGAGTGTCTCGGTCGGACTCCTGGCCCTGGCGGCGATCCTCATCGGCATCGGGAGTGGCCTCCGCCCGAGCCCCGTGGCGCTCCCAGGAGAATCCTCCGACTCGCTCCCGGGGGCCGAACGCAGCACAACGACCACCCTCACCCCGAGCGTCACCATCGTCGAGCCGGGACTTCGCCTCGGGGTGATCGTCGCATTCGATCCCCTCGGCGATGGCGAAGAACGGAACGACGAGTTGCCCAACCTGACCGACGGCGACGCCGCCACTGCCTGGCGTACCGAGTCGTACTTCGATCCCCTACCCCTCATCAAGGCAGGCGTCGGGCTCCAGGTCGCCGTGACCGGGGTTCCACGCCAACTCCGGATCGAGGCGGTCTCTCCCGGGACGGAGCTCGAGATCCGTTGGACAAGTGAATTCCGGCGCAACCCCGCCGAGTGGGAACTCGTCTCCTCGGCTCGCTCCACCGGCGCCACGATCGTCATCGACCTACCTGTCCGGAGCAGCGGACTTTGGCTCATTTGGATCACCCAGGTCCCTGCCGACGGAGATCGCTACCGAGCTGCGATCGGCGAGATCTCGTTCCGGTAGGACCGTTGGCCAACGCTCAAGCTCGAGGCGGTGTCTCTACGCTGTGTGTTGTGTCTGACCTGGAGCTCATCGAAGCAGCCCGCGGCGGTGACCGCTCCGCTTTCGATGCCCTCCTCCGACTTCACCAGGACCGTGTGTTCTCGATTTGTCTCGCCACGATCCGCGATCGAGAACTCGCGCTCGACGCCACCCAGGAGACCTTCATCACCCTCTTCCGGAAGCTCGACCGATTCGATGGGCGCTCGGCCTTCACAACCTGGCTGTACCGAGTGACCATGAACACGTGCTACGACGTCCTCCGCCGGGCGCGCCGCCACGCAACCGAGCCACTCCCCGAGCATCACGACCCGGCTGACCCTTCGGCGAACGATCCATTCGACGCCGCTGACGTCAGGCCCGAGCTGGCGGCGGCACTGGCATCCATTCCGGAGGAGTTCCGGGCCGCAGTCGTCCTCTCGGACCTCGAGGGACTCCCTCTCGTGGAGGTGGCCGAGATACTCGAAGTCCCGATTGGCACCGTGAAGTCGCGTGTCTTTCGCGGGAGGCGCCTCCTCGCAGAAATACTCAGGAACCACCCGACCCTCGACGAACGTCCCATAGGCACATGATCCCGGAGCTCACCCCGGAGCAGATCGACCTGCTCATCGCCCTCACCGACGGAAGTCTCTCCGGTGAGGCCTTGGCGCGGGCCGAAGTGGCAGTCCGGGCAGACCCCGTCCTCGCCCCCGAGTACGCCCGCCAATTGGAGGCGATCACCTACCTCGCCGAAAGGGAGGTCGCTCCGATGGCCGAGTTCGAATCGGCCCGCATGCGGCGCTCGGTCCTCGACGCCGTTGCACCGGTCACGCCCAAGCCCGCTCCCCGCTGGGCCGCACGCCTTCTCCCAGTGGCGGCAGCCCTGGCGGTCGTGGTGCTGGGGATTGGCTTTCTCACCAGCACTCGCCCGGACTCGGCCCAGACATCCGACATGGCCGTCGGCGCCTCCAAGACCGCCGCCACCGAGGCCCCGGCCGCCACGGAGTCGGCGTTGTCAGCGGAGATGGCTCCTCTACCCGCCGAGGCACCCACCTACGACGACACCGCGAGCGACGCAGCCGAGCCGGCCGCTGTGCAAGAGGAGGGTGCGAGCCGCGTCGCGATGCTTCCCAGCCTCGGGACCTTCGGTCCCGAAGGGATCCCTGGCTTCATCGAGAACGTCGACCAGTTCGTCCTCGAGAAGGGATACCTTCCGTCGCCGCTGGTCGACCTGGGGGGAAACTGCGACGGTGTCGAGGTCGGGGAGGAGATGCTGGTCGACTACACCGTGGCTGCCACCGCCACCTGGGATGGCCGGGACGTCCTGGTGCTCGAGATGACCGAGCCGGGTGGTCCGATCGTCGTCGTGGATCCAGCGACGTGTGAGGTCGTGTATCTGTACGACCCCGCCGGCGAGGGCTGAGTTGGTGATCGACGCCCTCTGATAGCCTTCGGGCCCATGGATCAGTTCGCAAGCACGATCGCCGCCCAACTCGAGAAGTACGCGGGCAAGGTGCGCTCCATGACCGTCGACCGAGCACGATCGACGATCACCGCCATCTCGATCGGTATCACGGCCACTGCCCTCGCCCTGTTCGCCGTGGTCGTGCTCGTGAAGGGACTCTTCCGCCTCCTTGCCGTGGTGGTGACCGAAGCTGGGGCCTACGGCATCCTCGGCGGAATCTTCGTGGTGGGCGCGACGTTCCTATGGTCGAAACGAGATTCAGCCTCCTGACCAAGGAGTTTCCCATGCCTGAAAAGGTCATCATCATCGGTTCCGGTCCCGCCGGACTCACCGCCGCGCTCTATGCCGCCCGCGCCAACCTCGCTCCCGTCGTGTTCGAGGGAGCGCAGGCCGGCGGTCAACTCATGATCACCACCGACGTCGAGAACTACCCCGGCTTCCCCGACGGGATCATGGGCCCCGACCTCATGGCCAATTTCCGCAAGCAAGCCGAGCGGTTTGGCGCCCAACTCCATACTGTCGATGTGACAGCGGTGGACTTCTCGTCGCGTCCGTTCAAGGTGGAGGCCGCCGGCGACATCCATGAGGCCGAGAGCGTCATCATCTCCACCGGGGCGTCCGCCAAGTTCCTCGGCGTACCGGGCGAGGAGAAACTCCTCGGCCGGGGCGTCAGTGCCTGTGCCACCTGTGACGGGTTCTTCTTCCGCGAGAAGAACGTCGTCGTGGTCGGTGGCGGTGACACCGCCATGGAGGAGGCCGAGTTCCTCACGAGGTTTGCCACCAAGGTGACGGTCGTCCACCGGCGCGATGCGTTCCGGGCTTCCCGGATCATGGCCGACCGAGTGCTGGCCAACCCGAAGACCGACGTGATCTGGAACGCCACCGTCACCGAGATCCTGGGAGAGGACACCGTGACCGGCGTCGCCCTCGAGGACACCGTCACCGGGGCCACCCGGACCTTCGACACCGATGGTGTGTTCATGGCAATCGGACACCATCCCAACACGGATCTCTTCGCCGGGGTCCTCACCCTCGACGACACCGGGTACATCGTGCTGGCGGGAGATGGTTCGACCAGGACCTCTGTCGAGGGTGTGTACGCCGCCGGCGACGTGGCCGACACGGTCTATCGGCAGGCCGTCACGGCCGCTGGGAGCGGGTGCAAGGCCGCCATCGACGCAGAACGGTGGCTGGCGCACGGGTCTTGATCGAGGATGGTCCTCCCTTGCCCAGGATCCGATTCGCCTCGCGGTGGAATAAGCTCGGTCCCCACAGGTTTCACACAGAGTCCGCAACCACGAGGGTCCCTCCCATGGCAAGTACCAAGATCACCGACGCCGATTTCACGGCCACCATCGCTTCCAGCACACCCGTGCTCGTAGACTTCTGGGCCGAGTGGTGCGGCCCGTGCAAGGCGATTGCCCCGGTGCTCGAGGAGATCGGATCCGAGTACCCGGACAAGATCAGCATCGCAAAACTCAACATCGATGAGAACCCCAACTCGCCTGCCGCTTTCGGTGTCATGAGCATCCCAACGATGATCGTGTTCCAGGACGGTGAGGAGAAGAAGCGGATTGTCGGCTCCCGCCCGAAGGCTGCCATGGTGACTGCGCTCAGCGAGTTCCTCGGATAGCGCTCCAACCAACCAAGACCTGAGTGGGCCCCGATCTCGGTCGGGGCCTTCTCGCGTCCACGGATCCTCTACTGCGTACCTCGTACCATCATTGCGTCATGCGGCGATACACCATCGGGGACTCCGGCGATGCGGTTCGCGACATCCAGGATCGCCTCGAAGCCCTCGGGTTCCCTGCCCATCCCGATGCCCACGGCGAGTATGGGACCGGGACCGCCCGCGCCGTCGCTGCCTTCCAGACCCGCTACGGAGTCGACCCGCATGGTGATGTGGACAACGCCGTCTGGCAGATCCTGGTGGAAGCGGGCTTCCACCTCGGGGACCGCGTCTTGTATCACCGGCGCCCCATGCTCCGAGGTGGCGACGTGGCCGAACTCCAGCGCTTCCTCAACGACCTCGGTTTCGACGCCGACAAGGCGGATGGGGTGTTTGGTCCGCTCACAGCGAAGGCCGTCCTCGAATTCCAGGTGAACCGCGGACTCAGTGAGGATGGCATCGCAGGCCCAGGGGTCATCGCCGAGTTGGTCGCGGTCCAACGGAGCAGCCGGAAGATCGGGAAGGACGCCATCCGCGAACGTGAGTGGCTCCGAAGCCTCCCGCCCACACTCGTCTCCTCGAGGGCGTGCTTCGATGCGGCTTGTCGAGCCCCCGACGAGACTGCACTGGCATGGCAGGCAGCGTCCCATGCCGCTTCGGCCTTCCGCGACCTCGGAGGGGTCTCCTTCATGAGCAGATCAGCATCGGTTCCCGCCGCCGAGGACGTGCGGAGCAGACGGGCAAACCGACTTGGCAGCGACCTGGTCATCGGCTTCCAACTCCCGCGTGCTGATCGCCCCGGGGTGTTCTACTTCGACTCCGGGCGGAGCGATTCACCGGCGGGTCGTGCCCTCGCTAATTTCGTCACAGTGACGACTGGTTTGGAGGAAGGCGGGCGCTCGCTGGCGATTCTGCGCGGGACGCGGGCGCCCGCAATCGTGATCAGCGCGCCAACACTCGGGGGGGAGTTGGCAGAGGCGGTGATCGCCGGTGTCGTCGCCTTCTTCCGCGAGACCACAGCCGAGATGGGGTCAGACGACTCCCTGTAGGACGCGGTGCCGCCCCCGCAGGCTGCGCCTGGGCACGAACCCGACCTCAGACTTCGTACACGAGCCGGGAGATCTTCTCCAGGTCGTCGAGGCTGCTGTACGTGATGACGACCCTTCCCTTGGTCCCCCGATGGGAGATCTTGACCTTGGCCCCCAGCTTCTCGGCCAGGCGCTCCTCCAACTCGACGATCGCCGGGGGTCGTAGCTCGATCACCCGCGTCTGGGTGGCCGGGCCGTCCTTCGACTTGCGCAGCCGGGCGGCATCCTCCACTTGCCGCACCGACCATCCCTCGCTGGCTGCCCGCGATGCCACATGTTCCACGAAGCCGAGGTCATCAATCCCGACCAGTGCTCGGGCATGGCCCGCCGAGAGCTCCCCGCGGTCCACGAGTGCCTGGACGCTCTGGGGAAGCGTGAGGAGGCGCAGGCTGTTCGAGATGGTCGCCCTGCTCTTGCTCACCCGCTCACCCACCTGCTCGTGGGTGAGTCCGAAGGTCTCGACGAGCTCCTGGAAGGCGCCCGCTTCCTCCAATGGACGCAGATCCTCACGCTGGATGTTCTCTATGAGGGCTTGACTGAGCAGTCCCATGTCACCGTCGGTCGTGCGCACCACCGCCGCGATCGAATGCAGACCCGCGAGCCGGGACGCCCGTAGTCGTCGCTCGCCGGCGATGAGTTCATAACCCGACTCTGCCTCTCGAACCACGATGGGCTGCAGCACGCCCACGTCACGGATCGAAGCGGCAAGCGTCTCGAGGTCGGCGTCATCAAAGGTCCGCCGAGGCTGCCTGGGGTTGGGGTGGATGTCATCGAGCGGGAGGTCGAGCAACGTCGGTTCCTCGGCTCCCTCCGCTGCCGGGATGAGTGCTTCCAGGCCCCGTCCGAGGCCACTACGCCGTTTCTGGGTCATTTCTTCTTCTTTCCTCCGTCCCTCTTGTCTCCTCCGAGCCCCTTCGCGCCTCCATGCCGCTCCAAGAACTCCTCACCGAGGTAGCGATAGGCGATCGCTCCCCGGCTCATCGGGTCGAAGGCCTCGATCGGTTCCCCGTAGGAAGGAGCCTCTGACAGTCGCACCGACCTTGGAATTACAGTGTTGTAAGTAACATCTCCGAAGAACTCCCTCACCTGCGCCGCGACGTCCGCGGAGAGGTTGGTCCGACCGTCGAACATCGTCAGCACCACGCCACCGATGATGAGTGACTTGTTCAGTGATGACTGTACGAGTTTCACGTTCTGCAGGAGTTGGCTCACACCCTCCAAGGCGTAGTACTCGCATTGGATGGGAATCAAGACTTCCTGGGCCGCCGCGAAAGCGTTGATGGTCAGCAACCCGAGTGAAGGAGGACAATCGATGAGGACATGGTCATAGTCCGCGAGGACCGGTTCCAACTCGATCTTGAGTCGGGTTTCGCGACTCATGACGCTCACCAACTCGATCTCCGCCGCAGCCAGGTCGATGGCAGCCGGGACCACGAACAAGCCGCCGACCGAACTGGGCTCGATGACATCCTCCATCGAGACGTCCTTCAAGAGCACGTCGTAGATCGAGGCATCAAGCTCAGAACGGTTGATCCCGAGGCCAGAGGTGGCATTTCCCTGGGGATCCATGTCGACAAGGAGGGCTCGCTCACCCCGCAGGGCAAGGGACGCCGCCAGGTTGATGGCGGTGGTGGACTTGCCGACCCCGCCCTTTTGGTTGGAGATAGCGGAGACTGTTGACATTATCCCCGCATGATATGGAGCCACCGACCGGGGTCAAGCACCAACGACCCGGGGAACCGCTCCTGGAGTCCGGGGAGGTCCGTACCTCGCTCCATCCCCACGCCGAGAACCGTGCTCCCACCGGCCCCGACATGGCCAAGCAGGACGGCGAGCGCCTCCTTGTTCGGTAGCGAAGCCCGCATGGTGACGGCGTCCGCCACTGCGTCCAGGTCCGCGAAATCCGAGCAGATCGTCTCGAGGTTCACGAGGCGCAGCACTCGCCCAACCCGCCTGGCCGACTCCATGCGACGTGCCGAGCGGTCTACCAGGGTCACAACCGCGTGCGGGAGGAGCATCGCCAGTGGGATTCCCGGCAGACCCACCCCGCTCCCGAGGTCGAGGACCGTCGAAGTCCCCGTCGGGACTCCGCGAGCGAACATCAGGGAGTCGAGGATGTGTCGCTCCCAGATCTCAGTCTCTCCCGGACCGATCCCACCACTGGCCATGCCTTCCGTGGCCAGCCAACCCTCAAACCGAACCAACTGCTCGAATAGCCCGTCCGGGTTCGGATGTGCGACCCACTCCAAGACTTCCGCCAACTGCACCTGTTTCACGTGAAACACACTAGTGGCGCGCCCGTTGGCTGATGATGGCGTGTCTGAGAGACGACCCGCTCGATCTGTGGATGCACCACTGGGCAGCACGGCAATGTTTCACGTGAAACATCATTCACCCACCGGGGTCCGAGTCTGGGGAGGAAAGGAAGAAGCGGGCCCTTGGCGGCCCGCTTCTTCGCGATCTCGTCGGGGTCAGGAGTTCCTACTCCTCTTCGTCACCGTCATCGTTGTCATCGTCATCGTCGGTGTCATCCATCTCGTGGGTCGGGGGTGTGTAGCCATCCACTGTGGCGATCACCACGCACCGGCGAGGTTCTTCGCCCTCCGAGTAGGAGCGGACGTTGTCGATGTCGGCAATGGTGTCGTGCACGACCTTACGATCGGCCGAGTTCATCGGCTCCAGCATGATCTCGCCACCCTCTCCCAGGACACTCTCGGCCAGACGCTGGGCGTAGATCGCCAATGCCTCCCGCCGACGGGCACCGTATCCGGCGATGTCGATGATCACGCGACGGGGGCGGGGGGTCTTGCGTTGGACCACCGTGCGTGCGAGCTCCTGGACGGACCGAATGAGTGATCCCTTCGGGCCCACCAGCACCTCGGTCTGGTCGCCCTTGATGTCGGCCTTGATGATCCCGTCCTCGACACGAGTGGTGACCTCACCTTCGAGCCCCAAGGCCGCGATGAGTCCTTTGAGGAAATCCTCAACCATCTTCGCCTGCTCTGCGACGTCCTCCTCGGATTCGGTCTCGTCCGTGTCCACCATCGGAGCCCTCTCCTTCTTGGGTTGTGCACCGCCTTGACGACTTCCGCCACTTCCTCCCGATCGTCCACCGCTGGTGCGGGAACGTCCTCCCTGCCGTTGGTTCGACTGGTCCGACCGCTCTCCGCCACCTTCCCCGCGCCGGCGACGACGCCGGCGCTTCGGCTTGCGGGATACTTTGACGACGGCGTCCTTCCCCCCGATACCGAGGAAACCCTTCACACCCTCTTCGATGACCTCGATATTCGCCTGGTCGCGGGATTCGATACCCAACTCGACGAGAGCTGCCTCGATGGCAAGCTCGACCGATCGACCGGTTACTTCAACATACTCCACGCCTAATTCCTCCTTCGCCGCTTACGCTTCTTGGCCGAACCCTGGGGCTGCTTCGGGGGCAGCTTCGCCCCGACGGCCCCCTCGGCCGATCCTCCCTTGTCAACCCGCGGAGCATCCTGTACGACCGCGGCGCTCGTCTGAGCACCATCGTCCATACGGTTGATGATGATCTGCTGTCCGAGTCGAACAACGCTCGAGGCCGCCCAGTACACGGTGAGTCCGGCCACGAAGTTCCAGGAGAACACGCCGAACATCACCGGCATGATCTTGGTCACGGTCTGCATCTGCTGTGCCTGCGGGGTGTCCGGCTGCCCGGCCGTGTTGTAGCGCTGCAGCACCTTCTGCTGGAAGAACTGCAGGCCGACCATCACGACGATGAGCAGCAGGTAGGGGAGAATGGTGGTTCCAAGGCCGAGGGAGGAGTAGATCTCGGATGGCGTGAGTGTCAGGTCCATGAACATGAATCGGGCCGCACCATCACTCAGCGCATGGCCGAGCGCCGAGTTGGCGGGCGCCTCGAACAGGGGATCGGTGTGATTGCCCAGGTCGCGGAGAACGCGAAAAAGGGCCCACCAGATCGGCAATTGCACCAGCATCGGAAGGAGACACCCGCCGGGGCTCGCTCCAGCGCTCCGCTGGAGGTTGACCATCTCCATCTGGAGCGTCTTCTGGTCGTCCTTGTGCTTCTCCTGGAGTTTCTTGATCTCCGGGCCGATCTTCTGGAACGCCTTCGTGGCTCGAGCCTGTTTTAGTACTAAAGGAAACAACAGGGTGTTGATGATGATGGTCAGGACGATGATGCCGAACCCGAGATTCGGGACCGCCTCATAGAGCCAAACGAGAACGGCGAGGATCGGGTCACCGATCGCTTTGATAAAGGAGTTCATCGCTTCTCCGGGACGGGGTCATAGCCACCCTCGTGGAACGGTTGGCACCTTCCGAGGCGCCGGATTCCCAGCCATGACCCGCGGAAGAACCCGTGGACCGTGACCGCTTCGAGTGTGTAGGCAGAGCAGGTCGGCTGGAACCTGCAGTTCTTTCCCATCGCTGGGGAGAGGAGCCGTTGATAGCCCCTGATGGCGCTCGCGGCCAGCCTGGCGAGCAGCGACGGCGTGGCCTCAAGCACGAGCACGGAGGCCCCCTCGCAGCCAGGAGAGGATGGTGTCGAAGGGAACGCCCGGCACGGAGGGGCCGGCAATGACGGCAATGTGCTCACCAGTGGGGAGGTCGACCTGGCGCAACCCCTCACGAATCCGCCGTTTCGCCCGGTTGCGGGCGACCGCATTCCCGACCCGCTTGCCGGCGACCACGGCGACCTTCGTCATGCCGTCTCCGCCAGTGGCGACGCGCAGGATCGTGAGGTCGCCGGAGCGACGACGGTCACCAGTCGCGAAGAGGGCATCGAAATCCTTGCGGGTCGTCAGGCTTTGCACGGAACAGGAGAGGTGGGCATCACGCGCCCACCGGGCACCTAGGCGCTGATGCGCTCGCGGCCCTTGAGCCGACGGCGCTTCATCAGGGTGCGGCCGGCGCGGGTTCGCTGCCGGGCCCGAAAGCCCATCTTCCGCTTTCTGCGGCGATTGTTGGGTTGGTAGGTGCGCTTCATGATGATGTTCCTCGGGGAGGTGAAAAAGGCACGGAGAAGTCGGCCCGCGCGGCCGAACCGATGGAGAGGATACGGTGGGTTGGCTTCTTCTGCAAAGCCCACCGCCGTTGACAGGCTCCCGGGCCTCATTTCGCGAAAACCCCATTGTCTCGCGCGAAAAGTCCCTTCCACCGTGATCCGGCCTGCACACGGTCCCCGCCGGAGCTCGAAGTAGGCCCTGACCGGCAGGAACCGACTCGACCGCCGGCCAAGCGGGCCGATTTTCCCGATCTTGTGCGGTCTGGGCGAACCCATATACTCGCCCCCGGCCACTTCCCCCGGTTTGGCCTCCCACGGTAGGTACTGCGCATGAAGCGCGGCTTTATCCACATTTGTGGAGATCCCTGTGGACAAACGGAATTGGATGGAGGAAGAGTGACAACAGCCCAGGAGACACGCGTCAGCAACTGGGAGAGTTTCCGGCGGACGCTCCGTCAGTCCTTGCCGGATGGCGCCTGGGAGCGTTGGTTCGAGACCCTCGAATACCGGGAAGCCGATGAGCACCTCCACCTCCTCACCACGAGTGACCTCCACACTCGTCGCCTTCTCGATCGCTATCTCCCCCTCATCGAGGAGGCCGCTACCCGGGTCTACGGGGACCGCGCCATCGAGATCGAGACGACGGAGAGGCCTCAACTCGACCTCCCGGAACCCTCACCCGTCGCCGTACAGCCAGCCCCGACCCCGGCCCGTGATCGTTCCGCCTCCCCCTCCCTCATGTCGCGCTACACGTTCGAGAACTTCGTCGTCGGGGCCTCCAACCGATTCGCGCACGCCGCTGCCCAAGCGGTCGCCGAGCAGCCGGGCGAGCACTACAACCCCTTGTTCATCCATGGTGGTGCCGGACTCGGCAAGACCCACTTGTTGCATGCTGTCGGCCACCTCGCCCACGAACTCGACCGACGACGCGTCGTCCGCTACGTGACTTCCGAGAACTTCCTCAACGACTTCATCGACGCCATCCGGGAACGAAGGGTCGACGGCTTCAAAGCCAAGTACCGGACCATCGACGTGCTCCTGCTCGACGACGTGCAGTTCCTCGAGGGGAAGGAGAACATCCTCGAGGAGTTCTTCCACACGTTCAACACCCTCTACGAGGCCGGCAAGCAGATGGTGATCAGTTCGGACCGCCATCCGCGCAACCTCGCAACGCTCGAGGACCGCCTTCGGAGCAGGTTCGAGTGGGGACTCCTCACCGACATCCAGGCTCCCGACGTCGAGACCCGCATTGCCATCCTCGAGAAGAACGCCCGCCAGGCTCCCGTCGCAGTCCCCGGTGATGTGCTGCACTTCATCGCATCCCAGGTCTCGGAGAACATCCGGGAGTTGGAAGGGGCCTTGACCAGGGTGACGGCTGATGCGCGGCTCAACAATCGGCAGGTCAGCCTCCCCCGGGCGCAGGAGTTGCTCGAGGACATCTCGTCCCGGAACCGCATCCTCGACGGCCCGAGCATCATCGCCGCGGTGGCGGAGGGGTTCGGGTTCCATCCCGATGACATGACGTCCCCCGGCCGCCAGCAGCCACTCGCCACGGCCCGCCAGATCGCCATGTACCTCTGCCGGGAGTTCACCGACGACTCCCTGGTACAGATCGGTCGTCATTTCAGCCGCGATCACAGCACCGTGGTACACGGCATCGACCGGGTGAAGACCCTCCTCCAGACCGACCATACGGTCTTCGGGAAAGTCAACGAGTTGTCCCAACGGCTGAGGAAAACCCCCTGACAGTCCACAGCCCGCTACTCGGCTCCTGACAACCGCTCCGTTGTCCACACGAACCAGTGGACGCGAACAGCCAACAACCACAAGGGAATACCCGACAAGTCAACAATCCACAGCCCCTACTACTCCCTACTAGTTTGATTCAAATCAAGTAGTTCATTCAGAAGGACCCGAATCACTGTGCATATCCGAGCAGACAGAGACGATCTCGCCGATGCCTTTTCCCGTGCCAGCCGAGCGGTTGGTTCGAGGGCAGCACTCCCGATCCTGTCCGGAGTGCTGTGCCGGGTGAGCGGGTCGAACCTCGAAGTCACGGGAACAGACCTCGACACAACGATCCGGACTGCGTGCATCGTCGAGGTGATGGAGGAGGGGGCGTTCGTCGTTCCCGCGAAGCTCGTCACCGAGGCCATTCGTAAGATGCCGAGCGGAGTCGTCTCGCTCCGATCAGACGGCCAGGAACTCGAGATCACCGGGCGCGGACCTCGCTTTGCGATTCGCGAACTCCCGGTCGACGAGTTCCCGGATGTGCCGTCACCAGACCTGTCCGGAGCGGTCGAGGTCAACGGTGGAGCGCTGGCCGACGCCATCAAGCAAGTGACGGTGGCTGCCTCCCTCGACTCTGCTCGGCCCGTTCTCACAGGCGTACAACTCGAGGATTCCGACACTGGGCTGCGCATGGTGGCCACGGACTCGTATCGGTTGGCGGTGCGGACCCTGGCGGGTGTCCATGTGCCCAAGGGAGCGTTGATCCCGGCCAGGGCCCTGAAGGAGATTCCGCCGGCAATCGGGAGCACGACGGTCCAAGTGGCCATCGGGGACCGTGAGGCCTCCTTCGTCTCCGAGCGGGGGAGCGTGACGGTCCGCCTGATCGAGGGCGCCTTCCCCGACTACCGACGCCTGCTGCCTGACCAATACCCCAATCGCCTCGTCGTGGAGAAGTCGGCGCTGATGGAGGCGCTCGGCCGTGCCTCCCTCGTGGCCGAGGACCATATTCCGGTTCGTCTGAACCTCGGTGAAGGTGGAATGGAAGTGACGGTGACCCGCCAGGACGTCGGTGGCGAGGTGGAGCAGGTCCCGGGTACCTACTCGGGAGAGGACGAGTCGGTGTTGATAGCGTTCAATCCCAGGTACCTGGGTGATGGGGTGGCGGTGATCCAGTCGGACCAGGTCGAGATCCAGGTCAGGGACGGCCAGAAACCGAGCGTGATCCGCGGCGTCGAGACGGATGACTTCCTCTATCTCTTGATGCCCATTCGAATCTGAGGCGGACGACGAGCGGCTGACGCTCCCCCTGGAGGCGCTGCGTGCAGTTGAACTGGTTGGAGCTCTCGGGCTTCAGGTCCTATCCCGGCCTGCGATTCGAACCCGATGTCGGTATCAACGTCTTCGTGGGCGCCAATGCCGTGGGCAAGACGAATCTCCTCGAAGGGATCGGCTACCTCGCTCGTATGCGCTCCTTCCGCCGGGTCGCTGATCCGGACCTCATCATGGACGGGGCCGATGCGGCGGTCATTCGGGGCGAACTACGTCGCCCGGGGGGTATGTCGCTCATCGAGATGGAGGTACCACGGGAGCGTCGCCGTCGAGTCCAGGTCAACCGGGTCTCCCTCTCGCGGGTGGCGGACCTCCTGGAACATGTGCGAGCGGTGGTATTCCAGCCCGATGACCTCGATATCGCCAAGCGGTCACCGTCCTATCGCCGCGAGTTCATCGATGAGGCTGCATCGCAACTCTGGCCCATCGCCCACCAGGACCAGGCCGACTTCGAGCGGGCCCTCCGACAACGCAATGCCCTTCTCAGGCGGATGGGACGCGACGCCGACAGGCCGACGCTCGAGGTGTGGGACCAGCGGGTGGCCAAGCATGGGGCGATCGTCATGGCTCGCAGGGCCGAGACGGCGGCGGAGCTCCTCGGGCCGGCCAGGGAGGCGTACCGGGCCCTGGCGGGAAAGGACGTGAGGATCGCCTTCGACTACCAGAGTACGTGGGGTGCGAACCTCGATGATGCGGGAGGTGTCGCGGAGTGGGAGGCCCGGTTGTGGGAGGCCCTGGACTCGGCGAGGCGGACCGACATGGAGCGTCGTGTGACGACGGTGGGCCCCCATCGGGACGACCCGGTGCTGAGGATCGATGGCCGCGACACCCGGGTGCGGGCCTCGCAGGGCGAGCAGCGCTCGCTGGTGCTTGCCCTGCGCCTTGCTCAGCAGGTGGCGATCACGAGCCGGGTCGGCCATCCTCCGTTGATGCTGTTGGACGATGTCTTCAGTGAACTCGACATGGACCGGGCCCGAGCGCTCGCCACTGCGCTCCCGGCCGGCCAGACCTTCATCACCACGGCCCGCGACGAGGAGGTCCCGGTCGAGGGCCGCCGGTGGATGGTGACCCCGGGTGAGCTGCGATGAAGGACCGAGGCGACATGGCCGACATCTCCGGTGGTGTGGCCCGGATGCTTCGTCGCCTGGGCATGGGTGATGTGCGAGTGTTGATGGATCTCCAGGAGAACTGGGATGAGATAGCGGGACGGCCGTGGGCGGGGGCATCTCGCCCGATGGGCATCAAAGGGGGCGAGTTGGCGGTGGAGGCGTTCGACCCGGGCATGGTCTCGATGCTGCGGTACGCGACAGGGGGCCTCGTGCGGGCCGTAGAGGAGAGGATCGGGGAGGGCCAGGTCGACCGGGTGAAGGTGATTCCCCCGCCGGCGGGGGGTCCACGCTGAAGGTCCCCGCCACCGTGTTGTGTGTCGGGGTCGTGTGACTCGGTATTGCGCTCTCAGGCGAGCCCAGGACGCACTCAGGATGTCAGGGCGCTGATCCAGGCAGCGGCCTCGGCGTAGGTCTCGGCCCATGGGAGATCCGGTTCGGCTGCCGCGATCGCGGGTGGTGCCCTGAAGAGGAGTCCGTGGTGGGCCGCCCGGAGCATGGCCAGGTCGTTGTACGAGTCCCCCAACGCCAGGACCGTGTACTGCAAGTCGGCGAACGCCTCCACGGTGCGTTGCTTGCTCCGGTCGACGCGGACAGCGGTCCCGACGATTCGGTCATCCTCGACAACGAGACGATGACACACGACGAGGGGCGACCCGAGCCTGCGGATGAGGGGAGCTGCGAGTTGCTCGAAGGTGTCCGAGACGACAACGACGGGATGGCGCGAGCGGAGGTGATCGAGGAAGTCGACGGCCCCGGGAAGGGGGTCGAGTCGTTCCACGACGCCGAGCATGTCGGAGAAGGTGATGTCGTGCTGGTCGAGGGTGGCGATGCGGGTCGCCATGAGTGCGTCGTAGTCGGGTTCGTCCCGGGTGGTCCGACGCAAGGACTCGATCCCGGTGTGCTCGGCGAGGGAGATCCAGATCTCAGGGGTGATGACCCCCTCCATGTCGAGGGCAATGAGGTGTTGGTGCGCTCGTGTCATGCCGATCGGCGGTGGAGGGTACGGCGATTCGGCTGGTTTGGCGATTCGACCCGAAGGCTTCCCGGCAACTTCCCAACCAAGAAAACGTCAGTGGCAACCGATATGGTCGAGATCGCGACGATTCCCCCGAGGAATCTCGAAATACCCCATGAATAAGCCGTATCTGACGCCCGGAGAGCTTCTCTTGTCTCCTTGGTTCCGGTAGAATCACATGCATGTGAATTGGGTCCGGGAGGACCCGGTCCAGAGCGTCCTCCGGGCGGCTGGCGTGAGCGATCGAGCCGCCTGCTCGTTTGTCTCGTGCCGGCACACGCGTGCCCCTCGGGGCGGAGCTCTGACCCTGCAACCAGAAGGAATCCTGTGACGACAAAAGGCAACGGAAGCTACGGCGCCTCCGACATCACCGTTCTCGAAGGCCTCGACCCGGTACGCAAGCGACCGGGCATGTACATCGGAACGACCGGGCCCCGCGGTCTCCACCACCTGATCTGGGAGGTCGTGGACAATGCGATCGACGAGGCGATGGCCGGGTTCTGCACGAGGATCATCGTGACCCTGCGCGCCGACGGTGGGGTCGAAGTGATCGACAACGGCCGTGGCATCCCGGTGGAGAAACATCCAAAGACCGGGCTCTCGACCCTGGAGACGGTGCTCACCACCCTCCACGCAGGCGGCAAGTTCGAAGCGGGTGCCTACACGGTTTCCGGTGGCTTGCACGGGGTCGGGGTCTCGGTGGTGAACGCCCTTTCGCGTCGACTCGAGGCGGTGGTCACCCGGGATGGTGGGCAATGGGAGCAGATCTTCGAGCATGGTGTCCCGGGGAAGCTGAAGAAGGTCAAGGATGCGAAGCGTTCGGGCACGACGATTCGCTTCTGGCCCTCCCCCGACACGTTCACCGAGACGATGGTCTTCGAGCACCGCATCGTGGCGACACGACTCCGGGAGATGGCGTTCCTCAACAAGGGCCTTGAGATCATCCTGCGCGACGAGCGGGACGACGAGGACGACGAGACGGTGTTCAAGTACTCCCAGGGCGTCATCGACTTCGTGCGGCACCTGAACGAGAAGCGGGAACCCACCCACGCTCGCATCATCTACTTCGAGGACGCCTCGGAGGAGGAGGGCGAGCTCGAGGTGGCGATGCAGTGGTCGAACTCCTACAACGAGAACGTCCTCACGTTCGCCAACAACATCAACACGCATGAAGGCGGAACGCATGAGGAGGGATTCCGAACCGCGCTCACCAAGGCCATGAACGACTTCGGCCGGTCCAAGGGGATCATCAAGGACAAAGACGAGAACCTCTCGGGAGAGGACTGCCGCGAGGGCCTCACGGCCATCGTCTCGGTCAAGGTCCGCCAACCCCAGTTCGAGGGCCAGACCAAGACCAAGCTGGGGAACAGTGAGATTCGCGGCTATGTCACGCGGCAGCTCAACCGGCTGTTGCCCGAGTGGCTGGAACGAAACTCGGCGGACTCCCGTCGCATCGTCGACAAGGCGATGCAGGCCCAGCGGGCTCGGCTCGCCGCCCGCAAGGCGCGTGAACTCACCCGTCGCAAGAGCCTCCTCGAGTCAACCAGCCTTCCGGGCAAGCTGGCGGACTGCTCGTCGCGGAACCCGGACGAGAGTGAACTCTTCATCGTCGAGGGCGACTCGGCCGCAGGTCCCGCCAAGCAGGGCCGGGACTCGCGGGTACAGGCCGTACTCCCCATCCGGGGCAAGATCCTCAACGTGGAGAAGGCTCGCCTTGCCAAGGCCCTCCAGAACAACGAGGTCCTGGCGATCATCACCGCAATGGGCACCGGGATCGGTGAGGAGTTCGACATCACCAAGGCCCGCTATCACAAGTTGGTCATCCTCACCGACGCCGATGTCGACGGCGCCCACATCCGGACCCTCATCCTCACGCTCCTCTTCCGGCACATGAAGGGCCTGATCGAGGCAGGGTACGTGTACATCGCCGTGCCACCCCTCTACCGGGTGCGGCTCGGAAAGGACGTCCACTACCTCGACGACGACAGCGCGCTCGACGACCTGCGAGCGAAGAACCCCGGCAAGAACATCAACCCGACCCGGTTCAAGGGCCTGGGTGAGATGAATGCCAGCGAACTCCGAGAGACGACCCTCGACCCCGATACGCGTCGCCTCGTCCGAGTCCGAGTGGAGGATGCGGCCTTTGCCGACGAGATGTTCTCCATTCTCATGGGCGACCTGGTTGCCCCCCGCAAGGAGTTCATCCAGCAGAACGCCAAGGACGTTCGCTTCCTCGACATCTAGCTCATGAGTGACGACACCACCACCACCGAAGAAACCGAGTTCGTCGACAACGGGATCCCCACCGTCGACATCAATGACGAGATCTCCACGGCGTTCCTCGACTACGCCATGTCGGTCATCGTCTCGCGCGCCCTGCCGGACGTGCGGGATGGCCTGAAGCCTGTCCAGCGGCGCATCGTGTATTCGATGTTCGAGGAGGGGATGCACTTCACGAGCCGCCACCGCAAGTGCGCCAACGTGGTCGGCAACGTGATGGGTCGGTACCACCCGCACTCCAACGACGCCATCTACGACGCCCTCGTCCGCCTTGGTCAGGACTTCAACACGCGCTACCAACTCATCGACCCGCAGGGGAACTTCGGCACGGTGGATGATCCCCCGGCCGCCATGAGGTACACGGAATGCCGTCTCTCGGGGCTTTCTCGCTTCCTGACCGAAGGGATCAACGAGGACACGGTCGAGTTCGAGCCGAACTACGACGGGGAATACCAGCAGCCGTCGGTGCTGCCGAGTCGCTTCCCGAACCTCCTCGTCAACGGGTCCACCGGTATCGCGGTCGGGATGGCAACGAACATGCCTCCCCACAACCTCAACGAAGTCATCGAAGCGGTGACGTTCGCCCTCGAGAACCCGGACGCCCCGGTCGAGGCCTACCTCGACTTCATCAAGGGTCCCGATTTCCCCACCGGCGGCCTCATCGTCGGACGCCGGGGGATCCAGGATGCCTTGCTCACGGGACGCGGTTCGGTGAAGGTGCGTGCCGTGACCGACATCGAGGAACTGCCGCGCGGGAAGACAGCGATCGTGGTGCGGGAGCTTCCGTACATGGTGTCGCAGGACCGGGTCCTCGAGAAGATCGCAGGGCTTGTCAACGACAAGAAGATCACCGGCATCTCCGACCTGCGCAACGAGTCGTCGGCCAGGGCCGGCACCCGACTGGTCATCGAATTGAAGCGGGATGCCATCCCCCAGGTGGTCCTCAACCAACTCTTCAAGATGACCCAGTTGCAGGACTCATTCGGCGTCAACAACGTGGCATTGGTCGACGGTATCCCCCGCACCCTCAACGTCGCCGAGATGATCGGCTACTACGTCGACCACCAGATGGAGGTCATCGAGCGGCGCACTGCGTTCCGGCTGCAGAAGGCGAAGGACAGGGCCCACATCGTCGAAGGCCTTCTCATTGCCCTCGACAACATCGACGAAGTGGTCCAGATCATCCGCTCGTCCCAGGACGTCGAGACCGCCCGCAATCGCCTGATGGATCGGTTCGGGCTGTCGGAAGTCCAGTCACAACACATTCTCAACATGCCGCTGCGCCGTCTCACCGCACTCGAGACCGGCGAACTGCGTGCGGAGTACCAGGAGTTGATGGACCTCATCGCCGAGTTGGACGGGATTCTCATGAGCCCCGCGTTGCGGCGGACGATCATCGCCGAGGAACTCGAGGCCATCCGTCAGAAGAGCGGCGATGACCGTCGGAGCATCATCATCCCCGACGACGGCGACATGACCCTCGAGGACCTCATCGCCGACGACGATCTCATCATCACCGTCTCCACCAACGGGTACATCAAGTCCGTGAAGTCGAACGTGTACCGCTCGCAGGGCCGTGGAGGCCGGGGAGTGATCGCAGCCGAATTGCGTGAGGACGACATCGTCGACGCGATGATCCATACGTCCGCTCACCAGAACCTCCTGTTCTTCACCAACCGGGGCCAGGTTCACCGGATCAAGGCCCATCAGATTCCGGTGCAGGCCAGGACCGGGAAGGGCGTCGTTGCCCAGGCTGTGCTCCCCCTCGAACCGGACGAGCGCATCCAGGCGGTGATCGACACGAAGGACTTCTCGGAGGCGAAGTACCTCACCGTGGTCACCAAGTTGGGTGTCACAAAGAAGACCGCCTTCGAGGAGTACGACAGTCGCCAGGCGTCGATCATCGCCATCCGCCTCCAGGAGGACGACGAGGTGGTTGCCGTACGGGCGACGAGCGGCGAGAACGAGGTACTGCTCTTCACCGGGGACGGGATGGGTATCCGGTTTGCCGAGTCGGACCTCCGCCCGATGGGGCGGGCCACCCAGGGTGTTCGCGGTATCCGCCTCCGCGACGGCGACCAGGTGGTCGCTGCCGCGTCATCCAACGACGGCGCCGAGATCCTCCTTCTCTCCTCGGGCGGCTACGGCAAACGCACCGCGGTCGAGCACTTCCGGGCCCAGAAGCGGGGTGGCATCGGTGTCAGGGCCATGAAACTGACCCGGGTGCGCGGAACCCTTGTCGGGGCAAGGGCGGTGACTGCCGATGACGAGATCTTCGTCATCAACACTTCCGGTGTTGGCATCCGCATGGAGGTCAAGCAGATCTCCCGTCAGAAGCGGGAGGCGACCGGTGTGCGCGTCATGAACCTGGAAGGAGATGACCGCATCGCGGCGTTTGCCATGGTTCCCCAAGAGGAGATCCTTGAAGGGGAGTAGGGGCCCGGGTCCGTTGATGGAACGAAGGAAGGGCGGGCCCGCCGCTCGCTGCTTCTCGTTCCTTCAACCGGCCGCCGGTACACTGACCCGGCCCACTCCCTTCAGGCCTCAAGCATGACCCAAGTCCGGCGTGTCCGCCGCATCATTCGCAAGTTCGACCCGTGGACGGTCCTGAAGGTCTCCTTCGTGCTCTACTTCGTGTCGGCGCTGGCCATTCTCCTCGGCCTCGTGATCTTCTGGACGCTCGTACGTACGGCGGGGATACCCCAGATGGTCGAGACCACCATCTCCTCGATTGGCCTGTTCAGCGATGTGAACATCATCCCCCCGGAGGAGCAGCTCTTCCGGGCCGCGGTGTTCCTCTTGATCGCTTGGTCGGTCGTCATGACCGGCTTCACCACCCTCGGGGCGGTGCTCTACAACCTCATCTCGGACGTCGTGGGAGGCATCGAGGTGGTCGTTCTCGAGGAGACGATCGGGATGGCGCTGGTCACCCCACCGGCACCGATGCCGATCATCCCCCCGACGCCGGTCGAGATCCCAGAGGGCGACGAGGTCGATAGGGCCATCGCCGACATCCCGACCGAGGCCTTCTAGCCCCGCTCAGCGATCGAAAGGCCTGCCAAGCTGGCGGCCGCCAACTCCGCGATCCCGCGGGCAGCCGCGATGATCGGTGCCGCGGTGATGATTGCTCCCAGGAAGCGGGCGTCGTCGGCAGCGGCCAAGGTGACGGTGTCGTTGGATGCAAATGCCGCCGCATAGCGTCCATCGACCGGGCCGAGGAGCATGCTGCCCACGGCCTCTCCCCACACCGATCCCACGGGAGGGGGGAACGCTATGGCGGTCCCTTGCGACAGGGGGGTATCGGGGATGGTGGCCGCGACGACCGATGCGGCTGTGCCGGATCGGCGCTCCACATCGGCGGCGAGGAGGCCTGCCAGATGGCGGGTCGCGTCGGCTGGGAGCGGGATCTCGCCACCCTCGATGGACGACGAACGACCATCGTCGGCATCGAGCGTGATGTCGGGGAATGAGGCCAGTACCCGCTCTACCCGTCTCCGGAGTTGCTCATCGTCCAGCGAGAGGGCGACCCTCACGAAGCGTCGGCTTCGACCGGCTTCCAGATGTCGTCACTCGGGGCGGGGAGTTGGCGCTGGCCCTGGATGAGTTTGGCTGCCCCGAACACAGCCGCGGCTGCGATGAGGAGTTTGAGGAATGTCTTCATGGTTTCATCCTACGCCCAACCCCACCATGTACCCCGGGGTCAGTAGTCGATGCCCTTCTTGGTGGCGATGCCGTCGTCGAACGCGTGCTTGATCGGGCGCATCTCGGTCACCGTGTGGGCGGCTGCGATGAGCGCCGGGTGGGCGTTCCTTCCCGTGATGACGATGTTCACGTGTTCCGGCCGATTGGTGATGGTGGCGACCACCTCGTCGATGTCTATCCATCCCCAGGTGATCGGGTAGGTCACCTCATCGAGCACGACGAGGTCGTGGTAGCCGGAGTCGATGGCCTCGGCGGCCCGCCTCCAGGCCTCTCGAGCGAGTTCCTTGGTGTGCTCGAGGTCCTGTGAGTCCCAGGTGAACCCGTCTCCGAGCGCCTCGAACGGCACTCCCAGGTCGCCGAGGACCTTCGCCTCGCCGTACTTCCACTCGTCCGACTTGATGAACTGGAGCACGATCGCCTTCCAGCCGCGGGCTACCGCCCTCACCACGATCCCCATGGCCGCGGTGGTCTTTCCCTTTCCGTCCCCGGTGTTCACCAGGACGAGGGACTTCACCCGGGTGAGGTTGCTCACATCCGGCCCCTCGAGGGGAACGTCGCTCATTGCGCTCCTCTCGGGGATCGGCGGGGTGCCACGATGAGCCCCCCGGTCGGGTCGGTGAGTACCTGGACCTCTGCTCCGTAGTGGGTCGCGATCTTGTCCACGGTGAGTACCTCCGATGGTGTTCCCGACTCGACGATACGCCCTCGGGCGACAAGGTGGACGACATCGACGAAACGGGCAGCGAGCGTGAGGTCGTGGGTTGTGGAGAGGACGCCGATCCCGCGGCTGTGGCGGAGGGAGTCGATGGTCTCCATCACATCGAGTTGGGCGGCGAGGTCGAGGGCCGAGGTCGGCTCGTCGAGGACGAGGAGATCCGGGTGCTGGGCCAAGGCCCTTGCCATGACCGCTCGCTGTGCCTCCCCGCCCGAGAGGGTGGATACGTCCCGGTCGGCGAAGTGGGTGATGTCGAGGGTGGTGAGCACCTCGTTGACCACCACGAGGTCAGCGGTCGATTCCTTTCCGAGGGGGGACAGGTGGGGGGTTCGACCGAGCAGGACGTAGTCGCGGACCTGGATCCCGGCCGGCCGAAGCGGATCCTGGGGGACGTAGGCGATCCTCTGTGCCCGTTCCCGCCTGCTCATGGAACCCAGTGGCGTCCCGGCATACGAGACCCCTCCCGAGTGGCTGTGGAGGCCCATCACCGTGCGCAGGATGGTGGACTTGCCGGCACCGTTCGGGCCGATCAGCACCACCCATTCGTGGGCATCGACGTTGAAGGAGACGTCGCTGACGATCCGGGAGCCGTCGAGGTCGACCGAGAGATCGCGGAGTTCGAGGGTCATATCCCGGTCGTCCTTGCCCGGCGCAGGATGAGGATGAAGAAGGGGGCCCCGAAGAACGCCGTGAGGACGCCGATCGGAATCTCCGACGGAGCGGCGATCGTCCTGGCCAGGAGATCAGCGAGCACGAGGAACACCCCTCCGAAGAGGAAACTGAGGGGGAGGATGATCCGGTACGAGGCACCCGTCGTCATGCGGATTGCGTGGGGGATGATGATGCCGACGAACCCGATGAGACCGCTCACCGAGACGGCTGCCGCGGTCCCGAGGGACGCGAGGGCCAGCACCGCGAGTCGCACTCCGTTCACTCGGAGTCCGAGCGCAGTGGCTTCCGCATCACCGAGGGCCAGTACGTCGAGAAGGCGCCGGGAGAGAAGCAGGCCTGCCGAGGCCACCACCGCGTAGGGAAGGAGTGTGACCACCTCCGACCACCCCACGGTGGTGAGACGCCCGAGGATCCACGAGTACACCTCCCGCAGGGAGTCGGCGTTGCGTTGTTGGACGTAGGTCTGGATGGCGGTGAGGAACGCGGCGACCGCCACTCCCGCCAGGATGAGCAACCCCGTCGAACCCACCCCACCCATCGAGGATCCGAGCAGGTAGGTGAGGGCTACTCCTCCGATGGCGCCCACGAACGCCCAGACCGGCAGGGTGGCGGCGGTCGCGAGGCCGCTCGTGATCCCGAGGGTCGCCGCGAGTCCGGCGCCGGCGGCGACTCCGAGGAGGTAGGGGTCGGCGAGAGGGTTCCGGAAGACGCCCTGATAGGCACCTCCGGCGGTGGCGAGCAGCGCCCCGACCAGGAAGCCCAGGACCACCCGGGGCATTCGGAGCTGCCACAGGATCGCGGTGTGTGCCTCGGTGAGGTCGCTGTCCAGCGCGAGCAGTGGGAGGTGGTCGAGGATGGACAGGACGACGCCTCTCAGCGGGAGAGGTGCGGGGCCGAGGGCGATGCCTGCCAGCACGGCGGCGAAGGAGGAGAGCACAGCAATGACGACCCAGCGGGGGGCAAGTCGTGACGGCCGCGCTCGGCTCATGCGTCGGCCCCGACCGCGGCCGTGACAGAGGCCGCGATGGCTGCGGCCAGGTCTGCGATTCTCGGTCCCCAGCGCGACGCGATGTCGTCATCGAGTTCGAACACCCTGCCGTCACGCACCGCAGCAATGGTCTCCCAACCCGGCCGTGCCGAGATCGACTCGACGGTGTCGCGGCAGCAGTTCGTGAAGAAGATCAGGGCTGGGCTCCGGTCCAGGAGGTACTCGGGTGACAGTTGGGGGTAGCCCCACCCGTCGGTATCCGCATCGTCGGCGACGTTGGTCAACCCGAAGCGCTCGTACACGGCCCCCAGGAAGGTGGCCGAGGTCACCGAATAGAGAGCCGGGTCGAGTTCGTGGTAGAAGGTGAGGCCCTGTCCGGCATCACCCACCGCGGCGACAGCCACGTTGATGAGATCCTGCGTGCGGTTGACGAGGGCCACGGCCTCTGCGAGGTGGCCAGTGGCCGCTCCCAACTGCTCCCACTGGGCATAGGCAGCGTCGAAGTCCGTCGCAGCGTCCTGGATGATCACCGGTACCCCGAGCACGGTGAAGGCTTCCGCCACCGTCCCCGGGTCGAAAGCAAGCACCACGAGATCGGGTTGGAACGTCGTGACGATCGCCTCCACGTTCGGTTCGAATGCGACCAGATCCTCCTGCGTGGGTGCTTCCGCCGGGAAGTACGAGAAGGAGTCGGTGGCCACCACCTGCGACCCGGCTCCGATGGCGAAGAGCGTCTCGGTGGCCGAGGCCGAGAGGGAGACGATCCTCCCTGGTCGTGCCGGAATCTCGACAGTGCCGGTCCCGGAGGCAACGACGACCGGGAACCCGTCGTCGGGGAGGGTTGGTGGTACTTCGACCGGGAAGGTGGGGACTGGTTCGCTCGCCCCTGCCCCGAGGTCGGCTCGGGGTCCGCTGCAGGCGACGAGCAGAAGGACCATTGCGGTGAGTCGGACGAGTCGTTGCATTGAGGAAGCCTCCTCGGGCTTGCAGAGGAGGCTTCGGGGCACATGGCCACGAACCACCCTCCTCGGGGTCGGTTTCGGAACCGTGTGGTAGGCGACCTGGCTCGTCCTCCGGGGAGGCTTCACAGTTGCGGGACAGCGCCGGGATCACACCGGACTTCGCTCTTGCGTCTCCCTTTGCCGGGAGAACCGCACGGCGCCCCATGGGGGCACCAGCAGCATACAGCCCGATCAGGGTGGAGCCGTCAGCCGGCGAGCGAGCGCTCGATGAGGCCGGCGACGTCGAAGCCGACGGGCACCGTCCCGTAGAGGTGACCGCTGGCTGTCGGTTCGAGGCGACTTGCGATGAACGCATCCGCGATTGGGGAGTTGGATCGGAGCAGGAGGGACGCCGTGAGGGCGAGTGCCATGTCCTCGGTCAGCATCCGCGCCCGGTACTCGAGGGAACCAGGTTCCGTCAATGTCCGTTCGATCCGGCCGATTCGTTCGTCGAGGAGGCGGTGACCGCCCGCCACGCGCACCTCGTCGAGGAAGACGTCGAGCACTTTCGGCTCCTTGTGGACCGCCCGCAGCACATCGAGCGCCTGGACGTTCCCTGAGCCCTCCCAGATGGCGTTGATCGGCGCTTCCCGGTAGAGGCGGGCGGTGATGAGGTCCTCCATGGCGCCCATCCCTCCGATGCACTCCATCGCCTCGTAGGTGTGGCCCGGGGTTCGTTTGCTGATCCAGTACTTGCCGATGGCGGTGCCGAGGCGGACGAGGAGGCGTTCCCGCTCGTCGTCGGAGTCGTCGAGCGCCCGGGCGATACGCATGGTGAGGGCGAGCGCCGCCTCGCTCTCGATGGTCAGGTCGAGCAAGACATTCCCCATCAGCGGCTGATCGATGAGGGTGGCACCGAACGCCCTCCGGTGACGGGTGTGGTGGATCGCCTGCACCGTGGCCTGGCGCATGAGTCCGGCCGACCCGAGCATCACGTCGAAGCGGGTCATGGCAACCATCTCGATGATCGTTGCGACCCCCCGCCCCTCGTCACCGACCTGCCATCCGAGCGCCCCACGCAGCTCGGTTTCGGCCGAGGCGTTGGAGACGTTCCCCATCTTGTTCTTCAACTGCTGCAGTTCGAGGGGGTTCTTGGTTCCATCAGGGCGCCATCGCGGCACGAGGAAGCAGGTGAGGCCGCGGTCGGTGTGGGCGAGGGTGAGGAAGGCGTCGCACATGGGTGCGGAGACGAAGTACTTGTGGCCGACGAGTTCGAAGGTCCCGTCGCCTTGTGGCTGGGCTCGGGTCGTGTTCGTCCGCACGTCCGAGCCTCCCTGCTTCTCCGTCATGGCCATGCCGATGGTGACGGTCGCCTTCTCGCCGTCGGGAACGTTGCGGGCGTCGTACCCGTTGGCGATCACCCGGGGAATCCAGGCATCAGCGACTGAAGGAGTCGCCCGGAGAGCGGGGACCGCCGCGTACGTCATGGTCACCGGGCACAGGTGACCCGGTTCGACGCCGACCTGCATGTAGTAGGCGGCGGCCCGGGCGACGTGGGCCCCCGGTTTCGGGTCGGCCCAGGGCGAGCCATGGAGCCCGGCGTCAAGAGAGGATTGCATCATCCGGTGGTACGAGGGATGGAAATCGATCTCGTCCATGCGGTGGCCGCGGCGATCGTGGGTGCGGAGCGACGGCTTGTGGGCGTTGGCGTCGAAGCCGAGTTGGATCGCTTCGGAGGACCCGGCCCAGGCGCCAAATGCCGCCAGGTCGGCCTGGGCCCACTCGGCCCCTTCCCGGCTGACCGCGTCCTGGAGAACCGTGTCCGTCAGGTAGACGTTGTAGTCCTCGAGGGGTGGGGGTTGGTTCTCGACCACGTGGGTTGGTTGGAGCATGGGGTGGAAACTACAGAGTACGAAGTACGGAGGAAGAAGAGTACGGAGGAAGAACGGAGAACGGAGGTCAGACCAGGCCGAGGACCAGAGTGAGCGTGACGAGGGAGGCGAGGGTCGATACCACGACCGCGCTCGTGACGAAACCCGGTTCGAGGTCGTGTTCCATGGCGATGATGGCGGTGAAGACCGCCGCCGGCATTGCGGCCTGGATGATCCCGACTTCTCGAGCGAGGCCGGATACGCCCAGCCAGAGGGCGAAGAGGGCGGCGGCGGCAGGGGCGACGACGAGCCGAATGCCGGAGGCAACAATCGCCTCGCGGAGGTGTTCGACGCGGCGCATCTCGGCGAGCTGACCCCCGAGGGCGAGGAGCATCACGGGGATGAGCCCGTCGGCGAGCAGTTCGAGGGAGCCTTCGAGCGGACGGGGGAGTGCCCAGTCCTGCCAGGCGAACAGGAGGGCGGGTGCGAGTCCCAGCACGGCCGGGCTCGTGAGCCCTTTCCACACGGCAGCGAGCGGGGGTCCCTGGTGCCATGTGGCGGCGCTCACACCCACGACGAACGAGACGAAGTTGATGACGAGGAACGACACCGCCGCTTCGTCGAGCGCCGACTCACCGAATCGAAAGATGATCACCGGGAGGCCGAAGTTGCCGACGTTCCCGTAGATGGAGACGAGCACGATTGCCGACGTCATTCGCCCGGAGACCCCGAGCAGGCGAGCTGCCACCAGTCCGGCGACCGCCGCCACTGCCAGGGCGCCCAGGGTGAGTCCGATCAGGCCGAGCACTTCCGCGGTGGTCGTGTCGGCGGACCTCACCACCACGAAGACGAAGGCGGGGACAAGGACGTAGTAGGCGACCCGGGCCAAGGTCCGGGGGTCGAGCTCCCACCGCTTGCGGGCGAGCCAGCCAACGGCCACGAGGAGCGCTACGGGGAGGATGCTGGACGTGAACGCTTCGAGGAGTTCCACGTCCTATCCCCAGGCCTCGGCCCGACGCCGGTAGCGCTCAACTCCGAGGATGAGGACGGCTCCCGCGGTCATCCCCACCCCGGAGACGACCCCGAGGAGACGCGGGTCCCCGGCCGCGAGCAGCGCTCCGCCCAGGAGAGGGCCGACGACCCGGCCGACCGCCATGATCGCCTGTGCATCACCCGAGCGCTCCCCGGCCCGCCGGGAGTAGTCCTCGATGAGCCGGAGGACCGCAGGTACGGCGAACCAGAAGAACAGGCCCCACAGGACCATCCCGGCTGCTGCCAGCCAGATGTTCGAGGCGACGCCCATGATGAAGGCCGCGATGGCGGTGGCGACGAACCAGGTGCCGCCGCTGCGCATGGGGAACCTCGCCCCGATCATGCCGGCGACCGCATTGGCGGCCAGCCCCCAGGAGAGCAGCCAGGCCGGCGCCCCCTTGTCCACCCCGAAGAACACACCCACGTAGATGAAGAGCGCCGATCCGAACAGGGTCATCGTCCCCAGGGCGGCCAGGAGGAGACGGTTCGAGTTGGAGGGGCTGACCTCGCGACCAACCCGGTCCGACCGGTCGACCGAGAGGGGGAGGAAAAGGGCCAAGACGGGAACGAGTCCGAGCATCACGTAGACGGCCGGGTACCCACCGGCGGCTATTGCCCAGCCGAAGATCACCGAAGCCACGGCCGCCGTGGCCGGCCCGATCGAGGCGACGGTCCCCATCGCATCGGGGTGTCGGGAGGCGTGGCGCCAGGCGAGCCAGTTCACGATTCCCGCAGCGGTGCCGGTGATGATCCGGGTGAGGAGGAGGAGGAAGAACGTCGGCACCACGGCCGAGAGCAGGTTGGAGATGACGAGCGCCACGAGGGACCCCCTCAGGAGCCGCCGGGAGCCCGAGAGCATCCTTCCTGCAAGGAATGAGGCGAGGGCGAAACAGCCGACCTGGACGGAGCTCACGAGGCCGACCGCCCGCACCGGGACGTCCAGGTCGACGAGGAGTTCGGGGATGATGAGCGGGGTGGCGGCGAACATGGCCGAGACCGAGGCAGCGCCGATGAGGAGGCCCGGAGTGAGTCCCTTGCGGACAGCGAGGACCTGGCGAATCGGTGAAGTGGACACGGCGAAAGGGTAGGAGGGGCGGAGGCCTGAGTAGGTTCACGGCATGTACCCGTTCCGTACCGCCGTTGAAGAAGGAGACCTCGATGCCGCCTGTGCTCTTCTCCACGAGGACGTCGTCTTCCGATCACCGGTCGTGCACACTCCCTACCGGGGCCGGGCGGCAACCGAGGTCATCCTGCGGACCGTGCTGACGGTCTTCGAGGACTTTCGGTATGTGGACGAGCTCGCAGGAGCGGCAACCCACGGGTTGGTGTTCAACGCCCGTGTGGGCGGACGCGACCTGGAGGGGTGGGACTACATCCGGACCGATGAAGACGGTCGGATTGTCGAGTTCACGGTGATGATCCGACCCCTCAGTGGGTTGGTGGCCCTCGCCGATGAGATGAAACGGCGCCTCGCCGGCTAGTGGTACGTCTCCCAAATGGCTGGGTCGTCTCCCGGGCGCTCAGTCGCCCCTCCCGGCGTCCTCCGCCTTGACGAGCTCCGGTGTCATCCCTCCCGGCTCGTCGACCGAGCAAGGTCTCGGACGAGGCTCCGCAACTCCCAGACATCGAGGTCGTCGAGTTCGTCGGCGAAGTGATCGACCTCGTCGTACACGTCCCAGAGGTCGTAGCCACGGGCATACCGGGACTCCCTCAGGGCATCCGCGAACGCCGCCACGGTTGCCGCCAACCGGAAGTGAGGATCCGTCTCGTCCCAGGAATCCTCGAGCATGCCGAGGGTGATCTCACCCACGGACTCGTGGACGTCACCGCTGGCTGGGTCCTCCCAGCGGATCCGGACCTCGCCGATGGTGGCGCGCCCTCGGATGCCCTTGGCGAGTTCCAGCTCGTAGAGAGCTGTCACGGAGTGACCCGCCCCCACTTCACCCCCGTCGACCCTGTTGTCTCGGAAGTCCTCGTCGGCCACGTCTCGATTCTCGAACCCGATGAGGCGGTACCAGGTGACGACGTCGGGATCGAACTCGACCTGCACCTTCATGTCGCGGGCGATGGTGATCAGCGTTCCCACGATGTCGTCGGAGAACACGCGCTCGGCTTCATCGAGGGTGTCGATGTAGCGGTAGTGACCGTTGGCCTGGTCGGCGAGTTGTTCGAGGAGGACGTCGTTGTAGTTCCCGAGCCCGACCCCGACGGTGAGCAGGTCGATGCCGCCATCGGCTGACCGGGCGATCCTCTCGTAGATGCCATCTGGGCCGGTCTCTCCGACGTTGGCAACACCGTCGGAGAGGAGGATGACTTTGTTCACCGCCCGGCGATCGAAGGCCTCGTCGGCCATGTCGTACCCGAGCACGAGTCCTGCCTCGGCGTTGGTGCTCCCGCCCGCCTCGAGCCGGTCGATTGCTCGCAGGATCGCCCGCTGCTCGTCGGCTGGTGTCGGGTCGAGGATGACTTCGGCGTTGCGGTCGTAGGCAACGATCGAGACGACGTCGTCCCGTCCGAGTTGCTCGACGAGGATGGCCAGGGCGTCCTTGACGATCTCGAGTCGATCTCCCTCGTTCATGGAACCGGAGACGTCGATCACGAACGTGAGGACGACGTCGGGCCGCTCCCGGAGGGTGACTTCTTCGCCTTGTATGCCGATTCGGAGCAGGTAGTCGTCCTTGTGGTCGAGGAAGGGCGTAGGCCCTCCGTCGGCGTGCACGGCGAACGTCCCGCGCGTGGGCGGCGCGTAGCCGAGGTCGAAGAAGTTCACGTACTCCTCGGGTCGCACGGACTCAGGGGGTGGGATCAGTCCCTCGTCCACCCAGCGGCGCATGATGGTGTAGGCGCCGGTGTCGACGTCGATGGCGAAGGTCGAGAGGTTGTCCTCGTCGGTGGGGACGAAGCGGTGCTCGCCGTACTCCTGGAAGGTCACATCGCTGGGCTCACCCTCCCGGGCGCGGTACTCCGGGGAATCCCCGGCTGGACGGATGGCTACGCCTTTGTCATCCGTGGCGTACATCTCGACCTCGGAGGGGACCTCTCTGGCTGCCGGGGCTTCGGTCGCCGCCGGGCCCTCGGTGGTGGGCGACTCCTCGTCCACGATGCGGTTTCGGAGACGGATGGTCCCGTCGGTCGTGTCGGACCCGGTGCAGGCGCCAGCCATGACTCCGAAGATGATGAGGATCGCCCCGAATCGGCGGGCTGCTGTCGGTGTGGTTGTGGATCTCATGGTTCCTCCGCGGTGGCGGTTCGGAACTGAGATGCTCCCGGTGGTCAGTTCGGTTCCCGGTGATATCGGCCGTGTCCCAAGGTGACGACTGTCACATACGAGAGCGGCACCCCGTGTGGGGTGCCGCTCTCTCGGCTGGGTTAGCCGATGGACAAGCTCCGGAGAGCGAATCCTGGAGCGCCTATCGGAGCTCCATCTCGGGAAGGAGTATTAACTCTCCTTGCTTGCCCAGACCATGCCGAGGCCGAGGATGAACACGGTGCCGCCGAGTGCGCCGACCAGTGCCGCCAGGGCCGTGGCGAGTTGCAGGGACGTTGCCGTCAGGGTGCCGACACCGAGGGTGCCGATGAGGGCGTGGGCCGTACCGGACCACGCCTGGCTACGAGCAGGGCCCTCGAGTGGGTGCGAACGGTTGAAGTCCGACCAGTACCTGCCATCGACCGGCACTTCGTAGGTTCCGGCAGCGAACACCTCATCGTTGAACGTGACGTCCTCGGCGAGAACGACCGTCTGCGTGCCGTGCAGGGTGTGGTAGGTGATGGTCGCCATCTGGAACATGTACTCGGAAGCGGTGTTGACGATCGGATCGTTGGGATCCAGTTCACTGTCCTTGACCGGGTACTTCCAGTCGTCGACGAGCAGCGACATGATGGCGTCGGCGCCTTCGGTGGTCCCGCGATCGACGAGTTGGCCATCCTCGTTGTAGGCGAGGGCCACGTTCTCCTCCGCACTGAACGCGTTGAGGGAGTCATAACCGGCCATGATCTGCAGGGCTGCAGGCACGACGGCGATCATGAAGGCGAGGCCGATCACGGCCATCACCCATCCGAGCTTCCGCATTCGCGGGCTACCGGTGACAACCGGTACAGCAACGCGGTCTTTGGTGGTAGTCATCAGGATTCCTTCCTTCCCGGGACTGACGTATCGACTCGTGTGAGTCACTACACATAGTACGTGTGAAAACTCACAAAGTCAACATGGAGCGTGAGCGTTTCGCCTGAGGACCCTCCGGAGGGTCCGATGTCACGACTTCGCCGCGGGTGAAGGCCGGAAGAGGCGGAATCTCGGCCTCGATTGAGGCTCACACCGCCAGCCGGCTTTCCGGGTCGAATCTGGTGGGTGGACGGCAGTTCGGTGACTCCTGGAGCAGTCGGGAGGCTCTGGATGGTGCACCCGAGGGAGATGACGATGTCGGCGGCGGTGATGTCCGCTCCGCCCCGGGGGGAGTCAGGACATCCGGCGGGAATGCTCAGCGAAGAAGCGGACGAATCCCTTTGGCTTGCTCGAGAAGAGCTCTGAGCCGCGGCGCAGTGCCTCCTCTCTCAGGGCCTTCGATCGTGTGTCGATCACATCCCGGAGCTCGCTTGGGACGGCGACGGTCGTCGTATCGATGACATCGAGGAGGTCGGCCAGGTCGTGGTCCTCGCCCAGCAGCTCGGAGAGCTCACCGAGGGCTTCGGCGAGGCCGTCGATGGGCGGGGCGCAGGCACCGCGGAGCGCTTCCATCTGGAACCGGAGGTAATTCACCCGCTTGCGCCATTCATGGAACCCATGGGCGGTGTCGAGTCGCTCGGCGCGACGCTTGGCCCTCCTTCCGCGGCGATAGATGCGCCTGATGGCCGGCTGGAGCGCTGTGAAGTCCGCCTCGGCGTACTCCAGGGGCGCGGGGTGGCGAGCAATACGGTCTGCGAGACGGCCGAGTACCTCACGGGAGCTCGCCCGCCCGTCGGAGTCGGTTCGGAGCCGTAGGAGTCCCTGGGCGTGCCGCTCCGACAACAGGCGCCGAAGGTCGCTGACAGAGTCAGCCGTCAAAGACGTGCTGGCGACCAGTTCGTCGAGGGTGCCTTGCAGCACCGCCGCGGACCGGACGTCGGAGAGTCGCCGAGCTTGGTCCCGCACCAACGCGTTGACCCGCGAGTAGCGGCCAGGTCCCAACTGGTTGCGACTCAGACGGAACAGTCCGCGTACCCGCTTGCCGGCCTTCCGCGCCAGGTGCACCTTGTGGTTGAGGATTGCGTCATCCGCCTCATGGGCGAATCCCTGCTCGATCACGCGCACCTGTTCGAGCGCCATTCTGCGCAAGGCGTCGGCGAGGTCCTCCTCCTGACCCATGATCAGAGGTGGGCCGGGCGGTAGCGGGTCCCCACTGTCGGAGGCAGACGAAATCCCCACGGTGACCCTTCCGGTATCGGAGCACACCGAGCATATTCGCAAGACGCCCCACGTGCCCACTCGGCTAGCTTCGGTCATCCCCTTCCGAGAGGAGACCTCGTGCCCGGCGGATCCGACTACCAAGGCCCCCCTGACGCTCTGGAACGGTACACCGCAGTCGTGGAGGGAGCTGGCCAGCCTGTGAAGGGTGCGAAGAACCCCTACACGTCACGCAACGGTCACATGTTCAGCTTCCTCGACCCCAAGGGAGTGATGGCCATCCGTTTGTCGGATGCACTGACCGAGGAGTACCTCTCCCGGTACGAGAGCGGCCCGGTCATCCAGTACGGAAGCGTCATGCGGGGCTACGTCTCCATCCCCGATGACCTGCTGACCGATACCGAGGAGCTCGGTGCATGGTTCGAGAGGTCATTCGAGTGGATAGGGACCCTCGAACCGAAACCGACCAAGAAGTGAGCTGACCGCCTTCCCGTGGGCCCACCTGGACGGTCTGCGCTTCGCCTTCGGCGAATGCTCGTCACTCGCCTTCGGCTCGTCTTGAACCAGCGGCGTTGCCGACTGGCTCGGTATCCGGGAGAGTCGGTCCATCAGAAAAGGCGGCCACGATGTGACCGCCTTTCCAGATGGTGGGCCCACCTGGACGGCTTGCGCGCGGCCTTCGGCCGTGCTCGCGACTCGCCTTCGGCTCGTCTTGCCCCAGCGACTTCGTCGACTGGTTCCTACCCGCAGGGGAACCCACGAAAAGGAGCCGACCTTCGGCCGACTCTGTTTCGTGGGCCCACCTGGACGGTCTGCGCTTCGCCTTCGGCGAATGCTCGTCACTCGCCTTCGGCTCGTCTTGAACCAGCGGCGTTGCCGACTGGTTCGGTACCCGGGGGAGCGCCACGAAAAGGAGCCGACCTTGACCGACTCTGTTGGTGGGCCCACCTGGACTTGAACCAGGGACCTCTGCCTTATCAGGGCAGCGCTCTAACCGGACTGAGCTATGGGCCCGAAGGAGCCGTGAGTGTAGATGATGTCCCTTTGAACGGCACACCCGGGTAGCGTCGCCGGGATGGATAGAGAAGCCTGGGATCGTCGCTACGAGGAGAGGGATCTCGTCTGGTCTGCCGAGCCGAATCAGTTCCTCCCGCCCGCTGTCGCGCGGCCTGGAACCGGGCCGTGCGCTGGACTTGGCCGCGGGGGAGGGTCGGAACGCCATCTGGTTGGCCGAGCAAGGTTGGGAAGTGACGGCTGTGGATTTCTCCGAGGTGGCGATCGGGAAAGGCAGACAGATCGCCGAGGCCCGGGGAATCGATGTCGAGTGGGTCGTCAGCGACGTCCTCGCGTACGCGCCCCAACCCGAGTTTGACCTCGTTGTCATCTTCTACGTCCACTTCCTCGACCCTGAGATGCAACGCCTGTTCGGTGTGGCACGGGAGGCCCTGCGCCCCGGCGGCCGGCTCATCGCCCTCGGACATCACCTCAAGAACCTCGACGGGGGCTACGGCGGTCCACAGTTCCCGCAGGTGTTGTGGACCGAGGAGCGGATCGCCCCTCTCATCGCAGGAATGGAGATCGTCGAGTTCGGGGAGCGTCTCCGCCCGGTGGTGGCCAAGCCGGGTGAGCTGATCCCGGAGGGAACGACCGCCATCGACCTGTGGGTGGATGCGATCGCCTGACCCCGCTCAGCGGTGCGAAGGGATGCCCGTCATCTCCCGTGCGACGACGGCCTTCATGATCTCGGCGGTGCCGTCCCCGATCTCGAAGGCGACCGCATCCATGAGACGGCCCACGAACGGGAGCTCGTTCTCGAGGCCCGCCCAGCCATGGAACAACAGGCAGGCGTGGATGGCGTCGAAGGCGTCCTTGGGGGCCATCCATTTCACCATCGCCGCCTCCTTGGTGTGTGGAAGCCCCGCGTCTGCCCTGGCCAGCACGTCGTAGGCCAAAGAGCGGGAGGCTTCGAGCCGTGCCGCCCACTCGGCGAGGGGGAAGGCGATCCCCTGGCGGGCAGCGAGTGGCTTGCCGAATGTCGATCGGGCTTTCACGTGGGCGATCGTCTCGTCGATCGCCTGGAGCGCCATCCCGATGACGCTGAGGGCGATGAGTGCCCTGTTGAAGTCGAACGAAGCCATGGCGTGCACGAACCCGGCACCCTCCTTGCCGATGAGGTGATCGGCAGGGACCCGAACGTCGTCGAGGAAGATCGACCCGCGGGTGGTGATCGCCTCGCCGGCCGAGTCGTACGCATGCACCGTCACGCCGGGGAGGTCCAGGGGGACCGCGAAGGTCGAGATACCACGGGCCCCGGGACCGCCAGTCCGGGCGAAGACGACGCAGATGTCCGCCTCGGGGGCGAGCGAGGAGGACGCCTTCTCACCGGAGAGGACCCACTGGTCGCCGTCCCGCACGGCCTTGGCGGTGATGGATGCAGCATCCGAGCCCGCATCGGGTTCGGTGAGCGCGAAGCACGGCACGGCTTCACCCGAAGCGAGCGCCGGGAGCCATTTCTTCTGGACTTCGGGGGAGGCGTCGGACAGGATCTCGGCGACGATGGCGGGGAGTTGGAGGTAGAGGGTGAGGGCGCCGTCGGCCCTGGCCAACTCCTCGGCCATGATCCCCGCCTGCACGAACGTCGCTCCCATGCCACCCAGCCGTTCCGGGACGCGGGCCCCTTGGATGCCGAGAGAGGCGAGTTTCGTGCGGAGGGCACCGTCGATCCGACCGGCGTTCTTCCACGCGTCGATGTGGGGCGCGATCTCGTCGAGGGCGAACCGGCGGATGGTCTCGCGCAGGAGCTCGTGTTCGGGGTCGAATCGCATGCCGAGACGCTACCGGCCGTGGACGGGAAGAGGAGTGTGGAGCTGAGGGGATTTGAACCCCTGACCCCCTGGTTGCAAACCAGGTGCTCTGCCAGCTGAGCTACAGCCCCGAGGGAAGGGCATGGTACCGGGGAGGGGCGGAGTATGACCATTGACGGGAACCGGACCCGGCCACACTTCCGTCATATGGCAATGCGCATCCTCCTGCTCTCGCTGCTCCTCGCAGCCTGCACCTACCCCGGCGTCGAAACCACTCCGATCGGTGCCCCCGACCTATCCGAGGTCACCGAGTCCTACCCGTGTGGGTATGGATTCCAGGCCGGGAGCCCGGACCAGACCGTGGGGGTCTTCCTCTACCGGACCGACTTCCCACAAACGGCCGCCGAAGGAGCCCTCGTGGAGCTCGACCTGCCGAATGGGGACTGGGTTGCGGTCGTGGCACAGGGCTCGAACCTGTTCGCCAACTGGTGCGACGACGTCATGGAGCCGGGGGAACCAACCCCGTATCGAGCAGCCGAGCACACCATCATCGCCGGCCACCTCCGCGTCACATCAGAGCAGCCGCCGACCGACTGTGGTGGGGTCCCGGTGACCGCCGAACTCACGGACCTCGTGATCGAGGTCGATGGCCAACGAGTCGACCTCGGGGACCTCACCATCACCAACGATGGATGGGGTTGCTTCGCCGGGTAGGCCCACCTACCCGCCAGCCCACCAATCGGCAACGGCTTGGACCTCCTCGGCGGTGAGGAAGACATCGGCTGCAAGTTCACGTGTGCCCAGTACGAGCTCCACGGTCGCCTCGGCGAAACGCTCCGACGGCGTCTCCGGCCAGCGGTCGCCCCCGAACCATTCGGCGTCGGTGGCGAAGCCCATCGCCTCCAGCATCGTTGCCCGATCCCTCTCGTGGTCGGCGCAGTCATGCTCGACGTGGTGGGCGAGTTCGTGCACCAGGGACTCCCGCAGCGAGGAGACGAAACGGGGAACGAGCACCGTGATCGTCCGATCTGGTGGCTCGTACTGGGCCCGGTCGCCCAGGGTGGTGCTCGCCTGGACGGTGACCGGTCCGAAGCAGTCGAGGCGGGCGGCTGCGAACACCTCGAACTCGGCCCACAGGTCGTTCGCCACCTCGGTGAAGTCGCCGGCCATGGTCTCGCCGATGATCAACTCCGGCGGTGGACCACAGGCCGTGATCAGGAGAAGTACGATCGGCAGGACGGCACGAAGTCGGCGCACCCGTCGGAGGGTAGAGCGTTGGTGAACCGTCTCGCACACCTCGATCGGGAGGCCCCCTTGAGCAACGCAAGCATCCACGAACGTCGGGAAGCCGTCCTCGCCAATGGGTGGGCGAGCCTGCATCCGATCTACATCGACCGGGCCCTCAACGCCGAAGTGTGGGACGTCGAGGGAACCCGCTACATCGACTTCGGTGCCGGCATCGCGGTGACCAACACCGGCCATGCCCACCCCAGGATCACCCAGGCAGTGCAGGAACAGGTGGGGCGCTTCAGCCACACCTGCTTCATGATCAATCCCTATGAATCGATCGTGGAGTTGGCCGAGAAGCTCACCGCCCGCCTCCCCGGCCCCAGCCCCAAGAAGGCCCTCTTCGTGAACTCGGGAGCCGAGGCGGTGGAGAACGCCATCAAGATCGCCCGTTACGCCACAGGACGGCGGGGCGTGATCGCATTCAAGGGCGGGTTCCACGGTCGGACGATGATGACCATGGCCCTCACCGGGAAGGTCTCGCCCTACAAGAAGGGCTTCGGACCGCTCCCGGGAGGTGTCTACCACGCCCCCTTCCCGTATCCCTACCGCGGTGTCACCACCGAAGATGCGCTGGCCGGGGTGCGGGACATCCTCGCCTCCGATGTCGGTCCTGACGAGGTGGCCGCGATCATCGTTGAACCGGTGATCGGGGAAGGCGGGTTCATGCCTGCCCCGGTCGAGTTCCTCCAAGGGCTGCGAGCGATCTGTGACGAACACGGCATCATTCTCATCATCGATGAGGTGCAGACCGGCGTCTGTCGCACGGGCACCTTCTTCGCCCATGAGCAAGCCGGGATCGAAGCCGACCTCGTCACCATGGCCAAGGGACTCGCCGGCGGGTACCCGCTGTCGGCGGTCCTCGGCAAGGCCGAGATCATGGACACCGTGCACGCCGGGGGCGTCGGAGGCACCTACGGCGGATCCCCTGTCGGTTCGGCCGCCGCCTTGGCGGTGCTCGAGGTGGTCGAGGAGGAAGACCTCATTCACCGGGCGGAGATCGTCGGCAAGAAGGTGAAGGACCGCCTCGACCACCTGTCGGAGGAGTTCGACCAGATCGGTGAGATCCGCGGTCCCGGAGCGATGGTGGCGGTGGAACTCGTCTCCGACCCCGAAGCCAAGACCCCCGATGCCGACCTGACCAAGCGCATCATCGCCGAGGCCAGGGACCGCAACCTGCTCATCCTCTCGTGCGGCGTCCACGGCAACGTGATCCGCTTCCTGCCCGCCCTCACCATCGAGGAGGAGGCCCTCGATGAGGGCCTCGACCTGTTCGAGGCCGCGTTCCGGGCCGCGGTTCGGTAGTCGCCCCGGATGTCAGTCGCCAGGCGACTGGCACGACTGGACTCGGAACGAGGGACCCGGGACTCGGAAGACCTCTGGCATCTGAGGCGTTCGGCTCATATGCTCATTGGATGGGTTTCTGTTCGGCTTGTGGCACCGCGGCGCTCGAAGGTGCCAAGTTCTGCATGAACTGCGGGGCGAAGATCGCCCCTTCCTGCACCGGATGCGGCCAGGAACTCCCTGAGGGTGCCCGCTTCTGCCCCAACTGCGGGACTGCCTCCGGGGCTCCGGCAGGAGCCACGCCACAGGCGGGGACCGCCCCTTCGCCCGACCCGATACCCGCCCCGGCGGTGGGTGCCGCGGGTGAGGAGCGTCGCATCATCACCGCCCTCTTCGCCGACCTCGCAGGGTTCACGTCCCACACGGAGCGGGCCGACCCCGAGGATGTGCGGGAACGCCTCACCACCTACCACAAGCACGTCCGCGAGGAAGTGGAGCGTTACGACGGGCGCATCGAGAAACTCCTCGGGGATGGCGTCTTCGCCGTGTTCGGCGTGCCCACGGCCCATGAGGACGACCCCGAGCGGGCAGTGCGGGCCGCACTCCGCATCCAGGAGACGGTCGTCCGACTCAATGAGGCCGACGCATCGCTCGCGCTCACGGTGCGGATTGCGGTCACCACAGGTGAGGCGATCGTGCAGATGAACCGCACCGACCAGGACCGGGAAGGCATCGTCGGCGACGTGGTGAACACCGCATCCCGGCTCGAGGCCGTGGCACCCCCGGGTGGCGTCGTCGTCGATGAGACGACCTACCACGCCTCGAACTCCATGATCGACTACCGGGCCCTCACCCCGGTCGAACTCAAGGGCAAGGCCGAGCCGGTCCCGATCTGGCAGGCCGAGGGAGCCAAGAGCCGATACGGGGTGGCAGTGGAAGAGCAGGTCGACACCCCGTTCATCGGCCGCGACTCCGAGTTGGGCCTCCTCATCGACACCTTCGATCGAGTGGTCGGGGAGCGATCGGCGCAGCTGGTCACCGTCATCGGTGAGCCGGGCGTGGGCAAGAGCCGCCTCATGAACGAGTTTCGCCGGGTCGTCGACGGCCGACCCGAGGTCGTCTGGTGGCGGCAGGGCCGCTGTCTGCCTCTCGGCGAAGGGATCACCTTCTGGGCGGTGGGTGAGGTGGTCAAAGCCCAGGCCGGGATCTTCGATTCGGACCCACCGTGGCAGGCCCAGCAGAAGCTGCGTGACTCTGTGTACTCGCTCATCGACGATCGCTCGTCTGCCGACTGGGTTCTCTCCCGGCTGGCGCCGCTCGCTGGGACCGACGATGCCGATTCCACCGTGGAGCGTTCGGAGTTGTTCAACGCCTGGCAGCGCTACTTCGAGGCGCTGGCCGCCCGCAACCCGCTGATCCTCGTGATCGAGGATCTCCACTGGGCCGACGACGCCCTTGTCGAGTTCCTCGACCACCTCATCGAGTGGACGGTCGACGCCCCGATCATCCTCATCGCCACCGCCCGGCCGGAACTGCTCAGGAACCGACCGACGTGGGGAGCAGGGAAGCTCAATGCCACGTCGATCGGGCTCAAGCCGCTCTCCGACAGCGACACCAAGGAACTGCTGGCCTCCCTCATGCCGGGCAGACTCATGACCGCCGAGGCCCAGCAGCGCCTCCTCGACCGCTGCGGGGGCAACCCGCTCTACGCCACGGAGTTCGTGCGCCTCATCGTCGAGCGAGGTTCGTCGGACCGGATCGACGATCTCGCGTTGCCGTCGAGCGTGCAGGCGATCACCGCTGCCCGCCTCGACTTGCTGGACCCCGAGGACCGTCTCGTCCTGCAGGTCGCAGCGGTGGCCGGCAAGGTGTTCTGGTCGGGGGCCGTTGCCTTCGTGTTGCCGATCTCCCGGGAGAACATCCGCCTCTCGTTGCGTCGCCTTGCCTCCCGCGACCTCATCCGCCCCATCCGCAAGTCGTCGCTCGAAGGCGAGGACGAATGGATCTTCGGCCATGCCCTCATCCGCGACGTCGCCTATGGCCAGATCGCCCGCTCCGACCGGGCGGCCCGCCACGAGCAGATCGGCCGGTGGATCGAGACCACAAGCCGCGACCGGATGACCGATGTCTCCGAAGTGCTCGCCTATCACTTCGCCGAGGCGATGGGCCTGCAGTCCGACCCCTCGGAGGAACTCGTGGGCAGGGCGTACTCGGCACTGATGGCGGCCGGTACGCGAACGAAGGCTCTTGACGCGAAACGGGCCGTGCGCTTCTTCCGTGAGGCAGCGGGAGTGACCCGTAGTCGGCGGGACGAGGGCCTGGCACTCATCGCCGCCGGCAAGACCACCGGGTCGGTCGACGAGACCATGGAGTTCGGGGAACGGGCCGAGGCGATCTTCGAGGAGTTGGGCGACCCTGAGAACCAGGTTCGGGGGATCTCCTTGCGGGGCCAAGCCCTGTGGTACCTGGGGGATACCGAGGCGGCAGGCAAGACCCTCGATACCGCCCAGGCCCTCATTGCCGACCGCATGGAGAGTGCCATTGGCGCTGAGGTGCTGGCCAGCCTGGCCTCGTACTACTGGCGCACCGGCCGCCCGCTGGAGGCGGAGGCGGTGTTGGACAGGGCCCGGCCGATCGTCGAGCGCTACGGGGACTTCCGGACCAGGGTTCGTCAACTCACAGTCACCGCCGGTACTCGGTTGCAGATGGGGGACCTCTCCGGCTTGGAGCTCAACGCCCAGGTCCTGGAGATGTGTCTTGACCGTGGTGAGAGCAACCAGGCCGCCAGCGCCTACAACAACCTCGTCACCCACCAGATCTTCTTCGACCCGGCGGAAAGGGTCCTGGCCAAGGTCGATGAGGGGGTTGAATTCGTCCGGTCCCGGGGCCTTGACAAGGCCGAGGTCTGGACTCGGATGACGCGTCTCGAGTCGCTGTTCCCTTTGGGCCGCCTCGCCGAGATCGTCGCCGAGACCGAAGCACTGCTCGCCGACGAGGGGCACGGCTCCCAGGCCTGGGTCGTCTTCCGGGTATGGCAGATCTACATGCGCCACTTCATGGGCAAGCGGATCGGCGACCAGGGTGAGGTGTTCGAGGCCGCGAGCCGAATCGAGGACCCTCAGGTCAGCGGCCCAGCCGCCGTTGGCCGCGTGATGGCAGAAGTCGATGCCGGTGACAAGGTGGCCGCCCGCGCCACAGCCGACGGGTTGCGGAAGGCGTTCGAAGGCGAGGAGCATTTGCAAGCGCTCAACTTCCCGCTGGTAGCCGACGCCCTCATCGAGATCGGTCATCTCGACCAGGTGGTCGAGATGAACGTCAGCCTTGGCCCGGCCTGGCGCTACCAGGAAGCATGTCGACTCCGTACCGCTGGCCTCGTCGCCGAGGCCAGGGGCGAGATGCAGGAGGCGGTGGAAGCGTTTCGGTCGTCTATTGCCATCTTCGACGTGCTCGGGCACCGGTTTGGCCCGGTCTGGGCGGGTATCCCGCTCGCCCGCGTCCTCCTCGGGCTCGGCCGGGAAGCGGAAGCCCACGCCATCCTCGACGGTGCCGCACTGGCGGCGCGGGAGATGAGCGCCGGCCGGTTCCTCAGTGAGATCAGCGATCTTCGGGCCGAGTCCGAAGCCGAAGCCAACTGAGCCTCGACGCCCGACCCTCGGCCGCGATAGGCTCGCTGGATGGATCTCTACGCGCGGGTCAACATCCTCGACGGCCGAGCGGTGCGCCTGCCGCGGGGTGACGTGCGGGAGGCGATCGCCTTGGATGCCGACCCGGTGCACCGGGCGGTGAGCTGGGTGGACCAAGGCGCCGACTTCATCCACGTCGTCGACCTCGACGCCGCGGCCGACGGCGACTACAGGAACCGTCGCCTCATCGACCGGATGATCGCCGAGGTCGATGCCCCGGTCCAAGTCTCGGGAGGGATCCGCTCGCCGGGGGAGGCAGCCCGTGTCCTGGGTGCCGGGGCGTGGCGGATCGTCCTGGGAACGGCAGCCATCGAGGACCAGAACATGGTGTGGGAGCTGTGCCGCGACCACCCGGGGAAGATCGCCATCTCGCTCGACGTCCGGCCCGACCACGAGCTCGCCACCAGGGGATGGACCGAGAACAGTGGCCGCTACCTCGAGGAGGTCCTCATCGAGATGTCGTCGGCAGGAGTCGCGTCGTTCCTCATTGCCGAGGCCGGAAGGGACGCCCTTGCCGAACCGCCGGTGTTCGACATCCTCACCGAGGCCCTGGCGATCGTCTCGGAGCCGGTGATCGCCGCCGGTGGGGTGCGAGACACCGATGATTTGGCACGGTTGGCCAGCCTCGGGGGTTCTGGGCGGCGAGTGGCGGGCATCGTCGTCGGTCGCGAGGTCACACACGGCCGCTTCAGCATCCAGGAGGCCAAGGCCGTGCTCGCCGGAGGCGAGGCGGCGGGTTGAAAGCTGATCCGTTTGCCCGCTCAGGTTGGCCTGACGGGACGGATCCGAGCGGGTTTCGCCCTACTCGGTGAGGAGTCGTTCTGCCATACCGTGGAGGATCTCGAGGACGACCCGGTTGGCGAGTGCCGCGGTGACGTCAGCGTGGTCGTACGGCGGCGAAACCTCCACGATGTCGGCACCGAGCAGGTTGACCGAACGGGCGATCCTTCGCACTTCGTCGAGGAGTTGACGCGGGGTGATCCCGCCTGGTTCCGGGGTCCCGGTGCCCGGGGCGCTGCCCGGGTCGACCACGTCGATGTCGACGGAGAGGAACACGCCCTTGGTCCCGGCACCTGCGCGGGCGATGGCATCGTCCACCACGGCCGGCAGCCCCCGCTCGACGATCTCGTCCATGAAGTGGGATTGGATGCCCTGCTCCCGCATCCATGCCACCTCGTCGGGGAACGGCCAGTAGCCCCGCAGCCCGACCTGGGCGAACCGATGCCCGGGGATGGCGCCCGACGTGATGAGGTGATACATCGGAGCCCCGTGTGACCCGAGCGGCCCGGTGGAGTGGCTGCCGGTGTCGGCATGGGCGTCGAAGTGGATGAGCGCCACCTCGTCGTGGCCGTAGGCGTCGGCTATCCCTCCAGCGTTGGGCCAGGTGATCGAATGGTCACCACCGAGGACGACCGGCACGACGCCTTGCTCTCCGATCCGGCGCATGAGTGCCCGCAGATGGTCGATCTGGACCTGTGGACTCGAGGCGGGAGGGGTGTCGCCGAGGTCCACGACCCCGAGTACCCCGAGCGGGTCGATGCCCGTGAAGAGGTTGGGCCGGTAGCCGCTCATCTCGAGGTAGTCGGTCTCGCGGATCGCCTTCGGGCCGAAGCGAGCGCCGGGACGATGCGTGGTACCCCAGTCGATGGGTGCGCCGAGGATCACCGCCTTGGCGTCCCCGAGGCGGTCGATGCTTCCCCGCGGCACCCCGAGGAATGTCCCCATGCTCTCGAACGCCGGGTGGTAGTCGTCAGCCACGCGGTGACACTACCGCCAGTCCTGCCCCGGCTCCTAACCTCTCCGGCATGGATCGATTCGCCGCCCGCCGTGCCCAGTTCGCCAACGCCATCGGGGATGGTGTTGCCGTGATCCCCGCCGCGGGGGAGACCGTCCGCAACGACGACGTCCACCACGAGTTCCGCCAGGACTCGGCCTTCTTCTTCCTCACCGGCTTCGCCGAACCCGATGCCGTTGCGCTCATCGATCCCAAGAACACCGCCGAGCCCTATGTGCTCTTCGTGCGCCCCCGTGACCGCGACCTCGAGATCTGGAACGGGTACCGGGCTGGGGTGGACGGGGCCAAGGAGCGCTTCGGGGCCGTCGCTGCCTTCCCCATCGGCGAACTCGGCGACGAGCTCCGGCGTCGCCTCATTGGCACCGATCACCTCTTCTACCCGCGGGGCAGCGCCGTGGACGGCACGATCGACACCGTCCTCGGGGCGCTCGGCGGCCTGGCGGAACGCTTCGGCCGCACCGTGCCCACCGCGGTCACCGACCCGGGACCGATCCTCGACGAGATGCGTCTCCGCAAGTCGCCCGATGAGGCCGCAGCGCTGCGCAGGGCCTGCGACATCAGCGTTGCCGGGCACCTCGAGGCCATGCGCTTCGCCCAACCCGGCCAGTACGAGTACCAGGTGCAGGCCGCGATGGAGTTCGTGTTCCGCCAGGAGGGCTCACGTCGCAACGGGTATCCCTCGATCGTCGCCTCGGGCGAGAACGCGTGCATCCTCCACTACACGGAGAACGACCGGCTCATGGCCGACGGGGATCTTCTCCTCATCGATGCCGCTGCCGAGTACGACTATTTCTCGTCCGACATCACCCGCACCTTCCCGGTGAACGGCCGGTTCAGTCCCGCCCAGAAGGCGGTCTACGAGGTCGTGCTGGCGGCGTTGGAGGCGGGGATCGCAGCCAGCGGTCCCGGTGGCTCGATGGCGGCCACCCACGACCTGTGCTCGCGCATCCTCACCGAGGGCCTCGTGGACCTTGGGCTCCTTCCGCGAGGACTCGAGGACTCCCTCGCCATGCATCATTACAAGGAGTACTTCATGCACGGCACCGGCCACTGGCTCGGGATGGACGTGCACGACGCCGGCGCCTACCGCCTCTCCGGCGAGCCGATCCCCCTCGAGGTCGGTATGGCATTCACCGTTGAGCCCGGCATTTATGTGGCGGCCGACCGGGACACGATCACCTTCGACCTCCACGAGTACGACCCAGTCGCGCAGTTGGAGCGTCGTCTCGAACTGGGCGCCGGCAGGGCCAAGGAGCTCGAGGCCGCCGAGAAGGAGGATTGCGCGACGATTGAGTTCACGATCCCTGAGGCCTTCCGGGGCATCGGTGTGCGGATCGAGGACGACATCCTTGTCACGGGCTCCGGCGCCGAGAACCTCACCCGGGGCGTGCCGGTGACCGTCGATGAGATCGAGGCGCTCTGCGCTGAGGCTTCCGCCTTCGGCTAGCCAGCCCAGTCGGCATCCCAGAAACGCTGTACCTCGAGGGTGTGGCCGTCGGGATCGGTGGCGAAGAAGTGGAAGATGCGGTAGTCCGGGTTGTCGCGGGGTGGACCGTCGATCGCCGCTCCTGCTTCGACGAAGCGCGCATGCCACGCGGCCACCTCCTTGGTGACGATCGTCACCATTACCCCTGACTCGACTGGCTCCGGTCGCTCGCAGACCCCGAGGAACGCGCTGGCGGTGAGGCGGTAGATGCGGCACCCACCCTGGTCGAGGACGAGCGACAAGCCGAGGCCGTCGGCGTAGAAGGCGTGGCTGACCGCCAGGTCGCGCACCCGTAGGAACGTGATGTGGGAGTCGATGGGGAGGGTCACTGGCGGGTGGGATCGTGGATGTCGGGTTCGAGGTAGATCCGGGCATCCATCGGTATCGCGTCCCGGACGCGCTGCTCGGCTTCGTTGATGCGCTGGACGATCTGGCGGGTGCCGAGGGAGGGATCCATCTCGATCTTGGCGCCAACGAGGACCTCGTCGGGCCCGATGTGCTGCGTCCGCATGTGCAGCACGCGGTCGATACCTTCCGACGCTTCGAGGGTGGCGCGAATCGAAGTCACCACCTCAGGCCGTGCAGCCTCGCCGATGAGCAGGCTCTTCATCTCCACCACGAGCACCGCCGCGATGATGACGAGCAGGACGCCGATGGACAGCGTGCCGTAGGCGTCCCATGCCGGATCGCCAGTCATCACGGTCAGGGTCACACCGGTGAGGGCCAGCACGAGGCCGATCAGGGCCCCGAGGTCCTCGAGGAGCACGACCGGGAGTTCGGGTGACTTGGCGCGGCGGATGAATTCCCACCAACTGCTCGACCCCTTGCGCGAGCGCGATTCGCGGACGGCGGTACGGAACGAATAGCCCTCGAGGAAGATGCCGAGGGTGAGCACGCCGAACGCCCACGCCGGGTTCACCAGTTCGTGGGGATCCCGAAGCTTCACGGTCCCCTCGAAGATGGCGAACAGGCCTCCGAGCGTGAACAGGACCAGGGCGACGATGAACGACCAGAAGTAGCGCTCCCGGCCGTACCCGAAGGGGTGCTCGTCGCTCGCTGCCTTGCGTGCCACCCGCCCACCGAACAACAGGAGGGCTTGATTGGAGGTGTCGGCCACGGAGTGGATCGACTCGGCCAGGAGCGACGAGGAGTTGGTGAAGATCCAGGCCACGAACTTGGCGATGGCGATCCCAAGGTTGGCGAAGAGGGCCGCGATGATGGCCTTGGTGCTTCCGTCCTGCATCCCGGGAGACTAGGACGCGGCGTCTGGCTGGCGGAACGCCGGGGCGCATGGCGGAACGGGCGATATGCTCCGCCCATGTCCGGTACCGGCCAGGGAATCCTCTACAACATCTATGAGCGGCGACTGCTGAGAGCGATGGACGCGGCTCGACTACCCCGGCACATAGGGATCATCCTCGACGGTCACCGTCGCTTTGCTCGTGCGGAGGGATTGACCGACTACGCCCAGTCCTACCAGCGGGGCATGCGACGATTCGAGGAGTTCCTCGGGTGGGCCCAGGCCCCGCGCATCCCGGCCATCACCGCCTGGGTGCTCTCCCCGCAGAACCTCGAACGGCCCCGTGCCGAACTCGACCCCTATTTCGAGGTGCTCATCGACCTCTTCGGGCGCCTGCCTGACCTGGCCGAACGGTACGACCTCCGCCTGCGGGCGATCGGACGCCTTGACCTGCTCCCCGACCACCTGCGCATGGCTGCCAAGAGCCTGGCCGAAGCCCGGCCAGAGGGCACGGCAACCCTCAACATCGCTTTGAGCTACGGCGGCAGGGAGGAGATCGTCGATGCGGCCCGCTCGCTCGTGGACGACCTGGTGGGGCAGGGCGTGGCTCCGGATGAACTCGGAGGGGGTATCACGGTCGAGAGCCTCGCCTCCCACATGTATTCGGCCGACATCCCCGACGCCGACCTGCTCATCCGGACGTCGGGCGAGTCACGCCTCTCTGGGTTCCTGCTTTGGCAGTCGGCGTACGCCGAGTACGCCTTCGTCGACGTGTTCTGGCCGGCATTCCGGCGGGTCGACTACCTGCGTGCGCTGCGCGACTTCGCTGCCCGCGAGCGCCGTTTCGGCAGGTAGTCCGGCCTATTGGTCCTTCCAGCGGCGGGAGAGGTCGTCCGCCCGCTCGTTCCACTGGTGACCGACGTGGGCCTTTATCCACTCCAGTGACAGCTCGGGGCGCCCGGTGAAGGCCTCGTAGAGCTCCTTGACCAGGTCGAGGTTCTGGACCGGGCCGGTCTTCCGCTTCCAGCCCCGCGCCTTCCAACCCTGCGCCCACAGGTTGATCGTCTGCACGGCGAGGTTGGAATCCGAGTAGATCGTGGCTGTTGTGCCCGATGGGAGCAGCTTGACCGCTTCGATGAGTGCGGTCAGTTCCATACGATTGTTGGTGGTGTCGGGGTCGTGCCCCCACCGCTCGTCCACCACCGCATCGTCGTGCACCCACACCACCCCCCAGCCCCCGGGGCCCGGGTTGGGCTCGCACCCTCCATCGGTGTACACCCCGTCGGCGGCGGTCAAGTGATTGCCACCGGTGTCCACCTTCGCCTTGCCCGCCTTGGTGGAGCGGCAGTCGCGGCACTGGGCCGGGGTCCAGCCGGGGTAGCGGTCGAGGAGAGACTGGGGGAGGTCGAACGCGTTCCCGCACGATGCGCAAGTGAACGAAGGCACGGCCCTATTCCTCTTCGGAGTCGAGGGCGAAGAGCTCCCCGAAGACCCGGTCCAACTCGTCCGCCGGGTCGGGCGGGAGGATCGTTCCCCGTTCCGCCTGGACGCGGATGATGGCGTCGCGCAGTTCCTCGGTGGCCACCGGTTCCGGCGCGATGAGGGGCCGGAACCCGAGCGCCTTCATCCGACCGAGGGCGTTCTCGGGGCTTCTGTCCCACCACGTCGTTCGGAGTCGGAGCGTCGTCTCGTCGTCCCAGCGGGCGTTCCACGGGTCGCCGGGAAGGTCCCCGCGTGTGTTCAGGTCCAGGATGAGGTGGGAGCCCTCGGCCCGGAGTTCCCTGAGTTGGTACCACGAGATGCCATCGGGGCCGCGGAGTGGGCCACGGAGCGGGACGTGGACACCGTCATCATCGGCGACGAGCAGACGTCGGGGAGCGATGAATTCCTTGAAGGCGAAGAGCACGAGCGACAACCCGAGGAGGCCGAGGAACGACACAAGGATGTCGTCACGGGCTTCGAAAGCCTCGACCTCCCCGCCGCCATATGACCACTGCCCGAAGATGTCGAGGAACCCGAACGAGCTCCAGATGTAGTCGGCGGCGATGAACACGAGGGGAAGCCCGAGTATCCCGAGGAGGAAGGTCTTGGGGATCGAGCGGCGAACGAGTAGGCGGAGTGACCTCATGGCGAAACCCCCAGGTCCTCGGGGCGGAGGACCGCCTGGTACGGAACCTGGCGGGTGGCCATGGCGTCGGCTACGACCCCTTCGGATCGGTCGAAGAGACAGATCGCCTGGACGACGTCCAGTCCGGCGTCGCGGGCTGCATCGAGTGCATCGAGGAACGCTCCGCCGGTGGTGGTCGTGTCCTCGAGCAGGCAGACAGCGTCGCCTCGTCCGACCGGTCCGACGATTCGACCTCCGGTGCCGTGGTCCTTGGCCGCCTTCCGGATGGAGAACGCGCTGAGTGGCCGTCCGAGCTGCGTCGAAACGATGGCCGTGGCGAGCGCCACCGGGTCCGCTCCCATGGTGAGACCGCCCACTGCCCTTGCCTCGGGAGCGACCAGTGGGGTGATGGCAGTCCCGACGGCCCACGCCCCGGTGCCGTCGAAGGTGGTCTGCCGGGCGTCCATGTACCAACCGGAAAGCGCTCCGGATCGAAGCGTGAAGGGTCCGTCGGTACGGAGGGAGTGCGCCTTGAGGTGGGCGATGAGCGCTGCTCGATGGTCGGACATGCGTGGGGGAGGGTACTTCCGGCGAAGTGAGTACCGGGCCATGGTGAGGAGGTTGGTGACAGGAGTTCGCGAAACCGATCCTTAGAAACCAGTGGCACAATGACCACTCAGTGCGCGAAGATGGGTGCCTGCCTCCTGGAAACGTAGGCGCAAGCCGGACCACGATGGAGCAGCGCACCGGACCCCCGAGGCCGGACCGGAGCCCCGATGGGCGGAAGCGTCTTTCGGGGCTCCAGCGCGTCCGATGATCGGCCTGGGGTCGTTTCATGGGACACACTGCGATCAAACGACCCCAAACCGGTCTTCTACGCCCTGTCTCAGCGGGTGATCATGTTTGGGGGGAGGTGGCTCACGTCGCTGAAGGCGCGGAGACTGAACGCCCGGCCTCCCCCAACCCGGGCGGTCCCGACCAGCGAGACGGAGGCATGGGCGCACGAGAAGCGCTCCCACTCCCACGGCACCACCTCCAAGTCCAGGAGAAGACCCAGCAGGAGCGCATTCGTTCCCTGGTGGGCGACGATCGCCAGGGTGCGGTCCGGGAGCGCCTCCTCCCAGATCTCGGGGTGCACCGTCGACCGATGGACTCCCAGGTCGGCGAGGGCGGCTTCGAAGCCGGTGTGGACCCGCTTGTGGAAGTCGCGGAACGACTCCCCGCCGGGGAAGCCATCCCACCATCCGTCGAGCGGTCGGTTGATGAGGTCGATGAATGCCTGCTCGACGTACTCCTCCGGTTTTCCGTCCCAGTGGGGCGGGTTGCCGATCTCGGCAAGGAAGCCGTGGGTCATGGGCTGAAGGTCGAGATGGTTGAGGATGGGCTGGGCGGTCTGGGCCGCTCGCGGCATCGGTGACACCCACACATCCGTCACCCTCCCGTCGAGCAGTGGATGGGAGGGGAGGAGGTCTGCCTGCTGCGTACCGAGTTCCGAGAGGTTGGGGATGGTCGTCGCCAATCCCCCGGGGGCCCATGCTGGCTGTGCGTGCCGGACGAGGATGATGCGCATCTCAGTTGTCCACCGTAGGGAGTTCGAGTCGATCACCGACGGCCACATCGAGCGATCCCTGCCTGACCTCCAGGGCGTAGTGGTAGACCACTGTCGGCGGGAAGCGACAGTCGTTCCCGTCACACGGGTCCATGACGAGCACTTCGAGCACGGCGCCGTCCTCATCGAGGAGGATGAGGTCGAGCGGCGTCGGGGTGTCCTGCATGGTGAACACAGCGGTCACCGGGCCGTCGAACTCGAAGAGCATCCCGGCGAGATCCCCGAAATCGACGACCCCTCGCAGCCCCTGGGAGCGACGGCTCGGGTCGTCGGCCACCGCCACGAGCAGTTCCGTGCCGTCGAGCAGCAGCGTGGTCGTAGGGAACCCATCGACGTCCCCCATGTCCGGGGCAGCCGGAGTTGTCGTGGGGGCGATGGTCGGTGTGGACGGCGAGGCGGGGATCGTGTCAACCGTGTCGGACCCGCCACTGCACGCCCCAGCGAGGATCGCAAGGGAGAGGAGGAGTCCGGCTCGGCTCACAGCCTCTCCCGTAGCCAGGCGATGTCAGCGGCTTGATCCTCTGCTTCGCCCGGGGTCTCCACGACGATGGGGGCTTCCACCGAGCGCAGGATCCGAGTGAGTTGGTCCTCGGGGATGAGACCGTCCCCGAGGTTGGCATGGCGATCGCGGCGGGAGTCGAACTCGTCGCGGGAATCGTTGAAGTGCACGAGGTCGATCGCCCCCGTGATGGCCACGGTGCGTTCGACCAACTCGTCGAGGGGTTCGCCGCCCGCCCACGCATGGCAGGTGTCGAGGCAGAAGCCGGGGTCGAGGTCACCGATCTCATCCCACAATTGAGCAAGCACGTCGAAGCGGCGGGCCATCGCCCGATCACCACCGGCCGTGTTCTCGATGAGGACCGGGACCTCGGAGTCGATCGACTCGAGGGCCTTCCGCCAGCGGGTGAATCCCACCTCGATCGGCTCCGCTTCATCGGTGAGATGCCCGCCGTGCACGATGACACCCCTGGCCCCAATCGCAGCGGCGGCGTCACACGTGACCTGGAGCGACGTGCGGGAGGGGATCCTGACCCGGTTGTTCGGCGAGACGACATTGATCAGATAGGGGGCGTGCACATAGATCCCGATGTCCGAAGCAGCCAACTCGGAGGCGTCCCCCCGCACGAGGGGAGCCTTCCAGGACTGCGGATTGGACAGGAAGACCTGGACAATGTCCGCTTCCCGGGCAGCCGCCTCTGCCAGCGGTGTGGCGGTCGGGACGTGGGCTCCTATCTCCATGGAACGAGGATACGAGGCCCCAGTCCCAAGTCCCAAGTCCCAGGTCCCGAGTCCCGAGTCCCGAGCTCCGAGTCCCGAGTCCCGAGTCCCAGAGCAGGCTCCGGCAGGAACGTCTACGCCTCTACCACTACCGCAAGAAGGGGAGCTCGTCAGTTGATGTTGAAGGTGAAGTCGACGTCGCGGGTTTGGCAGGGGAAGACGTACTTCCTGCTTGTCGCGAAACAACGATCGGCGGCGACCGCGGGTAGCCGGGTGGGCGCGGTTAGCCTTCCGGTGCCCGCCTCGGCGGGCCAATCCAGTACCCGCCCCTGCCCCATCACGGGGCCTTCCGCAACGTTGCGGATGTCCGAAGGAGGTAGATGCCGTTGCGCACGTATGAAATCATGACCATCCATCGACCAGAAATGGCCGAGGATGATGCCCGGGCCCGGGTCTCCGAGATCGAGCAGCTGCTTGCCGCTCGCGGAGCCAAGGTGAGCTCGAGCGACTTCTGGGGGAAGCGCCGCTTCGCCTACGAAATCAAGCACATCAATGAGGGTTTCTATTCGGTCATCCAGTTCGAGACCGATGACATGTCCCCCGTGGACGACCTCGACCGGGCGCTCGGCCTCTCCGACGCGGTCGTTCGTCACAAGATCCTCAGGACCGACAACCCGTAGAGGTGGTTCTTGTCGTACCCCTGAGGTATTCATGGGTATGACGGAGGACCACGACCTTGGAAGGGACCAATGAGCAACTCAATCACCGTCGTCGGCAACCTCGTGGAGGATCCGGAACTCCGGTACACCCAGTCCGGGGTCCCCATGGCCAACATCCGTGTGGCTTCGAGCCGTCGATACCAGGACCGCAACCAGGAATGGCAGGAGGACACGGCGTTCTTCCGCGGCACCGTATGGCGCGAGATGGCTGAGCAGGTGTCCGAATCGCTCCACAAGGGCGACCGGGTCATCATCTCCGGCCGCATCGAGCAGCGCGATTGGGAAGACAACAGCGGCCAGAAGCGCACCAGCCTCGAACTCTCGATCCAGGAGATCGGTCCGAGCCTGCGCTGGGCGACTGCCCAGGTGAACCGTGTCGCCCGTGGTGGGAGCGGCAGCGGCTCCTGGGGCGGCGGCGCACAGGTGCCGGCAGGCCCCGTGGCCCGCGATGACTTCGGTCCCGACGAGGCACCGTTCTAGGAGAACAATCACATGGCAGAAAAACGAACCCGCCGACGTCGGACAGACAGTCGGCGCTACAAGAAGAAGGCTTGTCCCTTCTGTGTCGAGGGGAAGCCGGCCGAGCACATCGACTACAAAGATGTCTCGGTCCTCCGCAAGTACATATCCGACCGCGGCAAGATCCGGGCCCGCAGGGTCACCGGGGCGTGTGAGCAGGACCAACGCAAGCTCGCCCTGGCGATCAAGAACGCCCGTGAGATGGCCCTTCTCCCCTACATCAGCCGATGATGAAGCTCATCCTCGTCTCGGATGTCCCCAGCCTCGGCCAGGAGGGCGACATCGTCGATGTGGCGGACGGTTACGGCCGCAACTACCTCCTTCCTCGGCGCCTCGCCGTGAAGGCGACGAGCGGTGCCCTCGAAGACGCCGAACGGCGGGTCCAGGCTCGTATCGATTCGGAACGCAAGGCACGGTCCACCGCCGAGGGAACCGCCAAGTCGCTCGTCGGTACCCGGGTGGTGCTCGCCGCCCAGGCCGGTGACGAGGGCCGTCTCTTCGGATCGGTCGGCGTCGCCGACGTGGTCGCTGGGATCAAGAAGTTCACCGGGGTCGAACTCGACCGCAAGACGGTGAGGCTCGACGCCCCGATCAAGAGCATCGGTCTCCATGAGGTGACCGTCGTGCTCCATCCCGAGGTGCAGTTCGCGCTCACCCTCGATGTGATCCCGGCCTAGGGGCGCTTCGGAACGTGTCGTACCCGCTCGAGGACATGGAAGAACCGCCCCGCGGTCCTTCGCGCTCCTCGGGCGGGCTACGCGTACCCCCCCACAACCGAGACGCCGAGGAATCCGTCCTCGGGGCGATGCTGCTCTCGGTGGATGCCGTCAACGCGGTCATGGACAAGTTGGGTTCTGAGGACTTCTACGTCCCGGCCCATCAAGCTGTCTACGAGGCGATCTTCGCCCTCTACAACAGCAGCCAACCGATCGACGCCATCACGGTGGCCGACGTCCTTCGTCGCAAGGAGGAGTTGGAACGGGTGGGGGGCCTCGGGTTCCTGACGACCCTCTCGACGGCGGTCCCGACCGCGGCCAACGTCGAGTACTACGCGGCCATCGTGTCCGAGGAGTCGGTGCGCCGTCGCCTGCTGTCGGCGGGCGCACAGATCGGCCAATTGGCCACGAGTTCGGACCAGGACATCGACTGGGTCATCGACGAGGCCGAGCAGACCGTTTTCAAAGTCGCCGAGCGCCGGGTTGGTGATGCCCTCCAGCCGATCTCGAGCTTCATCGATGGCACCCTCGAGAAGATCGAGGAGTTCGAGAACCGCGGTGGCGGGATGATCGGCCTACCGACCGGGTTCCGCGACCTCGATGCCAAGCTCTCCGGCCTGCAGGGAGCGAACCTCATCGTCATCGCCTCCCGACCCGGCATGGGCAAGTCGGCCCTCGTCATGAACATCGCTCGCAACGTGGCGCTCGCCGAGGGCACGGTGGCGGTGTTCTCCCTGGAGATGAGCCAGGAGGAGATCATTCAGCGCCTCATCTGCGCCACCGGCCGTATCGACAACACACTGCTCCGGTCGGGCCGCCTCGGCCAGGACCAGTGGCCCCGTGTGCTCGAGGCCGCCGGCAAGATGTACAAGGCCCCCATCTACATCGACGACAGCTCATACCTCACCGTCACCGACGTGAGGGCGAAGTGCCGACGGCTGCAGCGCAAGCACGGCTTGGACCTCGTCATCATCGACTACCTGCAGCTCATGCAGGGCCGTTCGCGCGAGAACCGCCAGCAGGAGATCGCCGAGATCAGCCGTGGCCTCAAGAACCTGGCCCGGGAGCTCAACGTTCCGATCATCGCCATCTCCCAGCTCAATCGAGCACTCGAGGCCCGGCAGGACAAGCGTCCCCAGCTCGGGGACCTACGCGAATGCCTCACGGCGGAGACCCCGATCCAGCGATCCGATACGGGTGCCACGATCACGATTGGCGAAGTCGCTCGCCAGGGACTCAAGGACGTTCCCGTCATGAGCGTGGATGAGCACCTCCGTGTGGTGCCGGGCGTCATGCGGGAGGCGTGGTCGACCGGCGAGAAGCCGGTGTTCCGCATCACGACAGCCTCGGGAAGGTCCATTCGGGCGACCGCCAACCACCCCCTGCTCACGTTTGCTGGCTGGCGCCAGGTCCAGGAGTTGTCACAGGGCTCGGAGGTGGCGGTGCCCCGCACCCTGCTCCCACCCGCCGTTTCAAACGAAGTGGCGATGGACATGTCAAGCGCTGGGAATGATCGGCATGTGGCCACAGCGACCCGCCAACTCCGATATGACGAGCACTTCGCCCGTCTCGCTCCCAGTGATGTCTTGTGGGACTCCATCGTTTCCATCGAACCTGATGGCATCGAAGAGACGTTCGACGCGCACGTCCCGGGCAACCACAACTTCGTCGCCGGGGACATGGTCGTGCACAACTCGGGTGCAATCGAACAGGATTCCGACATCGTCCTCTTCATCTACCGGGACGAGTACTACAACCCTGAGTCGGACATGCGCGGCACCGCGGAGATCATCGTGGCCAAGCATCGCGCCGGCAGTACGGGCCGGCTCTTCATGAGCTTTGCCCCGGCGTTCACCGCCTTCGGCGACCTCGCCCGCGACTCCACCGTCTAGCGAGTTCGCCCCGCCGACGTGCCCCCGGAATGAACTTGACCCCCGCAAGCGGGGGTCAAGTCGGAGGGAGGCGCAGTCTCAGTGCAAGGGCATGCGGAGGAGGGAGATGGATCTGCGCCCGACCCTCTGTTCTGGTGTCCCCCCATTCATCGGCAGATCGGCGTCCGACTTGAGCAGTTCGACGCGGAGATCAGTCAGTCGAAATCGCGATGGATGCGGGAAGGGGTCGGACCGCGCTGGCCCTGGTACTTGGAGCCGGCCTCGCGGCTCCCGTAGGGATGGTCGGCCTCGGTCGTCATCTGGTAGAAGCTGATCTGGCCGATGCGCATTCCGGGATGGATGGCGATCGGGAGATTGGCGACGTTCGACAACTCGAGGGTGAGGTGGCCTTCGAACCCGGCATCGACGAACCCGGCGGTGGAATGGATGAGGAGGCCCAGTCGCCCGAGGCTCGACTTCCCCTCGAGGCGGGCCACGACGTCGTTCCCGAGGTGGACCCGCTCGAGCGTCGAGCCGAGGACGAACTCCCCGGGGTGGAGGACGAACGCTTCGCCGGGAGGGGTCTCGACGATGGTGGTCAGGTCCTCCTGGCGGGTGCGGGGGTCGATGTGCGGGTACCGGTGGTTCTCGAAGACCCGGAAGTAGCGGTCCACCCGGATATCGATCGATGACGGCTGCACGAAGCTCTCGTCATAGGGGTCGACGGTGATCCGCCCTGCGGCGATGGCCTCTTTGATCGTGCGGTCCGAGAAGATCATCGGTCGTCCATTCCTCCGGTCGTGGGGGTGCATCCTAGAGCGGGAGCGGGTCCTGCTCGCCTCGCCCCTCCCCCGCGCCGAACCGTGTGGCTGAGGCGATCCGGCACTACCCTCGGCGCGTGCACGCTCCGATCCTCGACTTCGACCCCGACCCGCAGGCGGTGATCGAGCCTGCCCACTTCGTGGAGCGCGCCGACGTCCCGCGCCATGCGATTGTCACTTGGTTCGATGAGATCGTCGATGACCTGTCCCGAAGTGGCCACAAAGTCCACGAGATCAAGCTCGAGTCGCTCACGGGTTCGATCCACGAAGTGGAGATAGAAGGCCTGCCGATCGTCATTGCGGAGATGCCGGTGGGAGCCCCCGGGGCCGCCATCGTGCTCGAGCACATCATCGGACTCGGCTGTGACACCATCGTTGCAGTGGGGAGCGCCGGCGGACTGGCCACCTCCATGAACCCGGGGACCATCATCATTCCGTCGGAGGCGATGCGCGACGAGGGCACCTCGTATCACTACCTCGCCCCGAATGTGCCGGCGAAACCGGACCCCGAAGTGGCGGGCGCCCTGGTGGATGTCCTTCGTGCCCGGGGTGTCACGTTCACCAGGGGCCGAACATGGACGACCGACGCCGTGTTCCGGGAGACCAAGACCATGGCCCACAAGCGCGCCGAGCAGGGCTGTGTCACCGTGGAGATGGAAGCAGCAGCCCTCTTCGCAGTGGCGGCGTTCCGCAACGTCCGCCTCGCCCAACTGCTCTATGTGGCCGACACGCTGTGGTCTGATGAGTGGAACGGCAAGGCCTTGGTCCAACCGCTACGCAATCTCCGTCGTACGCTCTTCGGCTTTGCCGCCGAAGCCCTCCGAACCCTCTGAGCACCCCATGCGTGTTGGCCTCCTCATCTGTGACCACGTCGACGAGTCCCTGTTCGATGCCGCCGGTGGTGACTACGACGCCTTGTACACCACGTTCTTTGGCAAAGCCGACCCGACCCTGGAGGTCATTCCGTATGACGTCATCAACGGCGTCTTCCCCGCCGACCCCGGCGAGTGCGACGGGTGGGTGATTACCGGCTCCCGCTACGACGCGTTCGATGACACGCCGTGGATCGAGGAATTGCGGGCCTTCGTGAGGAAGATCCATGAGCACGAGGCGCGGTTGGCGGGGATTTGTTTCGGCCACCAGATCATCGCTGAGGCGTTGGGCGGCAAGGTTGAGCGAGCGGGGGAGTGGAAGGTCGGTCCGCAGGTGCTCAAGATGGCTCCACAGCCCTGGTTCGCGGGCGGCGAGCTGGCGATCAGCGCCATGCACAAGGACGTGGTCACGAAGGTGCCGGATGGGGCCGAGGTGATCGCCGAGGGCTCGACTGCGGCCATCCCCGCCTTCCGGATCGGAACGAACATCCTTGCCATACAGGATCACCCCGAGTACGAGGCTCCCTTCATGGAGGCGCTCATCAACGCCCGTGGGCCGCTCTTCGGCGACGACCAGGCGGAGGATGCGTTGGCCCGGCTCCGGGACGTCCCCACCGATCAGCGCCTGGTCGGTTCGTGGATCGTCGACTTCCTGAGGGACAACAGGGCCGAGCCGATCACGGTCGAATCCGTCCAGGTCGGCGAGGGCGCAGTGCTGGCCGTGGGTACCCGGGAGGTGGAGACCGGGATCCACAAGAACCCGGTCGCGGGCGTGGTGGTCGGTCCGAACGGGGTCGATGGGGACGTGGTCGCCGACACCGAGCGCCATGGAGGTCCCGACCAGGCGGTGTACGTGTACGCCCGCGAGGACTACCAGTGGTGGGAGGGCCAACTCAACAAGAGCCTCCCCCCTGGGAGCTTCGGCGAGAACATCACGATCAGCCACGCCGGCACCTCCCCCGTACGGGTCGGTGATCGGCTACTCATCGGCGAAGTCGTGCTCGAAGTGACGGCCCCCCGCATCCCGTGCTCGGTGTTTGCGGCAGTGATGTCCGAGCCGAACTGGATTGACCGGTTCAATGAGGCCCGTCGTCCCGGCTTCTACTGCCGGGTCATCGCTGATGGCCGGATCGAGCCGGGCGACGTGGTGGCATGGATGGGGGCGAACCGGGGGAACGTCTCCGTCGTCGAGGTCGTGGACTGCCATCTCGACCGCACGACACCGGAGGCGCAAGTCCGTCGGGTACTCGAGGCACCGATTGCCGAGCGCTCTCGCCGCACCTACGAGGCCCGCCTCGTTCGGATGGAGGATGGAACCTAGGCGGCGAGCGGGGTTTTCTTTGCCCGTCCGTAGGCGATCCACGCCATGAAGCCGGCGATGATGATGTTCTGGACGATGTTCGTCGGTTCGCCGCGTCCGCCATGCCAGATGGCAGCGCCGAGCATCACGAGGATCAAGCCCGCGGCTGCGAACGTGGTGAGCTTCGTCTGGATCTTGAGCAGCCCAGGAAGGATGAGACCGAGGCCGCCGAGGATCTCAGCGGTCCCCGACAACAGGTGCTGACGGTCGGAGAGGTCGTACATCCAGTCCATGGGGCCGGGCAGACCCTCGGGGACGATGAAGTGCGAGACGCCTACGGCGATGAAGTAGACGCCGAAGACGACCTGCAGGATCCAGAGGGTGCGATTCGAGTACATGAATGCCTCCCGGGCAGTCTGGCGGATACCCCTAGGAGTATACAGGACTGCCGAGGCCCTGTGTGCGAGTGGGCGCGGAGCTTCGTCCTCCGTCCTTCCCGGGCTCGTGCCCGAGTTCACTTGGGACTTGGGACTCGGGACTCTCTTGAGCGGGTGAGGGGGATCGAACCCCCGCTGCAAGCCCTTGGGTGGAGCCTCGCGTTCTGGCGTCGTGCCCGGAGTTGACTCGGGACTCGGGACTCGGGACTTGGGACTCGGGACTCGGGACTCTCTTGAGCGGGTGAGGGGAATCGAACCCCCGCTGCAAGCTCTTGGGTGGAGCCTCGCGTTCTGGCGTCGTGCCCGGAGTTGACTCGGGACTCGGGACTCGGGACTTGGGACTCGGGACTCGGGACTCTCTTGAGCGGGTGAGGGGAATCGAACCCCCGCTGCAAGCCCTTGGGTGGAGCCTCGCGTTCTGGCGTCGTGCCCGGAGTTGACTCGGGACTCGGGACTCGGGACTTGGGACTCGGGACTCGGGACTCTCTTGAGCGGGTGAGGGGAATCGAACCCCCGCTGCAAGCTTGGGAAGCTCGCGTTCTGCCATTGAACTACACCCGCAGGGTGGTGAGTGCAGGGCTTGAATCCCGGCGTGTCCGGGTGTCTGCCCTGGGGCACCCAACGGAGTCAGGTTACCGCATCCCTTGAGGTGACGGGAAGAAGCGGAAGCGCTCAGCAGCACCAAGGAGGCGCGCAACTTCCTCAACCAGACGAGCCATCTCGTCTGGAAGCCGCGCCGTCGAGGACACCCTCCGACGAAGTCGCTGGCAACCTCAAGCAGCGCACGATGCGGGTGGCCGTTGACGCTCCCTCCTTGCCCTGCGTGGGGGAGGCCCGTTCCCGGTGTCTTCTTGCGTCGATCGCCCTTAGCGTTCGAGGGCTGCGGACGTTCAAGCCGTCTGGAGTGTCAATGTGAAGCTGCTTCGACCTTGCTCGTGGGCGTAGGTGAGTTCGCCGCCCATCAACTCGGCGAGGGTCCTGGAAAGGCTCAACCCCAGGCCGAGTGAAGGAGCCATGCCGGGGATGGCGTGGGCTGTCTCGAAGGGCTTAAAGATCCGCTCCCGGTCCTTCTCCTTGACTCCGGCTCCGTTGTCGAGGATCGAGATGTTGACGCTCCCTGACCGTTCTTGAATGATCACCTCGACTGCTTCTCCTCCGTGGAGTCGGGCGTTGGTGAGGAGGTTGCGGACGATCTGGCGAATCCGCAATGGGTCACCAAGGGCTCTGGCAGCACCAGACACAGGAATAGTCCCACCGTGGAGGAACATCTGCTCATCCGCGACCGCCCGGACGAGTGGACCGACCTGCAGAGAAGCGTTCCTCACTGACAGTCGGTCGACTTCAAGACGAGCACCGGTGAGAAGGTCTTCGACGATACCAGTGAGGTCGGTGGCCTCGCGGGCGATGGTGCGATGGAACTCGGAGCGTGTTTCGGCGTCGACATTCAAGTCCTCGACGAGGAGAGCGGCGTATCCGACAACTGCGGTCAGCGGCGTCCTGAGCTCGTGGGCGACTGAGGCAATCAGTCGGCTCCTTGCCTCCTGGCTGGCCTGAAGGTCCATCACGGTGGCTTCCAGAATCCCCTGAATGGCCTGCAGCTCCTTGACCGTGGCTTCGAGCTTCGTCTCTCTGTCTTGAAGCGACTCCACGAGTGTGGCTCGTTCGGATAGGTCCCGGATGATCGCTACGGCGAAGAGCTGTCCTTCCGTTTCCATCTTCGAGACGGAGACCGCAGCCGGGAACTCCTCACCGCTCTTGCGCCTCCCTGACAATCCCTCCCGATCACCCGAGAGAGTAAGCCGGTCAGATGGGAGGAAGTCGGAATGCTGCTGAGCGTGGGAATCCGAGAACCTGTCCGGCACCAGGGCACCGAGGCTCTCGCCAATGAGACCTTCATGTTCGTAGCCGAAGAGCTGAACGGCAGCCTCGTTGGCGAACCTGATTCGTTGGGTGTGGTCGGTCACAACGACCGCATCACCGATCGCCTCGAAGAGGGCGAGCATCCGGGAATTGGCCCTTCGTATGCTCGTCTCCGAGTGGTAGAAGGCGGTCATGAGAACACCAGAAACGCCGACAAGGCCAGCCAACGGCAGGACGTTTCTCATCGGCTGCCCACCCCACACCCCGGCCACGACCAAACCCACAACACTCGCTGCCGTGAAGACATGCGATCGGCGACGTCCTCCGAGGACCGACGGAACCTGGGAAACCGCAGCCAGGATCCACATCGAGAATCCCACAGTGCTGAAACGGACATCGGCGATGGCCCACAGACTGACTCCCACAACCAGCAATGCCTGGACCGCCAGCACTCGGGAACTCATTGGCAGCAACACCGCAACCACCACGGAACCCGCCAACACTCCAGTCCAAGCCCACACCCACTGCTGGTCGGAACCGACATAGAGCCAGATCTGCAGGATCAAGAAGAGAGGAGCAAGACCAGCCCACCGCTGAACCTTCGAAACGAACAGACGAAGGCGGGAAGGCTCGTCAAGAAACTGAAGCGCTCCACTCCCGTGAGGTGCGCTGAACGAAACTCGGGGTCTTGAGCCCTGGCTCACTCCCAAAGGCAGAATTCCTCTCCTGATCGATCACCGGTGCCGCTGAACGGCAGCCCGCTCCCATTTGAACGATTACCTTCCCCCATGCTATTCACATCATTCGGCGGTCGTCTGCCCATCGGAACGGCCTTGACCGTGAACGGTCAGGAGTCCGAATTGGATCTTCAGCGAATCCGAGCCTAGGGGGACCCGCCATTCCGCAGACGAATCGGCGAATTCCTGCGAACGCACTGTTGGGTCAGGCAGGGAACGGTCACTGTCATGCTGCTTGCAGACGAACTCGAGCAACGCCGTGGTCTATCGGCTGACGCTGGCCGAAGCAGCTCCGGCCGCACCCCGGTCGGTCTGGCGGTTCGAGTGGCAACCAGCCACGCCTCAACCTCCCGAGCGCTCCACCGCATGGTGCGGGACCCGACCAGGAACGGAGCCGGGAACGTCCGGTCGTCCTTGCGGAGTCGTTCCACCGACGAGGCTCCCACCGAGGAGGGAGCAGAGCCCAGAGTGGGAGACGGGTTGGCCATCCCCTCGTACCGTGCGTCGGCATCGGCCGCACGCAGTCGACCAGGACCGGTCTTTGGAGCAAGCGGCGTGCGGCACACACCCGTCCGGGTCGAGATCAACGCGGCGGATCTACTCGGGTGCGCAGAGGTTGCCCCGACGGGTCGGG
>CAVOQP010000008.1:0-18367 GCA_963698385.1 uncultured Acidimicrobiia bacterium | reverse complement strand
TGCGGCGTGAGTTCGCGGCCCTCGGGCTTCCGTTCGGGAAGCGGGCCAGCGTGTTCGAGGAAGGCCTCCAGGTCCTCAGGGACCTGTGGATCAACGGCGAGACGTCTTTCAGTGGCGACTTCTTCGACTACGACCAGGTTTCGTTCTTCTCCGGCACCGAGATGGGCGCGTTCCGACCGATTCAGGAACCGCCCCCCATCTGGGTGGTCTCCAACATCCGTCTGGTAGGGGACTTGGACAGCGAGACCGCACGGCGGCGCCTGGAGCGGAGCTCGCGTCGGATCGTCGAGCTGGGGTCTGGTTGGATGACGTGCTGCCGAGCACGCCATTCCGGGGAGGTGCGAGAGCAGATCGCAGTACTCGAACATGCGGCCGCGGCCGCAGATCGAACCCTGGACGACTTCACGGTCTCCTACCAGGTGACCATGAACATCGCCGACTCCGCGTCCGAGGCCGAGGCTGCAATCGGCGACTACATCAGCAGTTCTACCCGGAGCTCTCCCAGTCGGTGGACTTGGGGAACTGGGGCCCCGTGGGGCGGAACGCCTGATGACATCATTCGCTGGTTCGAGGAGTTCTCAGCCGCCGGGGTGGACCATTTCATTTGTAGGTTCGGTGACCTCGACCAGTTCGGCCAGGTCGAGAAGTTCACCAAGTACGTTCTGCCCGTCGTCAGAGAGATCGAGGAGCTTCGTCATGAGCGTTGAGGAAACCCGCACCGAAGCCCAGATGCGGGCATCGGCAGAGATGATCGTCGATACCTGCTTCGAGGTGCAGGAGGGCGAAGTCATCACCATCATCACCGACTCCCGCCGCAAGGCTGAGGCGGAGATGGTGGCCACCGTGGCCGCCGAGCGAGGAGCCTGGCCGGTCGTCATGGACAATGACACGCAAGTGCGCCGGGCGCTCGCCGACACCCACTTCCCGATGGCGCCCCCGGCGAATCTCCACACGGCGGTCATCACCGCCGACACCACGATCATCATGACCAACCTCGAGTCGGCCAACCGCTTCGCCCATGTCTCGGCGGTGAAGGAGACCTGTGCCGCCAACCACCGGATCGGGTCGGTCGAGGAAGGCTTTGGCCGCTGGCCGATCTCGGTCGACGACATCGCCCAGACGATCGGCAACGCCCAGGCCGCCATCGCCCGCCTGAAGGGCGCTGGAACCCTTCGCGTGACCACACCGGGGGGCACCGACGTTCGGTTGTCGGTCCAAGACCGTCCCGCGTTGGAGGTCGTCCCGGTGAAGCCGAAGGGAGCCATGATGGGACCAGTCCCCCTCTGGGGCGAAGTGGCCTATGCCCCGCTTGAGACCTTCACCGAGGGCCGCATCGTTGTTGACGGGAACATGCTTGGCATCGGCGTGCCCGGGCACGTCGAGACGCCGATCACGTGGCACGTCGAGAACGGCGTCTACAAGGCGATCGAAGGCGGGGCCGAGGCCACCAGGCTCCGCGACATCGTGGCCGGCGTTCCCGGCGCGGATGTGGTCGGGGAGTTCGCATTCGGAACCTCTGACTTCGCACCGATCGGATCGCCCTCGGAGAAGGGTCGGAAGGGAACGGTGCATTTTGCTCTCGGCGACAACCAGAATTGCTACCCGGGTGGCCAGAACACCAGCCGTCTGCATCTCGACGGCGTGATGCACAACGCCACCATCCAGATCGAGGCCACTGGGGAGTACATCATCAAGGAAGGCAAATGGCAGCTGTGAACTCGGTCGTCGTTGTCTCCGAAGGAGACGTCGAGGCCGTGGATCTTCCCGGGGGCAGTTGGAGCAGGATCATGATCAGCTCAGCGACCGTGGCCGAGCCGGTCATGACGTTGGGTCGCTCCCTGTTCAAAGCAGGGACCTGCACGAAGTCGATGCGCCATGAGGCGGACGAGATGGCTCTGGTCATCGACGGCTCCGGCTACTTGATGCTTGAGGATGCCCGAGTCGACCTCCTCCGGGGGGAGGCGTGTCACATCCCCGCGGGTGTCTGGCACGCCGTGGGCGCCGATGACACCGACATGGCGATGGTCTTCGGATTCTCGTCCCCGGCGTATCCCCCGACCGAGTTCCGCGAGAACTGATGAACGAGCTACCGGGAACCCTGGCCGAGACCGACACCGAGAGCCGTCGGCAGGTGGCGGCCGCCTGTCGGATCATCGCTCGCCATGGGCACGAGGACCTGACCTTGGGCCATGTGAGCGTCCGCAACGGCGACGGGATGTGGATCAAACGAAAGGGCGTCACCCTCGGAGAAGCCTCTCCTGACGACGTCATCCACTCGAACCTCGACGAGGACCCTCCCCGGGGCCACTCGATGCACCTCGAGGCCATCATGCATTCGATGGCATACCGCACACGCCCCGACATCAATGCGGTGATCCACACCCATCCGTGGTATGCCACAGCGCTCGGGGCAAGTGGCAGCGGGCTCGAGATCCTGTCCCACGACGGCGTCCTCTTCAAAGACGGCGTCGGCTTCTACGACCGCACGTCGGGACTGATCACGGACGCCGCCGGGGCTGGCCATGTGATCGACGCACTGGGGCACAGGCGTGCCACGCTCCTGAGTCACCACGGTGTCCTGATCGTGGGTGAGGACATCCGCTGGGCAACCCTGGCGGCCATCACCCTCGAGCGGGCGATCCGTCTCCAGTTCTTGGCGAGCGGACTCGGCAAGCCCACGCCGATCGATCCCGAGATCGTGGAGGAGCTGTTTGCGGAGAAGTACCGCGACCACTTCCTTGACGAGTACTGGGACTCCTGGTGTCGGGAGCTGGAGAGCATCGGCCAGCACGTATGAGACTGGCCTTCCGCCTCAACGGGGCGGCGGTTGAGGAGGACCTGCCCGATCACGAACTCCTCATCGACCTCATCCGCGAGCGTCTCGGTTTGACGGGAACCAAGAGGTCGTGCGAGGTGCAAGTGTGCGGAGCCTGCACGGTTCTCGTCGATGGCCAGGCGGTGTCGTCGTGCTCGATGCTGGCGGCCGATGTGGAGGGCCGAGAAGTCTTGACGATAGAGGGCCTCACCGATCTCCCCGAGTACGTGACGCTCGAACGAGCCTTCCTCAAGCACTTCGCCACCCAATGCGGATTCTGCACACCGGGCCTGATGCTCACCGCCATGGAGATGATGACCGCCGGGCAGGAAACGTCGATGGAAGAACTGCGGCACGGGCTTTCGGGAAACATCTGCCGCTGCACCGGCTATCGGGCGATCCTCGACGCGGTACAGGAGGCAGTCGGTACCCATGACCATTCTTGACGAGACCCGGACATCTTCGGCAGTCGGTAGGTCGATCGACCGGATCGATGGCCCGGCGAAGGTGGCGGGCGAAGCCAAGTTCACCGGCGACCTCGAAGTGGCGGGAATGGCCTTTGGCCGCGTCCTGCGTAGCCCGCTCGCCCGCGCCACGATCGATCGGATCGACACCAGCGCGGCCGAGGCGATTCCAGGCGTGATCGCAGTGCTCACCGCGGCAGACCTGCGGGACATCGACGCCATGTTCGGCCACACGATTCGCGATCGGCCGATCGTCGCCGTCGACCGAGTCCGCTTCATGGGCGAACCGGTCGCCGCGGTGGCCGCGGAGTCCGACGAAATCGCGCAACGTGCCATCGAGGCGATCCGCGTCGACTACTCCCACACCGATCCGATCGTCCAGATCGCCGATGCCATCGCCCCCGATGCGGACCTGGTCCACGATCAACAGTACGAAGCAGGGTCCGCCCACGGGCTCGGAACACTCGCCGATCGGGACGGGAACACCTGCTACCGGCACACCATGACCAAGGGAGACATCGACAAGGAGATGGCGTCGGCGGACGTCATCGTCGAAGGTATCTACCGGTTCCCTGCTGTGTATCAGTACGCGCTCGAGCCGCACACGGTGATCGCCCACCACCGTGGCTCCGAGATGACCATCTGGGCATCTTGCCAGCACCCCTTCTTGGTGCGAGCAGAGCTGGCTGCCATCTTCCAGCTGCCCCTGGATCGTGTCCAGCTGATCGTGCCGTTCCTCGGTGGCGGATTCGGGTCCAAGTCCTACACCAAGATGGAACCGATCACCGCCGCGCTCTCCCGCAAGGCCGGGCGGCCGGTGCGGATTGCCAACCGGGTCGACGAGGCCATGGTGACCACTCGTCGCCACGGCATGATCTGCGAGATGCGAACCGGCGCCACCCACGACGGCAAGCTCGTCGCCCGACAGGTCCGTATGTGGCTCGATACCGGTGCCTACGCCGACAACGGCCCTCGGGTCACCGCCACCGCAGCCGACGCGGCCCCTGGCCCGTATCGCTGGGACGCATTCGATGTCCAGGCCGACTGCGTCTACACCAACACCGCCCCCGCAGGCTCGTACCGGGCGTTCGGTGCCACCCACATGCAGTGGATCGGCGAGTCCCAGGTTGACCGGGTCGGACGCCGGCTGGGGATAGATCCGCTGGAGATGCGACGCCGCAACCTCAGGCGAAAGGGCGAGGAGCTGCGGGCCGGAGGAACACCGCTCGACGCCGACCTCATCGGGGACGTGGAGCGTATCGCCGAAGCCCTGGATTGGGGAGCAGAGCTCCCTCCCGGCCATGCTGTCGGCATGTCGGTGGGAGTGCTCGCAGCGGGAGCCCACCCGGTCTCGAGCGCCACCGTGAAGCTCGGGCCGGATGCCCGGGCAACCCTCCTCGTCGGGTCCACCGAAATGGGCCAAGGCACAAGGACCGTCATGGCGCAGATCGTCTCCGAGGTCCTCTCCATCCCGGTCTCGTCCATCGACGTGCATGGCGCCGATACTCGTTTCACACCGTACGACCGTTCAACGGGAGCCAGTAGGTCCACCACCGTCGCCGGGAAGGCCGTTGAACGTGCTGCCCAACACGTGCTCGACGCCCTGCTGGAGACCGCATCCGAGCAACTGGGAACCCCGGTGGCACAGCTTCGAGCCGTCGATGGGGCCGTGATCGGCGATGGCCGGCGGCTCTCCTTCGAAGAGCTGGTCCAGAAGCGCTACGGCTTCAAAGGTGGGGAGATCATCGGCAGCGGAGAGGTCCGACCCGAGACCGGATCCGGGTCATATGCCGAGGGCCCGGTCTTCTGGGAGGTCTGCGCCGGCGGCGTCGAGATCGAACTCGACACCGACACCGGGCAAATCCGTGTGGTGAAGTCGGTGGGAATCGCCGACGTGGGGAGGGCCATCAACCCGGCCCTGGTCCAGATCCAGGATGAGGGAGGGGCAATGCAGGGTCTCGGGAATGCGTTGTTCGAAGAGATGGAGTTCTCAGAGGACGGGCTGCTGCTCAACGACACCCTGTTGGACTATCGGGTACCGACGACCGCCGACCTACCGGCGGTCTTCGACACGATCATCGTTGAGAACGCTGACGGACCCGGACCCTTCGGGGCGAAGGGCTGCGGCGAAGGCATCCTAGCTGCGCTCCCCGCCGCGGTGGTCAACGCCCTCGGGAGCCTCGGCATCGACATCGACCGCCTGCCGGCCACACCGGAGCGGGTCTGGCGTGCACTCCACAGCAGGACAGAGGAGACACATGACTGACATCGGACAGGTTGCGATCATCGGCACCGGAACGATGGGACCGGGCATTGGGGCAGTACTCGCCCGGGCCGGGCACCCCGTCGTTCTCCACGACATCTCCCCCGAGAACCTGAACCGGGCCATCGGTCTGGCGGAACGGGCAGAGGCGATCCTCGAACGCCTCGAGGCCCCGACTGTGCTCGGCGGGTCCATACGGGTCGAGGGTGATCTCGCCGAGGCGGTGGCGAATGCATCCTTGGTGATCGAGGCGATCCCCGAACGCCTCGATTTGAAACGGCAGCTCTTCGCCGATGTGGAGCAGATGACGTCCAGCGAGACGATCCTGGCGTCGAACACCTCAGGCCTGCGCATCACCGATATCGCAGCCGAGCTGACGAGACCAGGGCGGGTGATAGGGATGCATTGGTCGAATCCACCCCACCTCATTCCGATGATCGAGGTGGTTCCCGGCGAGCGGACATCGGCGATCACCAGCCACTCCGTCGTCGCTCTGGTGGAGAGCCTCGGATACGAGCCCGTGGTCGAGAAGGAGATCATGGGATTCGTCGAGAACCGCATTCTCTACGCCATCATGCGGGAGTGTCTCGACCTGGTCGACCAGGGGATTATCAACCAGGTGGACCTCGACACCTGCGTACGGTGGGGGATCGGCTTCAAGCTCGCGGTCATCGGCCCGATGGCCCTCATCGACATGGCAGGCGTCGACATCTACCAGGCGGTCGCCTCCTATCTCAACCGCGACCTTTCGGCCCGGCCCGACGTAGCCCCGTTGATCGGCCAGTTGATCGACCAGGGCAGACTGGGAGTCAAGACCCTTGGCGGGCTCTATGACTACACAGAGGAGTCCCGAGCCGGCCTCGCCGCCGCGCCGGGCCGATGCCCTCGTGCGGGTGAGAAAGGCGATGTCGGCGTGACGTGCTCCTGTCAGGGGGTGCACGGGTGAAACTCCCCCCGTTCCAGCTCCACCGCCCGCGAACGATCGCCGAGGCAAGCGAGCTTGCCCAGGCCCACGGGTTCGAAGCCTCTTTCCTCGGTGGTGGTACAGAGCTGATCCTCCTGATGAAGCTCGGCCTGTCCGCTCCCAGCCACCTGATCGACTTGAAAGGGGTGGAGGGATTCGGAGCCGTCGATGAGGCCGACGGTTGCGTCCGGATCGGGGCGTTGGCCACCCATTCCCAGCTCGAACAATCTCGAACGGTGCGCACCAAGCTGCCCGAGCTGGCTCGAATCTCCTCGATCCTCGCCAACCGGAGGGTCCGCACGACCGGCACGCTGGTCGGAAACCTCTGCTTCGCCGATCCCCACTCCGACCCTGCCACCCTGCTCACGGCCCTCGACGCCAGGCTCATCATCGCCGGGCCCGGGGGTTCGACCAGGGAATGCCCACTCTCCGAGTTCTGGGTCGGCCCGTACACGACCAACCTGGGAGAAGGGGAACTCGTCACCTCGGTCCGGGTTCCCACGGTATCGGGCGCGACCCGGGTCACCCACGAGCGGTTCAAGCTCAAGGAGAGGCCGGCAGTGACCGTGTCGGTGTGTCTCACGATCGAAGGCTCCCGGGTCACCTCGGCCCGTGTGGTGGCCGGCTCTGTGGAACCCTTGCCGCGGCGCCTCCGCTCGGTCGAACGTCTCCTGACCGATGGCGGACGGAGCGCCTTTGGCGAACTGGCCGGTGCCGCCTCGGCAGAGTCGGACCCCGGAGCCGACCAGGACGGCAGCCCGGACTACAAGCGCCACCTGGTGGGAGTCCTCACCACCCGCGCCGTCGCCAGGGCCTTCAAAGATCACGATGAGAGGAACCTGGCATGAAGCTGTCCCATCACGTCTCCCTGCCACTGTCGGTCACCGAGGCATGGGGACTGCTCGACGACCCGAGTCGTTTGGCATCGGCGATGCCTGGAGCCCACCTGGACCGGGTGGACGGAGACCGACTCGAGGGCCGCGTCAACGTCCGGATCGGACCGATGAACCTGACGTATCAAGGTACGGCCGTCGTCAAGGATCGGGACCAGGATGCCGGCACCCTCAGCATGGACGTTTCCGGCCGTGATCAGAGGGGCGGGGGGACCGCGAGCGCTGAGGTGCGGATTCAACTCACCCCGGATGGGAACGCCACCACGGTCGCAGTGGAGACGGACCTCTCGTTGACGGGACGTCCGGCCCAACTGGGAGCAGGGATGGTCCAGGGTGTTGCCCAGGGGATATTCACCGAGTTTGCCGAGCGACTCGCTGCTGGTGCCCGGCCATCGGAGCCGGGCGAGCTCGAGCAGGAAGGCGCCGACGCCATCGATCTGACGGGCCAGGTCGTCAAGGTAGGAGCAGTTGTCGCCGCAATCATCGTGCTCGCCGTGCTGATCTGGCTCTTGCGACGATGAACTCATTGACAGGGATCGTCCCCCACACCTATTGTGCGAAGTGTCAACTGTCAACTGTCAACATTCGACAGTGACAAGCCAATCGAGGAGGTTGTGCGGGTGAGGATATTCAGAGACAAGGCCGCCCGGTTCCGGGCCACGGCGATGATCGGGGCCCTCAGCCTGATCCTCGTTGCCTGTGGCACGTCCGGGTCGGACACTACGACCACAACGGAAGCAAGCCAACAGACCACGACGACAGCTGCGCCGACGGTCACCACCGCGGCGCCGGCCGTCACCGAGGCCACCGAGCCGGCGGACACGACACCGATCAAGATCGGCGTCCTCAACCCGACCTCGGGCAACTTCACCGTGTTCGGCGAGCAGTCCAACGCTGGCCTGCAGCTCTACTTCGACCAGATCGGCAACACGATCGCCGGTCGCCCGGTGGAGCTGATCTTCGGCGACACTGCCGGTGATCCACAGCAGGCGCTCGAGCAGGCCCGTCGGCTGGTGGAACAGGAAGAAGTCGTTGCGCTCGTCGGGTTGGTCACTTCGGCAGTGGTGGTGGCCTTGGCGGACTTCGCCAACGAGAATGAGATCCCTCTCATCGTCACCGTTGGGTCGGCCTCGGGCGTCACGATGCCGGAGAATGCCAGCGTGTGGGTGAACCGGGTCTCGGTCGCCAGCGGCCAGGAAGAACGCCCATTGGGGTGGTACGCAGTGAACGAACTGGGTTCACCAACGCCGCCGTCGTGGTGTGGGACTTCCTGTCCGGGAACGAGCGGGGTGCCGCCTTCAGTGAGGTCTTCGTTGCCGCCGGCGGCGAGATCATCAACGAGCAGAAGCCACCGCCGAACGCCACCGAGTATGGACCGTTCCTGGCTGCGATCGACCCGGCTGCAACCCAGTCCGTGTATGTGTTCGCTGCAGGGCCCGGTTCGGTTGCGTTCTTCCAGCAGTACCAGGACTTCGGCCTTGGTGGAATCACCCCCATGGGTTCCGGATTCCTCACCGCCGGGATCCTCGAAGAGCTCGGAGAGACTGCGCTCGGCCTGATCCAGACCGGCCAGTACACACCGCTCATCGATACCCCGGCCAACAAGGCGTTCGTGGAGGCCTACACGGCTGCCGCCGGCGAGGAAGCCGGCGTGTACAGCTCCCAGGGCTACATCGGGGCCCAGACGATCGCGCTTGCGCTCGAGGCCCTTGGTGGCGTCACCTCGGACCCTGCCGCCATCACGGCTGCCGTCCGGGCCCTGGAGTTCGAGAGTCCCGCCGGGATGATCTCGTTCAATGAGTACGGTCAGGTGATTCGGGACATCTATGTGACCCGGGTCGTTGCGTCGGGCGACGGCGTGACCCAGGAGATCATCGGCCTCGTCGAGCAGGTCGACCAGTTCTGGACCCCATAGCCAGATGACGAATCCGCATCAACCCGTTGACGACGAGACCAAAGCCCATCAGTGAGGTTCTGGATCTTCCAGGTGGCCAATGGCCTCACGACCGGTGCAATGCTGTTCTTTGTGACGGCAGGTCTCACCATCGTCACGGGTTTGATGCGGATTCTCAACCTTGCGCACGGTGCCCTCTTCCTGGTGGGTGGCTACGCGGGCCTGGTGGCGATCGAAGCCACTGGGAGTTTCGGGATCGGCCTGGCGGTGGGAGCACTGACCGCCGGGGCGCTGGGACTGGTACTGCAACAGTCCTTCACCAAGGTGCTCTTGGGGAGCACCTTCACCAGGGTCCTGCTCACATTGGGAATCGCCTTCATCTTGTCCAACGGAGCCCTGCAGGTCTTCGGCGGTACGCCTCGCAGGCTCCGACCTCCTGAGTTCCTGAGCGGAGGTGTGGGTCTCTTCGGGGTCACGTACCCCGCATATCGGATCGCCTTGATCGTCTTGGCGTTGGCGGCGGGCGTAGCCCTGTGGTTCTTCTGGGAGAAGTCGATGACCGGAGCGATGATCCGCGCCTGTGTCGACGACCGTCCCATGGCCGCCGCCATGGGGATCCAGGTCGGAAAGGTGTTTGCCGCAGTCTTCGGGGTCGGCTCCGCACTGGCGGGGTTCACGGGTGTTGGCCGCACCGGTGTTCGGTCTCCATGTCGGCCTCGACTTCGAGGTACTCATTCTGGCGGTGATCGTCATGGTGGTGGGCGGCATGGGGAGCCTGACCGGGGCCCTGGTCGCTTCCATGGTGGTTGGCGTGATCCACGCCTTTGGGCAGGCGTCCTTCCCGGCACTGAGTTCGGTGACGCTGTTTCTCCCCGTCATCCTCATCCTCATCGTTCGTCCCCCAGGGCCTATGGGACGAGCCTACGAATGAGGCGCGAACTCTCCATCCTCGGCGGTGCGGCGGTCCTGGCGTTCCTACCGCTTCGCGGGCATCTACTGGATCGGGCTGACCACCCAGTCCCTGATCTACGGCGGCGTTGCCGCCAGCCTCACCCTGGTGCTTGAGTCGGATATGCCGGGCTTCCAGGTCTTGGCCATGCCGCCTTCTTCGGAACCGCCGGCTACGGGGTGGCCCTTCTCATCGCCCGGTTTGACATGGACCCGATGGTGGCCGCTTTGGTGTCCATCGGAGCAACGGTGAGAATCCCAGCTGCCCGTGGCGCCCTTCCTGATCCGCCTGCGAGGTCTCGGGTTCATCACCGTCACGTTGGCCTTCGGGCAGGTCATGTGGGGGATAGCGGTACGGGTGGCGAATTCACCGGCGGGGAGAACGGTATCCCGGAGTCCCCCGGCCCTACCTCATCGGGGCCTGTCCGCCACCACGGAAGGCTTCTTCGTCGCCACTGTGGGACTCATCGCCATCACGCTCATCGTCGTCTCCCGGATCGCGCGAAGCCCGTTCGGGCTCAGCCTGTTGGGGGTCAGGGACGCTGATCGACGCATGAGCGCCCTCGGGTACCGAGTGAACCTCCACAGGTCGTTGGTCTTCATGATCTCCGCTGCTTTCGGGGCGTTGCTCGGCGTCTGGTTCGTGTTCTACAACCAGTTCGTTGGGCCCAGCACGCTCGATCGGCGCCTCTCGGCGACGTTCCTGCTGGCCGTGGTCATAGGCGGACGCAACTCGCTCTGGGGACCGTTCCTTGCGGGCGTCCTGTTGAAGATCGGCCAGACCGTGTTGACCGGGCAACAACGCCTGGCCCATGGTCCTCGGGATCCTCGCTGTGTTCACCGTCCTGTTCATCCCGGACGGGATCACCTCCACCATCCCCGGATCCGGACACGGCTTGGTCCCCACCGGGGGGGTGAACCCGTCGGAGCGGGGAGGGAGTCGTGACTACCAACGCCCTCATGATCGATCGGATCTGCAGTTCGTTTTGGCGGCCTGGCCGCATGAACGAGGTCACGCTCGCCATCCAACCGGCGGCCACCACGGGATCCTCGGACCCAACGGCGCCGGTAAGACCACCCTCTTTCGACGCGATCACCGGATTCGCGGCCATCACGGACGGCACGGTCACCCTGGCAGGTGTGGACGTCACCGACCACCCTGCGGCGTTGCGGGCCCGGATGGGACTGGGCCGCACCTTCCAGATCACCAACCTCATGCCGACGCTCACGACCTTCGAGAACGTCCTCTTGGGAGCGCTGTCACACCTCGATGAGCGGCACTCGTGGTGGCGCTCCTACCTCGCCGCCGATGAGAGCACCAGCCGCACCAGGCAGATCCTGGAGGACGTCGGACTCACGGCAGTGGCCGACCGGCCGATCTCGGAGCTGTCGTACGGTGACAAACGGAAGGTCGAACTTGCCCTCGCCCTGGCGGCCGAGCCATCGGTGTCGTTGCTCGACGAGCCAACCGCAGGCCTATCGGTCGCCGAAAGGAACTCGATGGTGGAGCTCCTTTCGACCATGTCCGAGTCGCTGACAACGGTCATCATCGAGCACGACATGGAAGCTGATGTTCGCCCTCGCAGACACCATCACGGTGTTGCACCGGGCGCCGAAGTGATGACCGGATCACTGAAGAGGTGGAGGCCGACCCGCGGGTCAAGGAGAGTCTATCCTTGGCTCCGAATAGCCCCCTCCTCTCGATCCGAGGACGAGATGCGTGGCGTGGCGCCAGCCACGTCCTCCATGGAGTCGAGCTCACCATCAACGAGGGCGAGTCGGTGGCGGTCGTCGGTCGCAATGGCGTCGGCAAGACCACCTTGGTGGAATCCATCTTTCGCATGGGCCCAACGACCCGAAGGCTCGATTCTCTATGGGCAAGAGCGCCTGGACACCCTCCCCAGCTCGGCACTGATGAGCCGCGGGTTGGCGCTCGTTCCCCAGGGTCGTCGGCTCTTCCCATCACTGTCGGTCGGCGAGCATCTCGCCCTGGCGGCACAACGGGCGGCAGCACCGGTCGGTCTGGACCGCATCCACCAACTTTTCCCGATCCTCGAAGAGCGATCCAAGGCACCGGCGACCAGCCTGTCGGGAGGAGAACGATCGATGCTCGCCATCGCTCGAGCCCTCGTGACGGACCCCAAACTCGTGATCATGGACGAGCCCACGGAGGGGCTCGCCCCGTTGCTGGTGCGGCAGATCAAGGAGACACTGCTCGGCCTTCGGGACGAAGGAGTCACCCTCCTCATCGTGGAGCAGAACCTGGACCTCGCCATCGGTGCCAGTGAGCGGCTGCTGGTGATGGATCGGGGCACCATCGTGGAGGAATTCAACCTCGGCCGAGATCACCGACCTCGAGAAGATCCGCCGGCTCATCGTCCTCGGTGAAGCCTGATGACACGCCGGAGAACGACGGGTGCACTAGCCGCTGTTTGGGCCGACGTAGAATCCGCACGGCCACGGCCCGGGCGTTTGTCGGGGCCCGATCGAACTCATCGCCAGGAGGAACGCGGAGTGGCCGTTGAGAACAGGACACTGAGCCAACAGGTCTACGAACACATGCGGGCGGAGATCCTCGCCGGGACCTACAAACCGGCTGAGGGCCTCAACGAGGTCGCAGTGGCCGAAGAGATGGGGGTCGGCCGCGGTCCCGTTCAGAGAGGCCTTCGGACGCCTCCGGGCGGAGGGCCTGATCGAGATCCGTCCCCATCGAGGAGCAGTCGTCTCCGAGCTGAGCCGGGACGACTCTTCTCGACGCCTACCGAATGCGAGAGGTACTCGAGGGCTTCGCGATGCAACTGACAGTGCCCAGGCTGACCAAGGACGTGATCGAGGCTCTTGCCGAGGCTTGCGACGCCATGGAGCAGGCGGCGGATCGCAATGACACCCCCGGCTTCTTCGAGGCCAACAACCGATTCCATCGTGTGCTCGTCCACTCGGCCAACGGCGTGGCACCTCACCCGGTTCTATGACAACCTCACCGCGCAGATGGGGAGGTATCGAGTTCGTCTCCGTGGGCCTGCGCGGCGATCTCAAGCAGTCGATCACCGAGCATCGCCAGATCCTCGATGCGGTTGTGGCGGGAGAGGTGGAGCGAGCCGTAGAACTCGCACATGCCCACGTCCGAGTTCCCCAGCGAGCCATCGAGGAGATCTCGGATGATCGGTGGGAGGAGCTACGAGGGTTGGGGAATGGCACCTGACGCCGCTGGGCCTGCCTCCCCCCTCTTGCTCGCCACGTGTGCGCCCGGTCTCCACCCACAGTCCGGACCGGTTCTGCTTGAAGAGCACCCGGGGCCGGGGACCCGTGGGCGGTGACTACCACGGCCGATCCCGATGACCAGGTCACCGAGCGCTACCGACGCCTCATCGCCGAAGGCGCCCGATCCCCCGAGTGGGCCTACGCGTGGCGCACCGACTGAACCGCGGCGGCTTCCGGGCGGTCGACTTCCTGATGGAGGGGTCGTCGACACCGGCAAGTGCATCGGCTGCGCCTCGTGCGTGACGATCTGCCCGGTCGACGTGTTCGACTACGTCGACGAGCGGCCGATCGACACGCGGACCGACGCCTGCGTCCTCTGCGTCCTGTGTGCCGAGGTCTGCCCCGTGCTGCGCCCCCCGGACAAGGACGTGTTCGACCTCGTCGACTACCGGGAGCCGCGCCCCGGACGAGGGCTACGGCCCCTACAGCTACGCGTTCTACGCCCGGCGCCACCCGCCCGGACATCCTCGAGCGGGGCCAGGACGGGGGCGTGGTCTCGGCGCTGCTGCACGCGCGCGCTAGGCAGGGCACGATCGCGGGGCGCGATCCTCGGCGACGTCCTCCCCGACAACAACCAGGTCGGCCGTCACAAGCTCGCGACCACCGAGGAGGAGGTGCTCGCCTGCTCCGCCTCGCGCTACACGTACTCCCCGAACACGCTCGCGTTCCGGGAGGCGATGCGGCGGGACGTCAGGCCGGTCGCGGTGGTCGGGGTGCCGTGCCAGATCGACGGCGTGCGCCTCCAGCAGAACTCGAGCATCCGGGCGGCGATGAGCGCCTGGTACCGGTCGAACGTCGCGCTGACGATCGGGCTCTTCTGCTCGGAGAGCTTCACCCACGAGAGCATCGTCCGGCTCGCCGAGCTGCTCGAGGTCCGGCGAGCGGATCGAGAACATCAACATCAAGGGCAAGGTGGTCGTGCGCCTCGACGACGGCACGGTCGTCAACGCCTCGCTGAAGCACTACCGGGAGTGGGCGCGGCCCGCCTGCCTCTACTGCCTCGACTACTCGGCCGAGCACGCCGACCTCGGCATGGGGGGGATCGGCCTCGACGGCTGGACGTACACCCTCGTGCGCACCGAGACCGGCCACCGGTTCCTGCAGGCGGCGATCGACGACGGCTGGATCGAGACGATGCCGCTGTCCGAGGGCCCCGCGGGCGAGTTCCTGCTGAAGAAGCTCTCGGCCGGCAAGAAGAAGAACCGCCCGCTCCCGGCGCGGATGCCGACGCTCGCGGAGCGCGAGGCGCTCGGCTACCTCGACCCGAAGACGTTCTACACGACGGGCCCCGGAGCCGCCGGGGACGGGGAGAGCCGAGAGTGACCCCGCACGCGCGACGACCTCGGGGTGATGGTGGCCGGCCAGGGCGGCGACGGCTCGCTGACCGCTGGCCAGCCTGCTCGGGGACGTCCTGGGCAGCCGCGGCTTCCACCTCTACCAGGCCCGCGACGTCGCCTCGCGCGTCAAGGGCGGCCACGCCGCCGCCTACCTGCGCGCCTCGCTTGCGCCGCGCGGCGGCCTGGGCGACGCTTCGACCTCCTGGTCGCCTTCGACGAGGAGGCGATCGAGCGGGCCTCCCCGCTGGCCGCCGACGGCTTCGTCGTCTACGACGCCTCCGACGGGCCCGTCGCCCGAGCTCCTTCCCGACGGGGCGACGGTGCTCGAGGTGCCGTTCGGCCGGCTGGCGGTGCGCGACCTGCGCCGCGACCTGTACAAGAACAGCCTCGCGTTCGGTGTGGTCGCCCGCCTGTTCGGCGTCGCGGACGCCGACGCGGAGGCGGCGCTGCGGACAGCCTCTCGCGCTGCCGGAGGCGCTGGTCACGCCAACCTGGCGGCGCTGGCGGCGGGTTTCGACTATCCGCCGACGAGCATCGCGCTGGGGCGGCCGTGGCGCTGGACCGGGCGATGCCGGCGAGCGGATGCTGATCTCCGGCAACGAGGCGAGGCGCTGGGCTTTCTCGTCGCCGGCGGGCGCTTCTTCGCCGGCTACCCGATCACGCCCGCGTCGGAGATCCTCGAGTGGCTGGCGCGGCTGCCCGAGTTCGGCGGCGTGGCCGTGCAGGCCGAGGACGAGCTGGCCGCGGTCAACATGGCGCTCGGGGCCGCGATGACCGGGACGCGGGCGATGACGGCCACCTCCGGCCCCGGGATCGCGCTGATGCAGGAGGGGGTCTCCCACCCCGGCTCGGCCGAGATCGGCGTCGTGGTCGTCGACTGCCAGCGCTCCGGCCCCTCGACGGGGATGCCGACGAAGCCCGAGCAGTCGGACCTCGGCATGCTGATCCCGGGGGCACCGGGGACTTCCCCCGCATCGTGCTCGCGCCCGGCGACCCCGCGGATGCGTTCGAGCTGGCGCGCTCGCCACCAACCTGGCCGAGCGCTTCCAGGGCCCCGTGTACATCGCGCTCGACCAGGTGGTCTCCCAGGACACGCGACCGTCGAGCCTTCGACCGGGTCGGCGGAGTCCACCGGGGCGACCGTCTCCGCGAGGCCGACCTCGCGGCCCTCGACGAGTACCGCCGCTACCGCGATCACCGCGACGGCATCTCCCCCTGGGCGCCCCGGGACGCCGGGCGGCCAGAGCCTCGTCACCGGGAACGAGCGCGACGAGTGGGGCCGGGTCTCGACCGAGCCCGCGAACCGGGTCCGATGGTCGACAAGCGGGCGCAGAAAGCTCGAGACGTTCTGCCCGACCTGCCGCGCGGCCGGGACGGGCCCCCGGATGCCGGCCGCGGGACTGCTCGGCTTCGGGATGCAGACCGGGGTCATGCGGGAGGCGGCGGAGCGCCTCGCCGCGGCCGGGCTGCGGTCGCGGGTGCTCCAGCCCGCGACGCTCTGGCCGGTGCTCGAGGACGTGCGCGACTTCTCGGCTCCCTCGACCGGGTGTCTCGTGGTCGAGCACAACGCCCGTCGGCCAGTACGCGCACGTCCTCGCCGGCGCCGGGGCTCCCCGCCGAGCGGCTCGAGAGCGTGCTTCGCTACGACGGGCTGCCGTTCCGCCCGCGGGAGCTCGTCCGCCGTGCTCCTCGAGCGGGAGGCCGAGCCGGATGACCGCCCGCACCTACGAGCCGCCGCTGCCGATCTGGTGCGCCGGCTGCGGGCACTTCGGCGTCCTGAGCGCCCTGCAGAAGGCGCTGCGCGACCGGACTCCCGCAGCACGAGACGCTCGTCCTGGCCGGGATCGGCTGCTCGGGCACGATCCAGAACTACCTGGGCACCTACGGCTACCACGCGCTCCACGGGCGGGTGCTGCCGGCGCGACCGGCGCCGCGCTCGCCAATCCGGACCTCACCGTGATCGGCGCCGGCGGCGACGGCGACGGGTACGCGATCGGTGTCGGCCACCTGGTGCACGCGTTCCGGCGCAACAGCCGATCACCTACGTCCTGATGAACAACGAGACCTACGGGCTGACCAAGGGGCAGCGCTCGCCCACCGCCCTTCGACGCGGCCGTCCACGGCGACTCCCTCGACGGGCTCTCCTCGGCCTCTCGATCCCGGCCACCACGTTCGTGGCCCGCGGCTACAGCGGCTGGTTCGACCAGCTCGCACCCTCACCCGGGCGGCGCTCAACCACGCCCGAAGCGGGCAGGGGTTCGCGTTCCTCGAGGTGATCTCCCCCTGCGTCACCTACCAGGACACCTACCCGCTATTCGAAGCGTCCTCGAGAACGCGGAGGACCAACCCGACCACGACCCGGCAGATCAAGCAGGAGCCTTTGCGTACACCCAACGCCTCCTCGGCGAGGGGCGGCTCGCCACCGGACGATCCTCCACCTCTCCCATGGTACACAGCCCAACCGCCTCCCGGGCACCCCGGACCGCGATGCTGTGCTGCAGGGGGACCACAGCCCCGGGCGCCGCCATCGCTGCCACCGCACGACAGTGCCGAGACCCGAGAGTCCCTGACCGAGGCCGCAACTCCAGGCACGGTCGGCTTCCCAGCCCCGAGGTGTTGGCTACCGGCTGGAAGTCTTCGAGAGGAACGCGATGGAGTCCGTCTTGGCTGCGTCTCTCGCCTCCGCGTCGTATCCCGTATGCACGCACGCTCCACGCACGTCGACCCCGACCCTGCCACGGCTCCGGTCTCCGGGTCCATGATGGCCCCGCTCTCCTCGACGAAGGAGCAGTTGCGTCGGCTGACATCGTCAGAGACTGAGGTCGCTTGACCCAGGCCAACGCAGCGTCGTCGAAGGCATGGAGAGCACCAGGTACTCATGGAGGACACGTCGACGCCTTGGGCCGTCAATGGATAGGCGAAAGTCCTGGCGAAGGCCGATGTCGGCGTCCATCATCATCGGTTCGTGGAAGATCCCGGATAGGTCCCCACCCCGCTCCAGGTGTTCGTTCTCTCCAGGCGGATCGAGCGGGTCGAGGGATTCGAGCGCGACGTCACCCACCAAGGGCGCCCACCGTACGCCTAGTCGAACCGCGTCGATGCCAACCACAGAACGATCTGCCCGCGGATCGAAGGCCCATGACCCGCAGACCGCGGGCATCGATCAGTGCGGATCGCTGTCCAGCACCTCCGCGGCTACGATACACGTCCACGAGCATGCTCCCAACGTTGACGGTCTCGACCCGAGCAGATCTCGCCGACGCCGCGAGCCACGAAGCTGTCCAACAGCAGGGTCAGCAATCCCAGCTTCCTCCAAGTCCTCCACCCACCCAAGCTCGCCGATCCCCCCACACCCATCATCAGGATGACCGCGGAACTCGGGTGTCGGTGATCCGCGCGTCGAGCAGGCCCTGGATGCGTGGTTGCGGATTGCCTTCGGACAGGGGCGGCATGAAGGGGTCCCACAACCGCCCAGGGAGGTTGACGGTCTCGATCGCGACCCGCTCCGACAACGTCTCGGTGAGTGGC
>CAVOQP010000007.1:0-20148 GCA_963698385.1 uncultured Acidimicrobiia bacterium | reverse complement strand
GTTGTAGCGGGAATGATCATCCAAGATCCCCAACGGGAATGACCGTCCGCCCTCAGTCAGTCCGAAATCGCCTTTGAAGTCGGTCTGCCACAAGTCGTTGGGAGCGTCGGCTTCGAACGACCCAACCGCCCTCGAATCGGGGGCCGGTACTTTGGGTTCCAGCAGACCGTTCCGACGCAGAATGTCGGTGATCGTCGATGGGGCCGGCACCAGAACCAGACCCTTGTTCCTCAACCGATGATGAATCTTGCGGCCGCCCCATGCTGGATGCGCCCTCCGCACTGCACACACAGCCTCTTCGATGGTCGGGTCGGTCCGGTTCGGTGACAACGCTGGGGTTCGTGACCGATCCGAAAGACCCTCCAGACCGTCGGCTTCCCAACGGGTCAACCACAGATCCCCCGTCGGGCGGCTGATCCCGAACCGGGCGCACGCCTCGGTCTTGGTCACCGACCCCGACCTAACAAGCCGCACAAACGCGTACCGCTGCTCAATCACAGAATTCGTCCTCCACGGCATCGAAGCACCTCCACACCAGTCGCCTGACGTAAAGCATGTCCCCGCACACCTGTAAAGGATGTCCCCGGTCCGCACACGCAGCTGGGGGGAAGGTCCCTGCGCCGGAGCGAAGCGAAGGCGGAGGTAGGGGGGACCAGTGCCGGTCTGTCCCCCCAACAAAGTTGGGGGGAAGGTCCCTGCGCCGGAGCGAAGCGAAGGCGGAGGTAGGGGGGCCGGAGGACGGGCTCGACGCTCGACGCTTCACTGCCCCATACACTCCCGTGCGTGACACTTCCCACTGTCTCGGTCTTCATCCCGGCGCGCGATGCCGCCGCCACAATCAATGCGACGCTCGATTCGGTCCGGGCCCAGGAGTACGAAGGATCGATCGAGATCATCGTCGCCGAGGGTCGATCGACGGACTCGACTCGCCAGATTCTCGAGTCGGCCCCGGATGTCGTCGTTGTCGACAACCCCAGCGGATCAACTCCCACCGGGCTCAACGCGGCCGTGGCGGCAGCGAAGGGCGAGGTCCTCGTTCGGTGTGACGCCCATGCCATTCTTCCGGCCAACTACGTCGTCCGGGCTATGGAGATCCTCGAAGAGACCGGCGCTGACGTGGTCGGCGGCCGCCAGGATGCGGTTGGCACGGACACCTTCGGGCAAGCAGTGGCCGAAGCCCACAACTCCTGGGTGGCGGGTGGCGCCCGGTTCCGGATCGCGACCGAACCCGGACCGGCCGAGACCGTCTACCTCGGCGTGTTCCCTCGGGCGACGTTCGAGAGATTCGGGTTGTTCGACGAGACAATGCTGCGCAACCAAGACTTCGAGCTGAACCACCGAGTGCGATCGGGTGGAGGACTCGTCTACTTCCACCCCGACCTGAGCGTGGGATACGCGCCTCGCTCCACGCTCGGGGGCCTCTGGAGGCAGTACTGGCGCTACGGGGCCGGGAAGCGGCGGATGCTGGCGAGACACCCCTCGTCGGTCCGACTGCGCCAACTGCTGCCGCTCGGTCTTGTGCTGGGGCTGGTGGTCACAGGGGCCATCTCCCCAGTGTCCTCCCTGCCCCTTCGACTCCTCTCGACGGCCTACGCCCTGGTCCTCCTCGGGGCAATGACCGTCGGTGGATCGATACCCACTCGGGTGAAGATGCCGGCGATCGCCGCCACCATGCATCTCGCCTGGGGGTTGGGGTTCCTCGTCGGGCGGAACCGATAGCGCTGGTTCAGCCTCCGAGGAAGCCCTTGTCGAGGAAGACGGCCATCGACTCACGGGTCACCAGGCCGGCCGGGCAGAAGAGCGTGCCCTCGGGGTTGCACGCAACGATGATTCCTGCCGCCGCCATCGCGTTGATCTCAGGGGCGAAGTAGCCCGTCACGTCCTGGAAGCCGTTCGTCGGGCTCGGCGGCAGCTTCAGGGCCCGGGCAAGGAAGGCTGCCATCTGCTCGCGGGGCACTATCTGCTCCGGGCAGAAAAGGCCGGTCGCACACCCGTAGGTGATCCCGGACTCGGCGAAGGCGTTGATGGAAGCCTCCAGCGCGTGGCCGTTGTCGTCGGTGAAATGGTCCCGCGGCGACGGCGGAAGCCCAAGTGCCCGAACGATGAACGTAGCCATCTGGGCCCTCGTCACCTCCTTGCCCGGGCAATACAACGTCAGGTCCTTCGGGTCGCAGCCCAGCGTTATGCCAACCGCCGCGATGCGCTCGATCGACTGCTGGTGGGGGGACTCATCGTCGTCGGAGAATCGTCCCAGGTAGTGCTTGTGCCACGAGAGCCGAACCGGTGGTGGGGCGTACCCACTGGAAGTGGTGGTGGCTGCCAGGTCGAGGAAAACCTCCTCCATCCCGACCGTCATGACCATCGTGTGGCTGGCCGTCTGGCCGGATCCGGTCGTCAGGGCCAACTGGGCGCCGTCCTGGTCCGTGATGCGAATCGTCCAGCTCACATGCTCGGTGAATCTGAAGTCGGCGAAGAGCGTGTCACCCGGGTTGGGGTGATCCGGACTGAGGTCCTTGATGAAGGCACGTGGGCCGGCTGCCGCGTCGGACGCCTGGCGGAAGCTGGGCAGGAGGTTGTAGCAATAGCTGCCCGGGCAGGAGGTGGTGCTCACGTCGGAGTGCCCGGAGATGCCGTACAGGACGTGGGACTCGCCCTCTGGGCTCGTGAGGGTCATGACGGCATGTGGGTTGATGTGTTCTTGTTCGCTCAACCACGTGAGAAGCTGGGTGAGGGCAGCCTGGGCGGCGACCGTGGGAGTGGCGCTCCTGAAGTCGCCGAGCAGGGCGACCCCGACTGTCTGGGAATTGATGCCCCGAACATGAGCGCCCACTGCGAGGTCGCCCTGCGCGTTCGACCGGCGCCCCTCATAGATGGTGCCGAACCGGTCGATGAGGAAGTTGTAGCCGATGTCGGTCCACCCGTTCCCCGACGTGTGGTAATCGCAGACTGCCTGCAGGATTCCCGGGACGCTGCTCGCGCTGTAGGAGTTGGTCCCGGCGGTGTGGTGGATGACCACCGACCGCACCCGGTTGGTCCACGAGGGCTCGTCGACCGAGTAGTCCTCACAGCCTGCGCCACCCCAGGCTTCCCGTGACACCATGGGTGGCATACCGACGGCGGCGGACGCGGCAGCAGTGACTGTGACGGCACGGGATCGCTCGATGCCACCAACCACGAAGAGAGCGGCTCCCTCCCCGACCCCCGAGGTGCGGACCTCGATGCTGTCATGGTCGGAGGTGTACAGCTCGATGGTGCCGGTCGGGGCCGGGTCCCCATCCTCGCCGTGTTCTTCTTGGGTCGCCCACGGGATCCAGCCACCATCGTCCAGCCGGTACTCGACAAGTCCAGGGGCGCCGGATGACCACTGAAAGGCGACGACGCTCTCCGACACGCCCTCCAACGGGCCGTAGCGGACGCCAGCGCGCGCTGACAGCGCCCTGGCCGAGCGGATGCACGACCGAATCGCCCACCGGCCGACCACTCCGGGGCAGTCCGGAGATGGCGACGAGGGCGACAACGAGCGCCACGAGGAAGAGGAGCTTGCGCATTGGGCGTCAGGATACGGTCAACGGGGATACATCCGACGCGTCCCTTTCGAGGCCGGCCCATGCACCGGTGGCGTCCCGCTCGAAGTACGCGGCATCCATGTCCCACGTGTGACCAGAGGACGCGACGTTCGAGGATGTAGCCGAAGCCGTGGGTCCGGTGGATCGCGAGGCCCCGGTCCTTGACGGCGGTGATGAGGATCTTGTCGACATGCCTATGGACCCGGGGCCAGCCGCCGACCTCCTTGAGGGCTCGCCGGTGGATCGCCATCGCCCCGCCCCCGATGGTTCGACTTCCGCTCTCTGGTTCGCCGGCCACCCGGCGGATGGTTCGGTTCTGCGTCTCGAGGTGGATGAACTCGGCGCCCTTTCCGACCAGGGCCGCGTCGCTGTAGTGAGCGGCCATCACGAGGTCGGTGAGGTGCTGGGGTCCGTAGTGGTCGTCGTCGTCCATCTTGGCGATGAGATCGCCCGTCGCCCGGGCGGTGGCGAGGTTGAGGACGTCACCGAAGAGCACATCCGATCCCACCCGGAGCACCGTGACCGCAATCCCCTCCATGGCGGACTCGTTGACCGGGCCGAAACCGTCGCCGTGGAGGGCGAGCACCACGTCGAGCGGGCGATGCTCCTGGATCGCCACCTGCCGCAGGGCGTGGCCGACGAACTCGGGCCGGTTCGTCGCGAGGACCACGGTCACCGAGAGCGTGCCGTTGTCCACGAGTCCGGCCCTGGCCCTGAGCTGGCCGCGCCGGGCGAACGTGCTGTGGTGGGCGAGGGCCGCGCGGCGTTGACGAACGGACGCCAACTCGCGGGTGTTCGCATCGTCGAGGTCTGCCTCGGCGCGGATGGCAGCGGCCAGGTCCTTGCCGAGCCACTCCTCCCACGGTCCTTCGTCGCGGGGCCTGAGAACGACACCGAGCGCGGCCACCCGGGCGAGCCGGGCAGCGCTGGTGGCGGTGGTGGGCGCCGGCACGACGACCGACCGATACCGGCGGAGGGAGAGGTGGGCGTCGGGGATCCTTCGGTAGGCCCGGTCGAGGCCGGTGTGTGTCGGGGTCCAGCCGATCGGGTTGAAGCGGAGCGGATCGAACGGAGGAACCGCCAGCGGGTTGGGTCCTGTCTCGATGGGGAGGAACAGCCCTCCTTTCGCCTCGATCGCCGCCAGCACCCGGTCGCTGGGCGACTCGACCCCGTAGACGAGGTCGACCCGGTCGCCGAGCAGCCGCGGGAGTCGGGCGAAGCCTTCGCCACCGGTGCTGAAGAGACCGGGGAGGGGGAGGCGGGGAAGCCCGGCCCTCGACATGCCGACGACCCCGAGGCGGCGGCGCCTGAGCCTGAGCACGGATGCCACCCCGGCGAGGAGCCATTCCGTCGTCGCCACGAAGTCGCTCCAACTCCGGACGCCTTCGAACCGGTCCACGACCTTGCGGGCCTTGGGGGGGAGCCTGTCCCTGAACTGGGAGCCGGCGGCGCTGAGGTGGAAGTCGGACGCCCGCATCTCCTTGGACCCGAACACCGCGGCGGCATCTTCCCACCTGGAGGGGGAGTCGACGCCGACCCGTCGCAGCGCACGCGTGCGACCGATCCGGACCAGCCCTTGGGCGGTGCTCACCTCCACCACCCCGGTCGTGGCAGCCGCGTGCGCCAGTCGACGGACGACCTTGTCCCCCACCACGAGACCCGGCGGTAGCTCGAGGCGGAGTTCCGCGAAGGGATGGAGCGCGTCGAGGTCGGCGTCGCATCGGACCCGCGGGTCGCCGTCGAACTGACGTCGCAACCACTCGGCGCCCTCGACATCAGCCGTGTTGACGCCGACCACGAGGTCGTGGAGATCGCTGGCGAGGACCGACTCGACCTGGGCGGCGACCACGGCCGAGGCGAGGTTCCCGCCGTCCAGGGCCACGGTCACCCGGGGGACGGAGTAGGAGCGTCCGGGCGCCTGCGAACGAAACTCGGGGTGGGCCACGAGATGGGCCAGCTTGGCCCGTTGCTCGTGGAGGGAAGCCGCTTCAGCCGGGTCGGGTTCGTGGCCGGCACCCTGGTGGAAGGCGTGGGCGCCCCGTTCGGGGACGATGATCGCGCCCACGGTGTAGGCACGGAATCCGAACTCGATGTCCTCGCCGCCCCACTGGGTGAAGCTCTCGTCGTATCCGCCGACCTCCTCGAACAACGCCCGGCTGATCCCCAGGTTGCCGCCCGATGTGACCCGGAAGTGGTCCCCGTGGTCCTTGAGGAGGTCGTCGGTGGCACGCAGGTGGGCGTCGATCCAGGCTGGTATGGGTGCGTCCTGTCCCACGAACAGATCAGCCACCTGGCCGGCTGCCCGGATCGCCTCCGGGCTGAGATCGCCGACTTCGACATGGCTCCTCGTGCCGAGCGTCAGGATGTCTTCGGCCATGTGATGCCAGCGGGCATGTGCCTCGACCCACGTGCGGTCGGGGATCATGTCGCAATCGAGGAAGAGAACGATGTCACCGCTCCCTTCCCGGGCACCGAGGTTGCGGGCACGGGCCAGTCCGAATCCGGCGCGGGGCTGGGCGACGACCCGCAGGCTCCCCGGGAACGGTGGAGCCGTGATCGGGGGGCTGGAGCCGTCGTCGACGACCGCGACTTCGAAGAGCGCCGCCGGGTAGGTCTGGGCCTCGAGGGCGGCAACCGTCAGCTCGAGCTCGGCTTGGCCCTGGTAGGTCGGGATGACGACCGTGACTCGAAGTTCGGGGGTCCACGCGCCGAGCGCCGGCGTGCCGAGGAATCGGTAGTCGTTGCCCTTGACGTTCGTCCCCGAGCGTTTCACGCTCACCCTTCCACTTCGAGCACAGAGTCCTTGAGTGCAGCCGCCGGAACGAGAGCGTACCGACCCTCCTGACCGACCGCCCGATCGACCACTCTCGGGTCGATCCACTGCGGAACCCGGTCGGTGCGCAGGAGCACGAGATCGTCCGCTTCCACAGTTCGCAACCTCTCCTCGGACAACTCCTCGGACGGCATATCCCATTGGAAACTCATCCACGTGACATGGGGAATCGGATTGAGATACCAGGCGGTGTTCTGGCCGTCCGGCGGAGCGATCTCTTGGAGGAGCTCCCCAGCCTGTGTCGGCTCAGCAAAGTACCGACGCTGGAACTCGTCCCGACTGATCTCCGCCGACCAGAGGACGGATCCGAGGACGGCCAGGCCGAGTACCGACCATCGGAGGGTTTGGGACCCCGACGAGAGCCAGTCCAGCAGTGAGCCAATGGCCGGGTAGACCGCCAGGAACCCCGTGAAGTTGTAGAAGTCATGGATCCAGGCGACGTCGGAAGGTCCAAACATGAAACCGATCGTGAGGAGCGAGAAGAGAGCCACGACAAAGCGCGACTTTCGGCGGATAAGGCCGACAACAACGGCTGTCACCACCAGCCATCCGAAGTGGTCGGGCAGCAGCGCGTCCGCGAAGAACCACTGTCGACCAAGGAATTCAGCAAGAGTCCACGGGAACTCCCATCGAGTGCCGGCGTGCTCGATCACCGACCCAGCTCCCGGGCCGCTCGTGATCCAAAGGACGATCACGCTCACGGCTCCAAGCATGCTGCCTCCGACCGTCACCACAGCCGCGTCGAAGCCGTGACGCTTCCAGAGGAGCCACAACCCGAGAACTGCCCCGACGACCACTCCCTGCCAAGACGCCACAACCGCCAGAAAGGAGGCGATCCCCGCCCACAGGAGCGTTCGGCGGGACGGATGCTCGATGGCGACCAGTCGCACGAGGGCCCCGGCCATCAGGAGGATCGGGAGCAGCCCCAGGCCGAGGCGCCCGTATACCCAGTAGAACGGCGTTATCGCGACAAGCAAGGCAGCGACGGCTGCAGCCAACGGTCGGAACCGCATGCCCCGCCCGAGGTAGGCGAACGCTGGGATCGTGAGGACTCCCGCGGTGTAGCCGATCGACTTCAACTGGAGTAGACCGGGCCCAAAGAGAGCGGTGACCCCCGCATGGAGAGCGTTCAACAGCGGTGGATGGTGGTTGTAGGGATCGGGGTTGAACGGACCCCAGTCGGCCGAATACGAGCTACCCACCACTCCCCGGTCAGCCAGGTTCCGCATGTGGAGGGCCAAACGACCAAGGATCCGCCCCTCGTGCGAGTCACCGAGCGGGAGATCCAGCGCAGGCCACCATGTAACGAGCAGGAAGGCCATTGCGCCAACAAGGATCAACCATGTCAGGGCGCGCTCGCCCGATGACGGAGGGTTCGAGGACATCGGTTGAGCAGGGTACCATCGGCCCGTGTTTCCACCCTTCGGAGCAGCTGCCTGATGGACCGCCTGGACGTGACGATTGTCCTGCCTGCGTACAACGAGGCCAGCCACCTCGTCGAGGAAATCGACAGGATCCGGTCGAGCATGGCCGCATCGCCGTACTCCTTCGAGATCCTCGTCGTGGACGATGGCTCCACCGACAACACCGCCGCAGTCATGGAAGACATCGAAGGCGTTCGCTACATCCGCTTCCTCCAGAACCGCGGCTCCGGCTCCGTGCGGCGCATCGGAACGCAACTTGCCAGGGGGACAGTGGTTGTCTGGACGGACGCGGACATGACGTATCCGAATGACAGGATCCCGGAGTTGGTGCAAGGCCTGCAAGGGTGGGATCAGATCGTCGGAGCGAGGACCTCCGAGGAGGGGACTCTCAAGTTCTTCCGTGTCCCCGCGAAGTGGTTCGTGCGCAAACTCGCTTCGTTCCTCACTTCGACGAAGATCCCGGATCTCAACTCCGGGTTCCGAGCGTTTCGGAAGGATGTCGCCGGCCAATACCTGCACCTCCTCCCAAGTGGCTTCTCTTGCGTGACGACCATCACGCTGGCGTTCCTCTCCAACGGATACTCCGTGAAGTACGTACCGATCGAGTATGCGAAGAGGGCCGGGGTGTCCAAGTTCCATTGGCTTCGCGACACGAGTCGGTACCTCCTCCAGGTGGTACGAATCCTCGTGACCTACAAGCCCCTGAGAATGCTGCTTCCCGCGACCGGGATCCTCGTCGGCACAGGCTTGGGAAAGCTCGTGTATGACCTCGCCACCAAGGACTTCCGAGTCGCGACCAACACCCTGGTGCTCCTGGCCGCGGGAATCACACTGGGCCTGATAGCGCTGCTCGCCGATGTCGTCGTGCAACACAATCGGACACGCGACCCCGCACTCCCCGCGTCGGCGACCGGCCCGCTGGAACGGTGACCCGGCCCCGCGTCGTCGTTGCGGCCTGGACAGGGTCGACAAACCTCGGCGACGAACTCATCACCCGCGCCACGCTGACCATGCTGGCGGACTTGGGAGCGGAGCCCGTCGTCGTGTCCGTGAAACCAACAGCAACCGAGGCCCAGCACCACGCCCCCGCTGCTTCAGCAGGCCTTCGAAGCGTCCGCCGAAGCCTTCTCGAGTCCGATGCAATGCTGTTCGGGCCGGGCGGTCTCCTCCAGGACGAGACCGGGATCTGGAACCTCCCCTTCCATCTCTCCCGGATCTGGGCAGCGAACCGGACTCGAAAGCCTTGGGCGGGGATTGGATTGGGTGCAGTGGGAGTCGGTTCGCGAATTGGCCGCCAACTCGTGCGTCGAGGCCTGACCGGCCACACGACACTCGTGGTTCGCGATACGCCCAATCGCTGGAGTTCCTTCGCCACCTCGGGGTTGCACGCGTACACCTCGGCGCCGACATGGCCTTTACCCTTCCCGAGGCCCCTCGCAAGGCGCCAGACGATGTGATCGTCGTCACGCTCCGTCAACCCCAGGGACCCAGGGCGCTCCCGGCGGCCTGGGGCGGAGTCCCGGCGCACCCTGAGCCTTGGCTCCGGGCGATGGCCGCCGAGTTGGACCGACTCGCCGGCGCCTCAGGGCTCTCCGTTCGGTTCGTGGCTCTCCAAGCCGACCGAGATGGGCTGGCCCACCGAGCGGTGGCAGACCGCATGTCGCAGGCCGCCACGCTCGAGAGCCCGAACCTCGACGAGCTACCAGATCGCATCGGTCGGTCTCGCCGGGTCTTCTCGATGCGATACCACGGGATGGTCCTGGCGGCATTGGCCGGGGTTCCAGCGATCGGAATGGCGTTCTCCCCGAAGATCAACTCGCTCGCCCACGAGCTTGGCCTTCCAACGGTGAACGTGACGCCGGGAGAGCCGTTTCGCCTGGACGGTGCAGCAATCCCGGACGACCTGTCCGGGTTGGCTGAGCGTGTGTCAGACCTCCGAGTAAGGGCGGATGCGAATCGGATAGCGATCAGCGAGTTGCTCTCGGGATGAGGCACCGCAGGCTTGCTTCATCGATCTACCTCCTCGCACTGCTGGTCGGGGCTGCCTGGCTCACCTGGCAGAATCGGGAGCAGGTGCTTGCCGCCGCGGAGTCCGCTCGGCTCGGTGTGATGATCGTCGCGCTGATCGCCTCGCCGCTGACCCTGCTCCCCCAGGCCGGGCTGTGGGGGCGAGCGCTCAGATCGATGGGGAACGGAACGACGAACCGAGAAGTCCTTGCAGCCACCGTGGAGGCACTCCCCTCACGGTACCTACCCGGAGGGATTTGGTACGCCGTTGGCCGAGCGGCAGTCCTGTCCAAACGGGGATCGACTATGGGTGCACTTTCTGCAACCGCCATCGTTGAGTTGGGGATCACTGTCGCCGTGGCGCTCACAGTCGGATCCTCGTTGGTCGCCCTCGCAAACCAAGGAGGCCCCCAGACGACAGCACTGATCGGAGCAGCCCTCATCATCGCCATGCTCGTTGGGTTGCCGGTGCTCAACCGCGGCATCGCCTACGTGGCCGAGAGGCGAGGCTCCCCACTCCCGGTACCGATGGGCCGGCCGACACTCACCATCCTGATGGGCTGGAACCTGGCCTTCTGGGCCACTTCGGGCTTGGTCTTCTGGCTGGTGGCTGCCGGGATGGGACTCGACACTCCAGCCCTCGCAACCGTCGGTTCCTACATGGTTGCATGGGGGGTCGGGGTTCTCGCACCGTTTGCGCCCCAGGGCCTCGGGGTGTTCGAGGTCTCACTCGCAGGCCTCCTCCGAGCGGGCGCCGTCGAAGTTGTCCTGGTCGCGGTCATGTTCCGACTCGTGATGCTGGTGAGGGATCTTCTATTGACGGTTGGGGTCCATATCCTTCGCCGGCGGGCCCCCCGGAATGCCTAGCAACTCGTCGAGGATTCCGCGGGAAGGGTCCGCGGTGAGAGGCCGAGGCGGCTGCCTTCGCCCTTCGATGTCCGCCAGGAAGGCGTCAACCACCTCCGAGTCGTAATGCGAGAGCACGACGTTGCGGCCCAGGCCGTCAGGTCGCTCCGTTCGATCCCGCCAGAGGAGAGTGGGGACGCCCAACAACGCGCACTCCTCCTGAATCGATCCGCCATCTGTGACCACGACCTTTCGCGGCCTCGAGGAGCCCAATGAAGTCGCGATGCGGGACGAGGGGAAGGGTCCGAACGCCGGCACCCCTCAGCACGTCGAGCAGCGATGCCTTCTCGAGTGCGACACGAGTCGGCGCGTGGAGCACGAAGGTGACGTCCATCCGCTGTGCCAGCCGTGTCGCCACGTTCACGAAACCACGGAGGCGGTCCCTGCTGTGGAGATTCTCCACCCGATGCATGGAGACGAGAGCTCCGCCTCGGGGGCTGTCGGGACCGAGTGTGAGCGCACGGCGAACAGCCTCAATCGAGGTGTTGCCGGCCGTCAAGACGACGCGGCCCTTGACCCTCATGCGGGCGAGGTTCTCTACTGCCGCAGCATCCGGTGCGAAGAGGAGTTGGGCGAGGCGCATCACGATGATCCGGATCAACTCCTCAGGGAAGGGGTGGGTCAGCCGGTGGGATCGGAGCCCAGCCTCGAGGTGGGCGACCGTCAGGCCCGCTCGACGAGCCAAGAGGGTTGCCAGAAGCGTCGAAGGCGTGTCTCCGTGAACCACGCAGACACCCCCCGCCCCCCAAACAGCTCCCGCCGCGCTTTGCCTGGTCGAAGGAGGAGTTGGCCCACTCCGAGGGCCCAGGCCAAGGCCTTCGGAATGGAAGTGACATCGGCTCCCGAACCGAGACGGACATCGGGTTCCCGCACGCCGAGTTCTCGTCGAAGCCCCTGTGCGAACGTAGCGTGTTGCCCTGTGTCGATGAGCCGATAGGTGACCCTCCGCTCGTCCATGAGGCGAAGCAACGGAGCCGTCTTGATGTACTGGGCCTTCGTCCCAATGAACACGTGGATCATGTTGACCCGACATGCGGCTTCGGACTAGCCAGGAAACAAACGTGCCATGTGAGCAGATCACCCAGCGGCGGAGGGAGCTTGCTCGGGTTCACCCTCGATCCGCGGGTGAAGACGTCCCGGACGGTGAAGCACTGCTCGAGCATCCTCCGCACCTCCCGGATCGTGAGCGGAACGAGTCCGAACTCGCCGTAGCAGCGGGCATACCCCCGGTGGTCGGTCCCCCGAACGCGGTTGGTGAGCCGTACGGCCAGCCATTCGCCAAGCAGGTGGAACGGTTTGAACTGGTGACCACCCACAAGCATGAGCGAGTAGAAGGGTGGGAAAGAGAGGAACAACCTGCCATCGGCCCGGAGCACTCGGTGTATCTCTGCCAAGAGGGCGTCGGGGCGGTCCACGTGTTCGATGACGCTGGAGCAGAACACGAAGTCGATGGAACCGGCCTCTATCGGAAGCCGCTCTTGGGCATCGGCCTCGATCCTCCTGACATTGGGCGCGGCCGGAGTCTCGGGATGCTGCAGGTCAACCGATACGAGCGAAGCTGCCCGCTCGGCAATGGCAGCCGAGTACCCACCGCGTCCCGATCCGATCTCCAGGCACGCAAGGCCGTCCAGCGATCGATCACGGTCCTCGATCTGGCCGATCGTGACCGCCGAGAGGTGGGCCTGCAACGCCAGGTAATCGTTCGGGGATCGCCGACGACGCAGACCCAGGCGGATGGTTTCCAGCACGACGACAGGTTAGGGAACGCAACTCCAACCGTCGGACCGTGAGGGGTGGGACCACCTCGATCAGGCTTCTTCTACACTTCCGGCCGTGTCCACCGTCACCACCTCCGACGCTCCGCGCCTCTCGGCGTGGCGGACCTACCTGAAGGACCTGTGGCGTCGCCGGGAATTCGCCAAGTACCTGGCGGCCGCCAACCTGCGGGCCAGGAACGCCAATACCGCGCTCGGCTTGGCCTGGTGGGTCCTGAATCCACTCCTGCTCAGCCTCGTGTACTTCCTCGTCTTCGGGGTGCTCTTCAACCGCATAGACGCCCAGCCCCGCTACCTCGCCCACCTCCTGTCGGGCATGTTCGTCTTCAACTTCACGACACTCTCGATGACGGGCGGCGCAACTCGATCCTCGGGAACATGTCGCTCCTCGCCAACATCCGCTTCCCGAGGCTCATCCTCCCGATCTCGGCGCTGATCGAGTCCACGATCGGCTTCCTCGCCTCCCTGCTGGTGTTCTATGCCCTCGCCATCCCCGTTGACGGGATCCTCCCGGGGTGGCAACTGCTTGCCCTGCCGGGGGTCCTCGCCCTCCACGTCATGTTCAACCTTGGTTTGGCGGCCGTCACCGCCCGCCTTGTGATCCCGTTCCGGGACATCAACAACCTCATCCCCCACTTCACCCGGCTGTGGCTCTACCTCTCTCCGATCATCTGGCCGATCAGCTTCGTCACCGACCGCGCCCCGTGGGCGGCCGATTGGCTCATTGTCAACCCGATGGTCCCCATCGTGGATCTCTACCGCTGGGTGCTCATGGGGGACGCCCTCTCCTCGAGTTCCATCGTGGGCTCGGTCGTGTGGGCAGCGGTCATCTTCGTCCTCGGGATCCTCTCGTTCGTCCGCTTCGAGGGGAACATGGTTCGCCACATATGACCGCAGTGGCCATCTCCGCCCAGGGCATCGAGGTGCGGTTCAACCCGTACGTCGAGAAGGCCCCGACGCTCCGGCGCAGCATCGCACGGGGCCGTGTCTCCCGAGCGCGAGGAGGTCGTGGCCCTCGACGGGGTTTCGTTCGAGATCCTGCGCGGGGAAGCCTTTGGGATCGTCGGAAGCAACGGCGCCGGGAAGTCCACGCTCCTGCGGGTGCTCGCCCGCACCCTCCGACCCGACGCCGGCTCGGTGACCGTGAACGGCCGCACGTCCACCCTCCTGCAATTGGGGGTCGGGTTCAACCGGCAGCTCTCAGGCCGACGCAACATCTACCTGGGCTGCCTCGCCAACGGACTGACCGTCGCCGAGATCGAGGGACGCCTGGACTCGATCCTCGACTACGCCGAGCTGGGGTCGGCGATCGAGCGCCCCATGACCACCTACTCGTCCGGCATGTTCTCGCGGCTGGCGTTCAGCATCTCAATGCACCTCGACCCCGACATCCTCCTCGTCGACGAGGTGCTGTCGGTGGGTGACGAGGACTTCCGTCGGAAGTCGATGAAGACGATGCTGGACCTGCTGGAGCGGTCCGGGACGATCGTTTACGTCAGCCACAACCTGGACAGCGTGGAGGAGTTCAGCGACCGGGTGATGTGGCTGGAGAAGGGCAAGGTCCTCGAGGTCGGCGACCCGGCCCAGATCGTGGCGGACTACCAGCGAATCGATCAAGCGCTGACGAAGCTTCGAGCGCCGTTGATCGGGGGTTTGAAGGCGTCTCAACCCAGAGCCCTGAACAAGAAGGCTGCCATCTGTCCCGCGTCACCGGGTCCTGCGGGCAGCAACAACCTCGGGCCGCACCCCTGCGTGATGTCTGCGTAGCGCAGCGCCTCGATCTCTGCTTGGAACAGGGAACTGTCATCGTCCGAGAACAGTCCGCCGCTGGACGGTACAAGGTCCGGGCGCGGGCCAGGAACGCTGCCATCTGCTCCCTCGTCACGGCCTCGCTTCCCGGGCAGAACCGATCGGCGGTACAGCCCTGGGTGATGCCAGCTCTGACCGACCGCGCGAATCTTGAACCTCGAACGTCGACCCGCTCGTGTCACTGAACGGGAGACGCCTGCCGGCAGGTGGAGCGCGCCCGCTCCAGGAATGCGGCCATCTGTCCACGGGTCGCGAACCGATCCGGGCAGAAACGGTTGTTGTCGGGCGGATTGCACCCCTTGAAGACGCCGGCGTCGACCAGCCATTGGATCTCGGTTCCGAATACCAGTTCGCGCACGTCACGGAGCGACTCCTGATGACGGACCGAGTCGTCACACCCGAGTCGCTGCGAAGACAGAGCCAGGCTATCGAAGTGGACCTCATTGTCGACGGTGAGGTTGCACTTCCCCCGTAGTAGCCGAGGAACCAGAAGTCCTGGATGTGGAGTGTACCTCCCGACCCGGCGGAACGCAACATCACTCCTCGAGAAGGCCGGAGCACCGTTCCACCCATCCTTGGAGCACCCCGTCTCGCACTCCTGGCGTGTTCATCGACGTGTAGCCCTCGACGCAGTACCAGGTGCCGATCGGCAAGTGATGCTTGTGAGCGATTCCAGCGCATGGTCTCGCCCTGGTCGGTCGGACCATCGAGGTGGTAGGCGTAGAACCCGAGTTGAGTGACGCCGTCCGGGCCTTGGGGATAGTCGGGAGCGCCGTAGGCCGGCACCGACCGACCCATGTGCATACGAGCGGACCAACACGGCTCCTCCGGGGTCGACACGCTCAGCCCGAGGCAGTTGTAGGTGTAGAGGCCTGCTGGCCCCGGAAGCTTTCCCGCGTCGTTGGCACCCAGCGCGAAACCCTGCGGAAAGCGGATCCAGTACCGCCACCACAGTTGGTCGGGTTGGTCGAAGCCCTTGCTGTTGAAGTAGAAGTGGGCGTTCCGCCCCAGTGGGCACCAGCCTTGATCGGAACCCGCACCCCCGCCCCGAGATGCCCATCAGCGAGGGGAAGATGCCCACGCCCGCGAGTTGAAATCGAGACCGCTCTCGAAGTCCTCGTCGAGGTAGACGACATCGCCAGCGGCCGCCGGCAGCGCCAGGCCGAGGGTCATCACACCCAGAAGGAGCATCGCCACGATACGTATCAAGCACGTGCCTTTCCGTGGGGAATCGTATCGTCGGTGGCGGTATCCGCTTGTGGCCGCCCCCTCGCGAAGGAGGAGTCTGCCGTCTGGTCTGTCCCCCAGCGGGGCTGAGGGGAAGGCCCCTCGTCCGCCTTCAGCGGAGGGCAGGCCAAGGGCGGCTAACTGCGACCGAAGCGCCTCCGGGCCTTCTCAACGCGGACCTCGTTTCGCGGGGTGGGTCGACGGATCGGAGTGGCAGCCCCTCGCTCCCACCGCTCGTCGCCGTTCACCGGACGCATGCCGAGATCCTCCGCTGACAGCGTGACCTCACCGAACTCCCGGGCAGCTTCGTCGCGATCCGTGACTCCGAGTCGATCGAGTCGCCCCTCTACCCTTTGGAGCCTGGCCACCACCTCCGTTTCGCGCAACGGCACACGGACGGTCCCCACCGCTCCGGACCGGACCGCATCAACCAGGGCGTCCAGTGTCCCGTAGGCGAACCCCCATGGCTCGCGGACGGAGATCCGCAGCAACGGGAACCGGACCGCGGACTGGGCACCGACTCCCACACACGACGACACGTGGGTCGGCTGAGTACCGCCGCCGAAGCCACTCGGAGGGGTGGTCGGCCTCGACCTCAATCAGTACGTCGGACTCCGAGCCGGCCAGTACCGACCGAATGGCGGAGTCGGCCACCGCTTGCCCCCACTCGGACGACGAAAGGCGGAGCACGGTCTGCGGGTTCGAAAAGACCCGCCCACTCCGAGGATGGCGGATTGTCGGGTCGGTGATGAGCTGCTCAAGGCGGGCCTGTTGTTCGCGTAGCGAACGCTTCTCCGAATCGGATGGCTGGTGGCCCTCCCCTTGATGCCAGGCGAAGGCAGCTCGTTCAACTCGCGGCTCCGCCCCCGCGGCCAGCAGCCTGTAGGCAGTCTCGTTGTCCTCGCCGCCCCACTGCCGGAGGACTCGTCCGCTCCGCCCACCAGTGCCCAGAGCTCCTTTCGGACCGAGAGGTTTCCTCCCGACATCGCCCGCCACTTATCGTGATGGGACGACCGGAGATCGTTGGTTCGTTCCCAGTGCCGCTCGATCCACGTCGGGTGGTCGACGTCGGCCCCCGAGAAGAGCACACCGACGTCGCCCGACTCCGCCGCCGAACGAACCATCTCTGCCGTCACGCCGTCCGTATCGACGTGCCCTCGGAATCCAACCACAACGGCGTGGTCGGAGGCCTCATGATGACGAGCGTGCGCCGTGACAAACCCGGGAACAGGAATCATGTCGCAGTCGAGGAAGATGAGAACGTCACCCGCCGCGGCGCGGGCACCGGTGTTGCGGGCTCGCGCCAGACCGAACCCGTCCCGGGCCTGGCGTACGACTCGGACTACCACGCCGTCGATCGAAGCGGGAGCCTCTATCGGCGGGTCCGTTCCGTCATCGACGACGACGATCTCGTACGAGGAATGGTCCTGGCGCGCCAATGCTTCCAACGTGAGGTTCAGGGCTTCCTGCTGGGCGTAGACGGGGAGGATGACCGAAACGGCTGGCTCTGGCATCCGTTGGAGAGTAGGCGTAAGGGATCCGTCCGGGGCAAACGAGAGGGCGGGCCTTGCGGCCGGCCCTCTCCGAAGGTTCGTACCTTCAGCTGAACTGTCTCTCTCGGATTAGGAGAAGAAACGAGACAGCATTGCGGCAAGCTGCGCACGGGTAAGCGTGCCCTCAGGACCGAAGGTCCCATCAGCCTGACCCGCAATAACGTTGCTCTTGACGAGGTACGAGATGTGCTTCGCAGCCCAGTAGCTCGTTGGCACGTCGATGAACGCAAGCGTCGCTGCCGGGAGGTCCGCCTCATTGATCTTGGTGTCGAGATTCGCGTCACCAATAACGAGGACGCCTGCGGCGGTGGCCGTCGCTCCTGCTGTGCTTTCGTGGGCAGCCTTGTAGCGAGCGATCATCGCTGCGGCCTGGGCACGAGTCAGCGTGCCATTCGGGTCGAAGTTGCCGGCACTATTGCCAGCGATAACACCCTTGCCCTTGAGCAAGCTGACGTAACCCGCGTACCACTCAGTCACCGGAACATCAGGATACGGGGCCGTCACGGCGACAGGAACCGCACCACCGGTGTAGGCACGACCGAGCATCGCAGCGAACTGCGCACGTGTGACGAAGCCCTCTGGGCAGTATGTCGTAGCCGTGCAACCGGACACGATGCTCAGCGTCACCAGCTAAGACACGAAGTCGTGTGACCAGTGACCAGCGAGATCGGTGAAGACCACGAACGGAACCTCGAAGTGATCGAAGTCCTCGATGTTGGCTCCAGTGTCGCCATCGGCGTTCGTGTCATTGATGTAGGTGAACTGAACCCCAGTAACGGAGTCAGCGACCGTAATCACCTGTGCACCGGTCGTCGTGGCCTTGTTGTTGAACCACATGACCTCGCCATTGTCGATGGCATCCGCAAGGCTCACAACCGCCGCACGAGTGGTAACGACCGTCCCAGGGACCGCCGTCTTCAAGCTCGCTGAGATGGTGTAGTCGCCTGCGTTGAGCGGGAGCGTGAAGTCACCCGTTCCGGCAGCAGACATCGTCGAGGCCACGGCCACGCCGCCCATGTAGGCCGTAACTGTCGCGTCTTCAACCTCGGTGAACACGTACGGGCAGCCCCAGACCGAGAGTCGACATTACCCTTGACGGTGTTGGTCGTCCCGATGTTCACAGAAAGCTCTGCGATCTCGAGGGCGCCGTTCTCGTTGAGAGTCACCGAGTCGTCGTCGGTAACGCCAGCACTGAGCACCGTCATCGAAGCAGCGGTCCCAGTGGGGATCCCTTGAGCGTCTCGACGGTCGTGTCCCCATCCCAGTCGATGTCCTGGACGCTCAGAGTGGCGACACCAAGCCCGTTGGTCGGGGTGGGGGGCGTCAACTACAACGGTTCCCACCTTCACGGTGACTGTGGCACCGACCACGGCGGCGGCGCCGGATTTCACCGTCACACTGACGGTGGCGATGTCACCCTCTTCGAGAGTCTCGACTGCCAACGCCGTGGCTGGCATAGCCCGACGAGCAGCGACATCACTGCGAGAACGACAACCGTCCTCTTCATGTTGCGAAGCATTTGCTCCTCCTATTTGTTCTGATACTGGACATGGCCCCCTCTTGTTCCGGCTCTACCGGGAGGACCCGACTCGGCACACCTGTGCGAAGTACGGCGTCACCTACGTCAGCCGGCCCGCGGCTTCCTGATGAATCTCGGTCAGGAGACTGCATCGAATATGTAAAGAAACGGTAAAGGAAAGCGATTCGGGCTTCAGCCGGCCGCCCCAGCGGCGTCCCGTCACCACACCTCACACGGCTCGTCGACCGTACAGGCCACACCGCCAGTCACCGCTTCGTTGGCTCCGGCGAAGGTCACTCGCACGATGAAGGGGGCCCCTCTCCAACACTTGCGCCGAGTCGCCGGGTCGGGGAGTACCTCGACCAGCGTCGCGCCCGTCCCAGCAGCGTATCTGACCGTCACCTCGCCCCCGGTCGCCGGCAATGTGACCGCATGAGGCACGGTCGTGGTGGTCACGGGGATCGTCGTGGTCGTGGTCGTGGTCGTGGTGGACGTGGTAGTTGTCGGCGGTGGCGGCGGCTCGGTCGTGGTGGTCGTCGTGGTCTCGGGAACCGTGGCGGGTGCAGCGGTTGTCGTGGTGCTCGTCGTCGTGGTCGGGAGCAAGGTGGTGGTCGTAGCGCTCGAGGTGGTCGGGGTCTCCGGAAGAGCAACCACGAGCGTGGTGGTGGTTGTGGTCGTCGTTGTCGAAGGCGGCAGATCGATCACCCGGATCGCCTGGCCCTCGGGGAAGACGACCGCGGTCGACGAAGCTCACAGCGGTGCACGCTGCCAAGCCGATGCCGAGGGTGGCAACGATCCACAATCCGACGAAGAAGACCCGACGCCCCATGTGCGGATGGTATCGGGGCCGACGCTGTCCGGGTTCTCTTCTACGCTTCCCCCATGGCACGGCTCCTGGTTATCGAAGACGACCAACGGATCCGCGGACTGCTGTGCCGCCACCTCGCCGAGGCCGGCCACGAGACCCATGCGGAGGGCACCACGATGGAGGGCTTGCGCCACCTCGTTTCTGAACGGCCCGATGGCGTCCTCGGCTGCATCGACCTTGGCCTCCCCGACCTCGACGGCCTGGAACTCCTGAAGATGGTCCGCTCGGTCAGTGACGTCCCGGTGCTCGTGCTCACTGCCAGGGAAGACGACCCGACCATCGTCAGCGCGTTCGAGAACGGCGCCGACGACTACGTCACCAAACCGGTGTCAGGCGCCCACCTTGTGGCGCGGGTGGCTGCGCTGCTCCGACGAAGGGCAGAAAGCGATCCCAAGGGTGAGATCACCGTCGGTGCTCTGACGCTCAAGCCGGGTCCGCGCCTCGCCCTCCTCAACGAGGTCGAGATGGTGCTGACGCCCAAGGAGTTCGATCTTCTCGTCGCCTTGGCGAGCCGCCCTGGGGATGTGATTCGAAGACCCAGTTGTACACCCAGGTCTGGCACGAGCCCGGCGGCGCCCGGGCCGAACCGTTGATGTCCACCTCTCGTCGCTCCGCAAGAAACTCGGTAGAACGCCCGGATCGTCGGTGAGCAATACGTGGC
>CAVOQP010000006.1:0-1343564 GCA_963698385.1 uncultured Acidimicrobiia bacterium | reverse complement strand
AGAGTCATAGTGACCGGTCGGATGCCCGAAGCTACCAGCTGCCTAACCCTCGTCTGGGCCGTCATGGACCGGGCGGCGCAAGGTGGTGGGGGACCCCGCACCAACTCAACCACAAGGAGGATCCCCACCCACAAGGCAAAGAAGCTGTCACGCTCGCCGCGTAACATGCCCCGAAGAGTCCACATCCATAACCACTACTACACCGGACGTGGGACGCCACCGAGGCGCTGCGAACCTGGTGAAGATACATTGTCTCAATCCCTTGGGGTTGGTAAACCGCGTATCGTCGCTGACCTTGGTGCCCGATATGCACGTCGAGAAGCATTTCAAGCTTGCTCACCGGCCGAGGTGCAGCCGATCGCTCCAGGGTGGGGAGATCCGCAGAGGAGCGACAGAGTGAAACCAGGACCGCTACGCCAGCAAGAGAACACGGCGACGCGCGAGCAGGTCGGCCGGGCTGCGGGTGCTCATCATCGGGATCAACTACTACCCAGAGTTGACCGCGGTCGGGCCGTATACAGCGGGACTCGCTGAGCACCTTGCCGCGAGGGGAGACGAAGTGACGGTGCTTACTGGGCTACCGCACTACCCGGCTTGGCGGATTGCACCCGGCACTCCGCGAGCGCTCCATCCACCGTGAGGCGATCCGTGGCGTCACAGTCGTCAGAGCAGCACACTACGTCCCAGCGACCCAGTCGGCCATCCGGCGAGCGTGTTACGAAGGGACATTCGGACTCAACGGTTTTCTCGCCAGCCTGCGCCTCCCGCGCCCCGGACGCGAACCCTGGGGATCATTCCTAGCCTGTCCGGAGGTGTCTTGGCACGACTCACCGGAACGCGGCTGCACGTTCCCTACGGTCTCCTCTTCCAGGATGTCATGGGTCCGGCCGCATGCCAATCTGGGATCAGCGGAGGGCGCGCCGTCGCGAAGGCGACGGTCGTGGGGCAGAGGCGTGGGTGGCGAGCGGTGCCCGGGCGATCGGGGTCGTCTCAGTGGAATTCAGCCCGTACCTCGCCTCCCTAGGCGTTCCCGAGCGAATCATCGCTCACATCCCGAACTGGACCCGCCTCGCAGCACCCGAGATGACGGTGCTGGAAACCCGCAGCCGCTTCGGCTGGGCGGACGGAGACCAAATCGTCCTCCACGCTGGGAACATGGGTCTCAAGCAGGGCCTCGAGCAGGTCCTCGACGCCGCCCGCCTCGCCGCCGGGCGGGACGACCCTGTGCGCTTCGGTCTTCTCCGGTGGGGGGAATCAGGCGGGAGCAGTCCGGGCCGCAGCCCGAGGTCTCCCAAACGTGAGCTTCCTCGGTGTTCAACCCGACGGGATTCACGCGAGTCTGCTTTCCGCCTCCGATGTCCTCCTCTTGTCGGAACGTGCGACGCAGATTGGCATGTCCCTTCCTAGCAAACTCACCTCATACTTCGCCGCCGGTCGGCCGATCCTCGCGGCGGTGCCCCACCTGAAGGCGGATCGGCTCGGGAGGTCGAAACGGTCCGGGGCGGGACTCGTTGTTCCCACTGGAGAGCCGGAGCGGCTCCTCGAGGCCCTCGCGTGGTTCGAGAGCGTCCCGAGGTAGTTGCTCGGCTCATGGCCGCCGGACCCGCCTGCGCGGGCGGCGAATACCTCCGCGGCCACTTGTCTCGCCCGCGGGCCGCCCTGGTAGACGGTATCGTCGCATGATGACCGAAACGCCGAGCGGCAAGAAGGCGCTAATCACAGGGATCACAGGGCAAGATGGCTCGTATCTCGCAGAGCTCCTCCTGAAGAAGGGCTACGAGGTTCACGGACTGATTCGCCGCTCCAGCTCGTTCAACACAGGCCGGATCGACCACCTCTATCGCGATCCGCACGAGCCCGGGACGCGGCTCTTCCTCCACTACGCCGACCTGAGCGACTCTTCATCGCTGATCGGTCACCTTCACAGAATCAAGCCGGACGAGGTCTACAACCTGGGCGCCCAGAGCCACGTCAAGGTGAGCTTCGAGATGCCGGAATACACCGCGGACACGGTAGGGATGGGCGCGCTCCGGATGTTGGAGGCCGTCCGAGGAGCCGATTGGCCGGTTCGTCTCTACCAAGCAGGTAGCTCAGAGATGTACGGCAAGGCTCTTGAGAGTCCACAGAATGAGCGGACGGCGTTCAACCCGCGCAGCCCCTACGCGATAGCGAAGGTGTTCGCCCATTTCATGGTTGTGGACTACCGAGAGGCGTATGGCCTGCATGCGAGCAACGGCATTCTGTTCAATCACGAGTCGCCCCGGCGGGGGTGACCTTTGTCACCCGCAAGGTGGCGAGTGGGATAGCCGCGATCCTCAAGGGGGACCAGCAGTACCTCTATCTTGGCAATCTCGACGCCAGACGCGATTGGGGCTATGCCCCCGAGTATACCGAGGCGATGTGGCGGATGCTCCAGCAGGACACTCCGGGCGACTATGTGATCGCGACCGGCGAGACCCACACGGTCCGCGAGTTCGTCGAGCGAGCATTCGGGTTGGTGGGCCTCGACTGGCAGGAGCATGTCCAAATCGACGCCCGATACTTCAGGCCGACCGAGGTGGACGCCCTGCTGGGCGATGCCTCGAAGGCACAGGAGAAGCTCGCTTGGGAGCCGAAGGTCCGGTTCGGCCAACTGATCGAGATAATGCTCGAAGCGGAACTCTTGGAAGCCGGCCTTGATCCTGTTCGATTCATCGATGGTCGGGTACGGGAGAGGCGAGGGGTGGCACCATGACTGGCTTCTGGCCCGACCGGAGGGTGATGGTTACTGGCGGCGGCGGCTTCCTCGGCCGAGCGGTTGTCCATGAACTCGCATCGCGCGGTGCCAATCAGATCTTCGTGCCACGTAGCCGTGACTACGACCTGCGCACGAAAGCCGGGATTGACCGTGCGCTTGTCGACGGGCAGCCAGAGATAGTCATCCACCTCGCCGTGGTTGTGGGTGGGATAGGGGCGAACCGAGCAAATCCGGGCCGCTTCTTCTACGACAACGCCATCATGGGAATCCAACTCATCGAGCGGGCCCGACTCGCCGGCGTCGCGAAGTTCGTCACGGTCGGCACTGTCTGCTCGTACCCGAAGCTCGCTTCGGTCCCATTCCACGAGGATGATCTCTGGGACGGCTACCCGGAGGAGACGAACGCCCCATATGGCCTCGCGAAGAAGATGCTCCTCGTGCAGGGCCAGGCCTACCGGGCGCAGTACGGGTTCAACGCGATCTACCTCATCCCGGTGAACCTGTATGGCCCGGGCGACAGTTTCGACCCGGCGACCTCCCATGTCATCCCTGCGCTGATCAAGAAGTGTGTCGACGCAGGCGAGTCGGGTGCCGATCACATCGACGTGTGGGGCACGGGCTCCGCCTCTCGGGAGTTCCTCTATGTGGATGACGCGGCGGAAGGAATCGTCCTCGCTGCTGAGCGCTACGGCGGCCCGGAGCCCGTGAACCTGGGTGTGGGGCAGGAGATCGCGATCCATGAGCTTGTCGCTTTGATCATGGAACTCACTGGGTATCAAGGCGCGGTCCGTTGGGAAGGGTCCAAACCGGACGGTCAACCGCGCCGAGCGCTAGACCCAAGTCGGGCGTTGGAGTCTTTCGGTTTCCGTGCGATGATGTTGTTTCAAGACGGCCTGAGAGCGACCATAGCGTGGTACTTGGAAGCTCATGATCACCGGGGCTAGGCGGGTTCAAGTGCCCACAGCCGCGGTGGTTCTGCTTGCAGTCGCCCTCCTCGTGGTGGGCTATGGTGACGGGCTCGCCGGTGGCCTTCAGTCACGCTTCAACTTACCGTCACCGTGGATCGTGACCTTCTCGATCCTCGTTGTGCTTCTAGCCGGATTCTTGATGGTCACCGGGCAAAGGCTTGCGGCGGCGGATGTTCAAGAGGCCGAGGCGGTGCTTTGGTTGTTTGGCGTCGGTCTCGCCCTTCAACTTCTGGTTCACGGAGCGATGAACGTGGTCGGCTACCTCCAGCTCGCTGTCTTCGTTGTCTCTCTCTGGTTCTCGTCCGAGGGGTGTTTGCCCGGGCGGGCGATCGCGTGCTCGCCGCACTCGGGCCAGCAGCTCTTCTCGCCCATGTGGTCCTCACCGGGTACGTCCTTGTCACATGGCTGACGTGGCAGATGTCTGGAGTAGATCTGAGCATCGTGAGGCTTCTGACTCCGTCCGGGCCGGTAGCAGTGAACGCCTACTACGGATACCGGCTCGCTGCCTGGAGCGCGGAGCCTGCGTGGGCAGCCTTGGCCTTGTCCGTCAGTTTTTCGGCCGTCTACCACTTGATGCCGTCGGCTAGACGGGCAGCCCTAGTGATGATGACCGCGGCTGCCTTCGCTCTGCAATCCGGCACATTGTTCCTCTTTGTCTCTCTCGTGGTGCTTGCACTCCTTGCCCAGCACCGTGCCCACTTCGTCAGCCTCTTGAGCGTTCTGGTGGTGGCAGTGCTACTGGTCGGCACAGTCCGATCCGACCGGGTCGAGGCCGTGATACAAGGAAGCGACCCATCCGTGTTGATGAGATCGGCCTCGGTGATCGTTGCGGCCGATGTTGTGTCCGGGTCGTTTCCGATTGGCGTCGGCTACGGAAACTTTCGCGAGCGCGCTGTCTACGGGGATGACTTCGCTCAGTTTCTGGATTTGTCCACGGCATCTTTCTACAAGTCGGACATCGTGGTTCTGAATCTCGCGGCCGAACTGGGTCTTGGCGGCCTGCTACTGATTGTCTACGTGTTCCGCATGCTGGGTTTCGGACGGCTTCTCATGCCGACCATATTCCTGGTGATACATGCCGTGGGGGTCGGAACGCTCTTGGTGCCCGCCCTTCTCGTGTTGGCAGCGGTGAGGGGTTACCTGGATCGTCTGGAACCACAGGGGCGTGTCGAGGAGAGGTCGAGTCGGCGCCCTGCTCATCATGCTGGGCGACGTAGCCTGTATTCTGCCCGGGTACGACAGAATAAGGGTATGGGAGCTCGCCAGGATCCAAGGCTGTACCTAGCCACAGATGACAGCGGCGCGACCACGGAAGCCAGGAGCTGACCGTGATGACTGATGTTGGCGCTTTCTTCGATACTGAGCTTGACGAACACGCAGCGGTCCTCAGGGCCACCCAGCAGGAACTCCGTGAACCCTTCACAGCGATGGTCGGAGCATGGTGCGAGACGATCCAAGGGGGTGGCAAGATCCTCTTCTTTGGGAACGGCGGTAGCGCTGCCGACGCCCAGCATCTGTCGACGGAGCTCACCGTACGCTATCGCACCGACCGAGCCGCGATCGCGGCCATCGCGCTGACGACGGATACATCGACGTTGACGGCGGCGGCAAACGACCTAGGGTACGAGCAAGTCTTCTCCAGACAGGTCGAGGCCTTGGGGCGGCCGGGGGATCTCGCCATGGGGATATCAACCTCCGGGCGTAGTGCCAACGTTGTGCGTGGCCTTGAAACCGCTCGTTCGCTGGGGCTGAGGGTGACAGCGCTGACTGGCGCTGACGGGGGCCAACTTCGTGACTTGGCGGACCCGATCTTGGTCGTGCCTGCAACCGCAACGGCGAGGATTCAGGAAATGCACATCACTCTCGGCCAGATGCTCTGCGCCGCGCTCGAAATCGAGCTGGGCTACACAGGATGACGGGCGATACAGAATAATGTTCACCACGTCGCGAACGCCGCTACGCGTAAGCCTCTTCGGCGGTGGATCGGACTACCCGGAGTGGTACCGTCGCCGCCCCGGTGCCGTGCTCGGCTTCACGATCGATAAGTTCATCTACATCTCGGCACTTCAGCTCAGGGCGTTCGTTGACTACCGCTACCGACTGACCTATTCGCGGCTTGAGATGGGAAACGACATCACCGAGATCGAGCACCCTGTCGTGCGTGCCGTGCTCAACCTCGAGGACTTCACCTCCCCCACGGACTACAGCATCCAGGCCGACCTTCCGGCCAATGCAGGCCTCGGAAGTTCCTCAGCGTTCACGGTCGGGTTCATCAGTCTTGTTTCGGCGCTCAAAGGGCTTTCGCGTACGAAGCTGGAGCTTGCCGAGCTCGCGATCGACATCGAGCAGAACACCCTTCGGGAGCGTGTTGGAATCCAGGACCAACTCCACGCCGCCTTCGGAGGGCTGAACCACTTCACCTTCGAGGGCGATCGGCTGGGCATCCTCCCGTTGCATGTCAGCGGTACGAACCTAGACCGCCTGGCCGACTGGATGGTACTCGTCTACACAGGTGTGAAGAGGCACGCGTCGCAGGTTCTCAGCGCCCAGATGGCGAACACTGTCGAGCACAGAGTGGACGCAGAGCTCGAGGCGATGGTCGAACTTGTCGGTGAAGGACGACGGGCCTTCGAGACGAAGCATGGAGACGACCTACCGCGCGAGCTGGCACGCCTTCTGGAGGAGACATGGCAGCTGAAGAAGCGGCTGTCCCCGAACGTCAGCTCGCCGGACATCGACGACTTGTATGACCGCTGTCGTCGAGCTGGGGCGCTGGGAGGCAAGCTTTGCGGCGCCGGAGGCGGCGGCTTTCTTCTGATGGTTGTGCCGCCCGACCGACGGGCCACCCTGTGTGAACAGATCGGAGCCGAAAGCTGCGTCGACTTCCGGATCGAGCATGCGGGATCCGTCGTCTCGCTCCGCTGGTGAGTGGCTATTCGGCATGAACAGCACTTGCCATCGGCCTCGCATCCTCATTGACGCTATCGCGTATTCCCCACACGACGGCGGGTTCACGACAGCCATGCACGATCTGCTGGACACATGCCGGCGGATGCCGGAGTTTGAGTTTGTGGTTGTCCACGACCGGAGGCACAGCTCGGTGTTCCAAACCTTCGGTCTAGCGACCTACCCGGTGGCCATTCCGAAGAGGCTTCGCCTTCTTGCATCTCTGGTTCTTCTCCCCCTTGTCGCGCGACGCATCCGGGCGACCGCCGTGCACTGCGAGATCACGGCCCTTCCTCGGTTCTTGGGCGTTCCCGGCTCGGTGACGGTTCATGACCTCTACTTCTTGATCGACCCCTTGGCAAGTGGTCGAATGCTCCGCCAACGCTTCATACAGGCCTACTGGAGACACACGTTTCTGGCATCACTCCGTCGTGCACGGCTGGTCAAGTCCGTCTCCGAGACGACGGCAGACGATCTTCGACGCCTCGTTTCGTCGGACCTACCGATTGTTGTCGCCCAGCCGCGCTTCGTCGCGCCGGCCGGGTCTGTGAGAGTCCGGCAGCTGCCGGGCCCGGAGGAGGATCTCCGTCTCCTCTTCGTCGGCAGCGTGGTCCCACGCCGGAACCTGCCATTCCTTCTCCAGTCGCTGCAGCTCGTTCATCGCCGCTGGCGCCTCGACGTCGTTGGCAGCCAGTGGTGGGGTACGGACGAGCTCGGGTCAATGGTGATGGACGAGCGTGTTCATGTTCACGGTTTTGTGCCGGAGTCCGAGCGTGAGACGCTGATGGCTGGGGCCCACCTGCTCATCGCGCCGTCCCGGTACGAAGGTTTTGGCTATCCGGCTGCGGAGGCGATGATTCGTGGGCTGCCGGTGTTCGCCTCGGACGCCGGCGCATTCCGTGAGTTCGTGCCGGAGGATTGGCGTTTCCCACTCGATGATCCTGCGGTCTTGGCATCGATGATCGACTCCTCGCTCAAGGGGGCTTATTCGAAAATGGAGGGCACGGCCCGGAAGGCTATCTCCAGGTTCGACCCGCAGAATCACCTTGACAGCCATCGGCGGATCTTCGGACGCCTCGTCTCTGGCGCGCTCACCGTGGCAACGCCACCCCTCGACGGATTGGAGTGGCGACCCAGCAGGCTGGACCGGTTGCGGGCGCTCGGTCGGCGTGCGGTGCTCTCGACACTCGGCGATCGCGTCGAGAACTGGCTGCAGGGCCTCTATCATCGTGTTCTCCGCCAGGCGGGCCGTTTTGGACTCCCTGAAGATGAGGCAACCGAGGCCCTCCTCGCCGCCGTGGCGGCTCGCTCCCAGACGATTCTCGACGTCGGTGCGAACGTCGGCCGATACACATGGTTCCTGCAGCGCCATGCCTCCACCCGCTCCGTGCTGTTTGCGCTCGAGCCCCACCCGGCGGCGGCGCGTCTGCTGCGCAGCGCTCTGGGACGATCACCCCGATGCACAGTCCTCGAAGTCGCGGCTGCAGACCACGACGAGACCGCCGAACTCATGGTCCCCAACGGTCCGTTCGGGATCCCTGTCTCGGCGTTGGCCTGGGTCCGGAGCGGGTATGGCGGCAAGGATGGGAGTGCCCTTCAGATCAAGACGCGTCGCATTGACAGCTTGGTTCAGGACGGCACCATCAGCGTTGTCGACCCGGTGTTCATGAAGATCGATGTCGAGGGCGCTGAGGAGCGTGTGTTGCGAGGAGCGGCCGCGCTCCTGAGCCTTCATCGGCCGGTCATATACCTCGAGTGCCAGACTCCCTTTCTGGCGCGCCAGGACGGAACGCCAGAGAGCGTTTGGAGTCTTCTCAGGGATGCCGGCTACCGGGTCTTCGCAAACTCGGCAGGCCGGTTCGTTCCCGTTGAGGGGATCCACCCGGAGACCGTCAACTACATCGCAATTCCCGACTTGGACGCTGCCGCTGGGAACGATCCGTTGGATGCTGTCGCCATGATCGAGGTCATTGCCAAATGGGCACCCCACGAATCCGAGGCATGACCCCCCTGCGTTGCCTATGGGTGACTCGGCTTGTGCCGTACCCACCTTTCATCGGCGGAGACGCGACCTATTCTGCGCGGCTGATCGAGTCGCTTGTGAAGGCCGGTGTCGAGATCACAGTGCTCTGTCACGACCACGGAGGGCCACCGGTGACGGAAGGGGCGGAGTGGGTCACCATTCCGTTCCCAGATCGCGGGCGAATCCGAAGCCTGCTTGGTCGCGCACCTGCGATCGTGTATCGCTTCTCGACTCCAGAGATCCAGAACTCCCTCGACACGCTGATCCGGGAACGGTCCTGGGATGCGGTGCTGATCGACAATCTGGCAATGGCTGGTGTCCTCGACCAAGGCCGACCAAGGTGGAGCGAGGACCGTGCGAAGCTGCTGATCTACATTTCGCACAATCACGAAGAGACGGTCCGACGGCAGCTGGCGGCAAGCGCCCCCCGCCGATCACCGAAGCGCCTCGGCCTCCGATGGGACGCAGTGAAGGCAGCCCGGCTCGAAAGAGGACTGGTGGGTGCCGCTGACCTCGTGGCTGTGATTACGGACCACGACGCAGACCTATATCGCTTGCATGCACCGGATCAGCGCTACCTGGTCCTGACCCCAGGCTACGACGGGCCCCAAGTTGAGGGTCGGGTGATCGATGTGCAGACGCCACGCCGCATCACACTGCTGGGCAGCTATGCGTGGATCGCGAAGCGAATCAACCTCTGGCGTTTCCTCGATGTCGCTGTGGGCCCGCTTGCTCGCGCTGGCATCGGCATCGACATCGTGGGGCAGGTACCTGATGACTTCGCTGATCGTCTCCGCAGCGCGTTCCCGAGCGTTGTGGTAACCGGTCCAGTCGACCGCGTGGAACCATATCTCGCAAGGTCTCGATTGGGGGTCGTGGTCGAGGAGATCGGTGGCGGTTTCAAGCTCAAGGTCCTGCACTACATCTTCAATCGCGTCCCCGTGATCTCTCTCGCCGGGTCGGTCGCCGGGACTCCCCTCGTGGCCGGTGAGAGCATCTTTGAGTTCTCTGATGTCGCCAGGCTCGTCGAAGGTATCATTGAGATGATCGATGATCTGGCGAAACTGAACGCGGTCCACGAGGCGGCGTTTCGCGCGTGCGCGGATCATTTCGTATGGGCTGACCGGGGACGGGCATTGGCCGAGACACTGACGGAACTCGGGCCCCGGTAGGATTCGCCTAGTCCGATCCGGGGACTCGGTCTGCGCTTCGACGACGACAGCTCACACCGTCACACCTACGGGCTGGACGAGATCCGTGCGCTGGTCGAGGGCCGGGGTCTCCGCGTCGAGTTCGCTCGCCACCGCCGACAATGGCTCCGGATGATCCTGGCGCCGGTCCTTGTCGTCTATCACACGCTTCGGTTCCGGCGCATTGTCCTTTTCGACCTGTGGGACATCACCGGCTTCTGCTACGTATTGCGAGCCAGTCGGCCGACCGATTCGTGGCAATCGTGACACGTGCGGTTCGCAGCGTGATTCTCGTCACCCCTTGCGCGGGGTGAGCTTCTCCTGCTCTGCCCAGAACCACTCGATAGTGCGTGCGAGACCCGTTTCGAGCGGGGTGAGTGCAAGGTCGGGAATGAGACTCTGGAGCTTCTCGGTTCGTAGGCACTTGGAGCGCGCTCCAACGTAACGCCCTACGTCGTACTGCACGCGACGAGGGTCGTATCCCACTTGGGCGCAAATGAGCGCAACGAATCCCCGGATCGTGTGCTCCTCGCCCGCACCGACGTTCACCAATTCGTTGTCGACGTTGTCCGCAAGCTGAAGCAGGATCTGGACGAAGTCATCGATGTAGATGAGTTCTCGCGACTGGTGACCGTCTCCCCAAAGCACAACCGGCTCGTCGTAGAGCCGGCCTCGGATGATCTTCCGTATGAGGTCGAAGATGAAGTGCATCTGACGCCCGTCTGTGTGGTACCCGGGGCCGTAGAGCGTGGATGGCACGACGGTGAGGTAGGACAGGCCATACTGCCGGTGAAGCGCCAGTTTGCCTGCGTGGAGCATCCGCTTCGTGTATGCGTAGGCAAAGAGGCTATCGATCGGTGTGCCAGCCAGGTAGTTCTCCTCCGCCATTTCTAGGCTGGGATCGTACGAACAACTCGTACCGATGCTCACCAACTTCGCTTGGGGCTGCCAACTCTGCCACCACACAAGCACGTTCGTGTGGATGCGTTGGTTCACGATCCACTGCTCGCCGGGGTGATACAGGCAGAAGTCACCGGCCTGGGTCCACGCCGCAAGGTGGAATATCCGGTCGAAGCGCCGATCCGCCCATGGTTCGAGTGAGTCATCGGCGGTGAGATCGGCCGTGCGCGAACTCGAAGCCGACGACCGCATGACCCTCAGTCTCGAGCAGACGAACGAGCGCACTGCCCATGAAACCGGACGCTCCCGTCACAAGGATTTCCATGTCAGGCGCCCTCCGGATCGACAGGGAAGAAGAACTGCACGCCCCGCTCGAGCAGCGCCTGGTTGTTGGCAAGGATCTCCCGCTTGAAGTTCCACGCGAGGACGTAGTAGATGTCGGGGCGGGGAGCGGACCTCGTCCTCAATGATGATCGGAATGTGCATACCCGGAGAAACGAGGCCCCTGCGGAGGTCGTTTTTTTCCACTAGGCACTCGAGGAACTGAGTGCCGATGCCGAAGTAGTTGAGGAGTGTGTTGCCCTTGACAGGCGCGCCGAAACCGTAGACAAGCTTGCCGGCGTCTTGTGCTGCTACCAGAAAGGCCAGGTTCTCGACCTTCATGTGGCCGATTCGCTCAGCAAACGACAGATACGTCGCCAGTTCGTTCGCCCCGGCCCCGTCCTCGGCGCGCTGCATGGCCTGGAGGCGATCACTGATCGTGTGCCGTCCCGGATGACCCACGAAGGCAATGATGGAGCCGCCATGGATGGGCGACAGATATGCATCGAACAGCTCCAAGCCGTGCCGCTCGAGCAACCATGCGATCGTTCGGAGGTTGTAGTACAGCAGGTGCTCATGGTAGATCTGGTCGAACGCGCCGTTCTCCACGATGCGCTTCATGTACAGGAACTGGACGACGAACACTCCTCCGGGCTCAAGTGCGTGGCGGACCCTTCCGATACCGAGTGCAGCTCCTCGAGATGGAAGAACACGCCGGCCGCGTTGATCACCTGGAACCGACGGCCCAGGCTCTGTGCGAGCTCCTCGTTGAAGAACGCATGGAGCGTCGGCACCCCCGTTTCTTGGGCGATAGCAGCTGATGTCTGGACGACTCGACACCGAGGATGTCGTAACCAATCGTCTGAAAATGCTTGAGCTGAGTTCCGGTCGTTCGACCCGATGTCCAACACTGTGCAAGGGTGGTGGACGCCGACGAACGTCTGTCGACCTCGACCGCGATCACACGGAAGTGCTCACTCAACGACTCGGTCGTCCCCGACAGATACGTGTGATCGCCGAACATCGTCTCTTTGGATACGGTGTAGTCGAGTTGTGTGGTGTGGCAGCGCTCGCACCACAGCACGCGCAACGGGTAGACGGGTTCCGTACCTGCTTCGTCAGGTCGGAGGAAGTGGTTGCCCCATGGCTGGCTGCCGAGATCGATGACAGGAACAAGGTCGGGCGAAGTCGCACACGCGGCAGATCATCGATCTATCGCTCCGATCCTGATAGCCCGATAGGTCCGTACGGCACGTGGGGCTCTGCTCCTGCACAATGGCTCGCAGACATCGGCCTACTCATGCAGTTCACGGGCAGCGGGGAAGTGGGCCGCAACGAACGCGTCCGCCATCGCCAAGGTCTCCGGCACGCCGATGTCAATGAACGGGATCTCGAGCGTTGTCACCCCGATGCGGCCTTCGCTGCGCAGAAGAGCGGGCAACAGCTCCAGTTCGAGGCTCATCTGACGAACTGGCAAGAAACGCTTGAGGGCCGTTCTGGAAAGCACACTCACACCGCCATTGACGATACCGGGTCCTGGTTGCTTCCTCATGGAACGATCGAAGCATGCCGTTGTCCCCAAGCCCGAGCGTACCGAATCGAGTCGCATCCGCCACCGGGACCGCCACGATGAGGCCGTCGAGTTGATCCGTCTGGAACCGCGACACGATCGGTGGCAGGTCGGCGAGGAGGAGCGTGTCCGCGTTGACGACGAGCACGGACTCTTCGCAGACATCCAGGCAAGCCAAGAGGGCGCCGCCGGTCCCGAGAGGGGATACCTCTCGGTGGCACGATGTTCGAATGTCCTCAGGTAGGCGAAGGCCTGTGACCCATTCCTCAATCTGCTCGCCAAGGTGCCCGGCCGAGAATACGACGTCCTGGACGCCCTGGCCGATCAGCCACGACGTCACCCAGGATAGGAAGGGCAGTCCACAGACCGGGACGAGTGGCTTGGGCACGTTGCCGATGAGTGGTGCTAGACGGGTGCCCTGACCGCCGGCGAGGACGACGGCCGTCAGCCCTTCTAGCCGGGGACGAGTGGTCTCGAGGTGCGCAGCCGACTCAGACATTGGAGTACCTGGAGTTGCGGATCATCTGGCAGCCTTTGAGCAGCTCCTGAATCCCATCATCGAGTGACCAGTCGGCTTGGAAGCCGGTCGCCTCGATCTTCGCGTTCGACACGATGTAGTCCCGCTTGTCGGGGTCCTCTCCGATCGGTGCCTCCAAGTACGCAAAGCCAGGAACGCGACGCTTGATGGCCTCACAGAGTTCAAGCTTCGAGAGGTTCGCGTCGGATAGCCCGACGTTGAAGGGCTCACCGCACATGGTTTCGTACTGCTGGATCCCATGGACGAACGCTTTGGCGACATCGCGGATGTGGATGTAGTTGCGTTTGAAGTGACCTTCGAACACGGTTACGACCCGGTCGGTGACGGCGCGGTGGACGAAGTCATTCACCAAGAGGTCGAGGCGCATGTGTGGCGACATCCCGAACACGGTCGCCAGGCGGAACGTGACGCCCTGCCCGCTCTCGAGGATCGCCTGCTCCGCCTCGACCTTCGTACGCCCGTAGAGGCTGATCGGCTTCAGTGGCGTCTCCTCCGTGCAGAACTCGTCGTGCCCGCCGATTCCGTAGCCGCTGTTGCTCGTCGGGTAGAGGAGTTTCTGTCCAACGCCTACATGGCGCAGCAACATCAGAACGGCATCGCGGTTGACGCTCTTGGCGCTGTATGGGTCGCGCTCACATAGGGCGCGCGCCCACAAGAGCTGCCAGTGGAATCACGATGTCGGCCTGCCGGACGAGGCATGCGACGAGTTGCTCATCTCGGACATCACCGCGAACCCACCGTGAAGGTCTTGTAGCGACAGCTGTCGGCCAGTTGTGAGCCACCAGTCGGGAACGTGTCCAGGACCGTAACTTGGTACCCCCGTTCGAGGAGGCCCGGCACGAGGACCGACCCGATATAGCCCGCGCCCACCCGTAACCAAGACACGTTCACTCATCTGACAGCCACCTTCAATGTCTCTCGTATCTTCTTTCCAGCGCCCCGAGCCATGTCACCGACGCCCCTTGCCAGCGGCTGCTGCAGCCTGGATGGCATCGAGCCAATCGCGGACGAAATCGTCGCCAGAGGGAGGTGTTTCCGCCCTTGCTCGCAGTATCCGGGCCCGGCGGAAGGCAGCCTTAATGCCTGCTTGGAGTGCTGATGGATCCATCCCCTGTAGCCAGATGACGTCGTCGTGGTCCTGGTACTCCCTGTCGGTGGCCCATGTGATCCTAGGCGCCAAGACGACTCTGCCAAGAGCGAGTGCGTCGTGCATCACACCACTCGTGCCACTCCCATAAGTCGAGGGCTCGTATGGCAGGACGATCACGTCAGTAGATCCGATCAGGTTGGCGTATGCGCCCGGCGCTAGATGGCCCGTCAGGATCTCGACGCGTGGCTCGGCCACCCAGTTGCGCCGTAGACACGCCGCGATTTCTGCCAGTTCCCCAACTGCCCCGTCGGATACTTGGACCTTGACGGTGGCCGTCTCGTCGAATGAGAGAGTTTCCCGGATGACCAGGTCGTACGCCCGCGCCCCCTTCTCGATCCTTAGGCTCCCGACTAGTCCTACGACGAGTCCCCCCGCGGGTCGCGGATGAGGTTTGGATGAGCCGGGTGGAGGGGGGATGGCGATCAGGGTGCCTGTCGTGTCGGTACCGGCAGTCCAGGCTGCGAGGGCGGGGCGGGAGTCGGAGACCGGGTAGATGCGGCCCGATCGGATCAGGCCCGGGACGATCCGCGTCAGGAATCTGGCCCGCCGATTGTCGCGGCCGACGATGCCGTCGGCCGCGCGGCGAAAGAAGAAGAGTCCAACGGCATCGCTCCATGGCGTCAACCAGGCCGCTAGCCAAAAGAGTGCTATGTCGCTGAACTCCGGACTGTGGCTGACCACCACTGTCGGGTCGGTGTGGCGTCGACCGAGACAAGCGAGATAGGTCCGCAACTCCGACTGATATCGGGCAGCTCGACCGAGTTCACGGCCGTATCTGAAGGGCGCGATCACGACCGGTCGGAGTGCGCCAACCGCTTGTTCCAAGGCCGTCAGATAGTCCTCGTTGTGCCCTCCGACGAAACGTCCAGTCCCGAAGTCGACGATCACCACCCTGTTTCTGCTCGAACTCGTCGACAGTGATCGGCTCGTTCACTGGCTGTCGATGTTGAGCAGCTTCCGCTGGAAGTGGTATGGAGCTGATCCGTACCATCGGTCAAGCAGGCGGTGACGTCGACTCCGATGGGGCACGGGCAGCGCGATCCGCTCCGTCGTCGTGAGGATCAGGTGAAAGCTCCCGGCCGCATTCTGGCGTGGGCCGCGGACAAACTGGCCACCGAAGAACGTGATGAGATAATCCTGATGGTAGAGGCCGTTGTTTCGGAAAGCGTCTATCCACCAGCTTCGGTCTTCGACCGTCTGGTGAAGCTCGACTCCATTGGCTACATGCGGATCGCCGCAGATGCTGAGGATCACAAGGCCCATTGCCCCGAGGTGGTTCCGGATGTTCGCGCAGACAGCGGCGATGTCGGCGCGCGCGATGTGCTCAAGGACTTCCCAAGCGGTGATGACATCAAACTTGAGCATCGACGTTTCGCCATCCCACTCGGCCATCACACTGAAAGGCCTCGTGATGTCAGCGGTGAAGAGGAACCTGCCTCCGAGAATGCCCCACTCGGCCCGTGCCATCCTCGCCGAGTAGTCGCTTCCCTCTACTCCGACTGCGATGCAGCCGTCATCGATGCATTCGCGGACGAAGCCACCGCCCGCACAGCCGAGGTCGAGGACAGCGAAGCGGGCGCCCGAAGTCGGCGAAAAGGCGGTAGAGCTTCGCGTTGAAGCGCGGGTTTCGGCTGTTGTCGTGAGCCGTTCCATATGGCTGGAGGTGATCCGGAGATCCCGACCGCGACAGGTGTGTCGGTCTTGACGGATACGCGATCCAGTCGATTCGGACCTGATCCGATCCGTGCGGATAGGGACTGCTCGTTCGGTTCTGGCCTCATGAGGCGAGTACCGGAATCGTTCTGGCAGCCACTCCGAGCGTCGATGCGACCATGACGGGAAACCCCTCTGTCCTAAGGGCGATGACCTTATCCCGGTCTCGCGATCCGTGTCCAGTCAGGACGAGGACCGCGCCCGCGAGGTGGGCTCGTCGGCCCGCAAGTATGTCGCCAACCGTATCGCCGACGATCCACGAAGCCCGAAGGTCGAGGTTCAGATCCTGAGCAGCACGAAGCAGCATTCCTGGCTCCGGTTTCCGCCCGGGATGATCGACCGCCTGATACGGCGGTAGGGCTTCCGGATGAAACGGACACGCATAGATGGCGTCCAGCCACGCGCCTTCCTCAGCCAGTTGACGATTCATCTCGCGGTTGACGGACTCGAAGGCTGTCCAGTCGTATCTTCCTCTGCCGATACCGGCTTGGTTGGTGACCACGACCACGGGAACTCCGAGCCGGTTGGCGCGCGCGATCGCTTCAGATGCTCCTCTGATGAGCTGAACCGACTCAGATCGACCGAGATACCCGGTCTCCTTGACGATCACCCCATCCCGATCAAGGAAGAGAGCCCGCATCGCGCTGGAACGATCAGACGGCCGAAGAACCCGGCCGCGGATGCCGTCGTCCGGCCTCGCATAGGTGCCGTCCGTCGCCGAACTCGGCACGCCCTCCTCCTGACTCGCGCGGCGGAGTGCGGGGCGGGCTGGCGTCAACTCATTCGAGCCCCCTCCGAGGGCGAGGTCGGGGAAAGGAGCAACGGACGGGTCGCCATCGCCCTTCTCAGTCGGAGCCGTCGAGCCGCGCGCCTCTTCCTTTGCCATCTCCTTTCGATAGATTGCGACGCTCCACGGAATGATCAGGAAAGCGACAACACCGGCAAATCCATTCGCGACACCCGGGAGTCCAAACCATGTCGCCCCGAGGGCCATTACGCCGATGCTCACCGCGGCGCTGACCACGCCGAGCAGGATGAACGGTTCCTTCTTCTGAAAGCGCACGGCCGCGACCATCGCCGAAGTGGGCTGCATCGCGACCGCGGTGAGCACAAGGACAGCGACGAGCCAAGGTGAGCCGAATCGAGCACTGACATCGGGCCGCGCCCAGTCGATGATGATGACGATGCTCAGCGCCGAGACGCCAACAAGCGCGGCAGTCGCCGAGGAGCGAATCGCCGTCGCACGTGTAAGGCGACGGATCTGCTCATGCCGCCGCATTGCCGCGAGCTGACCCATTCTGGGCTGGGCAGATACCAGCCACACCCCTCCGATCCCAATGACCGCCTGGAGGACCTGGTTCAGAACACCCATCTGCCCAGCAGCGACGGGACCGACGAGTATGAAGGTCAGCGGGACCATGCTCTGGTACATCAGGGCACCGGTCAACCAAGTTAGGGTAAGGCGCCACTGCAGAGGCCAGAGCTCCTTCCATCCAACCGTAGCCCCGACGGCGCCGTCAAGCCCCAGGCGAGCGAACGGGCGGTACGGTCGTGCGAGCATCAAGGCGACGAGGGCGGACCGGACCCCCACGATCACTGCAACCGAGTAGAGGTCCATGCCGGCCAGGATGGCCACCCACCCGGCGACTGACCCCGCTACGCCACCGACGAATTGAGCACGATGCTGGGGAGCGACGTTGCCCGTTCCGTCGAGGATCGCCGACATCGGAAGGACGAGCATGGACAGGGCCGCGGCGAAGCTGAGGGCGTACCAGGGTTCGATCCAGGAGAGGTCCATGTCCCCCCTTCCGCCGAACATCAGGTGACCGGCCAACACGAGGCCGACAAAGACGACTACCGACATTACGCGGAAGCCCTGGCGGGACAGGCGGATCAGCGACGCGAGCCGGCTTCGATGGGAGCGTTCCCCGAGGATCGAGCCGTCGATGGCGCGAAGGTGCGCCCACTCATGGCTGGCAAACTGCTGGACTACGACGGTCAAGCCCATCTGGAACAGCTGCTGGAGTACCAACAGACTGAAGAAGCCATACCAGTATCCTTGGAGGATCGGCGAGAACGACCGTACGACGAGCCAGATCGTGACGACCGCTCCGAGTACACCCCAACCTCGCGTCAATGCGGCGAATGAGACACCGGCATCAAGCCCGATCCGAGTTGTCAGGCGGGAGATCAATCCGATTCCAGTTCCGCCCAGGCTCAAGTGCTGGCCTTGTCGTGCGACTCCCTGAGCCCTTTTGTCCGACTCACCCACGTTGGTACGGCCATGATCGCATGATGGATGTTGAACCACTAGATGGAGCTCGATCGGCAGGGGTCAACAGCGGGCGGTCCGAGGTTTGTCGATGTTGCTTCCTTGGAGCATCCTCCCATCGATCGCGATCGGGAGCCCCGCCAGAGAACGAAAAACCGGGGTCCACATCGATCCGTCCCGACGATCAATCGCCGCTGCCAGCGACGACCGCTGGAATGGTCTTGAGGAGGACCCTTGCATCTAGCCGCAGGTTCCACTTGTCGATGTAGCGCAGATCCCACTCCACACGCGTGTCAAAGCTCGGGTCTCTTCGGGCCTCGACCTGCCACAAGCCTGTGAGCCCGGGCTTCATGGAGAGACGCCGTCGGTGCCACTCGTCGTAGCCGGCGACTTCATCGAGCCGCTGGGCTCGCGGACCCACCAACGAGAGGCGGCCCACCAATACATCGAGGAACTGCGGCAGCTCATCGAGGCTGGTTCTCCTGAGGAAGCGCCCGATCCTGGTGACTCTCGGGTCGTTGAAGATCTTGAAGTCTGGTCCCGTTCGATCGTTGATCGAGGAGAGATCACCCCGGATCTCGTCCGCATCTTCCACCATCGTCCGGAACTTCGTGATCGTGATGGGACGACCGTGAATCCCCGCTCGCTCGCTCCGGTAGAAGACAGGGCGCCCATCGGCCATCGCAACCGCCAAGGCCACAAGGGCCATTGCAGGTGCGGCAAGTAGGAGGCCTCCAAGACCGCCGGCAACGTCGATCGAACGCTTCAGGGCAAGCCCCAAGGTGCGATCTGGGGTCGCCTGTAGCGTGAGAAGGGACACCCCGTCGGCCAAAGTCTCGACCCGTCCGTAGCGCAGGCTATGGCCGATCGCCTGCGTGGGGATGCGGACCGTCTTCCCGTGGAGCGCACAATGGTGGACAACTCGCTCCATCAGATCCCACTCAAGCCCGGAAGGCACCACCAGCACCTCGTCGATGACTCGTGAGACAAGTACTTCCGGCAGGTCGGTGACCGATCCCAAGTGAGCTAGGGGGAGTCCGGCCACATCCGGACCGAGATACCCCTCGACATAGACTCCCTGCTCCAAGTCCGTCTTCAGCGCATCCACCACACCGAGGACTTCCTCACCCGAGCCGACAACGAGCACGTGCCGCAGGGCACGCCCACCGGATCTCATCCTCCGGAACAACCAGCGAAGGAGACTGCGAACAGCTAGGAGACCAACAACCTCCAGATCGAAGAAGACGACCATCATGATCCGGCTGACGTCGTCGAGGTCGAAGAGGAAGAGCACCCCGAGAACGACCAAGGCGAATACGATCGACCCCCTGAGAACGTCCCGAACCTCCGCCCAGAATGTGAACCGACTGTTGAGGCGGTACAGGCCAGCCAGCCAGAACGTGCCGACCGCAATGATCAGCAGCACGGCAAGCGCGATCACCGGTCGAGGGAGATGCTGGCTCCAGACCGCTGTCCAGGAGGAGCCGAAACGCAGTTGGCCCGCTGCGACGAGCGCCATCCCGGTCACAACCGCATCGGCGGTCATGAGCGCTGCTCGTAGCCCAACAACGTTGTGTCGCTGCACGTGACCTGCTCCCTGGTTCCCTGCCGTGCGGCCCGACCAGTCGGGGTAGTCGATCATCCGTCCGACCCCGGGAATGTAGCAGCGACGCGTGTGGGCGTAGGCTGGCCGCGTGCCGACGATCGCCCTCCTGGGAGCCGATGCGCCTCACCTGGGTGAGGTGGCGGTCGGGGCGGCAGCCGGAGTGGCGGCCGGTCTCTCCGCCGGCCGGTTTCCCAAGGCCATGCCCTCGATTGACCCCAACGAGGACGCGGTCCTTGTCGTTGCGGATGGCGATGTCGTGCTGCTGGGGATCGCCGACGGCCACAACGGAGCGGTGGCCTCGCACGCCGCCATCAGAGCGCTCGCCCACCTGGGGGAGAGGCTCCTCCAGGAATCGATCGAGACAGTGATCGAGATCGCCCGCGCAGCTGCGGAGCGTGCGATCGAGGGGTCGCCCGAGGCTGGCACGTCGCTCACCGTGGCCCGCCGGGAGGCGGGCCGGTGCTCGGTGGTGACGGTCGGTGACTCCCGTGCCCTGTCGGTCGGGCGGCGGGTCCGCTTTCTCGACAGCCCCTCCCCGTTCTGGAACGCAACGACGATCGGAGCCCCGCTGCCGTCGGTGCGGGAGCATCGCTTCGGTGACGACTGGTTGGTTGTGGCCTCCGACGGTCTCCTGGACTTCCTCGGGCGAGACGTGAAGGGGCGAATCGCCGCCCTGGTTGGTGGATCGCCGGAGGAGTCGGTGCGTCGGCTGATCGACGCGGCGCTCGAAGGCGCTGCCGGCGATCATGTCTCGTGCGCAGTTGCCGGGAGCCTTGCTACCGTGCGGCCCTCACACTGATGGCGGAGCCGGGGTTGCAGTGACGTACGACCAGGGACATGAGAACGGTTGGGACATGGGCCCCGGACTGCTGGAGTCGATCTGGCGCTTCCGGCGGGTCGTCATCCTCGCGACCATCATCGCCGGGCTGGTCGGGTACGGCGCCTCCTTCCTCCAGGAGGAGCTGTTCGAGGGCAGGCCCGAGTCGTGCTCACCGACCCCCGCAACTCCGAGCAGTTCAACCAGATCGTCATCGACCCGTCCCGGCACGTCCGCAACCAGGCCGAGATCATGACCTCCACGGCCGTGCTGAGCCGGGCTGCCCAGATCGCCGGGCGCGGCCTCTCCCTTACCGTGCTGGAAGAGCGGATCAGCGCGACTGCGTCGACCAACATCGACCTCATCGAGGTGACCGCGCTCGATCCAAGCCCGTCGGGCGCAGCCGAACTCGCCAACGCCGTGGTCGAGGCCTACGAGCAGGTCACCGTCGAAGGGGTGCGGGCCTCGGCTGACGCATCGGTCTCGGCGATCGACCAATCGTCCACCTCGCTTGCGCACTCGCATCGAGTTGCTGGACGCCCAGCTGGCGGACAACCCGGGCGACTCGGCGATCACCGCCCAGCGTGACGCCCTGATCACCGAGCTGGCCTCCTACACGTCGCGGGCCGACCAGATCGCCGTCGATGCCGCGCTGTACGGGTCGGGTGTCAGCATCTTCGAACGGGCCGAGATCCCCGAGTCACCCGCCCAGCCCCAACCCGTTCGCAACGGGGCACTGGCCGCGGTGCTGGGCCTCATGGCAGCGGCGGCATGGGCGTGGTGGCGCGCCGACCGCAAGGACGAGTCCGAGCACCGCCACGATCCCGCCCCCGTGCTGGGCGCACCCCTCCTCGCCGAGATACCCGACTTCGCAGACACCAAGGTCACCGGCCAGGTTCCTGCCGCCACCCACCCCAAGTCGTTCGTGGCCGAGTCCTACAACTTCCTCTCCTCGGGCGTCGACTTCGCACTGTCGGGGACCGAGGGCAAACTCGTGCTGGTGACCTCGATGGGGCCGGGCGACGGCAAGAGTGTCACGGCTGCCAACTTCGCCATCGCCGCCGCCCAACCAGACCGGCGAGTCCTCCTCGTAGACGCCGACGAACGGGCTCGTGGCCTGTCGCGGCTCTTCAAGGTGGATGGTCGTCTTGGGCTCACCGACCTCGCAGCATCCCCGGATCCGACCCCGGCGATCTACATCAACAGGGTCGCCGAGTTGAAGCCCGACCTCGGTTTCATAGGTGCGGGGTCGCCTGCGGGTGACACGGCGGCCTTCTTCCGCTCGCCGAGCTTCCGGGCGGCGCTCCGAAAGCTGCGCGAATCCGCTGCCCTGGTCATCCTCGACTCACCGCCCCTCCTGGCGGTCGCCGACACCACCGCCATGGCGAGCCAGGTCGACGGGATCGTCCTCGTGGTCGACCATGGTTCGTCGCTCAGGGGCCTGGCCGAAGTCCGCCAGCAGCTCGAGTTCCTCGGGACACCGTTGCTGGGCTACGTCTACAACCGGGCGCCCAGCAACGGGAGCCGCAACGGCTACGGCAGCTACGGCTACGGACGGTACGGATACGGCCGATACGGGTACGGCTACGGAGACGACAGCGGACCGAAGCCAAGTGGCCGTCGGGCCAGGGGCAAAGCTGCCAAGGTCGGGGACTGACCTGCCGGGCGGCGGTTGGGAACGTCTCCTACGATCGCCGGTTCACTCGATTCCACGTCCGCTCGATACATCTTGGGCAAGGTGGCTGTCGCCCGAGACACGAGTTGAAAGCGGATGGTGCCAGTTGCACAAGAGACCGTGGGTTCTGGAGACAACCGCGATGGGGCGTTGGCTAGTGTGGCGCCAACACAGGGCCGACTCACAACAAACGGGAGGACCTCGCATGGGTTCACGAACTCGTCGCCACGCTCGCTGGTTGGTCGTGGTCATGGCACTGGGTGTGCTCGCCGTAGCGCTACCGGCCGGGGCTGCGGGCACCTTCACCGACGACGACGGATCGGTATTCGAAGCCGACATCGAGTACATCGCCGCCCTCGGGGTGACCAAGGGGTGCACCACCACCAAGTTCTGTCCGAACGCCAAGGTCACGCGCGCGGAGATGGCCGCGTTCTTCGTACGCCTGTTCGGGTATCCGAGCAGCTCAATGCGAACTTCTTCACCGATGACAACGGGCACCTCCTGGAGGCCGAGATCAACGCGTTCCGGGCAGCGGGCGTCACCACCGGATGTACCATCGACGACGTCTACTGCCCCAACGCTCCGGTTACCCGGGAACAGATGGCTGGGTTCTTTGCACGAGCACTGGGTCTCCACACTTTCAAGACGGTGCTCTTCACCGACGTGACCAGTGGCTTCTTCCATGGGGAAATCAACGCGATTCGCGGAGTCGGAATCACGCTGGGATGCACGGCAACCACCTACTGCCCCACGGGCACGCTGACCCGTGGGGAGATGGCGGCCTTCCTGGCCCGGGCCCACCAGCTTGGCGTGAAGCGGGCGCCAGCCGTGGACATCACCGTCCCCGCCAACCTGGCGACATTCATCACGACTTTCGACGGTGGATCGTACGTTGCATTCGTGACGTTTGGGGCCTCGGCCATCGATCCGAACGGCGGAACGCCGACCCTAGCGTGGAAGTCGTCAGTCCAGGGACCGTTGGGAGTCGGGCCAGCGATCATCGTCGACCTTGTGATTCCCCTGGGCGCAGACAACTCCCAGCCTGTGATCGTGGTCCGGGCCACCGACAGTCGGCGGTCTGTTCACCGAGGCCAGGTGCAGGTGAAGCTGGTGCTTCCGTCGCCGTAGGAGCTCCTCGAACTGAGACGTTGGGGCCGCCCTTGCGGGCGGCCCCACGGTTCCTGGTCCGCTTGTTGCTTGGGCTCGGTGGGCTACCTCTCGGTGCGATCGTCTCCTTCGGTGGTGGTACGCCTCCTACCCCGCAAGAGCCTCGCTGGCGCTCGGCGTTGCGGGGGCCCCTTCCTCCACTGCGTGGAGGACTGACAGGGAGGGTTCGGCGTTGTGGGGGCTCCTTCCTCCATTGCGTGGAAGACCGACTGGGAGGGCTACCAGCCGGCGGCGGGGGGGTAGGCCCGGGCGAGGGTCACGTTGAAGGGCTCGGTGGGGAGGGCCACGTACTTGCCGTCCTCGGTGAGGTGCGTCTCGGTGGGAATCGAGAGGGTCGCCAGGCCCCGGCTGCGGAGGTTCCAGGCGATCTGGGCGCCCTTCGAGATCGAGAGGCCGGAGTCGATGGCGAACGTGTCGGACAGGCTCCCGGCCAGCGATGCCATGCCGGCGGGAGACGAGAGGGAGGAGAGGCGGGAGTACATCTGCAGCATCGCCTTGTATTGGCGTGCTCCTCGGCTCTCCGCGCCGTCGCCGGGGACCGCCCGCCACGTGCCATCGACCAGCTCGTCCTGGATCGGTTGGTGACCCACCACTGGGCGGTGGCGCCATCGGCGAGGTTGCAGCCGGCCGGGCACGATCACCGTCCCGTTCAGTCCGCGCGGGTGGTCCGCACAGATCTCGATGCCGCCGAGGGCGTCCACGATGCGCGGGAAGCCGGCGAACCCGACGGCGACGAAGTGGTCGATGCCGATGCCCGTGAAGTCCTCGAGGGCGAGCGCCACCGTCCCCGATCCACCGCCCATCGTTCCGCATCCCGGAGAACAGGACGGCAAGGCGGCGGGGTTCGTCGTCACACGGGCTGGGGACGTAGAGGCTCGCGGGAGATCGAGATCAGCACGGGGGTCGCCCCGGGGGGATCGATCATGAGGAAGATCACATCGGCCCGTCCGAACGAGGGGGTGCCATCGGACCCGATGAGGAGATAGGCACTCACGCTGGACGGCGCAGGAGTGCCCTTGGGCGGGGCAGGGATCGTGCTGGTGGTCGTTGTGGTTGTCGTGCTGGTGGTGGTCGTGGTGCTGCTCGCCTCGAGAGTCGAGGTGGTCGTGGTCGTCTCGACGGGCGGAATCGTGACTCGACGCTCGGGAACCACGATGTCGTCGAGCACGGCATCCAGCGTGTCGGGGGGTGACGTCTGGTCGGGGGCGGCCGCTATCGCCTCTCGGAGGTCGGCGGTGGCGATCTCCTCGGTCTCGATCTGGCTCCACGCCCACAGGAAGTAACCCCCGGTGCCCACGATGGCGACAAGCAACAGGCCGTCCCATCCACCTCAGCACCTTGCTTCTCCCTGCCATTCATGCAGAGCGTAGATGGTTCGTGGAGCCGCTCGACCGGTCCTTGGGTCGGGCACGTCGATGACGTCCGACGGCGGAATGTCGGATGCCCGACGGCCGCCAGCCAGTTCGCCCACCCGCACCCTGTCCCACTTGGTCGGCTGTCGGCTCGATTTCGCGACCTCGGTAGGCTTCTCGGGTGTTCACCCGACGCACACCCCTGCTCGTAGCGGCCGCGGTGGTCGCGTTGCTGGCGATCGGACCCCCGGCCCTCGCCGCGTGCAGCATTTCGGCGTCTCCTTCCGCGGTCTCCGCCGGTCACGTCATCCGCATCTCGGTGACGGGCTCCACCGGCTCGTACGTGATCTCCTTCGATGGAACCCCGATCCACTGCCGCCACTTCAGACGTGACGAACTACCCCTACCTCGTCCCCTCCGGTCAGGAGGCTGGCCCGGCTGCGGTGAGCGCCAGCGGAGGCTGTGTCGCGTCGACGAGCGTCACCGTCACAGTGCCGACCACGACCACGACCACGACATCGACCAGTACCACGACTACCACCACCACGATCCCGAAGACGACGACGACCACCCGGCCAGCGACCCCACGACTACGACCCGACTGTGACTACGACGACCCCGTCCACGACGACGACGGTCGCTGTGTCCACCACTCCCCGCGACAACTGTCCCAGACGACCGTCGACGACTTCCTCCTTGGCGTCGATGCCGTCGATGACGAGTACCGAGGTGGCGGTGGGCTCGACAGACTCCACCCCTCCGGTGGCTTCTGGAGCCGCGACGCCCACAGACGCAGAACCCAGCAAGGCTGTGCCGTGGAGCCTGTTGGAGCCGAGTGCCGCTCGCCTGGCAGGTTGGCCTCTTCCTCGGGTTGATCATCGGAGCCACATTCCTGCTCCGCAAGGGCGTGTACTGCGAGCGGCGGGGTCATCCGCGGCGACGTGCAGGTAGGTCATTCTGCGAGGCCGCGTCGCTGAGGACTCCGTCCTCTCAGGGAAGGTCTCCGCCGCCTGCTCCTCGACTCCGCGGTTGCACGGCATGGCCGGCTGTCAATCCAACTGCGGGGAGCCCCGGTGGTGCGCTTGTTTCGCGACCGCCGTGCGCGCTCAAGTTTCAGCCTGTCTCCGGCCGATACCCATGGGGTGAGGATCCTTCTGGTGCTGGCGATGATTGCCACGTTCGTGGCACCGTTGGCCCCGGCGCGGGCCGCCGACACCTACCCGATGGTCTTCCCAGTGGCCAGCGACTACCAGTACGGCGACACCTGGGGTGCGGCCCGGTCGGGTGGCCGAAGCCACGAGGGCACCGACATCATGGCTCCCAAGATGACACCGGTGTATGCCGTGGCCTCCGGAACCGTCGGGTGGATGCGGAATGGCATCGGGTCGGACTGCTGCATGATGGCCCTCAACCACGACGACGGCTGGTCGAGTTGGTACATCCACCTCAACAATGACACCCCCGGCACCGACGACGGGCAGGGATATGGCTTCGCCCCGGGCATCGAACGGGGTGTCCACGTCGAAGCCGGCCAGCTGATCGGGTACGTCGGCGACTCCGGCAACGCCGAGTGGACCGGATCGCACCTCCACTTCGAACTGCACCATCCCGGGAGCGGTCCCATCAACCCGTACGACCACCTCATCGCCGCCGAGGCGAACCCAGCGCCGCCGGGTGGAACGCCGCCGAGTAGCTCCGGCGGGTCGTACGACGGTCCGTACCGCGACATCGGCGGCTCGGTCTTCGTGGACGACATCGAGTGGCTGGCCGACCAGGGCATCACGGTCGGGTGCGACGGTGCGGGCGAGAAGTACTGCCCGGATGCCCCGCTCACCCGTGAGCACATGGCCGTGCTGTTGGCCAGGGCCCTCGACCTGTCGGTGTCTGATTGCGGCTCCGTTCAGCGACACGGCCGGACTCACGTATGAATCCGAGATCGGCATGGTCGCCGCAGTGGGTATCTCGCTCGGGTGCGGTGAGGGTCGCTACTGCCCGTCGGACTCGGTCACCCGGGCCCAGATGGCTTCCTTCCTCGTCAGGGCCTTCGGTCTCACTGCCACCATGATCAACCCGTTCCTCGACGACGAGGGGAACTACCACGAAACCGACATCACCACGCTGGCGGCAGTCGGGCATCACGCTGGGCTGCGACCCCAACGACATCCGACGGTTCTGTCCCGACCAGTCGGTGACGCGGGGCCAGATGGCGGCGTTCATCGCCAGGGCGATGAAGCAGGGCTGAGCAGCCGTTTCGCTCCTAGCCGAACTGGACTCGGACGACCGCTCCGCCGTCGTTCGCGAGGCGGAGTCCCTCCGCCCGACGCCTCGGCGATCTTGCGCACGATGTCGAGTCCGAGTCCCGTGGACTGGTTGCCGCTCTGGCCACGGCGCAGGACCGACCGCGACGCGAACCCCGGTCCCTCGTCGCGGATGGTGAGCATCGGTCCGGTCGGGTCGATGGCGACCGTGAGTGCGACGCCCTCAGGAGTGTGACGAAGCACGTTCTGCACGAGCGTGTCCACCACCGTGACCACGTCAGCCCTGGGAGGTCGTGACGATGAACCGGTCGGGTGGGGAGCTCAGTGGTCACCGCTCGTTGCTGGGCCATGGCGGCCACCTCCCAGAACCCGACCCGTTCCTGACCGCGGCGACGAGGTCACAACCTCCCGTGGAGGCAGCGGGGTTGCGGACCTCTTCGATCATCTCGGTCACCGCCCGCTCGAGGGCGTCGACGTCCTCGAGGAGGTCCCTCCGCAGCTCCGGGCTGGTATCGACCGTCTCGGCCTGGAGGCGCAGCGCCGTGAGTGGAGTGCGCAGGCGATGGGAGACATCGGCCACCTTCTCCCGCTCGTCGGTCAGCAATTGGGAGAGGCGGACGACGAGGGCGTTGAAGGCCTCGCCGGAGTCGACCAATTCGCGGTGGGCCCTCGGGCGCCACCCGGGTCTCGAGGTCACCGGCCGTCCACGATCGGGCTGCCCGGCTCAGGGCTTCGACCGGGCGGACGAGCGTGCGGGCGAGGCTGTTCCCCACGGGGACGACCGCCAGGGTCACGAGCACGCCCGAGACCGGTGAGGACCGCCCAGGCTGCGGCGACGCCCTCCTGGAGGTCGGCTTGGGGGACGAAGGCGGTGACGAGGATCGACGGTGCCCCTCCCGAGGGAGACCGGGACAAGTGCGAGCGCCTCGCTCCTCGCTGCGCGCCACGAACGACTCGCCATCCCAGCCACGGGCGAGGGCGTCCGTGAACCCCGCCGGCTGGTGACCGTAGGTGCGGCCATCGACAACGAGGATGGCGATCTCCGGCTGGTTGTAGGTGAAGAGGACCAACTGGATCTGCTCGTCGTTCGGCACCTCACCGGTCGTGGCGGCGAGGGCGGCGAGGGATGTGGCGACCGCCCGGGCGTCGGCCTCGGCCCGGGCGAGGGCCCGCAGTTCGGCCTGCGATCGAACAGAGAGGGCGAGCGGAACGAGCAATCCGATCACCAGCATGAGCGTCACGGCGAGGAAGACGAGAGCGAGTCGGCGGCGCATCAGGCGTCGGGGTCCACCAGTTGGACGCCCACTCCGTGCACCGTGTGGAGCCAGCGCCGGTCCGGGGTCTCGCCCAGCTTCTTGCGCAACGACGACAGGTGGACGTCGACGGTGCGCCCTGAGCACCGCCGGGCTCATGCCAGACCTGTGTGTACAGCTCGTGCTTGCGGATGACATCCCCGGGGCGGCTTGCCAGCACGACGAGGAGGTCGAACTCCTTGGGTGTCAGGACCATCTCGACCTCGTCGAGGAGGGCGAGGCGCGGTCCCGGCTTCAGGGTGAGCACGCCGACGGTGATCTCATCCTTGGGATCGATCTCCGCGCTTCGCCGCAGCAGGGCGGCTACCCGAGCCACCAGATGGGCACCGGAGACCGGCTTCGTCACGTAGTCGTCGGCGCCGTTCTCGAACGCGCTCACGATCGTCGGGTCGTCCTCGCGGGCGGTGAGGACGAGCACTGGGACGTCGCTCACCGACCGGACCATCTTCAGGAGTTCGAGGCCGTCGAGGTCGGGAAGGCCGAGGTCGATGAGCACGCCGTCCGGTTGCTCGGATACGAGGTGACGCAACCCCTCCATCGCGGTGCCCTCGGCGTGGGTCTCGTGGCCGGCCTCGGCGAGGTGGCGACACAGCAGTCCGCGGATGCGCTGGTCGTCTTCGATCACGAGGAGCCGTGCCATGGGTGAAGGGTAGAAGAGAACCCGGAGATCGTCGGTCCCGATACCATCCGCCCATGGGGCGTCGTGTCTTCTTCGTTGGACTGTGGATCGTTGCCACGCTTGGCATCGGGTTGGCGGCGCGCACGGCTGTGAGCTTCGTGGACCGCGCCGTGTTCCCCGAGGGCCAGGCCATCCGGGTCATCGATCTCCCGCCGTCGACGACGACGACCACGACCACCACCACGATGGCAGTCGCCCTGCCCGGAGACAACGACGACCTCGACCACAACGACCACGCTCGCCGGCCACGACGACCAGTACCACGACACCGGTACCGTCCCACCACCACCCTGCCAGAGACCACCACCACGTCATCGAGCACGACAACGACGACGATCGCAGTCTATCCCGACGACGACGGTGCCCACGGTACAGACGCTGGTCGCGGCCGGGGGATCGGTGACGATCAGGTCCTCCCCGAACGCCGTCACGCTGGTCTCGTCACGGACCGAAGGCTGGCTACACGGCCGAGGTGGTGGACGAGGGCCCCGCGCACGTGGAGGTGCTGTTCCATCCTGACACCGGGCCGGGCACGAGCTTCGTTCGCTGCGATGCGGGGCCGACGAAGCCGGTTTGCGACACTTCCTAGACCCCAAACGACCTGGCTTTACGTTTCCTTTACATCTCCGTTGCAGTGCCGTGACGGAGTTGCTTCCACAGGGCGGCGAACCTGACGTACGATGGTCGTGACCGCCGGGGATTCCCCGTGCGGTTGGCTCTGGGTTCGGTTCTGCCGAGCGAGGGGGCCGGTAAGTAATCAATACAAACAGGAGGAGCTTTCATGCTCAAGAGAACGATTGTTGTTCTCGCTGTGCTCTCGATGGTGGTGGCGCTGATTCCAGCCGTCGCCTTCGCAGCAACGACATCTGTGGCGGTCACGGTGACCGGTCAAGACATCGACGGGGCTGCGACGCTCACGATCGGTAAGGCCGTGATCTCCGGAGCGGATGCCGTGGTCGGTCCGTATGCATCTGGCAAGCAGACGGTCACGTTCGCACTCGCTGCGGGCAAGGACTACAACGGCGACGGCACGGCGGCGGGGGGCGAGACACCCGCAAACCCGACGTCCGGCGCGATCACCGCAGTGGTTGGCACGACCACCTACTACGGCACGATCGGCATCGATGACATCGACGGCGACGGGACGGCCGGTGAGAGTGGTGCCGAGGCGATCACGTGGGCCCTTCCGGCCGCGGCTTCAGCGTCCCTTTCAGGCGTGATTGCCGAAGACGCGTTTGGTGACAAGGGCGTCGCCGCTACCGACAACGTCTACGACGCCGGCGACGCTGAGCTCGGTGGGGCGATGGTCTCGGTCTATCGCGGTGGCGTTCTCCACGCGTCCAAGGCCTCGACTGGCGGCACGGGCGCATGGTCGATCATCGTTGGACCTGGCGCCATGACCGTGATGGTCGACGTCGAAGGTGCAGCGGGTGGCACTTGGGCCGCTGGCTACGACGATGATGCGTGTGACGCTGATCATCCTGCGGCCGACTGTGTTGCCACACCGGGAGACATCGACGAAGGTGAAATCCAGTGGTTCGCTGCCAAGGCTTCGGCTGCAGCCGCTACCGTGATCACGGTTGGGGCAGATTCCCTGACCGGTGTCAACGTCATCTACGACAACGACACCACCGGTGTCAACGCCACGACGTGGGATCACATCGACGTCCTGGTCGGTTCATTCACCGACACGGCTGGGCACTGGGCGGATTCGGCCATCGCCAAGCTGAAGGCTGTCCCCGTTGTCACAGGTTGCACCACGACGACGTTCTGCCCTGAGGCAGACATCACCCGCGCCGAGTTCGCTGTCATGCTGCAACGCGCGATGGTGGGGCCTTGGCCGTTGTCGTGTCGGCTCCGTTCAGTGATGTCCCGACGACCCACTGGGCAGCGGCTCACATCCAGACGCTCAAGACTGCTGGTGTGGTCGTGGGCAGTGGCGGGGCCTTCAGCCCCGAGGCCGAAGATCGGCCGCGCAGAAGCGGTTGAGATGATCGCCCGTGCTGCGCTCGGTGGCGCTGATGCAACACCTGGCGCCTGGGTAGCGGCCCCTGCTGGGACCGCTGGCACGGGAACGCTGCTCCGACAGCGACTCTCGGGACCGAGGACCTTCCTGCGGCGACGTTGGCGTTCATTGATGTCCCGACCACCCATTGGGCTGCACGGTCGATCGCATGGATGGTGAGCAAGGGTGTCGTCAAGGGTATGGCGGACGGTACGTTCGGACCGGACGGCAACCTCAAGCGTGGCGAGATGGCCGCATTGCTCTACCGGGCGCTCGGATCCTGGTAGGTGCTCTGAGTCCTCAGGCGGAGCCTGAGATCAGCTGAAACGAGACGTGTGGAGCCGCCCCTTCGGGGGCGGCTCCACCGCGTTGCGGGTGAGCCGGTCAGCCACGCGGTCGATCGGCTCGCCCTGCGGAAGCCGAGGTGCCAGCATCGTGGCGGGTGTCCGGGGTACGATCACCACGCCGTGACCGATCATCCCCTTGTCTCCGTAGTCGTTCCCATCTACCGCCAGCAGGCGGCAGCTCGACCTGACGCTCGAGTCGCTGGCCAGGCAGGATCACGACTCGTACGAGATCGTGGTGGTCGACGACGGCTCGGAGACTCCGATCACTGCTCCTGAGCGAGATCGACGGAACGCCGATCCGGGTGGTTCGGCAGCCGAGAGACGGCTTCGGCCTGGCGAGGGCCCGCAACACCGGCGCAGGTGCCGCTCGGGGCGAGGTCCTCGTCTTCCTTGATTGCGACATGATCCCGGTGAGTGGGTTCGTGTCCGCTCACGCCCGGCATCACGTCGATCACGATCATGCCGTGGTGGTCGGCTTCCGGGGCCACGTGGATGTGAGCGGAATGGGTGCTGGGGACGTCCGGGAGGCGGCTGAGCGCGGTGACGTCCCGAGCCTCTTCGCCGGTCGGCAGGTCGACCACCCGACCTGGATCGAGACGCACTGGAATCGCACCGACGACCTCCGTTCCAACCATCACGACAGGTGGCGGGCGATGTCGGGCGGCAACTTGTCGGTCCGCAAGGACCTTGTGGGAGTTGATCGGCGGGGCCGACGAGTCGTTTCGGCAGTGGGGTGGGGAGGACAACGAGACCGCCTACCGGCTGCTGGCTGCCGGGGCCGATCCCTTCGTCGACCGGGAGGCGTTCGCATGGCACCAGGGTGAAGGGCACGAACCGTCCGAGTCGGAGAAGCGGTCGCTCCGGGAGCAGCAGGCCCGTCTCGAGCAGCTCATCACCGACCCCACCATCCGTCGCCCGCGGAGCGGGCGGGTCTTCGCGAACCCGCAGACAGTCCTCCGCCTACGGTCTGCCGGGTGGGATGGACGTCGTTGGCCGACTCGGTGGTCCGATCGGTGCTGGTCGGCTCGGAGACCGACGTGCTCGTCGAGGTGGAGGTGCCTGACTTCTCGGAGTGGCTCATGCGCCGGTCATTCCGCCGATCCCGTGTGCGTGTTCTTCGCCGAAGGGGCCGACTCGTCGGTCCGGTTCCCGTTCCTGCGAGTCGACGCTCCCCGAGCCATGGGGATTCGGAGCCGGGACGCTCGACTCCCTCGTCGGGGCGGTGCGATCCGGGGAGACCGGGAACCGTCCGGGTTCCGCTCGCTGGGTCGGAGATGGTGGGGCGGCTGCAGCGGGTCGAGGGCCGCCTCGATCGCCTCCGGGCCGAGGATCGGGACGAGGCCGCTCGGGTGTTCGGTGAGGTGCGTCCTGTCGGCGCGAACGTCTCGGGATGCGACCGGTGAACGGTGACGAGCAGTGGGAGCGGGGTGCTCACCCGATCCGCCGAGCGGTCCCGCACATCGAGCCCCGGGTCGAGAAGGCTCGCCGCCGCTTCGGCCGCCGGTAGAACCCCATTTCGGTCTGACCCCCACGCAGTGGGGAAGGAAGGCGCCCCCCTACCTCCGGCTCCGCTTCGCTCCGCCGCAGGGACCTTCCCCCCGGCTGACGCCGGGGGGACAGATAAAGGAGTGGTTCTGCCTGAGGGCAGGCGGTTGGTGGCCCCCCTACCTCCCGCTCCGCTTCGCTTCGCCGCAGGGACCTTCCCCCCGGCTGCGCCGGGGGGACAGACCCCTTCTTGTCTGTCCCCCCGCCCGAAGGGTGGGGGGAAGGTACCGCCGCCGGAGGCGGGGGTAGGGGGGCTGCTATCCGCCAACGGACGTGGGGCAAGGGTCCCGCCTGCGAGGTGCAGGGGGTTGGAGGGCAGGCCCCAAGCGAATACCGCCAGCAGCGATACGATTCCCCACGGAAAGGCACCTGCTTGACGCGTATCGTGGCGATGCTCCTCCTGGGCGTGATGACCCTCGGCCTGGCGCTGCCGGCGGTTGCCGAGGACTACGTGTATCTCGACGAGGACTTCGAGAGTGGCCTCGACTTCAACTCCCGGGCCTGGGGGATCTTCCCCCTCGCCGACGGCCACCTCGGGGCCGGGGTGCGGGTGCCGATCAAGGCGGGAGCCCACTGGGGTGGGAACGCCCACTTCTACTTCAACAGCAAGGGATTCGACCAGCCCGACCAGCTGTGGTGGCGGTACTGGATCCGCTTCCCACGAGGGCTTCACGCTTGGGCCCACGGATGCCGGGAAGCTGCCGGGGCCGGCCGGCCTCTACACATACAACTGCCTCGGACTGAGCGTGTCGACACCCGAGGAGCCGTGTTGGTCGGCCCGCATGCACATGGGCCGCTCGGTACCGCCCTACGGGTCACCCGACTACCCACAAGGGCCCGAAGGTGTCACCCAACTCGGTTTCTACACCTACCACCTCGACGGACCGTCCGACCAGGGTGAGACGATGCGTTGGGACCGCTCGCTTGGCTTCCCTCGCCCATGGCACCTGGTACTGCGTGGAGGGCTTCACCTCGATGAACACGCCCGGCGTACGCAACGGGGTGCTGCAGGGGTGGGTCAACGGCACCCCGGTCTTCTCCAGGAGGGACCTTGCCTTCCGCCGGGTGGGGGAGGAGTACATGCACATCCAGGACTTCTGGTTCCTCGCCTACTACGGAGGGAACGCCACCTCGCCGGTCGCCAACGAGGTGCACTTCGACAGCCTTGCGCTCTCCTCACAGCGGATCGGGTGCGACGACTCGATCCGCCACCAGGAGTCGTTGCGGGACGTACGCAACTCCGGGTTCAAGACCGAGATCCAGTGGCTGGTGGACCGCGGGATCTCCAAGGGCTGCAACCCGCCCGACAACAACCGCTACTGCCCGGAAGGTCTCGTCACCCGCGGCGAGATGGCAGCGTTCCTCGCCAGGGCGCTCTCGCTGCCCACCACCGCGACCCCGTTCACCGACGTGGGAGGTTCGGTCTTCGAGCATGAGATAGGCGCCCTCACCCTCGCCGGCATCACCCAGGGATGTACGCCGACGACGTTCTGTCCGAACGACCACGTGACCCGGGAGCAGATGGCGGCGTTCCTGACCCGGGCCCTCAACCTGTACCGACCCGGCACCGACTTGTTCACCGACGACGAATCCTCCGTGTTCGAGTCGGAGATAGAAGCCTTGCGGTACGCCGGCATCACCACCGGGTGTGGGATTGGGCTCTTCTGCCCGGGGAACCCGGTCACCCGGGGCGAGATGGCCGCGTTCTTGTCCCGGGCGCTGGGCTAGCTGTCTGTCCCCCCGCCCGAAGGGTGGGGGGAAGGGCCCCGCACGCGAAGCGCAGCGGGTAGGGGGGCTGGTGTGGTGGTGTTGTGTGGTCGGGCCCCCCTACCTCCGCCTCCACTGCGTTTCGGCGCAGGGACCTTCCCCCGGCTACCGCCGGGGGGACAGACCAAGCCGGCTTGCGTCTGGGGGACCCCCTTCTGTCCCCCCAACCGAGTTGGGGGGAAGGGACCCGCAAGCTCAGCGCAGCGGGTAGGGGGGCTTCGTGTCACACCGCCGGGGCAGTGTGTCGGCATGCGTCAACCGACGGAACACACGAGTAGGGCGAGGGAGATGCGCCGCGGAATGACTCCGTCCGAGGCCGCGCTCTGGGTCGCCTTGAGGAGGAAGCTCAAAGGAGTCCGATTCCGTCGGCAGCAGCCGCTTGGTGGCTACATCGTCGACTTCGTCTGTCACGAGCGTCGCCTGGTGATCGAGATCGACGGGCCCCAGCACGGGTGTGGCTACGACGTTCGTCGTGACTCGAAACTGCTGGAACTCGGGTACAGAACCCTCCGGTTCTGGAACGAGGAGATGGCCTTCGACCCGGATTGGGTGCTGGAAGTGATCGAGGAGTGGCTCGCCGATCCCGCCTTGGGTATCGAAGGTAGGACGCGCCCATACGACTGAGTAGCTGCCCCCCTACCTCCGCCTCCACTGCGTTTCGGCGCAGGGACCTTCCCCCCGGCCCTGCCGGGGGGACAGACCCGCCTTTCTTGTCTGTCCCCCCAACGAAGGTGGGGGGAAGGGACCCGCAAGCGAAGCGCAGCGGGTAGGGGGGCCGCTACCGCTTGATCGACTTTCGGTAGTCCGCCACGATCTCGGCCGGGTCGCCGATCTCGAGGACTTTGCCCTTCTCCAGCCACATCACCCGGTCGCTGAACTGCTCCACGCTGTCGAGGTTGTGGCTGACGTACACGATCGTCCCGGAGCGCTCGAGCAACTCCAGCATCGTCTTCATCGACTTGCGGCGGAAGTCCTCGTCGCCCACCGACAGCACCTCGTCGACGAGGAGGATGTCCGGGTCCAGGTGCATCGAGATGCTGAATGCCAGCCGCGAGAACATGCCGGACGAGTAGGTGGTCATGGGCCGCTCGATCGCCGACCCCAGCTCGGCGTAGTCGAGGATCGAGTCCAGGCGCCCCTCGATCTCGGCCACGGTGAGTCCGTTGGCCAGGCAGCCGAGGTAGATGTTGCGTCGGCCCGAAAGCTGCCGGTTGAAGCCGACCCCCAATTGCAGGAGGGTGGACGTGCGACCGTTGACGGTCACCGAGCCGGCGTCGGGTCGGAGCGTGCGGGCGAGCACCCGCAGCAGCGTGGACTTGCCTGCCCCGTTGCTTCCAACGATCCCAAAGGCTTCCCCGCGCAGGATCTCGAACGACACCCCGTCGAGGGCGACGACCTCCTCCCGCTGGGAGACGCGGCCGCGGGCGATGCTGCGGCGAAGAGTGGGCGCCTTCTCGACATACGGGTTGAACCGCACCTCGATGCCCTGGGCGGAGATGGCCACAGCGGTCATATGTGTCGAACCATGTTCCCCTCGAAGCGGACGAACGAGAGGATCCCGAGGACGAAGATGACCCCTGCCCACACGACCGAGCCGACAATCGAACTCGAGCTGAGGGTCTCGCCCATGAGCACCCAGCGGTACAGGTCTACGAGGGGGACCATCGGGTTGAGGATGAGCCAGTCGGCCGCCCAGGGGGCGCGGTCGGTGACGAAGCTGATCGGCCAGATGATCGGGGAGAGGTAGAGCCACAGCCGGGTGAAGTGGGGGATGAGGTTGTTGATGTCCCGGAAGGGGATCACAAGACGGGCGGTGACGGCCGCCAGGCCCAGGTTGAACATGACGTGGAGGGCGAGGACCCCCGGCAGGGCAAGCAGTTGCCACCCCGGGAGGATCCCGTCAACGGGGATGGCGAGGGCATAGAACACCAACAGGGAGGCGAGGAAGCCGATCGTGGACTCGATGAGCGCCGAGATCGGGAGGATGAGCCTCGGGAAACGGATGTTGGCGAGGAGCGACATGTTTCCGAGGATCGAATTGGCGCCGCCGGTCATCGAGAGCGTCGTGAAGTTGAAGACGAACATGCCCGACAGGAGGTGGGCGAGGTAGCGCGGCTGGGCGTCGATCCGGTTGAAGAGCACCCCGAACACGAGGAAGTACACGAGGCTGAGAAGGAGTGGGTTGAGCACCCACCAGGCCAAGCCGAGGGCGGTGTTCGCGTTGCGGGCCCTGAGGTTTGCATTCGCCAGGTACTTGGCGAATTCCCGGCGACGCCACAGGTCCTTGAGGTAGGTCCGCCACGCCGAGAGGCGCGGAGCGTCTGAGGTGGTGACGGTGGACACGGCCGGAAGTGTATTCGGCGTGGCCCCTTGCGCCGGGATCCGGGCCGGACCGGGGCTATTCGTCGAGCGGGGGATACCCCAGGAAGACCAGTCGCTTGTGCTCCACCCTCGATCGGGCCACCGAGTAGAGGATGAGTCCGGCGGTCCAACTGATCGCCGCCAGGGCCATGAGTCCGGTGGCCAGGACGGCGGTGGGGAGGCGAGGAACCAGACCCGTCCGGACGAATGTCACCACCACTGGGAGGCCGAGGATCACGGCCGCGAGCGTGAAGCCCATCCCGATCATCCCGTAGAAGTAGAGCGGGCGGTTCTCCTTGAGGAGGACGAGCAGCTTGCGGAGGATCCGGCCACCATCGGCGAACGTCCTGAGCTTGGATTCGGACCCGTCTTCGCGTTGTCCGTAGGAGACCTCGACCTCCGCGGTTGGGATGCGGAGCCGGGAGGCGTGCACCGACATCTCCGTCTCGGTCTCGAATCCGGTGGCGAGGGCAGGGAACGACTTGGCGAAGCGGCGGGTGAACACCCGGTAGCCGGAGAAGATGTCGGTGAAGGCGTCGCCGAACAGCCAGCGATAGACACCGTTGAACAGGCGATTCCCCATTGCGTGGCCGGATCGCCCGGCGTCTTCCCGGACGTCGCGGCGCACGCCGACAACCATGTCCACCCGCTCTCCCTTGAGGGTCTCGATGAGTGCGGGGGCATCGGCCGGGTCGTAGGTTCCGTCCCCGTCGGCCATCACGTACACGTCCGCGGCGATGTCGGCGAACATGCGTCGCACGACGTTGCCCTTCCCTTTGGTGGGCTCCGAACGAACGACCGCCCCATGCTCCGCGGCGACCCTGGCGGTGTCGTCGGTGGAGGCGTTGTCGTAGACGTAGATGACCGCGTCGGGGAGCGCACGCCGGAAACCGGCAACCACCGCACCGATGGCGTGTTCTTCGTTGTGGCAGGGGAGGAGGACCGCGACGCGCATCTCGGTACAGGGTAGAGGCGGTAGGAACGGTCTGTCCCACTCTGCGACGCTGCGGTGCCCCCCTACCCGCGGCGCCCTTTGGGCTTGCGGGTCCCTTCCCCCCAACCATTGTTGGGGGGACAGACAAGGATCGGCGCCAACCGTGTCTGTCCCACGCTGCGACGCTGCGGTGCCCCCCTACCCGCGGCGCCCTTTGGGCTTGCGGGTCCCTTCCCCCCAACCATTGTTGGGGGGACAGACAAGGATCGGCGCCAACCGTGTCTGTCCCACTCTGCGACGCTGCGGTGCCCCCCTACCCGCGGCGCCCTTTGGGCTTGCGGGTCCCTTCCCCCCAACCCTGTTGGGGGGACAGACAAGGATCGGCGCCTACCGGTGTCCGTCCCCCCGGCAGAGCCGGGGTTAGCGAGCGGAGCGAGTCCAGCACAGGCGCAACCACACGCGGTGCGGCCAGCTACCGGCTGGTCGTGCCGACAGGCACGAGTGGGTCGAGCACGAAGGTGCCTGCCCGAAGCGAAGCCAAGGGGGAGGTAGGGGGGCTCGGGCAAGGGGACAGACGATTGCCCGTACACTCGGGCGCTCATGCCCCTTCCCATCACCGTCTTCATCGGCACGAAGGCCGAGTACATCAAGACGGCGCCACTCATGCGCCTCCTGCAGGATCGTGGCATTCCCTTCCGGCTCGTCGACTCTGGTCAACACGCCGAATTCGGCAAGGAGCTTCGTCGGCGGTTGGGTGTCAAAGAGCCGGACCTCCACCTCACGAAGGGCGGAGACGTGTCGACTATTCCGCATGCGTTGCGGTGGGCAATACGCCTTTCCGTACGACTCCTCCGACCGGCCAGGGCGATTCGGGAGAGTATCTTCGGAGGGCAAGGCGGTCTCTGCGTCGTGCATGGCGACACGCCCACAACGCTGTTGGCCACCCTCCTTGCCCGGAGGGCGGGTTTGATGGTCGCCCACCTCGAGTCGGGTCTGCGCTCGCATAGCCTGACGCATCCATTTCCCGAGGAGATCATCCGCGTCCTCGTGATGCGCAGGGCCGATCTGTTGTTCGCCCCTGATCGGACCGCGGCCGAGAACCTCCGTCAGATGGGAGTAAAGGGTCGGGTTGTGGAACTCCCCGGGAACACCGTCGTCGACGCTGTCGAGTATGCCGGAGCGCACGCTGGGGAGGCAGACAGCCGGGTCATGGCCACGATGCACAGGGTGGAGAACCTGCAGGGCAAAGCCCGCCTCGCAGGGTGGGTGGACCTCCTCGTACGGATTGCAGCCCACCAGCCGGTTGAGTTCGCCATGCACGAGCCCACCCGTATCGCCCTCGCCAAGACGGGTGGCATCGATCGTTTGAAAGACGGAGGAGTGGTGGTGACGGAGTTGCAGCCGTATGCCGAGTTCGTCACCAAGCTGGCGAGGGCGCCGTTCGTGGTAACCGACGGCGGGTCTGTCCAGGAGGAGTCGGCGTTTCTCGGCGTTCCGTCGCTCCTCTGGCGAGACCGGACAGAAAGAACCGACGGGGTAGGGGAGTCGGTGGTCGTCTCTCGCTACGACGCCGATGTCATCGAGACCTTCCTCGCAGATCCTTCGGCGTACCGGCGTGAGCCCAAGCGGGTCGGGGAATCACCATCGCTGGTTGCGCTCGAGACGCTGTTGGCGCTCTGAGGCTGTCCCCCCACCCGGGAAGGTGCCCCGCAGGCGAAGCGCAGCGGGTAAGGGGGCTGTCCGGATGCGTGTTCCTTGGCTGCCCCCCTACCTCCGCCTCCACTGCGTTCCAGCGCAGGGACCTTCCCCCCGGCGAAGCCGGGGGGACAGACCCGTGTTGCGGGGTTGCGGGGGACTGACCCGTGTTGCGGGGTTGCGGGGGACTGACCCGTGTTGCGGGGTTGCGGGGGACTGACCCGTGTTGCGGGGGGGGGGAGTGACCCGTGTTGCGGCGTTGCGGGGGACTGACCCGTGTTGCGGGGTTGCGGGGGACTGACCCGTGTTGCGGGGTTGCGGGGGACTGACCCGTGTTGCGGCGTTGGGGGGACCAACGCGGGGAGTAGGCCGTTCTTGTCTGTCCCCCCGACGTAGTCGGGGGGAAGGGACCCGCAAGCGAAGCGAGGCGGGTAGGGGGGCTCAGCGTCGTCAAGCCGTTGGCAGCCGCCTCCACTGCGTTCCAGCGCAGGGGCCTTCCCCCCGGTGAAGCCGGGCGGACAGACCCGAACCTCAGCCGCGGCGGTGGAGCGTCTCAGCCACACCCCACACCGCAAGGTCGCGGACCAGCATCAGGGCGCGGAAGCCGGCGACCACCGCGATCATGTCCCCGAGCTCGCCCTCGAGGAGGGCGCCGAGGATGACCTCGAACACCCCCAACCCTTGCGGGGCGAACGGCGACAGGAACCCGACCCCCCAGGCGACCATGAAGGCACCGTGCGTGGACGGGACCGGTGCCGGGAGCCCGAAACCAGTGGCGTAGAGCCAGAAGACGCTGCCGATGACCAGCCAATACAGGGCGTTGATGCCCATCAGCCGCCCGATCCTCCGCCGGGTGAGCGGGATGGGGAGGTCCGTACCCCGTCGATCCGCGAGCCATGCGATCGCCCGGTTCATCCAGGGCACCCCAAGTAGGAGTACCAGCAGGAGGGTCGGACCCAACCACCGGGTCCAGCCTGGAACGTCATCACTTGCCCCGAGCAGTGCCGACCCGAGGGCCAACGCCACCGAGACGCTCATCGCCAGCTCGACGGTGCCGGTCGCGGCCAGGGCAGGAAGCCCGACCCCCGCCCGCTGGAGGATGGCCGCCCGCCCGGCCGCGAACCACACCCCTCCCGGGACGTAGCGGGTGAGCAGGGCCCGGCAGGTCGCCCGAACACCTGCCCCAAGGTTGTTCGCTCGCCGAATCCCCCGAGGGCCTCATGCCAGAACCACGACTGGGGTACCAAGGTGACGACGGAGGCACCGAACGCGGCGACCAGCCACCCCGGACGAACCTGGCGGGCGATCACCTCCAGCGTCGGCCACCGCGACCACACGAGCCACGCGAAACCCGCCACCACGACCGGGAGGTAGAGGCGCTTCACCCACCGCGAGGCGACGCCGGTCACGAGAGGCCCAGCAGCCGGTCGATCGCCTGCTCCGAGACCCGTGCCCGGGTGCGGAGCCCAGCGGCGCGTGCCGCGATCGCCTCGGGGCGGGGCGAAGCGAGCAGGTCGGGAAGGCGTTCGAGCGCAGCCGGCGTCGGGGCGATCGCCGGCAGGCCCAAGTCCCCTGCGATCGCCGCCAGCTTCGGCGAGAACGTCAGCGCCACACCGGGGACGGCGGCCATGGCGGCAGTGATGATCCCGTGGTAGCGCATGGAGACACACCCGCGGGAGGCGGCCATCGTCGCGAGGAGCTCCTGTCGGGTGGGGGTGAGCAGGTCGTGGGGGACGGTCACGTGGGCTGCGACCTGCCGGTGGAGGACGTCGTCGGAGCCGGACTCGAGCGCGACGAATCGGATGGAGCACTCCATCGACCTGGCCAATCCGTCGAGTGCCGCGGCCATCGTGCGGACCCATTCGGGATCGCGCCCCCTGGGTCGGGTGATGGCTCCGGGCAGCAGTCGTCCGGACTGGGGGAGGCGGAGGGTCACGGTGATGACATCGTCGGCAGCCACCCGGCTCGGCTCGAGGAGCCACGCCAGGTCGGCGCCGAGGATCACGCGCTGGATCCCAAGGTCTTCGAGGTCGTCCTTGGACTCCTCGTCTCTTGCCACGATCTCCGTGTGGTGGGTGAGTCCGCGCTGGACCTGGCGACGCCCACGCTCGGTGGTGATCCCGGATGCACCGAGGCCGATCCCAGCCCACGGGAGGCCCCTCCGGTCAGCCATCCGCAGCCGGGCGAGGTGATAGGGGAGGTTCCAGGCGCTCGTCTCGTCCTGGAGCAGACCCCCGCCACCGAAGACCATCGCAGCGGCCGATTCGAACGCACGGCGCAGGGCGAGTGGATTGAGATGGGGCACCGCTTCGACGTCGAACTCCCGGGAGGTACGGTCCGGATCGACCGAGATCACGACTGGATCGGCCTTCCGTCGGCGGAGCATCCGAATGGTCGCTTCGAGCAGTAGTTCGTCCCCGAGGTTGTTCGAACCCGCCCACGCCGCGACGAGAACCCGCTTCATGGGTTCGTCTGGGGTGCGGTCGGGGCGCCACTTCGTACGCCATCCAGGAACAGGCGCCCCCCTACCTCCGCCTTCACTGCGTTCCGGCGCAGGGACCTTCGTGCTTGGCCCACTCGTGCCTGTCGGGACGACCAGCCGGTGGCTGGCCCCCCTACCTCCGCCTTCACTGCGTTCCGGCGCAGGGACCTTCCCCCGGCAGAGCCGGGGGGACAGACAGGTGGCTTGGCTCGCTGTCCCACAAGCGGGGGGCAGGCGGCGGCTGACCGGCTTGGGGCAGGGGGCGAAACACCTTGCGATGGTACCCTTGGGTACATGGAATCCCGCCCTTCAGGACCGCTGGAACGCGCCCTGTCGTGGACGGTTCTGCTCGGTCTGGTCGTCTGGTTGGCCTGGACGTGGGCACCCGCGTTTGGCCTTCCGTTCGGTGACTCCCACGAGGGCCGAATCATGTCCGAGTTCGGCATTCGGGTCCGCAACTTCTGGGAGATGGGCGCTGCCGGCAGCTCCTGGGGTGGGGACTGGACGCCGTTCCGGGACACCCCGTACAACCATCACCCGCCCTTCCTGCACGTCCTCCACATAGCGCTGTCAGGCGTGTTCGGGCAGAACCCGGCTGTACTCAAGTCGGTGGGCTACGTCTCCGGCCTCCTGACCGTCCCCGCCCTCGCCTACATGGGGCGACGACTTGGCCTGCGCCCGATGACTGCGGCCGCGGCGACAGCGCTCGTGGTCGTCACCCCGTTCTACTGGCTGTACGCCCGACTCGGGCTCGGCATGCTCCCGCTTGCCCTCGTCACCGGAGCTGTCACCCACTTGGCGTCAAGCAAGGAACCCTCCCGTCGACTCGTGGTGGGGACCTCCGCTGCCGCCTTCTTGGCGGTCACCTCGTCGTGGCAGGGACTGATCCTCGGGGCGGTCCTCGGGCTGTGGCTCCTCGCCAAGCGTCGCGTCGATCGACCGACGATCGTGGTGGGGGTGGTCATGGCCTTCGCCGCGGTTCTCGTCTTCGGCTGGACCCTCACCGGCCCGGGAATCGCCGACCTCGCCTCGCACGCAGGGGACCGCGCTCGCTTTCCTTGGACAGTGCGGGAGTTCCTCGACCGGCAGTGGTTCTTCGGGGATGCCTTGCTCCCGGATGGCTACCGCTGGCTGCTGATCGGGACCCTCCCCGTCGGACTCGCACACCGGAAGACCCGATTCGTGACGTGGACCTTCGTCGCCCTCCTTCTCGGGTTCATGTTCGGGCCCTCGGACAACGCCTGGATCCACGACTACTGGAACTTCTACGGATTCCTGGCGGTCCTCCCGGCGGTGGGGATCGCGCTCGAGGTGGTGTCACAACGGACGACGGACGACGGACGACGGACGGCGGGCACCTCGAACGGCATCCGCTGGTGGTTCTGGGTAGTGATGGTTGCTGCGCTGGTCCTTGCCATCTGGTGGGCCCAGGAGATCGAGCGGGACCTCTTCCACGACCGCTATTTCGAGATGCCGGCCCGGGCCGGGGCGCTCCTCGAAGCCAACAGCCCGGACCCGAACCAGGAGACGGGGTGGTACCTCGCCCCCATTCCCCACGTCACGTGGATGGCGTACCACTGGGACCTCGAGCCGATCGAAGTGACCCCGGAGATCTTGTCCAGGGTGCCCGATGACGACGTTGTCCTGGTCCGGACCGATCGGATCCCAGCATGGCTCGACCCGACGATCTTCGATGCGGCCGTTGCCGCGGACGGTCGGTACGCTCTCGTTCCGGCGGCTGCACTCAAGGTCTCCGTGCTCGAGGAGGAAGGGTGAGCGTGAAGCGCTCCGGGACGAACGTCAAGGGCAACGACTACCGATTCCTCGGAACTCCGCAGCTCGGCGCGTGGACCCCCGAACTCCGGGTCACGGTCGTCATTCCGACCTACCAGGGCCAAGCCGAGCTCGAGCTGACGGTTGCCGCCCTCGAGGCCCAGACCTACCCGGCGGCGCTCTTCGAAGTCGTGGTCGTCGACGACGGCTCCAGCCCCCCGATCACGGCTCCACCGTTCCCGGGGAGCCTGCGGGTCGTGGCCCAGCCCCGCGACGGTTTCGGACTGGCCCGTGCCCGCAACCTCGGCGCCCGGGAGGGGAGCGGCGACATCGTTCTCTTCCTCGATTGCGACATGATCCCCGACCGCACCTGGGTCGAGGCACATGCCCGCTGGCATCACATGGCCGAAGACATCCTGACGCTCGGCACGAGGAGCCATGTCGAAGTGGGCGATCTCGGCCCGGAGGCGATCCGGGCAGCCGGCCAGGTGGCTGATCTGTTCGCGGGACAGGACGCACCCATACCAGCCTGGATCGACGCCCACCTGCGTGCCACCGACGACCTCCTCAAGGACCACGGGGACCACTTCCGGGTCACATCGGGCGGCAACCTGGGGATCAGCCGGGCATTGTTCGAGGAGGTCGGCGGATACGACGAGAGCTTCACCCAGTGGGGCGGCGAGGACATCGAGTTCGGATTCCGCGCCTACACCGCGGGCGCGATCATCGTCCCCGAACGGGGCGCCCACGCCTTCCACCAGGGTGCCGGCCACGAACCCGACCCGGCCGAAGTGGCTTCCCTCCACGAGCAACGGGCCAAGCTGGCTCATCTCGTGGCCCACCCCGAGTTTCGTTCGCAGGCGCCCGGACGCTCCTACTCCGTCCCCCGGGTGACCGTGGCCCTGGACGGCGGGAACCTCGCCTCGGCCGTGGTCGCCGCCCAGGTCGAGTCGGTCCTCGCCAGCGATCTCCACGACCTCGTGGTCGGCGTCAACACGGCTGATGTCGAGGGCGCCGAGTGGTTGCGACGTCAGTTCGACGGCGACCCGCGGGTCCGATGCGACGCCGACCTCGACGCGCTCCATCCCTTCGCGGAACTCCGCCTCGAGCTACCGCCGGGTCTCGTGGTGGGGGACAAGGTCGTCCGTCGACTGGCGCACGCGGCTGCCACGACCGGGGTGGTGGAGGTGAGCACCGCCCAAGGGCTGGTCCGGATCGGTCGCACGCGTGCGCTGCGACGGGTCGGCGTCGACTCCCCCTCCAGGTGGGAAGATGCCGCCGCGGTGTTCGGGTCCAAGGAGATGCGGGCGTCCGACTTCCACCTCAGCGCCGCCGGCTCCCAGTTCAGGGACAGGCTCCCCCCCAAGGCCCGCAAGGTCGTGGACCGGTTCGAAGGCGTCCGGAGTTGGAGCGACTTCGTGGCGACGACGGAATGGCTCCTCGCCGGGGTGGCATCCGTGCTCAGGCTCAGGCGCCGCCGCCTCGGGGTCGTCGGCATGTCGAGGGCCGGGCTTCCCCGCCTCCCCCTCCCCGGTCTCTTCAGCACCGGTGGCGAAGGCTTCGCCCGACTCCCGCGGCTGCTCGGCGACCGGGTCGACCTCGTCTACGGGGTCGAGTCGCCCAGCGACCGGGTGCTGGCGGCGATCGAGGCGAAAGGAGGGCTGTTCCTCCCCATCGAGACAGGACCCAACCCGCTGGCGGTTCCTCCGTTCGATCCGCTCCGCTTCAACCCGATCGGCTGGACCCCGACACACACCGGCCTCGACCGGGCCTACCGAAGGATCCCCGACGCGCACCTCTCCCTCCGCCGGTATCGGTCGGTCGTCGTGCCGGCGCCCACCACCGCCACCAGCGCTGCCCGGCTCGCCCGGGTGGCCGCGCTCGGTGTCGTTCTCAGGCCCCGCGACGAAGGACCGTGGGAGGAGTGGCTCGGCAAGGACCTGGCCGCTGCCATCCGCGCCGAGGCAGACCTCGACGATGCGAACACCCGCGAGTTGGCGTCCGTTCGTCAACGCCGCGCGGCCCTCGCCCACCACAGCACGTTCGCCCGGCGCGGCCAGCTCAGGGCCAGGGCCGGACTCGTGGACAACGGCACGCTCTCGGTGACCGTGGTCCTCGCGACGAACCGGCCCGAGTTCGTCGGCCACGCCCTGCGGCAGGTGGCGATCCAGGAGCATCGCCCGCTCGACGTGGTGCTCGCCCTCCACGGCGACGGTTTCGGCCCGGTCAACGAGTCCGCCATGGAGGGGATTGCGGTCACGGTGCTCCGGGTGGGATCGGATGTGCTCTTCGGTGACGTCCTCAACCTCGCCACCGCCCGGGCGACGGGCGATCTCATCGCCAAGATGGACGACGACGACCACTACGGACCCCAGCACCTCACCGACCTCGTGATGGCCGCTCACTACAGCGACGCGGCCCTGGTCGGAAAGGGCGCCGAGTTCATCCACCTCGAGACGCAGAACCGAACCATCCGCCGGGTGGCCGGCGAACCAGAGAGCGGAAGTCGAACCATCGGGGGCGGGGCGATGGCGATCCACCGGCGAGCCCTCAAGGAGGTCGGCGGCTGGCCCCGGGTCCATCGGCATGTCGACAAGATCCTCATCACCGCCGTCAAGGACCGGGGCCTCTCGATCCACCGGACCCACGGCTTCGGCTACATCCTCGAACGTCGCGTCTCTGGTCACACGTGGGACATGGATGCCGCGTACTTCGAGCGGGACGCCACCGGTGCATGGGCCGGCCTCGAAAGGGACGCGTCGGATGTATCCCCGTTGACCGTATCCTGACGCCCAATGCGCAAGCTCCTCTTCCTCGTGGCGCTCGTTGTCGCCCTCGTCGCCATCTCCGGACTGCCCCGGAGTGGTCGGCCGGTGGGCGATTCGGTCGTGCATCCGCTCGGCCAGGGCGCTGTCAGCGCCACTGGCGTCCACTACGGCCCCTTGGAGGGCGTGTCGGAGAGCCTCGTCGCCTTCCAGTGGTCATCCGGCGCCCCTGGACTTGTCGAGTACCGGCTGGACGATGGTGGCTGGATCCCGTGGGCGACCCAAGAAGAACACGGCGAGGATGGGGACCCGGCCCCGACCGGCACCATCGAGCTCTACACCTCCGACTCCGCCAGCATCGAGGTCCGCACCATCGGGACCGTGGAGGGAGCTGCCCTCTTCGTGGTCGACGGCATCGAGCGATCCCGTGCCGTCACAGCCACTGCTGCCGCGTCCGCCGCCGTCGGTATGCCACCCATCGTGTCACGGGAAGCCTGGGGTGGCGCAGGCTGTGAGGACTACTCGGTCGACGAGCCCTCGTGGACCAACCGGGCGCGGTCGGTGGTCATCCACCACACCGCCGGGACCAACTCCTACAGCGCGAGCAGCGTCCCGGGAATCCTGCAGGCAGTCTGCGATTACCACACGTCGGGGAACGGGTGGACCGACATCGGCTACAACTTCCTCATCGACCGGTTCGGCACCATCTACGAGGGGCGCCGGTCGAACGCGCAGGGCGACCTCGCAGTGGGCGCTCATGTTCGGGGCATCAATTCCCAGACAGTCGGGGTCGCCCTGCTCGGCGACTTCAGGAGCGCCACTCCCACGGTCGCCGCCCAGGCTGCCCTCACCCAGCTTCTCACGTGGTTGAGCGAACAAGAACACATCAACCCACATGCCGTCATGACCCTCACGAGCCCAGAGGGCGAGTCCCACGTCCTGTACGGCATCTCCGGGCACTCCGACGTGAGCACCACCTCCTGCCCGGGCAGCTATTGCTACAACCTCCTGCCCAGCTTCCGCCAGGCGTCCGACGCGGCAGCCGGCCCACGTGCCTTCATCAAGGACCTCAGTCCGGATCACCCCAACCCGGGTGACACGCTCTTCGCCGACTTCAGATTCACCGAGCATGTGAGCTGGACGATTCGCATCACGGACCAGGACGGCGCCCAGTTGGCCCTGACGACCGGATCCGGCCAGACGGCCAGCCACACGATGGTCATGACGGTCGGGATGGAGGAGGTTTTCCTCGACCTGGCAGCCACCACCACTTCCAGTGGGTACGCCCCACCACCGGTTCGGCTCTCGTGGCACAAGCACTACCTGGGACGATTCTCCGACGACGATGAGTCCCCCCACCAGCAGTCGATCGAGCGCATCGCGGCGGTTGGCATAACGCTGGGCTGCGACCCGAAGGACCTGACGTTGTATTGCCCGGGCAAGGAGGTGACGAGGGCCCAGATGGCTACGTTCATCGTTCGGGCACTTGGGCTTCCGCCGTCGCCGCGGGACCATTTCACCGACGACAACGGCCACGCGCTGGAGGCTTCCATCAACGCCTTCGCCGAGTCCGGGATCACCTACGGGTGTGCGACCGGCCTTTTCTGCCCGGAGCAGATAGTGCCCCGCGAGCAGATGGCAGCCTTCCTTGCCCGGGCCCTGAAGCTGCCGCCGAGCCCGACGAACGGCTTCCAGGACGTGACGGGCTACTTCGCCCCTGAGATCAACGCGATGGCGGCGGCAGGAATCATCGTTGCGTGCAACCCCGAGGGCACGCTCTTCTGCCCGGCCGGCCTGGTGACCCGTGAGTCGATGGCCGTCTTCCTCGACAAGGGCTTCCTCGGAGGCTGAACCAGCGCTATCGGTTCCGCCCGACGAGGAACCCCAACCCCCAGGCGAGATGCATGGTGGCGGCGATCGCCGGCATCTTCACCCGGGTGGGTATCGATCCACCGACGGTCATTGCCCCGAGGAGGACCAGGGCGTAGGCCGTCGAGAGGAGTCGAAGGGGCAGGGAGGACACTGGGGAGATGGCCCCTGTGACCACCAGCCCCAGCACAAGACCGAGCGGCAGCAGTTGGCGCAGTCGGACCGACGAGGGGTGTCTCGCCAGCATCCGCCGCTTCCCGGCCCCGTAGCGCCAGTACTGCCTCCAGAGGCCCCCGAGCGTGGAGCGAGGCGCGTATCCCACGCTCAGGTCGGGGTGGAAGTAGACGAGTCCTCCACCCGATCGCACTCGGTGGTTCAGCTCGAAGTCTTGGTTGCGCAGCATTGTCTCGTCGAACAACCCGAATCTCTCGAACGTCGCCCGAGGGAACACGCCGAGGTAGACGGTCTCGGCCGGTCCGGGTTCGGTCGCGATCCGGAACCGGGCGCCACCCGCCACCCAGGAGTTGTGGGCTTCGGCCACTGCTTGCCCGAAGGTGTCCGTGCCAACCGCATCCTGGCGGCCGCCGACCACGTCAGCGCCGGTCTCTTCGAGGATCTCCATAGCCCGGACGACGTAGTTGGCCGGAAGAATGGCATGGGCGTCACACCGAACGAGGACCTCGCCCTTCGCTGCCGCCACGGCCGCATTGAGCCCGGTGGGAGTTGATCCGCTGGGGTTGTCGACAACGACGACATCCGGGGCCGACTCGAGAATCCGGCGAGTCGAGTCCGTCGATCGACCCTCGGCGACGATGATCTCGATCGATCCTTCGTAGTCCTGGGCCCGGATCGAATCGAGCGTCGCATTGATTGTGGCGGCGGCATCGCGCGCCGGAATGAAGACCGAGACAGTGGGAAGTGTCACGCACGGGAGTGTATGGGGCAGTGAAGCGTCGAGCGTCGAGCCCGTCCTCCGGCCCCCCTACCTCACCCGCCGGCTCCGTTCTCCGTTGTTCGTTCTCCCCCCCCCCCGCTTGTGGGAATGGGCGTTGAGTGAGCGCCGGGGCTGTCCCCCGCCTTTGGCCTTGCTTGACTGAGTCGGGCCCGACCACTCCCGTCCCCCCTACCTCCGCCTTCGCTTCGCTCCGGCGCAGGGACCTTCCCCCCAACTTCGTTGGGGGGACAGACCGGCACTGGTCCCCCCTACCTCGTGGGGTGGTGACGGTTGGATGGCTCACCCCCTACCTGCCTGTGTCGCTTCTGAGGAGCTCTGCCTCCAACCGTCCTTCCACCTGTCGATCGGGTCGGCGTGTGACTTGATCGGCGCTTGGTCGCAACACCTCTGCTGCGCTTTGTCCGCAGCGACCCTTCGTCCCCCAACTCGTGGCGGACCGGGGACATCCTTTACAGGTGCCGGGGACATGCTTTACGTCAGGCGACTGGTGTGGAGGTGCTTCGATGCCGTGGAGGACGAATTCTGTGCATTGAGCAGCGGTACGCGTTTGTGCGCGCTTGTTAGGTCGGGGTCGGTGACCAAGACCGAGGCGTGCGCCCGCTTCGGGATCAGCCGCCCGACGGGGGATCTGTCGGTTGACCCGTTGGGAAGCCGACGGTCTGGAGGGTCTTTCGGATCGGTCACGAACCCCAGCGTTGTCACCGAACCGGACCGACCCGACTCCGGCGCAGGGACGGCTTCCCCAGTGGTGGATGCAACGAGGTCATCGTAGACGCTGTTGGGCGGTGCGCCACCCGTGGATGCGGCGGGGCATGTTGTTGATCTTGCGGGCGATCTCGTCGAGGTCGTCTTGGGTGTACGTGTCGAGGGGGGTGCCTTTGGGAAGCCAGCGACGAAGGATCCCATTGTTGTTCTCGACACTGGGTTTCTGCCATGGTGAGTGAGGATCACAGAAGAAGATGGGGGTTCCGGTCCCGGCTTGGACATCTGCCCAGAACTTCATCTCCCGACCCTGGTCCAGGTCAGGGATCGTCGCATTCGGGGCGGAATCGAATCCAACAGGTCATGCAGCGCGTGGGCCACAGGGAGGGTCCCGTACCCGTGGGGAAGGGCAACCAGCCACGTGTAGCGACTGACCCGCTCACCGGCAGTCAACACTGCTGAGCGGTTGTGGGCACCGGTGATCAAGTCCCCCTCGGCCTGACCCGACTCGACCGGGCGGCTGCAGCGGGGTACCGGTCGTAGACCGACGCTGGCCGCCCAACGACTTTCCGGTCGCGAACCCCGACTTCTTGCCGGCGATGCTTGCGTTTCTGACGACGCCGCGGCAAATCATTCCACGTATCTTGGTCATCAGTCCCCGCCCAGGGTTGTACACAGTACAACCTCCGACTGGAGAGCTGTGCGGATCAGCAGACCGCCACCGTCAGAGGCCACTTCGAAGCAGCGTTCGACCTCTATGGGCTCCCCAAGCGGATCCTGGCCGACAACGGACCCCCATGGGGAACCTCGGCATCCGACCAGAAATGGACGGGGCTCACTGTGTCGTGGCTCGACCTGGGAATCGGGGTGTCGCACAGTCGGGTTCGACACCCCCAGACGGTTGGCAAGGAGGAACGGTTCCACCGCACCCTCGACCTCGAAGTCCTCCTGACCCAACCTCGGTGGGCGTCCCACGCCGCCGTTCAGGAAGCGTTCGACCTGTGGCGACCCGTCTACAACCACCAGCGACCCCACGAATCAGTCGACAACCAGCCGCCCGCCAGCCGATACGTTCCCTCACCCCGCCGGGCACCCGACTGGATTCCGCCACCCGACTACCCGCCCGAGTGGCAGACCCGCAAAGTCAGCCGGGCCACCGCCCAGATCAGCTGGAGGAACCAACCCATCAAGGTCGGCAAACCATTCCAAGGACGCACTTCGTTGGGGGGACAGACCGGCAATTCGCCCCCCTCTGTCCTCAGTCCTCTGTCCTTGTCCTCAGTCCTTGGTCCTCAGTCCTTCGTCCGTCCGTCCGTCGTCCGTCGTCCGGGATACACTCGCCTCTGATGCGTCGCCGGTTCCTCATCCGGACGGCCGCGATCGATGTCGCTCTCGTCGTCATCGCCACGTTCGCGGCGTCGTTCCTCCTGTTCGGTGTCCCACCGTGGGTGACCGCCCCCAACCGCGGCTCCCTCGTCCCGATCGTGGTGTACTTCGTCGTGGGAGCCTTCCTTGGCACCCTCATTGCGACCTCGATGTGGTCGAAGGCGCCGTCGAGGCCCACGTACGGCCGTGGCTTCCTCATAGCGGTGCTTGGAACCCTCTCGGTCACGGTCCAGATCGTCCTGTTCCGCCCCTACTTCTCCCGTCCCCACCTCGTCGTTGCGGCAGGGATCTGGTTCGTGCTCCTCATGGTCTATCGATGGTTGAACCGCCGTCGCCCCTGGACCGATCTGCTCTTCATCATCGGCGACGAGGACGAACTCATCGAGCATCTCCGTCATGCTCCGCACGTTGAAGTGACAGGGGTGCATCACCCCTCGTATGCCGGGGTGTTGGAACCCGTCCCATCGGGGACGATCGTCGTGGTGGACCTCAGCGCAGTGCTCTCCGACCGGATGGCGAGGTTCGTGTCGTCGTCCTCCATCGCCGGCAGGGTCATCCGGCCGTTCAACGAGGTGTACGAGGAGCACACAGGCCGAATTCCGCTCGTACACCTCTCGGAGGGTTGGGAGATCGAGGCGACGCTCTCGCGGACGCTGCCCCTGCTGCCGTTCAAGCACTTCTTCGACTCGGTACTCGTCGTGGCGTTCGCCCCGCTCTGGGTCCCGATCGTGGCGATCACCGCCCTCGTTGTCCTGCTGGTGGACGGACGGCCGGTGCTCTTTCATCAAGACCGAACCGGTCGAGGGGGCAGGACGATCACGCTCGTCAAGTTCCGGAGCATGTCACCGGATGCCGAGGACGATGGCGACCAACAGGCCGACGAGGGTGATCCGCGGATCACCAACCTGGGGCGCAAGCTGCGGAAGGTCCGACTCGATGAGCTCCCTCAACTATGGAACGTGCTGAAGGGCGACCTGTCCATCGTGGGTCCGCGTCCTGAGCAGCTCAGTTTCGTGGCGGAGTACAACGAGAGCATCCCGTTCTACGAACAGCGCCATCTCATCCGACCGGGTGTCACCGGCTGGGCGCAGGTGAACTCGGGGTACGCCGCCAGCCACGACGAGACGATCCAGAAGCTCTCGTACGACTTCTACTACCTGAAGAACATGTCGCCGCTGCTCGATCTCGAGGTGATGGCACGGAGTATCTGGACGATCGTCGCCGGCGACAAGAGCCGGTAGGAGTCCCAAGTCCCGAGTCCCGAGTCCCTAGTCCCGAGTCCCTAGTCCCGAGTCCCGGGGAGCAAAGACCGAGGGCCAAGGAGTACCGACTCAGAACTTGCTTGGGACTTGGGACTCGGGACTCTCTTCTCCTACGCCAGGCGGCCGATGCCGCGATACCTGAGACCCGACGCCCGCACCGCAGCGGGGTCGAGGAGGTTTCGGGCATCCAGGATCAGATCGCCGTTCATGGCGTCTGCCACGGCCCGTAGGTCGATGGCAAGGAACTCGGGCCACTCGGTGGCGACAACGACAGCATGAGCCCCGACGGCTGCCTCGATGGCTGAAGGAGCGGCCGTCACACCCGACGGAATCGGTGCGACGGGGTCGTAGGCCGACACGTCGGCCCCACGCTGTGCGAACTCGTCGATCATCCGTACCGCGGGACTCTCCCGGATGTCGTCGGTGCCGGCCTTGAACGCCACGCCCCAGATCGCAATCCGCCTGCCGACGAGTCGTCCCACGTCCTTCGCCACCCGATCGACCACTCGGGTCGCCTGGTAGGCGTTGGTGGAGAGGACCGACTCCAGCAGCGGGAAGCCGTACCCGACCTCCCTGGCGGTGGAGAGCAGCGCCCTCGTGTCCTTGGGGAAGCACGAACCCCCGAAGCCCGGGCCGGGCCGCAGGAAGTGTGGTCCGATCCGATGGTCAAGACCGATCCCCTCCGTCACGGCGTTGATATCGGCACCGACATCCTCCGAGAGGTTCGCGAACGCGTTGGCCATCGTGATCCGCGTCGCCAGGTAGGTGTTCGCCGCGTACTTGATCATCTCGGCGGAGGTGGTATCGGTCCGAACGACCGGGATGTCCCCGAGTCCGGCGAAGAGCTCGGCCACCTCGTCGACGGCGTCGGCGTCGCGCCCACCTATCACGATCCGATCGGGGGTCATGAACGTGCGGACCGCCACTCCTTCTTGGAGGAACTCCGGGTTCGAGACCGCCACGGCGTCGATCCCCTCGGAATCGAACCACTCCTGGAACCGTCGGTTCGTGCCGACCGGCACCGTGGACTTCGTGACGACGATCTTCCCATCCAGTTTGGCTCCCAGCGAGGCGAGGACGTCCTCCAGGAACGAGAGATCAGCTGCTCCGTGGGGATCGCTCGGGGTAGGGAGGGCCAAGAACACGAACCTGGCGCCGTCGATGGCTGCGGCGTTGTCGTCGGTGAACGTCAGGAGCCCCGAGGCGATCCCTGCCGCGATGAGACCATCGAGGCCCTCTTCGAAAATAGGGCTGCGTCCGCTCCTCAACAGGGCGACACGGTCCGTTTCACGCTCCCCGATCGTGACCGAGTGACCGAGCGACGCCAAACCTGCGCCGGTGACCAGCCCGACGTAGCCCCCACCTATGACCGCAACCTTCACGAGGGTTCCTCTCCGTGCACCGTGTCAGGTTAGAGCGGCCAGTGCCTAGGACCCACACCGTGGAGGCGGTACGCTTCTTCGATGCATCGAACCGCCAGGGCCCTCGTGGTCGCGCTCGTGCTCCTGACCGCGTGCGGCTCCAGCGATGGCGACACGACCACGACTGGGGACGTCCAAGGTGGCGACACGACCGTCGCCGTCGGCGATTCGACGACGACAGAGGGCACCGCCCCCGGGTCGAGCGTCGCCACCACCACCTCCACGTTGGGAAAGCCGGGATCGTCGAGTTCGACGACCAGTTCCACATCGACGACCAAACCCCCGGTCCCGACCACCAAACCGACGAAGGTGGTCACCGGGGGAGTACTCCGGTCACCGATGACTCAACACCGGTCAGCACCGAGCGTCCGGGTAATGCCGCTGATGTGACCGTCTCTGCATCGCAGCTCTTCGTGATCGGTGGCGACACGCTGTACCTCGTCGTCGAAGGAGTGAAGGTCGGGAAGTGCCATCGCCTCCAGTACGCCACCGTCGTGACCGGTCCCAAGATCGAGATCGACCTCTACTCGGTCCCCGACAGCGACTTCTGCACCCCGAGCAACGACTACAAGGACTCGCTCGCCCTTGGGGTGTACCCGGCTGGGTCCTATGAGATCATCCTGAATGGCAACTCGGTCGCCGAGGTGGACCTGTAGTCGGCGTCAGGGGATGAGCGAGCGATCGGACGATGAAGGCGGCCATCTGCCCACGCGTCACCGGGTTGTTGGGGCAGTACTTGGTTCCCTCGGGATTGCACCCCGATGTGATTCCCGCCGCGTGCAACTCCTCGATGGCGTTCTCGAAGATCCCGCTGTCATCGGTGAACGGATCGCCCCCAGGGTTGGCGGCGAGCCCCAGCGTCCGCACCAGGAAAGCCGCCATCTGCCCACGAGTCACGACAGCGGTGGGGCAGAACAGGGTTCCCGTTTCGTTGCAGCCGAACGTGATCCCGTTCGAGTACAGGATCTCTATGTCGTCCTCGAAGATGCCGGTGTCATCGGTGAACGGGTCGCCGGAGGTGTTCCCGGTCAGGCCGAATGCTCGAACGATGAACGCGGCCATCTGGCCCCTCGTGACCGACTGCTGGGGACAGAACTTCGACCCATCTTCGGTGCAGCCCTTCGTGACACCAAGCTCGGATAGGCCGAGGATCTCGCCGGCGAACGCATGGCTGGGGCTGACGTCGGAGAAACGGGGGAGCGTTGCCATCGTGAACCAGTGTGACCTGAGTCCGAGGGTCTCCTGGACGAAGCGGCCCGAGGTGATGATCGACTTGGGCCGTCCGTCGTCGATCGTCCGGAAGGTGACCGACCCGACCGACCCCGAGACGTGTCGTGATGAGATCACTGCGTCGAAGACCCACGAGACTCCCAGGGCAGACGCGAGCGGCGTCTGCGACTTGGTGATGGTCCACACCGAATAGGGGTTGGCCGCAGCCGGGGTGTGGGCAGCGCTGTCGTCCACCGAGACGAGGTAGGGCACCTGCGCCGCCCCCCAGTAGTCGGCATTGTTCTCGGTTGCCCCTCCTGACGAAGAGGAGAACACGGTGAGGGCGACCGATCCCTGGAACGCGACGAGCTGTCCCGGGGACGCGTTGACCAAGGCGGTCCATTGCGGATGCGCGACCTGGGCGGTGTACCCGCCATAGACCTGGTCCGCCGTGGTGGAGAACAGGTTGCACCAGCACAGCTCCTGGAGCGCCTCGGTGAAGGTGCTGGGGGCACCGACCGTGATGAGGCGATGGACCGCGAAGGATCGGGACGCGAGTACCTGGGCACGCAGGGCCTCGGTGGGCCATGACTCGGGCATCTCCGACACGCCACGGAGGTACGACTCGAGCCCGGTCTGGTGAAGGACGTGGAGCTTGCCGGTCTGGGGTGCCTGCCTGACCCGGAGTGTGCCCCCGCGGTACTCCCTGGCCCTGGCATCGAGGTAGAAGCCACCGCCCGACGCCGGCTGGACGGACCCGTTGCACGTACCGCTGGCCGCACCGGCGTCCCATCCGAAACCGTTCCAGCGCTGGTACTCGCAGGTCGTGGCGAGGACCCGGGTGAATCGCCACGTCTCGCCGGGATTGATGGTCAGCGGGCAGGTGGCCGTGTCGTCGAAGCAGGCGCTGGCCGGGCCGACGGTCGCGCTCACGACCACCGACTCGGTGTGTTGGATGAGGTTCACCCACGCAGGTGCCGACTGCGTGCGCACGTGACTGGAGGCCGGTACAACCTGGGTGATGTCTCGTAGGTCGGTGCCCTGGTAGTAGTGGGCGATGATGGCCTCGGCGGTGGATCCGGTTTGGGCCATCCCCTTGGCGCCGTACTGGCTCAGGCCGATGCCGTGGCCGTAGCCGCTGCCCTCGAAGGTGAAGTCGTCCGAAGCGAGAGCGGGGAAGGAACCGAACAGCACCAGGAGGGCGGTGGCGGCGGCCAGGAATGTCCTCGGAGGCATGGCTGCAGTGTAGGAGCGGCCCGGTTGTGCCCCACAGAGTGGGGGAAGGCCGCGGCCTGCTCAGATGGGTGTGCAGGTCTCGTCGTAATCGACAATGGTGGGAGGGTGGCCGGGATCGGCGCACGCGGGGCACTCGGGATCGCGGCCGAAGCGCACTTCGTCGGTAGTGGCAGCCAAAGCGTCGTAGAGGAGCAACCGCCCAACGAGGGGCTCCCCGATCCCGAGGATGAGCTTGATGGCCTCGACCGCCTGCAGGGAACCGACGATTCCGGGTAGCACCCCGAGTACTCCCGCTTCGGCGCAGTTCGGGGCGAACTCCGCTGGGGGAGGGGTGGGGAAGAGGCATCTGTAGCACGGGCCCCCGTAGGGAGTGAAGACGGTCACCTGCCCATCGAATCGGAAGATCGAGCCATGGACCACCGGGGTGCGGAGGTGGAGCGAGGCGTCATTGACCAGGTAGCGGGTCTGGAAGCTGTCGGTGGCGTCAATGACGACGTCGTAGCCATCGAGGGTCGAAAGAACGTTGTCCGCTGTGAGTCGCGCGTCGTGCTCGATCACCGTGACGTCCGGGTTGAGAGATCGGAGGGTTGCCGCGGCCGAAGCCACCTTTGAGGTCCCGACCCGGTCGGTGCGGTGGACCACCTGACGCTGCAGGTTGGAGGCCTCGACGACATCGAAGTCGACGATTCCGATGGTCCCGATCCCAGCGGCGGCGAGGTACAGGGCAGCCGGTGAGCCGAGACCACCCGCCCCGATGATGGCCACAGTGGCCCGGAGCAGGCGTTCCTGTCCCTCGACCCCGATACTGGGGAGCACGACGTGGCGTGCGTAGCGCTCGAGTTGGTCTGGGGTGAGGCTCGTGGCCTTCGTCCACGGCAGGTCTTCGCCTCGCCAGCGTCCGAATCCCCCCCTGAGGTTGGCCACATTGGTGTACCCCATCGCCTGGAGTTGGACGACAGCCGCGATGGACCTGGCCCCGACCGCGCAGTACGCGACGATCGCCGCATCCCGGTCGACGAGCTTGGCCGGAGCGCCTGCGGCCAGGTCCCGGACCGGGATGTTGATCGATCCTTCGATCGACCCAGCCCGCACCTCGTGGGCGTCGCGGACGTCCAGCAGGACGACGTCGGACAGCCGATCGGCCAGTTCGGCCGGGGTGACCTCGGGGACCTGTGTTGCCATCTCGGCAGCGTAGTGACCGCGGCTCTCTGGCAGACTGGAGGAATGGATCCCACGCGGGTTGGAGTCGAGTTCGCTGTCCTCGCAGATGCCGCCCATGCGGTCGGGGGGAAGCTGTATGTCCTGGGGGGCGGGTGGGATGTGCTCCGGGTCGGCCTGATCCCGGCGGTCCATCACACGATGGCGATCGGGATGCGCATCGCGGTGCCCTGGACGGAGACCGATCGGGAGATCGAGATGAGCGTCATGCTCCAGGACGAGGATGGACACGCGCTTTTCGAGCGCGGTCCGGTTGTCCACAAGTTCAAAGTGCGACGGCCACCCCATCTTCCCGAAGGGGCGGCGATCGGCGTGGTCAGGGCTTTGACCCTGAACAACATAAGGTTCCCGAGCGAGGGCGGCTACTCGTTCAGCATCACGATCGACGGCGAGGAAGCCGAGCGGATCCCATTCCGGGTCGTGGCGATGCGGCGACGCGGACGACGGACGACGGACGACGGACGGAGTAGGAGTCCTTGGGCCACCATCCGGGCGAGTGCAGGGACAAGGGGACGACGGCGACGGACGGTGCGTCTTCGGCCCGGTGGCTGATGCAGTCGATCGTGCTGGCCTTCCTCGTGGCCGATGGGCCACACGAGCTGACTCTAAGAGATGAGCATGGCTCGGATGCGTTCGATCTCCTCGGAGAGCACCAGGTATTCCGGCTCGTCTAGGACCCGAGGTGCGACGAGCTACGCGGATCTGGTGGGCGATCATCATCGGCCGAGGCCTGGCGATCTCCAGGTAACGAGCAACTCAGCGTTGTGTTGCCAGCGTATCCTTCGGCGATGTTGGACCCGATGGCAATCGCAGCTCGGCGAGGTGGCTTACCAGCCGTATTGCTCGGCGCGGGATCTCGGGTACCTGGACGACGGTGCCTATCAGCGGCTCGACGGACGAGGTCGTGAGATCCGATGCCATGTCGGCTGCGTTCGATCCGGCGTCTGCGCGAAGGATCGTCCGCTCCACGGGCGACGCCGTCGAAACACTTGACTGATCATGAGGGTGGGTCGTCCGAGTCCGTCTCCTCGCTGTCGTCCTCGTCCGTTCGTCCGTCGTCCTCGTCCGTGTCCTCACTCCCTCTTCAGGCTCTCCGCCAACTCCGCTGCCAGTGATCGTCGGAATGCGACGGAGAGGTCGCCGCGCCGGAGCGCGACGGAGACGGTTGCCTCGGCGAGGCCGAGGGGTACCCCTGTGTCGAGCAGCGCGTGCTCCACCACGAGGGCATCGAGTACACCTTGCTTGGCGAGGGTGTCGATGGCGTCGGTGAGTTGGATCTCGCCTCCGTGGCCCGGGACCTGGGCCGCCAAGATCTCGAAGATGGAGGATGGGAAGGCGTAGCGGCCTGCGATGGCGAGGTCCGATGGTGCCCGGTCGGCGCCGGGCTTCTCGATTGCCCCGGTGAGTTCGACCACATCCTCCGCCTTCCACTCCCCGATGGCGACGATGCCGTACCGATCGAGGAGATCCCCGGACACGTGCTGGACCGCGATCGTGCTCCGTTCCATGGACGTCATGCGGTGTGTGAAGGAGGTGCCGGGCACCGGGAACATGTCCGAGAGTTGGACGAGGAACGGGCGGTCGCCAACGGCGTCACGGGCGCACAGCACCGCGTGCCCAAGGCCGAGTGGTTCACTTTGCTCGACCGAAGTGAACTTCACGTGCTCCATGCCCGGCACTGGCGGACCGATTGTGAAGTGCTCGAGCACTCGCTGGTCATCCGAGACGACGAACACGACCTCTGAGACCCCTGCCTCGACCGCCTCTTCGACCACGTACTGGATGGCGGGTTTCTCAAGCACCGGGATGAGCGGCTTGGGGATGGACCGGGTCGCCGGCTGCATCCGGGTTCCCCTCCCGGCGGCGGGGATCACGGTGACTTCGATCATTGGGGCGATGCTAGACGCCGAAGCGAAGCCGGAAGAGGTGGATCAGATTGGCGAGTCCGTCCTGCCACCGACGTAGCTTGACCTCGCCGACACGATCGTTGTACGCGATGGGGAACTCCTCGAAGCCTAAGCCCTCGCGGATCGCCTTGATCTTGATCTCCTGGGAGAGGGGCATCCCCGTCGCCGTCAGTTCGAGTGCCGGGAGGATCGAGGAGCGGAACACCCACATGCCCGACTGCGAGTCCTTGAGGCCGATTCCAAAGAGAATCCTGGTCATTGCGGTGAGCACTCCGTTTCCCAGGCGGTTGATGACGGGCATGCTGGCCGGGTCCGACAGCGGGAATCGGGCGCCGGAGACGAATGCGACGTTCCTATCCAGCAGGATGTCGATCATGGGGCCGATGGCGTCGACCGGGTACGTGGCGTCGGCGTCCATCGTGGCGACGACGTCGCCGGTAGCGGCGTCGAAGCCCGCCCGGTAGGCCGCGCCGTATCCCTGGACCGTCTCGGTGACGACCTTCGCCCCGAATTGGATCGCGATCGTGGCGCTTTCGTCGGTGCTGTTGTTGTCGACGATGATTGTTTCGTCGATCCAACCGGGAAGGCTGGGCAAAAGGACGGCGAGACCGGCCGCCTCGTTGTGGCACGGCATGACGACGCTGACTCGTTGCGATCGGAACATGGACACCTTCTCCCCGGGGACACAGGCTACGGGTGTTGCAGGGGATTCTTCGTCACGTCTGACGTGCTCCTTGACCGGTGCCCGATATCCTCCCCGGCGATGCCCTCGGACCCCTCATACAAGACGCGGTGGGTGACGCTCTCCTTCTGGTCTGTATTCGCCGGGGTCGGAGTCTGGCGTTGGATCGGGCAGCAGGGCAGCCGGGCCCTCGGGAACGATGACCTCACCCGCCTTGTCCAGGTACGTCAGTGGATGGCAGGCCAGCCGTGGTTCGACCTGACGCAGCACCGGTTGAATCCGCCGAACCGGTGTTTCCATGCACTGGACCCGCCATTCCGATCTGCTGATCGCTGGTCTCATCTCGGTTGCCGGTGGACCGGGCACCGCGGGGGAGCGGTTCGTCCTGATTGCGCTGCCCCTCCTACTGGCCTTGGTCGTCTACATCGTCGTTGCTGCCATCGCCCACCGATCGAGGGCCCACGAGCCGTCCCAGCCGCCCTGCTGCTCCTTCTTGCCTCCGCGTTGGCTAGCCCAGCAGTTCTCCCCCGGTCGGCTTGACCATCACGGTCTGCAGATCGTCCTCCTCCTCGTCGCCGTGCTCGGACTCCTCCGTTTCGAAGAACCCGCGTGGGCGATCCCGCCGGTCTCGCGGTTGGTATGTCGTTGTCGGTCGGACTCGAGCAGATCCTTGTCTTAGCCGGGATCATCACGGCCGTTGGGGTGATCGGCGTCGTCCAGGATGACCTCATTTCGAGCTTCGGTGGTTCGGCGGCTCCCTGGTCGTGGCGGCCGGCGTCGGTACGCTCGTCTTCTCTCCTCCGTCGAGGCTCTTCGGCATTGCGTGCGACGTCTTCTCGTTGCCACATCTTCTTGCGGTGGTGCTCGCGAGCCTGACGCTGGTCGTCCTGCGCGTCGCGTCAGCGGGTCTTGACGCTTCTCGGTGGAGCTGTGCTCGCATCCGGCTGCGCCCTGCTGGTCCTGCCCCCAAGTGCCTTGATCCGTATGCGGACGTTGATCCGCTTCTGCGCCGACTCCAGCTTCCCAACGTGGCGGAGGCGCAGAGCGTCGTCGTGATGCTTCGCGAGATGCCGGGGTTCGCCCTCGCCATTCTCATTCCTGGCGATCCTCGCCCTGGCCTACGCGGTGTGGAGGTGGCGAAAGGGCGGCTGGGGCACGGGCGCATGGTTTCGGATCAGTCGTGTGATGGTCGTCGGCTACTCGGCAGCATTCATCCAGCTCACGAGCGGATCTCGGCTGCCACCGCTCTCTCGGTCCCGGTCCTCGGAGTCGTCTTCGTCCGGATTCGCAGTCGGATCGACGCATTGCCGCTGCTTGTCGCGGGTGGTACCGATGGCGGTGATCGTCCTTGTCATCTCGGGCCTCGGGCCGTTCGTGCTCGGCAGCATCATCGAGGACCGGCGAGACCCGGAGCCGGGCTCGGTTGGTGACTGTGACGTGTCAGACAAAGCGCCCTGGCCGACCTGGACGGGGTGGTCCTGGCTCCCATCGACCTCGGCCCCGATCTTCTCTATGGCACGGACGCCGATGTGGTCGCCGGTCCCTATCACCGGAACAATGAAGGAAACCGGCTGGCGTGGGACCTCTTCATGGGGTCCGCTGATGACGCCGACTTCCGGGCCCATGGCATCGATTGGGTCGTGACCTGTGAGGGCATGAACGAGAACGGACTCATTCTGCACGAGGCGCCGGATGGGCTGCTCGCCGCTTTGCTCCAGGGTGATCCGCCGTCGTCGCTCGAGGTGACGGGCCTCGGGGGTGACGGGCTGACGGTGTACCGGGTCAGGGGCTGACGAGATCGTCGACCCAGTCGACGAGGCCCGACACCCATTCCCCGATGGCCGACGCCGCGTCGTATACGGTCTGGCGCCAATCGCTCGGCTCGTCCGAGAGCTCGGGGAGGGCGTCGCCGGGTTGGATCACGGGGATCACGATCTCGGCCGGACCTTCTGCCGAAGCCGCCTCGGCCACTGCCGGGGCTTCGACAGGCGCCTGGGGGGCGGAGGAAGTGGTTGGCGAGGTCCACTCGATGGTCGCGTAGGTGGGTGTCGCCTCGTCCCCGATGAGACGCTCGGTCCAAAGGATCGTCTGCGATGGCGCGCCGTCATCGACGGGTACCGGAGGAGGCGGGACCTTCTCACCCTCACCCCGCGCCTCCTCGGCCTTGTTCGTCACCGGCGCCGGTTCCCCGGTCCCGGGGTCCTTCGGGGCGGCCACGATGACCACCGCCTCGGTCGTCGTCGTGGTTGGGGCCGTGGTGGTCGTGGTGGTGGACGTTGAGGTCGTGGAGGACGGGATCGTGGTTGAAGTTGACGTCGAAGTTGATGTTGAAGCGGTGGTGGACGGCGCAGTGCCATCGGTGACGGGGAAGGTGGTGGTCGGTGTCGAAGGGACCGACCCATCGGCGGCGACCGCGAAGTAGCGCGACGGGAGGCCGAACGTGCTCCTCACCCAGTTGCCGCTCACGTCCGTGGCGACGCTCTGGCCGCCCTTCGTGCCGGTGAATCGGACGGTCTTGGCCGATCCGGATGCGTAGGTGGCGATGACCTGGGCAGACGTGACACTGTCGAACTGGAGGGCCGCAGCGACATCGCTGTTGGCCTTGATGCGGGTCCAGGCGCTGTTGGGGTTCCCGACCGTGGGCAAGTGGGCTGCCGAGTCGCTGACGTTGACGAGGTAGGGCAACTGGAGTCCGCCCCAGTAGTCGGAGTTGCGCTCGGTCGTGCCGCCGGACGATGAGGAGTACACCGTCTCGGCGACCTTGCCGGCGTTCGTGCCGACCGTCTGCACGACGATCGATCCAGCGGTGGCCGCGGCCGCTGCCGCAAAGTTCGGGTTGTTGGCAGCGCCGGTGGCGCCTTTCCAGACCTGGTCGGAGGTCGTGGCATACAGGTTGCAGTAGCAGGCGTCCTTGCGGTCGTTGCTGAACTCCCAGGCCGAGCCGCGCCAGCCTGCCCGGGCGAGCGCGTAGGAGCGGGCAGCGATGGCCTGGGTCCGGAGTGTCTCGGGATGCCAGGAGTCGGGGATCTCGGTGATACCCCTGACGTACGGCTCGATGGCCGTCTGCCAGACGGCGTGCACGCCGGTGATGGTGACACCCGGGCGGAGCCTCAGGACGCCGTTGGCGTAGCGGTTGCCCACGAACACCATCTCGATCGAGGTGGCTCCGTCATTCGGAGTGACCGAAGCCCGGCAGGTGCCGGCCGCCGTCTGGGGAGTCCATGTCCCGCCGACCTGCTTCGAGAACAGACACCCACCCGGAAGCACCTCGAACCGCCACGTCTCGTCGGCGCCCGCCGCCATCGGGCAGACCTGGTCGCCGGACTCGAGGCAGAGGGTGGCCGCCCCGCCCCGCGGGCGGAAGGTGATCGTCGTCTGGTTCTGCATCAGGCTCACCCACAGCGGCATCGGTTCGCTGAGGAGGAATGGCTTGACCGCCGTGGCGGTGATTCCACCCAGCTGGGTCGTGGGGTAGTAGTAGGAGAGGATCTGGGACGACGTCGACCCCTGGAGAGCCATTCCCTGGGCGCCGTACTGGGTCATGCCCACGCCGTGGCCCCAGCCCGAACCGGTGAATACGACGTCACTACCGGCCGCAGAGGCGGGTAGCGGAAGCAGCGCGGCGAGCGCGATCAGGATGTACGCGAGTGCGACCCTGCGCACATCGTCCTCCAATGCCATGACCCCGCCCGGATCAATGATCGACCACAGGATGCCGGAAGTGAAGGTATATGTGGAGGATCGAGGACTGAGGACTGGGGACTGAGGACTGAGGATCGAGGAGGGACGACGGACGACGGACGACGGACGGGGCCCGGGAACGAAGAGGGGTAGGGGGTGGTCTGTCCCCCCGGCCCGGAGGCTGGGGGGAAGGTACCGCCGCCGAAGGCGGGGGTAGGGGGGCTGCTGTCAGCCTGCTCTGCCACGAAACCGGTCGATGGCTGCCTGTAGCGCTGCCATGGAGGCTTCGTAGCCGAGGGGGACGTTCATGGTGGTGTGGAACAGGACCCGCGACACCCAGGCCCGGAACGCGACCTCCTCCCACGCCGGGTCGCCGAGCCGGAACTCCTCGAGGAGCGAGCGGAGGGCTCGCTCCCACCGCTGGTCGGTCCAGGCTCGAACGTGGCCGGGATCAGGGCAGGATGGGCCTCGAGGAGTGTCTCGGCGTCGGGGGCGAGCCGTTCCTCAAGGAGGTGTTGCGCTGGTCGGCAGTGTCGTACGCGACCCGGGTGCGAAGTGCGTCCAGGGAACGTCCGCTTCGTCGTCTATCCGGTGCTCCGCCGTCCGGAAGGGCGACAGTCGCCGAAGGCGCTGGAGTGCGTCGAGGCACTCGAACAGCATCTCCTCGGAGGTCGGTGAGACTGCCGTAATAGCCGTGTTCCTTTCCGTCGGCGACGAACACCTCGTGGATCGAGAGGCCCTGGTGGATCATCTCGAAGGTGAGGACGGTGTCGATGCCCCAGTCCGACCGCTCCCGCACCACGGGACTCGACCACAGTGCTTCGGCTGGCCGCCCGGGTGAGAGCGAACTCGCCGCCGAGCGGCTGGTGGACATCGGGGAAACCCGAGTCTGGCCAGAGCAGGGCCGCCCCGGCCTTCGTCACGTGCCACGTGACCTGGGCGTCCGTCGGGGAGCTCGATGGAAGAAGTGCTTCGCGACGTCGGCACCGCCATCGAGCGCGGACTCGGCGAGGTCGATCCACCCGGGACCGAAGGTGCGGATGTCGGTGTCGTAGAAGTGAATCCTGCCCGGGCCGGGTCGCTCCACGAATCGTCGAAGGCCCGTGAGCACGGCATCGCCCTTCCCTGGTCTCTCGCCCCGATGCGGTCCTGGTGGATCACCTCCACCGTGGTGAGTCCCGCTCGCGGCGGCCCGGGCCGCCGCTTCGAGCACGTAGCGGTTGCGGGGGAAGATCCCCGATGCACAGGACGTCGGTCACGGCGGGGTGTGTGGCTGCGATCGAGACCGACCGTGCCGAACACCGCCACGTCGTCGTGGCGGAACGGGAAGACGACGAGAGCCATCTACCAGGCGCGCACGCCGGTGAGGCGGACCCTGATCGGCACGTGGTACTTGCCTGCGAAAGCCTCGACGGTCATTCCGAGGTGCTGTTCGATGTTCACCCGGTACTTGGCCAGGTAGGCAGCGTTGTGATGAACTGGGGGAATCGAGTCGTCGACCCGCGCCTGACCCGTGAACGTGGCCACGGCCCCACCACCCTGCGAGTTGAGGTTCAGCGCAACCTTCGACCCGCTCCCGATGTTCTCCGCCCGCAGTGAGGGCAGCGAGTAGATCACGAGTTCGTCCGTCCCGTCGGGGAGGAACCAGACGAGGGAGGCGTAGGGCTGGCCCCCAGGGCTGACAGTGGTGAGCCAGATGTGGTCTTCGCTTGCCAGCCGGGACCGGACGCGGTCTGGGATCTCCATCCGGGGAGCCTACGGCAGGAGAGTACGAAGTACGGAGGACGAAGAGTTGGGACGGGGCTGCGCTATCCCATCGCGCCGAGGATCGCTCCTGCAACGGCGAGCGCCACGGAGTCGTGGGCGGTGTCGATCCCGGTGATCATGGGATTGCGGAGGGCGAAGCCGTTGTGGAGCGCGTGCGCCCCTCCTCGGAAGACAAGGCCGATCAGCAAGCCGAGCGTCAGCCCGCCCCCGATGCCGGTTACACCCAGTCCATTCATGAGAAGAGCCAGAAGGACGACGCCGAGGGCATTGGCCAGGAACGTCCCGCCAAAAGCCGCGCCCATGCCGGTGCCTTGCATGTCCTCCTCGGAGATGTTGCCCAGTTCGGCCCACTTCGGGAGGAATGCCACCTTCGAATACCAAAGGGCACCCAAACCGAAGCTCGCCAGGAACGCCACGAGCACCGCGACCCAATTCACTCCATCAAATGTCAGCCAGTCCATGATCCACCTTCTCTCTCTCGATGCTCGGATGGTGGCTGCGACTCCGAATCCTGGCCCGGCGTTGGTACACAGCTCCTCACCGAGAGCGTACCGTCGCCACCCCTCTCGCGCCCGCGGCCCTTGACGTTCCCCGGCCCGGTTCGGCTCGTGCTCGTGCTCGTGCCCGTGCCCTTGGTCGAACACACGTTCGACTATCCTTGACCGATGGGCTCGATACTCCATGCCGACCTCGACGCCTTCTATGCCTCGGTCGAGCAGCTCCTCCACCCCGAACTGCGGGGGAGACCCATCGCGGTCGGGGGAGGGGTGGTGCTCGCAGCCTCCTACGAAGCCAAGGCGTTTGGTGTCTCCGGGCGGAATGGCGGGTCGCAAGGCCAGGGAGCTGTGCCCTCAGCTGCAGTTCGTCTCGGGGAGCTTCAAGGAGTACCAACGCCTGGGCGATGAGGTCGTCGGAATCATGGAGGAGTTCACACCGGTGATCGAGCGAATCTCGATCGATGAGGCATTCCTGGATGTGAGCGGCTCGATCCACCTGTTCGGAAGCCCAGCAACCATCGCCACCGAACTTCGCTCCCGAGTTGCGGCGCGGACCGGCCTACCGATCTCGGTTGGGGTTGCCTCCACCAAGCACTTGGCCAAGATCGCCTCCCAGGTGGCCAAGCCCGATGGTCTCATCGTGGTTGCCGACGGACTCGAGGAGCAGTTCCTCCGCCCCCTGCCCGTCGGCCTGATCTGGGGCGTCGGACCGGTCACCAGGGGCCGGCTGCGGGAGGCCGGCATCACGACGATCGGTGAACTCGCCGAGGTCCGACCGTCCGTGCTCCGGAACCTCGTCGGCGGGGCGGCGGTGACAAGCTGGCTTTGCTCTCCCGCAACCTCGACCCCCGACACGTCTCCACGCACGTGCGGTCGAAGTCGGTCGGGGCGCAGTCGGCCTTCGGGCGACAGCCGATCTCCGACTCGCTCATCGATGGCACGCTTCGGCACCTGGCCGACAGGGTTGCCAGCCGGCTCCGGGCCAAGCATCGTGCAGGGCGCACGATCACGGTCCGGGTGCGATTCCCCGACCTACGGGCGATCACGAGGAGCATCACCGTGCCGGCCCCGGTGTCGAGCACCCCCATCCTGGCTGCCGTCGCCGGCCAGCTCGTCCGCGGCGCCCTTGCCGATCACCCGACAGAGGACCAGATCAGCCTGCTCGCCATCTCGGTCTCCGGTCTTTCGTACGAGGAGGCGCTCCAACTCGAACTCCCGCTCGAGCTCGGTGGGGATCAGCCCGACCCGGGACCGAGTTGGGCGCTGCTCGCTGGGCGGTCGACCGCTCGGTCGACGCCGTCCGGGAGAGGTTCGGGAGGAAGGCCGTCGACTATGGCTCCTCGCTCCAGCGGTCCGGGTCGGTCCCCGACGAGTTCCGCGAGCTGGCGGAGCGGGAGTGATCCGAGGACTGAGGACTGAGGACTGAGGACCGAGGACTTGGGACTCGCTCCTCGCTCCTCGCTCCTATCTTCCCCCCCATGCCCCGATTCAGAGCCGTCCTCTTCGACCTCGGTGGAGTTGTCTTCGACTCGCCATTCGAAACCTTGGCGGCCTACGAGGTCGAGCGGGGCTTGGATCCCGGTGCGCTGAACCGAGTCATCGTGGGGACAGGCCACGATGGTGCCTGGGGACGGAACGAGCGTGGGGAACTGACGCCGACGGAGTTCCTCGCCGTGTTCCAAGGGGAGTTGGAAGCCGCCGGCATCGACGCCGACGCCAGCGAGATCATGCGTCGTATCCGGACCGGGCTGCGCATCCGACCAGCGATGATCCGAGCGGTCGACAGGATTCGCGAGGAAGGCCTGCTGACGGCGGCCGTCACCAACAACTGGCGGGAAGGAGACGGATCGACCTCCGGCGATCGACTCGTGGACCACTTCGACGCCTTCATCGAGTCCACCGTCGTCGGGATCAACAAGCCGGACCCCCGCATCTACGAGATGGCCCTGGCTGCCCTCGGGGTGGGAGCCCGGGAGGCCGTGTTCCTCGATGACATCGGGAGGAACCTGAAGTCGGCCCTCGCCCTCGGCATCACGACGATCAAGGTGACGTCCCCGGTCGTCGCCCTCGCCAAACTCGAAGGACTGCTCGGCTTCGATCTCGGGTAGAAGCGTGCTCCGCAGGGCGCGGGCTACCGTTCGCGGTCCTGCTCCCGAACCCGGACCGCCATGCCCGTCGACACCGCCCTCTCACCCACCCTCCTCCTTGCCATGTGGGCTGGGGGGATGGCTGCCGGGGCCGGCTGGGTGGCGTCGTGGCGGATCGTCGGCGCTGGGTACCTGTGGATCGCCGGTGGGTCGGCGCTCCTCGCCGGGGCCTTCGCCGCCTTCGGTGGGGGATGGGCGACCGCGGCAACGGTCGTTCTCCTGGTCGGCATCCTGCTCGCCCGTCGGCCGAGAATGGCGGCGGTGGCCTACCTCCTGGCCGGGCTCCTCTACATCGCCCACGCCATCCCTGCGGCCGGGCCCGTCTTCGCCATCACAGGGGCACTCGCCCTCGGAGGAACCACCTGTGAGATGCTCCTCGGGCACTGGTACCTCGTCGATCCGACGCTGCCCCGCTGGGCCCTGCGGCGCCTGGACGCAGTAGGCATCGGGGGACTCCTCATCGACACTGGCCTCGTCGTCGCCGCCGGTTCGGCGACTGCCGGTTCGACGTTCGTCCTCCCTTGGACGCATCTCGGCCTCGGTGGCCTCTCCGTCCTCCTCATGGTCGGTGTCTGGTTCTCGCTCAAGGAGAAGGGATACGAGGGGGTGATGGCGGCGACCGGCCTCTCCTACCTCGCGGTCCTCACGACCCTTGGAACCGTCTCGATCGCGAGACTCCTCCTCGCGGGGTGAGCGGTCACGGCGGAGTGCCCGACTCCGGATAGGCTCTGGATCTCGAATCGCAGGAGACCCAATGCCCAGCCTCGCCCTCGGCGTGTTCGCCGACCGCGTCCTCGCCCCCACCGCCGGACTCATCGACGAGGACCGACTCGATGCCGCCCTCGAGGCGATCGAATTCGAAGGAAAGGCCGGGAGCGTCGCCTCGATCCCGTGGGACGGGGACTTCGGGCGCCTGTACGTGGTTGGCCTCGGCGAGGAACTCCACACCGAAGGCCTTCGCTCGGCCGCCGGGTCGCTCGGCGTGGCGGCCAAGGGCGAGGTGGTCACCACGCTCCACCTCCTCGATGTCGACGAAGCCGCCCGGGCGGTCGTGGAGGGTTTCCGACTCGGGGCCTATCGGTACGATCGCTACAAGACCGGCGACAACCCCGAATCGGCCACGTTGGTGCTCCACGATGCCGAGACCCCCGAAGAGGCGGTCACCATCAGCGACGCCGTCATGTGGTGTCGCGACCTCGTCAACGAACCGCCGGGTGATCAACCGCCGGCCGACATCGCCGACCGAATGGTGGCCATCGCCGAGGACCTCGGCCTCGAGATCTCCGTGCTCGGACTCGAGGAGTTGAAGGCCGGCGGATTCGGGGGCCTGGTGGGCGTGAACGCCGGTTCGGCCAACCCAGCCCGCCTCGTGGAAGTCACCTACTCACCGGAGGGGGCGAACAAGACCCTCGCCATCGTGGGCAAGGGGATCGTGTTCGACTCCGGTGGGCTCTCGATCAAGCCTGCTGCCTCCATGGAGACCATGAAGAGCGACATGGCCGGCGCCGCGGCCGCCATGGCCGCCGTGCAGGCCATCGCCCGGATGGGTGTGAAGGTGAAGGTCATCTCCATCGTCTGCCTGACCGAGAACATGCCATCCGGGAGTGCCACCCGACCCGGCGACATCCTCAAGGCCCGCAACGGCAAGACCATCGAGGTCCTCAACACCGACGCCGAAGGGCGGCTGGTTCTCGCGGACGGGCTCAGCCTCGCTGTCGAGCGCGAGCCCGACCTGGTCGTCGACATTGCAACGCTCACCGGTGCCCAACGGGTGGCGCTCGGCAATCACATCGCCGCCGTCCTCGGTTCCGATGATGCCGTCGGGATGGTCGAAGCGGCGGCTGATGCCGCAGGGGAGCGGGTATGGAGGCTGCCGCTACCGGCCGACTACCGCAAGCTCATCGATTCCACGATCGCCGACATGAAGAACACCGGTGGCCGATACGGCGGGACGATCGCGGCGGCCCTCTTGCTCCAGGAGTTCGTGGGGGATACACCGTGGGCCCATCTCGACATCGCCGGGCCGGCGTGGTCGGAGGACGCCGCCGGGTACCGCCAGAAGAACGCAACGGGTTTCGGGGTTCGGACGCTGGTGGAGCTCGCCCGGGCGCTCGGGGCCTAGTGGTGCGTCTTTGGGGCGTCGCTCGTCACTGATTGGTTGGCCAGATCTGCACGTCCCCGGGTGACCGCCGCGGCCGACGATGCGGCCACCAGCATCACCCAGGCCACGATGTTGAGCCAGAGCAGCAGGATCGCCACGCCCCCGAGGACGGCAAGGGAGGCGGGCCGGGGCAGCAGCCCGAGACCCCATCGCATGAGGAGCGAGACCGCCAGGATGCCCAATGTTGCCATCGTGGCCGCCCGGGTCGCACCAGGGAGCGGCCGGGGCGGTCCCCAGCGATAGAAAGCCACCAGGAACAGCAGAACGATCGCACCGGCACCCGGTATGGCGATGATCGAGACCGGACCGACCCACGGGACGTGCTCGCCGAGCCACTCGTCGATCCGGGCTCCTGCAACGAGAGCGATCGACCCGATCAGCAGCGTGAGCGCGAACGCGCCGGTGAGGGCCATGCCAGTCAGGCGCAACCGCCACCAGGAGCGCGTTTCGACCTCGTCCTCGAGCCGGGTGAGCGCGGAGATGAGCGTCAACGATCCGCGGCTGCCTGACCAGATGGCGATGACCAGGGTGAGGATGATCACCCAGCCGGTCGCTCCCTGCAAGTAGTTCGAGACCTCGACGAGAAGCCCCGTGTCGGGGTCGGTGAGGAACGTGGCCACGCTCCGAGGGACGAGATCCTTGATCGCATCCGCCGCCCGGCTCACTGTTTCTTCGGACCGTCCGAGGAGCGACATCCCGCTGAGCACGGCGAACAGCGTGGGCACGAGCGCGAAGAAGAGATTGAAAGCGATGGCCGACGCCAACACGGAGGGCCGGCTGTCGAAGAAGCGTCGCGCCCATCGCCACAGCCCTGCTCGCTCGGTGTTCATGGGCGCAAGGGTACGTAGATGCGCCCTGCGCGGTGGGGATCATCCCACCGAGGCGGGTACCAGCGTACCGATGGCAGCCCCCGGAAGCGTGAGCTCGAAGATGGTGTGTGGGCCGGGAACGAAGCGCACGTCTCCTCCCATGAGGCGGGCGAGTTGGCGGGCGACCGACAGACCGAGCCCGACCGATGCGGGCATCCCGGCATGCTGATGGGCGGAGGCGTATGGCTCGAAGATCCTGTCGTAGTCGGCGCCGCCGACCCCCGAGCCGTTGTCGCACACCCGGATGGACGCCCCGTCGTGGTGGGAAGCGAGTTCGATCCACACGTCGTTGCCTCCATAGCGGGAAGCGTTGGTGAGGAGATTGCGGACGATCTGCCGGACCCGGAGAGGGTCGGCCCAAGCGTGGGGCGCATTGCCGACGATCTCGACCCCGGCACCGTCGATCCCGAGGAGTTCCTCGCGGCCAACCAGGTCGGCGATCACCTGCCTGGGATCGACCTTCTCGGCCCGGACCGTCAGGATCCCTGCCTCGGCGCGGGCACTGACCAGCAGGTCCTCGACGATCGACGAGACCTCACTCGATTGGCGGGCGATGATCGAGACGAACTCGATCAGTTCGTCCTGGTCGAAGGAGTCGAGGCGGTCCTCGAGCTCCTTCGAGAGGCCCATGACGGCCGTGAGGGGGGTCCGCAGCTCGTGGCTCACGCTCGCGATGAACTGGTCCTTCGACTCCAGCGACTCGAGGAGGCGTCGGTGGGTGCTGGTTCGGGCGTGGAAGGAACTGAACAACCCGGCAGCGGTCTCGATGGCATCGATCTCGGGTTGCTCCCAATGGCGTTCCATCTGGTAGTCGATGAACCCGACAGTCCCCACCCAGGACCCTTCGTGCATGATCGGGACGAGGATCTCGGTCTTGATGCCGTCCATCTCGTAGATGCGCCGTTCGTCGCCGGTGAGATCGCGGGTCTGGATCACGATCGATTGACCCTCGACGAGAGCCGCGGTCGAGGTCGGCGTCGCGTCTATTGGGCCGCCGTAATACGGCTGATCCCCTCGCTCACGGTCTTCGTGGGCTTCCGCGGAGGCGATGATGTTGGTCTGGGGACGTCCGTCGGCTCCCTCCACCACCTCCTCGACGAAGATGTAGTCGGCCTGGGTGGCGGGCAGGAGGGCCCGGCACGCCTTTGTCATGGCTTCGTTCTCGTTCTGGGCGAGCAGGACTTGGGAGCACTCGGCCAGGGCCTTCTGGTATGCCACCGAACGGCGTTGGCGGGTCGATTCTCGGATGAGTCCGTCGAACACCGGCCATACCAGCATCACGAGGAACACCCCGAACAGGAGCGTGACTGCCAGGCCGAGCCACTGCGTACTCGCTGGCGGGAAGGGAGACCGCATCGGGAAGTCCATGCCGGGGACGAGGCCGAACACGACCAGGGCGAAAGCGACGGCGGCGAGGCCCTGGGCAGGCCGGAGCAGCAGCGTGGCAGCGGCGATGACGTAGGCAAACGGTAGGCCCAGGGACACCCCGGAGATGCCCAGGAACCCGAAGCAGAAGGCCATGAAGATGGTGTCGAGGAGCAGGGAGAACAGCGGCCGGGACGTCACCGAGCCGGTTCGGTGACCCTCGGAGTCCAGCATGACGAGCAGCGCCGCCCCGACGAGGAAGAACCCACCGTCCCACTCGGTGAGGATGATCATGCCGATCGTCCCGAGGGCGGCGATCAACCCCCCGACTGAGCGGTACTTCTGCCATGTGAGTGCGGAGGTGCGACGCTGCAAGGCGACTGCTTCGGCAAACGCTGAGCGAGTGCGTCGGACGTTGCGCCACCCCTGTATGAGGCCCATATCAGCACTATCGGACCCTCGGGGATGCTGCTTGAGGGATGGTCTGGGCCGTACCCTGCGCGGATGATCGGCCGCCACCGGCAGCGCCCACGTCGTGGCGCATCGCTCTTCGCAGTTTCCGCCGTTGTCGTCTCGGCCGTCATCTGCTTCCAGTTCGTTCGGGTCGACGGCGCAACGCCGCCCACCTCCATCGCAGCCCCGGAGGCGGCGGCATCGACACCGGTGCATTCCGCCACCTCCCCACCCGCTCCGACCACGACCACAATGACCGCCACCAATACGACGACGACCCTCCCGCCGACCTCCTTCCTGAGCGCGGCCATCCCCGGTCGCCCCTGGGGCGTCGTGGCAGGGGTCACCATGTTCCGGGGGAGCCCCACGAGGTCGTGGTATGGCACCGGACCCCTCCCGCTCGGTGAACCAGCTGTGTTGTGGCGCTACCCGGATCGCGCCCTGTGCGGATCGTCCACGGTCGGCGGCGAGACGACGACCTGGTGCGGCACGGGGTGGACCGGCCAGCCAGTGGTCTGGGACCGGCCGGATGGGATCACCGAGGTGATCGTTGGGGCGTACGACCACCAAGTGCACTTCATCGATGCATCGACCGGCCAACCGACGAGGGCGCCGTACCCGACCAACGACATCATCAAGGGGTCCGTCACCCTCGACCCGGACGGGTTTCCACTCCTCTACGTGGGGAGCCGCGACAACCACCTCCGGGCCCTGGCCCTCGATCGGGAACCCGTCGAAGAGATCTGGAGCGTCAACGCGGCCGATCACCCCGGCATCTGGAACAACGACTGGGACTCCAACCCGGTCGTGGTCGAGGGCCTCCTCCTGGAGGGTGGAGAGAACGGCTTCCTGTTCGTCTTCGAGCTCAATCGCGGCGCCGGTGACGACGGGTTCGTCACGCTCGAACCCGTGCTGCTTGCCAAGATCCCCACCTGGGACCCCGCCCTGATCGCCGCCATCGGGGATCGCAACGCGTCGGTCGAGAGCTCGATCGCAGTGACAGGCACCACCGCGTATGTCACCAACTCTGGCGGTCGAGTGATGGGGATCGACCTGACCAGGATCCGTGAGGAGCAACCGCCGATCGTCTTCGACTTCTGGGCGGGTGACGACACCGACGCCACGCCGGTCGTCGACGCCGACGGCTACCTCTACATCGCGTCAGAACTCGAGCGGCGGACCAGCCGGTCGTTGGAGCTGGGCCAGTTGATGAAACTCGACCCGCTCGGCCGCGGCCCGGAGGTCGTGTGGTCGATCCCCGTGCCAGCGCTCGACTCGGAGGGGGTGGGGGGGCTGTGGGCGACCCCGGCCCTCGGCGATGGCGTGCTCTACGCGGCCACCCACCCGGGCCAACTGCTGGCGGTCGACACGGCGACCGGGGAAGTCACGTGGACGGACGAGATCGGGTTCCATGCATGGTCGTCCCCGGTGGTGATCGATGGTGTCCTGCTGGTCGCTGTCAACTGCGAGCTTGGGGGAGCGCTGCGTGCCTACAACCTCACCGACCCTCGGCTCCCAGCGGAGATGTGGGAGGCGCCTCTCCAGTCGGGATGCATCGAATCCACTCCAGCAGTCTGGAACGGTGTGATCTATGTCGGGTCACGGGACGGGTACCTGCGGGCCTGGGGGTGAACGTCTGCCCAGGAACGAACAGCCGACAGCGCCTGCTGAGTCGGACGCTGCCGTAGCCTGATCGCATGCCTGTCATCGTGGTTGGAGCCGATGCTGTCGGAGGTCACTCCATTGTTCAGTCGCTGCTTCGGCGGGACGGCGAAGTGAGGGCATTCGTCACCGACGCCGCCGAAGGAATGAGACTCCGGGAGGCGGGCGCGAAGGTCGCCACAGGAGATGTGTCGGACTTCGGCCACGTGGAAGCAGCCATGACGGGGTGTTTCTCGGCCGTGTTCCTGACACGTGCGACCGTCGATCACCGCGAGCGGTCCTTTGCCGAGTCATCCGACGCGGTGGTCGAAGGGTGGCGAGAAGCGGTGAGGAGCGCCGCGGTCCGTCGTTCGATCTGGATCTCCGCAGGCGATGTCCGGTCGGCGACCCCGGAGCATGTGGTCCTCGATGAATCCCTTCTGATCGAAGAACTGGCGGCAAGGGTCGCCACACTCGACGAAGCCGATTCGGAGACGTGGCGGAACCTGACCGCCGGGTAGCGGACTGGCCCGCCGGCAGACACAGACACAGGCCCGGATACATACTTGCATTCCTGCATAGGTTCCCGGAATCGCCCGGCGGTATAGTCGTTACTCGCCACCAGACCCGGATCCGGGCCCAGGAGCCAGCATGATCGACCGTTCCGCATTCCCACTGTACGACCCGGCCCACGAACGGGACGCATGTGGTGTGGGCATGATCGCAGCCCGGGATCAGGTGCGTTCCCACGCCTTGTTGCTGCAGGCGGTGGAGTGCCTGGAGCGGCTCGACCACCGTGGAGCCAAGGCGGCTGACGGGACTGGCGACGGGGCCGGCCTTTTGACCCAGATCCCCTATGGGATCCTCCGGAGGGACCTGCGACGGGCCGGGATTCCGGTCCCCGACGATGAACGACTTGGCCTCCTGATGGTCTTCCTTCCCACCGACGAGCCGGCACACGCCCGCCAGATCATCGAGGAGGCGGTGGCGGCCGAAGAAGTCCGTGCCCTCCTGTGGCGTCCGGTGCCGGTGGACGCCAGGTACCTCGGTGAGCGCGCTCGCGACACGATGCCGATCATCGAGCAGCTCGTTGTGGCCGCGCCGAACGACGAGTGGTCGGCGGAGGACCTGGAACGAGCCCTGTACCTGAGCCGAAGGCGGGTCGAACGCGTGGCAGAAGCCGAGGGATTGGCCGACCTGTCGATCCCCTCCGCGTCGGGAAGGACCGTGGTCTACAAGGGTCTGTTCACCGCCGCCCACGTCGCCGACTTCTACTGGGATCTTCGAGATCCGTCCTTCCAGACGTCGTTCGCGATCTTCCATCAGCGCTACTCGACCAACACCTTCCCGGCGTGGGCCATCGCCCAGCCGTTCCGCACACTCGCCCACAACGGAGAGATCAACACGATCAGGTCCAACCGGGCGTGGATGAAGACGAGGGAGGTGAACCCGGCATCGCCCGTGTGGGGTGACCGCTCTCCTGACCTCGTGCCCTTCCTCCAGGGCCGACAATCCGATTCAGGGAGCTTGGACAATGCGTTCGAACTCCTCATTCGCTCTGGGCGCAGCGTTGAGCACGTCAAGGAGATGCTGCTCCCCGCGGCATGGGAGAACGTCGCCGGCCTCGATCACCGACTTCGTGCCTTCTACGAGTACCACGCATGCCTCTCCGAACCATGGGACGGCCCGGCAGCCATCTGCGCCACCGACGGTGTCTCGGTGCTTGCGGGCCTCGACCGGAACGGGCTGCGGCCCGCCCGCTGGACGCTCTCGGAGTCGCACCTGCTCGTCGCCTCGGAGGCCGGGATCTGCCCGTCCGTCGAAGCCGCCGCCCTCGAGACCGGGCAGCTCGGTCCGGGCGGGACCCTCCTCTTCGACGGTACGACCGGGGAGATCACGTTCGATGCCGAGATCAATGAACGGCTCGCGGCCCAGCAGCCATATGCCGAGTGGATCCGGAAGGAGACGGCCTACGTCCAGGACCCGTTCGACGAACTCCCCGACGCCCGGTTCGATGCCGAGAAGCTCGCCAGGGTGTTCGGCTACACCCAGGAGGAGCGCAGGCTGATCCTCCAGGAGATGGCGGATGGCAGGGACCCCCTTGGGTCGATGGGCACCGACACGCCGCTCGCCGCCCTCTCGAACCAGCACCGCCGGGTCTCCCACTACTTCCACCAGCTGTTCGCCCAGGTGACGAACCCGCCGATGGATCCCATCCGGGAGAAGCTCGTCATGTCCCTCCGTACCTTCCTCGGCGCCAATGGATCGCTCTTCGAGGAGACGGAGCAGCAGGCGAACAAGGTCGAGATCTCATCCCCCGTCCTGTCGTACGCCGAACTCGAGCACCTGGAGGACATGCAGGACCCCCGATTCCGCAGCGGTCGTATCGATGCGACATTCCCAGCGGTGGGCGGGGTCGACGGCCTCCGGGTCAGGCTGGAGGAGGTCGCGGAGGAAGCGGTGGCCATGGTCCGAGGCGCAGGCGTCAGCCTCCTCATCATCTCCGACGAAGGTGTGACCGTCGAGCGGGCGCCAGTCCCCATCCTCCTCGCACTGGGCGCGGTCAACCAGCGCCTCGTCGACGAAGGCCTCCGCAATGACACATCCTTGATCGTCGTGTCCGGGGAACCGCGCGACGCCCACGACCTCGCCTGTCTCATCGGCTTCGGTGCGTCAGCGGTCAATCCGTACCTCGCCATCGAGGAGGTGCGGCGGATGGCCATCGAAGGAACGGTGACGTCCGATCCGATCGTCGCCCAGGAGAACCTGCGCATGGCCCTCCAGGTCGGGCTGCTCAAGATCATGTCGAAGATGGGTATTTGTACCCTGAAGTCCTATCGGGGATCGAGCCTGTTCGAGGTGATCGGCCTCGACGACGAGATCACCGATCTTGCGTTCCGCTTCGCCGAGAAGCGGATCGGTGGCGTCAGCCTCGACCGGATCGCCTCCGACACGCTCGCCCTCCACTCCAGGTTCGAGGAGGGAGAGGAATCACCCGGTGGCTTCTACAAGTACCGGCGGGGCGGTGAGGAGCACATCACAAGCCCGATGGTGGTGCTCAAGCTCCAAAAGGCGGTGCGCTCCGGGGAGTGGTCTGAATGGACCGAGTACCTGACGGAGATCGAATCCCGCCCGCCATCGCAGATCCGGGACCTCCTGCGTTTTGTCGACGTGCCATCGATCGATGTGGCGCTCGTGGAGCCCGTGGAGGCGATCATGCGTCGCTTCGTCACCGCCGCCATGTCACTTGGAGCGCTCTCCGAGGAAGCCCACGAAGCGCTCGGGGAGGCCATGAACCTCATCGGGGGCCTGTCCAACTCCGGGGAAGGTGGGGAGTCCCGGGATCGATACGGCTCATCGCGGAACTCGGCCATCAAGCAGGTTGCGTCGGGGCGGTTCGGCGTGACGCCTGCCTACCTGGCCTCAGCCGAGGAATTCCAGATCAAGATGGCGCAGGGGTCGAAGCCGGGCGAGGGCGGGCAACTCCCCGGGCACAAGGTATCCGAGCTCATCGCCGAACTCCGCCATACCGTGCCGGGCACGTCCCTCATCTCGCCTCCTCCCCACCACGACATCTACTCCATCGAGGACCTCGCCCAGCTGATCTTCGACCTCAAGGCCTTCAAGCCGACTGCCCGGGTGAGCGTGAAGCTGGTTTCGGAGCCGGGCGTCGGAACCGTTGCCGTCGGCGTCGCCAAGGCCCAGGCGGATGCCATCACCATCTCCGGGATGGACGGCGGAACCGGGGCCTCGCCCCTCGTGTCCATCAAGCACGCAGGCTCTCCATGGGAGCTCGGCCTCGCCGAGACCCACCAGGTGCTGTTGGCGAATGGTCTCCGGAGCCGCGTCGCCCTCGAGGCCGACGGCGGAATGCGCACGGGACGTGATGTCGTGGTCGCCGCGCTGCTGGGGGCGGAGCGGTTCGGGTTCGGAACGCTGCCCCTCCTCGCATTGGGCTGCAAGATGGTCCGCCAGTGCCACGAGAACACATGCCCGGTCGGCATCACGACCCAACGCGAGGACCTCCGGGCCAAGTTCACAGGATCGGCCGATCAAGTCGTCCAGCTGTTTCGGCTCCTCGCCGAAGAGGTCCGTCACCACCTGGCAGCCTTGGGTGTGCGGTCCCTCGACCAGGTCATCGGGCGGGCAGATCTCCTCGAACCTGCAGACCCGACCAACCCGGTCGCCAGCCAACTCGCTGGGCTCCTCGTGCGTGCGGAGGGTCGGCGCCGACATCCCGGCTACATCAAGACGGAGCAATCCCAGCTCGCGGACCGCCTCGCGCTCGAACTCGGCGACGCGATCCTCGTGGGCACCCCGACCAGGTTGGCGTACCCCATCACCAATGCGGATCGCACCATCGGTGCGAGGATCTCGGGCCTGATCGCTGTTGCATACGGGGATGCCGGGCTCCCGGACGGCACGATCCAACTCGCCTTCTCGGGCACCGCCGGCCAGAGCTTCGGGGCTTGGCTCACCCCGGGTGTGGACGTTCGTCTGGATGGCACCGCCAACGACTATGTCGGAAAGGGCATGGGCGGGGGCAGGGTCGTCATCGTGCCCACGGTGCTGGGCGATGGGGTTCCCCATGGCGCCGGGAACGCGGTCCTCTACGGTGCGACAGGGGGTCAACTCTTCGTTGCCGGGCGTGTCGGGCAGCGTTTCGCCGTTCGGAATTCCGGGGCGGTGGCGGTCGTGGAAGGCACTTCGGACCACGCCTGCGAGTACATGACCGGCGGCACCATCGTCATCCTCGGCGAGATCGGCCGCAACGTCGGCGCCGGCATGACCGGTGGAACCGCCTACGTGTACGACGAGGCCAGGGTCCTCAACACCAAGCTCTCGTCGTCAGCACCGGCGCAGCGCCGCCCCGACGACATGGAGCAGGTGGAGCTCAGGAGCCTGCTCGAGGAGCACGTCCGGCACACCGGGAGTCGCCTGGCGACGGAGATCCTCGGCGACTGGGATCGCGTCGTCAATCGATTCTGGATCCTCAGCCCCAACCGCCGGGAGGCGTCGGGGAAGCTGATCGCGGTCGCCGCCGAACGATGACACGCCAAGCCTGGACGGACCGCTACAGGGGCGGGGTGTAGCGCCCATCCTGGGCGAGCCATCCCCCGTCCACCACGAGCAGCGAACCGGTGACGTACGACCCGGCCGGGGAGGCGAGGAACACGATCCCGCCGGCCATCTCCTCCGGCTGCGCCCAGCGGCCGAGGGCGCCCTTCGCTGCGTACGCTTCGTACCAGTCGGGGATGTCCTTGATCTGCTGGGTGAGCGGGGTCTCCACGACTCCGGGTGCCAGGGCGTTGGCCCGCACGCCCTTGAGCCCCAACTCTGAAGCAAGCGCCCGGATCATCTGGAGCACGCCGGCCTTGGTGGCTGCATACACGCCCTGCCCGGGCTCCACGACCTGGGAGCGGATCGAGGACACGACGATGATCGATCCTCCTCCTCGGGCCGCCATGCGGGACGCTGCGCCTTTGACGGCCCGGAAGGTGCCCTTCAGATTGAGGTCGACAACCCGGTCGAATTCGGCATCGGAGATGTCGAGGAGCTGTTTGCGGACGTTGATGGCCGGGGTCGAGACAAGGATCTCGAAGTCATCGGTGGACTCGTAGAGCGCGGCGATCGTCGTGCCGTCACCGAGGTCAACCGTTGCCGGTCGCGCGCGACCGCCACCATCGACTATGCCCTGGGCGACGGACTCGGCCGCCTCCGCCGAGAGGTCGGCGCAGACGACATCCGCCCCGAAGGCGGCGAGGGCTTCGGCGCCGGCCCTCCCTATGCCGCTCCCGGCCCCGATGACGATCGCCGTCTTCCCTGAGAGGTCGAAGAGGTTGCGGTAGGCGCCAAGGTCGGTCATGAGCCGAGCCTATCGGCTATTGCCCGGCGAGGAACCTGCGTGCCGCAGCGACGTAGACGTCGGCGCACCTGGTCAGGTCTTCGATCTCGACGTACTCGTCGGCCTGGTGGGCGATCCACTTGCCTCCGGGTCCGTACACCACCACGGGGATCCCGGCGTCCCGCCACAGGATCGTGCCGTCGGTCGTCCCGGGTACCCCACCGAACGGAGGGGTGGCACCGGTGACATCCCGGTGGCCACCGACCACCGCCCGGACGATCGGGTCATCGGCCGAGATCGAGGTGGCGGGCCTGTCGTCGAGCGTCGAGATGGTGAACGAGACGCCGATGGTGGCCGCGATGGTGGCCGCGATGCGTGCGATGTCGTCGCGCACCCGATCATGGGCCATGCCGGGGACCGATCGGACGTCCAGCGTGATGACACCATCGCGCGGGATCACGTTCATCTGGGCGATGGACCCCGCTCGGATCGTGGTGGCCGTCACGAACGGAAGGCCGAGGTGCTCGTGCTCGCCGAATTCCTCCTGCAGGGCACGTTCGTAGGCGTGGAGTTGGACTTGGAGCAGGGCCAGGGCGGTGAGGGGATTGCGACCCTCCTGGGGCATCGCCCCGTGGGCCATCTTTCCCGAAACGTCCACTCGCAGCCGAAGTCCGCCCTTCTGGGTGATGCACACTTCACCGGCCTCGGGCTCGCAGATGATTGCCCCGTCGATCGTCGTGGCGAGGGCAGAAGCCGCGAAGTGCTTGGCGCCGATCATCATCTCCTCCTCGTCGCAGAGCGCGGCGACGACGATGGTCCCGGGGAAGTCCCCAGCGAGCTCGATCGACCGGGCGGCGAACATCATCGCGGCCAACCCCCCCTTCATGTCCGCCGACCCACGCCCGTAGAGGCGCCCATCGAGGACCTCCCCGCCGAAGGGGTCGTGTGTCCACTCGTCGGCATCGCCTTCGGTGACCACGTCGGTGTGTCCCTCGAACATGAGGGTCGGGCCCGGCGATCCACCGGTGAGTACGGCGATGACGTTGGGTCGGCCCGGGGCGACTTCGATCACCTCCGGATCCCACCCCCACGAGCGCATTCTCTCGTCGACCAGCATCGCCGCCTCCGACTCGGTCGTGCCCTGTTCGGGGTCGTTCACCGAGCGGATACGGACGAGTCGGCGGGTGAACTCGACGAGTTCGCGGTGGTCGACCTGGGGACGTGATTCAGGCATCTGGTTCCTGGTGTCCGGAAGCCCCGGGGGCGAAGGGCCCCCGGGCGCTCCGCTGACCGCCGTCAGGCGGTCAGCCTCACGGGTTGAACGCCAGTTCCGTCAGGTCGAGCCCGAGGCCCGGCTGGTTCGGGTTGTAGCCCGTGATCCCGTCCTTGATGACGCTCAGCGACGGGAGCAGGAAGAGCCACACGTTGGCGGCGTCGGCCGTGATCTGCTCCTGGACCTGTGCGAGGAGGGCGTACCGAGCTGCGTCGTCGGGGGTTGCGTCCGCTTCGGCGAGGAGCGCTGCCACATCGGCGTTGTCATACGCCCAGTAGTAGTCGGGGTTTCCGTACTGGCCGAGGTCGCGTGGTTCGACGTGGGCAACGATGGAGATGTCGTAGTCCTTGTTCGTGAAGACGTCCTCGAGCCAGACACCCCACTCGACGTTCTCGATCTCCACGGTGATCCCCACCTCGGCGAGCTGGGCCGCCACGATCTCGCCGCCACGGCGGGCGTAGGAGACCGGTGGGAGGAGCATCCGCAGCGGGCGATCATCGGTGTAGCCGGCCTCGGCAAGCAGGTCCAACGCCTTGGCAGGATCGTACGGGTACACGTCGTTGAGGTCGACGTAGTACGGATCGAGCGGCGAGGCGCCGGTGCCGATCAGTTCGCCGTATCCGAAGTAGGCAAGGTCCACGACCGCCTGCTTGTCGATCGCGTGCGTGATGGCCTGGCGGACGAGCAGGTTGTCGAGCGGTGGGCTGAAGCCGTTCAGCGCCATCGTCACCTCACCGTTCGTCTGCCCGGTGAGGACCTGGAATCGAGCATCGGACTCGAACGCTTCCAACAACTCGGGCGCCGAGACACCGGCGATGATGTCGATGTCGCCCGACAGCAGCGCGCTGTTGAGCGCGGTCGGCTCGTTGATGTAGCGGTAGGTGATCGACTGAACGAGAGCGGGATCGCCCCAGTAGTCGGCGTTCTTCACGATCACGATCGAGTCGCCCGGGCGCCACATATCGAAGGTGAAGGGGCCGGTGCCCACTGGGGAGTTCTCGATCGAGCCGATGGCCGACTCCTTCAGGATGACGCCCTGGCCCTGTGTCATGTAGAAGAGGAAGTTCGCCGAGAACTGGTTGAGCGTGACCGTGACGGTCAGGTCATCGACCTTCTCGACACTCGCCACGGGAGCGAGGGTGGTGGCGAACGGGTGGGCAGGATCCTTGGTGAGCACCCGGTTGATGGAGAACACGACGTCATCGGCTGTGAACGCCTCGCCGTTGTGGAACATCACGCCGTCGCGGAGGTGGAATGTCCACACGAGTCCGTCATCGGACACATCCCAGCGCTCGGCGAGGAGACCGGTGATCGATCCGTCCGCTTCGAGTTTCACGAGTCCTTCGTAGACGTTGTAGAGCAGCACCTGGGGAATGGCGGCTGCCGGTGAGGCCGTCAGGTCGAGCGTCGGGGGCTCCAACTGCAGGCCGAGGACGACATCGGCCTCCGCCGAGGACTCGGCCGGCTCGGTGGTGGTGGTCGTCGCCGGTGCCTCGGTCGTGGGCGCCTCGGTGGCGGGTGCCTGGGTCTCGGGGACGGCCTCTGTCTCTGCGGGTGTCCCGCTGCTGCAGGCTGCGGCGATCAAGCCGAGGACCACGAGCAGCGACAGGATCTTGCGAAGTCGCATTCGGTTTTCTCCTCCGGTCGGTCAGATCAGCATATCCCTTTGAGTGGGACGAGGGACGAGGAGGCGCACGTCCTCGTCTCTCGTCTCTCGACGCTCGCTCCTCCTACCTTCCGTCGAGCCGGGGAATCGCGCTGATGAGACGTTGCGTATAGGCGGTGGTCGGCGTGATGAACACGTCGTCGACCTGGCCCAGCTCCACCAGTGCCCCGTCCTGGAGCACGGCTACCCGGTCGCAGATCTCGTGGACGACGGACAGGTCGTGGCTGATGAAGACCATGGTGAGGCCGAACTGCTCCTTGAGGTCGGCGAGGAGCGCAAGGGTCCGGGTCTGGACCGACATGTCGAGGGCGCTGACCGGTTCGTCGGCGATCAGGATCGAGGGGTGGGGCGCCAAGGCCCGGGCAATGGCGATCCGCTGCCGCTCCCCCCCGGAGAATTCGTGGGGATAGCGCCGCTCGCTGTCCTCCGGCAAGTCAACCGCCTCGAGGAGTTCGCGGACCCGGACAGCGTGGTCGCCGTCGATCTGGAGCGAGCGCATCGGTTCGGCGATCACGTCGAACACCGTCAGGCGCGGGTCAAGCGATCCCATCGGATCCTGGAACACCATCTGCACCTCACGCCTGATCCACGAACCCAGGGTTCCACGTCCAACCGAGAGGCGTTCTGGGGGCCCCACATCCAGGATCTCGGATGTGGAACCCAGGGTTGGGAAGGCCGTGGGGTAGGTGATGGTGCCGGAGGTGGGGTTGTCGAGGTTGATGATGAGGCGGGCCAGTGTTGATTTCCCCGATCCCGATTCCCCGACGATCCCGAAGGTCTCGCCGCGTTCGATGGTGAGGGAGACATCATCGAGCGCCACGACTTCGTCCCTTGCACCGAGCAGGGTGGAGCGGGGGAGAGGGAAGACCCTCTTGACCCGATCGACGACGATCACCGGGTCTGAGGTCCGTCGCCGGTCACGGCGGACGATCTCGACATCGGCGGTCCTGCTGAGCGGAGGCACAGCCGCCACGAGTGATCGCGTGTACTCGTGGGAAGGGCTGGAGAACACCGACCCTGTCAGGCCGGTCTCGAGGATTCGGCCGTCGTGCATCACGAGGACCCGCTCGGTGGTGCGGGCAACGACCGGCAGGTCGTGGGTGATGAGCAGCAGGGCGGTGTGGAGCGTGTCGACCTGGGCCGTCAGCACGTCGAGCACCTGGGCCTGGATCGTCACGTCGAGCGCGGTGGTCGGTTCGTCGGCAATCACCAGGTCGGGGCCACATGCCAGGGCCATCGCGATCATGACCCGTTGCCGCTGCCCGCCGGAGAGCTGATGTGGGAACGACCGAATCCTTCGCTCAGGCTGGGGGATGCCGACCGCCCCGAAGAGCTCGAGCACGCGGTCGGAGGCATCACCCCTGTCGAGTCCCTGGTGCATGCGGAGCGCCTCGGCGATCTGCTTGCCGACCCGCATGACCGGGTTGAGCGCCGTCATCGGCTCCTGGAAGACCATCGAGATATCGTTCCCTCGCACCTCGCACATGCGGCGCTCGGGCAGCTTCATGAGCTCCCGACCGGCGAAGACGATGCTGCCGCTGGCGGTGAGGCCATCCGGGAGGAGGCCGAGGATCGAGAGCGCGGTGAGGCTCTTCCCCGAGCCCGATTCCCCGATCAGCCCGGTCCGGGACTGCCTGGCGAGGTCGAAGGAGATCCGGTCGAGGAGTCGACGCCCCGACGACGTGGTGACGACCAGGTCCTCCACCCGGACGAGTGGCTCAGTCATGCGCGTCGTACCTCGAGGCGGGGATCGAGCGCGTCCCGCAGGCCGTCCCCGAGGAGGTTGAAGCCGAGGACGGTGAGGGCGATGGCAAGGCCCGGCCAGATGGCCAGGCCGGGGGCGATGGCTATGAGGGTCTGGGCGTCCCGCAGGCTCCGGCCCCACGACGGAATCGGTGGCTGGGTTCCGATCCCGAGGAAGGAGAGGGCCGCTTCGGCGAGGATCGCCAACGCGAAGAGCACCGTCGCCTGGACGATGAGGACGGAGAGGATATTGGGGAGAACATGCCTCCAGAAGATGAAGGTCGTCGACCGTCCGTAGGAGCGCGCCGCGGTGACGAAGTCGAGTTGGAACACGGTCAGGGCGGCGCCCCGCGTGACGCGGGCCACCACGGGGATGTAGGCAATGCCGATGGCGACCATGGCTGAGGTCGTCCCGGGCTTGAAAGCGGCCACGAGGAGGATGGCCGTGAGGACGGCTGGGAACGCGTACACGACGTCGGAGACGCGCATGACCACATCCTCCACCCACCCCCTGCGAGCCGCTGCGAGGCCACCGAGGGGGATGCCTATCGCGATGGCGATGGCCACGGCGAGGACGCCGACGAAGAGGGCGTTTCGGGAGCCGACCATCACTTGCGAGACGACGTCCCGTCCGAACTGATCGGTTCCCAACAGGTGGCCGGGGGACCCTGCATCGAGCAGCGTCTGCTTGGGGGAGATCGCTGATGGGTCGTAGGGCGTCCACACGAATGAGATCAGCGCCGTGAGGATGACGATCCCCACGATCGTCGTGCCGAGGATGAGGTTGGTTCGACGCCAGCGGCGTCGCCGATGGTTGAGTTCGACCGGCAGGGCTCCAGGTTCGATCATTGCGTTCGCACCCTCGGGTCGGCGAGGTGATAGACGAGGTCGACGACGAGGCTGACAGTGAGGATGAAAGCGACGATCACGATCGCCCCACCCTGGACGAGGAAGAGATCTCGTCGGGTGATGGCCTGGAGCAGCATGGAACCGAGCCCGGGCAGGACGAAGACGCTCTCGATGACGACCGTGCCGGCGAGGAGGGCAGCGAACTGGAGGCCGAGGACGGTCAGGACGGGGATGGAGGCGTTGCGGAGTCCGTGTTTCCAGAGCGCCTGGCTGCGGGTGAGGCCCTTGGCCCTGGCGGTCCGGATGAAGTCCTCGCGCAACGTCTCGAGGACTGCTGAGCGGACATAGCGGGTGAGGATGGCCCCCTGCACGAGAGCCAGGGAGATTGCGGGAAGGACGAGGGACCGTACTGCCGTCCAGAATCCATCCTCCCAGCCAGGGAACCCGCCAGCCGGGAACCAGTTGCGCTTCACGGCGAACGTCGTGACGAGCAGGAGACCCGCCCAGAAGGCAGGGATGGCGAGGCCGACCTGGCTCGACGTCGAGACGATCGTGTCGCCCAACCTCCGGTGACGGGCTGCTGCGAACACTCCTGCCGGGAAGGCGATCAGGGTGGTCAGGGTGATGCCCAGGAGCGCGAGGGGAAGGGTGACCCCGAGGCGGTCCCGGACCTGGCCGGCGATGTCGATCCCCGAGAAGAAGGACGTCCCGAGGTCGCCCCGCGCCGCGGACCACGCCCAGTCCGCATAGCGGACGAGCAGGGGCCGGTCGAGGCCGAGGTCGATGCGCAGCGCGTCGACCGCATCGGGAGTGGCCTGGGTACCGAGCAACACCACGGCTGGGTCGCCGGGCAGGACAGACATGACGAAGAACACGAGGAACGACGCCGCGATGAGGCTCACCAGGAAGATTGCGGTCCGGCGAACGACGTAGGCAAGCACGCGCAGATCGTAGAAGGAACTCCCCGTCCGATGAAGCCGGGGCCCACGCCAGAAGTCCTGCCCGTACGAGCCCTCAGGTGTTTACACTGTCCAGGTAGTGGTAATCCCTCACGAGGTGAAGACTCTCCATGTCAACAGTCGAAATTGATCTCGGTGCCTACGCCCTCGGGTGGCACGATTCGGAGGACGAGTACGTCTTCAAACCCCGCAAGGGGCTGAATGAGGAGATCATCCGCGAGATGTCCTCCATGAAGGGCGAACCGGAGTGGATGCTCGACTTCCGCCTCAAGTCCTACCAACGCTTCCTCAACAAGCCGATGCCCACGTGGGGTGGTGGTGGAACCCTGGAAGAAATCGACTTCGACGACATCTACTACTACATCAAGCCCACTGCGGGACAGGCCAAGGACTGGGACATGGTCCCCGAGTCGATCAAGGACACCTACGAGAAGCTGGGGATCCCCGAGGCCGAGCGCAAGTACCTCGCCGGCGTCACCGCCCAGTACGAGTCGGAGGTGGTGTACCACCGCAACCGTGAGGACCTCGAGGAGAAGGGCGTGCTCTTCTGCGACATGGACACGGCACTCCGGGAGTACCCCGAGATCGTCAAGGAGTACATGGGGACGATCATTCCGCCGAACGACAACAAGTTCGCTGCCCTGAACTCCGCAGTGTGGTCGGGCGGTTCCTTCATCTACGTCCCGCCCGGCGTGAAACTCGACCAACCCCTCCAGGCCTATTTCCGGATCAACGCCGAGAACATGGGCCAATTCGAGCGGACTCTCATCATCGTCGACGAGGACGCGTTCGTGCATTACGTCGAAGGGTGTTCGGCACCGGTGTGGACGACCGACTCCCTCCATTCGGCGGTCGTCGAGATCATCGTCAAGAAGGGCGGACGTTGCCGCTACACGACGATCCAGAACTGGTCGAACAACGTGTTCAACCTCGTCACCAAGCGGGCCGTCGCCTACGAGAACGCCACGATGGAATGGATCGATGGCAACCTCGGGTCGAAGCTCACGATGAAGTACCCGGCGGTCTGGCTCATGGGGGAGGGTGCCCACGGCGAGGTGCTCTCGATTGCGTTCGCGGGTGACGGCCAGCACCAGGACGCCGGCGCCAAGATGGTGCACGTCGCCCCCAACACCACGTCGAACATCATCTCCAAGTCGATCTCGAACCATGGTGGTCGGGCCGGGTACCGAGGCCTGGTCCGCGTGGAGCCGGGTGCCACGAACGTCAAGGCCTTCGTGCGTTGTGATGCCCTCATCCTCGATGAGGACTCCCGCTCGGACACCTACCCCTACATGGAGATCGAGGAGAACGACGCCGACATCGGCCACGAGGCGACCGTCTCCAAGGTCGGCGAGGACCAGTTGTTCTACCTCATGTCCCGCGGGCTCAACGAGGAGCAGGCCACTTCGATGGTGGTGGCCGGCTTCATCGAGCCGATCGTGCGGGAGCTCCCGATGGAGTACGCCGTGGAGATGAACCGCCTGATCGAGCTGAACATGGCGGAGTCCGGCGCGGTCGGATAGGCGACGGAGTCCCGAGTCTCGAGTCTCGAGTCCCGAGTCCCAAGTCCCAAGTCCCGAGTCCCGGGGTGGTTGGAGCTAATACATAGCACTACTATGTATAGTGGTGCTAGGTATTGGCGAAAGGGCCTCGCATGCAGATCGGGAAAGACCTTGTTGCCGCTTCAGCGACCCCGCTCGTCCTGGCGATCCTCGCCGAGGGCGAGAGCTACGGCTACGCGATCCTGAAACGGATCGGCGACCTGTCGGATGGTGAACTCGACTGGACCGATGGGATGCTGTACCCACTCCTTCATCGGCTGGATCGCCTCGGGTACGTGGAAGCGACCTGGAGCGCGCCCCCTGGTGGTCGTCGCCGGAAGTACTACCGCATCACCCGCGAGGGGATGGCTGCGTTCGAGGACCAGCGGCGGCAGTGGGCGGTGGTGACCGACGCACTCGGCCACGTTTGGCAGGAGTGGCGAGCCACACCGACGCTGACGCCCCGGGCAGGTACAGCATGAGCGATGGGCGAACCCTCGAGTCGCAGATCGCCGAGTGGCGTGCGTTTGTGTCCCAGGAACGTCCCATCGATCCCGTGAATGTCGACGAACTCGAGTCACACCTCCGGGACCGCGTCGCGGAGCTGGTCGGCGTCGGGCTCCGCGAGGACGAAGCCTTCCTGATCGCGGTGAAGCGGATGGGGAGCGTCGACGATCTCACCCGGGAGTTCGCCCTCGAGCATTCTGAACGGCTCTGGAAGCAACTCGTGCTCCGGTCTCCCGACTCCCCCGGAGCGACGGGCATGGGATCCGGGTTCGGGGGCATGCTCCTCTTTGCCTTCGGGGCCGCCCTGGCGGTGAAGGCCCCGGAAGCCCTCGGCCTGGATCTCTTGGAGGATGGTTTCAGTTTCTATGCCCGCAATCTCTCGTTGTTGGTCCTGCCGATGCTGGCGGGCTTCCTTGCCTGGCGGCGGCGGCCGTCCGCTCGGGTGCTCACGGTGTTGGCGGGTGTGTTCGCGGCGGCTGCCGTCGCGGCGAACGTGCATCCGTTCGTTCCCGAGGGAGCGACCGAGGTACTGGTCGGGATCCACCTGCCGATCGTCCTGTGGGCGGTCGTGGGCGTCGCCTACACGAGTGGCGAGTGGCGGTCGCATCCCAGGAGGATGGACTTCGTGCGGTTCACCGGGGAGTGGTTCATCTACTACGTGCTGATCGCCCTGGGCGGTGGCGTACTCATGGGCCTCACGGCCGGGATGTTCGGTGCGTTCGGCGTCGATGCGGAGGACCTCATCATCAGCTGGCTCCTCCCGTTCGGCGCGGCAGGCGCGGTGATCGTCGCGGCGTGGCTCGTGGAGGCGAAGCAGGGTGTGATCGAGAACATGGCCCCGGTGCTCACGAGCCTGTTCACTCCGCTGTTTGCATTGATGCTGACTGCATCGGTGGCGGTCGCCGTCTTCTCCGGCGGCGGCGTCGAGATAGAGCGAGAGGTGCTCATCGTCTTCGATGCTCTCCTGGTGGTGGTCACCGGTCTCCTGCTCTATGCCACTTCGGCCCGCGAGCCGCACGCTCCTCCTGGGATCAAGGACATCACGCAGTTGGTGCTCCTGGTTGCCGCGGTCGCGCTCGATGGAGTGGGGTTGAGTGCCATGGTTGTCCGGATCTCCGAGTTCGGGTTCAGTCCCAACAAGACGGCGGCTCTCGGTCTCAATCTCGTGCTGCTCGTGACCCTCGTGTGGTCGGCGTGGAAGCTTGTCGCATTCGTGACCGGGAAGGGGACCTTCCGAGCCTTGGAGCGATGGCAGACGGCCTCGCTCCCGGCCTACGCCGCATGGGCGGCCGTGGTCGTCCTGGTGTTCCCGCTCGCCTTCGGCTTCGTGTGAGCGGGGCGGGGGCCGCTTCGCCGGACGTGGAACCGCCCCCTACTTCCCCGTTCGCTTCCCTTCGGGGCGGGGACCTTCCCCCCTTCGGGGGGACAGATTGGCCGACGCTCGACGCCGCCTAGATCAGCTCTTCGAGGGCCAACAGGTTGGAGGGGTGGCGGAGCTTGGCCACCGCCCGTCGCTCGATCTGGCGGACCATCTCGCGGGTCAAGGCCATCTCGTCGCCCACCTCTGCCAGCGTCCGGGGGCGGGCATCGTCGAGGCCGTACCGCAGTACCAGCACGGCCTTCTCCTCGTCCTCGAGGGCGCCCATGGCCTTGAACAGGTAGTCGCGGCGGAGCGTCATGGCGGTGGCGTCGAAGGGGTCGACGGCGTCGCTGTCCTCAATGAGGTCCTGCAGGCGGGCGTCCCCGTCGTCGCCGACCGGGCGATCGAGTGACACGGTGTCGGACGGAGCGTGGAGGGCGAGTTCCACCCGGGACGGGTCGAGGCATGACACCTCGGCGATCTCGGCCACGGTGGGGACCCGGCCGAGGTCCTCGATGAGCTGCTGGCGGGTCTCCTGGACCGTGCGCACGATGTCGACCATGTGGACCGGGAGGCGGATCGTGCGCCCGTGGTTCCCGAGCCCGCGCGTGATGGCCTGGCGGATCCACCAGGTGGCATAGGTCGAGAACTTGAACCCCTTGCGCCAGTCGAACTTCTCGACGGCCCGGATGAGGCCGAGGTTGCCTTCCTGGATGAGGTCGAGAAGCTCGAGTCCCCGACCGGAGTAGCGCTTGGCGATCGAGATCACGAGCCGGAGGTTCGACCGGATGAAGGTCATCTTGGCTTCTTCGCCCTCCCGGATGAGCCGGTAGAGCTTCGCCCTATCGGCAGGGGAGAGATCCCGATCCGAGTCCAGCATCGCCTGGGCCTTGAAACCGCGCTCCATGGTTCGGGAGAGACGAACTTCGTCGTCGGCCGTCAGAAGCTCGTGCCCCGAGACCCGCTCGAGGTAGGCGCCGATGGTGTCGGAGGTGACCCCGGATGGGTCTCGATGGCGGCGCGCCGACCCGTTCGTGTCAGGTCCGGTTTGCGCGTTCTTCACCATGTGCAAGGGAAAGTATCACGGGCTTGTGACAAAAACGCAAAGGCGGTCGGGGCGGTCGGATCGGCATCACCGACGGTGATGGGCTCGGTGCTCTTCGCACCCACATCAACCAGCCAGGGCGGCCGTCGATCCGGAGGGAGAGCGCCCCACAGGCGCTACCCTGACCCGTCATGCGGCGGATCCTGGCGCTGTTGGCGCTTGTCCTGTCGGGTTGTGTCGCCACCCCTCCCATCCTCATCGGCGATCCTGTGCCCCCGGTCACTGCGCCCCCGGCCCAGATAGCGGTCCGCGTGCTCGACTACCGCGGCGAGCCACTTCCCGCCGCATCGGTGACCGTCGAGGCAAGCGAGGGGTCCGACACCGCCATCACCGACGCGAGGGGCCTGGTCTACGTCGCGTGGGACTCGGAGGGAATCGTGATCTCCGCTGTCGGAGCGGCCCACGAGCCCGGCCGAGTCGTCGTCGCCTCGCTCCCTTCGACGGAGGAGGTGGAGGTGCGACTCACTGCCAAGGTCCTCACGGGGTCGGTCCTTGGGATGTCCGACCGCCCGTTGGAAGGGGCGGTCGTCTCCGTCGCCGGCGAGTCCTTCATGACAGGTCCGGATGGAGCGTTCCAGTTCATCGCCATCGAGGAGGGCTCCGGAGTTCGGGTGGAGCGGGCAGCCTACGTGGGCATCGATGCCACCTGGGACGGTGGCCAACTGGAGGTCACCCTCGAGCCGTTCGTCGTGAGGGGGTTGCACGTCGGGGGCCCGGACCCCCGGGACGCCGAGAAGTGGGCCGAAGTGTTGGCGATCGCTGAGTCCACCGAGATCAACGCACTTATCGTGGACATCAAGGACGAGTCGGGGCAGGTGTACTACGCCACGCAAGTCCCGCTGGCGGGCGAGGTGGGGGCGGTCTACAGCGTGTACGACGTCGCGCAGGTGGTGCGTGATGTCAGGTCCCGTGGCCTGTACCTGGCAGGCCGCATCGTGGCCTTCCAGGATCCGATCGCCGCCAAGGCGCTCCCCGACCTCTCGGTTCTCGATTCATCCACCGGGAAGCCGTACAACCAGAACGGGCAGTACTTCCTCGACCCGACCGATGCCGACGCCCGCCGCTATGCGCTGGACCTCGCAGTCGAGGCCTGCGGCCTTGGTTTCCAGGAGATCCAGTTCGACTACGTCCGGTACCCGGATGGCTTCAGCGACACGACCCGGTTCGACGGTGGTTCATCGGCCGAGGTCCGACCGGAGGCGATCCGCTCATTCCTGGCCGCTGCCAAGGAGCTTCTCAATCCCCTGGGTTGCGCCGTGTCGGCCGACATCTTCGGCTTCATCACCGCCACGAGCGGTGACGGCGGCATCGGCCAGCAGCTCGAGATGCTGGCCGCCGTCACCGACGCCCTCTCCCCGATGGTGTACCCCAGCCACTACTCGACCGGCTGGTACGGGTTCAACGTCCCCAATGACCACCCCGGACCGGTGGTCGCGGGCGCCCTCGACGATGGCCTCGAGCGGATCGCCGGACAGGTGATCCTCAGGCCGTGGATCCAGGACTTCTACTACACCGTCGACCAGGTCCGAGCCCAGATCATCGAGTCGGATGCTCGGAACCTCGGTTGGATGCTGTGGAACGCTGCCACGAACTTCAGCGTGGGCGCGCTCGCACCCTCCGGTGGCGCTGGGGAGGTGCCAAGCAATGAGCAGCCAGTCGGATCGACTCCGACGACTCAACCATGAGGTGATCGAGTGCTCGGCGTGTCCTCGCCTGGTGGCCTGGCGAGGCCAGGTCGCCGACGAGAAGCGGGCTGCCTTCCGCGACGAGGTGTACTGGGGTAGACCCGTCCCCTCCTTCGGGGATCCCGACGCCCGGGTCCTCATCGTGGGCCTTGCTCCTGCTGCTCACGGAGCCAATCGGACTGGTCGGATGTTCACCGGTGACCGCTCCGGCGATTGGCTCTTTGCGTCGCTTCATCGCACCGGATTCGCCTCCCAGGCCGAGTCAATCGGGAAGGAGGATGGGCTGACCGTCTCGGGTGTCTGGATCACGGCCATGAACCACTGCGCCCCGCCCGCCAACAAACCCACGCCTGAGGAACGGACCGCCTGCCGACGGTGGCTCGACGCCGAACTGGAGATCCTGCTGCCCGGGCTCGAAGTGATCATCCCTCTCGGCGGCCTGGCGTGGAACGCGACGTTCGGTGTCCTGGCCGACCTCGGCCTCCCCGTCCCTCGCCCGCGCCCCCGGTTCGGGCACCTCGCCGAGGTCGACCTCGGCACCCTGACCGTCCTCGGGTCCTTCCATCCGAGCCAGCAGAACACGTTCACAGGAAAGCTCACGGAGGAGATGCTGGATACGGTGTTCGAAACGGCTCGTGCTCGAGCCTGAATCGTCGAAGCGACGAGCCCCAGCCCGAGCTTGAGCCAGAAACGTCGAAGCGACGAGCCCCAGCTCGAGCTCGAGCTCGAGCCAGAACCGAGCTCGATCGAGCCAGAACGGCAGACGGCGCGACTGATCTGCGCACCGCTCGTGCTCGTGCCGTTCTCGTGCCCGTGCTCGTGCTCGTGCTCGTGCCGTTCTCGAGCAATATCCCCTATCGCCGTAGGCGAATTACCATCCGTGCCGCCCGTACCAGGAGCCGACCCACCGTGAACCCCCAACTGCAGGACAGCTTCGATCGCTCCGTCCAGGACGCGCCGGCCTGGTTGGTGGACCTGCGACGCGAGGGTCTCGCCCGTTTCGGGGAGCAAGCGATGCCCACCCAGCAGTTGGAGCATTGGCGCTATGTGGATCTCGACTTCGACCTCGACGCCCTCGCTGTGGCGGGGGAACCGGGCACCCCGCTCCCTCCCGGCCCCTACCTGGAAGCCCTGGGTGAGGTCGGGGCCCTGGCAACCGTGGTCGATGGGTACGTGGTGGGCATATCCGAGGATCTCCCCGTCGGCGTCAGCTTCTCACGTCTCCGGGACGCCGAGACGGGCCCCGAGTCGGTGCAGGCGGCGTTCGGCAGGGGTATCGACCTGGACAGGGACAAGCTCGCAGCGGCCCACCGGGCCTTCGCGGGAGATGGGGTACTGCTCCACGTTGGCCGGTCCGTGGTGGTCGATTCCCCGATCGTCGTGGACGTCCAGGCGACCGTCGATGGGGTCGTGTCGTTCCCGCACGTGACCATTGTCCTGGCAGAGAACTCCCAGGTCTCCGTGGTCGTGAACTACCGCTCCGATGACGCCATCGGTCATGTGGCCATCCCACAGGTCGAGGCAGTGGTCGGAGACGCCGCCCGACTCCAGTTGACGACCCTGCAGCACTGGGGTCGTGGAACCACGGCAACTGTCCATGAGAAGGTGACGCTCGGGCGGGACTCGACGGGCACGATCGGCGAGGTCGGTCTTGGTGGCCGCCTGGCACGCCTCGACCTCTCCGTCGAGATGATCGGGGATGGTTCATCCGCCGAATTGGTGGGTCTCTCCTTCGGTGATCGTGACCAGACCCACGACTACCGGGTCAAGATGCGGCACGTTGGCCGCAACACCTCCTCCGACGTCTTCCTGAAGGGCGCGGTCGAGGACCGGGCATCCTCAGTGTTCACCGGCCTCCTTCGAATCGAGGAGGAGGCGACCCGCACTTCGGCGTTCGAGACCAACCGCAACCTCGTCCTCTCCAGCGAGGCACGGGCCCAATCGGTGCCCAACCTCGAGATCCTCTGCAACGACGTGGTATGTGGGCACGGGTCCACGGTCGGCCAACTCCAGGAGGAGCACCTCTACTACCTCATGAGCCGTGGACTCCCCAAGGACAGAGCCGAGCGGCTACTCGTCCGCGGTTTCTTCGCCGAGGCGATCGACCGGCTCCCGGTGCGGGATATCGCCGGCGCGATCAAGGCTGCCGTCCTTGCCAAGTTCCTCGCCGCCCAGGAAGAGGGCAGACTCGGATGACGTGGACGAAGATCGCGCCAGTCGGCGACCTCCCGACCGGGCGTGGGGTCCGGGTCGAGATCGGCGAGCATCGCATCGCCCTGTTCAGGGTGGAGGATGAGGTGTTCGCCCTCGGTGATCGCTGTTCCCATGCCGAGGCATCGCTTGCGGAGGGTCCGCTCTTCGACGGGTGCGTCGAATGCCCGCGCCACGGCTCCGAGTTCAAGCTGGTCGACGGCACCCCCACCTCCCTGCCTGCAACCAAGCCCGTTCCCGTGTTCGAGACCCGGGTCGAGGACGGGGTCCTCTTCATCAACCTGGAGGCAACTGCATGACCGCCCTCACCATCACCGATCTCCACGCCTCGGTTGTGGGGACGCCGATCCTGCGAGGCGTGGACCTGGAGGTCCCGTTCGGCGAGGTCCATGCGCTCATGGGGCCGAACGGCTCGGGAAAATCCACCCTCTGCCATGTCCTGACCGGGAAGGCCGACTACCTCGCCCACGGCTCGGTACTGCTCGACGGTGAAGAGATCCTCGGAATGGACGTCGCCGAACGGGCCCGACGCGGGCTCCTCCAGGCGTTCCAGTACCCCGTGGAGGTGCCCGGGGTGAGCCTCGAGGAGTTCATGGTCGAGGTCGGGTCGAGTCGGGGCTGGAACGAGTCGGAAGTGGCCGACCGCATCTCCCGTGCCGCCGACCAGTTCGGCATGGTCGACTTCCTCGCTCGTGCCGTCAACGACGACCTCTCCGGTGGGGAGAAGAAGCGGTCGGAGATGTTCCAGGTCTCGATCCTCGACCCGCGGGTCGTCATCCTCGACGAGATCGACTCCGGACTCGACATCGACGCGGTGCGGTCGGTGTCCGAAGCCGTGGAGCAGTTGCGGAGCCCGACCGTCGGGATCCTGCTGATCACCCACTACTCCCGGATCCTGCGCTACCTCACGGCCGATCGGGTCCACGTGTTGATGGATGGCGTCATCGTCGACTCCGGGGGAGCAGCGCTGGCCGACGAACTCGAGGACGGCGGATATGAGGCGGTTCGATCGCGCCTCGGACTCGAGGCTCCGAAGGCGATGGCGGTGCCCTCGGCACCGGACCCCTTCGCGGAACTCCCGTTCGAGCGGTGAGCCAAGGACCGCAGGCGATGCACCTGGCAAGCATGTCCTGGGGGAACGGCCCTCGGCGTGCGCTGCTCCTCCACGGCATCGGCTCCAACAAGGAGGGCTGGTGGCGCGTCGGCCCCGCCCTGGCCGACCTCGGTTACACGGTCTCGGCTCCGGACCTCAGGGGGCACGGCACGAGCCCCAAAGCAGACCGCTACCTGCTGGCTGACTTCGCGAACGACGTTGCCGACACCGGACCCTGGGATCTCATGCTCGGGCACTCCCTGGGGGGAGCCATCGCCGTGACGCTCCTCGTGGATGACCGGGCCTTCGCCGCCCGGGTCATCCTCGAAGACCCCGCCCTGTTCCTCCCCGGCCCCGAGACAACCCTGCCGATGCTCCTTGGCGAGTTCGACCAACCACTGACCGTCGAGGGGCAGCAACGCCTCAACCCGACGTGGCACCCCACCGACGCCGGCATCAAGGCCGACGCCCTCGGGCAGTGTGGCCGGGACGTCGTCGAGCGAACGATCACCGACAACGGTGGCTGGAACCTCGTGGCCGCCGCCACGGGGATCGTCGTGCCGACGCTCGTGCTCGGCGCCGGCATCGAACCGATCACCCCCCCGGCACTGGGGGAGGGCCTCGTGGCCCTCAACCCGCGAATCACGTTCGTGGAGGTCCCGAGGTCGTCGCATTCGATGCACCGCGACGAGTTCGAGGCGATGATGGCCGCGGTCGAGGGGTGGCTGGCCGAGCCGTGAACCTCGCCTCGTCGGGGCCAACACGCGAGTGGGCGCCGCTCGTGCGGCGCCCACGCTCGACTCAGAGGCGGTTGGTCGGTTACGGCAGCAGGACGCTGTCGATGACGTGGATGACGCCGTTGCTTCCGAGGATGTCGGTCTGCTCGACGATGGCATCGTTGACCATGACGGTGTCACCGTCCACCGTGACGAGCACGGTGGCGCCGTTGACCGTCTCCACGTCCTGTCCGTCGAGGGTCACCACGACCGACGCCGGGGCATCCGTGGCGACGACGTGGTAGGTGAGGATCGACGTCAGGGTCTCGGTGTCGGCGAGCAACTCGTCCGCCGTCAGGCCCAGGGCCTCGAGGGCGGCGGCGAACGCCGCCTCGGTGGGCGCGAACACGGTGAACGGGCCTTCCCCGGAGAGGGTGGCGTCGAGGCCGGTGGCCTGGAGGGCGGCGACGAGCGTCGGGAAGGAGCCGCTGTCCACGGCCACCTCGACGATTGTCCCCATCTCGGCGGCGGGGGCCATGGTGGTGGTCGTCGTGGTCGTCTCGGCGGTGCTGCACGCAGCGAGCCCGAGGAGTGCTACGACGAGGAGCGGGAGGATCTTCAACATGGGATGTCCTTTCTTCGTACCCCCGTGGTGGAGGCAGTTAGTACTAATACGCAGCACCGGGCGATGCAGATGACGCACGGTTGTCGCGGCCCGAGGTCGGCGGCGGGCCTGCGCCCGGCGGGGGAGGTACCCTGCCCCGGTGAACGCCACCGATCGGTCCTGGCTCCAAACACTCACGAACCTGCCGACGATCGCCGGCCACGAAGACCGGGTCGTGTCGTTCGTGAGGTCGTGGACCGGTCGCCGAGGCGACCTGCGGATGCGGGCCGACACCGCCGGCAACCTCCACATCACCCAGAAGCGACGGAGCCGGCGACCACCCTTGCTGGTGACCGCCCACATGGACCACCCCGGGTTCCTCGTCACCAGCAGCAACGGGCGTGATCTCGGTGTGGAGTTCCGCGGAGGTGTGCTCCCGGCCTACTTCGCCGATGCGAAGCTCCGTCTCCACCCGCCCAAGGACCCAGGGTCGATCCCCGCCCACCTCACCGAGTACGACCCCGTCTCCAGCCGCGGCTCCGTGCGAGTTGCCCGGGGTACGGCTCCCGTCGGATCGATCGGTCGGTGGGCCTTTTCCCGGGGTGCCCTCGGGGTGAAACAGGGACTCCTTCACGCTGCCGGGTGCGACGACTTGGCGGGGGTGGCGGCAGCCCTCTCGTTCCTGGACCGAGCCCGGAAGGCCCCGGGCCTGGGTCATGTCGGCTTGCTCCTGACCAGGGCCGAGGAGGTCGGATTCGTGGGGGCGATCGCTGCCTGCAAGGAAGGCTCCATCCGGCCCGATGCTCGGCTCATCTGCCTCGAGATGTCCCGCAGCTTCGCCGACTCGCCGATCGGTGCCGGTCCGGTCATCAGGGTCGGCGACCGGGTGAGCGTCTTCAGCCCTGACCTCACGAACCGCGTCACGGCGATCGCCACCACGCATGGAGAGAGGATCCGCTGGCAGCGAAAGCTGATGGCTGGCGGCGCCTGCGAGGCAACGGCCTTCTCGGCCTTCGGGTTCGAGTCGACCTGCATCTGCCTTCCCCTGGGCAACTACCACAACATGGGCAACCTGGACGAGGTCGAGAAGGGGTTGGGTGAGGCGGTTCCCAAGCCCGAGGTCATCTCCCTTGACGATCATGCAGCGTTGATCTCGCTGTTGCTGGTGGTGGCAAGGCACCTCGACGACCAATCGACCGGTGTCAGGGCCCGCCTCGACGCACGGTTCGATGGGACCGTCCTCGAGCGCCGAATACCTCCTGGCTGAGGGACGCTATCGGCGCCCGTCCACCTCGAACCATGGTTCCGGGGGTGGGCCAACGGTCGTGATGCGTTCGAGGAGATCGGCCAGGCAGTCGGGGTAGTAGGGGTCGGGGAGGGCCCGGATCTCGTCAGGGAGCATCCACCGGTGGCCGAGGATCACCGACTGCTCGAGAGCGGTGTGGCCCTCGGTCGAGATCTTGAGGGGCTCCTCGAGTTCGAGCAGGAACGTGGTCTCGTGTGAGTCGTAGGGCTGGCCGGTGAAATCGAAGATCGTGCGCCGGGTGAGGACGACCGGACCGAGGGCATCCACCCGGAGTCCCGTCTCCTCGTGCACCTCCCGGATGGCGGCTTCGATGATGTCCTCACCGTCCTCCACTCCGCCGCCGGGCGTGAACCACCACGACGCAGGCTCCTCGTCGGTGTGGTCGATTCCTCGGAAGAGGAGTGCTCGACCGAGGGGGTCGACGATGAGGACGCGAGCGGATGGCCGGGGGATCACCCCCACAGGCTAGGCCAGCCCGGGGGCCGCCCGGGTTGGCCTTCCGGAGTCGCCTCCCCACACAAGTAGCCTCACGAGTACACCTGATTGTGAGGAGAACCACCATGGACTACCGGATCGAGAAGGACTCGATGGGTGAGGTACAGGTCCCGGCCTCGGCCTACTACGGGGCAAGTACCCAGCGGGCGGTCAACAACTTCCAGATCTCCGGAGCGGGCGTCGGCCGGCGCATCATCTGGGCCTTTGGCCTGTTGAAGGGCTCGGCTGCCTCGGTCGCCGGGCGGTCCGGGTTCGTCGAGGCCGAGAAGGCAGAAGCGATCCGGTCCGCCGCTGACGAGGTCATGGATGGTGGGTGGGATGAGCATTTCCCGGTGGATGTGTTCCAAACCGGCTCGGGTACGTCCTCCAACACGAATGCGAACGAGGTCGTGGCCAATCGCGCGACCGAAATCCTCGGGGGCGAGTTCGGCTCGCGCCTCGTCCATCCCAACGATGAGGTCAACTTTGGTCAGTCGTCGAATGACACCTTCCCGACGGCCATGCATGTGGCCGCCGCGGTCGCCATCCGCTCTGATCTCATCCCTTCCCTCGGCACCCTTGTCGAGTCGTTGGGCAACAAGGCGGAGGAGTTTGCGGACGTGGTGAAGTCGGGTCGCACCCACTTGATGGACGCGGTGCCCGTCACCCTCGGCCAGGAGTTCTCGGGGTACGAGACACAGATGCGCAAGGCGATCACCCGGCTCGAGAAGGTACTCCCCGAACTCGAGGAACTGGCCCTCGGCGGTACCGCCACCGGGACCGGGATCAACTGCCCTCCCGGCTATGCCGGGGCGGTCATCGCGCTCATGGCCGAACGGACCGGGATCCCATTCCGAGAGGCCGACAACCACTTCGAGGCGCAAGCCATGAAGGACGCGGTCGTCAACACCTCGGGGGTCCTCAAGACGATCGCCCAATCGCTCTTCAAGATCGTGAACGACCTCCGCTGGCTCTCCTCCGGCCCGGTCACCGGGATCGCCGAGATCCAGCTCCCGGCACTCCAGCCGGGATCCTCGATCATGCCGGCCAAGGTCAACCCGGTGATCCCGGAGGCGGCGATGATGGTCGCGGCACAGGTCATCGGCAACGACACCGCCATCACCTGGGGAGGCGCGAACGGCAACTTCGAGTTGAACGTGATGATGCCGATGATGGCCAGGAACCTCCTCGAGTCCATCGACCTGCTCGCCAACATCGCCGTGCACGTGGCGGAGAAGGCCGTCGATGGGATCCTCGCCAACCAGGCCCGGGCGCTCGAACTTCTCGAGAAGAACGTCATCGTGGTGACGGCCCTCAACCCACACATCGGCTACGACGCCGGCTCGGCAGCCGCCAAGGAGGCATTCGCCAGCGGCCGCTCCGTGCGCGAGGTGGTGCTCGAGAAGGGGCTCATGACGGCCGAGGAACTCGACGCCGCCCTCAACCTCATTGCCATGACCGAAGGTGGGGTGCAATAGCCGAGCCCGAGCACGGGCCCGAGCCCGAGTCCCGAGTCCCGAGTCCCGAGTCCCGGGTCCGTGATCCTGGTCCGTGTTCCTCGGTCTCCTACGGCTGGAGGGCGTCGAGCATCGTGTGCCAACACAAGGTGGCGCACTTGATCCGAACCGGGAACTCCCGTACTCCCTGGAGCGCTTCGAGGTCGCCGAGGACCGCTCCCGGCCGATCCGGGTCGACGATCACCTCGTCGGTGGTCATGAGGGAGTTGAACCGGGCGGCGAACGCCTTGACCTCTTCCGTGGTCTTGCCCTTGATGGCCTCGGACATCATCGACGCCGATGCCTGGGAGATGGAGCAACCCTGCCCGGAGATACGGACGTCGGTGACGACGCCATCTTCCAGCGCCAGGTCGATGGCGACTTCATCCCCGCACAGCGGGTTGGTCCCCTCGGCGTGGAAGGCGGGCGCGTCGAGCTTGCCCCGGTTCCGCGGATTGCGGTAGTGATCGAGGATGACTTCGCGGTACAGGTCGGTGAGGGACATGGGCTATCCAAAGATGTCGATGGCGGAGCGTAGGCCAGCCACGAGTGGGTCGATGTCAGCGGGGGTGTTGTAGACATAGAACGACGCCCGGGCGGTGGCAGTCACGCACAGGCGCCCCATGAGTGGCTTGGCGCAGTGGTGCCCGGCCCGAACCGAGACGCCGTGGGTGTCGAGGATGGTGGCGATGTCGTGGGCGTGGATGCCTGCGAGCGTGAAAGAGACGACCCCGCCGCGCCCGGGTCCGGCCGGCGGCCCTTGGATGGCGATACCCGGCACCTCGGCGTGGAGCCTCCCGAGGGCAAGCGTCGTGAGCTCCGCGTCGTGGGCCGCGACGTTCTCCATCCCGAGGTCGGAGAGGTAGTCCACGGCCGCCGCGAACCCGACCGCCTCGGTGATCGGTGGGGTCCCAGCCTCGAACTTCTGCGGAATCGGGGCCCAGGTTGCGCCCTCGAAGGTCACGTCGCGGATCATCTCCCCGCCCGTCTCGAAGGGCTCGATGTCCTCGAGGAGTGATCGTCGACCCCACAGCGCGCCGATGCCGGTCGGACCGAGCATCTTGTGGGCGCTGAAGGCGATGGCGTCGATGCCGAGGGCCGCCACATCGACTGGCAGGTGGGGCACCATCTGGGCTCCGTCGACGATGACGATCGCGCCCACGTGGTGCGCCTTGGCAGCGATCTCTGCCACGGGGTTGATGACGCCAAGGACGTTGGACATCCCGGCAACGGATACGACCGCGACGTCCGGGGTGAGGAGCCGATCAAAGGCAGCCATGTCGAGGCGGAAGTCCTCGGTCAGTGGGGCGTATCGGACGGTGGCCCCGGCCCTCCTGGCCGCCTGCTGCCACGGGATGAGGTTTGCGTGGTGCTCCATCTCGGTGATGAGCACCGTGCGACCCGCGAGTCGCGGCGTGAGTCCGGCCGCGAGCATGTTGAGACCGGTCGTCGTGCCCCGGGTGAAGATCAGCTCGGATGGGTCGGGCGCCCCGATGAAACGTGCCACCGTCTCCCGGGCTCCCTCGTAGGCAACGGTCGCCTCCTGGGAGAGGCGGTAGGCGCCGCGGTGGACGTTCGCATAGTGATTCTCGGTGAACTCGCGCATGGCGTCGAGGACCTGGCGGGGCTTCTGGGAACTGGCGCCCGAATCGAGGAAGGCCAACCCCGGCCGATCTGCCAGGAGTGGGAAGTCGGACCGGACGTCCCGCATCACACGCCCGCTCGGAACCCGTCGTATCCGTCTGCTTCGAGCACCTTGGCCAGCTCAGGTCCACCGCTCGTGAGCACCTTGCCGTCCATGAAGACGTGCACCACGTCGGGGGTGATGTAGTCCAGGAGGCGCTGGTAGTGGGTGATGATGAGGAACCCGCGTTCGGGGCTGACGAGCGTCTTGACGCCTTCGGCGACCGTCTTCAGGGCATCGATGTCGAGGCCGGAGTCGGTCTCGTCCATGATCGCGAGGTCAGGTTCGAGGACGGCCATCTGGAGCACTTCGTTCCGCTTCCGCTCGCCCCCGGAGAAGCCCTCGTTGAGGTATCGGTCGGCGAAGGCCGAGTCCATCCCGAGTGAGCGCATGGCATCCATGACCTTGAGGCGGAGCTCGAGAACCGTGTAGTTGACGCCTGACTTGTTGGAGAGGGCCTGGCGGAGGAACTGCACCACCGAGACCCCGGGGATCGCCTCGGGATACTGGAACGCAAGGAACATCCCGGCGACGGCGCGAACGGTGGGGCTGGCCTCGGTGACGTCCTCGCCCTTGAGGATGATCCGTCCCTCGGTCACGGTGTAGTCGGGGTGCCCCATGAGGACGTTGGACAGCGTCGACTTCCCGGAGCCGTTCGGTCCCATGAGTGCGTGGATCTCACCGTGGTCCACCGTCAGGTCGACGCCCTTGAGGATCTCGATGTCGCCCACGGACGCGTGGAGGTTTTGGATGTCGAGGAGTGGTGCGCTCATGACCTTCGGGTAATACGACTACGGCCGTGATGGTAATCCGGGGTGATGGTTACGACCGCCGCCACTCCCGGGTCACCCTGCCCCGGCGTGTCACCCCCCGGTGCTGAGGGGTGCCCACTGGGGCGCCGCGAGCCGTTCGAGGTCGGCGAGGGAGATCGGAAAGACGGTGGTCGGGGTGCCACATGCCCCCCACACCGGGTCGTGCCGCCGCAATGCAACATCGGCAAAGACCCGGAGCGGGGTGTCGTGTCCGAACGGGGGTGTGCCGCCGGCGACGAACCCCGTGGCCGAGCGCACTGCGTCGAGGGACGAACGGGTCACGGCAGCAGCCCCGGCTGCCGTCGTGAGGAGTTCCACGTCGAGGCGGCGATCGCCCGGGAGCAAGGAGAGCGTGGGAACGCCGTCCACGTCGAACACGAGTGACTTCACGATGGCCGCCACGTCACATCCGATCGCCGCCGCGGCCTCCGCCGCTGTCTTGGTCCCGTCGGGAAACACGTGCACGTCAGGCTCGAATCCGACTGCGCGAGCCCGGGCGACCCACCGAAGGGCGCTCGACGGCACCAACGGGACGGTCATCCGAGGAACGGCCCCACCGAACGGGCGACGTGCTCGAGGTCATGGGGGATCACCTGGATGTACCAGCGACCGATGCCGACCGCCTCGAAGGCCGCCAACTGCTCGGCCGCCTCGTCCGCAGGGCCGACCGGGATTCCCCGGCTCCGGAACAACTCCTCCAATTCGGCGGGGTCCTTGTCCCGGGCCGTCGCCGCCTCGGCGAGGCGGTCCCGATAGTCGGCCCGGTCGAAACCGACGAGGGCCTGGCCCATCATCGAGCAGAGGATCGAGCCGGGATCCCTGCCGAGCCGCTCAGCTTCCTCGCGTAGGACCGCGATGCGGGAGGCGAGGTCTTTCGGCGGCCCCACGAAGGTGTTGTACTCGTCAGCCCAACGAGCAGCCAGCCGAGGTGTACGAAGTGGCCCCGAGCCGCCGATGATGAAACGGACACCCGGGGCGAGGGGCCGCTGGATGCCGTCGATCGAGTAGTACGCACCTTGGTGGGAAGCGCGATCCGCACGCAAGGCCTGGTGGAGGTAGGGCATTGCATCCGCCAAACGGGCGAAGCGCTCCGACTGGGCCGGGAAGGGAACGCCGAAGGCGGTGTGCTCCAACTCCATCCAGCCCGTCCCGACGCCCAGGTCGAACCGCCCGCCGGACATCTCGTCGAGGGTCGACGCCGACTTGGCGATCACTGCCGGGTGGCGGAAGGTGACCGGTGAAACGAGAACCGCGAGCCGGATCGTGGATGTCTCCCGCGCCAGGCCCCCGAGCGACACGAGGGCATCGGTGGCATTCGGGTCGCCCTCACGCTGCCAGTCCCAGTGGTCGGAACGGGCGAACGAGACGAGTCCATTCGTCTCCGACCAGCGGGCTGCGGCCACGAGGTCGTCGTGGGTGCCCCCGAGCTGGGGCTCTGTCATCAGTGCGAGTTCCATACCCCGAGCCTAGATGTCGGACGGATCGGGCCACCCGTCCCGATGGGATCGCGGGAATCGGGTCGGGGTTGGGACCCTTCGGCCCCCGTATAGGATTCTCGCCAACGACCCCGGAGACCCGTGCCATGAACTTCGCATTCAGTGAGGAGCAGGAGTTCCTTCGTCAGACCGCCCGTGAGTGGCTGGAGAAGAAGAGTCCCTCTGCCAAGGTTCGGGAACTCATGGAGACCGCGGAGGGGTTCGACCGCGGTCAGTGGGAGGAGTTGGCGGGCCTCGGTTGGCATGCCATGGCCATCCCCGAGGAGTACGGCGGAGCGGGGTACGGCTTCCTCGAGGTGGCGGTCCTCCTCGAAGAGATGGGTCGGGCGCTTCTCCCCGCGCCGTTCCTCTCCACGGTCGTTTTGGCAGCCAACGCGATCCTGCTCGCGGGGTCCGAGGACCAGAAGGCGGCCCTTCTCCCCGGGATCGCGGCGGGCGAGACGATCGCCACCGTCGCGGTAGGTGAGGAGAGCGGGCTGTGGGAGCCCGAGGCGATCGCCACCGTGGCATCCTCGGATGGGGCCGGCTGGAGTATCAGCGGCGTGAAGAAGTACGTGCTCGACGGTCACACGGCTGACGTGATCGTCGTGGCGGCGCGGGCGGGAGACGAGGTTGGTCTCTTCGTGGTTCGTGAGGGTGCTGCTGGGCTCTCTGCCGAACCCCTCCCCACCATGGACCCGACCCGGAAGTTGGCCGACGTCACACTCGACGGAGTCGCTGCGGAGCGCCTGGGGGGCGATGCCTCGGCCACGATCGAGAAACTCCTGCAGGTGGCGTCGGTGGCGCTCGCCGTCGAGGGCGTCGGTGGGGCGCAGAAGGTTCTTGAGGCGTCCGTTCAGTACGCCAAGGACCGGGTGCAGTTCGGGCGACCGATCGGCTCGTTCCAGGCGATCAAGCACAAGTGCGCCGACATGCTCGTGGCCGTCGAGTCCTCGAAGTCGGCCGCCTACTACGGGGCATGGTCCGTGGCCGAGGACAATTCGGAACTCCCCATCGTCGCTCCGCTCGCCAAGTCCTACTGTACCGAGGCGTATTTCCAGTGCGCTGCCGAGAACATCCAGGTCCACGGTGGCATCGGTTTCACCTGGGAGCACGACGCCCACCTCTACTTCAAACGGGCGAAGAGCAACGAGCTGATGTTCGGGGATCCCGCCCATCACCGGGCCCTCCTCGCCGATCGCCTCGGTCTCTGATCCGTGCAGGGCACCTCGGCACTTGTCGTCGGGGCTGTCCTGGTGGGTCTGCTGCTCATCATCGCGGCGGTGATGGTCGTCCAGGAGTCGAAGTCCCGGTTCGAGGAGCGGCCTCCCGAGTACGTCATCGAGGATGCGGTTCGATTCGTGCACACACGGCTCGACCCCGAGTCCAGTGGTCGGCTCGGTGTCGGCGGCGTCCGGCGAGTCCTCGAGTGGCAGGTGTCGTTTCTCCAGCAACTCGCCAAGGAGGACAAGCAGGTGCCGATCGTCATCGGCACGACCGAGGGAACCGTGACGTTCGTCGTGGACCGGCTCACCAAACAGGGGCATGTGATGGACCCGGCCGACGTGGCGGCAGTCCTCGAGCTCCAGGGTGCGTACCTGATGAGCATCGGAGCAGTCGGCGACCGGGCTGACGAGGTGTTCGAGTAGAGGGGTCAGCGTCTGCGTCTGCCCTGAGGGCCGACGGGTGCCAGCTACGATTCCCGCATGACGCGGCATCGACGACTTGAGCACTGCCGGTACGTGGGAACGCGGGACACCATGCGTGTCTACGACACCGACGACGATGGCCAAGCCGGTGCCTTGCTGGATCGACTCGAGGCCGATGACCTCCTCGATCGGAACCTCATCTCCACGTTCGGACCGGACACCGCGGCCGAAGCGGCGAATAGGGGGTTCGTACCTCCCCGCTGACGCAGATGCAGACGCCGACGCGGTCGCTGACGCCGAACGCGTAGCGTTCGCCCCATGCGCTTCATCGACTTGCACGTCCACCCACCCGTCGAGGAGTACCTCCGGGGGCCGTTCGGGCCGTACATGGAAGGCCTCGAGAAGATGTTCGGACGGGAGTTCCCGCCCCGTTCCATCGACGAGATAGCAGCTGAGTACCGAGACCAGGACGGGATTGCCGTGCTGCTGGCATGGGATGCCTGTTCGGCCACCGGCCAGGCCCCGTTCTCGAGCGAGCGCGTGGCCGACCTTGTCCGCCAGCACCCCGACGTGTTCATCGGGTTTGGCTCGGTCGATCCGCACGACGGGGCAGCCGCCGTCTCGGGTGTGCACGAAGCGTCACGCCTTGGGATGAAGGGACTGAAATTCCATCCCTCGGCGCAGGGCTTCGATCCGCGCGACCGCAGGTACTTCCCCATCTACGAGGCTGCGGTCGAGCGAGGTCTTGTCTGCCTCTTCCACACCGGGTACACGGGGTTCGGCTCCGGGGTCCCTGGTGGCAGCAACGTACGCCACGAGTTCGCCAACCCGATGCATCTCGATCTCGTCGCCGCCGCCTTCCCCGAACTGCAGATCGTCATGGCTCACCCGTCGTGGCCCTGGCAGGACGAAGCGATCGCCGTCGCACAGCACAAGACGAACGTGTGGCTCGAGCTGAGCGGATGGTCGCCGAAGCGGTTCGCTCCCGCCCTCGTGGAGGCGGTCTGTGGCCACCTCTCGGACCGAAGCCTGTTCGGTACGGACTATCCCTTCCTGACGCCTTCGAAGTGGATCGGGGACTGGATGACACTCGGGGCGCCCGCAGCGGTCACCGAGGCGGTGTTGTGGGGGAATGCGGCCAGGCTGCTCGAACTCGAGACCTGATGGTGTGTCCGTGTATCGATGGCGCCCGGGGCACGACCCACTCGGTTTGCAGACACACCACTAGGCCTTCCTGGCAATCCCGTCTGCAACGAGGTCAGCCACCCGCTCCTCCCGGAAGTAGAAGAAGTGATCCGATCCTGGGAGGATGTGGACCTCTGCGAGGGCGTCCGTGGCGTACCCGCATACCTCCCCGACCGAAGCGAACTGGTCCCGGTCCCCGAGGATGAACGTTCGGCGGCCCGTCGGGAGACGGGTCGGATCGGGCAGCACCGATCTGCCATCCCGGTTGATCGGTGGCGCAATCCCGACCCAAGGGAGGCGTTCATTGCGGGTTGCCGTCCAGGTGAGCGTGGTCACCCCACCGAAGCTCCACCCGGCGATTCCGTGGACCACGTCGGGCTGGTGCCGCCGGAGTTCTCCCATGGCGGCATCGACGTCGAGGAGCTCCCCGACTCCGGCACCGTGGGACCCGCTGGATCCGGCCACTCCTCGGAAGTTGAAGCGCAGAACCGAGAACCGATGGTGAAGAAGCCTCGCAGTGATGCCCTCCATGAGGGGCGCCCGCATCGTCCCTCCGTGGAGTGGGTGGGGATGGCACAGGAGCACGGCGGCCAGCGGTGAGGGTGGCTCGTTCCAGAGCGCTTCGAGCTCCACTCCGTCCGATGTGGTGAGGGTCGTCACCCCGCAAGGCTAGGGACGGGGTTGGAGCGCGACCTCCGGTGAGGGGTTGGGGTCTCTCCCTCTCAGGAAGGCGCGGTGCTCCCGCTGCAAGGCCAGGGGTTGGCGACGAAGGAAGTGGAGGGGGACAGGGGGAAGCCGATCAGCGACCGCGATCCGCCCGTCGCCGTCGCGGTGGGCGAGTCCGAGGCTCAGGAGGACCGCAGTGCGGTGGGGAAGGGGAATCCGCTTCCGAGCCGCACCGGCCCTGGCCAGCCTCAGCAGGTCGCACACCGCGGTCGGGCCGATGGCCGCGGTCCAGAAGCGACGAACGTAGAGCGAGTCGAGCTCGAAACCCGGGTGCCCCCGCCAGAGACGGGGCTGTACGAGCGGTCGTTGGCGGACGGTGGGTCGTGTCGGTGCCCCGCCCGAGGGGTGGGTGTGATGGATGACGGGAGGATGGGTTTCTTCTTCCGTTCCCTCGGGCAGGACATCCGACATACATCAAAAAATATCGTAAAACAACGTAGAGAGTCAAGAGGTGTGTGTGTCTGTCCCCCAGCGGGGGACAGACGCCGCCGACGCCGCCTCAGGTCCTCCCGATGACGATCACGATCGTCTGGCCGGTCTGGACGATGGACCCGGCGCCGGGTTGGGTAGCGACCACCACCCCGATCTCCGCAGGGTTGGTGGTCGTCTGGAACTGGACGAGGTAGTGCAGTTCGACCTCGGTCTCCTCTGCGAAGTTCGCCAGCGCCAGGTCGACGCCCTGCTGGGTGAGCCCGACCAGCACTGGCACGGGCGCCTCGGGTGGGAGTCCCGTCGACACGTAGATGGTCAGGGGTGTGGAGTGGGGTACCCGCTTGAGGGCTTCGAGGTCCTGCTCGAGGACGATCCCTTCAGGTTCCAGTGAGTTCCTGGGTTCGACGACCGGGTCGAGGTGATTGTCGAGGACCAACTCGACCGCCTCGGCCTGGGGGAGACCGACGACGAAGGGCACGGCGGTGTTCGGGACCTTGAAGTAGTTCGCCACACCCGGCGGGTCGGGTGGGAACTCGAGGGCCGGTTGGTCGGTGAGGGCGAAGTCCATGAACTCCTTCCAGATCGGGGCGGGGATGGTCCCTCCGAACACCCTGCGATACACCTCTCCCTTGATGGTGACGTTCTCGAGCGGGATCTGGGCATCGGGGAAACCGACCCAGACGGCGGTAGAGAACTGGGGGACGAACCCCACGTACCAGGCCTCGCGGTAGGTCTGGTGGGTGCCGGTCTTGCCCCCCTGTGGTCGACCGATGTTGGCGCGGGGAGCCGTGCCGCTCACCGGGACCACCTCGAGTGGCTTGCGGGCGGCCGCCATCAGGGCGGGGTCGAAGTTCTGCTCGAACCTGACCTGATGGGCCCAGTTCACCTGGCCGTCGCGGGAGGTGATGCTCTGGATGAGGTACGGGGACGCCCACTGGCCGTTGGTGGCGAAGTTGGAGAAGGCGGACGCCATCTCGAGGGGACTCACCGCCGACGTTCCGAGCGTGATCGACGGCTCAGGGGTGAGCGTCGACTGGCGGATCCCCATGCGCTTGGCCACCTGGACGATGTTCGGGGCACCCGCGGCCAACGCCACCTGGGCATAGACGACGTTCTGGGACGCATACGTGGCGCGTTCGAGCGACATCAGGCCATCCCCGCCCGAACCGCGAACGGTCCAGACCCCGTCCGGGAAGCAGACACCCGGGCACTCGATCTCCTTGGGGCTGGTGGCGTCCCAGAAGGAGTTGAGCGAGATGCCCCGCTCGAGGGCGGTGACGAGGGTGATCGGCTTGAATGCCGACCCGGGGTTGCGTCGTCCCTGGACGACGAGGTCGAACTGTTCCTCCTCGAACGGGAGCCCGGATGCCATCACCAGCACTGCCCCGGTGTGGTTGTCGACCATGGCGATCGCCCCGGTGGGAGCCTGCTCGGTCGGGTCGTTGGGCGTGGGCAGCCACTCCTGGAGGATGGCGACCGCCTTCTCGTGGAGTTCGAGGTCGATCGTCGTGTAGATCTCGAGGCCGCCGCCGCCGACGCAGGTCGTATCGGACGCCGAGCACCCGTAGATGCGCTGCTTCCGCTCTTCCTTGGTGCGGCCGAGGATGTCGAACTGCGGGTCGTTGAGCAACTGCCTCGTCACCTCCGCAACGATGTGCTCATTCCGGAGCACGAGGCCCTCGTGCTCGATCACCCCGAGGTTGGCCGCGAAGGCCTCGTCGGCGATCGCCTGGCTGATGAAACCTTCATCCAACATGTTGGCGATGACGTCGTTGCGGCGCTCCAGGACGAACTCGGGGTCGCGGCGTGGGTTGTACTCCGACGGGTTGCGGGGGAGGACGGCCAGGGTCGCTGCCTCCGCCACGGTGAGGTCAGCCAACTGCTTTCCGAAGAACTCCCGGGCAGCCGCCTTCACTCCATAGGCGCTCCACCCGAAGTAGACGGAGTTCATGTAGAACTCGAGGATCTGCTCCTTCTCGTAGCGGCGCTCGAACTCGATGGCAGTGACCGCCTCCTTGATCTTCCGCTCGTAGGACACCTCGTCGCCCACGAAGATGTTCTTCACCACCTGCTGGGTGATGGTGGACCCGCCGCGCTGCCTGCCGCTCTGGAGGTTGTCGAGGAACGCTTTGAGGATCGCCCCCCAGTTCACACCCTCATGCTCGAAGAAGGTGGAGTCCTCGGCGGCCACGATGGCGTAGACGATCTCCGGGGGCATGTCCTCGAACTTGACGGGTTCCGAGAGGCGGCCGTCGTGCAGTTCGGCGAGCAGGGTCCCATCGGCCGCGTAGACCCGGCTCACCTGGGAGAGGTCGGGGAGGATGAGCGACTGCCCGTCGACTTCCGGGAGGTACTTGTCATCCAGCGCCTGCCACGTGTTGGAGGCGGCCGAGGCCGTCATGAACGTGAACAACCCCATCCAGGATGCGGAGAGCAGCGTTATCGAAAGAAGGAGGGCCAGGGCCGCCGACCAGCGTCCGCGCTTGTCCCGGCGCTCCAAGTCATGAATCGTCATGGGCCTCTGGTTCGGTGCAGGTGGCTCCACAAACGGTACGGGTACCATCTGCAGACCGAAACGCAGGATACCCCCAGGGATGGCATAGCCCGTGGAACGAAGGCTCACGTCGAGTGGAATAGAGATCCGACCGGTGTACGGACCGGAGCCACCCGAGCCCACCATCGGGGCTCCCGGTGAGTACCCGTTTCTCCGCGGTCCCTATCCCACCATGTACCGGGGTAGGGCGTGGACCATGCGCCAATACGCCGGATTCGGCACCGCGGAAGCCACCAACGAAAGGTTCAAGGCGCTGCTCGCAGCCGGCCAGACGGGGATCTCCACCGCCTTCGACCTCCCCACCCAGATGGGCCTCGACTCCGACGACCCGATGGCCGAGGGCGAGATCGGCAAAGTCGGCGTGGCCATCGACTCGATCCACGACATGCGGGTCCTGTTCGACGGGATTCCATTGGCCGAGGTCACCACCTCGATGACGATCAACTCCACGGCACCCCTCCTTCTCCTTCTCTATCAACTCGTGGCGGAGGAACAGGGCGCCGACGCGGCGCAGATCCGGGGGACGGTCCAGAACGACATCCTGAAGGAGTACATCGCCCGGGGCACCTACATTTTTCCTCCCCGGCCTTCGATGCGGCTGATCACGGATCTCTTCGCGTACTGCGCGGCCGAGCTGCCGAACTGGAACACGATCTCCATCTCCGGGTACCACATCAGGGAAGCCGGCTCGAGCGCCGCCGAGGAGCTCGCGTTCACGCTCGCCAATGCCATCGGGTACGTGGAGGCCGCAGTGGCGGCGGGCCTCGAGGTTGACTCCTTCGCTCCCCGCGTCTCGTTCTTCTGGAACTCGCACACGAACTTCTTCGAAGAGGTCGCCAAGTTCCGGGCCGCCCGCCGGATGTGGGCGTCGATCATGCGGGACCGCTTCTCCGCCAAGGACGACCGATCGTGCGCCATGCGCGTCCACACCCAAACGGCAGGGTCATCACTCACTGCCCAGCAACCCGAGGGCAACATCGTGCGCACGGCCGTCGAGGCGCTGGCCGCCGTGCTCGGCGGGACCCAGTCGCTGCACACGAACTCCTATGACGAGGCGCTCGGGCTCCCCACCGAAGCCTCCGCCCGTCTCGCACTGCGTACCCAACAGATCCTCGCGCACGAGATCGGCATCACCGACACGGTCGACCCACTGGCCGGCTCCTATTTCGTCGAGGCGCTGACCGACGAACTCGAGGCCAGGGCATGGGAGATCATTGCCGAGGTCGACGCCCTCGGCGGGGCAGTCCCGGCCATCGAGTCGGGCTTTCCGCAGCTCCGGATCGAGGACTCCGCCTACGCCGCGGCCCGGCGCCAGGAGTCGGGGGAGGACGTTGTCGTTGGTGTCAACCGCTATGTCGAGGATGCCGACACCGACATCCCGATCATGGCGATCGACCCGGCCCTGGCCGCGGGCCAGCTCGCTCGCCTCGGAGCCATGAAGGCGGCGCGTGACCCGGCGCTGGTCGGCGCCCAGTTGGCGGCGATCCGGTCGGCCGCCGAGGGCGACGCGAACCTGCTTCCCCCCATGAAGGCTGCGCTGGCCGCGGAGGTCACCATCGGTGAGATCTGCAGCGAACTCCGTCAGGTCTTCGGGACCCACGGGAGCGTCTGACCGATCGGCTGGGCCTGGTGACCGGTCCGGGAGACCCCGTCACCAACACCCAGACGCACTCACTAGCGAATGATGGCGAGCACGTCGCCGGGGCTGACGGTGTCGCCGGCCTGCACTCGCAGCTCGATCACCTCGCCCGAGAACGGCGCCTTGACCTCGTTCTCCATCTTCATCGCCTCGAGGACGAGCAGCTGGGCGCCCTCCTCCACCGCCTCCCCGGCCGACACGGTGACCTTGACGATCGTCCCCTGCATCGGGGCGGTGATGATCCCGTCCTCCCCGCCCCCGCCCGACTTCCTGACCGACGGTTTGGGAGCCCTCCGCTTGGCCTGTGCCCCGGCAGCCACCTGGGGAGGGGGTGCCCAGAACTTCACATCGAAGCGGCGGCCTCCGACCTCGACGGTCATGTTGCGCTCGCTGAACTCCTCGTCCTCGGGGAGGGTCGGGCCCTGCTCTCCTTCGCCTTTCGTGAAGTCCACATGGTCCTCCGCCCACTTCGTGTAGTGCGTCCCGGCGATGAAGTCGGGGTGGTCGAGGATGATCTTGTGGGCGGGGATGGTGGTCGCCACCCCCTGCACCACGTACTCATCGAGCGCCCGGCGACCGCGGGCGATGGCGTCGTCCCGGGTCTCGGCCCAGACGACGAGCTTGGCGATCAGGTTGTCGTAGTACTGGGAGATCGTCGAGCCGACCTCGACCCAGGAATCGACCCGGACACCCGGGCCGGCGGGTTCGTGGTAGCCGACGAGTGTGCCGGGACTCGGCAGGAACCCGGTCTTGGGGTCCTCGGCGTTGATGCGGAACTCTATGGAGTGGCCGCGCGGTGTCACCTCGCCGAGGTCGAGCACCTCCCCGGCGGCGATGCGCAGTTGCTGCTTGACGAGGTCGATCCCGGTCACCTGCTCTGTGATGGTGTGCTCGACCTGGAGTCGCGTGTTCATCTCGAGGAAGTAGAACGAACCGTCCTCGTCGAGGAGGAACTCGACCGTTCCGGCGTTCACGTATCCGCACGCCCGGGCAACAGCCACGGCTGCCGCCCCGAAGGCTGCCCGTTGCTCCTCGTTCATGGCCGGTGAAGGCGTCTCCTCGATGAGTTTCTGGTGGCGTCGCTGCACCGAGCAGTCCCGCTCGCCGAGGAACACGGCGTTGCCGTGCATGTCGCAAAGCACCTGGGCCTCGACATGGCGGGGACGCTCGAGGTACTTCTCCACGTACACCTCGGCGTTCCCGAAATAGGCGGCGGCTTCCCGCTGCGCTCCTTCGTAACCCTCCACCAACTCGGCTTCCGAGCGGACGACCCTGAGGCCCTTCCCACCGCCCCCGTGCGCCGCCTTGATGGCGACCGGGTAGCCGAACTCCCTGGCGGCCGCCGCCACCTCCCCCACGTCGGAGAGTGCGGTCGTGGTCCCCGGCACGGTGGGGACCCCACCAGCGATGACGGCCTTGCGGGAGGCAATCTTGTCGCCCATGGTCGTGATGGCGGCCGGGGACGGTCCCACCCAGATGATTCCGGCATCGATGACTCGTTGGGCGAACCGGGCGTTCTCGGCCAGGAACCCGTAGCCGGGGTGGATGGCCGATGCCCTCGATTCTGCGGCCACCTCGAGCACTCGGTCCATGTTCAGATAGGAGTCGGCCGCAGGTGCCGGCCCGATGTTCCAAGCTTCGTCCGCGAGCTTGACGTGCAGCGAGTCGCGATCGAGCTCGGAGTAGATGGCGATGGTGCGCAGCCCGAGCTCCTTGGCCGAGCGGATGACGCGGACCGCGATCTCGCCTCGGTTGGCGATCAGAACTGACTCGAACATGAGCTCTCCGTGCTTGCCGTGCCTGGCTGCATCACAGTGGGATATTCCCATGCTTGCGGGGTGGTGTGGTCGCTCGCTTGTTCCGGAGCATCCGGAAAGCCGCCACCAGCTTGGGACGAGTCTCGCGGGGTTCGATGACCTCGTCGACGAGGCCGAGCTCGGCCGCCCGGTACGGGTTGTTGAAGTTCTGCTCGTACTCGGTGACGAGGGCTGCCCGCCGGGCATCCGGGTCGGCCTCCTCGGCAAGTGTCCTGCGGTGGATGATGTTCACGGCCCCCTGGGCCCCCATCACCGCGATCTCGGCTGACGGCCAGGCGTACACGACGTCGGCCCCGACCCCCCTGGCGTTCATCACGAGGTAGGCCCCGCCATACGACTTGCGGGTGATCACGGTGATCCGCGGGACCGTCGCTTCGCAGAAGGCGTAGAGAAGCTTGGCGCCATGACGGATGATGCCGTCGTGCTCCTGGGAGACACCGGGCAGGAAGCCGGGGACGTCGACCATGGTGAGGATCGGGATGTTGAAGGCATCGCAGAACCGGACAAACCTGGCCCCCTTCTCCGATGCGGAGATGTCGAGCGTCCCGGCGAAGGCGGAAGGCTGATTGCCGACGACTCCGATCGTTGACCCGTCAAGCCTGGCGAAGCCCACGACGAGGTTGCGGGCGAAGCCTTGGTGGACCTGGAAGAACTCGCCGTCGTCGACGATGTGCTCGATGACGTCGACCATGTCGTAGGGCTGGTTGGCCGAGTCGGGGATGATGAGGTCGAGGGCGTCTTCCGCGCGATCGGGCCGATCGGTGGGGGTGAAGAACGGTGGTTGCTCCATGTTGTTCTGGGGAAGGAACGAGAGCAGGTAGCGGACCCATTCGAGTGCGGTTTCCTCATCCGGTGCGATGAAATGGGTGACCCCGGACTTCTCGCCGTGAGCGTGGGCTCCGCCCAATTCGTCCATCGTCACCTCCTCTCCCGTCACCGTCTTGATGACATCGGGACCGGTGATGAACAGGTGGGCGGTCCCGTCGACCTGGAAGACGAAGTCGGTGATGGCGGGGGAGTACACCGCACCACCGGCGCACGGGCCCATGATGACCGAGATCTGGGGGATGACCCCCGATGCCTGCACGTTCTGGAAGAAGATGCGGCCGTAGCCGTCGAGGGCGGCGACACCCTCCTGGATGCGGGCTCCCCCTGAGTCCTTGAGCCCGATCACGGGGGCCCCGGCCTGCAGGGCCATCTCGAGGATCTTGATGACCTTGTCTGCCACCGCCCTGCCCAGGGAACCGCCGAACACGGTGAAATCTTCGGCGAAGACGAACACTGTGCGGCCCTCGACCGTGCCGTACCCGGTGACGACCGCGTCGCCGGGGAGTCGTTCGTTCTCGATACCGAATCCGCTCGCCTGGTGGCGAACCAGCATGTCGATCTCCTGGAACGAACCCTTGTCGAGCAGGACGCCGATGCGTTCCCTGGCGGTCAGTTTGCCCCGGTCATGCTGCCGATCGACGGCGCGTTGGCTCCCGGAGTGGAGGGCCGCGTCGCGCAGCGTCCTGAGTTCTTCGATGCGTCGCTTCGTTCCCACTGTGGTCCTTAGCGTAGATTGCGCCCAGACGCGCGTCCTCCGGACACGTTCGACTCGCTGGAGCGGATCATGGATACACGGATTCTCGAACTCGACACGACCGATTCGACCCAGGACACCGCCAGGGCAGCATTCGACGGTGTCCCGACCCTGGTGGTGACCGGCACCCAAACCCGGGGGAGAGGGCGGTTGGGAAGCGAGTGGGACAATGCTCCCCGGGCTCTCGCCTGCTCTCTCGCGTTCGTCTGCGAATGGCATCCGTCCAGGTATCCACTCCTTCCGCTGGTGGCGGCGTTGGCGGTCTCGGACATCTGGCCGGACATGCATATCAAATGGCCGAACGATCTCATCCTCCGTGACCGCAAGGTCGGCGGCATCCTGGCGGAGGCTTCCGATGCCCTCACCATCATCGGCTTCGGAGCGAACCTGTGGTGGCCCGACTCCCCGGACGATCGCACGGCCCGGTTCGAGGAGGACCCCGGTCACGAGGCCCTCATCCCGATTGCCCATGCCTGGGCGGGGCACCTCATCGATCGGGTCGAACGGGGACCGTCCCACTGGGGCCACGACGAATACGCCCAGCGATCATGGCTCCTCGGTCACCGGGTCACATGGGAACCTGCCGGGTCCGGCACCGCGGTGGGAATCGACGAGGATGGCGCCCTCCTGGTCGAGTCGAACGGGATTCGGGAACGGATCGTCTCCGGGGCCGTACACCGGGTGCGTCGGTCGACGTAGGCGTCTGCTCGCCCCCCTTGCCTCCCCCGTCGCTTCGCTCGGGACAGGGACCTTCCCCCCAACTTCGTTGAGGGGACAGACAGGCGGTCGATACTTCGTCCTTGCTCCTCGCTCCTCCTTGTAGGATCGCCCCGACGCAAGGAGCATTCGTTGGCCGTTCTCGCACATGAAGGAACCCACACGATCATTTTCGGGATGATCCCGATCCCCATCGGGAGCGGGTTGGGCAACGCCTATCTCGCGCGTCCGGATTCGGCAGATCCGTCGCCGGTGGTGATCGTCCTCCATGGGATTGCCGGCCTCGACTCCACCACCAAGCACCTGTGCCGTTCCTTCGCCCGCCACGGGTTCACCACGGTTGCCCCCGACTGGTATCGAGGTGCCGGTCCCGGTCGTGGGTCCGACCTCGAGGGCGCATTCCGGGCATACGCACGGACGACCGACCGCCGGATCCTCGCCCTGGTCGATGAGACCATCGAATACCTCTCGTCCGATGACATCGATGGTCCGGATGCTTCCGCCCCGGTCGTGGTCGGATTGGACCTGGGCGGACGCCTGGCCCTGCTCCACGCCGCGCACAACCGCTCGGTCTCCGCCGTTGCCTCCCTCTACGCTCCCCTCGCCGGTGACGACAATCGCGACATGCAGGTTGCTGACGTGATGGGCGTGATCGGTGCCCCGGTGCTCGGCCTGTACGGGGCCGACGACCACCTCATTCCCGCCGAAGACGTCGACTCCGCCCAAGCAGCCACCCCCAATGGCCAGTGGATCCTCTATGAGGGAGTAGGGCACGGATTCCTCGATGCCGGACAGGCGGGCTATGACGCAGGTGCGGAGGCCGACGCGCTGGCCCGTCTCATGAAGTTGGCCGCTTCGACCATCCACTGACCCGCTCCCCTGGGGCTGGTCGGATCCTCGGGGCGCCTCGGGTATGCATACACAACCTGTCGCCGTACCATTCGACCCACCGGGCCCAGCCCCGGCTGAGCCCGTCCTCTCCAAGGGTTCCCCGCGTCCCTAGATCCCGGAGACCATGACTCCTCGCCCCACCCCCCGCGATGAACGAAGGCGCCGCTGGCGCCGGGTCATCATCACCCTTGCGGTGTTGAACGTGCTCGTCTTCGGCGTGTTCTTCTACCTCGATGCGCTGCGCTCGGCCGTGGTCGACCAGGTCACGGTCACACCGGACGTGGCGGGTGTGCTCGCCCCGCGTCCGACCGGGGCCGATGAGCCGATCGTCTTCCTGGTCCTCGGAAGTGACAGTCGAGAAGGTCTTCCCGAGGAGTGGATGAGCGACTTCGGCGTTGCCGGGGGTGAGAGGGCCGATGTGATCATGCTCGTGCAGATGCTCCCCGCGGATGGCCGGATGCAGGTGCTCTCAATACCCCGCGACCTGCGGGTCACGATTCCCGGCCGTGAGAAGAAGGACAAGATCAACGCCGCCTTTGCGTATGGAGGGGCCGAGCTCATGGTGCGAACGGTCCAGGAGACCTTCGCCATCGGCATCCATCACTACGTCGAGGTCGACTTCTCGGGGTTTGCCGCCACCGTGGACGGGGTGGGAGGGGTGGGGATCAACTTCCCCCATCCGGCCAGGGACCTCAAGTCCGGCCTCAGCGTCGATGCCGGACTGCAGGTGCTCGACGGGCGCCAGGCGTTGGCCCTCGCCCGGTCCCGCTCCTACCAGGAGCTGAGGGGAGGGAGTTGGATCTTCGTCGACGCGACCGACCTCGGCCGGACGCGTCGTCAACAGCAGGTCCTGGTGGCGCTGGTGGACGCCGTCCGTGGGCCCTCACTCGTGATAGAGGCGCCCGGACTCGTGAGCTCCGTCGCGCAGCGCATGGTGGTGGACCCCGGCTTCCGGGAGATCGACTTCGGACGGCTGGCGCTCTCCTTCCGGGACTTCCGGCCACGGCACATCGACTCGGCGACACTGCCTGTCGAGGTGACAGAGATCAACGGCGTCTCCTATGTGGTCCCGATCGACGGGACTGCCCCGGCCGTGATCGACGCCTTCCGGACAGGGGCATCGATGGCCCTGGCACTCGGTGAGGATGGACCGCCGGCGATCAGCGTCCTCAACGGCAATGGCGTGAGCGGGGTCGCGGCCAAGTGGGGAGCCTGGCTTGCCGCCCGCGGTGTGGACGTCGTCGATGTCGATGATGCCGACCGACACGACTATGTGGTGACCTCGGTCGTCGCCCAACCCGCAGCGGTGGCCGCTGCCGAGGAACTCGTTGCCCTCCTGGGGTTCGGCGAGGTGACGGTGGGGACCCTCGACCCCGAGATCGACCTGATGGTGATCCTCGGCCAGGACGCCGGCGAACCAGGCGCCTGAGACTCCGGCGCCAAGGTACGAGGTGCGAGGTACGAGTGCCGGGTCCTTGTACCTCGGCGCTCGTTCCTTCCTACCGAAACAGGTCGTCCGCATCCGGGCGGATCATGTCGGAGACCCGGCCCGTCCCCGGCGTCCAGGTCAGCCCGCGAACGATCGCGACCGGGATCCCCGTCGCCTTTCCCATGACGAGATCGGCCGCGGCAGCGATCTCGTCGACGATGGCCACCTCGGTCACCTCCAGCACTTTCCCGTAGGTGTCGCGAGTTCCCCGGTGATCCTCGATCGGGTCCATCCCGCTCACACCGATCGCGATGTCGGTCAACCCGCGTCGCCATGGGCGACCGAACGTGTCGGTGACAACCACCACCAGCGGCGCGCCATGCCGGCGCTCGAGGCCCATCCTGAGCGAATGTGCCGAACGATCCGGTTCTCGCGGGAGCAGGACGACCTGGCCGGGGCGGACGTTGCTCCGGTCGACTCCGGCGTTGGCGCAGATGAAACCATGCCGGGTGCGGGCGATGACAAGGTCACCGCGTCGGCGGAGGACCGTCACCGCTTCCTGCTCCACCACGGCCCGGTGGGCATCGGGACCGTCCGACTCGAGGGTCACCACCGCCCCTTCCGCCTTGGAGACGATCTTGTGCGTGACCACGACCACATCGCCCGGGTGGATCCCATTCGCGCCGCAGGCATCGGAGATGATCGTCACCAGGTCGGCCCCCGGTTCGATGTCACCGATCCCGGTGACCGGGATCAGTTCGAGAGCAGGCCCAAGAGCCACTTCCCGAACCTTTCCGCTGCATCCGGGTCGGCGATGCGGGTGTCCGCAACGTGGACCCGGAGGTCCGGGCCCGACAGTTCGGCGCGGTCGCTCGAGTCGGCGCGATCGACCACCAGGTCGGAAATGAGCCCCTCATAGGCAGCGATGACCCCGGCGTTCCCGGGCGGCAGGCCAAGGGTGGCCATGACGTCGTGGGCGGGTCCCTTGAGGGCCCGTCCCGAGAAGAGCGGACTCACCGCGATGACGGTCCGGTGGCGTGTCAAGGCGTCCGCCATGCCGGGGACCGAGAGGATTGGCCAGATCGACAGCGGCGGATTGGAGGGCCCGATCACGACGACATCTGCCTTGTCGATGGCCGACACCACGCCCGGTGCCGGGCGCGCATCAACGGCTCCCCGGAACCGGACCTCGAGCACCCGGTCGCTGTGACCGCGGTACACGAAGTACTCCTGGAAGCCGATCCATCCGGTCTCGATGCGAACCTCGGTGCGAAGTGGTTGGTCGGTGACTGGGAGCAGGCGCGGTCGAATCCCGTACGCGGTGGCCAGGTGCCCGGTCACTTCGCTGAGCGGCGTGCCCTCGGCCAGGGCGACAGTCCGTCTCAGGTTGGTCGCCAGGTCCCGGTCGCCGAGCATGAAACGGGTGTCGCCCCCGAGGTCGGCGAGGGTACGCATGACGGTCGTGGTGTCATCGGCGAGCCCCCAGCCGTGCGGCCCTTCCACCCCGGCCAGGGTGTACATGACCGTGTCGAGGTCCGGGGAGACGTGTTGGCCGAGGATGGTGTCGTCGTCCCCGACGTTCACGATCACCGAGAGGTCGGCTCCGGCACGGTCGAGGGCCCTGGCCATCCGGGCTCCGCCCACACCGCCCGAGAGCAGGACGAGTTGCATGGGGCAGGAGACTATCGGAAGCACCTGCGTCTGCGTCAGCGCCGGCGTCGGCCTTTCCGTTGGGAACGGTTGCCGGCACCGGGCAACCGACAACTGGTGCCGGGTCGAGGGACCAACACCCAGGAACGTTGCTCCTCGTCCGCAGCGGTGGTGGCCGGTCGACGCAGACGCGGGCCCGGTTCGCTTACTCTTCCGGCTCATCCACAATGGTGCCGTCATGAGCCTGTCTTCCCCGCAGACCGCGTCGGTCGTCGCCGTCGTACTCGTTGATGCCGTCGACCGTGTCGAGGCGGTACTCGGCGAGATCAGGAAGCAGAGCCTCACCCCGACCGCCGTGTTCGCGTCCGGCGGGGGCGTTTCCGCAGAGGCAGAGGCGACGCGGCTCGGGATGGGATGGGTGCCCGAGGCAGCCAACCTCAAGGAGAAGCTTGGCCCCGACGTGACCCATGTGTGGTTCCTCCATGACGATGTCGGGCTCCGGCCCGATGCACTCTCGTCCCTCCATGACGAGGCAGTCCGCGTCGACGCATCGGTAGCGGGTTCGAAGCTTCTGGGTGCCGATGGGCGGCAGCTCGAGTCCATCGGCGGACTGACGGACGTGTTCGGACACCCGGTCAGCTCGCTTGACGAAGGCGAGTTGGACCTCGGTCAGTACGACGTGATCCGCGACGTCGCCTACGTGCCCTCGGCGTCGCTGCTCGTGCGACGGGATCTCTTCCTCGGCCTCGGCGGAATCGATCGGATGCTGGCCCCCGAGTCTGCCGGCGTCGACTTTGCCCAGAGGGCGAGGGTGGCCGGCGGCAGGGTCGTCGTCGTCCCGTCGTCGGAGGTGGTGCACTCCGGGGCCTGCCGGGAGGGAGTCTCGGCCTGGCGCGAGATCGCCGGGCAGCTCAGGTCACTCCTCAAGGCGTACTCGGCGGTCAGCCTCATCTGGGTGCTCCCGGCGGCGGCGTTGGTTGGCATCGTCGTCGGCATCGCCTCGCTGCTCACGGGCAAGCCGGGTCGCACCCTCGACTACCTGAAAGCCGCGGCCTGGAACGTCAAGAACGCCCGTTCGCTCTGGGTCGGCCGCCGTCAGCTTCGGGCAGCCCGCCAGCTGGGCGACGAGGAGCTCTTCCGGTACCAGGTGCGAGGGTCGGCTGCCTTCACCGAGGTGTGGGCCGATGTCGTCGACACCCTTCGCTCCCCCCTTGCCTCGTCGGAAGCCGTGCTCGAGTGGGCCGAGGAGCGCACGACCGGGCGCTCGGCCACCGTCCTCGGAGCAGGGGTCATCGGCTGGTTGGGGGCAGTCCGTTTGGTGCTGTTCGAAGGGCTCCCTGTCGTCGGATGGACGTTGCCGCTCGCTGCGAATTGGGAGGGGGTGCTGGCGTCATTCGCGGGAGGCTGGAACCCGACTGGCTTCGGGAGCGACGGTCCGCCCCACCCCGCGGCTGCCCTCCTGGCCGCCATGACGAGGTTCTTCGGGGAGTCGACCGGCCGCACGGTCACCGCGGCGGCCGCCGCGTTCGGACTCCTCGGGGCATACCGCTTGCTCCGTTCCCTGGGAGTCGGACAGTGGTCGGCCCTGGGTGGTGCGTTCGTCGGGGTTCTCGGCCCGGCTGCCGTCCTGCTCGGAGAGGCGGGCAACTGGCCCGGCATCCTCGCCCTCGGCGCGATGCCATGGGCGATACATGGCGTCCTCACGCCTTTCCCGCAAGGGTGGATGGGCCGGACGGGGTCCCTGGCAAGGGCCGGGCTCGGGGCCTTCCTCATGACCGCGCTGGTGCCGGGGGCTGTCGCGCTGCCGCTGGTGGTGGGTGTCTTGGCGGCGCTGCTCGGACTGGGCTGGGGTGCTGCTCCACGAGGCCTGCTCGTATCGTTGGTCGGGCTGCCGGCTGTCGGTTCATGGGGCGTGTGGTACTCCGTCGAGACCATGAGCGGCGCCGGCACGGGACCGGCTTGGAGCCTTCCGCTCGCCGTGTCGGCGGGTCTTGTCGTGCTCTGGTTCGCCTCGCTCACCGGTGGTGCGTGGCGCCTGGGCGCGTTGGGTGGCGTGCTCCTCGGTGCAGGCGCGGCCCTGGCCCGGGGGTTCCTCCCCGGACGAGAGGCGGCGACGGCCGGCATCGTGGTGTGTGCCGCCGGGTTGATCCTCATCGTGGGATCAGCAGCCGGGCAGCTCTCCGCCGAAGAGGGCTTCATCCGTCGGGTCGGTGCGCTGGTCGCGATCGGCGCTCTCGTCCTCGCGCTTCTCCCGGTGGGCCAGGTCATCGCCGGCGGGAGCTCCGGCCTCGCCGCCTCAACCACGGTCGCCGACCGTCTTCGCTACCTCGTCGCCCGTGACCGTCAGGCAGGCGAGCGGGTTCTCATCCTGGGCGAGGGCCTGGTGGGTGACACCCGGACATGGCAAGGCCAGCCCTACCGGGTGATGGACCCGGCAGTCTCGTTCACGATGGCATGGCAGGGGAGTCGTGGCCCACTCGACGAAGCGCTTGAAGAACGCCTCGATCGATTCATCACCGAACCGGCGCTACGAGCAGGGCCGCTGTTCGAGGACTTTGGGCTGGCGTGGATCGTTGCCCCGCCCGAGAGCGCCCTGGCCGCGGCGTTGCGGGGTCGCCTCGACGTGGTCGAACTCAGCTTCGCCGAGACATCCATATTCGAGTACGCCTCCTCGGCGCCGGTGGGCGAGTCCGTTGCGGGCCCCTGGCTCCACGACGGGACGGCATGGACGGGGCCGGCCGCCACCCGTGTCACCCTGCGGATCAACCCGACGTCGCGGCTGGAGATCTCCGAGGAGGGGTACGTGGGAAGCACCGGCACGGTAACGGTGGTTCCGGACCCCTTGCTGGAGCGCGCCGCGCTGGGCTGGAGGATGGCGGCGATCGTGCTGCTGGTCGGGTCACTGGTCCCGAGGCGGCGGCGATGAGGAAGACCCTCGCGTTCCTCCTCGGCGCGGCGCTCATGGCGCTGGCGGGCCTTCAACCGGAGCCGCCCATGGTCGATCCGCTTCCCGTGCCCCTTGTGGAGAGGCCGATGGGCCTCACCGACTACGCCTTCTGTCCTCAATGGCGGGGTGACGGGGCGATCGAGTCGCAGCTCCGGGGAATCCCCGCCACGGACACCCGGGTCAGGGCCTCATGGTGGAACGGTGACTCGTTCTCGGTGGCCCTGGAAGGCGACCGGGTGGGAAGTGTGTCATCCGATCTGCGCCAGGGCGTCGTTCCGGTGATGCTCGAATCCGGTGGCCCCGTCGCCTTCGGGGTCAGGGCGGGGGGCGCCATTGGACGCTCGTCGTCGGGTTGTGCGAGCTGGCCGGCCCCCGCGTGGGTCGTGGGTATCGGCGGATCGCTCGAAGGGGAGACGACGACGCTGGCCGTCATGAACCCGTTTCCGCAGGCTGCTGTCATCGACGTTCGCGTCTACTCCGAGCAGGGGCTCGAGGTCGTGGAGGCCCTGGAAGGGCTCACGATCCCGGCAGGAGAGAGCCGCGAGATCATCCTGTCGGACCTGCTCCGCCTCCGTACCCATCTGGTGGTCGTCGTCGACGACCCCGACCTGGCGACCTTCTCGGCGTTGTTCACCCAACGGGAGGGAGCGACCGGGACGGCCATTGGGAAGCCCGTGGGGGAGCAGTGGTACTTCCCGGCCCCGCCGGTCGGAACGACGGCCGAGATCGTCGTGGTGAACCCGGCCGCAGTCCCGGTGAATGTCGATATCGACCACTTCGGACCCGGCGGCAGCACGTTGGCCGCGGAGCAGTTCACGCTGGAGCGGCGCAGCTCTGTCGTGCTCCCGGTCCCGGAGGGAACAGCCATCCAGGTCAGGGCAGACGGTGAGGTCGGCGCTGCGATGCGAGCCGCGTCCGCTGCGGTCCTTGGGATCATGACCGGGCTGCAAGCCCCTGCTACCTCGTGGGCGCTCCCGGGCGCATCGATCGAGGAGGAGCTCGTCGGGATCAACGTGACCAACCCCGGCCCGTCACCGGCCGCCGGGACCTACCGGTTCGTCGGTGCTGGCGGGAACTCCTCGACAACATCCTTCACGGTGGCTGCCGGTGGGATCGTGTACCTCGAAGTCAGGGCATCCGGAGCTCGCGGCATGATCGTCGAATCCGATGAACCCGTGGTCGTGTCGTGGTCGACCGTGGGAGAGGAACAGGACCTCGTCCTCGATGGAGGAATCGCCCGATGACGGAGCCCGTCGCTCGTGGGTTGCTGGCTGCGGCGATCGTCGGGGTACCCGTCCTGGTCGCGTGGCTGCGGGGACGACCACGGCGGCTCAGGATCGGCGACTTCCCCGCGGACCTCGGACCGTTCCCCGGTGTGTACCTGTTCAGCTCGAGGACCTGCCCCACCTGCCCGCCTGCCCGGGAGCTCGTGCAGCATGTGTGCGGCTCCACGGTGCGGGAACTCACCTGGCCGAAGGACACCGTGGCGTTCCACAAGGTGGGCGTGGGAGTCGTCCCTGCCAGCTTCGTCGTGGGAGCGAAGGGGCGGATCGTCGAGTCGTTCGAGGGGATTCCCGAGGAACGACGCCTTCGGCGCGCCCTCGCCAAGGCCGGCCTTCCGGTGACCGGGCAAGCTCCCGGAGCCGGTGGTGGGTGACCACTCTCGGCGCGTGAATGACAAAACCGACTTACGTGTTCGGCGCGCGTAAGGGGCCCCGGCCATCCCTTGTTCCTTGCCGCTCCCGGACTTGGCTTGGGTTCATCTGTCGGAAATGCTTGGTCCGCGCGCGCGGTGTCCGTACCGTATGGCCATGCTCAAGAACTGCGTGCGATGTGGTGGCCCTGCCGGAGCCCTCATGGTGTATGACTACACCGAAAGGGCCGTATGGCTCGAAGACCTGGCCATGAACCACCGCATGATGATCGGGCACCCCTTCTGTGCGGAGCATGCCAACCGTCTCACCCCACCGTTGGGCTGGACGCTCACTGACCGGCGAACGCTCTCACGCCTGTTCGCACCGCTGGAAGTCGCCTGAGGCTTCGTGCCGCTGGACCGGGACCTCCTCGATGCCGTTCGGGAACTCGACGAGTTCGAGCTCCGTCGCCTCCACATGCTCACCGCAGCCCGTCTCGATCCCAACCTGGCGGACCAACACCCCGAGATGCGGCTTCGCCGACAGTGGGTGAAATGCGGGAAGGACTCGTGTTCCACCTGTCCGCACGGTCCCTACTGGTACGCCCACTGGCGTGAGGACGGACGCCGACGGAGTCGCTACATCGGCAAACTGCTCGACGAAGCGCCCGATTGAGACTCGGCCCCGCGTACACTTCGTTCACTGGAGGCTTCCTCACCCATGAATTGCCCTCTCTGTACCAAAGAGGATGTCATCGAAATCCACCACCGGCTCCCCGATGGGTCCGAGGTCGCGTTCTACACGTGCCATGGGTGTGAGGAGAAGTGGTGGAAGTCAGGCGACCACGATCTGACGCTCGACGAGGTCCTCGGCCGCGCGCGCAAAGCCCAATAGCCGCCGATGCGCATCATGATGGGGGCGTGATGCGGCGCGCTCCCTATCTGATCGGCATCGCCCTCGTCTCACTCGTGGCGGCCGGGCTGCTCCGCCCCGACCTGTGGATCATCGCCAACACTCCCACCGGTGGGGACATGGGGGCTCACGTTCTCGGGCCGGCTTTCCTGCGCGACACGCTGCTTCCACAGGGCCGGATCATGGGTTGGTCGAACTCTTGGTTCGCGGGCTTTCCCATCTACTACTTCTACTTCCCATTGCCCAGCCTCGTCATCGTCTTCCTCGATCTCTTCCTCCCCTATGGCGTGGCCTTCAAGCTCGTCACCGTCGCGGGGATCATCGCCACCCCGCCGGCAGCGGCTTTCCTGGCCCGATCCCTCGGCCTCGATCGGGCCGCCGCGCTCGTGGCGGGTGTCGCCGGTGGGTGTGTGGTGTTCGCCGAGTCCTACACCATCTATGGGGGGAACATCCCCTCGACGCTCGCCGGTGAGTTCGCCTTCTCGTGGTCGTTCGCCCTCGGGTTCTTCGCCCTCGGACTCATGGCGCGGGCCAGGACCGACCGTCGCCTCGTTCCACTTGCTGCCCTCATTCTCGGCCTCACCGCGCTCAGCCACGTCCTGACGACCCTGATGGTGATCATCGCTGCCCTCACCCTCCTCCTCGATGACGAGGGAATCGTTCCCACGGTCATCACCTGGGTGTGGGGGTTCGCCATCTCGGCGTTCTGGGCGCTCCCGCTGATCGCCCGGATCGGGCTGACGGCAGACATGGGCTGGTCTCCGCTCCGCAAGTGGGAGGAGCTGCTCCCGACAGAACTGTGGTTCATGCTGCCGCTCGCCTTCGTCGGCGTGGTGCTGGGTAGCCGCAAGGCTCGGCTGGGCCCCATCTACCTCATGGCGATCGTCCCCACGCTGTACTACTGGCTGGTGACCGCCCTCCCCAAGTGGTTCCCCGATGTCGTCGGGACGGGGGCCTGGAAGCTGTGGAATGGGCGGCTCATCCCGTACTGGTATTTCTCGGTGTTCTTCTTCATGGGGTTGGGCCTGGTGGTGCTGTGGGAGCGGCTGGCCGCCCGTCTCCCGGTACGGGTGCAGCTCGCCATTCCCCTCGGCATGATCGCTGCGGTGCTGGCAGGCGCCTCTGGGATCGCATACCTCCTCGGTCGGGATCGGGCCAACCTGTTGTTGGTGGGAGCCGCCGCGGCTGCGGTGGCTGCGGTGGGCGCAGGGTGGCTCCGCCTCCCCACCATGGAGGTGGGTGCCTTGCTCGCCAGTGCCTTCGTGGTCGTCACGATCCTCTCCGGTGTGACGTTCCTGTCCGGGTGGGCGAGTTGGAACTACTCGGGGTATGAGGGCAAGGACCCCTACCCCCAGTACGAGGCGTTCATGGAGGTCGTCGGCGACCTCCCCGACGGTCGGATCCACTGGGAGGCGAACAGTGACCTCAACCAGTTCGGCACGACCATGTCCCTCATGCTCATCCCCTATTGGACCGAGGGTTCCCACACGTCGACGGAGGGACTCTTCTTCGAGTCGAGCCTTTCGACCCCGTTCCACTTCATCAACGCCTCGGAGACGTCCACCGCCCCCTCCAACCCGATCCCCGGGTTGCCCTATCACACCGCAGAGTTCGACCGGGGACTCGACCACCTTCGGTTCTTCGCCGCCGACTACTACGTGGCGTTCACCGAGGAGGCCAAGGAGAAGGCGCCGGCCGCCGGCTTCGAGGAGATCGCCACCTCCGACCCGTTCACCATCTACTCGGTCCCCGGCGGGGAGATGGTCGAGATCGCCACCCACGTCCCGGCCGTCTACATCTCGCCCGATACCGAGCTCCTTGGCAAGTTCATCCCCCTGGTCTCGGAGGCCGACAACCCGGGGTTCTCCGACCTGGCCGTTGACTGGTACGACGACCTCACGCTCCAGGACCATTGGGTCGTCGATTCGGGGCCGGCGTCGTGGCCGGTCGTCACCTCGCTCGAGGAACTGAGGGAGACTCCGCCCATCGAGGAGTCTGGTGAGGTCACCGACTTCGTCCTCACCGACGAGCGCATCTCGTTCACGACGACTGCGGTCGGGATCCCCCATCTCATCAAGGTGTCCTACTTCCCCAACTGGCAAGCGACCGGGGCGGACGGTCCCTACTACGCGGCGCCGTCGTTCCTGCTCGTCGTGCCCACCCAGGCCGACGTGACCCTCGAGTTCCGGTCGAGTCGCATCGAGTGGATCGGTATGGCGATCACCGCCCTGGGGCTCATCGCCCTGCCGGTGGCCCGAGCACGTCGTCGAAGACTCGTGTGATCGACTACCTGCGTTCGTTCCTCACCCGGGAGGCGCTTCGCCAGTTCATGAAGATGACCGGCATCGGGCTCTTCAACACGTTCGTCGATTTCGGGCTCCTCAACGTGTTCTTCTCGGTCCTCGAATGGGGTGAGCTCACGTCGGTGACGGTCGCGTTCGTCATTGCGACCTTCTCTGCCTACATCCTCAACCGTCGTTTCACGTTCGGGCTGGCCGCGACCGTTCGCCTCAAGGAGACCGTTGGTTTCCTGGTCGTGAACGGGATCGCCCTCGGGATCACCGATCTCCTGGTGTGGGTGGCGTCGGCACGCCTGGACGGGTTGACCCAACTCGAACTCAACGTGGTCAAGCTCATCACCACCGGGATCATCCTGATTCCGAAGTTCGCCGGCTATCGGGACCTCGTGTTCAAGTCAGCGATGCAGCAGCGAGACACCGACGAGTAGCACGACGCGTCCGGTTCTTCGCTCCGTTCTCCGTTCTCTCTCAGAGAAGCTTCCTGAGCCGCAGAAGCCCTCGCAACGTCCGCGGTATCCGCTTCACGAACGACGAGCGGGCCACCCGCCGTTCCTCCACCACCACCGGGAGCTCGGTGATGGTCATCCCCGCCCGTTCCGCTCGGAGCACGAGCTCGGTGTCGAACAGGTCCCTGGTCGAGACCACCGCCGGGAGGAGGGGCACGATCGCTGAGCGCCGGAACGCCTTCATGCCATGGGTGTCGCCCACCCCGGAATCGAAAAGGGTGCGCAGCAGGACGTTGAAGCCCCAGGTGCCCGCCCGGCGGACCGGCGTCCGCCGGTCGTCGCTCCCGGCTGCCCGCTTGGAGGCGATCACGATGTCCGTGCCGACCGCGATCGCCACGGATGCGAAGGCCGCCGAGAAGTAGTCGATGTCGAACATGACGATCCACTCCCCGGTCGCCTCCGCCATGCCCGTCCGGAGGGCCGCGCCGTAGTCGGGGTCGTCGAGGCTGATGACCCGTCCGTCGCCGCCCCAGGCCTCGAGGAGCTTCGCGGCAGTTCGCGCAGTTCCGTCCGTCGATCCGTTCTCCACCACCAGGAGGTTCCACGCCACGTCGAGTCGATCCATGTCAGCGACCAACTCGGGGAGCGCTATCGGGAGGAATGACTCCTCATTGTGGACAGGGACGACCACGGTCACGTCGGGGTGCATCGGGGGGAGGATAGGGGCTGGCCCGCCTTGGGCTCCCAGTCGAGACGTGCCTGGGTCGGCTGATCCCGGGGCCGTCGTTAGGGTTCGCCGCCATGGGCGACCCGGAGCGGATATTCAAGGCGTATGACATTCGGGGCCGGGTTGACCTCGGCGAGCTCGACGAGGCGGTCGCCCACCGCATCGGAGTGGCGTTCGGTTCCATGATCGATGAATCCGCGGTCGCCGTCGGCCGCGACTGCCGGCTCAGCTCACCCGCCATCGCCGGGGCGCTCGCGGCCGGTATCCGCACCACCGGGGTGGACGTCCTCGACATAGGTGAGGTCTCGACCGACGTCGTGTATTTCGTGGCCGGGGCGCGGGGAGTGGCGGGTGCCATGGTCACCGCCTCCCACAACCCACCCGAGTACAACGGCATCAAACTGTGCCGGGCAGGCGCGGCGCCGGTGGGAGAGTTCTCCGGCCTCTCGGACATCAAGCGGGTAGTCCTCGAAGACCCCGTGGCATCATCCCTCCGTGCGGAAGGAAGCCTCGAGCAGGTCGACGTGCTCGACGCCTACGCCGATCACCTCTTCGGGATCGTCGACCCAGCCTCCATCGGGCCGCTCTCGGTGGCGGTGGACGGGGGCAACGGGATGGTTGGCGCCGTCCTCCCGACGCTGCTCGATCGCCTCCCCATCCGCATGACCAGCCTCTACCTCGAACCCGATGGAACGTTCCCCAACCACCCCGCCGACCCGCTCGACCCCGCCAACGTGGTCGAGTTGCAGGCGCTCGTCCGGGATGTGGGGGCTGACCTCGGGGTGGCGTTCGACGGCGACGCCGACCGGGCGTTCTTCATCGACGACGCCGGGGCGCCGCTCTCCGGCTCGACGACCACTGCGCTCATTGCCAGGTGGTTCCTCGCCCGGGAGCCCGGGGCGAGCGTCGTGCACAACCTCATCACGTCCAAAGCCGTCCCCCAGCTCGTGAGCGGCCTCGGAGGCACGCCGGTCCGGACCCGCGTCGGCCACTCGTTCATCAAGCAGGTGATGGCCGAGACGGGGGCCGTGTTCGGGGGCGAGCACTCGGGGCACTACTACTTCCGGGACAACTACCGAGCAGACAGCGGCCTGCTGGCGACGCTGGTACTGCTGCGGATCCTCACCGAGTCAGACGTTCCGCTCAGCGAACTGCGCCGGGATGCCGAGCCCTACGCCCAGTCGGGAGAGATCAACCTCGCGGTCGACGACCCGGGCGCCGCCCTCGCTGCGGTCCGCCGGGCCCACGCCGCTGATCCGATCGACCTGCTGGACGGAATCACGGTCGATCTCGGCGAAGCGTGGTTCAATCTGCGTCCCTCCAACACAGAACCAGTCCTCCGACTCAACGTCGAAGCGGGCGATGCCGACGCTGTCGCCGCCATCGTCCGGTCGGTCAGGTCCGTCATCGAAGGAGCCAACTGATGTCCCTCATCGACCCCATCCTCATGGAGATCCTCCGTTGCCCGGTGTGCCACGGCGAGCTGACCGAGGACGTGGGAGCCTCAGAGTTGGCATGCAGCGTCGGCCATCGATACCGGGTCACCGACGGCGTGCCCGACATGGTCCCGCCGGGGGACCGAGCGTGAGGACGATGATCAAGGGGCTCCCCGCCCAGCTGGCCTGGGCGGCGGATGTCTCCGTCAACGTCGAGCCGATCCCCGCCTCGGAGATCCTGGTGTGTGGGATGGGCGGCTCGGGGGTGGCCGGGGACGTGGCCGCCGCGGTCAACCCCTCCGTTCGGATCTCGGTCGTGAAGGACTACACCCTGCCCGAGTGGGCGCGAGAAGCTCGACCCCTGGTGGCGGTCGCCACCTACTCGGGGGAGACCGAGGAGACCCTCGCGGCGCGCGAGCAGGCCACGACCTGGGGCCTCGACACGGTCACGATCACCTCGTCGGGTCCCCTCGGAGGAGAAGCCGCCCACCTCACCATCCCCGGAGGCCTCCAGCCGCGGGCCGCCTTCGGGTACCTCTCGGCCGGGCTGCTCCGACTGCTCCACGCGGTGGGGGCGGTGGACGACCCCCGCCCGGCCATCGCCGAGGCCGAGCTGACCACCGCGCTCCTGCTCGGTCGCGACCTCGATGGCCCGGGAGCCGCCCTTGCCACCGACCTGGCTGCTGCCCTCGAGGGCCGCATCCCGCTCATCCAGGGCTCGGCAGGTGTGCCCGGGGTGGCGGCCTACCGCTGGAAGACCCAGGTGAACGAGAACGCCAAGGTCCCCGCGATCTCCAATGTCCTCCCCGAACTCGACCACAACGAGCTCGCCGGCTGGCGCCACGCCGACCAGGAGCGTCGGATCTCGATCGTGCAACTCCGGGACAAGGGAGAGCACCCGCGGGTGGCCCGTCGCTTCGACCTCACCCGCCAGCTGACGCTGCCGCCGACCGTCGGCCAAGTGTGGTCGCAGGGCGACGGACTCCTCGCTCGCCTCTTCAGCCTCACGGTCGTAGGGGACCTCGTCTCGCTCTTCCTCGCCGAGATCGCCGACGTCGACCCGATCGCGGTGGACGTCCTCACGACACTGAAACAACGAATGCAGGAATACACATGAACTACGACATCGCCAACCCCCATCTCTCCGAAGAGGGTGACCGAAGGCTCCGGTGGGCCGGGCGCCGCATGCAGGTCCTCGCCGCAATCCGGGAGCGCCTGCGAGAGACCAGGCCGCTCGAGGGGATCAGGGTCGCTGCCTGCCTGCATGTGACCGCCGAGACCGCCAACCTCATGCTGGCACTGCGTGATGCCGGGGCCAGCCCGGTGCTGTGCGCGTCCAATCCGCTCTCGACCCAGGATGACATCGCGGCGGCACTCGTGGCCGACGGGATCCCGGTCTTTGCAGTGCGAGCGGAGGACAACGAGCGCTACTACTCACACCTCCACGCCGCGCTCGAAACGGATCCGCACATCACGATGGACGACGGGGCCGACCTCGTCTCGGTGCTCCACACCGACCGCACGGACCTCACCCCGATCGGCTCCACCGAGGAGACGACCACTGGTGTCATCCGGCTGCGGGCGATGGCTGCGGCCGGCAAGCTCCGCTTCCCGGTGGTGGCGGTCAACGACAGCGCCACCAAGCACCTCTTCGACAATCGCTTCGGTACCGGCCAGTCGGCGATGGACGGCATCATCCGCGCCTCGAACGTCCTCATAGCCGGCCAGGTGGTGGTGGTCGTCGGGTTCGGCGACTGCGGACGTGGGGTGGCGTCCAGGGCCCACGGTCTCGGTGCCCGGGTGGTGGTGGTGGAGATCGACCCGGTGCGGGCACTCGAGGCCGTGCTGGAAGGCTTCGAAGTGATGACCGCCGACGAGGCCGCCAAGGTCGGGACCATCTTCATGACGGTGACCGGCAACAAGCATGTGCTGCGCCGCCGGCACTTCGAAGTGATGAAGGACGGGGCGATCCTTGCCAACGCCGGCCACTTCGACGTGGAGTTGGAGCTCCCGGCCCTGGCCGACATGGCGGTCGCCACCCGCCCCATCCGGGCCAACCTGGAGGAGTACGAACTGGCCGATGGTCGCCGGGTGCTCGTCGCCGCCGAGGGTCGTCTCGTGAACCTTGGTGCGGCCGAGGGTCACCCAGCCGACGTGATGGACATGTCGTTCGCCAACCAGGTGCTCGCCGCCGAGTACCTCGTGACGAACAAGGATCTCGCCCCGGCGATCCACACGCTCCCAGCCGAGATCGACCGCTACGTGGCGAAGATCAAACTCGAGGCGCTGGGGGGCCGACTCGAAGTACTCACGCCGGAGCAGGAGGCCTACCTCGCCTCCTGGGAGGAAGGAACGTAGGGATCGGCGCCTGCGATCCGCCTTGAGTTCGTTTCGCGCGGCATAGCGCGATCAAACAACCCAATACAGAAGTCGGCGTCTGCGTCACACCGTGCTGATACAACGGTCACATGCTGTGCCTGGCGTGCGGGGAGTTCTCATCAACGGCTGTCTGCACGGGGTGTCGTTCGACGCTTCGACCTGCGCCTGACGCCGTCATCGATTCGGGGCTCCTGGTCAGGGCCGGGTTCTCCCACATCGGTGCGGCCGTCAGGCTCGTGCATCGCCTCAAGTACGAGGGCGTGGTTCGGTCCGCCGACATCCTCGCCCGGGTCATGCTCCCGCTGCTTCCTGCCGGCGGCGCGGCGCTGGTCCCGATTCCGCGCAGCCTGCCCCGGCGCCTTCGGTATGGCGTCGATCCCGGCCGGGAGCTGGCCATGGCTCTTCGCCGCCATTCGGGGCTCCCGGTGGTCGACTGCCTCGTGCCCGGACTGGTCCATCGGGCCAACGCCGGTCGCCGTCGGGAAGGTCGCCAGGACCCTCGGTTGGTGTTGCGATACGACCCGCCTACGGGTGGTGTGCTCATCGACGACGTGCTCACCACCGGTATGACGCTGGGTGCCGCCCATGGGCTTCTCGGCCCGGCGGTCCTGGGAGCAATCACCGCGACCCGGGCGGTGGCCCGTGTGGGGAACCGAGGCGCTGCAGTGGGTAGCGGTATCCTCACGCAGAATGGACGCATCAACTGAGGCCGTGGAAGTCAGCCCGGAGGTGGCGCGGGCACTCGCTCGGGCCCTCGGCATCGCGTGGATGGGAGCGACCCTCTACGAGAACCCCCTCGAACAGGAGGCCTTCGGGAAGGCCGCCGAGAAGATCTCCACCCTGGCTCCGACCCTGCCCGCGATCACCGTCACGCCCCGAACCCTCAGGCTCGGTGACCGCGACCTCGGCGAGGGCGCCCTCTCCATCGAGAAGATGGCCCACTCCTGCTTCATCCATGGGATCGGCCTGGTCAGGCTCACGGGCGAGGTCACCCCTCGCAGCCTCGCCACGTTCATGGAGGTGATCCAACTCGACCCCGAGACGGTCGCCCATGACGGAGGCCTGGCCCGCCTCCTCAAGCGGCGGCTCGTCCTTGGCGTCGAGGTGTTCGCCCACAGCGGGGCAATGGAACAGGCGGACCAGCTCTCGGGATGGGACGAGCGATGGGGGTGGAGCGCGGACAGCCTGACCGCGGTGCTCGAGTCCACGCCGCCCGTGGACCTCGGTCCACGGCTCAAGGAGGGATTCGAGGGCGCCAGGTCACTTGCTTCGGTGAAGGAGCGGCAGGCGGCCGTCACCTCGCATGTCGAGGCGCTCATGAACCTCCGGCCCGGGACCCAGGCTGAACTCCTCGACTGGCTCATGGAACGCGATGACGCGGCTGTCACCGCCGTCTTCGACCACCTGGCGACCCACGAACTCCTCCGCCTCTCCGGGCTCCTCGCCGAACCTGCACGCGGGGGCGCCCTGCAACTGCTCGACGAACGAGGCGTGGAGGATCCCGCCTGGCGCCCGGTCGACCTTGCCGAGGTGACCGCAGCCCTCGGGGACGACCTCCCGGCCCTCCCGCCGGCCAGCGAGTGGCGATCGGAGATGGGCACGGTCTTGACGTGCCTCCTCGACTCCGACCTGGGAAGGGATGACCAGGGGAAGCTCATCGAGGTGTGGGCCTCGCTGTTCGACTCGATGCTCGGGGAGGGGAGTTTCAGCGCGGCTCAGGTGTGGATGGACCTCCCGGGCCACCAGGAGGATGCCGACCTCCGGGCCCGCGTGGAGAACCGCCGCCACCGGATGCCCTCCAGGGAAGGAATACGAGCCCTGGTGAAAGGGACCGTCGCCGGTGACGGGACTGCCACCGATGTGCTGTTCTCGTGTCTCCAGGCGGCCTCGGTCCACGTGTTCACGCTCTTGGGGGCCCTCCCCGATGACCTGGTCGGGCCGGTGCTCAACTCCCTCGCCCGTCGGGTCGAAGGGTGGGAGGGAGAGCTCCTTGATCAACTCCCCGGCCTCGAGCGGCCACTCTCCCTGGCGCTCGGACTCCTCGCCCACAGTGGGTTCGACGGGACGGGCGACGAGCGCCTGCTGGCCTTCGTGAACCACGACAGCGCCGACGTGCGGGCGGCTGCGCTCCGACTGGTGGGGGACGTCGTGCCCATCGAGCGACTGACCGCTCTCGTGCGCGACCCCTCCCAGGATGTTCAACGACTCGCGGTGGCCCTGCTGGCCACGAAGGGCGAGGCGGCGGTCGCGCCGCTGGCCGAGGCGCTCCTGTCCCTCGAGCTCTCGGATGCGGTTGCGACGACGGTCGGCCGCACGCTGCGTGATCTCCCTGGCGGGGCAAGGGTCCTCGACCGAACCGCGCAGGACGTACAGCTCCTCGTCTCCGGGGCGGGGCGGTCGCTCCGCAAGCTGCTCGTGGCCATCGTGAAGGAGAAGGCGTGACTCCGCTCGTGCGCCCGGTCCTGACCCAGCTGCGTGCCGCCGTGCAGCACTTGAGCAGGTTCCAGGTCTCCGACATGGCCTCCCAGGTGCTGTTCGCCTCCCTCGAGAAGAACCTGCGACGTCTCCTGGCGGAGACCGGCGGAACCGTGAGCTTCTCTCTCGTTGGCCCGGTCCTCTACTTCGGCGACGAGCCGATGCCGCACGAATCCCTCGAGTTCGGGGACCTCGGACGGCAGGTTGCATCCCGGGGCGTCGAGTCGCTCTCGATAGCTCCGTCCGTGTCCAAGCTGGAGATCATCATGCTCACCCAGTTCCTGGCCGGGGTGAGTGCCGAGCCACCCGGCGAAGGCAGCGTCTCGATCAACCAGCGCCCCGTGCCGACCGGGGCCGGGGACGATCCGTTCGCGGGTGGCGAACTCCGACCTGCCTACCTGGGCGCGATGGCATCACTCAAGGACGCGGTGTTCTCGGCCCGCACCGGCGAGGTCATAGCAATGGGTGCGGTCCGGGACTCGGTCGACCGCCTGATCACGGCATCGAGCGGTCGCCCGGCTTCCACCGCCCTTCTCGCCACCATGCGCAGCTCCTCGGAGTACTTCTACCACCACTCCGTGAACACGACTCTGCTGGCAATCGAGATGGGGCGGGCCGCGGGGATGCGGGTAGCCGACCTCCGGGTGCTCGGCATCGGGGCACTGCTCCACGACGTCGGAAAGGGCCTCGTCGTTCCCGAAGCCATCGACGACCCGGGCCGACTCGGGCCCGAGCAATGGCGCCTCCTCAAGAAATACCCCGCACGCTCGGCGCTGGTGATACTCGAAGCTGCCGATCCGGGAACCGAGGTTGCGGCTGTGGTCGCCTTCGAGCACGCCGTGCGGCATGACCTCACCGGGTATCCGGAGATGCCGGAAGGACACGCCCAGCATCCAGCAGCGGCGCTCCTGTCGGTGGTCGACGTCTACGACGCCGTCACCTCCCGTCGACCCTATCGGCGAGCGGAGACCAACGGCAATGCGCTTCAGATCCTGCTTGACGGCGCCGGCACCCAGTTCTCGCCCGGCATGGTCCGCCTGTTCGTCCATCGGTTCGGCACGGTCCCTCCCGGGTCGTGCTTCCGGCTCACCAGCGGAGAGGTCCTCGTGGCCTCCGGGACCGCGGACGACGGGTCCCGGGTACGGGGCCTTGTCGTGGAGGACGCCTCGGGGCAGATCCTGGCCAAGCCCAGGGCCGAAGTGGTGGAGTTCAAGGAGATCGAGGGCGAACTCTCGATCATCGAGAGCAGGATTCGCCCCGCTGCCTATCTCGACTACCTCGAAGGGGCCGAGCGGCGTACGCCCGATTGACCGGTACGATGAGTCCGTGGCTTTGATAGGCAAACTCCTCAGGGCAGGAGAGGGGCGAGTCTCCAAGGAACTCAGCGATGCCGCCGACGTCGTCGGTGGCTACTCGGACGCGATGGCCTCCCTCAGCGATGGCGAACTGGCAGCCAAGACCGATGCGTTCAGGGGTCGACTGGCCGACGGGGAGACGCTCGACGACATCCTCCCCGAAGCGTTCGCGGTCGTCCGCGAGGCGGCGGTGAGGGTTCTCGGCATGCGACCCTTCGACGTCCAGGTGCAAGGCGGCGTCGCGCTGCACCGGGGCATGGTGATCGAGATGCGGACCGGTGAGGGCAAGACCCTCGTTGCCACGATGCCGTCCTACCTCAACGCGCTCGGGGGTGACGGCGTCCACGTCGTCACGGTGAACGACTACCTCGCGGCCCGTGACGCCGAGTGGATGGGCCAGGTCCATCGTTTCCTCGGGTTGTCGGTCGGGTTGATCCAGTCGCACCTTTCTCCTGACGAACGCCGGCTGGCCTACGCCGCCGACATCACCTATGGCACGAACAACGAGTTCGGATTCGACTACCTCCGCGACAACATGGCCATGCGCCCCGAGGGGATGGTGAAACGCGGTCACCACTACGCCATCGTCGACGAGGTCGACTCGATCCTCATCGACGAGGCGCGCACCCCCCTCATCATCTCCGGGCGGGTCTCGGACGCTGCCAAGTGGTACCGCGAGTTCGCCCGTATCGTCACCGGCCTTCGACGCGACCTCCACTACGAGGTCGACGAGAAGAAGCGCCAGGTGATCACCACCGAGGAGGGCGTGTCGCGGGTCGAGAACGCGCTCGACGTCGAGAACATGTACGACCACGCCGCGGTCGACTTCGTCCACCATCTCGACGCCGCCCTCCGAGCGAAGGAGCTCTATCACAAGGATGTCGAGTACCTCCTCGACGGTGGCGAGGTGAAGATCGTCGATGAGTTCACGGGGCGGGTCCTCGAGGGTCGGCGCTACTCGGAGGGTCTCCACCAGGCGATCGAGGCCAAGGAAGGCGTGCAGATCAAGGAGGAGAACCAGACCCTGGCGACCATCACCCTCCAGAACTACTTCCGCATGTACGAGAAGCTCTCGGGCATGACCGGTACCGCCCAGACCGAGGCGATGGAGTTCAAGGAGATCTACAACCTCGACGTCACCCAGATCCCCACCAACATGCCTGTGATTCGCATCGACCAGGAGGATTTCATCTACAAGACGATGGACGCCAAGTACGAGGCGCTCATCGACGACATCACTGCCCGCCACGAGAATGGCCAGCCGAGCCTGGTGGGGACCATCTCGATCGAGAAGTCCGAGCATCTCTCGCGGCTCCTCAAGCGGCGAGGCGTCCCCCATGAGGTACTCAACGCCAAGCACCACTCGCGGGAGGCCGACATCATCGCCCAGGCCGGCCGGCGAGGCGCCGTGACCGTGGCCACCAACATGGCCGGTCGCGGGGTCGACATCATCCTCGGGGGCAACCCCGAGGGCTTGGCCATCTCGGCAGCCCGTCAGAAAGGACACGTCGAGGGAACCGACGAGTTCGCGCAGACCCGGACCGAGGCCCTCGCCAGGTTCAAGGTCGAATGCAAGGCCGAACAGGCGCACGTCCTCTCGGTGGGTGGGTTGTACGTGATCGGGACCGAACGGCATGACTCACGGCGGATCGACAATCAGCTGCGTGGGCGCTCCGGACGCCAGGGCGACCCCGGTGAGTCACGCTTCTACATCAGCGTCGACGACGACCTCATGCGGCGATTCGCCGGTGAGCGGGTGGCCAAGATCATGGAGATGGTCCGCCAGCCGGACGACATCCCGATCGAGCACAAAATGATCAGCCGATCGGTGGAGCGGGCCCAGAGCCAGGTGGAGTCGCAGAACTTCGAGATCCGCAAGAACGTCCTCAAGTACGACGAGGTACTCAACACCCAGCGTGAGGTCGTGTACTCGTGGCGGTCGGGGATCCTCCTCGAGAGCCGGGCCAGCACCCTGGTCCAGGAGTGGTCGGCGGAGGTCGCGGAGGAAGCCGCCAGGACCGCCACGATCGATGCAGTGGACGGGGCGAGCATCGAGGAGCTTCAGCGGGAGTTCCAGATGTTGTTCGACGCCGAGCTCGAGGTCGAACCGCAGTCGGTGGAGGCCATCGTCGGAGTCACCGTCGCGGCCGCAGAGCGGGCCTATGAGCGGCGGATCGAGGACCTGGGGCCGGAGATCCTCTCAGCCATCGAACGACGGATGGTGCTGACGGTCATCGACAACAAGTGGCGCGAGCACCTCGCCGAGATGGACTACCTGCGGGCCGGGATCAACCTGCGGGCGATGGGCAACCGGGACCCGCTGGTCGAGTACCAGAACGAGGCGTACGACTATTTCATGGAGCTCATGGAGTCGGTTGCACGCGATTCGGTCCGGTACGTGTATCACGCCCAATTGGCGAAACCGCAGGCCCCGGCCCAGGCCAGGGTCGTGGCAGCCGCGGCCGGAGAAGTGGCACCCCGCCAGCTGCAACCGGTGAGGACAGGCGACAAGATCGGTCGCAACGACCCCTGCCATTGTGGTTCCGGGCAGAAGTACAAGAAGTGCCACGGCGCCCCGGCGGGTGCCGCAACCGACTCCTGAGTCGATTGGGCGAGCACGGTCCTCAGTGCCCGGCATCTCGTGCCGTAGGATTCCGCCCATGACCGGTCGTTCTCGTGGAATGCGCTGAAGCCGCGCGCCTGCTCGGTATCGCCTGGGTGGGCGTGGGTCTCTACCCGGACCCTGCTTCCCAGGACGCCTTCCGTCGTGTGGCCGTGGACCTCGCCAAACTCACCGAACCGATCGACTTCGAGCCAGGTCCCGAGGAACTCAGGTGCCGCCGCCAACCCATCGCAGATCTCGGTGCCTCGCTGCGCCGACTGGCGACCCAGGCCTTCAGCCACAGGGTGGCGGTCATGAGGATCCATCCCGGCTTCTCACCGGAACACCTCGCCACGTTCCTGCAACTGCTCGCTCTCGACCCGGCAGCACTGGAAGGGATCGGCGGCCTCGCCTCGGCGGTGCGGGCCCGGGATCTCAGCGGGATCGAGGTGGCCTTGCAGACGTCCCTCGTCGACTCGGCTCCCGGGGCCGCCTCGAGCGACTCCCTGGCGGTCTCCATGCTCATTCGAAGCCTCGAGGATGTCCTTCCGTCGGCGGCGTCCGCCTCCTATGTCGAGAAGTTCGCAGAGGCCGTCGAGAGCCAGCCGGAGCAGGTGGCGGCCTACCTCGAGGCATTCACTCGACTCGACAAACCCGTGCAGGAGGCAATCATCACCCGCCTCATGAGCGAGTCGGCCCGGGAGCTGCAAGAGCTGTTCCTCGGTCAACTCGCCGGCCACGAACTGGCAGCCCTCGGCGCAACGCTCGGGTCCCAGGCCGCGTCATTCCTCGCCGACTACGTCGAGTACTCCACCGGCCACCGGGGCGTGGAGGCCGAGGCAGCGGTGCTCGACCCCAACTCATTGCTCACGTTCCGGTCCGAGGTGGCAGCCCGCGTCAACTCCAGGCTGCGGGAGCTCGACGTGACAGGCTTCGTACGCGGGATCGAGATGCCACCCAAGTCGGAGTGGGCCGACGCCGCCCAAGGGACCCTGCGCGGGCTGTTCAAGGTGGAGCAACGGGCTGAGAAGCGACAACGTGCTGCCCGGGCCTGGCATCGACTCGTCTCATCCGCCGTACGTCGTGGTTCATTCGCTGAGGCCCTTGCCTGGTACAAGACCGGCGTCGACCTCCGAGCGGCAGATGAACCGGCCTGGCTTGCGGAGCGCCAGCAGCTGGCCGGCTCGGTGATCCCGACCCTGGTCATGGCCACGGCCAGCGGCAGCCAACCGGCCCGGGAGCTCCTCGACAACCTGGCCCCCGCCAATCCGCTCGCCGTGGTGCAAGCACTCGAACTGGAAGAACTGGATGGGAAGCGGGAGCCGATAGCCGTGGATCTGCCCGTGTGGCTGGGTGGCAACCTCAGCCCGGTCCTCGACTCCCTCCCTGCCATGGATCGGTCGGTCGGGGTGCTGTTGGGAGTGGTGAAGCGGACCGGGGTCGACGTGCGCGGAGTGGAGGCCATCAAAGCTCGCCTGGAGGATCATCGACCGGAGGTGCGTCTGCTCGCCCTCGAGTTGTGTGGGGGGTCCCTGACGGCAACGGAACTGGCGGAGCTCCTGGTTGACGCGTCGGGGGCGGTGCGGAGGCATGTCCACCGGCGCCTGGCCGCCGACGGGTCTCCCGAGGCCACGGCCGCGCTGGCGGAAGCAATGGATCTGGCCTCGGACGAGGAGCGTCTCGCGATTGCCGGGGCCCTGGCCCGCAGCAACGAGGGAGTCGCCTACCTCCGGTCGTTGACGGTGGGATGGCGATCGGTGCTCACCTCCCGCGGTCGGGCGAACCGCGATCTGGTGGCGAAGGTGCTGCGACGATGAGCCTCAGGGACGTGTTCGTGTCGCTCAAGTCGGCGGTGGGGCTCGTTGGCCTGTACGAGGTCGGACATCCGCTCGTCATCGCGGCCATCGACCGCCTCGAGACGGCTGTCGTCGACCTCATCGAGGGAATCGGCGACTCCGTGGTGATCAGCCTCTTCGATGAGCGTGTGTTCTTCCAGCGCGACCTCCGTTCCCACGAGTCCCTCGAGTTCGTCGACTTCGTCCGCACGCTCGAGGCCAAGGGCATCGAGTCGCTCGCGTTCGTGCCCCCCGCCCGGACCGAGGACGCCGTCGACCTCGTGCTCTTCGTGGCCGGCCTCGGTGACCCCCCGGTCGGTGGGTCAGTGGTCCTCAACGAGAGCCCGTTCACGCCCGACGACGATGGCGAGAACCAGGCGGCCGTGTTCCGTGCCCGGTACCTGTCGGCGATGGACGCCCTGCGGTCGGCGATCTACGCGGTGCAGACCGGGGACCAACTCGACCTCACGATGACCACATGGGCGGTGCAGGGTCTCCTGGAGACGGCCGTCGACGACCCGGCGGCAGCGATCCTGCTCTCAACGCTCAAGTCGCACGACCAGTACACCTTCTATCACTCGGTCAATGTGGCAGTGCTCTCGATCGCCCTCGCCCGGGCGGGCGGCGTCCCCGAGTCGATGATGGAGGGGATCGCCCTCGGGGCACTTCTCCACGACATCGGCAAGGCCAAGGTCGACAATGGACTCCTCAACAAGCCGGGGAGGCTGAACGACCTGGAATGGAAGGAGGTGCGACTCCATCCCCAGGAGGGTGCGCTCTCCATCCTCGGTGCTGCGGGACCGGCGCAGTACCTGGCGGCCGTGGTGGCCTTCGAGCACCACGCCGGGTTCCGACGGGACGGGTATCCCAACTATGGAGGCGCCCCGACCCCCCACGCGGCTTCCCGGCTCGTGTCGGTGGCGGACGTGTACGACGCCGTCACCACGCGGCGGTCGTACCGGCGGGCCGAGACGCCGACCCGGGCCCAGCTCATCCTCCGACGCGGGGCCGGGACCCAATTCGACCCGGACATGGTCGACCTCCTCCACCTGGTGCTCACCGCCTACCCGGTGGGGTCGGTGATTCGCCTCGTCGGGGGTGAGACTGCCGTCGTCACGAGTGCCAGCGCACCCGACGAACATGTCGGATGCCTCCTCGTCAAGGACCGCAACGGGGCGACACTCCCCGAGCCCCAGCCGCTCGTCGTCAACGTCGAGCACATTGCCGATCAGCTCTCCCCCGAATCGGCGGACATCCAGCCGGCCGCCTACATCGAGCAACTCCGGTAGTACTGCTTCGCCAGCACCTCCGCGAACGTTCGTCGACGCAGCGCCAGCGGCGTCGATCCGTCGAGGCATCACTACCCTTGCCGTCCATGCTGGACATCGACCCCCCCGAGACGATCAAGGACCTGCGCGAGCGCCTCACCGAGGCCAGGGGGTTCCTTTGACCTCGCCGGCAAGGAAGCCGAACTCTCGGAGTTGAGGGAGAAGGCGGCGGACCCGGAGTTGTGGAGTGATCCCGACCGGGCCCGCGAGGTGACACGCAGGCTCGCCCGGTACGAGCGCCTCATCGACCTCATCGAAGGGCTCGAGAGCGGAATCGACGACGCCGAGACCCTCTTCGAGCTCGTGTCGGAGGAGGGCCAGGACGTCGCCGGCTCAGGCATCGTCGAGGAGCTGATGGCGGTCGACAAGCGCCTCCAGCAGCTCGAGTTGGAATCCCTCTTCTTCGATGAGTACGACGACCATCCGGCCATCGTCACGATCCACGCCGGGGCCGGGGGCGTGGATGCCCAGGACTGGGTGGAGATCCTGCTGCGGGCCTACGTGCGATTCGCCGAGCAGAAGGGCTTCGGGGTGCGGATCGAGGAGGTGACCGAGGGCGAGCAGGCGGGCCTCAAGTCGGTGTCATTCTCGGTGCAGGGGGAGAACGCCTACGGGACGTTCCTCTCCGAGAAGGGGGTCCATCGCCTGGTGAGGATCAGCCCCTTCGACTCGCAAAGCCGCCGCCACACATCGTTCGCAGGGGTCGACATCATCCCCGAGGTGGAGATCGACGAGACGATAGAGATCTCTCCCGACGACCTCCGGATCGACACGTTCCGCGCCCAGGGCGCCGGCGGACAGCACGTGAACACGACCGATTCCGCGGTGAGGATCACCCATATCCCGACTGGCGTGGTGGTGTCCTGCCAGGCCGAGCGGTCGCAGATCCAGAACCGGGCGAGGGCGATGGTGATGCTCAACGCCAAGCTCGCCGAACGGGCGCGCCAGGAGCGAGCCGAGCAGATGGCCGTGCTCCGGGGCCAGCAGCACGAGGCGGCGTGGGGTAGGCAGATCCGTTCCTACACGATGCAGCCGTTCCAACTCGTCAAGGACCTTCGCACGGGACTCGAGATCGGCAACATCCAGGCGGTGCTCGACGGGGAGTTCTCACCGCTCGCCGAGGCGTTCCTCCGCTGGCGGCGGGAGCAGCAGGAGCTCAGTGAGGGATAACGGGTCCGCGTCTGTGTCCGCGTCGGTTTCTGCACCCGGGGGGCGGGTCACCGGGCTGGAGGCTCCGGGCGATTGCTTGTGGGTTAAACCGGCCCTTCGGTACCCTTCCGGTCGGACGAGTGTGGGGCGCGGGCTGGCTTCTTGCGCCCCCTTTCTACTGAGGTTTCCATGATCCGCGTCGAGAACGTCACGAAGGTCTATGACGGGGGTGCAGTTGCCCTCCGCGACGTGACCATCGATATCCCGAAGGGACAGTTCGTGTTCCTGGTCGGCGCCTCCGGCTCGGGGAAGTCGACGCTCATCCGGATGATCCTGCGGGAGGAGGATGTCACCCGCGGCCGCATCTGGGTGGCAGGCAAGGACATCACGAAACTCCCCAACTGGCGGGTTCCCGACCTCAGGCGGTCGGTGGGGACCGTCTTCCAGGACTACAAGCTCCTCCCCAACAAGACGGTCGCCGAAAACGTCGCCTTCGCCCTCGAAGTGCTCGGCCACCCGCGGGCGGTCGTACGGTCGCAGGTGTCACAGGTCATCGACCTCGTCGGACTCGCCGGCAAGGAAGAGCGCTATCCGCGCCAGCTCTCCGGTGGAGAGCAGCAGCGGGTCTCCGTGGCGCGGGCCTTCGTGAACCGCCCACCGATCCTCCTGGCCGATGAACCGACCGGGAACCTCGACCCGAAGACCTCAGTGGGCATCATGCGGCTCCTCGACCGGATCAACCGCACCGGCACGACGGTCCTCATGGCGACGCACGACCATGCGATCGTTGACGCCATGCGGCGGCGCGTGATAGCGCTCGATGGGGGGCGTGTCACGCAGGACATCCTCGTGGGCCGGTACGAGGACACGATGGTGCAGCCGAAGCAGGATCTTTCACGGCCGGAAGGTGAGCGTGACAAGGGTTCCGATCCGTTCGGCGAGGATGCCGACGATGTACCTGCCGAAACCGAGGAAGTCGGTGTGAGCGAGGTCGAGGAAGTCGGCGACGACGTCACGGACACCGAGGACGCCGGAGACACACCGGGGGGTGATGAGGAATGAGCCGCGTCGCGTACCTCCTCCGAGACGCCTTCCAGAACATGCGGCGCAATGTGCTCGTCGTGGCCGGGGCCGTTCTGGCGATCTTCATCTCGCTGGCGCTGGCATTCGGTGCTCTCGTGCTCAACGAAGTGGTCCGGGTGAACACGCTCCTGTGGCAGGAGGGTGAGCATGTGGTGGTGTTCCTCAAGGACATCGAGGATGGCATCAGCGACGCCGACCACCGTTCGCTGATGGGCGAGATCCAGGGCTGGTCGGAGGTCTCGTCGGTTCGGTACGTCGACAAGGCAGAGGCGTGGGAGGAGTTCCAGATCATCTTCGCCGACTCGCCGTCACTCCTCGACATCTCCGACCAATCGATCGTCCCGGCCTCGCTGCGGATACGACTCTCGGAGATAGAGCGGTACCGCGACATCGAGTTCCGTCTGGACGGCCAACCGGCGGTCCGCAAGATCGTGAGCCCCGGGGAGGTCATAGAACGGCTCAGTGACCTCAATTCCGTCCTCAATCGCCTGGCCGTTGGTTTGGCCGTGGTGCAGGGTTCAGCTGCCGTGGTGCTCATCGCCAACACGATCCGCCTCGCCATCTATGCCCGCCGGGAGGAAGTGTCGGTGATGCGCCTCGTCGGCGCGTCCAACTGGTTCATCCGCGTGCCGTTCCTTCTCGAAGGGATGATCGAGGGCCTGGTCGGTGCGTCGCTGGCGGTGCTCGCCGTCTATGTCGGCCAGCGCTCCATGGCGGGGATCGACATCAACATCGTCCAACTCAACCTGCCGTCCGGGTTCTTCCTCCGTTGGGCGGTGCTCTTCATTCTCTTCGGCGCCGGCGCCGGGCTCGTGGGGTCCGCGCTCGGTCTCCGCCGTTACCTGAGGGTGTGAGCATGGCGCGGCGGCTGGCGGCCGTTGTGCTCGTCTTCTCGGTGATGCTGGCTGCCCAGGGGTCCGTGGCGCAGAACCCCGAGGACGAACTCGAACAGGTCGAGCAGGAGATCAAGGACCTCAACCGGGCGATTGTGGCCGGCAAGCAGGAGCAATCTGCGGTGGCCAAGGAGTTGGCGGCTGCCGAGCAGCGGCTCGGCGTCCTCCGGGGGGAGCTCAACGAGGCCACCGGGCGCCTGGAGGCGGCCGTGGCCAAGGTCGACGCCGGCGAGGCGGAGCTCGCCCGCATTTCGGGGATCCTCGACACGGTCGCCCGAGAACTGGCCGAGACCCGCCTGGCGATCGTGGACCAGTCCGAAGCACTCCGGGAGCGGGCCGCAGAGATGTACATGAGCCAGTCGTTCGGGTTGTCCGGGTTGCTGATCGAGATGGACACGGTGGCCGACGCTGCCGTGGGATGGGAGTACGCCGGGCGGGCGATCTCCGATGGTGAGGCCTTGGTGAAGGACCTCGAAGCCCTGCGAGCGGTGGAGGAGGACCAACAAGCACTCCTCGAGGAACAGGAAGCAGCCCAGGCGTCGATCCTCGTGCAGCTGGAATCGGAGCGGGCAACGGTCGAGTCGGAGCGGGAAGCCGTGGCGGCGACCGTGGCGGCGGCTGAGGATGAGATGAAGGGATACGCGGCCCTCCTCGCCCGGGTGAAGGCCGAGATCGCCGAGATGGACGGGGAGATCGCGGCCCTCGAAGCAGACGCCAAGAAGCTGGAGCAGGAGATCATCGCCCTCCAGTCGAAGGAGGGGGAACGCCCAGGGGCCCTGGCCTGGCCGGTGGATGGATACGTGAGCTCACCGTTCGGGTATCGAACCCACCCGATCACCGGCAAGAAGCGGCTCCACACCGGGCTCGACATCGGGGCCAGGAGCGGTACGCCGATCTACGCCGCCAACCGGGGGACCGTCATCTTCGCCGGGTGGTACGGCGGCTACGGCAACGCTGTGATCATCGACCACGGCGGTGGGCTCGCCACGCTGTATGCCCACCAGTCGAGGATCAGAGTCAGCAATGGGGCGAAGGTCAACCTTGGGGACCGGATCGGTGATGTCGGTTCGACCGGATTCTCGACAGGCGCCCACCTCCATTTCGAGGCCCGGGAGAACGGGGTGCCCGTGGACCCGATGAAGTACCTGGGGGGATGATGGCCAAGAAGAAGAAAGCTCCCCCTGATACCCCGGGTGAAAAGCTTGTCGCCCAGAACCGCCGTGCTCGGCATGACTACGACCTCATGGACCGCCATGAGGCGGGTCTCGTGCTCCAGGGGTCCGAGGTGAAGAGCCTCCGGGCCGGGCACGCCGACCTGAAGGACTCCTACGTCACGATCCGGCGGAGCGAAGCGTTCCTCGTAGGGGCCTACATCGGTCCCTACGCCTTTGCCCGCGACGGGGGGCACGAGCCCGAGGCCGACCGCAAGCTCCTCCTGCATGCCAGGGAGATCCACAAGCTGCAACGGCAGCTCGATGAACGCGGATTCACGCTCGTCCCGCTACGCCTCTACTTCCGCAAGGGCAAGGCGAAGCTCGAGTTCGCCGTCGGGCGGGGCAGGCGCACCCATGACAAGCGCCAGGCGATCAAGGAACGCGACCAGAAGCGTGAGATCGACCGGGCGCTGCGCCACCGCTGATCGGCTCAAGCCAGTCGAGGCCGTCCGGGTCGATGACGGCACCGATGTGCACCACGCCCGGTTGGGGCTGTCAACGGCCCGGGAGAACGCATCCGGGGCGCGCCAGTGCCCCAGGCAACGCTGGGGAGGGGGCGTGGTCGGTTTGGAAGGTCGGTTCGGGAGCTGCGGGGACTGCGGTCCCTACGGTGGGTCGCGGTGGCCCTGCCGAAGGAACCGCCGTTGTCGAGGCGGAGATGCCGGGTCGATGGCGAAGCCTCTCCCGTGAACGACGACGTGGTGATGGAACCAACAGAGGGTTGCCAGGTTGTCGGCGTCGGTGGCGCCGCCCTCCGACCAGGGGACGATGTGGTGTGGCTGCAGTCGATAGCGGCTCGTGCACCCAGAAGCAGTGCATCCGCCGTCCCGGTGAAGGACGTGGCGGCGGAGCTTCGGCTTGACGACCCGCGTTGATCGGCCAAGGTCGAGGGGCCTGCCGGCCAGGTCGGTGGCGAGGAGCTCCACCCGTCCGGTGCACAACACCTCCTCGAGAAGGTTGAGGCCTGCGACGGGCCCGCTCTCCACTTCGATGCCGGCGTTGCCGGCAGTCTGTGCGAAGCGACGGGCGTCCACATGCAGGGTGACTACCGGCCCGGCGGAGTCCTCGCCGCCGATGGTTGGGTTGGCGAGGGTGCGAGCGCAGACCGAGGTGAGGGCGTCGGCCGTGCGGGCGGCGCGTGAGCTGCGGGGAAGGTCCGGGTCGTGGGGGAGCGAATCGGCCTCCTCCAGGAGTGCCTTCTCGACGATGCGCCCGTCGTAGCCCGGGAGTTGACCCCACAGGCGCCAGACGGACTCGTCGAGGGAGGGTTGGATGACGAGGTGGCGCGACTCGAATGTGTGGTGCTCGGTACGGGGCAGGCGGTGGGTGAGGCGAGCGGTGAGCCTCCTGACACCCGTGAGGTCGTAGGCGTTCGAGGCTTCGACCAGGAGCGGTTCGGCCCCACAGGCGCGGAGCCGAACGGTGGCGGCCACCCGGTCATACGACGCTTCCCCAGCGGCGAGAGCGGTAGCAAGCGAATCTGCCGACCAGGTGGATCGTGCCGTGGTGACGAGGCTGAGGGCGGTCGTGGGCTCGACATCGAGGCGCCCGCTCAACCACTCGGCCATGGTTCGGCACCCGTCGCCCGATGCGACCTGGGCCTGGTCGAGCTGGGCGATGAGCTCGAGTTGCGCCGCTCGATGGCGGGCGATCATCCGCTCGTGGGCGAGGAGTCTGAGTTCAAGCTCGTCGATGGTGTTGTCGGAATCGAACATATGTTCGAGTATGCCATGCGGGTGTGACAGATTCCGGCCAGCGGCCGGCCCCTCAGCCCTCGGTCTGGATGCGCTGGACCTCGCCGAAGACCCCGAGGACCTGCTCGGCGGGGATGGCCCCGGTGAACCGACCGAGTACGACACCCGTGTCGTCGATGACCACCCAGGCGGGGACCGCTTGGATCCCGAGGGCGGCAGCGAGCGACCCGTCGGCGTCCACGAGGACCGGGAAGTCGAATTGGTTCTCCGTGAGGTACGGCTCGAGGGGGTTGGGGCGTGAGGGATCGATGAACGTGGTGATGGAGAGGAATTCGACATCCGGGAAGCCATCGAGGGAGCCGGCCTCGAGGAGCTCGGTGATGATGGGGAGTTCCTGCTGGCAGTAGGGACACCAGTGGGCCCACACGAGGATGATCCTGGCCTGGTCGGAGGCCTCCACGGTGTGGTCGGCCCCGGTCCGCCAGTCCGGGGCGGTGAAGGAGCCGAGCGTCATGCCGACGGCGGGATCGGCTCCTCCTTGGGGGATCGGTGGAAGGCCCGTGGTCTGCTGGCTGGACACGATCGGGGCCTGGGAAGATCCGCTCGCGGCGGTGACCGCCTCGCGTTCCTCGAGTTGGAGACCGAGTTGGCCGACGACATCCCCGAGGCGGGTGATGCGAGCGTCGATACCGTCGAGCCGAGCGCTCTCGCCGGCCACGGCGGTATCGATCGAAGCCGACCGCTGCTGGATGAGCAGTCCGAGGACGACCTGTCCGGCGAGCAGTAGGACGGCGAGGCCGATGAGCGCCCACGCCCATCCGGGTGTCCGGGACCCTGCGGGCTCCACTGCGGCAACGCGCGGGTGGTCGGCGCCCGACTCGGGTTCGGCTTCGGGCAGGGCGTCGATTGGAAAGGGACCGTCCATCCCCGGAAGGCTACTGGCGGGGCGGTCGGTAGCCCGACGGCCGGGATTCCTTCTCGCTACCGCCCCAACGACCGATACACTTCGAGTATTGACAAGTCAATCGGGGGTGAAACGGTTTCGACGGTGGATGTCGAAGTCGTGGAAGCGAGCCGTGGTTTCCGGAACCGCGTTATCAAAACTGGACACACCTATAGGTGCCGAAGACAACTTCGCCCTGGCTGCCTAACTACACGCAGCTCGTCTGACCGGAGGGAACCTGCCTCATCGGATCCAGGCGTCATAAAGCAGGATGCCGCCGCCGGGATGTCGGGACCGGTGGCGTAAGACAATTCCGTCTAGTGCACCGGGCAACTCGTCAATGGAGTCCGGTGTCGCGAAACCATCCATTGACTGCGCTCGGAGATGCCATGACGGAAGATCCAGCGGACCGGGGTTCGACTCCCCGCACCTCCACGGACAACAGCCCGCCCTTGTGGCGGGTTGTTGTGCGTTGGCGTCGCGGGGCGGCCTGGACTCCGTTGGCGGAGCCGGGGGTTCGTTACGAGCGATCCTGTGGATCGCGAGTCAAGGAGCGGAGCGACGGACTCCCCGCACCTCCACGCGAACAAGCCCACCTCCTTGGTGGGCTTGGTTGCGTTGTAGTCGCGGGGTGGCCTGAGTCTCGTCAGCGAAGCTGGGGGTTCGCTACGAGCGATCCTGTGGATCGCGAGTCAAGGAGCGGAGCGACGGACTCCCCGGACGCTGCGTCGCGTTGATATCATGCTGACCTTGCCCTACCTCTCGGTCGCCCTCGGCCTGGTCCTCCTCGTCTGGAGTGCCGATCGATTCGTCGGCGGCTCGGCTTCCGTGGCTCGCCACTTCCGGATGCCCCCTCTCCTCATCGGGATGGTGGTGGTTGGTTTCGGGACATCCGCTCCGGAGATGGCGGTCTCTGCGCTCGCAGCCACCCAGGGCAACCCGGGTATTGCCCTTGGGAACGCCTACGGCTCGAACATAACGAACATCGCACTCATCCTGGGGGTGACAGCCCTCATCAGTCCGATCGCGGTGCAGTCCGGTGTGCTACGAAAGGAGCTCCCGATCCTCGCGGCGACGACGGTCGTGGCGGCCTGGCAGTTGTGGGATGGCGGCATCTCCAGGATCGACGCCCTGGTCTTGCTCGTTGCCTTCGGAGGGTTGATGACGTGGACGGTGTGGCAGGGGCGGCATGTGCGAGGAGACGCGCTGGGCACGGAGATGCGCCAGGAGTTGGACGAGGGCACGATGCCGGTCCGACGAGCCGTGTTCTGGCTCGTCGTCGGCCTCATGCTCCTGGTCGCCAGTTCGCGACTGCTTGTCTGGGGTGCAGTGGAGATCGCTCGCGGGCTGGGCGTCGACGACCTGATCATCGGCCTGACCATCGTGGCGATCGGAACGTCGTTGCCCGAGTTGGCATCCTCGGTGATCGCAGCCAGGAAGCGTGAGCACGACATCGCTCTGGGCAACATCCTCGGATCCAATCTCTTCAACACCCTGGCCGTGGTGGGGATCGCCGGAACGATCTCCCCGTTGTCCGTCGGGCCGGAAGTCCTGTCGCGGGACATCCTCGTCATGGCTGCCCTCACGGGGTCGCTCTTCGCGTTCGGGTTCGGGTTTCGTCGCCCCGGTCGGATCAATCGGCTCGAGGGCGGTGCCCTGCTCGTCGGCTACGTGGCCTACACCACCTACTTGATGACAACCACGCTCGGGTAGCAGGTGGAGGCAGGGCCACCGTGACCGAGCGGGGTCGAGTCGGTTCTCGTCAAGCTCGGGGCCGAGGATGCCGACGAGTATCGAGAGGCGGCATGACACCATCTCGACGACCGATCGTGCGGAGCAACAGGGAAGGTTGGATGATGACAAGGGATGACCTCCTACAGCGGCTGTCGGAGGTGCGTGAAGGGATCGAAGCAGCGACGGTGATGCAGGATTTCCGGACGTTGGGTCAGCTCGCCCGCCAACGCGACAAGCTCGAACGCGACTTGACAGGCGCCGAGGAGGCGGATGCGGATCCGGTCGGGGAGCGCCTCATCGCCCTCGAGCAGGAGCTGCGCCAAATCACCGATCAGTAGTCGATCGGGATTCGCCGGGCGCCACCTACACTCCCGGGTCGTGACCCACCGACTCGACTCCCGGAGAAGCGGCTTCCCGATCTTCGTCCTCGCCCTGGTCGGAGTACTCCTCATCGGGGTCGTATGGACGGTGATCGACGGGAGAGGCGACGGCTCCGCCGACACGACGAGTGCGAGTTCAGAACCGACGGCCAGCCCCGACGAGACGACAGCGCCGACCGATTCGGCAGCCCCGACCGATCAGTCGACACCCGAGTCGACCGAGACCGTGGCCACCGATCCCGGGACGGATCTCCCGCCGATCAAGAGCTTCCGTTTCGAGGTCGTTGCCGAGGGAATGTCGCAGCCGACCGCGGTGACGGCACCCCCGGGGGATGATCGGGTCTTCGTGACCGAGCGCATCGGCCGAGTCAAGATCATCGGTCCCGATGGAGTGGTGCTGAGCGAGTCCTTCCTCAACATCACCGACCGGGTACTGGCGAATGGTATCGAGCAGGGCCTCCTCGGCCTTGCGTTCCACCCCGACTACGCCTCGAACGGACGCTTCTTCGTCTACTACACGAACAAGGAAGCGAAGCGAACCCTCGCAGAGTTCTCGGTGAGTACCGCCTCTCCCGACCAGGCGAACCACAATTCCGAGAAGATCCTCTTCAGTCGAGCCCAGCCGGAGGGTTCGACCGACATCCGGCACTACGCGGGCGGGCTCAATTTCGGCCCGGACGGATTCCTGTGGGTGAGTGTCGGCGATGGGGCCGACTCGCGTGACCAGGGCCAGGATCCCAACACGATCTTCGGTGCGCTGCTGCGCCTCGACGTCGACTCGGGCGACCCGTATGGAACCCCCTCCAGCAATCCCTTTGTGAGTGGCGGCGGCACCCCGGAGGTCTGGGCCTACGGACTCCGCAACCCGTGGCGGTTCACCGTGGACCACGAGACCCGTCTCATCTACATCGGGGACGTCGGCCAGGGCGCCCGCGAGGAGATCAATGTCCTCTCGATCGATGACGACGCGGGGGCGAACCTCGGGTGGGCCAACGTGGAAGGGACGATGTGCTTCTTCGAGAAGGACTGCGACCCGGCCGCCTATCACCTTCCGACCATCGAGTACGACCACGACACCGGCTGCTCGGTCACCGGCGGGGTGGTGTATCGGGGATCGTCGATCCCGGAGCTCGACGGGCACTACTTCTACGGCGATTGGTGCAACCAGTGGATCAAGAGCTTCCTCCTCGTCGATGGGGTGGTCACCGAGGAGAAGGACTGGACAGGCTCCTACCGCCTGTCCGACGGGAGTCAGGCCGGGCAGCCCAACGGTTTCGGCAACGACGCGAACGGCGAGTTGTACATCGCCACCTTCGGAGGCACCGTTCTCAAGCTCGTAGCCGACCGCTAGTGGTGCGTCTGCGGATTGAGTAGGGGTCTCCCGGGCGTTCAGCAGCGTTTCCCGACGTCGTCCGCCTTGACGCATCTACGGATGCGCCTTCGTTGTGCGTGCTTGGGAGAGAGACGATGATCGCTCAGGGACACGCCGTCATTCATGCGCAGACGCACCACCAGCGGTCGGACAGGCCACCAGGCCCGAGTCGAGGCTCCCTCAGGGATCCGTGCCGGCGACCGATAGGCTGGCCGTATGCCTTGGCACAAGATCCTCGACCACGGTGACCTCGACGAAGGCCGGGTCACGACGGTGACCGTGGGGCGCACATCCCTTGCGATCTCCCACTTCAACGGCTCGTTCGGGGCCCTGAACAACGCCTGTCCGCACCAAGGGGGACCGCTCGGGGAAGGCTCCATCGAAAAGGGGCTCCTGCGCTGCCCCTGGCATGGCTACGACTATGACCCACTCACCGGTGCTCCACCTCCGCCGTTCGAAGACGCACCAACCTGCTTTCCGATCGACGTGCGCGATGACGGCATCTTCGTCAAGCTGCCTTCCGAGTCCCCACGCCAGCGAACGGTCTCGGACGTGCTCGTCCAGACGATGGTGAACTGGGGGATCGACACCGTCTTCGGCATGGTGGGGCACTCCAATCTCGGTTTCGCCGACGCCCTGCGGGAGGCAGAACGGCGGGGGGACCTGCGCTATGTCGCCATCCGGCATGAGGGTGCTGCCGCGTTTGCTGCCAGTGCCTACGGCAAGCTCACCGGACGCCCTGCGGTGTGTTTCGCGATCGCAGGACCCGGATCCACCAACCTGCTCACCGGCCTCTATGACGCCAAGGTCGATCGGGCACCGGTGCTGGCCATCAGCGGACAGGTCCCTTCGAAGGTCCGGGGAAGAGGCGCTTTCCAGGACCTCGACCTCACGGCCGTGTTCTCCGACGTGGCCGAGTACACGCAGACAGTCTCCGCCGGCTCCGACCCGGCCGAATTGATGGCGATCGCGTGCAAGACGGCGATTACCCGCCGGGGCGTCGCACACCTGGTGTTGCCCGACGAGGTCCAGGTGTTGTCAAGTGACAAGCCGGCCGGGCCAGGTCCGGCGGGCCGGGTAGGTGACCTCCGGACCAGTCCGTCAGCCGACTCGATGGCCGCCTTCCGGGCGGCGATCACGGCCTCCTCCCGGCCGGTATTCATCGTTGGCGACGGCGCCCGGAACCAAATGGCACCGATCCTCGAGCTGGCGGAGCGATGCGACACCCCGGTGGTCACGACGTTCAAAGCGAAGGGATTGATCCCCGACCACCACCCCCTGGCCGGAGGGGTGCTCGGACGATCAGGGACCCCGGTGGCCTCGTGGTTGATGAACGAGGCCGACCTGCTCGTCGTGTGGGGAGCTTCGTTCTCCAACCACACCGGCGTCGCGACCTACAAGAAGACCGTCCAGGTCGACTACGACCCGGAAGCTCTCGGGCGGTTCCACCCGGTGGCCATCCCGGTGCTCGGCCATGTGGGAACCGTGGCAACGCTCATGCTGGAGGACTTCCCCGATGCCCTTGACACGGTCGACCAGAGGAAGGCGATCGCGGACCGCTGGCGCATCTGGATCGAGGAGAAGGAGCGCCGCCAGGCGGATGACCGGGGAGAAGGCATCAACGCGGCTGTCGTCTTCGCCTCGCTCTCCCGCCATGCGCCGGCCCACGCGGTCATTGCTGTGGACGTCGGCAACAACACCTACGCATTCGGTCGGTACTTTGAATCGAGGGGTCAACCCGTTCTCATGTCGGGGTATCTCGGCTCGATCGGGTTCGGCTACCCGGCGGCGATGGGTGCTTGGGCGGCCGATCCGGAGCGCCCGGTGATCGCGGTGACCGGGGATGGCGGGTTCGGCCAGTACCTCGCAGAGCTCACAACCGCAGTACTGCATGGCATGCCGATCAAACACGTGCTGCTGAACAACTCGGAGCTCGGAAAGATCTCCAAGGAACAGCGGTCGGCCCACCTGGACGTGTGGCAGACGACGCTCCACAACCCGGATTTCGCGGCCTATGCGGAACTGTGCGGAGCCGCGGGACGGCGCGTCGTGTCGCGGCGCGAGGTCGATAGGGGCATGCAGTGGTTGATGGAGCAGGACGGACCGGCGGTGTTGGAGGTGCTCAGCGACGGGCTGCTGGTGTGAGCAGTGGTGAGCGGTTGGTAGTGGGCGCTTCGCGTCAACCCCTTCACCTCCCGGTGGAAGTGCTGCGAGCCGCGGCGAGCCGGAACGCGCCACGGTGACCTGCTCGTTACTCGCCGATCAGCGACTCACAACCCACACTCACAACTTCGGACTCAGTGCCGCGTGGGCTGCTGCCAGCCTCGCCACGGGCACCCGGTAGGGAGAGCAGCTCACATAGTCGAGGCCGAGGCCGTTGAAGAACATGATCGAGGCCGGGTCACCTCCGTGTTCACCGCAGATGCCGACCTTGAGGTCAGGGCGTGCCTTGCGGCCCCGCTCCACGCCGATCTCGACGAGTTCCCCGACCCCCCGCTGGTCGAGTGACTGGAACGGGTCGCCTTCGATGATGCCGGCCTTCACGTACGTCGAGAGGAACTTGGCCGAGTCATCCCGGCTCATGCCCAGGGTGGTCTGCGTGAGGTCGTTCGTGCCGAAGGAGAAGAACTCGGCGTGTTCGGCGATCTCTCCGGCGGTCAGCGCGGCTCTCGGCAGCTCGATCATCGTGCCGACCTTGTAGTTGAGCTCGATCCCGGCCTGGCCGAGCACCTCATCGGCGACCCGGCGAACGATGGCGGCCTGTCGCTCCAACTCGTTGGCGAAGCCGACGAGGGGGATCATGACCTCGGGTTGGACGTCCACGCCTCGCTCCGCGCTGCGGACTGCTGCCACGAAGATGGCCCTCGCCTGCATCTCAGTGACCTCCGGGTAGGTGATCCCGAGCCTGCATCCGCGGTGCCCGAGCATGGGGTTCGCTTCGCTCAACCGTTCCACCTGCTCGAGTACCGCGTTCGCCTGCTGGATCCGGTCCAGGAGCGCGTCCATCGCCTCCAGCGTGTCCGACTCCTTGAGCTGCAGCTTGAGGTCGGTGAGCTGTTGGAGGATCTCCGAGTGGTGGGGGAGGAACTCGTGGAGGGGAGGGTCGAGGAGGCGGATGGTCACCGGGTAGCCGTCCATCGCTGAGAAGATGCCCTCGAAGTCCTCGATCTGCATCGGTTCGAGCTCGGCCAGGGCCTCCACCCGGGCCCCGGGTGTCGGGGACATGATCATCCGCCGCATGGCTTCGATGCGGTCGGCTGCGAAGAACATGTGCTCGGTACGGCACAGCCCGATGCCCTGGGCGCCGAATCGGCGAGCTACCACCGCGTCCTCCGGGGTGTCGGCGTTGGTGCGCACGCCCAGCGTGCGGAGCTCGTCGGCCCATCCCATGAGTGTCTCGAGGTGGTCGTCGAACTCCGGGTCGATGGTCGGGACCTGTCCGAGAAGTACCTCGCCCTTGTTGCCGTCCACGGTGATCCAGTCACCAGCATGGATGACGGTTCCTCCTGCCCTGGCCAGCTGCTTCGCATAGTCGACCTCGAGTCCCTCGCACCCGACGACACAGCACTTGCCCATCCCGCGGGCGACGACCGCGGCGTGGGAGGTGACCCCGCCACGGCTCGTGACGATGGCCGATGCGACGGCCATTCCGTGGAAGTCATCCGGGCTCGTCTCGTGGCGAACGAGCACCACCTGCTTGCCTTCCTCGACCAGGCGCTCGGCAGCGTCGGCTTCGAACACGACGATGCCGGAGGCGGCACCGGGAGAGGCGTTGAGGCCGCTCGTGAGCACTTCGGCCTCCGCCGACTGGTCGACCACAGGATGGAGCAGTTGCTCGAGTTGGAAGGGATCGACCCTCCGCACCGCTTCCCGGCCTTCGATCATTCCCTCCTCGACCATGTCCACTGCGATGCGCACCGCCGCCCGCCCGGTGCGCTTACCCCGGCGGGTCTGGAGCATGTAGAGCTTGTTCTCCTCGACAGTGAACTCGAGGTCCTGCATGTCGAGGTAGTGATCCTCGAGTCGTTTGGCATAGCCAAGGAGGTCGGCGTGGGGTCCCGGGAGTTCATCGGCCATCCGGGCGATCGGATTCGGAGTGCGAACTCCGGCGACGATGTCCTCGCCCTGGGCGTCGAGCAGGTACTCCCCGTACAGCCCGCGTTCGCCGGTCGCCGGGTTGCGGGTGAACGCCACGCCCGTCGCGGAGTTCTTTCCGAGGTTCCCGAACACCATGAGCTGAACGTTGACCGCCGTGCCGAGGTCATGTGGGATCCCCGCATGGTTGCGATAGTCGACTGCCCGTTTGTTCCCCCAGGAGTTGAAGACGGCCTGGATGGAGAGACGCAGCTGTTCATACGGGTCGTTGGGGATCTCCTGGGAGACGAACCCATCGACAATGCGCTTCATCCGGGCAACGACCGCCCGCAGTTCAGCCTCCCCGGGTGTCCCGTTTGTGAGCTTCGACTTCTCGAACGCCTCGTCCATGGGGTGACCCGGAACGCCGAAGACGATCTCGGCGAACATCCGGATGAACCGGCGGTATGCCTCCCAGGCAAACGCCCCGTCGCCCGTGCGCCGGGCCAGGGCCTCGGTGGTTCTCTCGGTGAGACCGAGGTTGAGGATCGTGTCCATCATGCCGGGCATCGAGACGGGCGATCCGGACCGGACCGAGATGAGCAGTGGGTTGTCGTCACCACCGAACACCTTGCCGGTGTCGGCCTCGAGGCGGTCCACGCCTGTCCGGACCTCATCCCACAGGCCGTCGGGCGCCTGGCGGTCCTTGGCGTAGAACGCGTTGCACGCCTCGGTGGTGACGATGAACCCGGGCGGAACCGGGAGGCCGGCATTCGTCATCTCGGCAAGGTTCGCCCCCTTCCCCCCGAGCAGGGTGGTCATGCCGCGGTCACCTTCGCTGAACAGATACACGAACTGACTCATGGGAGGGAATCTAGTTACTGGTCCGCGAGCCTCTGCCGTGTGCTGTTGGCCAGGATCGCTCCTGGCGGTGTCCTCGTTCCACGCCTCCAAGGATGCGGCTGCGTCCTGCGTCCGTGCCAGGAACCATTCTGACTCGACAGCACCCAAGCGGATGCCAAGTGGACGCAGCAACAGGACTCGAGGAGCGACCTTCTCCCGGGCCGGGGAGTGCCCTCGATCTTGGTAGGTTTGAGGAACCCCACCACTGGAACCCGATGTCAGCACAAGGTCACACCACACCGGCCTACTCCGTCCGGATTCTCGCCAGGCTGTCACACGCCCCGGGCACACTGGGCCGCCTGGCAACAGCAATCGGGTCGGCCGGCGGGAACATCACCAAGTTCGCGGGCTTCGAGGTGACCGGCCCGGCGATCACCCGGGAGTTCGTGGTGGACGCCAACTCCGAGGAGCATGTCACCCGGATCGTCGATGCGGTGAGGGAGGTCGAGGGAGTCGACCTGCTCGAGGCCGAAGACGTCGTGTTCCACATGCATGTGGGGGGAAAACTCGAGGTCATCGGGCGGTTCCCGCTGCACGACCGGGACGACCTGTCGGTGGCGTACACGCCCGGCGTGGCCCGGGTGTGCTCGGCGATCGCCGAGGACCCGCGGAAAGCGTGGGACTACACCATCCGCGGCGGGACGGTCGCCGTCGTCTCCGATGGGACCGCCGTGCTGGGACTCGGGAACATTGGACCACTGGCCGCGTTGCCCGTCATGGAGGGCAAGGCCATGCTCTTCAAGGAATTCGGGGGAGTCGATGCGTTCCCGATCGTGCTCAGCACCACTGACCCGGAGGAGATCATCGAAGCCGTGAGGCGCATCGCCCCCACGTTCGGGGGCATCAACCTCGAGGACATCGCTGCTCCCGCCTGTTTCGTGGTCGAGGAACGGCTGCGGGCCGAACTCGACATCCCTGTGTTCCACGACGACCAGCACGGGACCGCGATCGTGACCCTGGCCGGGCTCCAGAACGCCTGCAAGGTGACCAATCGCAAGATGCGCGACCTGAGCGTCGTGATCGCAGGAGCCGGGGCAGCGGGCGTCGCCTGCGCCAAGATCCTCTACCACGCGGGGGTTCGGGAACTCATCGTCACCGATTCGCGTGGTTCGATCTACGCGGGCCGTGCCGATCTCGATGGAGGGAAAGGGTGGATCGCCGAGCACACCAACCCAGAACGTATCGCTGGGACCTTGGCCGAGGTCATGGTTGGCCGAGATGTCTTCATCGGCGTGTCGCGGCCGGGGATCATCACTCGTGAGGATGTTGCGCGGATGGCGCCGAATCCCCTGATCTTCGCGATGGCGAACCCGACCCCGGAGATCATGCCCGAGGAAGTGAAAGGAATCGCTGGGATCATTGCCACCGGACGAAGCGACTTCCCCAACCAGATCAACAATGTGTTGGCGTTCCCCGGCATCTTCCGGGGTGCCCTCGACGCCGGGGCGACCGCTATCACGGAGAACATGAAGTTGGCTGCCGCCGATGCCATCGCCGCCAAGGTGGGTGAGGCGTTGGCCGTCGACCATATCGTTCCCCCCGCCCTCGATCGGTCGGTGGCGCCAGCCGTGGCGGCGGCGGTGGCCAAACAGGCGCTGCGGGATGGGGTCTGCCGGTAGGAGGGTCGAGCGGGAGTCCCCGTGTCAGGAGACGGCGGCTGGCAGCGTCAGGTCGAAGATCGTGATCCCGTCGAGACGGGCGTAGGTGAGCGTGCCCTCCATCTCCTGGGCCAGCGCCTTGGAGACCGTGAGGCCGAGGCCGAGGGCGGTGTCACCGGGACCGCCACCTTGGCTTACGTAGGGCTCGAAGATCGATCGGACCAGGTCATCGGGCACTCCTGGTCCGCGGTCGATGACGCGGAGTCGCGCTTCCTGGTCTTCCGTTGAGAGGTGGACGGAGACGGGTGGCCTCCCGTAGCGACGGGCGTTGGTGAGGAGGTTGCGGACGATCCGACGAACCCAGGCCGGGTCCCCCTGGGCCAGCGCCTCCCCCTCCACGTCGAAGTCCCCGGCCGGGAATTCGATTGACCGAGCGGCGGCCAGGGCCTCCCGCCGGAGGTCGATCGTACCGATGGCCGCCCTCGACCTTCCGTTGGCGTTGGAGTCGATGAGATCGTCGATGATCTTGGCCATGTCGATCGATTCGCGGGCGATGAGGGCGGCCAACTCCGCGGCCTCGGCGTCGCCGGTCGCGGCGAGACGGGTCGCGAGCTCCTCGCTCAGGCCGAGCACGGAGGTGAGCGGTGTGCGGATCTCGTGGGCGACGGTGCCGATGACTTCGTCCCGTTGCAGGACCGATGTCGCGAGTCGAGAGCGGGCGTCGTCGAGAAGTGCGAGGTCGGTCCCGATGAGGGAGTAGAAGGCGGCAGTCCCATCGCTCCCGAGGTGTGGTTCGAGATTGACCCAGAAGTGGCGCCGCTCTCCCTTTATGAGGAATGTCCGTTCGCCACGATCGGGGGCGGTCGCCGCAAACGATTGGAAGGGAACCTCGAATCCGGCGACTTCGTTGAGCGGTGGGCGGCCCTGGACGGTCGCCTCGGTGATGCCGAGGACACGGCGAGCGGACGAGTTGGCCCAGATGATGCGTCCCTCGGGGTCCAGGATGAGGACCGAATCGGCGGTGCGTTCGAGCAGGATCCGCTGCTGCTGTTCGACGGCACCGGCATCGGGGACGGGAGTGACGGTGAGGAATCCGCCCTCGAACCCGGTCATTCTTCCGTCCGTGTCGCGGATGACCCTGGCAAGCGGATGGATCCACCGGGTCCCCTTCGGGGTTTCGATCGCTTGCTCCCAGTCGATCAGCTCGAGGTCGGACCTGTCCAGTTCTTCGATCACTCGCTTGCGTTCCGTCGGGTCGGCGTAGAGGCGATCGGTGCGGGTGGCGTCTTTCTGGTCATCCGGTCGTTCCCAGATTTCCCAGAAGGCCCGGTTGGCGGCCAGGACCCGACCCTCCCTGGAGGTGGCATAGAGGGGAATGGGGAGACGATCGAACAGTTCGGCAATGTCGAGTTCTGTCTCGTCGTTGGGTGCCATGTGCGGTGGCCCGATTGTAGGCACCGAACCTCCTCCGAGGGCCGGCCGGTGGTGGATCAGTGGCTGATGCGCTTGTACTTGATCCGGGTGGGCCGGACCGCTTCCTCGCCGAGCTCGGCCCTTGCCCACTCCTCGTACTCGGTGAAGTTGCCTTCGAACCACCTGACCTCGCTGTTTCCGGCGAAGACGAGCATGTGGGTGGCGATCCGATCGAGGAACCAACGGTCGTGGGAGATGACGAGGGCACATCCGGGGAAGACCGAGAGGGCCTCCTCGAGGGAGCGGAGGGTGTCGACGTCGAGGTCGTTCGTGGGTTCATCGAGGAGGAGCAGGTTGCCGCCCGTTCGAAGCAGCTTGCCGAGGTGAACCCGGTTCCGTTCACCCCCTGACAGGTTGCCGACCTTCTTCTGCTGGTCGGAGCCCTTGAAGTTGAGGGAGGAGACGTAGGCTCGGCTGTTCAGCTCGCGGTTGCCGACCTGGAGGAAGTCGGTCCCGCCGGTGATCTCCTGGAACACGGTGTTCTCGGACTCGAGCGCATCCCGGGATTGGTCCACGTAGGCGAGGTCGACGGTCGATCCGAGCTCGAGTGTCCCCGCATCGGGTGACTCGTGTCCGGTGAGCATCCGGAAGAGCGTCGTCTTGCCCGCTCCGTTGGCACCGATCACCCCGACGATTCCTGCTGGGGGGAGCCTGAAGGACAAGTCATCGAACAGGAGACGGTCCCCGAAGCTCTTTGCCAAGCCGGAGGCTTCGATGACCTTGTCCCCGAGGCGACGGGTCATCGGGATCTGCAGTTCGAGCCTCCCCGGGCGCTGTTCGCGGTCCTGGGACGCGGCAAGGAGATCCTCATAGGCCCGCAGGCGGGCCCGGCTCTTGGCTTGCCGGGCCCGGGGGCTCATGCGTACCCACTCCAGTTCGTGGGCGAGGGTGCGTTGGCGGGCCGATTCCTCCTTCTCCTCGTGCGCGAGGCGGGCCCCCTTCTGCTCGAGCCAGCCCGAGTAGTTCCCCTCGAAGGGGTAGGCGCGCCCGTTGTCGAGTTCGAGGATCCATCCCGCGACGTTGTCGAGGAAGTAGCGATCGTGGGTCACGGCAACCACCGTGCCGTCGTATTCCTTGAGGTGGCGCTCCAGCCAGAGGACGGACTCGGCGTCGAGATGGTTGGTTGGCTCGTCGAGGAGGAGAAGGTCGGGGTGGGAGAGGAGGAGCCGACAGAGGGCGACGCGACGACGCTCGCCCCCGGACAGGGTGGTGACCTCGGCGTCGCCCGGGGGAACCCTGAGCGCGTCCATGGCGATCTCCACCTGGCGGTCGAGGTCCCAGGCCCCTGCCGCCTCGATCCGCTTCTCGAGGATGGCCTGGCGCTCACCGAGTTTCTCGTAGTCGGCGTCGGGCTCGGACCAGCCGGCCAGGACCTCGTTGTACTCGTCGATGAGAGCCCGGATGGAGGCGACGCCCTCCATCACATTGCCCCGGACGTCCTTCGTCGGGTCGAGGGCGGGCTCCTGGGGGAGAAAGCCGACCGTGTAGCCGTCAGTGAGCTTCGCCTTGCCCGTGAATCCGGTGTCGAGCCCTGCCATGATCCTCAACACGGACGACTTCCCGGCCCCGTTGTGGCCGATGACGCCGATCTTGGCTCCCGGCAGGAACGCCAGTGTGACGTTGGTGAGGATGTCCTTGTCGGGTGGATGATGCCGGCTGACATCGATCATGGTGAAGATGAACTGCTGTGCCACCGCGCCGCCTACCTCTGCGTCTCCTGCCGGTCGTACGGTAGAGCCGCTCGTGGATGTAGAAGGAGCTGCGTCCATGTGGCTTCGTTCACCCGGGGTTCTGTCGTACGATCGCGGTCATGTCCCTCGCCGACCGTTCCGAAGTGCTGCTCGAACGCGTGGTCATGGCCCGGGAGGGCGGGCATCAGCGGGCAGGCCAGGTAGAGATGGTCCGGGCCGTCGCCAACGCCATCGAGGAGGGGCGGCACCTCGTGGTCGAGGCCGGGACCGGCACCGGCAAGTCCTTCGCGTACCTCGTTCCTGCGCTGGCGTCCGGGCAGCGGGTGGTGGTGTCGACTGCCACCAAGAGCCTCCAGGACCAGTTGGGTGAGCGGGATCTCCCCTTCATCGCCGAAGCCCTGCGCGAGGAACTGTCGGTCACGACGGCGGTGGTGAAGGGTCGCGGTTCCTATCTGTGCCTCAGCCGCCTCGAGGAGCATCTCGAGGGCGCCGGGTGGAGCCGCCAGGAAGGGCTCTTCGACCGAGGTACCACGCTCCCCGACGAGCTGCAGAAGCTGGTCGAGTGGGCGGCCGAGACCGACTCGGGTGATCGGGACGCCATGCCGTTCGAGGTCGAAGACTGGTCGGAGTACTCGGTGGCAGGGATGGAGTGCCCGGGTCGGGAAGCCTGTCCGCAGGGGAAGGAGTGCTTCGCGATGGCCGCCCTCGAGAAGGCGGAGCGTGCAGATGTGGTCGTCGTGAACCATCACCTCTATGGGGCGTACCTGGCAGCCGACAAGGCGATCCTCCCCGAGCACCGCTTCGTCGTGTTCGACGAGGCCCATCGCCTGGAGGACACCATGGCCTCGGCGCTCGGGGTCGAACTGGCCGGATGGCGGGTGTGGCAGCTGGTCCGGTCGGCTCGGGCGCTCCCGCTCATCGTCGGATCAGCCGTGGCAACGCGGCTCACCAGGGCCCTCACGGGTGCCGCCACCGCACTCGACAAGTCGCTGGCCGATACCAGGCCGGGTCGGTTCCAGGACCCGTCGGACCTCGCCGCCTCCGGCGCTCTCGAGCGCCTGCTGTTGGTCGTGGATGACCTCGTCGCCACTGTCCGGTCGGCCACGCCGTCGACACCGGCCGGGGTGGGGGCCAAGGCGAGGCTGCTTCGGCTCAGTGGCCACATGTTGGGTGACCTCGACTTCGTGGCCACCATGGATGCAGGGCTGGTCGGTTGGGTGGAAGGCGGCGCCCGCCCGTCGCTCAAGGTGGCCCCGATCGACGTCGCGGGCCTGCTTCGGTTCCACCTCCTCGACGAGGTGACGATCATCGCCACCTCGGCCACGCTGTCGGTGGGAGGGGATCTCAGTCCGACTGCCCGCGCACTCGGCCTCACCGCCGACGACCACACTCGGCTCTTCGTCCAGAGCCCGTTCGACTACCGGACGCAAGCCTGCCTCTATGTCGCTGCTTCCCTTCCCGATCCGCGTTCCGAGGAGTGGGCGGACCAGGCGCTCGACGAGGCCGCGGCGCTGCTCGCCCTCTCAGGGGGAAGGGGGCTGCTGCTCACGACCAGCTACCGGATGCTGGATAGGGCAGCGGAGCGGCTGGCCGGTGAGACGTCATACCGACTGCTCGTGCAGGGAGAACTCCCGAAGCAGGCACTCGTCCGTGAGTTCGAGGAGGATGAGACCTCCGTTCTCGCCGCCACGATGGGGTTCTGGGAAGGACTCGACATCCCCGGCCGCAGCCTGCAGGTGGTCATCATCGACAAGCTGCCCTTCCCCCGTCCTGACGATCCACTGTGGCAGGCCAGGCGCGAACTGGCCGAAGCGGAGGGCCTTTCCTCGTTCGCGGCAGTCGATCTACCCCGGGCTGCGGTCCTCCTTGCCCAAGGCTCGGGGAGGCTGATCAGGTCGGTGGACGACCGCGGGCTCGTGGTGGTTCTCGACCCTCGATTGGCGAAGGCCCGGTACGGGTCAGCGCTCATCGCCGCCCTCCCCGACATGGCGCGGACCGCCGACCCCGAGGTCGCTCGGGAGTTCCTGAGGAGAATGAGGACTGAGGAAACCTGAGGGACTGAGGACTTGGGACTTGGGACTCGGGACTCGGGACTTGGGACTCGGAACGCCCCCCGAGTCCCCGCAGTGCCCCTACACTGGGAGTCGGCTCGATGGCTGACTGCCTCGCCGCTTCGCTCCAGGACAGATATGACCTCCGCTCAACACGCTCGCACCGATGTGCGGTTCGCCGATCTCGGACTCGCGGCCCCAATGATCGAGGTACTCCACAAGAAGGGCATCGAGCACCCTTTCCCGATCCAGGCCGACGCAATCCCCGACGCCCTCAGCGGGCGCGACCTGTGCGGCAAGGCGCAGACCGGGTCGGGCAAGACGTTCGCCTTCGGACTCCCCGTCGTCCAGAAGGTGGTGGCCGGCGCCGGCGGTCCCCAGGCGCTCATCCTCGTCCCCACTCGTGAGTTGTGCGCCCAAGTGGCTGGTGAGCTCAAGCCGTTCGCCAAGGCGATGGGTGTCGCCGTGTGCGAGGTCTACGGTGGTGTCTCGATGGGGAAGCAGATCGACGAGATCGCGGCCGGGGCGGAGATCATCGTTGCCACTCCCGGGCGGCTCATCGACCTCCAAGACCGCAAAGCGGTCACGTACGACATGGTTCGGACCGTCGTGCTCGACGAGGCCGACCAGATGGGCGACATGGGCTTCCTCCCCCAGGTGGAGTACATCTGGCGGCAGGTACCCGACCCCCATCAGGCCATGCTCTTCTCCGCGACCCTCGATGGCGCCATCGACCACCTCGTTCGTCGACGTCTCACCGACCCGGTGCGGCACGAGGTCGAGTCCGACACCATCTCGGTGGAGCAGATGGAGCACCGATTCCTGCTCGTCCACCATCGGGACAAGCTGGCAGTGACCGCCCGGGTGGCAGCCAGCACCGATCGAGTGCTTGTCTTCACCCACACGAAGCGGGCTGCCGACCGGGTGGCAGGTGACCTCCGGGATGCCGGCGTCGACGCCCGGGCGATCCACGGCGACCTGCCGCAGCACAAGCGGCAAGAAGCGCTCGAGCGCTTCACCGACGGCAAGACCCCGGTCCTCGTCGCCACCAACGTCGCCGCCCGCGGACTCGACATCGAGGACGTGGACCTCGTCATCCACTTCGATCCGCCGAGTGACGCCAAGACGTTCCTTCACCGCTCCGGGCGCACCGCTCGAGCTGGGCGTCCAGGGATGGTGCTCACGCTCGCGGCATGGGACCAGGAGACTGCGGTCCAGGCCATGCAACGGGAGGCCGAACTCGACCACGAACTCGTCAAGATGTACTCGTCGGACGAGCGCCTCGATGACCTGTGGGCCTGGGATCCCCCGATGCGGGACGCCAAGCCGGCTCCCCGGAATCGCCGGAGGCGGCGGAGGCTCTGATGCTGGGTCCCCGAACCTTTGCGATGACACAGGTCTAGTGGCCGGCTACGGACGTGCCCTCCGGCGCGCTTGCCCGAGATGTGGGCACGCACCGATCTTCCGGACCTTCTTCGACTTGGAGGCGGCGTGCGGGTCATGCGACCTCCTGTTCGAGCGAGAGCCCGGGTTCTGGGTGGGCGCAATGGTCATCAACACCGCGCTCATCAGCTTCCTCTTTCTCGCCTCGATGGGCCTCGGAATCTGGCTGCTGTGGCCGGATGTCCCCTGGGGGTGGCTCCTCGCCGGTGTCCTCACCCTGAACCTGGTTGTCCCCGTCGTCTTCCACCCGCTCTCCAAGACCCTGTGGCTGGCCGTCGACCTGTCGTTCCGAGGGGTGAGCGGTGATGGCGAGCACTGAGGGGCCGGTCCTCATCTCCTCGCGACTCCAGAGCGAGATGGTGGAGCACGCCAGGGCATGCCTCCCCGACGAGGCGTGTGGCCTGCTGGTCGGCCGCGGGCGCGAGGTCGATCGATTCGTCCCGGTCACGAATGTCGAGGCATCGCCCGATTCGTACACGTTGGACCCCGAGCAGCACTACCGGGTCCTGCGGGACGTCGAGGACTCGGGCCTCGAGATCGTCGGTGGTTTCCACTCACATCCAGCGTCCCCTGCCGTGCCGTCGGACACCGACATCACCCTGGCTGGCGAACCGGGGTGGGTGTGGATCATCGCGGGCCATGTCGTCTCCGTGCCCGACCTGCGTGCCTGGAGCATCCGGGGAAGCCGAGTGGAGGAGGTCGCCATCCGCTGACCGGATGCGGTCGGCCGACGGGGGTCCGTGGCTACGCTGCACGCCATGTTGCTGCGCGTCCTCGGATCCTCCGGCACCTATCCGGCGAAGGGGGCACCGGCATCAGGCTTCCTGCTCGAGCACGGTGACACGTCACTCATCATGGACCTGGGACCGGGCGCGTTCACGGCCCTCAGCGGTGAGTCCTCCATCGACCAAGTCGATGCCCTCATGATCTCCCATGGGCATCTCGATCACTGCGCCGACCTCCTCGCCTGGTACCACGCCGGCCGCTACGGCGTCGTGCGTCGGCCGGCGATCACCTCGTACGCCCCGGAAGGCGTCTTCAACCGGGTGCAAGCGTTCGTCCAGCACTCCGACGAGGAGATGGCAATGGTCTTCGATCACCACCTGGTGGGCCCCGGTGACGTGACCGGCGTGGGCGACGTTGCCCTCCGATTCGCCGAGGCGACCCACCCCGTGCCCACCGTCGCCACCCGGGCAACCGGGCGGGGAATCAGCCTCGTGTACACCGGCGACACCGGATGGAGCGATGACGTGGTCGAGCTGTCCCGGGGAGCGGATGCCCTACTGTGTGATGCGACCACCCTCGAGGACTTCATGCCGGATGTCCATTGCACCCCTGAGGTGGCCGGACGAATGGCGTCTGCAGCCGGCGTCGAGCGATTGCTCCTCACCCACCTCCGCGAGGACGTGGAGACCGACCGAGCGATCGACCAGGCCTCGAAGGCGTTCCCCGGCCCGATCACGGTGGTGCGCGCCGGGGACCTCATCCACCTCTGAGTGTGACGGCCGAAGGTTGGTGTTGTCACCCGGTGCGGGCGTAGCATGGCCGGATGCGCTCACGACCCGCCGATGAACTCCGTCCCGTGCGATTCACCCGTCAGTTCACTTCCACGACTCCCGGTTCGGTCCTCATCGAACTCGGCGACACGCGGGTCCTGTGCACGGCCTCGATCGACGCCAACGTTCCCCGCTGGATGCGCGGGACCGGGAAGGGATGGGTCACCGCCGAGTACGCCATGCTTCCCGGGTCGTCCGGAGACCGGGTGCGGCGTGACGCCTACCAGGGCGGACGGGCGAAGGAGATCAGCAGACTGATCGGACGATCCCTTCGTTCCGTCGTCAACCTCTCCCGCATGGGGGAGGCGATGGTCCAGGTCGATTGTGATGTCCTCCAGGCGGACGGTGGCACGAGGACGGCCGCGATCACCGGTGCCTGGGTCGCGATGTTCGACGCCCTGTCCCACGGGGTGGAGAAGGGCCTCGTGGCCGATCTTGCGATCCTCGACCGCCTCGCCGCCACCTCGGTGGGGATCGTCGATGGCGTCGGCCTGCTCGATCTCGAGTACGAGTCGGATGTGGCAGCCGAGGTCGACATGAACGTCGTCATGACCGGGCGTGGCCTCCTCGTGGAGGTGCAGGGGACGGCCGAGAAGCAGCCCTTCAGCCGCGTGGAGCTCGATGGCCTGCTCAACCTCGCTTCGACGGGGATCGATGAACTGCTGGAGGCGCAGACCCAGCTCACCGGGATGGAGTGATGCTCCTGGATCGGGTCGTGCTGGCGTCCAAGAACGCCGACAAGATCGTCGAGATGGAGTCGGTGCTCGTCGGTGCCGGTGTGGTGGGGGAGTTGGTCGGGGGGCTCGACTGGCCCGATGTCATCGAGGACGCCGACGACCTCGAAGGTAACGCCCGCAAGAAGGCCCGGGAGGTGTGTGGGGCGACCGGGCTGCCGGCGATCGCCGACGACACCGGGCTCGAGGTCGATGCCCTGGGCGGGGCGCCGGGGGTGGGCACTGCACGATTCGCCGGGCCCCACGCCTCGTACTCCGACAATGTCGACAAGATGCTCACCGTGATGTCCGGGGTCACTGAACGCTCGGCCCGGTTCCGAACGGTGGTGGTCCTCGCCTGGCCGGACGGCCGCGAGTTGGTCGTCGAAGGGAAGCTCGAAGGAGCGATCGCCGAGGGGCGACGGGGGAGTGGTGGCTTCGGGTACGACCCGGTCTTCGAGCTGGCAGGTGGGCGGACCTTGGCCGAGATCTCGGCTGAGGAGAAGAACCGCGTCAGCCACCGGGCGCAGGCCCTGGATGCGCTGGTCGAGGTGCTGCGCGACCTATGACCCGGCGCCTTCGGCGATGATGGCCGGGCCGGCGTCGGTGCTGACGGTGCCGTACACTCACTCCGCCCCCGTAGCTCAGTTGGATAGAGCAGTGGACTTCTAATCCGCAGGTCACGGGTTCGAATCCTGTCGGGGGCGCTTCAGGCCCACTCCCGCTCGATCTCCTCCACCCACTCCCGGCGGAAGACCTCATCGCCGTTGAGGGACGCGGCCAGCTCGATGACCACGTGGAAGTCGGACTCGTCTCCTGTGATCTCGAGGGTCCCGGCGGTCTCGACGTGCCATCCGGGGCGTTGGAGCCGGAGGACGCAGCGGGAGGATGCCTTGGTGGTGGCCGGGTCGTAGTCATCCACCGAGACACTCCAGACCTGGTCGGCGACGTAGGTCAGGTCCTCGCGCTCCGGCTGGTACTCCGTGTGCCCGGAAGTCCTCTCGAATGTGGTTTCGTGGTCGTCGCGTCGGACGCTCCAATCCGAGTCGGATCGCCATGTCTCGACGGGTGGCACGGGCAGGTCGCCGGCAGGCGGGAGGTCGAGGTGGGATTCGGAGGGACGGACCGGCACGACGGGAAGGTGCAGCCGCGACTGCAACGAATCCACCTGCAGCGTGAATCGCCGGCCGGGGGGCCAGGCGATCGGGAAGTCGGCCCCGGCAAGCGAGAGGCGCACTCGCCAGCCGGCCGGGATCACTGCCGAGGTGGCGCGCAGCGGGAACCGGAGCGCCACGGCCTCGCCGGGTACGGGCTTGCGAGGCTCGGACATGCTCCCGGGGAACGCCAGGTTGCGGCTACCCCGGCAGATGAGGTGGGCCGGTCCTTCCGGTGCCACCGCGAGAAGCCTCGCCCCGACCAGTCCCACCGTCCGGTCGGTGGTCAGGGTCAGTTCGACTTCCGGCGTCCCCAGGATCTCGATCGGCTCGTCCAGCGGAGCGCTGGTGAAGGTCATGGAGGCGTCATCGTCGGGTTCGGGGTCGGTGCTGGTCACACCGGAGCGGTCCCACGCCGGGCGCGTGCGACGCCGACCCACTGTGGACCGGACCAGGAGGTCCCCCGGTGGGCGAGATCGGCGAGGTCCACCGTCCACGTCGTGCTATCCGCCGCAGGCCACTCGGCCTCCGCCCGCCAGAACCCCGCGACCTCCTCCTCGTCGTATGGGGGTGACGTTCGGATGAATGCCGTCATCGGCCGGCATCTCCATGACCCCGTTGGAATCGCCCCGGAGGTGATGTCCGAACCATCTCGCCAGGAGGTCGAGGTGGTCGAAGGTCGGGCGGGGAACGCCGGTGGCCGGGCGGCGATGGCCCCAGGGTCCGATCACCGTACGGGTCGGGCAGGTGAGGTGCTCCGAGAGCGCCAGCATCCCGTCGACGTACCCGTCGAGCCATCCGCCGATGAGCAGGGTGGGGCAGGAGATGGCCCCGTAGTCGGCGATCGGCGACCCATGCAGCCAGTACTCATCCCTGCGCTGGTGACGCAGCCACTCGAGTGGCCATTGCGGCGTGGCTTCGAGGCGCTGCATCCACTCGTCGTGCCAGCCGTCCCCGACGATGTCGGGGTCGGGTGGGAGAGCGTTCATGGCGACCATGAGGGTCGGCCACTCGACCTGCTCGGCCGCGTGGAGTGAGCCGCCCGTGAAGTGGACGTCGCAGGCGAATCGGTCGTGGGTGGCGTGCATGGAGGCAATTGCCTTGAGTTGGCGGGGCCTGAGCATCGCCGTTTGGAGGGCACTGAAACCGCCCCAGGAGACGCCCCACATCCCGAGCTGCCCGCTGCACCACGCCTGGGCTTCGGCCCAGTCCATCACCGCCAGGTTGTCAGCCTGCTCCTGGGCGGTGTACTCGTCCTCGATCACCCCGGTCGAGGCGCCGGTACCCCGGATGTCGATGCGAATCCCGGCGATGCCCCGGGCAGCCAGGTGGGAGAAGGTCGAGAAGTCGCGGGCCGTGCAGTCATCGTCCTTCCGGTAGGGGAGCGACTCGATGACTGCGGGGAACGGCCCGTCGTTGGGGGCGTCCGGCAGGTAGAGGGTGAGCGCGAGGCGGGTGCCGTCGGCCATCGGGACGAAGACACGACGATCGATCACGAGTGGGGAGTCGGTCGGGCGCGGCACCGGCGGAATCTAGGCCAGGGGGGAGATGGAGCGGGTGACGGGAATCGAACCCGCATAATCGGCTTGGAAGGCCGAAGCTCTGCCATTGAGCTACACCCGCAGAGGCCCGGGATTGTACCGCCGGGCTGTTCCTGCCCCGGTCGGGCTGGTCGGATTTGAACCGACGACCCCCTGCTCCCAAAGCAGGTGCGCTGCCAAGCTGCGCTACAGCCCGTGAGGTGGGCAGCTTAGGAGCCAGTGCTTTCTTCGGGGACAACCCTCAGGCTGTCCACCCGAAGAGCCATTCGCCGAGCGAGACGAAGCCGATCCAGAACAGCACCGCCGCCGGCCCCGCCGCGAGGGTCCACAGGGAGCGGTGCCGGACGAGTCGTCCCACCGCCCACATCCCGGCCAGCCAGACCGCCCACAGGAGGGGCGCCACCGCGCCGGGCACGACCAGTCCGGCACCGAGATACAGCCATCCGGATGCCAGGTAGGCGAGCAGGCCGAAGACCACCCCGGCCCGGGTCAGTGCGGTGCGCATCGGTCGGATTCTCTCACAGGTGGCCGGGGACCCGGCGTGCGGCTCCAGCTGTCCGGGTCCACCGTGCGATTGGGTGCATCGATGACGGCGGGGCGGCTTCCTCTTGGGGACGGACGAGCAGTAGGATCCCCCCGGGTCGCTAGCTCAACGGCAGAGCAACGGCCTCTTAAGCCGCAGGTTGAGGGTTCGAATCCCTCGCGACCCACCCCGAGAGAGCGTCCGGTTTCGCCGGGCGCTCTCTGCGGTTCTGGGCGGTCGGCGTCGCTGGCCGGGATGGGTTCTACGCTGCCGGGGACGCGGGCGTGGCGGAATTGGCAGACGCGCCAGGTTTAGGTCCTGGTGGGCATCGTCCCGTGGGGGTTCAAATCCCTCCGCCCGCACTGCAACCCACGGCCCGAAGGGTTCGGGGGTTGCTGAGTGGGTGGAGGCGGTCACAGAACGACCAAGGACGAAGTCCGGGGTTCACGACGAGCCCACGAGTCACACGCGAAGCGCAGTGCATCCCTCCGCCCGCACAACCCGCGCCGCCTTCGCTGGGTGGTCGCGCCGCAGGGCGGCAGGCCGGCGGGCGGAGCTCGACCGGGCAGTCTGGTGGTCGACTGCCCAAACCTCCTACCTCGGCCCTCCGGTCTAATGTGGCTCTTCGCCGGGGCGGTCCGCTGCCGCCAGCATGGTGGCCGTAGCTCAGAAGGTTAGAGCGCCGGGTTGTGGTCCCGGAGGTCGCGGGTTCGAATCCCGTCGGTCACCCTCCGAGGGTCGGGCAGAGACCCGACCCTCTCGTGATGACCATCGGAGGAGTTCTCGTGAGTATCTCAGTCAGTGAGGTCGGGCCGTTCGAACGGCTGGTCTCCTTCACCATCATCGAGGCCGACCTCGAGCAGGCCAAGAACAAGGCAGCCCGTAAACTCGCTCGTGAGGTGCGGATACCGGGGTTTCGTCCCGGGAGGGCGCCACGCAAGGTCGTGGAGGCCGCGTTGGGCCTCGAGAGGATCCGGTCGGAGGCGATCGACGACATCCTCCCGGAGAAGGTCGGCGAGATCCTCGAAGCACAGGGTCTCGAAGCAGCAGTTCCCCCATCGCTCGATGCGCTGCGCGACGTGGAAGGCGGTTTCGAGGTCGATGTGAAGGTGGCCCTGTGGCCCGTGCTCGACACCGTGCCGCGCTATGTCGGGCGAGAGGTCACCGTCGACTCCCCGGTCGTCACCGACGACGAGGTCGAGGAGCAGGTCGAGCTCATGCGCGAGCAGTTCGCCGACGTCGAGGAGGTCGACCGGGCCGCTGCGGACGGTGACTACGTCGTCCTCAACCTCACTGGTTCTCAGGATGGGGTCCCGGTGGAAGAGGTCAACGCCGACGGACTCTTCTACGAGTTGGGATCGGGGATGCTGCTCGAGGGTCTCGATGACCACCTCCCGGGGATCGCCAAGGGAGGCATCGTCGAGTTCGATGGAGAACTGCCGCAAGGATTCGGAGAGCGGGCAGGCGAAGCGGTCACCTTCAAGGTGCTCGTCTCCGAAGTGCGGGAGAAGCGACTCCCCGAGTTCACCGATGAGTGGGTGTCAGGGGTCACGGAGTTCGACACGGTTGAGGACTTCACCACGACGTTGAGGCGACGCCTCGGCCAGCGGAAACTCGAGTCGATACACGAGACCTACCGGCGGTCGCTCCTCGACGCCGTGAGCGGCGACGTGGAAGTCGAGATCCCGGCCGGGATCGTCCGGGCAGAGATGGACGACCTCCTCCACAGGTTCGTCCACCGCCTGGAGGAGCAGAACGTCACCCTCGACGACTACTTCAAGGCAACCGGCCTGAAGCAGGAGGAGTTCGTCGGTGACCTCAATGACCAGGCTGCGTACACGGTGCGGATCAACCTGGCGCTCGATGCCATCGCCGAGGACGCAGGACTCGAAGTCACCCGGGACGAACTCCATGGTGCCGTGGAGGCACTCAAGGCCATGGTCGGCCCCGAGTCCGGTGAGCTGCACCTCGAGGGAACCCCTCAGGAGAAGCGGATCTCCACTGATATCCTCAGGCAGAAGGCGATGGAGACGTTGCTCGGTTCCGCGGTCCCCGTGGACGGGAGCGGCGGTGCCATCGACTTCAAGGCTCTTGCAGTCGAGCTCCAAGAGCCCGAGGAAGAGGACGACGACGATGTCGCCGATGCCACCGACGAGGTGGTTGACTCCGATGTCGACAACGAAGACACTGACGCAGCCACAGAGGATGAAGAAGAATGAGCTTCTCGAACTACCTGGTCCCGACCGTTGTCGAGTCCACCAGTCGCGGTGAGCGCGCGTACGACATCTACAGCCGGCTGTTGAAGGATCGCATCATCTTCCTCGGCACCCCGATCGATGACGCCGTCGCCAACCTGATCATGGCCCAGCTCCTCCACCTGGAGAGCGAGGATCCCGACAAGGACATCTACCTCTACATCAACAGCCCGGGCGGATCCATCACGTCGCTGTTCGCGATCTACGACACAATCCAGTACATCGGCCCGGCCGTGAGCACGGTCTGCATGGGCATGGCGGCATCGGCAGCAGCGGTCATTCTCGCCGGTGGTGCCACGGGGAAGCGGTTCGCCCTGCCCCATGCCCGGATCATGATGCACCAGCCGCATGGCGGGGCACAGGGCCAGGCCTCCGACATCGAGATCCAGGCGAAGCTCATCGTCCAGATGCGGGAGCAGCTCAACAAGATCCTCGCCGACCACACCGGTCAACCCTACGAGAAGGTCACCATCGACACCGAGCGGGACTATTGGATGCTCGCCGATGAGGCGGTGGAGTACGGTGTCATCGACGCGGTGATCTCCAAGCGGGACCTCACCGCCGTCCAGTCGGCATAGAGAGGATTCGGGTGGCCAAGTTCGGAGAAGGCGGAGAGCTCGTCAAGTGCTCCTTCTGTGGCAAGTCCCAGAAGCAGGTGACGAAGCTCATCGCCGGCCCCGGGGTGTACATCTGCAACGAGTGCATCGACCTCTGCAATGAGATCATCGAAGAGGAGTTCTCCGCCACCGAACAGGGCGATTTCACCGAACTCCCCAACCCGGCTGGCATTCATGCCTTCCTCAGCGAGTATGTGATTGGCCAGGAGAAGGCGAAACGAACCCTCTCCGTCGCTGTCTACAACCACTACAAGCGGGTGCGGAGCGGCAAGAAGCACAACGACGACGTCGAGCTGCAGAAGTCGAACATCCTCATGGTTGGCCCAACCGGTTCCGGGAAGACGGAGCTGGCCAGGACTCTGGCGAGGCTCCTCAACGTTCCGTTCGCAATCGCCGACGCCACCGCCCTCACCGAGGCCGGGTACGTCGGAGAAGACGTCGAGAACATCCTCCTCAAGCTCATCCAAGCGGCCGACTTCGACGTCAAACGGGCCGAGCAGGGGATCATCTACCTCGACGAGATCGACAAGATCGCCCGCAAGGCCGAGAACCCGTCCATCACCCGTGACGTGTCGGGCGAGGGCGTCCAGCAGGCACTCCTCAAGATCCTCGAGGGCACCGTGGCCTCCGTCCCTCCCCAGGGCGGGCGCAAGCACCCCCACCAGGAGTTCGTCCAGATCGACACCTCCAACGTCCTCTTCATCTGCGGCGGCGCCTTCGCCGGCCTCGAGGACGTCATCGCCGACCGCGTCGGCAAGCGCTCGATTGGGTTCGGCGCCGAGGTCAAGTCGCACAAGGCCCTCGGCTCACGAGATCTCCTGTCACAGGTCACCCCCGACGACCTCCACAAGTACGGACTGATCCCGGAGTTCATCGGTCGGCTCCCGGTGGTTGCCACCGTCGAGGAGCTCGACCTCGAGTCACTCGTCTCGATCCTGACCGAGCCCCGCAACGCCCTCACGCGGCAGTTCGCTCGCCTGTTCGAGATGGATGACGTGGAGCTGACGTTCACAACGGGGGCGTTGCGTGCGATCGGCGAGCAGGCGATGGCACGGGGCACCGGGGCCAGGGGACTGCGATCGATCCTCGAGGAAGTCCTCCTCGACACCATGTACGAGCTCCCGTCGCGATCCGATGTGGCGCGGGTCGAGGTCACCGAGGAGGCCGTCGTGATGCGGACTGCGCCACCGCTGATGCACCTGCATGAGCGCTCGGCCTAACGGCCGGTTCTGAGCCTTACGTCATGCGTGGTGGGTCCCCCGGCTCACTACCATCTCGCTCCCCGCGGCCAGCATGGCCCGACGACGTGAACGCAGCGCCCAGGACTCACCTCCCATGACCCCCTCCTACGAACCCCATGACATCGAATCCTCCTGGTATGCCCGGTGGGAGGAGGCGGGGGTGTTCCGTCCCGAGCTGCACCCCGACGGGGAGCCGTTCTGTGTGGTCATTCCCCCGCCGAACGTCACCGGGCAGCTCCACATGGGCCACGCCCTCAACCACTCGATCATCGACACGATCGTCCGCCGCAAGCGCATGCAGGGCTTCGCCGCCCTCTGGGTCCCCGGGACCGACCATGCCGGCATCGCCACCCAGAACGTGGTGGAGCGCCAGCTCGCAGAGGAGGGCCTCTCCCGGCACGACCTGGGACGGGAAGCTTTCAACGAACAGGTCTGGGAATGGAAGCGTCGCTACGGAGCCCGCATCACCCAGCAGATGCGCAGGCTCGGCAACTCGTGCGACTGGTCCCGTGAGCGGTTCACGATGGATGAGGGGCTCTCCGTCGCTGTCCGTGAAGTGTTCGTGTCGCTCTTCGAGGAGGACCTTCTCTACCGCGGGAACCGCATCATCAACTGGTGCCCACGGTGTGGGACCGCCCTCGCCGAGATCGAGGTCGAATACTGGGACGAGGATGGGGAACTGGCCCACATCGCCTACCCGTTGACCGATGGTGGTGGCCGCATCGTCGTAGCCACCACCCGTGCCGAGACCATGCTCGGCGACACGGCGGTGGCGGTGCACCCCGATGACGACCGGTACAGGGACCTCGTGGGCAAGACCGTCACCCTTCCCCTGGTCGGACGCAGGATCCCCATCATCGCCGACGAGCACGTGGATCCCGAGTTCGGTACCGGGGCCGTCAAGGTGACACCCGCCCACGACCCGAACGACTTCGTCATCGGGGAACGGCACAGCCTCGAGTCGGTGACCGTGATGGACGAGCAGGGCGTGATCAACGCCCACGGTGGCCTCTTCGAGGGGATGGACCGCTTCGATGCCCGCCGGGCGGTGAAGGAGGCACTCGAGGCCGAGGGACTCCTGGTCGGGGTCGACGCTCATGCTCACTCGGTGGGTCACTGCTATCGCTGTGACACTGTCATCGAGCCCTATCTGTCACTGCAGTGGTTCGTCTCGGTCCAACCGATCACCGTGCCTGCCATCGATGCCGTCCGTCGCGGTGAGAGTCGCTTCGTGCCCGAACGGTGGCAGAACTCCTACTTCCCCTGGATGGAGAACCTGCGGGATTGGTGCGTCAGTCGCCAGATCTGGTGGGGGCACCGGATACCGGCGTGGTATTGCGTGACGAGCACAAGCACGAGCACGAGCACAAGCGCGAGCACGTGCGAGGCGGTCTATGTGTCGCGGGAGGACCTCACCGAGTGCCCGGGTTGTGGGGGAGCGGTGACCCAGGACGACGACGTGCTCGACACGTGGTTCTCATCGGCGCTCTGGCCCTTCAGCGTCTTCGGCTGGCCCGACACCACGCCTGATCTCGAGAAGTTCTACCCCAACAGCGTGATGGTCACTGGCTTCGACATCATCTACTTCTGGGTCGCCCGGATGATGCAGATGGGGATTCACTTCATGGGTGAAGTGCCCTACCCCGACATAGTCATCCATGGCTTGGTTCGGGCCCCTGATGGGCGCAAGATGTCCAAGTCCCTTGGAAACGCCATCGACCCGCTCGATGTGATCGAGGAGTACGGAGCGGATCCGCTGCGGCTCGCTCTGCTCCAGGCCGCTGCGCCCGGGCACGACGTGCCGCTCGAAATGGAGTGGGTGGCCGGCGCCCGCCGATTCGGAAACAAGGTGTGGAATGCCGCCCGGTTCGTCCTCGGCAACCTCGAGGGCACGTCGGTGCCCGCCGACGGCGGATACCCGAACGACCCGGGCCCGGTCGACCGATGGATCCTCCACCGACTCTCCGTGGTCGCCAGCCGCTTCGACGACCTGTGCGACGAGTACCGGTTCTCGGATGCGTTCGGGCTCCTCTACAACTTCATGTGGGCCGAGGTATTCGACTGGTACCTCGAGATGGCCAAGGTCGGCCTCAGGTCGGACTCGTCCGCTGTCTCGACCCGCCACACCCTCGGAGCGGTGCTACGGGATTCGCTCAAGCTCCTCCACCCGGCCATGCCCCACCTCACGGAGGAACTCTGGTCGCACCTCGTCGGCGAGGGCTTCATGGCGGCTGCGACCTGGCCCGACCCGCCCGACTACGCCGCCCCGGCGGGTGTCGACACGCTCCAGGAACTCGTCACAGGCGTGCGGTCGTTCCGGGCCCAGCACGGGCTCAGCCCGCGTACGCCGATCGAGTTGCTCGTTCACGATCCCACGCACATCACCGAGGAGTGGTGGGCCGGCCAGTTGGGCGGCCTGGTCAACGCCACGCTGGTCCCGATCGACGCCGAGGCAGGCGCCGGACACACGCGCCTGGTCACCGGCTCGGTCCATTCCTTCATTGCCCTCGCGGGTCTCATCGACATCGGCGCAGAGCGAGATCGGCTCAGCCGGGCCCTCTTCGAGATCGAACAGGACCTCGGCCGTTCCGAAGGCAAACTGGCCAACGCCGGGTTCGTCGCCAAGGCCCCGGAGGACGTCGTCGCCAAGGAACGTGAGAAGGTGGCTGAGTTGTCCGATCGCCGCTCCTCGCTCCAGGGCCAGCTGAACGAGCTGGGATGATCGAGACGCGGGAGCAGGCGGTGGCCTGGCTCGACCAACACGTCGGCCGCGGCGTCCGCCCCGGGCTGGAACGCATGCACGCGTTGCTTGGGGCGCTCGGGGATCCCCACGAGGCGTACGACATCATCCACGTGGCCGGTACGAACGGCAAGACGACAGTGTCCCGGGTGGCGGGCAGCCTGCTCGTCGCCCACGGACTGAGGGTCGGCACCACCATCTCACCCCACCTCGAACACATCGAGGAGCGTCTCATGCTCGACCTCGTGCCCGCCTCACCCGAGATGTTCACCGAGGCCGTGCGCGACCTCGCCCTGTTCGTCGAGTTCTTCGAGACCGAGACGGGGATGGAGCCGACCTACTTCGAGCTGTCCTCGGCCCTGGCGTTCTCCCATTTCGCCGTCAACTCGGTTGACGTGGCGGTCGTCGAGGTTGGCATGGGCGGACGCCTCGATGCCACGAACGTCATCGAAGCCGAGGTGGCGGTCATCACGTCGATCGCTCGGGACCACATCGAGTGGCTGGGCGACACCGTCGAGGCGATCTCTCGTGAGAAACTGGCGATCGTGAAGGAGGGATCGGTGCTCGTGACCGGACCTCTCCCGGCATCCGTGGTCCCGATCGCCAGGGAACGGGCAGCCGAGATGGGAGTCGCCCACCATGCCTGGGACAGCGGATTCGCGATCAAGGGCGCCCGGGTTGCAGTTGGTGGCTGGGACCTCGACGTGGCGGGCGTCCATGGCGACTACGAAGGGCTCTTTCTCCCACTGCACGGTCGCCATCAGGCGGTGAACGCCACCGTCGCCCTGGCTGCCACGGAGGCCCTTTTCGGGCGGGCGCTGGATGCCGAAGCAGCCGAGGAAGGGTTCGCTCTGGCGACCTCACCGGGGAGGATCGAGGTCGTGGGCCGCAGGCCCCTCGTCGTGATCGACGGCGCCCACAACCCCTCGGGCTTCGAAGCACTTGCCTCATCGTTGCCCGAGGAATTCGGTGACCGGGATTGGGTCGTCGTCGTCGGCGCAATGGGTGACAAGGAACTACCCGAGATGATGAAACACCTGGCGGGGCTCACCGAGCGGATCGTCGTCACCGCTGTCGACCATCCCCGGGCGATCAGCCCTTCCAACCTTGCCACGGTGATCGATGAGGTCCTCGAGGTGGAGGTCGAGATCGTACCGGGTCCTCCGGAAGCCGTTGCCGCGGCGATCAACGCGGCCGGCCCCGATGGCTCGGTGCTGGTGGCGGGGAGTATCTACCTGGTCGGCGAAGTCCGCAGCGCGCTGCTCAGCTGACGCTGATCAGACAGCAACACCAACTCCGCCTCTGGCTCAGCTCCAGCGCCGTAGGTGCTGGCCGCTCACTACCGTTCCCGACATGGCACACGAACACACCTACGTCATGGTCAAGCCCGATGGCGTCGCCCGCGGACTCGTCGGCGAGGTCATCTCCCGCTTCGAAGGGAAGGGTCTGACACTCGAGAAGATGCGCATGCTCACCATCACCGACGAAATGGCACAGCGGCACTACGGGGAACATGTCGGGAAGCCCTTCTTCGGTGACCTGGTGGCCTTCATCACCTCTGGCCCGGTGGTGGCGATGGAGTGGTCCGGTCACAATGCGGTCTCGGTATGTCGGACGATGATGGGTGTCACCAACCCGGCCGAGGCCGCCCCCGGCACCATCCGCGGCGATTTCGCCCTCGAGATCGGCGAGAACATCGTCCACGGCTCGGACTCGCCCGCCTCTGCCGAGCGTGAGTTGGGGATCTTTTTCGGCTGAGAGCGGAGCTCGAGCAGAGGAGCACGAGCCAGAGCCCGAGCCCGGGCATGGGCAGCCCCCCACCTCGCGCCTTCGGCGGCAGGGGCCTTCCCCCCAACTTCGTTGGGGGACTGGCTGGAGGGATGGCGGGGCTCCGCATTTGCCCGTGCCTGTGAACCCACATACGTCGGCGGGGATGGGCTCGTGCTCGTGCCCATGCCCGAGCCCGGATTGTGCTCTTGCTCGTGCTCGTGCCGATCGCTTTGGAGCGGATAACTGCCCGCATGGGTACACTGCCACCGCAAGCTCTTGAGAGGGCCCTTAGTGGCAGATGCTCTCTTCGCCTTCGCCGGCCAGGACATGGCCATCGACCTCGGGACCGCGAACACGCTGGTCTATGTGCGGGGTGGCGGCATCGTGCTCAACGAACCGTCGGTGGTGGCGATCAACTCCAAGAACAATCGAGCCCTCGCCGTTGGCATGGAAGCCAAGCGGATGATCGGCCGTACCCCGTCGCATATCCGCGCCATCAGGCCACTGCGGGACGGGGTGATCGCGGACTTCGAGATCACCGAGATGATGCTTCGCTACTTCATCCAGAAGGTGCACAAGCGCAAGTGGGCACGGCCCCGGATCGTGGTGTGCGTGCCTTCGGGGATCACACCGGTCGAGCGGCGCGCCGTCGAGGAGGCGGCCTACCAGGCCGGTGCTCGTCGGGCCTACACCATCGAGGAGCCCATGGCCGCGGCCATCGGCTCCGGCCTCCCCATCCATGAGCCATCCGGGTCGATGGTCGTCGATATCGGTGGTGGAACGACCGAGGTGGCCGTCATCTCGCTCGGCGGCATCGTCGTGTCCCGATCGATCCGCGTGGGGGGTGACGAGCTCGACGAGGCGATCATCGAGTGGGTGAAGAAGGAGTACAACCTCCTGCTGGGAGAACGGACCGCCGAACAGCTGAAGATGGCGATCGGCTCCGCGTACCCGTTCGCCAAGGAGCCCTCGGCGGAGGTGAGGGGCCGGGACCTCGTGAGCGGCCTTCCCAAGAACATCCTGCTGTCGTCGGCCGAGGTCAGGGAGGCCATCGAGGAACCGGTGCAAGCCGTCGTCGACGCTGTGAAGTACACCCTCGACAAGACCCCGCCGGAGCTCGCCGCCGACCTCATGGAGCGGGGGATCATGATCACCGGGGGAGGAGCCCTCCTGCGGGGCCTCGACGAGCGCCTCGCCTACGAGACGGGGATGCCGATGGTCACCGCTGCCCACCCCCTCCAATCGGTGGCCACCGGGTCCGGCCGCTGCCTCGAAGAATTCGAGTTGCTCCAGGGAGTATTGGTCTCCTCCGGTCGGACCTGAGTCCACACCGATGCGAATTCGCTCGGGCCGCGGGACTCCGACCTTCGTCTTCATAGTCCTGGTCCTGCTTTCCTTCATCCTCATGACGTTCGATGCACAGCGGACCGAGCAGGTCGGCTTTGTCGCGGTCATGCGCAATGGTGCGGCAGCCCTGTTCGGCCCCCTCCAGACGGGTGTCGACGCCCTCGCCGAGCCGATGTTCGAGTTCGTGAATGGGATCGCGTCCATCGCCACGCTCCGCCAGCAGAACGAGACGCTCGTCCGAGACAACGAGGAGCTGCGGGCTCGGATCCAGGAGGTGGCACGGCTGGAACTCGAGGTTGAGCAGCTCCGTGCGCTCCTCGATCTCGAGTCGGAGTTGGAGTTGGAGACGGTTCCGATCGTGGCCGACGTCACCGGTGCCACGGAGGACGGGGGCTTGCTCATCGCCAAGGGGTCGGAAGCCGGAGTCGTGGTGGGGATGCCGGTGCTCAACGACGCACAGCTCCTCATCGGCCGAGTCGTCCAGGCGACGGAGCGGCAAGCCGTGGTCGAACTCCTCATCGACACCGCGAACGCGGTGATCGTGCACAGTCCGAATGGCGTCACTGGCATCGTCACGGGGACCGGTCGAGCCAGTGAGCTGCGGTTGTCGGTCGAGTTCGGGGCGGTCGAGGTGCCGGAAGGAACGGTCTTCTCGACCGCGGGCTTCGGGCTCCCCCGCGGTCTGCAGGTCGCCTATGCCCACGAGACGCTCCTCCCGTTGGGCGACCAGATCACCGACGCACGGGTGACCCCACTTGCAGACTTCTCACGCCTCCCGCGGTACGTGCTGATCGTCCCGGTCATCGAGGTACCGACCGACGAGACCCCGGGCGAGTCCACGACCACCACCACGGTCGGGAGTGGCGGGTGAACAGCGAGCGACTCGCCGTCGGCCGGGCGGTCCTGCTCCTCATGATCGGGATCGTTCTCCAGACGACGCTCATCAATCGGTTCCACGACCCGTTCTTCGGGCTCTCCCCGAACCTGGTGGTGGTACTCGTGATCCTCTCGGCCCGTTGGGTCGACGCACGAGCGGCCCTCCTCCTCGGGTTCACGTCGGGTCTGTTCCTCGACCTCCTCGGGGGTGGCATCCTCGGTCTGCGGGCGCTCATGCTGACGGTTGTTGCCTATGCGGGACTGCGCATGACGAGCGAGCTCCCGCTCCGGTCGGTGGGTGGGGTATGGCCGATCAGCCTCCTGGCCGAGGTGGTGCAGTTCGTCATCGGCACGCTCGCCGGCCGCGGCACCCTCCTCCAGGCCGAGCTCCTCGAGCGTTCATTGGTCGTTCCGATCCTCAACCTCGTCCTCGCGGCCCTGGTGTTTCCGCTCCTCGCCCGGATTCTCCGCCCCCGCAGCCGAAGGCAGCCGGTATGACGGTTCGACTCAGTGCCATCGGACTGATCTTCGCGGCGCTGCTGGGGATCCTCTCCACCAAGCTTTGGTTCGTCCAGGTCGCCCAGGGATCCTCCTACGAGATCAGAGCCGAGGGCCAACGGGTGAAGCCCGTTCCGACAGTGGCTCCCCGCGGTGACATCGTCGACCGGGACGGCCGAATGCTGGCTGGCATCAGCCGGGAACCGACCCTCATCATCGACCCCACCCAGATCGGCGACGAGACGGCCAGGGAGCGCCTGATCCAGGAGATCTCGGCCCTGGTGGAGCTGCCAGCCTGGGAGGTCAAGGAGTTCTTCGATTCCCGCCCGGAGAACCAGCTGTTCCGCCTCGACCGGATGGATCGGGCGGTGCTCACGCCCGATGATGCGCTGTTCGTACTCTCCCATCGCTCCCGGTTCCCGGGGATCGAGGTCGAGTGGACCCCCGTCCGTGTCTACCCCCTCGGTGACATCTCCGCGCACGTCCTCGGCTACGCGGCTGCTCCATCCGAAGAGGACCTCGCAGACCGCCCCGGTCTCGACCGGAACGGCATCGTCGGCAAGGCCGGGGTGGAGCGCTGGTACGACGATGTGCTCCAAGGCACCCGCGGCGCCAAGCTCTTCACCATCACCCCTTCCGGCCAGATCACCGGCCTGGTGGAGGAGGACGCTGCCATCCCGGGGCATCGCGTCGTCCTGAACACCGACTCCGAGCTGACGGTGATCGTGCAGCAGGCGATCGCAGATGCCATCACGCTCTCCCGCCAAACGGCTTCCTCGAAGCTGATCGAGAACGGTGTGGAGGTCGGTGTCGTGCGGTCGCAGGCCAGTACCGGGGCGGGTGTGGTCCTCGACGCGACCAGCGGAGCGGTGCTTGCCATGGTCTCCTTCCCGGCGTTTGAGCCGCAGGAGTTCGTCGAGGGGATCTCCACGGAGCGATTCGAGGAGCTGACCCGGCTCAAAGCCTTCAACAACCTCGCGATCCAGGGCCAGTTCTCCCCGGGGTCGGTCTTCAAGGCCCTCACCTACTTCACGGCCATGGATGAGGGCGTCTTTGCCTACAACGAGGCGACCGAGGAGCCGCTCACGAGCTCGCGGAGCATTCTTCACATCCCCGACGACGGACGGGTGGCGTTCCCGTTCCGTTCCGAAGGCGACGAGGTGAGCCAGTTGTTGTTCACCGACACGCACTGCAACGGATGGGACGTCGACCTCCACCTCGCGTTCGAGGAGTCCTGCAACGGCTACTTCTGGGCCACGGCGTTCAGCCTCTGGGACAGCTTCAAGGGCACCGAGAAGGAGGCGACCCTCCAGGACCATTCCCGGCTCGTGGGCTTCGGCACGCGGACCGGCGTCGACCTCCCGTTCGAGGCCCACGGGCTCATGCCCGACCGTGCGCTCTACCAGGAATGGGCCGACGAGTCGCCCCACCGGCTGCACCCTGTGCGGTTGGAGAACCCGGGGAACCTGTGGGTGGGTGGCGACCTCATCAACCTCTCGATCGGGCAGGGCGACGTCCTCTCCACCCCGATCCAGATGGCGGTGGCGTTCTCGTCGCTCGTCACCGGCCGGGTGTATGAGCCGCATGTCGTGCGCCGGATCGAGGACGTGGATGGCAGGGCGGTCCAGGTGATCCAGCCCCGCCTGTTGCGCACGCTCGACGTCCCCGAGTCGTTCCTCACGGCCTTCCGGGCGGACCTGGCAGCTGTCACTGCCGGCGGTACGGCGTCGGAAGCGTTCCGCGGCATGGACAAGGTGGGCCAGACAGGCGGGAAGACCGGGACCGCCGACCACAAGAAGGGGAAGCTTCCGCACGCGTGGTTCGTCGGTGTTGCACCCATCCAGGCACCTCGCTACATCGTGGTGGTGGTGATCGAAGAGGGCGGTGGTGGTGGCGCGATCGCAGCCCCGGCGGGCAGGGCGATCCTCCAGCACCTGCTGGGCGAGGAGGTCGACCCGATCATCGAAGGGGGGCTGCTCGGGTCACCGATGCCGTGGGATGTCGAGGACGCGGTGGACCCGGATGTTCCCTCGACCGAGGCAACCCCATGACGCTCTTCACCCCGGACGAGGACAGGCGGTTCCACGCCGGCGGTTCGGACCCGGTGCTGTTCGTGGCCATGCTCGTGCTCATCGCGTTTGGAATCACGATGATCTACTCGGCGACGGTGGAACGCCTCACCCTGGCGGGGATCGACCCGTACACCACGATGCGCAAGCAGACGATCTGGGCCGTGATCGCCATCGTCCTCTTCCTGGCGTTCTCCATCGTCGACTACCGGGAACTCGAGCACTTCGCAGCCGCGGTGTACGTCTTCACCCTCCTTGCCCTCCTCGCCACCTACTTCTTCCCAGAGGTGAAGGGGGCCGCGCGGTGGATCATCATCGGGGGCCAGTCACTCCAGCCCTCCGAGTTTGCCAAGCCGGCCATGGCCGCCGTGCTCGCCGCCGCTCTTCGGCGCCGACGCGACGAGGACGAGGGGCCGCTGCCATGGAAGAAGATCGGCCGCGTCCTCATACTGCTCACCCTTCCAGCCCTGCTCATTGCCCGTCAACCCGACCTGGGGACCGCCATCGTCTTCTTTTTCATGGCCGGGGCGATGATCTACGCAGCCGGAGCCACCGGCCGCCAGTTGTTGGCCCTCGTCGCCGGGGCCGTCGGGGCGGCATGGGCCCTCTTCCAGGTGGGTTTCCTGAAGGCGTATCAGTTGGCACGATTCACCTGCTTCTTCGACCCCGGCGGCGACCCACAGGGCGACTGCTACAACCAGGTACAGAGCATCACGGCCATCGGTTCGGGTCGCTTCGCCGGGAAGGGCCTGTTCAACGGTTACCTGACCCGGCTCAACTACGTCCCCGAACAGGAGAGCGACTTCATCTTCACCGCCATCGGGGAGCAGCTCGGGTTCCTGGGGGCGGTGGTGGTCATCGCGATCTACGCCATTGTCCTGTGGCGCCTGCTCACCATCGCAGGGAGTGCCCCGGACCAGTTCGCGTCCCTGACCCTGGTCGGGGTGGCGGCGATGGTCGCCTTCCAGGTCTTCGTGAATGTCGGGATGACCGTACAGCTCGTGCCGACGACCGGCCTCCCCCTTCCCTTCCTTTCCGCTGGCGGTTCCTCGATGCTCGCCACCGCCATGAGCCTCGGGATAGCCAACTCGGTCTGGGCGCGTCGGGTCACCACGCGCCTCCGGGCGCAGCGACGCTCACCCGAGATGACGGTCGGGGGATGAGGCCCCGGGACCCCGGAGCCGGGAGGGTGGGCCTGCAGTAGGCTCGCGCCCAATGTTCCGCACCCGTGACGTTGGCTGGCTCGAGGTCATTTGTGGGCCGATGTTCTCGGGCAAGAGCGAGGAACTGATCCGGCGTGTCGTCCGGGTCGGAATCGCCCGGCGGAAGGTCCAGGTATTCAAGCCGGCACTCGACAATCGCTATGCCGAGGAGCAGATCGTCTCCCACTCGCACCTGTCCGTCTCGGCGATCCCGGTCGAGAACTCGGCCGAACTCCTGCGCCGGGTCGAGGACGATACGGAGGTCGTGGGGATAGATGAGGCCCAGTTCTTCGACATGGGACTCGTCGCTGTCGCCGAATCCTTGGCTCACGGGGGACGCCAGGTCATCGTGGCCGGACTCGACCTCGACTATCTCGGTCGACCGTTCGAGCCGGTCCCGACGTTGGCCACCCGGGCGGAGTACGTGACGAAGGCCCTGGCTGTGTGTCATCGGTGCGGGGAACCCGCCAACTTCACCCAGCGCACGGTGCGCAGTGACGATCTCGTGGTGTTGGGAGCCATCGACTCCTACGAGGCCCGGTGTCGCCGCTGTTGGGACCCCGAGGAGCCCGAACAGCCGCGGTTGCTCTGATCGCGATCGGCTGCGGTGCCCGCGGTAGCGGCCCCACAAGCCCGTGAGCCGATATCGAGCTTCTGCTGGTACCCTGTGCTGAGCCGCATACGCGGCCGTTCGAATGGAGCCGCCCGCGAGCTCCGATCCCGGTTCCAGGCCTTCGCCCATGGCGAGGGACCGGTGGCTTCCTCTTCTGCCGCCCTCCGGATCGTGCCAAACGGCGTTCGAACCAAGATCGAAGTGGCCATCCATCGGACGGCCACCGGAAGGAGTCAGACGAATATGGCGTGGTTCCGACGCAAGGAACCCGTGTCCGTGAAGACGGTGCGGGGAGAGCATCGCGTGGAGGAGCGCACGACCAGGAAGGTCGGCCGCTCCACCGTCGAGGTGCGACGGGTCATCGAGCAACCCAAGACCCAGCCGAAGTCCGCTCCCAAGCGGCAAGCCCACAAGGGGAAGAGCCGTCAGCAGACCGCCCGGCCGAACCAGCGCTCCGGCGGATCCCGCCAGGCCAGCAACGGTCGACCCCGCCGGGTTGAGCTTCCACCCCTTCCACCCCCGGATGACTCGGTCAAGAAGCAGATGCTCGTCCGGGTACGCCCCAACCAGACCCAAGTCGTGGTCCTCGAGGGGCCGACCCTCGTCGAGCACCACGTGGCGGCCGAGGAGGACCGGTCGCTCGCCGGCAACATCTATCTCGCCGTGGTCCGCAACGTCCTTCCCGGCATGGAGGCGGCCTTCCTCGACTTCGGTGAATCCAAGAACGGTGTGCTCTACGCCTCCGATGTGAAGCGGGACCCGGCGGTCCATGGCCGAAGCCCCCGCATCGAGGATGTCCTCAAGAACGGCGACCAGGTCCTCGTCCAGGTCGTGAAGGACGCCATGGGAACCAAGGGTGCCCGGCTGACCGCAGAGGTCTCCATGGCGGGCCGCTACCTCGTGCTCGTCCCGGACTCCGACGTGATGGGGATCAGCCGGCGCCTCCCCGACGAAGAACGGCGCCGCCTTCGGGATGCCATCAAGGAAGCCCGTCCCAAGGGCTTCGGCGTGATCGTCCGCACCGCGGCCAACGGCGCCACCGAGGACGAACTCGCCAGCGACATCGAGCGACTCGTCGAGCAGTGGGAGGCCGTGAGCAGCCAGGCTGAGGGCGGTCCCGCACCCCGGGTCATCCACGAGGAACCCGAACTCCTCCTGCGAGTCATCCGTGAGCACTTCACCTCCGAGTACAGGCGGCTCCTCATCGATGACGAAGTGGCCGCCGACCGAGTCCGCGCCTACCTCAAGACCCAGGCCCCCGACCTCATCGGCAAGGTGAAGGTCTACGAGGACGAACTGTCGCTCTTCGAGCGCTTCCACGTCGAGGACCAGCTCCGCAAGGCCCTCGACAGGCGGGTGTATCTCAAGTCGGGAGGGCACCTCGTCATAGATCGAACCGAGGCACTCACCGTCATCGACGTGAACACGGGGAAGTTCGTCGGCAAGTCCAGCCTCGAGGAAACGGTGCTCCACAACAACCTCGAAGCAGCCGAGGAGATCGGTCGCCAGCTCCGCCTCCGCGACATCGGGGGGATCATCGTCATCGACTTCATCGACATGGAGTCGGAGAAGAACCAGCGGATGCTCCTCCAGAAGTTCCGAGAGACCCTGGCGAGGGACAAGACCCGTACCCAGGTCTATGACGTTTCGGCGCTCGGCTTGGTGGAGATGACCCGCAAGAACGTCTCCAAGAGTCTCCTCGAGAACTTCTCCGAGTCCTGTCCCCATTGCCAGGGGCGGGGCATCATCCTTGACGAGGAAGCGGCACTCCGTGGCGCTCGCTTCCATGCGGAGGAGCTCCACGACGCCGACTGATCGGCATCATGGGGTTGGCAAAGGCATCGGTCAACACGTAGAGTCTCCGGGCTCCCAGAGGTTTTGGACAATCATGTACGCAATCATTGACATCGGTGGAAAGCAGGCGAAAGTCGCCACCGGCGACGTCGTCAGCGTCGAACGGCTGAAGGACGTCGGCGAGTCGATCTCGTTCACGCCCTTGCTCATCGTCGACGGCGACGGCAACACCATCACCGACAAGAAGGCGCTCTCTTCCGCCACGGTCACCGCGACCGTCAGGGGCGAGGAGAAGGGTCCCAAGATCGACATCTTCAAGTACAAGAACAAGACCGGCTACCGGCGACGCAAGGGCCACCGCCAGGTGTACACCACGGTCGAAGTCACCGGCATCGACCTCGGCTGACCCGGAAAAGGAACACAGCATGTCAAAGACAAAAGCCGGAGGCTCAACCAAGAATGGCCGCGACTCCGCGGGGAAGCGCCTCGGACCGAAGGTGTTCGATGGCCAGACCGTGACCGCCGGGGCGATCATCGTGCGCCAGCGTGGAACCCGCATCCACGCCGGGGACAACGTCGGACGCGGCCGTGACGACACCCTCTTTGCGCTCACCGAAGGTCGGATCAAGTACGGCGACAAGAACGGCCGACGCCAGGTGTCGGTGCTGGTGGACTGAGCGAAGCTCAGTCCCGAGTCCCGAGTCCCGAGTCCCGGGTCCCGGGTCCCAAGTCCCGAGTCCCAAGTCCCGAGTCCCAAGTCCCGAGAAATGATCGTGGGCCTCGCCTGCGATCATCTCCGTTGGGTGTCGCCGGACTGGCACACTGTCCCCGGGCCACTCGGTACTCGGAACGCATGACCTACGACTTGGATCCTCTCCTATGACCTCTTTCGTCGACACCGTTCGGATCCACCTACGTGCCGGGGACGGCGGCGCGGGTGTGGCGTCGTTCCGCAGGCAGAAGGGGAAGCCCAGGGGTCGCCCCGAAGGGGGTTCGGGAGGCGCTGGCGGGGATGTCACGTTGTGCGTGGATGACTCCCTCGCCACCCTCCTCCGCTACCGGCACAACCCTCACCATCGTGCGGGCAACGGGACCCACGGCGAGGGCGACTTCCGCCACGGGCGACGCGGCGAGGACTTGGTGCTCCCCGTTCCACCCGGGACGGTCGTCCGGGACGACGAGGGCGTGGTGATCGCCGATCTCGTGACGCCCGGCCAGGAGGTCACCGTGGTGACCGGCGGGCGTGGTGGCTCGGGCAACGCGGCACTCGTGTCCCGCCAGCATCGGGCACCTGGCTTCGCCGAGCAGGGGGAGTACGGGATCGAACAGAGCTTCACCCTCGAGCTGAAGCTGCTGGCCGACGCGGCGCTCATCGGCTTCCCCAACGCCGGCAAGAGCACGCTCATCTCCACGGTCTCGGCGGCCAGGCCGAAGGTGGCCGACTATCCGTTCACGACCCTGCAGCCGAATCTCGGCGTGGTCTCGGTTGGCGAGTCCGAGTTCGTCCTGGCAGACATCCCGGGCCTCATAGAGGGCGCGGCGGAGGGTCGGGGCCTCGGCCACGAGTTCCTGCGCCATGCCGAGCGGGCAATGGTGCTCGTCGTCCTCCTCGACCCGTCATCCCTCCAGGAGGCGTCGATCTCCGAGCAGTACGAGGTGCTCATGGATGAACTCGGCAGCCACTCGGCCGACCTCCTCGGCCGACCGCGGATCGTTGCCGTGACCAAGCTCGACCTGGTCCCCGGAGGAGCGGCCGGCCTCGCCTTGGATTTCGGCGTCGAAGCGGTGTTCCCGATCTCGGCCGCCACCCACGAGGGCGTCGACGACCTGATGTATGCGATCGCTGACGTGGTCAGTCGCACCGCCAGGGACCTTCCCGAGCGGGAGGGCTACATCCTTCATCGGCCGGCCCCGCCCCCCTTCGAGATCCGCCGCGACGGAACCGTGTGGGAAGTCGTCGGGCGGGCAGCACAGCGAGCGGTCAACCTCCAGGACCTGACGATCGCCGAAGCCGCAGACGTGGCGGCCGAACGGCTCCGGGTGCTCGGTGTGAACTCGGCGCTCGCAGCCGAGGGAGCACTGCGGGGCGACGTCGTTCGTATCGGCGGACTTGAGTTCGAGTTCCTCCCCGACTCGGAGGCGTGGGAGGATGACGATGACTGGATTGGGGAAGAGGAGTGATGGTGCGCAGAGCAGTTGCCGCCGGACGGCCGATCGTCGTGAAGATCGGGTCTTCGAGTCTTGCCACGCCCGGGGGCGGGGTTGACGAGGCCCGCCTGCGCATGTTCGTCGGCCAGGTGGGGGACCTGTGGGAGCGCGGGCACCCGACCATCGTCGTGACCTCGGGGGCGATCGCCGCAGGCCTTCCGGCGCTCGGCCTCGACCGTCGACCCCGCGATCTCCCCTCGCTGCAGGTGGCCGCCGCCGTCGGCCAGGGAGCCCTTATGGCCCGGTACTCCGCGGCCTTCGGCGACCTGGGCCGGGTCGTGGGTCAGGTGTTGCTCACCAAGGACATCCTTGCCAACCGTGATCAGTACGTCCATTCGAGGTCAGCACTCGAACAGATGCTCGTCCTCGGGGTCGTACCGGTGGTGAACGAGAACGACACCGTGGTCATCGACGAATTGCGGTGGGGCGACAACGACCGACTGTCGGCGATCGTCTCCCACCTGGTGGGTGCCGGAATGTTGGTGTTGCTCACCGACACCGACGGTATCTACTCCGGCGACCCCAACAGCGACGCTGACGCCGCCCTGCTCAGCGCGGTCCGCCACACGGACGAGATTCTGGACCGGGTGGCGGCGGGAGGCGCCGGGCAGATGGGTTCAGGGGGGATGGGGACGAAGGTCGCAGCTGCTCGAATGGCTGCGTGGTCGGGGATCCCGACGGTGATCGGCTCGTCTCGCACCGTGGGATTCCTGGCTGCTGCGGTTGCCGGGGAGGAGGTCGGGACGTGGGTGCAACCCCGCGAGTCCGGCCTGTCCGCACGCAAGCTGTGGATCGCGTTCGGTGTTCCGGCCACGGGGTCGGTCACCATCGACGCCGGGGCGGTCAACGCCCTGGTGGCAGGCGGTCGCTCGTTGCTCGCAGTCGGCGTGCGCGCCTCCACGGGAGCGTTCGCGAGCGGCGATGCCATCGAGATCCTCGATGAGGCGGGGGTCCTCGTTGCCAAGGGGGTCGTGCGGGCAGGCGCCGACCAGCTCGCAGGCCTCGAGGGACCCCTCGTCCACCGGGACGACCTCGTCGTCATCCGCTGACCGGCGCAAGCCGAGACGGTCTCGTCAGGATCTGCGCGATCGGAGACGCACCCGTCGAACGACGGTCACGAAAAGCAGGGCAATGCCCAGCAAGGACAGCCCGGCCTGGCGGGGCCACGTTGGCCCGTTGTCGACGAGTGGGCGCGAGGACTCGACGAGCTCGACTGATGTCACCTCGAGGAAGGTCGCTCCTTGCCTCAGCGGGCTATGGAAGTGGAAGACGGCGGTGACGGTGACGATCGGCCCGCGGTTGCGATAGTGCCCGGGGGGACCCCACGCGTCGGGGTCGAACAGCCTTGGCGGAACCAGGGCTCCGATCCCGGAGTTGGTACCAAGGAGAAGCCCCTCCTCGAGGAGAGGCAGCTGGGCATACTGATCGTCGTTGAGCTGCACCCAGACCCCGTCGGACTGGACGCCGTAGTCGCCGACCAGCTCGCCGGTCACCACCACAGACTGCCCGTTCCACGCCTTGGGGTCCTGCTGCAGTTCGACCGTGGACGTCGCGCCGGCGGGCGCAGCCAGACCGAGGACTGCCACAAGGGCCACCATGGAGACGAAAGGTCTCACTCGCCCACCACCCAGGAGATCGCGAACCCGAGGAGGGAGAAGGCGGCGATGAACTCGAGGCGGCCGAGCCACATCTGGGCGATCATCACGGTCTCGAGAAGAACTGGCATACCGGGGTGCGTCACGCCGACGCTCAACCCGACAGCGGCGGAGGCGGATACCGACTCGAAGAGGGCGTCCGTGAGTGGGAAGCCGTACGCATGGCCCACCGCGGCCCCGCCCAGGTACATGCCAACGTAGAGCAGCGAGATGGCCATGACGGACTTGGCGAGCTGTGGTGTGAGGGTCTGCCGGCGGGTCTGATGGAACGACGTGGTGATCACCGATCGCTCGGGGAGCAGTGCCTCGCGCACGGTGTCGACCAGCGAAGAGAGGGTGAGACCGACCCTGAGTGACTTCACTCCTCCGGCTGTCGAGGAAGCCATGCCGCCGAGAGCCATGGCGGTCGCCATGCCCACGAAGGCAAGGCCGCTCCACCGTTCCAGCTCCGTGGAGGCGACGGACGCGAACCCCGTCCCCGTGTGTGCAGAGAGAGCCTGGAAGAAGCTGCGGCGGCCGAGGCTCACTGCATCGGTGTAGGTGCCCTGGACAGCGAGCCCAATCGTGGTGAGCCCCAGCGTGATTCCGAAGGTGGTCAGGATCGTGCGCACCTCGAGGTTGCGCAGGAGGCCCTTCTCGCCTCGCCACAGGGCGTAGTGGAGTCCGAAGCTCATTGCCCCGGCAACCATGAGCACCGATGCGGTGAGCTCGAAGACGGCTGATCCGTAGTAGGTGATGCTCGTGGACATGGGGGTGAAGCCACCAGTGTCGAAGGCAGCCATGAACACATTCAGGGCGTGGAAGAAGGCCCGGCGAATCCCGTAGCCGAGGTTGAGGATTCCTTCCACGGTGAGGATCGAGATACCAGCCACGCCGTGGACCAGGGAGACCATCCAGATGAACCGGGCAGTTGAGGTCACGGAGGGGAAGATCCGGTCGTCTCGCCCCTCCCCGTGATAGAGGCTGAGAAGGCCCGAACCGGCGAAGAAGGTCAGTGCAGCGAGCACGATGCCTTGTCCGCCGAGGAACTGCAGGGTGTGGCGCCAGACGTTCAACGACTCCGCGAGGTGGTCGAGGTCCTGTAGGAGTGAGAGCCCGGTCGTGGTGACTCCGCTCATCGCTTCGAAGTATGCGTCGAGGTATCTGTCGAAATGGCCGCTCATCCACAGCGGGATCGATCCCAGCGCCGGGACCAGCAACCAAGTGAGGGCGACGATGACCATGCCATGGGACCAGGAGAGCTTGGTCCTCCTCGACCGGAGCAGCTCCGTGCCCGAACCGACCAGGGCTGCGGCTCCGACCATGAGGAGCAGGCCACCGAACGGCACCCATTCCCGGCGCACGACGGCCCACACCAGGGGCAAGAGCCCCGCCGCGCCAACGACGAGGACGACCCGTCCGAGCGCGAACCCGATAGCCCTGAAATCCTCAGCTGCAGGTTTCAGCAGCATCAGGTGAACATCGAGACCAGGAGGGCGAGCGCCGCGCCGACCCCGGCCAAGGTCGCGACCACGAGCACCTCCACGACGAGACCCCGACCGGCCCCCTGCAGGTCACCCCGTTTCACCGTGTGCTCCCGCCGAGGACACGGGACAGGTCTCCCTCCTGGCCCGTGGCTGTCACTGCCGTGATGTGATCCCCGGGCGCCAGGATCGTCTTACCGTCCGGGACGAAAGTGGTGGCTCCGCGTCGTACGACCACCAGCACCGTGGCGGTCGGGAGGGGGAGATCCCCCACCGTCCTCGACCCGGCGGACTCGGCGACCCTGACCTCGACGACTCCCACCTGGCTGCTCTCTGCGAGATTGGCCTCGATGAGGTCCTCCAGAGCAACCTCTCGGCTGATCACCTGGACGATCAAGTCGGTCACTGAGACGACCGGGACGTTGAGTGCCGCGAAGGTGGGTCGGTTGGCCGGGTCGTTGAGGCGTGCGAGGACCTTCTTGCACCCAAAAGCCGTGCGGGCCAGCTGACACGCCACGAGATTGACCTCGTCGATGCCTGTCAGGGCGAGCACCATGTCGGCCCTGGATGCCTCCACCTCCTCGAGGAGGCGTACGTCGGTGCCGTCCCCGGTCACGACGAGCGCCGATGTTCGAGCGGCGAGGTCCCGCGCCCGCTCCTCTTGCGGCTCGATCACGATCACACCGTGTTTCGCCTCCCGCATCGCTTGTGCCAGGTAGGACCCGATCCGTCCTCCGCCGATGATGAGGGCTCTCATTCGTGGCCCTCGAAGAGGTATTTCTGGATGCGTCCGCCGACGCCCTCTCGTGCGGCGGCGATGACGAGGTCTCCTTCGCGCAGGATGAAGCGAGGATGGGGAATGTGGATGTGATCCCCGCGATGCACGGCCGCGACCCGGAGTCTGTCCTTGACCTCGAACAGGCCCACTTCGAGGCCGTCTCCCACTGGCCCGAGGTGGAACTCGACGATGTCGACGTCCCCTTCGGCGAAGTTGACGTGGTACTGGAACTCGTCCTTGACGATCTGGTCGTACATCACCTGGGAAATCAGGGTCGTTCCGGTGATGAAGGAGATGTTCAGGGCCTTGTACGAGGCCTCGCGAGCTGGGTCATACAGCCGTGCGATCGAGCGTGGGACCTTGAACACCTCTTTCGAGACCTCCACCGCCATCAGGTTGGCGTTGTCCGAGTCGGTGACGGCGACGAACACGTCAGCGTCCTCGATGCCGGCCTCCCTGAGTGTGTCGACGTCATAGGCGAGGCCGGCCACGGTGTGGCCGTTGAACGCCTTGCCGAGGACGGCGAGGGCGGCCGGCCGCGAGTCGATGACCGTGACGTCGTGCCCGTCGTCGGCGAGTGCCTCGGCGAGACTGGAACCAACGCGGCCGCACCCCGCGATGACTATCTGCACTCAGGCTCGGCGTTCATGTGGAGCAGAGATGGTACTCCTAGCCCTCCGATTCGCCCCATCGATCCGTGCGTCGAGCAGCAGCGAATTAGGCTGGCGTCTCCCTTCCAAGGACCCCCATGACGTTCGGATCCCCCAAAGAGGTCTCGGCTGCGCTCCGGGACGTCAACTACCTCGCCGACGACCACATCGCCCAGGTCGTCTTCCTCGCCGAGCGCCTCGGTAAGCCTGTCCTGGTGGAGGGCCCTGCGGGGGTCGGCAAGACCGAACTGGCCAAGGCGTTGGCGGCGATCCACGAGCGGGCGCTGATCCGGCTGCAGTGCTACGAAGGACTCGACGAGTCGAAGGCCATCTACGAGTGGAACTACAAGAAGCAACTGCTCCGGATCCAAGCTGAGGAAGATGCCGACTGGAGCGAGCTCGAGGGCGACATCTTCTCCTCCGACTTCCTCCTCACCCGGCCTCTCCTCGAGGCGATTCGCTCGCCGGAGCCGGTGGTGCTCCTCATCGACGAAGTCGACCGGGTCGAGATCGAGACCGAGGCGCTCCTGTTGGAGGTGCTCTCCGACTTCCAGGTCTCGATACCGGAGTTGGGAACGCTCAAGGCGAACACGATGCCCATCGTCCTTCTCACATCGAACAACACCCGGGAGCTGTCGGAGGCCCTGAAACGCCGGTGCCTGTTTCTCCACATTGGCTATCCGACCATCGAGCGGGAGCGGGAGATCATCCTCGCCCGGGTCGAAGGCCTCGACACCGTGCTCGCCGAACAGGTGGCCAGGGTGGTCGCCTCCGTCCGGGAGCTCGACCTCAAGAAGCCACCGTCGGTATCCGAGACCATCGACTGGGCACGCACCTTGCTCACACTTGGTGTCGAATCGGTCGAGTCCGACGTCCTCGGCCAGACCCTCCACGTCCTCCTCAAATACCAGGCCGATATCGACAAGGCCCGCAAGGAGCTCGTGCAGGGCTGATGCTCGACGTCCTCACCTCGTTCGTCCAGGAACTCCGGGAGGCGGGGATCCCCGTGTCCCTGGTGGAGACGATCGACGCCACCGAGGCCCTCCGCCATGTCGACCTTGCCGACCGTGCCGGGTTCAAGGCGACACTCGGGGCCACGCTCGTCAAGAACGAGCGGCACTACCGGGCGTTCGACACAGCATTCGAGGTCTTCTTCGCGCTGCACCGGGAGGTGGCGGACGATGACGCTGCCCGCAACGAGGCGACCAAGGACCCAGCGACCGGACGCCACCAGGGTGGACGCGGCCAGCAGGGACAAGGCGGCCAAGGCGGGGGATCCGGCCGCGATCTCGAGGAGCTGCGGGCCGCCCTCCTGGACGCGCTCCGCAGGCAGGACCCGGACATGATCGCCGAGCTGGCAGCTGATGCCGTGGACCAGCTGGCCGGCATCGAACCGGGACGTCCGGTGGGTGGCACCTACTACCTCTACCGCACGATGCGTCAGCTGGACCTCGACGGGATCCAGGCAGAGCTGCTGCGTGAGCTGACCGATGATGAGCTCGACCTCCTCGCCGAGCGTCTCGCGCGAGAGGAGATCGCAGCGCGTATCCAGGAGGTTCGCAACGAGCTCGAGGCGGAGATCAGGCGCAGGCTCGTCGCCGACCGAGGGCGGGAGGCAGTGGCCAAGACCCTCCGCAAGCCCCTTGTCGAGGACATTGACCTCATGCACGCGACCAGGGCCGACATGGACGCCATCGAGGCAGTCATCCGACCCCTGACCAGGAAACTGGCCACACGGCTGGCACAACGCCGGAAACGCCGTCGCGACGGGCGTCTCGACTATCGCAAGACGATGCGGCACTCATTGGCCGCGGGCGGCGTCCCGATCGAGCCCGTCTTCAAGGCCCCGAAGATCGCCAAGCCCGAACTCTTCCTCCTGTGCGACATCTCGGGGTCGATGGCGACGTTCGCTCGCTTCACGTTGCAGTTCGTCTACGCGATGAACAGCCACTTCTCCAAGCTGCGTTCGTTTGCCTTCATCGATTCGATCGACGAGGTGACCGACTACTTCAGCGTCGGCGTGGATTTCCCCTCGGCGCTGCATCGCGTCTCCACGGAGGCCGAAGTGGTGTGGATGGATGGCCACTCCGACTACGGGCGGTCCTTCGACCAGTTCTGGAAACGGTACGGCGACTCCCTGACCCCCCGCTCGACGGTGATCGTCACCGGGGATGCACGCAACAACTACCGGACCCCCCACGCCGAAGTGCTCGGCGCGATCCAGGCCGCTGCCCGCGGTGTCTACTGGCTGAATCCCGAGCCGCGGTCGTATTGGGACACCGGTGACTCGGTGATGTCGTCCTACACGAGATTCTGCGACGCGGTCCGTGAGGTCCGCAACCTGCGGCAGTTGGAGGAGTTCGTCGAGGAGATAGCGCTTCCCCGCCCGAAGGTCCGCGGTTGACTCCCGACCGGTGAACGGCCGCTCCAACCCCGATGCCACTGTGCGTGGGGGTCGGAGTGATAGGCTTCGGGCCAGAAAGGGACCAATGACGAAGCGCGTTCTCGTCGTCGAAGACTCGCCTGGCATTCGCCGGTTGATCGAGGTGAGCCTTCGTCCGATCGATGTCGAGCTCATCTCCCGGTCCGACGGCCCCTCCGGCCTCGAAGCGATCCGCCAGGAGGCACCAGACCTGGTCGTTCTCGATATAGGGCTTCCGGGAATGGACGGTTGGGAGGTCCTGAAGCACCTGCGGGAATCCGAGGAGACCGCCTCGCTCCCGGTTGTCGTATTGACCGCCCACGCCGAGGAGGAGTCCCGGCGCCGGGCCGACGAGGGCGGCGCAGACGCCTTCATCACGAAACCCTTCCACCCCCAGGCGTTTCGCTCCGCAGTGGCGGAGTATCTCTCCATCGAAGGGGAGTAACAGGCAACGCCCCGGTGTCGTGCCCCTTCCGCCGTGATCGACGGTGCGATACGCTCCCTCCGATGGTCAGCGGGTTGGAGCGCCATGGTTCGCATTGCTCTTCTCGTTGCCGCCCTCGCCCTGCTCAACCCACCCGTCGGGAGCGAGTGCATCGGCTTGGCCAGCCCGGTGGACGGCCCGGTGACTGCGGTCTTCGCCCCGGTTGGCCGATACGCCGGCCACTGGGGGATCGACCTCGCTGCCGATCTCGGATCATCGGTTGGTGCCGCCGCCCCTGGCAGGGTGTCGTTCGCCGGCACAGTGGTTGGGAACACCGCGGTCACGGTCGACCATGGTGGGGGAGTCGTGAGCACCGTGTCCTACCTGGAGGCTCCCTTCGTAACCTCGGGCCAAATGGTCGCCACCGGGCAGGTCGTGGGAACCTCGGGGACAGCCCACGACGTGCCCGGGGTGCACTTCTCCGTCCGGATCGACCACGAGTACGTCGACCCGGGGCCGCTTCTCGGCTGCCTGTGGGTCACCCCGGGGGACGCCCTGCGCCTCGTCCCGTGAGCCTGATGACGGACGGCCGTTGGTGCATCACGTACCCTTGCCGGCATGCAAGTCGCCGTCTTCGGTGGGACGTTCGATCCTCCCCATGTCGCCCATCTCGCGGTCGGCGAGGCCGCCTATCGGCAATTGGACGTCGAGTCGGTGCTGTTCATCCCGGCTGGGGAGCCTTGGCAGAAGCTCGGCCGCGCGGTCACTCCTGCGGCACACCGCCTCGAAATGGTGCGGTTGGCCGTGCAGGGTGTCCCCTACTTCGGGGTGGATGACCGCGAGGTGCGCCGGCCGGGGCCGAGCTACACGATCGCAACGGTCGACGAACTGAGGGCCGAGGGGTTGGAGCCCATCCTGGTACTCGGGGCCGACGCCGCCGCCGCGATGGTGTCGTGGCGGCGGTCGGAGCGTTTGGCAGATGTCCGGGTGGCCGTTGTCGCGAGGCCGGGGGTCGAGCGGCGGAGCGTGGTCGAGGGCGTCGTCGGGGAGTTGCTGTGGTTGGACGCCCCGAGCCTGGAACTCTCCGGTACCGAACTCAGGGACAGGGCGGCCGGCGGCCACAGCCTTCGGTTCATCGTTCCCGACGCCGTGTGCTCGTACATCGAGCGGGAGAACGTCTATGGCCGATGATCGGGCCCCCTCGGCAAGGGTGCTTCGACGGGTCGCAGAGCAGCGTCGGCGGCGGCGGGTTCGTACCCGTCTGTTCTGGGCCGTCACCGGGGCCTTGGTCCTCATCACTGCTTCCATCCTGGGTTCGGTAGCGTGGTACACCCGCCCTGAGGCGCCGGGGCCGGGAGAGACCGTCCCCGAGATCAGCGGGGCGGGAGAGTCGGTATTGGTGCTTCTCATCAGCGGCGACCGGGCAGTCGGGTTCGCCCTCGCCGCCTCGCATCCCGACCTACCGGATCGCATCCTGCTCTTTCCTCCCTCCCTGCTCACGGTCCTTCCGGGATTCGGGTCCTGGGAGCTAGGCCGGTCGAACGAGTTCGGTGACGCCGGCCTGCCGGCCACCACGCTCACGAACCTCCTCGGGGCCCGGATCGACGGGACCGTCCGCATCCCCATCGAGGTCGTGGCCGAGGCCTTGGATGGCGTCATCGTCGACCTCACTTCGCCGGTACTCGAAGTCCAGGGCGACGAGCAGGTGGTGGTGGCCGCGGCCGGGTCCGAGGTGCGGGATGCAGCACATCTCGAAGTGATCCTCGGCGTACAAGGCGCCGACGATCAGCTCTCGTGGTTGGTTCGTCAAGCGCTCGTCCTCGACCTCCTCCTCGACGAGATCTCCTCCAGTGCCGGCTTCGTGGACTCCGTCATGGAGGGCTCGGCCGGGGACCTGACGCTCGGGCGCAATGTCCTGGCCGCCGTCGCCGGCGATGAACAGACGCGCATCACGGCCGCCCAGGCAAGGCCAGTGGCCTCCCTCGGAGGTTCCTCGGAGCGCTACCAACTGGCGGTGGATGACGCCGAAGCCTTCCTGGATCAGCACGCCGGGTACCTGCGCCTCGTGGAGGGCGAGCGGCCCCGGCTGGAGATCCTGAACGGAACCGGCCGGGTGGCGGTGACGCCGCCGATCGCCGCGGAGCTCGCCGAAGAAGGATTCCGGGTCGTGCTGACGGACAACGCGGACCGTGACGACTACGAGGTGACCCGCATCGTCGGTCACACCGCGGCGAACCAGGCGGCTGCCTTGGCCGTCCATGCCGTCCTCGGGTTCGGCGAAGTGCGGTTGGAGGTCCGTCAGCCGAGTGGCATCGTGGACGTCACTGTTATCGTCGGCGACGACTTCTCCTGATGACTGGATCCCCGATCGACACGAAGACACCAACGGCCGACGTGGAGGCGATCGGCCTGGCCCGGGCGGCCGCCGACGCGCTCGATGGCAAGAAGGCGCTCGATATTGCTCTCCTCGACGTCGGTGACCTACTCCAGATCACCGAGGTCTTCGTGATCGGGACGGGCACCTCAAGGCGGCACGTCGTGATGCTGGGGGAGGAGGTCGCCGAGAAACTCCGCGCCCACGGGCGCAAGCCGCTCCAGGTGGAGGGCGGCGAGGAAGGGGAATGGGTCCTCCTCGATTTCGGCGACATCGTCGTCCACGTCTTCCAAGAGCTCCCGCGCGGCTTCTACGACCTCGAACGCCTGTGGGGAGACGCTCCCCGGATCCCGTGGGAGCCCTCGGTTCGGCAGGAGTGACCCACTGCTACGCTTCCCCGCCTTGGGGCTGTAGCTCAGCTCGGCAGAGCACTTGACTGGCAGTCAAGGGGTCAGGGGTTCAAATCCCCTCAGCTCCACCAGAGAGACAAACCCTGAAGCCCTTGCTACGGCAGGGGTTTCAGCGCGTATGGGGTCGACACGGGCCAGCCCTGCAGGGCCCTAGCCCTGCAGGGCCCTTGCAGTCGAGAGTCCGAGAGGAGTCCGCGGGAGTCCGCGGGAATATGGCGTCGAGACGCTCTCCGGCGGCCTCGTCGAGGCCCTCGAAGAGGTGTCCGTAGGTGTCCAGGGTGACCTGGATCGACGAGTGTCCCAGGCAGAGCTGGATGACCTTCGGGTGCTCGCCTTGGGCGATGAGGATGGCTGCCTGCGTGTGCCGGAGGTCGTGGAACCTGAGCGGCTGACCGACAGATGCTTCTACTGCGGGGAGCCAGACCCGCCTTCGGAAGTTGCGGCGACGCATCGGGCCTCCCTCGGGTGCCGAGAACACGAACCTCTCGGAGCCTGGCGGGTACTGCGTCAGGTGTTGGGCCAGCTCGTCGGTCAAGAGCTTCGGGAGTGCGACCTGGCGCCGGGCTGCAGCTGAAGACGGCACGGAGCTGGCTCGCCAGCCCCTCGGGCTTGGCTACCCGTCCGATTCTGCAGCATCGGCGAGCGACGTCGTCGCTTCTAGCTCGCTGGTCGACGGAGCTGGCGACGCCGACGTGGTACAAGCGGCTACTGCCACCACTAGGACGGTCACCACGCTCCATCCGAGTCTCCAACTCACCCGAGAGTGTCCTTCCCGATCTCCGACCGGTGTGCCGGGATCATGTTGCTAGGCAAACTCATCGGAAGTCTCATGATCTTGTCCCCTGCATCTACACCAATCACCCGGTCGTAGTTCCCGCGACAATAACTCCACGGAAGAAGTCGGTCGCGCCCCGATCGCCAAATATGGAGCGATATCGATCGTTTCACTGAGTGCCCGGTATCGGCACGTTGAGAGCAGTCGAGCAGGGCGGAGGGCAGCCACCGAGCAACCGTCGTGGCGTCGGACGTCCGGTCAGGGTTCGATCCGGTTGGTGGTTGTCACGCGGTCGATGCTGCGGTCGAAGGAGATGATGTCGCGTATTCCGGCGGCCTCGGCGGAAGCCACGAGGTAGGCCTCGGCGAAGTCGATGCGATGGGTCTCGTACACCTCGAGCGAGCGGAGGAGCAGGGCGGGATCGAGTGTTCGGATGGGAGGGAACGCGATCACCGAGCGCACCAGCCGGGCCACCTCGTGGGCGGGTACCTCGTAGAAGGACTCGAGGACGTAGACGACTTCAGCAACGATGAGGTCGGGGAGGAGCAACTCGTCGGCTTTGGCCAGGAAGGCGGTGGCACGTGCCGCCAAGTCGGGTGGATCGCCGGTCAGATGCCTGATCAGGATGTTGGTGTCGACGAATGCCGTCACCGGCGCGCCTCGGCGCGCGCTCGTCGGGTGGTGCGTCGCACGTCGTCCCAGGCCACTCCTCGTTTGGCGGCCGGTACGTCGACCGTGCCGGCCAGGTCCAGGAGGTTCGGGGTCTTGGCGAGCATGGCGCGGTGCTGTTCCACCCTGAATACGATCTGGTCACCTTCAGTTATGCCGAGCGCTTCCCGGACTTCTTTGGGGATGGTGATCTGGCCCTTCGACGTGACTTTGGCTGCGAGATCCACTCGGGTAGCTCCTTACTAATCGGACAAGGTAAGGATATCACAACTGCCGGCCGATCACCAGAGACCGTCCATCACCATTCCGGTCGGAGTCCGGCACCGCTCAACTGTCAAGAGTCCGCGAAAAGTCCGCGGGAGAATGAAAAGCGCTGCAAAGTGATGAAAGACAATGAGCAACAAAAGCCCAGGTCAGAGGCCAGAACGCGCGGATTCACCAGGTCGCCATAACCCCTTGATCCCGTCTGGCAGTCAAGGGGTCAGGGGTTCAAATCCCCTCAGCTCCACCAGAGAGACAAACCCTGAAGCCCTTGCTACGGCAGGGGTTTCAGCGCGTATGGGGTCGACTACAGGGCCAGCCCTGGAGGGCCCTTGCGGTCGAGAGTCCGAGAGGAGTCCGCGGGAGTCCGCGGGAATATGGCGTCGAGACGCTCTCCGGCGGCCTCGTCGAGGCCCTCGAAGAGGTGTCCGTAGGTGTCCAGGGTGACCTGGATCGACGAGTGTCCCAGGCAGAGCTGGATGACCTTCGGGTGCTCGCCTTGGGCGATGAGGATGGCTGCCTGCGTGTGCCGGAGTGATGAGCCCGCCAACCTGTTCCACCTAGCTGGAAGATCCCCTTCAACCAATGCAACCGACAGGATGGGCCCCCGTTTGGCCCAGCAGCGGACGCGTCAGGGTGTTACCGTCATCAGGGAGACGGGGTGAGCATGAGAGGACGACTCCTCATCACGGTGTTGTCCACAGCACTGGCTGTGCTGGGGTCGGTCCCGGCCGTCGCCCAGACCATCCCTCCCGAGATCCCTGATCCAGCCGGCGACACCATCGACTTCGTCGGCAATCCGGCGGAAGGCCCAGACCTTCTCGGCGTCACAGCGGTTGAAGTGACGGAGTATGAGGGCTTCGATGCTCAAGAGCTGTTCGACCTCATCTTCGATTTCGGCCCGGCACCCGGCTTCGTCGGGATCATCCCGGATGAGCCAGGGCCCCTCCTGCGTGGTTCGGGGCCGTTGATCCTGGTGCAGGCTCGTCTCTCGCGGCCGCTTCCCGACGCCAGGCACTGTCAGATCGTCATCGCGTTCAGGACCGATGGGCTGGAGCAGTATCCGGGAGCCGTCGGGGACCCCAACAACCAGAACGACACGACGCTCGACGCGTTCCTGCAGTCTGGTGAGTGGATGACCGGCCGCACGGAGTACCGAGCAGGCAGTTTCTCGTTCGTCTCGGACTACAACGAGGTGGCAGCCGCCATCGGGGAGGAAGCGATCGTCGTTGTGTTCCCGCGAGAAGCGATTCCCGGCGGGGCGTCGTGGCAGATCTGGGTGATCTGCGGCGATGACGCCGTGTCGGCGGGACGGGACTTCGCCGATCTCGGGTCCTTCCTCCCCGGCATCATCCCCACTGTCTCGATGGTTCCGCCGGCTACGACGTCGACCACCACGACGTCGACGTCCACGACAACGACAGTGGCAGGCGCCGAAGCCACCCAGACGACCTCCACAACCATGGCGGTTGGGGTGACCGAGACCACGGCAGGTGCGTCTTCCACCGATGGTGGTGGGAACACGCTGGGGATCCTGATCGTTGCGTTGCTGACTGTCGGGGGCCTGGCTGGCTACTTCCTGTTCCGCAAGCGTGAGGGACCGTGCGACTGCGACGAGGAGAAGGCGGTGTACGACGCCTCCCAGGCCCGCTTCGCCAAGGCAGAGTCCGACCTCAGCGCTGCCCGTCAGGTGGCGGACGATTGGCGTGGGCGCCGGAGCGAGGCCCAGAGCGCGATCGCGGGTCTGGACGCGGTTCGCCCCAGGCGTGGGGAGTTCTCGGAGCCGTCGGAGTTCGCAACGGCGGATGCCGACTACTCGCGTCGCCGAGCCGAGTTGGAGTCATCCTTGGCTGAATGCGGGGCCGAGCTCGCCGAGGCCGAGGCTCGGGTGTCTGAGTTGGAACCGCAAGCGCAGGAGCGGTGGGACGAGTCCCAGGCGATGCTGGCGATCCTCTCGGCCTGTTGGCAGCGTTGCTTCAATACGCCGTATGACGCGGGGTCAACGTCCACCCGTCCGAGCAGCAGCGGTGGAGGCGAAGGTAGCGGCGACGATGACGGCGATGACCCGCGGGATACACCGCCGCCGGTTGACCCGGAGTGCGAGGGTGACGAGACGCGGGAAGAAGTCGAGCGAACCGGCACCTTCAGGGTCCTTGTCGATGGTCGGGTTCGGGTCTTCCTCTCGACCGACCGAGGTCCACTCGAGAACCTTGAGGACCTCGTCGGAGAGAACCCGGTAGCCGACCTCTTTGCAGAGCTCTTCGGGCCGGACGGCGCTCTCGAGCTGGACCCTGGATCACTCACTCCAGCCAATGCCGCGCGCTGGGAGAGTGGCGTCAGGAGGATCCGAACCATCAGTATGAGCGTCGCGAAGAGTGAGGTCTACGTGAATCTGGCCTTCGACGTGGAGGACGTCACCGTCGATTGCATCCGCATGGACGAGTGCCAGGGCGGTCGCTGGGTCACGGTGGGGCGGCGCACCGAAGAGACGTCCCGGACCGCCGATACCGTCCTCCACCAGTGGTCGGAGTCGACATCGAAGGGCCGGCCGTTGGGTGTGACCACGAACGAGGTCCAGCGCTTGATGGGAGTCGCCGAGGCGGCCCGGAGAGCCTGGCAGGACTTCCTGGCCGGCTGCCGGTGAGGCTCGACGGATGCTGACTGAGCGTTTCGAGCAGTTGTGGCCTCGACTCACCGGACGCTGGGTCACCTATCAGGACGCTCCACGTGATCCCGTTCGGGTTCCCGAACTCGCCGAGGCCAGGGAGGCGCTCGATGATGCCCGGTCGGCCATCAGGATGGAGCGGCTACGGATCCGCGACGAGGTGCGAACCCCAACCCAGGCAGGCAGCCGTATCGCGGTCTCCGAGGATGATATCGCCAGGCTCCGAGTCCACGTCTTCCCCCAGGGCTGAGCCGGAGATCGGGTCTCCTCGGCATGCTCGGGCAGCCATGTCGCGGGCCCGGAGTGCGATCAGTCCCCGGCGCTGTCGATGCCGAGGATGAATGCCACCTCCGCCTCGAGCTTGTCGAGCTCCGCAATTGCGAACTCGAAGCTGGGTATCGCCTCGTTTGATGGTGGACATTCGAAGAGTGCATCCTCGGCGATGGATACCCAGGTTTGAACGACGTCGTCGACTGCAAGGTCGGGGGTGGGGAACAGATCTCCCTGGAGAGCGCGAAGGTCGCCGAGGGCCTTGCTGCAGGTATCGCGATCGGGTGGAGTCGCCGGCATGAGCGAGATTGCCCGATCCCAGGTGGGTTGCCACTCGACCCCGGTCGGACGAGAAGCATCCCTGCACGCCCCCAGCACGAGGACGAAACCAAGCAGGATGAGCGCCGGGCGTAGGAGGCGGTGCACGTCGACAGCGTACTTCCTGCCGCCCCACCGTTGTTGATCGAAGCGCACCGACGGCACTTCTCGCAGGTGCCATTGCTTCACTTCTCCAACCCTTTGCCCGATACTGAGTTGATGACGGACATGGCGCAGGAATCGGTCCGACGAGAACCGGAGAACCACCCGGTGGAGGGCTTCCTTCGCCCCATTGGGGATCCACCGCCCGGAATCGCGGTCCGGCTGTTGGTGAACGCAGGCCGCCTCACCATCACCGGCGACGCCATCGGCGTGCTCGGGACGTGGGAGTTGTCCGATCTTGAAGCCGAGGCGTCCGATGACGGCGCCGTGGTTCTGATCGAGGGTGAGTCCCTCGCAGCAACCTTCGATGACCCGGTTCTCCAGGAGGCCCTCATCGGACCCGCCCCTCCGTCCGTTCGTCCCTTGTGGGTGAGGACGCTCCCGATGGCAACGGGCCTCATCATCGCCTTGACCATCTGGGCCCTGGCCGTCTGAGGCGGTCCAAGCCTCCCGGCCTGCTGACCCCCCGACCCGGGGATCGTTCCGTGGGCTGGAGAGCCTGTGTCCCTGGATGTGGCCCACAGGATCCGTTTCACACTGAACCCTGGGTTCGATCTGCGATAGACGCCGTTGACATCGGTGGTGGGTGGTGCATGATGATGCGATGCGGCGTGCTCTCCCTTCCGGGGAAGTCACCTTCTTGTTCAGTGACATCGAGGGTTCGACCAAGCTGCTCCTCGACTCGGGCAGTGCGCCCTATGCGGAGGCGCTGTTGGAGCACCGCCGGGTGTTGCGGGAGGCCTTCACCCGCCACGGGGGAGTGGAGGTGGGGACCGAAGGTGACTCCTTCTTCGTGGCGTTCCCAACTGCCACCGGAGCTGTGGAGGCGGCGCGGGATGGGCAGGCCGCGCTGGCTCTGCTGTCGATCCGGGTGCGGATGGGACTGCACACCGGCATCGCTCACCTGGCGGACGACGACTACGTGGGGGCTGACGTCCACCTGGCAGCCCGGGTCGCGGCCGCAGCCCATGGAGGACAAGTGCTCCTGTCGAGCGCCACGGCCGCGCTCGTCGATCCCGACGGGCTGAGGGACCTGGGTGAGCATCGGTTGAAGGACTTCCCACAGCCGGTGCCCATCTCGCAGGTGGGAACTGAGCGTTTCCCGCCGCTGCGGACGGTTTCCAATACGAACCTTCCCCGCCCGGCCAGTGCGTTCGTCGGTAGAGAACGGGAGGTCTCCGAGATCGCGACCCATCTCCGGGATGGCACTCGCCTGCTCACCTTGACGGGCCCGGGAGGCTCTGGCAAGTCCCGGCTGGCGGTCGAGGCGGCCACCGACCTGGTGGGCGGGTTCCGGGCTGGTGTCTTCTGGGTGGGCTTGGCTGCGATCCGCGATCCGGGGTTGGTCACCGCAGAGATCGCGACGACGTTGGGGGCGAAGAGTGAGCTGGCGGCCCACATTGCCGACCGGGAGATGCTGCTCGTCATCGACAACCTCGAGCAGGTGATCGAGGCCGGTTCGCAGATCGCGTCGCTGGTGGAGGCGTGTCCGCACTTGCGGGTGCTGTGCACCAGCCGGGAGGTGCTGCGAGTCAGGGGTGAGGTCGAGTATGCGGTGTCGCCGCTGGCGGATCGGGAGGCGGTGGAGCTGTTCTGCGTTCGGGCCGACATGGCCCCCGATGACACGATCGGGCGGCTGTGCCGGGCGCTCGACAATCTCCCGCTGGCCGTCGAGTTGGCGGCGGCTCGGGCCAGGGTCCTCTCGCCGGGCCAGATCCTCTCCCGTCTCTCGACGCGCCTCGACCTGCTCAAGGGCGGCCGCGACGCCGAACCTCGTCAACAGACGTTGCGGGCGACCATCGAATGGTCCCACGACCTGCTCTCGGAAGAAGAGCGGCGTCTCTTTGCTCGCCTCTCCGTGTTCCGAGGCGGGTGCACCCTCGAGGCGGCCGAGGAGGTCGTCGATGCCGACCTCGACACCCTTGCCGCGCTCCTCGACAAGAGCCTCCTCCGGCAGACAGGGGATCGGTTCTGGATGCTGGAGACGATCCGCGCCCACGCTGCTGAACGTCTCGAGGCGTCTAGCGAGGGCCTCGTGTGGAAGCGTCGTCACGCCGAGCACTTCATGGCCGTGGCCGAGGAGGCCTACCCCCACCTCACGGGGAGCCCCAAGGAGTGGTATGACCTCCTCACGGCCGAACACGACAACTTCCGCGTCGCCCTCGACCGACTCGGGGAAGGAGGGCACACCCAGGAGGCCCTTGAGCTGGCCGGCGCCCTGTGGAAGTTCTGGTCGCCGAGGGGCCATGTCCCGGAAGGTCGCGCCCGCATCGAGGCGGCGCTGGCGGACGACCACACCCCCACCGCGGCTCGAGCTCGTGCCCTCAACGGGGCTACGGCTTTCGCCCTGCGCTCGGATGACCTGGCCACCGCGGAGGCCCGCGCCCGGGAGGCCCTCCAGATCCACCGCGACCTCGGTGACGAGGCCGGGATCTCCTACTCCCAGTACCTCCTCGGCACCGTGATCGCCAATCGGGGTGACCACGAACGAGCACGGGCGATCTACCACGAGTCCGTGGAGACCTTCCGCGCCATGGGCGACGATCACTACACACTGCTGGCGCTGCGGGCCCTGGCCTGGATGCACGAGGAGCTCGGCGACATCGAGGGGTACCGGGCGCTGCGACGGGAGCACCTGGAACTCGCCACGGCCGTGGGCAACCAGAGGATGATTGCCCTCGGCAAGCGCTTCATGGCCGGCCTCGCCACCGATGACGGTCGCTTCCAGGAGGCCCTCTCCTTGGCCAGGGAGGCCTTCGAAGCGCACCGGTCCCTCGGGGACCAGGTGGAGCTGGCGAGCGACCTGCGACAAATCGCCGAAACCCTCATCGAAGTCGGACACCCCGGCTCGGCCACTCGAGTCCTGGCCACCGCCGAGGCCATCTGCGAGCAGATCGGAGGCACCTTCGAATCCTGGGTCGTGGTGTGGACCGAGGAGATGCTGACGACCTTGCGAGCCCAACTCGAGGACCCCGATTTCGCAGCCGCATGGGAGCATGGCCAGGGGCTCATGGCGGAGGAGGCCTTTGCCCTGGCAGAACGAACTCTCAGCACCTGAGCAGGTCGTTCTCCCACCGGGCGGAGCGGACGCCCGTTGCCACAGTCTTGGGCGTGGGACGGAGAGCCGGAGTCCTGGACGGGTGGCCTTCAGAACCCGTTCGACCGGACGTAAGACCCTGGTTTCGTTTGCCGGAGTACCGCGAAACGCATATTGCTATATCGCGTCGGTGGGCAATAGGGTTATCGGATCAACCAATTGAAGGATTCGAAACATGTCCGCCGAGCAGGCAATTCGCGACTATCTGAAGTTCCTGGCCGACCCGAAGTCAATGCGGGATGAGACCGAAGTCCTCCGCCTGGAAGCGGCGGCCAACACAGCTGACGACCCCATCGAGAAACTGCGACTGCTCTCGGCGGCACAGCGGGCCGGCGAGGTCGATGGGGCGCACTTCGAGCAGGCCTTCGTCGCCAATGCTCGCTCGTGGGCGAACGCCGAAGGAGTGACCCCGGACGCGTTCCGCACGGTCGGTGTCCCTCCCCACGTGCTGGCCGCGGCGGGCCTTGCCAAGGAGCGTCCTGCACAAGCAAAGGGCGCAGCCAAGCGGACGCGGTCGGCGGCCGTGAGCGTCGAGACGGTCACCGCGAACGTACCGGACGGTCCCTTCAGCGTGCGGGCGCTCATGGAATCATCCGGGGCATCGCTCCAGACCGTGCGCAAGGCGGTGCGGGGGATGCTGGCGGCGGGCGAACTTATCGACCTCGGCCTCGATCGGGACTGGGATGGACGTGGTAGGACCCCCACGCTCTACCAGAGGGCCGCTTCGCAGTCGGACCCCTACGGGTATTCGTAGAAGCCGCGTCCCGTCTTCCGTCCCAACAGGCCCGCTTCGACCATGCGGACGAGGAGCGGTGGTGGCGCGTACTGCGGGAGCTTGAACTCGTCGAACAGCACATCGGCCACCAACTTCATCGTGTCCAATCCGATGAAGTCCGACAGTTCGAGGGGACCCATCGGGTGATTGGCGCCGAGTCGCATGCCGGCGTCGATGTCCTCCATGCTGGCGAAACCCTGCTCGTACATGCGCATCGCCTCGGTGAGAAAGGGGACGAGCAGCATGTTGACGATGAATCCCGCCCGGTCCTTGGCTCGGATGACCGACTTGCCGAGGACGTCGGAGGCGAACCCTTCCGCGGTGGCGGCCACTTCCTCATCGGTGAGCACCGTTGTCACCAACTCCATGAGGGCCATGACGGGCACGGGGTTGAAGAAGTGCATTCCTACGACACGTTCAGGCCGCTTGGTCGCCTTGGCGAGCCTGGTTATGGGGAGCGACGAGGTGTTGGAGGCGAGGATCGCGTCGTCGGCGGCGACGATACGGTCGAGTTCCGTGAAGATCTCCCGCTTCAGCGGCTCGTGCTCGATCACGGCCTCTATCACGAGGTCCCGATCTGCCATGGCGTCGAGGTCGGCGGTGAAGTGCACCCGGCCGATGATCGCGTCGGCGATGTCCTGGTCGAGTTTTCCTCGGCCCACTGCGCGATCGAGTGACCTCTGGATCCGCGCCTCGCCGGCTGCGGCGGCTTGTTGACTGATCTCGCGGACGACCACGTCGACCCCGCCCTTGGCGCAGACCTCCGCGATCCCGGCGCCCATCTGGCCGCCGCCGACGATTCCAACCTTGTCGATACCCACGCTGTGTGCTCCTCTGTCGTTGTCGCGAGACTAGGTGCCGAACACCCCGGCCCGGCACGCGGGGTCGACGCGGTAGCGTCGTGTCGTGTCGTCTCCTGCGGTCGCCCGATGAACCTCGACGAGCTGCGCATCCAGGCAGAGGCGTGCACCGCGTGTGTGCTCTCCGAGACGCGCACGAACGTCGTCTTCGGTGCAGGCAGTCCGCTGGCCCGGGTCATGTTCGTTGGTGAGGCCCCGGGCAAGAGCGAGGACGAGCAGGGTGTCCCGTTCGTGGGACGGGCCGGCCAACTCCTCACCACCCTCCTCGAGGAGATAGGACTCACCCGGGGTGACGCCTACATCGCCAACGTCCTCAAGTGCCGACCCCCCAACAACCGCGACCCGAGACAGGACGAGATCGATTCCTGCAAGGGGTACCTCCGATCCCAGATCGACCTCATCGACCCGGCCGTGGTGATGACGCTCGGCAACTTCGCCACCAAACTGCTCCTTCGAACCGACACCGGGATCACCCGGTTGCGGGGGAGGGTCTACCCGTGGTGGAGGGGCATGCTCGTCCCCACCTTCCACCCGGCAGCCGTGCTCCGGGACCCGCGACGGATGGATGAGATCCGGGCCGACTTCGACCTGGCCCGGAGGGTGCTCAGCGGGGAGCTGACCCGGGGCCCGTCAGACCCGGCTGGCTCCGGGACCGATCCCGCATGACGTGCTCGCCGGTCTGGATCGCCCACAACTCGGCGTAGACCCCGCTGGTGGCAACGAGCTCCTCGTGCGTACCCGACTCGACGATCCGGCCCTCATCGAGCACGTAGATGCGATCAGCATTGCGGACGGTCGACAACCGGTGGGCGATGACCAGGGTCGTCCGATCACGGGTGAGGACAGCCAGCGATCGCTGGATCGCGGCCTCGGTCTCGTTGTCGACCGACGACGTCGCCTCGTCGAGGATGAGGATGGGAGGGTTCTTGAGCACCGCCCTGGCGATCGAGATCCGCTGACGCTGCCCGCCCGACAGCTTCTGGCCCCGCTCGCCGACGACGGTGTCATAGCCGTTGGGGAGGGCCTGGATGAAGTCATGAGCCTCGGCAACCCTCGCAGCCTCCACGACCTCGTCGGTGGAGGCTGCCGGACGACCGTAGGAGATGTTCTCGGCCACGGTCCCTTGGAAGAGGAAGACGTCCTGGCTGACGAGTCCGACCTTGCCCCGTAGCGAGGCGAGGGTCAGGTCACTGGTAGGGATCCCATCGATCGAGATCACGCCCTCGGTCTGGTCGTAGAACCGGAGGAAGAGCTTCATGATCGTCGACTTGCCGGCGCCGGTCGGCCCAACGACCGCCACTTCCTGGCCCGGGCCAGCGTGGATGTCGATACCGTGCAGGACGTCGAAGCCCTCCGTGTAGGCGAAACGCACTCCCTCGAAACGGACGTCGCCTTCCACCTTCTCGAGCTCGAAAGGCCCCCCGACGATCGAGGGCTGTGTATCCACGATGTCGAGTGCCCGGGTGGTGGAAGCCATCGCCCGCTGGTAGAGGTCCATGGTCTCGCCGAGACGAGTCAGCGGCCACAGCAGGCGTTGGACCAGGAACATCATCATCGCGTAGGTCCCCGGGCTGATCGCCCCGTCGATCGCCTTGAGACCCCCGAGGGCGAGGGTCGCCAGGAAACCGACGAGGACCGCCACCCGGATGGTCGGGGTGAATGCCGAGGAGAGCCGGATCGCGGCCCTGTTGGCGTCCCGGTAGTCGGCGCTCACCTTGGAGAGGCGGCGGGCCTCGCGGCCCTCGCCGGTGAACGCCTTGATGATCGCGATCCCGCCCACGTTGTTGGCGAGCAGAGAGGAGACGTCGGCGGCCCGTTCGCGGACGGCTCGGTAGCGGGGCTCGAGGCGGGACTGGTACTTGATCGACCAGATGAGGATCACCGGGATGGGGCTGAATGCCACCCAGGCCACCGAAGGGTCGATCCAGAGGAAGGCACCCCCGAGGATGACGACCGTCGTGAGGAGCTGCCACAGCTCGTTCGCCCCGATGTCGAGGAAGCGTTCCAGTTGGTTGACGTCGTCGTTGAGGATCGAGAGCAGCTCACCGGTTGATCGGTCCTCGAAGTACTGGAGGTCGAGGTCCTGGAGTTGCTCGTAGCCGTCCCGTCGCAGCTCGTCCTGCACATCCTGGGCCAGGGTGCGCCAGCCGACCGAGAAGAGGTACTGGAACAGTGACTCGAGGAGCCAGATGACGAGCGAGAGAAAGACGAGGGCGATGAGCTGGGCACGGTTCGAATCGATGCCTGCGGCCGAGAGCCACCCGCCCAGCAAACCCGCATCGCCGGCCACCACCACGTCGAGGGCGGCGCCGATCAGGAATGGGGGAGCGAGGTCGAACGTCTTGTTGAGCACCGACCACATCGACGCCCGGGCGATCGCCGGTCGATGGCGGACCGCATACCGCCAGAGTCGGGCGAGGGGTTGCGAGGGCATCGAAGGAGCCTAGGGGCGGAGCGTCGAGCGTCGAGCGTCGAGGGGAGAGGTACGAGGTACGAGGTACGAGGAGCGAGGAGCGAGCGTCGAGCGTTCAGGGTTCCTGCTTCGTTCTCCGTTCCTTCCACTTCGTGCTTGCCGCTCCATACTCCGTACTTCGTACTCCTGGCAGCCGAAGGCGCACCGCGCCACCCGGGCCTTCGAGGACGGAGAGGTCACCGCCGAGGGCGCCGCTGATCCGGTCGGCGATTGCCAAGCCGAGGCCCGCCCCCGAACCGTCCCGCGCCCGGGCATCGTCACCGCGGGAGAATCGCTCGAACGGCGCCAACCCGGGAGGAAACCCGGGTCCGTCATCGCGGACGACCGCTGCGGCACCGTCGGCGTCCGCTCGGACATGGAGCCGCACTTCGTGGTCGGCATGGCGGATGGCGTTCCCGACGATGTTGCGGAGTACGCGCCCGACGGCCGAGGGGTCACCGGTGCAGGGCGAGCTACCCACGATGTCGAGTTCGAGGTGGACGCCCCGGCGATCGGCGAGCGGTCGTAGTGCCTCGACTGTCTCGTCGGCACTCTCCGAGAGATCCATCTGACCCACGGCGAACACCGAGGCGCCGCTGTCGAGTTGGGAGATGAGGAACAGGTCGTCAACCAGTAGGGAGAGGTGTTCGATGTCGCGGTCGATCGAAGCCAGGTAGGCCACCGGGTCGGGAGCGAGGCCGTCCTGGAGGGCCTCGACGGCCACCCGCATCGACGCGAGGGGCGTCCGGAGGTCGTGTCCGACGTTGGCGAGCAGTTCGGTGCGAGCGGTCTCGTTGGCCCGTCGCTCGGTCTCGAGGAGATGGAGGCGGCGGGCGAGTACATCGACCGACTTGGAGAGCCGACCGATCTCGTCATTCCGGGTGACACGAGATCTTGCGTCGAGGTCGCCGGAGGCAAGGGCGGCGACCGTCGTCTCGACCTCCCCGAGGTCGGAGGCGAGCGCGGCCGAGAGGGCCCACAATTGGGCGATGGCGATGAGCGTGCCGACGGCCAAGGAGACGAGCGTGAGTCGGAGGTCGTGGTCGGACAGGAACATCCCGGCAGCCGCGACGCTGATCACCGCCACCCCTACGAAGACGGCGGTGGAAGCTGCGACGGTCAGGGCGTCCCGGAAACGCCTGGAGGAGCGGGCCAGTCGGAGCAGGAGGGGCGTGGTGAGAAGCGCGAACAAGGCGACCGCCCCGAAGATCGCGGCGAAGGTGAACCGCTCCCCGGACGTCGGCCGCATCGTGACCTCGACGAAGAAGAGGCCACCCACCAGGGCAGCGAGGAGAAGGATCGTCAGGCGGGCCATGGCTCGAACTTGTAGCCGACACCCCAGACCGTGTGGAGGCGAACCGGCTTGGCCGGGTCCGTCTCGATCTTCGTACGAAGCCGTCCGACATGGACCGTCACGGTGGCCGGATCCTGCCACTCGGGTGACGAGTCCCATACGTGTTCGAGGAGCTGGGCGCGGGAGAACACCTGGCCGGGTGAGGAGGCGAGGAACCGCAGGAGGTCGAACTCCTTCGCCGTGAGGTCGATCGGTTGGCCGTCGATCGCGGCCGTACGACCTTTCGGTTCGATGCGGAGATCGCCGGCCTCGATCGGGTCGGACACGGCGGGGAGCCGCGCCGATCGGCGCAGCACCGATCGCACCCGCGCCACCACCTCGCGAGGCGAGAACGGCTTCGTGATGTAGTCGTCGGCGCCCAATTCGAGGCCGAGCACCCGGTCAGCCTCTTCGGCGAGTGCAGTGAGCATGATGACCGGCACTGATCCGCCGATCTCCCGGAGCAGGTCCAGGCCGCTCGACCCGGGCAGCATGATGTCGAGGAGCACCAGGTCGGCGCCGGTGGCCAGTGCGCTGCGAGCCGTGGGGGCGTCCCCGGCCTCGACGGCATCGAAGCCATCCCTGGTGAGATAGCTGGCCAGGACCTCCCTGACCATGGGTTCGTCGTCGACGATGAGGACCCGGTTCATGCGGCCATCGTACGTGCGATCGATGGGCTTGCGGAGCGCGCTCCAACGAGTTTCGTTCCTGTTGTCCGGATCGATCGCGACGTGGCGCGGGGTACACAACGAGCGTGAGATCCGGAACCGAGCATGCCGACCGTTGTCCTCACCCGACTGGACGGGGCCTCCAGGCGACGGTTCACCACCATCCTGGGCGCCACGGACCCGAGGTTTCGAGTGCCGCACCGGCGTTTGCCTTCCATTCGCAGGACCGACTGCCGATGGTTGGCTCCGCTCCACGCACGCATGCATTCCACGGTGGCTAACCTTTGTGAGACGGTGCTCCCACTTCTTTGGCGGGAGTACCCCCAGACACCTATTTGGAGGTTCCCTACATGCGCTTGCATCGCTTCCTTGCGATCTTGGCGATCTTTGCCCTCGTGGTTGCTGCCTGTGCCAGCGACACCGCGGACACCGAACCCGCCGAGACCGAGGCCCCGGCGGGCCCGACCGCCAACGTCGGTTTGGTGTTCGACATCGGCGGTCGTGGCGACCAGTCGTTCAACGACTCCGCCGCCCGCGGTCTCGACCAGGCCAAGACCGAGTTGATGGTTGAGACGTCCGAGGCATCCGCCAACGATGACGGCTCGAACCGCGAAGAACTGCTCAACCTGCAGGCCGAGGGTAATGACCTCGTCTTCGGGATCGGCTTCCTCTTCGACGTGCCGATGATGGCGGCCGCCACAGCCAACCCGGATGTGAACTTCGCCATCGTCGACGGCTTCGTCGACCCGGCCGAGTACCCGAACGTGGCGAGCCTCCTGTTCGCCGAGGAGCAGGGCTCCTTCCTCGTCGGTGCCGCCGCGGCACTCAAGAGCGAGTCCGGCATCATCGGCTTCATCGGTGGCGTGAGCATCGATCTCATCAAGAAGTTCGAGGCCGGCTACATCGCGGGTGCGAAGGCCGTGAACCCCGACATTCAGATCATCTCCCAGTACCTGACCGAGCCCCCCAACTTCGACGGGTTCAACGACCCCGCCGCAGGCAAGGTCGTGGCCCAGTCCATGTACGAACAGGGAGCGGATGTCGTCTACCACGCGGCCGGCGGGTCCGGTGGTGGGCTGTTCGCAGCCGCCGTCGAGTACACGGCTGCCAACGGAACCCACGTGTGGGCGATCGGCGTCGACAGCGACCAGATCCTCACCGCCAGTGACGACCAGAAGCCCCACATCCTGACCTCGATGCTCAAGCGGGTCGACGTCTCGGTCTACAACACCATCAAGACCCAGGTCGACGGCATGTTCTCGGGCGGAGTGGTCACCTTCGACCTCGCGTCCGACGGTGTCGGCTACTCCACCACCGGTGGCTACGTAGACGACATCGCCGGTCAGCTCGACGAGTTCAAGGACCAGATCGTGAGCGGCGCGATCGTCGTTCCCACGACGCCATAGCGACCGACGAACCCAGACAGCCACAACCGAAGCGGGACCGGGCTAGTGTCCGGTCCCGCTTCTGTTTGTAGAGAGCGAGGAGTCCTGACGGTGACCGAGGCAGCTGTACTGCTGGAAGGCGTGACGAAACGCTTTCCCGGTGTCATCGCCAACGATCGGGTGGATCTGCGCGTCGAGCAGGGTGAGATCCACGCACTGTGCGGCGAGAACGGAGCCGGCAAGTCGACCCTCATGAAGATCCTCTACGGCATGCAGAAGGCCGATGAGGGACGGATGGTCGTCGAGGGGCGTGAGGTCAGCTTCGATTCCCCCACAGAGGCCATTGCAGCCGGTATCGGGATGGTCCACCAGCACTTCATGCTGGCCGACAACTTCACCGTCCTCGAGAACGTCATCCTGGGAGCCGAGCCTGCCACGCGGGGCGTCATCGACTTCGCCGAAGCCAGGCGGCACATCGAGGAGGTCGGCCGGGAGTACGGTCTGGACATTCAGCCCGACGAGTTGGTCGAGCACCTCGAGGTCGGGGAGCGCCAACGGGTCGAGATCATCAAGGTGCTGTTCCGAGGGGCCAAGATCCTCATCCTCGATGAGCCGACCGCCGTCCTCGTCCCCCAGGAGGTGGAGGAGCTGTTCCGCAACATGCGGGGGCTCAAGAGCGAGGGCCACACGATCATCTTCATCGATCACAAGCTCGACGAGGTCCTCGAGATCGCCGACACGATCACCGTCCTTCGCGGAGGCCGGACCGTGGCCACCGTCAAACCCGCCGACGTCACCGCCCAGGACCTGGCGGAGCTCATGGTGGGTTCCGACCTCCCGACCCCGGCCACGAGCACCTCGACGGTGACCGACCGTGTCCTGCTCGACATCTCGGCCCTCGACGTCGAGGGAAGCGAGACCGAGGTCGCTTTGCACGACATCAATCTCACCGTCCACGCCGGTGAGATCGTCGGGATCGCCGGGGTGGAGGGGAACGGCCAGTCCGAACTCATCGAGACCATCCTCGGCGTGCGGAGGCCGGCCTCGGGCTCGATCGTGCTCGGGTCCGACGACATCACCGCGTGGTCGGTGCGATCTCGCCGGGAAGGCGGGATCGGCTACATCCCCGAGGACCGTCACCGGCGGGGGCTCCTGCTGGCGTCACCCCTGTGGGAGAACGTCATGCTCGGCCACCAGACGAAGGAGCCGTTCGTCCGCAACGGATGGTGGATCGACCCGCCGGCCGCCCGCAGGTTCTCGGCCGAGGTGGTCGAACGCTTCGACGTCCGAACTCCCAGCGTCGACGTACCGGCCCACGCGTTGTCCGGGGGGAACCAGCAGAAGCTCATCGTGGGACGGGAGCTCTCGGCTGAAGGTCTCCTTCTCATCGCGGCTCATCCCTCACGGGGTATCGACGTCGGGGCGCAGGCCGCGGTGTGGGAGGAGCTTCGCAGTGCCCGCGCCGCGGGGCGGGGGACTCTCCTCGTCTCGGCTGACCTCGAGGAGCTCATCGGGCTCTCCGACCGGCTCCATGTCATGTTACGGGGCAGGCTCGTCGCCGACCTCGACCCGGCCGAGGTCACCCCTCGCGACCTGGGGGCCTACATGACGGGGGCCAAGGAGGCTGCCCGATGAAGCAGCGGCTCCTGGCCTTCGCCCCGCCGGTGGCAGCCATCGTCTTCGCCCTCATCGTGTCGGCGGTCGTGCTCGCCGTATCGGGGGCCGATCCGTTCACCGCGTTCGGGAACGTGTTCGAGTACGGGACCCGCCTCAACACACTCGTGGAGACGATCAACTGGTCGACCCCGCTGTACCTGTCGGCCATCGCGGTGGCCATCGGGTTTCGGATGAACCTCTTCAACATCGGGGTCGAGGGCCAGTACATCCTGGCCGCCTTCATCGCCGCCCAGGTCGGCAGCCACATCAACCTGCCACCCCTGTTCCATGTCCTCGTCATCATCGTGGTGGCGATGCTCGTGGGGGCCGTGTGGGCCGGGCTCTCGGGCTACATGAAGGTCACGCGAGGGGTCCATGAGGTCATCAGCACGATCATGCTCAACGCCATCGCCGTCGGTGGCATCGTCTCGTATCTTCTCGGGGTCTGGGACGCACCGGATGAGACCAGCCTCGACACTGCGCTCCAGGCCATTCCCGAATCGGGGTGGTTCCCCGACCTCAACGTGCTCGTCGGTGGGGGCACCCGGTCGGACCTGTGGGGGTTCGTGCTCGTGGCGATCGTCGTGGGTGTCGGCTACCACCTCCTCATCAACCGCACCCGGTTGGGCTTCGACCTTCGGGCCACGGGGTTCAACGCGTCGGCAGCCGAAGTGAGCGGAGTTGATCCGAAGCGGACGGTCGTCATGGCGATGGTGCTCTCGGGCCTCGTGGCCGGGCTCGTCGGCCTGCCGGAGCTCCTCGGCAACACCCACACCTACAGCCTTCGCTTCACCCAGGGCCTCGGGTTCGGGGGAATCGCGGTGGCGCTCATCGGCCGCAACCATGCGGCCGGCATCGCAGTCGGGGCGCTGCTCTTCGGCTGGTTGTCGAGGGCCTCGGGGATCCTCGAGGTGCGCGGCGACGCCCCCCGTGAGATCGTGGCCATCATCCAAGGCGTCATCATTCTCTCGGTCGTCGTCGCCTACTCGATTGCCGAGAAGTACAAGCGGGTCGAGGATGCCAAGGCCGCAGCTGCCGCGCTGGGGGAGGCCGAATGAGCCATCCCGCCGCCTCCAACGACCGGCTGCCACCGCTCACACGGAGCTGGGTGCAGGTACTGCGAGCACCGAAGGTGAACCTGATGCTGCTGGGTTTGGGGGGTGTCCTCCTCCTCGCCGTCACCGAGCAGTTCGCCCGCATCCCGACCACCGACCTGGCATCCTCGGGCACCTGGAAGATCGCGGTGGCCTGGTCGATCCCCATCCTCATGGCCGGCCTCGGCGGCATGTTCTCGGAGCGGTCCGGCGTCGTCAACATCGGCCTCGAGGGCTTCCTCGTTCTCGGCACGTGGTTCGGGGCGTGGGGAACCATCCTGACCGGGAACCCTTGGATCGGCATGCTGTTCGCGGTCCTGGCCGGCTTGCTGGGCGGGCTCCTCATGGCGCTGGCCACGGTGACCTTCTCGGTCGATCACATCATCGCCGGGACGGCCATCCTCGTCATGTCGCCCGGTATCGCCCGGTATCTCTCCGACCTCATTTTCCCGGCGTACGGCGGATCGATCACCCAGTCCCCGACCCTCACCGGCGTGGCGACGTTCGACTGGCCCATCCTGGCCGGCGGCAGCCTCTTCGGGTGGGACAGCCCCGACGTCCTCGGGTGGCTGGAGCGGCTGGACTGGTTCCTCGTGAGCCACGCGGCGGGGATCGCCCGCGGCCTCGTGTTCCAGATGTCATGGCTGACGCTCATCGGGATCGCGGTCATTCCCGCCTCGGCCTGGGTGCTGTGGAAGACGAGCTTCGGGCTCCGACTCCGGTCGTGCGGCGAGGATCCCGACGCTGCCGACTCGTTGGGCGTGAACGTCTACAAGTACAAGTACTACGGGGTGGTCATCTCCGGGGCGCTCGCCGGGTTCGGCGGTGGCTTCCTGTCGATCCAGCTCTCCGGCCTTTACAAGGAGGCCCAGACCGGCGGGAAGGGGTTCATCGGGTTGGCGACGATGATCTTCGGTAACTGGCGCCCCGGGGGAACGGCGGCCGGGGCCCTCGTGTTCGGCTTCGCCGAGACCCTGCGACTGCGCGACCCCAACGCTCCCCATGCCCTCCTCCTCCTCGTGACGATCGCCGTGGGCCTGCTCGCCCTGCGGGCCGCGTACCGGCGGCGCTGGCAATCGGCGGCCGGGCTGGCGATCACGGGCGCCCTCATCGGCTGGTACTACCTCACCGCCAACCGGGTACCCAACCAACTCCCCCAGGTGACGCCCTACATCGCCGTGCTCGTCGTCCTCCTCTTCGCCACCCGGCGCCTGCGCATGCCGGCGGCCGACGGGCGGATCTGGATCAAGGAGTAGGCGGCTGCGCCGCAGCACAGGCACGAGCACCAGCTCGAGCCTCGAGAGCCGATAGGCTCTCGACCCATGACCCCTCACATCAACGCAGAGCCAGGCGACTTCGCCCGCGTATGTCTTCTCCCCGGTGATCCGTTGCGTGCCCGGTACGTCGCCGAGTCCTTCCTCGACGATGCCAGGCTCGTGACCTCCATCCGCAACATGGAGGGCTACACGGGCACCTACAAGGGCACGCCGATCTCGGTGATGGGCACCGGGATGGGTATCCCATCGGCGTCGATCTACGCCACCGAACTCGTCACGAGGTACGGCGTCGAGATCATCATCCGCATCGGTTCCTGTGGCGGTCTCCACCCCGACGCCGGGCTCCGCGACGTCGTCATCGCGGCCGGGGCGAGCACCGACTCGAACGTCAATCGGATCCGATTCGGCGGCTATGACTTCGCTGCCCTGGCCGATTTCGAGGTCACCCGCACCCTGGCGGCCGTTGCCGAAGAGCGGGGCGACCGGGCGCTGGTCGGGAATGTCCTCACCTCCGACCTGTTCTACCGCCCGGACGTCTCCTTCTTCGAGACGGCCCGCAAGATGGGGATGCTGGCGGTCGAGATGGAATCGGCCGGCCTCTTCGGGGTCGCCGCCGAACACGGGGCCCGGGCCGGGGCGATCATGACGATCACCGATGTCCTCGGGTCCGAGGTCGAGTTGACGGCCGAGGAGCGGGAGCAGTCGCTGGACGAGATGATCGCTATCACGCTGGAGGCGAGCGTCCGGTTGTAGGCGGTCTGTCCGACGCCCGTTTTCTCTCCCAATCAGCCACCGCGCCATTCCCGCGGTCGGTACGATTGCGCCGGGAGGTTCCATGGCAGAGCTGCTTGCACCAGCCGACTTCGTGGCGCTGGCGTTGGAGTTGGAGAAGGAAGGGCAGTACAACACAGCCAAGCTGCTCCGAGGAGCGGCCATCGGAGTGCTGAACCGAGAGGCACACACCCGAACAGTCCCGTCGGACCCGGTCGACCAGGCAGAACTGCTCGAGTCGTTGGCTCTCCGGCTGACTGGGACGCACGTCGGCGAGTTGGCCGAACCCCTTCGGGTCGCTGCCGGTGCGGTACGGGAGGGCCGGGTTGCTCTCGAAGCCGAGGCCCCGGACCCCTACGTCTGTCGGACCTGCGGCGACCTGGGGTTGGGGTCGTACGACGCCCGGTGCACGCACTGCGGGCGGTGGCCGTCCACCGTCGAACGTATTCGGCCGATCTACTGGCAGCGCGAGTCGAGTTCGGTGGAGGCGATCGAACGCCTCCGCGCCAATCGAGTGGCCGTCGTCCGCCTCGTCGGGGACGGTACCGATGCACGGCTGCGAAGTCCCGGTGCCGACGGCGGGTGGTCGGCCCACCAGGTGCTCGAGCACCTCCACAACGCCCAGTCCGTGTTCAGGGGTCGGATCGACCAACTGGTGGCGGGTGGAGGTCCGACGCTGGAGTCGGTGATGGTGTGGGCCATCGAAGGTGGGGACGCGACGACCCGCGAACTCGTCCGCGCCTACGGGGACATGCGCTCCGAGATCCTCGACCTGCTCGGGGCCCTCCACCGCGATGCATGGTGGCACAAGGGCCACCACGAGGAGTGGGGCTGGGTGACCCTGGCCGAGCAGGCGAGCTACTTCGCGAACCACGAACCCACGCACCTCGGCCAGTTGGAGGACGCGGTCGGCTCTGCCTAGGCGAGCGAGGTCCTCCCAGCGCCCGCCCGTGGCTAGCGTCGACGTCGATGTTCGATCCCTACGCTCCCGAGTTCGTTGAGGACCCGTACCCGACGTACTCGGCCATCCGGCGGGAGACGCCGGTCTTCTTCGACGAGACCTGGGGTGTCACGTTCTTCAGCCGCCACGCCGACGTGGCCGGCATCCTCCGGGACCGCCGCTTCGGACGTGACGTGCGCGGTTTCGTTCCACCGGAGAGGATCGACCGGGAGGTGTACGACCGGGTCTACCCGCCACAGTGGCCGTCCTGGACGTCGTACATAAGGGACTCGTTCATCGATCTCGAACCACCGCGCCACACACGGATCCGCAAGCTCGTCCAGTGGGCGTTCTCACGTCGGGCGTCGGAGAGTTACAGGGACCGTATGCGGGTCACTGCAGGGACGGTGCTCGACCGGGCGCTCGAAGTGGGTGGGATGCGGGCCATCTCCGAGTTCGCCACGCCGATCCCGTTGGCGATGATCGGCGAACTCCTTGGCGTGCCGCGCGACGCCCAGCCGATGCTCGTGGAGTGGTCCCACCGGATCGTGCGGGTCTTCGATGAGGGGTGCACCGATGAGGAGGGAGCGGACGCCGAGGCGGCAACTGTCGAATTCGTCGCCTATTGCGAGGAACTGATTGCAGCCCATCGGCGATCCCCGACAAACGACCTCATCTCGGCCCTCATCGACGCCGAAGTCGACGGCGATCGCCTCACCGACCACGAACTCGTCTCCACCTGCATCCTGGCCCTCAACGCCGGGCATGAAGCGACGGTGCAGGCGATCGGGAACGGGCTCCTTTCGCTGGCAGCCAACCCCGCCGAGTACCAGCGGCTGCGGACGGACCCGGGGCTGATGGCGACTGGGGCGGACGAACTCCTCCGCCACGACACCCCACTCCAGATGTTCGAACGGTGGGTCCTCGAGGACGTCGAGTGGAATGGGCACCATCTCCGACAGGGTTCGAAGGTCGGGCTGCTCTTCGGGTCGGCGAACCATGACGAGACCGTCTTCCCGGTCCCGTCCGAACTCGACCTCGGGCGGTCTCCCAACGTGCATGTCTCGTTCGGCGGGGGAGTGCATCACTGCGTGGGCGCGCCCCTCGCCAAGGTGGAGTTGGATGTCGCGTTCCGAGCATTCGCAACCCGGGTGGCGTCGTTCGAGGTCGCCTCCGATCACCTCGAACGGACCCCGAGCCTCGTGTTCCGAGGGGTCAGGGAGCTCCCCCTGCGGCTGATCCCTGCCTAGTGCTGTGTCAGTGGGTGCAACGGTCCACGCCTTGACTGGCATACTCGCGTCCACGTTGCCTGGCCCAGAGGAGGCTGCCATGTTCCTGGAGGAAGCTCCCGACTCGCCTGAGCGTGCAGCGCTCTTTGCCCAGGACTTCGACGACTCCGGGTACGTCATGAACCTGACACGGGCCTGGGCCTGGCTCCCCGAGGCAATGGGCGGGCTGTTCGACCTCATGGACCGGGCGGTCACGGCGGGTGGGCTGACGTTCCGTGACAAGGGCATCCTCGTCACCGCGACCGCTTCGACCCTTGGTGACAGCTACTGCTCACTGGCCTGGGGATCGAAGTTGGCGGCGGCAACCGATCCTGAGACGGCTGTGGAACTGGCTTCCGGCGGTGACCCGGGATCCCTCTCGGCCCGTGAGACCGAGCTCGCTCGGTGGGCTCGCTTGGTGGCGTCCGATCCCAACGCGACCACGGCTGAAGACGTCGACCGACTCCGGTCTGTCGGGATGAGCGATGGGGAGATCCTCGCTGCCACGCTGTATGTGGCCCTTCGCATCGCCTTCTCCACCGTCAACGACGCGCTCGGGGCCCGACCCGACGCCCAACTGGTCGCCAAGGCACCGCCCGAGCTCACCGACGTTGTCTCGTTCGGCCGGGCGCCGGACCTCGCCTGATAGTGTCCGGCCGATGCCGAACGTCGACAGCTTCTCGCTTCCCAGGGAGTGGGTACCGGAGGAATCCTGGGCCCTGGTCGAGGCGGTCCGCGGGTGGGCCGACCGGGAGGCGATCCCCGTCCGCCAGCAGATAGACGAAGACTGGGAGACCCACGACATCGTCAACCCGCTCCTGAAGTCGCTCTGCGTCGACCTGGGCTACCAGCAGGCGAACTGGCCGGAGGAGTACGGCGGCCTCGGGATCGACGCCATCACCTCCTGCCTCCTCCTCGAGGAGATCTCCCGGGCCGACTCGGGCCTGGCCACGGCCGCCAGCTGCTCGACCTGGGCGATGACCCCCATCTTTCCGCCCGACCAGAACCGGGCGCTGATGGAGGTGTTCACCCCGCGGTTCCTCGATCCCGACCGCTGGTATGTCGGGTCGGTCGCGCTGTCCGAACCACATTCCGGGTCGGACATCGAGAACGTCGACGGCACCCATGGCCGGTTCATTCGCACGCGGGCCCGCCTCGACGGCGACGAATGGGTGATCAACGGCCACAAGCTGTGGCCGACGAATTCGGGTGGCCTCGGCGACGTGTTCTGCACGATCTGTACGACCGATCCCGCAGCCGGCGACGACGGCGTCGCCATCATCTACATCCCCGCCGACACACCTGGCGTCGAGCAGGGCCGCCCATACCGCAAGGCGGGCATGAACGGCGACCGCAACAGCGACATCTGGTTCACGGACGTTCGGGTCCCATACGAGTACCGGGCACATGGCCCCGGCAAGGATGCCGAGCGAGCGCGGGCAATGGTCACCTCGGGCAACGTGGGGACCGCCGCCCAGTGCATCGGCGTGATGAAGAACCTCTACGAACTCCTGAAGGATTGGTGCGACACGCGGATCGTGGCCGGCAAGCCCCTCAAGGAGCACACGATCATCGCGGCCACCCTCGCTGACATCGTCACGTCGATCGAGGTCAGCCGAGCCGAGACGTACCTCAAGGCCCGGATGCTCGGACACCCGGATGTGTACGGTCCCCGGACGACACCGGAGATGCTCGCCAAGACCCGGGTGACCAAGCTCTTCGTGTCCGACCAGATGACTTCCGTCGTCAACCAGGTCATGGACCTGATGGGCGCCTACGGATACGCCAGGGAGAGCGACGTCGAAAAGCACTGGCGCGACTCCAAGATCATGAGCCTTTGGATGGGCGGAAGGGCGTTGCCGCAACTCGACATCGCCCGCTGGTTCTTCGGCGCCACCGAGTACTAGCCCAAGGCCGGTCATCGGAGCCGGCAGCCCGGATAACCGGCCGGTCGCAGGACTGGTGACTGGTACCCTCCTTCGCTCACATCCCGGGATCATCGTGACGAAGTACCAGCCAGCGACAATCGAGTCTCATTGGCAGCAGCGTTGGGAGGCCGATGGTCTCTATCGCGCCGTGGTGGATTGGTCGAAGCCGAAGTACTACGCCCTCACCATGCTCCCGTACCCGTCGGGCGACATCCACATCGGCCACTGGTACGCCATGACCCCCTCCGACGCCCGCGCCCGCTTCAAGCGCATGCAGGGATACAACGTGCTCTTCCCGATGGGCTTCGACGCGTTCGGACTCCCGGCGGAGAACGCGGCCGTCCAACGCAACATCCACCCGGCCGAGTGGACGTGGGCGAACATCGAGCGCATGCGCGAGCAGATCAAGTCGATGGGGTGCATGTTCGACTGGGAGCGCGAGGCGATCTCCTGCGAGCCGGCCTACTACAAGTGGTCGCAATGCTTCTTCAACCGATTCCTCGAGGCGGGGATCGCCTACCGAGGCGAAGCGATCGTCAACTGGTCACCGACGTTGCAGACGGTGCTGGCCAACGAGCAGGTGATCGACGGAAAGGACGAACGTACCGGGCAGCCCGTGATCCAGAGGAAGATGGCCCAGTGGTTCTTCGCCATCACCACGTACGCCGACGAGTTGCTGTCCTTCGACGGGATCGACTGGCCGGAGCCGATCCAGGCAATGCAGAGGAACTGGATCGGTCGCTCGGAGGGAGCCGAGGTCGACTTCCGGACCGAGTCGGGTGACCTCATCACCGTCTTCACCACCCGCCCCGACACCCTGTGGGGTGCCACGTTCATGGTGCTGGCCCCGGAGCACGAACTCGTCGACGTCGTCACCACCCCCGAGCAGGAAGCGGTCGTTGGCGCCTACCGCACCGCAGCTGCCGGGAGGTCCGAGGTCGAGCGGATGGAGACCGACCGGGAGAAGACCGGGGTCCCCACCGGCGGGTATGCGATCAACCCGGTCAACCAGGAACGGATCCCGATCTGGATCGCCGACTACGTCCTCATGGGGTACGGCACCGGCGCCATCATGGCCGTCCCCGCCCACGATGACCGGGACTTCGCCTTCGCCCGATCATTCGGCCTGCTGATCGTCCCCGTGATCCACCCCGACGGTGAGGCCGTGCCGGTGGCCGACGAGATGGCCGACGCGTTCGTCGGTGCGGGAAGGATGATCAACTCGGGTCCGCTGGACGGCACACCGGTCACCTCGGCCAAGGGCCGGGCGAACCCGTCGGTGGCTGCGGCGATCGATTGGCTGGAAGCCGCCGGGGCTGGCAAGGAGTCGGTGAACTACCGCATGCGCGACTGGCTCATCTCCCGCCAGCGCTACTGGGGATCACCGATCCCGGTCCTCTACCGGGCCGATGGGACGATCGAGCCAGTTCTGGGCGAGGACCTGCCTGTCGTGCTCCCCGAGGACGTCGTGTTCGGCCCCGGGGCCAGCCCGCTCACCACCCACGAGCCATTCCTGGGGGTCACCGATTCGAATGGGAACGCGGCCCGGCGCGAAACCGACACCCTCGACACCTTCATGTGTTCATCCTGGTACCAATACCGCTACCTCAGCCCCGACCTCGACTCGGGCGCCTTCGACCCCGAGGAAGCCGCCTACTGGCTCCCCGTCGACACCTACACCGGCGGGGCCGAGCACGCCACCATGCACCTGCTGTACACGCGGTTCTTCACCAAGGCGATGCGGGACACCGGGGTCTTCAAGGCAACGATCGCGGCCATGGAGTCCCACGGGCGGGATCCCGATGCGCTGTTCGATGAGCCCATGCGGCAACTCCGCAACCAAGGCCAGATCCTCGGCGGCGAGCGCCCCGGTGACCGGGTGGCGATCACGGGGACCAAGGACGGCGAGAAGTGGGTCGCAGCCTCCGTGGTTGTCGGTGGTGCAACGGGAGACGTGGTCGGCGAGCTCATGCGCCGCACCGAGAATCTCCTCCAGGTCGACTGCGACGGAACGCTTGTGACCGTCGAGGTGCCTGTCGGAGCGAAGGTCGACATCCCGGCCATCGCAGGCACGAATGACGTGACCCAGCTTCGGCATCACCTCGATATCCAGCGGATGTCGAAGTCGAAGGGCAACGTCGTCAACCCGGACGACCTCGTCGCGCAGTACGGCACCGACACGGTCCGCACCCACCTCATGTTCGCCTTCGACTGGGAGAAGGGTGGCCCCTGGGACAGCCAGGGGATCATCGGGTCGCACCGCTTCCTCGGCGACGTCTGGAAGCTGGCGACAGCCGCGTTCACGTCCACGGAGGAGAGCGGGGACCGGTCCCTGCGACGGGCCGTCCACCAGGCCATTGCCAAGGTGACCGGGGACCTCGAGAGCTTCAGTTGGAACACGGCGGTCGCCGCCCTCATGCAACTCCGCAATGACCTCCAGGTCACAGCCCGATCTGCAGACGTCTCGGAGGCGGTCTGGAACGAGGCCATCACCACGCTGCTGCTCCTGCTGGCCCCCATCGCCCCCCACCTCTCCGAGGAGCTCTGGCACCGGCGGGGCAACGAGGGAAGCGTGCATGCAGCCTCGTGGCCGGCGTTCGATGCCGACGCGGCAGCCGAGGACGTGGTCACCCTGATCGTCCAGGTGAACGGCAAGGTCCGGGACCGCGTCGATGTGGCTGCGGGCGCCCCGGAGGCCGATGCGAGGGCCGCTGCCCTCGCCGCCGACAAGGTGCAAGCGTGGTTGGCGTCAGGCGAGGTCCGCAAGGTCATCGTCGTACCCGACCGGCTCGTCAACATCGTCGTCGGGTGAGACTCCCGGACATCGTCGCGCGGGACGATCTTGCCCGTCTCTCGGTTCGATTCCCCGGCCTCGAACCCGATCGGGTCGTCGTCCGTCCCCTCCCGGCCGGCGTCACGGCGCTGTTTCCGGGCCTCGGCGGGATGGCCCTCGGCCGGAGCATCTGGGTGCACGGCGCAGCCCTCGCCGGTCACGACCTGTCCCCATTGATCGTCCACGAGCTCGCACATGTCATGCAGTGGCGTCGGCACGGCCCGCTGGGCTTCCTCCTCCGGTACGGCACCGACTATCTGCGGGGCCGACTCGGCGGCCTGGATCATGCTGGGGCGTATCGCTCGATCGCCGCCGAGGCGGAAGCGCGGCAGGCTGTGATGGCGTTCGAGGCCGAGCGACCTGACTAGGCGGACCAGCCGCTACGGCAGTTGGGCCACGACCGCCGCCACGAGGGTGGGGTCCACCGAGGCGACGACGTACACGCTGCCGCCCGATTCCCAGACGGCGAAGACGTCCTCGGTCTTGTCGACCTTCTCCCGATAGGCCGTCAGTGCGGTGAGGTAGCTGCCAGTGGCTTCGGCATCATCCCCAACCACCTCGAGGACGAAGATCGCGGTGGTCCCGTCCCACAGCACCTGGTACTCGTCACCGCCCCAGTTGGTGGCGGCGAACACCCCGGCCGCGCCGACTTTCTCGACGGCGAACATTCCGATGAAGTCGTTCTCGCCCCAGGAATCCTCCTCGACGACCTCGAAACCATCGAGCATGATGGTCGGCAGGTCGACCTTCAGCGGCTGCTCGCCTTCGAGATAGCGGTCGGTGTGCTTGGCCTGCTCGGTGGTGGTCGGCGGGTTGGTCCACACAGCATCGACTGCGCCCCAACCGCCGCTCTCATGGAGATCGCCCACGAACCCGCGGCCATCCTTGTAGTAGGCAAGCTGGACGAACTGGAGGAGCGCAGGCTGTGGGGCTCCGCCCCCGAAGGCCCCCGCCTCGCTGTTGTAGGCCAGGCGGTCGTGCTCGGTGAACGTGTTCATGTAGGCATCCTCCACGAATTGGGCCTCACCCTCCATGAGTATGGTGATGGCGTCGTATTCCTCGAATCGGCCCTCATCCCACAGGCGGTCGAATGTGGTGAGGTCCCAGATCTGGTCCTGGAGGGCGTGGTGGAGTTCGTGGATCACCACGCTCAACGCGTAGGGGCCGAACTCCTTGCCGCGGTTGGTCACCCACAACTCCTCGGTGTCGGGGTCGTAGAAACCGACCACTCCGCCCGCGGAGCTCTCCACCGCCTCGGCCACCCAGTCCCTGGTGGGCGCGATGACACCGAGGGCGATGAGCATCGACTGCTCGATCAGGAGGTCCTCCTCGGTCAAGTCCTCCCAGATCAGTACCTCGAGGCGCTCGCGCATCACCTCGGGCGTGCCAATGATGACCGTCGGTTCGTGGTCGAACGTCTTGCCCGTGATCCGCTCGACCTCGAGGATCATGGCGGCGATCTGCTCCCGCATGATGGCCTCCGACGCGGCCAGGTCGATCGTGGTGGTCGTGGTCGCCGGGGGCACGGTCGTTGTCGTTGAGGCCACGATCGTGGTGGTGGTCGCCGAAGCATCGGTCGTGGGGGCAGCGGCCGCGTCCGTCGTTGCCGCGTCGGTCGACTCTCCGCACGCGACGACGACGAGGGCGAGGATCGACACGATCAACAAGGACTTGGGGGCCGTCACGGGCTTCCTCTCGGCGGGGCGTGGTCTGGCAGCCTAGAGCGGATCCGCGGTGGCAGGGGACCGCCTCGGATTCGCCGCCGGCTGGGAACCTGCGTGTTATGGTGCCGCCAATAGATGAACCCGCCGGCCACGCGGGGAACTCGTTTCATGGCAGTTATTGAGGAAGGAACTGGTATGGACATGGAGCAGCGCGTGCCCACGGAACCGCCCATCCCCCTGGGTCAGGTCATCTTCGACGAGATGTTCTTCTGGTTCTTCTTGTCAATCGTGACGAGCCTCGTCTTCTACAACATCTGGGGATTGCTCGATCTCCTTCGCGTGCCGTTGGCCGGGTCCTAGGAGGTACCGAGATGTTTGCTCCTGAGAGAATCTGGTGGAAGCCGCTCGACCGCCTCGAGAAGCGCTGGGTCATCGTCGCCCTCGGATGGTGCCTGGTCCTGTCCGCGATGATGCCACTGTGGCTCGTCTTCGGGAACCAGAACACCCCGGCGACGACCTACCGGGTGGACCCCACCGAGTACATGACCCAGACCCAGGCGTTCATCGCCGAGTACCAGGTGGGCGAGCATGAGGGTCGGGCGCTCGTCGCCCCGCCCGCGGGTGGGGATGCCTACCTCGTCGCCCAGCGGTTCCAGTTCAGTCCGGTGCTCCAGCTCGAGAAGGGAGAGACGTACCGGATCCATGTGTCGAGCATGGACGTCCTGCACGGACTCTCCATCCAGCCGGTCAACCTCAACTTCGAGATCGTGCCCGGGTACGACTTCGTCATCACCCTCACCCCGACCGAGAGCGGTGAGTTCCAGATCGTCTGCAACGAGTTTTGCGGAATCGGTCACCACGTGATGTCCGGCAAGATCCTCGTCAACGAGTAGGAGGTAGAACGTGTCACTTCTCGATACGCCAGAAGTCCCCGAAGCCTCCCCCTCCGTCGAGGATGGCTTCCGTACCTGCCCGGCCACGACCAAGAGGGTCGACCTCAAGGCCGAGCTCCTCATCAAGGCCAACGCGGTCGCGGCAGTCCTCTGCATCACCGTCGGAGGCATCGCCGCGCTCCTCATGGCCCTCACCCGATGGCCGTCGGTGGCGTTGCTCTCCCCGGAGTGGTTCTACCGCCTCACGACACTCCACGGCATCGACATGCTCGTGGCGTGGATCGTCTTCTTCGAGGTGGCAGGCCTGTACTTCGGCGCTGCCGTCCTGTTGAACTCCCGACTCGTCGCTCCCAAGGTCGCCTGGCTGGCCTTCGGGCTCATGGTCCTCGGTGGCGGCCTGGCCAATGTCATCGTCCTCATGGGCAAGGCAGACGTCATGTTCACCGCCTACCAACCCCTCGAGGCCAGCCCCTACTTCTACCTGGGGATCATCCTCTTCGCGGTAGGGGCCCTGGTGGCCATAGGGGTCTTCTTCGGGACGATCGTCGTCGCCAAGGCGCAGAAGACGTACGAGGGTTCGCTCCCGCTCACGGTGTACGGCCTCATGGTCGCCGGGATCATCGGGGTCTACGCCCTGCTGGCCGGCGCGATCGCGTTCCTCCCGTCGTACTTCCACTCGATCGGATGGATGGAGACCTACGACCCCGCCTTCTACCGCAACCTCTTCTGGGGTTTCGGGCACAGCGCCCAGCAGATCAACCTCGCCGCGATGGTGGCGATCTGGTATGCCCTCGGACAGATCACCGTCGGATCGACACCGGTGAACGAGAAGCTCTCGCGCTTCGCGTTCGTCTGCTACCTGCTGTTCATCAACCTGGGGTCGGCGCACCATCTCCTGGTGGACCCGGGACCGAGCTTCAGCTGGAAACTGTTCAACACGTCGTACTTCATGTACCTGGCGGTGCTCGGCTCGCTGATCCATGCGTACTCGATCCCGGCCAGCTTGGAGTTGGCGCAACGGCGGCGGGGATTCAACAGTGGCCTGTTCGGCTGGCTGCGGAGGGCCCCATGGGGCGAACCGGGCTTCGCCGCCCTCGTGGTGTCGATGTTCATCTTCGGATGGGGTGGTGGTGTGACCGGCGTGGTGTTGGGCACCGAGCAGCTCAACATGCTGGCGCACAACACCCTGCGGGTCCCGGGCCACTTCCACCTCACGGTGGTCGGCGGCACGACGCTCGCCTTCATGGGCTTCACCTACTACCTCATCCCGCTCATCTTCCGCCGGGAGCTGAAGCTCAAGTCCTGGGCCAAGTGGCAGCCGTACGTCTACGGCGGCGGCACCGTGATCATGGCCGTCTCGATGATCGCCTCCGGCATCCAGGGCGTGGCCCGTCGGAGTGTCGAGGCCGCCGAGTCGATCCCCGGTACCGTGAACCTGAGCCTGACATTCGTGGGAATCGGCGGCCTGATCGCCGCCACCGGCGGGGCCATGTTCGTCACGATCGTGCTCGCCTCGATCCTGACAGGCAAGCGGCAGGAAGCAGAGTCTCTCACACTGCTGGTGCACTCGACACCTATCCCAGCTGCCGCCATGGACGAGCATCCGCCCGCCAGGGGCACCTGGGCGCTCGTAATGGGATTCCTCACCTTCTTCGTGCTGTTCTACGCCGCCAACTGGTGGCTGCTGGGCCGGACGTGGGGCGTGGGCTGACCTGATTCGATCCATGGGAGATCTCCCGGGGACAGGCGCCCCGGGAGATCTCTCGTTTCCATGACACAACGCAAGCAATACCGGGACCGTGGCACCCTCAGGAAGCTGGAAGGCCTGTGGGGGAGAGGCGAACGCGTCCTCGACCGCCTCACCGGGGCGTTCTACAACCCGCTCTACCACACCGGCACGCTGGCGATCTTCCTCATCGCCGTAATCGTCCTCACCGGGGCCTACCTCACGATCTTCTATCGACCCGGGATGGAGCGGGCTTTCGCCTCGGTGGACGGGATGACGGCCACGTGGCTCGGCAGCCTGATGCGGACACTCCACCGGTACGCATCGGATGCGCTCATCGTCGTGAGCATGACCCACGTCATCAAGATCTTCCTCGCCGACCGGTTCTGGGGGAGTCGCTGGCTGGCATGGGTCTCCGGCTGGCTCCTGATGGCCTTGTTCTGGGTGCTGGGCGTGATGGGCTACTGGCTTGTGTGGGACCAGACGTCGCAGTGGCTCACCGAATACGTCATGGGGTTCTCGAACGGGGCATCGGTCGTGTCGTTCTTCGGCGGTGAAGCGGCTTCTGGGACCTTCACGTTCTTCGTCATCGTCCTCTTCCTCCACGTGTTCCTCACGGTCATCGTCGGCCTTGGGTTGGCCATCCACAATGCCCGCCTCCAGCGAACGAGGTGGTGGCCGCCGCGTTGGGTCTGGGCCGGGTCCCTCCTGGTGCTTGTCCTCGCCTCGCTCCTCCGCCCAGCCGAGGCCGGAGTGCAAGCCGACCTCGGACAGCTCGTCGGTACCGTCGAGCTCGACTCCTGGTACCTCGGATTCCTGCCGCTCGCCTCGCTGTTCAGCGCTGGGCAGTTCTGGCTCGGCGTCGTGCTCATCTTCCTGGTGGCCATGGGCCTTCCCTGGCTCATGCGGGGTGGTGTCGGTACGCCGGCAGTGGTCATCGACGAGAACTGCACCGGGTGCGTTCGGTGTGAGGTTGCCTGCCCCTACGAGGCGATCGAGATGCGTCCCCGGGTCGGACCCGGCTCCGACTTGTTGGCGATCGTCGAAGCGGGCCTCTGCACATCGTGCGGATTGTGCGTGGCGGTCTGTCCGACGAAGGCCATCGAACTCCCAGGTCAGCGGTCGGAGGGGATCCTCGAGGGGTTGTCGGCTGTGCTGGCTGGCGCGGACGCAGCGAACCCACCCACCGTGCTCTTCACCTGCGAACGACACCTCGTCCACGGCTCGGTTCCCGGGGTCGGGTTCGGTGATGTGCAAGTCGGCACCACAGTGGCCACCTCGACGTGGACCGGGTCGGAAGGGACGGAGCGCCCACTGGTGACCTGCCTGCTCCCGTGTACCGGAATGACGAATGTGCGGTGGATGACGGCCGCCACCAAGCAAGGCGCCGGGGCGGTGGCGACGTTGTCGTGCCCGACGGATGACTGCCGGTTCCGGGAAGGTCCCAAGTGGCCGGCGGCTGCATTCGGGCGCGGCTGGCTCAAACGAAGCTCGTTCGCGGCCAGGCTCGACGCGTCGCCCGGGGACCTGCGCCTCGTCCGAAAGCTGCTCGATCGGGTATCTGCCGGTCGCGAAGTGAAGGAGCGGACTCCACGTCAACGACGGGTCGAGGCCGTGAGGGTGGTGGGAGCCGTGATCGTCTCGACCGTCGTCCTGTTCGTGGTGACCGTGTTGCCGGTTCGTCCAGTGACACCGGACCACCCGACAGGTGCACAGCTGCGCCTCGCAATCTCCCACCGGGCCGAGGTGCGACCGGGGGAGATCGACCCCGCCTTCGCCGAGTCGCTCCCCGACAATGTCGACGTCGCCGATGTCGTGGGTGGCGAGCGGTACCAGGTGGAACTCAAGGTTGTGATCGATGGTGCCGCCCCGACAGAGTTCTCGTACGACCCGGCAGGGTTGCGGTCGGGAGGTCGGGCCTTCGGGCTCGAGACGTGGTGGCTGGAGCCGGGCGTGCATCACGTGACGGTCATGCTCCGAGATGACGGTGAGGAATGGCGCGTGACGTACGACGCCAACGTGGAGTTCGCTGCCGGAACGACGGTCAATCTTGCGTACGAGCCTCTCGAGGACCGCTTTGTCGAGCGATAGCCCTCCCCGGCAGTTGACCCACCTGTCGACGGACGCCTACTGGGGGAGGGTGGCCTCGGTGGCCGGGATGGCGGCGGTGGCCGTGGCCGCTGCCTATGTGGCGCTCAGGGCATTCGGGATCGACCTCGAGATCGAGACGAAGGGCAACCAGTGGGTCAACGCCGGCTTCTGCCAGTTGTTCACCAACCCGTTCGATGACGTCGACTACACGTCCGAACTCCCATCCATCACCTTGGCTCTGGCGGTCAGTCAAGCCTTCGGGATGTCGCTCCTCGGCGGCATCTTCGGGTTCATCCTCAAGCTCTCGGGCCGGGACCCGGTCCGGATCCACCGCGCCTCGTCGATCGCTGTGTATCTCGTGCTCAGTGTGCTCGTTGCGTTCCAGGCAGGCAGTTGGGCGACGGCAGCCGGGCTCGTGACACTCCACACCCTCGTGCTGCTCCCCACGCTTCGATGGGTGACACCGGCGGTGGCGCGGCTCGAGATCGGTTGATCAGACGATCCTGACCCCATCGAGGTCCTCCTCGGGCTCCGGGTACCGCATGTCGAGCCCTTCGAGCGCCCGGATGAGGAGGGCGCCGACGATGAGGTTGCGATACCACTTCCGGTCGGACGGGACCACGTACCACGGGGCGGACTCGGTCGATGTGAGGGAGAGCGCCTCCTCGTAGGCTGCCATGTAGTCGGGCCACAGTGCCCGCTCGGCGAGGTCACCCTTGCGGAACTTCCACTGCTTGGTCTCGTCGTCCAGGCGGGCCTGGAGGCGCTCGGCCTGCACCTCTGGCGAGATGTGGAGGAAGCACTTCACGATGGTCGTTCCCTCATCGGTGAGCTGCTGTTCGAAGGCACGAATGTGGTCGTAGCGACGCCGCCATCGCTGCTCCGGGACGAGGTCGTGGACCCGCACCACGAGCACGTCCTCGTAGTGACTGCGATTGAAGATCGAGATCTCCCCGGCTCCCGGGGTGTGGGAGTGGACCCGCCACAGGTAGTCATGGGCGAGCTCCTCCTCGGTCGGCTTCTTGAAGGAAGTCACCTTCACCCCAATGGGGTCGACCGCGCGGAATACGTGCCGGATGGTCGAGTCCTTCCCCGCAGTGTCCATGGCCTGCAGGACCAGGAGGACCTTGTGCCTTCCCTCGGCGAACAAGAGCTCCTGGAGCTCTTCGAGCCTCTGCGACTGCTCCCGGACGACTTGCTGGCCTTCCTTCTTGTCGCCGGGGAAGACCCATCGGTCGGCCGGGTCGTGGAACGAGAGGTGGAGTGCGGTCCCGGGCTTCACCTGGTATCGATCGAGTGCGCGCATGGGGTGAGCCTATCGGCCGAGTCCCGAGTCCCGAGTCCCGAGTCCCTAGTCCCTGGTCCTTGGTCCCTGGTCCCTGGTCCCTGGTCCCGGTACTCGAAACCCATTCCACTCGAGCTCGGCCTGTGGTACATGTGGGCGTGATGGATGGCGGGCTGCGGGGTGCCCATTGCCTGGTCCCGGTTCGCCGACAGCTGCCATCGCCGTGATCGGGGCGTGTCTGCTCGGGGTCGTCGGCTGGCGACTCGGTGGAGTCCCTGATACCGAACCTGCCCCACCAACGCCGGCGATCGTGCAGGAGGTCGTATCCGAGGCACAGGGTGGCATCGTCGTCCACGTCGCTGGGTTGGTGGAGCGACCCGGCCTGGTGACCCTGGCGGTGGGGTCGCGGGTCTTCGATGCCATCGTTGCTGCCGGCGGTCTCATCCCCGGTGCCCGCGTCGAGACCCTCAACCTGGCTGCTCCCGTATCGGATGGAGAGCGGCTCGTGGTCGGATCCGAGGCAGCCCCGGACGGGGAGGGCATCGGAGGGACCGGGCTGATCCCGGTCAATCGGGCGACCGCGGATGAACTGGAGGCCCTGCCGGGCGTTGGCCCCGTCCTGGCCGGGAGGATCGTCGCCCATCGGGAGGAAAACGGACCCTTCAGCGCGGTTGAGGACCTCTTGGCGGTCACCGGGATCGGGGAACGGATGCTGGCATCGCTCCGCGACCTCATCAGCGTCCCGTGAAGTGGCCGGGGGCGACGGACCGCGTCCTTCTTGCGTGCGCCATCTGTGCGGGGGTGGGGGCTGCGCTGACATCGGGTGGATGGTCCGCGTTCGTCCTGGTCGGGTTGGTCGTCGGGATGGTGATGCCCGCGAGGCGCGCGGTTCGGGCGGCGCTCGTCGTCGGCCTGGGCTTGGGGTTCGTTTCGGCGACCGCCTCGGTGGCGGCAGATGAGGCGGTGCTGGCGACCAGCCTCCCATCAGGGCCGATCGAGCTCGACGTTCGGCTCTTGGCTGACCCGATGGTGGGGCGATACGGGTGGGCGGTCCGAGGCGATGCTCCCGACCTGGTGCCGATCCTGCTGACGGGAGATCAGCCGACCGAGGCCGTGGCGTTCGATGTCGTGCGGGTCACCGGTCTCCTACGGTCGGCTCCGGGGACGCTCCGGGGTAGGCCCTACGCGGCACGGTTGGCGGTGGACGACCTGTCAGTGGTCGAGACCAGCCTGTGGTTCGCGCCGGCCAACCGCATCCGCTCCCGGGTCCAGGGAGCCGTTGCCGGCTGGGAGTCCCCCGGGGCGGCACTCGTCTCGGGCTTCCTCATCGGCGACATCGAGCACCTCCCGGACGTCCAGCGTGAGCAGTTGACGGCGTCCGGGCTCTCCCACTTCGTGGCGGTGAGCGGGTCGAACGTCGCCCTGTTCCTGGCCCTGTGGTGGGTGGTCACCGCCCCACTTGCCTTGTCGCCGCGGACGAGGGCGATGACCGGGGTGGCCGGGGTCGCGCTCTTCGTGATGGTTACGCGTTGGGAACCGAGCGTGCTCCGGGCGGGGGTCATGGTGGGTGCACTCCTCGTCGGCCGCGCCGTGGGGGTCCCCCTCACCGCGTGGGGGAGTCTTGCCGTTGCCGTCGTCGGGTTGGTCGTGGCAGATGCGTGGATCGTGCAGGAGGTCGGGTTTCAGCTGTCGGCGGCGGCCACCGCCGGCCTCCTTGTCGGGTCTGGCCTCTTTGCCGGTCGAGGGCCGGGCTGGCTGACGGCACCGTTGGGTGCGACGGTCTCGGCACAGGTGGCGGTTGCGCCGTTCCTTCTCGTCCACTTCGGTTCGGTGCCGCTGTTCTCGCCGCTCGCCAACCTCATCGCGGGGCCGCTGGTAGCCCTCTCGACGACCATCGGCGGTATCGGAGCCCTGGTCGGTGCCGTGCCGCTCGTCCGGATCGCGGTCGGATTGGCTGCGATGGTGGTCGAGATCGCCGCCGTGTCGTCCCGGCTTCCTGTGGTCGGGTGGTTCGGGTTCCTCGGGATCGTCGCCCTTGCGGTTGGGGTTGCTTGGCCCCGAACGCGGGTCCCGGCGATTGCAGTCGCCGTCGTGGTGATGGTGCTATTTCTTGTGCAGGTCACGGGCCAACCCCCTCCGTCGATGGTGGCCCTCGACGTCGGACAGGGCGACGCCGTCCTGCTCACCGGGGGAGCTGGGGAACGGATCCTCATCGACGGTGGTCCAGACCCTCGCGTCCTCGCCCGCAAACTGACCCGGCTCGGAGTCCACCGGCTCGACCTCTTGATCGTCACCCACCCCCACGCCGATCACGTCGGTGGCCTGACCGCGGTGATCGGCGCGATCGAGGTTGGCGAGGTGTGGTGGGCCCCGGTGGCCGACGCGGGAGCGATGGGGGAGGTGCTGGACATGATCGACCACCACGGGGTGCCGCTCCGGGAGCCGAAGGCCGGCGAGCGGTTCACGGTGGGCAGTGTCGGCATCGAGGTGCTGGGTCCGGTACGGCGATACGTGGGCCTCAACGATGCCTCGCTTGTCGTGGTTGCCGAGGTCAACGGGTGGAGAGTGTCCCTCAGCGGGGACATCGAGACCTACGCCCAGGCTGACCTGGGACCGATCGAAGCCGACGTCCTCAAGGTTCCACACCATGGGGGAGGGACGAGCTCAGCCGGGTGGCTCAGGGCGTCTGCCGGGGCGGTGGCGGTGGTGAGTGTGGGGCAGAACGACTACGGGCACCCCGCGCCGTGGGTCATCGAGGTGCTCGAGACGGCTGGCGCGCAGGTATGTCGGACCGACAGGGATGGAGACGTCGAGGTGATCCTCGATCAGGCTTCCGGTTCACTCTCAGGGTGCTGAATCCGGGCCATCGTGGCCGCGAGTCGTTCCACTTCCTTGATCCCTTCGGAATCGTCGGGCCATCCGTAGACCCGCACCCGCGGATCGGCCGTGATGGGCGTGCCGAGGTCGGCAAGGAGGCGCTGGATCCGTTCCTGCACGAAGGTGGCACCCTCCCGGGGAGTCTCGGGGAGGATGGCCACGAGGACATCGCCGTGATCGTCGTCCTCCCAACGGCCGACCCGGTCGACTGTGCGGAGGCTGAACCTGAGGCGGTCCCCGAGGGTTTCGAGGCCCTCCCTCCGGGTGTGCCGGTCCCCGGTGAATCGGATGCGTGCCGTCACCACCGCGAACACCCCGCCATATCGCCGGGACCGCGCCGACTCGAGGCTGAGGATCTCAGCGGTGCCGCGGGCGTTGAGGAGGCCGGTCGCGTCATCAACGATGTCATGCCGATCGAGCTTCACGAGGCTCCGCTGCACGACACCACCTGCCCAGCCGGTGGCGGCACCGAAGAGGAGGTAGGAGAGGGATCGGACGGCGAGTACCTCGGACAGCTGTTCGAGGCCCAGGAGTTCGATGGCGGGCGCCCGCAACATGAAGTAGGCGGCGACGGCGGCGATCCCACCGATCACCCCACCCGAGATACCCCAGAACACCGCCGCCAGGAACACGGGGATGAACAGGAACGTCGCCGAGACCTCAACCGGATCGACCCCGCGGGCCGACATGAGGCCTGCAGTGACGGCGATGACCACGAGCCCGACGAGAAGCAGGAGTCGTCGGGTCCTGGCGAAGTCGAGCACTTGCTGTGACACAAGCTGCAGGCTACACAGGCAGGCCTTCGCCGACATGCCCGCTGCTCGATGGCGGGGTGTGGGCGGTAGGCTGTCGGCGTGGTCCCATCCCTTCACAATCGGCTTGCGCTCATCGTGTTGCTCGGCGCGATGCTCGTGCCCGCCCTCTCCGGGAACCTCCGTGGATTGACCCACCTGCTCGTGTGCGAGGAGGCGGTCGAGCGGCCCTTCCTGGTCGAGATCCTCCCCGATGGACAGGCGGTCGTGGGCAGTGCCCAGACGATCGAGTTCGACGACACCCGGGTCTGTGCGGGGTTGCTGGTGGACATCCGGGCGCAGGTCACCGGGGACCAACTCGACCTCGACGTGATCCTCTCGAATGACACAGCGGCGGCCTGGACGGGGACTGTCGGTCTCACTGTCGCCACCCCGAACGTCGACGTGGTCGTCCCAGCGACCGCCGGGACGGTCCAACCCGGTGAAGCATCGACGGTACGCCTCACGTTGCGACTGGCCGAGGGTGTGACCGATATCGACGGCACGCTGCTGCTGGGTCCGTGAGCGTCCTCGAGTATCGGTTCAGGTCCGGGACGCTCCGGTTCGACGGCAACACCACCCACGTCATGGCGGTGATCAACGTCTCCCCGGAGTCGAAGAACCACGACACGTTCTCGCCAGACCCGTTCGTGACCGTGGAACGGGCCAAGCGACACCGGGAATCCGGAGCGACGATCACGGACCTTGGTGCGCAGTCGTCGCACTTCGACAATCCGGAACTGCATCCCGGCGAAGAGATCGAGCGCCTGCTCCCGCACCTCGAGGCCCTGGTCGACGCCGGGTTCGTCGTGAGCGTCGACACGTGGAAGCCCGAGGTGGCGCGCGCTGCAATCGGGGCTGGTGCGGCGATCATCAACGACACCGGTGGCTCCCGGGAAGGGATGCTCGAGGTGGTGGCCCAGGAGAACGTCGGCCTCGTGGCCATGTACCTGGAGGGCGAGAACCCACTGGAGGTGGGCGAAGCCACGTTCAGCGACGAGAAAGCAGTTGCGACCCGCGACAGGATCGCCGCCCAGTTGGAGGCGATCAGATCCGCCGGTATCCGCTATCCGATCTCGGACCCGGGCATCGGCATCTCGTACCGCTCCGACTATGACGACTACACGCGCCAACAACTCCGGGTGATCCGGGGTCTCCCGGTCCTGCGCCTCCTCGGGGCCCCGGTGCTGGTTCCTGTCCCGCGCAAGGCCGAATTCGCCCGGGTGGCAGCGTTCATCACCCTCAGCCTGGAGTACGGTGCGGACATCATCCGCGTACACGACGTCGCCGCCGCCTGTGACCTCGTCAGGCTCTTCGGGAGGGATGTCGAGTGATGCTCGAGATCCGCGTCCGGGAGGGGTCGGGAGCCGCATTCCTGGCCGAACAGCGCGCGTTGGCCTTCTTCGAGGAGGCCGGGGTCGCACGATCGGACATCCTTCGGATCCATACCCCGGGGAGGGGCCAGGAGTCCGACTGGGACGGGTCCGTCCGCTCCGAGCTCGCCCCCCTCATCCCGGCACTGCAGTCCGTCTCGCTGTTCGGGGACGTCACCGCGGTCCTGCTCCTCGCGGCCAACCAGCTCCAGGTCGGGGAGGCGACCACGATCGCCTCTCTGCTCTCGACGGTCGACACCGAGGCCACGCGCCTGGTCGTTGTCTCGGAGGGCGCCCCTCCGGCTGCCCTCGCCAAGGCGCTCGCCGCCTGTGGAGCGACCCGGCTCGACATCAAGTCGGTGAGGGAGAGCGACGCCGCCCAGTGGCTTGCGGAGGAGGTGAAGCGGCGACCCCTCCGGATGACGGCCGGGTCGCGGGGAGCCCTCCTCGAGAGCTTCGGGACGGACCTGGCGGCCATGGCGGGTGCCCTCGACCAACTCGAGTCGTCGGGCGGTGACCTCGACGAGGACTCGGTGCGGTCCCGGTTCCGGAACCGCCCTGACGAGCCGATGTGGCTCTTCGCCGATGCGCTTCAGGCGGGGGATATCGGCCAGGCATTGCGTCGGCTCTCCGACTTCCTGGTCCACGATCACCCACTGCAACTGCTCGGCTACCTGGAGGGTGACCTGAGGCGTCGGGCGCTGGCGAAGTCCGCCCCGACCGAGGCGATGTACGCCGAATGGTCGGGGATGAAGGCCGGGGACTGGCGGGTGCGTCGGGACTGGTCTCGGGGAAAGAGCATGAACACGAACAATCTTCGCCGGGCCACCGAGGCGCTGGGACGGGCCGATCGGGCCCTGAAATCTGCTCCCGAGGAGACGCATCGAGTGACGATGGAGCGGCTCACCGTGGCCCTGGCGATCTGGTATTCAGGCCGGAACTGAGCCGTCCATGGGGGAGGGGCCGTGTGCGCTCCACTCGCGTCCGCGCGGGACGCCGGCTCGGCTGCCGCCTACTGGGCGAGGTGGCGGGTGACCTCGCGCTGGAGGCGGGACTTGCGACGGGCAGCAGTGTTCTTCTTGAGAACGCCCTTGGAGACGGCCATGTCGATGCGCTTCTGGGCGAGCTTGGTGGCCTCGGCTGCCTTCTCTGCATCGCCGGCCTCGGCCGCATCGACGGCGTTCTTCATCCGGGTCTTGAGCTCGGATCGAACGGCCTTGTTCCGGTCGTTGCGGACCAGGTTCTGCTTGTTGCGCTTCTTCTGCGACTTGATGTTGGCCATTGGGCTTGAGACCTTCGTGACGTGGAAACGCGCCGACGGCCGTCGACGCAGCACTTGAGGATACCACCGAGCCCCCATTACGCCCACCGGAGGGCGCCCTCGGAGGGGCGGAGCCTTCCCGGGAGCCAGCGGTCACGAATACAGCCACGACCTCGCCTCTAACCTCGCGGTCGATGGCCACCCCCATTTCCCGGATTCGGAACTTCTCGATCATCGCGCACATCGACCATGGGAAGTCGACGCTCGCCGATCGCATGCTCGAACGGACCGGGGCGGTCACGGCCCGTGAGATGCGTGAGCAGTTGCTGGATTCGATGGACATCGAACGTGAGCGGGGGATCACCATCAAGGCCCAAGCCGTGCGGCTCACCTACACGGCGGGCGACGGACTCGACTACATCCTCAACCTCATCGATACGCCCGGCCACGTCGACTTCTCCTACGAGGTGTCCCGTTCCCTGGCCGCCTGTGAGGGAGCGGTGCTCCTCGTCGACGCGGCCCAAGGCGTCCAGGCGCAGACGCTCGCCAATGCCTACCTCGCCATGGGGGCGGGACTCGAGATCGTCCCCGTCCTCAACAAGATCGATCTTCCGGCCGCGGATCCCGACGCCAGGGCCTACGAGATCGCCAGTATCCTCGGTGGCGACCCCGACGATGTCATCCGTGTCTCGGCCAAGACCGGGGAAGGACTGGATCAACTCCTCGATCGAATCGTCACCGACATCCCTCCGCCCGTGGGCGACCCGGATGACCCGCTCCGGGCCCTCGTATTCGACTCCTACTTCGATGCCTACCGGGGAGTCGTGTGCTCCATCAGGGTGATGGATGGCACCCTGCGAGCGGGCGACGTGGCCTGGTTCATTGCGACGAGCGGTCGCCACGAGGTCGCCGAGCTCGGCGTGCTCACCCCCCATGCCAAGCCGATCGCCTCCCTCGGGCCCGGGGAGAGCGGCTATCTCATCACCGGGGTCAAGGAGATCGACCAGATCCGGGTGGGGGACACGGTCACCCACCCGGCCCACAAGGGCATCACCCCGCTGGCCGGGTACGACGAGCCGAAGCCGATGGTGTTCTCCGGCCTCTTCCCTTCCGACGGGGACGACTTCGAACGACTACGCGAGGCGCTCGAGAAGCTCAGGCTCAACGACGCCTCCCTGGTGTGGCTCCCCGAGACGTCGCGGGCGTTGGGATTCGGCTTCCGGGTGGGGTTCCTCGGCCTCCTCCACATGGAGATCGTCCGCGAGCGCCTCGAGCGAGAGTATGACCTCGACCTCGTTTCCACCGCCCCGTCGGTCGCGTACCGGGTGACCATGCTCGACGGGTCGGTTCGTGAGGTGAAGAGCCCGCAAGACCTCCCTGATGCTGGCGAACGCGCCAAGCTCGAGGAGCCGTACGTGAAGGCGATGGTCATCGTCCCCTCCGAGTTCACCGGCACCGTGATGGAGCTCCTCCAACAGCGTCGTGGCCTGCTCGACGGAATGAGCTACCTCACCGAGGAGCGGCTCGAACTCACCTACCACGTGCCACTCGCCGAGATCGTCTTCGACTTCTTCGACACCCTCAAGTCTCGGACACGCGGCTTCGCCTCCTTCGACTACGAGCCTGACGACTACCGGGAGTCCGACCTGGTCAAGGTCGACATCCTCCTTGCTGGTGACCCGGTCGACGCGTTCTCGGCGATCTGTCACAAGGACAAGGCGTATGACTATGGGAGGGTGATGGCCGAGAAGCTGCGCGAGTTGATACCCCGCCAGCTCTTCGACATCGCCATCCAGGCCAGCATCGGCAGCCGGATCATCGCTCGGGAGACGGTGAAGGCACGCCGGAAGGACGTCACAGCCAAGTGCTACGGCGGGGACATCACCCGCAAGAAGAAGCTCCTCCAGAAGCAGAAGGAGGGGAAGAAGCGAATGAAGATGGTCGGCAGCGTCGAGGTCCCCCAAGAGGCCTTCGTCGCAGCCCTCCGGGTGGACGAGGCCCAGTGACCTCCGGGCGGGAACCCGGGGCCTGCTACCTCCACATTCCGTTCTGCGCCCGTGTGTGTCCGTACTGCGACTTCGCGGTCGTCGCGGGGCGTGACACCGACTCCGACCGTTACCTCGCCGCGCTCCGGCGCGAGATCGCGTCCGATCGCCCGGCGGGTCCCCTCGTCGCAGTGTTCATCGGAGGCGGCACGCCGTCGTCGGTGCCCGTGGGCATGATCGAGCGTCTCCTCGCCGACCTGGAGTCCCGGCACGGGATCGCCCCCGGGGCAGAGGTGAGCATCGAGTCCAATCCCGAGGATCTCGGTGGCGGCAAGCTCAGCTCGCTGTCGTCGGCCGGCGTCAATCGCCTCTCCATCGGTGGCCAGTCGTACGACCCGGCGGTCCTGGCAGCCCTCGGCCGAGTGCACGCTCCCGACGACATCACCGCTGCGGTGGAGGGCGCCCGCCGGGCCGGGATCACGTCGGTGAGCATCGACCTCATCTTCGGGCACCCGAGCGAGACCGGCGCGTCCTGGAGGAAGACCCTCGCCACCACCATTGCTGCCGCACCCGACCACATCTCGACCTATGCCCTCACCATCGAGCGCGGTACTCCGTTCTCGCGGGCCATCGCCGGTGGTGCCCCGGCCCCGGACGAGGACATCCAGGCAGATCGTTACGAGGCCGCCCTCGATCTCCTCGGGTCGGCCGGGTATCGCCACTACGAGGTCTCCAACCACGCCCGGCCCGGCCACGAATGCCGCTACAACCTCGCTGTGTGGCGCAACGAGTCGTACCTCGCATACGGACTCGGTGCCCACGGCTACCGCGACGGGGTGCGTCACCGGAACGTGCGGGCCCTCGACGCCTACCTGGGGAGGTCGGAAGGGGGCCGGTCGGTCCGACAGGGTGAAGAACACATCACGGGTTGGGACGTCGAGCTGGAACGCCTCATGCTCGGACTGCGGCTCAGGGAAGGCGTGCCGGCAGGTGTCGGCGGAGCGGCCCTGGCGAACACCCCGGGAGGAGTGCGCCTACTGCGTGCCGGGATCATGTCGATGACCGATGATCAGCTTCGCGTCGAACGTCCCCTGTTCACCGATGCGGTGATCCGGGAAGTCCTGGCGCTGCCCGCCCCAGGGGAGTGACACCTCACTCGTGGTCGTCGGGCGAGGACCCGGCTCCGAGCAGTTCGGCGAGGACCTCGCTGACCTCTTCGACGACCGAGATGGTCCGCCGGTAGTCCATGCGCATCGGGCCGATCACGCCGACCGCGCCACCGGCGCCGTCGGTCACGCCATAGGTGCTCGAGACCACCGCCATGTCGCCCCCACCCGGGACTTCCTCCCCGATCTGGATGAGCGTGCCGGCGTTGGCGCGAGCGAGGATGCGCAGGAGCATGGCCTCCCGCTCGAGGATCTCGAGTACTCGGTTGACCGAGTTGACATCGGCCCACACGGACCCGAGTTGGGAGGTTCCGCCCACGTAGAGCCGCCGGTCGCCGGACTCCGCCCGCTCGGCCGCCGCCCAGGTGCGCTCGACCACCGGACGGATCTCCGGGGTGAGGTCGGCCACCAACTCGGCACTGAGTTCCTCCCCGTCGAGGATCCTGCCGAGCACCTCTTCCACCGATCGCAGGTCGAGCGGTTCGACGGGGGATTCAAGGGTGACAAGTTGTTGGCTCACCTGGCCGAGTTCACTCACGAGGACGAGGAGGAGGCTGCGGGGGGCGAGGTGAACGAGGTGGATCGCCTTGGTGGTGTCCCCGGCCAGGCCAGGTCCCAGGACAACCGCCGGGTAATGGGTGACGTCGGACAGCAGCGCTGTGGTCGCCTTGAGGAGGCGGTTGAGTTCGGTGTGGACGCTCGAGAAGAACTCGTGGATACGGACCTTCGTGGGCGACTGGAGGAGCCCGGGGCCCAGGTGGTCCACGTAGTACCGGTAGGCGGTGGCCGAGGGAACGCGGCCGGCGGAGGTGTGGGGCTGGTGGGCGTACCCTTCTCGCTCGAGGTCGGCGAGGTCATTGCGCACTGTGGCGGGGGAGACGCCGAGCCGGGCCCGTTCGAGGATCGACGAGGAACTCACCGGTTCACCCGTCCTGATGTACTCCTCGACGAGTGTCGCCAGGATCTGGGCCTGCCTGTCGGTGATCATCCATGGAGACTACCGGTTCCATGGTGTCGGCCACGGAGAGGCGCCCCCGCCGGGCTCCTCCTTGGGCGGGTTGCTCTCTATCCTCCCTTGGCTGTCTAGCTGATCGACCAATGAAGAACTACTACGAGATCCTCGGCCTCAAACAGGATGCTCCTCCCGAGGAGGTCAAGAAGGCGTTCCGGCGCCTGGCCCGGGACACGCACCCAGATGCCAACCCTGACGACCCCGCGGCGGAGGCCCGGTTCCGGGAGGTGGCCGAGGCGTATGAAGTCCTCAGCGACCCGGACAAGCGCGCCCGGTACGACCGGGGCGATTCGATCGACTTCTCCAACCTGTTCGGGGGATCCCTCGACGATCTCCTGCGCTCGGTGTTTGGTGACTCCGGCTTGTTCGGGGCTGCGGGACGCACCGCCCGTCGTCGCGGTCGTGACGTGCTGGTCGTGGCCGAGCTCGACATGGTCGAGGCTTTCGAGGGTGTGACCAAGGAGGTCTCGTTCGAGGGAATGGTCACCTGTGCCTCCTGCCACGGTCGGGGAGCGGCCGAAGGAAGTCATCCCGAGACGTGTGGGACCTGCCAGGGCAACGGCGTGATCAGGACCGCCCGGGCCTCGGTGTTCGGACAGGTCATGCAGATGGTCGAGTGTTCGACCTGCGGAGGGTCCGGTCAGGTCATTCCCGAACCCTGTCCCAAGTGCCGGGGCGTCGGGGCCGAGCGCGGGGTTCGGTCCCTCAAGGTCGACATCCCGGTCGGTGTCGACACCGGCACCCGCCTCCGGCTTTCGGGGAGTGGCGAGTCGGGCGGACGCAGCGGTACACCGGGGGACCTCTACGTCGAGGTCCACGTCCACCCCGACGAGCGGTGGATCCGCGAGGTGGCGAACCTGGGTCATCAGGTCGTCGTAGGAATCGCCGAGGCAGCCCTCGGGACGACCGTCGAGGTTCCGCTCATCGATGGTGGTGAGGAGGCGATTGTGCTCGCCGCCGGCACCCAGCCCGGCACGGTCATCCGGATGCCTGGCAAGGGCATGACCAGGCTCGGGCGCCGGGGGAGGGGCGACCTCCTCGTCGAGGTCGTCGTCCGGGTCCCGACCGACCTCACCCCCGAGCAGGCTGATGCCCTGCGGGCCTACTCCGACCTGGCCGACGAGTCCCCCTCGGAGTCCCGGAAGCGCCGCTTCTTCTGAAGGCGCACATCCCCGGTACCCAGCTCACCGAGCCGGTGCTCCACGCCGAGACCGCCGCTGTACTCGTGGAGGGCCCGGCCACGTTTCGATCCTCCCCCTTGGGGCTTCATCCGTTGCCGGCGGAGGCACCAGTAGCCGATGGGGAGCCTTTGACCCCTACCACCGAGAGTGTTGAACGCGCACACTTGGAGTGGTAGCATCCGGTCAAAGGCGGGGGCCGGTGTGGAGGTAGACGTGTCCGAGTCGTACAACGAGGCGGTAGGCCGTCGTCTGCGCGCCATCCGCGGGCAGAAGGGCATGTCGCTCCAGCAGGTCGAGGAGCTCTCCGACCAGGAGTTCAAGGCGTCGGTCGTCGGCGCCTACGAGCGGGGTGAGCGATCGCTCTCCCTTCCCCGGATGCAGCGCCTTGCAGGCTTCTACGGGGTTCCTGTCGACCAACTCCTCCCGCAGTCGGACCGTTCACCGGGCGCCGGCACTCCTCCCCAGGTCACCCATAGCGTCGTCATCGACCTCACCGCCCTCGACGCCTCCACGAGCCCCAATGCGGTGCTGGTCGAGCGGTTCATCCGCGCCATCCAGATCATGCGTCAGGACTTCAATGGCCGGGTCCTCACGATTCGCTCCAGCGACATGGAATTGCTCGGGCGGATGCTCGAAGACGACCAGGAGTCGCTGGGCGAGATCCTCACTCCCGCCTCCTCCGCGTAGCCCCCGTTACCCCGAGGGGACGGTGTCCCCATGTCCGTGCCCGAGAAGCGCGGCACGGATCGCGTCCCGTGCCGCGTCCAGCTCAGCGGCCGGTGTGTCGGGCCGGGCGTTCTCGAACTTCAACTCCTCTTCCGAGGCCGCACCCAGCACGTGGACATGCATGTGCGGAATCTCGAAGCCGGCGACGAGCATTGCCACCCGGACCGGCCGGAACGCCTCCCGGATCGCCTCGCCGACCGAACGCGCAACTTCGATGGTGTGGGCGACGAGGTCGCTCGGAGCATCCAGCCAATGGTCGACCTCCAATCGCGGCACGATGAGCGTGTGGCCAGGACTGATCGGCGCGATGGTCAGGAAGCCGACGACGAGTTCGTCCTCCCAGACGAAGCGGCCGGGCAGATCGCCGTTGATGATCGCGGTGAAGAGTGTCGCCATGCCCGGAGCCTATTCCGCCGCTGAGGTGGGCAGGGCACGCATGCCACCGCAGGGCCTCGGGTATTGGGGGGTGGCTGAGGGGCGGTCCCCCCGTATACTGATCGGACCCCACTTATGTCTTTGGAGACATCGATTCTCGATCTCGAGGTACAGGTCCCGGATGAAGGAGTGATGCTGGAGCTGCTTGGGCAGCACGACAGCCACCTACGCCGGATCGAAGCAGCCTTCCCCTCCACTCGGATCATCGCCCGTGGCACCCATGTGATGCTGTCTGGCGAAACCGAGTCGACGAAGCGCGCCCAGACGGTCCTCAACGAACTCGTCACGATCGCCGATGGCGGGCAATCCCTCGATGGAGACCGGGTCCAACGGGTCATCGCCATGATCGAGGACGGCATCGCCCGGCCCTCGGAGGTGCTATCCGGGGGCATCGCGGTGTCGGGAGGTCGGATCGTTCGACCCAAGACAGCGGGGCAGCGGCACTACATGGACACCATCGCGGCCCATGCGGTGACGTTCGGGATCGGCCCGGCCGGCACCGGCAAGACCTACCTTGCAGTGGCCGCCGCCATCGAGTCGCTTCGCACCGGCCAGGTGCGAAGGATCCTCCTCACCCGGCCGGCAGTGGAGGCGGGGGAGCGCCTGGGCTTCCTCCCAGGTGACCTGGCCGCCAAGATCGACCCCTACCTCCGTCCCCTGTACGACGCCCTGTACGACTTCATCGGCCCCGAACAGACCCGGGAATACCTCGCTCAAGGCACGATCGAGATCGCGCCACTCGCCTATATGCGGGGCCGGACACTCAACGATGCGTTCGTGATCCTCGACGAGGCCCAGAACACGAGTCCCGAGCAGATGAAGATGTTCCTCACCCGGCTCGGCTTCAACTCGAAAATGGTCGTGACGGGCGACGTCACCCAGGTCGACCTTCCGTCGGGGAACCGCTCAGGTCTGCGAGTGGTCATGAGCATCCTCGAAGGGGTCGACGAACTCGCATTCGTCCAACTCACGGGCAAGGACGTGGTCAGGGCCCGGATCGTTGCCCGCATCGTCTCTGCCTACGAGCGCTACGAGGCCACACCCAGGAAGAAGGGCAGCTGATGCTCGAGCGCCAGTCGATGGTCCGGCGCCTCCTGATCTTCCTGATGACGGCCGGCGTGCTCTTCGGGGCGCTCGCCATCGGACAGGGCAAGCCGGGTGTCTCGCTCGAGGTGGGAGAGGTCTCCCCGGTCGAATTCGTTGCCGACCGCCGGGTCACCGTCGTCGATGAGGCAGCGACGGAGGCTGCCCGCCAGCAAGCCGCCGCCGCAGTGGAGCCGCGCCTCAAGGTGCTCGAACAGGTCGAAGGTGAGGTCCGAACGAGGATCTCTGGTGTCTTCGACGATGTCGAGGCGCTCGTGGTGGCAGCCGAGCCGACCCTTCCGCCGACCCCCGATCTTCCTGAGGAGCCGACCGTCGAGGCGACCTCCACCACATCCTCCACTGGCGAAGGGGAGACAGAGCCGGAGCCCGTGACCCTGGCCACGGTGACGGGACGGGTATTCCTCGACGTCAACGAGGACCTCCTTTTCGAGGAAGTGATCGATGTTCCGCTCCTCGGGATCGATGTGCTCGTCGTCGGGTCGGATGGTTCTCGTCAGAGCGTTGGCACCGACATCGACGGTTCCTTCCAGGCCACCGGCGTCGTGGTCGGTGGGGATGTGATCGTCCTCGTCGACCTCGAAGACCCAAGCCTTCCGCCCTCGGTGATCGTCTCCTCCGGCAACCGCTACCAGCGCCACATGGACGTGGTCGGCGACCTGGCCGTGGAGCCGGTGGCCTTCAAGCCCAACTACGTCGACCGGGATGCCGTGATCGACACGCTCATCGCCGCCTACCCCGACCTCGACCTGGCAACCATCGGGACGCTTGTCGACCTGGCCCGCAACGATGTGATCCTCGTCGCCCAGGCGCGGGCACCCCAGCTGAGCCAGATAGAAGTGAAGGCACTCGACGAGGCCGGCAACGCGCTCGATGCCCAGATCTCCGAGGCGGGGCTCCAAGGAGTCCGGGTCCGCATGACACAGACACCACCGGTCGTCATCATCAACGGCCAGACAGACGAGGCCGCCGGGTTGGCCGCGGCCGACCTCGCCGGCGTCTTCTTGCAGGCCAACGTCGTCGAGGATCCCGAGGCGTTCGCCAACGAGCAGGCCCGGGTGGCGGCCGAGGTCCCCAACGTCGAAGTTCCCTTCCGGGCAGGTGAGACCATCGTCGGCGTCGGCGAGGAGATCACCCAACCAACCCGCGACGCGGTGGACGCCCTCAACCTCAACCGTCCCGACCCGGTCGGATACGGAGCTTTGGCGCTCCTCGCGGCGGTACTCGTTCTCATGCTCTTCATCTATCTGGCCAGGTTCCGCCCCGGGTTCTGGGCGTCGGACCGTAGGGTCTCGCTGCTCGGCCTCCTCCTCGTCCTTGCCGGGCTCGCCACGCGAGGGATCGAACTGGCCTCGGACGCCCTTCCCGGACTGGAAGGAGTGATCGGGTACGCACTCCCGGCGGCAGGTTTCGGGTTCATGATCTCGATCGTCTTCGACGCTCGGATCGCCGTGCTGGCTTCCTTGGCCATCGGCACGATGACCGGGGTGGTGTTCAACGATGCCGGGTATGTGATCTACGCGGCGCTGGCGACGGTGGCCCCGGTGCCGCTCGTCTCGGCGATCTCCAACAATGCCGACCAACGACGGGCGATCGCCACCACCGGCATCGCCTCAGCCGTAATCGCCTTCGCCACCTCTTGGTTCTTCCTGGTTCCCGAGACCGCCGCCGGGGGCTTCAGCCGTGTCCTGCTCGCCACAGGCCTGGGGGCGGCGATGGGCTGGATCTCGTCGGTCATCGGGATCTTCCTGGTGGAGATACTGCAGGGGATCTTCGACATCACGACCTCACTGCGGCTTCTCGAGCTCGTGGATCGCAACCATCGAGCGTTGCAGCTCCTCCAGGAGAAGGCCTGGGGTTCGTTCAACCACTCATTGATGGTCGGGACATTGGCGGACCGTGCAGCCCGATCCATCGGTGCCAATCCGCTCCTGGCGCGTGCCGCCGCCTACTACCACGACCTCGGCAAGACCGAAGCCCCCATCTATTTCATCGAGAATCAGTTCGGGGTCACGAATCCCCACGACCAACTCACCCCGGAGGAGTCGGCCAAGATCATCCGCAACCACGTCACCGATGGCATGCGTCTTGCCCGCGAATACGGCGTGCCCTCCGAGGTGGCCGAGGGCATCCTGGCCCACCACGGCGACGGGATCATGCGCTACTTCTACGAGACCGCACGCGAACGGTACGGCGATGAGAACGTGGACGTGGAGGACTTCCGCCACATCGGACACAAGCCACGCAGCAAGGAGATGGCGATCCTGATGCTGGCCGACGCCCTCGAAGGAGCGACCCGGGCGATATTCACGGCGGAGGATCCGACGCCGGAGCGGATCAGCGAGGTCGTCGAGCAGATCGTGGGCGAGAAGGTGCGCGACGGACAGCTGTCGGAGAGCGCACTGACGCTCGGCCAGTTGACGACCGTCAAGGAGGCGTTCACGGAGGCGCTGGTCGGCCACTATCACCACCGTATCCCGTATCCCAATTTCCCCGGACTCGACGAGAGCACGGGACCGGAAGCCCTCGAAGCGCCGTCGCTCCCATCGAAGGGAGGCGAGGTGATCGAGCTGCGCCCCGACCATGTCCGCGAAGACGCCGGCGACGACGAGGTCGCGTCATCCGAATGACGGTCTTCCTCGCCGACGAGCAGGAAGTCCCTGTGCCCACCGATGACCTCCGTGGGCTGGCCCGTGTCGTGCTCGCGGCCGAGGGCTACCCCGATCGGGCGGAGGTGACCATTCTCCTCGTCGACGACGACACGATGGCCGGCTACAACGAGAGCTTCATGGGTCGCCATGGACCCACCGACGTGCTGGCGTTCCCCCTCGAGGCATTGACGCCCGGAGAGGCTCCGATGATCTCCCCCGACGATCCCCCGATACACCTCGGTGACATCGTCATTTCCCCGGACTACGTGCGGCGACAGGCCACGGATCGTGATGTCGAGTTCCTCGACGAACTCTCCCTCATGGTGGTGCATGGCATGCTGCACCTCATGGGCTGGGATCACCCCGACGACGAGATCGCCGAGCGGATGGAACGTCGGGAGGCCGAGATCCTCTCGTCGGTGGGGAGGAACCGACCGTGAACCTCCTGGCGGCCTTCCTGAGCGCAGTCCTCCTCGTTCTCGCTGCCCTCCTCCGGGCTGCCAGCGCTTCGCTCCTGCGGACGCCGCGGGCTGATGCACTTCACGATGCCGGAGACGGTGACCAGAGGGCGGCCAAAGTCGCCGTCCTCCTCGCCCAGCGGGTCCACCTACAGCCGTCGACCTCGGTCGTGATCGCTGCGCTCATCATCGGCACCGTGGCGTCGGGAGCATGGGCCCTGTCGTCGATCCTCGACGGTGCGGTGTTCGCACTGGCGCTCGTGGGGCTGTGGATCGCTGTGCTCATCATCGGTGATGTCATTCCCCGGGGCTTGGGTCGGGCTCGACCGAGGACCCTGGCGTACCGGCTTTCCTGGATGCTCGAAAAGGCAGTCCGCCTGGGGGCAGCGGCGGACGACTGGGTGGGCGAAGAGGACGAGGAGGAGGACGATGAGGAGGATGAGGAGGATGAGGAGGAACGCGATCGCGAGGAACGCGAGCTGATCACCTCGGTGCTCGAGTTCTCCGAGACCCTCGTCCGAGAGGTCATGATCCCGAGGACCGACATCGTGATGGTCCCGATGTCCGCAACCTCGGATGACGCGCTGGACGTGTTCGTCGAGACGGGCCTCAGCCGGGTACCGGTTACGGGAGCGAGCGCCGACGACATCATCGGGCTTGTCTTCGCGCGGGACTTCCTTCGGCTCACCGACCAGGGGCGGGCCGGGGTCCCCATCACCGAGTTCATGCGCCCCGCCTACTTCGTGCCGGAGACGAAGCGGGTCTCCGAGCTCCTGCGGGCGATGCAGGTCCAGAAGACCCACATGGCAATCGTCGTCGACGAATACGGCGGGACGGCCGGCCTCGTCACGATCGAGGACCTCCTCGAGGAGCTGGTCGGGGAGATCGAGGACGAGTTCGACGAAGCGGAGGAACTCGTCCGCGTCGAGAGCGACGGGGTCTACTACATCGACGCCCGGCTTCCCGTCGAGGACCTCGGGGAACTGCTCGGCGTCGAACTCCCGGACGAGGAGTGGGACACCGTCGGCGGCCTCGTGCTGGGATTGGCTGGTCGGGTCCCCAATGTGGGCGAGAGTTTCGAGGAGGCTGGACACGACTTCCGCACCGTGCGCGTGCAGGGACGTCGGGTGGCCGAAGTGCGGGTCGAGCGGCTCCCTGCTCCCGACGATTCCGAGGCGGAGTGATGCGCTCGGGGTTCGTGGCTGTCGTTGGCCGCCCCAACGTTGGCAAGTCGACACTCGTCAATGCGCTCGTGGGGACCAAGGTGACGATCACCTCCTCTCGTCCCCAAACGACCCGCAACACGATTCGAGGTGTCCTCTCGGTCCCGCCCGCAGGTACCCCGGACCACCAGGCGGTGTTCGTCGACACGCCCGGACTCCACAAACCCCGCACAGCGCTCGGGACCCACCTCAACACCCTCGTCGACGCCTCGGTCTCCGACGCCGATGTCATCCTCTTCGTGATCGACGCCTCGCAACGAATCGGCCCAGGCGACCGGAGGGTGGCCGAACGGGTCACCGCTTCGAGCGCCCCGGTGATCGTCGCGATCAACAAGACCGACAAGGCATCGCCAGCTGCCCTGACCGAGATGCTGGCCGAGGCTGGTGAGTGGGAATTCGCCGCCTATGTACCGGTGTCGGCGCTCTCCGGCGACGGGGTCGCCATCATCGCCGATGAGGTCCTGTCGCGGCTACCGGACGGCCCTCCCTATTTCCCACCCGGGATGGTGAGCGACCAACCGGACGTCTTCATGATCAGGGAGATCATCCGCGAGAAGTACCTCGACCGACTCCGGGAAGAGCTACCCCACTCGCTGGCCGTCGACGTGCGGGACATGGAGACCCGGGAGAACGGCACCCTCTACGTCGAGGCGGCCCTCATCGTCGAACGGAACTCGCAACGCGGCATCATCATCGGCACGAAGGGCGAACTCATCCGCCAGTGTGGGCAGGAGGCGCGTGAGGAACTCGAGCGCCGTTTCGGAACCAAGGTCTTCCTCGACCTGCGGGCGACCGTGGAGAAGGACTGGCAGGAGAAACCCGACATGTTCGACCGCCTCGGGTTTGAGTAGTCGGACGGGTTTCGCAGTCGTCGGATTCGCCTCCCCGCGAGGGTCGCGCTCAGCCTTCGGGCAGACCACACGCCCCGCCGGCTGACGCGATGCGCTCGTCGCCGAGCACGGTGACGTCGCCTGCCAGCACTTCGCGGACCGCGGCCTGTATCTTCTCGACATCGGGCACCGGCCACCCTCCGGGTACCCATCCTCGGTGCCAAAGCGGCGGTCCGAAGGTTGCCACCGCCGCGTCACCGATGTTGGTGTCAGACACCAGGGTGAGCATGGCGGGGAGCACGTCGATTGGGATATCGGTCGTTACCCGGTCCTCGAAGGTCGAGATGAGTCCCGGCAAGCCGATGAGCAGCGACGGCATGTCGGCTTGGGCGATGAGGGCCGAGACGAGGCAGCGTTGTCGTTCCATGCGGCCGTAGTCGCTCCCGGTCTTGCGGCTTCGTACGAAGGCCAGCGCCTCGTCGCCGTTGAGGTCCCGAATCCCTGGTTCGATGGTGATCGAGATGTAGGTGCCATCCTCGAGGCGGTACTCGGGGAAGAGAATCTCGTGGGGAACACGGACCGTCACACCACCGACTGCGTCGACCACCGACACGAACGCGTAGAAGTCGAGCATCGCGAAGTAGTCGATGTCGGTGCCGGTGATCTGCTCGGCCACGGACATGATGGCCGCTGCCCCCGGGTCGGGCCCCGCGAACTCGGCGGGGAGCGCCTGGCCCTCCAGGTACACCGCGTTGAGGATGCCGTCGAACTCGGGCACCTCGACGAAGGGGAACGCCCGAAGATTGCGGGGCAGGGAGAAGAGCGCGAGGTCACCGGTTGCGGTCGTGACGTTCATGATCAGCATGGCGTCGGTGCGAATCCCCGACCGATCGGGTGCCCCGTCGCCGCCCAACAGGAGCACCGTGAGATGCTCCCCCCAAGGGGGGAGCGGAATGGTGGTGTTCGGCGGCGGTGCGGCGGTGGTGACCACGGCATCCGAGGGGGTCGGCGCGGTCATGGCTGGGGCACCGTCGGTCACTGGGGCGGATACCGGGGTGGTGGTGGTGGCGGCGGCGACCGCGATCGGCGCGGCAAAGACCGTTTCCAGCGCCTGGATCGTGCGCAGTTGGAGCCAGCCCACGCCGAGGTGGGGGAGTGCGGCGACGACCAGGACCGCCACCAGCCACCCCGATCGACGCGTGGGTGTCCCGCCGGCCCACGCGTCCCACACGGACCAGGTGCGGATCCCCAGCAGGAACACGTTCACGAGCAGGAGCCCGAGGAGTGCGTCCGGTCGGAGGAGCCAGGAGGCCGCTGACATCGCATCGGTGATGGCGACCCAACCGACGGCGACGAGTGGGAACGACACCGTGACAACGAGGAGGACCCCGAGTGCCCTTCGGCCCTGTGTCCATTGGCCCCATCCGGGCAGGATGAGGGACCGGAGCGCCCCGGCGAGCCTGGTGGGAGTCCCCATCGCTACCAAGCCTACGGGACCACATCGCGGTCAACCGACGAAGCAGCACTCATCGCGTGCCCGGGCCCCGGGATGGTGCCCGCCACGAGCGGACTCGAGGCCCCGCTACGCCCGGCTCAGGTGAGAGCGCAGCGAACCGATAACCAGGGGGTGGACAGGGTGACACTCAAGTACGTGGCGACGATGATTGCGTGCGCGGTCGTCGGGTTCTTCCCGTTCGTCCGGGAGACGAGAGTGCCCCTCCTCGGCCTGTTCGACTTCGGGATGCACGAGCTCGGCCACCTCCTCTTCATCTGGGCCGGTGAGACAGTGCACTTCCTCGCCGGGTCGGTGTTCCAGGTGATCGTGCCTGCCGGCCTCGCGGTCTACTTCTGGTGGTTTCGGGGTGACAGGGCTTCGGCCGCGTTCCTGGGGGCATGGACTGGTGCCAGCCTGTGGGACGTGTCGGTCTACATCGCCGACGCCCCGTTCGAACGTCTCCTCCTGATCGGGGGCGATCACGATTGGGCGTTCCTGCTGCACAAGTATGACATCATGAGCTCTGCCGGTCCGTTGGCGAGTGGAGTGCAATGGGCCGGCGGGTTGGCGATCGTGGTGTCCATCGGTATCGCCGCGGCCGGGCCGTGGCTCGAGGAGCATGCTGGACGAAACGAGCGCCTGCCGATCCGGCTCCAGTCAGCGGCTGGTGCTGCCGATACTCCCAACGACCCATGGGATTGAACATGCCTTCCGAGACCCCACTCCTCAGCGAAACGCAGGTCGCCTTCTTCGTCATCGAACGAAGCGGGTGGTCGGTCGTCGACGGCGCGTTGCGCAAGACGTTCGAGCTCCCGACCTTCGCTGAAGCCGTCACCTTCGTCAACGAGGTGGCGTTCGTGGCAGAGCAGGCCGGGCATCACCCGGACATCGACATTCGGTACAACCAGGTCACCCTGACATTGACCACCCACGACGCCGGCGGAGTGACCGGTGAGGACACCCACCTCGCCGGGCTCATCGAGGATGTCATCGCCCAGGAGTCACTGGGCGAACTCACCGGCCCCTGAGCGGACCTGGGCGCCGCGTTCCTTCCCGTTCGCAGCACTACCCTCACCCCATGGCCATCCGCCAGGAGCAGGGCATCGTCCTGCGCACCTACCCGTTCGGTGACTCCCACAAGGTGGTCATCCTTGCCACCCCCGACCGGGGCAAGGTACGGTGCGTCGCCAAGGGGGTTCGCAAGACCAACTCTCGGTTCGGCGGCCGACTCGAGCCCTTCACCGTTGTCAACGCAGTCCTCTACGAGGGGCGGGAACTCGACACGATCACCCAGGTTGATGTGCTCGAAGCATTCCCGAGGCTCCGGGAGGACCTCGATGCCATTGCCATCGCCGGGGTGATGGCGGAGGTCATCGACCAGGTCCTGTTCGAGGACGAACCATCCCACGGGCTGTTCACGCTGCTGCGCCGGGCCCTCGGGGCGGTCGAGCGCGGGATGCGAGGACCGGACGTTCTCTCCTTGTTCTTCCTCCGGGTCTCCGACCACCTCGGGCTCACCCCGGCACTCGACTCGTGTGCTGGGTGTGGCTCGGTCTCCGACCTGCGGTTCAGCATCCCGGCCGGGGGCGCCGTCTGCCCGTCCTGTGCCCCGGCAGGTGCCCTGGGACTCACACCCGGCCTCCTTCAACACCTCGTTGCGGTGCGGGACGACCCAGCCACCACCGAGCGGTCCGACCTGAGTGAGGCGGCACTCACACTCATGCGCCGGTTCCTCGAGGCCCACCTCGATCGGCGTCTCCGATCCATGGCCTCCGCGGATGCCTGAACTCGACCTCTCGGCCATCGACCTCGGCGCCGTCCCCACGCACATCGGTCTGATCATGGATGGGAACGGACGGTGGGCGGCTGCCCGAGGCTTGCCACGCACCGCCGGCCATGCTGCGGGGGAGGCGGCGCTCTTCGCGACCGTCGAGGGAGTGCTCGCCTCCGGCGTACGCTGGCTCACCGCCTACACGTTCTCGACCGAGAACTGGTCGAGGGACCCCGACGAGGTCGAGTTCCTCATGTTCTTCCACGAGGATCTCCTGCTTCGTCGGCGGGACGAGCTCCACGCCAAGGGGGTCCGGATGCTGTTCGCGGGCGAGATGGATGACCCGCGGATCCCCGAACGAAACCACCGCCACATGGCAGAAGCCGCCCAACTCACGAAGGGCAACGATCGCCTCCACCTCGTCCTGGCCTTCAACTACGGGGGCCGGGCGGAGTTGACCGCTGCCACGAGGCGCATTGCGCGTCAGGTGGAGACGGGTGACCTCGACCCGGCGACGATCAACGAAAGCACGGTTGCGGCGGCACTGCACGTGCCCGCCATGCCCGACGTCGATCTCCTCATTCGGACCTCCGGCGAGATGCGCACCTCCAACTTCCTCCCGTGGCAGGCCGCCTATGCGGAGTTGCTGTTCGTGGACACGTTGTGGCCGGACTTCGGTGCCCAGTCGATCGTCGATGCCATCGCCGAATACCAGCAACGGGAGCGACGTTTCGGCAAGGCGTGAGAGACCCACCGGATCGCGATAGCTGCCACGTCCCTGCCAAACTCACGGTCGCCGACCAGCGAGAGCCACCCTCATGCCAGCAGACTTCGACACCATCGTCTCCCTCTCGAAGCGCCGCGGCTTCGTGTTTCCTTCGTCCGAGATCTACGGCGGCCTCCGGTCGGCGTACGACTACGGCCCGCTCGGCGCCCTGTTGCTCAAGAACGTCAAGGAGCAGTGGTGGCGCTCCATGGTGCAGATGCGCAGCGACATCGTCGGCCTCGACTCGGCCATCCTCCAGTCGCGCCAGGTGTGGCAAGCATCGGGGCACGAGGAGGTATTCACGGACCCGCTGGTCGATTGCCGCAACTGCAATGCCCGCCACCGACTCGACAAACTCCCCGATCCCGACCTCTGTCCGAACTGCGGCCAACGTGGCCAACTCACCGAGGCCCGCGACTTCAACCTGATGTTCCGCACCCACATGGGACCGGTGGAAGCCACCGACAACATGGTGTACCTCCGGCCCGAGACGGCCCAGGGGATCTTCATCAACTACGAGAACGTGCGGCGGACCCAGCGGCTCAAACTGCCGTTCGGCGTCGCCCAACTCGGCAAGTCGTTCCGGAACGAGATCACGCCGGGCCAGTTCGTGTTCCGGACCCGTGAGTTCGAGCAGATGGAGATGGAGTACTTCTGCCGACCCGAGGAGGCACCCGGGTGGTTCGACTACTGGGTCCGGGAGCGCCACGGCTGGTACATCAACCTCGGCATGACGCCGGACCACCTGCGGATCAGGACACACGACCAGGATGAGCTCTCGCACTACTCGGCCGGGACGGTCGACGTCGAGTACCGGTTCCCTTGGGGGTGGGACGAGCTGGAGGGAATCGCCAACCGATCTGACTTCGACCTTCGCCAGCACACGGAGCATTCGGGACAGGACCTCCGCTACTTCGACCAGGACACCGACGAGCGGTTCTTCCCCCATGTCATCGAGCCCGCAGCCGGTGCGACCAGGACCGCCTATGCCTTCCTCATCGATGCCTACGACGAGGAGGAGGTCGACGGAGAGACACGGGTGGTGCTCCGGCTCGACCCGAGACTCGCCCCCTACCAGGTGGCTGTGCTGCCGCTGTCGAAGAAGCTCAACGAGGACGCCGAACCGGTGGCGGACATGCTCCGCCCCCACTTCATGGTCGAGTACGACGAGACCCAATCCATCGGGCGCCGCTACCGGCGGCAGGACGAGATCGGCACTCCCTTCTGTGTCACGTTCGACTTCGACTCGCTCGACGACGCGGCGGTGACCGTACGGGACCGCGACTCGATGGCCCAGGACAGGGTGTCGGTGGACCGATTGGTCGACTATCTGCGGGCGAAGATCGGCTGAGCCGGCTCCCGGGTGGATGCGCGGACCCTCTCGGGTTCACTGCCCGTTCTCCTATCGTCGCCCGGATGCGCACCCCACTCCTCGTTCTGGCCGTCCTGTCGCTCACGCTCACTGCCTGCGGGAGCGGCACCGGGGCGACCGATGTGGTCGCCGCTGCACCCGCCGCCAGCGCAACGACGAGCGTGCCGAACCCCGGAGCGGGCACGAACACCGAGGCGTCGGCGCCCGAAGGCTTCCGGACCTTCACCTTTGTGACGGGCTCAGAGGTGCGGTTCATCGTCACCGAGGAACTGCGGGGGTCCCCGAAGACCGTCGTAGCCACCAACACGGCGCTTTCAGGTGAGTTCATCGTTGACGAGGCCGAACTCACCGTCGTGGACGGGGCCGTCGTCGTGATCGACGCCTCGGCCTTCGTGACCGACGAGGACCGACGCGATGGGGCCATCGACCGCTTCATCCTCGATGTCTCCGACCACCCCGAGATCACCTTCTCCATCGAGTCCGTCTCGTCGTCCGGCGGGGTCGGCGGTTCGCTCACCATTCGTGGAGTCGTCCACCCGGTGGTGTTCGACGCCACGGCGAACCAGGCTGGCGACACGATCGCCGTCTCGGGGAGCGCAGTGATCAACCGGACCGACTGGGACCTCTCCATTCCGTCGGTCCCATTCGTTGCCAACGTGTCCGAAGAGGTCACCCTCGAGTTCGACTTCGTGCTCGAGCCGGCCGGGTAGGCGAATCGAGACCGGGTCGAATCCCGAGGTTTCTCCCGTGGGGCAGCGCTTCTAGGCTTGGCGCGTGCCTTCCTCGAAACCGACGCATCCCTACGTCCCCCACCTTGGTGAATCTCGCCAGTACTGGCGGGACATGATCCTTGGGGTCAATGATGGTCTGGTCTCCATGTTCCTGCTGGTGGCCGGCGTCGTGGGTGGACGTTTCGACTCCCGCCAGGTCCTCCTCACCGGCATCGCCGGCGCCATCGCCGGTGCGATTTCGATGGCCACCGGCGAGTGGCTGGCCACCAAGTCCCAGGAAGAGGTCTTCGACCGGGAGATCACGCTCGAGCGGGACCACATCAAGTACCACCGGGAGTCGGAGGTCGACCAACTCTGGGACCTCCTCCGGAACATCGGCCTCAAGGACGATGCACTGCGACGGGCGGTGGAGCAGATCTCGGCCAGCGACGAGTCGCTCTTCCAGTCGATGAAGGTGCTCGAGTTCGGTGTCATCGACCAGGAGCGGCGCAGTCCATGGCGGGCAGCCATCTTCTCCGGCGGGTTGTTCCTGCTCGGGTCTCTGCCCGCGGTGGTGCCGTTCCTGCTCATCGAGGACACGTGGATCGCATTGGTATGGGCCGGGATCCTGGCAGGGATCAGCCTGTTCGGTGTCGGTGTCGCCAAGTCGATGGCCACCAAGACCAGCCTGTGGAAGGCCGGACTCGAGAACCTCGGCGTGTCGATGCTCGGCGCCGCGTTGTCCTTCTGGGTCGGCCGGGCCTACGACACTGCCTTCTGACCGCAACCGGTCCCTGATCCAACGCCCATGCCGCTGGGTACGCTTCCGACGTGGCTTTCGACCGGGATGACATCGAACGCGTTCGGCAAGCGGCCGACATCGTCGAATTGGCGAGGGCCGTCACGACCGTGAAGAAGGCCGGGCGGAGCGTCAAGGCGATCTGCCCGTTCCACCAGGAGAAGACCCCCTCCATGTCCCTCGAACCTGCCCAGGGGCTTTTCCACTGCTTCGGGTGCGGGAAGGGCGGTGACGTCTTCAAGTTCGTGATGGAGTCCCAAGCCGTCGACTTCGGGGAAGCAGTCGAGATACTTGCTCGCCAGACCGGGATCACGCTTCACGTCGACCCGCGGGCCGCGGCCCGACAGGGCCAGCGCAGGGGGATCGTGGAGGCGATCGGCGCCGCCGTCGACTTCTACCACCAGCGGCTCAAGCAAGCCCCGGATGGCGGTGCGGCACGGTCCTACCTCCGAGGGCGGGGCTACGACGCGGCGGTGGTGGAGCAGTTCAAGATCGGGTTCTCACCCGAGGACCGGGGATGGGACGCCCTGTGCAGTGAGCTGAAGTCCCGGGGCATGAACGAGAAAACGCTGATCGAGGCCGGCCTGGCGACCCGGACCGCCAAGGGACGACTACGCGATTGGTTCCACGGCCGCCTCATGTTCCCCATCCACGACCTCAAGGGTGACCCGGTCGGGTTCGGCGCTCGCATACTGGAAGGCGATGGCCCCAAGTATCTCAACAGCCCGGAGACCCCCGTCTACCAGAAGAGCCGACTGCTCTACGGCCTCGACCGGGCCAAGTCGCGCATCGCCCGTGAGAACTTGGCGGTGGTCGTCGAGGGCTACACGGATGTCATTGCCCTCCACCTCGCCGGCTACGACCTGGCGGTCGCCACTTGCGGGACCGCGCTCGGCGAGGACCACTTCGACCTCCTGCGGCGCTTCTCGGACAGGGTGGTGCTCGCTTTCGATGCGGACCAGGCCGGGGCCGGGGCCGCGCTACGAGGCGGGGGGCTGCAGACCCCGACCGATCTCGGCCTCGACCTGCGGGTGGCGGTGATGCCGGAGGGAAGGGATCCCGCCGACCTCGTCCAGGACGGCTCCATCGACGTGCTGCGAACGGCGATCGACGACAGTGTCCCGTTTCTCAGCTTCGAGGTCGACCGGATTCTCGCCTCCCATGACCTGACCGAGATAGAGGGGCGAGCTCGTGCCCTGCGGGAGGCTGCGCCCCGGATCGCGCGCCTGGACGACGAGGTGGCTCGGCGCGAGTACGCACGCCAGGTTGCCCGACGTACCGGGCTCGAGGCAGACTTCGCCATCAAGGCCGTCGAGGCGGCTCGATCGGGGCCCGCCCCCCGGCGTGAGGCCGACCAGACGCCACCGGGGCGGCCAAGCACGAAGGCAAGCGGTGTATCCCGGGCCGAACGGGAGGCGCTTCGATTGGCGGCAGCCGGTCACTTCGCCGGGAAGCGGCTGACTCCGGATCACTTCACCGACGCCACCAATCGTCGGGCCTTCGAACTCATGCTCGAACATGGAGCGGAGACCGGCCCGGTCGACCTGGCAGCCTTGTCGGACGCCAACCCGAAGGCGGCAGACTTCGTGCGGATCCTCGTCATGGACGACCGCCCTGAGGAAGACGCCGGCCAACTGCTACGGCGCCTGGAGCTCGCCCGGCTCGACCGGGAGATCGGGAACTTGCGGCGATCGGTGGAACAACTCGACCCCGGCGACCCGGACTACGCGACGCTCAGCCAGGAGCTCGTCACCGCCATGCGGGCCCGCGAGGCCCTCCGGACGTCCGAGTAGCCGAGGCCGTGCGACCCCCTTCCCACCCCCGTCCGGCGTTGGTAGGTTTGCCATATGCCTGATGTCAGCCCGCTGGGGATCGTCGTCCCCGAGAGCCTCCTGAGTGAGCTCGCCAAGCGAGGCAAGCAGCGCGGGTTCCTCACCACCGGGGAGATCCAACAGGAGCTCGAGGACATCGAGGCACTGCCGATCGCCTTCGAGCACGTGGTCGAGGTGCTGCGGACAGCCAAGGTGAAGATCGTTGAGGATGAGATCGACGACGAATTCCCGGGGATGAACTTCGGGGAGGGGACGCTCTCGCTCACCGACCCGGTGAAGATGTACCTCCAGGAGATCGGCCGGGTCCCGCTCCTCACGGGCCAGCAGGAGGTCGAGCTGGCGATGCGCGTCGAGGCCAAGATCAAGGCCGAACAGAAGCTCGCCACGGGGGAGGGCCTCACCGACGAGGATCGAGTGTTCCTTGCCAACGAGGTCAAGCAGGGCCTGCGGGCCCAGAACCGACTGGTCGAAGCAAACCTGCGTTTGGTGGTGAGCATCGCCAAGCGCTACATCGGCCGCGGCATGGGCCTCCTCGACCTCGTCCAAGAGGGGAACCTCGGCCTCATGCGGGCCGTCGATCGGTTCGACTACCGCAAGGGATTCAAGTTCTCGACGTACGCCACCTGGTGGATCCGCCAAGCGGTGACACGGGCCCTGGCCGACCAGGGGAGGACGATCCGGGTTCCGGTGCACATCGCCGAGACCATCAACACGCTCATCCGAGCCCAGCGTGCGCTCCATCAGGACCTGGGGCGTGAGCCGACGATCGATGAGATCGCCAGCGAGATGGAGGTTGAGCCGGGAAGGATCACCGAACTGCGGCGGATCGCCCAGGACCCCGTCTCCCTCGAGACGCCTGTCGGAGCGGAGGACGACACGACCATCGGCGACTTCGTCCAGGACACCGATGCCCAGGTCCCGGTCGAGGCGGCCTCGTTCCGACTCCTCCAGGACTACTTGGCGCAAACCCTCGAGGAACTCAGCCAGCGGGAGCGGGAGGTTCTCATCCTCCGTTACGGGCTCGACGGCTCGGCCCCGCGGACACTCGAGGAGGTGGGAGGGCACTTCGCCATCACCAGGGAACGAGTCCGCCAGATCGAGCACAAGGCCCTCGCCAAGCTCCGTCACCCCCAGCGCCGGGCCCGCCTCGAGGGGTATCTCGGCTCGGCGTGACCGGATGTCCGGTTGGGTAGGCTCCCCCTCAGCGTGGAACGACACACCTGAAACCCCGGAACGCCGTCACCCTGGTCGTTGTCGGGGTTCTGGTCCTGATCGCGATCGGCGACCTCCTGGCTCGGAGCGGCCATCGCATCGATGTGGAGCGGCAGGTCACCGCGAACGTTGAGCTTCTGGCGAATGAGGTCGTCGACGTCGTCGAGCAGACGGCGGGGCTCGTGGACATCCTCGGGGCGTTCGCTGCCATCGAGGTCGGGAGCCCGGACGGGGATCTGCACGGGGAGTTCCCTGTGTTCTCTCAAGTGCTCCTCAGCCAGGACAACGCCATCAGGTCCGTTCAACTAGGACCTGACTCCATACTCGTGCACGTCTTCCCGATCGCCGGCAACGAGGCGGCGGTCGGTCTCGACCTCCTCGCCGACCCCGACCGGCGTGCCCTGCTCGAACCTTCCATTCTCAGCGGCGACATGACGTTCCAAGGACCGGTCGGTCTCGTCCAAGGGGGGACCGGCCTCATCGTTCGGCGGCCCATCTACCTCGACGATGGCTCGTTCTGGGGGTTCGCAGCCTTGGTGCTCGACTGGGATGTGCTCCTGTCCGACACCCGCCTGGAACGGACCGAGGGGATCGTGTCGGCCATCGAGGCGCCAGGTGCCGGGGTGATAGCGGGTGACCCGGCCGCGTTTCAGGGCGACCCGATCACGCAGGCACTCCAGATCGGCGAGACCGGCACGACGTGGACGCTGGCCTCCCGCCCTTCCGGCGGCTGGCCGAGAGTGGCATTGATCACCCGCGTGATCTGGCCGGCGGGCCTCGTGGTGGCGCTGCTGGCAGGTGCGTTCACGTGGAACGTCTCCCGCCGGCCGCTGATGCTGCAACGCGAGGTGGATGCCGCGCTGGCGGAGTTGGCCTTGTCGGAAGCCCGGTACCAGGCCGCATTCGAACATGCGGGTACTGGGATAGTCGTCGTTGATCGCGCCGGGCGGATCGTCTCGGCCAATCCCCAATTCCAGGCGATCGTCGGGGAAGGTGCGGGCTCCTCGTTGGTGGGATCGCGACTCCTCGGTTCCGTCCACCCCGATGACCGGAGGAAGCTCACGTCGTGGCTGCGGGGTCTGTCGGAGCCGAATGGGTTGGCAGTTGGTGAGATCCGACTCGGACCCCCGGGGCGGATCCGGTGGTGCAAGGTGCGGATCACGGTCATGCCGGGGCTCGCCGACGGGCCCGGCCTTCTCGTGGGAGTGGCCGCAGACATCACCGAGAGCCGAATGGTCGAGGAGGCGCTCGCCGAAAGCGAACGCAAGTACCGGGAGCTTTTTGCTGCGGTCCCCGTCGGTATCCAACAGGAGGACTACACCCGGGCGCTCTCCGACCTCGCGCGCCTGACCGAGGAGGGGATCGGCGACGTCCGCGCCTACCTCCTCGAGGCCGATGGGGCACTTGAGCGTGTGCTCTCGACGATCGAAGTCACGGCAGTCAACCCGACCGCAAGAGTGTTCCAGACCGGGCTGAGGGCCAGTGGCGACACGTTGCTCGAGGTCGTCACCCCCGAGACCCGGGCCGGCTTTGTCGAGTCCTTGGTGGCGATTGCGGGAGGAACCCGCGACGGCGAGTTCTCGATCGAGGCTGACGGTGCCGATGGGGTCCGTCGGACGTTGCAGATGCGATGGCACCTCCCCATCAGGGATGGAGAGCCCGACTTCAGCAGCCTTCTCATGACCATGGCAGACGTCTCGGTTCTTCGGCGCACGGAAGAGCGGCTGGCCAGGTTGGTCGAGGCGAAGGATCGGTTCGTGGCATCGGTCGCCCACGAGCTTCGAACTCCCCTCACCGCAGTGGTCGGGTTCGCCCGAGCGCTGGCCGATTCCGAGAACGACCTCTCACCCGCTGAGCTGACGGAACTCCATGGCCTGGTCGTGTCCCACGCCGAGGAGATGACCCACCTCATCGAGGACCTGCTCGTATCCGGCCGCTCCGACTTGAGCGAGGTGAGGGTGCACATCGAGCGAATCGATCTCGGCGAAGTCGCCCGCGAGGCCACGTTCGGCCTACCGGGTGTCGCGGTCGGTCTCGAGACTCCCGGCAAACCGGTTCACGCGATGGCCGACCCGGTTCGGGTTCGTCAGATCGTCCGCAACCTCATCACGAATGCATCCCGGTATGGGGGAGACGACATCCGGGTTGTGGTGTGTGCAGTCGGCGAATCTGTCGCGGTGGAAGTGAGCGATGACGGGCCCCGACTCTCCCAGCAGGAGAGCGAGCGGATCTTCGAGCCCTACGAGCGGATCTCCTCCGAGTTCGCCCAGCCCGGCTCGATCGGGCTCGGCCTCACCGTCTCCCGGTCGTTGGCCCACCTGCTCGGGGGGCAGCTCGTCCTCGAAAGGGTGGGTGAGCGCAACGTGTTTCGGCTGACTCTCCCACAGGCCGACTGACCTCCCGTCGGTCCGGTCTTGAAATGGCCCGCTGCTACGCTTGCGCCGCCTCATTCCGGGGTAGCTCAATTGGCAGAGCGTCGGACTGTTAATCCGCAGGTTGTGAGTTCGAGTCTCACCCCCGGAGCGTGAAGACCCCCGCTGGCCGGGGGTTTCTGTCGTCGGGGCCGAAGGCCTGCCCACCGGCTCCGCCCGGTCGAGGACGTCAGGCGGTGATGTCGCGTCGGGCGAACCGTCGTGTGAGCCCGTGGACCCGCACCGACGCCGGGGCCGTACTTGCCGTCATTGGTCCACCCTTCGCGTAGCGGATCCGTTCACGGCGAGCTGTCCCACAGTGGCGGCACTCCAGCCCTGGCGTCGGAATCCAGAGGTGTGTCACTCCGCGCCACCGGCGGCTCTCTGAACCCCGGTTGTCAAACGTGAGGTCAAACGGAGGTGGTATTCGATACCCGTATCAGAGGGCGTCGACGCATCGAGTCGGCACCGCAACCAAGGAGCAGCAATGCCGCTATTCATGGACATGCACACGATCGAGGGAGGCGTTTCGGCGAGCGACGTTGCCGGGGCCCATCAGGCAGACCTGGCGACCCAGGAGGCGTACGGAGTCGAGTACCTGCGCTATTGGGTCGACGAAGAGGCCGGTAAGATCTTCTGCCTTGTCGAGGCCCCCGATGCCGAGGCGGCCAACACGGTGCACCGCGAGGCCCATGGACTCGTTGCCGACGAGATCTTCCCGGTCAGCCAGCACGACTGAGCCGATCGATAGGGCCTAGGGTCACCGGCAGCGGTCCGCCTTGTCGGATGGTGGGCCGCTGCTGCCGATAGTGGGACCGCCAGACGCCTATGACCCTTGCCATCCATCTCCTCGGTCGCCCGCGAATCGAGAGCGAGTCGCGTGACGTCTACCAGTTCAGGAGTCGCAAGAGCTGGGCTCTGCTGGCCTTCCTGATCCTGAGTGAGCGGCCGCCAACGAGAAACCAGTTGGCGTTCCTCCTCTTCGCCGAAGCGGACGATCCGCTCCGTGCGTTGCGCTGGAGCCTGTCGGAGATACGGCGGAGTCTGGGGGAGGACGGGACCCTCGATGGTGATCCCGTGGAGCTGTCCCTTGCAGATGACACAGCGATCGACGTCGCGCAGGTGATGAAGGGATCATGGGTCGAGGCGGTCTGCCTTCCGGGGTTGGGAATGGATCTGCTCGATGGCCTGGCGATCAGGGGAGCCCCAGGATTCGAGTCGTGGTTTCTCTCGGAACAGCGGTACGTCGCAGCGGCATCGGAGGCGCTACTCCACGAGGCAGCCCTCGGGACGATGGCCCGCGGCGACTTCGAATCCGCTCTCGACTACGCCATTCGAGCATCGCTCATGAGTCCCCTCGACGAGAACCACCAGGCGCTTCTGATCCGGCTGTATCGGCTCACGGGAGATGACACGGCGGCAGAGCGGCAGTTCGCAGTGTGCGCAGACCTTCTCGATCGCGAGTTCGGTCTGCTCCCCGGCCCGGTCGTCCAATCTGCGATGCGTGAAACCCGGGCTCAGGATGACCTTGTGGCTGATCCGTCCTCGGTCGAGGCGGTCATCGAGGCAGGCCACGCCGCGGTGGCTGCGGGTGCGGTCGAAGCCGGTGTGCAGTCGCTGCGGACGTCCGTTCGGCTCGCAGATGCCACGGAGGTCGCAGACATTCGAGTCCGCGCTCGCCTCGTGCTCGCCGAGGCGTTGATCCATTCACTCCGAGGCCTTGACGGGGAGGGGGTGGCGGCGCTCCACGAAGCCGATGACATAGCGCTCGCCGGCGAGGATCGAAGCGCCGTGGCACAGGCGAGGGCCGAACTTGGCTACGTGGACTTCCTCAGGGCTCGCTACGACCGTGCAGAGATGTGGCTCACCGACGCCCTTGAGTTCGGCGACGGTAGCCCGGCGATTGTGGCCAAGGCCAAGGCGTACCTTGGGTCCGTTGAGAGCGACCGCGCGAACTACGGCAGAGCAGTAGACCTTCTTGGCTCCTCGATCGAGCTCTCCCGGGCGGTGGCTGATCCCCGGAGGGAGGCCTATGGGCTCTCGATGCTCGGTCGTATCGACTTCCTCCGTGGTGACCTCGACGCCGCGGCCGACCAACTCGACGCATCCATTGCCCTGGCCGGGGACGACCACTGGTTGGCGTTTCTGCCGTGGCCCCAGGCCCTTCGGGGGGAGGTGGAGTTGGCTCGCGGGGAGCCGGAGAGGGCCGCCGACCTGCTTCGGCAGGCGTTCGCGAGGGCCTGTCAGCTCGGAGACCCGTGTTGGGAAGGAATCGGTGCCCGCGGCCTGGCCATGGTCGCCGAAGCGACCGGTGACACGGATCAAGCTTTCGAGGTCCTGGCGGACGCCCGGGCTCGATGCAACCGACTCGCGGACCCTTACGTGTGGCTCGACGGTTACATCCTCGACGCGCAATGTGCGCTCGGGATTCGGCATGACCACGGCGACACCGGCCGATGGATCGACGCCATGTGGGATGTCGCATCGAGGGCTGGGATGAAGGAGCTCACGGTGCGCTCCCTTCTCCATCGGGCCGCACTCGGTCACGAGGGCGATCGCCTTGCTGCTCGGCTCCTGGCAACCGACATCGACAACCCATCGGTGCATGGTCTCATTGCTCCTCCGATCGACGGTGCCTGAGGAGCCCTGCCCTACCCTGCACGCCATGGCAGTCAACCGGAGTCGAAAGGCTCGGAACGCCCGTAGACGACAGCGACGGATGGCCCGGGTCGAGCACGACCTGAGCAGTGAGCAATGGGGGGCCCTGACCGCAGCCTGGGGCGGCTGTGCGTATTGCGGATCGGAAGAGCGTTCATTGCAGCGGGACTGCGTCCTGGCGTTGTCGCGCGGGGGCCGCTACACCCTCGAGAACATCGTCCCGGCCTGTGGTCCGTGCAACGCCAGCAAGAGCAACAGCGAGGTCACCGGATGGCTTCGACGCAAGCGCTACGACGAACGGACCTTCCTTCTCCGATACGCCGAGGTTTCCGCAGCGCTCTCTGTGCGCTTCGCGGTCGAACAGGAATCGACCCCACCCCCGGTTGCCACATCTCCGTTGCGAGAGGAGTAGCCGCGGGAGGTTCTGACCGCGTCCCCCGTCAGATCGCCGAGTGACCCTCCTCCCCGGTACGGATGCGGGTCGCCCGCGACACGGGAGTGACCCAGATCTTGCCGTCCCCGATGTTCCCGCTGCGGGCGGCGTCGGCAATGAGGTTGACCACGGCGTCGGAACGGTCGGTGAGGATGTCGATCCGGATCTTGGGGACGAACTCCACTTCGTACTCAGCGCCCCGGTAGGTCTCCGTGTGGCCACCTTGGCGGCCGAATCCCTGCACCTCGGAGACGGTGAGCCCGGTGATGCCGGCGTCCTTCAGGGCGTCCTTCACGTCGCCGAGGCGATGGGGTTTGATGATGGCGGTCACGAGTTCCATGTCAGGGTCCTCCTCAGGCGTTCCGGGTGGCGGAGATGGTTGCGAGCGAATCGAAGCCGTAGCCGGGGGCACCGTGTTCGAGCACGTCGAGCCCCGCGACCTCTTCCTCCTCGCTGACCCGCAGGCCGATTGTTGCCTTGAGGATCAGGAAGACGAGGCCGCTGGTGACGGTCACCCACACGAACACCGTGACGACCGCCACGGCCTGGGTCGCCAACTGGCCAAAGCCACCACCATGGAAGAGACCTCCGTCGGTGGCGAACAGGCCAACGGCCAGGGTTCCCCATGCCCCACACACCCCGTGCACGGAGATGGCGCCCACCGGGTCATCGATTCGGATACGGTCGAAGAAGAGAACGCTGAACACAACGAGAATCCCCCCGATGAGCCCCATGGCGATTGCGGACAGGTAGCTGACCGCGGCAGTCCCGGCAGTGATGCTCACCAGTCCTGCCAGGAGACCGTTGGCGGTCATTGCCACGTCGGGCTTCCCGGTCTTGATCCAGATGGTCGCCATGGCGCCGACTGCCCCCGCCACTGCCGCCAATGTCGTGGTGACCGCGATGTAGGGGACCATGTCGTCCGCTGCCAACTCGGAGCCCGGGTTGAAGCCGTACCAACCGATCAGGAGGATCAAGGTGCCGAGTACGACGAAAGGAATCGAGTGACCGGGAATGGCCCGTGGCTTGCCGTCCTTTCCGTACTTGCCGAGTCGGGGGCCGAGAATCAGGGCACCCATCAGGGCGGCCCAGCCACCAACACTGTGGACGATGGTCGATCCGGCGAAGTCGATGAGGCCGTTCCCCACGTCGTTGAGCCAGCCCCCGCCCCAGGTCCAACGCACCACGAGCGGGTAGATGAGCCCGGTGATCGCCAACGAGTAGAAGAAGTACGCCTTGAACTTGGTGCGTTCGGCCATCGCCCCGGAGACGATCGTCGCTGCGGTGGCGGCGAAGGCCACCTGGAACAGGAACGAGACCGCCAAGGCGCCCGGTGATCCGTAGGCGTCCTCGATGCCCGAGAGGAAGAACCCGTTCGTACCGATGAAGCTGGTTCCGCTCTCACCGTAGGCGAGGGCGTATCCGAGCACGAAGAACACCAAGACGCCTCCGCTGAAATCCATCAGGTTCTTCATCATGATGTTCGAGACGTTCTTGGCGCGGGTGAGGCCGGCCTCCACCAGGGCGAACCCGGCCTGCATGAGGATCACAAGGACCGCTGCCAAGAACACGAAGATCAAGTCCAGGTTCGACTGGACGCTCTCTGCGGTGATCTCCTGGGCAGCTGCCGGGAGGGCGAGCAGCCCAACCAACGCCATGCTCATGACCGTGACAATCAGGGACCTTCGCTTCACGGCGTGCTCCTTTGGTGGTGTCCGGCCACCTTGCATCCTCTCTGTTGCCCCGACGTCGCTGGGGAGTGAACCCTCCGTTTCGCACTGTTTCGGGATCGGATCGGGCGGTTGCCAAGCCGCGCTCGGACCATCTGTTCAACCGCCAAGCGACGTGCCAACGTGATTGGTTGAGCCTCCGACGAACTCAACCTGCTGAGGGCGTCGCGATACCCTTGACAGGGCGACTGCCACCATGGCAGTATCACTGCTATGAAGCGTCCATCACCACGAGAAGAGTTGAGAGCGCTCACATTGGAGCGCATCGTGGACGCCTTCCTGCAGCTTGCTGTGGGCGAGGCGGGAATCATCGACCCGTCGGTGATCACCTACGCCCGGATCGCCGAACTTGCCGGTGTCTCGGAACGAACTGCGTACCGGTTCTTTCCGACGAAGGGGGACTTCGAGCGGATGCTCATGGAACGACGGCTCCTTGCGAGCGGTCGCGCCATCCCGGAGAAGGCGGGCGACTTCGCCGGCTACCTCGATGCCGTCACACGAGAACTTGCAGAACGCGTTCCGCAGCCGGTCGCGGTGGCGGGCCTCGGCGGCATGGTCGAGGCCGATCGCTGGGCGGAGTATCGCGGTGACCGGGTTGCTCGAGTGGAGGCAGCCGTTGCTGCTGTTCTCCCGGAAGGTGTCGAAGAGGGGGACCGCAAGGCCATTGCCGCTGTCATTCGCACGCTCATGAGCCTGCGAACGGTTGTTGCCACTGCAAGTGAATGGGGAATGACTGTCGATGAAGCGGGAGCGGCCCACGCCTGGGCTGTCGACCTGCTCGTCCGCACAATGCAGCAAGGAGAGAACACACCATGGCCGTCAACGAGATCGTGCTGAACGCAGGAGGGGTGGACGGTCCTCTCTTCCTCGAATCGATTGGGGAGAACCAAGTCGAGGTCGTCGGGACGAAGGCAGCGCGGCTTGCGCGGCTCAGCGGCGCTGGATTCAACGTCCCCGCCGGTGCCGTCCTTTCAGTGGGCTTGTGTGCCCGGCGGGACCGCTCCGAGATTCGGCGTGCCGTCGAAGAAGTTGTCGCCGTCCTTGGTCCGGGCCCGTTCGCGGTGCGTTCTTCGGCAGCCGAGGAAGACCTCGACGGAGTCTCGTACGCCGGGATGTACGAGACGGTGCTCGACGTGACAGGGGTGGACCATATCGTCGAAGCCACCCTCACGGTGATCGCATCAGCGTTGTCCGCCCGGGTGGAAGCCTACGACGAGGAGCGGCCTCATCGCATGGCGACGCTCATCCAGAGAATGGTGGCCGCCGATTCAGCAGGGGTCGCCTTCAGCGCAGATCCCATCACCGGCGACCGGGGCCTCGCCGCGGTCATGGCTATCCGGGGTGTCGGGGAGAGGCTGGTGTCTGGTGAGTCGACCGGAGAGCGGTGGACCGTTGCCGACGGAAGCGTGCGTGGCCCGAGTGAGCCCAGCGTGCTGACCGAACCACGGGCGCGAGTTGTGGCTGATCTCGTCAGGGAAGTCGAGCGGATCGAGGGGCTGCCACAAGACATCGAGTGGGCGTTCGAGGGCGACAGTCTCTATCTCCTCCAGGCTCGTCCCATGACGGCTCTGCCACCAGTTGTGAGCTGGGACCCGCCGGGTGGGAGGGGCTACTACCGCAGCGACTTCCGGATCGGCGAGTGGTTGCACGGGCCGGTTACGCCCCTGTTCAGGTCGTGGTTTCTCCCACGCTACGACGCAGCGCTCGACCAGGCATTCCGACGCTACCTCGGCCTTTCGTACCGTCTGCCGATGCATGCCACGATCAACGGCTGGTATTTCGGCGGGATGGAGATGGAGCCCATCGCGTTCCTCCGCATGCTAAGGCGTCCACAACGTGCACTGAGGTACTTCAGAGGCTTCGGCAAGATCGGCCGTGACCCGACCGTCCTGGACCGCGACATGGCCGCTCCTGCCCTGGCGTGGTACCGGTCGACCTTGGAGCCGGAGATCACCCACACCTTGGCCGCCGCCTTGCGCGATGTGGCAGCCGCCGGACCCGACCGGCTCCTCGAAATCGTCGACGACCTGTCGACCACTGCCGGCCTCGCGGCCTTCGGGATGGTTGTGCCTGTGGGCGCCGCGTGGAAGATCGAGTACGGCTTGGCCACATTCTGTAGGGCCCATTTGTCCGGGGAGTTGGGCGATGGATACGAGGTCCTACTGGCTGGGTTGATTGAGCCACGGGCGATCGCGCCACATGCAGTCTCGACGTTCGACTGGGCGGAGCCCACGTTTGGAGAGATCGGAATCGAACCAGTCGTCCGATCGCCCGAGCGATTCGAGCGCCTTCGCTCGGAACGGACGCAGGCGGAGGCCCGATGCAGGGCGGCCCTTGGCGGCGATCCGAAGCTCCTGGATCGATTCGACCGGTTCCTCGAAGTGACTCAACGGTATGCCGTGCTCCGAGAGGAACTCGTCCATGAGCTGACAGCAGGATGGCCGGTGATCCGAAGTGCCATCCAGCGTCTCGGCGCCGTGGCTGTGGAGCGGGGTGTGATCGCTGACGTCGACGATGTGTTCCACCTTCTCCGCTCGGAGCTCGCCGCCGTTGTGGCCGGGACTGCTGAGAGGCTCGATGAAGTGGTTGGTGAGCGGAAGGAAGCCCTCGCCGCGCAACGACGATTGGTTCCGCCGACGTCCATAGGCGAACCCAACGCCAACTGGAAGTTCGCGCTCAAGGCGATCGATCGGTTCTCGGCCCTCCGCTCCGAAGGCACTGCGCCGGTCGCCGGAGTTGGAGCGAGCCCCGGGAGAGCCACCGGTACGGTGAGAGTTGTGGGCGGTCCTCGCGACTTCGACCTGGTTCGGGACGGGGACGTGCTGGTGGCGCGCACCACCGCCCCCGCATGGACCCCGCTCTTCAACCGGATCTCGGCAATCGTGACCGACAGCGGATCGGTAGCAGCCCACGCCTCGCTGATCGCCCGTGAGTACGGCATTCCCGCGGTGGTCGGCACCACCAACGCCACCACGCTGCTCAAGCCCGGCATGACGGTTGTGGTGGATGGACGAAAGGGAACGGTCGAGATCGTCGGCGAGTGAGCTGCGATCGGCAGCTGTGTGCGGTTGGTGGCCACGTCCGAACGGGGCGCGGATGATCGCGAAGCCGGCCGCTCTGCCCGGCCCTACTCCTGAGGCGTCGCAAACGGTCAGCCGGCCGCCTTCTCGGCCAACGCCACCATCTGCTTCTCAATGGCCGGGCTTTCTGTTCAACCGCCAACCGATGCACCACCGGGAGATCGGTAAGGTCTTGTCTCGTGAAAGCCCTCTCACTTCTCCTCGCCACTTGCATCCTGCTTGCGGCCTGTGCCAGTGCCGATGACGCAGACGGAGGCACTTCGTTCACCGCCGCCGAGCGTGAGTGGTGTGCGATTACCGACGCCTCCGAGAACAGCGCCCTCAAGTTCGACGTCGTGTTCGAAGCGGGGATCAACCTCGGACTGGACATGGACCTCCTCAACGCTCAAGCTGCCGCGTCGAACGAGGAACACCACGCGGCGGGGATGTCCGACGATGAGGCCGCACGCGCCGTGTCGGATGAGCTGCTCGAGATGGCTGACTACAGGGCCGCCTGCCAGGACGCGTTCCGCTTCTGCGCGCAGCATGCCGACCCGACCATTGCCGACGCCATCTGCCCTCCAGGGTCGGACTGATCGTCCCGGGTCCGTCTCCACCAACGGCAAGGCGGCACGGTGTCCTACGCTCGTCCCGCATGGACCCGCTTCCTCGCACCCTCGACCCGTCAGGCCTCGATCATTCGGTGAACCCGGGCGACGACTTCTATCGGTTCGCCAACGGCGCCTGGCTTGCCGAGAACCCGGTCCCGGCCGAGTACGGCGCCTGGGGTGCGTTCCACGAAGTCCACACCCGCAACGAGGCGCTGCTTCGAGAGTTGTGCGAGACGGCGATGGCGGAGGCCGACGACCCGATCAGGCGGATGGTCGGGGACTACTACGCCTCCGGGATCGACGAAGCACAGATCGATGCGGTCGGCCTGGAACCGCTCGTCGAGTGGCTGGGTCGGATCTCCGCTGCGGGCACGGTCGACGACTTCCGTCTCCTGGCTGTTGATCTCCACGCGGTCGGGGTGAACATCTTCTTCGGCGGCTACGTGATGCCCGACTTCGATGACAGTGATGCCTACCTCCTCTGGCTCGGCCAGGGGGGTACCGGTCTCCCCGAGCGCGACTACTACTTCCGCCTAGATGACCGATCGGTCGAGCTCCGGGAGCAGTACCGCCGCCACATCGGCAACCAGCTCCGCTCCCTCGGAAGCGCTGACCCGGCAGCTGCTGCAGACGCTGTCCTCGGGTTCGAGATCTCCCTCGCCGAGGCGTCCCTCACGGCGGTGGAACTGCGGGACATCGACCGAACGATCAACCGGCACACGATGCCCCAACTCCTCCAACTCATGCCGGGATTCGATCTCCCGGCGTACCTTGCCGCTTCGGGGATCGTGGTCGAGAGTGTGAACATCAACAATCCCGGGTTCTTCTCTGCCCTCGATGGCCTCATCGCCTCAGCCGACCCCGAGGCCCTCCGGATGTACTGCCGGTGGGTCCTCGTGCGCTCCACGGCATCCTCCTTGCCGGCCGCGTTCTCGGATGAGGCATTCGAGTTCTACGGCAAGGCCCTCGGCGGCCAGCAGGAGCAGAAACCGCGGTGGAAGAGGGTGCTTGGCGCCGCAGGCGGGGACATCGGCGAGCAGGTCTCCCAGGTCTTCATCGACAGCGTGTTCGGCGCCGACGCCAAGGACCGATGTGACCAGCTCGTGCGACACCTCCTCGAGGCCATGGGCGACTCGATTCGGGGACTCGAGTGGATGACCGAGGAGACGAAGGGCGCCGCGTTGGAGAAGCTGGCCGGCTTCGGATGGAAGATCGGCTATCCCGACGTGTGGCGCGACTACTCCGACCTCCTGATCGACCGCGGTCCGTGGGTCGCCAACCGGCTGCGAGCCGCCAACTTCGAGCACCGGCGCCAGTTGGGCAAGCTCGGGAAGTTGGTCGATCGGGGAGAGTGGCACATCGCCCCCCACGTTGTGAACGCCTACTACTCGCCGCTGGAGAACGAGGTCGTCTTCCCCGCCGGGATTCTGCAACCCCCGTTCTTCTATGCCGAGGGCGACGATGCCATCAACTACGGTGCGATCGGCTCGATCATCGGGCACGAGATCACCCACGGATTCGACGACAAGGGATCCCGTTTCGACGCCTCCGGACGGGTCCGCCAGTGGTGGACCGACGCCGATCGGGCAGAGTTCGAACGCCGGGCCGCGGTCATCGCCGAGCAGTACAACGGATACGAGGCTGCGGAGGGGCTCTTCGTGAACGGCGACCTCACCCTGGGCGAGAACATCGCCGACCTCGGCGGTATCCGCATCGCCTACCGGGCATTCCTGAAGGCACTGGGGGAGTCGGGCGGGGTTGTGGCGGCGGACGGGTTCACTCCCCACCAACGGTTTTTCCTCTCCTACGCCACGGCGTGGCGCCAGAACGCAACCGATGAGTACGTCCGCTTCCTGGTCCAAAGCGACGTCCACAGTCCCCACGAGTTCCGCTGCAACGGCCCCCTCGGGAACCTGGCCACCTTCGCCGACGCGTTCGATCTCCCCGTCGAAGCCTCGATCATGCGGGCGCCGGAGCACCGCGCCGAGATCTGGTGAATGGGCCCGCTGCCCCTCGCTCACTCGGGCAGGTACCATCGCCGTAGCCGATCAAAGAGGAGCCAACGTGCCGTACGGATTCGCCGGCAAGATCCTGCATGTCAACCTGACCACCGGAGATCTCACGACCGAGGAGCCGACCGACGAGTTCTACCACCGCTATCGCGGCGGCTCGGCGATGGGGCTCTACTACCTCCTGAAGAACACCCCGGCCGGAGCCGATCCCCTCGGACCCGAGAACACCCTCGCCATCACCATCTCGGGACTCACCGGGGCGCCGATCTCCGGTCAGAGCCGCGCGACGGCGGTCGCCAAGTCGCCGCTCACCGGTGGTGTTGGTGACTCCCAGGCCGGGGGCTTCTGGCCAGCTGAGCTCAAATTCGCCGGCTACGACGGGATCATCGTCACCGGCCGCGCAGCGACCCCGGTCTACCTCTGGATCAAGGAGGGCGTGGCCGAGCTTCGACCCGCCGATCACCTGTGGGGGAAGACGACACGAGAGGTCGAGACGACCCTGCAGGAGGAGTTGGGCGACAAGCGCATCCACGTCGCGCAGGTCGGGCCCTCGGGCGAGAAACTGGTCAAGTTCGCAGCCATCATGAACATGGCGAACCGAGCCCATGGCCGAACCGGTATGGGCGCCGTGATGGGCTCGAAGAACCTCAAGGCGATCGTCGTTCGAGGCGGCAAGAAGAAGCTCGACATGGCCGACCCCGAACGCCTCCGGGTGCTCATGCAGCAGGGCAGGGTGAGCTCCATCGAGGACGAGGAGATGGCCGATTTCGGGAAGCTGGGCACGATCGGCATCGTCAACTCCCAGAACGGTGCCGGTGGCCTCCCGACCCGGAACTGGCAGAGCGGCTTCCTCGGGTACGACGAAGCAGAAGCGATCTCGGGCGAGACCCTCTACGACACCTGGCTGAAGGGTGCCGCCGAAGGCACCCAGTTCAAGGACGGCCGGGACACGTGCTATTCGTGCGCCGTGAAGTGCAAGCGGGTCGTCCAGGCCGAATGGGAGGGCAAGGCACTCGACCCCGAGGCCGGGGGTCCCGAATACGAGACGGCATCGGTGTTCGGGTCCTACTGCGGCTCGACCGACATGGGCGCGATCGTGTACGCCAACCAACTCTGCAACGACTACGGGGTCGACACCATCTCGGCCGGTGCGACGATTGCCTTCGCCATGGAGTGCTATGAGCGGGGCCTCATCTCATCCGAGGACACGGGTGGCATCGAGCTGACCTTCGGGAACTCGAAGGCGATGATCGCCATGCTCGAGAAGATGCTCGTGCGGGAAGGCTTCGGCGATGTACTCGCCGAAGGATCGGCGGCTGCCGCGGAGCGGATCGGGAACGGGGCCGAGCACTACGCCATCGTCGGGCACCGGCAGGAATTCCCGGCCCACATGCCACAGAAGAAGCCGTCCTTGGCCTTGATCTACGCCGTCAACCCGTTCGGAGCCGATCATCAGTCGTCGGAACACGATCCCTCCTATACGCCCCGCACCATCGAGGAATCGCCCGAGAAGTACGGCAAGCGGATGGAGGAGATCGGCCTCACGACCCCTGTGTCGTCCCGGGCCCTCAACCGTGAAAAGGTGGAGTTCGCCCTCACGACCCAGTACGTCTACTCGGCGATGGACTCGGTGAACGTCTGCCAATTCGTGTACGGGCCCGCCTGGCAGCTCCTCGGCACGAGCGAACTGGCGGACGCCATCACCGCCGTCACGGGGGACGAGACGACAACCGATGACCTCCTGGAGCTCGGGGCACGCCGACTCAACCTGCTGCGGGCGTTCAACGCCCGTGAGGGACTCACCCGTGAGCAGGACACCCTGCCGAAGCGTCTCTTCGAGGAACCGCTTGTGGGTGGCCGGTCCGACGGGGTGGCAGTCGACCGGGCCCTGTTCGATGAGGCCCTCGAGACCTACTACGAGATGGCTGGCTGGGACTCGGTCACCGGGAACCCCACCCGTGCCACCTTGGAGGACCTCGAGCTCGGTTGGGTCGCTGACGAGCTGCAGCTCGCCTAGTGGTGTGTCGTGGAAATGGTGAGTGAGTATCTCCGAGCACTCGGCGTCATCTGGCAAGGACGCACAACGACGGCGCATCCGTGGATGCGTCGAGGCGGAGGACGCAGCCAGGGGCGTCGAGGGCCGGAGGGACGCCTGACCATTTGTGCGACGCACCACTAAGGCGAAAGCCCGCCCATGGTGACGGTTCGGCTCCCTTCGATCCTTCGTGCCCACGCCGGGGGCGCGGCCGAGGTCGACGTGGAGGCCGAGTCGGTGGCGGCCGCCCTTCGAGCGATCGCAGTGGTGCATCCCGGACTTGAGCCGCGCCTGTTCAACCACCAAGGACGGCTCTCGTCCCACGTCCTCGTCTTCCACAAGGGTGAGCTCATCAAGCCTGAACGACTCGACGCCGCACCCTTCGACCCGGCGGAGCGGATCGACCTGCTCGTTCCCGTGTCGGGCGGTGGCTCCCATGACGTCCGCATGCGGGGCTTTCGGGATCGCGTCTCGGTCGAGGAAGCCCTCACGGCGGCGTTGACCGGGATCGTCCCCCTCCCGGGGGAGGCTGTCCCGGTCACGGAGGCGGCGGGCAGGGTGCTCTGCGGTGATGTGACCAGCACGGTCGACGTGCCCCCGTTCCGGAGGTCCGCGATGGATGGATTCGCGGTGATCGCCGAGGACACGTTCGGTGCCACGCCCTACGACCCGATGTTGCTCGACCTCAGCGGCACGTCCATGCCCGGCGTGGGTGCCACCGGGATCGTGCTGGCAGGATCGGCGATCCGGATCATGACCGGTGCCCCGGTGCCGGACGGGGCCGATGCCGTGCTGCGGGCCGAGGACGCCACCGAACGGGATGGCATCGTCGAGGTACGGGAGGCTGTGTCCCCGGGTCGGAACGTCGGAGATGTCGGCGAGGACGTCACGGCCGGCACCGTGGTCCTGGCCGCCGGACGTCAGCTCCTCCCCCACGACGTCGGGCTGCTGTCGTCCATCGGGACAGGTTCAGTCGCCGTGCACCGACGCCCGCGGGTACGGGTCATCGTCAGCGGTGATGAGCTCCTCCCTCCGGGGTCGGCCCCCGGGGGGTTCAAGATCGTCGACTCGAACTCCGTGATGCTGTCCGCTCTCATCAGACGGGACGGTGGTATCCCCGAGGTCGTCCGGGTAGCCGATGACGAGGCTGCCCTGCGGGAGGCACTCGGAGCCCCGGGGGCAGATGCCATCGTGACCTCCGGGGCCGCTTCGGTGGGCACCGAGGACCGGGTCCCGATCCTCGTCGGCGAGCTGGGAACCCTCGATGTGCATGGCGTGGCCATGCGCCCGTCCTCACCCACCGGCATCGGCACGATCGGCACCACCCGAGTGGTCATCCTTCCCGGCAACCCGGTCTCGTGCCTCGTCGCCTACGACTTCTTCGCCGGGCCTGTCACCCGTCGACTCGGGGGCCTGGCGATCGAATGGCCCTACCACACGGGGAGCTTCCCACTCGCCCAGCGGCTCGTCTCCCAGGTCGGTCGCACCGACTATGCGCGTGTCGTGGTCCGTGAAGGACGTGTGCTACCCGTCGCCATCTCCGGGGCGTCGGTCCTGTCCTCCGTGACCCGGGCCGATGGGTTCGTCGTCATTCCGGCACCCCTCGAGGGGTACGCCGTTGGATCCCTGGTGACCGTCGGCCTGTACGGGACGGGTCCGGCGTGATCCATCAGCAACAGTTCCTCGACGTCGTTGACGAGGACGTCGCCAGGCGTCGATGGGAGGCGGCCACCGACCATCTCGTCCCGCAATCGACGACTGTTCCCCTGTCGGAGGCGCGGGGACGAATCCTCGCCGAAGACGTGCGGGCGCCAGTCGACGTTCCTGCCTTCGATCGGTCGAACATGGACGGCTTCGCCGTGCGGGCCTCCGACACCTTCGGTGTTGACGAGCTCGGACCCGGGAGATTGGCCCTTCACGCCGATCGACTCGGCGCTGGCCACGCGCCACCCGCGGGGTTCTCCCTCGAACCGAAGTCATGCGTCCCGATCGCGACCGGGGGAGTGATCCCGAGGGGAGCCGACGCGGTGGTGATGGTCGAGCACACCGTGCCGACCGAGGGAGGGATCCTCATCAGCCGTCCGGTCGTCCCCGGTGAGAACATTTCGTACGCCGGGTCCGACGTCGGACGGGGCGAGTTCGTGGCCAGGGCGGGCACCACGCTGTCTGCGCGGGAGACCGGGGTGTTGGCTTCCGTGGGGATCGACCGGATCCAAGCCTGGCGGCGTCCCCGGGTGGTCGTACTCTCGACCGGGGACGAGATCGTCGAGCCGGGCCTGCCGCTCGCTCTCGGCCAGGTCTACGACTCCAACCAGCGAATCCTGCTCGACACCATTACGGAGTTGGGTGCCATTGCCATCCCCGGTGGCATCATCGCCGACCGCCAAGACCTTCTGCGGGCCGAAGTGGAGCGGCTGCTGGCCGATGGGGGCACCGACATGCTGATCCTCTCGGGCGGGACCTCGAAGGGGGAGGGCGACCTCAACGCGCAGGTGGTTCGTGGCCTGGGTGAGGAGGACGAGGCCTGGCCGGGCATCGTGGTCCATGGGGTGGCACTCAAGCCCGGGAAGCCGCTCATGCTGGCGGTCCTCTCCGGGAAGCCGGTGGTGGTGCTCCCGGGGTTCCCGACCTCGGCCGTGTTCACGTTCCATGAGTTCGTCGCCCCCCTCATCCGGCGTATGGGCGGTGATCGAACGGGATCCGGGCCGATCGTGACGGCCGTGGCCCCGCTGCGGATCGCCGGCGCCGCGGGGCGAACGAGCTACGTGCTCGTCGACCTCGTCGAGTCGGCACAGGGCCTCGCCGCCTACCCGCTCGGTGCCGGTTCGGGGAGCGTCACCGCCTTTTCGAGGGCGGACGGATTCATCCGGATCCCTGCTACCACCGAGTATGTCGAGGAGGGAACGGTGCTCGACGTGCGCCTCATCGATCCACGGGTGAGGCTGGCCGACGTGGTGGTCATCGGGAGCCACTGTCTGGGCCTCGACCACCTCATTGGGTTGGTCGCCGGGCGGGGTCACGCCGTGAAGATGATCCCGGTCGGCTCCCAGGCCGGATTGGCGGCCCTGGGGAGGGGCGAAGGCGACGTGGCAGGTGTCCACCTTCTCGACGAGGAGACGGGTACGTACAACGTTCCATTCGTGCCCAACGGTGTGAGGGTGGTCAAGGGATACGGGCGTCGTCAGGGGGTGGCGTTCCGAGAGGGGGACCCCGCATTCGCCGGCAGTGAGCAGGCGTTCCTCGAAGCCGTTCGAGGCTCGGAACGGCGTATGGTCAACCGGAACCGGGGTGCGGGGACCAGGGTGCTCATCGACGCGCTCCTCGACGGGGCTCGACCCGATGGCTACCTCCACCAGGCCCGGACCCACCACGCGGTGGCCGCGGCCATCGAGCAGGGCCGGGCTGACTGGGGCATGACGCTCGAGACGGTCGCCAGCAACGCCGGGCTCGGGTTCCGGTTCGTTGCCAACGAGGAGTTCGATCTTGCCGTGCGTGAGGACCGAGCCGACAAGCCGGCGGTGCGGGTGCTGCTCGACCTCCTTGCCGACCCGGGGGTGCGGGGGGAGCTGCGGAGGCTGGGTTTCGAGGCCTAGGAGACCGCTACAGGAGGCCCCTCGCCCGGGCGTCGGCATCGAGTCCTGCCAGGATCCGCTCCTGCACGCCGGTGAAGAACTCCTTTGTGTTGAAGTACTCGAGCGTCGAGGTCTCGAGCGGTTCGTGGGCCTCGGCCGGCAGGACATAGTCCTCTTCTCCGAAGCCGGAGCGTCGTTCGATGGCGTACCCGCGCAGGAACGCCTGGTGGGTCGTGTCCATCAGCGTCTCGGTGTCGATGTCGAGCCCGACCGCCAGGCGAAGTGCCTCGGCGTGCATCGCCGGGGGCGCCATCGAGAACTTGCACAGTCCGTCGAGGTCGGATCGGATGTAGTCCCAGCCCATGTTGACGACGGCGTTCACCCAGTAGTCGGCGTCCGTTCGTCCTTCTGCGATCATGAGGAGGAAGGTCCGCATGGTCATGTGTCCCCCGGCCAGGGCCCAGGGATAGCCCGGGTTGTGGTGGGGGAGGTAGGCCGGGAACTCGACGCCTTTGCTCTGCATGGCGTATCCCCACTCCCCGGTCTGGCGAGCCATTCGGAACGTTCCTTGGCCAACCTCTTCGAGCCGTCCTTCACCGATCTCGGTGATGGCCCCCATGATCGCCTCGAAGTCCCCGAAGGCGAGCCCTCCGGCCATCGGGTCGCCGGGGTGTCGGCGATTCCACTCCATGGCATAGCTGAGGCTCGCGCCGAGAGAGATGGCGTCCAGGCAGAGCTCGTCGCACAGGGCGACGAGGTCGAGGGCCTGGTCGCGGTCGTACACCCCGAGGTTGACCGTCAGGAGGGCCAAGGGTTCGTAGTCGAGCTTCGCCCGGAACCGGCCCGTGGTGCCGTCCGCCTCGACGTCGTAGACGTTCTTGTGGCACTTGATCCCACACAGGAAGCAGGACTCGTCCTTCACGACCAAACCACCGGCCTCCTCGAAGGGGTCCCTTTGGAGGGCGACCGCCCGATCGTCTGCCGGGGGATGGAAGTTCCCCTCCGGGAGCACGCCATGTTCCTTCTGCACGACCATCTGCCGCCACGTCCCGATCTCCCGGTAGGCCAGGTTGAGGGGATGGGTGTTGATCTCCCGGTTCAGGTCCTTGAGGCCGCGGGTCGCTGGAGGATTCGGCCCGTCGGCGATGATGCCGATCAGGTTCTTGGAGCCCATCACACCGCCGTAGCCACCACGGCCCGCGTAGCGGGCTTTCGAATCGCCCGACTTCAGTTGGTTGTCGGTCGAGAGGGCGATGGCGGCGTACCTGACAGCCTCGAAGTGCTCACCCGCCGGGCCGATCACCGCGAAGTGCGCCTCGGGGTGACGGGAGCTGAGCGCTTGGATCTTCTCATTCGAGGAGCGTCCGAGCAGGTCAGCGGCATCGATGAAGCTGACCGAGGCCGGACCGCCCGGCCCATGGGGTTCGTCTGCCGGAGTGAGGTGCACGAGGATCGGCGTAGGCGATCGCCCGGTGAAGACGACATCGTCGATGCCGAGGCCGCGCAACTTGGTGCCGAAGTGACCGCTGGCGGCGCTCCACATGAGTCCCGGCACCCCCTCCTTGGAGGTCTTGAGGGGGGAGTAGCCGTGGAAGAACGTTCGGAGCCCGGTCATGACGCGCGTGCCGCTGAGGAGGCCCAGGTTCATGAGCAGGGCACTGGACGGCTCGTACGGATCGGTGGGGGGGAGGCGTTCGAAGAACTTCGCCGCGCGGGCGATCCCACCGAGGGCGTCCTCCATGTCCTCGCAGGGGAATGCCTCGAATCGCACGGACCGGTCCGTGAGGTCGATGTGGTAGCGGTGGACCGTGAATGCCGTGGCCGGTCGCAGCTCCTGGGTCTCTTGGGTGTTCACAGGTTCTCCTCGGCGGGTCGACCCCCAAGTATCGCAGAGCGTGGCGGAGGCGTCCGATCTGCAAGGATTGCGGCATGTCATACGCCCACCTCCTCGAAGACGCCCGCGCCATGCAGGCCGAGACCGTCGCTTTGCGGCGAACACTCCACCGCCATCCCGAGATCGGCCTCGACCTCCCGCGCACCAGGGAGACGGTGCTGGGGGCCCTCGATGGGCTGCCGCTCGACATCCACCTGCACGACACCACCTCGGGCATCGTTGCTGTCCTCAACGGCGCACCTGACGGCCCTACGGTTCTCCTCAGGGGTGACATGGACGCCCTTCCGTTGCAGGAGGACACCGGCCTCGACTTCTCATCAGAGGTACCCGGGGCGATGCACGCCTGCGGACACGACCTCCACACCTCGATGCTCGTCGGCGCAGCCAAGCTGCTCTCGACCAGGGTGGCCGACGTCGTCGGCAAGGTCGTGTTCATGTTCCAGCCCGGGGAGGAGGGGTACGGCGGGGCCCGGTACATGCTGGAGGAGGGACTGCTCGACGTCACCGGGGAGATGCCGGTCAGGGCCTTGGCCATCCATGTCTCGAGTGGGTTCCCGTTCCCCGGCATTGCATGCCGGGGCGGCGCCTTCATGGCTTCGGCCGACACCGTCGAGATCACGGTTCGGGGTGCCGGAGGCCATGCCTCGGCTCCCCATGTTGCGATCGACCCGATTCTCGTGGCTGCCGAGATCATGACGAACCTGCAGTCAGCGATCACCCGGGACATCAACGTGTTCGACCCAGCGGTGCTGACCTTCGCCAACGTCCACGCGGGTACGACCCACAACATCATCCCGGCCACCGCGGTGATGGAAGGAACCCTGCGCTGTATCTCGGATGAGACCAGGGACAAGATGCACACGCTCATCGAGCGGGTCGCGACGGGGATCGCAGAAGCCCACCGGGCAGAAGCCGACGTGCACTTCGCCGATGGCTACCCGGTGACCGTCAACGACCACGACGTCGCGGCCGAGGTCCGTGCCCTTGCCACCGGCCTCGTCGGGGCTGAGAACGTGGTCGATCCGCCGGTGCCGATCATGGGAGCCGAGGACTGGAGCTACGTGCTGCAGCGCGTGCCCGGCGCGATGGCGTTCATGAAAGCGAACCCCCCCGGGTCCGATACGCCCCCGGCCAACCATTCCAACCTCGTCGTCTTCGACGAGGACGTCATGCCGTCCGGCGTCGCCCTCTATGCCTCATTCGCCATCGACTCACTCCGGAGGCACGCCACCTAGGAGGCGGCGGGAACGTCTTGGGGTCGTTGGATGTGACCTACGACGATGAAACGACCCCAAAACGGAGGGGCTTGGCCTAGGCCGGCTCGGCGAGGAGCGAGAGGACTCGCATGATGAACTGGGCCTCAGCGTCGTCGTCGTCAGGTCGGTGGATGATCGACAGCTCGGGAGCGGTCGGCGGGACGGAGAGGCTGGAGAGGGCTTGACCGACCGGGGTCTCGACCCCGGTGAGGTCGAGTGTTATCGAGATCCTGGGTGTCGCCTCGAAGGCGATGGCTCTCAGCGAGGAGATGGCGTCATCGAAGGAGTCGGGCATGCGGACAAGGTACGGGGTGACGCGCGCGCCGCGGTGGAATTCGGGCCATCCGGATCGAGCAGTCATCCTGCTCGCGTAACCTTGCCGGGCACGCCCGCTACCCGAAGGAATAGACGGTGAAGGTTTTCCCACCTGACAAGATCCGCAATGTCGCCCTCGTCGGACACAACGGGTCGGGGAAGACCACCCTCGCCGAGGCTTTGCTCTTCCGGGCCGGGACGATCAACCGGATCGGCACGGTCGAGGACGGCAACACCGTCACCGACTTCGACTCCGAGGAGCAGGCTCGGTTGATGTCGCTGTCCCTCGCAATAGCGCCCTTTGAGTGGAAGGGCCACAAGATCAACCTCATAGACACCCCCGGGTACGTCGACTTCGCCGGTGACATCCACGCCGCCATGAGCGTGGTCGGCCTCGCCGTGTTCGTCGTGAGCGCCGTTGAAGGCGTCGAGGTGCAGACGGAGTACGCGTGGCGGGTGGCGGAGGAGCGTGGCGTCTCCCGCATGATCTTCATCAACAAGCTCGACAAGGAGCAGGCTTCCTTCGAGCGGACGCTCGAACAACTCCGGGACCGCTTTGGTGCCGGGATCGCTCCCATCGAACTCCCTATCGGCAATGGTCCCGGCTTCCACGGGGTTGCCGACCTGTTCCGCGACAAGGCCTACATCTACGACAGCGGCAAGGCCGAGGAGACGGAGATGCCGGCGGAAATGATCGATCGGGAACACGAGGTGCACGACAACCTCGTCGAGGGCATCGTCGTCGCCGATGAAGCACTCCTCGAGGCCTACCTCGAGGGCGAGATCCCGTCGGTCGAGCAACTTGAGCACACGATGGCCAAGGGTGTCAACGAAGCCAGTGTCTTCCCGGTGGTATGTGGGTCGGCCCTCGGCCCGATCGCCGTGGATCGCCTGGCCGACTTCATCGTCGAACTGGGACCCTCGCCCGTGGATCGCCCGCCGAGTGACGTCATGGCCGGGGACCGACACATCGACGTTGCATGTGACCCGGCTGGCGACCCCCTGGTCTACGTGTTCAAGACCATTGCTGATCCCTACGTGGGCCAGATCTCGATGTTCCGGGTCCTGTCGGGGACGATCAAGCCCGAGATGCACCTCATCAACACCCGCAGCGGGCAGGACGAACGGCTCTCGAAGGTGGCGACGATGATCGGCAAGGAGACCGACCTCGTCACCTCACTCCCGGCGGGGGACATCGGCGTCGTGGCCAAGCTCTCGGATACCAGAACCGGTGACACGCTTGCCCCCAAGGGGATGCCGGTCACGCTGCCGCCGGTGACCGGTCCCCGACCGATGCTCGCCCAGGCCCTCATTGCCGCCACCCAGGCTGACGAGGACAAGCTCGCCAACGCGCTCCATCGACTGCTCGAGGAGGACCCCGCCCTACGGCTGGAGCGCAACGACGAGACCCACCAGTCGTTGTTGTGGGGGATGGGCGAGACACATCTCGCCATCACCCTCGAGAAACTGAAGCGGAAGTTCGGCGTGAACGCCTCGACCGAGCCGATGAAGGTCGCGTACAGGGAGACGATCACCCGGCCGGCTGGTGCCGAAGGCAAACACAGGAAGCAGTCCGGTGGCCACGGTCAGTATGGGGTATGCCAGTTGGAGATGGAGCCGATGCCGCGCGGAGGGGGGTTTGAATTCGTCGACGAGATCAAGGGCGGATCGATCCCACGTCAGTTCATCCCTGCCGTAGAGAAAGGCATCCTCGAGGCGATGGTGGAGGGTGGCCTCCACGGCTTCCCGGTCGTCGATATCCGCGTGCGGTGCACGGACGGCAAGTACCACTCAGTCGACTCCTCCGAGATGGCGTTTCGCATGGCCGGTCGGCTTGGATTCCGGGCCGGCATGGAGAAGGCCGGGCCGGTCATCCTGGAGCCCGTGTCTCGGATCGTCGTCACGATCCCCGGGGTGTACCAGGGTGACGTGATGGGCGACCTGGCATCTCGTCGGGGCCAGGTACAGGGGAGTGAGGCGACAAGTGACGGCCGACAGCGGATCATCGCACAGGTTCCGACTTCCGAGATCGTCACCTACTCGAATGAGCTGCGATCGATCACCCAGGGTTGGGGTCGCTTCGAAGCCGAGCACGATCACTACCAGGAGGTGCCGAGCCACCTGGCCGCCAAGGTGATCGCCGACGTCGAGAAGACCTGACAGGGCCTGCCGCCGGTTCAGTCCTCGAACGCAGAAAGCAGTTTCTCGACGCGTCGGGGAGTGTTGGCGACCTGCACATCGAGTCCAGCCTCCTGAGCCTCTCGCATGACCTCTGACAGCGCAGCCGCCCCGCTGTAGTCGACCCGGCCGAGCCGGGCGAGGTCGAGGCAGAGGGCGACCGCTTCCGGGTGGTCTCCAAGTCCCACGAGCAAGGCGTCGCGGAACCGCGATGCCGAAGCGAAGAACAGGACCCCGCGGGGGGCCAGTGTGAGGGTGCCCTCGTCATAGGTCGACTGGACGACCACCCCACCCGCCTCGCGGAGCACGTGGACTGCCAGGGCGCAGCCGACCCCGATGACGATCGCAAGATCCACCCGCGGGGCCAGGAGCAGCGTCGCACCTGCGGTGATCCATGCGATCGCAGCCTGCGGAAGGGAGACACGCCCGATGCGTGCCATAGCCCCGAACCGGAGGAACCTGGACACTGCGACGATGACGATGGCCCCGAGGACGGCCTCGGGCAGCGTCGACAGAAGTCCGGCGAAGGGGAGGAAGGCGATCACCGTCAACCCTGTGATCGCCCCGGACCAGCGGGTCCTGGCTCCCGCCAGTCGGTTCACCGAGCTTCGAGCGAACGACCCTCCGACCGGGAACCCACCCACGAGGCCGGAGGCGATGTTGGCCGCTCCCTGGCTGACGAGTTCACGGCTGGCATCCCAGCGCTCCCGGTCCTGGACGGCGAACGTTCGAGATATCGCGGTCGCTTCGGCGAAGCCAAGCAGAGCTATCACGGCGGCGGGCACCAGGAGACTTGGCACGGCTACCCAGTCGAAGCCGACGGCGATCCCCGGAAAGCCCGATGGGATGTCACCGACGAGTGTTCCCCGAAAGGAGTCGGAGCGACCGAGGAGCGTGCCGGCGAGGACGGCGACCAGCATCCCGGGGAAGAGGCGGTGGAGTCGGCGGCCCCCGATGATGATGAGTGCCGTGGCTACGGCCGTACCGATGGGGAGGGGATCCCATTCGGAAGGGTGGGAGAGTACATGGGTCAACCGGGCGAGGAGGCCGTCGGGAGAGACCTCGAGGCCGAACACCCGGTCGGACTGTGACCCGATGATGAGGATCGCTGCTGCAGAGGTGAACCCCAGCAGCACCGGTTGGCTCATGAAGTCGGATATTCGTCCGAGGCGCAGCACGCCGAGCAGGAGTCGGAAGAACCCGACGAGCACAGCGAGGACTGCGGCCAGGCCGACGTACTCGGGCGTCCCCACCGCGGCGAGTGGAGCGAGAGCGCCGAGGGTGAGGAGGGCGGTCGTGGCGACCGGCCCGGTTTGGAGGTATCGGGAGCTGGCGAAGAATGCAGCGACGAGCGCCGGGAACGCAGCCGCGTACAGCCCCACATGGGCCGGCATGCCGGCGATCTCGGCGTAGGCGAGCGACTGGGGGATGGCGATGAACGCAACGGTGATCCCGGCGACGATGTCGGCCGTCGTCGGGCGGCGCTGATCGAGCTCCATCGAGGTGATCATATCGGAGGCAAGCCCGGCTCCCGGGACGTGGGAGCCGGCGTGGCGTGGCGGTGTCGCACAGGAATTCGGTCGACTCGGGCGTGTCTGTCTGCGATGATGTCGGTACCAGAGAAAGGAGGTGGTCCAACGTTGAGCAATTTCTACGGGACACTGGAGGTGGCCGAGCGCTGAGCAGCGCAAGCCACTGACTTCGCTGCAGCCCCTCGGGGCACGGCGAATCCAACTCGGACCACCGACCTTTCTGGATCTGCGGGACTGGTCCCACCGCAGCGCACCTCGCGTCACGTCCTGAGAGGCTGAAAGAGGAACCGCCCCGGGCAGCGCCTGCGGGCGGTTCCTCGTTGGGGGTACACAGCGGTCCACTCCCGGCTCCGGTTCCGCCCGGACCGGGACGGGATGCTATGAATGTCCGGACAACGCGTATGACCAGAGGAGGCGCGTGCGCTACGGCTTCGTCATCGACCAGGACAGATGCATCGGCTGCCACGCCTGCACCGTTGCCTGCAAGACCGAGCACAAGGTCCCTCTCGGTGTCAACCGCACGTGGGTCAAGTACCTCGAGCAGGGAGCGTGGCCGGACACGCAACGCCATTTCTCGGTGCTGCGCTGCAATCACTGTTCGAATGCGCCATGCGTCAAGATCTGCCCGACGAAGGCCCTCTTTCATCGGGGAGACGGAATTGTCGACTTCGACACCGATCGCTGTATCGGCTGCAAATCCTGCATGCAGGCGTGCCCCTACGACGCCCTCTACATAGACCCTGATGAGCACACGGCCCAGAAGTGCAACTACTGCGCCCACCGGGTAGAGGTTGGCATCGAGCCGGCGTGTGTTGTCGTCTGTCCCGAACAGGCGATCATCGCCGGTGACCTCGATGACCCCGCCAGCGGGATCGCAGTCATGGTCTCCACCGAGCCGCTCACCCAACGGGCCGTCGAACAGGGCACCCGCCCCAAGCTCTGGTACAAGGGCGCGGCTTCAGCCGCCTTGGATCCGCTGGCGGCCAGGACCGTCCACCAATCCGGGTCGATCTGGCGTGACACGTCGGTCGGCCAGGCGTATGAGGTCTCGTTCCTCGACGTCGACCTCACCCCGGGCGCGGGACTCGGCGGCCCCGCGGTCGCGGCGACGAGGGGGGGACCGCCGCGTGTCGTCTACAACACGGATCACCCCATGCCATGGGGATGGAAGGTCTCGGCCTACTTCCTCACAAAGGGGATCGCGGCCGGTCTGGCGATGGTCGTGGCGATCGCCCTGGCGCTTGGGGGACGCATGCAGGGCGCATGGGCCGGCTGGGGAGTGCCCCTCGTGGCGGGCCTGTTCATCGCCCTCACCGGAGGCATCCTCGTATGGGATCTCAAGCGCCCCGATCGCTTCTACTTCTTGCTCACCAAGGGCAATCCCGGCTCCTGGCTGGTTCGAGGGGCATGGATCCTGGGCGCGTCGGCCCTCGCCTACGGGGTGTGGTTCCTGGTTGGTGTCCTCGGCGGAGGTGAGTCGCTGCTCAGGGCACTGGCGTGGACGGCCGCGGCGATCGGTGTCGCGCTGGCCGGGTACACGGCATTCTTGTTCGGACAGGCGGAAGGCCGTGATCTGTGGCAGTCGCCGTTGCTTCTCTGGCACATGATCGCCGGGAGCCTCACCGCCGGCGGCGCCTTCACGGTGTTGGTGGACCGATTCCTTGCCCTCGATGCGTCACTCGAGACCGCAGCGGTCGTTGCGTTGACGATTGGGCTGGTGGTGCTGGGGCTCCTCTCCGCCGGCGAACTCCTCCGAGGCCACCCGACGAGGAACGTCGCCGAGGCGGTGCATCACATGACCAAGGGCGCCTATGCGCGGCAATGGTGGGGTGGTGGTGTCGTCCTCGGTATCGTCGTCCCGCTCTCGTTGCTGGTGCTCGACTCCCTGGTCGTCACCTTCCCGGGACTCCCCGCCCTCGCCGGCATCTGCGCGATCTCCGGCATCTGGTTCGCTGACGATGCCATGGTCAGGGCCGGGCAGGCGGTCCCCCTCTCATGACCGCCATCCCATTCGTCGTGGGGTCGTTTCATAACGATATCCGGAACAGGACCACCCCAAACTGGGAGCAGGACCGATGATCGAGATTCCGCGTCTCATCCCACAGGGCCTCACGAACTTCCCACCCCCCGAACGTTGGGATGACTGGGAGGAATACGACGCCAGGGCATGGCCCCAGAAGCAGGCCCACACCTACCGCCTCGTCCCCACCACCTGCTTCAACTGCGAGTCGGCGTGCGGTCTGCTCGCCTACGTGGACAAGGAGAGCGGCGAGGTCCGCAAGTTCGAGGGCAACCCTGCCCACCCCGCCTCCCGTGGCCGGAACTGCGCGAAGGGCCCAGCGACCCTCAACCAAATGTACGACCCGGAGCGGATCCTCCATCCGCTCCGCCGCACGGGCGCTCGCGGCTCGGGAGAGTGGGAGCAGGTCACCTGGGAAGAGGCGCTCACCGACATTGCGGGCCGTATGCGGCAGGCGATCGTCGAGGACCGGCACAACGAGATCATGTACCACGTCGGTCGCCCGGGCGAGGATGGGTATGTCGACCGGGTCCTGAAGGCGTGGGGAGTCGACGGCCACAACTCGCACACGAACATCTGCTCGGCAGGAGCCCGTACCGGTTACGCGTTCTGGATGGGATACGACCGGCCGAGTCCCGACTTCGCCAACGCGAGGTTCATCCTGCTGCTCTCGTCCCACCTCGAGACCGGGCACTACTTCAACCCCCATGCCCAGCGCATCATCGAGGCCAAGCAGGCCGGGGCGAAGCTCTGCACGATCGATCCGCGGCTCTCGAACACGGCGTCGATGTCCGACATCTGGCTCTCGACGTGGCCCGGGACCGAACCCGCGATGTTCCTGGCGATCGCCCGCCAACTCCTCGAGACCGAACAGATCGACCGGGAGTTCGTGCGGCGGTGGGTCAACTGGGAGCAGACGATGGCCGAACGGCATCCCGACGAGCCCCAGACATTCGACGGGTTCCTCGAGGTTCTCAAGGGGGCCTACGCCGAGTTCACGTTCGAGTGGGCCGCCGAGGAGTGCGGCATCGACCCCGACCAACTGGCCGAAGTCGCCCAGTTGGTCGCCGAGGCCGGGACGCGATTCGCCTCGCACACCTGGCGCTCCACCGGTTCGGGCAACCTGGGCGGCTGGCAGGCCGCCCGCACCCTGTGGTTCCTCCACGTACTCACGGGGTCGATCGGCACGATGGGTGGTACCCAGCCCAGCGATTGGTCGAAGCTGAAGCCCAAGCACTGGAACACACCTCCTCCCCACGGCAAGTGGAACCCCTTGCTGTGGCCGGGGGAATATCCGCTCGCCCACCACGAACTGTCGATGCTCCTTCCCTACTTCCTCAAGGAGGGGCGAGGGCGGCTCGAGGTCTACTTCTCCCGGGTGTACAACCCGGTGTGGACGAACCCGGACGGCTTCAGTTGGATCGAAGCCCTCACCGATGAGGAGAAAGTCGCTTGCCACGTCGCCCTCACGCCGATCTGGTCGGAGACGGCTTGGTTCGCCGATTACGTCCTTCCCATGGGGATCGCCGCCGAACGCCACGACACCCACTCCTACGAGACCCACTCCGGCCAATGGCTCGGGTTCCGCCAACCTGTGCTGCGGGTCTCGGGGGAGCGCGACGGCAAGACCTTCCACCGCACCCACGAGGCCAACCCCGGTGAGGTGTGGGAGGAGAGCGAGTTCTGGATCGATCTCTCCTGGAAGGTGGACCCCGACGGGTCACTCGGGATCCGCCGCTGGTTCGAGTCTCCGGTCGATCCGTCCCGCCCGATCACCATGGACGAGTACTACGGGTGGATGTTCGACAACTCCGTCGGGGGCCTCCCCGAGAAGGCCGCCGCCGAGGGCATCACCCCGCTCGAGTTCATGCGGAAGTACGGAGCGGTCGAAGTCAAGAAGACCAACTATGGGGTGCATGAATCACCCGTTGAGTTCGACGAGGTCCGCGACGGGGTGGCCTTCAGTGCCGGCACGGCGGTGGCCGCCATGATCGATGGCGAGGCGAAGCAGGGGTTCCCGACCCCGACTCGAAAGCTCGAGTGGTGGTCGAAGACCATGCATGAGTGGGGCTGGGAGGAAGAGGCGACGCCCGGGTACATCAAGACCCACGTGTACTGGCGGGACATGGACATCGCGGGCAACGAGCGGATCCTGTTGCCGATCTTCCGCCTCCCGACGCTCATCCACACCCGGTCGGGCAACGCCAAGTACCTCTACGAGATCAGCCACGGGCACCCCCTGTGGATGAACCCGCGTGATGCCGATGCGCTCGGGTTCGAGACCGGGTCCCTGGTCCGAATCAACACCGACATCGGGCACTTCGTGATGCGTGCCTGGCGCACCGAGGGGATCCGTCCCGGTGTCGTGGCGGCGTCCCACCACCTGGGTCGGTGGCGGCTGGATGAAAAGAGCGGCAATGAACGCTGGTCGTCCGCCCTTGTGGACATGGATCGGCTCGGCGACGGTCGCTGGCGGCTCCGCCAAAAAAAGGGAATCGAGCCCTTTGCGAGTGACGACCCCGATTCGGAACGAATCTGGTGGCGGGACCCTGGCGTCAACCAGAACCTGGCCCACGCTCCCCACGCCGACCCGATCTCGGGCATGCACGCTTGGCACCAGCGGGTTCGTCTCGAGCCCGCCCACGTCGAGGACCAGTACGGGGACATAGTCGTGGACACTGAGCGGAGCTTCGAGATCTTCCGGGAGTGGCTCGGATTGACGAAGCCCGGACCGGGACCCGATGGAACTCGGCGTCCACAGTGGCTCATTCGACCCAACCGACCGACGCCAGATGCCTACCGGGCCTGAGCCCTGCCATCGGCCGCGGGGATGGGGAACGCGGGCTGCGTGGGAGACCTCGACACCGTTCGGCGTGATGCCCGATCGGAGAGGACCCCGGTGACCCAGGATGAGGAGTTCGAACTCTGGGTGGAGGCGGCTCGATCGGTCGAGCTGATGCTCGAAACCTGGAGCGACCTGCGGCCGAGTGAGGCCTTGGTCGTGGACCTCTACAACCCGGCCCCGGACCTCCAGCGGAGGGCACTGAGGTGGAGCCACGAGTTCCGGACCGGGGAGCTGCCCGAGCTGCTGGCGTTCGGAGCCGGCCTCGTGGAGGCTGAGCTGGAGGCGAGCGCCGAGGACCGACCGGACGTCGTGGCCAAGGCACTCAACGAACGGCGGTTCCTCCTTGGGGACCGGATCTTGCACTGGGCGGTGCCGTGGCTCGAAGCCGCCGGCCCCACCGCCGAGGGGCCCCTGCACGTCCTGCTCGCCTTGGGCGATCTCCATCGTCCCGAACCCGATCTGACCGGGAACGAGGGCCTCACGGCACCGGGGGAGGATCGCTTCGGCAGTCTCGGTCCGGCGCCACTCAGCTCCCTGCTCTGCGGTGGTGTCGTCTTCGAGTCGATGGCGGTGTCGTGGGGCAGCACCCGCTCAGCGCTCCGGGAGGGGGTCCTGCCGTCGATGGCGGTTTCCTGGCTCGATCGGCAGGCGGATCGGTGGGAGGAGATCCGGGCGGGCCACCCCGGATCAGCGGCCCTGTGGCGCGACTTGGGGGCCCGAGCCCGTCAGTGGGCCGACCAAGGTTGACCTGAGGCGTCCGAGCGAGGAACCAACCTGGCGCGACACCACCCACGGGAGAATCGGTGGACACAGCACTGGTGGAAAGTACTCCCCGGAAATCGCCGCTCGGAGCCACCGGATCGGGCATCATGCCTCCACACTCGCTAGGAGGGATCCAACGTGCTCGACCGCATTCTCGGCGTCATCAAACTCGACGCCGCCACCTACCAGGAGATCGACCAGGACGACTCGGCAACCGGCCAGGCGGTCCTCGTCGCCATCGCCGCGGCGCTCATCGGTGGGCTTTCCGGCTTCTTCGGCACCACCACGGTCCTCGGTGAGGTCGTTGAGCAATCGGTCGGTGGATGGCTGACCAGCGCCATCATCGGCACACCGATCGGCCTTGCCATCGGGACCGGGATCCTCCTTCTCCTCGGGAAGATGTTCAAGGGCCAGGCCGAGTACATGGGCCTCTTTCGTTCGCTCGGCTTCGCAACAGCACCCACCGCCCTCGGCTTCATCCCGGTCATCGGCGCGCTGGCCAGCCTGTGGACCGCCGTCTGCGCCGTGGTGGCCGTTCGTGAAAGCCACGGGATCAGCACCGGGCAGGCCGTCATCACCGTCCTCGTACCGCTGATCGTGCTCGGCATACTCGCCGTACTCATCGCGGTCCTCATCGGATTCGCGCTGTTCGGGGCGCTTGGGGGCCTCGCCGACTAGGACTGCGTGGTCGACGTCCGTCAGTAGGCCCCGCGGTGGGTGAGGTCGTCGATCGACTTGCGTCCCCCGAACTTGCGCGGCGTGGCCCCGGGTGCCGGGTAGCCAAGCGTGACCGCGTAGCGGCACCGGCGATCGCTGGGCAGGGCCAGCACTTCTGATGCGAGTTCCTCGCGGTGGAGGGTTATCGGGCATGACGCAACGCCGATGGCGGCGGCCGCCAGCATGATGTTCTGGGCGAGTCGACCCGTGTCGAACTCGTATCCGTCGGGCTCCTGCACGAGGCAGACGACCGTCGGGGCGTTGCGTACGGGCGTCGTGAAGTCACCGCACTCGGCCAGCCGGTCCCGGTGTGCCGGGTCCTGGAGCACGACCCAGGACCAGTTCTGGAGGTTCTTCGAGGACCCCGTCCATCGGGCGGCCTCCAGGATCCTCCCCAGGTCCTCAGGTGACAGTTGGCGGTCCTGGTAATCGCGGATGGCGCGGAGTGAGATGATCTCGGAGTACATGCTCCGAGGCTATCGGCTCCGACGCCCGGGAGAGGCCTGGCTCCTCAGTCGGGTTTCCGAGCAATACTGTGGCCATGCTCAGGCCAACCGTTCTCTTCCTCTGCGTCCACAATGCGGGACGGTCCCAGATGGCGGCGGGGTGGCTCGCTCACCTCGCCGGCGGCAGGATTCACGTCCTCTCGGCCGGTTCGGCTCCGGCCGAGTCCGTCAACCCGTCGGCCGTGGAAGCCATGGCAGAGGTGGGTATCGATATCGGCGCCAACCAGCCGCAGGTCTGGACCGACGACATGGTGACCGCGACGGATGTGGTCGTCTCGATGGGATGCGGTGACGCTTGCCCAGTGATTCCGGGCAAGCGCTATCTCGACTGGGATCTCCCCGACCCCGCCGGCCTCGGGGTCGAGTCGGTGCGTCCCATCCGCGACGAGATCGAGGCGCGGGTGCGGCGACTCATCGCCGAACTCCTCCCCGAGGCATCGCCACCAGTTTGAGCCGATAGGCTCGGCCCATGTACGAGCATGTCCTGGTCGCGGACGAGGGACCGTTCCGCGTCATTACGATGAATCGGTCCCACCGACGCAACTCGCTCTCGGAGGACCACCTGGTCGAATTGGACCGTGCACTCGCCGAAGCGGGGGACTCGGACGCCCGAGGCATCATCCTCGCCGCAGACGGCCCGGTGTTCTCGTCCGGTCACGACTTCCTCGACATGGTCGACCGGGACCTCGTTGAGATGCAACGGCTCCTCGACGTGTGCGCGACGTTCATGCAACGGATCATGGAGGTCCCACAGGTGGTCATCGCCCAGGTGCATGCCCTGGCGACGGCCGCCGGGTGCCAGCTCGTTGCGGCGTGCGACCTCGCCGTCGCCGCAGAGTCGGCTCGGTTCCAGCTCCCGGGTGGGCGGGGCGGCCTCTTCTGCACCACCCCTTCGGTGGCGGTGTCCCGCACCATCGGCCGCAAGCGGGCGTTCGAGATGCTGGCCACCGGGGATCCCATCGACGCCCACACCGCCGCCGACTGGGGGCTCGTCAACAAGGTCGTGCCCGATGACGAGGTCCCGGACGCAACCCGCGACCTGCTCGCGAGGGCGACGAGGGGGTCGAAGCTCTCCAAGGGCATCGGCAAGCGGGCGTTCTATCGCCACCTCGAGATGGACCTCCATCGGGCCTACGAGTTCGCTTCCGAGGTCATGGCATCCGCCGCGACGCTCCCGGTGGCCAAGGAGAACATGCGGGCGTTCATCGACAAGCAGCCCGCCGTCTACGACTGAGCCAGTGTCGGCGTCAGCTTCGGCCGGGCCGCCTTGGTGGAGATGACGACGCCTCCCAGCGGCGTCCGATGGCCAGCACGGTCGCGGCGCCGAGCAGCATGACGATCGCCACCGGCGCCGCCATGCGACGATCGCCGGCGGCCTCCACGGCGTTGGCCGCCAGGTACGGCCCGGCCGCGATGCCGATCCCGGCAGCCGCGGCCTGGATGCCCATGAGGGTGCCGACCCGGCGGGGACCCGCCACCTCGAACGCGAAGATCCCCGACAGCGGGGAGAACGCACCGATGCCGACCCCCGCCACGAGGGCGAATGCAACGGCCACCGCCGGTCGATTCGACCACACGAGGAGCACGGCTCCCACTGCGATCAGCGTGTTCGCCCACACGAGGGCGCGTCGGCTGCCGAGCCGCGAAACGACGGGGTCGATGGGGAGTCGCCCGAGGAATTGCGCCACGCCGCGCAGGCCCGCCAAGGTCGAAGCCAGGGGGAGTGTCAACCCGAGTGAGACCATGATCGGCACCTGGTACACCCCGATCGTCCCGAAGCCGGCCGCGCCCAGGACGCTGGAAGCGATGGCCACCACCACCAGCGGCGACCAGGCCAGCGGCGCCGACTCCCCGGCTTCGCCGTGGCGAACATCCGCGGCGATCGCGGCCCACACGTACCCGGAGGCGGCCAAGGTGGCATAGGTGAGAAGGGCGGTACGCCACCCGACTCGGTCGGTGAGGACCCCTCCCAGTGGCAGCATGATGGTCGACGAGAACGCCCCGTACAGGGTGACGATCGAGATCGCGCGGGCTGGGCGCTCGGGATGGAGTCCGGCGGCTGTGCCGAGGGTGGTGTGGTAGTGCCCCGTGGCCGCCAACAGGCCGCCACCGAGAACGGCAGCCGCCGCGAAGGCCGGGAAGGTCTCGGCCCGTGAGGCCATAGCGAGTGAGGCCGCGCCCACCACGCCGAGGAGGAAGACCCGGCGGCTTCCCCAACGGTCGAGGACTCGCCCGGCCGCGAGGGCGCCCGCCCCACCGACGAGAGCAGCCACCGACGAGACGGCGACCACCAGGCTCTCCTGCCACCCGGTGACCCGCACGATCTCGTCGAGGAGGACCCCGAAACCGTAGAACCATGCGCCGTATGCGACGACGGTCAGGTAGCCCAGGGAGAGGAGCGAGTGGTGACGCACCGAAGGGAGAATAGGAATCCCACGACTCCGCGTCCGCGTCGGGACACCTTGAGCTTCGACATCGACTTCGACCTCAACTCAGAGTCGACCCGAACCGCCCGTCCGCCTCGTCGAGGCGCCATGCCCGGGTTGATGTTGATGTAGATGTAGATGTAGACGCCGGTACCCTCGCGATCCATGGCTCGTGACCTCACCGAAGAAGACCGGAGGCTGTTCGGGGGTGGGATGCTCGACGATGCGTACGAGGTGATGGGGTGCCACCTCGAGCATGGAGGCGCTGTCTTCCGGGTGTGGGCGCCGAACGCCGACACCGTAGAGGTGATGACCGAAGCCAATGAGTGGAACCGGGTCGGCCTGGCTGGGCCCGACAGCGGGATCTGGGAGGGCCGGGTCGCGGGTGTCGAGCAAGGCACCAAGTACAAGTTCACTGTCACCGGCGGGGGGCACGCGGTCGAGAAGGCGGACCCGTTCGGGTTCTTCGCCGAACCAGCCCCCGGGAATGCCTCCATTGCGTGGGACCTGGCGTACACCTGGGGTGATGACGAGTGGATGGGGAGGCGAGGCGAGCGGCTGGCTGTTGCAGCTCCAGTGAGCATTTACGAGCTTCACCTCGGCTCATGGCTCAAGGAGGGGGTCGCCGGATACCGCGACGTGGCCGACGGCCTCATTGCTCATCTCCAGACCCTGGGGTTCAGCCATGTCGAGTTCCTCCCCCTGATGGAGCACCCGTTCTACGGCTCGTGGGGCTATCTGACCACGGGGTACTTCGCCCCCACGTCGCGCTACGGGACACCCCAGGACCTGATGTATCTCGTCGACCGCCTCCACCGGGCCGGTATCGGTGTCATCCTGGACTGGGTCCCAGCCCACTTCCCGACCGACTCCCACGGCCTTGGCATGTTCGATGGAACCCATCTCTTCGAGTACGCCGACCCCCGCCAGGGCTTCCACCAGGACTGGCATTCCTACATCTTCAACTACGACCAGAACGAGGTCCGAAGCTTCCTTCGTTCCTCTGCTCACTACTGGGTGAGTCGGTATCACATCGATGCCCTGCGGGTGGATGCGGTCAGCTCGATGCTCTATCTCGACTACTCCCGGAAGGACGGAGAGTGGATCCCCAACGTCGACGGCGGCAACGAGAACCTCGGAGCGATCGAATTCCTGCGGGACCTCAACAGGTCCGTCCGGGAGCGGCATCCCGGTGTGCAGACCATTGCCGAGGAGTCGACCGCCTGGGTGGGCGTGACGCGCGACCCGTCGGACGACGGCCTCGGGTTCTCTTACAAGTGGGACATGGGATGGATGAATGACACACTCCGCCACCTCGCTCGGGACCCGACCCGGCGCGCCGACAACCAAGGCGAGCTGACGTTCAGGGCCTCGTACGCGTCCTCCGAGGACTACGTGCTGCCCCTCTCCCACGACGAGGTTGTGCACGGCAAGGGCTCGCTGCTCGCCAAGCTGCCGGGCGACCGGTGGCAGCAACTGGCCAACCTTCGCCTCCTCCTCGGCCTGCAATGGATGTCGCCCGGCAAGAAGCTCCTCTTCATGGGCGGCGAACTGGGTACCCCGGCCGAGTGGGACCACGAAGACTCGGTTCCATGGCACCTGCTCGGTGACCCCGGCCACGCCGGGATCCATCGATGGGTCGCTGACCTCAACGCGACATATCAGCGGGAGCCGGCCCTGCACCGAGGGGACTGTCACCCCGAGGGCCTGGAGTGGATCGTCCCCAATGATGCCGCACACGGCGTCCTCGTCTTCCGGCGCAACGACCCGTCGGGGAGCGGGCGATGCGTGCTGGTGGCGATCAACCCCACCTCGGTCGTCTGGTCCGACTACCGGGTTGGGGTCCCCCATGGCGGGGTGTGGGATGAGCTGCTCTCCTCCGATTCCAGGGCCTACGGTGGCACCGACATCGGCAACCTCGGGCGCGTCGAGACCGACCCTTTGGCATCCCACGGCGAGGGCCGTTCGCTCTCCCTGACCCTCCCTCCGCTCGGCCTCGTAGTCTTGGCGCCACGACGTGGAAAGGAATAGCAGTGGCCATTGCAGCACGCCGGGTGCTCACGATGGTCCTGGCCGGTGGCGAGGGTTCCCGGCTGGCACCACTCACGACCGACCGGGCGAAGCCGGCGGTCCCGTTCGGCGGTCACTACCGGGTGATCGACTTCGCTCTCTCCAACCTCGTGAACGGTGGTTACCGGCGAATAGCCGTTCTCACCCAGTACAAGTCGCACAGCCTCGACGTGCACCTGTCTCGCACGTGGCGTATGTCGAACCTGCTCGGGAACTACGTGACCTCCATCCCCGCCCAGATGCGCCTGGGCAAGGAGTGGTTCCTCGGTTCGGCCGACGCCCTTCATCAGAACCTCAACCTCCTACGCGACGAGCACCCGGACTTCGTGCTGGTCTTTGGGGCTGATCACATCTACCGAATGGACCCTTCGGCCATGCTCGAACAGCACGTCGCCACCGGCGCCGGTGTCACCGTCGCCGGGATTCCCGTCCCGCTGGCCGAGGCCAGCCAGTTCGGGATCATCGAGCAGGGCCCGACCACCCGAATCGAGTCCTTCCGGGAGAAGCCGATGGACCCGACCCCGATTCCCGGGGTACCCACGCACGCGTTCGCCTCCATGGGGAACTACGTGTTCAATGCCCCCGTTCTCGTCGACCTCCTGGCGGCCGACGCCGCGGACACCGAGTCCCGGCGAGACATCGGCGGTGACATCATCCCGCGTGCCGTCTCCGCCGGGATTGCTCATGTGTATGACTTCTCGCGTAACGAGGTCCCGGGGGAGACCGATCGGTCACGGGGGTATTGGCGGGACGTCGGGACGCTCGACACCTACTACTCAGCGCAGATGGACCTGGTTGAGACCGAACCGGTGTTCAGCCTCTACAACTCCGACTGGCCGATCTTCACCGACGTTCGTCCGTACCCCCCGACCAAGGTGGTGCCGTCGGGCGAATACGGCAATGGCGAGATCGTCAACTCGATCCTCTCCAATGGTGTGATCGTGACCGGGGGCAGGGTGCTGCGATCCGTGCTCTCTCCGCGGGTGCGGGTCGAGGGGGGCGCCGAGATCGTGGGGAGTGTGCTGATGGACCGCGTCGTGGTCGGGCAGCGTGGGGTGGTGCGCAACGCCATCCTCGACAAGAACGTGGTGGTCGCCCCGGGCGCTGAGATCGGTGTGGACCCGGTGAAGGACGCCGAGCGGTTCACGATCTCACCCGAAGGCATCGTGGTTGTTCCGAAGGGAACGACGGTCACGGCCTAGGGCTGGCGGCATGGGCGGTGATGGCCGCGCGATACACGTCCAGGTACCGGGTGGCGGGCGTCGTCCATGCCCAATCGACGGCCATGCCCCGCTCCTGGATGCCTGTCCGGCGTGGAGAGCGCCACGCTCTCGTCGCCCGGCGAAGCGCTGTGAGAACGGACTCCCTGTTCGGTTCTGCGGCGAGGAAGCCGGTTCCCTTTCCGCGGTGTGCGTCGTCGTCGACGATCGTGTCCTTGAGTCCGCCAACCGCGGTCGCGACCGGGATCGACCCGTAGGCCATGGCCTGCATCTGGGCGAGGCCGCACGGCTCGAACGTGCTGGGCATGAGGAACAGGTCGGACCCGGCGAAGAGCATGTGTGCCTGGTGCTCGTCGTAGCCCTCCAGGAATGTGAACACGTCGGGGTGTCGCCCGGCGAGCTCGGACGCCGAGCGGGCAAGGGCTGCATCGCCTGAGCCGAGCAACACGAGCCGCGCTCCTGCATCGTCGAGCAAGGGCACGAGTCCGAGGGCGATGTCGACCCCTTTCTGGCCGGTGAGTCGGGTGACCATGGATACGAGCGGTAGCTGGTCATCCCAGCCGAGTCGGCCGAGCAGTCCGGCCCGGAGCGGCTCCTTCCCCGCGGGGTTCGAGTAGCGGCGGGGTAGAAGCGGGTCCGTGGCGGGGTTCCACACGTCGGTGTCGAGGCCGTTGGTGATGCCCGTGAGGGACTCCCAGCGGTGTCGTAGGGGTTCCTCCAGTCCGAATCCTCCGCCGTCTTCGACGATCTCGGCGGCGAAGGTGGGCGAGACGGTGACCACCTGGTCGGCGAGGGCGATTGCTCCCGACAGCGGATTCACCTCACCGAACCATTCATACGCCTCGGGATGATTGACGAGGCGGCCGAGCCATGCCGGGGAAGCGATCCCCTGGTAGGCGAGGTTGTGGATCGTCAGGACGCTTGGAGGAGGGTCGGCGAGGAAGCCGAGTACCCCGGCGGCATGCCAGTCGTGGAGATGGAGCACCTCGGGTCGGTCTCTCTCGACATGGGCCGCTGTTGCGGCGGCGAAGGAGAAGAAGCGATGGTCGTTGTCGGGCCATGCGCTGCCGCTCTCGTCGACATAGGGGCTCGGACGATCGATGCCCGGCACCCAGACTGCGGTCAGCGGGGAGCCGTCGGCCAGGCGTCCGCTCCGGGTGGCCGCCTCACCCACCCAGGGTGGGACGACGAGGGACCCTCGGCTCTCGCCTTCGAGGGGCCAGCCCGAGTAGTCGGGGATGATCGCCTCGACGTCGTGCCCGGCGGCCAGCAGCGCCTTGCCCAGCCCGGACACGGCGTCCCCCAACCCCCCGATCTTCACGAGCGGCGACAGTTCGGCCGAGACGTGGGTGATGCGCATCAGCGAAAGGCTAGGACCCCGGCCGACCCTTCCGCCGGCCTACGGCTGGGTCGTGGAGCCTGCTTTGCAGTGTGGGCCTCGTGCCGGATCTCCCTGGACTCAGGGGCCGGGTGGAACCCCGGGGGATGCATCGTTCCGGAAGAAGACCTGGAAGGAGAACCCGGCACTCATGGCGGTCTCCCCTCCCCGGACCGACAGCTGGGGAGCTGCAGGGTCGGCCGTGTCGAGGACTCGTACCCACATCCCGTGCGCGTCGGGCACCGGGAGGCGCACCCGGGTCGGGATGTGACCCCCGTTCAGGAGGAACAGGGCCGTCCTGCGTCGAGGAGGTCCGAGGAGGATGCCGAGGAAGTTCCCCCCGGCGCTCGCGGACGGGATCGGTTCGCCCCGCGCGTCGAAGAACACAGGAGCGTGCCAACCCCAACGGATCTCGCGTTTGGTCCTGAGGCGGGTCACGGCAGCGGTGAACTCCGTGAGTGGCAGGTCTTGCGCTGGCCAGTCGACCCACGAGATCTCGTTGTCCTGGCAGTAGGCGTTGTTGTTCCCGTGTTGGGTGCGGCCGAGCTCGTCACCCGCCAGGAGCATTGGCACTCCGTCGGCGAGGAGCACGGTCGCCAGCATCGACCGCGCTCGCCGCTGCCGAAGGTCCCGGATTGCCGGGTCGTCGGTGTGCCCTTCGTGGCCCGTGTTCCACGAGAGATTGTCGCGGTGACCATCGTGGTTGGCCCCGCCGTTCATCTCGTTGTGGCGCTCCTCGTACGAGACGAGATCCCGCATCGTGAACCCATCGTGGGAGGTGATGTAGTTGATGGTCGAGTGAAAGGGCCGTTCGGACTCGGGGAAGATGTCCCGTGAACCCGACATGCGTTGGACGAACCCGCCAAGGGCTTCCCATTCCGAGCGCCAGAAGCGCCTTGCACCATCGCGGAACTGATCGTTCCACTCTCGCCATCCGTCTGGAAAATCGCCGAGCCGATAGCCCTCGGGTCCGAGGTCCCAAGGCTCAGCGATGCACTTGAGGTCAAGGAGGACCGGGTCGGAACCGATCGCCCGGAAGAACGGCGCGGTGGATGACCACCAACCATCGGCCGTCCTACCGAGGACCGGTGCCAGGTCGAAGCGGAAGCCGTCGACCCCGAGGGAGGCCCAGTGCCGGAGTGCCGCCATGGCCTGGTCGAGAGCCGCGTCGTTCGAGAGGTCGAACGTGTTCCCAGTGCCGGTCATGTTGAGGTATCCACCGCCGCCGGCCCGGCGGTAGTACGCAGCATTGTCGAGGCCTCGCCACGACACGTGGGGTCCGGAGACGGGCCCTTCCGCCGTGTGGTTGAGGACGACATCGACGATCACCTCGAGGCCACGGTCATGGAGGCGATCGACCATGCCCACGAATTCGATCAGGGCCGCCTCCGGCGAGCCGTCGGACCCATACGCGGCATGCGGCGCGAAGAAGCTCACGGGGTTGTAGCCCCAGTACTGACGCAAGCCCTCGGGAGCGAGGAACGGCTCCGAGCCGAACGCGGCCACGGGAAGCAACTCGACCGTGGTCACTCCGAGCTGGATGAGGTGCTGGAGCATCGGGTCGCTGGCCACAGCCCCGAAGGTGCCACGTAGCTCGTTGGACATGGTCGGGTGCTGGATGGTGAGGCCCTTGACGTGGGCCTCGTAGATGACGGTATCTGCCCACGGGACCCTGGGCCGCACCGATCCAGGCGTCGGAGCCGTGAGGGCGACCGATCGCAACCCTGACCGTGCCGAGTCGCCGGGTGATCCGGTCAGGGAGGCTGCGCTCCACCGCCCGGGCAGTTCCACGCCGAGGGCGAAGGGGTCGAGGACGACCTTGCTGTGGTCGCAGAAGTGGCCGCCTTTCGGATCCCATGGCCCCACCACCCGGTAGCCATAGCGGGTCCCGGGAGCCAGCCCTCTCACCAACCCGTGGTGGATGCTGCCCGTCTGGCCCGGTAGCCGATGGCGGGTCTCACCGTCCGGGCCGAACACGCACACATCGATCGCCTCGGCAACCGAGGAGAACACCGCGAAGTTCAGACCGGTGGCGACCACGGACGGGCCAAGTGGAGCAGGGGAACCGACATCGATGAGCATGGGATCCGGATCGTAGGTGGGTGCCCAGCCGGGGCGCGGTCGCCCTGGGTCGACCCGGCCGTTCCAGGCGACCTCGGGTCCCGGCGAATGTCTGGCACCGCAGCGTACCTACGTAGACTCCTCCCATGCTCATCGGTATCCCTGTCGAGTCGCGCGTCGCCGAACGGCGCGTCGCCCTCACTCCCGACTCGGTGCGTGCCCTCGCCGGCAAGGGGCACACGTTCGTCGTCGAGTCCGGTGCAGGCGGGAGAGCCGGCTTCACCGACGGTCAGTACGCAGAAGCCGGCGCCACGATCGGGGACCGAGCCGGTACCTGGGCGGCAGACGTCGTTGCCGTGATCTCGGCACCGGACGACAGCCCGGGCCTCATGCGTACGGGTGCGGTGCTGGTGGGGTTCCTGCAACCGCTCGAACAGGGCGACCTGATGCGCAGGTTGGCTGCAGCCGGTGTGACGGCGATGGCGTTCGAGTTGCTTCCCCGCACCACCCTGGCGCAGGCCATGGATGCACTCTCCTCACAGGCGAACCTCGCCGGCTACCAGGCAGTCCTCCTCGCCGCCGATCGCCTCGGGCGCATCGTCCCCATGATGACCACCGCCGCCGGGACTCTCCGTCCTGCCTCGACACTCGTGCTCGGGGCCGGTGTCGCGGGCCTCCAGGCGATCGCTACCGCCAAGCGCCTCGGGTCGATCGTGTCTGCATTCGATGTGCGCGACGTCGTGGCCGAACAGGTGCAATCCCTCGGTGCGAAGTTCGTGAAGCTCGAGGTCGAGGGTGAGGCGTCCGCGTCCGGCGGCTACGCCAAGGCCCTGGGCGACGACGAACAGGCCCGCATCATCCGCGGACTCCAAGCCCATGTCGCTCGGGCGAGCATCATCATCTCGACGGCCCAGATCCCCGGTCGACCTGCCCCGATCCTCATCGACGACCAGACGCTCGACGCCTGCCCAGCAGGGACCGTCATCGTCGATATGGCTGCGCCGACCGGTGGGAACACGACCGCCACCATCCTCGACGAAGAGGTCGACCGGAAGGGGGTCCTCATCCTCGGACCGAGCGACCTTGCCGGCCGGGTCGCCACCGATGCCTCCACCCTCTACGGGCGGAACGTGGCCGCCCTCCTCAACCACTTGGCACCGGAGGGCGAAATGGCCCTCGAGTTCGAGGACGAGATCGTTGCAGGCATCACCGTGACCCACGGCGGCGCCGTCCGCAACGACCGGGTCGCCGCTCTCATCGAATCGATGGGTGGTCCGTCGTGACACTCATCGTCTCGCTGACTGTCTTCGTGTTGGCGGCCTTCGTCGGGTTCGAGGTGATCACCAAGGTCCCGCCGACGCTGCACACGCCGCTCATGAGCGGATCCAACGCCATTTCGGGCATCACGCTCGTCGGTGCGATCCTCGTCACCGGCGTTGGTGGGAGCTCGACCCTGGCCACGGTGCTCGGGGTGGTGGCAGTCGTATTCGCCACGGTCAACGTGGTCGGCGGGTTCATGGTCACCGACCGCATGCTCGAGATGTTCAAGAAGAGCAAGTGATGCAGGCCGACCTCTCCGCCTTCGCCTACCTCGTTGCGGCCGCGCTGTTCATCGTCGGCTTGAAACGACTCTCCTCTCCCGCCACCGCCCGCTCAGGCAATCGACTGGCGGGCATCGGCATGCTCATCGCGGTCGTCGTGACACTCCTCGACCAGCAAGTCCTCGACTACACCTGGGTTGCGGCCGGCCTCGTGGTCGGCGGAGCCATTGGGGTGCTGCTCGCCAAGCGGGTCGCAATGACCGGGATGCCCGAACTCGTGGCCGCCTTCAACGGTTTCGGCGGCGGGGCCTCCGCCCTGGTCGCAGCGTCCGCGTTCCTCCTCACTGGCAAGGGCGGGACCGTCACCGCGCTCACACTCGGGCTCTCGGTGATCATCGGGGCGATCACCTTCACCGGGTCATTCGTTGCCTTCGGGAAACTGTCCGGCCGGGTCGATGGGGGGCCTGTCCACTACCCGGGTCAGCGCTTCGCCGACCCGGTGATCCTCGCTGGGGCGATCGGAGTGCTCGCCTGGTTCATGGGCACCGGCAGCACCTCGGTCTTCTGGGGACTGTTGGGCCTCTCGCTGCTCGTCGGGATCATCCGGGTGCTTCCCATCGGTGGCGGCGACATGCCCGTCGTGATCGCATTCCTCAATTCCCTGTCGGGCATCGCCGCCTCGATGGCCGGATTCGCGATCGACTCATCGGTGCTCATCATCTCGGGCGCCTTGGTGGGGGCCTCGGGCCTCATCCTCACCAACATCATGGTGAAGGCCATGAACCGGACGCTCATGCATGTGCTCATCGGTGGGTTCGGAGGTGACTCCGCCGGGGGTGGCCCGGACCTGGGTGACAGAACGGTCAGGCGCACGAGTGCAGACGACCTTGCGATCGTGCTCGCCTATGCCCAGTCGGTGATCGTCGTCCCCGGGTATGGCCTGGCCGTCGCCCAGGCCCAGCACGCCCTGCGGGAGCTCGCCGACCTCCTGGCCGAGCGCGAGGTCGACGTCAAGTACGCCATTCACCCTGTTGCCGGGCGAATGCCGGGGCACATGAACGTCCTCCTGGCCGAGGCGGATGTCTCCTACGACCGGCTCTTCGACCTCGAAGAGATCAACTCGGACTTCAGCCACACCGACGTGGTGCTCGTCATCGGGGCGAACGACGTGGTGAATCCATCCGCCCGGGAGGACCCCACCTCGCCCATCTACGGCATGCCGATCCTCGACGTGGACAAGGCTCGAACGTGCGTCGTCGTCAAACGCAGCCTCTCTCCCGGCTTCGCCGGGATCGACAACCCGCTCTTCTACAAGGACAACACGCTCATGTTCTTCGCCGATGCCAAGAGTGCGATGGAGGACCTCGTGCGTGAGGTGAGAAACGCCTAGGCGCCAGGAGCCAGAGCTCCGATCCCTGTCACCTGTCACCTGATGTTTGCTTTGCACCTCATCTCTCGCGTCTAGCCTTGCGCGCCTGGCGAGCCGAGGAGACCAATGAACACTGATGCTGCTACCACCTCTCGGATACCGGGCGTCGTGTTGGTCGCGGCTGCCGCAGCACTGTGGGGGTCGGACGCCATCCTCCGACGGTTCCTGACCGTGGGAGACGTCCCGGCCTCGGTCCTCGTGTTCCTCGAGCATGCGATTCTCGTAGTGCTGACGATCCCGTTCCTTCTCAAGGTTGGCCCGGCACTCAAGCGCTTCAACGCCGGTGACTGGGTCTCGGCGATCCTCATCGGCGGAGGGGCGTCGATCCTGGCGACGACGCTGTTCACGAAGGCCTTCTCGTTTGGGGATTTCATCGCCCCGGCCCTCCTCCAGAAGCTACAGCCAGTGATTGCAGTCCTCTTGGCGGCGGTGGTGCTCGGGGAACGCCTCATGGCCCGCTATTGGTTCTTCTTCGCCGGCGGTCTTGTTGGCGCGTTCCTCATTGCTTTCCCTGACCCGGGCAGCATTTCCGTCACGCAGCGCAGCGCCGCTCTCCTTGGCATCTCGGCGGCCGCCCTGTGGGGCATGGGGACGGTCCTGGGTCGGCGCCTGACGCCGAAGGTGCCGTTTGCCCAGTTGACGGCCCTGCGGTTCGCCATAGGTCTGCCCATTGGTGCGGTGGTCGTCGCATTCCAGGGGAACCTCGACGCGGTTGCAGTCCTCAGCGGCGAACAATGGTGGGCCGTGCTGTGGCTGGCGATGATCCCCGGCGGCGTCGGACTCCTCATCTACTACCGGGGCCTCGGACGCACATCAGCGTCGGCCGCCACCCTGGCCGAGTTGACCTTCCCCCTCACGGCTCTCCTCTACGGATGGGTATTCCTCGGCCAGGCTCTGAACGCCGTGCAGTTGGTGGGGGTCGTGGTACTCATTGGGGTGATCACAGCAATGGGAATGGCCCAGGCCAAACCTGAGACCGGGGGCACGGGGGTGATCCTCGGCGAGGAAGAAGGCCAGCCGGCGATGGTGTGACGGCCGAAGGCCCACAAGTCCCGAACGCCCGGTCCCGGGTCCGAACTCCCAGGCGTCAGGTGGCGGTGGTCCGTCGCTGCCGCTGAATCCTCACCAGCTCGTCCGTTGCGGGAGTCCTTCGGCGTAGCCGGTCATCGACTGCACACCCACGACAGCCCTTGCGTGGAACTCGTCGATCGTCCGCGCACCCGCGTAGGTACACGCGGACCTCACCCCCGACACGATGCGGTCGATCACATCCTCGACGCTGGGCGTGTCCTCGAGGAGGTACATCCGGGAGTGGCTGATCCCTTCGTCGAACATCTCCTTGTGCGCCCGGTCGAACGGGGATTCGCTCCGGGTGCGGTTCGAGACGGCTCGCTGGGATGCCATGCCGTAGTTCTCCTTGTAGAGGCGGCCGTCGGGATCACGCATGGTGTCGGCCGCGGACTCATAGGTCCCGGCGAACCACGAGCCGATCATGACGTTCCCGGCGCCGGCAGCCAAGGCCAGGGCGACATCGCGCGGGTATCGGACCCCGCCATCGGCCCAGACCTGCTTGCCGAGCGAACGTGCGGTCACAGAGCACTCGTGCACGGCCGAGAACTGCGGGCGCCCGACGCCGGTCATCATCCGGGTCGTGCACATCGCACCGGGGCCAACCCCCACTTTGACGATGTCGGCGCCGGCCGAGATCAATGCCTTGGTGCCGGCCGCGGTCACCACGTTGCCCGCTGCGATCGGGACATCGGGGGCCGTGGACCGGACGGCGGCGAGGGCGTCGAGCATCTTCTGCTGGTGTCCGTGGGCCGTGTCGACCACGAGGAGGTCGATGCCGACCTCGAGCAGGTCCTGGGTCTTGGCGGCGACGTCCCCGTTGACGCCGACGGCCGCGCCGACCATGAGGCGCCCGGTCGAGTCGACGGCGGGGGAGTAGACGGTGGCGCGCAACGCACCCTGCTCGGTGATCACACCGGCCAAGCGGCCGTCAGCGTCGACCACGGGAGCGAGGTGCACCCGGCGGCTGGAGAGTTCGTCGAACAGTCCCCGCGGATCGAGTGAGGAATCCAGGACGATGGGGTCCGGGCTCATGACCGAGCGGAGCGGGGCGAAGCGATCCCACCCCTCGCCATCGGTGGCGGTGAATATGCCGATTGGCCGTCGCTCCTCGTCGACGACGATCACCGCGCCGTGGGAGCGCTTGTAGATCAGGTTCATCGCATCGTTGATGGTGCTCGTCGGTCCGAGCGTGATGGGGGTCTCGAGGATGAGGTCGGACCCCTTCACGGCTGCCGTCATGTCGGCAACGGCGGCCGCGGGGATGTCCTGCGGGAAGATCGCCACGCCGCCCCGACGTGCGACGGTCTCGGCCATGCGGCGACCGGCCACCGCGGTCATGTTGGCGACGACGACGGGGATCGTCGTTCCGACCCCATCGGGGGTGGTGAGGTCAACCTCGGAGCGGGACGAGATGTCGGCGTGGGTGGGTACGAGGAAGACGTCCGAGTAGGTGAGGTCGTGGGTGGGTTCGGCAGCGTTCAGGAACTCCATGCCCGACAGCGTACGCCGCTACCTGCTTCCCACCATCGACTCGAGGTAGGCAGCGGTGGCCTCCTCCGCCAGGTCGACGGAGTCCTTGATGTGCCGAGCGGCCTTGTAGCTGAGTTTCGAGGCGTCGTTGTACCTGCCCGGCTGTTTGCCGGTCGGGAGGATGTGTGCGGTGACGTTGGGGTCGCTCGCCACTCGCTCGATGGCGCGGTGGAACCGATGGCGTCGGGAGATCTCGAATGAGACCATGGCCACGTCCCACGGGTGGCGGGGATTCACGAGTGGATCGTCGATGTGACCGACATGGAGCACGAAGATCTCCGAGGCTCCCAACTCGACTGCCCGCCAGACGGGGATCGAGTTGACGACGCCACCGTCGATGTAGTGGTACCCGCCGATCTCGACCGGTGGGAGAAGCCCCGGCACCGCGGAGGACGCGAGGATTGCGGGACGGACCGGGCCTTCTGTGAACCAGTGTTCCGAGGAGGTCTCCACGCACGCTGCAACGCATTGGAACGGGACGAAGGCATCCTCGATCCGATCGTACGGGAGCCACTCGTCGAGGAGTTCCTGGAGGGCGTCGTTCGAGTGAAGGTGGGTCCAGTGGCGGACCAGGTTCTTCGCCCTGCCGAAGAGCGACTCCTGGAAGATCCGCCGGGGAGAGAGCTGCGCCCACATGCGGTCGAGACGGTCGACAGAGCGGTGGAGCGGTTCCGCCGCGAGGATCGCGCCGTTCATCGAGCCGACAGACGTGCCGATGATCAGGTCGGGGGTGATGCCGGCCGCGGCGAGGGCTTTCGCCATGCCCACTTCGGCAGCTCCTCGGAGCCCACCCCCACCGAGGACGAAGGCAATTCTTGGCTCGGTCATCGGGGTGAGCCTACTTCTCAATGGGACGGGCCCCCTCGATGGGGTACATTCCCGGCGCACGACGAGGATGGAACAGGTGAGGGCCCTGCCGGCAAAGTGGGTGAGACGATTGGTGGTCACGCCACTGGCGTTCCTGGTCGCATTGGTGGTGGTTGTCGTTTCGCCCGCGGTCCACGTTCTCGTTGCCATTGTCGACTTGAGCCTGGATCGGCGGCGGTGGCGGTACAGCCGCCTGGCCGGCCTGGGATTGGCCTTCTGTGTCGTCGAGGTGTTCGGCCTGTTTGCCATGTTCACCACGTGGGTGGCGAGTGGGTTCGGTTTGTTCATGTTCCGGCCGGCGTTCCTCCGAGCCCATCTCGTCCTCATGGGCCAATGGCTCGAGCTCATCACGCGCGCGATCCGATTCTGGCTTGGCTTTCGGTTCGAGTTCGATGAACAGCCTCATGCCGAGGGGCCGGTCCTGCTCTTCAGTCGCCATGCCGGCCCGGGTGATGCGTTGCTGTTGGCGCGGATGGTGGTCAGGGACCAAGGTCGCAAACTCCAGATGATCGGTACGACGAAGCTCCAATGGGACCCGTTCTTCGACCACATGGGTGAACGACTGGGATTCCACTACGTCTCACCGGGCCAGGGGGACCCGGTGGCGGAATTGGCGACGATCCGGCGGATGGCGGCCGATCTCCCCGATGATGGGACCCTCATCATCTTCCCCGAGGGAGGGAACTTCACACCCGGACGCAAGGAGGCCACGATCCAGCGAATGGAACGGAGAAGCAACCACGCTCATGCATTGCGGGCCGTGCACCTCCGGCATCTCCTTGCCCCGAGAGCCGGGGGAGTGAGTGCAGCCCTCGATGGAGCTCCCGGCGCCAACGTGCTCTTCGTCGTCCATGCCGGACTCGAGGGCCTCCACGGGATTCGTGATCTCTGGGACGAGATCCCCCTCCGAAGGCGGGTGCGGGCCACCGCCTGGCTGGCTGCACTGGGCGACCGTCCCAGTGGCTACGAGGCCACGACGGACTGGCTCTTCGTGTGGTGGCGCTCCTTCGACATGTGGATCGAATCCCACCTCTTGAAGGACGTGCAGCGCCATCTCCCCGGCTGACGACAGTCGGCCACCGGGGCGAATCACGCGCCAGGCCCCTTGACGCTTGATACCCCATGGGGTATAATGTGAACTAGATCACATAACAAGGTGACTTACATCACAAGTCAGGAGCGCAGCATGCAACACTTGGTCGTCCTCGGCGCCGGCACGGCCGGCACGATGGTCGTGAACAAGCTTCGTCCTCGGTTGCCTCGGTCCGAGTGGGCGATCACGATCGTCGATCCCGCCATTGAGCATCACTACCAGCCGGGTTACCTCTTCATCCCGTTCGGGACCTACCGGCCCGAGGAAGTGGTGAAGCCGACCAAGCGGTTCATTCCCCCGGGCGTGGAGCTCGTCCGCGAGGCGGTGGAGAAGGTGGAAACCGACTCCAACCGCGTGCTCCTCTCCAACGGCGAGTCGCTGTCGTACGACCAACTCGTCATTGCTACCGGTACGAGCCCGCGCCCGGAGGAAACACCGGGGCTCGAAGGTCCTGAATACGGCAAGTCGATCCACGACTTCTACACGCTGGAGGGCGCCACCGCCCTTGCCCAGGCCCTTGACGGATTCACCGGTGGAAGGCTCGTCGTCAACCTCATCGACCTTCCCATCAAATGCCCGGTGGCACCCCTCGAGTTCACCTTCCTGGCCGAGGCCTTCTTCGCCGATCGCGGCATGCGTGACCAGGTCGAGCTCACCTACGTGACGCCACTCGAAGGTGCGTTCACCAAGCCGGTCGCCTCCCGCGAACTCGGGGCGATGCTCGATGCCAAGAAGATCAACATCGAACCCGACTTCTACCTCGAACGGGTCGATGCCGAGGCCAAGAAGCTCATCTCCTACGACGAGCGGGAGGTGGACTACGACTTGCTGGTGACGATCCCCCTCAACTTCGGTGCCGACTTCGTTGCTGCCAGCGGCCTGGGCGATGAGCTCAACCACGTCAACGTCGACCACGGAACCTTCCTAGCCAAGGGCACCACCAACGTGTTCGCCCTGGGGGATGCCGCCAACCTCCCGATCTCCAAGGCCGGCTCGGTTGCGCACTTCGCGGTCGACGTCTTCACGGAGAACTTCCTGGACCACATCGTCGGCAAGCCGATGCGACACGCATTCGACGGTCACGCCAACTGCTACATCGAGTCCGGCCACGGCAAGGCGTCGCTCATCGACTTCAACTACACGACCGAGCCACTTCCCGGCAAGTACCCCCTCCCAGGGGTGGGTCCATTCAGCCTCCTCGAGGAGACCGAGATGAACCATTTCGGGAAGATGATGTTCAAGTGGATCTACTGGAACATCCTGCTCGCCGGCAAGAACATGCCCATCCCCACCGCCATGTCGATGGCCGGGAAGATCGCCGAGGCGAAGTGATGGCTGTGGCCACCGACGAAAGCACCGAATTGCTCGAGCGGAAGATCGACATGATCGCCGAGCAGGTGGCGCTGATCGCCGACGAGGTCGCCCTCCAGGGCCGTCGTCGCGAGGCGTTGGCCGAGCTCACTGGGGATCTCATGCCGCTCGCCACGCGGGGCATGGCGATGGTCTCGGCCGAACTCGACCAGCAGGACATCTCGCTCGAGGACCTCAAGCGACTCATGTTCCGGGTCGTCGGCTCCGCCGGTCGTCTCGAAGCGACGCTTGCCCAGTTGGAATCGATCGCCGAACTTGCCGCGGACGTGTCCGGGCTGGGCACCGAGGCGGTCGGCATGGTGACGAATCGGCTGGCGGAGTTCGACCGCAAGGGCTACTTCCAGTTCATCCGCCAGGCGTTCGGCATCGTCGATGCCGTCGTCGAGAACTACACCGAAGACGACGTTGCCGCCCTCGGCGACAACGTGGTCCTCATCCTCGACACCGTCAAGGAGATGACCCAGCCCGACGTCATGGCGCTGCTCCAGAGCACTGCCTCGGCTCTGCATGAGCAGGCCGACGAGGTGTCACAGGGCAATGAGGAGGTACCTACGTTGTTCGGCCTCCTGCGGCAGATGCGAGATCCCCAGGTCCGGCTCGGGATGCAGCGTGCCCTCGGCATGCTGCGAACGATCTCCGGCCCACAACCACAGGCAGGCACCCACACCAAGGAGAGGAACTGATGCCAGTCACAGCAATTGCAGGAAACGACATCCACGTGGATGAGGAAGGTTTCCTCACCGAGTACGACGAGTGGAATGAGGGCCTCGCCACCGAGTTGGCCAAGGCCATCGGTATCGAGTTGACCGAGGGCCACTGGCAGGCGATCAAGTTCCTACGGGAGGACTTCCTCGAGCAGGGCGAGACCCCCACGCTGCGGCGAGTGGCCGTCACCGGGGGAATCCCCACCAAGGAGCTGTTCACCCTCTTCCCGAAGAAGCCAGCCCGCAAGATGGCATACATCGCCGGTCTTCCGAAGCCCGTGGGCTGCGTGTAGGGCCCTGGCGAAAGACAAGGAGCACACATCATGACTGACGCAGCATTCGTTCCTGACTTCGGCGACGACGAGGACGCCGGCAGGATCGCATTCGTTTGTTCGAAGGGCTCGCTCGACATGGCCTATCCGGGCCTGATCATGGCCAACGGGGCCCTCGAATCGGGCATGGAAGCCCACCTGTTCTTCACCTTCTGGGGAATGGACATGATCACCAAGAAGCGCCAGGGCAACCTGGGCTTCTCACCGGTCGGCAACCCTGCCACCCACATGCCGGCAGCCCTGGCACCGATGCCGGGCATGCAAGCAATGGCGACCCACCAGATGAAGAAGCAGATCGGCGACCTCGGCATCCCCGCGGTCCCCGAATTCCTCGAGCATCTCAAGGACATGGGCGCCCACCTGTGGGCCTGCAAGCTTTCGGTGGACATGTTCGGCCTCGAAGAGAGCGACATGATCGACGAACTCGACGGCGTCCTCAACGTCTCCGACTTCATCGAGATCACCAAGGGGGCTGAGATCCTCTTCATCTGAGCACGCTGCGCTCGGACCGGAGGGGCGGTGCTCGCACCGCCCCTCCGTGACGTCCGGACTCGGTTGCCTTCTGGCGTTCCTACCCTTCCGGCCCATGTCGTCCACCGCGACCCTGCTCATCACGTGCCCCGACCAGCCGGGCCTGGTCGCTGCGACCGCCGCGTTCCTCGCCGAGCGGAGGGCGAACATCGTCCACGCCGATCAGCACACCGACCAAGAAGCAGGGCTCTTCCTCCAACGGATCGAGTTCGAACTCAGCGGTCTCGATCCGACGACGCTGGCCCCGGACTTCGAGCCCATCGGGCGCTCTCTCGGCATGGAGTGGCAGCTCCACCTCCCTCAGCGGCAGCGGCTGGCTGTGTTGTCATCCAAGGAGCCGCACTGCCTGCTCGACCTCCTGGCCCGTCAGCAGATGGGTGAGTTGTCGGGCGAGATAGCGGTGGTGGTCTCCAACCACCCTGATCATCGCCCGATGGCAGAGGCGGCCGGCGTGCCCTTCGTCCAGCTCCCTGTGGCTCCCGAGACCAAGGATGCACAGGAGCAGGCGATCCTCGACCTGGTGGGGGAGCACCGCGTCGATGTCGTCGTCCTCGCCCGCTACATGCAGATCCTCTCCCATGGGCTGGTCGAGGCGCTACCGGGCCGGATCATCAACATCCACCACTCGTTCCTCCCGGCGTTCGCCGGGGGTCGTCCCTACCACCAGGCGCACACACGGGGCGTGAAGCTGATCGGTGCCACCGCCCACTACGTGACTGCCGACCTCGACGAGGGACCGATCATCGAGCAGGACGTTGCGAGGGTCAGCCACCGGGACTCGGTGGAGGTCCTCAAGCGCAAGGGCCGGGACCTCGAGAAGGTCGTTCTCGCCCGAGCCGTCCGCCACCACCTCGAACACCGAGTGATCGTCTACGGCAACAAGACGGTCGTGTTCGACTGAGGAGCGAGGAGAGAGGTACCAGGTACGAGGAAGAGGGGACTCGGGACTTGGGACTCGGAACTCCCCGGGAACCGTCACGGCGTAGCCTTCCGTCGTAGGGGTAACCACGAAAGAAGGACGCCCATGCGACGCCGCCTCTTCATCCTCATCACCGTCTTGGCCCTCCTGGCCGCGGCGTGCTCCAGCCAAGGCGGCTCTGATGCCACTGAAAGCCTCGCGTATGAGGGCGATAGCCCAGCCGCCACCGAGGCCCCGGCGGAAGCTCAGGCGCCCGCTCGCGATGACTCGACCGGCAATGACGGCGAGTCGGAGGGCAAGGCACTCCTCGGGGACGGCGGGGTCGACGCCGCCGTCGTGGTGGACCTCGGGCGGGACATCATCTTCGAGGCGTGGGTGACGGTTGCGGTCGAGGACGTCGGTGCGGCCGGCGTCGAGGCGGTGTCGACGGTCGAGCAGTTCGGCGGTTTCGTATTCGGACAGGAGACCACCGGCGCTCCCAACCCCCGGACGACCCTGACCTTCAAGGTCGACCCCGATCGCTTCCGTGACGTGCTCGCTGCCCTCGGCGACATCGGCGAACTGCGGTCGCAGGTCATCACGGCCGACGACGTCACCGAGCGGGTGGTGGATCTCGAGAGCCGGATCACGACTGTCGAGACGAGCGTCGAGCGGCTGCGGGACCTCCTGTCCAAGGCGACCGACATGAAGACGATCGCCGAGATCGAGACGCAGTTGCTCGACCGCGAGACACAGCTCGAGACCCTGCGTGGCCAACTTCGCACCATCGAGGACCGCGTGAGCCTCGCCACCATCGTCCTTACGATCACCGAGACGTTCGCCGACCCCGGCCTCGACGTGACGGTGAGCGCCTACCCCGACGCCGACGCCACTGGTGCCTCGTGTCCGGGGGACTCCTACCTCGAGGTCGAAGAGGGCACGACGGTCACGGTCTGCTTCGAGTTCGTGAACACCGGCGACACGCTCCTCGGCGACTTCACTCTCCGGGACCCGGTGCTCGACGTGGAACTTGCCGATCTGACGCTGGTGTACGGGACCCTCGACCGGGCGATCGAGCCGGGTGAGTCAATCATGCTGGTTGTCACCACCGACGTCGACCGCACCGTTCAGACCCGTGCCCGAGTGACCGCGGTACCGATGAACCCTGACGGCGAGGTGCTCGAAGGGCGGGCCATCAGCCAGACGGTGGGCATCTCATTTCGTTCGTTACAGCGCACCGAGCTCCCGGGGTTCCTCGACGGCTTCGAGGAGAGCCTCGACCTGCTCGTACGGATCTGGGAAGGCGTCCTGCTCGCCCTGGGCGCGGTTCTGCCGTTCGCGGTCGTCATTGGTGTGATCTGGGGTGTGATTCGGCTGGTGCGGGGTCCCCGTAGTGGCAAGCCGAAGATCGCCAAGGTCGCCGAGGACGTTGAGAACGAGACGGTGGCCGTCGACCTCGACGAATAGCGCGGTGCGCTAGCCCGTCTCTTCCAGCGGGAGGAGACGCGAGTCCTCGAGGGCTGCGGTGCGATGGCCGAGTCCGGAGTTGTACGCCTCGTCCTGGGCCATGCCGAAGAGAACGTCGAGGCTGGCGTGGCGGACGAGGATCGCCTTGTCCCAGCGGGCGTCGGTCGGGCCGATGAATAGGTGACCGCCGTCGCCTTCGAACAGGACTCCACCCCCGGCCGCGGTGAGGAACGGCATGGTGTGGGCGGCGTAGAGGTCATAGGCCTCCCGGCCGCTGATCGGCTCGCCCGGGGCAAGTTCTGGATGGCCCGAGTAGTCGGCCACTTCTCGGAATCGGAGCAGGTTGAGCATCACCACCGGGCCTTCGATGCCGCGGCGGAGGACGTTGATGGCGTTCTGGTCGGTTGGTTCGAGGAACATGCCGACGAGGGTAGAGGGCTTGATCCGGCCGGCATGCGCGAGTGGCAGATGGTACGGTCCTCCGATGGCCAGGGTACGACCTCTCCCGCTCGTGGGAATGGCTGTCGCGCTCTTCCTCGCTGCATGTGGTGGGGCCGAGGGCGAGACAGCTCCTACCGGGGCTCCGAACACTCCTGCCACGGGTGACCCGACCGAGCTGAGCCCTGGTGCGACCGAGACAGCCGAGGATCCACCCGCAGCGGAGACCGTGACGGTCGGAGCCTCGGCGGACTTCGGTGGATTCCGCTACCACGTCATCGAGGCCGGCCTGGGCGAGAGCCTCGGGACGCCGGTTCTCATCGTCAGCATTGACGTCGAGAATCTCGGAACCGAGGCGGGACGCCCGCCCTCCGACCTCCACCTGCGTACGCCGGATGGCCTTGTGGACAACTCGGGTTTCGGGGTCACCGCCGACATCGCACCGGGATCGTCCGACAGTGGGATCTTCGAGTTTCAGGTTGGCACCGGTTTCGCGTTCGAAGGCGCGACAGTGCTCATCGGGCGCGACGGAGGCGCCCAAGCCGAGATTCCGATGGCGGGCGGCTCGGTGGTCTCACTGGCACCGATGGAAGTGGTCGTTGACGAGGTCGGCACGGCGGACTTGGTGGAGATCCGGCTCGATCGAGTGATTGTCGACTGGCATAGTCTCGGTCTCTTCGGGGAGTCTGCCGACACGGGGACCGCATACCTGACGGTGGTCGTAGACATCACGCTCGGGGACAAGTCGCGCACGGCCTTGGACACCTTCGAGATCCTGCTGCCTTCGGGCGAGGTAGTGACCCCCAAGAAGGCGCCGAATGAGGTGCTGGAATCCGGTGTCACGGCCGAGGGGCTGGAAGTTGCCTTCATCGTGCCCGACCCGTTCGCCGGCGAGTACGTCCTCCGCCTCCTCAACTTGAGCCGCTTCCCCGAAGGCACCGTGGCCGAAGTCCCGTTCGAGCTGGGGGGGCCCTGAGCCGTGCGGGGTCGCAGGCGGATCGGCGCATTGCTGTGTGCGCTCGCCCTGTCGGCAGCTCCGCTGCTCGGCCCGGCCGCCGCGGCGCAGACGGAGCCCGTCTTTCCTGAGGGTGTGTGGAGGGCCACCCACATCTTCCTCGACCGGCAGGACGTCGGCGCGCAAGGCCTCATCGAGTACACCGGCTTCGGCAGCGCGAGGCTGGAGGGTGTCTCCACCGGCGAGACGATCAACGTCTCCGGAGAGATCCAGTTCGAAGCGGCCTCCAAAGCCGAGAGCGCCCTGTCCACGTCCGAGCGGGTCTACCAGGGCGTGTGGCGGGTGGAGGGTTGGGGAGCGACACTGGACGCATTCGGCGATCTCAGCCTGAGAGCAAGGGAGACCCCAAAGGGTGGAGCGACCGCTTCATTCCAGAAGGACTACGAGTTGGAGAGCCATGGCTCCCTCACGCTGACCGAAGCCCAGTGCACGAACTTGTACGTCACCTTCGAGACCGAAGTGATCCCGCTTCCCGGCGCGATCACGGGCCCCGCTCTCATTGGGTGGCTTGTCGCATTCCCCGACTCCATATCGGGCGAGTACGACGCAATGTACGAGGAATTGACGGAGCTGGCCTGGGTCCTCACAACCTGGATGGCGACGCCGGACTTGAGCAGCCCGGGTGCTGTGCCAGCCGTTCTCGAGCGAATGCAGGAACTGGCGGACTTGGTCATTCGCCTGCACCAGGCGAGTGCTGATTCCGGTAAGTGCGGCCTGCCAGGCGAGTTCTACCGGGATGGTCCCGCATACCAGTTCATTGCTGAACTTCTGGGGGACCTTGCGTCCATCGTTGGTTTCGCCAACACCCAGAACCCGAATCAGGTCTCGGCTGAGACCATGATCGAGGTCTACGGCCTTGCCTCAAGGCTCGGTGCCTTCCATTCGCCGGATGGCGATGACGTCAAGACCATGAATGTCTACCCGATCGAGTTGGAGAAGCTGCTCGCGGATGCGATCGTTGACGGGCAGCCGGAGACGATCGATGCGATTTGGGCTGCGGCCGTCCAGTACGGCTGGCAGTCGCTCGCCGAGAAGGCCGAGTCTGCCCGATGAGACGCACCGCCGTGCTGGTCGCGCTCCTCTTGGTGGCTGGTGCCTGCGCATCTGAAGCGGCCGCTCCGCCGACTGGCGAGGCGGGACTGAGTCTGGTGGGCCCCTATCAAGCCGAGGTGGGCACGGTGCCCCGGTTCGAGTGGAGTGAAGTCGATGGTGCGGCCACGTACCGACTGGTCGTCCTTGGCCAGAGGGGTCCGATCTGGGCGTGGGAAGGCGAGGAGACGAGCGTCAATCTTGGTGGGCTCAGCGGTGACCGACCCGAACTCATGCCGGGCCCAGTTGTGGAGGCGGGGACGTCGTGGAGCGTGGTTGCGCTCGGCCCGGCCGGGGAGATCCTGGACCTCGTCGGACCGATAGAGATAGCGCCCGCCGATGGATCGACCTCGGAGACCGAGGCCCCGTCGACGACCACCAGCCGAGAGCTGTCTGCGGACGACCTCCCGGACCCCTGCAGCTTGGTGTCCCAGGCGGACGTCGACGCGGTGTTCGGTGGGAGCTCCCCGGACGGTGAGCCGGGCAGTGTGACCGGTCCCGGCGGCACTTCGGGAGGGAGGCGGTGCAGTTGGTCGGCGGGATTCGCATCACTCGACGTCTCCATCTTCATCCGCCCCAGCTTTCTCACCCCGATGGAGATGTGCGGCAACTGCGAGGCGATCGCGGGCTACGGGGACGAGGCGTGGGGCGGCGTGGACGACCGGGGGAGTGGCGGAGCGATCCTTGCCATCTCGGTCGGAGGGTTGGGGGTCCAGGCCGGCGCGTATGGCCTCGAAGCGACCGTGGAGCAGCTCGAGGCCTTGGCCGCCCCGGTCCTCGCCGGACTGCCCTGAGCGGACCCGCTGCCGGGAGGTGGCCATCACTTTCCTTGTGTGGGCAGGTCCTCCTCCCTGCAGAACAAGGCGGCAATGGACGTTCGGCACCCGGATGACTCTTGACCCCGGCATATAGTTGCCACCCCGGGCCCGTAGCTCAGCTTGGTTAGAGCAGGGGACTCATAATCCTTTGGTCGCAGGTTCAAGTCCTGCCGGGCCCACGGGTGCGGACCCCATTCTTGGGTCCGTGGCCGTGCTCGGGAGCGGTATTGGGCCTGGTCGGCATTGCCGGAGGTTCAAGACGACGAGGCGGAGCCGAGGAGTGACGAGCATTCGCCGATGGCGAAGCGGAGGCCGTCCTGTCGGGCCCCCGCAGGGGATCGGCCATCGGCCGGTCCCTGGGGTGGGTTTGGCGTGGCGTCGAATCTGGTCGGCGGTTGGGAACCCCCGAAGGGTTCTCACCGCCCCTGGGAACAGGTGGTTGCGCTCAGACGAGGTCGTAGCGATCGAGCTCCATGACCTTCCTCCACGCTGCCACGAAGTCCGTGATGAACACCTCCTGGGCGTCGTCTGAGCCGTAGACCTCGGCGATCGCCCGGAGCTCGGAGTTGGAGCCGAAGACGAGATCGACAGCGGTGCCGGTCCACGTGACGTCGCCCGTTGCGCGGTCGCGTCCCTCGTACGCGCCTTCCTCGGCCCTCGATGCCGTCCACTCCGTGCCCATGTCGAGCAGGTTGACGAAGAAGTCGTTCGAGAGGGTTCCGACCCGGTCGGTGAAGACCCCGTGTGGACTTCCCGCTGTGTTGGCTCCCAGGACGCGCATGCCGCCCACCAGCACCGCCATCTCCGGGGCAGTGAGCGTCAGCAGGCACGCCTTGTCCACCAGCAGGGCCTCGGCGGGTTGGGAGTGCGAGGCATCGAGGTAGTTGCGGAACCCGTCGGCGGTCGGCTCGAGCACGGCGAAGGATGCGACGTCGGTCTGCTCCTCGGTGGCGTCCGTGCGCCCCGGCGTGAAGGGGACCCGGATATCGTGGCCGGAGCTCTTCGCCGCCTGCTCGACGGCTGCACAGCCACCCAGGACGACCAGGTCGGCAAGCGAGACCTCCTTGTCGTCGGACTGTGCCGCATTGAACGTCGCCTGGATGCCCTCGAGGGCCCCAAGCACTGTGGCCAGTTCGGTCGGGCCGTTGACCGCCCAGTCCTTCTGTGGTGCCAGGCGGATGCGTGCCCCGTTGGCCCCTCCTCGCTTGTCAGTCCCCCTGAACGTGGCCGCCGATGCCCAAGCGGTGGCGACCAGTTGGGAGACGGTGAGGCCAGAGGCGAGGATGGCCGCCTTGAGCGCCGTCATGTCGGCCTCGTCGATCAGTGCATGGTCGACGGCGGGGACGGGGTCCTGCCAGATGAGGTCCTCGGCGGGTACCTCCGGGCCGAGGTAGCGGGACTTCGGGCCCATGTCGCGGTGTGTGAGCTTGAACCACGCCCGTGCGAATGCGTCGGCGAACTCGTCGGGGTTCTCGTGGAACCGCTTTGAGATCGGCCCGTATATCGGGTCCATCCTCAGGGCGAGGTCGGTCGTGAGCATGACGGGGGCGTGCCGCTTGGACGGATCGTGGGCGTCCGGCACCAGGTCTGCCGCGGCTGGGTCGGTGGGTACCCACTGCCACGCGCCGGCCGGGCTCTTCACCAGGTCCCAGTCGTAGCCGAACAGGAGATCGAAGAAGCCGTTGTCCCACTTGGTGGGCTCGGCCGTCCATACACCCTCCAACCCACTGGTGTAGGAGTCGACGCCCTTGCCGCTGCCGAAACTGTTGCGCCAGCCGAGGCCCTGCTCCTCCACCGGAGCGCCTTCGGGTTCGCGGCCGATGTGCTCGGCCGTGACCGCACCGTGGGTCTTGCCGAACGTGTGGCCGCCGGCGATGAGCGCAACGGTCTCCTCGTCGTTCATGGCCATCCGGCCGAACGTCTCACGGATGTCCTTGGCTGCAGCCAGCGCGCTCGGAGTCCCATTCGGGCCCTCCGGGTTCACGTAGATCAGACCCATCTGCACCGCACCGAGCGGGCGCTCGAGGTCGCGGTCACCCGAGTAGCGCTCGTCACCCAGCCACTCGCCTTCGGGACCCCAGTAGGTCTCCTCATCAGCCTCCCATATGTCCGGCCGGCCACCTGCAAAACCGAACGTCGTGAATCCCATCGACTCGAGGGCGACATTCCCGGCGAGGATCATGAGGTCGGCCCATGAGAGCTTTCGACCGTGCTTCTGCTTGACGGGCCACAGGACGCGGCGAGCCTTGTCGAGGTTGGCGTTGTCGGGCCAGCTGTTGAGCGGAGCGAAGCGCTGGGCGCCGGAGCCGCCCCCTCCGCGGCCGTCGTGGATGCGGTAGGTGCCGGCAGCGTGCCACGCCATGCGGATCATCAGCGGCCCGTAATGGCCGTAGTCGGCGGGCCACCAGTCCTGGGAGGTGGTCATGGCCTCTTTGATGTCGTTCTTGGCTTCGTCGAGGTCGAGCGATTGGAACTCGGCGGCGTAGTCAAAGCCCTCGTCCATGGGGTTGGAGAGCGAGGAGTGCTGGCGGAGCAGGCGTAGGTTCAACTGGTTCGGCCACCACTTGGCGTTGCCGACCGTTCCGATGGTCGTGTGTGCACCCGACATCGGGCATTGGCTGGTGTGGTCTGTCATCGTTGCTCCTCTTGGTAGGGGATCGCTTCCCCTTGGTCTCTTGTCTGTTGGTTCGGTGTGTTCGTGTGCGGCGTGGTGCTCCGATCGAGGTTGGCTGCCCGGCACTCGGTGCATCGGCCCCAGTACACGACCTCGGCTTCATCGATGTCGTAGTCCGAACCGTCGGCCGCGGTCAGGCAAGGGGTGTCACCGACCGCACAGTCGACATCGACCATCCGTCCGCAGCCACGACAGATCAGGTGATGGTGGTTGTCGCCGACCCGGTCCTCGAAGCGTGCGGGGGAGCCGGCAGGCTGGATGCGTCGGATCAGCCCGCGGTCGGCAAGGACGTCGAGAGCGTCGTACACGGCCTGGCGGGAGATCGCGCCGATCGCGGACCGGACGACCTGGGTGATGTCGTTGGCGGTGCCGTGCGGCAGGTCTGACACCGCCCGCAGCACCGCCTTGCGTTGGGCAGTGGCGCGGAGACCGTGCTGGTGGAGGAGGCCGGTCGGCCCGGCGGATGACATCGAGGGCATGCCCGGATTGTGTGACGAAGTCTGGACTGTGTCAAAACAAGGAGGAGAAGACGCCGATCGGCGGTCTGCCCGCGTCAGACCACCATTCATGAATCGAACCCACCGCCCCTCCCTACCCGGCCAGGCGATCCGCGATCGAGCTCATCCAGCCCGACATGCTGGGTCCGCCATGGCCGTCGCCTTCGGCGATGAAGAGCTCGGATTCGGGGATCGCGGCTGCCAGGGCGAACGGGATGTGCGCCGGTGAGCTGATGTCCCTTCGCCCATGCGCGAGGTACGTCGGGATTCCGGCCAGGTTCGTGGCGTCTCGGATCAATTGGCCATCCGCGAGGAAGCCGGCATTGGCCCAGTAGTGGGTCACCAGCCGGGCAAAGCAGAGGCGAGACCTGGAGTCGGAACTCCGCAGTGTGGGCTGGTAACCGGAGGCGATCGAGACATGGGTGTCCTCCCAATCGCACCACGCCAACGCGGCCGGTCCGTGCACGCTGGGGTCGGGGTCCATCAGGAGTTGGTGGTACCCGGCAGCGAGGTCGCCATCGCGGAGTGCCGGCGGGAGGAACTCGAGGAAGCGCTGCCATCGCTCGGGGAAGACCCGGCCCATCGTCCGCGTGATCCACTGCACCTCGTCGCCGGGTTGTGGTGGTGACGCTGCTGAGCAGGAGTCCAGTGACCGAGTCGGGATGGCTCTGCGCGTAAGCCAAGCCCAGGGTGGTCCCCCACGATCCGCCCCACACCAGCCATCGGTCGATGCCCAGGGCCGTTCGCAGCTGCTCGATGTCGGACACCAGGTGCTGCGTCGTATTGGTCGAGAGGTCGACGGCCGGGGCGCCTGCGTTCGGGCTGCTCCGTCCGCAGTTGCGTTGGTCGAATTGCACGATCCGGTACCGGTCGGGGTCGAACAGGCGGCGATGACGCGGGGAGGAGCCAGATCCGGGTCCGCCGTGCAGGAGGACGGCCGGTGTGCCCTCAGGATTGCCGCTGACTTCCCAACGGACCTCGTGTCCGTCCCCAACACCCAGGTCCCCACTGGAGTGGGGAGTCGTCATCGGGTAGGGGTACGCCATCGCCGGAGTATCGCAGGGGACCCTGATCGACGGCCGTTGTCGGCATGGCGGCCGCTGTGACGGCCGCTGTGACGGCGCGTGGTGGCCCCTCGTCGAATCGACTATCGGCGCGCTGAGAGTTCATTCAGGCTGACAGCAGCAAGGACGAGCGACTTGAAGGACTCCTCGTCGATGTCATCGCCCTCGGCAATGTCGATGGCCCGCCTCACCTTGCCCTCGAGGCTGGAGTTGAACAGGCCCGCTGGATCCTCCAGTGCGGCACCCCTGGCAAACGTGAGCTTCACCTTGTCCTTGTAGGTCTCGCCGGTACACAGCATGCCGTCGTGGGACCAGACGGGGACACCGAACGGGTTGGAAGGTTTCCTCCACTTGACTTCTTCGACCACGTAGGGGTCGGCTTGGTGGATCAGGTTGCGGACACGTGACAGCGTCTCGCCACGCCAGTCGCCAAGCCCTTCGATCATTCCGTCGATCAGGGCCGACGGGGAATCGCCGTTCGAATTCGTGTCGTTCAAGCCAACTCCAGATGTCACCGAACCCGCACTCTGCCACACGTGGAGCACTCCGTGGTGCGAATGGACCCCCACCTGGCCGATCCCGGCAGGCCACTTCCACCCTTCGGTGGGATGGTGGTCGACGAAGGTCAGCGACTGGCCGACGTGCCGCCAACCAGCGAAGACCTACGCCGATCCCGGCTGTCAACGAGTCGGAGGGCGATGTCGGCGATTCGACGCGAAATCGTCGAGTTCGGATTCGCCTCCGTGTAGGGCTCACCGCGATTGAGGCTGATGGGCACCTGTCGGGTGGAGGGGATCTCGATGTCGATCCGGGCACCCAAGGCTTGTTCGACCGCTTCGCGATCCAGTCCCACCTTGCTGTTGGCCCGGTTGAGGACCAGCGTCCGAGCGGAGTTCGTGAAGCCGAGTTGATCGAGGAGTCCGATCGTCTTGCGCATCGACGTCAACGAAAGCATGTCCTCCGAGACGAGAAGGAGCGTGTCGGTTGCGTTCTCGATCACCCAGATGGTCTCCTCCTCGATGCCGGCTGCGGTGTCGACGAGGATCCACTTGAACTCCGTGGACAGCGCGGAGATCACGGTTTCCACCAGCGCCGAGTCGATCGCATCGGCGCCCTCGGGTGACTCCGGCGCGGCGAGGATGAACATCCCGTCCCTGGGAGTGAGCAGGGCCTTCACCGAAGTGCTGTCGAGGGGACCCTGGAGCCGGGCTGCGTCACAAATGGTGTACAGCGGGTCGACCATCAAGGTCTCACAGACCCCGCCGAACTGGAGATCGAGGTCGATGAGGACCACCTCGCCGGGATGCTGCTGGCTGAGGACGATCGCCAGGTTGACGATCGTCGATGTCTTCCCGGTCCCACCCTTGGGGGCAACCACCACCACCATCGAACCACGCTCGACGTCCTCGTTGGTCTGCCGGCGGGCAGTGAGTCGCTCCGAGACTGCCAGGGCCCGATTGATCCTGTCCCGCAACACCTCGAACGGGGAGTCCTCGGCCACGATGTCCCTAATCCCGACGCTCATCGCCTGGGGGAAGAGGGAGGGGTCCGGTTCGGCGATCTCGATGACAGAGACCTCGGGCATCCTGTGATGGAGTTCGGCCGCCAAGTCCAGGACCGTATTCCGCTCGAGTTCGGGTCCGAGCAAGACCAGGGACGGACGGGACTCCTGGATCTTGTCCACGGCGTATTCGGGCTGAGCGGCTATCAATTCGTCCCACCACGACGTGACGGCCAGGTTGGACTGTCCGAGGAGCACGAGGCTGAGCCGCTCGGTGAATTCGGAGGACGGGGAGACAACTGTGATGATCTGCATGCCACCTAGTTCATCGGCCAGGTGCACCCCAAACCTTGAGCCGACGGTCCACACCAGCTGGGCTCATCTCCGTATAGGGGTCTCGCGCATCGAACCCGTGACGATGATTCGACCCCATGGCGACGCCGACTCCGATGCCATCCCACGGTCCCCGTGATGGGCGGGTACGCTTTGCGGATGCGTAGGCGCCTCGCCACTCTCTGTGTTCTGTTCGGACTCATCGTGGTTGTCCCTGCCACCGCCGCGTCCGCGGTCGCGTCGCCGCGCGTGATCCCTTCTCCTGGGTCCGGCGCTCTCGAGGTCTTCGAGTCGTCCTGGACGGAGGAGGGACGGGTCTTCGATCGGTACCTCAGGGCTACGGCCCCGCCAGTTCTCGACGCCGCTCCACTCCCTGTCGACTCCGGTTCGGGCCGGCGCATCGTGTACGCCCTCACCGACCAGATGGTGTGGCTGGTTGACGCCGACGACACGATCCTCGCCAACTACCTCGTGTCGGGGAGAGATGGTTGGCCCATCCCCGGCACCTACTCGGTGTTCTCGAAGTCCCCCCGGACGACGGCCTTCCTTGGCAACGGGATCACCATGCGGTGGATGGTGCGCTTCGCCAAGACCGACAAGACCAACATCGGGTTCCACGACCTCCCTCGGTACGCCGACGGAAGAACGATGCAGACCGAGGATCAACTCGGTACCGCCCTCAGCGGTGGCTGTGTTCGGCAGAAGTACACCGATGCGGTGCGCATGTACCGATGGGCCGACGTGGGTACGACGGTGGTGGTAACCCCCTGACCGCGGGTGTGCGTCGGTCAATTGGTCGGCACGCTTCACCGCCCCCCGGCCCGTCCTCCACCTCGACGGCTCTACCGATGCATGGTCGTTGTGTGTCCCTGCCTTGTGACGCCGGGACCTCGAAGCCCCGAGGGCCCCAATCGGCAGACACACCACTAGGGTCGTGCGATCGCCATGACAGAACACCGCGGCGCCCCGGCCCTCTCGTTCGGCAATGTCTCGATGACCTACCCTGACGGCACGGAGGCCCTGGACGGGATCAACCTGGCGATGTCCGGGGGTGAGTTCGTGACCGTGGTCGGACCATCAGGTTGTGGCAAGTCGACCCTGCTCCGGCTGGCCTCCGGCCTTCTCGCTCCGACCACCGGTTCCGTGGCCGTGGACCGCGACCGACTCGGCTACGTGTTCCAGGACGCCACACTCCTGCCGTGGCGGACGGTCCAGGACAACGTTGGGCTGCTCGCCGAACTCCACGGGATCGACCCGGTCGAGAGCAGGCGGCTGACCGCCGAGGCGATCGAACTCGTCGACCTCGCCGGCTTCGAGTCCCACTTCCCGAAGCAGCTTTCCGGCGGCATGAGGATGCGGGTCAGCCTCGCCCGGTCCCTGACACTCCACCCGACCGTGTGGCTCTTCGATGAGCCCTTCGGCGCCCTCGATGCCATCACCCGCGAGCGGCTCAACGAGGAGGTACTCGACCTCTTCGCCGAGCAGGGGTTCGCCGGACTCTTCATCACCCACTCGGTGTCGGAGGCAGTCTTCATGTCGACGCGGATCCTGGTCATGTCCGCCCGTCCGGGACGCATCGTTGCCGAGTTCGAAGTGCCGTTCGACTACCCCCGACCGCCGGGCCTGCGTTTCTCGCAGCAGTTCGTATCACTCGGGGCCTCCGTTGCCGAGTCGCTCGGGCATGCTCATGCCTGAGGACCACCTCGCCGGGGCCGAGGCAGTGGGCGGAATCCGGGGAACCGGACAGTCCGGCTTCGGGGACATGGGACTCCTCCCCGACCCAAAGGTGGAGGGTAGGCAGGGGTGGCCCGGGCTCCTCGGACCGCCTGCAATTGTCTTTGCGGGGTTCCTCGCCATTTGGTATCTCCTCTCATGGCGATTCCTCCCTGTCCTCCTCGGCGAGCCTCCGGGCGCGGCCGACCGCCTGCGAGCCACACTTCTCCCGTACCCCCACGACGTGTTCCAGACGGCGTTCCTCGATCGTGACAACCTCGGTGACCTGCTCGCCGGGCTGTGGCTCGACACCAGGCTGTCGTTCGCCGGCCTGGCCATCGCCATCGTCGTGGGTGTGGTCGTTGCAGTCGCCATGAACCACGCCAAGTGGATCGAGATCTCCGGCTACCCCTATGCGGTGCTTCTGCAGACGGTTCCGATCCTCGCCCTCGTCCCGCTCATCGGGCTCTGGTTCGGGTTCGGGTTCGGCGCCCGGCTGTTCGTGGTCGTGATCATCTCCCTCTTCCCGATCATCACCAACACCCTCTTTGGACTCAAGTCGGCCGACCGCGGGCTCCATGACCTCTTCACCCTCCACACGTCATCACGCTGGGCACGGCTCGTGAAGCTGGAGATCCCGGCGTCGCTCCCAGCGATGTTCACTGGATTCCAGATCTCTGCTGGGCTCTCGGTGGTCGGGGCGATCGTGGGGGACTTCTTCTTCGGTCGCGGTGAGAAGGGCCTCGGCAACCTCATCAACATCTACGTGGCCCGCCTACGGCCCGAGGAGTTGTTCGGGGCACTGGCGTTCTCGACCCTCCTCGGGATCGCCGTATTCGTGCTCTTCGGATGGTTCCGGACCCGTCTCACCTCCCACTGGCACGAGTCCGGTGGATAAGCCCCCTCGCGAGAGACCCCGGAGACCGCACTAGGTTGGGCGGCCCCCTGGGCGTCACAGAGAGGCAGACCGATGAAACCCAGCCGACCGCTCATCTCGCTCGTCGTTGTTGGCCTGTTGGCTGGGGCGTGCCTTGGTGACGATGCCAATCGTGGGACCCCGTCCGACGGGGGCAGCGTGGTTGCCGATCTCTCCCGATGCCCTGATCCGCTCGTGATCCAGACGGACTGGTTCCCGGAGGCGGAGCATGGCTCGCTCTACCAACTCACGAGGGGCGAGGGGGAGATCGATCCCGGATCCGGTGTGTTCCGCGGCCCGCTCGGCTACGGAGATGTCGACCTGACGATTGAGATTCGATCGGGCGGGCCGTACATCGGTGACCAGCCCGGGACCTCCCTCATCTACTCCGATGACAGCATCTTCCTCGGCTACGTGAACACCGACGAGCAGATCGCCCTCTACGCCACCCAACCGACGGTTGCAGTGGTCGCCCCGCTCGAGAAGAACCCCCAGATGATCATGTTCGACCCCGACACCTACGCCTGGGACTCGTGGGACGACGTCAAGGCGTCCGGCGCCGTTCTCAACGTCTTCAGTGGGGGGTACTACGCCGACTACCTCGTGGGTGCAGGGTTGGTGGATGCCGACCAGGTCGACCCCTCACACAACGGGTCGCCAGGCCGCTTCATCGCCTCCAACGGGGAGATCGCCCAGCAGGGATTCGCCACCCAGGAGCCCTACAGCTACGAGTTTGACTTCACCGACTGGGGTCGCCCCGTCCACTTCCTCCTCATCCACGATTCCGGATGGGAGATCTACAGCCAGGTGCTCGCCATTCGACCTGACAAGCTGAACGATGACGCTCGATCCTGCCTGTCGGCGTTCGTGCCGATCGTGCAGCAGGCAGCCATCGACTTCCAGGACGACCCGGGCCCGGTGAATGCGACCATCCTGCGCGAGGTGATCGACCTCGACAGCTTCTGGGTGCTCTCCGCAGCCGGCCTGGCGGACTCGGTGAGGACGATGGATGAGCTCGGGATCGTAGGCAACGGTCCCAACTCGACCCTGGGTGACTTCGACCTTGCTCGGGTCGAGGGTGTCATCGACCTGGCGAGGGAGGTGGGGTTCGACGTTGCCGACAACCTCGAGGCCGGCGCCATCGTGACCAACGAGTTCATCGACCCGACGATTGGCCGCTGACCTCAGCCGCCTGTCCGATCGATCCCGGTGAACAAGACGACGACGTGATCCTCCGGGGTCACCTCTGCCCTGATTGCGGGGTCAAGGAGGCCGGCCAAGCCAGCGCTGCCGGTGGCAGATGCCTTGACCGAGGTGTGGGCTCTCACGAGTCGATTGGCCTCAACGATCTTCTCCTCGGAGACCACCACCGGCCAGCCACCCGACCGGATCATGGGAAACACGACCGTCATCCAGTCATGGGTGACATCATCGAGGATGCCCGAGGCCGCCGAGTGGCCGGGATCCTCCCACGGCTGCATGAAGAGCCCGGGTTCGGCGTCGGCGATGCGCTCGAGCTCGGCGATGGCGTCGGATCGACCAGCCAAGTGAGACGCCCGGGCCGGCCAGTGGAGGGGAAGGTCGGTGATGGTCCCGGTGAGGAGATCCCACGCCCGGGGGAGGGGAGCAGCAGCCTCCGACTGGACGGCGTGCAGCAGCGAGGACGTGATCATTCCCCACTCCCGTTCACCTTCGGTGAGGCCGAGCCACGCAGCCGACGCCAGTGCCCCGCCCCCCACCTGCGCCATGAGCCGAATGGTCTCCTCGGCCCCGGCGCGGTGGAGTTGCTCGGCGATCTCGAAACCGATCGTTCGTCCGCCATCGATCGTGGTGGGGGTCACGGAGTTCTGCACGGAGAAGGGCGTGAGCCCCTCGACGATGGCTTCCTCGAACCGGAGGAAGGGAGGGTCGCCCACTTCGCCGGGGCGACGCTCGCATCGCTCGACCGTCGCTCCGAGTTCATCGAGGATCGAGAGGACCTCGGGTTCCGCCCAGGTTGGGACGAAGACCCGCAGGGAGTCGCCGAGTGCCCGGGCCACCATCGCCGCAGCCACGGCGGCGTTCCCACACGAGGCGATGCCCAGTTCGCCTCGGGGCGCCTCGTCGAGGCGGTTCCACAGCGCGGTGCCGAAGAGATGACGGGCCTTGTGGGATCCTCCCACGTTGTTGGTTTCGTCCTTCGCCCACAACCAATCCGTGCGAAGGTCGAGGGCTTTGGCGAGGTCGGGATGTGAATCCAGGGAGGTGACCCGGAAGCCGGTGCCGGCCACCGTGGCCACCGCATCGTCCAGTTCCCCGACGAGATCGACGAACCGTTCGTCCGACCATCCGCGACGGACGGCTTCGGCGTACACGTCCAGGGAGAACCGGTAGCGAAGGAACGGGTTCTCGTCGGCCAGGCTCCTCATCGCCCCCAGCCGATCCGGCCCGGGTGTGGGGGCGTTTCGTTCGACCCACCGTGCTCAAGCATCCCCATGACGCTGATGGTCATGTGCCAGCGCTGCGCTCGTTGAACAGGTCGATCATCTCGTCCCAACGGTCGAGGTACGGCCGGAGCCCGGTCCAGAAGTCCTGCTCTCGGCGGGCCTCGAAGTCCTCGAACGCGGTGCCCTGCTGCTCGACCCACGTGTAGTAGCCCAGGTTGAAGATCCGTTCCCGGCCCACCACCCCCAGTTCGAGGAAGTGATCGGTGGTGACACCTTCGAGGAAGCGGGCGTGGGCGGCGGCCGCCTCCCCGGTTCCGTAGCCGTCCGGATGGTCACGGGCTGTGATCCGGTCGATCTCGGACCCGTACATCTCGGCTCCGTCGGTGGCGACAGTGATCACCACGTCGTCGGAGCCAAGCCGGTGGTACTTGGCGAGCTTGATCGAGGCGAGCATGTTGCAGATCGAGGAGAGGCCCATGTGGCGGAGCGCATCGATGACATCCGGGGCGACGCCCTTGGCTCGCAGGATCCCCTTTCCGAGCTCGGTGTTGAAGACGAGGAGCAGTGCATCGGTGGCTGCATCGGTCACCGCCACGGCGTCGTCGGTGTTCATCACGTTGTGGATGAGCGGGATGTGCTTGTCGCCGATGCCCTGGATGTTGTGTTCGCCGTAACCGTTGTAGAGCATCGTGGGGCATTCGAGGGCTTCGACTGCGGCGATGCGGGCTCCGAACCGTTCCTTCAGCAGGTCACCGGCGCCCAGGGTTCCGCCGGACCCGGAGGCAGCGACGTAGGCGGCCAGCCTGCCACCGACGTGGTCGGCGACGTGCGCCAGGGCCCGGCCCGTGACGGCGTAGTGACCGAGGTGGTTGCCGAACTCGGAGAACTGGTTGAGGACGATGTTGGTTGGGTCCTTGGCGAGTTCGTTGCAAGCGTCGTAGATCTCCTTGACGTTCGACTCGGTGCCATGCGTGCGGATGATGTCGGCCTCCGACTCGGTCCACTCGTGCAACCAGTCGAAGCGCTCCCGGCTCATCCCTTCGGGGAGCACCGCAACCCCGCGCGAATCCATGATCCTGGAGATGGCCACCCCACCCCGGGCATAGTTGCCTGTCGAGGGCCAGATGGCACGGTCGCGTGTGGGGTCGAAGGCTCCGGTCACGATGCGGGGCGCGAGACAGGCATAGGCCGCCAGGACCTTGTGGGCCCGGATCATCGGGAACCTGTTCCCGAACACGATGACGATGCGTGCATCGACCCCCGTCAACTCACCGGGAAGTTCGAGATGGTCGGGGACTTCCGACCGTCCCGTCCGCGTCGCATCGTTGTACCAGTGGACCCGCCACAGGTTGAGCGGGTCGGCGGCGTCGGGATCGACCGATGCCAGTCGGGATGTGACCGAGGCGGGGATGGTGGTGGGATCGGCCAACTGGGCGAACGTCGGCAGGGCGATGCCCTGGGCCCGGAAGCGATCCACCGAACGGGAATACGCTTCCTCGTCGACGACCTCGTCGTAGAGCCCGAGGTGGGGGAGATGCACGCCGCTCACTCTGCCTTCCTGATCGCGTTGAGATAGTTGTAGATCGTGATGCGACTGACACCCATCACCTCGGCCACGTCCTCGATCGCCTTCCGAATGGCGAAGGCCCCCCGCTCGTCCAGGATTCGGACGGCTGCTTGTTTCGCATCGCGGTGGAGTCGGTCGAGTGGGCCCCCGAGTTCCTGCTCCACCGAGGCGATCATCCCTTGCAGGGTCTCGGTGAGGTCGAGTCGGACCGCCAGCGCCGGTCGGCCCAGCCAGGAGAGGACGACATCGGTGTCCGACGCCTCCCCGGCGGGACGGACGGAGGCGCCGATGGCCTTCACGAGTGGGGCGATGGCGTCGGCGAGGGGGTGGCTCATGTCGTGTCCGCCTCGACGGTCAGCGTGACGCGAGTCGCACCGTTTGCCAGGGCGCGGCCGAACGCCTCCGAGAGCGCCGGCAGCACGACCGTGGCGTGGCCGGTCAGCGACGACCCGAATGGACCCATCTCGACCGCACACCCGGCGGCATCGAGCATGGACAGGGCGGCCACCACATGAGGGCCGGGCGCCCCCTCGTTGAAGGGTTCGATGAGGAACTCGGCGGTGACGTTCATGTCGCCGCGATCCGTTCGTACGTCTCCGGTCGGCGGTCGCGGAAGAACTGCCAGTAGTTCCGGGTCTCCTCGACCATCGACATGTCGAGGTCCCTGACGATCACGTCGTCCTCGCTCTCAGAAGCGGGGTCACCGACGATGTTGGCCCGGGGGTCGACGAAGTACGACGATCCGAAGAACGCGGTCCCTTCGAACGGATCGGTCCCCACCCGGTTGATCGCCCCCACGAAGTACTCGTTGGCTACGGCCGCGGCGGGTTGTTCCAGTTTCCAGAGGTAGAGGGAGTGCCCGGCAGTCGTGGCGGACGGGTTGAACACGATCTTGGCCCCGTTGAGTCCCAGTTCTCGCCACCCCTCCGGGAAGTGGCGGTCGTAGCAGATGTAGACACCGACCTTCCCGACGGCCGTGTCGAACACGGGGTAGCCGAGGTTGCCGGGACGGAAATAGAACTTCTCCCAGAATCCCTTCACCTGCGGGATGTGGTTCTTTCGGTACTTGCCGAGGAAGGTCCCGTCGGCATCGATGACGCCAGCCGCGTTGTAGTAGGTGCCCTCGTCGACCATCTCGAACATGGGCACCACCAGGACCATGCCGGTCTCGCGTGCGAGGGCCTGCATGCGGGTGATCGTCGGCCCACCGGGCATGGGCTCGGCGAGCGCGAAGTACTCCCGTTCCTGCACCGCGCAGAAGTAGTCGGACGAGAAGATCTCCTGGAACGAGAGCACCTGGGCACCGTCCTCGGCCGCAGCCCGGGCGTAGCCGATCTGTTTTTCGATCATGGACTCGGGGTCACCGGTCCACCCGGCTTGGACCAGGGCCGCTCGCACCATTGTCATCGTCGCTCCTCACGGGATGTTTGACGAAGTGTAAAGCACGGTTCGAGAGCAATGACCGGAGTCGCGGCACCGCGCTCTTTACATTTCGTATACTCAGCGGCGTGCCCCGAATCCTGACCGTTGCTGCTGCCCAACTCGGGCCCATCGCCCGGGACGAAACACGCGAAGTGGTGGTTGGCCGGCTGCGGGCGCTCCTGGCGGAGGCGGCAGGGCAGGGAGCAGAGCTGGTCGCGTTCCCAGAACTGGCCCTGACGACCTTCTTCCCTCGCTGGCATCTGCCCCTCGAGGAAGCCACCCACTGGTACGAACGGGAGATGCCGAACCGGTTCACCCAGCCCCTGTTCGATGACGCGCGGCGCCTCGGGGTCGGGTTCGGGTTGGGTTACGCCCGGATCACCGCCGAGGGCCGCCACCAGAACGTCTACCACCTCGTCGAACGCGACGGATCGGATGTCGGGGTCTTCGTCAAGGTGCACATCCCCGGTCATGAGGAGCACGAGCCGTGGCGGGAGTTCCAGCACGCCGAACGCCACTACTTCGAACCCGGTAGCGACTTCCCCGTATGGCGGGCGTTCGGGGGGATAGTCGGAGCCGCAATCTGCAACGATCGCCGGTGGCCCGAGACCTACCGGGTGATGGGGCTGCAAGGGGCCGAGCTCATCCTCATCGGCTACAACACCCCGCTCCACTACGCCCCCGACCCCTCCCAGGACCCCCTGCAGGCGTTCCACAACCACCTCGTGATGCAGTCCGGGGCGTACCAGAACGGCGCCTTCGTGGTCGGCATCGCCAAGGGAGGCATCGAGGAAGGCGTGCCCTCGCTCGCCGAATCGGCGATCTATGCCCCATCGGGCGAGATCCTCGTCAAGGCCGTGACCGATGGCGATGAAGTGATCGTCGCGACGCTCGACCTCGACTGGACCCGGAATTACAAGGAGACCCTGTTCGACTTCGACCGATATCGGGTTCCCGAGGCGTATGGGCGGATCACAGCCCAGCGGGGCGCCATCCTCCCGCCGGAGACGCCATGAGGTTCACGGTGAACGACCAGCCGGTCGATGTCGACGACGGTCACCCCCATCTCCTGTCCGCGCTGCGCGAGGAGCTGGGGATCACCTCCCCCAAGGACGGATGCTCGCCCCAGGGACAGTGCGGATGCTGCACGATCCTGCTCGACGAGAAGCCGATCCAGGCCTGCCTCGTCTCCCTCGAGAAGGCCGAGGGCAGGGCGGTCCGCACCCTTGAGCACTTCCCCGAGGACGAGCGGGCCCGCTACGCAGCGGCTTTCGCCGCCACCGGGGCCCTCCAGTGCGGGTTCTGCACGCCCGGCATCATCGTCCGGGCGAAGGCGCTCGTCGACCAGAAAGGACCCTCCCTCGATCGGAGAACCATCGAAGGTCGCCTCGGCGCCCACCTCTGTCGCTGCACCGGCTACGCCAAGATCATCGAGGCCATCGAACTCCTGGCCACCGGGGACCCGATACCCGAGCCGACTCCGGTGGGAGGGATCGGTACCCGCGGAGCCAAGTATGAGTCCCTGTCGTTGGCCCTCGGCGACCGTGCCTACGTCGATGACCTCAGGGTGGAGGGAATGCTCCACGGGGCCCTTCACCTGGCGGATCACGCCCGCGCCGATGTCGTCGGCATCGACACCTCGGCCGCCAAGGCCCTTCCCGGGGTCGCTGCGGTGTTCACCGCGGCGGACCTCCCCGGTGACCTCCGGGTCGGGATCATCCACAAGGACTGGCCCGTCCTCATCCCCGTTGGCGGGCGCACCTCCTACCTGGGGGACGTGCTGGCGATCGTCGTCGCAGAGGACGTACGCACGGCACGCGCGGCCGCCGAACTGATCGACGTCGATTACGTCGTGCACCCCCCTTTCGTCGACGCGGAAACCGCCCTTGTCTCCGACGAGGACGCCGTGTGGGGCCTCACCGGGAACGTGCTCTCGATCTCGGAGTACACCAGGGGAGACGCGGCGACCGCCCTCGACGGTGCTGCCCATGTCGTCAAGGAACGCTTCGTGACCCAGCGGGTCGAGCACGCCTTCCTCGAGCCGGAGTCGACGCTGGTGGTCCCACGTGCCGACGGGGGCATACACGTATACAGCGGCGGTCAAGGGATCTGGGACGACCGGGACCAGATTGCAGCAGCGCTGGGACTCACCACCGACGACGTGTCCGTCGAGTTGGTCTCGAACGGGGGAGCGTTCGGCGGCAAGGAGGACCTCTCCAACCAGGCTCCAACCGCGCTCGCCGCCCACCTCCTCCGACGGCCCGTGAAGTGCACGCTCACCCGCGAACAGTCCTTCCGGATGCACCCCAAGCGCCACCCCATCACCATCGACCTCGAAGCTGGGTGTGACAGCGAAGGGGTACTCACGGCACTGCGAGTCCGTATGGTCGGCGACTCGGGACCATACGCATCGGTGGGGATGAAGGTGCTCGAGCGGGCCGCCGGGCATGCGTCGGGCCCATACGCGGTCCCCGTGATCGATGTGCGCGCCGTGGCGGTCCGCACCAACAACCCCGTGTGCGGGGCGTTCCGAGGCTTCGGGGCCAACCAGGCGCAGTTCGCGATGGAGGGTGCCCTCGATCGACTGGCCGAGAAAGCCGGGATCAGTGGCTGGCAGATCCGGCGCCGCAACGTGATCACCCCAGGCATGATCTGGGGCCCTGGCCAGCGCATGGACGAAGGAAGCGCCGGGGCACTGGCCTGCCTTGAGGCCGTCGCCGATTCCTACGAAACCGCCAGGGCTGGCGGCAAAGCAGTCGGAGTGGGACTGGCGCTCAAGAACTCCGGGCTTGGAAACGGCTTCCGCGAAGTCTCCCGGGCAGTGGTCCACTTCCGGGTCGACGGCAAGGTCGAGGTCCGCCACGGCTGGACCGAGATGGGCCAAGGCGTCCACACCGTCGCGATCCAAGTTGTCGTCGAAGAACTGGGCGTCCGCCCAGAGGATGTCCGGGTGCTGATCGACACGAGTCACGACCTCGGGTTCGGACAAACCACCGGCTCACGGGGGACGCTCATGGCGGCCGGGTCCATTCAGCGCGCCTGTCATGCGGCCATTGTCGGGGGAATGGAGCCAGGCGTCGACTACCTGGGCGAGTACGTCATCGACTGGACGAACAAGCTCGGCGATGACGTGGCCGAGCCAATCCTCCACTCCACGTTCGGGTACGCCGCCCAGGTGGTCATCGCCGACAAGCTGTCGGGGGAGATCGAGCGGGTGATCGCCGCCCACGACGTCGGACGGGCCGTCAATCCGCTCCTGTGTGAGGGGCAGGTCGAGGGAGCCGTGCACATGGGACTCGGCTACGCCCTCACCGAGGACTTCCCGACCGACGAGCACGGGATGCCGACGAACATGACGCTCCGCAGCCTCGGGATCCTCCGGCCCAAGGACATGCCCGAAGTCGAGGTTCGCCTGGTGGAGGTGCCACAACCGAACTCGCCATACGGCATCAAGGGAGTGGGCGAGATCGGACTGGTTCCCACCGCCGGGGCGGTGGCTGCCGCCCTTCACGAAGTTGACGGTGTCTGGCGGAACCGACTCCCTATTCGTGCCCATCAACCGCTGGCAACCGCGACGACAGGAGGGGAGGAATGACCAGTCCGTCCGCCGTGACCCCCGGTCTCGTCTGCGCCCACCATCACATCTACTCGGCACTGGCCCGGGGCATGCCGGCACCGCCCGTCACCCCAACGGACTTCCTGGGAATCCTCGAACAGGTCTGGTGGCGCCTGGATGCGGCCCTTGACCTCCGCATGCTCGAGGCTTCGGCCAAGCTGGCGGCCCTCGAGGCCCTCGAAGCAGGGACCACCGTCATCATCGACCACAACGAGACTCCGAACGCGATCGAAGGCTCCCTGGACATCATCGCCGACGCCTGCGAGGAAGTGGGCGTCCGGGTGATCCCCGCCTACGGGGTGACCGACCGTCATGGACCCGAAGGCGCGGCTCGCGGCCTCGTTGAGAACCGGCGTTTCCTCGCCACCGGCCGCCCGGGCCTCGTTGGGATCCATGCCTCGTTCACCTGCTCGCAGAACCTGCTGGAGGAGGCCGCCTCCCTCGCCGAGGAGTTCGGTGTCGGCGTGCATGTGCACGTATGCGAGGGACCCGGGGATGTCGAGGCGCCGGCCATGCTCGCCAGCTTGACCAGGGACAACTGGCTCCTTGCCCACGGCGTCCATCTCCCGACAGACCACTCCCTGCGGGGCACGATCCTCCACAACCCACGCAGCAACCTCAACAACGCCGTGGGCTATGCAGACCCGGCTCGTTTCGCCAACCCGGTGGCCCTCGGTACCGACGGCATCGGTGCCAACGTCATCGAATCCTTCCGCCTGGCATACGTGATGCACCGGTCGGTCGACGTGACGGCAAGTCCAGACGTGGCGTGGTCATGGCTCACCACCGGGTGGGACCTCGCCCCGGAGGCGCTCGCGGACACCGTCACCTGGTCGTACGACCCGATGGACCCCTGGCACATAGCGTTCACCCCGGGGATCCGGCCGTTGCGGGTGGAAGTTGCCGGGGAGGTCGTGTTCGTCGATGGGGAAGCAACCAGGGTGGACGGCGCCGAGATCCGAGCCAAGGCCAAGGAGCAGGCGGCACGGCTCCATGCAAGGCTGTGAGGAGATGACCGTGACCCAGATCCCGCCCCTCGTCCCCAGCTCCCTCGACCACCTCCTCGGGAGGATCGCCCACGAGTGGGAGTCCCGTAAGCGCATCTTCGACCTGCCCACCGCCAGGTTCTTCAACGCATCGGAGGGGCCGGGCCTTTCGACGGCGTTCCTGGGCCGCCCGATCGCCACCCCTATCGGGCCCGCAGCCGGCCCCCACTCCCAACTGGCGGAGAACATCGTCCTCGCCTGGCTGGGCGGGAGCCGCCTCATCGAACTCAAGACGGTCCAGATCCTCGATGAACTCGAGATCGGACGGCCGTGCATCGACATGGAGACGATCGGCTTCAACATCGAGTGGAGCCAGGAATTGAGGATCCCCCAGTCCCTCGACGAGTACGTCAAGGCGTGGATGATCATCGAGATCCTGAGCGGCTGGGACCAGCTCACCCCCTTCCTCGGGACGGACCCGGGACCTCATGTGTTCGACATGAGCGTCGGGTACGACCTTGCGGGAATCTCTACGCCCCGGGTGGCGGAGTTCATCGACAGCCTCCTCGACGCCTCTCCGCACATCGAACGGCTTCGGTCATCGATCCCCCCACCGTTCGCCGCGTGGCACGACCACCCCTTCCCCAGCCGAATCGCCGACACCGTCACCCTCTCCACCTTCCACGGGTGCCCGCCCGACGAGATCGAGTCCATCTGCAAGCACCTCATGACCCGGCACGGGCTGGACGTGGTGGTGAAGCTCAACCCGACGCTCCTCGGCTTCGAGCGGGTGGAGGAGATCCTCAACGTCGAACTCGGCTACGAAGAACTCCAGCTGCGCCGATCGGACTTCGACGCAGACCTCGGCTTCCCACGGGCACTCGACCTGATCGGGGAGCTCGCCGGTTTCGCGTCGGAGCGGGACCGCCGGTTCGGGATCAAGCTGACCAACACCATGGTGGTGGGCAACCACAAGGGCTTCCTCCCGGATGACACCATGTACATGTCGGGGCCACCCCTGCATGTGCTGGCCATGACCCTGCTCGGGGAACTCGACGCTGCCCTGCCGGGCAAGTTGGCGGTCGGCGGGCAGGACGGACCGATCCAGGTCTCGTTCTCCGCAGGTATCGGCAAGGACAACCTCCCATGGGCTGCCGGGCTCGGCCTCGCTCCGCTCACCATCTGCTCCGACCTGCTGCAGCCGGGCGGGTACGGCCGCCTCAAGCCGATGCTCACCAACCTCCAGAAGACGATGGAGTCGTCGGGTGCCGCCAACCTGGCCGAATGGAAGGCGCGCACGGCATCCGCCTCGGGTAGCGGTGGGCCGCTCTCCGCCTACCTCACGACCCTTCACGACCCGGCCACCAACGGCCCGTACACCAAGGAAGGTACGGGCAAGCTCCCTCGGTCCGTCGACAGCGAGCTCCAGATGTGGGGGTGTGTCGCCTGCAACTTCTGTGTCACCGTCTGTCCCAATGATGCGTTCTTCCGTCTCCCCACGCCCGAGGAGCTCGACGTTCCGGGCCGCCAGCAGTACTTCGTGCTGGCGGAGCTCTGCAACGAGTGCGGGAACTGCATGGTGTTCTGCCCCGAGGTGGGAGACCCGGCGATCATCAAACCGCGCCTCTACACGGATCCCGAACGGTTCGCCCTCGGCGATCGACCCGGGTTCCTCCTCCAACGGGGGATTGATAGCGTGGTGGTGACACCGGACGAGGCCCTCGAACAGCATGCGGAGCGTCTCTCGGGAATCCTCTCCCAGTCCGAAGGACTGCCGCTCGATCGAGCGCTCCTGAAAGGGGCACGAGCATGACCATCCGCATCGACCTCCCGGAATGGCTGGATGGCGCCGTGGCCCAAGCAGGCGCCCTGGACGGGGACGAGGACCGGATCGGCCTGGCCATCGACTTGGCGCGCCGAAACGTGACCGAGGGGACCGGTGGGCCCTTCGCGGCGCTCGTGGTCGAGGAGTCATCCGGCGTCGTGCTCGCCGCCGGCGTGAACGTCGTCGTGCCGAGTTCGACCGCCATCGCTCACGGTGAGATCACCGCCATCGCCGCCGCCGGCCAGCGCCTCGGGAACTTCGACCTGGGGGCGAAGACCCGGACCGGCCTCTACAGCTCGACCGAACCATGCCTCATGTGCCTCGGGGCCACGGTCTGGTCAGGCGTGAGCAGGCTCGTACTGGGTGCCCGGGACGCCGACGCGGCCGCCGTCGGGTTCGACGAAGGGCCCAAGCCCGACCACTGGCCCGACCAACTCCGGGCCCGCGGCATCGAGGTCAGATTCGACATTCGACGGGCCGACGCGGCCCAGGTCCTGCTCGACTACGCGGACCTGGGTGGACCCATCTACAACGCAGACCGGCAATGATGGGGCGCCATGCATGAAGTGAACCTGCGGGCGACGCCGGTCACCCGGCACATCATGCTCGACACAGTGACCCACGGCATCCGGCTCCTGGGGGAGTTGGGCGCCAGTGCCCGGCTCATCGCGGGTGGCACGGACCTCCTCATCGAACTCCAGCGCCGCGTCCATCCCGATGTCACCACCCTGCTCGACCTCACCAGCGTGGAGGGCCTCGGCGAGATCGAGGACCTCGGCGATGAGGTCCGGATCGGTGCCCTTGTGACCCACAATCAGGTCGCCGGCTCGGCGCTCTGCCGGGAGACGCTCACCCCCCTCGCCCAGGCCTGCCGGGAGGTCGGTGCCCCGGCCCTCCGCAACCGAGCCACCGTGGTCGGCAACGTCGTCACCGCCAGTCCCGCCAACGACACCATCGGGCCTTTGCGAGCCCTCGACGCGTGGCTGGTGATCGTCGGTCCTGAGGGGCTCCGCGACGTCCCGGTCGCCCTCTTCCACACCGGCGTCCGGAGGACAGTCCTCGAACCGGGGGAGATCGTCACCCATGTGGTGGTCCCCAAGCTTGGACCATCGCGCACCGCGGTCTTCGTGAAGGCCGGCCTCCGCGCGGCCCAGGCGATCTCGGTGGTCAACGCCACCGTCCTCGTCGATCGGACCAACGGGCGGGCCTCCGAAGTCCGGATACTCCTCGGCGCAGTGGCGCCCACCATCATCCCGGCGGCAGGAGCCGAGGAACACCTGAGGGGGGGCGTACTCGAACTGGGCAGGATCGACGAAGCAGCGCTCATGGCTGCCGAGGGCGTGACGCCCATCGACGACATCCGTGCCAGCGCCGACCACCGTCGCCACCTTGTGCGGGTGGTCGTCAGGCGGGCGCTGCAGGCCCTGGCAACCGGGCTTCCGCTCGACGAGACACAGCCGGTGCTCCTCAGCCCCACCGGGAGTGCGCATGGCCGGACGGGGGACCCCGCCGCCACGTGGGTGAACAGTCGGACGGTTCCCAGCCGGGACACCTCCGGCGTGATGCTCCTCGACTGGCTTCGCGATGTGGCGGGGACCGCAGGGGTGAAGGAAGGCTGCGCGGAAGGGGAGTGTGGGGCCTGCGTGGCTCTCGTCGACGGCTCCGCTGTGCTCACCTGCCTCACGCCTGCCAGCGCGGTGGCCGGCCGGACCATCACCACGGTGGAGGGCCTCGGAAGTGACGACGCACTCCACCCCCTCCAATCGGCCTTCATCGACAGGGGGGCAGTGCAGTGCGGGTTCTGCATCCCCGGGTTCCTCGTCGCGGGGACCGCGCTGCTCAACGAACACCCGTCGCCCGGACCAGGGGAGATCCTCGAAGGACTCGGTGGCAACCTCTGTCGCTGCACGGGCTACGCCAAGATCGTCGAAGCAGTGGCGAGCGCCAGTAGGGCGAACTCATGATCGGCCAGTCCTTGCCCAGGATCGACGCGTTGGCCAAGGTGACCGGTGCCGCCCAGTACCCGGCGGATCGGTTCCCACCGAACGCCCTCCAAGCGGTGGTGGTGTTCTCCGACCAGGTACACGCCCGCATGGTGTCGATGGACACCTCGGCGGCCGAAGCCAGTGAGGGAGTTGTTGGCGTCTTCGCCGCCGCCGACGTCCCGGTGAACGAGTACGGCCTCACGATGTTCGATCAACCGGTCCTGGTGGGGGTCGGTGGCACGGACCGATCGGCGGTCCCCGCCGACGTCTCCCGTTGGGAGGCCGACCAGGTGGCCATCGTGGTCGCCGAGACCGAATCGCAGGCTCGGCACGCTGCCTCCCTCATCGCCATCGAGTGGGAGCCGCTCCCCGTCGTGGATTCGATCGACGCCGCGATGGCTCCCGACGCCCCGATCCTCCATCCCGAACACTCGCCGGACTCGAATGTCTACCTCCACTACAGGTCCCGGAAGGGCGATGTCGACGTCGGATGGGACGAGGCCGATGTCGTCATCGAAGGGACGTACGAGCTTCCGCATCAGGAGCACGCCTACCTCCAGCCTGAGGCCGCCATGGCCTACATCGACGAGGTGGGACGGGTCACGGTCGAGATCGCAGGTCAATGGACCTACGAGGACCTCGAGCAGATCGCGCATGCCCTCGACCTCCCACCTGCCCAGATCCGCGTGATCTACCCAGCGATCGGCGGGGCGTTCGGTGGCAGGGAGGACATGAGCCTCCAGATCGTCATGGCGCTCGCCGCGCTCCGGCTTGCAGAACGGGGCGAGCGGCGTCCGATCGTCACGCGCTGGTCGAGGGAGGAGTCGATCGTTGGCCATCACAAGCGGCATCGAGCACGGGTCCATGCCCGATGGGGAGCCAAGGCGGACGGAACGCTGGTGGTAGCCGAGGCCGACGCGCTCATCGACGCCGGTGCGTACAACTACACAACGAACAAAGTACTTGGGAACCTCCACCTCACCAGTACGGGCCCATACCGCATTCCCCATGCCCGTGTCGATTCCCGGGGGGTCTACACGACCAGCGTTCCCGGCGGAGCCTTCCGGGGGTTCGGCGGACCGCAGGGAACGTTCGTCTCCGAGTCCCAGATGAATCGACTCGCCGCGGTGCTTGGCATGGACCCGGTCGAACTGAGATTGAAGAACCTCCTCGAGGACGGTGAGCCCGGGATCACCCACACGCCGTTCCCTCCCGGCGTCTCGATCGCCGGCGTGGTCACAGCGACCGCCACTGCCGCTGCCTGGGCCGACCCGCTCCCGGTGGTGCCTCCCGTTCAGTCGTTCCGGACCCTCCCGGGCGACGGTGACTCGGCCCGACGCGGACGCGGCATCGCATGTGCCTTCAAGAACGTCGGGTTCAGCTTCGGCTTCCCCGAGCGGAGCGAGGCGGCGATCGAACTCCACGGGGACGACGCGGTCGAACGTGCAGTGCTCCTCGCCGGTGGAGCCGAGGTGGGCCAGGGTGGCCACACCATCTGGCGCCAGATCGCTGCAGACGCGATCGGGATCGCTCCCGACGCGGTGGAGACCCGCTACTCGGACACTGCCTCGTCGGGGGATTCGGGGTCGGCCAGCGCCTCCCGCCTCACGTTCATGGCGGGCAACGCCATCCTCGGAGCGGCGGAGGAAGCCCAGAAGGCCTGGCTCGACGGCGACCGTCCGGCACGCGGCTTCTTCCGCTACGAACCACCCCGCACTGAGATGCTCGATCCCGACGGAGGACCCTCGACCCCCAACTTCTCCTACGGCTACGTGGCCCAGGTGGTCGAGGTGACGCTCGACGCCGAGACCGGGATGATCCGCGTCGATCGGGTGGTCTCGACCAGCGATGCCGGCACGGTCATCAATCCACAACTCGTCGAGGGGCAGACCGAGGGTGCGATCACCCAAGCCCACGGGTACGCCGTCATGGAACGCCTCGTGGTCGAGGACGGGAGGGTGAAGAACCCGCGCTTCTCCCAGTACCTCATCCCCGGCATAGGCGATGTCCCCCGGGAGGTGGTCACGGTCCTCTTCGACGGCCATGACCCGCTGGGCCCGCTCGGTGCCAGGGGAATGGCCGAGATGCCCTACATGACGTACGGCCCGGCGCTCGCCGCCGCCATCCACGACGCCACCGGCGTGTGGATCGATGCCCTCCCGATAACGCCGGAAGCCCTCGTCCGAGCCCTGCACCCCTGACGTCATGAAGATCCTGTTCGCCGACACCTTCCCCGCCGAGGCGATCCCGGCAGTCGCCGCGCTCGGGTACGAGATCGACCTTCGACCGGAACTGACCGCCGAGGACCTCCCGACGGCCCTCGGGGAGGCCGATGTCCTCGTGGTCCGCTCGACCAAGGTCACCGCTGAGGCCATTGCTGCCGCCGGTCCGCTCGGCCTCATCCTCCGGGCCGGCGCCGGCACCAACACCATCGACACCAAGGCTGCCGCAGCCAGGGGGATCTTCGTTGCCAACGTCCCCGGCAAGAACGCCATCGCCGTGGCGGAGCTCACACTCGGGCTCATCATCTCGCTCGATCGGCGCATCCCCGACAACGTGGCCGACACCAGGGCCGGGGCCTGGAAAAAGAAGGAATACGGCAACGCCCAGGGTCTCGCCGGACGGACACTCGGCATCGTCGGCCTGGGGCGGATCGGCCTCGCGGTCGCCCAGCGAGCAGCCGCCTTCGGGATGCCGATCATCACCACCGCCAAGGACCGTGACCCCGAGACCGACCGCAGTATGAAGGCGATTGGCGTCACCACCGTTCCCGACCTGGCGGCGTTGGCGGCGAGCTCGGACATCATCACGCTGCACGTCCCGGCCGCCGCCAGCACTGTTGGCTTGATCGGCTCGGAGTTCCTCTCCAATGTCAAGGCCGGAGCGTGGATCATCAACACGTCACGCGCCGATGTCATCGATGAGGGGGCACTCCTCGAGGCGATCGAATCCAAGGCGCTGCGCGCCGCGATCGACGTCTTCGCCGGCGAACCCACGGTGGGCGAGGGAGACTTCGTCTCCGTCCTCGCCCAGCACCCGGCGGTGTACACCACCCACCACATCGGTGCCTCGACCGAACAAGCACAGCGAGCTGTGGCCGACGGCGTGGTGGCAGTGCTCGCGTCCTTCGTCCGAGGCGCCATGTCGAATGTGGTCAATCTCACGCCCCCCGAACCGGTGGGGGCGATCCTCATCGTCCGGCATCTCGACCGGGTTGGAGTGCTCTCGGCGGTCCTCGAGGCGGTGCGGGAGGCCGGGTTGAACATCCAGGAGATGACCAATCAGCCGTTCGTCGGGGCCGGTGCTGCGGTCGCCCTCATTCACGTGATCGGGGACCTCCCGGAGGACCTCCGGTCGCGGCTCATGTCTGTCGAACATGTCATCCACTGCTCGGTGCGCGACGTCTCGTGACCGGGCTGCTCCGCCCGGCCCAGGTCCGGCTCGTCCGGTCGGTGTGGGCATCCGACATTGTCAGCCCCCCATATGACCTCCTGAGCCGCAAGGAGCGACGTCGACTTGCCGAGGCGCAGCCCCGATCGTTCCTCAATGCCACCCGGTCGCCCGAGGACTTCCCCACCCTCGGACCTGATGAAGTCATCGACCTCGCCCGGTCCTACCTGGCGGATCGGATAGCCGAGAATGCCTACGGAGCTCCGTCCGAGAGGTGCTTCGTCTACCGGATCACAGCGGGCAACCACGTCCAGACGGGGGTGGTGGGCGACGTTCCCGTGCACGAGTTCCCCGGGAGGATTCGTCCCCATGAGTCGACCAGGGTCGACCGGGAGGACCAGCTCGCCGCCTACCTCAGTGAAGTCGGGCTGACGTCGAGCCCGGTTGGACTCACCTATCGCGGGAGTAGCGGAGTCGACCAGGTCGTCGACCGGGTGGTCCAGGCCGTGCCGGACCTCGACCTCGTCGCCGACGGTGAACACCAGCAGGTGTGGGTGGTCCCGCCCGACCTCGCGGCCCCCCTGATGGCCGCGTTCGACTCTGTCGACGCCACGTACATCATCGACGGCCACCACCGGATCGCGGCCGCCCGGCGGCTGGCCGAAGCATTGGGGGTGGACGACTCTCATCGGGCCGGGAGGCTCCTCGCGGTCGCCTTCCCCGACCACGACCTCAGGGTGTACCCCTACGACCGATGGCTCGGGAGTGAGTGGCCGTCCGCCGAGAAGTGGCGGACGGGGGACCCACCGGAGCCCGTCCCCGGCGAGACCATCGCCGTCTCCGAGGGCGGTTGGCTCCAGGTTGCGCTCAACCCCCTTCCCGGCGAGCAGGACACGACTGCGTTGTCCCGGGTGGTCCTTCGTCCCCGGTTCGGTGTCACCGACGAGCGAACCGATCCCCGACTCGTGTTCATCCCAGGGGCTCTCGGCAAGGTGACGCTCGTGTCCCGGGTCCGGCGGCGCGGCGGAGTCGGATTCCTCCTCCACCCGACGTCGATCGATGACCTCCTCGACGTCTCCGACCGGGGAGGGGTGATGCCTCCCAAGTCGACGTTCTTCGCACCGAAACCCCGTTCCGGCATCTTCCTCGCCGACCGGCGCCTTTGAGCCGCCGAAACGAGACGGTGTACAGTTGGTCTGTGGTCGTCCAGCTCTTCGTCACCTGCCTCGTCGATGCGCTGAAGCCGGGAGTGGGCGAAGCCACGGTGAAGGTGCTCGAGGCGGCCGGGTGTGAGGTTGGGTTCCCCAAGGAGCAGGCCTGCTGTGGTCAACCCGCCTACAACGGGGGGTTCAGGTCAGAAGCGATCGGGATGGCCCGCCACACGCTCGATGTGCTCGACTCCACCGAGGGCCCGATCGTTCTCCCTTCCGGGTCATGCACCGACATGATCGTCCATCACTATCGCGGCCTGTTCGTCGACGAACCCGACTACGCCGCCAAGGCCGAGCGTGTGGCGGTGCGCACCCGTGAACTGACCCAGTACCTGATTGACGACCTCGACACCGACCTCCGGGTCGCCGAAGATCGATCGATCGCCTACCACCCTTCCTGCCATGGCCTTCGCAACCTCGGGATCAAGGCACAGCCCGCTGCGCTGCTCGAGGCCTGCCAACGCGCTCCTCTCGGCGACGAGGAAGAGGTGTGCTGCGGGTTCGGTGGGGTCTTCTCGGTCAAACAGCCGGAGATCTCCGACCTGATGCTCCAGCAGAAACTGGACGCCGTCGAGGACAGCGGCGCAGCAGTCCTGTGCGGCGGAGACGTGGGCTGCCTCATCCACATGGAGGGCGGCCTCCGGCGCCGGGGGAGCACCATCGAGGTCCGCCACATCGCCGAACTGCTCGCCGGGGCCGGGTGATGGAGGCCAAGGTCGACTTCAAGGGCCGCCTCCAGCGGTCCCTCGACGACCGTGCCCCTGCTTCCAAGGTCGAGTTCATGGTTACGAAGGTCGCAGGTGCCTATGCGACCGCTCGCGAGAACTACCCGCACATGGAGGCCATGCGCGACCGGGCCAGGGCAATTCGCCTCGAGACACTCGCCAACCTCGATCGATACCTGGGCCAGTTCGCCGACGCGGCCACCGCCAACGGGACCAAGGTCTTCTTCGCCGCCACCGACGCGGAGGCCAACCGATACGTGACCGCGCTCGCCGCGAGCGAGGACATCGAGCTGGTCGTGAAGGGCAAGTCGATGGTCACCGAGGAGACAGAGCTGAACGTCGCCCTGGAAGCCGAGGGAGTCGAGGTCGTGGAGACCGACCTTGGGGAGTTCATCGCGCAGCTCGCCGGTGACAAGCCCTCCCACATCATCGGGCCGATTGCTCACAAGTCCCGCCAGGACTGCGGCCAGGTCATGTCCGAGAAACTCGGGATCGCCTACACCGACGACCCGGACGAGTTGGTGGCCGCGGCCAGGGAGTACCTGCGTGAGCGCTTCCTGCGCGCGGGGATGGGCATCACGGGATGCAACCTCGCCGTTGCCGATTCCGGGTCGATCGCCCTCGTGGAGAACGAGGGGAACGGGCGTATGACGACGACCTCTCCCCGCGTGCTGGTCGTCTTCATGGGCATGGAGCGGATCGTTCCCACATTCGGGGACCTCTCCGTGCTTCTCAACGTCCTCGCCCGGGCCGGCACCGGCCAGAGCCTGAGCGTCTATACGAACATGCTCACCGGGCCTCGCCGCCCCGACGAGCACGATGGTCCCGAGGAGGTGCACGTCGTCATCCTCGACAATGGACGATCCGGCATGCTGGATGGCGACCTCGCCGAGATCCTGGCCTGCATCCGGTGCGGGGCCTGTCTCAACATCTGCCCGGTCTATCGACAAGTGGGCGGGCATGTCTACGGGTCGGTCTACCCCGGTCCCATCGGTTCGGTCGTCACCCCCGGGCTGTGGGGGCTCGGGCCCTGGCACGACCTGCCCCAGGCCTCCACGCTGTGCGGGGCCTGCGAAGACGTCTGCCCGATCCGTATCGAGATCCCACGCATGCTGCTCCGGCTTCGAGAACAGACCGTCGAGCAAGGACTGGCACCGAAATGGCTGTCCTGGGGAGTGAAGCGGTTCGCCAACGCGGCCACCGGACCCGGTCGCTTCGCGTCCACCGAGCGCCTCGCAGCCCGCGGCGCCGGACTCCTCGCCAAGGACGGCTGGATCCGACGGCTTCCCGGCCCGGCGAAGGGGTGGACGAGGTCCCGCGACTTCCCCGCCCCCGACCGGCGACCGTTCCGACAGCGATGGGAAGAGCGGGGCAACGATGGATCGTGACGCGTTCCTGGCCCGGCTGCGGACCGCCCAGGACGGCGCCGTGCTCCCGCGCACTCGGTCGGGTCCCCTTTATCCGAAAGAGCGGCGCAAGAACGTCGTCCAGTGGTTCGACGACACCGCGACGGGACTCGGGGCCGCGGTTCATCGAGCATCCTCCCCGGATGAGGCGAGGGAGCTCATCCGCACCATTGCCCGCGACGCGGGGGAGTCGGTGTTCACGGCCTGGGCCGACACGGAACTCCCCGTGCGGGGGGTCGCCTCCTACCTGAAGCTCGCCGGTCTCGAAGAGGTGGTGGTGTCCATCCCCACCGACAGCCGTCGGGAGATCGAGGTGTTGGCGCTCGACCGAATCGGGGTCGGCATCACCGGGGCCGATGCCGCGTTCGCCCGCTCCGGGGCCATCGCGGTCTTCACCGGGCCGGGTCGCCCTCGCATGGCATCCCTCATCCCGGACGTGCACGTGGCGATCCTCCCCGAGGACCGCATCGTCGGTTCGTTCTCGATGTGGGCCGAGGCCAACCCGGATGCGCTGTCCCGGTCGTCGAACCTTGTCCTCATCGCCGGACCCAGCCGGAGCGGGGACATAGAGATGACCCTGAGCATCGGGGTGCACGGACCGCGCTCGATCCACATCATCATCGTCTGACGCGAGAGAGCCCCGGGTGACCGGGGCTCTCGCGCGGGGCAGATCCGAGTGGCATGTCTGTGGGTCGGTGGCGAGATCACCCATCCAACCCACTGACGCATCGCCTACGCAGGTGGTTCAACCAGTTCATTCATCGCTGGCGTCTCGGAGGGTGTGAGACCCACGGGAGTCGGCTCTGCTGTCCGGCCTCGCACGGAGGCGAGGATCCCGACAGCAATCACGATGAGCAGGCCGGGAAAGATCCAGCGTCCGTCGAAGAGGAGGCCGGTCTCGGCTGAGATGATCGCGCCCGCCCCGATGCCCAGGAAGATGAGACCGGCGATGAGCGAGGTCCAGTCGGTGGTGTGTTGCTTCATTGTCAATTCCCTTCAACGATGACGATCTGCCCGATGTCGAGACGCACGGAGACGTAGCCGTCGGCGTCTTCGACCGAGGGGCCGAACGTGGTGGAGAGGTCGAACCCGTCGTGGTCCCTGCCCGGTCGTTCGATCTGGCCGAGGTCGAGGTCGGCCCGCACCCGGACGTTGCTCGGGACGATCACGGTGATCTGCCCGGCATCCATGCGGATGTCGAGCTCGCTGCCGGGCGCGAAGTCGGTGTCGGTCAGGTCAACCGTTACCTCACCAACCCCGAGGTTGATGCGCTGGGATCCGGTGACGTCGTCAACGATGATGAGTTCGTCGTTGTGGACGTCTCCCGAGTCGGCAAGGCGTTCCCACTCACCAACGATCGTGTCGACGTTGCCGGTGACCCACGTGATCCCGAGGGCGGGAAGTATGGCCAGTCCGAGGAGAATGAGTCCACGGGCCCGGCCCCGCCAGGCCCCAACGAGCAGGCCGAGGCCGATCACCGAAAGAGCCAATGCCACGTAGTGGAACGCCTTGGGAGCCAGGACATCGGCGATGTCGGCGCTGCCAAGAAGCCCGAGGGCCATGAGCATGACAGCCAGGGTGTAGGAGCCGAGGTTCGACTTCGGCTTCGGTGCCCGGGGTGCCTTGGGCTCACGAGGTTGCTGAGGGCGGGGCTCACGGGGCTCACGGGGCGGCCGACCGCCGACGTCCGCCTGGTCGCTCATGCCGTCCTCGGAGTCTGACGGAGTCGTGGTGGACCCACCGGATCCTCCGAACGAGCCGCGCTGGTAGAGCACGATGCCGACGCCCAACAGGACGAGAGCGACGACGGCACCTCCGTCGAGCGATGTGGTCGAGGCGATCAAGACCAGCGCTGCAACGGCGGCGAGGCCGAAGCCGAACGTCCGTTCCGGGTTGTCGATGCTGCCGAACCAGCGTTCGGCATGGGACTGATCCTCGGATTCGTGCGGCATGAAGACGACCAACGCAAGGTAGGTCAGCACGCCGATTCCTGCCGGTGCGAGAAGGAAGATGAAGATCAGCCGAATGAGCCAGGTCGGCACGGAGAAGTAGTCCCCGAGTCCGGTGGCCACGCCGGCGACCCACTTCCCATCCTCGATGCGCTCGAGCCGCCGCGCATACGGCGTCCCTTGCGTGTGCTCCTGTGGGAGCTGCGGGGCCACTGGGCCCTCCGCTGGGTGTGTGGTGTGTTCCATGCCCTCATTTGGCCACGGATCGCTTGGCGTTGCCATTGGGGATCTCCCGCCTCCTACCCCGACGTCTCAGGGTTCGCTCGGGGTTTCCCCTCATTGTTGCAAGCCGGGGGATCTGCGACCATGACCCCATGGAAACCGCCCTCCCTACCCGTGGTTCGCTCGCCTCGCTCGTGCGGCCGAAGCGGAGTGCGAACGATCGGATCATCGCCGGGGTGGCCGGAGGCGCCGCCGAGCAGCTGGGTGTCAGCCCGCTGTTGGTCCGGGCAGCGTTGCTCTCGTTGGTACTGGCCGGCGGGCTCGGCGTCGCCCTCTATCTCATCGCATGGGGAGTCGTGCTCGATGGAGAGAAGGTCGTCACGACCCCGGTTGCGGCGGCCGGGACCCGGGAGAAGCTCGGACTCCTGTTGCTCCTTGTTGGCCTGCTGGTGCTCATGCGCACGTGGGGGCTGTGGTTGGGAGACCCGATCGTCTGGCCGACTGCCCTGGTCGTCATGGGAATCGCCGCGGTCTGGGACCGGGAAGGGGGAGCGCCCAGCTGGGGGAACGAGGCAGAACGCCCCGCCCTCGGACAGGTGCTCCTCGGGGGCGCCCTGATGATCGGCGGTGCCTGGACGTTCGTCGCCCTCGGGCCACGGGACATCCAGGAGATCGGGGGAGTCGCCATCGGGGCACTGGCCCTCATTGCCGGTTTCTCGCTCGTGTTCGGCCGGTGGGTCTATCGCCTGGCCTCGGACCTCACCGCGGAACGACGGGAACGCATCCGATCGGAGGAGCGGGCCGAGATGGCCGCGCACCTCCACGACTCCGTGCTCCAGACCCTGGCGCTCATCCAGCGGTCCGATGACCCGAAGGAGATGACCGTCATCGCCCGGGCCCAGGAGAGAGAGCTGCGTGACTGGCTCTACGGGGACCGCAACGGCGGACCCAATCGGCTCTCCGACGCGCTGCAAGCCGTCGCCGACCGCGTGGAGCGTGACCACCGAGTGCCTGTCGAGGTGATCGTCGTCGCCGACTTCCCGATGACCGATCCCATGGCCGCCCTGGTTGGCGCGGCCGGGGAGGCGATGACGAACGCAGCCAGGCACTCGGGTGCTGATCGGATCAGCGTGTACGCCGAGCACACCGGCGACGCGGTGGAGTTGTTCGTATCCGATCAAGGCTCTGGCTTCGATCCGTCGGCGATCGCTGCCGACCGTAGGGGAGTGACCGAATCGATCCGTGGCAGGATGACCCGGCACGGAGGGAGCGCCGAGATCCTCTCCCAGCCCGGCGAAGGCACGGAAGTGGTCCTTCGTCTCCCCGTAGACGCCCCGATTCCCGAAGGAACCGACGCATGACCTCACTCTTCCTCATCGATGATCACCGCCTCTTCCTCGCCGGCGTGCAGGCCGAACTCGAGGAGGCCTTCGACGTGGTCGGATCGGCTTCCGACGTCGACGAAGCCATCGACCAGGTCCGCAAGCTCACCCCGGACGTCATCCTTGTCGACGTCCACATGCCTGGTGGGGGAGGGTTGGCCGTGCTCCAGAACGTGCTCGAAACCCACCCCGATACCCGATTCCTGGCCCTCTCGGTCTCGGATGCCCCCGAGGATGTCATAGCCATGATCCGCGCAGGTGCCCGTGGGTATGTGACGAAGTCCATCCAACCCGACGAACTGGCCGACGCGGTCCGCCGCGTGGCGGCCGGTGACGCCGTGTTCTCGCCCCGACTCGCCGGCTTCGTGCTCGACGCGTTCGCCGGCACGCCGGTGCAGGTCGACGACGCCGAACTGGACCAACTCACACCGAGGGAGCGGGAAGTCCTCAGGCTGATCGCCCGGGGGTATGCCTACAAGCAGGTCGCCCGTCGACTCGAGATCTCGGTGAAGACCGTCGAGAGCCACGTCTCGTCGGTCCTGCGCAAGCTCCAACTCTCCAGCCGTCACGAACTCGCCCGATGGGCGACCGATCACCGGATCGTCTAGCAGGCTCCTAGTCCCGATCAGTGGGGCGGATCCATACTTGGACGCCTGCCGGGTGGAATGCTCGGTCCACGGTGTCGGCCCAGTCTGCTGCCACCTCGGCGGGGTCGAGGTGCCCCTGCAGCCTGCGAGAGAGAGCCTCTCCCATGAGTTGACCGTCGAACGCCGAGCGGTTGAAGCGTCTGTCGACCAGGCCCTGGGTTCGTCGGCGGATTGGCGCGAAGAGGGCGGCGACGGCCAAGGTCGACGCAACAACCGCCAAGTCGCTCTGGGCGGGGAGGAGGGAGCTGACACCGGTGACGACTCCCAAGTACACGGCCGCCAAAACCCCGACGATCAGCGCGTAGGAGGCAGTCCTGCGGATGATGAGGTCGATATCGAACAGCCGGTACTTGAGGATCGCCATCGTCATCGCCACCGGGACGACCATGATCGAGGCTACGAAGCCGAGGCCCAGGATCCCCGACTCCCCCCAGGTCTCCGCCAGGAAGGTCACCGAGTACCCGACGCCAAAGATGGCGGCGGCATAGAGGACCCACTTGATCTGTGCACGCACGACGTTCGGTGATCTTCGATACCTGATGACGAGCGCCACCACGCCCCCGAGGGCGAGCGACATGAGGCCCGCACCCCAGACGATGCCGAATGTCCCTTCGAGGATGGTGACGGGAATGACACCGATCGGGTTGTCGATAGACCAACTCTCGTCGATGGGACCCACTTCCTCTATCAGGGCGCTGAGCATCGCGAACATGCCGATCCAAATGGCTTCGACCCAGAGCACCCACCGCCACTTCGGGCTGAGAAGGCGACCGGTTGGGAACACGAAGAGGATGTGGAAGATCGGGAAGAGCATGACGATCCATGCCCCACCTTGGAGGAACAACAGGAGATAGAGCCACGGGGTCATGTGCGATGGCTTCGTCTCAAGCAGGCCCTTGACCCATGCGTCGAAGAGGCCGGAGGTGGCCGAGATGAAGAGCAGGCGGGAGATCAGGTTGCCCGGCTGGCGGGTCGCGATGAGCGCGGCAAGCCCAGAGAACATGACAGGGATGATCGCCCAGCCCAGTTCGAGGATCACGGCAGACGAGTCGCCTTGGCCGGCTCGGATATTGAACGTCGCCACCCAAATCGTGGCGAGCACGATTAGGGCAGTCCATGCCCACGGTGCCCTGCGTCTCGTTCCCACCTTCATCCGATCTCCTAGCGGCGCCGGAGTGTATTGACCGACTCCGGCACCCCCAGCTGCCATTCGTCCCAGCATCACCTCGCAGCGTTACGGGAACGCCACGGTCGGCCCGGGAACGGACGGTCGGTGACGCGCTAGCGTTCCCGACATGAAGACGCTTGGCCGGATCTTTCGTTGGTTCTTCCTCATCAACCTCCTCATGGTGGGTGCAGCCAAGGCGCTCCAGCGCGTGCTACCCGACAATCGCGACGCCACGGGCGACGAGGCCGACGTCACGGCCATCTTCGAGGAATCGACATTCGGGTCGACAGCGCAGAGCCTGCGGCGGATCGGTGCGGTCACGGCCTATGGAAAGTCGACGATCGACCTTTCCGATTCCGTCCTCTCGGCCACGGGTGCCGAGGTGAACGTGTACACGGTCTATGGGGAGACTGAGATCATCGTCCCCAAGGGCTGGAATGTCATCAGCGACCACGGGGTGCTGGCCGGGGCGCTCGAGCGGCGCGGGGGCGATGTGCCCGACGTCCCGAGGGGGACGATCCACCTCGGGGGAATGACCGTCTTCGGAGCGACGATCGTCTCACGGGCCAACTGACCGCCGACTGGCTAGGGCCTGAATCCCCTTCCCTTGGGGCCGAGGTCGTGCTGCAGGCGTCGGTAGGCGTCGACCACCCAATCACACAGGATCGGCCTCGTATCCCTCGGGTCGATGACCTCCTCGATGTCGAACGCCTCGGCAGTCCGGAACGGGGACCGCACGTCGGCAAACTCGCCCAGGAGTTCCTCGCGGAGCGCATCGGGGTCGTCGGATTCGGCGAGGCGACGCCGGAAGGCGGCCTCGATCCCGCCCTCCAACGGGAGTGAGCCCCAGTCGCCGCTCGGCCAGGCAACCCGCTGATTGGCGAACTGGGCCCGGTCGACCACGGCAGCTCCACCGACGCCGAACACCCTGCGGATGATGACCGAGTAGTAGGGCACGGTCGCCTGGTAGAGGGCCGCGATCATTGCCACCCCCCGGCGGAGCGTGGCGGCCCTCTCAGCCCGTACGCCGATCTCGAACCCCGGCTGGTCGACCAGGTTGACGAGGGGCAGGTGGAAGGTGTCGCACAGGTCCACGAACCGTCGGAGCTTCTCGGAGGCATCGGCCGTGAGGACTCCACCGAGGTACTCGGTGTCGGTTGCCGTGACGCCGACGGGGTGCCCGTCGAGGTCGGCCAGCCCGGTGATGATGGATCGGCCCCAGTGGCGGCCAATCTCGAAGAGGGAGTCCCGGTCGACCACCATGCCGATGATGGCGCGGGCGTCGTACGGCTCCCTCCTGTCGCGGGGGATGGCTGAGAGAAGGGCCTCCTCCCGGCGGTCGGGGTCGTCGTACCGGGGACGGACGGGCGGGGCCTCCCACACGCTCTGCGGCATGAACGAGAGGAACCGACGAATCTGGAAGAAGGCGTCCTCTTCGGAGGCTGCTCGGTTGTCCACGGTTCCATTGGTGGTCTGCATGTGGGAGCCGCCCAGCTCCTCCTTCGTGACTTCCTCGTGGGCTGCGTAGGCCACGAGGGGCGGTCCGGCGACGAACACCTGGGAGATCTCCTCCACCATGACCGAGAAGTGGCTCCCGGCGACACGAGCCGCCCCGAGACCTGCCACCGAACCGAGCGCGGCCGCCACCACCGGCACCTCCGAGAGGATCTCCATTTGGTCGCGCCAGCCGGGGAGCGGAGGGACGTAGGTGCGGCCCCAGTCGAGGTAGGTCTTCACCGAGCCCCCTCCGCCAGAACCATCCACCAGTCGCACAACGGGGATCCGGAGTTCGCGGGCGTATCCCTCCGAGTAGGTCATCTTGCGCCAGATCGAGGCATCCGCTGCTCCGCCTCGGACGGTGAAGTCGTCACCAGCGATGACCACCGAACGCCCTGCTATCCGGCCTTTCCCGAACACGAAGTTCGCGGGAGTGAAGTCGGTCAACTCCGCCCCGTCGTACGTCGGGAAGCCGGCCACGGACCCGAGTTCCCGGAACGAGCCGTCGTCGACCAGGGCATCGACCCGTTCCCTGACGGTGAGTTTGCCCGCGGCGCGGTGCCGTTCCACCCGTTCGGTTCCGCCCAGCTCGGCCGACCTCGCCCTCCGTTCCCCGAGTTCATCCATCTCCGGTTGCCACGTCATCGTCGTGACCCTATCCGGTTGCGCCCGGGCCACGGTCGGCTCCAGGCCAGGGGATGTCCGGATGATCGATCAACGAGCGAAGGCAGGCCCCCACGCGTTGCCTACCACTCGTGACGGATCCCGCCAACTCAAGACCGGCGCGGAGGACGAAGCATCAGCACGGGGGTCCTGCTCGTGTAGGCCGTGTACTCCGGGTCCTCGCCCCAACGCTCTGTTGCCCGGGCTTCGAGCATGGGTAGGCCACTGATACGGGTCAACAACACGAACACGAACACCGGCGAGATGAGCGTCACCCATCGCCATCCCGACAACACAGGCAATGCCATGATGGCGATGCCGCTCCACAGCATGATCTCCCCGAAGTAGTTCGGGTGGCGTGACCACGCCCAGAGCCCCGTGGTGATGAACCGACCCCGATTGGCAGGGTCCTGCCTGAACTTGGACTTCTGGCGGTCGGAGACCACCTCGATCGCGAATCCGGCCACCCACGCCAGGATCCCGACGGTGGCGATCCAACCGACGGGCTCACGCTCGGTACCGGTGATGATCGCCAGCGCGCATGCCACCGTCAGGAGCACCCACAGGCCCTGCAGGGTCCAGGCCATGAAGAAGCGCAGCGGATCCACCTTGATCTCGTCGAACCGACCGTCCCGCCCGTCGCGCCGCACCCTGCGGAACAGGAACGATCCCAGACGCGCCGCCCACACCCCGACCATCGAGGCGACGATCACCGACCGGACGTCGAGGCCGTCGCTCAAGAGAAGCGCCGCCGCGGTCAGTGTGAGGTATGTGACGCTGCCTGTGAGGTCGTAGTACTGCTCGGTCCGGGCCCGACTGGACGGGATGAAGACGATCCAGTTGATGCCGTAGGCAAGCAGTCCGCAGACCGCAAAGACCGGAATGGGACCGACTTCGGTGCTGCCGGAGCTGCCGGCGAGCACCACGAGGACGCCGACCGCAACGCTTACGGCGATGCCAAGGAGTGAGTTCCTGTCTCGTTCAGTCATGCGCCGAACCCTAGGGCCGCGAGGTGTCCGATCTTGGTTGATCCGGATGCCCGACCCGTGGCTTCGACCAAGGAACCGGCCCGGCGGTTGACGACCCCGGCCGCAGGCACTTCACTGGCTCGATGCTCACCGCGGTTCGCCTCATCCACATCGCCGTGGCGGCAGCGTGGTTCGGGCACAAGCTGCTGATCCCGGCGGATCTTCGCCAGGCGGTCGGCGCCGGCGGGGCTGAGGCCGGTGCACTCGTCGTGAGGCTCGATCGGGCTGAGTGGCTCGGTGTGCTCACCGGGTTGGGGACGCTGGTGACCGGGGTGGCGCTGGTGTTTGTCGTGGGTCCGGATGTGGTCGGTTCCGGCGTGTATGTGGGGCTGGGCCTCGTGGTGGCGGCGATCGTATTGGGGGCGATGGTCGCCCGCCCGGCGACCATCCGGCTGCGAAGGGCGGTTGCGGTCGGGGACATGGCAACGGCAAGCGTGGACGGCCGGACGGTATCCCGGGTGTTGGCCACCGAGAGTGTCCTCTGGTCGGCGGCGCTCGTGTCGATGCTCGTGTGACTGCGGCTCCCAGTCGTGGCAGTGCCCCGTCGGGTCGGCCTTGGCCTGGGATCGATGGCGGTTGGGCTGATGTCGAGAATGGGGCTGCCCGCAGGGCCGAGAGGCTTGGTTGAGCGACGGCCCTAAAGTTGAGCTTCAGCCGTCCACCGGAGACCACTGTGACCGAACTACGTCGCCCCATGCAGGAGCTCTCCGCCGCCGGCCAGTCCGTCTGGCTCGACTACATCCGGCGCGACCTGATGGAGACCGGCGAACTGGATCGCATGATCGCCTCCGGCCTGCGGGGGATGACGTCCAATCCGTCGATCTTCGAGGTGGCGATCGGTGGCAGCGAGCTGTATGACGGTGCGATCGCCGGGATCCTGGCCCGCTCCCCGGATGCGTCGGTGATGGACACCTACGAGGCACTCGCAATTGCCGACATCCAAGCGGCATGCGACGCGTTCGTGGTCGTCCATGAGGCGACCGGGGGCCGCGACGGGTTCGTGTCCTTGGAGGTCTCACCGGACCTGGCGCACGACACCCCGGCGACGATCGCCGAGGCCCGACGCCTGTGGGCCACCGTTGGCCGTCCCAACCTCATGATCAAGGTGCCCGCCACCCCCGCCGGGATCCCGGCCATCGAGGAGCTCATCGCCACCGGCATCAACGTCAACGTGACCCTCATCTTCTCCCTCCGCCACTACGAGGACGTTGCCCAAGCCTTCCTCCGGGGGATCGAGCGCAGCCCCAACCCCGGATCGGTGGCATCCGTGGCATCGGTCTTCATCAGCCGGATCGACGCGGCCATAGATCCACTGCTCGAATCGAACGGCAGTGATGAAGCGGCCTCGCTGCTCGGACGAGTGGCGGTGGCGAACTGCAAGGCCGTGTATCGGCGGGCCGGCGAGTTGTTCGGCGACGACTTCGAGGCCATGTGGGGGAGGGGAGTGGCGCCCCAGCGACCGCTGTGGGCTTCCACGGGAACCAAGAACCCGGCCTACTCCGACGTCAAGTACGTGGAAGAACTCGTTGACCGGGGCACCGTGAACACCGTCCCTCCCAAGACTCTCTCCGCCTTCGAGGACCACGGGACCGTCGTCGCGGGCATGGCGGGACGCGATGTCGACCGGGCCGTCGCCGACCTCGCCCTCCTCGCGTCGCTCGGCATCGACCTCGATGCCGTCTGCCAGGACCTCCAGGACAAGGGTGTCGTGGCGTTCATGGACGCCTTCGCGGGGCTGCTGGGAGCGATCGAAGTCAAGCAGCAACGGCTCCTGGCCGCGACGTGACCGACCTCTCCGCCCGGGTGTGGGAGAGGCTACGAACCTGGGAGGCGGATGACCTCGGTCGGCGGATCTGGAACCGGGACCCAACGGTGTGGGCCGAACTCGACACGCCCGAGATCACCAATCGACTCGGCTGGCTCGACCTCCCGAGTCGGATGAAGGGCCGCGTCGGTGGATGGCAGCAGGTTGCCTCCGAGATCTCGGCGGACGGCGCCACCGACGTCGTGTTGCTCGGAATGGGCGGCTCGAGCCTTGCTCCCGAGGTCTTCGCCGCCACCGTTCCGGCTACCGGCCCGCGGCTTCACGTGCTCGATACCACCCATCCCGATGCCATACGCGAGACAACGGACTCGCTCGATCCCGAACGAACCGTCTTCGTCGTGAGCTCGAAGTCGGGCGGGACACTTGAGACACTCAGCCTCTTCCGGCACTTCTGGGCGTGGCGGATGGAAGCCGGCCTGGAACCCGGCGCCGGGTTCGTGGCGGTCACCGACCCGGGCAGCGGCCTGTCGCGTCTCGCCGCCGAGCGTGGCTTCCGCTCCGTGTTCGAGGCCGATCCGAACGTAGGCGGGCGATTCTCGGCGCTGATGGACTTCGGGATGGTTCCGCTGGCATTGGCGGGTGGCGACCCCGCCGCCCTGCTCGAGGTCGCCACGGTGATGGAACTGGCCTGCGGCGCCGAAGTCGCTCCGACGGCCAACGTCGCCCTGGACCTGGGAGCCTGGATCGGTGAAGCCGCCTTGGCGGGGCGCGACAAACTGACCATCGCAACCTCCTCCTCCCTTCGATCCTTCCCGGCCTGGTGGGAGCAGCTCCTGGCCGAATCCACCGGGAAGGGCGGGGTGGGCGTGGTACCGGTCGAGGCGACCCACCTCGAGCCGCCTGACATCTATGGCCAGGACCGGGTCTTCCTCGCCTACCAACTCGAGGAAGACCCGGCCATCGACGGACTCGTCGCCCTGGAGGTGGCCGGGTTCCCGACGCGGGTCATCCATCTCAAGCGACGAGAGGAGATCGCCTCCGAGATGTACCGGGCCGAGTTCGCCGTGGCTGCGGTGGGAGCGGTCCTTGGCATCAACCCGTTCGACCAACCGGACGTCGAGGCGGCCAAGGAGTCGGCCCGCGCCCTGATGGAGGTCGGGGGAGATGAGCGAAGCGAGCCCTTCCTGACGGCGGACGAGGCACTCGACTCCGCGAGGCCCGGCGACTACGTGGCGATCATGGCCTTCCTTCCCATGCGGGATGACGTCGTGACGGTGTTGCGGGCGGTCGCCGAGCAGTGGACCGTCGACCTCGGCGTCCCGGTGACGGTCGGGTTCGGACCGAGATTCCTCCACTCCACCGGGCAGCTCCACAAAGGAGGCCCCGGGACCTGCATCGCCATCCAGGTACTCGACGAACCCACGTCCGATCTGCCGATTCCTGAGTCGGCCCTGACCTTCGCAGGCGTGATCCGTGCCCAGGCCGATGGAGACGCCGCGGTCCTCGTCGAGCGGGGTCGGACAGTGGCCCGCACCACTCTGGGTGCACTTCTTGCCCGGTAGCCACCGTTCCGATCGTGGTCGGCGAACCTCTGGATAATGCACCACATGGTGCATAGATGCGTGCTACGGTGCTCTCCAGCCGCATAGGAGGTGAGTGAATCGTGAACAACTTCAGCGCCAACACCTGCATGACGTCCGGCGCATTCACGCGCCTCGGACGACTTCGGGGCGTTGCCGGTGTCACCACACCGATCGTGACGATCACCCCCGATTGGCGGCTCTCCCGACGATGAACTAACCGTTCCTCCGATCTCCCCCTCGAGCCGCCGACCCACCCCCGGCGGCTCGGTTCTTTCCTGAGTCGCTCCGCACCCCGACCAAGGAACGAACCGTGAACCACCACATCATCGAACAAGGCAGCTGCGTCGGATCCGACGAGGCGTGGCGCTTCTTCTCCGAGGACATTCCCGACCAACACCGCGCCCAGCAGATCTGCGGGTCGTGCAGGGTGCGCCTCGAGTGTCTCCGCGAGGCCGTCGGAATCGGCGTCGAGTACGGCGTATGGGGTGGCGTCATCTTCTGGGATGGCGTGGCCTACCTGAAACGCAGGGGGCGAGGACGTCCTCGCAAGGACGAACCAGCCCTGCCGGTCATGCTGGAGGATGAGGAACTTCACCAGCTCGTGCGCAGCGCGTAGAAGCGTCGAGAGCGGAGAAGCGCCGCCCCCTCGTCTCTTGACGCTCGACGCTTCCCGTGTAACCGCTCGCGCGCTTGTGAAGTCCGATTCCACAGGAGGTGAGAGATGAGCACAGAGGTTGCTCGATCGGCCGGCTCCAGCGGGCTGGACCGATACTTCAAGATCACCGAGCGTGGCTCCACGGTCGGTACGGAGATACGGGCAGGCATCACGACGTTCTTGGCGATGGCCTACATCGTCTTCGTGAACCCGTCGATCCTGTCCAACGCGATCGTCATCGACGACGCCACCGCGCAGTTGGTGACGGTCACGGCCCTCGCCGCGGCGTTCGGTACGTTCCTGATGGGCTTGTGGGCGAACCTTCCGTTCGCGCTCGCCCCGGGGATGGGCCTCAACGCCTACTTCACCTTCTCGGTGGTGTTGGGCATGGGGATGGAGTGGCAGACGGCACTGGGTGCAGTGTTCGTCTCCGGTGTGCTGTTCCTGATCATCTCGCTTTCCGGACTCCGGAAGTGGATCCTGGATGCCATTCCGCTCTACCTGAAGCAGGCGATCACCGCCGGCATCGGTGCCTTCCTGGCCATCATCGGCTTCGCGGGCGCTGGTCTCATCCAGGACTCCCCGGCCACCTTCGTGACCCGGGGGGACTGGACCGCACCGGCCCTGTGGCTGTCGATGTTCGGCCTGGCGATCACGGCCATCCTGCTGGCCCGCAAGGTCAAGGGAGCGATCCTCGTCGGGATCGTGTTCACGACACTGCTTGCGATCTTCACGGGTGCCGAGGTGTACGGCGGTGCAGCCTTCCCGGGCTTCGGCGACGGGGTGGTCGGCTTCACGTGGCCGTCGGGGCTCATCGGGGCGCTCGACATCACGGGAGCGCTCGGCTTGGGCATCCTCGGCGTGGTGTTCACGTTCTTGTTCGTCGACTTCTTCGACACGGCCGGGACGCTGATCGGCCTCGCCGACAAGTCGGGCCTCATGGACGAGAACGGCGACATCCAGGCACCGCGCGCAGCCTTCGGTGCCGACGGTGCCGCCACGGCGGTGGGGGCCCTGCTCGGGACCTCCTCCACCACCTCCTACATCGAGTCGGCGGCCGGCATCGAGGACGGTGCCCGCACCGGGCTCGCCTCGGTCACCACCGGTGTGTTCTTCCTGTTGTCGATGTTCCTGGCGCCGATGGCGTCGGCGATCCCTTCGGCTGCAACGGCTCCGGCGCTGATCATCATCGGCGCCATGATGATGACCGGTGCGGCCAAGATCGACTGGTCGAACTCACGCATCAGCGTGCCGGCGTTCCTGGCCATCGTCGGGATGCCGTTCACCTACTCGATCACCGACGGGATCAGCCTGGGCATCATCACCCACACGCTGATCTCGGCTGGGAGCGGCAAGGCCAAGGACGTGCATCCCGTGATGTACATCCTGAGCTTCCTGCTCATCTGGCGGTTCTTCGTACTCGGCTAGCCCAACATGTGTCGGTACGAGGGGGCGGGCTCAGGTCCGTCCCCTCGCCGCGTGGTCGGCGAGTTCCGCCAGGAGTCGACCTTGTTCCTCCTCCGGCAGGAACGTGGCTCGAAGGGAGTTCCCTGCCAGGCGGACCAGGTCCGCGTTGGTCAGGTGAAGAGCCTCGGCGATGGCGAGGTAGTTGTCCACGATGTAGCCACCGAAGTAGGCGGGGTCGTCGGAGTTGACCGTGACCATCACTCCGGCTTCGAGCAAGCGCTTCAGGTTGTGATCCCGCAGGTCGGGGAAGACCTGGAGGCGCTGGTTCGAGAGCGGGCACATCGTGAGCGGCACCTTGGCTTTGGCGAGTCGGGCGACGAGAGCCTGGTCGTCCTCAGCGCGGACGCCGTGGTCGATGCGTTCGGCCCCGAGTGCGTCGAGGGCAGCCCAGACGTAGGCCGCCGGGCCTTCCTCCCCGGCGTGGGCAACGAGCCGCAGGCCGGCGTCGGCGGCCATGCGGTAGGCAGCGGCGAACCGCTCCGGTGGAAAGCCGATTTCCGTGGAGTCGAGCCCAACACCGAGCAGTCGATGCGCGTGGGGGAGGGCGGCCTCCATCGTGTGCACGGCTTCCTCGGGACCGAGGTGGCGGAGGAAGCAGAGGATGAGTCCGGTAGAGATCCGATCGGCATGGCGGACCATGGCCTCGGTGAGTCCGTCGAGCACCACCCCGAGGGGGACTCCCCGTTCGGTATGGGTTTGGGGGTCGAAGAAGACCTCGGCCCGTCGCACACCGTCGTCGATGGCCCGTACGAGGTAGGCGCTCATCAGGTCGGCAAAGTCCTGCTGGGTGACGAGCACGGAGGCTCCCGCGTAGTAGATGTCGAGGAATGCCTGCAGGCTGTCGAATTCGTACGCCGCGCGAACCTCGGCCACCGATGCGTACGGGAGATCGATGCGGTTGCGGGCCGCCAAGTCGAACATGAGCTCGGGCTCGAGGGTGCCCTCGATGTGTACGTGGAGCTCAGCCTTGGGCAACCCGCGCACGAACGCTTCGATCTCGCTCATTCCCGGCCTTTCGTTCAGGCGGTGTCTGCGTCGACCAACCCGAGTTCCTCGGAGGCGATCTCCCTCATTCGGAACTTCTGTACCTTCCCGGTGACCGTCATCGGGAACTCGTCGACGAAGCGAACATAACGGGGCACCTTGAAGTGAGCGATGCGGCCCTTGCAGTAGGCGGTCACGGAGTCCTCGTCGATCTCTGCCCCCGCTCGGGGGACCACCCAGGCCATGATCTCTTCCCCGAAGCGTTCGCTGGGGACGCCGATCACCTGTACGTCGGCGATGTCGGGATGCGTGAAGAGGAACTCCTCCACCTCCCTTGGGTACACGTTCTCCCCGCCGCGGATGATCATGTCCTTGATCCGCCCGACGATGTTCACGTAGCCGTCGTCGTCCATCGTGGCGAGGTCGCCGCTCCGGAGGTAGCCATCGGGGCCGATAGCCTCGGCGGTTCGATCGGGATTGTTCCAGTAGCCCTGCATCACCGAGTAGCCCCTTGTGCAGAACTCCCCGGCATCGCCCCGTCGAACGGTGGTACCGGTCTCGGGGTCGACGATCTTCACCTCGACATGCGGGTGTACCTTCCCCACGGTGGTCGTCCGGCGTCTGATCGAGTCGGTGGCCATCGTCTGGGTAGAGACGGGGGAGGTCTCGGTCATCCCGTAGGCGATCGTGACCTCGGTCGCCCCCATTCGGTCGACGACCTGCCGCATGACTTCGACGGGGCACGGCGACCCGGCCATGATCCCGGTGCGCAGCGTGCTCAGGTCGAACGAGCTGAAGTCTGGATGGGCGAGCTCGGCGATGAACATGGTCGGCACCCCATAGAGGCTCGTGCAACGCTCGTCCTGGACCGTCCGAAGCACGTCCTCGGCCTCGAACGCCTCACCCGGGATGACGATGGTGGCACCGTGGGTGGTGGCGGCCAGGTTGCCGAGCACCATCCCGAAGCAGTGGTAGAACGGAACGGGAATGCAGACCCGGTCATGGTGGGTGTACCCACAGCGCCGGCCGGTGAAGTAGCCGTTGTTGAGGATGTTGGCGTGGGTGAGCGTGGCGCCCTTCGGGAATCCGGTGGTCCCGCTGGTGTACTGGATGTTGATCGGGTCGTCGGGATGGAGGGAGTCCATCCGCTCGCGGACGTCGGTACGGGTGACGGTCGTGTCGGCGACGAGGTCTCGCCACTCGGGGGTGTCGAGATAGACGACCTGCTCGAGCGAAGTAAGTTCGTCTCGAACCTCGTCGACCATTGCCCGGTAGTCGCTGGTCTTGAAGGATTCAGCGGCGACGAGCATGCGGCATCCCGACTGGTTCAGCGCGTAGACCAATTCGGTCGTCCGGTAGGCCGGGTTGATGTTGACGAGAATCACGCCGATCTTGGCGGTGGCGTACTGGATCAGGACCCACTCGTATCGGTTGGGACTCCAAATGCCCAAGCGATCCCCCTTCTGCAGTCCGGCCGCCATGAGGCCCTCGGCGACCTCGTTCACCTCCCAGTCGAACATGCGGTAGGTGAGGCGAACGCCCTGGTGGACGGAGACGATCGCCTCCTCGTCGGGCCACGCGGCTGCCGTCGTCTCGAGGTTGTGGCCGATCGTCTCCCTCAAGAGGGGGACGTCAACCGGACCAAGGTCATGCGAGAGGGCCATGGGTTCTCCGGGTCGAGTGGTCGCTGCCAAGGCTACGCGTCGCCGAGACGGTGGTTTCGGGTCCGGGGTGCTTCAGGAGCCTCCCAAAGGAGGAGTCGGAGACTTTGGGCTGGGACCGGTTCCCCTCTCCTCGGTTCCGAAGGACGAACCTCGGGTCTAGTACCCAGCCTCTTGAATCACCTGGCGGAGGTGTTCGATGATGATGTCGGGGACTTCCGGTTCCATGTAGTGGGGAGACTCGACCTCCGTCAGCGAACCTTGGGGATAGCTGGCCACGTATTCGGCAAGGAGATCAAGGATCACGTCGTCATAGGCTGGGACACCCAATGTCGGCCATTCCGACGGTGTGGCGAGGAGATAGTGGAACGGGATATCCGGTGGGGCCAGGAGGAGTGCTTCATTCAAGGCGGCGAGGTGGCTCAGCCTTTCGACAGAGTCCCGGTCTTCGTCCGGGCTGTAGCGCATCTCTTCGGGGAGCAAAGGATCGAGCGTGACCTCCTGCGGGAAGACCCCGTCCAACGAGACCATGCCGACCACCTCATCGGGGTACGTGGATGCGAACATATGGGCGAGAAGGCCGCCGAAACTGGCCCCGAGGAGCACGTAGGGGGGCTTGATGTCGGCGGCGCCTAGCAGAGAGTGAAGGTCCGCGACAGCGGTGACGCCCGTGAAGTACCCGTCGACACTGTCGCTGTTCCCGACGTTCCGTCTGTCATAGCGACAGAATCGGTAGTCGCTGCTCAACTGCTGTTGAAGGCCACTTGCACTTGAGGCCCCGGAGAAGCCGGGGTTGTCGATGGCGCCGTGAAGGTAGACGATGGTCGGGGAGGAAGTTCCCTCACAGTTCAGGTAGAGGTTGACGCCTCCACCCACGTCGAACAGTTCATCACCGGCCGCGTTCCCAGATGCCACGGTGTCCGCGGCGCCTTGGGGCGTCGTTGGGGCCTGGCCGGGTTCTGTTCCGCCACCACAAGCCCCAACCACGAGTGCAAGAGCAACGGCCACCAGTGTGACCAAACAGAGCTTCCGCACGACTCCTACCTCCTCCACTCAGCAAGGACCATTACCAATCCAAAGGGACGGACGCGAGGCGCGGAGCCGCTCTTGAGCGCCGGTTCGGTGCGGATCCGACCGGCTGCCTCCAAGCGAGAATGTAGCACTGCGCAACGCCGGTTGGCGCTCGGAATGCTGCATCATCGGGCGAGGGTTGTCGAGAAGCTTGAGGGCCGAAGAGGGACCACCAATGCGCCCGTAGGGAGCATGGCATCTGGGCGGCATCGAGCGGTCCGATACCGTCGTGGAGTCGATTAAGGCACACAGTGGGCGAGGGAGAACAAGCCCTCTGTCTGGACCTCTCCAACAGGGGTTCCGACGAGGCGCTGGTACTGTCTTGGCTGCCAAATGGGCAGCTGTTCCCGAGGCGGCCGCAAGAGAGATCCGAGGGCGTACCAAGTGAAAGAACCCATTTGCGGGACCTGAAGGACACCGGCATGGCCGATGATCAGGGTCACCGAGGCCGTCACGACGGCTCCTCGGGCGTTTAGCTCAGCTGGGAGAGCACTGCCCTTACAAGGCAGGGGTCGGCGGTTCGAGCCCGTCAACGCCCACATGGTTTGAGGCCCCAATTGGGGCCTCAAACCATGTGGGTATCGGCCGGCGAACCGCTACGCCGAAGGCGGCGGTTCGATACGACGACCCGTAGGGGAGGAGTTTGCGAGGCGGAGCCGAGCATTGCCCGTCAACGCCCACAATCGAAGGACGAGGGGTTCAGGAACCGATCGGTGAGGCAGGCGGTTCGAGTCAGGGTTCGGGCGATCACCAGGCCCAGAGCGGGTCGACACTCGTAGATGTTGGGTGTTAGGTTCGGAAGTCCGACCTGATAGGAGGTCTCAGATGCCCAAAGCAAGGCGGTCGCTCAAGACATGGGCGATCTACGTGTCCCTGCTCGGTGCGATCCTTATGAGCGTTCCCAACGCCCTCCTCGACATGTTCGGGATCGCCAGCACAGAAGAGGTGTGGATCCGGGTCTTGGGGATGACCGTGGTCGTGTTCGGTGTGCTCTACATCGGGATGGTGCGGGCCGACGTACGGGAGATGTACGTGGCGTCGGTGGTGGGAAGGGGGTTCGCTGTCGTGGTCCTGGTGGTCCTCGGGCTCACCTTGGGTCCCTGGCAGCTGATGCTCTTCGCAGCGCTCGACGGCGCCGGAGCCGCCTGGACGTGGATGGCGCTAGGCGCCGACGAACGATTGGGGGCGCCGGCAGCGGCGTGACAAGTGTGAACCGGGGCCTCACCGAACCTTCGCCGACTGATGATGGTCCCCCCAACCGAACGTCGAAGCGGGCGGTTCGATGCGACGGTATCTCTACCATTTGGCCGTGACACGCCGAATCTTCGTCGACACCGAGTGGACCGCTCTTCCGTGGTCCGGGCAGGCCGAGCTGATGTGGATCGGCCTGGCCGACGAGAACGGACGCGCATGGAGTGCAATCTCGGCCGACGTCGATATCGATCCGTCCACCAACGACTTCATCTCGGGTGTCTGGAAGTACATCACGCCCGGCGATCCACGTTCGACATCAGCCGAGATGGCGGCCGGCGTCAGGGAGTTCTGTGGCGACGTTGACGAGTTCTGGGCGTGGATCCCGACGGTGGAGAGCTTCGCTGATTGGTTCGACCTGGGGCGCGACGCATCCGACATCTATGCGAGGTTCTGGGATTGGGACCTCCAGATGTTGCGGTCACTCGTGGACCCGTGGCCCGAAGGCTGGCCAAGTCGCCTGCACGATCTCAACGCCGCTGCTGTCGAAGCCGGGGTCGAGATCCCGCCCAGGCAGGCGAACCACCTCGCCCCCAGCGCCCACGCCGTATGGAACAGGGACCTGTTCGAGCTGATCCTTCAGTCACGGCAAGGCTGAGTGCCTTGTCCTACGGTCGCTCGGATGCCTGAATCGCACCACGGCGTAGCCCGGAACACCCAACGAAGACACCCTCCGCGGCGTTCCGCCCCTCGGACGGGGGCTCCGTTCAGTCCGGCGGTCAGCCTAGGGGCGGGGTCGGCTCATCAAAGGCCCCCCGCCAGAGCAAGGAGGAGAACACCAGCCACGGTGCGGGTGCGAGGAAGTGGAGGCTCTCGGCGAGGAACGGCGCGGCGACACCGAGAAGAACCAGCCCGGACCAACGCCACCGGGTGCGCGTGGTCAAGGTGATTGCATCTGCCAATGCGGTCAGCAAGATGGCGCTGGTTGCCCCGACGAAGTAGATGGACTCGCCCAGCGCGACCCGGCTGATCTCCTCGAGGGTATTGCCAAGGCCCCAGAGGGCGTAACCAACTGCGGCACCCGGAGCAGCAATGCGGCCCGCCGCACGGGCGTCACTCGGTACCAGACGACCAGCGTGTAGGCGACCCCGAGGAAGAGGGCGATGGCCAGGATCGACGCTGCGTAATCGAGGACGGCCTGGGGGTCGTAGTAGGTCGGGTCGCTCAGACCGATGATGCTCAAGACCACGAGGCCGAGTCCGGTGACGAGGCTGGCCCCCACGAGGTGACGAGTCGTCATCGGCGGCGGGATCGAGGAGGCACTGCTTGAGCCCTCGGGCTACAGAGCGCCAATGATGCCGACGAGGATGATCGCGATCCCGATGATGGCCGGGGGGCCGACCAGGGAGTTCAACCGCATCCCGACTGACTTCTCGGCGAACTGATCGCCCGCCCCTGAGAGCCAGTTGACCGTTCCTCCCGTGATCTCGAGGATGGAAGCCCCCACGATGAGCCAGGCCGCGGTCAGCACCCACGTGGATCCCATATCGATGAACCCTACGGCGTACGCCAGACCCAGGTGGACCGGACCTTGCATGATCGCCGAGAGATGGGTCGTGACGAGATGCCTTGGTGCCTGGGGCGCTTTCATGCGCGCCATCGCCATTGGGATCCCCAGGATGAACCCGTAGGCGAGGACCGCCACCCCGTAGACGAGGAAGATGCTCTGTGCGGTCGACATGGTCGGCTCCTCTACTCGTCCGTCGCTGCGGTACTGCCGCGACTCCGGCGCGAGCGCGGCGCCCTTGCACGGTACCCGCAGAGTCTGCTCCGCGCCCTCGAATTCCCGCAAGGAAACGGGCGGTTGCCCTCGTCGTGCGAGGTGCGGTGCTCACCGGGGACAACGAGTGCGTTGCCCAAGGCTGTACCCAGGCGCCCTGATGGAGTCTTCGGGGCGTTGGGTCGCTGGGCTGTCACCCAAGGCCTCACCTCGATCGTCTGTCGCGCGAGGACACGACCGAAGGGAAGCGCATGGGGAGACATCGGCGGCAGGCGCTCGCACGCCGGGCCGGGTGCTCTGCGGGGCGGAAGGGAGTCCCCAGTATTACTCCCCAACCAGCCGGAAGAAGGATCCCGAAGTGATGCGTGATCGCCCTTCCTTGCCCCCCACCGGAGCGTGGTTCCTCCTGTCCGGGGTGCTCGTGCTGGCTCGAGCCGGTATCGAATTGGCAGGGCCCACCTACTGGGCACCGGTCACCCCGATGGACTACACCGCCGCGATCCTGACGACCGTCGCATGGGTGACAACAGGGACCTCATTCATCTTGTGGTGGCGGTCTACGCCGATCCGGAGAGGAGCAGCGCTCCTCCTGTTGAGTGGGATCGGGACCGCAATCTCCGGCGTCGGGAACTACGTCGAGGACGTCCTCAACCGCGAATGGGGTGGGCTCCTGTTCTCGTACGGCGGTATGAGCGGAGCGTTGGCGGCCATCCTCGCGGCCGTGCTGATACTGACGGTTCGGCACCCTCTGAGATGGTCAGGACTCGTGATTCTCGCCTTCATTGCGGGGGGAACGTTCCCCGACGATGGCGGCCAGTTCCTGAGTGCCCTGAGTCTCCTTGGACTTGGATACCTGCTCGTACGGTCTCGGTCCACGTCTCCGTGCTGAGGTGACCAGTCGGAGCTTGAAGAACACCGGTCCCTACCATCGGCAGCCCAACGCAAAGGACTGATGATGGCTGACTACCGGGCCTCGGTCGAGGTGTCGAGTGAAACTGACCCCGTCGACCCAGCCGGGTTCAGCATTCGGCATCACACGGCCGGGTCCGCACGAGTGGAGATGGCGAAACCGACCGGCGGGCACCTGCTCCATGTCGCAGTCGGCATGTGCATCTTCAACGACACGCTGGCGCTGGCGAGAGAGCGGTCGATCTAGGTCGATGGCCTCCGTGTGGACGTCAACGGCGGATTCGCCGGCGAGACCCACTACGTGTCGACCGGAATCACGTACGACATCTCCATTGACTCGCCGGCCAGCAAAGACGAGATCGACGAGCTGATTTCGAGTGTCATCGACGACGCCTCGATTCCTCGCAGTATCGAACAGGGGACACCAGTGCGACTCGGATCACTGCGCCACGACAACGCTGTTCAGTGAGCCAGCCTACGTCCCGGTGCTATAGTTATAGCAATGCCACGACTCCCTACCCAAGCCACATTGATCCTGAATGGCGCCGGTGTCACGGTGACCCAGGTGGCCGCCGAAGCCGGGATCGCCCAGCCCTCTGTTTCAGCTCAGCTCGCGGGCAAGCGTCTCCTCCAGGACAAGACCCTCGACGCCATCCGTCGGCTCGGTGGGGGAGCGGTGGCCGACCAGGTGCAGGCCGTCGCCGCCCGGGCCCGGTCTGCGTATCTGCTCGAGGTGCAGGCCGGCAGGATGTAGGTCAGCTGTTCCCCCCGGGGCGTAGCCTTGGGCTATGCGAGAGCCACCGGCGAAGATCGTCGATCTCCCCTCAGAGCACGAGGCCTCCTACCTCGTATGCCTTGAGGACTGGTCCGACGAAATGGCGGAGTCGGGCGACCACAAGGCCCGCTGGTACGCAACGATGCGTGAGCGCGGGTTGCGGGTGAAGCTCGCCATGGATGGCGAAGGCCGACCGATCGGGATGATCCAGTACCTACCGATCGAGCACTCCCTGGCCACCGGAACCGACCTCTACATGATCCTGTGCATCTGGGTCCACGGCCACAAGGAGGGCGGAGTCGGCGACCAGCAGGGCAAGGGAACCGGCGAAGCCCTTCTCCGGGCCGCCGAGCGTGACTGCCGTGACCTGGGCGCCAAGGGCATTGTCGCGTGGGGCGTCTCGATGCCGTTCTGGATGAAAGCGAAGTGGTTCAAGCGCCACGGCTACCAGGTGGCTGACCGCCAGGGATCGCTGGTGTTGCTGTGGAAGCCCTTCACCGATGATGCCGAGAAGCCGTGTTGGATCGAGCAGGGACCCGTCCCGGATCGTGTCGAGGGCAAGGTGGCGGTCACTGCCTACGTCAACGGATGGTGCCCAGCCTCCAACATCGTCTACGAACGGGCCAAACGCGCCGCGGCCGAGTTCGGCGACGATGTGGTGTTCGAGACCGTCGACACGATGGAGCAGTCCGCCATGATCAGGTGCGGCCAGTCGGACTGTGTCTTCCTCGATGGCAAGCCACTTCAGCGGGGAGCGCCGCCGTCGTTTGACGTGATTCGCGGACGTGTGGCCAAACGGGTCAGCAAGCTGGCTCGTTGAATCGTCGTCGCACGCGAAGATCCCCCCTGCGAACAGGAGGGATCTTCGAACCGGGGGACCCGGCGGGGTAGTTGGTGGTCAGCGGCGCGGCTTGGCGATGTTGACCTTGAGGTTGCGGCCACCGAAGTCGGCACCGTCGAGGCCGTCGATCGCGGCGTTGGCGCCGTCGCTGGAGGCCATCTCGACGAAACCGAAGCCGCGGGAACGGCCGGTCTCGCGGTCGGTGATGACGTGGGCGCTGGCGACAGGCCCGTACTCACCGAAGAGGGTCTCGAGCTCCGCAGAGGTGGTCTGGAACGAGAGGTTCCCGACATAGATGTTCGTGGACATGTGTGTTGCTCCTTCTGAGCGTTGGCCGTCTGGGTGTGTCGCCGAGCAATGACCGGGCAAACCCCGATTCTTGTGCGGGGGTTGCCTTGTCGCGACATCCGACGGACCGAAGAAGCAAGCAAGGCGTGTCCACGCTCCGAGCGTGCACGGGGACAATGTAGTCAATTCGCGGGGCTGTGGTGCCGATTCCTTTCATATGTCGGGTGAATACCCGGGACCCGGTGCGAATCTCGCCGACCGGACTCCGTCAGCGTTTGCGCGCGCTGCGCGCGAATTGCCGCGAATTCGGTGATCGGTGGACCTACTATCGGGTGCACTTCCCCAATCCAAAGGAACACGGCCCTTGCCACGTTTCGACCTCAGCAGCCGTCAGGCGCTCAATGACTACCTCGACGCGATCGGGGCGTATGACCTCCTGACCGCCGAGGACGAGACCACCCTCGCCCGGACCATGGACGAGGGGATCGAGGCCAAAGCGAAGCTGGAGTCGGGAAAGAAGCTGAAGCCGGCCGAGATCGCGAAGCTGAAGGCAGAAGTGCGGGCTGGGATGGCCGCTCGGCAGGCGTTCATCAACGCGAATCTCCGGCTCGTCGTCTCGGTCGCCAAGCGCTACACGAATTCCGGGATGAACCTCCTCGACATCATCCAGGAGGGGAACCTCGGGCTCATCCGGGCCGTCGAGAAGTTCGACTGGCGCAAGGGCTTCAAGTTCTCGACCTACGCCACCTGGTGGATTCGACAGGCGATCACTCGGGCGATCGCCGACAAGGGCCGGACGATCCGCATCCCGATCCACGTCGTCGACATGATCTCCCAGGTGCGCAGCGCCGAGGCAGAGTTGTTCAAGCGGAGCGGCCTCAATCCCACTCCCGGTGAGATCGCACTCCACTCCGGGGTCGAGGAACGCAAGGTCAAGGAGCTCCTCAAGGTGGCTCCGGACCCGGTGTCCATTTTCGAGCCGGTTGGCGAGGACAACGCGGTGCTCGGCGACTTCATCGAGGACGAGTCGGCAGTGTCGCCGTTCGAAGCTGCGGCGTCAGCTCTCAGCCGGGCCCGCCTCGGTGAGATCCTCGAACGGCTCACCGACCGCGAACGCGATGTGCTCACGATGCGTTTCGGGCTCGACGGCGGGATCCCCTGCACCCTCGATGAGGTCGGTACGAAGTTCGAGGTGACGCGTGAGCGGGTGCGTCAGATCGAGGCGAAGGCCCTGGCCAAGCTTCGTCACCCTTCGAATCCCCGCCGTCGCGGCGCTCGCTCGCTCGCTGGGTAGACGCACCACACCACAGGCATCCCGGCCCCGATAGCCTGCAGCTCATGCTCCGGCTCATCGGCAACATCATCTGGCTCATCCTCGGAGGCCTCGAGGCCGCATTCGCCTACTTCATCGCCGGCACGATCTGCTTCCTACTCATCGTCACGATCCCGTTCGGCATCCAGGCCTTCAAGTTGGGCATCTACACCCTCTGGCCGTTCGGCACCAAGCTCCAGCACGTGGCCAAGGACCCGGCCAGCGGCCTGTTGGCGGTGATCGGAAACGTGATCTGGTTGGTGCTGTTCGGGTGGTGGCTGGCGCTCATCCACCTGCTGGCGGCCTTCCTGAGTGCCATCACCATCATCGGGATCCCCTTCGCGGTTGCGCACTTGAAGCTGTTGCGGGCTTCGGTGGCCCCTTTCGGGTACCGGGTGGTCCCGTTCACTGGTGATGGAGAGGCGATCCGCTCCCTGGGGTAGGCGTCAGGACCAACCGGCGGGCCGTGATCCGCTGGGCGGCGGAGCAAGGCTTCTGACCATCAGCGCCCGCTGGTGCCGATCGCCCCGACAACACTCGTGGGTTGCCGTCAGGTGCGGTTCTTGTCAAAGGTCTTGGCATACCGGTCGGCAACCTTCGCCAAAGCAAGAAGCCTCTCCGACTCCGCGGTGTGCCCGCGTTGGGTGTACTCGCTGGCAGCCCGACGGAGATCGTCCCCCTCATCGAGGATGATCCTCATGAGGTCATCAGCTGACAGAAGCTGGCGGGGCACCTCGGTGGCGGTTCCGAACTCGCCGGGATCCACGGCTTCAGCATTGTCGATGGCAGCGATCAGGGTTCGAATCAATGACACCTTCCCCGTGTCGTTGTTCTTCATGGCCTCTACGAGGTCGGCTCTGAGGAGCTTTCGGACCGGCATCTCTGGAGGAATTCTGGCATGCATGGGTGACCTCCCGCAGATAGGCATTCTGTGGAGCCACTTGGTGTGGCCACCCGGGGTCCCAAGCGGGGCCTCTGAGAACCGTCGGCGGCGTTCCGCGGGCTGTACACCACATACTTGTAGGTCACAGCCCAGAGAACGCTCGGTGTTGTAGGCCACAGCCCAGGGTTCGTGCCTAGACGGGGCCGCGGGACGGCGCATTCAGCTGCCAGATGAAGAAGGTGAGGGCACCCGCGAACGTCACCCACACCAAGTAGGGGAGCATGAGGACCCCGGCCAGCGGGGTGAACACCCAGAAGGCCGCCGTCGTGAGCCCGACCCCCACCCACACCAGGCAGACCCATGTGAAGGACGCCGAGAGTCGCTTCCGGACGAAGAAGAGGTAGGGCCAGAGGAGGTTGAGGGCCATCTGGGCCACCCACAGCCACACCGAGATACCCCAACCGTGGTCCCGCCACACCAGCCAAGCGGCGATCGTCATCATGACATAGAGGACTCCCGAAGCGAGGCCGATGGTCTTTGTTGGAGGAGTCCAATCTGGTCGTTCGAGGTCCCGATACCAAGAAAGACCCCTCGAAGTCCACCAGGCGCTCACGGCGGCGGTCACGACGGTGATGGCGATGAACATGAGCGGCACCGGGCGAGGATAGGAACCTCCCCAGCCTCCGAAGCCCGTTCCCTCTCTATGCTCGCGCTCGATGCTGATGGTCTCCGACGTATCCACCCGGCTCGCCTCGCTCTCGGCGCGGGCGGCCGCCTGGGACCGGGTCGGCCTGCAACTCGGAGACCCCACCGCCGAGATCGGGGGTGTTGGCGTGTGCCACGAGGTCACCGATGAGGTGATCGAACGGGCCATCGCCGGCAACGTCGATCTCCTCGTCGCCTACCACCCGCTCCTCTTCGCTCCGACCACGTCGCTCGTTGCCGGGGCGTCCCCGGCCGGGCGGGCGCACCGGCTCATCGCTTCAGGGATTGCTCTCCACGTCGTGCACACCGGGTGGGATGTGCACCCGGGCGGTACGGCCGACGCCCTTGCCGAAGCGCTCGAACTCGGCGAGGTCGAGCCCTTCGGCGTCGATGATGGAACCTCGCACTTCAAGATCGCCACATTCGCCCCTTGGGATCATGAAGCCCCGATCATCGAGGCCCTGTCCAGCGCCGGGGCGGGCCGGATCGGGGACTACACCTCCTGCTCCTTCTCCGTAGCCGGAACCGGGACGTTCGAGCCGGGCCCTAGGGCCAGCCCGACGATCGGCGAAGCCGGTATGGTCAACCACGTCGAAGAGCGGCGCATCGAGATGATCGCTCCGATCCACCGCAAGGAGGCAGTCGTGCGGGCGCTGCTCTCCGTGCACCCCTATGAGGAACCCGCCTTCGAACTCGCGCAACTTCACCCCGAGACCGTCTTCATAGGCCGGGTGGGGTCCGTTGCCCCGACCACGCTCGGCCAACTCGAGGAGCGGGCTCGGAGGGTCCTCGACTACAAGGGGATCCGGCGGGCCGGCGCTCCCTCCACGCGCATCACCCGGGTGGCGGTCGTCCCCGGTTCCGGTTCCGGGTTCATCCCGTCGGCCCAGGCAGCCGGGGCAGATGCCCTCATCACGGGGGATGTCAGCCACCATCGAGCCGTCGAGGCGCTCAACGTCGGTCTGGCTCTCTTGGACGTCGGCCACGAACCCGGTGAACGGCCGGGCATGGCGAAGCTCTACGATGCGGTCTCCTCGCGCTTGGACGTGCCCGTGCTCGATCTCACCGACGTGTCGACGAATCCATGGGAATCGGCGTGAACGAGTTCCGTTCCCTGGCCGACCTGCTCGACCTCCAAGTCCTTGACAGCCACATCGATCGTCTCCTCGACGACCGGGCGAACCTCCCACAGCTGGCGGAGTTCAAGGACGCTCATGAAGAGGCGAACCAGGTCGGCAAGCAGCTCAAGAGCGTTGAGGAACGGCTCACCGAGACGACTCGAGCCCTCGGCAAGACCGAAGGAGAACTGGAGCTTCTCGAAACGAAGGCGAATGTCACCGAGCAGCGACTGTACGCCGGCGGGATGAACGCCCGGGAGACCGAGCACATGCAGGCCGACGTGCGGATGCTCAAGCACCAGGTCGATGTGATGGAGGATGCGGTGCTCGCCCTGATCGACGAGCGGGAAGCACTGGCGGGCGAGACCAACCAGACCAGGGCCTCCCACGATGAGACCGTCGCCAGGCGGGACGGGCTCGAGGCAGCCATAAAGAGTGCGTGGAAGTCCATCGACGCCGAGATCGCCCGCAAGGAGGCTCGCAAGGCCGAGCTGGTGCCATCCATCGATCCCGAGATCGTTGGGCTGTACGAGGAGGTACGGGCGATCCACGGGGGAGTGGCAGTGGGGGCGCTCGATCACGGTGTGTGCGGTTCGTGCCACGTGGAGATGAGCCCCGGCGAAGTGGCGGTCCTCAAGAAGGAGGAGTTCCCCCGCTGCGTCCACTGCAACCGCCTGCTCGTCATCTGACCGATGCTCTTCTGGCACATCGGAGGGACGCTGTGGCTGTTCCGTTGGATCTTCAAGGACCCGGCCGTCGATGTTCGCTACCTGAGCCTCGGGGCGATCCTGCCCGACCTGATCGACAAACCGGTCGGAACGATCATCGCCCCCGACGCGTTCGGGGCCAGTCGCCTCTGGGGCCACTCATTGCTCTTCGCGGCGACGGTGATGGTGCTCGTCCTCGTGGTGACGAGCCGGGGGCCGGGACGCAAGCCGTGGATGGCGCTGAGCGTCGGCGTCTTCTTCCATCTCGGTCTCGACGCCATGTGGCTCTCCCGTGAGACGTTCTTGTGGCCATTCCTCGGCCTCGAGTTCACACCTGGTATCGATGACTACTGGGCGGGGTTCCTCGGCCGAGTACTCGAGTCGCCGCTGGCGGTGGGAGGGGAGATCGTCGGGCTCTTGTACCTCATGCTGGCCTGGCGACGGTCCGGCTTGGGCGATGCCGATCGCCGGTCCGCATTCCTCCGAACGGGCATTCTCCTCACCGATTGAGTGGGCTGAGACCGTACGCTGTGGGTTCCGACCCCCGGAGGCCCAACGCATGACCATGTTCGCCTACTTCGCAGGCCACGAGCAGTGGCAGCCCGAGGAACTTGTTCGGCACGCCCAGTTGGCCGAAGCGGCCGGGTTCGACATGATCGTCGTCTCCGAGCACTTCCACCCGTGGGTGGACGATGCCTCGGCGGCCGGGTTCGCGTACTCGACCATTGGGGCCATGGCCCAGGCCACCGAACGGGTGGAGTTCACGACAGGGGTCACCACGCCGCTCTTCCGTTTCCATCCGGCGGTCGTCGCCCAGGCTGCCGCCACGCTCGACCGTCTGTCCGGGGGTCGCTTCCGATTGGGGGTGGGAACGGGGGAGAACATCAACGAAGGCCCGCTCGGGTACGAGTTCCCGAACTACGCCGGTCGCTCCGCCCGCATGCGGGAGGCGCTCGAGATAATGCGACGCCTGCTGGACGGTGAGAAGCTGACGTTCGAGGGTGACCACTACGTGACGGACCGCGCCAAGCTGTACTCACCCCCGATGCGACGGGTCCCCATCTATCTCGCGGCCGGAGGCCCGAAGTCGGCGGCCCTCGCCGGCGAATTGGCCGACGGTGTCGTCACCTCGGTCAAGGACCCGGCAGACACCCGGGCCAGAGTCACCGATCCGCTGCGGGAGGCAGCTGCTGCCGCGGGAAAGCCGGACCCAGCCGTCCTCGCCACGCGTTGGTCGCTCCACGCCCGGGACCTCGACGAGGCGTGGGATGCGCTCTACTCCTGGCGCGGCCTGCGAGCCCCCGGGCGCCTCGACGCGGTCGACCCGCAGGAGCTTCGGGAGCGGGCCGACGAACTTCCGCGTGAAGAAGTACTCGGCCGCTACTCCCTCAACTACACGGCCGACCAGATCGTCGAGACGTACCGCCCGCTCGTCGAGGACCTGCATGCCGACATCGTCACGTTCCAGATGGCCTCCCTCGACCAGGAGGGACTGATCCGCCTGCTGGGGGATGAGGTGCTGCCTGCGATGCGCGAGCTCGACTGACATGGCGCGCTCGTTCGTCTCGAGGGCCACGTGCGAGGTGTTCAAGGATGAAAGGGATGACCGATGCTGAGAGTCGGCTCGATCGTGATCCGGGTCGACGACCTGGAGAAACAGACCCGCTTCTGGCAGGCAGCGCTCGGGTACGAGCGAAGACCTGACGACAGTGACGTCTTCGCCCACCTCTATCCGGCCGACGGGGTCGGCCCCGAGATTGCTCTGGACGCGTTGAGGTCGGAAGCCCAGGTCCCACCTCGGATTCACCTCGACCTCCACAGCGATGACCGTGCGGCCGAGGTCAGGAGACTCGTCGGCATCGGGGCGGCCGAGGTCCCCTGGGCGGACCGACCGTCCGACGCTGGCTACACGGTGATGGAGGATCCCGAAGGCAATCGATTCTGCGTCGCAGACGTTCCGCAATGACCCCCTGGTAACCGTCACAGTCTCCGTATAGGGTCGCTTGCATGACGAACCAGTACTTCACCCCCAGGACCTTCAAGTTCCTCCGGGACCTCGCCGCCAACAACGAGCGGCAATGGTTCAAGGATCACCAGGCCGACTACGAGAAGCACGTGCGGGAACCCGCCCTCGACTTCATTGGCGACTTCGATGCTCGGCTCCAGAAGATCTCCCCGCACTTCGTGGCCGACACCCGCAAGGTGGGCGGCTCGCTCTTCCGCATCCAGCGCGACACCCGGTTTGCCAAGGACAAGACCCCCTACAAGGAGAACACCGGGATGCAGTTCCGGCACGAGGCGGCCAAGGACGTGCACGCCCCCGGCTTCTACATCAACATCCAACCGGGGGAGTGCTACATGGGAGTGGGATTGTGGCGACCCGAGACGCAGGCCGCCTACGCCATCCGAGCCAGGATCGCCGACAAGCCCGCCGAGTGGAAGAAGGCATCGCGTGGGGAGCGGTTCACCGACGTGTTCGCCCTGGGTGGGGACACGCTGGTCCACCCACCGAAGGGGTACGACGCAGACCATCCGTTCATCGAGGACCTGAAACGCAAGGACTTCATCGCATCGACCCGCCTCACCCAATCCCAGGTCACCTCGGCGGGTTTCCTGGATGACTTCACGGAGATGTGTACCCGGACGGTGCCATTCATGCGCTTCCTCTGTGCCGCCATCGATGTGCCCTTCGACGGGAAGCGGCCATGATCCGCTTCGTGGCGGGCATTGCCGAGATCGTCGAGGACCTCGGGGAGGCAGTGACGTACTACCGGGATCGCCTTGGCTTGGAGATCGAGCCCATGGAAGGGCTTGACTATGCCGAAGTGAAGGTGCCGGGCATCTTCCACTTCGGCCTGTGGGATCGGGCGGCGGCGGCCGAGGCGATCCTCGGTGATGCCGGTCGGGCTGCGGAGATCCCGCTCGGTTTCACCGTCGGTTTCGAGGTCGACAACGTGGCCGCAGCCGCGACGGCGATCGGCGGCGCCCTCCAGCCGCCCCAGGAGGAGTCGTGGGGCCAGACGACCGCCCGATTCCTCGGGCCGTCGGGCGCGCTGTTCGAGGTCTCCGAGACGCCTTGGGCCAGGGAGCTCGGGGGAGCGGAGGGCTGAACGCGGTTGAGGGAGCCTCCAGGGAGACTCCCTCAACCAGGGAATGGACTCGGCTCAGCCCTCGATGGAGAGCTTGGCATCCCGGGAGATCTCGACCTTGAAGGGCTTGGCCTCCTCCCGGGTGGGGATGAGAACGGTGAGCACCCCGTTGTCGTAGTTCGCCTGCATCTTCGACGCGTCGAGCGTGCGGCCGAGGTGCAGTTGACGGCTGTGCCTTCCGGCCGGCCGCTCACGAACCAACCAGTTGACGCCCTCTGTGTCCTCCCACGAGCGCTCGACGGTGACGGTGAGGACCGAGTCCTCCACCGAGAGTTCGATCTCGTTCGTGTCCGTCCCGGGGAGGTCGAAACGGACGATGTAGTCGCCGTCCCGTTCGAACACATCCATCGGCATCGTGCCTGCCGAGGGAGAGAAACCGCTTCGCAAGAGACGGTCGATCTCGGAGAAGGGGTCGAACATACGCATCTTGACTGCTCCTTTCGTGCTGTACGGTCGCCGGTGAAGTTCGGCGAATCTGATGGTGTACGACTCAGATTTTATCATACTGTCGAGTGTCGTCCAATCGCCGCCGGCCGCTGGGGCGTGGCGCTCGACCAGGTCCTTGGGATCGGCCCCGAGTTCGGGTTTGATGGTGCCGGTGCGAATCGCCATCGGTCTTCTTGCCCTCCTCCTGTGTGGCTGTGCCGGCCAATTCTCGGGAGCCGGACCACCGCCCTCTGGCGGTACGGCCCACGCCGCGCCGACGAGTGCCGCCCCCTCCACGACGTCGGTCACCACGACCAGCGTCGCGGCGTCACCGGCGACGACAACCACCTCCTCCACCACGACGACCACGACGACCACGACGACCCTGCCGTCCACGGCAACGCTGACCCTCGAGAAGGTGGAGACCGTCCGGGGCGAGATCTCACCGAAGTCGGTGGTGGCGACCGGTGCCGGGCTGCTCTTCGCGCAGAACATGATGTACCGGCACACGATCACCGTGTACGACACCGACCGGCAGCTCGTGGCAACGATCCCCGACACGGTCGACCTGGCCGCTTTCGGTATCGAGGGCTACACGGGAGAGCACCGAGGCGCTCCGGTTGAGGCAGCCGCGACCTCCGTCGGCGCGTTCGTCTACGTCTCGAATTATCAGATGTACGGCCAGGGCTTCGGTCGGCCCGGCGGGGACGGCTGCGACAACTCGGGCTGGGATACGAGCTTCGTGTACCGGGTCTCGGTCGACAGCATGGCCATCGACCAGGTCATTCCAGTGGGCGCCGTGCCCAAGTACCTCGCGATTACGCCCGATGACCGCACGGTCCTCGTCTCCAACTGGTGCAGCTTCGACCTCTCGGTCATCGACACGGCGACTGCATCGGAGATTGCCCGTGTCCCGGTCGGGAGGCACCCCCGGGGCATCGCCATCACCAAGGACGGCACGGTTGCGTTCGTTGCCGTCATGGGAAGCCGGGATATCGCCGTACTTGACCTCGCCACACTCACGGTCTCCTGGTTCGAGGATGTGGGCGCGAACCCGCGGCACCTCGTGTTGTCGCCTGACGACGAGACCCTGTACGTCACTCTCAACGGGACGGGGCGGGTGGCGGCGCTGGACACGGCGACCGGCGAGGTCCGAGCGACCGTGACAACCGGGCGAGCACCCCGCAGCATGGCGATCTCCGATGACGGGACCTCCCTCTACGTCGTGAACTACCTCTCCGACACGATGTCGGAGGTCGATACCGAGACCCTTGAGGTCATCGAGACCTTCGCCGTCGCCGACAAGCCGATCGGCGTTGCCTTCGACAGCGGTACCCGCACCGTGTGGGTCTCGAGCTACTCGGGCGCCATCACGGTCTTCGCCGAGACGGACCCGTCCGCGGAACCCGAAGTGGGCAGGAGTCGAGACGGTGCCGCCTGAGGGGCAAGCTCATGCGTCGAACCGTGGGCCAGATCGCGCGGTCAGATGCCGAGTTGGCGCGCTGCCAGGTCGCGGAGGATCTCCTCGGACCCGCCGCCGATCGCATTCACCCGGACCTCGCGGTAGATGCGTTCCACCGGGTTCCCCCTCAGGAACGACGCCCCGCCCAGGACTTGGGAGGCTTCACGGGCGCAGAACTCCATCATGAGGCTCGCCTGCACCTTGGCCTCGGCCAGTTCGCCGACGGGGGTTTCGCCCTGGGAGACCCGCCAGGCGAGCTGCTCGCACCAGGCGTGCGTGGCATTGATCATGCGATCCATCTCGACCAACTTGTGACGGATCACCTGGTGGTCGGCCAGGCGTTTCCCGAATGTCCGGCGTTCCTTGGCCCAGGCAAGTGCCTCCTCGAAACAGATGCGTGAGGCTCCGACCATGCCGGCCACCATGAACAGGCGTTCGTAGTTGAAGTTGAGCATGATGAGGTGGAACCCGCGGTTCTCATCACCAAGGAGGTATCGCGCCGGGACCCGGCACTCATCGAAGTAGAGGGTGGCGGTGTCGGAAGCCCACCAGCCCATCTTCTTGAGGGGGGTCGCCGAGAAGCCGGGCGTGGCGGTCGGAACGACGATGAGCGAGACGCCCCCGGCCCCCGGCCCACCGGTGCGCACAGCCACCGTGACGTAGTCGGCCCGCATCCCGGAGGTGATGAAGGTCTTCGAGCCGTTGAGGATGAAGTCGTCACCGTCTCGGTGCGCCGTCGTCTGGAGGTTGGCGACGTCCGACCCGCCAGACGGCTCGGTGATGCCCAGGGCGCAGACCACTTCGCCGGTCAGCATGCGGGGGAGGATCTCGGCTTTGACGTCGTCGGTGCCGCCGTTCTGGATGGGTGGGGCGCCGATGTAGTTGGAGAAGAGCGAAGCCCCGATCCCACCGGCCCCGCATCGAGCGATCTCCTCCGAGAGGATCATGAGGAGGATGGGGTCGTGGGCGCCGAGGCCGCCGTACTCCTCCGCAAACCCGATCCCGAATGCGCCGAGGGCGCCGACCTTGGTGTAGAGGTCACTGGGGAACTCCTCGGCCTCATCCCACTCGTTCACATGGGGGGTGATCTCCCTCCCCACGAAGTCGCGGATGACCCGGCGGAAGGTGTGGTGGTCCTCTGTGTAGATCGGCAGCGTGGTCATGGAGGGCAAAGCTAGTGCGGCGTTCTTCCTCACTCGCACCCTCCGATCGCGACCGGGGAGCCTTCACGAGGTCCGGAAGGCCGCCGTCGTATTGCTCCCCCCCATCGGATTCCTTCGAGGTGAGCGTCCTCGCCGGCGGCGGCATGCCTATTGTTGGCCAGCGATGACCGGTCCCAGCCTGTACACGCGGCGACGGTTCCTCCAGCTGGCCGGCGTATCGGCGGCTGCCGTGGTTGCGGGCTGCACGGGATCCAAGGAAGGCGCCTCGGTCGTGACGAGCGTCCCGGTGTCGCCCACGACGGCGACGCTTCCCCCGCTCGACGTCGGCGACCTGCCGTTCGCCGTGTGGGAGGAGGTGCGTGCCGCGGTTCGGGCCAGCCCCGACCATCTGGTGGCCCGCGCCGCGGAGGTGGTGTCCTCGGGTGACCCGGAGGCGATATTCGCGTTTGTGCGTGACCGCATCTCGGTCGTCCCGCCTCGACCGGATGGCTTCGCCCGCGCCGCCACCGACCGGATCGGCGGGTTTCGCGCCGCCCTCCGCGCTGGTCGGGGAACCCCTCGGGAGCGCGCTGACCTCCTTGCCGACCTGTATGCGCAGGCGGGGTTCGAAGCCCTGGTGGTGGAGGGCGACTACACCGGCCCCTTCGATGCGGCCCAGGTGCTCGCAGCTCGGGGCGACCTGACCTTCTCACCCGCGGCCGACGAGACCCTCATCCGACGGTGGCACGACGCACTGCTCATCGAACCGTCCCAGCCGGAGGAGGCCGAGGACCAAGCCGCCACCCTCCAGGAGACTGCCAGGACGCTCCTGGACACCTTGCCGGCGACGGTCGGGTCGCCGGACCCCTTCTCCCCGGCCGCTCCACCGCGGGTCGCGGCCGTCAAGGTCTTGGTGAACGGGGAGGAGATCATCGCCGACCCCTTGCTGCCCGATGCCGTGTTCGGTGTGCACCACCTCGCCAACCCCGCGCAAGCGCTCACCGGCCCGACCGCCGGGGACATCGGTGTCCGCCTGGAGGTGTCGCTGGCGTCCACACCCCACCTCCGGTCCTCCCTCGCCCAAGGAACCTGGCCGGTGGAAGACGTCGCAGGTCGCCACATCATCGCCGGCTTCTTGCCTACCGGCGACCTTGCCGCAGCGCTGTCGATGCCACCCGAACTGGTCAACACCTTCACGCCATTCCTTGGCCTGGACGGACCCGACCTGGACCCCGACGCCGTGGCCGAGGCGGGGATCGTCGGCGACACGATCACCCTGTTCGGTCACGTGATCTCCACATCTGCCTCGAGCGACGTGCCCCTCGTGAACGGCCAGCCCGTTGGCCCCGCGGACGAAAGCGGCGCAGCGGCCGTGGTGACTCTGGAGATCACGTCGGCCCGACCGGTGGGGTTCCCGTCGATCTCGTTGCGAGTCGCTGCGACTTCGGCGGACGGTCGCCCCGTCGCCGACCTGCCGACAGTCGCATTCACGGTGGAGGACGAGGGTGTAGCAGTGCCATTCCTCCTGTCCGAGTCGAAGGCGCCCCCGCCCCGGGTGGTGCTGCTGTTCGACACCTCACGCAGCCTGCCCGCCGAGTTCCTGGACGAGCAGGCCGCAGCACTCGCCCGTGAGGTTGCCACCGGCGTACTGGCCGCTCGACCGGACGCCGTATTCAAGGTGGCGGGCGTCCTCTTCGGGACGGCTTCGCTCTCTCCCCTGTGGCTGTCGGACCCGGGCGAGGTCGAGACCGAGGCGAACCGCGTCATCGGCGATGGGTCGGAGATGTGGTCGTCGATCGCCGACCTGCGGGGAGACGAGGCAAGCGTGATCGTCCTCGTCTCCGACGCCCAGGCCACCGACCCGCCCGAGCAGGAGGCCGCCAGCCGCCACTGGGTGGCCGCCGGCCCTCCGGTGGTCGTGGTTGGCGTGGGCGAGTACGACTCGGCCAAGGGGGAGGACATCGCCCGCACCTCCGGCGGGGCTGCGTATCTTTCGGGCGGGAGGGCCGAGGCGGTGGGAGCCGTCATCGGTTTCCTGGAGGGCCAGGAGGCGACGCCGTACAGCATCAGCTACCGGGCACCGAAGGACGGCCCCGATGTACGGACGGTGAGGGTGGGCTGCGGCAACAGGACTGCGGAGGCTCGGTATGAGGTTCCACCCGAGGGTGAGCGCGTGCCAGCCTCAGGTCTCTCGGGGATCTACCTCACGGTCACGGTGCAGGGTCGTGAGCTGACGCGGACCCTGGCGGGCGTCCTTGCGGAGGACGCGCGCATCGGTTTGGTGCCCACACCGGAGATCGAGGAGGACATCCGCTCCGCTCTGTTCGGCTCGGCATTGTTGTCGGTGGAAGTGTCGCCTCCGACACTGGGGACATGGCTTGACGACTTCCTGGGGGCCAAGCTGAGCATGCGGCCGCTGTGGGAGAAGAAAGATGCCCCACTCGAGGAGCAGGTGGAGGCGATGGGCTCGGGGATCAAGCGGGTGCCAGCGCTCCTCGGCCACCTGCAGTCACCGCTCCCTGCCGGCACCTTCCAGGCTGGGCCTCGAGTAGTGCTGCTCGCAGAGCGACCGGTGTTCGGGCGCGGCGAACTGTGGCGGGCCGACATCCTCCCCGTGCCGCCTGCCCACACTCCCGACCCGGACCCGGGTCGAGCGTTCTCGGCGACCCTGGAGGCGACGGTGTCGCTCTCGCTCCTGGAGCGGGACCTGTTCCAGGACTCGACCGCCACCCGCCTGGCCGGCCGTCCCCTGCGCCACCTCGCTCCCTTGGAGCCGGCGCCCCGGGAGGGCTCCCTCGAACGCTGGGCTCGCCTGCTCGACGCCCACGTCCCCTATCACCGCTTGGTGCCGACCGACGATGGCCCCTTCGGTTTCTGGGTGGTCGACGAGCAGGGATCGGTGCTGGGGATCCTGCCGGATGCCAGCGGCGGTGGATCGTCCGTGGACGACATCGGGACCCTCTGTCAGAAGTACAGCCAGCTGGCGGCCGCCGCCCAGCTGGCTGGGGGCGGGCTGGGGTTCCCGTTCGCGGCGTTGATCTCTCTTGGCAAGACGATCGCCCACAAGTACCTCAGGGCCGCAGCGATCGTCCGGACGCTGGAGTCCCCGGAGGTACCCGATGAGTGCGGCCCACCCGGGTTGGGTGGGTTGGCATGTGACCTGGCCAAGGATGCCCTCGGCTCGTGGGGGAAGGTCGGGAAGCTCAACTACAAGCATGTCGACACGGCCGACGACGTGGCCGAGGCGGCGGGAGCCGGCGGCGTCGTGCCCTGTCCCTAGCGCGTCAGGCTTCACATGGTCGGTATGCCAGGAGGTGGCGGGGTGATCCGGCGTACTCGGCCGCTCGATCGGTGGTCGAACCCGGGTTACGCTGCGAACGATGCGGATGGTGTTGGTTGGCCTACTCGTGGTCGTGGGGGTGTGGTTCGTCTTCGATGGTGTGCGGGCCCTCACGACGGGCGCCTACACGACGCCATCGTCCGGTCAGTGGGCGGGGCACCTCGGGCCGTGGGCGGAGGTCGTGGAGGCGGTGGGACTGGATCCGATGGGGGTGCCGGTGCGCCTCGGCCACGTGCTCTCAGGAGTGATCGCCCTCGCCGCTGCCTTCACCGTCGCCGCCGGGTGGGGAACCCTGGCCTGGGTCCTCGGCTACCTCGCGGCCGCGACCATGGTCTGGTACGTACCCATCGGGACGGTGATCGGAGTCACTTCCGCTGTGCTCCTTGGCGTCCCGGCGGTGCGGGTCGAGATCCGCGGGCGCTAGAACACCGGCCACGGAACAGGCGGCCGGTCCGTGGGTGGCTCGGGATGCCTGCGTTCGATGAGCAGCCGTCGTGCCCGTTCCCCGAAGGCCATCGCCTCGGTCGGTGCGAGCAGCTCGGAGACCCGCTCGGTGAGGGTGTCGAGCTGTGCCTCCAGCCGCGTGAGTGCCTCGTCGAGCTCGACCGGGACCTGCTCCCCGGCGAAACCCCAGAGCACCGTCCGCAACTTCGGTTCGTGATTGAACGTCAGGGAGTTGTCGATCGCCCACAGCTGGCCGGTCACTCCGTCCTTGAGGATGTGCCCCACCTTGCGATCAGCGTTGTCGCAGACGATGTCGAGGAGGGCGATCGGCCACAGGGACGGGTCGAGATCGGGGAGGAAGAGCGACCGGTGATCGAACTCGAGATCCTCCGACACGTAGCGTTGGGCCGATCCCTCGCCGTGCGGCCCGTCGACCATGCGTGTTTCGGGAACGACCCCAAGGCCGAGGGTGTCGCTCACCTCGAAGGTGAGCACCTCTCGTTGGGGGAGGGTCCCGGTGGGGAAGTCACGGAGCGGTCGCTCGCCGCGCGATGGTTTGTACACCACGAAGTCGCCTGACTCGGTGACGGCGAGGAGCGTCGCGTTGGAAGCGTTGGGAAGAAAGCCGACCACCTCGGCGATCGTCCACCCGGACATCAGTGGGCGTGGTACCCGTTGGTCGACGGGCATCGATGCCCGGCCGGGTCCATCGGGAGATGGCATCGGTCACAGATCTCCCGCCCGCCGGCAACCACCGTCGCTGCCTGGGCGGCCATCGCTTGCAGCTGTTCCGGCGCGACATGGAAGACCACCGAGTCGCTCTCGTCGGTCGAAGTGACCTGTATCTGGATCAGCTCACGGGCGTCGGTCGCCCGCAACGTGATGGTCCCTACCCGGAATGCGAACTCGGAAGCCTCCGTGATCCCCAGTCGGTCGAGCACGCTCGCCACGACATCGGGGTCGGCGTCGATCCCTGCCTCGAAGAGGAGTGCGATCGCCCGGTCCGCCAGCTCGGCAACCTGGCCCTTCTCGGCATGGAACCACTGTGCTTCCCCGCCGGCAACAACGTGGACGAAGAACACCCGCTGCCCCGGCTCGCCGGTCGCTCCGGCCTCGAAGTGTTCGGCGGGGCCCAGGTCCCGGGACGTCATGGGTTCCTTCGGTTCACGGCCAGCACCATAGGCGCGCCCTGCCGGGGAAGGTGAAGGGTCGTGATGGAGGCCGGGGAGATCATGATGCGCTGGAAGAGGTCGAAGGGTTGGCCGAGATAGTGGCTCACGACCGCCTTGATGATGTCGGCGTGCGAGCAGATGACGACCTGGTCGCGGGGATGATCGGCAGCGAGGGCCTCGATGGCCGCCACGGCCCGCTGCTGGGCGCCGAGCAGTGTCTCGCCGTCCGGGAAGCGGACCCTGGACGGGGTACGGGCGACGAGCTCCCACGCCTTGAGCTTGCGGAGTGAGGCCAGGGTGCGTCCCTGCCACCGGCCGAAGTCGACCTCCTGCACATCGGGGACCACCTGGGGCACAAGCCGATGGGGCGCGGCGACGATCTCGGCCGTCTCTCGGCACCGTTGGATGGGCGAGGTGTAGATGGCCTTGAGCTTCACTCCGGCGAGGGCGTCCGCCGCAGTTTGGGCGATGACCCGTCCCTTTTCGTCGAGGCCGACCCCAGGTAGCCGCCCGGTCAGCTTGCTTCCGGTTTCGGGGGTGGGAGCGTGTCGAACGAGGTGAATGATCGCCATGGGGGCAGCGTACCCAACCGGGTGTGGTGACGGATGGGGTCCTTTGGCGGTGTCACAACCTGAGGCGACGGGACCGCTTCAGACAGGAGGCTCAGGTGATGCGGGCGGGCATCTCCTTGCCGGTCAGTCCGGCAATGAGGTTGGCCGCGGCCAGCTCCGCCATGGCTGCTCGGGTCTGGCTCGACGACGACCCGAGGTGGGGGATGACCAGGCAGTTGGGGAACCGGAGAAGGCGATGATCGCCGGGGAGCGGCTCCGGGTCGGTCACATCGAGCGCTGCATAGCGGATCCAACCCTCCTCGAGCGCTCGTATGAGATCGGCGGTCACCACGACCGGACCACGCGAGACGTTCACGAGCCCGGCGGTCGGTTTCATTCGTCGCAGTGCGGCTGCGTCCATCAGCCCGGTCGTCGTCGGCGTGAGCGGAACCGCGAGGACCACATGATCGGAGGCAGACAGCAGGGTGTCGAGGTCGACCTGGCGGCCGTAGGGGCTGAGGGCCTCGGAGCGTCGGGTGTAGATGACCTCCATGCCGAACCCCGCAGCCCGGTGGGCAATGGCCTGGCCGATCCGTCCCATCCCCACGATGCCGAGGGTGGTGTGGTGCACGTCTCCGCCCAGAAGGAGGTTCATGTCGAACGACTTCCACTCGTCGTTTCTGACGAAGTCGATGCCTTCGGGGATCCGGCGGGAGCCGGCAAGGAGGAGGGCGAAGGCCGTGTCGGCGGTCGTTTCGGTGAGCACGTCGGGAGTGTGGCCGACACGGATGCCCTGTCGCCGACAGGCATCGAGGTCGATGTTGTCCACTCCCACGGCACACTGTGAGATGACTCGGAGGTCGGGAGCCAGGGCGAGGAGGTCGGCAGTGATGGGGGTCGTGACCGTGCAGTAGAGACCGGCGGAGCCTGGGAGGTGGTCCTGGAGCGCTGCCAGGGTGGCGAACCCGGGGTCCTCCCAGGCCGTGACCTCGAACCGCTCATCGAGCATCTGACGGGCCCGGCCCGGGGGGTCGAACGTGAGGTACACCTTCATGCGAGGCATTGTCGCGGCGGAGCGGGGCTCGTGTGGAGCAACCTCGCCCTGAGGTGGTGGCGGACGGTCCCCGCAGCGATCAGGACCGCCAGTGGCGTCCCCGAGAGGTGGCACGTCGGTCAGTCGAGGAGCTGCGCGTCGTTGTTGGCGACCGAGTTGACCCGCATCGAGACCTCCCGGGCGAGGATGGGAGGGCCTCCCTTCACCGACTCGAGGAGTATCCGCGCCGCGGATGCGTCCGTCTGCTCCCGGTCGAGCCACTCCGCCCAGGTCTCCTCCGGCAGGTGGAGCGGCATACGGTCGTGGATGTGTTCGATCGCCGGGGAGGCGGGAGCGGTGATGATCGCCGCCGAGCGGACCTCCTGCTCGGTCGCCGGGTCGGTCCACTTGGCCCACAGTCCGGCGAACGCGAAACCGCCTCCCTCCCGCTGGATGAAGTGTGGCTGCTTGCCCTCAGGAGTGGTGGTCCACTCGTAGAAGCCGTCGGCCGGAATGAGGCATCGCCGGTACTGGAGGGAGGCCTTGAAGGCCGGCTTGTGGTCGACCGTTTCCATGCGGGCGTTGATGTGCAGTGACCGGGAGTCCTTGGCCCAATGGGGGATGAGTCCCCATCGGTAGGCCCCCAGGAGACGCTCGCCCCGATGCTCCGCCACGGCGTAGATCGGGTCGGTGGGAGCCACATTCCAGCTGGCCGGGAGTCCGTCCGTGAGAATGCTCGTGATCGAGAACTCCTCGACATACTCACTCATGAGTTTCGAGAGAACGAACCGACCGCACATCCCATTGAGCGTAAACGAACCCTCGGTAGGATTGGACCGGTAAAGGGTTCGGCCTGCCGAGCCGATGGAGGGAGATGAGGCGGACAGCGATAGCGGTGCTCACGGTGCTGCTGTTGTGGGGAGCGATTCCGGCATCAGCTGCAGAGGGTCCCTACGCGCTCGACATCCGCATCCCCCCGGCTTCGGCAACCCATCTCGACACCCAGGAAGTGCTCGCCGATCTTGGGTTCTACCGGGGCTTGCTCGATGGCAGGAACAGCCAGGAGCTGCGGGCGGCGGTCCTGGCCTTCCACAAGGCGACCGGCGGGGACCTGACATCGCGGTGGGTGAACGCCGACTGGATCAGGGCCGCCATGTTCGGTCCGTCCTTGGCCTACGACCTGGCCCAACCGGGGATCCGCAGTCGGTACGCGATCGACCCGCTCCCCGGGAACGACTCGGGACGCTTCCCCTTCATGGAGATCGACATCACCAACCAGGTGGCCTACCTGGTGCGGGACGGATCCGTGGAAGCGGTCTTCGGGATCTCCTCCGGGTCGGAGGCCTACTACCGGGCCCCACGAGGATCCCTGGTCAAGGCCTCGACACCCCGAGGTGTCTTCACCTTCTACCGGAGGATCGACGGGCTCCGGCGCGCTCCCCTTGGTGTGCTCTATCGCCCGTGGTACTTCGTCGGGGGCTATGCCATCCACGGTTCACCAGATGTCCCGGCCCATCCCGCGAGCCACGGATGCGTGCGCGTCACCAACTGGGACGCGGATTGGCTGGCAACGCAACTCGAGTTGGGGATGGTGGTGCGAGTCAGCGACGGGGAGCGAGTCACCGACCTTCCGCGGCAGGCCCCGGACACCATCGTGGTGTTGGTTACCAGCGCCCGGCTCGGGGCCGACATCGGCTGACCGGCGGACAGCCACCGGAGCCTCGCCGGACTCAGGGGGTGGGGTGCGACGCACGCTCCCCGGCTCCAACCTGACGGTCCCGTCGGCCGAAACCGGTGAGCACGGCAGCCACCGCGAAACCGCCCCACGTGACGGCCCAGTTGAGTGGTGTGTCGAACACCCCGACACGCAGCACGAACAGAATCGCCACCGACCAGCAGACCACGGCAACCGCCGCGGCCCAACCACGGGTCGTGCCACCGGCACCGTCCGCAGTCGGCAGCTTGGTCGAGCCCCAGATGACCGGAGCAGCCAGCACGAGTCCCACGACGATCCACGACAGGCGACCCCACCACCAGGTACTCCCGTACCCGTCGGTCGTGACCAACCACTCGAGGACCGGTGTCCACCCGTTGAGGACGAGACCCGACAGGATGGCAATCCCTGTCATGTGCCACACGTAGGTCGGCATCGCCCAGCGGCTCACCGCCGCTACCGGTAGCCATACATTCGGCCTGCGGAGCCAACGATCGAGCCGCGGTTGGGCCGCGGAGAGCACGCCGGCCTGGATGGCCCCGAGACAGAGGACCATGAGGTTCGGTGGGAGGTTGTTGGTCTCAAGCCCAGGATCGCCCAGCATCGAAGGGTGGTACGGGCCGAGGGTGAGTCCGATCCAGATACCCACCGCCCCCAGCGTGATGAGTTGGAGAGAGCGACGTGGGTTGTGCCATCCGCCCGCGCCCGCATGGTGCACAGCCGACCACGCGACGATCATGTTGAGCCAGCCAGCCGCCTCCCAGCCGAGTCCGTAACGGGCAGCGTCGAGGGCAGCGACGAGGGCGATGATCGTCCACAGGACCGGCTTGTGACCGAAGCGCCGGTCCAGGCGAGCAACCAGTGGCGTCAGGGTGATGATCGGCGTGTAGACGGCGAGGAACCAGAGCGGCACCAGGGCGCTCTTGGTTGCCAGCTCGGCGAGCGGAGGGTTGATCGTCCACAACAGGTTGCCGATGACACCCCAGACGACCACCAGTGTGATGACAGGGGTCCACAATCGGCGGATACGTTGCCAGACCCAGACCGCGGCCGGGGTCCCGGCTGCATGGGAGCGAGCCCAACTCGCGTGGTTGGCGGTCCCACCGACCCAGAAGAACAGCGGCATGATCTGGACGAACCAGGTCGCAGCTGCGGCCCACGAGATGTCACCCACCACGGGGAGGATCGTGACGGTGTCCCTTGCCCAGTCCAGCGGGACGCCTGGGACCCAGATGGCGGAGAGGAGCAGGTGGGCGATCACCACGATGAACAAGGCGGCTGCCTTGGTGGCGTCGGCGACGCGGTCCCTGTCGGGGGGTGTCAGTTCGTCCAACCGGTTGGCGGCCCGGCCCCACGCGTTGCGGATGTTGTTCGGCACGTCGGAACTGTACGGGATGAGCGTCGCGGCCCCCCGCACCTCGACCCGGCGCGACGATGCCTCCGGTACCAGCGGTGGAGTCCCCGTCAGAGGAGGGGCGGAAGGGAAGCGATGTCGTGGTGGGAGCGATCCTGGGCGACCGATGCGTCGATCGCTCCGACGGCCTCGCCGCCATGGCATCGAAACCGGCCGCCCGGACCAGTCGTTAGGCTGTCCGCCGCCAAACCGGAGGTCAGTCATCATGCAGCATGCCGTGGGTCAGCACGTCGTCGCGGCCGTTGCCGTAAGCCTCCTCGGGCTCGTCGCATGCGGTGGAGCGATCGACTCGATGAGCGTCTCCACAACCACGCCCCCTGGCATCCCCGTCGAAGTCCCACCGTCCGCCACGGTGGAGGTCCCGCCGTCCAGCTCGACGACGACCAGCGCGCCGAATGAACCCGTCGGCGTGGCGTGGCAGGAGGAACGACTCGACCTGGGTGTCAGCGCCGTCGCCGTCGTCGGGGACCGCCTGTGGGTCGCCGGACAAGATGCCGCCGGCCGACTCGTGTTGGTATCCACCACCGATGGCAGGGCGTGGACCCCGATCGATCTCGAGGCCCTGGGGATAGCGATGGACAGCGAGCTGTTCGCTCCAGGGTCGCTGATCGGCCAGGCGGCCCTCGCGTCGATCGACGGCGAGTTGGTCGGGATGCTGGCGGCCCGCCCGCAGCCCGGAGTCAGCGTCGAGGGAGTCGGCGCCGACCTGTGGGTGGTTACCACGGCCGGCGCAGCGGACGGTGGGGTTCGGGTGATGGGTCCGGAAGAGACCGGCCTCGATCAGCGGCTGGACGGCCCGCGCAACTTCCGGATCACCAACCTCGGTGGGATCGCCGGCCTGGACGACCAGGTCCACGTGGTCGCCGACGGCCAGTGGTGGATCCCTTACGAGACCTCCGACTCGGACTTCGCGACCATGAGCCTCCTCGGAGGGGACTCGTGGACCACCCACAGCGTCGACGAGGAGCCGTTGGGATTCCTCAATTTCGCAGGCGTCGAGACGCTGGACGACCGGGTCGTCGCAGTGGTTTGGCGCAGCAACAAGCCGCGTCGTCTTGTCTCGTATGTGACCACCGATGGGGTCAGCTGGATCGAGGGGGGCCATCCCCCGGCCGAGGGCGAATGGGTCGAGGTGAGCGACGTCGCAGTCGGTGCCGGACGGATCGTTGCCGTCGGCAGCGAGTTGCGGTCGTGGGACGCTCCGATGAGCGAGGACTTCCCGGTGGCCTTCTGGAGTGAGGACGGACTCACCTGGAACCGGGTCGAGATGCCGGGCGAACTCGACACGACCCCCGGGGTCGTGGTGTGGACCGGTCAGGAGTTCCTCGCATTGGGTGACGCAACCAGACGGCTCACGACCGTGTGGACCTCTGCCGACGGCGTCGACTGGACCGTGGCGACACTCGCCGATAGCGCGTCGGTGTGGGCGAACCACATTGTCATGTGGAAGGGCCGAGCCGTCTTGTTCGGGGGAGGCCGGGTCGCCTTCTCTCCGCCACTGGGATAGCCAACGCTGCGCCCCACACGGGTGGAGGCCCCGAAGGGCCTCCACGAGGTGACGAGCCCGCCTGTAAGCCGGATTCTGTACCGAGTCTCCTCGGCGATGGCCATCCATCTGGGACCGCCATTGCTGGTCGGCCTCATGCAACCCACCTGGGACGTGTCGGACGGGCCGCCCTGTCCCTGCTTGGTCTTGCTCCGAACGGGGTTTGCCGAGCCGCCCCGGTCACCCGGGACGCTGGTGGGCTCTTACCCCACCGTTTCACCCTTGCCTGTTCGCCCGAGGGCGCCATCGGCGGTCTGCTCTCTGCTGCACTTTCCGTCGGCTCGCGCCGCCTGGGGATTACCCAGCGTTCTGCCCTGCGGAGTCCGGACTTTCCTCGGTGGACCTGGGTCCAACGCGGCCATCCGGCGAACTCGTCTCCGCGAGTCTACGGCTGGCGGGTCGCTCGACGATGGGCAGCACCTCCGCCGATGGCACCGAGGACGAGACCCGAGACCACGAAGAGAACGATGGTCGCGGTCGGGGCCGGGGACCCATCCAGCACCGACAGGATCGTGATCGAGCCGGTGAAGAGGACCCCCGCCACCGCACCGTTGAACACCTGCGCACCGGAGAACCTCCCGGCGACGACCCCGGCGCCGAGCGCACCGACCACCGCGCCGATCGTGATGGCGACGGTCGGGTCAGCGGCGCCGGCGCCGAGCCGCTCTCCTCCCCACACCAGGATCGCCACCAGGGCGGCCAGGAGGAACCCGGCAGCGAGCCCGAGGACGGTCGACATGGGGTTGAGACGCATCGTGAGCGAGGATAGGAGCGGTGGCTGGCGGAGCTGCCCCAGGATCCGCCACTGTACCGGGGACCGGACGACCCGAGCGGATACAAGTTGGCTTCCCTCACTCAGTCATGCGGGTCGCCGTCTGCTCCCGGGTTGGACGGGTATTCACTCGGAGGTACGACAGCCCCGGCGTTCGGCTGGTAGAACCGGCGCCGGGCCCACAGGGCGACGTAGACGAGGGCGACGAGAACCGGGACCTCGATGAGCGGGCCGACGACTCCGGCGAGTGCCTGGCCGGACGTGACACCGAACACGCCGATGGCGACGGCGATCGCCAACTCGAAGTTGTTGCCGGCGGCGGTGAACGCCAATGTGGTGTTCTTGTCGTACGAGAAACCCAAGTCTGAGTCCGAGCGCGAAGGACAGGCCCCACATCAGCACGAAGTAGGCGAGCAGGGGGAGCGCGATGCGCAGCACATCGACGGGTTGGGAGGTGATGGCTTGGCCCTGCAGGGCGAAGAGGACCACCACGGTGAAGAGCAGGCCATAGAGCGCCCACGGTGAGATCCTGGGGAGGAATCGGGTCTCATACCACTCGGCGCCGCGCGTTCGTTCCCCCCAGAGTCGGGTGAGATATCCGGCGACCAGTGGAGCACCCAAGAAGACAAGGACGATCTTGGCGATCTCCCACATCGCCACGTCGAGCGTCGCGGTGCTGAGACCCAGCCACCCGGGAAGGAGCTCGAGGTAGAAGTAGCCGAGGACGGCGTAGGCAACGATCTGGAACATCGAGTTGAGGGCGACGAGGACGGCAGCGGCCTCTCGGTCGCCGCAGGCCAGGTCGTTCCAGATCAGGACCATCGCGATGCAGCGAGCCAGGCCGACGATGATGAGGCCGGTGCGGTACTCGGGGAGGTCCGGAAGGAGGAGCCAGGCCAGGGCGAACATGAGAGCGGGACCGACAACCCAGTTCAACACGAGTGAGGTGGTCATGAGCCTGCGGTCGCTGACGACGTTGCCGACCCGGGAGTAGCGAACCTTGGCCAGCACCGGATACATCATGGCCAGCAACCCGATCGCGATCGGGAGTGAGACGGTGCCGACCTTCACGGCGTCGAGCCATTGATCGAGATCAGGGACCACTCGGCCGAGGGCGATCCCGAGCGCCATGGCAGAGAGGATCCAGATCGGGAGGAAGCGATCGAGTCGTGAGAGTCGTTCGAGGACGGGTCCTTCGAGGCTCAGGTCCGATCCCCCATGTGATGTCATGCGAGCAGGTCCTCCTCGAGGTAGTCCTCGAGGTTGAGAACCCAGCCGGTCGGGAGACGCCAGTGGGTTCCCCCGGTGACCATGTGCTCGATGTACGTGAGGTCGGGGGCCGCCTCCGGGCCAACCTCGACGATGTGGGTGACCACCCAGTAGCGCTTCCCCTCACGATCAACCGCCGAGAAGCTCTCGGTTGGTACTCGACCATTCGCGGCTTCCTCGGCATCGATGGCGGCCAGTTCGTCCTTCGTGACATGGAAGAGCGCCCCCCACACCGTGTTTCCCTCCTCGGCGATCACGGTTGGTATCGCCCCTTCCCACCGCATGCCCGGGTCCCGGAAGAGGAGTTTCGTCTCGGGAAGATGTGCCGTCAGCAGAAAGGAAGCCTTCGGTGCGACCCTCGAGAGCACCTCGGGTGACAGCAGTGAGGAGTACGCGAAGTAATACACATCTCTGGCGGTCATGTGGGTGGTCTCCTCGGCGTCGCTTCAAGTCTATTCAGGGTGGACGGTGTGTTCACTGCGTGCTGGCAGCGGCTGCTCGTCCTGCCGCTCTCTTCTGGGACGCTCTACCATCGCGGCTCGAACACGGATCTGGAGACTCAGTGGACTGGGCCAAGACACTCGGCAAGCTCGCCTCGGGAGCAGACATCACACGGAGCGAGGCACGCAAGGCGATGCAGGTCGTCATGGCCGGCGAAGCAACCCCTTCCCAGACAGCTGCCCTCATCGTGGCCTTGCGGATGAAAGGCGAGACGGTTGACGAACTGACCGGTCTCGTCGAGGCAATGCGCGAAGCCTCGGTGAAGTGCCCGGTCCCCGGCCCCCTCGTTGACGTGGTCGGGACCGGTGGCGATCGATCCGGCACGTTCAACATCTCCACGACCAGTGCCTTCGTCGTCGCAGCAGCCGGGGGGCGGGTCGCAAAGCACGGGAACCGCTCGGCCTCCTCGAAGTCAGGTGCCGCCGACGTGCTCGAAGCGCTCGGATACCCACTCGACCTCGACCCGGAGACGACCGCACAGTTGATCGAGGAGACCGGGTTCGGTTTCCTGTTCGCGCCGGCGTACCACCCGTCCATGCGCCATGCCGTACCCGTCCGCAAGGAACTCGGTATCCCGACCGTCTTCAACTTCCTCGGCCCCCTCACCAACCCCGCAGGGGCCACGAACCTGGCCATTGGCGTCTCCGACAGCGCCATGGCCGAGAAAATGATCAACGTCCTCCGCAACCTCGGGGCTGCCAACGCCTTCGTCTACTACGGCGAGGACGGACTCGACGAGCTCTCGATAGCAGCGCCGTCGTTCATCTATCGGCTTCGCGAGGGGGAGATCACGGTGGCCGAGTTCACACCAGAGGACTTCGGGGTGGACCGGGGCTCCATCGAGGATGTCCTCGGTGGCGACGCGGAGACGAACGCCGGGATCCTCCGGTCGGTGCTCGAGGGGGAGCGGGGACCCCGGCGGGACATCGTCCTCATCAACGCGTCGGCCCCCCTCGTGGTGGCCGGCCTGGCCGCGGGGTTCGTCGACGGAGTGCGGGTTGCCAGGGAGACCATCGATTCCGGGGCCGCCGCCGAGACGCTCGACCGGGTGCTCGTCCGCTCCGCGGAGCTCAAGGGTTGAACGCAGACCTCCTCCTCGACGCCCTTCGGGCAGAGGGGATGCGGATCACCGCCGCCCGGACGGCGCTGTGCGAAGTGCTCGCCTCCGGACCGGACCGCCACCATTCAGCCGTCGAGCTGAAGGCCGGCGCCGAGGCACTCACCGGGGGCCGGATCGATGCATCGACCGTCTACCGGACAATCGAGGTTCTCCAGGGACTCGGGCTCGTCGAGCACGTGCACACTGGCCAAGGGACGACGGTTGTCCATCTCACCGAGGAGCCGCATCACCACCTCAGCTGCCGCGTGTGTGGTGTCGTCGTGGATATCCCAGCAGCCGAGGTCCTCAGTGCCCTGTCCCCGGTGGCCGATCGCCACGGCTTCGCCGCCGACACCCTCCACTTCGCCCTCGTCGGTACCTGCGCCGCCTGCTCGCTCGGCGAGGCCGTTTAGGGATTGTTGTCCTTCGGGTCCTACCCCTATGGGGTGTCGACCCATAGAGTGGTCGGTATGACCCCCCGGGCCCCACATCTCGTTGCCCTCCTGCTCGTGGCGGTCGCCTGTGCCGCCCCCAGCACCCAGGACTCGATCGCCGAGGGCGGCGTCAGTTCCTCGACGGCGGTGGTGGCGCCGTCCACGCTCGGCCAAGCCGAGTCACCCCCGGCGGACCTCGAGAGCCCTGCTCCGACCGAGACCGACCCTCCGCCGGCCGAGACGGTTGCACCCCCTGCCGGTCCACCTGCGCCCGATTTCACCCTCGCATTGGGCGACGGTCGCTCGTTCACGTTGTCGGAGGAGGCCCGGCCCGTCTACCTGGTGTTCTGGGCCGAATGGTGAGGCACCTGTCAACGGGAGTTGCCCGTTGTCGACAAGGTGAGTGCGGACTATGAAGACGAGGTCGCGTTCGTCGCGGTCGCGTGGAAGGGTTCGTTCGAGAAGACCTTGGCCAAGGCGAACGAACTGCTCGGAGCCGGGGCGATCCAATGGGGGCTCGACGCCGAGGAAGCCATCTTCGAGGCCTATGGGGTCCCGTACCAGCCGGTCACGGTGATGATCTTCAACGGCGTGATCGTCGACCAGTGGTCGGGCGCCCTCGGTGAGGACGGAGTACGAGAGAAGCTCGACACCCTCACGAGCTACGGATAGGCGCAAGCTCACCGGGACACCATCCAGTCCCCTAATGCAAGTCCCTTGCAACAAGGTACGCTCCGACGGTGCACATACCGGATGGATTCCTGAACGCGACCACCTCGATCGGCACGGGTCTCGTGGCGGCGGGGGGCATCGGAGCTGCGCTCCGTCAGTCAGGGCGATCACTCTCCACTGACCGGCGGATCCCGCTGGCCGGCATCTCGGCCGCGATGATCTTCGTCCTACAGATGCTCAACTTCCCCGTTGCCTTCGGCACCTCGGGGCACCTCCTGGGAGGGGCGCTCGCTGCAGTCCTCCTCGGCCCGTGGCTGGGTGTCCTCGTGCTCACCGTCGTGGTCGGAGTGCAGGCACTCGTGTTCGCCGACGGTGGGATCTCGGCCCTGGGGTCGAACCTGCTCAACATGGCCGTCGTCACCGTCCTGGTCGGCTGGGCGGTGTTTCGGCTCGTTCGGTCTGTCACCCCGGACCGCCGCTGGGCCGTGACCGTCGCGGTGTTCCTCGCGGGGTTGGCTTCGGTGGTGGCATCAGCGGTCGCCTTCTCCATCGAGTACGCGTTGGGAGGGCAAGGGGGAGCACCCCTTGGATCCGTACTGGCGGCCATGACCTCCGTCCACCTTGTCATCGGGGTCGGCGAGGGACTCATCAGTGCCTTGATCGTCGGAGCCCTCATGCGGGTTCGCCCGGATGTCGCGGTCGGGGTCGGTGGCCTGGACGGCCAGCCGTCGACCACCAACCGGGGCGCTGTCGTGGCGGGAGCCGTCCTCGTGGGGGTGCTGGCGCTTGGGGTGGCGCCATTCGCGGCGTCGTCACCCGACGGGTTGCAGCGGGTCGCCATCCAACTCGGATTCGACGAGGCAGCGCTGGACCATCAATTGTCCGATAGCCCACTCGCGGGGTACGCACTCCCCGGGCTCGAAAGCAATGTCGTGGCCGTCGGGGTGGCCGGCATTGTTGGTGCAGTCGTCGCCGGGATGCTCTTGTGGGGCCTCACTCGACTCCTCCGTCGGCCGGCCGGCCGATGAGCGGTCTCCACACCCATGCTCTCTACGTCCACGGCCACAGTCGGGCCCACGGCCTCGCCCCGCATGTCAAAGTGGCTGCGCTCCTCCTGTTCCTTGCTGCTGTTGTCGCCACACCCAGGGCGGCCGTCTGGGCCTTTGGGCTTCACGCGGTCGTCCTGGCGTTCGTCATTGCCCGCTCCGAACTGGCCGTGGGCTTCGTTGTCCGGCGGATGGTGGTGGAGGTCCCATTCGTGCTCTTCGCCGCGTTCCTGCCATTCGTCGGTCCCGACCCCCGGGTCGCCGTCCTCGGTGTGGCGCTCAGCGGGGAGGGCCTGTGGTCGGCGTGGTCGATCCTGGCCAGGGCCTCCCTGGGCACTGGGGCCTCCGTCGTGCTGGCCGCCACCACCGAGGTGCCCGACATCCTTGCCGGGCTCAGCCGCCTCAAGCTGCCGGCCGTCCTGGTGGCGATCGCCGGGTTCATGATCCGCTACCTCGATGTCCTCGCAGGCGAGTTCGGACGGATGCGTACTGCCGCCGCCGTCCGCGGCTATCGGGCGACCGGGCTGGGTGCGGTGCGGGTACTCGCGATGCTCGTCGGCACGATGCTGGTCCGGGCCTTCGAACGTGGCGAGCGGATCCATGCTGCAATGGTGGTCCGCGGCTACCGAGGCGTCATGCCGACGCCGTTCGGGGCGACCGCATCACTCGGCGACTGGGGGGCCGGTCTGGCCCTTCCGTCGGTGGCGGTGCTTGCCGCGGCCGTGGCGGTGGCGCTGTGAGCAGGCTCGTGTCAGTCGAGCGGGTTGGGCACACATTCCCGGGCGGTGAGGTGGCGCTGGTGGACGTCGGGTTCTCGATCGAAGAGGGCGAGCGGGTGGCGCTCCTCGGACCGAATGGCGCCGGCAAGACGACACTCGTGTTGGCGTTGATGGGGGTTGTCCTTCCCACCGCCGGCACCGTCGAGATCGTCGATGAGAAGCTCACCGCGGATTCGGCGTTCGAGCTTCGTCGCCATGTCGGGCTGGTCTTCCAGGACCCCAACGATCAGCTTTTCATGCCCACTGTGCGAGACGATGTGGCCTTCGGACCCGCCAACTACGGGGTGACAGGGGAGGAGCTGGTCGAAGTGGTTCGAGAGAACCTGGCCAGGGTCGGGGCTGCCCACCTCGCGGGACGAGCTCCCCACCACCTCTCAGCAGGTGAGCGACGGAGGGTGGCGATCGCCGGCGTCCTGGCGATGCGGCCCCGGCTCCTCATCATGGACGAACCCTCATCAGGCCTCGACCCCGCCGGTCGACGTGAGCTCACACACCTCCTGGCAGACCTCCCGGAGGCACTCCTCCTCGTCACCCATCACCTCGACCTTGCCCACGCGCTGTGTACTCGGGCGATCGTGCTGGACCGTGGCCGCGTCGTCCGGGACGGCGATATCGGGGAGATCGTCGCAGACCTCCCGTTCCTGCAGGAGCACCGGTTGGCGTGACCAGGGGTCAGGTTGGTTCTGACAGCCAGGCGCGTAGCTCGCCGTCGTGCTCGCCAAGCCCCGGGGGCGGCAAGCGGTAGGAGACCGGTGTGCGGGAGAATCCCAGTGGGCTGGCGATGCCCTTGCGGCCTCCCAGTTCGATCGTCGGCTCCACTCCCTCGGTCACGGCCAAGGCGAGGCCCCCGGGGATGTCATTGACAGCGCCACACGGAATGCCCGCATCCGCCAGGTCCGCGATCCAAGCAGACCGTGGCCTGGTTGCGAACCGCTCGCCCAGGATCCGTAGCAGCTCGGCCCGATGCTCCACTCGATCGGCATTCGTGCGATAGCGGGAGTCGGCGATGAGATCCTCAAGTCCGAGGATTTCACACAGGCTCCGCCACTGCGGCTCGCTGGCAGTCGCAACGACGAACGTCCCGTCCGTCGCCTCGAAGGGCTCGTAGGGCGTGATGGAAGGATGGCTGTTGCCCATCGGGTGGGGCACCACGCCTCCGTTGAGCCATGCCGACGCTTGGTTGAGAAGGCTTGCCTGGGCGGCCCCCATGAGGCTGAGCTCGACGTGCTGGCCGACCCCCGACGTCTCCCTCTCGAAGAGGGCTGCGCACGCCCCGATGGTCGCGTAGTGGGCGGCGAAGATGTCCACCGCGGGCACCCCGACCTTGAGACGCTGACCGTCGGCGGTCCCCGTGGTGCTCATGAGCCCCGACTCGGCCTGGAGAAGAAAGTCGTAGCCGGGCCGAACGCTCCTCGACCCGTACCCGGAGAGCGAGACGTAGATCAGTCCAGGGTTGGCCGCCACCACGTCGCCGTAGCCGAATCCCAGACCATCCATTCCGCCGGGCTTCATGTTCTCGAGGAGCACATCGGCCCGTTCCGCCAACGTGTGGGCCAGTGCGAGGTCTGCAGGATCCTTGAGGTCGAGCCGGATCGACCGCTTGTTGCGGTTGGCCGCCAGGAAGTAGGTCGAGACGCCGTCCTCCGTCCACGGGGGACCCCAACGCCGGGGGTCATCCCCATCCGGGTGTTCCACCTTGATGACCTCGGCCCCGAGATCACCGAGGATCTGGGCTGCGAGCGGGCCGGCGACGATCCGCGAGAAGTCGGCGACGAGGAGACCAGAGAGGGGTCCTGTGGGAGATGGCATGGCGGGCGAGTGTACGCGCCGGGCAACCAACTGGCCGACGAACCGCTACGGCCGGTAAACGATGCCGTCCAGCTCCCCGGGGGCGTCGCCCGCCTGGATCTGGGTGATGAAGTCGATGAGAATCGGCAGGTCGATCGCCCCCGCGACCCGACCGACGATGATTCCCTTGCCATCGATGAAGAAGGTCTCCGGGAGGCCGAATACACCGAACTCGATCCCCGCCCGGCTGCCCTCGTCCCTCACGACCACCTGGTGGATGCTTCGGCCGTATGCGTCCAGGAAGCGGCTGCCGGCGTCGCCCGGGTCCTCATGGTTGATGGCCACGAACTGGACGCCTTCACCGGCGTAGAGGTCGGCTGCTGCCACGAACGCCGGATGCTCCTCACGACACGGGGTGCACCACGAGGCCCAGAAGTTGGCGACGACGATCTTCCCCGCGTAGTCGGTGAGTCGGATGCTGCCTTCCTCCTCGAGGAGTGGGAGTTCCATGTCGGTGACGGGGGAGCCGATGAGCGGCGACTCGGGGATGGACTCGCCGAGGCCAAGGCGTCCAGCCATGAACCCGGCGAATACGACGATCACGCCGATCGCCACCCATGTGGGCCAACGCTTCACGTGCCCACCTTGGCCTGGTCGAGAAGGACTTCGATCTCCGTCATGATCTCCGGCGGAACGGTCTCGTCCGCCAGGAGCTCCTCCAGGAGGGGCACGGCCTCCGGGCCGCGGTCGGAATCGACCAGGAGGATGGCGTAGAACCACTTCGCCTCTCCGTTCCCGGGCAGGGCGTCGAGCGCTTGGACATAGGCCGATTCCGCCGCCGCGAGCTCGCCGTTGGCGAAGAGGATCCAGCCGATCCGGCCGAGTGCCTCACTCGCCTCCAATGGCGTTGGGTCGTTGCCGAGGACGAGTTGGAAGTGCTCGACGGCTTTCGAGTAGTTCGTTTCCTCGAAGTACCTCCGCGCAAGCGCGAGGCGCATTCGGTTGGCCTCCGGGATCCCGGCGAACTGCTGGAGCAATTCCTCCATCTCGGCATTGCTCACACCGTCGAGGTCGGTGCTGGTGCCCACCTCGAGGTTCCCGCTCACCGCCGAGCCGGCGGCTCGGGGTTGAACGAACTGCCCGATACCGAACGCGAGGCCGGTCAGGACCAGCGCGGCCACGCCAAGCACCACGAGGCTACGACGCCCGGAGGGTGCGGAGTCTGGTTCCTCTTGCCGTCCCTTCGAGGAGCGGACGGCGACAATCGCCCCGCCCGCCACCACGACCATGGGGATCGCCCACAGCGCCAACCCTCCGAGGTCGAGCGGGGGCTCGAGGACGATGTCAGGCCCGTACCGGGCTGCGAACCAGTCGAGGATCTCACGCTCGGACAGTCCCTCGGCGATGCGCTCCTCGACGATGACCATCATCGCCCGGGCGGTCTGCGTCTGGGACGCGGCGATCGACTCGCCCTCGCACTTCGGGCAGGCGATCTTGTCCCCGATGGCGAGCGGGTCGATGTCACCACCCTGGACGGCGATCATCCCCCACAGCAGGATCCCGGCGGCGACGACGGTGAATGTCCAACTGGCGAGGCGACGGGCGGTCATGCCCGTGCGACCTCACGCTCCCGGGTGCGGCTCGACAGCGCCCAGAAACCGCCGGACGCCACCAGGAAGCCGCCAACCCAGACCATCCATTGGAGTGGGAAGACGTGCATGTCGACGATGGCTCGACTGCCATCGATGGAGCGCAGAGAGACATAGACATCCCGGGTGATCGAGGTGTCGACGGCGGGTGTTGGGACGGCCTGCACCCGGTAGTCGTTGATCGTCGGCCGCAGGAGCGTGACCAGGTCGCCGTCCCGGCGTAGTTCGATGGTTGCCCCGGTGACGGTTCGTTGTGGCTCGGTCGTCGTGAATCCGCCGGTGAAGGAGAGCGAGTAGTCGCCGACGACGACCGTCTCGTTTCGGGGCAGTTCGACCTCCCGGTGGGTCGTGGCCAAACCCCCGGAGCCGGCAATCCCGATCACGATGACGGCAATCCCCAGATGGGAGAGCATGCCGCCCCAATACCCCCGGTCGCGGCGCACGATGCCGAGCAGGGCGGCGAGCGCCGGCGTCCCCTTCCCGGCCCGGGTCCGTGTGAGGCGTACGAGTTCCTTGATGGGTGGGACAGCCACGAAGACGGCCAAGGTGATGGCCGTCAGGGCTCCTCGGGAGCGAACACCGAGGAGGACCGCCCCGGCTCCCACCCCGAGCGCGACCTGGGCTGGGAGCGCCATCCGGCCCCGGACCGTCGACCACGCGGCCTTCTTCCATGGGGCGACCTCGCCGAATCCCATCACAAGGAGCAACGTGAAGGCGAGGGGGATCGTGGTGGCGTCGAAGAAGCCTCGTCCAACGCCCACGGTCCGGGTGGCAAAGGCTTCCACGAGGATCGGGTACACGGTTCCGATCAGCACCGTGACCGCCCATGCCGAGAGCAGGATGTTGTTGACGAGGAGGCCTCCTGCTCGGCTGATCGGCTCGTCGACCGTGCCGGGTGTGGCCACGAGGTGCGAGCGAAGGGCGAAGAGGCCGAGGCCGCCGACGATCACCACCACGAAAAACCCGAGCAGGAGTGGACTGATGGCCGATTGGGTGAAGGAGTGAACCGAGGTGATCACCCCGGATCGCGTGAGGAACGTACCGAGGATGGTGAGGGCGAACGACGCGATCACGAGGACGAAGTTCCAGGCCTGGAGCGCTCCCCGCCGGACCTGGACGGCCGAGGAGTGGAGGAAGGCCGTCGCGGTGATCCAGGGAAGCAGCGATGCGTTCTCCACGGGGTCCCATCCCCAGTAGCCGCCCCAGCCGAGCACCTCGTACGACCACCATGCACCGAGGAGGATGCCGATCGTCAGGAAGGCCCAGGCCAGCAGCGTGAGGCGACGGGTGCGGGTCACCCACGCCACGCCGGGGGTGCCGACGAGCAGGGCGGCAATGGCGTAGCTGAATGGGGCGGTGAGTCCGACGTACCCGAGGTACAGCATCGGGGGATGGATGGCCATGAGGATGTGGTTCTGAAGGAGCGGATTGGGGCCGCGGCCCTGGGCGGGTGCGCTACCCGCGACGAACGGCCACCACGACGAGTCCGCACATCCGATGCTCGCCGGGATCGTGCAGACCTCGAATGGATTGGCGACGGTCGCCATGAGCCCGAAGAAGAAGACCGCTACGACCCCCATGACTCCCAGCGCGAGGACGTCGAGTCGGTCGAGGGCGTCGCGTCGGGATCGCAGCGACCACCACACCGCTGTCGCGAGCACGAGGCCCCACAGGACGATCGACCCTTCAAGGGCCCCCCACGCCGAGGCCACCTTGAAGACAAACGGCGTCGAGGCGGCGCTGTGGTTGGCCACGTAGGCGATGGAGAAGTCATCGGTGAGGAGGCCGGCGACGAGCGCGAGCATCGAGATGATCGCTCCCGAGAGGAGGAACCCGACCGGACGGCGGAGGTCCGGGGTTGCTTCCCGGGCCGAGGAGAACGCCGCAGTGGCCAGCCAGAGCCCACCGACTACCCCCGCCAGCACCCCGAGGAGGCCGATGAGGGCGATCATTCGTCTGCCTCGTCCTCCGGCGGCTGGTAGTTCTCCTCGTGACGAAGGATGATCCCGGTGGCCACGAAAGTGTCGCCCTCGAAGGCGCCGTCGAGCAGGACCGGGATGTCCTCTCCGAACAGTTGGGGTGGAGTGGCCCCGGTGCGAACCGGGATCACCTCGGCGAAGTCGGTCACCTCGAAGGTGAGTGTTCCGCCACCATCTGACAGGCTGCCGGGGACGATCCACCCGCCGAGTCGGAATGCCTCACCATCGGGGAGTTCATCTCGTTGGTCGAGGGCCTCCCGCGGCTCGAGGTAGAGGACGGAGTTCTCTGCCAAGAGTTGGTTGAGGAGCACGGCGGCGAGCGCGACGATGGCCAGCACGGCCCCGACGACGAAGAGGCGCCGGCCCGCGGCAGGCCCGGGTCGGTCCGGCTGTGTCACTTGCGGAGCCTCCGCCAGCGAACCGCCAACGAGACGCCATACCCGACGATGAAGCCGTATACGACGACGTAGGCAAACGTGACCCAACCCTCAGCCACGGATGGCCCCCAGGTCGGGAGGTTCGACGTCGCCCAGCCCCGACACCGGTCGACTCGCCGCGGCCTCCGCCTGGGCGAATGCCAGGCGGGTGCGGCTGACGAGGAACGCCAGGTAGAGGATCGTGAACGCCATGAGGTTGACGAGGAAGGCGACCAGCATCTCAGAACTCATCGACGCGCCCTGGGGGGTGATCGTCATGCCCTGATGCAGCGTCCGGAAGATCTCGACCGAGAAGTAGACGGCAGGCACCAGCAGGAAGGCGAGGGATCCGAGCACCGCCGAGCGGGTGGCGCGTACGACCGGGTCGGGGATCGCTCTCCGGAGGGCGAGGTAACCGACATAGACGAAGAACATCACCGCGGTGGAGACCAGCCGAGCGTCTCCCCAGTCCCAGGCGACGCCCCACACGGGGTATCCCCAGATCATGCCGGTGACGAGCGCGAGGCCGGTGAAGAAGACCCCGATCTCAGCCGAGGCGGCGGCCAGGTGGTCGGCCGCGGGTTTCCGCCAGATCAGCCACCCGATCGAGCCCAGCAGTGTCACCCCGAAGGCCAGGAATGCCAGCCAGGCGGATGGGACGTGCACGTGGAACACGCGGGCGAACTCGCCCTGCACTGCGTCGGGCTCGGTGTTCATGGCAAGGACGAGACCCGTGATGATCGCCGCAAGGGCGAGGACCGTCAGGATTCGTTGCGCAAGCTTCACGCTGTCTCCTCGAGCGGGCGGGAGGTCAACACCCCGGCCGTGAGGACTGCGACGTCCACGAGGGCAAGGAGTGCGACGGGGGCGAGGATACTGTCGCCCCCGGTCAACCGGTCGGTGGAGATGGCCGCGCCCACGAGCAGCGGGAAGCTGAGCGCCCCGGTGAGCAGCGGGGCGAGGGCGGTCCCCGCCCCGGTCCCCGCCACGAGCGACCCGGCGATGGTCCCGATCATGCCGAGTCCAAGTGCGGCAAGTGCCGCCACACCCGCGTACGCAGCCCATGAGCGCGGTGGTGCGGGGGAGAAGAGCCCCATGGTCAGGGGCGTCATGACGAGTTGGAATGCAAGGAGGAGGGCCGTCGAGGACACGGTTCGTCCGAGGAAGGACGACGCCGGGTCGCCGAGCATGAGCGCCAGCATGTCCGACTCAGCCGCGGTTGCCTGGGCGGAGCGGCGGAAGGTCACGAACATGCCAAAGAGCAGGACGATGAGCCAGTTGAGCCCGAGCCCGATCTCGCTGAGGATCGCCCTCGACGAATTGAGGGCGATGGGGGAGAGGAAGACGGCGAGCGCCCCGTAGGGGATGACGATCCACAGCACGTCCCCGGCTCGTCCTTCGGCGAGGAGGTCGCGACGGGTGATGGCGAAGGCCTGACGCCAGAACGTCATGGGACCAACCTCCCGTTCTCCAGCGTGATGGTGCGATCGACCACCGTCGCGGCCCGGGCGGGCTCGTGCGACACCACCACCACGGCGCCGCCGCGGGCGACGGTGCGCTCGATGATGGCCCCGATGATCCCGGTGGCGTGGGCGTCGAGGCCGGCGAATGGCTCGTCGAGGAGGAGAAGCGTCGGCTGGGTGAGGACGATGCGGGCGAGGTCCGCCCGCCGACCCATCCCCTGGGATGCCTTCCCGGCGAGTCGATCACCTGCTCGTCCGAGACCCACCATGGCCAGCGCTTCCGGCACGAACGCGGTATCGATCCCACCGAGGGTCGCCGCGAAACGGAGGTTCTCGCCGAGTGTGAGGTGCGGCGACAGGGCCGGGACATGGCCGACCATCCCGATCCGTGGTCGAACCAGTCGCGCATCCTTGTCTGTCGCGTCCTTCCCGAGGATCTGCACGATGCCGGATGTCGGTCGCAGCAGGGTGGCCAGGACCCTCAGGAGTGTGGTCTTGCCCGAGCCGTTGTGGCCGGCGATCCCAAGCGATTCGCCCGGCCCGAGCGAGAGGGAGACGCCCTGCAGGACCGGTGTGTCACCGCGAACGACGACGAGATCCTCCACGGAGACGAGCATGAGCGAGGAGCCTAACGGTTCGGTCCCTTTCCGAACTCGGCGCGCCACTCCTGCCGGGAGCGCTCAGCGTTGCCGGAAAGATGCGTGTATGCCGCATGGATAGGCTTGGCGGTGACTGCCAGAGACCAGAGAGGCGAGCCATGCTGTTCGATGTCCTGCGCACCAAGGGGCATGAGGAGGTGCACGTCTTCCGGGACAAGGTGACCGGGTTGCGCACCGTGATCGCGATCCACTCGACCCGGCTTGGCCCAGCCCTCGGGGGGACCCGCTTCTACGACTACCCGACGGAGGCAGCCGCCTTCGACGACGTCCTGCGGCTCTCCGAGGGGATGAGCTACAAGGCGGCGATGGCCCGACTCCCGCTCGGGGGAGGCAAGGCGATCATCATCGGTGACCCCGCCACCAAGACGCCCGAACTGCTGCGGGCCTACGCCACGCGCGTTGAGATGCTCGACGGCCGGTATATCACCGCCGAGGACATGAACATCACCACCGCCGACGTGGACATCATGAGCGAAGTCACCAGCCATGTCGTTGGCACCTCCCATGGTTCGGGGGACCCGGGGAAGTGGACGGCGCTCGGCGTGCTCGAATCCATCCGGGCCGCTCTCGCCACCATGGGGAAGCAGATCAGCGAGTCCTCCGTGATGGTGAGCGGGCTCGGCTCGGTGGGCCGGGTCCTGATCGAGTTACTCACCGCCGAAGGTGCCAAGGTCTTTGGGGCTGACATCCGCCCAGAAGCGGTGAAAGCAATGGTCGTGGCCCACGACATCGAGCCCCTCCCGCTGGCTAGCGCCATCCGGGAGCGGGTTGACGTCTACTCACCCTGTGCCATCGGGGCGATCCTCAATGAGGCGACGATTCCCCAGCTGGGATGCTGGGCGGTGGTCGGTTCGGCGAACAACCAACTGGCCTCTGAGGACGATGCCAGGCGCCTCGCATCACGCGGCATCCTCTACGTCCCCGACTTCATCGCGAACGCCGGCGGCCTCATCGACGTTGCCGACGAGTTGGACGGAGATATCGACCCCGAGCGGGTGCATCGCCGGGTCGTCGCGATCGGCGAGACGGTGGCGGAGTTGCTCGAAAGGGCCCATCTCGAAGGGATCCTCCCCGAGGAGATGGCGATCCACATCGCCAAGGAGCGAGTGGCGTCGGGCGTGATCTAGGAGGATCCGGCCTGGCGGCCGTTCGAGGGACGTTGGAGTGCGCGGCCCACCTACCTCTACGTCTACGTCTACCTCTGCATCTGACGGGGGGTGTGTGGCGCTATCGGGCGAGGGCGCGGACGGCGGCGACGAGGGCGGCCTCCTCATGGGCGATGCCCTCGCTGAGGCGAGCTGCGAGGACGGGGAGTCGCCACGGGGCGAGTGTCCTCCGGTCGAGGCCGGTGCAGCGCTCGTAGTGGGCCTGGTAGCGGTGACGGAAGCGGTTGACGATCAGCAGGAGGAGTCGGCGCCTCGGCAGGTCTCGCGGGATCACCGGCGGTGACAGCAACCACAGCGTCCGCACGATGTCGGGGGCGATCGGCCCCCGGGTGGCGTCGGACCAGTCGATGGGAACGACTCGATCCCCCGACAAGAGCACGTTTCCGGGGTGGAGGTCGCCGTGGAGCACCCGGTCGCCTCCTGCGAGCGCTCGTACCCGACCCTTGGCGGTCTCTCGTTCGGTGAATCCGAGCACGCCGCTCGCGTGGTCGATCTTGGCGATCAGGAGTTCTCGAACATCGGGGAGGTCGGTGGAAGAAGCCGAGTGGATCCCGGCGTGGGTGACCGCGAGGCTCTCGGCCAGCCTGCCGGCATGCCAAGGGCGTCGGTCGAGTGCGGCCAGCATGTCGGTGCCGTCGAAGCGTTCCATGACGAGCCCGGGTCTACCGTCGTGGACGATCCGTCCGAAGGTGCGCGCGGCCGACGCCCCGGTAGCCGCGAGCGCAGCGCAGGCCAGTTCCTCCACCTCGATGAGGCGCTCCCCGAACCCCGGACGGAGCACCTTGGCGACCTTCCCAGGCCCGTACTCGAAGACCTCGGCCGTGCGGCCGACGGCGAGCAACGTCCCGATCTCTGACATTGTCGAATCGTAGGGGGCGGACTGCCGTCACGGCGGGTGCCGGGACCGGGGATAGGCTGGCGAGATGACCACTCCATCCACCGAGATACGACGGGCCCCGCATCGAGGTGCCCATGACCGGGAGACCATCGACGCCATCCTCGACGAAGGACTCGTTGCCCACATGGGCCTTGTCGAGGACGGACACCCGATCGTCATCCCCGTGTCCTACGCCCGCGATGGCAACCACGTCCTCATCCACGGCTCTCCCGCCTCGCGGCTTTTTCGCGCCTATCGGTCGGGTGTCCCGGCCTGCCTCACGGTCACGCTCCTCGATGGCCTGGTGTTGGCCAGGTCGGGATTCAACAGCTCGATGAACTACCGCTCGGTCGTCCTCTACGGCGTCATGGAGGAGGTCACCGACCGCGAGGAGAAGTGGGCTGCCCTCGAGGCGCTGACCGAGGCGCTCCTCCCGGGGCGCACCGAGCACCTTCGCCCGATGACCGAGAAGGAGGTCAAGGCGACGACCGTCCTGCGGATGCCGATCGACAACGCCTCGGCCAAGGTCCGGACCGGACCTCCCGGGGCCGACGACGATGAGGACGCCGGCTGGCCGGTGTGGGCCGGAGTGATCCCCCTCACCCAAGCCTGGGGTCCTCCCGAGCCGGCCCCCAACCTGGCACCGGGTATCCCGGTCCCCGACCACGTCATGGCCTACGGGCGGTAGTCATGGCGGCGTCACCGACGAGCGGCTCCGGATAGGCGGGGGCTGTTGGGTAGCGGGACTCGACCAGCCAGGAAAGATTCTGTCTGGGGCGGGAACCTGGAACCCTCACGATTGCGTCTCATCGGGAAGAGAGATTCGGAGGAATCATGTTGGCTCGTTCGTGGTTCTCGCGACGGCTCGTTGCCGTCGCCGCGTTCAGCATGTTGATGACACTCATCGCCGCCCCGGCGGCTCACGCCCTCACATCCGAGGCGTGTCCAACCAGCATCCCCGCCTCGGGTTTCAACGACCTCGGCGGGTTGAGTAGAGATGCGGTCGATGCCATCGACTGCATCCGTTTCTATGGGATCGCCCAGGGGACCTCTGCCACCAAGTTCAGCCCGAGCCAGTCGGTCACGCGCGTGCAGATGGCGCTGTTCCTGATCAGGACCGCCGAAGACATCGGCATCGTCCTGCCCGACGGGGTCAGTCAGGGTTTCACCGATCTCGGCGGTCTGTCGGCCGAGGCGCAGAAGGCGATCAACCAACTGGCACAGCTGGGCATCACCAAGGGCACGACGGCGACCCAGTACTCGCCCGCGACCACCGTCAGTCGGTTGCAGATGGCGCTGTTCCTGACCCGCCTCCATGCCAGGGCCGGCTTCGGCCTGCCCAGTGGGAACTCGCAGGGCTTCACCGATATCGGCACCTACCCGGCAAACCTCCAGACGGCAATCAACCAACTCGCGCAACTCGGGATCGCCCAGGGCACCGGTGCGAACCAGTACAGCCCGGCCAACGACGTGGTTCGCTCCCAGATGGCTCTCTTCCTGGCTCGTGAACTCGATGCGGCCAAGGCCAAGCCATACACGGTCACGATGGTGGCGAGCACCAGTGTTGCCTCGACTACCGATACGGTCGTGCTGACTGTCACGGTTCGCAACGCCAATGGAACCGCCGCATCCGGAATCTCAGTGGACGTGTTCGTGGGGACGCTCAAAGCCGACGGCACCTGCGTGGTGGACCCCGACGCCAAACTCAACAACGGCGACCCTGGCACCGGCACCGACTGCAGGATCGACAACAACGATCCCAAGACCAACTCATCTGGCGTGGTCACGGTCAACCTGACCCACAACACGACGCAAGAGACGGACAAGGTCTTTGCCTGGATCGGTGAGTCCGGGGAGAACTTCGACGACGATGTCGTTCGCACCAAGGCGAGTCTCGACGTGGTCTGGGGGCCGCCACCGGCGGCCATCGTCTCGGCCGACGTGGTCGCCAAGTTCGGGACCCCGGCTGGCCTGTCGATCAAGTTCGTCGACGGTGGCGGGGCGACGGTGCCCCTGGCCAACCAGACGATCCAGATCAGGGTGGTGCGGGGAGCGACCACCGTGAAGACGGCCGCAGTTCTCACCAACTCTGCCGGCATCGCCACCTACACCTACACCGGTCCAGCGGATCCGTCAGGCGGCGATGACGCCGTGACCGACAATGTGACGGTGTTCTGGGACAAGGATCTCGACGGGGTCGACGACGGCGCAGCCGAGCTCGACGACACGTCCACCGTCACCTGGGATGACGACCTGCCTCGCGACGATGCGGCGGTTCTGTCGGCGTCCACCAGGTCCCGCCTCGTCGGTGGCAACCACTCTGTGACGGTGACCGTCACGGACAAGTTCGGCACCCCCGTCAGCGGCGCCGTGGTCAATTGGGTCGTCACCGGTGCCAACGCCGCCAGTGGAACCACCGGGACCACCGACAGTTCCGGTGTTGTCAGCTTCAGCTTCAGCGCGGCCAATCCTGGTGAGGACTCGGTGGACGCCGAGGTCGACGTTGGCAACGACGCCTCGATCGATGTCGCGGCCGGCGATGTGGTCAACCTGACGGTGTACACGGTGGAGGCGGCGCCTTCGATCGGAGGCTCTGCCGACTACGACATCATCGCAGTTGACACCGGAGCCAACACCATCGACGTGAAGAAGCTGAGCGGAGGAACTGCCTGGTACCGCCTGTCGTACGACAACGGCGACACGTTTGCCGTATCGGGTGATTCCAAGACCCGGTCGCAGTTCGAGTCCGCGCTGAATGCGCTCACCCTGCCCGACATCGACGGCGGTGGCGGCACCGCCCTGACGTCGAATCCCTACGAGTCCGCCAGCAACGACGACAGCGTCTGGAATCTGACCCCCTGAACCGAGGCAGGGAGGGGAGGGCCTCGGCTCTCCCCTCCCTGCCTTGTCGGAGGCTGCTTCGGACCGAACTCCGCCGCTTCTTCAGGGGTGGATTCATGGCGAAAGCTCGCGTTCAGGTCAACTGCGAATCGGCTCCAAGAAGGACCACGGGACGCAGTGGCCGCCCCTGTGATGACCAACGTCGCTCGAACCTCCCTCGGTGGACGAGGGGCCTACGCTGATCGGATGGTCGATAGGTGGGGGGCTGTGCTCCCAGAGTGCATCGAAGGCTGCGGGTAGTCATGGCCGGGTCACCGACGAGCCGGTCCTGGATGCTCGTTGGTGCCTTGCTGCCCCTGATCGCAATCGTCGCGTGGGCGGTCATGCGGGATGGAACGCCCCCGGCATCCTCCACGCCGTCGTCGACTGTCGTTGCTGCCCCGCCGGCGTCGGTGCCACCGGGCACGACGGTCGAGGAGCCTGGAGCCTCTGAGCCGGCGTCGCCTCCCGCAACCCTGCTCGAACCCATCGTCAGCGGGGACACCGTCTCCCTTGTCACGCTCGACGGGACCCTCACCTTCGAGGTCGTGGGCCATGAAGAGGAGACTGTGCAGGTCCTGCCGGAGGTCCGCGACGAGCAGGGGCACTACTACCGGATCGACTTCGGGCGAGAGGGTGGCTGGGTGATCGAGGAGTCCGGGGACGGCGTCGAGTGGCACACCATGCCCTCGATCCCCGATGGGGTGCACAATCCGGGCCTCATCGGAGCGGACGATGGCGTGGTGCTCGTGTCATATGGGTACCCGGACGAGCCGACCCAGGGTGCGCCCTGGGAGTCCTGGCGATGGCGGAACGGCGAATGGCTCCTGTTGGAGGGAGTGCCGTCGACCACAGGGCTAACGAGCACATCATTGACCACGCTCGCGAGCGGAGAGGAACTTCTTGTCACCGACGCCGGGGGACCGTTCTCCGGCCTTGCTTGGGGAGACTACGGGTGCCCCGCGGTCCAGGGTGTTCGTTCCACTGAGTTCGGGTTGTCGGTGAACCTTGTCGACTCCTGCGCCCAGGAAGCGCCGATGGGCACGCTGAGTCTGCTCGGCTCAGGGAGCAGCGCGGTGGCCGTGCTCGTTCATCCCCTGGGGAAAGTCATCTGGCGCTCGCCCCCGGGGGCGGAGCCTCTCTTCGAGCAGCTTGTGGCGTACGCGCTATCAGAGGACCCCGAGAAGGTCTCCGACGCTGGCCACATCCTCTCCGTCGGCGGCGAACAGCGCTTCTGGACCTCGGTCGACGGAATTGAGTTCCACTTGGTCTCGGCCGTGCCATTCACCCCATTTCCAGGCGGAGTAGCAGTCGTGGAGGGGGAGGTCATCGTCGTCCAACCCGATGTCTCCTTGTCCTTGACCGGTCGGGAATGGCACATCGGTGAGCCCTCCTCGGTTCGGGTTCTGGCGTCGACGGACGCCCGAACGTGGGTCGACATCGGCCTCGAAGTGGACCTCCCGATAGGCGAGCCACTCGGCCAGATGAGTGTCGTCGCCACCCCGAGCCGGGCACTGGTCCGGGTGATGGACGAGTCCTTCGTCAGGGTGGAGGGGGAGTGGGCCGAACTCGAGGGCATTGGGAACTGGGACTGGATCCAGTCCTTGGGCAACCACTTCCTCGGCGTCGACTGGGGTCAGAACACGAGACTGGCGGTCTCGGGTGACGGTGTCACGTGGGAGGCGTTCGACCCAACCGCCGTGATCGACGCCCTCGACTGCGGGACGGACTTCACCAACTGGCAGGCGGTGGGGGACGAACTGTGGTTCTCGGGGTGGGACGGCCGCGGCGTCTGCATCATCCGCGGCCGCTTCGAGGAGACCCCCTGAGGTCTTGGGGTCGCTTCACCGCGGTGGAGGAACTGAAACGACCCCAAAACGAATGACTCCGGGCAGTAGGGTCCCGGGCAATGGCCACGACCGTCACGATCCTCGGCAGCGGTACCCCGATCCCTTCGGCCCGCCGGGCCGGGCCAGCTGTCTTGGTGACCCATGGCGACACGGCTGTCTTGTTCGATGCTGGCCGATCGGTGGTGCAGCGCCTGGCCGGCGTCGACCTGTGGCCGACACACCTCGACGCCGTGTGCATCACCCACCATCACTCCGACCATGTGAGCGGCCTGCAGGACCTCGTCCTCACCCGTTGGGTGATGGACCGGGCCGACGAGTGCCCGCCGCTTCCCCTCATCGTCCCCACCGGCTCGATGGTCGGATTCGCCGATCGGATGCTCGATGTGTGGGAGGCCGACCTCGAGGCACGCAGTGCCCACTCGGGGAGGCCGACGCGACCCGAGATCAGCCTCAGGCCGTTCGTGGCCGGGGACCCGACGGTGGTGTGGAGTGGCGGCGAGGTCACCGTGATCGGTGGCGCCGTCCGGCATGAGCCGTTGACACCGGCCGTCGGCTACCGGGTCGAGACCCCCGACGGCGTGGTGGCCATCTCGGGGGACACGCTGGTGTGTGACGAGGTGGCACGTCTCGCTCACGGGGCCGATGTCCTCGTCTATGAGGCGATGCGCTTCGACTCGATTCGGGCCCTCCCCGGACCCCGGCGCTTCATCCTCGATTACCACGCCGACACCCGTCTCATCGGCCGCCAGGCCACCGAACTGGGGGTCAGAACACTCATCCTGACGCATCTCATCCCCGAACCGAACTCCGAGACGGAGTGCAAGGCGTTCCTTGACGATGTCAGATCCGGTGGGTTCGTCGGTGAGGTCATCGTCGCCAACGACTTCGACGCAGTGGTGCTTCCTGCCTGATCGACTAGCCCCTGCCGCCAGTACCGTGTCGCCCAGTCATGCCGAACGCTCGCATCATCCTGCTCGTAGTGGGCGCCGTGGTCGTGGCGGCGTGTGCCTCCGTGGCCGTGGAGGAGGCGCCGAGCACCACCATGGTCACAACGACACCGAGCGTAGCTCCAACGACCATCGCGATGGCTACCACGACATCGACCGTCGCGCCACCAACGATCGGTACCCCGGCTGTGGACGGCGTCCGGGTGGTGCCCTCCGCGTACCCCAGCGTGCAGGCGGCGGCGGACGCGGCGGTCCGGGGCGATGACATCGTCGTGGCGACCGGCACCCCGATCCCGTCCCTCGTACTCACAACCCCGGACGTACGGATCCGCAGTTCAGAGCAACCGACAGCAGTGGGTGGTGTCGACTTCGTGACCACGCGGTTCGAAGTGGAGGTCGAGCGGGATGTCGTCTATGCCGAAGGGGCGGTGGCCGGCGGCACGAAGGAGCTCGAACTCGACATCTACCTGCCCGAGGATGACCCCACGCCGAACCGCCCTGCCCTGGTCGCCATCCACGGGGGTGGGTTCGTCACCGGGACCCGGGGCGACCTCGTGGTCTCGGCCGTCTGCCGGTCACTGGCCGCACGGGGCCAGGTGTGCGTCTCGATCAGCTATCGACTTGTCCCCGACGAGCCGCCCGGGGACGGGCCACGACTCGTCAGGGCTATCGACGCTGCGGTGGAAGACGCGGTGGCAGCGGTCGGGTGGGTGCGGGCCAATGCAGAGCGGCTCTCGGTCGACCCCGATCGGGTCTCGATCGGGGGGTCGTCGGCCGGGGCGATCACGGCGCTCCTCGTCGGGTTCGGCCCCGACGGCGTACCCGTGCACCGCGTCGTCGACCTGTGGGGAGGACTGTTCGCCGAGGTCGACGAAGTCGCTGCCGGCGGACCTCCGGTCTTGATCGTGCATGGGACTGCCGACGAGACAGTCGAGTTCGACCAGGCTGTCCAGCTCATGGATGCGCTGTCGGGAGCAGGTGTGCCGTTCGAGGCGTACGCGTTCCCCGGGGCCGGCCACGGGATCGGGCCCGGCACGGCGTTCGACGGTGAACCGATCCTCGACATCATCGCCACGTTCCTCGGCACCTGACGCCGGGTACCGGTCGAGCGGCGGAGCCGACGGTCAGTCCCGATCCAGGCACCCGGCGAGGTGGAACCGCCGCAGTCGTGGCTCGGTCGACCGCCCGGCTGGATTCACCCATGAGGTCGTCGAGTCGGGTTGGTATCAGCCGCCCCGGACATCCAGGAAGAGCGTCTGGGTGGCCCGGCCGATCGGCCCTCTCGTGTCGAAGAGATGGCTGGTGGCGACCCCTCGACCGTCCCGGTTCCAGATCGACTCGCCGTCGAGGCCCACCCACTCGCCCTCGGGTGGTCGTGCCAGGTGGACCGAGATGTCGGAGTTCATGAACACGACCTCCCACGGCTGGGCGAGACGGGAGAGACCATTCGAGAAGTCGGAGGCGATGATCGCCCGTTCGGTGGGGCTCATCTCGATGCCCTCGATCAACTGCACCGGGAAGCGGAGCCATACCGTGGCGGGCCCGGGCTCGGCGAACGTCCCCTTGGCCTGGCGGATCTGGACCGCGTGACGACCAAACGAGACCGGGCCTTCGCCGCCGAACGGCATGAGCGAACGGAAGTCGACGTCCGGGAGCGTCTCGGGGAGGGGAGGAGTGGAGATGCGTTCCGAAGTCTCCGCCGGGAGCGCGAGGTCGGTGGTGCGGAGCCTCTGCACCAGTGCTCGAGCGAGTTCGAGGTCCCCGGAGTAGAGCCGGGCCTCCGTGGATTGGATGCGTTTGCCCTCCCGGACGAGTTCGGTGACCACTTCCAGGGTGGTGACCGGGACGACACGGAACAACTCGCAGGTGATGCGAGCCACTTCCATACGGGTGAGGGAGGGCGATGTCTCGACGGCATGGTTGAGGAGCGCCGATACGACGCCACCGTGCTGACCGTCCGGGTACCACTCGGCGGCCGCCAGGCGGGTCGACTCATACATGACGCCACCATGGGGCCCGGTCTCACCGAGCAGCCGATAACAGGAGGACGGGACGTCGGTCACCCCAGCGGGTCCTCGTCGGTGTGCTGCTCCCACACCCGTCTCGTCTTGCCGAGCTCATTGCGGGGGAGCGCCCCGGGCGGGTTCACCTCGATGTTGAGCCTGATCCGGACGACTTCCCGCAGTCGGGTCTCGAGGCGTCCAGCGATCTCGGCGGCCCGGCCCATGTCGACGATGTCGAGGAGTTCCACCCGTGCGTGGAGTTCGGGCAGGGTGGCCCGGCGATCCACGATGAGGTAGAAGTGGCCACCGAGGCTGGGGTCCTCGAGGATCACGGACTCGATCGTCGTGGGGTAGACGTTGATACCCCGGATGATGAGCATGTCATCCGCCCGGCCGGCGAGGCGGTCGATGCGGCGCAGGGTGCGTCCGCACGGGCACGGCTCGGGGTTGAAGCGGGTGATGTCCCGGGTGCGGTAGCGGATGACCGGTTGCGCTTCCTTGGAGAGGCTGGTGAGTACCAGCTCGCCCTGCTCGCCCTCCGGGAGGGACTCCCCGGTTTCAGGGTCGACGATCTCGGGGTAGAAGTGGTCCTCGAAGACGTGCAGGCTCCCCTTTCCCTCCCGGCATTCGGCGGCCACGCCGGGGCCCATGACCTCAGACAGGCCGTACAGGTCACAGGCGTCGTAGCCCCCTCCCCACAGGTCCTCCAGCTTGTCGCGCAGCTCGTTCGACCACGGCTCGGCTCCGTGCATGCCCCACCGAAGCTTGATGCGGTCCTTGACCCCATCGGCAATCGCGCGTTCAGCGAGGATCACCGCGAACGACGGCGTTGCGCACAGCCCGGTGGCGCCGAGGTCAGCCATGAGCTGCACCTGGAAGCCCGGGACCCCCCCGGAGGCGGGGATGCAGGTTGCGCCGAGGGCCTCGATCCCGAAGTGGAGTCCCAGTCCTCCCGTGAAGAGTCCGTACCCGTAGGCATTCTGGACGATGTCGGAAGCGGTGGCGCCGGCTCCGGCCATGGCTCGAGCGTTGATCTCACCGAAGATGGCGATGTCCCCGGCCGAGTAGGCGACGATCGTCGGCTTCCCCGAGGTCCCCGACGAAGCGTGGACCCGCACCACGTTCTCCATCGACGTGGCGACCATGCCAGTCGGGAATGTGTCCCGGTACTCCTGCTTCACGGTGAAGGGGAGATCCTGGATCCGGCTGACATGCTCGATATCCGGCACCCCGGCCATCTTCTCCTGCCAGTAGGGCGCGGTGCTCGCCTTCACGTGCTCGATCGTGGCGGCCAACCGAGCATCCTGCAGGTTGGTGAGTGTCTCACGGTCCAAGTAGTCCTGGGCGAACATTTCTCTCCTCCTTCGCGGCGACGATCATATCGGGGGTCTCCGAGGCCCTCGCCGCCGGAGCGCCTACGATCGTCTCGATGCAACGGAAGCTCGGTGCGGTGATCGTGGGAGTGGCGGTGCTCACCGCTGCCGTGGGGCTTTTCGGAGCAGTGCTCGGAAGCCGACTGATCGATGCCATGGGAGCGTCGCTCTCCGACGGGCTCACGCTCACCGCCGATGCGTTGGCAGCAGCCGACACCACGATCACCGTCGCCCACGATGCCCTCGACGACGTGGCGGTCAGTCTGGATGGGCTGGCGACGACCACGCTCGTCGTTGGTGGAACGCTGGAGAACTCCCACGCGCTCCTGGCCGAGGTGGCCGAGATCACCGGGGAGGACATCCCCGAGACACTCGATGCGTTCAGGTCGTCGATGCCCGGTCTCATCCGGGCTGCCTCGGCCATCGATACCACCCTGCGTGCGCTCAACCTGTTCACGACCGACGACTACGACCCGGAGATCCCGCTCGACGAGGCGATAGCCCAGCTGGACGCGGGCCTCGCCGAACTCCCTGACAAGCTGCGTCGGCAGTCGGTGCTGCTCAGCCGGGCCAACGACGGGATGGTTGGTGTCACCGAGCGGATGTACGAGACGGCGGGGCAGGTCGTCGATCTCCGCATGGCGCTCACCAGTGCCTCGGGGGTATTGGCCACCTACGAGGCCACGACCGAAGAGGCCAAGCGGCTGGTGGCCGATGTCGGTGCCGAGATCGACTCCCAGGTCCCGCTGGCGCGAACGGCGATCTTCCTCGCGGGCATGATGCTGGCCGTCTCCCAGGTCGGCTCAGGCGTCCTCGGCTGGCTGCTGTGGTCGGGCTCGATAGCCCTTCCCTCGGCCCAGGAGCAGGAGGATTCCGCCGGCGGCAGCACCGAAGAGGTAGAAGCCGACGAGTCCTGATCCGAGGTGGAGTCGGAGGGGTTCGGTGACGGCCCTGGCGAGGGAGGCCATGACGAGCCCGAGTGGGCCGAGGACCCCCGCCAGTGACCCCTTCCGCCAAGCCCGGATCGACCAGGCGCCGGCGATGATGAGGAGCAGGGCGGTGTAGATCTCCACTGGGTGGCGGCTCACCCCGACCGTCCCTTCGATCCCCCAGGGAAGCGTTGTCGCGACCCCGGTACACGCATCCCGAACGAGGCACCCTCCGTGCCATCCGGCAAGACCAAACAACGCCGGCGCGGCCAGGGCGTCCGCAGCCGGGGAGAGTCGCTCTCGGTAGCCCCAGACGATCGCGGCGATGAACCCCACGGTCGCCCCGATCGTGTCGACACCACCTCGAATGAGAAGTATGTCGAACAGGTGAGTGGCCGGGTTCGTACCCGTTGCGATCATCGCCCACAGCCGACCGACGACCAGGCCGATCATGGCAGCGCCCAGGAGAGAGTCCCATGCCCTCGGGGCTGCCGTCGTGAACCGCGCATCGCGGGAGAGCACGCGCACCGTGACATGGAGCGCGGCGACCGCGATGAGGGCGTTGCCGAGGAGGGTGAACTCCATCAGGAGTCGGCGAGCAAGCCCTCGAGGCCCTCGACCAGGCTCCGCTCGTCGAGTATGCCGTTGTGGAGGGCAAGGATCTCCCCGTCGGTGGACAGGAAGTAGGTGAGTGGGACACCGAGCCCGCCCCAGGCGGCCGGGACGTCTCGGTTCGGGTCGAAGTAGTGGTCGAAACCGAGGTCGAACTCCTCGATGAACTCCTTCGCCGATTGCTGGGTGTCCTGGATGTCGACGCCGATGAACAGGACCCGGTCGCCGTACTCGGCATGAGCCTCGCGGAGGAGTGGGGCCTCTGAGCGGCACGGTCCACACCATGACGCCCACACGTTGACGACTGCCGGCCTCGGGTCGGCTGCGACGATGTCGCTGATCTCCTGTGCGGATGCCAGGGGAAGGTCGCCTTCAGCCTGGACAGCATCGTTGGTAGGGGAGCTGCAGGCAGCGGCGACGATGGTCAGGACGGCGAGGAACGCCAGTGGTCGCTTCATGGCTGGATCAACCCTAGGGTGCCGCCGGTTGTTCCGAATCGAGCACGAGCAAAGAAGCCCGAGCACGACCTTGAGCCCGAGTCCTCGCAGTGCTGGCGTAGGCTCGGCGGCAACGACGAACGGAGACTCCAATGGCCGCCGACCGCTATCCCGTCCCCGAACTGGACGAACTACCCGACGACATCAAGGCCCAAGTCATCGAGGTTGCGGAGAAGGCGGGCTTCGTGCCGAATGTGTTCCTGGGCATGGCGCACCGGCCGGACGAGTTCAGGGCATTCTTCGCCTACTACGACGCCGTGATGGAGCGGGCGGGGAACCTCACGAAGGCCGAGAAGGAGATGATCGTCGTGGCGACCTCGGCGACCAACGAGTGCCTCTATTGCGTCGTCAGCCACGGGGCGTTCCTGCGGATCTACAGCAAGGAGCCATTGCTTGGCGACCAGGTCGCCATCAACTACCGCAAGGCTCCCATCACGGCCCGCCAGAAGGCGATGCTCGACTTCGCGACGAAGGTGGCCCAACGGTCGCAGGACGTCACCGACTCCGACTTCGAAACGCTGCACGCCCACGCCTTCGACGATGAGGACATCTGGGACATCGGGGCGATCACTGCGCTCTTCGCGCTCTCCAACCGGATGGCGAACGTGACCGGCATGCAGCCCAACGACGAGTTCTACACCATGGGGCGTTCGCCAAGGAAGGCGTGATAGGGCCGGGAAACAGCAACGGCTCCCTCTCGGGAGCCGAAGCAGATCAGCGGGTCGGGCTGAAGCCGGAACGTTATCAGGAGCGCGCGGGTAGGTGGGCCGCCGCATGACCGCCACGGTCGACGAAACAACGAACGATCTTGCCTACCCCGACGGGTCGATTCCGGAAGAAGGTATCAATGGCGCGGCCTAGGCTGGAACGACGTTGCCGCATGACGAGTTGGAGACACCAATGGACCTCCCCGAAGCACTATCCGTCTCGGTGAATCCCACCCAGGAGGAGCTGCGCGACTGGGTCCTCGAATACATGCCTCGGGTCACCGAGACCGAGTTCGGCAACCTCAACTACAAGGCAGAGGTCACAGCCCGCCTCAAGAACTCGACCTTCTTCGTCTCCGATGAGGAGATTCACCAGAATCGGATCTCCCGGGCCGAAGCCGCGGAATGGGCAGCTCGCCAGGACGAGTACATCGCCAACCGGGACATGGTGCTCATCGAGGGCTACATCGGGCCCGACCTCGCCTTCCAGACGGGGACCCGGCTCTACATGGAGCGGACCACTTCGAACATCCCCGCCATGCAGCAGCAGTTGTTCTTCCCGAAGGACGCAACCTGGGTCTCCGAATTCACGGTCATCTACACGCCGGGGCTCCTGGCGCCGGGAATGCCGGACGAGCGACTCATCACGGTTGACCTCGACACCTACGTCACCCGAGTGTTCGGGTCCGACTACTTCGGGGAGTCGAAGATGGGCGGTCTCCGGATGTGGAACAAGCTTGTGTACGACCGGGGCGGCCTCGCCCTCCACTCCGGTCTCAAAACGTTCCCCGCCGACCGCACCCCCGACGGCAAGGAGAAGGTGGCGCTGATCATCGGGCTGTCCGGGACTGGCAAGACGACCACCACCTTCCGCCAACAGCTCGGCTCGCTGCCCGTGCAGGACGACTTCGTCGCCCTCATGCCGGGTGGCAAGGTGTACACCACCGAGAACGGGTGCTTCGCCAAGACCTTCGGTCTCGACCCGGAGGACGAGCCGACGATCTACGGGGGAACGACCCGTCCCGACGCCTGGCTCGAAAACGTGAGCGTCGATGCCGACGGCCGGGTCGACTTCCACGACACGGGCTACACGGCCAACGGTCGGTCGACGTTCCCGCTCGCCAACATCCGCCACCGCGACCCGCGGGACGTCCCGCCGGCGGACTTCCTGCTCATCCTCAATCGCAACGAGACCATCATTCCCGCAGTGGCGCGGCTCGATCGCGACCAGGTGGCCCTCTACTTCATGCTCGGAGAGACGCGGGGAACGTCGGCTGGAGGCGCGGCCGAGGCCGGCAAGAGCCTGCGGGTGCCTGGCACCAACCCGTTCTTCTTCAACGACGACGCCATGCAGGGGAACCGCCTCCTCGAACTCCTCGACACCATGCCCGACCTGCAGGTCTTCCTCATGAACACCGGTCGGGTCGGTGGCCGCGAGAGCGACGGCCGGTCCAAGAAGGTGCGCATCTCCGACAGCTCCGCAGTCGTGCAGGGCATCGTCGAGGGATCGATCGCGTGGGAGCGAGACCCGCATTTCGGGTACGAGGTCGCCATGTCCGTCCCCGGTATCGATGACATCGAACTGCTCCAACCGCGGCGCCTCTACGAGCGAACCGGGCAAGGAGAGACCTACGAGCAGCTCGTGGCCACGCTGGATGCGGAGCGTCGCGCCTACATCCAAGGCTTCCCTGCACTCGACCCCCGGGTGGTCGCCGCGCTCGGCTGAGCCGTTGCTCCGTCATGGGGTCACCTGACCCACCCCGACATGAGGACTGGACGGACCAACCAAACGTTTGGTAGGGTGGCGGCATGACCGTTGCCAGCCCACCCACCGAGCGATACCAGCAGATCCTCGATGCCGCCGCCGATCTCTTCTTCCGAAAGGGATACGGGGCAACCACCACCCAGGACGTCGCGGACGCGGTGGGAATGCTCAAAGGCAGCCTCTACCACCACATCGGTTCGAAGGAGGACCTCCTGGTTGGCATCATCGATGACGTGCATGCCGCCGCCATGGAGCGACTCTCCCTTGCCCGGGAACGAGAGGGAAGCCACCTGGAGCGACTCCGATGGTTCGCGAGGGACCACTCGGCCTACAACTGCCGCAACATCGCCCAGATCGGCGTGTACTTCAGGGAGTTCGAGGCGTTGGCGGGGGAGCGGCGCGAGCGAGTCGGTCGCGATCGGCGCACCTACGACCGGTTCGTTCGAACGCTCATCGAAGCGGGGCAGGCAAACGGAACGATCCGTCCCGACCTCGACGCCCGGATCGCGGCCAACTCCGTCCTGGCGCTGGGGAACTGGGTCTACCAATGGTTCGATGCCGACGCGGAGGATCCCGACGCGACGGCCGAGCGCGTTGCCGACCTCGCCATCCACATGCTGGAGGAGGACCGCCCATGACCGTGACCTCCGATCCCGTCGCACGCCAGGTGGACCTCCCGACCGACCGGCGGGGACTCCGGTTCGTCACTGCGACCAGCCTCTTCGATGGGCATGACGCAGCCATCAACATCTTCCGCCGCATCCTCCAGTCGAGCGGCGCCGAGGTCATCCATCTCGGCCACAACCGCTCCGTGGAGGAGGTCGCGGCCGCAGCCATCCAAGAGGATGCGGACGGCGTAGCCATCACCTCCTACCAGGGAGGACACATGGAGTTCTTCCGCTACCTGCGTGCCCGACTCGACGACATGGGCGGGACCGGGATCCAGGTATTCGGCGGGGGAGGAGGCACCATCCTTCCCCTCGAGGCCGAGGCACTCGCCACGGAGGGCACGGCCCGGTTGTACTCACCGGACGACGGCCGAACCATGGGCCTCCAGGGGATGGTTGACGACATGGTCGAGCGGGCGGCCGCGGCCCGGACCGCCAGCCGGGCCCCACTCCTCGATGATCTCTCGCCGGGCGCCTCGGCGGCCATTGCCCGGGCGATATCCGTCGCCGAGGACCGTCCCGAGGAGCACTTCGAGTTCCTCACCGCGGTGGACACGAAGGCGGTCGGCACCGGGACGCCGGTCCTCGGAATCACTGGCACCGGAGGGGCCGGGAAGTCGTCGCTCGTCGACGAACTCGTCCTGCGCACACTCCTTGCCGACCCGGAGATCACCATCGCGGTGATCTCTGTCGACCCGTCCCGGAGGCGGACCGGCGGGGCGCTGCTCGGCGACCGTATCAGGATGAACGCCATCGACGATGCGCGCGTGTTCATGCGTTCCCTCGCTACCCGGCAAGCAAACCTCGCGCTCTCCCCGGCCGTGCACTCGGCGATCTCGATCGTGAAGGCGGCGGGTTTCGACCTGGTGATCCTCGAGACGTCGGGTATCGGGCAGTCGGACACGGAGATCGTCGACCACTGTGACGTCTCGCTCTACGTGATGACGCCCGAGTACGGGGCGGCGAGCCAACTCGAGAAGATCGACATGCTCGACTTCGCCGACTTCGTCGTGATCAACAAGTCAGACAAGCAGGGAGCGCTCGACGCACTTCGTGATGTGCGGAAGCAGTACCGCCGCAACCGGGGGCTGTGGGACGGCCCTGATGAAGACCTGCCGATCCATTCGGTCGTTGCGTCCCGTTTCAACGACGCGGGCGTCACCGCCCTCCACAGGGACCTCATGGAGCGCCTGTCGGAAGTCAGCAACCTGTCGGCACGCGTCGGGGGCAGTGATGGTGAGATCTCCTCCCATGCGGTCGTTCCGCCGGAACGAACCCGGTATCTGTCTGAGATCTCCGATTCCATCCGTTCGTACAACGAGTGGGTGGAGGTGCAGGCTGGCGTGGCGGACCGGGTGGATCGGCTCCAGTCCATTCTCGAGGAGCTCGAGGGTGCCACTGCCGAGGAGGTCTCCCGGCTGTTGGGCGAGGCGACTCGTCAGCTCGACCCTGCGAACTCCGACCTCCTCGAGGGCTGGGATGCGCTTCTCGGGGCCTACGAGGGGGAGTCACACTCCTATCGGGTCCGAGGCAACGACATCTCGGTCGACAACCACGTGGAGACGCTCTCCGGTACCAAGGTGCCCAAGATCGCCCTACCCCGCTACCGGGCATGGGGCGATCGGCTCCGGTGGCTCTTGCAGGAGAACGTACCAGGGGAGTTCCCGTTCACCGCAGGTGTGTTCCCCTACAAGCGGCGCGGCGAGGATCCGACCCGCATGTTCGCCGGCGAAGGGGGGGCCGAGCAGACCAATCGCCGGTTCCACTACCTGTCCGAGGGGATGCCGGCCATTCGCCTTTCCACGGCATTCGACTCCGTCACCCTCTATGGCGAGGACCCCGATGAGCGGCCCGACATCTATGGCAAGGTCGGGAACTCGGGCGTCTCGGTCTCGACACTCGACGACGCCAAGAAGCTCTACTCGGGCTTCGACCTCTGCCACCCGGCCACCTCGGTGTCGATGACCATCAACGGGCCCGCGCCGATCATGCTGGCCTTCTTCCTCAACGCAGCCATCGACCAGCAGTGCGAGAAGTACATCGTGACCAATGGCTTGGAGGCGGAGGTGGAGACGAGGATCGCCGGGATCCTCGGGGACCGGGTTCGTCCCACCTACCACGGTCCTCTCCCACCGGGCAACGACGGCCTCGGCCTGATGCTTCTGGGCGTCTCCGGCGACCAGGTGCTCCCTGCCGACACCTACGCCGAGATCAGGGACCACACCCTGCGCACCGTGCGCGGCACCATCCAGGCCGACATCCTCAAGGAGGACCAGGCCCAGAACACCTGCATATTCTCCACCGAGTTCAGCCTGCGGATGATGGGCGACATCCAGGAGTGGTTCATCGAGCAAGGGGTGCGCAACTTCTACTCGGTCTCGATCTCGGGGTATCACATGGCCGAAGCGGGCGCCAACCCGATCAGCCAGCTGGCGTTCACCCTCGCCAACGGCTTCACATACGTCGAGTACTACCTGTCGCGGGGGATGCACATTGATGCGTTCGCACCCAGCCTGTCGTTCTTCTTCTCGAACGGCATCGACCCCGAGTATGCAGTCATCGGTCGAGTGGCCCGCAGGATCTGGGCCAAGGCGATGAGGCTCCGCTACCAGGGTGGTGAGCTGAGCCAGCGGCTGAAGTACCACATCCAGACGTCGGGAAGGTCCCTCCACGCCCAGGAGATCGGATTCAACGACATCCGCACCACGCTCCAGGCCCTGTACGCGGTCTACGACAACTGCAACAGCCTCCACACGAACGCCTACGACGAGGCAATCACCACCCCAACCGAGGAGTCCGTGCGACGGGCCCTGGCGATTCAGCTGATCATCAACCGCGAGCTCGGCCTTGCCAAGAACGAGAATCCGCTCCAAGGCTCGTTCATCATCGAAGAACTCACCGACCTCGTCGAGGAGGCGGTCCTTGCCGAATTCGACCGCCTGACGAGCCGTGGGGGCGTCCTGGGTGCGATGGAACGTCAGTACCAGCGCACGAAGATCCAGGACGAGTCGATGAAGTACGAGCGACAGAAGGAGAGCGGTGCCTACCCGATCATCGGCGTGAACACGTTCCTATCGCCGACCGGGTCACCGTTCGTCATCCCCGAGGAGGTGACCCGCTCGACCGACGAGGACAAGGACCGTGAGGTGGCGAACCTCCGGGACGTCCATGCCCGGTTTGCGGCCGTTGCACCCCCGGCGTTGGCGGATCTCCAGCGAAGGGTGACATTGGGAGGGAACGCGTTCGGAGCCCTCATGAATGTGGCCAAGGTGGCGTCGATCGGGCAGATAAGTGGAGCGCTGTATGCGGTGGGTGGAAGGTACCGCCGCAATATGTGACCGGCGATCCCGGGTGCAGGACACCGGACCTCAAGCTGAGCCGGAGATCCGATTCCTGTGCAGAAACACTCAAGAGGTAGCCGTAGTTTGTCGACCATTCTTCTATGTCAACGCTGATCGGCGAAGCCCGGGCACGCTTGCTCGGGTATGCGGATCGATCTGGTGAGATCGATGTACTCAACGCGTCCGGCGCTCCCCCCGCGCTTCCTCCCATGGACGAGGTGCAGATCAAGGTCGACCTGGACTATGCCGACCCGTTCGCCCCCGGCAACGAGGGGGGATTCGACCTCGTGTGGGACTACCCCGAACCGGTGGCCCTCACTGTGAACGCTGTCGAGCCCGTGAGGACGCGGTCGAGCTCAGGGCCGAGCCACGAATCGTCTCGGGCCGTCGGCCGCCTGTGGTCCAACTTCGCGACCTCTGATACCGCCATGACGGTGCTCGGCCAACTCGCCGGTTGACCTCCCGGCGTGTCATCCCTCCGTGCGGAGGACCCACACCTGCTCGCTTGGAAACTCGTGTGCCCAGCCACGCGAAGCAGTGAACAAGACCTCGTCGGCGTCGCCGGCTCCACTCCCCAGGGGAGCCTGCAGTTCCAGGTACCGCTCGATCGTGAGTCCGTGGGCCGAGAAGAGGGCGATCCAGTCCGAGATCGTCAGGTTGAACTCCATCCCACCGGGGTCGTGCTCGACACTCCGCCAATCGGCAAGGTGCATCCCGAAGTAGGGCCTCGTCAACTCACGGCCGACATTCGACCCGTCGAGGGGGGTCGTGATGAGGGTGAGCGGGTGGTTGCCGAGGAACACCAGCGTCCCGCCCGGTCTCAGGAGGCGGACCGCCTCGGGTATCCACACCGCGGGGTCACACCAGATGGCGGCGCCGTACTCGCTGATGGCGAAGTCGAACGAGGCGTCGGATCGGGGCACGGCTTCGGCCGAGCCGTGGATGAAGTCGATCTCCGCACCGTGCTCGACGGCCAGGCGTTTCGCCGTGGCGAGCTGCTGCTCGGAGATGTCGATCGCGGTGACCGTCGCTCCCAGTCGTGTCATCCACGCCGAGACGTACCCGGTCCCGCATCCGAGGTCGATGGCCTGCATCCCCGCCATGTCAGTCGGAAGGAGGTGCAGGTTGCTTTCCGGGATCCCCCACATCCCCCAAGAGGGCTTGCCGGCCCACGCCCGTTCTCCTGCGGGCACCCACTCGTGGGCCATGTCGTTCCAGTAGCGCCGGTTCTCGGCGACGTGCTCGGGCTGCCCGTCCATCAGTGGTGTTTGCGGTAGAACCAGTGCTGGTTCTTGAGGTCCCGCCTGGCCTGCTCCTCGAACCGGAGATACTCGAGGTGGGAGAGGGTCTCGCGGAGGGCGAGGCGCTTGTGGAACAAGTCGAGATTGGGACGGAAGATACCCTCCATAACCTGCCAGGCGGTGGCTGGGGTGATGATCTCGTCGAGCGTGTCCGCGAGGCGCCGCTCGTGGTGGAGCAGGATCTGCTCGGCCCTGGCCCACCCTCGTTCGACGATGTCGCCGTGGGCTGGGTAGGTCACGCCGTGGCGCCCGTCGACGATCCGCTGGAGGGACGTCATGAAGTGGCCAAGCGGATTGGGGTCCCGCTCGAGCCCCTCGTACCCGATGTACGGGGTGATCCGCGGAAGGACGTGGTCGCCCGAGAACAGGGCCCCGGAGAGCGAGTCCGTGAGGCAGATGTGGGCGATCTCGTGCCCGGGGGTGTAGAGGACTTCGAGGGTCCGGTCGCCGCCGATGCCGATCCGGTCGCCGTCGGTGACGGTCTCATGTGGCGGTTCGATCAGGTGCCACCAGTCTGGCGTGGGCTGGGCTCGCTCGAAGATCGACACCAGGTCGTGGGGCGCTCCATGCTCCATCGCCAACTGCGCGAACGCCGGGCCCCACTGCTCGGGGTGGTTGAGGATCCGCAGCCCGACGTCGACCCGTTCGTGCATGATGAACCGGCAGTTCGTCTCCTCGATGAGCCGGGGAGCGAGCCCGACATGGTCGGGATGGAGATGGCTCACGACGAGCGTGTGCAGGGCCGAGAGGTCGTGGCCGAGGTCGCGCAGTCCGCTCACCAGCGCTTCGTAGCCGTCATCAGACCACACGCCGCAGTCGATGAGGGTCAGGCCGTCGTCGTCGGCGATCGCATAGGCATTGACCCAATCGAGGCCGCGAAAAGGAATTGGGATCGGGATCTGTCCGATCCCGTCTCCCAGGTCGCGGGCGGTGGTCTGGCTCAATTGTGGGTCGTCTCCCGCACCACGAACGTGATGTCGAGTTCGACGTGGTAGCCGGTCGGGGCCCCGGAGGAGTCAACCTCCCCTGAGACATTGACGACATCGAACCGGGTGATCTCTGCGATGGTCTCCGCCGCTCGGGCGAGGACGGTCTTGATGGCTGCCTCGATGCTGCGGTCGGAGGTACCGGACAGTCGAATGGTCTTGGTGATGCTCATGCACCGAGCCTATCGCTCGGGAGTACGAAGTACGAGGAGAGGAGCGAGGAGCAGGGAGCGAGGGACGAGGAGCAAGGAGGGGACTTGGGACTCGGGACTCGGCACTCCCTAGGCTCGGGGCATGCCCACTCCTTGGTTCATTGACACCGAAGGCGTACTCATTCGACGCTTCCGGACCGGCGAGTTCGAGAACAACTCGTATGTGGTGGCTTCCAAGGCCACCGGTGCCGCCGTGCTCATCGATGCGTCGTTCGAACCGGAGGTGATCCTCGCTGAGTGCGCCGACGTCGACGTGACATCCATCCTCTCCACCCATGGCCACTATGACCATGTGACGGCCGCGATGGACGTCAAGGCCGCCTTGGACATCCCGTTCCGGCTTCACCAACTTGACCTTCGGGAGGACATCTGCGACCTGCCGGTCGACGGGTTCCTCTCCGACGGGGAGTGCATCATGCTGGGTGACGTCGAGGTGTTGGTCGTCCACACCCCAGGCCACACGCCGGGGTCCGTCACCTTCCGGGTCGGCTCGCACCTCATCACGGGTGACGCGCTGTTCCCGGGTGGGCCAGGAGCCACCCGGTGGGACTACAGCAGCTTTGAAACGGCGATCGCGTCCATCCGCGATCGGCTCTTCGTCCTCGATGACGAGGTCGGCGTGTACCCGGGCCATGGGGACGGGATGACCACGGTCGGTGCTGAACGCCCTTCGCTCGACGAGTGGATCGCCCGCGGCTGGTGAGGTCCGCGTCGAACGTTGGTCAGGTGGCGTGCCGACGCCGGAGTTCGCCGGTGACGAGCGACGGGTCGATGCCGCGCTCGGCCAGGGTGACCAACAGGTGGTACACGACGTCGGCCGCCTCCTCGGCGAGGCGCTGGTCGTCGTCGATGCCGGCGGCGTGGTTCTTGGCCGCGATGAGGACCTCGGTCGCCTCCTCCACCAGCTTGCGAGCCGGCAAGTCCGGGCCTGACTCGAGCAGTGTGGTGGTGTAGGACCCTTCGGGTCGCTCTTTCGCCCGGGAGGCGATGACATCCCACAGCGTCTCAAGGAATCCGAATTGGGGCTCCCCCTCCTCCACTGCCGCTTCGATTCGGGGATGGGACCCTTCCTTCGACGATGTCGGGGGGACGGACACGGCTCCGAAACAACTCTCGCTCCCGGTGTGACAGGTGGGACCGGCGGGCCTGGCCGTGACGAGCAGGGCATCGTTGTCGCAGTCGGCTTGCATCGAGACCACGTGCAGCGTGTTCCCGCTGGTTGCCCCCTTCGTCCACAGCTCGCGCCGCGAACGGCTCCAGAAGGTGACGAGTCCCGTCTCGAGCGTCGCGCTGAAGGCGGCGTCGTTCATGTAGCCGAGCATCCGCACCAGGCCCTCGCCATCCTGCACGATGGCCGGTACGAGGCCCTGTGCATCGGGGGAGAGGCCTGACCAGTTCATGCCGTCCTCGCTTGGGCGCTCTGAGGGCATTGCCCCGCTACCCCCGCCCTGCGGGCGGCGGTACCTTCCCCCCGACTTCGTTGCAGGCACAGACACGAGCCCCACCGCCTGTGGAGAGCCCCTCTACCTTCGGCGGCGGGATCTTCCCCACTCCGTTCGGTCGAGGGGACAGAGGATGGTCTCATTCGGTTCTCCTGACTGGGATTCCGGCGGCAGCCATTCCTGCCTTGACCGCGGCGATCTCGATCTCTTTGCGATGGAAGATGGACGCAGCCAGGACCGCATCCGCCTGTCCTTCCACGACCGCCTCGACGAAGTGCTTGACAGATCCGGCTCCTCCGGAGGCGATGACGGGGACGTCCACAACCTGCTTCACCCCGCGCAGCAACGGGAGATGGAACCCGGACTTCGTCCCGTCGCGGTCGATCGATGTGAGGAGGATCTCCCCGGCTCCCAGGGCTGCCCCGGTGCGAGCCCACTCGATGGCATCGAGGCCTGTCGGGGTGCGGCCCCCATTCACGTACACCTCGAACTCGTCGGGGGATCGCTCGAGGGCATCGATGGAGAGGACGACGCACTGTGCCCCGAACCGGCGGGCGCACTCGGTCAGGACTTCGGGTGCTCGGACTGCGGCAGTGTTCATCCCGACCTTGTCGGCCCCGGCCCGGAGCACGGCCTGCATGTCGTCGGGTGTCCGGACCCCGCCGGCAACCGCGAGCGGAATGAATACCTCGGAAGCGGTCCGGCGGACGGTCTCAAGGGTGATTCCCCGTCCTTCGGGGGAGGCCCCGATATCGAGGAAGACCACCTCGTCGGCACCTTCGGACGCGTACCGGGCGGCGAGCTCGACCGGGTCGCCCTCGTCGGTGAGGTTGACGAAGTTGACGCCCTTGACCACTCGCCCGTCCCTGACGTCCAGGCAGGGGATCACCCGCTTCATCAGCATCCGCCCACCGCCTCTCGTCGTGGGGTCACGTGGGTCGCCCTGTCCCCATCGATCGACCCCAAGACGGATTGGACCCAGTTGCGGAGGAGGGTGAGGCCGGCGCGCCCTGACCGTTCCGGGTGGAACTGGGTCCCGACGATGCTGCCACGACGGGCGGCCGCGCAGAACCGGGAGCCGTGCTCGGCCGTGGCGAGGGTGTCGTTGTCGTCGGCCGGTACGGGCACGAACGAGTGGACGAAGTAGAAGGGCGAACCTTCGGGGAGGCCTTCGAACACCGGGTCGGGGCGGGTCACGGTCACCGGGTTCCAGCCCATGTGGGGCAGGGTCGGGGCGTCAGGAATGCGCTCGACCCGTCCGGGGAGGATCCCAAGGCACGGTTCATCGTCCTCGTCGGAACCCTCGAAGAGGAGTTGGAGACCCACACAGATCCCCAGGAGGGGCTTGGTCAGCTCACGAATCGGCTCGACGAGGCCCTCGGCCCGGAGGTTGCGCATGGCTGCGCCGGTGTGGCCTACTCCCGGGAGCACGATGCCATCAGCGGCTTCCAGCTCGTGGGCCTTGGTCGCGACCACCACCTCGGCACCGACGGCGAGCAGCGCGTTGGCTACCGACACGAGGTTGCCGGCGCCGTGGTCTATGACGGCGATCGAGGCCGGGCGGGCGCCACTCACAGACTCCCCTTGGTCGAGGGGATGTCGCCCCCGCGCCGCGGGTCGAGCTCGACGGCCTGCCGGAGCGAACGGGCCAGCGCCTTGAACGCAGCCTCCGCAACGTGGTGGTCGTTGCGGCCCGAGGCTGTGAGGTGGAGGGTGAGGCCGGCTGTACGGGCGAGTGACTCGAGGGCGTGAGGGATGTTCTGGGTGGTCAGGGTCCCTATTCGTTCGCTTCGGAATGAGAGGTCGAGGACCGCGTAGGGACGCCCGGAGAAGTCGAGCGCACAGGATGCGATCGCCTCGTCCATGGGAACCCGGGCGTCGCCAAACCGCGTGATGCCGGCCCCGTCACCGATCGCGTCGGCGAGCGCCTTGCCGATCGCCAGGGCCACATCCTCCACGGTGTGGTGATCGTCGATGTGGAGGTCACCCTCGGCGGAGACCGAGAGATCGATGAGGCTGTGCTTGGACAGGGACTCGAGGAGGTGGTCGTAGGCGGGCACCCCGGTGGTGACCGACGCCTTTCCGGAGCCGTCGAGATCGACGGTCACGGTGATGGCGGTCTCCTTGGTGGTGCGGGTGACCGTGGCGAGTCGTCTCATGCTTCGTTCCTCGTTCCTCGTTCTTCGTTCGTGGACAGTCTCATCGACGCGGCGAGGCCGTGGGCCGTCAGCCCTTCGGCCGTGGCGAGGGTCGTGATGATCGGAGCCAGGGCTGCAAGGCCGGCCCGGTCGATGAACTGGACCTGACGCCACGACCCGAAGTCCTCCACCGAGAGCGGACCCTCCGCCTGGGCCAGGCCCCCGGTTGGGAGTACGTGGTTGGCCCCGGTGGCGTAGTCCCCGGCGGACTCGGGCGCCCACTCGCCGACATAGACCGACCCCACTGCGGTGAGTTGATCGGCCACCGCGGACGAGTCGGCGGTGTTGACGGAGATGTGCTCCGGCCCGAAGGCATTGGCGAACTCGATGGACTCGGCCAAGGAGGTGGTGGTCACCAGGGCACCGTGCTTCTCGAGGGCCGAAGTCAGGATCTCGGCCCGGTCGAGGGTGGGGAGGAGTGCATCGATGGCCATGGCGACCTTGTCCGGGAGATCAGGATCGTCGGTCACGAGGAGCGCCGGCGAGTCGGGCCCGTGTTCAGCCTGGCAGAGCATGTCGATGGCCACGAGCATCGGGTCGGCAGTCGTGTCGGCCAGGACGAGAACCTCGGAGGGCCCGGCTGGAAGGTCGATCGAGCAGGCCCCGAACACGGCGAGCTTGGCCGCCGTGACCCACATGTTCCCTGGACCCACGATCTTCTCCACGGGCCGGATCGTCTCGGTCCCGTGGGCCAGGGCCGCCACCGCCTGTGCCCCGCCCATGACGTACATCTCCGAGACCTCCAGGAGGGCCGCGGTCGCCAGAAGCACCGACTGCACGTTCCCGTCGGCCGCGGGGGATGCCACGGCGATCTCGCCGACCCCGGCCACCCGGGCGGGGACGACGGTCATGATGAGAGTCGATGGATAGGCGGCCTTGCCACCCGGGACGTAGGCCCCGACTCGGCGCAGCGGTGACCAGCGCCGCTCGATCCTCACTCCCGGCGTGGTGGTGACAGAGAGCGGACGCGGAAGTTGGGCCGCGTGGACCTTTTCGACATTGGCGATGGCCGCCCGCAACGCGGCCACGACGGCAGGAGGCTGCGACATGAGCGCTGTCTGCATCTCCTCCTTCGAGACCCGGATGGACCCCGGACGACTCCCTCCAAACCGGTCGGACGCTTCCCGGAGCGCGTGGTCGCCACCGAGTCGGATTTCCTCGCAGATCTCGGCGGCCCGCGCCCGAATGTGGGGATCGGGCACGGCGGAGCGGGTGACGAGTCGGCTGCGGTCGCTAGCGGTCATCGTCGAGAGGTCGTACCTCGGAATGAAGATGGGTCGCAAGGGTGATGGAGGTGTACCCATGGTTCCTTCCTGGAGCTAGCGGCGGTCGGCTGGCGGCTGCATGCTCACGAGACCATCTGCTCGATGCGCATGACGAGGATGTCCCGGGCGCCGACGGCCTGCAGGCGGGGGAGGAGATCCCAGATCGAGTCCCGGTCCACCACCGAGTGGACTGCCACCCAGTCCGAACTCGCCTCAGGAACGAGGGTTGGGCTGGCCAGGCCGGGGATGATCTCGGTGATGGCGTCCACGGCGTCTGCCGGGGCATTGAGAAGGAGGTACCGCTTCTGGCGGGCGCTCACGACCGCCGTGAGCGCGAGGGCCAATTGGTGGCAGGCGGCCCGGTTCTCCCCGAGGGCGGCTGGCGACGTGAAGAGGACAGCCTCCGAGTCGAGGAGCGTGCCGATGGTCCGGAGGCCGTTGGCCCTGAGGGTCGATCCGCTCGACACGAGGTCGATGATCGCGTCGGCCACTCCGAGCCTGGGAGCGACCTCCACCGATCCCTTCAAAGGGATGATTCCGGCTTCGATGCCTTCGCCCTCGAAGAAGCGGGATGTGATGTTGCGGTGGGCGGTCGCGACTTTGCGGCCGGTGAGCTCCCCCACGGTTTGGATGGGGGATGCGTTGGGGACGGCAGCCATCAGGCGGCAGCGTCCGTACCCAAGGGCTGCCAACTCGGTGGCGCCGGCCCCGAACTCGGCGATCAGGTCCTGGCCGCAGATCCCCGCGTCGGCCACTCCGTCCTGGACGAGTTCAGGGATGTCGTCGGTGCGGATGAAGAGCAGTTCGAGGTCGGCGTTGCGAACCAGGACCGAAAGGGCCCGTTCGGCGGCCTCGAACTGGAGGCCGGCGTCCTTGAGCAGCGTGAGGGTGCCTTCCCGGAGTCGGCCCTTGGAGGGCACCGCGAGGCGGAGGGGCGAGGCGGACATGTCAGGAACCTCCGGTTCGATCGAGCACTGTCTTGTAGCCATCCATGCCGTGCTGGAACCACTGATTCACCCGAGTCACGGTGGCGGTGGAAGCTCCCGAGCGTCCTGCGATCTCCCGGTAGGAGAGCCCCTCATGAAGAAGGCGTGCAATCTGCCAACGTTGGGCGAGCTCGGTGATCTCATTGAAGGTGCACAGATCGCGCAGGAAGGCCTTCACCTCCTCGGCCGTCGCGAGGGAGAGGAACGCCTCGGCAAGGGCGTTGGTCTCTGCGTTGTTCCAGTCGTCACGTCCGGGCACGGTGGGCAATCCAGTCTCGGTGATCGGTTAGCATCAGCATCGTGACACGATAGTGTGTTAGCAGGCTAATACAAGACGAAAGTAGTGACGTGCAGTTCATTCCCGCGATCGATGTCCTCGGTGGCCGGGTTGTGCGCCTGATGCGGGGCAGTTTCGAAGATGTCACCGTGTACGCCGAGGACCCCACGATGGTGGGTCGGTCGTACGTCGATCGGGGGGCGGGCCTCATCCATGTGGTGGACCTTGGGTCAGCGAGGGATGGCACCGACCACGAACGGACCAAGTTGTGCAGATCGCTGGCGGCGGCGGGCATCTCATTCCAGGTCGGCGGCGGGGTACGCACCCCGAAGGCAGCCGCCGACGCCGTGTCCGCAGGCGCACTTCGGGTGGTGGTGGGTTCCGCCGCGGTGCTCGATGACGGATCGCTCGCCGACATCGTCGCCGAGGTGGGTCGTGAAAGGGTGGTCGCTGCAGTCGACGTGCGTGACGGTCGGGCCCGGGGGTCGGGCTGGGAGGATGACGGTGCGGCCCTGGAGGAAGTGCTCGACAGGGTGTCGACGGAAGGTGTCCCGTGGGTCCTCGTGACCGGCATCACTCGCGACGGGACCATGGATGGTCCCGATCTCGAACTCCTCGACACGGTCCGGCGGGGGTGGCCCGACTTGCGCATCATCGCCTCGGGAGGGGTGGGCGACCTGAATGACCTGAGGGTCCTCGCACGGGTTGGTTTCGATGCGGTCGTGGTCGGGCGAGCCCTGTTCGAGGGACGCTTCAGCGTCGAAGAAGGGATTGCAGCATCGGTGTGATCAGCGGCGCCGTGCCACGACCATCGTGCATGCGTCGTCGAGGATCGTGACCCCCAACTCCTCGGCGACTTCACGGGCCGCGGCGGATTCGGCACCCGGCTGGAACCACACGTGATCCCAGCCCAACTCGGCCACCTGGCGGACGATCCCTGGCCCTTCGGGCGGCGGGACAACCACGTTGATGATCGTGGGGCGCTCGGGGAGGTCGGCCAGGGTGGCGTACGCGGGATCCCCGGCGACCGTCTCGCGGTCTCGGTTCACGGCGAAGACGGTGAATCCCTTTCCCCGGAGGTTGCGAAGAATCGTGTTGCCGTACTTCCAGGGCGCGTCCGTGGCGCCGACGAGCGCCACGGTGGTGCCGGGCTCATTGAGGAGTTGGGCCATCGAGGTCATGTGGGTCATACAACCGGGGAGGGGTGGATCATCTTCCGGAAACTGCCTATTGGCCTGCGAGAGCCAGGACCTTGGGATCGTTCCAGTTGAGCTGCTCGCCACTCCACTCGTGGGGTGCGGCCAGGGCGAGGGCCGCGATCACCTGCCCGGGGATCGATGGGTCGAGCAGGGCGCCGTCCTCGTGGTAGGCCACGAACCGACGGTATGTCTCGGTCGGCAACCTCGCCGCGCCTTCACCCCGGATGGTCTCCTGCATGGCGGTCGCCACCACCCCGGGCCGCACCGCGATCGAGGTGATGGACGGCTCCTCCGCGGCCAGGACTTCGGTCCACATCTTGAGTGCCGCCTTGGTGACGCTGTAGACCCCGGCTCCCTGGATGGGGGTGACCGCGGCGCCCGAGGAGACATTGATCACGCGTCCCTCGCTCTGCCGCAGGGCGTCAGCTGCGAGTCCAACGAGGGCGGCTGCGCCGGTCACGTTGATGGAGAGCGCTTCGTCCCACTCCTCGGGGCTCACGTCGGCGATTGGGCCGAGCGGAGCGAGGATGGCGGCGTTGTTCACCACGGCCGTGATGCCCCCGAACGCGTACAGGGTCCCCTCGACAAGCCGACTGCGGTCGCGAGCGGATGCGATGTCGCCGGAGATGGCCAAGGTCGAGCCAGGAAGCTGGCGACTGGCGGCCTCGAGGGCGTCCGCCGAACGGGCGAACAGGACGACGTTGGCTCCCTGGGCGGCGAGTTCTCGGGCCGCGGCGAGGCCGATGCCCCGGGAGGAGCCGGTGACGATGACGGAGGGGGCGGACATGTCAGCTCCGATCGGGTCGGTGTGGATCGCTCGGCCTTGTCCCGGGTACGGTAGCTTCACCCCGGATCGCTACTGGAGTAGAGCATGGAAGAGAACCGGTACGGATTGAAGGTGGTCGTGGATGACGACGTGGCCACGGCCGAGGAGCGCACGCGAACTGCCCTGGCTGCCGAAGGATTCGGGATCCTGACGGAGATCGACGTCGCAGCCACTCTCAAGGAGAAGATCGGCGTCGACCGCGCCCCCTACAAGATCCTTGGAGCCTGCAACCCACCGCTCGCCAACCGGGCGTTGTTGGCTGAGGCGGAGATAGGCCTCCTCTTGCCCTGCAACGTCGTGGTGTACGCCACAGACGAGGGCACGGTGATTGCAGCGATGGATCCGGGCATCATGGCTGGCCTCAGTGAGACGCCGGCGATGATGGCGGTGGCGGCAGAAGCCCGTGAACGCCTGGTGAGGGTCATGGCCTCCCTTGATGCCTGATGCCCGACACCACTACGAGCCGGGGCGTGGCCCTCGCCTGGCCGAGTTGGTCGAGACCCTCGTCGGCCGGTCGCTGCGCCGAGGGCGGGCTGCCGCGCTACACCCGTATGACCTCACGAGTGGGCAGCGGGAGGTCAACCGGGCAACCGGCCCCGGGCATTGACCGGAAGGGGACCGCTCAGTTCCCTGAGGCGCCCCGCAGGACGCTCATGATCTCCTTGCAGGTCGGACAGACCGGGTACCGGCTTGGATCACGATTGGGAATCCACTTCTTCCCGCACAGGGCAACGACCTCGACCCCCTCGACGTTGGCACGCAGGATGTCCTCCTTGCGAACGTAGTGGGCGAACCGGTCATGGTCGCCTTCGGAGGTGACGGGTTCCGTCTTCGTCTCTGTTGTGGATTCGATCATCTCGATCATTGTCCCACGGAAGACGCCGGCCCGGGTCGGTCAGTCGTTGGCCCTCTTGTACATGCGCACCGCCAAGGGGACGAACACCGCCAGCAGGGCGCCGACCCACAGGATCGCCTGCCACACGTAGTCACCCGTCTCACCGGTGAGCATGAGCCCGCGAATGGCGTTGGTGATGATGGTGATGGGCTGGACGTCGGCGAAGGTCTGGAGCCATGACGGCATCGTCTGGGTGGGGACGAACACGGAACTCGCGAAGACGAGCGGGAACAGCGGCAGGAAGCCTGCTATCTGCGCCGTCTCGGGATCCTTGACCAACAACCCGATGGTCGCCATCACCCAGGTCATCGCATAGCCGAACGAGAGCGCCAGGACCCAGCCCAGGGTCATCCGCCAGAACCCGTGCTGGTACTCCCATCCCATGAGCGTGCCAACCCCGAGCATGAGGAGGGTCACGAAGCCCATACGGACCACGTCGGCGATCGTCCGGGCCGCCAACACCGCAGAACGCGACATCGGGAGCGAGCGAAAGCGATCGATGACCCCCTTGGCCAGGTCGTCGGTGAGGCCGATCGCGGTCGCAGACGACCCGAACACGACGCTCTGCAGGAGAATCCCCGGGATGAGCCAGTTGATGTAGCCGCCGGCCTGCGAGATCGGTCCTCCGAAGGAGAGCGCCCCGCCGAAGACGTAGTTGAAGAGGACGAGGAACATGACCGGCTGGATGGCGGTGAAGACGATGAGTTGCGGGAGGCGGGTCACCCGCAACAGGTTGCGGCGGGTGAGGATCGCCGTGTGGCGCACTCCGGAAGCAAAGGAAATGGTGGTCATGGTCGGCTCCTCCTGCCACGGCGACTCGTTGGGTCGGGTTCCGCCTCGTCCTCGGCCTGGTGGCCGGTGAGGGTGAGGAAGACGTCGTTGAGGGTGGGGCGGCGAACCCCGATATCAGTGGGGTGCACGCCGATCTCGTCGAGGGCCCGGATGACGCCGGCGAGCGTGAGTGCGCCCTCGCCGGCCGGGACCGTCACGGTCTGGCCGACCACGCGGGCTTCCTGGCGAGTGGTGGCCTGGATGGCTGCGACCGCGCGGTCGAGGTTCTCGGGTCGGACCGTTGTCTCGACCACCTCGCCCCCAACCTGGAGCTTCAACTCCGACTCCGTGCCCTCGGCGATGAGGCGGCCGTGGTCGATCACCCCGATCCGATCGGCGAGACGATCGGCCTCGTCGAGATACTGGGTGGTGAGCAGGACCGTCATGCCCTCCTTCACGAGGTCTTCGATGAGTTCCCACAGGTCGAGGCGGCTCCGGGGGTCGATGCCGGTCGTGGGCTCATCGAGGAAGAGGAGGTCGGGCTTGCCCACCATCGAAGCGGCAAGGTCGAGGCGGCGACGCATGCCCCCTGAGTAGGTCTTGACCTGACGATCGGCAGCGTCGGTGAGGCGAATCCGTTCGAGCACCTCCTCGGCGCGCTTCTCGGCGTCCCTTGCCGACAGGTTGTAGAGCTTGCCGACCATCTCGACGTTTTCGCGGCCCGTCTGGAACTCGTCGACTGCCGCGTACTGGCCGGCAAGTCCGATCCGTGAGCGAACCTCGTTCGGGTGCTTGGAGACGTCGAGCCCGAACACCCGGGCGAGGCCCCCGCTTGGCTTGAGCAGGGTCGTGAGGACTCGGATGATCGTGGTCTTTCCGGCGCCATTCGGGCCCAGCAGGCCGTAGACGATGCCGGGCTCGAAGCTGAGTGAGAGGTTGTCGAGCGCGACGGTCTCCCCGAAGAGCCTGCTCACCCCTTCAACCTCAACGGCGTTTGTCGTCACTGTGTCGTCTCCTTGGGATTGGTTGGGAGTGTAAACTATTCCTCCAGGAAGCAACGAGGCTTCAATGCCGGACCAAAGCGCACAACTCATGACGGAACTGGCGAGGCTGCTGCGGAGCCTCGGCAAGGTTGTGCGGACGCACATCCTCCAGACGGTCGAGTCGTCCGACCTCACCCCGCCACAAATGTGGGCGCTACAACACCTGGAGGACCCATGCCACATGGGAGCACTGGGTGACCGCCTGGGGATCGACAAGTCCTACGTGACGGCGATCGCCGATAGCCTCGAGAAGTCCGGCCTGGTGGAGCGTCAACCCGACCCGAACGACCGCCGGGCCCGCAACCTCGTCCTCACCGAGAAGGGACGCACGGCCCGCGTTCGCTTCGAGCACGAGATGCTCCGGAGCCTCCCCATTGGGAGGGAGCTCTCTGAGGTCGAACTCCGGCAGTTGATCGACCTGCTCGGCAAGGCGATGCCGTAGGGCTGCGTGCCCCCGCCGGCAACCGACGTTCGGGTTGAGAACCCGCTCCCGCCGTTCAGATCGGGCGGCGTCGCTTGCTGCTGATCACCCCGGTATCGAAGCCACCGAGGTGGAGCTTGCCGCTGAAGCGGGCGTGCTCGATCTTCAGACAGCGATCCTGGACGACGTTCATCCCGGCGTCGAGGGCCTTCCGCGCCGCCTCGTCGTGGCGCAACCCGAGCTGGAACCAGATCGTTGGCGCCCCGATTGCGATGGCCTCGTCCGTGGTCGTCGGCAGTGCGTCACGAGTCCGGAACACATCGACGATGTCGGGTACCTCGGGAAGGTCGGCGAGGGTCGGGTAGCACCTCAGCCCCAGGACCTCGTCATACAGGGGGTTCACGCAATAGACGCGATACGGCGTGCGGACCAGGTAGGTCGCGACGAAATTCGATGAGCGGAGCGGATTGGCCGATACACCCACCAGGACGATCGAATGTGCGTTGCGGATGATCCTCAGCCGCTCGCGTGCGGTGGCATCCGGCGGTGCGGCGGCGGCGACCGTCATCCCTCTGACTCCTCAAGTGCCTGGCCGAGGTCCCAGATGATGTCGCTGAGGGTCTCTATACCCACCGATATGCGGATTGTGTCCGCCCCGATACCCATCTCGGCCCGCTCGGCCTCAGGCACCTGTTGATGGGTCGTCGAGGCCGGGTGGATCACGAGGGTCTTGGCGTCGCCGACGTTGGCCAGGTGCGAGGCCAGCTCCACGCGTTCGATGAAGCGCTCGCCGGCTTCGTAGCCGCCCGCCAACCCGAACGTGAAGATGGCTCCCGGCCCTTCGGGGAGGTAGCGCTCGGCAAGCGGAGTCCACGGGTTGTCCTCGAAGATCGGGAACTTGACCCAGGACACAGCCGGATGATCGGCCAGGAAGTGGGCGACACCTTTGGCGTTCTCCACGTGCTGTTTCATTCGGAGGGGCAGTGTCTCGAGGCCCAGGAGCATCAGGAAGGAGTTGAACGGCGAAATCGCCGAGCCGATGTCGCGCAGCACTTCCAGCCTGGCCCGCGTCAGATAGGCGTACTCCCGGAAGTTCTCCCAGAATGTGAGTCCGTGATACGCGGGTGATGGCTCGACCAGGAGGGGGAACCTGCCGTTGTCGAACGGGAACGTCCCCGATTCGACGATGACGCCTCCGAGCACCGCACCGTGGCCTCCAATGAACTTGGTCGCCGAATGCACGACGATGTCGGCTCCGTGCTCGATGGGCCGACACAGGTAGGGCGTGGCAAACGTGCTGTCGACGATGAGCGGGATCTCGTGGCGATGGGCCATGTCCGCATAGCCAGCGATGTCGAGCACGGTGCCGCTGGGATTGCCGATCGTCTCGGCATACAGCGCCTTGGTCCTCTCGGAGATCGCCCGCTCCACCCTCGCGGGGTCGGCGAAGTCGACGAACGTCACGTCGATGCCCATTCTCCGCAGCGTGACGTCGAGCTGCGTGTACGTACCCCCGTAGAGGGCGTTCGAGGCGACTATCGCGTCACCCTGCTGGGCGATCGCCAGGATGGCGATGAGCTGCGCCGATAGACCCGACGCGGTGGCCACCGCCCCCAGTCCGCCCTCGAGCGAAGCCATGCACTCCTCGAAAGCCGCTGTCGTCGGGTTGCCGATACGGCTGTAGATATTGCCGTACGTCTGGAGGGCGAAGAGGTCGGCGGCGTGTTGGGCGTCGTCGAACACGAACGAGGTCGTGGCGTAGATGGGCATGGCCCGCGCTCCGGTCTCGGGATCGGGCCGTTGACCCGCGTGGATCGCCCTTGTCGCGAAACCGAATTCGTGCTGGTCTGCCATGCACCTACCTCCTCCTCCTCGTCAGGCTACCGGTGGCGCGTTTCGCATTCATCGGAGGATCAGCGGTTGCGGTAATGCTCCAGGGCGGCGTCGAGCTCCGTGCGTCCGACGTCGAGTGCATGTTCGTCCCGCCGCAGGGCCTGCAACGCCGCCTCCCGCAGCAGCCCGGTGATGTCGGCGAAGGAGAGGCCCTCGGTGGAGGCGGCGAGCACGTCGAGGTCGACCGTCTCGTCGAACGGGATGTCGACGATGTCGAGAAGGGCGCGCCGGGCCTCCTTCTCTGGGAACCCCAGTTCGAGATGGACTTCGAACCGGCCTGCTCGGAGGAGTGCCGGGTCGATCAGGTCCTTTCGGTTTGTGGCCCCGATCACGAATACCTCCCCGCGGCCCCCAATCCCGTCAAGCTCGGTGAGAAGGGCAGCCACCACCGAGTCGGTGACGTTGTTGGTCGAAGAGCCACGCACCGGCGCCAGGGCATCGAGTTCGTCGAAGAACAGGATCGACGGTGCCGCAGCGCGGGCTCGGGAGAATGTGTCCCGCACCGCCCGTTCCGACTCCCCGACGAACTTGTCGAGCAGTTCGGCACCCTTCACAGGAAAGAACGCCGCCCCAGCCTCGTTGGCTAGCGCCCGGATGACGAAGGTCTTGCCAGTGCCCGGTGGGCCGTGGAGGAGCATTCCCTTCGGGGGCTCGATACCGAGTCGACGGAAGGTGTCGGGTCGGGTCATCGGCCAGATGACCGACTCGGTGAGGCGCTCCTTGACATGGACGAGGTTGGCGACCTTGTCGAACCCGTACGACGGGATCTCGCCGAGCGAGATTGCGCCCAGGGATGGCCGCGTGTCTGCCACTGCCTCGCTGACGTCCTCGGTCGTGAGTGGGCCGTTGTCGAGACCCTTGGCGGTGGCGTGGATGACAGCCGCCAGGATGTCGGCGCCGCTGAAGCCGGGCGAACGAGAGGCCAGATGGTCGTAGTCGATGTCGTCGGTCGGCACCCGACCGAGAGCAGATTCGAAGAGGAGCGCCCTGCGCTTGGTGTCGGGAGGCGGAATGCGAAGAACCCGGGGAAGGAGTGCCGACTCGGCCAAAGAGGCGTCGACCGCGCTGGCAGAGGTCACCCCGAGCACCACCGCGAGGCCGGGGGCGTCCGCCACCGAGTCGAGGAACCAGCGGAAGATCGCCGCCACTTGGCTCTTGAACGGTGCCATGGCCTCACTCCCCGCCACCGACTCGATCCGGTCGACATGGATGACACTGGGGCGCGGCGTGTTCTTCACGGCCTGCTCGAGGAGGTCGAGCAGGCGGGCTGGCTTGAAGACGAGGTCGAGGGAGATCTCATGGAGGTGGACGCCGGCGGCGGCGGCTGCCCTCGCGGTGAGCTCAGGACCCCCGCACCCGGGTGGTGCCTCGAGGATCACCCCGGCCACCGCTGGGAGCCCCCAGGCTGCCGGGAGGTCACCGGGACCGGCCAGGAGGCGTAGCCAACCCGTCAGGGTCTCGAGTTCGACTTCCAGGCCGGCGAGGAGTGCCTCTTCCCGGGTGACACCGACCTTGGCGCTGGTGGCGGCCGCCACGGGGTCCTCGGCACGTATCCCACCGGGGAGTCGGGCGTCGATGTGCTCATCGCGGCGGGCGAATCGGGTGGTGGGTCCGATACGGGCGGCTGGCCCCGGTTCCACGCCGAGGACCCGCATCGTGGCGGACTCGCTGGAGTCGGGGAGGTGGACACGGTCGATCGTCACCGTGTCGCCGATCGTCACCGGCCGTCCCCCGAGAGCGTCCATGAGGCGGGGTGCTGGGGCAGGAAGGTCTTCGGCGTCAAGGCGAACGAGGGTGGCTGGGCCGAGGAGCGCCCGCTGGATGTCGACCGACGAGCCGTAGGCGCTGCCGGAGTTGGCGAGTGTCTGCGGGCCGATGAGGAGGACGGTCGGGGAGGGCGTATCCCCCGGCTTCACCGCCACGTGGGTCTCCCCGCAACGGACCACACCACCCCCAGGGAGGCCAAGGGCTGTGAGCATCGTCCGGTCGGCGACGGCCGACGGGTCGGTCCCGGGACGGAGCGTGAAGCGCATCGGCGCAGGCTACAGAGGACTGAGGACTGGGGACCGGGGACTGAGGACGGGGGACGACGGGGGAACGACGGATTGGGGACTGGTGAGGTAGGTCCTCAGTCCTCAGTCCCTCTATGAAGCTCGCAAGTAGCCCTCTGCTTCTGAGAGCCACTCGGCCTCTTCCCGGAACGCCGATGCGGGAACGTCCCCGGATTCCAGGACGATGGTCGCTGGGTCAGCGAGGAACCTCCACACGAGGTCGACCTCTTCAGCCACCAGGGCGTCCGGGGGCGTGCTCATGAGCTCGGGATCCGAAGGCGGCGGGAGCAGCGGAGGCTCGGCACCCTGCCAACTGGCAAGGAAGTAGCCACCGTCGAACACCGCCGTCTCGGTACCACGACGGGCGACGACCTGCTTCGCAGAGAGGAGGAGCTCCCAGTTCCGGCGTTGGCGCAGCGCCCGGGCGAGTGCTCGATGCCGGTCGCGCAGCCATCCCGCTTCCTCGAATCGGTGCGACGCCGAGTAGATCCGCATGCGGTCGGCGATGGGGTCGAGGAGGAACGTCGGGTCCTCGGCAATGCCCCGACGGAGAAGGTCGATGGTCGGCGCGTACTCCTCGATCGTGAGGTCACCGGCACACGGGCAGAGCGCAACACCGAGTTGGGCGTACTGACACCGACCCTCCCGTGACCCCGGCCGTCCGGAGCAGCGCCTGATCGGGAGCGCGTCCCACAGGGCGTGCATGACCACTTCAGCCGCCTTGCGGGAGCGGAATGGCCCGAGGGCGAACGGGTCGTCAGGCCGGTGCGTCCGGGCAAGCGACAGGCGCGGGAACTGCTCGTCGGTGAGGCGCACCCAGTGTGAGGCTTTCGGCGGTCGGGAGCGTCGGTTGTGGCGCGGACGGTGGGCGTGGATGAGGCGCACCTCCGTGACGGTGGCCTCGAGCTCGGTTGGGCAGACGATGTGATCGACCTGTTGGAGCTCCCGCAGCATGGTGGCGACCGACTTGCGGGTGTCCCCGTAGAAGTAGGACCGGACCCGCGTCCTCAGGTTCTTGGCTTTGCCGACGTAGATGACCTCGCCATGACGATCGCGGAACAGGTACACCCCGGGCCGGCGGGGGAGCCCGTCGGTGAGGGAGAGCTTCTCGTAGGTGGGACTTCCCGAGGCTTTGGGGAGTGCGAGAAGGTCCTCCAGACCCGTGATGCCGAGCGTTCCAGCCCGCTCCAGCAGGCCATGGAAGACATGGGCCGTGGCCCGCGCATCCTCGAGGGCCCGGTGGGTCGGGACGGTGGGGGAGCGGAAGAATGCGGCGAGCGTCGAGAGCTTGAGGTTGCGGGTCTCGTTGCGGAGGAGTCTCCGGGCGAGTCGGACCGTGTCGAGTGTGCGATTGGGGAACTCGTAGCCGTTGGCGGCGCAGGCCGACCGGATGAAGCCCGCATCGAAACCGACGTTGTGGGCGACGAACACCGCTCCACCGATGAACTCCATGAGGGCCGGGAGCACCTGCTCGATGGGAGGCGCGTCGATCACCATCGCGTGGGTGATGCCGGTGAGGATGGTGATGGAGGGCGGAATCGGGACGCCCGGGTTCACGAGGGTCTGGAACTCCCCGACCACTTCCCCGCGGTGAAGCTTCACCGCACCGACCTCAGTGATGGCATCGCCCTGGTGGGAACCCCCGGTTGTCTCGAGGTCGAGCACGACGAACGGGACGTCGAAGAGGGGGGTGCCGAGGTCATCGAACGTGCGCTGTGGCGCGAGCATGGCCACACACTACACGAACAGGTGTTCGATCCGGATCGTCCCGGGGTTCAGCGGTCCCGGTCGCGGAGGCGACGTCGAAGGAGCAGGACCACGAGCACGACCGGCAGGATCGTGAAAACCCGGCCGGCGTCGAACTCGCCTACCGAGGTCCCGTTGCTGGCGATCGATGTGAAGAGGAAGATGCCGACCCCGAGGAGCAGGATCGATGTGAAGCATCCCGCGGCGACCCTTTTCTGGTCGACCGGGGTGGGAGTGGTTCCCTGCCGAGCCGACGTGCCGCGTTGCACGCGATTCGCCCGCACGGGGGGCGGGGGAGGCGTCCGTCGCAGCGGCGGGGGAGTCGGTGCCGTCGGCTCTGGCGGGAGCTTGCCACCGAGCACTTCCACGATCTCCTCGAGGATGTCCTCGCGGCCATAGAGGTCATCGATCCGCGACTGCTCCTTGTCCTTGGCAGTCGTCTGGTCGTCCTTGGCCGTCGTGGCGGCAACGGCATCGTTGGTTCCCTCATCGAGCGCGTACTTGTACTGGATGCGGCCGCACGACGGACAGCGGCGGGCCTCACCGACTTCCTCTCCGCACCATTGACAGGTCTCCATACCCCCCATTCAACACGGTTGGGAACCAAACCGGGCGACGGTCAGGCTCGGGCGCGCTGGCGAACCGCCTCGTACAGGCTGATGGCGGCCGCCACCGCGGCATTGAGGGAGTCGGCGGTGCCGAACATGGGGATCCGGACCGGATGGTCTGCGGCCTCGAGGAAGGCGGAGCTCAGGCCGGCATGCTCCGCCCCGATGGCAAGGGCGACGGCCCCGGTGAGATCGGTGTCGAACAGCGAGTGGTCGGCTCCCGGGGTGGTGACACAAAGTGAGATGTGCCGGTCCAGCAACCATCCCAGGACCTCGCTGGTCGACCCGACTCCGATGGGCACCGTGAACGCCGAACCGAGTGACGCCCTGATCACGTTGGGATTCCACACGTCAGTCGTGGGGTCGGCGACGATCACCGCCGAGGCGCCAGCGGCGTCGGCGGTGCGCAGCATGGCGCCGAGATTCCCCGGCTTCTCGATCGACTCTATGACCAGCACGAGGGGGTCTGGGTGGGTGTCGAGGGCAGCAAGCGAGCATTCCCGTTGATCGACCACCGCGACGAAGCCCTCGGTCGACCCTCGCATGGCCGCCCTCGCCAGGGCATCGGGGGAGGTGGCGATCACCTCATGGGCACCAGCGAACAAGGACACATCGGCGAGCGCCGGGTCGTGGAACACCGACCTGATCGAGACGCCGGCGGATGCTGCCAGGCGAAGCTCGGTGAGGCCCTCCACGAGTGTGACCCCCTCGGCATCCCGTTGGGATCGTTTGCGGAGGCGTATGAGGTGCTTGATGCGAGGATTGGACGGGGAAGAGATCATCGTTTCGTGGAGTTGAGAGCAGCGTGTCCCCACATCTTCGTCGCTTCGGACCCCTCGGGGTGGCTCTCCTCGTGGTGGTGGCCGCCTGCACCGGGTCGGCGACCACCAACGAGACCACACCGGTGGCCGTGTCGACCACGACGAAGATCGATCCTGCCCTCTCGGATGCCCTTCTCGCCATCGCCGATGCCTCCGGGGAATTCATCACCCGGGAAAAGGTGGCTGCGGTGGTGGGGTTCGGCGATGTACAGGCGGGGTGGGCCATCGCCGACCTTCTGCGGTTCCACCAGGTTGGGGTGGTGGGTGAGATGCTCGTGGCAGCTGCGGCCGACCTCACCGGCCTCCCACTGGATCCGTACTCGCCCATAGCGTGGGTCGAGGTGACCAATCACCTCATGGCCACGAACGTCCCGGCAGGCGACTGGCTGCGACGGTTCAAACTCGACCTGTATGGGGGGTTCGAACCCGAATGGAAGGGCTTCTTCGGGGACTCGACGTCCTCGGTCGATTGGCGATTCGTGACCTGGGGTGGCGTGCTTCCCGACCGCCGCCCGCTCGACTCGACGCTGGCCTGCCACTGTATCCCCGCCCTCGACCACCCGGCCGTCACCGAGGCTGACGGTGGACGATGGCTCCAGCCGCAGCGCATCGTCTTCGGAGTGGTGGTGAACGGGGAGGCGAGGGCCTACCCCCGCCACATGATGGAGTTCCACGAGTTGGTCAACGACACCCTCGGGGGAAGGGAGATCGCCATCCCCTACTGCACGTTGTGCGGATCGGCCCAGGCCTTCTTCGTTGGCGAGGCGGGGGATCGTCTCGTCCTTCGGACATCCGGCCTTCTGCAACGATCGAACAAGATCATGTATGACCTCGTATCGGGCTCGTACTACGACACCTTCGCCGGCGTCGCGATCTCAGGCCCCCTCCGCGGGGACACCCTCGAACAGGTACCGGTGGTGACCTCGACGTGGGAGGACTGGCGGGCCGCCCACCCCGGCACCACGATCCTCGCCGAGGATGGGGGACTGGGATGGACGTATGACCCGGACCCGCTCGGCGGACGGGACCTCGGAGGGCCGATCTTCCCGGTGGGGGTCATCGACGGCCGCCTCGAGGCGTCAACGAAGGTGCTCGGCATCGTCGTCGATGGGGTGGCATGGGCGATCCCAGTGGTGGAGGCAGTGGCGGTCCTGGAGGCTGGGGGGACGGTGGAGGTGGAGGGGGTGGACGTGCGGCTGGACGGGAGCGGCTTGGTCGCCTTCGCTGGGGGGGTGCAGGTCGTCTCGCATGAGGCGTTCTGGTTCGCTTGGAGCCAGTTCAACCCGGGGACCGGGTTGTGGAGCGGGGACGGATGATCTAGATCGTCGGGGAGAGCAACAGGTTCTGGGTCGCCCGCCCCACGGGGCCATGGCGATCGAAGAGCTCGGCGTCGGCGGTGCCGATCCCCGATGCATGCCACTGGGAGGCCACGCGTGAGCAGAGCCACTCGCCGTCGGGCGGCCTGTGGATGGAGATCGTCAGGTCGGGATTGATGAAGGAGACCTGGTCGAGGTAGTTGTTCCAGGAAATCCCGTTCCCGGAGTCGGCCAGTGGGCAGATTCTCTGGAAGGGCGACGCCTCTTCGTCGGGAAGGATCGATGCGAGTGACCGCATCCACACCGTCGTCGGCCCTCCGGTGCCGGACGATCCCTCGGGGTCGTAACGAGACTCGAATGACGAGTTGATTGCCCGGAGGTCGTGGGTGGGCGTGATCGGGAACGGCCCGGGGATCGCGTCCTGGAGGCGAGGAACCCGGGTGGGGGCGGTGTCGACCGCGAGGTCATGGAGTATTCGCAGGTGCATGCCGAAAGCCCGGGCGTAGATGTGGTCGTCGTCGAGTATCTCGGCCTCGGTCAGCGAGACTTGGCGTCCGGGACGCCGTACCTCGGCCTGCACCCGGAACCCGGTCATCGGGATCGGACGCATGAGCTCCACCGTGAGGCGGGTGAGTTGGAGGTCGGGAAAGAGCGCTTCGACTGCCCGTGCCATGAGAGCCGTGGGAGGTCCCGCATGGCACGCATCCTTGTCCCACGGCCCCCTGGTGTAGTCGGTGGGGAGGAACCAATGGGCGTCCTGCCTGGTGAAGTACGCGTCCATCCCCGCAAAGCTACCGGGTCACGCAGAGCTTGCCGGTATCCAGCTCCCCCTGGGGTTGCCGACCTCCTTGGGACTCGGGACTTGGGACTCCACCGGCTTTTTCCCTCTTCCCCCCCGGGGGAGGTGCCGATACCCTGTCTGCCCATGCCGATCTTCCCCCAGAACGTCATCGCGGTGATTTGGGACTTCGACAAGACCCTGATTCCCGGCTACATGCAAGCGCCGCTCTTCCGGCGCTACGACATCGATCCCGTCTCCTTCTGGGAGGAGGCCGACGGTCTCGTCGAGTTCTATCGGTCCCGGGGCGCGGGCATGGTCAACCCGGACACCCTCTACCTCAACCACCTCCTCACCTACGTCCGTGAGGGTCGGATGGCCGGACTCACGAACGACCTCCTTCGTTCCCTCGGTGGGGAGATCGAGTTCTACGAGGGGATGCCCGAGTTCCTCGGCCTCTTCAAGAAGGAGATCGAGTCCCATCCCGACTACGCCGACCACGGGATCACAGTGGAGCACTACGTCGTGTCGTCCGGCCTGCGACAGATGATCCTCGGGAGCACGGCCGCCTCCTTCTTCGAGGAGGTATGGGCGTGCGAGTTCTCCGAGGAGATCGCCCAGCCTGGTTACTTGGAGTCCGGGAAGCTCTTCGCCCAGGACGATCGTGTGCTGCGGGAGATCGTGTACACGATCGACAACACCACGAAAACGCGAGCCGTCTTCGAGATCAACAAGGGCACGAACAAGCACCCCGGGATCAACGTGAACTCCAAGATTGCGCGGGAGGACCGTCGGGTTCCCTTCCAGAACATGATCTACGTGGCGGACGGGCCGTCCGATGTGCCGGTGTTCAGTGTTGTCGAGCAGAACGGTGGGAAGACCTTCGCCGTCTACAAGCCGGCTTCGCCTGCTGAGTTCGGCCAGGTCAACCGCCTCCTGGAGCAGGGTCGCATCGACGCCTACGGGCCCGCCGACTACACAGAAGGAAGCCAGACGGCCATGTGGCTCGAGAACGCCGCCGAGTCGATTGCCGAGCGGATCGTGCGGGATCGTTCCCGGACCCTCGCCGACAGCCTCGGCGCGCCGCCGTCCCACGTCAGCGACTGACGGATCGTCAGCCCCGACCCGGCGCTACCAACCCTCCCAGTGGACATCGTCGGTACGTCGTCCGCGCTTCAGGGAGCCCGACTTCCGGTCGGGGAGAGGATGGCCGAGGGTGACGACGCCGATGGGTGACACATCCTCAGGGATGCCGAGGAACGTGGTGAGTTCTCCAATGGACTGGATGCCGAGGAACCCCGCAGCCAGGCCCTCGTCCACTGCCGCCAGCAGGATGTTCTGCATCGATGCTCCGGCGTCAACCCACCAGAACGGGACTGGCCATTCCTGGGCGTCGACATCGGCAGAGTCGTACTTGTCGTTCTCCGAGTACCGGCGGCGGTAGGCGGCCTCGCTCACGCACACGACGATGTGGACGGGTGCCCCACTGATCCAGCGATCGAATCCGGCGTCGACGTAGTGCTGTTCGCCGGCCAGGCCGGCGATGGTCTCACGCCCGGCGGGTTCGGTGACAACGACGAAGGACTGGCCCTGTGTCCACCCCGCGCTGGGGCGCGTCGCCCCGCTTCGACGATCCGCTCCACCACCTCTCGGGCAACCGGCTGCTCGGAATACCGCCGCACCATTCGACGGCGGCGAAGGACCTCTCTGAATTCCATGCCAACAAGCGTAGGGAGTGGTGCACTGGTCCCTCGGCACCGCCTCCATTGCGGTCTCGGAGGTTCTCGGGGAACGGGAACCGGAGCACACGGATCGAGCGTCCGATTCGACGCACACCCGGAAGCGGCGCGGAGGCGAGCCATCCCACTCACGAGTCAATGTCGGCGATTCACCCACCGGGGCGGATTGTTGGCATGAGTATCCCCGACACCGATCCACGGCGACGGTTCGAAGCCATCGCCGAAGAGATCTATGAGCCGTTGCAGCGCTACTTGCGGCGACGCGCCACGGCAGAGGACGCGGATGAGCTCCTCTCCGACGTGCTCCTGACGGTGTGGCGTCGGCTCCCCGAAGTTCCTGCGGAGGCGGTCCTCCCGTGGTGCTACGGGGTGGCTCGTCGCGCCTTGGCGAACCAGCGGCGGGGCCATAACCGCTACCGCGCACTGCTTGCCAAGCTGGCCTCGCAACCCCAGGTGGTCGACACCCCCGCAGCCGACGACCAGCCCCTCCTCACAAGTGCCTTGCGTCGGTTGCCGGAATCCGATCGCGAGATCCTCCGCCTCTGGGCATGGGAGCAGTTGGAGCCGCGCGAGATCGCCTTGGTGATCGGTTCCACTGCCAACGCCGCCAGTCTCCGCCTCACCCGCGCCAAGAAGAAGCTGTCGACAGAAATGGGCCGACAGGATCTGCTCGTTGCCGGACATACAGCACTCGAAGGCACCCAGGAGAACGGATCATGAGCGATGAGCTTCGCAACAGACTCGGCCGACTCGATCCCATGCATCCCGGAGTGCCCACAGAACCGCCGACGACGGCGTCGGCCAGATTCCGAATGGAGCAGATCATGTCAACCAGCACCCAACACACGCACGACAAGGCCCGGAGGACACGCCCGTGGAGGGTGTCAATCGTGGCGGTCGCCGCTGCAGCCATCGCTGTCGTCGGGTTCCTTGCCCTCGATGGCGATCGTGGCGAGGACTCGGTACCAGTCGCCGGGCCACCCCTGGAACTCTCCCTCGGTGAGGGCGGCTCGATGATGACCTGCCTCGAGTTCGATGTCGCCGTACTCGCCGAGATGCCGGTGGCCTTCGAAGGGACCACCACCACGGTCGAGGGCGACCGAGTCACCCTCGCGGTTGATCGCTGGTACGCCGGGGGTGATACAACCGAGGTGGTGCTCGTCGGGCAGGCCGGCTCGGGTGCGCTGATCGCCGGTTTCGACTTTGAGCCCGGAGACCAGTACCTGATCACTGCCACGGATGGTGCCATCAACTACTGCGGATACAGCGCGCCGGCGACCCCCGAGATGAGGGCCTTCTTCGACGAGGCCTTCGGGGGCTGAGCTCGCGCCGATTCGAATCGAGGCGGGTCATGGGCCCCCTGCGCCGCAGGGGGCCCTGCCGTCTCGGCACGCGCCAGCCGCGGGGATGCCTTCAACCTCCCGGTTGACAGATTCGTCGGAGTGTCGCCTGGGCGCCCGATCGTCGCGAGGAACCCGTTGGGGAGCCCTGGGCCCCAGCCGGGGGAGTGTGTGGCGTCCGGTGAACGCGTGTGCTACGAGACGCGAGTGGCGCCGGCCTCGTTCTCCGTTCTCCGTTCTGACCGCTCCAGGACCGCGACCGCGAACCCGGCGTGCACACTGATCGTGTCACCGAGGCGGGCCTCGGGGAGGGTCAGGAGGCTGACGGGCCGGGGTGATCCTTCGATCATGGCCCGACGCTCGTTGCCCTCGCCGTCCATGGCGACGATCGCTCCGATGAGACCCAGGCACATGGGCTAGTCCCGAGTCCCGAGTCCCGAGCCCCTGGCTCCCGGTCCCTGGTCCTTGGTCCCTGGGCCCTCCCTCTTGACCGTCAGGTCGAGGAAATGGGTTGCGCAGGAGATGCACGGGTCGTAGTTGCGTATTGCCTGTTCGAGCTGCCACTGGAGGGCTTCGTCGTCGAGGTGAAGGGAGGCGAGCACGTAGGCCCTGAGGTCTTCCTCGATCCTCGCCTGGTTCTGGGACGTGGGAGGAACGATCCTGGCCGTGAGAATCGACCCGTCGTCGCTGATCTCGTAGCGGTGGTAGAGGATGCCTCGTGGCGCCTCCGACGCCCCGTGGCCGACGCCCCCACGCATCGGCGAGGAGTGATGGGCGAACGGTGGTTCCTCGTACCGGCCGATCTCCTCGAGCGCCGTGGCGCAGGCATGGATGAGCTCTACCGAACGGACCAGGATCGACGCGTACGGATTGGTAGTCCCCCCTGCGATCCCGGCTCGTTCGGCGGCCACGCGTGCCCGTGGATGGAGTTGTTCGTAGTTGAGGGCCATGCGCGCCATCGGCCCAACGAAGTAGGACCCTCGCTCCTTCACCCGGGCGTGGAGCGCATTGGACCACTCGATGTGGTGTTCCTCGAACACCTCGCCCCACTCCTCGGTGGGGATGTCGATCCCCCGGTTGGAGATGATGCGGCCACCGATGATGGCGTACTCGTCGGGATCATGGAGTGCGACGAATTCGTAGTCCTGCTCGAAGTCGGGGATCGAGAACCCGTGTACCCAGTCGAGGGTCTGCTCGGAGGCATCCAGGGCCCACTCGAGATCGGGGACTTTCTCGGCGAGCTGTGCCTTGGTCGGGGCCCGGTAGACACCACCAACCCGGACGTTGATCGGATGGATCTCCCGCCCGCCGATCAGGGTCATCATCTCGTTGCCGATCTGCTTGAGCCGCAGACCCCTGAGGACGTCGTCGGGGTGGTCGGCCGCCATGGCGATACCGTCCTGGTAGCCGAGGAAGTCGGGGGCGTGCAGGAGATAGATGTGGAGACCGTGGCTCTCGATCCACTCACCGAGGTACAGCAGCCTGCGAAGACGGCGGAGTTGGGGGTGGAGGTCGATGCCGAGGATCGACTCCATGGCGTTGGCCGCGCTCGTCTGGTAGGCGACGGGGCAGATACCGCAGATCCGGGCGGTGATGTCAATGGCCTCGTTGTGGTCACGGCCAACGAGGAACGCTTCGAAGAAGCGGGGCGGCTCGAAGATCTTGAACCGGAGGTCGGTGATGGTGCCGTCATCGATGGTGAGGTACATCGCGCCCTCGCCCTCAACGCGGGCGAGCGTGTCCACTGCGAACCTGCGAATCGTCTCATGCATCCTGGCGCACCTTCCCGAAAGCGGTCACGTTGAACGTGGAGAACATGCGATCGACGGTGCGATCGTCCATCCCGAGGACCTTCCAGGCTTCGATGAGGCTGGCAAGTGTGGTCGTCTCCGAAGGGCCGAAGCAGCCGAAACATCCTCGGTCGTACGCCGGGCAGAGGGCGTTGCACCCGGCCCGGGTCACCGGGCCCATACACGGGATCCCCTTGGCCACCATGATGCAGGCGGTGCCCCTGGCCTTGCACTGCCCACACACCGACGAGGTCGGGAGGTTGGGTCGGCGGCCCGCCAGCACCGCCCCGAGCGCCTCGAGCAGTTGGCCCTTGTCGATCGGGCAACCCCGCAGCTCGAGGTCGACCGCAACGTGGTCGGAGATCGGGGTCGAGGTGGCGAGGGTCGAGATGTATTCCGGGTGGGCGTAGACCGTGCGGATGAATTCATCGACGTCGGCGCCGTTCTTGAGTGCCTGGATGCCGCCTGCCGTTGCACACGCCCCGATCGTCACGAGGAGGCCCGACTCGGCTCGGATCTCCTGGATCCGCTCGGCATCGTGGGCGGTGGTGATCGAACCCTCGACGAGGGAGACGTCGTAGGGGCCGTCGATCACGGCCCTGGTCGCCTCCGGGAAGTTGGCGATGGTCACGGCCCCGGCCACGGCCAGCAACTCGTCCTCGCAGTCGAGGAGGCTCAGCTGGCATCCGTCACACGAGGCGAACTTCCAGACGGCGAGTGTCGGGGCCATGTCACACCTCCGGGACCAGGAGCAGATCGGCGACGCTCGGCCAAGGGAAGACCGGGCCGTCCTTGCAGACGAACTCTGGGCCGAACTGGCAATGCCCGCAGAAGCCAGCCCCACAGTGCATGTTTCGCTCCATCGTGACGAACGTGCGGGCGGGGTCGAGCCCGCGTGCGAGGAGGTCGCGGGCGACGGCCTTCATCATGATCTCCGGCCCGCAGATCATCGAAGTTGTGACGGCAGGGTGGAGGCCGACCCGGCCGATCAGGCGGGTGACCATCCCCACGTCCAGCGTCCAGTCGGCATCGGCCCGGTCGACGGTGATCGCCACCTCGATTGCCTCCCCGAACGCCAGGCGATCGAGCCGGCCCCGAAACACGAGGTCGGATGGGGTGCGCGCCCCATACAGGAGGATGACCCGCCGGTAGCTCTCCCGACGGGCAAGCACGTCGTGGATCACGGGGGAGAGCGGTGCCAGCCCTATCCCCCCGGCGACGAGGAGGAGGTCCCCATCCACAGCTGCGTCGACCGGCCAAGGAGTACCGAAGGGCGTGCGCACCGAGACGGCGTCGCCGACGCCCAACCCGGCGAGTTTGGCGGTCACCGACCCGACGGTACGCAGGGTGTGTTCGAGGGTGTCCCGGTTGGAAGGATCGCCCGAGATCGAGATGGGCGACTCCCCGACGCCGGGGACACCCAGCATCGAGATCTGTCCGGGCAGGTACACAGGGAGGGGGAGTCCGTCGGCTGGTTCGATCACTTGTGTGATCGTGTCGTGGGTCTCGCGCTCGACTCTCACGACGCGAAACGGGCGGGGGAGCCAGGGATCACCGGTGAGCATCGGGGCCCCCATAGATGTCGAGATGCTGGAGGCGGACTGCGTGGAGACGCTCGAGGAGCACGAGGTTGAGGCGCTCGTTGACGTGGTGGCGGAGCACGGCGTCCTCGGCCATGGCGAGGCGAAGCTCGGCGGCCGGGATGCTCAGCATCCCCACGTCGGCCCAGGCCGTGGCCGTGAACGCCCAGGTCCCCACTCGCTCGAGCCAGGACAGCCCGAGTACGTCCCCCGGCCCGAGGGTCTCGAAGGGGGTCGCGCCGGGGGCGTCGGAGAAGAAGAGGGCGACCCGTCCCACCTCGATGAAGCGGGCGGCGTCGGCCGGGGCGCCGGCCCGCAGGATGATGCCCCCGGGGGCGACGTTCTCCACGGAGTACCGATCGATCAGTGGGATCAGGTGCTCGGCCGGCAGGCCGGCGAAGAACGGATGGGCCGCCAATCGCTCAGGCACTGTGGACCTCCTCGGTGATGCGAGTTGCCTCGGCGACGATGTCGATCCCCACCGGGCACCACGTGATGCATCGACCGCAGCCCACACACCCGCTGGTACCGAACTGGTCGACCCATGTCGAGAGCTTGTGGGTGATCCATTGGCGATAGCGGGCGCCGACAGAAGTGCGAACCGTGTGGCTGGCCATGTACGAGTAGTCGAAGGTGAAGCAACTCGCCCACACCCGCTCCCTGGCTGCGGTTGCTCCGTCGAGTGAAGCGCTGTCCACCGCCGAGGCGCAGAAGCAGGTCGGGCAGACGGCGGTGCAGTTCCCACACGCCAGGCACCGCTGTTCGAGATCGCCCCACACGTCGCGGCCTGCGGCCGCACGGAGTGACGCCGGTAGGTCCGTTGGGTCGAGTCGCCGCTGGATGGAGTCGGCGGTGGCGGAGACCCGCTCGACGGCGGCCGCCATCTCGGGAACGGTTGCCGGGCGGACGCCGAGGGACTCGACCAGGGAGCGCCCACGGGCCGACTCCGGTCGGACCACGAACCCGGTGCCAGGAAGCTCGGAGATGACGATGTCGGCTGAGGACCCCGGGTCGATGCGGGGGCCGGTGCCGAGAGAGGTGCAGAAACAGGTGGGGGCAGCTCGCCCACACTCGACGGCCATCACGAAGATGTCGTGGCGGCGCGTGGCGTATCGAGGTTCAGTGGCCACGCCCTCGAGGAAGACCGTGTCCTGGATGGCGATCGCCGCGAGCTCGCAGGCCCGGGCACCGATGAGGGCCAGCTTGGTGTCTTCGGGTCGACGTTCGGTGAAACGGAGCGTCCCATCGACTGTCTCGGCGTGCCATAGGGGTTCGTGGGACGGGAACAGCACCTGCTTCCAGGAAGCCTGTCCGGGGAGGGCGTCGAAGTGACCACCGCCTCCTTCCACGAGCCGATACCGGCCGGGTGCCTGCTCATCGACGAGGCCCTTCGGCAGGTCATCGGCGGTGATGATCTCGGCGTAGGTGATGACGTCGTCCCGGGCGACGGGCCCAAGTGTGCGGTACCCGTCGGAGCGGAGCGCAAGGAGGAGACGGGAGAGATCCTCGGTTGTGAGCAGGAAGCTCATGTGGAGAAAGCTATCTGATCCCCAGAGGGTGGTCGTCCGCGGGGCGGTGCTCAGCGGGCTGGGTCGATCGGACCGATCGCGTCCAGGGCTCGCCGGGTGTCGGCCTGCAAGGACCCCAGTTGCGGGTCGTCGAGCACCGCGCAGGCCCAGTCCCAATGGAGCGCCAGGGTGTCCCCGACTGCTACTCCGAGGCCGGCGTAGAGGTTGACGGTCTCCTTGACCGGGTCGGCGAGCGCCAAGCGTTGACCCACCAACCCGAGAGGCGACGATCGAACCTCGGCTTGCAGTCCCGTCACAGCTTCGACCGCCCCCCATCGCACTCGGCAGCGGTCGAGGATCCTGAGCGAGGGCTCGACCATGCCGTCCCTCAGCTTCCCGAGCCAGGGATACACGCCGAACACGTGGAAGGCATGGGTCGGGTGCGGTGCGCTATCGAGGCTGTCGGAGAAGGCCATCCACCCATTGCCGAGGCGGGGGCGGAACCGCTCCCTGAGATGGTTCCCGAGGTCGAGAAGCTCGACGTTCGCGGCTGACCCATGCCCGAGCCAATAGGCCTCCACGATCGCCGCGTCAAGGGGGTCGGCGCTGCCGGCCTGGTCGGCGATGAGCCGCAGGTAGGGGTAGGCCCCGGTGAAGGCCTGGAGGACCTGGTGGATGCCCCCGTCGTCGGCTCCCTCGGCGACGGCCGCCAGCAACGCTCCGTCATCGGGCCCACACAGCCCGAGTTCGTTGGGCGGGAAGGCGAAGCGGGCGAAGAGGGTGGGCCCGGACGGCATGACAAGGAGCCTATTGCTGTCCGGCGCCTGCGTCTGCGTCGGCCGCTGGGCGTGCCGGTGGGACGGCGACACAGGCTGGGCGCGGACGTCGGTCCGCGTAGCCTCCCTCTCATGTTCACCGTGGTGACGATCGGAAACCCCTTCCGGGGCGACGACGGGGCCGGGCCGGCTGTGGCCGCTCGACTCCGCGAGGTGGGCATCGACGTGGCCGAGGTGGAGGAGCCCACTCGGCTCGTCGACCTGCTGCCTGCTCTTGGAACGTTGCTCGTTGTCGACGCCATGGTGTCGGGGGCGCCGGCGGGCAGCGTCGTCGTTCTCGACGTCACCAAACAGCCGTTGCCGACCGGCGTGTCCACATCGAGCCACACCCTCTCCCTTGCCCAGGGCCTCGAACTGGCGCGGACGTTGGGCAGGTGGCCCGACCGGGTGCTCGTGGTTGGGGTGGAGGTGGAGGAGATCCACCCCGAACCGGGCTTGCATCCGGCGACGAAGCTGGCCGTTGGCATCGCCGCTGAGGTGATCACCGCCCTCGTGCGCCTTGCCGAGTAGCGTTGGCACCCCGACGAGGAGTCACTCCTGCGGATTCTCTACGCCCGTGGCGACGAGCCGCGGCGGCTGGCCGAAGCGTTGTCCGACGAATCCGAACGGGTGTCGGGGGACGTCGCTGAGCAGTGCATCGGATTCCGGGCCGACGCCTTGGTCACTCGCCGTTTGTCTTCGTCGATCGACCTGGTCCCTCAGCTGATCCCCCATGACATCGCGCTCGACGAGGCAGAGCGGATCATTGCCGCGGTGAGCAGCGGACCCCACTCCGAGTTTGCAGGGAGGGTTGCGCACGAACTCGCGCAACGCCTCGGAATCCCGGCTGAGCTGGTCTGTGCCTACACATCCGAGACCGGACCCGACCAGGCGTTGGAGGCGATCGCCATCCTCGAAGAGAGCATTCCTCGGATCGGTCATCGAATCGTCGAAGCTGAGCGAGCGTGGGAGATCATCGAAGAAGCAACCAGCGCGCTCCTGGTGCTTGGCACCCCGGGCGGGTCGTTCCTCCAGAGGCGGTTCTTCGGCCCGGGGGCACGTCTCGTCGCCCACGCCACCGTGGGGGCGATCACCGTGCAATCCACACCGCGTCGCGTCTTCCACGAGATGCGGGAACCAGAGTGGGTCGGGACGCATCTGCCCGCCGACGAGGCACTGCGTTTGGCAGGTGGGGGAATCATCCCGGTCGTCGATGCTGGCCTGGTGGTGGGCATGGTCACCCGCGAGGTGCTGGCAACTGCCGGTTCGACCCCGGTCGGCGAGGTCATGGGGCCCGCCGTGACGGTTCAGGCCCGGGCGCCGCTTGCAGAAGCGCGGATAGCGGCGTCACTCCACGGTGGGACTGCCACCATCGTGGACGGCGACGAGCGACTGCTCGGCCTGTGGAGTCCGGGTCCGGACCCGGATGACCACTAGTGGTGCGTCGGCCGATCAGTCGCCACCCTTCTCCGCTCCTCACCGCCCTCGGTGGCGTCCTGTGTCTCGATACATCCACCCTTCGCCTTCGTTGCGCGTTCTTTGCCAGGTGACGGCGACGACTCGAGCGCCGGAGGCGCCAATCGGCAGAACACCGGGGGCGCTGTCTGCACAGTTGGCACAGCGCTGCGTACCCTGACAGCCGATGAATGCCTACTGCTTCGACGATGCCGTGCTCTTCGATCTCGATCGTGCGTGCCGGGCGGCCGGCCGAGTGGCAGTGGAGGAACTGTGGGCGCGAGTCGGTACTCCCCAGGCCCAGGCCCTGACGGTCGAACACCTTCTCGACGTACAGCGCCAAGTCGCGGGGGAACTCGTCGGCAGGGTCGCATCCGACCCTCAGTTGACCCTCGCAGGGTTCGATCGCCTGCTCGAGGAGATCGGAGTTCTTGACCAACCGGGGCTTGCCCTCCAGGTGGATGCGGTCTTCCGGGAGCACCGGGACCGAGTGGCTGAGCCCTTCCCGGATGCGCTTGGCCTGGCTGCACTTCGCCAACGGTTTCGCCTTGGATTGGTGGTGAGCGGAGAGATCGACTGGCGTGCCCTCGGGGAAGGCGTCTTCGATGCGGTCCTCCAGCCTGCATCGCTCGGTCTCGACCGGGCTGATGCCCGGGTTGTCGAGAAGATGGCCTCCCGCCTCGGGTGTGAGCCCTCCGGTCTTCGCATCGTCACGAGGCCCGGCTCGGCCCTCGGGCGTGCCGGGCACAAGGCGGACTGCGAGGTCATCGAGATCGATCGCCTCCGCGGGGACGGACTACGGGGGCTTTGAGCATGCCGGGCAAGCGGTTCCGCCGAGCCCTCGTTTCACTGCTCCTCGTCGCCATCGTGGCGTGTGGAACGCAGGAACCTGAGGCGATCACCATCGGCGGATACTCGCTCGAGGAGAGCCGCACGCTGGTCGAAGTGGCTCGACAGGTGCTGATCGCGGAGGGGTATGTCGTGACGCCGAAGGAGTACACGTCGCGAAGGGACCTGATGGCCGCACTCGACAAGGGAGAGGTCGACCTGGTGGCCGAATACCTGGCGTCGCTCCTCGCCCACTACGAACACCCCCACGCCGGCACCCGGGCCGAGTCACTCGAAGACCTTGCCGAGAGTCGGGAGGGGATGCTCGTCGCCATCGCCCCGGCCCATGCCGGAAGGGGACTCGTCGTGCGGGCAGAGTTCGCCGGCGAGCACGGTGTGCGGTCGATCGCAGGTCTGTCGGGCGTGATTGGGCGGATGGTGATTGGCGGTCCAGCCGGGTGTCCGGCGAGCCCGACCTGCCTGCTGGGACTGGAGACGGTCTACGGCTACGTATTCGAGGGGTTCACACCCATCGACGAAGCGGACGTGCTGGCTGCTGCACTGGCGGTGGGCCAGGTCGACGCTGCGGTGCTGTTCGTCACCGACCCGGTCATCGCCGACCGGGATCTCGTGGTCCTGGAGGACGACCTGGGCATGCAGGGGAGGGAGCACCCGATCCTGCTGCAGCGTCCCGGGCTGTTGGGGGGGCAGGCGATCCTCGCGCTCGAATCGGTGCTGGCCACCCTCGACACGGACCGACTCCGAGAGCTGAATGCCCGGGTCGCTCAACGGGGCCGGGAAGCGGCGGTGGTCGAACTCCTTGGCGGAGAGAGCTGATACGTTCTTTGTGAGCGTCGCAAGCAACGCTGGCGGGGTTGTTCCCGGCCTGGCCGGCTATCCGCTGGCGATCCGTTCAGCGATGCGGTCACCGATCTGGTCCGTGGTGACCCCCATGGCCTCACCGGCCATGGCGGGGAGGATCGAGAGCTCGAAGACCGCCGACGCCTCCAGCGATTGGGCGGCCTCGTGTTGACCGAGGTGGTCGAGCATCATGGCGGCTGAGAGGACGGCCGCCACTGGATTGGCAAGGCCCCGCCCAGCGATGTCCGGCGCCGAGCCGTGGACTGGTTCGAACATCGATGGGGCACCGCGGGTGGGGTTGATATTCCCGGAAGCTGCCAGGCCGATGCCCCCTTGGATCGCTGCTCCCAGGTCGGTGATGATGTCCCCGAAGAGATTGTCGGTGACGATCACGTCGAAGCGGCCCGGGTCGTTCACCATGTAGAGACAGGCAGCGTCGACGTGGACGTAGTCCCAGCTCACCTCGGGGAACTCGAGCGCGACCGCGGCCGCGGTCCGCATCCACAGGTCCCCGGCGTACATGAGCACGTTCGTCTTGTGGGCGACGGTGACGTGCTTGCCGCGCCGGCTGGCCCGATGGAACGCGTCGACGATCACCCGCTCGACTCCCATTCGGGTGTTGAGGGAGTTCTGGGTCGCCACCTCGTGTGGCGTGTCCTTGCGGGAGATCCCCCCGTGGCCGGCGTAGGGACCCTCGGTGTTCTCCCTCACGACCACGAAGTCGCAGTCGTCTGGTCCGATGCCCGAGATCGGGGACGGAACGCCGGGGTAGAGCTTGACCGGCCTGAGATTGACGTACTGATCGAACTCGAAGCGAAGCCGGAGCAGGAGCCCTCGCTCGAGGATGCCCGGCTTCACGGCTGGCAGGCCGACAGCCCCCAGCAGGATGGCATCATGGGTCCTGAGCTCCTCGACGGTCGCATCCGAGATCACCTCGCCGGTGGCGAGATACCTCGACCCGCCGAGGTCGTACTCGTGGGTCTCGATCCCGAAACCGAATCGAGAGGAAGCAGCCTCCACCGCCTTCATCGCCTGGGCGGTCACCTCGACCCCGATGCCGTCACCGGGGACCGTCGCGATCGAGTGGGAGGCCATGCTCAGCCCTTCCCGCGACGGGACTTGGCGTCGCGGGACAGCGCGATGCGCCCCGACTTGGCCATCTCCACCAACCCGAACGGACGGAGCAGCTCGAGGAAGTCGTTGAGCTTTCGGGGTTCCCCAGTGATGGAGAAGAGGAGCGAACTGGGGGAGACGTCGACAACCTGGGCTCCGAATATCTGCGCCAACTCGAGGACCTCGGTGCGTTGGCCGGCCCCGACGGAGATCCGCACCAGCATCACTTCCATCTCGACCGCGTTCTCAGGGTCGAGTTCGGTGATCTTGACGACGTTGACAAGCTTGTGGAGCTGCTTCTTCACCTGCTCGAGCTCTGGGGCCTCGACAACGATCGTCATTCGGGAGAGGTGGGGTTCGCCGGTCGGTCCGACGGCGAGCGAGTGGATATTGAAACCCCGCCTGGCGAGGAGGGAGGCCACCCTGGCCAACACGCCGGACTTGTCCTCGACCAGAACGGAGAGCGTGTGCTGCGTCATGGGGCCTCCGGTCCGAGGATGATGTCGTCGTTGGATCCCCCGGCCGGGACCATCGGGTAGACGTGCTCCTCCGGGTCGACAACGAACTCCATCACAACAGGACGATCGCTGACGGCGAGCCCCTTCTCGATGACCGGACCGACCTCGTCGGGAGTGACCGCCCGGAAGCCCGCACACCCCATGGCCTCGGCGAGCTTGACGTAGTCGAGGATGTCGATGCCAAGTTCCGACGCCGAGAGTCGGCCGTTGTAGAACAGACGCTGCCATTGGGCGACCATCCCGTAGACCCCGTTGTTGAGCACGGCGATCTTCACCGGCAGCTTGTCGATTGCGGCCGTGATCAGTTCCTGGAAGGTCATCTGAAAGCACCCGTCGCCATCGATGGCGAGCACGAGTTCGTCGGGCATCCCGGCCTGGGCCCCGACCGCCGCCGGGACGGCGTAGCCCATGGTCCCCAGGCCGCCCGAGTTCAGCCATCGGTTCGGTCGATCGAACTTCCAGAACTGGGAGGCCCACATCTGGTGCTGCCCCACGCCACTGACGAGGATCGCGTCGCCTCCGGTCATCCGGTGCAGTTCCTCGATCACGAATTGCGGCTTGATCATGCCGTCGGAGCGCTGGTCGTACGTAAGGGGAAACTCGCGTTGCCAGCGGCCGATCGTGTCCAGCCAGCCAGAGCGGTTCGGCGACGGACGATCACCCCATTCGGTGCACATGGCGGTGAGCACGGCCTTGGCATCGCCGACGATCGGCACATCGGCCTCACGCACCTTGCCGATCTCGGCCGGGTCGACGTCTGCGTGGATCACCTGCGCGTCAGGTGCGAAGAAGGCCGGGTCTCCCGTCACCCGGTCGTCGAAGCGGACGCCGACCGCGATGAGGAGGTCGGACTTCTGGATAGCCGTGGTGGCCGTGTACACGCCGTGCATGCCCGGCATCCCCAGGCAGAGCGGATGCGCATCGGGGATGGCGCCACGGCCCATGAGGGTGGTGATGACCGGGATGTTGGTCTTCTCGGCGAGTTCCAGCAGGGAGGCGGAGGCGCCGGCTTTGATGATCCCCCCACCGACGTAGAGCACCGGCCGCTCTGCCGTTTCCATGCGTCGTACCGCCTCCTGGATCCTGCGGGGATGCGGGTCGAAGGTTGGCTTGTACCCGGGGAGGTCGAGGGTTTGTGTCGGGTCATGCCACTCGAGGTCCGCGTTGAGGATGTCCTTGGGGATGTCCACGAGCACGGGCCCCGGCCTGCCGGTGGCCGCGATGTGGAAGGCCTCATGGATGACGTCGGGAATCTCGGAGGCGTCGGTGACGAGGTAGTTGTGCTTCGTCGCCGCCATGGTGATCCCGGTGGTGTACGCCTCCTGGAAGGCGTCGTTCCCGATGGCGGTCGTCGGCACCTGGCCAGTGATCGCCACCATCGCCACCGAGTCCATCAGTGCGTCGGCCAGCGGCGTCACGAGGTTGGTCGCGCCCGGGCCGGATGTGGCGATGACGACACCGACCTTCCCGGTTGCCCATGCGTACCCCGACGCCATGTGGCCCGCCCCCTGTTCGTGGCGAGCAAGAATGTGACGGATCGGGCTGTCGAGCAGCGGGTCGTAGGCGGGGAGGATGGCACCGCCCGGCACCCCGAACACGATCTCGACGCCCTCGTTCTCAAGGGCGGTGATGAGTGCTTGGGCTCCGGTGATGGTCGCCATGGGGTCCTCCGGCAATGAAAAAGCCTCCCGTGGGGGAGGCAGGGAGGAGCGAGCGCCGCTGTTGGCGGGGCGCTGCTCCTATCCGAGTACGACGATCTGCTTCATGAAGGATGCAGTATGCCATGCGTCGTGGGGGTGTCAATCCGGGGGCGGGATATAGGGGACGCTCGAACGCGGACACGTTGACTGGTCCGGTTGACAACTTGGTAGAACTACTTCAGCGGCTCCAAAACCAGATTCGGTCCATCCGTAGTGGGGAATCGGTCAGACGATGTCGCGAATACGCTCGATCTGCCTTACATCCCTACGAGGCCGAATTGCACTGCGCCCACTGCGCCTACTACGCCGACGATGACGGCGGCTCCAATCAACACTCGCCTTGTCCGTATTGGTGTGGCTGGTTTCCGTATCTCGCCAACAGCGAGACCGACAATGACCACGATCGCGAGAGGGGTCACCGCAACGGTCCAGAACCACATCGCGGCCATTCCGGCGCCGACCAGAATCAGCACATTCCCGACACCGTGCGCTGTTGGCCTCTTCCAAAGTCCTACCAGGAGCGCAGCGGCGCCCGCAACGGCGAACGCCGTGCCAACAATCGTGCTTTTCCAGTCGCGAATGCCGAAATCGCCTTCTCCGAAGAGAAACCCCAGGGCTACCCATACCTGCAATATCACCAACAGCCCGGCCAGTGGGGCCCACCATGTCTGAGTGAGAGCTTTCCTCACGGGTCGTTCCTTTCGGTCAACCCCTCGCCTAGCGCGAAGGGTGCATACAGGACAGACGATCACCGCCATCTCTTGGGTGACACCGAAAGCGAGACCCGGATTGACGGGATATAGGGGACGCTCGAACCCGGACACATGCCCAGGGGGCTCTTGCAGCACAGCGCCCCACTTTGGTGGCTGGCCTAAACCGCTCATCGCGTTCACCTACGCCAACGATCTACCGTTAGCCCTTCCCTGAACATGCCACCCAGGGTCACCAGCTAGGTTCGGCCGGATGCAATTCAGTATCTCCTCGGCGCTAGTCGACAGGATTGACTTCCTAGCTGCGGTTCAGAGAACCGTGGACGATCCCCCTGAGCTGTTGCCTCCTGGCATCGTCGATTCCGCTGTTGGGACTCACATTCGAGACGCCGCTCGCTACTTCGAGTCTTTGGCGCGTTCCGGCCTACAAATTGGCGCTTCGGAGGTCCTGTGGGCCAAGAAGACCCGGCTGGGCCTGAGGCCGGTTCTAGCCCTTGGCTTCGCTGATCTGCTTCTGCTCGAGGCGCTGGTCGGCCTGGTCGAGGGCGAACTTCCACCGCTCAGAAGGCTGTCCGTGCACTACGAGGAATTCGCCAATGGGCCGATCAAACACTCAAGCGATGGATACGTCGTCATGGGAGATGTCGCTTCCTTCTATGACCACGTCGACCACGGGGTGGTGTTCTCGGAGCTGGTTGCCCAAACGGGTGAAGCCGAGATCGCTACCGAACTCGAGATGCCGCGAGACTCAGCCCAGGTCCATCGCCTTCTCGGGTGTCAGCAACTCGTAGAACTCGATCCAGGAGTCGTTGGTCAGTTCCCGGAGACGGGCACCGAGCTCGGCCACGTCGGGGACTGCTTCTTCGTTGCGACCGTAGGGCGATTGGATGACCTCGTCGGTCCACTCCATGTAGACGACGTCGGTCTCGCCGGGCAGCGTCGTGCCGTTGAAGTACACCGTCACCGGAGAGCGTCGTCCGGCCTTGTGGAACAACTCGCCCATTCGGGCGGCGATGGTGGCCGCCTCACGAGCAGTTCGGGGCTTGACCTCGTAGACGCGTCGAATCAGGTACACCTTGCACTCCGTTGGTGGGGGAGCCGACGCTACCCGCGTCGATGGCAGGCGGTCCCGCGAACGACCCCGGGGTCCTGGACCATGGGAGGAGAGTTGCGACCGGCCACCACCGCCTGGGCTCGCGTGCGGTCAGACGTTGCGTGGACGCCGACGGACCTTGCTCTTCTTCTGGCTCTCGCCGCGGCCGCGCTTGACGCCGTCACTGCCGGTCTCCTGGGAGTAGGGACCCGCATCCTGGTTCCGCTTGCCCTTCATGGCCGCGAGGAACTTCTCCCGGCGGATGGCCGCTTCGTCCTTGGGGTCCGGCTGCTTGTCGGTACCGGGATCCCGGTCTACAGGTTCCATGCGTCGTCCTTCCGTGCGGTCGATCGTTGGGGCAGGTGCTCCATACGGTAGGGACGGTGGCGTCCTAGCCGACGTATCCAATGAGCCGACGGAGCGCCATGTCGGAGCAACTCAGCGACCGGTCGGCAGGCCAAGGCGGGAGCCGGCAGCCCGGATCGCATCCATGCCCAACCCGGACCGCCAACGCAGCATCAGACGGTCGATTCCGATCCGGTCAAGGCGCCGCCGGCCCTCCCCGAGCATCCATTCGTCGGTCATCGGGGCTTCCACGGTGAGCACGAAGCCGACCCGCCTGGCGCGGCTTCGCGCCAACTCGCACAGGGCCTCCAGTTTCGGTTCGCGGCTGTGGAGGTTGACCCCGTCGGCGTGGTCGGCGGCGAGCTCCGCCATGCGGGGACCGTTGGCGCCGACGATGATCGGGGGATGGGGATCAGGGGTGAGGAACGAGTGGGGATCGTCGAACTGGAAGTGACGACCGGCGAACCCCTGGTTCGCCCACAGTGCCCGCACTGCATCGATCGAGTCAGCCGTGATCGAGCGTCGCACGGATGCGGAAAGTCGATCCATCCCGACCATGCCGAGCTCCTCGCCGTGGGAGTCGGCCCCGGCCCCGGCGCCCATCCCGAGCATGAGCCTTCCGCCACTCAGCTGCTGGAGCGTTGCCGCGGCGAGAGCGATGCGGGCCGGATGTCGGGCGGGCGCGTTGAGCACGAGGGGTCCCACCACAAGACGGTCGGTGGCGGCCGCGATTGACGTCAGCGCCACCCAGGGGTCGAGGGTCCAGCCGGCTCCGGCCACCGCTCCCGACAGGTGGTCATAGACCCAGACGCCATCGAAGCCCGCGGCTTCTGCCTGGCGGGCCGCCTCGGTCAGCTCGTCTATGCGGAGACCGAACGGACTGAGGGAGAGGTCGAAACGGAGAGGCATTGTGATCGGTGACCCTAGGTCGGACCGGCGATTGCCGGCAGCCGTTGTGTGCAAGGATTGGGCGATGGAACTGAGCGAGGGTGTGCACCGGGTGCTGGAACCACTCGTGGCAGCAAGTCACCGGGTGGTGCGAGGACTCGAGGAGGGCGAGGTACCGGCTCGCCTACGGGCCATCCGCGCCAAGTCGGCCCGCCGCCTTCCTCCTCCATTGGCGAGGGCACTCCTCGCCGCTCTCGACGAAATCGAATGGTTGCGCACCAAGGTGCTCGAGGAAGGGAAGGGGCTCGACCGCCTCGGGAAGCTGTTCCTCGAACGACCGGAAGGCTGGGACCGCGAGATCACCGATGCGGTCTCGGCATCTCGAGTCGCAGAGCTGGAGGCCCTTCTCGGCCAGGCAGAGAGAGATAGGGACGCCGCCCGCCTGAAGGTCGAGTTGCTGAAGGAGAAGGTGAAGTCCAGGAGCGAACGGGCCAAGGGCCTCGAGGCTGCCCTCAGGGATGAGCGGGACCGGCGGACGGAAGCAGTACGAGCCGCCGAGGCGAGAGTGGGGCTCGGGTTCGAGGACGAGGTTCGGCGGTTGCGGGACCAACTCGGGGCCGGGGCGGCCCTGGCGGACGAGCTGGGACGCCTCCGCCGCCGGATGACCTGGTTGGTCGCCCAACGCGACAAGCAGGCCACGCCAGCCACATCCTCACCGCCCGGTCTCGGGCCGTGGTCGGGTGATCCCCTGGAGAAGGCCCGACTGCTCGACGAGATAGCCGCCGCGGCCGCATCGACGGCTCCCGGTCGTGACCGGGAGACCGCGCCGCGGATGGTGGAGCAGTTCGCCCTCCGGCCGGGGATCCGGCCCGACGCCCCCGGTGCGATCGAACAGGTGCTCAAGAGCCCCCGGGTGCTCACCGTGGCGCTCGACGGCTACAACGTGGCGGCCGAGTTCGGCCTCTCCCTCGACCGACTCGTCGAGGCGCGCCAGTACGTTCTCGACGTCATCGTCCGACTGGAGCAGCGCGCCCAGGGCCGGCACACGATCCTGGCCGTGTTCGACGGCGAGGGAGGGCGCCAACGGAAGGGAAATGCAGTGTTCGTCCCATTCGCCGATGACGAACTCCGTCGATTGGCCGGGGAGATACCAGGCCTCGTCGTCATCAGCAACGACCGCGAAGTCATCGAGGACACCTCACGGCTGGGCGCAGTAGCGCTCTGGACCACGGCGCTCGTCAGGTGGGCCGAGGGCCGCTGAATGGAAGAACTCTGGTGGTCGTAGCGGCCACGGGACTCGGCGCCTATCCGGTTGGGGCCGAGGGCCCCAACCGGATCTCGCCCCCCGGGTGGACGTGGATCACCCGGCTCGCCGTGCGGCGCCCGACTCACCACCCTGCACCAGCCGGAGAGGAGGGACCAACCCGGCGTCGGCGAGGTGGGAGAGTGCTGTCAATTCCGCTGGATCGACCTCAGCGACAGGCGACAGCTCGAGGATCAGCGACACGACACAATCGTCGCACGCCGTGGTCGCCTGCATGAGGCAGTCGTCGCAGTCGATCAGCACTTCCCGACCTCCGGTGAGTCCATGGGCACACGATGCCACGGGGGTATGACAGAAAACGCAACGTGAGAGGACGGGCCGGCAACCCGGCCCTATGCTGCGCCGCCGGAAGGAGGATCCGTTGACAGGAGAGGTACTGCCGTTCACGCCGTCGGTCTTCGACCGCGTCTTCCACTGGATGGACGAACGACCGACACGCCGCTGGTGGTACGCCGTCGCCTACCTCGTCGGCGCCCTCAGCACCATCGCCACGTTTGGCATCGAGAAGGGATGGGACGCCCCGGGGATCGTGATGCCGGGCATCGTCGATGGCACCTGGGCCGTCCTCGGGTACGCCGCAATCCACGGCCTCGACAACGAGACGGTGCGGGCCACGAAGCGTTTCCGGCCGGTCTTCCGGGGGACGGACGCCGAGTACAAGGCCGAGGTGTTCCGACTCTCGACGATGCCGGCACGCACCGCCGGGATCATCTGGCTTGTGAGCGCCGCACTGTTCATGAGCCTCAACCTCTTCGTGCCCGAGTTCGCCGACCTCAGCTCATTCTCGGCCCGCCTCATGCAGGCACCGATCACGGCCTTCTCGTACGCCACCGCGCCGCTGCTCGTCTACCACACCGTCCGACTCCTCATCGGGATCTCGCGACTGCTCAAGGCCGGGACGGTCAACATCTTCCACCTCGACCCGCTCTACGGGTTCTCGCTCGTCACGGCCAAGATCGGGATGCTCTGGGTGTTCATCCTCCTGCTCAACGTCGCCTCCGAGGCCGCCCGCAGGTCGGGGGACTGGGTCACGACGGAAGTGGTGATCGGCACTGCGGCAGCGACGCTGCTCGCCCTCGTGGCCTTCATTGCTCCCCTCGTTGGCACCCGCAACCGGATCGTCGCTGCCAAGTCGGAGGCCCTCAGCGAGAACAGCGGGCACATCGAGGGTGTGCGGGCCTCGATGTACCGAGAGCTTGAGGCCGGCAACACGGCCGCGTTCAAGGGCCTCGACGACTCCCTCGCCGGACTCCTCCGCATGAGCTCGACCATCAAGGAGATCTCGCCGTGGCCCGGGAGTCGAGGCACGTTCCGGGGCTTCTTCACCGCCATCGGCACCCCGCTCGTCGTCTTCGTGCTCCAGAGGCTTGTCGACTCCTTCGTGTGACCCGGCCTGACAGACTTGGGCGATGACGGTTTCGACAGACTCGCTCCTCACCCGCGCCCGCTCGTTGGGGGCCGCGGCGATCGGTGTGACCACCGCCGACCCGTTCGAGACCGAGCGGCTCCGACTGGCCGAGGCGGTCGGGGCCGGGAGATCGGGTCCGCTCCACTTCACCTACGATGACCCGATCACCGCCACCGACATCCGGGTGAGCCTTCCCTGGGCTCAGCGGCTCGTGGTCGTGGCGTGGGATTACCTCGCCGACTCCCCACCTGCCGATCCAGCAGGCGGGTTCGTGGCTCGCTTCGCAACGCGAGATCATTACGACCACCTCATGGCGGTCTTGGTCGAACTGGCCGAACCCCTGACCGCCTCCGGTCACCGGGCGGAGATCGTGATCGACGACAACCGGCTCGTGGATCGGGCCGCGGCGGTGCGAGCCGGCGTCGGATGGTGGGGGAAGAGCACGATGGTGCTCACCCCCGGGCATGGCCCATGGCTGATCCTTGGCACGATCGTGACCGACGCCCCGCTCGAGACAACGGACCCAATGGTCCGGGACTGCGGGACCTGCGAGGCCTGCCTGCCCGCCTGCCCCACAGGAGCCCTCTCGGTCGAAGCCGGCCTCGACGCTCGGCGGTGCCTCGCCACCTGGCTCCAGGCGCCCGGGTCGCTACCGCAGTGGATCCGTCGGCTGCTCGGCACCAGGGTCTATGGGTGTGACGACTGCCTCACCTCCTGTCCGCCCGGTCATCGAGCGCTGACCGGGGGTCCGCCGCCGGAGACCTGGGGGATCGGCGAGCTGCTCGCCCTCGAGGACGATGAGCTCCTCGCCCGGGTGCCGTGGTGGTACGTCCCCCGCAGGGAGGGCCGCTTCCTCCGCCGCAATCTCCTTGTCGCGGCCGGGAACAGCGCCGACCGGGACCTGGCCGAGATGGTCGCGGCGCACCTCGACCATCCGTCCTCGATGATCAGGGGGCACGCGGCCTCAGCCCTTGCCCGACTCCTCGGGCCGGATGCACGCCCGATACTCCGCACGCGACTCGAACACGAAACGGTGCGGGAGGCGATCGACGAACTCGTCGTGGCGCTGCTCGGACTCGAACACCCGGCCGCCCACGCCGCACTCCTCCGTGCCGACGAGTGGGTCTCCACGTCCGAATCGCTGGAGGGCCTGGCGCTCATGGGCTCCCACGCGTCCGCGTCCGGGACCGCCGAGAGCGACCTCGACCTCCTCGTGCTGACCGCCCAACCCGGGCAGGTGAGCCCGCCCGAAACCCTGGGCACCGCACACCGGGGCCTTCCGGTCCGGTTGGGGAGGGCGCTCGGCCATCAACTGCCGGGCAAGATCCCGATCGACCTCGTGATCGGCCCGCTCGACTGGCCGACGGACCAGGGAGGTGCCGACGCTCTCGCCAAGGGCATCGTCCCCATCAACGATCCGCAACGGCGACTGGACCGCTTGCGGAGACGCACCCAGTAGCGAGTTCCCGAGTCCCAAGTCCCGAGTCCCGAGTCCCGAGTCCCGAGCCCAGCAAGTCCGATGTCCTTGGTCAATCGCGCTCCGTACTTCGTGCTCCGTTCTCCGTTCTCCGTTCTCTCTTCCCTCCCCTCCGGGTACCCTTCCCTCCATGCCCACCTACCGCTCCCATACGACGACCCGAGGCCGGAACATGGCCGGGGCCCGTGCCCTGTGGCGGGCAACCGGCTTCACCGACGACGATTTCGATCGCCCCCTCATCGCCATCGCCAATTCCTACACCCAGTTCGTTCCCGGGCACGTCCATCTCAAGGACCTCGGCGAGATGGTGGCCGAGGAGATCTACGCCGCCGGTGGTATTGCCCGCGAGTTCCACACGATCGCGGTGGACGACGGGATCGCCATGGGACACGGCGGGATGCTCTACTCGCTTCCTTCGCGGGATGTCATCGCCGACTCCGTGGAGTTCATGGTCAACGCCCACTGTGCGGACGCCCTGGTGTGTATCTCGAACTGTGACAAGATCACCCCGGGAATGCTGATGGCGGCCCTGCGCCTCAACATCCCGACCGTGTTCGTCTCCGGGGGTCCGATGGAGGCCGGCAAGCTCGGCCCGGACGGGGGATCGATCAACCTCGTCACCGCGATGATCGGCGCCGGAGCCGACGACCTCTCGGATGCGGAGGTCCTCGACATCGAGAAGCTGGCCTGTCCCACGTGTGGATCCTGCTCGGGGATGTTCACAGCCAACTCGATGAACTGCCTGGTCGAAGCCCTCGGCCTCGGGCTACCGGGCAACGGTTCCGTGCTGGCCACCCACGCCGATCGCAAGGAGCTGTTCCTGGAAGCCGGTCGGACGATCGTCGACCTTGCTCGACGTTGGTACGAGAAGGACGATGAGTCGGCGCTCCCGCGGTCGATCGCTTGCTTCGACGCTTTCGAGAATGCCATGGCGATCGACGTCGCCATGGGAGGCTCCACCAACACCGTCCTCCACATCCTGGCGGCCGCCGAGGAGGCGGAGGTCCCGTTCCGGATGGACGACATCGACCGCCTGTCTCGCAAGGTGCCCAACCTCTCCAAGCTGGCACCGTCCAGCGAGACCTACCACCTCGAGGACTTCCACCGGGCCGGGGGAGTCATGGCGGTCCTCGGGGAGTTGGACCGCGCCGGGCTCATCCACCGCGACGTCCCGACCGTCCACGCGGCGACCCTCGGCTCAGCGATCGACCACCACGACGTCAGGCGCACCGAGTCGGAAGACGTCAAGCGCTTCTACCGGGCCGCCCCCGGCAACGTCCTGACCCAACAGGCGTTCTCCCAGAACCGCCGCTACCTCACCCTCGACCTCGATCGAGAAGCCGGTTGCATCCGAGATATCGAGCACGCCTACAGCCTCGACGGCGGGTTGGCCGTCCTGTTCGGCAACATCGCCGAGGAAGGGTGCATCGTCAAGACGGCCGGCGTCGACTCATCGATCTTCCGGTTCAGCGGCAGGGCCCGCGTCGTCGAGTCGCAGGAAGCCGCCATCGACCTCATCCAGGGCGACCGTCTCGTCCCGGGCGACGTGGTGGTCGTCTGCTATGAGGGCCCCAAGGGCGGCCCCGGGATGCAGGAGATGCTCTATCCGACGGCCTACATCAAGGCCAAGGGTCTCGGCAAGGTCTGTGCGCTCGTCACCGATGGTCGCTTCTCGGGTGCCACGTCGGGGCTCTCGATCGGGCATGTCTCCCCGGAGGCGGCCGAAGGGGGAGCCATCGGCCTCGTCGAGGAGGGCGACACGATCGAGATCAGCATCCCGGATCGGTCGATCAACGTCCGGCTGACCCCAGCGGAGTTGGAAGCGCGGCGCAAGGCGATGGACGAGCGGGCCGATGGGTGGAGCCCGGTGCGGGACCGGGACGTATCCAAGGCGCTGCTGGCCTACGCCGCGTTCACAACGTCAGCATCGCGGGGCGCGGTGCGGGACCTGAGCCAGCTCGGGTGAGGTAGTCGATGGCTGTCCGCTGCCTCCATTGCGGGGCTCACAATGCCGACGGGGCCGACTGGTGCAACCAGTGCTACGCCTCTCTCACCGTCCCGGTCGAACCAGAACCGACGGCGGACCAAGAGGAGTCCACCCCGATGGGGTCCCCTACCGACGGAGAACCCGACCTGGCCGAGCCGAAGTGGAGCTGTCCGGCGTGTGAAGCCCCCAATCCGATCAGCGAGGACCGGTGCTCAACGTGCGGAACCGCCATGGTCACGGCGTTCACACCGCCCCCCGATCGACTCGACGAAGCCGTCATCAGGCGGTGGACGGCGATCCCGGGAGGTGGCCACGCCAAGGCCGGCGCCGGGCCCACCGGGGTCGCGATCTTCCTCGTTGTCCTCATGGCGCTCGGCTTCTCGATTGCCTTGATCGACACTCCGGCAACCCGGGTCATGGGGATACTGATCCTGATCGTCGGTCTCGCCTTGTGGGCAGTGAGTGTGCAGGACGTGCTTCGGCATCTCCGCACCGGGTCGGCGTGGATCCTCCAGCCGCGGGTCATCTCGGGCGTTGCCGGAGCGGTCATCGCCCTGCTCATCGTGGCGGTCCTGCTGGCGACCCGCACGACTCCGACATGATTCGCCGTGGGGTCGTCGCATTCGAACCACCGCGATCAGATGACCTCACAACGGCTCTGCACCCCGGTGGGTAGCTAGCTTCCCAACCGATGCTGCTCGTGGCCGACATACATGATGGATTCGATGCCCTGCGGCGGATCGCCGGGATGGGTGAGCCACTCCTCGTGCTCGGGGACCTCCTCAACTTCATCGACTACCGGACGGGCGAGGGAATGGTCTCCGACCTCCTCGGACGAGGTTTCGCCGTGGAGGTTGCCGAGGCCAGGGGGAGTGGAGCCGACGTCCGCGTGCTCTGGCACCAGGCACTCGACGCCTACGACGGTGACTTCCGGGCTGCGATCCTCGAGTTGGCCGACGTTCAGTACCGGGAGGCATTCAAGGCGTTGTCGGGAGCCGAGGTATACCTCACGCATGGCAACGTCGACATCGTGCCGCTGCTGGTCGAGCACGCCGGCGACGTACGGGTCCTCGACGGGGATGTCGTCGAGATCGAGGGTTGGCGGGTCGGGTTCGTGGGCGGCACCGGGCGGAGCCTCTTCGACCTGGGGAAGGAGCGTCCCCTGGCCGATCGCCTCGACCAACTCGGACCGGTGGACATCCTCTGCACCCACATCGCTCCGGCGGTCGCGACCTTGGCCGAGGACGTGATAACCGGGCGACCGGAGCGGAGCGCCGTCGAGGTCCTTGGCTACCTCACCGAGCACCGCCCGCCGTTCCACTACTTCGGTGACATCCATCAGCCACGGGCGACGCGTTGGCGAATCGGGCCCACGCTCAGCACCAACGTTGGGTATTTCCGGGCGACCGGACGGGCTACGAGGCATCCTGCGATGTGGGAGACAAGCTATGCTAACTCTTGCAAGCAACGCTCCGATGAGTCGGTGACACCATGACACGCGGTATGTACGAAACCATCGAGGTCGACGCCTCCGCCGAGGACGTCTACGCCGTCGCCCAGGACATCGAGACCTATCCGGAATGGGCGTCGGGCGTTCGCACGGTGGTGGTCCACGAACGAGACGAGGCCGGCCGTCCCATCAGGGCCAGCTTCACCCTGGAGGGGATCGTCAAGGAGATCCGCTACACCCTCACCTACACCCATACCCACCCCACCTTCATGTCGTGGGAAGCAGACACCGGTGGTGACGTCGAGATGCTCACCGGGTCGTACGACTTCAAGGAGACCGACGGCAAGACCGTCGTCACCTACGCGTTGCGGGTGGAGCCGACGTTCCGAGTCCCGGGGTTCATCGTCCGACAGGGCGAGAAGCAGATCGTCAGCGCCGCCCTGCGGGGCCTCAAGAAGCGCGTCGAGTCAGGCGCATGACCGACTCGATCAGGCCCGATGCGGTGTTCCAGCAAGGAGCGTCAGCCATCGACCGGATGCGGCCGGCCCTCCGCCAGTTGGGTCTCGCCCTTCCCAACATGGGCAAACTCCTCATCCGGATGATGCGGGACCCGCGGGTGCCCATCCGGCCGAAACTGGCAGTCGGCGGAGTCCTCCTCTACCTCGTGAGCCCGATCGATCTCATCCCCGAGATGGTCATGCCCGTCGTGGGCCAGGTCGACGACATCCTGCTCATTGCCTTCTCACTCGATCGGCTCGTCAAGGCTGCCGGTCCGTCGATCACGGCCGAGCATTGGGATGGCGACGGTGACGTTCTCGATGTCATTCGGAGCGTGACGGAGTTCGGTTCGTCGCTCGTTCCCAAGCGCGTGAGGGCACTCCTGGAGAAGCTCACCGGGTGAAGGTCTCGGTCGCGCTGAGTCAACGTCTCGGCCCCCAGACCATCGACTACGCAGCAAGGGCGGAAGCCCTCGCCCTCGACGGGGTCTTCGTCTTCGATCACCTCGTCCCCCTCGCCGACCCGTTCGCCCCTGCCCTCGAGGCCGCCGCTGCTCTTGGAGCGCTGGCAGCGACCCTGCGCACCCGGGTGGGGTCACTCGTGGTCAGGGCAACACTCCGTCCGCCGGCGGTCACGGCCGCCATCGCCGCCGCCATCGCCGCCATTGCCCACGAACCACCGGTCATCGGCCTTGGCGCAGGAGACGGCCTGACGAAGACGGAGACAGAACGATTCGGTCTCCCGTTCCCACCGCTGGGTGGGCGCCTGGCCGTATTGGCTGAATCCGTGGAGGCGGTCCGGGCCGTTGGTGTGACGACCTGGGTGGGTGGCGTGCACCCCGCCGTCATGGAGATCGCGGCCTCGGCCGACGGGTGGAACATGTGGGAGCCGCCGATGGAACAACTCGAAGCCCTGCTCAGAGGTCGGCCGACTCGCTCCTCGTACGTGGTGAGTTGGGGAGGTCGGGTCCTGGTGGGGGAGCCCCGACCGGACGTGTGGTTGTCAGGGAATCCGTCGGCAGTGGCTGAGAAGGTACGCCAGTTGGCAGGCCTCGGCCTCGACGAACTCGTCCTTGCCCCATTGCCCGCCACCGACCCGGCGGCGCTCGACCGGATCGCGGAGGTGGTGCTGCTCGCCTGAGCGAGCAGGGCTCGAGCCAGGAGAGCACGAGCACGAGCTCGAGCCCGAGCCAGCAGCGGGTCGGGACCTTGCCGACGACTCTGGGCTGACGCCGACGCAGGCGCCGACGCGGACGCGGTCCGACTGGCCGACGGGCGCCCAAGCCCCCGGTATTAGCCTCCCCCCATGGACTTCCGTCGGATCGAGCATCTCCCACCGTACGTCTTCGCCGAGGTCGATCGCCTGAAGCTCGAGGCGCGTCGTCGCGCCGGGGAGGACATCATCGACCTCGGGTTCGGCAACCCCGACATCCCCTCCTCTCCCAAGGTCGTCGAGAAGCTCGTCGAGGCGGTTCGGAACCCACGCAACCACGGCTACTCCCAGTCGCGGGGACTTCCCAACCTTCGCAAGGCGATCACCGATCGCTACGCACGTCGATTCGGTGTGCAGCTCGATCCTGCAACGGAGGCCATCACGACGATCGGGGCGAAGGAGGGACTCGCCCACATGCTGTGGACTCTCGTCCAGCCCGGAGACGTGGCCCTCGTTCCCGACCCCTCCTACCCGATCCACATCTACGCGCCGGTGCTCGCCGGGGCCGAGGTGCGGCGGATTCCGCTCGGTGGGTCAGCCGACGAGTTCTTCGAATCGATGGAGCAGGCGTTCCTCGACTCGTGGCCCCGGCCACGGGTGATCATCACGTCGTTCCCTCACAACCCGACGACAACATGCGTCGACCTGCCGTTCTGGGAGCGGATGGTGGCCTTCGCCAGGACCCACGACACGTTCATCGTCCACGACTTCGCCTACGCCGAGACGGCCTTCGACGGCTACCAGCCGCCTTCGATCCTTGAGGTCCCCGGCGCCAAGGATGTGGCTGTGGAGCTGTACACCCTCACCAAGGGCCACTCCATGGCCGGATGGCGGGTTGGGTTCGTCGTGGGGAACGCCGAGGTCGTTGCGGCCTTGGCCAAGCTCAAGTCCTACCTCGACTACGGCACGTTTCAGCCGATCCAGATCGCCTCGATCATCGCGCTCAACGAGGGAGACGACTACATCACCGAGGTCAACGCCGTGTACCTCAAGCGCCGTGACACCCTCGTCGATGGCCTGGCCCGCTCCGGGTGGGTCATCGAGAAGCCGAAGGGGACCATGTTCGTCTGGGCCCGACTACCGCCCGGGCACGAGCACGAGGGTTCACTCGAGTTCGCCAAGGGTCTCCTCGCCGGAGCCGGCGTCGCCGTGTCACCGGGCATCGGCTTCGGCCAGAACGGGGAGGGGCACGTGCGCTTCGCGCTCGTGGAGAACGAGGACCGGATTCGACAGGCGGTGCGCGGCATTCGCAGGTATCTCGACGGGTCCTGACCTGCCTTCGCTGTCACGGAGGGCCGGAGTACCCTCACCCGATGGCCTTTCCCAACGGCGTCGCCGACTTCCGCTCCGACACGGTCACCCGTCCCACTCCTGCCATGCGTCGTGCAATGGCCGAGGCCGAGGTCGGGGATGATGTGTATGGCGACGACCCGACGGTGAACCTCCTCGAAGAGGAGAGCGCAGCGGTCCTCGGCATGGAGGCCGCAGTCTTCACCCCCAGCGGGTCGATGGCGAACCAGCTTGCGATCTGGTGTCAGACCCAGCCCGGGACCGAGGTGATCTGTGTGGAGGACGCCCACATCCGCAACTACGAGCGGGGAGCTGCAGCAGTGGTCAGTGCGGTCCAGTTTCGCACGATCGCCTCGCCGGATGGCACCATGACCGCTGACCAGATTCGATTCGCGGCCTCGCGAGTCGAGTACCACATGCCGCGGCGGACCCTCCTCTCATGGGAGAACACCCACAACTCGTCGGGCGGCTCCGTGGTCCCTCTGAGTTCGATGGAGGCGGGGTGGCGCGTGGCCCAGGACGTGGGACTTGCGGTGCATCTCGATGGGGCCCGGCTCTTCAATACGGTGGCCGCCACCGGCATCGATGCACCTGCCTGGGCAGCGACGGCCGACACCGTCCAGTTCTGCTACTCGAAGGGCCTGGGAGCGCCGATCGGATCGGTGCTCTGTGGGACCAGCGACCTCGTCGCTGAGGCCCGCTATCGGCGCAAGATTCTTGGTGGAGGAATGCGACAGGTGGGGGTCATCGCCGCTGCCGCCCGGATCGCCCTGGCCGAGCGCGACCGTCTCGGCGATGACCATGTCGTCGCGAAGGCGCTGGCCGGCGGGATCGCCGACCGCTACCCGGGATCCACCCCCGGATCCGCGCAGACCAACATGGTCCTGGTCGATGAGCACCGCCTCCCGGGAGGACCCGGTGCGTTTCGAGACGCGTTGGAGCGCGCGGGTGTGTTGGTTGGTGGCTTGGCACCGGGAATCCTCCGGTTCGTGACCCACCGGGACGTCGACGAAACCGATGTCGCACGGGTATTGGCAGTCCTCGACGAACTCGGTAACTAGGTAATGGTGGAGAAGGTCGAACACACCGTGACTCGCATAGGCCTCTTGTTCCCTGGCCAGGGAGCACAGTTCGTCGGCATGGGCGCCGACGTGTTCTCGAAACGCCCGGACCTCGTCGGCCCCCCTGCCGATTCGATCCTCGGGTGGTCGCTCGAAGAACTCTGCCGCAACGGACCAGAAGAGAAGCTGACGGCCACCGAGCATGCGCAGCCCGCCCTCTACGCGCTCTCCTTCGCGCTGTGGGAGGAACTCCGCGTCGCTGCCGGGTCCGCGGTCGAGGTGGTGGGGGCGGTCGGTCACTCCCTGGGCGAGTACACCGCGCTGGTGGCTGCAGGTGCCATCTCTCATCTTGACGGACTCCGACTGGTCGCCGCCCGGGGGCGGGCGATGGCCGATGCCGCGGCTTTGGAACCCTCATCGATGGCCGCCCTGATCGGAGCCGACGAGGATTCGGCCGAGGCGATGTGTGCCCATCGGCGGAGCCAGGGGGGCCGGCTCTGGGTTGCGAACCTCAACGCCCCCGGCCAAGTGGTGGTCGCGGGTGGCGTAGTGGACATCGAGTGGGCCGGGGTGCATGTGAAGGACCACGGGATTCGCCGTTCCATCCCCCTCAAAGTGGCCGGAGCATTCCACACCCCGTTCATGGCCCCGGCGGCGACCGCGCTTGCCGAACATGTGGCCGGGATCGAGTTCTCCGCCCCCGCATTCACCGTCTACGCCAACCTGACGGGCCGGCCCTACCCGGAGGAGGTGGACGCCACGCTTGTCGGCCAACTCACCGGGCGGGTACGGTTCCAGGCGGCGGTGGAGGCGATGGCCGCCACCGTGGATGCGTTTGTCCACGTCGGGCCCGGCGACGTCACAGCGGGCATGGCCAAGCGGATCGCGCCGGGGATCCCGACCATCGTGGTCAATGAGATGGCCGCGGTTGCCGAGGTCGTTGCATCCTTCGTCGAACTGGAGACCGTATGAACGCCGAGATCACCGGCTGGGGGATGGCGGTCCCCCCGACCGTCCTCAGCAATGAGCACCTCGAGACCCTCACCGAGACCGACGACGGGTGGATAAGGTCCCGCACCGGCATCGGCGAGCGGCGCATCTCCCACGTCCCTCTCTCCGACCTGGCGACTCTTGCCGGACGGAGAGCGCTCGCATGTGCCGAACGGGACCCAGCCGACGTCGACCTCCTCATCCTCGCCACCTGCTCCGGGGACATCCTCGTCCCGTCCGCTGCCTCCTTCGTGCAGGCCAAGCTGGACTCGTGAATGCCGCAGCCTTCGACCTGAATGCGGCCTGCTCGGGTTGGATCTACGGTCTCGAGAACGCAACCGCCATGATCCGAGCCGGAATGGCGAAGTCGGTCCTCGTCATCGGGGCAGAGCGCCTCAGCCACAAGCTCGACTTCGCCGATCGAACGACGGCTGTGCTCTTCGGGGATGGCGCCGGGGCCACACTGGTCGAAGCCACCGAGAACGGCGCCGGGGTGCTCGCCACCACCACCGGGATCGACGGGACGACCGCCGAGTTCCTCTGGATGCCGTCCGAGGGCAGCAATGTCCCGGTGGGAACCCGCACCCCTGACATGGGTGGGATCGTGATGAACGGCCAGGAGGTCTTCAAGCGAGCAGTCAAGATGATGGCCGAGGCTTCGACCTCGGTGATCGACGAAGGCCGGGCTATCCCTCGCGGACGTCGACCTCTTCATCCCGCACCAGGCGAACGTCAGGATCATCGACGCCGCCGCTCGCCGCCTCAAGCTCCAGTCGGACAAGGTGTACGTCAACATCGAGAAGTACGGCAACACCTCGGCGGCCACCATCCCGATGGCCCTGACCGAGGCGCTCTCGGAGGGCCGGGTCTCCCCCGGGGACGTGCTCGTGTTCGCCGCGTTCGGTGGCGGTCTCACCTGGGCGGCGGCCACCGTGCGCTGGGGAGAGCAGAACCACACCCGAGCACCTGGTGGAGTACGACCTCCCACCGGTCGAGACCGACGTCGATGGGTTGCTGGCGGCGCAGATCGAGTTCTACGGACGGGGGGTGTGAGATGGGGAAGGTAGCCCTCGTCACCGGCGGATCCCGGGGCATCGGGCGGGCCATAGCGCTCCGCCTCGCCGCGGATGGCCACATGGTGGCAGTGAACTACGCGTCACGGGCAGATGCTGCCGAGGACGTCGTCTCGACGATCACCGATGCCGGCGGTCGGGCCCTGAGCGTGGCGGCCGACGTGAGTGACTCCGACGCGGTCGCCGCGATGTTCACCACCGTCGCCGATGGACTCGGCCCGGTCGACATCCTCGTGAACAACGCCGGAATCACCGACGACGACCTCCTCCTCCGCATGAGCGAGGAACAGTTCCGCAGGGTGCTCGATGTGAATCTCGTCTCCGCCTTCCTCTGCACCAAGGCCGCGTTGCGTGGCATGCTCCGAGCCAAGGCGGGTCGCATCATCAACATCGCCTCGGTTGCGGCGCTCTCGGGCAACCCGGGTCAGGCCAACTACGCCGCATCGAAGGCGGGGCTCATCGGCTTCTCCAAGTCGATTGCCAAGGAGGTCGGGGTACGGGGGATCACCGTCAACGTGATTGCTCCTGGCTACATCGCGACCGACATGACCGACGCCCTCGGAGACGGGGTCAAGGAAGCGGCACTCGGTAACATCTCCCTCGCTCGACTGGGTCAGCCAGAGGAGATCGCCAATGTTGCCTCGTTCCTGGCCTCGGAAGAATCGTCGTACATGACGGGTCAGGTATTGGTCGTCGATGGGGGTCTTGCCCTCTGAGTCGGCCTGGATCAACCGTTGAGAAAAGGAAGAAGGAGTACGTATGGACCGTGCAGAAGTAGAGAGCAGGATGAAGTCCCTGCTCGTGAGCGAGCTCGGACTCGACGAAGAAAAGATCACCGCGAACGCTCGGTTCGAGGAGGACTTGGAAGTCGACTCGCTCGGCGTCGTCGAACTGCTGATGGCCCTCGAGGACGAGTTCGGTGTCGAGATCCCCGATGAGGAAGCCGAAAGCATCCTCACCGTCGGCCAGGCTGTCGACACGGTCATCGGACGCCTGGAATAGGGGCGTCGGTGGAGCGTCGCCGCGTCGTCGTCACCGGACTCGGGGTGATCTCGCCCCTCGGACTCGACCTGGCGAGCACGTGGTCGGGGCTGAAGGAAGGGAGATCCGGTATCGGCCGGATCACCGGGTTCGACACCTCCAACGTCAAGACGACGATCGCCGGCGAATTGCGGGGCTTCGACCCCGAGGACTACCTCGAGAAACGAGAGGCGCGGCGCCTTGACCGCTACAGCGTGGTGTTCCTCGCGTCTGCCATGGAGGCGGTAGCGATGGCGGGTCTCGACTTCGAGGCGTCGGACCACCTCCGTGAGCGCACCGGTGCCGTCGTCGGTACCGGGATCGGGGGCATGGAGTCCTTCCAGGATGGGATCCTCACCCTGCATGAGCGGGGTGCAGACCGGCTCAACCCGTTGACGATCACGAAGATCATCGCCAACCTGGCTGCTGGCTACGCCGCCATCCACTGGGGCTTCTACGGACCCACCAACTGCATCGTCACCGCGTGTGCCGCCTCGGCGAACGCCATTGGGGACGCGACGGAGATCATTCGTCGGGGTGCCGCTGACGTGATGATCGCGGGCGGTGCCGAGGCCGGTGTGTGCGAGTTCGTGATCGGGTCCTTCAACTCTGCGCGTGCCATTAGCACACGCAACGACGACCCGGCCGGGGCTTCCCGGCCCTTCGACGCCGATCGCGATGGGTTCGTGCTCTCCGAAGGGGGGGCCACACTCGTGCTCGAGGGACTCGACCACGCGCTGGCCCGGGGCGCGGAGATCTACGCCGAGGTACTCGGGTACGGCATGTCGACAGACGCCTACCACGTGACGCTCCCACGTCCCGGGGGTACCGGGCAGGCGCTCGCGATGAAATGGGCGATGGAGAACGCAGGGGTCAATCCTTCTGACGTCTCCTACATCAACGCCCATGGGACATCGACCGCCGCCAACGACTCCACCGAGACCGCGGCCATCAAACTCGCCATGGGGGACGCCGCCAGGACGGTCCCGATCTCGTCGACGAAGTCCATGACCGGGCATCTCCTCGGCGGGGCCGGCGCCATCGAAGCGGTTGCCTCGATCATGGCCCTCCAAGACCAGGTCATTCCGCCGACGATCAACTACACCACCCCGGACCCGGAGTGCGACCTCGACTACGTGCCGAACACGGCCCGTGAAATCGACGTGACCACAGTCATGAGCAACTCGTTCGGCTTCGGCGGACACAACGTCGCGCTCGTGTTCGGCAAGGTCTGAACCGAGACCCGCACACCCTCGAGGAGTGCCCAGGGGAGCACTACCCTCCCTGCCGATGTCTGTCACCCCAGAGCGCCCGCCACTCGTCGCTGCCCTGCTCTTTCTCGCCACGATCGCTGTCTGGTCGACTGCACTCCTGACGGATGCGACCACCCTTCCGACGGATGTTGCCCGCAGCGCCGGAGCGGCCGCATGGGTGGCCGGCATCGTCACGCTGGTCGGCCTCCTGTTGGCCCGCGGTCGCTGGGCGCAGAGGACCGCCCTGCTCTTGGTGATCGGGGCGATCCTCCCAGCCGCGTGGGTCGAGTCCGAAGTCCTCTTCTGGGTTGGAGTTGTCGTGGCGGCCGGGGCGGGAGTCGCCCTCCTGGTCGGCCCCATGCCCGGGTGGATCCGTCCCGGTCGGTCGATGGAAGCGCCTCCCGACTCGGCAGTGGTCCTCATGCTGATCCTTGTCCTGTGGCCGCTCTTCGGGGCACCGCTGATCGGGGACCCGCTCGGCCTGTTGCTGTGGGCTGGCCCCGGGTTGGCCTTCTGGTACGGACGGGCGACTGTCTCAGGCCTGTGGGCCGCGCGGCTGGGGAGCACGATCCCGCTCGTATCGGCCGTGGGGGCTGATCTCACCGGATGGGTCCTGGCAGCGGCGATCGCCGCTGCCACCGCCTGGTGGGCGTGGAAGGCCGACACGCGGCTTGCTGTACTGCCCCTCACCGGCCGACCTTCGTCGGGGGTGTGCCCCACCCCCGACTTCGAACGGATCCTCCGGGGCGGCGATGCGTAGGCGTCTCAACCCGTGGTTCTTCATCCCGGTTGCCCTCGGACTCGCCATTGGTGGAGTGCTGGGGTGGATGATCACCGGTGTCAGTTGCACCGACTGTGTCACATCCCAGGTGGTCGTTGCGTTCCTTGGGGCCCTTGTCACCGGATCGGGTGTCGGGGTTGTGATGGTGCTCGCCATCCGGTCGATGGACGAAGCGAGGGCCCGCACGAGTGCCGGGCTTCCCGACCCGGGTGTCGGCTGCGAGACGGGCGACTCCTGAGCGACCCGCCCCGGCCTCAGGCGCGATAGGCCTCGAGTACCTCGACGGCAGCCTCGATCGAGCTGATGGTGATCGGGTCGAGGACGAGTTGTACGTGGGCGATCCCCAGCGCTTCGCAGGCGGCCAGTTCGGCTGCCAACTCCGTCGGTGTGCCCCGGAGGGGTTGGGAGGACCGTTCCAGGGACGTTTCCTCGGAGAACTGCATCATGAGTGCCACCGTGCGCTCGACCTCGGACGGGTCCCGGTCGACGGCCTCACATGCGGCATCGACGAGGGAGATGAGGCGAGGCAGGTGCTCGGCGCGGTTGTCGAAGTCCGAGAACCAACTGTTCCAGGAGTGCACGTGGGGGAGGGTGATCTCGAGCATGCGGGCTCCGTTCGAACCGACGAGGAGGGGGATACCGCCGGCCCTCGGACCCAGCGGGGTGGTGAGGGACTGCTCCAGTTGGTAGTACCGACCCCGGAAGGTGATCTCCTCACCGGCGAGAAGGCGCCTGATGACCTCGAACGCTTCCTCGAATCGGCCGACACGATGGTCGTATGCGAACCCGAATGCGTCGTACTCCGCCTGGTTCCACCCGGCCCCGAGGCCGAGGACGAACCGGCCTCCGGAGATCTCGTCGATCGTGGCTGCCTTCTTGGCGATCATGGCCGGGGAATGGAATGAGGTGGCGGCCACCAAGGGGCCGAGCTCGACGCGCTTGGTGATGGCCGCCACCGCTGCCAGTTGGCTCCAACACTCCCAAGGCCCGACCGTGCCCCGGTTCCCGTCCCGGTACAAGAGGTGGTCCCCGACCCAGATGGAGTCAAAGCCACTCCCTTCGATGAGGAGGGCCATCCGGGCGATCTCCTCCCACCCGACATGGCGCTCCCACTCGGGTAGCTGTACTCCGACCTTCATTGATCGGCTCCTTCCTCGATGGTGGTGCGATCGAGGAGCCGCCAGGGTGGTCCCTCGATGGTGATGATCTCGGCGTGCCCGGGTTTCGAGCGGTGGAAGTCGTCGAGCCCCAAGCCCGTCAATCCCCGGACGGCGGCCTGGAGAGGGTCCTGATGCCCGACCACGATGATCGGGCCATTGGTGAGGCCAGAGGCGACCTCCACCGCTCGCCCCACCCTCCTGGCCAGTTCGGGGAGGGACTCGGGGGAGTGGGGAAGGGCATTCGGATCCTCGAGGTAGGACTCGAGTTCTCCCGGGAAGATCCCCGGCACGTCCTCCCAGGAGATGCCACGCCACCGAACGAGCAGTCCCCACTCGGTGAGGTCGGTTAGGACCCGGATCGGAAGCTGATGGGGTGCGGCAAGCAACGCGGCCGTGTGGAGGGCTCGCTGGAGGGGGGATGACCAGACCGCGGCGACGGGTTGGGAGGAGAGCCGAAGGGAGGCACCCTGGGCCTGCTCGACGCCGCGTTCCGACAGGTCGAAGCCCGGGAGATCGGCGTACACCAGGTGGTTCGGGTTGTGGACCTCCCCATGGCGTACCAGATGGACGAGATGCGGGGGAGCCGACATCCCCTGAAGCTAGCCCGAGCCGGGCCCGGGACCGAGCCCGAGCTCCTGAAGTGACCCTCGACGCTGACGCTGACACAGGCACTCGTCCTACCCTTGCCGGGTGAGCGGCCCTGACTTCGCCGAACCCATCGTCCACGTCGACATGGATGCGTTCTTCGTCGAGGCCGAGCGCCTTCGGGACGGGCAGCTGCGTGGGCTCCCGGTGGTGGTGGGTGGAGCCGGCGACCGAGGGGTGGTTGCGTCAGCCTCGTACGAGGCACGTGCGTTTGGCGTGCGGTCGGCGATGCCCATGGTCACCGCGCGTCGACTCTGCCGGCACCTCGTCGTCCTTCCCGGTGACCACGCCTACTACCGGCGAGTGAGCAAAGAGGTATTCGAGGTCTTCCGCGAGACGACGCCCCGGGTGGAGGGGCTGAGTATCGACGAGGCCTTCCTCGACGTCTCTGGGCTCCGCCGTCACTTTGCTTCGGCACTCGACGTCGCCCAGCACGTGCGGAGACGCCTCCGGAGCGAGCTGGGACTCCCATCTTCAGCCGGGGTCGCGTCGGTCAAGTTCATAGCCAAGATGGCCTCCGGGGCGGCCAAGCCGGATGGAGCGATGGTGGTGTCGGCGGCAGACCAACTGGAGTTCCTGCATGCTCGCCCGGCCCGGGACCTGTGGGGGGTGGGCGAGGCGACGTTCGCCAAGCTCGACCGGTTCGGTGTCGAGACGATCGGTGACATCGCAGCCCTTCCGGAACGCAGCCTCGTCCGAGCACTCGGGCCGAGCCTCGGGAGCCACCTCCATCACCTTGCCTGGGCCAGGGACGACAGGTCCGTGGAACCCGAAGGCGAGGCGAAGTCCGTCTCGGTGGAGGAGACGTTCCCGCTGGACGTCCAGGGCCGGTCGGCCCTCGAGACGGAGCTCCTGCGACTCTGTGACACGCTCGGCTATCGCCTCCACCGGGCGGGCCTGGCGGGACGGACCATCGGGATCAAGGTTCGGTTCTCCGACTTCACCACGATCACTCGCTCGCACTCGCTTGAGCATCACACCTCCCTCACGAAAGAGATCCTTGCCGAGGCTCGTCGCCTCCTGGACGCTGCGGTCGAACCCGGGCAGGCGGTTCGCCTGTTGGGGGTGGGGGTCTCCGCCCTCGTCGCGGAGGATGAACGTCAACTCTCCTTCGAGGCTCCCGCCGAACAGGACGACCTCCAGGACGCCGTGCACAAGGCGTGGGACCGGTTCGGCGAGGGTGCCGTCACGCCAGCCCGCCTGGTTCGGTCGGACGAGCGCGAACCGGAAGCGGGGGGCTGAGTACCCCGCCGGACCGGACCCTGTCGCGGACAGCGCCCGCGGGCTATGATGAGTCCCCAGCACCAGCACACGAGGGGCGAGACGATGGGCCTCGACGAACGCGAACAGCGCATCCTGAAAGAGATCGAACGGCAGTTCTACGCCGAGGATCCTGCCTTGGCTTCCGCGGTCAACCGAGTGGGACCGCTCTCCCGCCACATCCCCAAGACCTTGGCGGTCATCCTCCTCATTGTCGGTCTTGCAACCACCATCGGGGGCCTCATCCTTGGGGGCGCGAATCTTGGGCCACTCATTGGACTCGTGGGCTTTGGCGTGATGGTAGGGTCCGGGTCCGCTCTGGCGAAGACCCTCTGGCTCGAAGCCCGGCGGGTCGGCGACAGGTCACCCAACGGTGATGAGACCGAGGGGTCCCGACACCCCTGACAGGCCTCGCCGAGGCCCAGCGGGAGATGGGCCGCAGGTACCAGGGTGAGCGGGTGGAGTAAGAAGTACGACCCTCGTGGTCGTGGGATGTGAACGGAGGAAACGTGGTGGAAGAGGCGTTCACCGCCCAGCAAGCGTCTGTGCTTACCGGGTGTACGCATCATCAACTGCGGTACTGGGATCGCGTCGGACTCGTCGAGCCGACCATCCAGGGAACCGGGGGACGGGCCGGGGTTCGTCGCCTCTACTCATTCAGGGACCTCGTGTGGTTGCGGGTGGTCAAGGGCCTCCTCGACAACGGCATGTCCGTGCAGCGGGTACGGCGGGCGGCCGACTATCTCCGACGGAATGCCGAACTCGATCACACCCTGGCCAACGTGAAGCTTGTGACGGATGGGATCTCGATCTTCCAGGTCGTCGGTGATGACGACCAGTTGCTCGACGCGCTGCGCGAGGGTCAGATGGCGATGTTCGTTGCCATCGACGAGATCACCCAGGAGGTCGAGGAAGACGTTTCGCTCTTCGAACTCGACAAGGCACGGTTCCTCGACGTGCTCCATCGCTCCGAGGACGACATCGCGTCCAGCTTCTGACGGCCGCCTCGTAGCCGTCGGCTCGCTCCTCGCCGAACCCTGGGCTGGAGACCACCTGGAGGTGGTTGTGAGCCCACAGAACGCGAATCCATGTGGTCTCGAACCCTGGGTTCGGGGAGGGTCAGGGCTGCGGGCGCTCCTTCGTCCGGCGGAACGAGCGCAATCGCCAAGTGGCAACGATGCGCTCAGGGAGAGGGTGTCGTCGGAAGCCCGTCTCGACCCTCGCCAGCGCCTCGATGGCCTCGAGTCGCTCGGCGCGCGTCGGTGGGGTTGGCCCGTACTCATTCTGCTGATGCGCGCGGCTCAGTGGGCCAATCGCCGCCCCGACCAGACCGGACACCTCCAAGGGCGTCATCGAAACGGAGATCGGCTCCCCCATGTCACGGAGACGATCAGTGATCTCGGCCCAGGCAGCCCCGATATCCCCTCGTTTGGCCCGCCTGATCCGAGTGAATCGGCGGAGCCGCTTGGCCGCTGGTATCACCCCCAGGAGGAGGAACCCCCCCAGGACCCACCAGACGGCGGTGGGAAGGTGGATGTCGAACCCGCCGGCGAATCCCGGGAGGGTGAACCCGGGAAGGGCGTCGGGGGTGGCCACATCCTCCTCGAGGCCCTCCCTGATGCCATCCCCGCTGGGGGCGAGGCCGGCTTGGATCTCCTCATCCTCCGGGAGGGTGATCGACTCGGCCAGCGCCAGGATGTCGAAGCCAAGACTCTCTCCCGTCGCGGGGTTGGCCCCGTCGCTGCGAGGCGTGGGATCGAACCCGACCCAACCGACCCCGTCGAGCCATACCTCGACCCAGGCATGGGCGTTCTTCTCCCGCACCGTGATCAGGCCCTCCGTGTCGACATCACCGGGCGTGAAGCCGAGGACCAGCCGGGCCGGCAGCCCGATCGAGCGTGCCATGACGGCCATTGCCGTGGCGAAGTTCTCGCAGTAGCCGATCCGATAGTTGGTCGTTTGCTCCTCGAACAGCCATGCAGCCAACTCGGACGCGCCATGGCCCGGTTCGATGTCAACCGAGTAGGTGAACCGACCGGGTGCGCGGAACCATGCCTCGAGGATGAGCGCACGTTCGAGCGGCGTCCCGGCTGGGCGAACGAGCGCCTGGGCGAGACCAGGGATCCGGCTGTCGAGATCGAACGGGAGTTGGAGGTAGACCCCCCTGTCGGGGAGGTCCGGGAGAGTCGCACGCCCGTCGCCGCTCAGGGCGAGGAGCCCGGCCGCCGCCGCCTCCCTGAGGACGGGCGCCTCGTTGGCGGACATGCCGGTAGCGAGGTCGAGGGCGTTCACGGCAGGAACGCTGGTCGTGAGCGTGTACTCCAGCCCCCTACGGGTGAGACCGTCGAGTTTGATGGAGCCGTCGGGCCGAGTGCGGTATCCCGACTGGAGAAGGGGGGCTTGGGAATCGACATCGTATGGCGAGCCGATGAAGGGAAGGAAGTTCTGACGGAGAGAGGCTATCCGCACCACTGCCAGGACCGACTCGGTTGGGCCTCGAAAACGCTGGTCCGCGGTCTCGAACGGTACGTCCTCGAACTCAGGCACCACCGTCGGTTGGGGAGTTGGGACCCAGTTGACCCCGTCGTAGCGGTCGAGGGTGATGAGCCGCCAGAATGTCTCGTCGGCCGGCACTGGTGATCGCCCGATCTTCGCCTCGAATACCGGTGTCTCCGACTGGGCGACCAACTTGTCCTGGATGGTCGATGCAAACAGGTTGTACGACACCCCAGTGCGAATCCCCCCGATGGTGGATGCATCCCGCCATGGCACCACACCGGCCCCCGGGATGCTCGGCGCCAGTACACCGGTGAGCCCAAAGGCAACGATGAGGGCTGCCGTGCCGGCCCACGTCGAGATTCGGTGGGTGGGTGTCCCGAGGAGTCGTTCGGCGCGGCGTAGGTCGTCGAATCGAAGTGCAACGAGGCCGGCTGCGGTCCAGCCGATGAACGCGAGCAGCCACATCCCGGCCGCTTCCCGGTCGACGGTGGCGAGGAGGAGGTAGAACCATCCGACCCCGACCAATGTGAGCCACCCTGCGTTGCGAATCGTGGCCGCTCCCCACAGGGACCCGACGGTGACGAACACCGGGACCAGTACGAGGAGCAGCTCGGGACCCGGGTGGATCGGCGCGGTCCCGAAGCGCACTTGCTCCCATCCCTCCGCCAGCGCGGCTGCCAGCGGCTGCCAGGAAGGCATTGTGGGGAGGAGACCGATCCGGAGGGTCTCGGGGACGGCGAGGCGGAGCACGAGTCCGAGGGAGGCGGTGGCCGCCGCCAGTGCCACGAAAGCCCAGCGGGCCCGCGTCCAGGCACTCACCATTCCGACGAGGACGCCGGCGAGCAGGGCGCCTCCGATGACGATCCTCCAGTCCAGCCCCTCGAGGCTCGGCCTGAGGAGGCGCTGCATCCGAAGGAGGATGAGAAGGAGGCCTACCGCCCCCACGACCGGTGTCAGACGGAGGCCCACGAGCGACCCTGCATCTGGGACCACGCCTCGGTCCACGTCCTGTCCGGAGGACAAGCCGCCCCGACGAGGGGCGTTCGGGTGGGCGGGAGGGGGCCAAGCGGTTCTCGGGAGGCCGAGAGGACGAGGACGTGGCCGAAGTCCGGACCGAGGGCGGCGATGGCCTGGCCGGCGTGCTCATCGATTGCACCCGTGACGACCACCAGGGCCCCGCCGATGAACTTGCGCCGTAGCCGGGTGGAGACGGCGCGCAGGTCGAGCGCAGCCGTCGGCTCGACCGCCGCGAGCGCCTCGAGCACTCGCCCTCCGGGTCCCGGGTCGGCGGAACGGATGTGATCGACGCCCACCAGTACGTCGAGTTCGAATCCGAGCTTCGTGAGGTGCAGGTACGAAGATGCCGCGCCCCGCACCGCCGATTCGAAGGTCTCGTCGTCGTACACCTCGGCGCGGGTATCGAGGATCACGAGGCCCCTCGACTGCCAGGGGGTCTCGAACTGGCGGATCATCAACTCATCGCGACGAGCGGTGGTTCTCCAATGGACCCGGCGGAGATCATCGCCATGGCGGTACTCGCGGATGGTGAAGAAGTCCTCGCCGCCCCTGGCCGAGAACTCCGGCCGGGAGGCCTGGATCGACGGGTCTCGCCCCCGCACGATCGGGTAGCCGCGGAGCGGGTCCGGCCTGGGATACACGACGAGGGTGTCGGTGGGACCACCGGATGCGCCTCGGGTGACCAGGCCGAGGGGGTCACTGATCGAGAGGTGGAGCGGTCCCACCCGGAACACCCCGCGTCGGGCGGTGTGGATGCGATAGGGGACCCGCACCACACGTCGGGCCGGGATCCTGGCCAGGGTGACGGTGGAGCTCCCGAGCCGACGGATGGTATCCGTGGCCCGAAGGCCAAGGAGTGACACTCTCCTGGGATTCGTCAGTTGCAGGGTTACGACGACGTCGTCACCCTGTTGCACCCACTCCGGGTTCACCTCGCGGGAGATCGGAATCGAAGGGTCGCCGAGGTGGACCCAGGTGAGGCCGATCAGGAACGCCGCCGCCAGGACGAGGCCGGTTGCCAGTAGCTCACGCTCACCGAGGAGGACCCACAGGGCCACCAGGCCGGTGGCAAGACCCAGGACAGCCCACCCCCGTGTCGTGGGCATCAGCGCGGAGCGCCCGGCACCCGCACCCGTTCGAGGATGCCGTCCAGGACTCGGCTGATCGTTGTCCCCCGCATGTGGGCCTCGGGGCGGAGCATCATGCGATGGATGAGGACCGGGTGGGCGATCGCCTTGAGGTCGTCGGGGGTGACGTACTCATCACCCCGGGCAGCAGCCCGGGCCTTGGCGAGTCGGAACATGTACAGGGCGGCCCGGGGGGAGGCGCCGAGGAGGAGTTCGGTGTGGTTGCGCGTTGCGTCGACCAGGTCGGTGAGATAGCCGCGCACCGGGTCAGAAACGTGCACGGTGCGAGCGATCTCCGTGAGCCGCAGCAGGTCCTTGGCGTGGATGTCCGCCTCGAGATCCTCGAGTGGAGAGGTCTCGCCGTGAGCTTCGAGGATGTCGAGGGAAGTGGCGCGGTCGGGGTAACCCACCTCGAGTCGTGCCATGAAGCGGTCGAGTTGGGCCTCTGGGAGCGGGTAGGTGCCCTCGTGCTCGAGCGGATTCTGGGTGGCGACGACCATGAAAGGGGGGGCGAGGGGGTGGGTCGTGCCATCCACCGTGACCTGGCGTTCTTCCATCGCTTCGAGGAGTGCGGCCTGGGTCTTGGGACTCGCCCGGTTGATCTCGTCACCGACGACGATGTTGGCGAAGATGGCCCCCGGCTGGAACTCGAAGCGGGCCTCTTCCCTGTTCCAGATCGAAACACCGGTGATGTCGGAAGGAAGGAGGTCGGGGGTGAACTGGATCCGCTGGAAGGAGCCCTCGATGGAGCGGGCGAGGGATTTCGCAAGGAGAGTCTTGCCAACGCCGGGTACGTCCTCGATCAGCACGTGTCCCTCGGCGATGAGGCACATCACGAGGAGCTCGATCACCGATCGTTTGCCCCGGATCACCTTCTCGATGTTCGTCGCAACGGACGCGAAGGTCCCTCGGAACCACTCGAGGTTGTCTTCGTCCATGCGCGCTCCTGGAATCGTCCGCTGTCAGCCTAAAGCCACTTGCCGTGCTTGGTGGGGGTGACTTCTGTGCGGGCATGGACCCGCCCCATATACTCATCGGAATGTCAGATGACGCCTTCGCGTTTCGTGCTTTGTTCGGAGCGGTCCTCAAGGCCCCCAGGGTATGGGCCGAAGCTCTCCGTGCAGCCGTCGCCGTCGTACCCCGGCGCTGGTGGGCAACGACATCCCATCTCCCGCTCCCCGACGGGACGTATCTCGCCTGGCGGGCCCACACCGCCTACGGCGCGGGCCCGATCGACCACGAGGACTTCGTCCCCTACCTGGAGTGGCGGAAACGACAGAGGAACCTCCGCGTATGAACGGACTGGAACAGGAGTTGATCGCAGTCACCGGGGTGAGCCGGGCGCACGTGGACGTCACCGAGGGGAATGGCGCGACACTCCACGTCGAGCTGGACGATGACGCCGATCGGGAGTCGGTGGCGGCAGCGGTCGATGTCGTACTCCGTCGCCATGGCCTGCGGTCGAGGGCGCGGAGTGCGCAGGATCAGCACGAGCAAGAACAGCCTGGACACGAGCACGAGCAAGAGACGCCCGGATCCGTGCTCGAGCAACTCGAGCAGCCCGAGCCCGAGTCCGGGCCGGAGCCCGGCGTGTCGGACCCAGTCCGGGTCGTAGGGCTCGCTTCAGGTATCGACGAGGTCGTCATCGGTCATCGGTCGGGCCGGATGACCGTCGTGGTCCGGACCGGCGACGGACATGAGGCGAGTGCCGGCTCGGTCGCCCGACCGGAGGCGGCTGACCAGGCCGTGGCGGCCGCGGTGGGCAAGCTCCTCGGATTGGACGTGCCGCCGCACATCGTCGAGGTGCGCCACCAGGAAGTGGGGAGTCGGCGGGCCGTGACCGTGGTCCTCGACATCGGTGATGACATCGCCATCGGGACGAGCTTCGAGCGGGGGAGTGGCGACCTGGGGCTCGCTCGAGCGATCTGGAACGCACTCACGGGTAGTTGATCGGCGACGAGCGCCGGACTGGGTCGGGGCGTTCAACCGTTGGCGACGTCCGGCACGATCTCGAGGATGAGGCCGCCCTGGGGGGGCCGTTCGTCGGCAGCCGCGGTGAGCAGAGCGTCGAGGCGTTGCTTCCGGACAAGGATGTCTCGGACCACCTGGCGGAGCGGACCCTCGCCCTCGCCTTCCATCGCGCCATCGGCACTGGTGATCCCGATGCCGGCAGTCCGGAAATAGTCGCGCATGATCTCTTGGCCGATCGTGTCGGCAGCCAGGACGGCAGGGTCACTGACGACCACGGCATCGATATCGTCACCCATCGACCTGACGAGGGTACGGAGCCCACTACCGGCAACGGTTCCGTCGTCATCCTGGAAGTAGGCGACCACGGAGGCGTTGGTTCGGCGCGCCCACTCCCTGATGGCCTCGCCCTGGGCGTAGAGGCGTCCACCCTCGACCCCCGGTACCGCACGCATGTAGCCGACGACTCGCATCCCGACATTGTGGAGCGGAGCGTGGAGGGAAACAAGGACCTCGCCCTCCCGAGGAGACGCGGCGGGGGCCGCTGACCGACGGGAACCGGAGCTCAGCCGGCGATCAGGTAGTCCTCCCAGGTGGGGTCGAACCTGCGACCGGCTCGGGCATAGACCCAGCCGAAGCGCGTCGGCTTGGCAGGGATGGCCCGCGGGATTCGTCCCCATTCGGCCGGGGTACGAGGGCCCTTGCGGAGGTTGCAGCCCCGGCAACAGGCCACGACGTTCTCCCACGAGTGCGACCCGCCTCGGGACCGCGGCAGGACATGGTCGAGCGTCTCGGCAGGCCCGTCGCAGTACTGGCAACGGAATCCGTCGCGGGCGAATATGGCCGGCCGGGTGACCGGGGTCCCTCGCATGTGGGGGACCCGAACGAACCGTGTCAGCTTCACCACCGAGGGGATCGGGATCTCGACGTGCTCAGCTCGCAGGACTCCGCCGTTGGCCTGGAGCATCGTGGCCTTCCCGCGCAGGATGAGGACCGCGGCCCGTCGAGCATGGACCACGGCCACTGGTTCGTACGTCGTGTTGAGGACGAGTGTGTTTCCCATGGCGGATCGGTCTGAAAGTAGCACGGCCCCCGGCCCGTCGACGCGATCCGGGCGTCCATCCGCCCTGGAGCGAGGGTGGTTGGAAGGACGTGGCTCCCTCGGGTGGCGCGTTGGCGGGTGAGGTCGTGTCCTCGGACCGCGGTGGTACATAGGGGAGGGCTTGTGGTTGACAAGTGGGGGATTGTGGGGGATACTGGCGCCGCTGGAGGGAACAGATGACCGGACGTGGCAAAGGAATGACGTGTTCATCGGTGAGTACCACCACTCGTTGGACGGAAAAGGGAGGGTCGTGTTGCCCGCCAAGTTCCGTGCCGAGCTCGCCGCTCACGGCAAAGCCGCCGGTTTCATCTCAAAGGGCCAGGAGCGTTGCCTCTACATCCAACCGGAGCCCGATTGGCGCGCCATGGCGGCGAAAGTGAAGGCTCTCCCCCTCACCGACAAGCGGGGACGTGCGTTCTCGCGTGGGTTCTTCGGATCCTCCGAGGCGGTGTCGGTCGACGGACAGGGCCGGATCATGCTCCCCGCTGGTCTCCGGGAGTGGGCCGGACTGGCTGACAAGGCCGTCCTCGTGGGACTCATGGACAGGATCGAGGTGTGGAACCCCGAGACCTGGTCGGAGATCTCCGAGGAGAGCGACGAGTTCTACACCACCATCGAGGAGAAGATCACGAACGAAGACCTCTGAGCACACATATCCGGCCGGCGATTCGCTTTGGTTCATCGTCAGCCCCCCGGACTACCGAGTTGGAAGGCCCCCTCACTCCGCCCGCTTCCTTCTAGGTGCCAGCGCCCGGGGGGCTGACAATGCACCAAGGCAGCTACCACCGGCCGGTCATGGCAGACGAGGTGATCCAGCTCCTGGGCGACGTGGAAAGAGGCACCGTGATCGATGCGACCTATGGAGGAGGAGGCCACTCGGCCCTGCTGGCCGAGATCGGCCACTCCGTCGTCGCGTTCGACCGTGATCCCGAAGTCCCGCTACCCGGAGCCGGCATCACGTTGACCCGAAGGCCGTTCAGCGAGATGGCTGAGGCGCTCGACGAACTCGGTATCAATCGGGTTGCCGGGGTGCTCTTCGACCTCGGAGTCTCCTCCCACCAGTTCGACACTGCAGACCGGGGCTTCTCGTTCCGCAACCCGGGCCCGATCGACATGCGAATGGACACCGGCCAGGACATGACAGCCTCCACCATCGTCAACGAGTGGGAGGCCGATCGGATCGCCGACGTGCTCCGGCGTCTCGGAGAGGAACGGTTCGCTCGGCGAATCGCCGACGCCATTGTCGCCAGTCGTCCCATCACGGACACCGCACGGCTGGCCGAGGTCGTGACCATGGCCATCCCGGCCGCCACCCGTCGCACAGGCGGGCACCCTGCCCGACGGACATTCCAGGCACTCCGGATGGCAGTCAACGCCGAACTCGAGGAACTCGAGGTCGGACTCGACACTGCCCTCGACCGCCTCGCCGAAGGTGGGCGATGCGTGGTGATCTCCTACCACTCCCTCGAAGACAGGCTGGTCAAGCGCCGCTTCGCCGAAGAGGCAAGGGGATGCGTGTGTCCCCCCGAGTTCCCGGTGTGTCGGTGTGGCCGGACCCCGAAGGCCCGAAACCTCACGCGCAAGGCCGTGCGGCCATCGGCCGAAGAAGTCGAATTGAACCCACGTTCGCGGAGTGCACTTCTCCGAGCCGTCGAAAGGATCGTCGCATGACTGCACGCACCGCCGCCCGTCCCCTCGGATTCCAGGGCCTCACCGTCATACGAGGGCGTGTGCGTCTCCCGCGGACCGTGCTGGCACCGTGGCTCATCTATGTCGTCCTCCTCGCCGTGGGGTTCCTTGGCGTCGTCTACTCGCAGAGCTCCCTCAACGCCCAGGCCGTCCAGCTCTCCGCGCTACGAGGGAGAGTCGCCGAAGCGGAGGCCCATTCCGATACATTGCGCCTCGAGATCGCACGCCTGCGGTCGCCGAAGAGGATTGCGCTGGAGGCGACGGCGCTCGGCATGGTGATTCCGACGATTCATCTCGAGACGCTTGTCGCTCCCGGTGTGCACACGCCAGCCGAGACGACATGGACGACAGAACTCGTAACCGCATCGCCCTGACTTCGAGCCCCCGTAGCGTGGCATCGGCTGCCGCGAGGCACTGCATCGCCTGCACCCCGGTGACCGGCCGCCGGCCCGGGTCTCGGTGCCCAGGGGCCATGCCACGGTTCACTCCCGCCCATCGGGTCGCTGGGCCCGGAGTGGCGTCCTGATGGCGAAGCGACGACCGGAACTGCGCCTCCTCGTCCTCGGGCTCGCCCTGGCGGTGGTCTGGGTGGCCGTCGGCTTTCGGTTGTTCGACATCCAGGTGGTGCGAGCGGATGAGTTCCGGGAGGAAGGCCTCGCCCAGCGCTTGCGCACGGTCGAACTCAACCCGAGGCGGGGGACCATCTTCGACCGCGATGGCCGCGTCCTCGCCTTCACGATCGACGCCACGTCCATCTACGTCCATCCCCACCAGGTCGAGGATGTCGTCGGCACCTCCCTCGCTCTCGCCGGCGCCCTTGGCATCCCGGCCTCCGTCGTCCAGGAGAAGCTCCTGAAGGACGTCAGCTTCGTCTTCATCCAGCGCCAGGTGGAGCCAGCCATCGCCGAGGGAGCCCTCGCGCTGGGCCTCCCTGGGGTCAACGGGGTCACAGAGCCGATGCGGGTGTACCCGGCGGGTTCCGCCGCAGCCCATGTGGTCGGGTTCGTCAACACCGACGGCGAGGGGATCGAGGGCCTCGAATACGAGTACGAGTCCCAACTCGGTGGACGCGCCGGGTATGTGCAGTACGAGGCCAGTCGCAAAGGGGTGACCATCCTCCATGGTGACATCGTGGAGGTCGAGGGCGAGCCGGGGCTCGACCTCATGACGACCGTCGACCTGAGCCTCAACACGATCGCCGAGCAGGCCTGCCTCGACGGCCTCTCCAGGACCAAGGGGAAGCGTTGCTCGGTGGTGATCCTGGATCCCGACACGGGAGCAATTCTCTCGCTGGTCGTGACCCCGGGGTTCGACCCGAACGATCGGGGAGCACTCGACCACGACTCCCTACTCAAACGTGTCGAGAACATGGCGATTCGGTCCCTCTTCGAGCCGGGTTCGACGATGAAGCTGGTGACGATCGCCGCGGCGCTCCAGGAGGGGGTGGTGACCCCGGACCACCAACTCGAGGTGCCACCCTTCATCGAGTTCGAGGACCCGAAGCGGCCGAACGACCCCTGGCGGTTCATCGACATCAACCGGTACGAGACGGAAGTGATGTCGGTACGTGACATCGTTTCGCGTTCGTCCAACGTGGGGACGATCCTCATCCAGGGCAGGCTGGGTTCCGTGCGACAGGGCACGTACCTCGAGTCGTTCGGGTTCGGGAGCGCGAGCGGGATCGACTACTCGGGTGAGCCCATCGGCCAGGTCAATGTCGACCCGACCTGCACGACATGTGGACCGTCGGCTGCCATCGGGTACTCGGTCAACGCGACGCTCGTCCAGATGGCCGCAGCTTTCGGCGTCGTTGCCAATGGCGGCGAGTGGGTGCAGCCACACTTCGTCTCCGAGATCCACGGGCCGGACGGCGTGACCACACCGGAGATCCAGCGCCACCGCGTGCTCGACGAGTCGGTGGCTGCCACGATGCGGGCGCTGCTCAAGGGAGTCGTCGAGTCCGAGCGGGGTACCGGCCGCGCCGCTGCGGTCGATGGGTATGCAGTGGGTGGGAAGACCGGGACTTCACGGGTCTACGAGGACGGCAAGTACCAGGACGACCGCTTCATGGCCTCCTTCATCGGCATGGCGCCGATCGACGATCCCAGGCTGGTGGTGGCGGTGCTCGTCGAGGAACCCGTTGAGGGCTACTACGGCGGGCAAGCCGCTGCCCCGATCTTCGCCGAGGTGATGCTGAAGGCGCTCCACGCACTCGGCGTCGAGCCCGATGCCTGAGGCACTCGGCGATCTGGCCACGCTCGTCGGCGCGTCCCTGGTGGGCGTCGGCGACCTCCTGGTCACCGACGTGACCCACGACAGCCGCACGGTCGTGGCCGGTTCGCTCTTCGTGGCGATCGCGGGCTCGACTGCGGACGGTCATGCCTTCGTGCGCGACCTTCCGCAGGGCAGCGCCGCCTGCGTCACGACACCCCAGGCCACGTCGATCCCCCAACTGGTGGTGAGTGACACCCGTGCAGTGCTCGGGGACCTGGCGCATGCCGTGCACGGTCGCCCCTCCGAACACCTGGCGGTGGTGGGTATCACCGGCACCAACGGCAAGACCAGCGCCACCTATCTCCTGGCTTCGATCCTTCGAGCGGATGGTCGCACCCCGGCCTGCATCGGGACGACGGGGGTCGTGGTCGGCCAGGAGCGCAAGCCCCTTCCCAGGACAACGCCGGAGGCATCCGACCTCCATCGACTCCTCGGCGAGCTCCTGGCGAATGGCGTCGACTCGGTGGCGCTGGAGGTCTCCTCCCACGCGCTCACGCTCCACCGGGTGGCCGGAGTGCGCTTTGCGGCCGTCGGATTCACGAACCTCTCCCACGATCACCTCGACTTCCACACGGATCTCGATGCCTACTTCGAGGCCAAGGCTCGTCTGTTCGAGCTGTCAGACCGGCGGGTGGCGAACGTTGCCGACCCCTACGGACGCCGACTTGCCGATCGACACGATGCGGTGCGAGTGGGGGAGGACGTCACCGCCTCCGAGATCGAACTCCGGATCGATTCCGCTTCGTTCGACCTCACCATCGGGTCCTCCTCCCACCGGGTCGAGCTCCCGATCGGTGGCAGGTTCATGGTCGAGAACAGCCTGGTGGCAGCTGGATTGGCCGCAGAGCTGGGCGTCGACCCCGCGACGATTGCGAAGGGCCTGAGCAGTGCTGGCAGCGTTCCCGGCCGTTTCGAAGCGGTGGCCGCCGGCCAGGATTTCGCCGTCGTCGTCGACTTCGCGCACGGACCGGAGAGCATCGCCTCGGTCGTGGCCTCCGCCAAGGCGCTCACCCCGGGCCGGGTGGTGGCGGTGGTGGGGGCGGGTGGCGATCGGGACCGCGAGAAGCGGGTACCGATGGGACGGGCAGCTGCTGCGGCGGACATCGTGATCCTCACATCGGACAACCCCCGCTCGGAGGATCCCCTTGGGATCATCGACCAACTGGCAGCGGGTGCCGCCGACGGCGTGGCACAGGTCAGGATCGAGCCCGACCGGCGAACGGCCATCACCGAGGCACTGGCATCGGCCACCGGCGGGGACACGGTCCTCATCCTCGGCAAGGGGCACGAGACGACCCAAGAGGCGGGAGGCCGTACCATCCCGTTTGATGACCGGGAGGTTGCCCGGCAGATCCTCGAGGAGTTGCTTCGATGATTTCAATGCTCGTCGCGGCCGCGGTGTCCTTCGTGGTGACGGTGTTGGCGACCCCATTGGCCATCAAGTTCCTGCGCTCCCGCAACATCGGCCAGTTCATCCGCGAAGAGGTCGAGGGGCACCTCCACAAGCATGGCACCCCGACCATGGGTGGGCTCGTGATGATCTCGGCCGTCACCGCCGGCTACCTGGTCTCCCACGTCTCCGTCTTCACGGCGGGCGTCGGGTTCGACTTGACGGTCAGGTCTCTCTCGAAGGGCGGTCAGCTGGCGCTCTTCGCGCTCCTCGGGATGGGATTGATCGGGTTCCTCGATGACTACTCGAAGGTGCGAGCCGAGCGCAACCTCGGCCTCAACAAGAGCGCCAAGTTCGGGGGCCAGTTGGCCATTGCCGGCGTGTTCACCTGGGGAGCGATCGAGGCCGGGATACCGGCGACGATCGGGTTCGTGCGACCACTCGGTTTCACCCTCCCGGTGGCCGTGTTCGCCCTCATCGTCCTGTTCATGCTGACCGGGATGGCCAACGCCGTGAACCTCGCCGACGGGCTCGACGGGCTCGTCGCCGGGTCCGTCGCCCTGTCGTTCGGTGCCTATTCGATCATCACCTATTGGATCTTTCGCAACGCCAGCTTCTACGGCACTGCCCTCGCCTTCGACGTGAGCGCAATCGATCTTGCCCGGTTCGCGGCTGCGCTGTTCGCGGCTGCCCTCGGTTTCCTCTGGTGGAACGCAGCACCGGCCAAGATCTTCATGGGCGACGTCGGGTCACAGGCCCTGGGCGGTGCATTGGCGGCACTCGCCCTCCTCACCAACACCCACCTCCTGATCATCCTCATCGGTGGGCTGTTCGTATGGGAGACGCTGACCGTGATCCTTCAGGTCATCGCCTTCCGGGCTTTCGGACGCCGGATCTTCCGCATGACGCCAATCCACCACGCGTTCGAACTGCGGGGTTGGCCCGAGACGACCATCATCATTCGCTTCTGGATCATTGCGGCCCTCCTGGTGGCGCTCGGACTCGGTGCGTTCTACGGCGACTTCGTGGTGAACTCCGGCGGCGTCCTGTGATCCTCGTCCTCGGGGCGGGGATCTCGGGTGCTGCGATCGCCCGTTTCCTCGTTCGTCGGGGAGCTGCGTTCCGGGTCTACGACCGCTCGCCGATCGGCGAGGTCGAGGGGGTCCCGGTGGCCTCGGGCGACTGGGACCCGGCGCTGCTCGACGAGGTTGCCCTGGTCGTGGCGAGTCCGGGGTTCCCCGAACATGGCCTGCCGATCCGGACCGCCGTCGAAGCGGGCATCCCCGTCTGGTCTGAGATCGAGCTTGCCTCGACCGTCCTCGACGTGCCCATGGCAGCCGTGACGGGGACGAACGGGAAGACCACCGTCACCACGCTGATCGATGAGATGCTCCGATCATCCGGCGTGAGATCGGCAGCAGTCGGCAATATCGGCACCGCCTTGTGCGATGCCGAGGGATTGGCGGTGGACGTGTTGGTGGTCGAGACCTCCAGCTTCCAGCTCCGTTTCATCGATCGCTTCCACGCCGAGGTGGCCGTCCTCCTCGACGTGGCCGACGACCATCTCGACTGGCACGGCTCCTTCGCCGCCTACGCCGCCGCCAAGGCGCGGATCACAGAACGGCAGGGCCCGGAGGACACGCTCATCTACGCCGCAGATGACCCGCAGGCGTCGCTCATCGCTGCCACGTCAAGGGCTACGACGATCCCGGCATCAGGCGTTCGGGTGCCGGACGGCGGCGTCGGGATCTCCGAACTCGGGCTCGAGGCCGGGGATGTCGTCGTCCCGGCGTCGCTCATCCCCCCGGTCGACGCGGCCTACGGGCTCGACCTCGTGGCCGCGGCGGCTGCTGCTCTTGCCCTCGGGGCGACCGAAGCAGGGATCCGGGCGGTGGTCTCGGCGTTTCGCCCCGGGCGGCATCGCAGGGAGGTGGTGGGGGAAGCGGACGGCGTGACATTCGTGAACGACTCGAAAGCGACGAACCCCCACGCGGCCGGCGCCGCAATCCGGGCGTTCCCATCCGTGGTCGCCATCCTCGGTGGGCGCAACAAGGGACTCGATCTGGTTCCCCTGCTCGAGGAGAAGACCCTCCGGGCGGTGGTGGGGATCGGCGAGGCAGGACTCGAACTGCAGGCTGTCGACCCCAGCATCCCGGTCGCTCGGTCGATGGCCGAGGCAGTCGACCTGGGCCGGGCAGCGGCGCGGACAGGCGACGTGGTGCTCCTCGCCCCCGGATGTGCGAGCTTCGACATGTATTCCTCGTACGGCGAGCGAGGTGACGCGTTCATCGAGGCAGTTCGCGGCATCATGCAGGGGAAGTCATGAGCTCCATCTCCTCCATCGCCAAGCAGAGAACCGCTGCCAAGACCTCGGCGGTCAACGCGGAGGCCAACCATCGGACCCGCATCTTCCTCCAGTCGGTGATCGGCGTGCTGCTCGTCATCGGCCTCGGGGCCACCCTCTCGGCCTCGTCCGTGCTCGCAGCGGAGACGGATGGGACGATTCTCACCCTCTGGATGCGCCAGGCGATCGCCGTCGCGATCGGAGTGGTCGTCATGCTCCTGGCAGCGAGGGTCCCCTACCGGACCTACCAGCGGACCGCCCCGATCATCTGGGGGACGGCACTCGCCGGGCTGATCCTCGTGCTCTTCGTCGGGAAAACGGCAGGTGGATCATCGCGGTGGATCGACCTGGGCATCATCGATGTGCAACCGTCCGAGATAGCCAAGTTCGGTGTCATCGTCCTCCTGGCCGCGATCTACGCGAAGAAGGAAGAGCGAGGTGAGATCGGCGACTTCGGGCATGTCTTCACCCCGCTCATCTTCGTCGTGGGGGTGGTGGCCCTGCTCGTCATGGCCCAGCCCGACCTGGGCACGACGATCCTCATCGGGGCCATCGCCTTCGGGATTCTCTTCACCTCCCGGGTGCCCCTCCGGTTCGTCAGTGTGTTCGCGCTCGGAGGGGCCGCCGCCGCCGGCCTGCTGGCCGTCCTTGCCCCGTACCGGATGGACCGGGTGCGGGCATGGCTGCAGCCGGACGTCGACACCAGCGGTATCGCCTATCACCTCAACCAATCGCTGCTCGCCCTCGGCTCTGGAGGGCCGACCGGCGTCGGCCTCGGGACCAGCCGATCCCGATGGGACTACCTGCCGAATGCCAGCACCGACTTCATCTTCTCAATCATCGGCGAGGAGTTGGGGTTCGCCGGCACCGTGTTCGTGGTCGCTCTCTTCGCAGCGGTCGCCATGCTCGGCATCGCCATCGCGCTGCGGGCTCCCGACCGGTTTGGAACCATGGTCGCAGCCGGCATCACCACGTGGCTGGGCGTCCAGGCCTTCGTCAACATCGGCGGCGTCACGGGGATGATCCCCATCACCGGGATGACCCTGCCGTTCGTCTCGTGGGGAGGTAGTTCCCTCATCATGGCGCTCGGAGCGGTGGGTGTCCTGCTCAACATCGCGTCCCACGGTGTGACCGGTCGAGGGCGATGACCGTTGCGCTGGCTGCAGGAGGCACGGGTGGTCACGTGTTCCCGGCCCTGGCCGTGGCCGAGGCGATAGGAGACCGGGCCGACCTCGTGTTCCTCGGGGGTCACCGTTTCGAAGCCACCGCAGTGGCGCAGGCCGGCCTCGAGCTGGTGCAGGCCGAGGTCCGTGGCCTGCAGCGGTCGCTCACCCCTCGGAACCTGGGGATCCCGGCCTCGGTCTGGAAGGCCGCCAAGGTGTACGAGGACGCCATGCGGAGTCGAAGCGTCGGAGCGTTGCTCGCCATGGGCGGATATGTGGCGGTCCCCGCCGGGATCGCAGCCCGGCGTATCGGCATCCCTCTCTTCCTACACGAACAGAACGCCCACGCCGGCCTGGCGAATCGCTTCATGGGCCGCTGGGCGGAGGTCACCTTCACCTCGTTCCCCCGAACCGACGGAGCACGGAAACCGTCCTACGTCGGCAACCCGATCCGGGCCGCGATCGCACACCTCGACAAGGCCTCGCTACGGGGCCCAGCCAGGCTCAGATACAGGCTCGACCCCGATCGCCCGACGGTGGGGATCGTCGGTGGATCCCTCGGTTCCGGGCCGATCAACGAGGCGATGATCGCCGCTGCCCCGGCACTGGCTGCTGAAGGAATCCAGGTTCTCCATCTCGCCGGGAGGCGGTTCGAGCGGGAGGTCGGCGAGGCCACAGCGGGGCTACCGCTACCGTGGCAGGTGGTCGGATTCGAGGACGAAATGCACTGGTTCTTCGCAGCGGTAGACCTCGTCGTGTCGAGGGCGTCGGGGATGGTCGCTGAACTCACCGCCACCGGCACGCCCTCCATTCTCGTCCCCGGCGAGTTCGGATCGAAGGGCCACCAGGCCGCTTCGGCCGACTTCCTGGCTGCGGCGGGGGCCGCGTTGGTCGTCTCTGAGGCGGAGGTCACCCGCTTGGGGCCCGCAGTCGCGGAGCTCATGGCGTCCAGCCAGGCGAGGGAGACGATGGCTGCCTGCGCGACGGCAGTCGCCCGCCCGGACGCTGCTGAGGTCATCGCCACGGAGGTGCTCCATGCTGCTCGGTGATGCGCGCCGTCGCATCCATCTCATCGGCGCCGGGGGAGCGGGGATGAGCGGCTTGGCCCGACTCCTCGCCCAAGCGGGGCACGAAGTGACCGGTTCCGACCTCGTGGGTGGCCCCGCGCTCAACGCGTTGGAGGAAGTCGGAGTGACCACGTGGACCGGTCACCGTCCCGACGCGGTCGTCGGCTCCGATGTCGTGGTCTCGTCGTCGGCAGTACCAGCGCATGACCCCGAACTGCGGGCCGCCCAAGCCAGTGGAATCACCGTGTGGGATCGGCCGCGACTCCTCGAGGCCATCACCGCGGTCATGCCGGCGATCGGCGCAACCGGTACCCATGGCAAGACGTCGACGACCGCCCTCCTGGTCTCGGCCATGCGCGGCCTCGGGGAACGGCCGTCCTTCGTGGTGGGGGGTACGCTCGTGGAGGAGGGAACCAACGCCGGGTTCTTCGACCCGACGCTCTTCGTTCTCGAGGTCGACGAGGCCTTTCGTACGTTCCTCACCCTGCATCTTCGGGGACTGGTCGTGACGAACGTCGAACCCGACCATCTCGACCACTACGGCACGATCGAGCAACTCGAGGATGCCTTCGTCGACGTCGTACGTCGGGTGGAGGGCCCGGCGGTCGTGTGCATCGACGACCCGGGGTCCGAACGGGTCCTCGAACGTGCCGGAGGCATCCCGTACGGAACCGGCCCGCGGGCGGCATGGCGGGTGGAGGACGTGGTCGAAGCGGAACTACATGTCGACTTCAGGTTGAGAAAACCCGATGGCGAGCGTCTTCCTGTCTCCGTCGGCCGGCCGGGACTGCACACTGCCCGGAATGCCGCCGGCGCCCTGGCGCTCATCGGCGAGTTGGGAGGTGACGTGGCGGGTGCCGCGGCGGCGCTCGCCGGCTTCAGTGGTGTTGCCCGGCGGTTCCATGTGCGTGGCCGACTGGCGGGGGTCACCGTGATCGACGACTACGCCCACCACCCAACGGAGGTCCTGGCAACGATCCGCACCGCCCAGGCCGGGTCCTGGGGTCGAATCTGGGCGATCTTCCAGCCTCATCTGTACTCCCGCACCCGGCTGCTCGCCAAAGAGTTCGGCCAGGCGTTCGCCGGTGTCGATGAACTGGTGGTGACCGATGTCTACGGATCGAGGGAGATCCCCGAACCGGGCGTCTCCGGGCGCTTGGTCGCCGACGCGGCCCGGGCGCGTACGGGTGCCAACGTTCGCTACGTACCCCACAAGGCCGACGTGGTCGAGACCATCGTCGATGAGTTGAGGGATGGCGACCTCGTCCTCACGCTCGGCGCCGGTGACATCACGCTCCTGCCCGATGAGCTGATGCGGGCACTTGCTGGGCGAGCGTGATGGAGTTCGACGCACTGCTGGGCGCCGGGCTCGTCGAGGCCGACGTCTCCCTCGAGCCGTTCACGACCTATAGAAGGGGCGGGAACGCCAAGTGGTACTACCCGGCCACCACCACCGAAGCCCTGCAAGTCGTCGTGCCGACGGAGATCCCCGTGCTGGTGCTGGGGCGGGGTTCGAATCTCGTGGTCGCCTCCGACGGATTCCCGGGACTGGTCATACACGTGCTCTCGACCTCCGCCGAGGTCCGCACGGACGGTCTCGACGTCGAGGCCCCGGGCGGTTGCCCTCTGCCCCAGCTCGCCCGCCGGGCAGCGGAGGATTCGATCGGTGGCCTCTCGTTCTTCGTTGGGATTCCGGGAAGCGTCGGGGGTGCGGTGCGGATGAATGCCGGCTGCCACGGCTCCGAGATGAAGGATGTCCTCGGCTCGGCCGCGGTGTGGCACCTCCGCCGGGGATCGCTGGTGCGGCGAAGTCCCACCGACCTCGACATGGCCTATCGGCACTCCAACCTGACCGACGACGAGGTCGTCCTCTCCGCCCGTTTGTGTGGTCAACCGTCCACCCGGGAGACGGAGGAGGCCGCGATGCGGGAGGTGAGTCGGTGGCGTCGCCGCCACCAACCGGGCGGCACCCTCAATGCCGGGAGCGTCTTTCGAAACCCCGAGGGGGACGCCGCCGGCCGGCTGATCGACTCCCTCGGCCTCAAGGGCCTGCGGCGCGGAGGAGCGACGGTGTCGCAGCGCCACGCCAACTTCATAGAGGCCGATCCCGACGCCACCCCCGAGGACGTCCACGACCTCATGCGGGCCGTGCAGGCCATCGTCGCAGAACGCTCCGGGATCCGACTCGAACCCGAGATCCGCTTCGTGGGATTCGACCAGTGAGCATTGATCCGCGGATCGCCGCTCGACGGAGGGACGTCATCGAGGGATCCGCTCGGAGGTCGCTCGCCCGTTTCGTGAAGTGGCTTGCGATCGCCTCCCTGCTGGGCGGGCTCGCGTGGGCGGTGCAATCACCCCTCTTCCAACTCGACACCCTGACGGTGTTCGGGGTGACACACTCCTCGACGGCCGCAGTCCTCGCCGCCGAGCAGGTCGAGGAAGGACGTCCCCTCATCCTGATCCGACCGAGCCGTATCGAGGAGGCGTTGAGGAACGACCCGTGGGTCGCCGATGCCACGGTTGGGGTCGTGTTTCCCGACAGCGTCGAGGTCTCCGTCGTCGAGCGAAGGGCGACCGCCTGGATCATCAGCAGTGTCGTCCGACTCCTGGTGGCTGACGATGGAATCGTCCTCCCCCAGGAGGGGTTCGACTCCAGCCTGCCGACGGTGCGCCTGGCCGACCTGGCAGACATCCCAGTCGGCGAGCTGCTCCCTGACGAGAGGGCTCGGGGGGCCGTGGCGTTCCTGACCGCACTCGACCCGGCCATCTCGTCGCGAGGATCGGTCAGCGAGTCCGACGGCGAGTTGTGGTTCGACATCCCAGGCATGCGGGCGCGGCTCGGCCGTCCGATCGAGATGGTCGAGAAGGCGGCGGCCCTCATGGCCTTGATGGACCGGGGGGTGCCGGAGGGTGCGATCGTTCACCTCATCGCTCCGACCAGGCCGGCCATCGAGACCCCGGAGGCGGAGGGCTAGATGTCCTCGGTGGGTCGAAGGGGGCGTGGCCGGGAGGGCCGTACCCGGGTCCGGCCGGGGCAGAATCCACGCGATCTCAAGGGAAGGATGAGATCGCTACAGATCGTTGGTCGAGGTCGAGGTCCGTATCTACACTGCGACGCGATGCCACACCTTTCCACAGGAGGATCTCGATGAGTTCCCGCCACTCCGCCCCGCAGAACTACCTCGCCGTGATCAAGGTCGTCGGCGTTGGTGGAGGCGGTGTCAATGCCGTGAACCGGATGATCGAAGCCGGCATCCGCGGCGTCGAATTCATCGCGGTGAACACCGATGCCCAGGCCCTCCTCATGTCGGACGCCGACATCAAGCTCGACCTCGGACGCGATATCACCCGCGGACTCGGTGCGGGCGCCAACCCCGACGTGGGTCGCGCGGCGGCCGAGGCACACCGCGACGAACTTCAGGAAGTCCTCACGGGGGCAGACATGGTCTTCGTCACGGCCGGCGAGGGCGGCGGCACCGGGACGGGCGGCGCGCCCGTGGTCGCCGAGATCGCCAAGGAGATGGGTGCCCTGACCGTCGGGGTCGTCACCCGTCCGTTCGGCTTCGAGGGACGTCGCCGTTCGCTCCAGGCCGAGCAGGGCATCCAGAACCTCAGGGAAGCCGTGGACACCCTCATCGTCATCCCGAACAACCGCCTGCTCGAAGTGGTCGATGCCCGTATGCCGATCGTCGACGCGTTTCGCCTGGCCGATGAGGTGCTCACGTCAGGTGTCGGTGGCATCACGGACCTGATCACCACTCCGGGTCTCATCAACGTCGACTTCGCCGACGTACGCACCATCATGGAGAACGCCGGATCGGCCGTGCTCGGCATCGGCAAGGCGTCGGGCGATGAGCGTGCCAAGCAGGCCGCCGAACGAGCGATCGCCAGTCCGCTTCTCGAGACCTCCATGGAGGGCGCAAAGGGCGTCCTTCTCTCCGTCGCCGGCCCGGCCAACATGTCCCTCCACGAGGTGAACATCGCCGCCTCCGTGGTCAATGACCACTGCGACCAGGAGGCAGAGATCATCTTCGGGGCCGTCATCGACGACAGCCTCGGCGAGGACCTGAAGGTCACCGTCATCGCGGCGGGCCTCGACGGCAAACGGACGTCCCGGGGCTCATCGGCGTCCCAGCCGGGAACGACCGGCAGGTACCCGGACGACGACGACCTCGGGATCCCGTCCTTCGTCCAGGGATGATCACCCGCCGCCTCGGCGCCGCCTTCACGTCGGCGGCCGATGGCGACATGAACGACCCCGTGGACCGAGCAGCCGTTGCCGCCCGACTCGGAATCCCGAGCCCATGGGTCATCCTCGACCAGGTGCACGGCGCGACGGTCCACGTGGTGGAGGTCGGCGGGATCCGGCTGGAAGGCGACGGCCTTGTGACCACGGCACCTCTCCTTCCCCTCGCGATCCGCACGGCCGACTGCGTGGGCGCGGTCCTGGGTGGGTCGGGAGCCGTGGGTGTCGCCCACGGTGGCTGGCGGGGCGCGGCCGCGGGGGTGTTCGAACGTGTGGTCTCGACCATGGAGGCATTGGGCGCCAGGCCCGAGTGGGCGATGCTCGGGCCGTTCATCGGGCCATGCTGCTTCGAGGTCGGACCCGAGGTTCTCGCCGAGTTCCCTGACGCCCACTCGAGGACCACATGGGGGACACCCTCCGTCGACCTGGCCGCGGTGGTGCGCAGCCGACTCCCCTCCGTCCACGTCGAGGTGCTGGGCGGCTGCACCCGGTGCGGTGACGGATGGTTCTCGCATCGAGGGGATGGAACGAGTCACAGGCTGGCTGCGATAGGTTGGCTGCCGTGATTGCCCATCGCCTCGCCGAAGCTCGCCAGCGAGCCCACGCCGCTGCCATCCGGGTCGGTCGGGACCCGTCCGATGTCGAACTCATCGCCATCTCGAAGCGGCAGCCGCCAGACCGCATCATCGCTGCCTACGACGCCGGCCAGCGAAGCTTCGGCGAGAACCGCGCCCAGGAGTTGGTAGAACACATCGAGGTTGTCCCTTCCGATGCCAGTTGGCACATGGTCGGCCACCTGCAGCGGAACAAGGCAGCGATCGTGGGACCACTGGTCGCCAGCCTCCACTCCCTTGACAGCATTCGCCTCGCCAGGGCGTGGGCGCCTTGCGGCGTCCCTGCCTACATCCAAGTCAACCTGGCGGGGGAGGAGCAGAAGGGGGGCGTTCCGCCAGTCGGTGTCGTGCCACTCCTCCAGGCTTGTGATGACCTTGGTATCCCGGCCATCGGCCTCATGATCCTCCCCCCGTTCGAACCCGACCCCGAGGCCAGCAGGCCGTGGTTCCGGCGATTGGCCGAGCTCAGGGACGAACTTGCGGTCGAATTCCCGGCTGTGCGTGGCCTCTCGATGGGGATGTCGAACGACTTCGAGGTCGCGATCGAGGAAGGATCCACGGTCATACGCCTCGGAACCACTATCTTTGGGCCGCGCCAAGAGTGAAGAGAGACGTGCATGTCGTTCTGGCGAACAACAATGGTGTATCTGGGGCTTGTCGACGAAGAGCCGGGTGAATTGCCCCCGACCGCGGTGGTGCAACAGCCGCCCGCGTCCGCCCCCAGGCAATCACGGCAGATCAATCCGGACTCGGAGGGCGAGATCCACCGAGTGGGTGCGGACATGGAGCCGTTGGTGGGGCGTCGGGTGGAACCGCCAATGCAGTCGCGGCGGGCCGTCGACCAGCGAACCGGCAACAGCCGCATACCTCGGACAACCGAGGACGGGTCCGTCCGTCCGGTCCGCCCCGTCAACCCACTCGACCGGCAGCCAGAGGTGCTTGCTCCCCACTCCTTCGACGACGCCAAGGCGCTCGCCGACCACATCCGGGAACGCACCCCGGTCGTCCTCAACCTCCGGGAAGCGGAGCCCGACCTCGTTCGCCGCATCGTCGACTTCGCCACCGGGCTCACCTATGCCCTCGATGGCTCGATGCGCAAGATCGGTACCGGCGTCATCCTCGTCCTCCCTCCCCGGATCACGCTCGGACGCGAGGAGAAGCGATTCCTCGCCGACATGGGCCTGTACGAGCTGGAGATCGAGGGCCGGTGACCCTCCTGTGTCAGATCATCAGCGTCTACACGCTGATACTCCTTGCCACGATCGTCCTCAGTTGGTTCCGGGTCCCGGGTGATCACCCGATCGGTGCGGTGCAGCGGGGCCTGCGCACGGTCACCGAACCGCTCCTCGGCCCGATTCGCCGCGTGATGCCCCCTGTGACCATCGGCGGTGCCGGGCTCGACCTCTCTCCTCTCGTACTCTTCCTTGCACTGAACCTGCTTCAGAACTTCATCTGCTAACCGAGGATCACCATGCCACTCACACCCAAAGAGATCGAGCAGCGAACGTTCACCGCTTCATTCCGTGGATACGCGGAGGAGGAGGTGGATCTCTTCCTGGAGGAGGTGATCCTCTCGATCGCCGACTACCAGCAGATGATCCGCGATCGCGATGCCCGGCTCGCCGATGGGGGCGCCACGAGTGCCGCCCCCGCGGACGTGGCCGGGGCGAACGAGGAGGCGAACCGGATTCTGCAGGCCGCCAAACGTCAAGCCGAGCAGATCGTCGCAGAGGCCACTGCCCGGGCGAGTGAGATCGAATCCGATTCCTCGGCACCAGAGGCGGTGTTCACTCCCGAACAGGCCGCCGACCGGGAGCGGCTCCTCGCCGGGTATGAGCGTCTCCGAAGCGAGCTCTCGCTCGTGCGGACCAGGGTGCAGAAGGCGCTGTCGGCGTCGCAGGAGGCCTTCGGCATCATGGAGGGTCAGGTCGAGACGATCATCAAGGCAGCCGAGCCGACCCCGGAGGCAAGCCCACCGGCAGTGACTCCTGGCGAGGTTCCGGCGGTGGCAGAAGAGGCGGTCGCCGACGAGGACGATGACGATGACGATTCCACCGACGCGTCGGACGGTGATCGACCGCGTCGTCCCTGGGAGCGGTGACCCGTCGGGACCCCGGTCGCGGTCTAGTGCTGGGCCCGCAAACCCTTGCGGTGTTCCGTCGGCGAGGATCGCCCCTCGCGGTGTCCTCGTCCTTGACGCATCCACCGATGCGCCTGCGTCCTGCGTCAGTGCGAGGAACCATCCTCGCTCGACACCACCCACGCGAACGTGCGTGGACACAGCACTAGGCGCGTTCCACCGAGAGTCGGATCGTATGCCCGAGGATGTCGATGGCCATGCCGTCGCCCTCGACCACCGAGTCGGCCAACACCTCGACCGCGATCATGTCTGAGTGGCGTGAGACCGCTTCCCGCACCGCATCGCTGTCGGATCCCCAGGTGAAGGCGATGTGATCGGTGACGGCGAAGTCCGCCTCACGGCGGAGACGCTGGACGTGGGAGACGATCTCCCGGGCCAGGCCTTCCACCTCGAGCGCCTCGGACACATGCGTGTCGAGGGCCACGCTGAGGTCCTTGTCGCTGGCCACCACGACCTCGTCGCGGGGTGTGCGCAGCACGACCAGGTCGTCCGCCGTGATCAGGTGCCCGGCGACCGAAAGCGCTTCCCCGGCGACGACCGAGGCGACCTCGGCCGACGAGAGGCGGCTGAGCTCTGCCGCGACCAACTTGACGTCGGCACCGATCCGGGGCCCGAGCGTCTTGAAGTCCGGTTTTGCGGAGAGTTCGACGAGGGCGGTCTCGTCCGCCCGCACGGCGACGGTCTTGACGTTCAGCTCTTCTGCGATGAGGTCCACGTGCGACTCGATCGCCGCCCGGACGGCCGGGTCGGACGTGAGCACCGTGAGCCCGGCGAGGGGCTGGCGAACCCGGAGGCCGTGCTGCTTGCGAAGGTTGTGAGCGAGGCGGACCGTGGTTCGGATTGCGGCCATCGACACCTCCAGTTCGGAGTCGATGAGCGATGTGGCGGCCACCGGGTAGTCGGCGAGATGGACCGAATCCGGAGCGGAGGGGTCGAACCCGACGACGAGACCCTGATGAAGCTGCTCGGTGATGAACGGGAGCACGGGGGCCAGCACCCTGGAGAAGGTCACCAGCGCCTCGTAGAGCGTCGCAAACGCTGCAAGCTTGTCCGAGTCCCCGTCGGCCCGGGAACGCCAGAACCGGCGACGCGAGCGCCTGATGTACCAGTTGGTGAGGTCGTCGATGAAGCCGAGGGTCGGCTCGATGACGTTGTAGAGGTAGTAGCCCTCCATCTCGGAGTTGACCCGCTCGACGAGGCTCTGCAGTGCCGAGAGCAGCCACCGGTCGAGCTCCGGACGATCGGCGATGACCGGGGCAGCTGCGAGGTCGTCCAAGGAGATGCCATCGGCCTCCGCGTAGGTGGTGAAGAAGGAGTACGCATTCCAGAGCGGGAGGAGGACCGTGCGTACTACTTCACGAACCCCCTTCTCCGAGAACCTGAGTGGCTCTGCTCGGACGACGGGGGAGTTGATGAGGTAGGCCCGCAGGGCATCGGCCCCGAACTCGTCGAGCACGGCGGTGGGATCGGGGTAGTTGCGCAGGCTCTTCGACATCTTGCGTCCGTCCTCGGCGAGGATGTGGCCGAAGACGACGCAGTTGCTGAATGCCTCGCGGTCGGAGACGAGCCCGGCGAGCACCACGAGGGTGTAGAACCAACCTCGGGTCTGGTCGATCCCTTCCGAGACGAACTGGGCGGGAAAGAGCGACTCGAAGGCGTCCTGGTTCTCGAACGGGTAGTGCAGCTGGGAGTAGGGCATCGACCCGGACTCGAACCAGCAGTCGAGGACCTCCGGAACCCGCTCAGCAATCGCGTCGCACTCGGGACAGGGGAAGACCACCGGGTCGACGTTGTGCTTGTGCAGGTCGTCGAGCCGGACACCCGAGTAACGCTCCAACTCCTCGATCGACCCAACGCAGGTGAAATGCTCGTTGGGGCACCGCCAGATCGGGATGCACGAGCCCCAGTAACGGTTGCGGGAGATCGCCCAGTCGCGGGCACCCTCGAGCCAGTTCCCGAAGCGGCGCTCCCCGACATGGCCCGGGACCCAGTGGATGCGGTTGTTGAGTTCGACGAGTCGGTCGCGATGCTCCTCCACCTTCACATACCAAGTAGGAACGGCCTTGTAGATGAGGGGGGTCCCGGTGCGCCAACAGAAGGGGTAGGAGTGGCGGATTGTGCCCTCGGAGACGAGGACGCCCTGCTCCCGGAGCATGCGGAGCAGCGTCCTGTCAGCGTCCTTGACGAGCTGCCCCTCGACTTCGGGGACCGCCGCGGTGAACCGGCCGCCCTCGTCCACTGGGTCGACCAGGACGTCGAGTCCGGCCTGTTGGAGGGCAAGGAAATCCGCCTCGCCGTAGGCGGGGGCCATGTGGACGAGCCCGGTGCCTTCCTCGGTCGTGACGGAGTCCGAGAGGAGCACCCGGAACGCGCCCCTGTCCCGCTCCTCCCCGAAGTGATCGAAGGGCGGCCGGTAGGAGATCCCGACCATCGCCGACCCGGGGGCCGTGCGGTCGAGTTGGGCGTCGGGGCCCAGGACGCTGGACACGAGGTCCTCGGCGAGCCAGAACCAGAGATCGCCCGAGCGAACCCGGGCGTACGTGATGTCCTCCCCGACGGCAACCGCCAGGTTGGACGGGAGCGTCCACGGCGTGGTCGTCCAGATCAGGAGGTGGTCACCGACGGGGACGGAGTCGTTCCCCTCCAGTACTTCGAGCCGAACGGTGAGGGACGGATCGTCGACGTCGCGGTAGTCGAGGTTGGCCTCGAAGTTGGAGAGCGGCGTGGTGGCACCCCACGAGTAGGGGAGGACCTTGAAGTCGAGGTAGATGAGGTCCTTGTCCCACAACTGCTTGAAGACCCACCAGACGGACTCCATGTAGTCGGTGTCCATCGTCTTGTAGTCGTTCTCGAAGTCGATCCAGCGTCCGATGCGCTCGGTGACCACCTCCCAGATCTCGGTGGTGCGTTGCACCATCGCCCGGCAGGCCTCGTTGTAACGGTCGATCCCGTAGTCGGCGATCTCGCGGGGGCCGGAGATGCCGAGCAGCTTCTCGACCTCCATCTCGACGGGGAGCCCGTGGGTGTCCCATCCGAAGCGGCGCTCGATCCGAAAGCCGCGCATCGTCCAGTAGCGGGGAATGATGTCCTTGATCACCCCGGCGAGGATGTGCCCGTAGTGGGGGTCCCCGGTGGCGAACGGGGGACCATCGTAGAAGTTGTACCGCTTCTCCTCGGGCCGCTGGTCGATGCTGCGGCGAAACGCGTCAGTCCGACGCCAGAGCGCGATGACGTCCGTCTCGCCCTGGGGGATGGAGCTTGGGGGGGTGACGCGGCGGAACGTGGGCATCATCTCAGGTGGGTTGCGAAGCGGGAATGGTACCGGAGCCTCCAGCCTCGGCGGCAGCGCCAGCTTTGCGGCGTCAAGGTCAAGGCGAACGTCGAATCCGCAAGCGTCAACGTCAACTTCGACATCAACCCAGACGACCGCTGAAGGATGTGGTGTCGCATGGAGGCTCGCGACAGGATCGAGGTTGATGTTGATGTTGCGGAGCCGAAGCTCCCGCCGGGACTAGCTTCTCCCGATGCTGAGACGGGAGGTCGGAGGGACCATCGTGACCGTGTGGGTAGTCCCGGGGGCGAAGCGCACCCGGGTCATCGGGCCATATGGGGCATCGATGAAGGTGCAGGTGGCCGCACCTGCCGAAGGTGGAAAGGCGAACGAGGCTATGCTCCGGCTGCTCTCGGACAGGACCGGGGCCCGCTGTGAGCTCCTCGGGGGCACCACGAGTCGACGAAAGGAAGTCCTGGTCCAGGGGAGGGAACCGAGTGAGGTCGCCGTAGCGCTCGGCATCGAATGGACAGGCGGCGGAAGGCAGGAGAAACCATGAGCCGCAAACTCGCTGAGTCAACCATCCAGAAGCTCCGTGTGGAGCTCGAGGAGGAGCGCGCCCGGATTCTCCGCACGATCGAGATCCACCAACAGGAACTCGAACTCTCGCTCGAGTCGGAAGCCACGTCGGAGCGGATCCCAGACCCGTCGACGGGGGAAGGCGGGACGCTCGCGTTCGAGTACGAGATGGAACGCCAACTCGATGCGACGAGCCTCAGCCACGTCCAGCGGATCGAGCACGCACTCGAACGGATGGACGTCGGAACCTACGGCGAGTGTGAGGATTGCGGGACCGCCATCCCGCTGGAACGCCTCCGAGCGTTACCCCACAGCACGCTGTGCGTGGCCTGCGCTGCGAAGCGTCGGTGATCTCCCGCTACCGGCTCGTGCTGGCGCTGGCGGCGCTCATCGTGGCCGCCGACCAGCTGTCCAAGCGGTGGGCCGAAGCCTCCCTGCCGGGGAATCCGATCGAGCTGCTCCCCGGCTGGCTCTCCTTCGAGTACGCAGAGAACCCAGGGTCCGCGTTCGGCTTGTTCAGGGACGCCGGACCGATCATCGCGGTCATCGGGGTCGGCATCGTCGGCGTGGTGCTCGGCATGGTCCGCTCGGCCGAGGCCAAGGGTGAACTCATCGCACTCGGCATCGTGTTGGGGGGAGCGATCGGGAACCTGGTCGACCGATTCACCCGCGGCGACGGGCTTCTCGACGGTCATGTCGTCGACTTCATCCGATTGTGGGCCATCCCGAATTTCAACGTCGCCGACGCGGCGATCAACGTCGGCATTGCCTTGTTGTTCGTCTTGGCGCTCCCGGCGTTCCGTCGTGCCTGAAGCCACGGTCACCACTTCGCTGGCCGGGGAGCGCTTGGACCGGGCCCTTTCCCAACTGGCGGACGTGACCCGTTCGGCGGCCCGCAAGCTCATAGACGATGGGACGGTCCTGCTCGACGGTGCCGCGGTCGCCGCCCGCACGAAGGTCGTCGAGGGATCGATCATCACGTACCCGGTGATCGAAGAGGCCGTCCATCGACCGGACCCGACGGTCGTCTTCGATGTCCTCTACGAGGACCACGCGCTGGCGGTGATCGACAAGCCGGCCGGTCTCATCGTCCATGCCGGTGCGGGCACCCGAGCACCCACCCTGGCGAGCGGCCTCGTGGCGCGATGGCCAGAGATGATGGAGGTGGGCGAGCCCGGTCGCTGGGGCCTCGTTCACCGACTCGACCGCGATACCTCCGGCGCGCTCCTTGTCGCCAAACAGGCCGCGGTCCTTGCGAGCCTGCAAGACCTGCTCCGTCGCAGGGAGGTGACCCGTGAGTACCTTGCGCTGGTGGTGGGGCACTTCAGCACCCCAACCGGCACCATCGATGCCCCGATCGAGCGAGACCCCCAGACCCCGACCCGGCGTCGCGTCTCTGCCACCGGACGGCCGTCCCGCACCCACTACCGGGTCAGGGAGGCATTCGAGACGCCGGCAGTGACGCTCGTCGAGGTGAAGCTGGAAACCGGTCGCACCCACCAGATCCGGGTGCACATGGCTGCCATTGGGCACCCCGTGGTGGCCGATCGGGTCTATCGATCCGCTGCCACACCGACCTTGGGACTCCACCAGACCTGGCTTCACGCGGCTCGGCTCACCTTTCCCCACCCACTCAGCGGCGAGGAGATCAGTGTCGAATCGCCGATCCCGCTCGAACTCGCCGATTCGCTCGTCGCCCTGCGGGGTGAGGGCGGTACCTGACAGGCAGGCCACTAGCCGAAGAAGGTCGAGGCGACGTCGAAGATGTCCGCCGTCAGACGCCGGGGTGTCGCGCAGGCGTCGGCCAGGGACACCGAGATGATCTGGTCGTTGCGCAACGCGACCATCGTCCCGCTCTCGCCGGCAGCGATCCGGTCGGCCGCAGCCGTGCCGAGGCGGGTGGCAAGGACGCGGTCGTAGGCGGTGGGTGTTCCACCTCTTTGCGTGTGACCGAGCACCACCACTCGGGTCTCGATCCCGGTCGCAGCCTCGATCAACGGAGCAACGTCGTAGGCGACCCCTCCGAGGCGTGCGAACCCGAAGGAGTCGCGCGGTACGTCGGTGGGTGAGGCCGTGGGCGGGGGCGTGATGCCTTCGGCGATGACGACGATCGAGTAGTCCCGCCGCGTATGTCGATCCCTGAGTACCTCACAGACCGCATCGATCGCATACGGCACCTCGGGCACGAGGATGATGTCGGCTCCACCCGCGATACCCGCGTAGGCGGCGATCCAGCCGGCGGTCCGCCCCATCACCTCGACGAGGATGACGCGATGATGCGCTTCGGCGGTCGTCGTGAGGCGGTCGATGGCCTCGGTGGCGATCTGGACGGCTGTGTGGAAGCCGAAGGTGACATCGGTCAGTCCGATGTCGTTGTCGATCGTCTTGGGTACCCCAACCACCGGGACGCCTTCGGCGTGGAGGCGGGCGGCCGACCGGAGGGAGCCGTCGCCACCGATGACGACCACCCCCTCGATCCCGAACGAGTCGAGCACTCCTTGGACGGTGGCCCGGCCCTGGCCGTGCACATAGGGATCCTGCCGGCTCGTACCGAGGATCGTGCCTCCCTTGGCGATGATCCCTGAGACGTCATCCCGGCCAAGGGTGACGACATCGTTCTCCATGAGGCCTTGCCAGCCATTCCGGATCCCGACGACTTCGTCACCGTTGCGCACCGCCCGGCGCACGATGGCCCGGATGACGGCATTCAGCCCGGGACAATCACCCCCGGCAGTGAGGACTCCGAATCGCACGCGGCTGAGGGTAGCGAGCGTCGCTGCAGGCAGATCACCGTCCCGGGAGCCCACGATCGGTGGCTACCGGGTCCACGAGCTACGAGCCGGTGCTCCCTACCCTTGCCCGGATGGAGATGGAGCCGCAGCAGCAGGAGATGGCGCCGGTCTGCTATCGACACCCGGATCGGGTGACCTACCTTGCCTGCAGTCGCTGCGGGCGGCCGATCTGCGGGGATTGCGCCATCGACGCAGCCGTCGGGCAGCGGTGTCCCACCTGCCTGATGGAGCAGGGCACGCAGCGGGTGGTGAGGCGGCCCCACCAACGGTCCCTCACCCAGCGAGCCCCGATCACGTCCTTGATCCTCGGGATCACGGTCCTTGCCTACCTCTTTGCCCAGGTGGCGCCCGAGACGGTGGGGACTTGGGTCATCCTGCAGCCGGCGGCGGTCATGGCCGGCGACTGGTGGCGGGTCCTCTCCCACACGCTCGGGCACGGCTCCTTCTTCCATCTGGGTGTGAACATGTATGCCCTTTACATCCTCGGGCCCGGGCTCGAGGCTCGCCTCGGCCGGTTGCCGTTCGTGGCGGTGTGGGTATTCTCGGCCGCAGCCGGGGGAGCGGCCGTCGTCTACCTCGCCCATCCCTTCAGCCAGACGGTTGGAGCCTCGGGCGCAGTCTTCGGCCTGTTCGGGATCTGGCTCGGGAGCGCCTGGTCGACCCGGCGGAGCCTGGCCGGCAAAGCCCAACTGCGTTCGATCCTCATGATCCTCGGGATCAACCTCGTCATCTCGCTCATGCCGGGCATCTCATGGCAAGGGCACCTCGGGGGCCTCGTCGGGGGCCTCGTCGCGTTCGTGGCGATGCGCTCGGCGGAACGTCGAGAGGCAGCCGCCATGGCTCTCCTCCTCGGTGCGGTCGTCCTGGTTTTCGCGACCCAAGTGTGACGAGCATGGCGGGATCGAGCCGGTGGTAGGGTCACGAATCCCAACCATGTAATTCGGTATCCCGTCCTGTATGACTGACTCCTTCGCCCATCTGCACGTGCACACCGAGTTCTCCATGCTCGATGGGGCTGCTCGCGTCGACCAGGTGATGCAGGCAGTGCGGGCCGACAATCAGCCCGCGGTGGCAATCACCGACCACGGTGTGTTGTACGGCGTCGTCGACTTCCACAAAGCTGCCACCGCAGTCGGGCTGAACCCGATCATCGGCATGGAGGGGTACGTCGCCAAGGGATCCCGCTTCGATCGGCCGCGTGGGGGACGGGACTACTACCACGTCACACTCCTCGCCGAGAACGAGACCGGGTACCGGAACCTCATGCACCTCGCCTCCAAGGCGTACCTCGAGGGGTACTACTACCGCCCGCGCATGGACCTCGAGTTGCTCGCCCAGCACTCCGAGGGGCTCATCGCCACCTCGGGCTGCCTCGGTGGTCCCGTCGCCCAGCAACTCGCTCCCGACGCGGCGGTGGACGACGGCCAGAGCACGGACATGAGGGACTTCGACAAGGCTGTGGCCATGGCCGCCACCTACCAGGACATCTTCGGGCGGGACAGCTACTTCATCGAGGTCATGAACCACGATTTCGAGGCCCAGCAGCGAGTGCTGCCCGACCTGGCCGAGATCGCCCGCCGGGTGCAGGCACCACTCCTGGCGACGAACGACGCGCACTACGTAACGGCCAGCGAGGCCGAGGCGCACGACGTCCTCCTCTGTATCCAGACCGGGTCGACCAGGGACGAGGAGAAGCGCTTCCGGTTCAACGGCGGCCCCGAGTACTACCTCAAGACGGCGAGGCAGATGCGGACGCTCTTCCCCGAGGATCTCTACCCGGCTGCCTGCGACAACACGCTGTGGGTCGCCGAGCGGGCGCACGTACCGATGGAGTTCGGCAAGATCCTCCTCCCCGCCTTCCCGGTCCCGGATGGCAAGACGGAGAGCGGCTACCTTCGGGACCTGGTCCAGGCCGGTGCCACCCGGCGCTACGGCGACTCCCTTCCCGAGACCATCCAGGCTCGGATCGACCACGAGTTGCGGATCATCGACGAGATGGGTTTCCCGGCCTACTTCCTCATCGTCTGGGACCTGATCCGCTACGCCAAGGAGTGCGGCATTCGCTGCGGACCCGGACGGGGATCTGCCGCCGGTGCCATCGTCTCGTACTGCCTGGGCATCACCGATCTCGACCCGATCGAGTACGGGCTCATCTTCGAGCGCTTCCTCAACCCGGGCCGACGGGAGATGCCCGACATCGACATGGACTTCGACGAGCGGTACCGGGCGGACGTCATCAAGTACGCAGCAGAGAAGTACGGCTCCGACCACGTGGCGCAGATCATCACGTTCTCGACCATCAAAGGGAAGCAGGCGGTACGGGACTCCGCTCGGGTCCTCGGCCATCCGTACTCGGTGGGCGACCGGATCTCGAAGATGTGGCCGGGCTCGATCCTCGGCCGGGATGCGAGCATCGCCGACCTTCTCGAGGACCCCGAACCGGGGGACGACAACGCCAGGGCGTTCCACGCAGAGGCCGGCGAGTTGCGGAGGGCGTACGAGTCCGAACCGGAGATCCGCGAGACGCTCGACACGGCTCGCGGCCTGGAGGGGCTGCGTCGCCAGGACTCCATCCACGCGGCCGCCGTGGTCATCGCCCCGATGCCGATCACCGACATCGTGCCGATCCAGCAGAAGGGCGAAGGCGCCGAGATCGTCACCCAATACGAGATGCACGGCGTGGAGGAGCTCGGGCTCCTCAAGATGGACTTCCTCGGACTCCGCAACCTCTCGATCATCGAACGAGCACTTGAGCTGATCGAGGTCTCCACCGGGACCCGACCGGACATCGACAACGTCGACCTGGCCGATGAGAAGACATTCGACCTGTTGCGACGGGGTGAGACGATCGGTGTCTTCCAGCTCGAGTCCTCGGGGCTGCGACAGCTCATCCGGAACCTGCAGCCGGACCGGTTCAACGACATCATCGCGGTCAACGCCCTCTACCGACCGGGAGCGCTCGGGGCCAACATGCACACGATGTATGTCGAGCGGAAGCACGGCCGAGAGATCGTGGAGTACCCGCATCCCGACCTCATCGAGTTCCTGTCGGACACGTTCGGGATCATGGTGTACCAGGAACAGGTGATGCAGGTCTCCCAACGGATAGCCGGCTTCACCATGGGCGAGGCAGAGGTCCTGCGCAAGGCCATGGGCAAGAAGATCCCGGCCCTGATGGCCGAGCAGCGGACGAAGTTCATCGAGGGTTCCGAGCGGGAGGGGTACGGCACGGACCTCGGGGCGGAGCTCTTCGACCTGGTCGAGTACTTCGCCGGCTATGGATTCAACAAGAGCCACTCCGCGTGCTACGCCTATGTGGCCTTCCAGACGGCATGGTTGAAGGCCCACCACCCGTCCGAGTACATGGCCGCGCTCCTCACCGCCACCAAGCGCGACAAGGACAAGACCTCGCTGTACCTCAACGAGTGTCGGGCGATGGACGTGCGAGTGCTCCCGCCCGACGTCAATCGATCGGAGGTCGATTTCACGGTCGCCGACGGGGAGGTCGTGTTCGGGATGTCGGCAGTCCGCAACGTGGGCGAGGGGGTTGTCGAACGAATCATCGAAGAGAGGCTCGAAGGGGGCCCGTTCGTGGACTTCCAGGACTTCCTCGACCGGGTCGACCTCGGTGTGCTGAATCGCAAGACGATGGAATCACTCATCAAGGCAGGCGCGTTCGACAAGATGGGGTACACCCGCAAGGGCCTGTTCCTGGGCCTTGAAGACCTGCTGGCGGTGACCGTGGAGCGGCGACGCAACGAGGACAACGGCCAGTACAGCCTGTTCGCGGAGGGGGACGACGCGGCGAAGCCGAGTGCCGCCCCGCTGATCCCGGCCGGCGAGTGGGACAAGAGGATCAAACTCGCATTCGAGAAGGAGATGCTCGGGCTCTACATCTCCGATCACCCCCTGCTCGGCATCGAGGCCTCCCTCCGCTCGCAGGTGACCTGCGGTATCCCCTCACTCCAGGAGCGTGACGACCGGGAGCTGGTGGTGATTGGTGGTCTCGTGGGAGCCATCACTCGTCGTTTTACCCGCAACGGGGAGCCGATGATCTTCTTCCAACTCGAGGATCTCGAGGGTGACGTCGAGGTCCTCTGCTTCCCGAAGACCGTGAATGCGTTCGGCCCTCTCGTCCAGGAGGATGCGGTACTCCTGGTGAAGGGGAGGGTCGACGACCGGGGTGAGGAGACGAAGATCGTCGCCTCCGAGCTCGTCGAACCCCGGCTCAACGGTGCAACCACGGTGCGGATCGAAGTCCCGGCGACGATGCTGAGCAGGGAGAAGGTCGCCGCCCTCAAGCAGGTGCTCGTCAATCACCCCGGGCAGGCCGAAGTGGTACTCCACCTCACGTCGGAGAAGGGCCACAAGGTGCTCAGGGTGGACGGGCACCGGGTCGAGGCCCGCTCCGACCTGTTCGCCGAGCTACGCGAGCTGTTCGGCCCGCGCGCCGTCTTGTAGGACCACCGGACTGTCCCCCACGAAGTGGGGGAAGGGCGCCGCCGCATCGTCGCCGGAGGCGACATCGTGCGGGGTAGGGGATGGGAGTGCTCGCAAGCCTCGAGGCCGTGCCACCACTCGGCGCCCGCTACCTCCCATTCCGCTGTCGCTTCGTCGTCATGACCTCCGTGCTGCACAAGAGGCGCAGGCGCTGACGCCGACCTAGACCCTTGCCTGGTCCTTGGCCGGAACGGCGGCCCGGGCGACGCGGCGGCAGAAGTAGTAGACCCGCTTGAGGTGGTTGATCACCTCGGTCTCGAGGCGGTAGAGGGCGACCCGGTTGGCGCCGTCAGCGACGAGACGTTCTGCCTCGTGCTGGGTGGCGGCCACCTCCATGCTGTTGATCGTCTTCTTCATGGCCGACACCTGGTGGGCCGCCGTCTCGTTCTTCTGGGTGACGGCGAGCATGGCGTTGTCGAGGGCCTCCGAGACGGTGGAGTGGAACTCGGTGATCACGGCCGCCGTTTGGGGGCTCACCTCGAGGTTGCGGTCGAGGCGGTCGAGGCCGAGCGCCACGAGGTTGGTCTCGATGATGTCGCCGATCGCCTCCAAGTCGTTGACGACGGTCATGAGGGCAAGCAATTCGTCGGTGTCCTCCTCGTCGAGCTTGGACCGGGACACCTCACCCAGGTAGGTGATGATGTGGCCATGGAGGGCATCGACCTCGTCATCCATCTGCTCGATGTCGAGCAGGAACTGCCGGTCGCCGACGAGGATCCCGGGCAGGATCGCCCCGTACATGGTCCTGATCCGATCGGCCATGCGCAGCATCTCCAGCCGAGCCCGATCGAGGGCGAGGCTCGGGGTGGTCAGAAGGGCATGGTCGAGATACCTGGCCTTGATGATCGCCTCCTCGGCCTCCGACCGGTCGGGCACGAACCTCACGGCCATCGCAGCGAGCTGTTTCGTGAAACCGAGGAAGAGGACGGTATTGACAACATTGAAGATGGTGTGAGCGTTGGCGATGGCCCGGCCGGGACCACCGCCAATGTTCAGCACGAGCGTGGAGAGGAGTCCGATGAACGGAAACCAGATCAGGACCCCGATCACCTTGTGCGTGGTGTGGACGAAAGCGACTCGGAGGGCGTCCCGTGGCTTGCCGATCGCCGCGAGCAAGGCGGTCACCGACGTCCCGATGTTGGCGCCGAGGACAATTGCGATTCCGGCATCGAGCGGAACGAGATCCTGACTGGCGAGGACGATGATGATGCTCGTGGTGGCCGATGATGACTGTATGAGGGCGGTGAAGGCCGCTCCAGCCAGGATCCCGAGGATGGGATTGGACATTGTGATCATCAGGTCGATGAAGGGCTCGTAGGTCCGAAGCGGTTTCATGGCATCACCCATGATGCTCAGGCCGAAAAAGACGAGACCAAGACCCAGGAGGGCCTGCCCTCTCGCCTTGGTCTTTTCCGACTTCGTGATGACGGCTACCAGGAATCCGATGGCGACGGCCATGAGCGCGTAGTCGGTGACCTTGAATGCAACGATCTGGGCAGTAATCGTGGTGCCGATGTCAGCACCAAGGATGACGCCGATCGCCTGTTGAAGAGTCAACAACTGCGACGACACGAAGCCGACGACGAGGACGCTGGTCACAGACGAAGACTGGATGACCGCGGTGATCCCCACCCCGGTGGCGGCAGCCGTGAAGCGGTTGCCGGTCAGTCGGCGGAGGATTGCTCGCAGACGGCTCCCGGCCATGAGGCGCAGGGCCTCACTCATTCCGTCCATGCCATGGAGAAAGATCGCCAGGCCCCCGAAGAGGCCGATCAGCAGAAGGGCAGTGTCGATGGAGGCCGCGTCCTGCGCGACGGCGAGTGAGTCCATGGCGAGGAAGCGCACCGAGCCCGGGGGCTAGGAGCGGTCGTCCCGGTCCTCGTCGTAGTAGTCGAGGTCGTCGACAGGCAGGATGAGGGAGCTCACCAAGTTCATGAGGTGGGCGGCGATTCGCTTCTCGAAGCGATAGAAGAGCGCCCGCGCCACCGCGTCGGCCGCGACGCCCTGACTCGCATGTGCTGCCTTCACCTCGTCGTCGCACTGGTCGAGGAATGCGTCCCCGCGGGCGAGGAACGTCCGCGCGGCCTCGAGGTCCACGTTCTCGAAGATGTCCCCGGCCTGATCGATCATCTGGCCGACCCGTTCGCGGGTGGCTTCCAGCTTGGGCGCGTCCTCTCCTTGGGTGAGGTCGGCCCCGTACCGGGCGAGGTCGTAGAGGTTCTTGGCGTAGTCACCCACCCGTTCGACGTCCTTGACGACGCTCATATAGGCGAGCATCACCGGGAGATCGGTCGTGGCGCCCCCACGGACCGCTCCGTGCACCATGAGCATCTGGCGGACCTGCTCCTGGCCGCGGTTGATCTGCTTGTCGGTGTCCTTCACCGTCGCCTTGGCCTCCTTCGACTTCCCGGCCCCGAACACGGCCTCGGTGGCGGCGGAGTAGACGACGCAGGCGTCGCGCAGCATCTGGACGAGGATGCCTTCGATCTCCTCGATCGAGTCGTGTCCCCGGGAGCGGAAGAACTGCAGAACCATTTGGTGTCTCCAATCAGGACTAGAAGGCGAATATACCGATCAACGGGAGGCCGGCGAATGCGAACACGACGTAGCCGATCGCCATCCACCGTCGGCGAAGGGCAAGATCAGCGAGCTTTTCGGCCAGCACCACCGGGATGTAGCGGATGCGGGGAACCGGGTAGATGAGCAGGATACCGGCCAGGTTGAACAGGGTGTGGGTGAACGCGATCGTCAACCCGTCCACCGACCCAGCTCCCAGGGCGGCGAGCAGTGCAGTGATGGTCGTCCCGATGTTGGCCCCGAGCGTGATCGGGTATGCGTTGCGAACCGCCAACACACCGGCTGCGCACAGTGGGATGAGGATGGAGGTGGTGATCGACGAGGATTGGACCGCCATCGTGACGATGAGTCCGACCACGATCCCGATGAGGCCCGATCTGGCGAGGGCGGCGTTGAGGGTTCGTTCGATCCGCTCGGCCACCAACAAGCGCATGTTCTTCGTGATGAGCGTCAACGTGGCGAAGATCATGAGAATCCCGAGAACCAGGACGAGCACCGCGACGACAACCTCGGAGGAGGAGATCGCCTCCGGGATCTTCTCGATCCAGGAGGCTCCCCACTTCACCGCCGCCTTGATAGGGCTGTCGAAGTCACTCCCCCCTCCGCTGTTGACGAACAAGCCGGCGATCCAGGCTGCCGACTTCGACAGGAACCCGGTGAGGATCTCGAGCGGTAGGAAGATGATCACGGCCATGAAGTTGAAGAAGTCGTGCATCGTGGCTGCCGTGAACGCCCGGGCGAACTCCGTCGAATGGCGAACGTGGGTGAGCGAGACGAGCGTGTTCGTGACGGTGGTCCCGATGTTGGCGCCCATGATCATGGGGACCGCGGTCTCGACCGAGATCACCCCGGAGGCGACCAGGCCGACGATGGTCGAGGTGGTGACCGAGGACGACTGGACCAGCACCGTGGCCAGCACACCTGCGAGCAGCCCGGCCACCGGGGTGGCGACGCTGGCGAAGACTGCATCGGTGTAGTCGGCGCCGAGGCCCTTGATCCCTCCCTCGAGCATCTTGACGCCGACGAGGAAGAGGTACAGGAGAGCAATGACGATGGCTGCCCGTACGAGCGTGGGGATCTGGCGGCGGTCGTCGGGGAGCGGATCCGAATGCACGGGCGTGTCCTGGGTGGGCTGCCTTGTCGGAGGGAATCTACCCGAGCCGGGGAGGGGCTCCGTCCGCTGCCCCGGCGAGGAGCGCAGGGGGGACCAGGTCGCACAGGGCATCGAGGGTGGCCGGGGTCTCCGGGGCCCACACGACGGTATGGATGGGAATATCGAGGCTGATGGCCAGGTCATCTCGGAGGCGCCTTTGGCGGCGGGCCTCGGCCACCCACAGCCGGAGGTTCGCTGCGGCGGGGTCGTCACCCGGCGGCGCCTCCACGGATTCCCATGCCGGTGGCACCGCTCGGTTGAAGAGGAGTGCTTCGGGTGGTGTGGTGACGTCGGGCAGGAGACCGACGAAGTCGAGGGCCTCCGCCAGGGGCGTCGGGTCGGCGGTCGTGACGATGATGTTCCGGCTCTGCCCATACACCCGGGCGATCTCCTTGCTGCGACGGGTCAGACCATCAGAAGTCGTCCGGAGGTCGAAGAGGAACGCGGTGAGGTCCTGGAGTATCTCGCTGCCCAGGATCGCGTCGGCGAGCTTCAGGAATGGGGTCACGGTGAAGCGAAAGGCCGTCCTGGCGCCCGGGAGTCCCGCCCCTGTGAGAGCCTTGAGGAGTGGTCCGTTGATGAGGTCGAGGAGGTCACTCGGCGCGGTGAAGAACTCGACCCCACCTGCCGATGGCGGGGTGTCGACCACCACGGCGTCCCATCTCCCGCTCTCCACCTCACGGGTCATCGTGTCGGCAGCGGCGTAGGCCTGGCTGGCGGGGAAGCGCCTGGCGACGGCCTGGAAGAAGGCGTTGCCAAGGAGTCGTTCGGCGGACTCGGGGGGTGCGTAGCGACGGGCGATGTCCTCCCACGAGCCGCGGGCGTCGAGCATTGCAGCCCACAGGTTCGGTTCGGTGGCCGGGTGGGGGTCGTGGTCGAGGCCGGACAAGCCGAGGGCTTGGCCAAGGCGCCTGGCCGGGTCGACGGTGATGACGAGCGTCGTCTCGCCACGGCGTGCCAAGTGGACGGCGATCGCAGCAGAAAGGGTCGTCTTCCCGACTCCGCCGGCCCCGGCGACGCAGTACACGTCGGTCACAGCCACTCCTCGAGGCTGTTCGCGAGCATCTCGCTTATGAGGACCGGGTCGGTTGCCCCGAAGAGGAACGGCAGGAGAGGTCCGGGGGCGAGCCGGGAACGCCATGCCGCCTGGTTCTCGGCCAGGGCCTGTTGCAGCATCGCGGCTTCCCGGAGAGGCCCGGCGCCGTCAGGGACCGACGGAAGAGGTGCGAGTGTCCGGTTCACGATGATCGAGCCCAGCGGGGGAGGCAGGGCCACGAGTTCGGCCACTCCCTCGAGGGTCTCCGTCACCGGGAGCTCCTCGGCGATCGTGACGAAGTGAACGGTCGACGACCCCCGCAGGTCGGTGGTGAGCTCCTGTGCCTGTTCGGCGACCCTGCCGGCCGGGACGAGGCCGAGGATGACCTCAGGGGCGCCGAGGTACGAGCCGAGCTGCCCCGTGGGTACCGCATCGACGATCACCCGGTCCCATCGGACCGCGTCATGCAGGATCTTGCCGATAGTGATGAGCTCCCGCACCCCGGGCGCGGCAGTGGCCAGGGCATCGAAGGCCCGGATCGCGCGACCGATGCGAGCGAGGAAGGGAACCGGGGAGTGGAGCCGCACGTACTCCTCGAGCGCGTCGACCCGGCGGACCTCCACTGCGGCGACGCCGTCGATGGTGCTCCTCGGGTCGGTACCCAACCCGGGAGCACCGAGGTGCGCGGCGAGTCCTCCACCCGGGAGCATGGCCACGGCAAGGACCCGCTCGCCGCGGCGAGCATGCAACCGTGCGAGGGCCGCGGACACGGCAGACTTGCCGACGCCGCCCTTTCCCGATACGAACTCAACGCGCATGGGAGCGCCGCGTCCGGGGGTCAATCACCCGTGGGGCGCAAGGGGATGCGGAGGACCAGGTGTTCGTCCTCCACGGCCCAGTTGGCGTTCCCGATGAGGTTGAAGTCGAGGAAGTCGTTCTCCTTGGCCGCCAGGAAGAGCTTGCGCTCATCCCCCGCCACCGGGGGGAGTGGTCGGTCCTTCACCGCCTGAGCGCGATTGGCGAAGCGGGCGATCATTGCATCGACATCCATGGAGGCCACTGGTCACGGTCCTTGGTCGGGTCCAGTGAGTCTAAGGATCCGTCGGGCATCAGGCTCGACGCCGATCGCTATTCAGCCTCGGCTCGCCTCCGCTCGACGCGTCGCGATTCCTCGAGCCGTTCGAGGTCTGCGTCCTCGTAGTTGACGTACTCCATCGCGGCGTGGAGTCGACGGTGGCCGGCGACCGTCGCGATCTGTCGATGCATCTCCTGGCACACCCTCCGGTAGTCGGGATGGCCGGCAGGTTGGGTCCTCAGCTCGAGCAGGTGGAAGGCTTCCCGTGCGTTGAATTGCATCAGGTACCGGATCCGATAGGCGAAGGGCACCACGTATTGGGCGACGTCGGCGCCGAGGTCGGCCCGGATCGCCTCGTAGAGGCTCGCCGCCGACGCCATGAGTGCATCCCAGCGCCCGGCCAAGCCGGTCTCGACGAGCACCGCGGGTGTGGAGTAGCCGTGCCGGGCAGTGAGCCGCTGCCATTCGATGGTGAGCATCCGGTGGCGTTGGAGGTCGCGGAACGAGCCGTAGTCACTGAGGATGTCGAACCGGTAGTAGGACCGTTCAGCGGCCCGGCCGGGCTTGTGTCGGCGGTTGGTTCGCTCCCCGACGAGTGCCGCGAAGATCGAGTCGACCTCATCCTCGGCGAGGGAGCGCACATGGTCGAGGAGGACATCGTCTGGTTGTTCGGAGACCGAATAGAGCGCAGCTGCGGCCAGCTTCAGTTCTGCCTCAGGATCCCACTCGACGAGCGTCACCTCATCCCGGGTCGGGACGTCCTGTGGTAGGAAAGCCGCAGCCGCCTCCGTGGCAGTGCGGGTCTCTGCGAGGTACGCGGACCAGGTGTCGCCACGGTCCACCCGGTCCACGCGGGTCAAGAACTCGGGTATCACCGTTCGCAGTTCGGTCAGCATCATGTCGGCGTAGTCCCGCACCTCCTCCAGGGGGTGGGAGCGCATGCGGAGCAGGGCCTGTTCGAAAGCCTGGCCGGACGCGTAGATGCCGAGGTTGGACGTGGTGGCGGCGGGCAGCATGCCCCGGATGGTGTCGCAGGCCTTGGCCCGAATGGTGGACTTCCATACCCAGTTGGAGTCACCCTCTTCGCGAGGAAACCGCTCCTCGAACCAGGGGATGAGCACCTCGACGAACTCCGAATAGGTCGTGAAGACCTCCTCGAGGAACGCCTCGTAGCCAGCCGCATGCCCTGAGCGTGAGATCTCCGGGGGTGTCAGGTAGCGATAGCGATCGCCGAGCTTCTGGTCGTAGAAGATGTACCGGGTCGACTGCTCGAGGTAGGCAGCGATCCGACCCCACTCAAGAACCTTCGTGAGCACGTTGGAGGCCTGTTCGCAGGCAAGGTGGACACCGCCGAGTTGAGCCACCGAATCGTCGCCGTACTCGAGGAACATGCGGTCGTAGAGTTGGGCGGCCCGCTCGGCGTCGACTCGTCCGCCGTCCGGGGTGTCGGTTTCGGGACCGTCGCTGATGAATTCGTCGAGGAGCAGGCGGCGGATCGACTTCGGTGACCGGGAGTACCGGGCGAACAGTGCCCCCTTCACCACCTCGGGAAGGTTCATGAGGGCAAAGACCGGCTTGTTGGTGTTGGAGACGTACCGGGCGAGCAGATTCCGCTCGTCGGGGGTGAAGGATTCCTCGACGTAGGTCATCGCCGGGAGCCTAGGGCCTCGATCGGAGCCGAACGGCAGTTCCGGTGGGTGGGTGCCTCACACGGGCACGACGTCGCATGAAGGTCGATACCCATCCGGGGCGGCATACTGTTGGGCCATGATCTGGCTCAGGCTCATCGTTGCGGTGCTCCTCCTTGGGGCCTTTGCCGTCGCCGTCGTCCCGCTCCTCGTGCTGCTCGACCTGGCGTCCGGGGGTTCGGGGTACGGGCTGTGTCCCGCGGGTGTCGGAGCCTGCGACTTCGGGTACCTCCGCCCCATGGAACTCACCGCCTACCTGGCAATGGCCCTCTTCGTGTTCGTGGGGGCCATTCGGCTCGCCGTGAAGGTCTACTCACGGGTCGAGCGGTTCATGGGCCGATCCTGAAGGCTTCGGCCTCGGTGATCCCGGTCGGTCGGACACCGACGACCCAGGCAGAGGCGAGGAGCACAGCAGCCCCGGCGGCCGTGGTCGGGGAGAGGGGACTGGTCCACCAGCCCGCGAGAGCTGCCCCCACCGCGAACCAGGGCAGCCAGTGACGCGCCGAAGAAGGGCCGAGGCGTTGCGCGATCCGCACGCGGAGGAGGGGAAGGGCGACGCCTGCGAGGGCGACGGCGGAGACCAGGATCGGGAGGTCGCTGCGGCCCGGGGGCACGAACCCCGACGTCGAGGCCTCGGCTGCGAGCAGTAGTCCCCCCGCGACGAGCATCACGGAGGCATTGAGCCCGAGGATCCGGTGCTTGTGAACGACCCGATCGACACTGAGGGTGTGGGCGGTGAGGGCCAGTCCGGCGGCGACCGTGAGCACGAGCCCGGCATCCGGGGGTCCCAGCGAGACGAACACCACCATGCCGAGAATCCCCCCGGACAACGCTCCCACCTGGATGGGGGAGGGGAGGGTCATGCGAAGCAACCGGGAGGCGGCCGGGCCGACGGCGAGGGCAAGCGCAACAGTGGTCCCAACGAGGGCCACACCCACCAATTCGAGCGCATGGGCGGTCAAGCCGAAGGTCAGTGCCGCAAACGCCCCCGGTAGCAGGGCGTCGCGGACTTCGCTGATCGAAGGGAAGGCGAGCAAGGAGAGTGTGAAGCCGGATCCGAGTGCCCACCATCCTGCGGCCTGGAGTGGTCCGAGGTCGCCCACGGCGAGCGCCAGGAGCATCAGGCACGCCCCAGACGCGAGATTCACCAGCACGGCAAAGAAGCGGGTTGCCCTCGGCGTCATGGGTCGAGGAGATCGGTGACTTCGGCGGTGACCAGGTAGATCCCGCTGGCTGTGACGCAGGGCCCTTCACCGTCGTCGAGCGATCCCGAGAGCATGAGGCGGCGCCCCCTCCGTTCATCCACCCGGCCGCGCAGGAGCAGCGGCACGTCGACCGGTACCGGGCGGCGAAAGCGAAGGTCGAGGGTGCCGGTGACACTCATCACGCCCTCCCCGAGGATCCCAGCCCATACGAGGATCTCGTCGATGGCCGTGGCCGACAGTCCTCCATGCAGGCGACTCTGCAGCCCGCGGTGGAGTGGCTGCGGTTGGAACGTTGCGGTCGCCTCCACGCCGTCGAAACTGAAGCCGTCCAGCCCCAAACCAAGGTGGTTGTCGCGACCGCAGGCGAAGCACAGATCGTCGAGAGACGCCCGAAGCCGGTCGACGAGTTCGTGCTCAGGAAGCGGCAAGTTGGAGCACCCCAGACTCGATCGAGACCACCGTGGCGAGCGCAAGCACCGGGCAGCCCAGGGCCTCCACAAGCGCTCGGCCCGGCATCCAGGCCTTCTCGATGACAAACACGGCGCCCAGCACCTCGCACTCTGCCTCGCGGGCGAGTTCGACGAGCGCGGCGGCCGTTCGACCACCAGAGAGGAAGTCGTCGACAATCGCCACCCGAAGCCCGGGTTCGAGGACATGGCGGGCGATCTCCACCCGGTACTCGATGCCCTTGGTGGGCGACGCGACGTCGCGTGAGTAGCTGTCCCGGCCGCCCTCGCCGACGAACTTCTTGGCGTACACCATCGGGAGGCCGGAGGCGAGGGACGCGGCTGTCGCGGGCGGGATCCCAGAGGCCTCGGCCGTGAGGATCACGTCGGCCGACCACCCGGCGAGGAGAGCGGAGATGGACTTCCCGACCTCGGCCATCACGTCAGGTCGGACCCGGTGGTTGAGGAAGCGGTCGACCTTGACCAGTCCGTCGGCGACCAAGCCGTCGGTGTGGAGCGCTTCGAGGAGGATGGACATTGGCGGAGGAGGGTAGCGGTCGACCGAACCGAGGGCCCCACAGCCGGAACACCGGCTCCCCAGCCCGGGGGAGCGATTCGAACCGGATGTGGAACCCTATGGGTTCGTGCACCGGTTGCATCGCATCCGGGTCGGCGGGCGGGCGGTACGCTCCCCCGATGCCGCCCCGCTTCCGTGCAGATGGATCATCGCCCACGTCCGCCGAGAGAGCCCGGGCAGGGCGTCTCGCCAGACGACTCGGCGAGCTGTACCCGCGGATCTCCACCGCCCTCGACTACCGGAGTCCGTGGGAGTTGCTGGTCTCGACGGTGATCTCGGCCCAGACGACCGATGAGAACGTGAACAAGGCTGCGCCCGGTCTCTTTGCTCGCTTCCCGGACCCCGATGACCTGTCGGTGGCAGATCCCGAGGAGGTCGAGCGCCTCATCTACTCGACGGGGTACTACCGGCAGAAGACCAAGTCGATCATCGGCCTGGCGACCGCCCTCGTAGCCGACCATGGGGGCGTCGTCCCCGACGACATGGACTCGCTCGTCCAACTCCCCGGGGTGGGGAGGAAGACGGCGTCTGTCGTCCTCGCCGAGGCGTTCGGACGCCCAGAGATTGCTGTGGACACCCATGTGAATCGGGTCTCCAACCGGCTTGGTCTCACCACGGAGTCGGACCCCACCAAGATAGAGAAGGACCTCAAGGCCGTGGTTCCCCGCGGCGATTGGAACAAGCTCTCGATGCGGATGATCCAGTTCGGTCGTGACGTGTGCGATGCCCGCAGGCCGCTCTGTGGCTCCTGCCCACTCCGGCGATCATGCCCGTGGCCCGGCAAGGTGTGAACGTGAACCAGGTCAGCGAACCACGCAGCATGCAGCTGTGACCGCGTCCTCGGGCATTCGATCGGCCGATCGCCGCGAGATCCTCCGCCTCGCGATCCCGGCCCTCGGTGCCCTGGCCGCCGATCCGCTCGTGAGCCTGGTCGACACCGGGTTCGTCGCCCGCCTCGGGACGATCCCCCTTGCCGCGCTCGGGGTGGACGCTGCGATCTTCGGGCTGGCGTTCGTCGCGTTCAACTTCCTTCAATACGGTGTGACGCCTCTCATCGGGCGGGCGAGGGGTAGGGGAGACCAGGACGCCATCGATCGCGGTGCCCGGCATGCCCTCTTGTTGGGTCTCGGCATCGGGTTGGCGACGACGACGGTGATCCTTGTCGCGGCGCCGACCCTGCTCGGCTGGATGTCAACGCCGGCCGAGGTGGTCCCTGACGCGCTGGTCTACCTGCGTATCCGGGCGCTCTCGGGGCCCGCGGTGATGATGATCATGGTGGGCCACGGCCTGTTCCGGGGCCTCCAGGACACGCGTACCCCCCTGGTGATCACGCTCGGCTTCAATGTCATCAACCTCGTCCTCGACGCCCTTTTCATCTTCGGGATGGGGATGGGAATCGGCGGGGCGGCGTGGGCGTCCGTGGTGGCACAGGTGGCCGGGGCTGTCTGGTTCCTGGTCGTCATCCAGCGGGTGGGCAACGGGCTCATCGGGCGAATCGACCCGGCCGAACTCCTTTCACTCCTGAGGGTCGGCCTCGACCTTGTGGTGCGGACCGCCTCGCTCGTCTTCACCATCACATTCGCCGCCCGGGTTGCTGCAGCGATGGGAGCGGCGGTGGTGGCGGCCCACCAGGTGGCAGCCCAGGTCTTCCTCACGCTCGGCCTGGCGATCGACGGCCTGGCCATCGCCGGACAGGCGATGGTGTCGGTGCGCCTCGGGGCCGATGATCGGGCCGGTGCCGACAGAGTGGGACGACGGCTCCTCACCTGGGGAGCGGTCACTGGCATCGTGTTCGGGGTCGGGCTCTGGTTCGGTCGCCCGGCGATCGCCGGCCTCTTCGCACTCGACCCGACGACCCACGCCGCGGTGGAGGTGTTCCTTGGGTGGGTTGCGGTCCTCCTCGTCCCCGGGTCCCTGGTGTTCGTGTGGGATGGGTTGTTCCTCGGGGCAGGACGGTTCCGGTTCCTCGCGGTGACGACCCTGGTGGCCGGCGTCCTTGCCACCCTGTACCTGGCGGCACTCCCGGCGTTCCCTTTCGGGATCGGAATGCACCAGGTGTGGGCTGGGGTGCTGCTCCTCATCCTGCTGCGGGGGGTACCTCAAGCGGTCAGCTATGTGCGGGCGGGGGCGTCGGTCTCCACCGAGTGAAGGCGGGTCTCTGGCAGGGCAGCGGTGAACGCAATGGCCATCAACATCCCGACGCCGAGCAGGAGGATGGTCTTCGGCAACCCGACGGAGTCGATGATCCGGTTCCCGAGCCAGAGGCCGGCGATCGTGCCGAGGACGGTGAACCCAGCCAGCCAGGCCACCGCTGATGCCCGGATGGGGGACGGGAACAGCTCGTTTCGGTGCGCCGCGGTCGCCGGGGCGGCGGCGAAGGCCCCGAACGCCGAGAGGAACACGGAGACCGCCAGGAGTGGTACCGCTTCTGTCCAGTACAGCCCCACCCCGCCGATGGCGGCCAGTCCGAACCCTGCCATCGTCACCTCACGCCTCCCGATGGTGTCGGCAAGGCGGCCGCCGATGAAGTAGCCGGCTCCACCGAGTGTGCCCCCCACCAGCGTCAACGTGACGATCAGCGACGCGGGATGCCCGAGGTCGTTGATGAGACGCTCGGAGGCGAAGGTGACCTGGGTGGTGGTGAAGGCGGCGAAAAGGAGCGAGGCGGCCGCCAGCGGCCAGAAGTAGGAGGCATAGGGAGTGATCATCGGCCGCCAGATGGCGAAGCGCCGGCGGCCCGGCTCGCGGGCAGGCTCCGGGATCCACCTCATCGCCAGGGGCAGCGCGATCAACCCGGCGAGCGATACCTTGAAGAGGAGCCGCCATCCGGCGGGGTCACCCTCAGCGATCGGAAGCATGAGGACGCTTGCCCCCGCCCCGAGTGAGGCAGCCGCGGCGTAGATCCCCATGCCGAGCGCCCGAGCGGTGGGTGGGAGGAGCTCCGCGAGGATCACCACCGCCAACACCGCAGCGGCGGTGGACGCGCCGCGCATGACTCCTTGGGTGATGGTGAATTGCTGGGCATCTGCCACCCATCCCGTCGCCCCGGAGGCCAGCACCATCAGCGTGGTCATGATGAAGAAGAGCGATCGGCGTCCCTGCCGGTCCGATGCGAACGCGATGACCACGGCGGCCAGGGCGCCGATCCGGGTGAGTGCCATCACTCCCGACATCTCGCCTTCCGTGAGTCCCAGCGCAAGGCGGACGAAGGGGAGTGTGTTGGCGGCGTGGGACTGGGCGAAACCCTGCGCAATCCCCGTCAGCCAGAACGCGACAAGGACGAACCGCATCTGGCGATCGAGGTCGATGAGGGGGGAGAGCATTCGGCGCATGGGGAGTTCGCCGGGCAGGCTATTACCGTTGGGGGAAGAAAGGCCACCCTCAGCCGGTTCAAGGAACCATGGATCTCTCCCAGTTCATCACCGACGGCAGCCTTCTCGTCGGTGTTCTCGTGGCCCTGCTGGGTGGGGTGTTCGCATTCGTCTCCCCGTGCGTGCTCCCACTTCTCCCCGGCTATCTGAGCCTCATGTCGGGCTACTCGGTCGCTGATCTCGAGTCGGGTGAGTCCGATCGCCGGAAGATGTTGCGGGTCACGCTGCTCTTCGTGGCCGGCTTCTCGGTTGTCTTCATCCTCCTCGGCGTAGTCGCAGCGGGGGTTGGTCGCTCCCTCGGACCGCTCATCCAGCGGGCCTCGACCTGGGCGGGTTGGCTGGTGATCCTCTTCGGCCTGGTGATCCTGGCGACCGCGCTCTGGAACCTGCCATGGCTTCAGAACCTCATGCGGGAGCGTCGCCTCCACATGCGGCCCGATCGGTTCGGGACGGCGACGCCGGCGGTGATGGGCTTCGCCTTCGGATTCGGATGGACCCCGTGCGTCGGCCCGATCCTGGCGGCGATCCTGGCGGTTGCAGGGTCGTCCGGCTCGATTCTCAACGGCGTCCTGCTGCTTGGTGCGTTCTCGGCCGGGCTCGGGATCCCGTTCGTGCTCAGCGGGCTCGGGATGGCGACCCTGTTCCGGCGCCTCAAGAAGTGGCTCCGACCGATCAACATCGTCTCAGGCACCCTCCTCATCGCATTCGGCGTCGTGATGGTGACCGGGCGGATAGGCCTCATCTCCGGCTGGTTCTCCGAGTTGCTCATTCGGATCGGCCTCGAAGAGATCACCGTCATCTGACAGTGACCAAGGCTGCGCGGCCCCTCCGTCTCGATCCCTACTCCTCACTCGGTGCTTCTTCCCCCTCGCCGGTACCCTCTCCGCTGATGACGCCGAACCTCTCACTCAACGAGTTCGCGGCCCTCGCCGCCCACCACGACGTCATTCCGCTGACTGTGCGGGTCATGGCTGACAGGGAGACGCCGGTGAGTGTCTTCGAGAAGCTCGTCGGCGATCAGCCGGGTTTCCTACTCGAATCGCTCGTCGGCGGGGAGCAGTGGGCCCGGTGGAGCTTCGTGGGGTGGGACCACCTCTGCACGATTCGCAGCACTGGCGGGGTCACCACGTCCGAAGGTGTCATCGCGCCCGTGCTCGGCGAGGGGACTCCGCTCGACGTCCTCGAGAGGTTGACGGCCTCCTACCGGACCCCGGTCCTCGACGGCTTGCCTCCCCTTCACTCCGGTCTTGTCGGGTATCTCGGATACGACTGCGTCCGGTACATCGAGCGGCTGCCGAACATGCCGCCCGACGACCGGGGCCTCCCCGAGATGGCTTGGCAGATGGTCGGGTCGCTCGCCGCCCTCGACGCGGTTCGCCAGGAGATCGTGCTGGTCCGCAATGTGGTGGTCGGTGCCGACCCTGCGGCGCAGTATCGATCTGCCCTCGCCCATCTCGAACGGACGGTCGAGCGTCTCGGCGAAGCGCACCCCTACCAACCCCACCAGGCCATCGATCGCAGGGTGCAGCCCTCCACGGCAGGCGTTGGCTCGTCGATGTCGAAGGAGACCTTCGAGGCTGCGGTGGAGTCGGCCCGCCGACATGTGCGAGACGGCGATGCCTTCCAAGTGGTTCTGTCACAGCGACTCGGCATGGAGTTCGACGGTTCGGACCTTGCCGTCTACCGGACCCTCCGGCACATCAACCCGTCGCCGTATCTCTTCTTCGTGAGGGATGAGGGGGTCTCCGTCGTTGGTTCGTCGCCCGAACTCATGACCAGGGTGAGGGACGGAATCGCCTACTCCCGTCCCATCGCCGGAACTCGGCCGCGGGGTGCCACCAGCGAGGAGGACGCCGCCCTCGAGGCGGAGTTGCTGGCGGATCCCAAGGAGCGTGCTGAGCATGTCATGCTCATCGACCTGGCCCGCAACGACCTGGGGAGAGTCTGCGAGTTCGGCTCGGTGCAAGTGGACGACCTCATGGTGATCGAGCGCTATTCACACGTCCTCCACATCGTCTCGGGCGTGAGCGGCAAGGTCAGGCAGGGGATTGGGCCAGTGGAGGTCCTGCGGGCGACATTCCCCCATGGCACGGTGAGCGGAGCTCCCAAGGTGCGGGCGATGGAGATCATCGACGACCTCGAACCCGTGGCACGTGGCCCGTATGCCGGTGCGGTCGGCTACCTCGACTTCTCCGGCAATGTCGACACTGCGATCTGCCTCCGCACCGTGGTCATCGCGGACGGACACGCGTGGGTCCAGGCCGGCGCCGGGCTCGTCTACGACTCAGACCCCGCGTTGGAGTGGCAGGAGTCGATGAACAAGGCTGCGGCCGCCTTGGCGGCGGTCCAGATTGCTGCCCATGTCTGAACCCTTGGTCGCGAATCCCGAGTGGTCACTCCTGTGGTGCCGAGGAGAGGACGCTCGCTCCTTCTTGCAGGGGCTCCTCAGTGCCGACTTGGGGGCCGAGGCCGGCACCGTCTCGCGGTCGTTCCTCCTCGAACCGCAGGGGAAGGTGACGGCTCTGATGTGGGTCCTCCTCGGGGACGGCGAGGTGGGGATGGTGTCCGACGCCGCGGTGGCGGAACAGGTGATGGCGACCCTCAATCGTTTCCGAATCCGGATCAAGGCAGAGGTCTCGGTCTCCTCCGCGCAGGTGAGGCTGCTGTTCGGTCCGCGGCAAGCCCCACCGGGGGAGTGGCGACGAGACGGAGAGCTGCTCCTGGCCGACGTGAGCCGCCACGGCGAGGAACGGACGATCGTGGCCGGGGACATCCTGCCCCTTCCTTCGATGCCACCGGATGAGTACACCGCGCGACGGATCAGGCAGGGGGAGCCCGTCGTCGGGGTCGACGTCGGAGCGGGGACCATTCCCCAGGAGACCCGCCTGGTGGGCGAGGCGGTGTCGTTCACCAAGGGCTGCTATCTCGGACAGGAACTGGTCGCTCGTATTGACACCCGCGGTCATGTCAACCGACGCCTGATGCGAGTCGAGTCTGGCGAGGTGTTCGGCCCAGGCGACGTCATCCGGTTCGAGGACCGGGAGGCGACCGTCACCTCGGCCGTGGCGACACCCGAGGGGGTGATCGGGTTGGCACTGGTCCGGCGCGAGGTACCCGACGCGAGCCCGGTGACCATCGGAGCGGTCCCCGGCACCGTCTACGATTTCCCCGAGTAGCCACTCCCGGGACCCTGACCATGTCGATCCTCGCCACCATTCTCGAAGACGCCCGGGTGAGGGCGGCCCGACTCGATGCGCGGCGCGTTCGGGCACGAGCAGAAGAGCAGGTTCCGCCACCCTCGTTCATGGGAGCGCTCGCCGCCTCGGGTTTGGGGGTGATTGCCGAGGTCAAACGGCGGTCACCGTCGCGTGGTGCCCTCGACCTGGCCCTCGATCCCGCCTTGCAGGCTCGGCGATACGCCGCCGGCGGAGCCGCTGCGATCTCGGTACTCACCGAACCCAACCACTTCGGAGGGAGCAACGCCGACCTCGAGGCAGTGGCGGCGGCCACGGGGCGGCCGATCCTCCGCAAGGACTTCACCGTCGACGTTGCCCAGGTGTGGGAGGCCCGGGCGCTGGGAGCGGCCGCAATCCTGCTCATCGTCGCCGCGCTCTCCCCGGCTGAGATCAAACGCTTCCTGGCCGCTGCCGAGGCCGCGGACCTCGACGCGATCGTCGAGACCCATTCCCCGGAGGAGGCCCGTGTCGCGATCGACTGCGGAGCAACGATCATCGGGGTCAACAACCGTGACCTTGCCACCTTCGAGGTCGACCTCACGGTGGCGGAGCGGATGGCGCCGATGCTCGTCGACTGCGAGATCAAGGTGGCCGAGTCGGGGATCTGGACCGCCGCCGATGCCGAGCGGATGCGCGCGGCCGGCTACGACGCCGTCCTGGTCGGCGAAGCGCTCGTCAGGGCCTCCGACCCCGGGGCGCTGATCGCCGAGTTCTCGGGCAGATGACCTGGGTCAAGATATGCGGACTCCGCACCGCCGGAGATGTGGCGGTGGCCGAGTCGGCCGGTGCTGACGCCGTCGGCTTCGTGATCGGGCCTTCGCCCCGCAGGGTGGCCGTGGAGGAGGCCCGCGCCATGGCAGCGGACGCCACCGCCATGACCGTCCTGGTGACGATGGACCTGCCTTCGGACCGGGTCAAAGGGCTCATCGCATCGACTGGTGTCGACGCCTTGCAGCCCCACGGTGTTGGCCAAACCGCCGCGGCCGAAGCAGCACGCGAACTGGGTGTGACCGTCCTCCTGCCAATCCGCATGACGGGCCCCATCGACTGGGCGGCCATTCCGGCGACCGTCACCCCACTCCTCGACGCACCCCGCCCGGGAGGCGGTCGGGTATTCGATTGGAGCATCGTGGGGGGACCCGACCGCCCGTTCATCCTCGCCGGGGGACTCAACCCCGACAACGTGCTGGAGGCGATCGATGCCACCGGGGCGTGGGGCGTCGACGTCTCGACGGGCGTAGAGTCCTCCCTGGGCCGAAAGGATCCGGCACTCATTCACCGCTTCGTGGAGCTGGCCAAATCCCGATGAAACTCGACCGTCCCGACGACCACGGGCGCTTCGGCGCTTTTGGGGGGATCTATGCCCCCGAGACCCTCATGCCCGCTCTCACCGCCCTCGAAGCCGCGTTCGTGGAGGCCTGGGCGGACCCCGACTTCGTGGCCGAGTATCGAGGGATCCTCACCACCTATGTCGGGAGACCGACCCCCCTGCATCCTGCCGCCCGCCTCTCCGAGGAGTTGGGTGTCCGGGTGCTCCTCAAGCGCGAAGACCTGGCCCACACCGGGGCACACAAGATCAACAACGCCATCGGACAGGCCCTCCTGGCCAGGAGGATGGGGAAGCCGCGCCTCATCGCCGAGACGGGAGCCGGCCAGCACGGGGTGGCCACCGCCACCGCCGCCGCCTACTTCGGCCTCGAGTGCGAGGTGTTCATGGGCGCCAAGGACATGGAGCGCCAAGCCCTCAACGTGGAGAGGATGCGCCTGCTCGGCACCCACGTGGAACCGGTCCACACCGGGGCCAGCACCCTCAAGGACGCGGTGTCCGCGGCGTTCCGGGACTGGGTGGCGACGGTCGAGAACACGCACTACGTGATCGGGTCAGTCGTGGGTCCCCACCCCTTCCCATGGATCGTCCGGGAGTTCCAGAAGGTGATCGGCGAGGAGTCGCTTGCCCAACTCGATGAACTCCCCGACGTCGTTGTCGCCTGCGTGGGCGGGGGATCGAACGCGATCGGCATGTTCCACCCGTTCATCGGCACCGGGGTCGACCTGGTCGGCGTGGAAGCAGCAGGGCTCGGTATCGAGACCGGCCACCACGGCGCGTCCATCGGGGCGGGTAGCCACGGTGTGCTGCACGGGAGCCACACCTACATGCTGCAGGATGACGACGGGCAGGTCCTCGAGGCCTACTCGATCTCGGCCGGTCTCGACTACCCGGGGGTGGGACCCGAGCATGCCTACCTGGCGGATGCCGGTATCGCTCGCTACGAGTCGGTGACCGATGCAGACGCGCTGGCAGGGGTGAGCCTGCTCGCAAGGACGGAGGGAATCCTTCCAGCGCTCGAATCGGCCCACGCCATCGCCTGGGTTGCACGGAATGCCGCTGCGCTCCAAGGGAAGACCGTGCTCGTCAACCTCTCCGGCCGCGGTGACAAGGACGTCACCCAGATCCTCGAGCACTTGGCATGAGCGTCGAGCGGATAGCGGCTCTCTTCGCATCGACGAGGGCAGAGGGCCGCCTCGCTCTCCTGCCCTACCTCACGGCCGGTCTCCCCACCCCCGGTGGTTCGGTGGACCTCTTCGTGGCAATGGAGGCCGCCGACGGGTTCGAGGTCGGCATCCCCTATTCCGACCCACTCATGGACGGGGCGGTGATCCAGGAGGGTGGTCGGCGGGCATTGGAGGCCGGGACGACCTTCGCGCGCGCACTCGAGGTGGTGTCCGGTGTCAAGGAACGAACCGGCAAGCCGGTGGTCGTCATGACGTACGTGAACGTCGTCCTCGCCAAGGGTGTCCAAGAATTCGGTCGGGCCGTGGTCGAAGCCGGCGCCGACGGTGTCATCATCGCCGACATCCCACTCGAGGAAGCGCTGCCACTCAAGCCGACACTGGAGGCCCTCGGCCTCGGGGTCGTGCTGTTCGCCGCCCCGACCACGGACGACAGGCGATTGGACGCCATCGCCGAGGCTCTGCCGGCCTTCATCTACGGAGTGAACGACCTCGGGGTGACGGGGGAGAGAGAGAGTGGTACCGCTCGTGGTGTCCCGCTGGCCGAGCGCATCCGGGCCCGCACCAGTACACCGCTCGTGATGGGAGTGGGGATCAGTCGGCCAGAGCAGGTGGCGGCTCTCCGCGGGACTGCTGACGGTGTGATCGTTGGTTCGGCGGTCGTGCGACGGGTTCTCGAGCAACCCGACCCCGCAGCGGCAGCCGCCGAGCTTCACGACTACACCGCCTCGATCGCTGCGGCGGGTCGCTGACTTCACTCCCGCTCGGCCGGTTGCGGCTCGCGGATCGGTTCGGGTACGACCGGCGTGGGATCTGCCAGGGGTTCGACGATGATCACCCTGTCCTGCTTTCCGATGTCCATGTTTCGTGGCTCTCCTTCCGTGCCTCCAGCCAGAGGCACATCGTGGTGTAGGGATCCTGGGAGGGTTTGGTGGCGTCAAAGGTCGAGATGCCTCCCCGGACGATTCGACGGACGTCGGAGCATGAATCGGCCAAGATCAGGCCGTCGCCCCGGCGCACGGCGAGAGCGAGGATCTGGGCCTCCTGGGCCCGGTATCCGAGTGCGTGTTCGACGACCTTGCCCGACAGGGCGACCAAACCGAGCGCCATTCGCTCTACCGGCCAGCCGGTGACGTCCCGAATGTCGGCCACCCGTTTGAGGGCGTAGATGCCACACGCCGGGGTCCCGCACCGCCCATCCGAGTGAGGGACCTCGTCGGCGCCGGCGTCCGAGTGACAGGTGGCCACCAGTGACTCCGTCGCCCAGACCTCGACTGCTCCGCACAGCAGGCCATCCTCCAACCTCCACGCCCGGAACGCGAGGACGGGGGTGGGGGACCATGCTTCACGGTGACGCAGGCGCTGGGCGTCGATGGCTCGCTGCAGGACTTCTCGTTCGAGGCGGGCCAGGCTCTCGATCGAGTCCAGCGTCATCCGGCGCCGGTGCATGAGATCGTCGAGTGCGGAGTTGATCCGATCCAACTCGAACTGGTGCCGTTGCTGGGCGGTGTGGATCCGAGTGACGTCCTCCCGCTGTGTCAGGGGTCCGTAGCGGCGTTCGAGGAGGTCCAGCTCCGCCTTGAGGTCGTCCATCCAGCGACGATACGCCATCGAACACATGTTCGTCAACGAAGCGGGCGGTCAGGATTTCGCGTTGCGGACTCGAACTGACCCGGACACCTACGCGGCCGGCAGGAGGAGCCGGAAGACCGATGCCTGACCGTTGAAGTGACCTGCCAAGTCGCCGTCCGGCCAGCACCCCTGAGGCGGTCCAGACTCAGCGGACCTATGAGTATCCGCATCCTCGGCACACCCACACCAGCCATCCTGGACCAGATGGCCGGAATGGCGGGTGCAGGTGTCCACGTGTCCGTCTCTGGCGCCGTGGCGGGATTCGACCGGTTCGGCTGAGGCACTTGCCCGCAACGGTGTGCCACCGTCTGAGGCGGGACGTCCGGTTGCCGCGTCTTCTGGCTACCCGCCCCGAGACGAACGACCGACCCGGGAGGGTGACAGCCGTGGGATCGAGCGGAGCCGCGTACGCGGCGTCGTCGGCGGAGCGGCGCGTGTCCTCCAGCAACCCTCCTCCGTGGCACCATCAACAAGGCAAGCACTCACCTCGAACAGCGGGAGCGAATAGCACTAAAGCGGTGCCCTGCGCGCGCCGAATGCAATAGGGAATGGAGCAGCTACGACAGAAAGGAACGCCCCATGAGTACGAGCCATGTCGCTGCGAAGCGACCCAACCACAAGGCGAGCTTTGCCCGCGTGGGCGCCGTCGCGGCGTCCTTTCTGCTGGTGAGCATGCTGATCATCACCCAGTCGAAAGCAGCCTTCACTGCGACGACATCGGACACCGGGAACAGTTTCAGTGCCGCCACCATCGCTCTGAGCGATGATGCCTCCGTCCTGTTCACGGTTGCCAACATGGTGCCAGGCGACACCGCCTATGGATGCCTGACCGTCACCTACAACGGTGGCGTCGATCCAGCCGTCGTCAAGGTCTACTCGGGCGGCTACACCGACACCGGCGGAGGTGACCTCGGCAACTACCTGGACCTGACCATCAAGCAGGTTGGAGCAGGGACCTGCGATGGCACCTTGTCAGGAACTGCGATTCAACCCGTGTCGTCCACGATCAAGACGTTCGCGCTCCTCACGAACTACGCGGGTGGTGTTGGTACCTGGGATCCGGCCACCAATGGTGACAGCCAGCGGTACCAGGTCATCGTCACGTTGAACTCCTCCACCCCCGACGCACAGCAGGGAGCCGGAGTCTCCGACGTGTTGTTCACCTGGGAGACCCAGGCCGGGACGTAACCGGTGGCCACCCATGGTGAGCCCTACCGATAACCGCGGCTTCGACCCGGAAGGCCTTCCGCGGGCCTCCGGGTCGAAGCGTGGGTTGGTGAGGTTCTGGGTGGGTGTGGTGGCGGTCTTTGCGGGCACGGTGGTGATCGCTTTGGCCCTGTGGGCAACGATCGTCCCCCGGGTGATGGGTTGGGGGGCTGTCTCGATCGTCTCGGGTTCGATGGAGCCCCTCGTCGGCGTCGGAGACGTCGTGGTGGCCGAGCGCCTATCAGGGTCAGGACCTCGGTCCGGGGAGCGTGATCGTCTTCGAGGACCCCGTCTGGGGCGGACTGGTCTCCCATCGCCTCGAGTCGGTCAATGAGGACGGCAGCCTCATCACGCACGGTGACGCCAACCGCGGCGCCGATTCCACCCCGGTCACCAGGGAGCAGGTCGTGGGGATCGGCCGGATCCTGGTCCCTGGGATCGGATGGCCCACCGTGTGGGCGGCAGCCGGTGACGTCAGGTCCTTGACGCTGGCGGTGGTCGGTTGGCTCCTCGTGTTGTTCGCCGCCCCTTGGGGCATCCTGCGGCGCTTCGATCCTTGGCTCGACGGTGTCGCCACACCGCCCCGGCGCGTGTTGCGGCGCCGAACGCCTGGACGCCACCGCGCCCCTCGGCCGTCCCACACCCGTACTGCCTACACGACCCTGGCTGGCATCATCGCCGTGCTCCTGATCGCCAGCACCGGTGTCGCGTCCGGAGCGTTCACCGGGACCTCATCGGACGCGGGGAACTCCCTCGAGGCCGACACCGACTTCTCCTACACCGCGCTGGTCCAAGCCGACAGCCCGTCCCTCTGGTGGAGGCTCGGCGACGCCCCGGTCGGTGGCGGGCCAGGGAGTTTCACCGACGACTTCGAATCGTTCAGCGGCTGGGTCACCTACGGCTCGGGGACCGTGTCGCAATCGAACGCACAAGCTCGAGGCGGCACGTGGAGCGGACACAAGGACACCGCCAGTGATCCGAACGGCGCATGGAAACCACTGGGGTTCACCACGGGAGACGACTGGAGCGTCGAGGCCTGGATCCACCGGCCGAGTGTGTATCCGGGCGGACGAGCCGACCGAATCTCCGTGGAGAACGGGTCGTTCAACGGCTACGGAGTGATGATCAACCACTCCAACGACACGCTGCAGATCGAACGGCGCACGGGCGGATCCGGGTCGACGCTCTCGGGCGGTTCGACCCCGCTGGTTGCCCCCGTGGATGCGTGGTACCGGGTCGTCCTCGACTGCGCAGGAGGCAGCTTCACGGCGACCGTCTACGACGCCGGGGGTGCCCCGCTCGCTACCGTCGCGGCAACGGACGCCACGTACACCGGTCTCGATCGTTTCGTCGTTCGTGGCGGCTACGACTACTACGTTGACGATGTGACCGTCACGACACCAAACGGTCCAGGCGCCATCGTCGCTGCCGACACGATGGGCGTCCTCGACGGCACGTATGTCGGTTCACCAACCCTCGGTCAACCCTCCCTCGTGGACGGTGAGACGGATACCTCCGTCACCTTCAACGGTACCAACGGGGTGGCGATCGGCGACCACAACCTGCTCAACACCAGCACCCGCACCCAGCGCAGTGTGGAGCTGTGGTTCAACGCAACCGGCGTCAGCGGCCGTCAGGTCATCTACGAAGAAGGCGGCAGCACCAACGGCATGGTCATCTACCTCGACGGGCCGACGTTCCGCGCTCGGGCATGGTCCGCCTCGACCGGCTGGTCCAACGAACTCGACACTTCCGCTCCGATCAGCGCAGGGCAGATCTACCACGTCGTCGTCACGCTCAACACAGCCAGCAACCCCAACCTCATTCTGTACCTGGATGGCACCTCGGTGGACAGCGCATCGAAGGCAGATGGGAACGCCTGGAGCACCCACTCCGATGACGGCGCCATCGCGGGACAAAACGGCAGCACGCGCTACCACGACGGCACCACCGGATCCAGCGGCACCAACCTCTTCACGGGCACCATCGACGACGTCGCCATCTACAACACCATCCTCAGCCCCTCACGCGTCCAAGCCCACTGGATAGCCGGAACTCCTTGACCGGCCGACAACTCGGGTCCGACCTCACTTCGTACCGGGAGCGGGACGGGCTGCGCGCCTCCCTGCGGTCGGTGCTCGCCACTCCTCCCTTCGGTCGTCGTATCGAACCCGTGACTTCGTCACCGGGTCCGTATGCCCCCCTCCACACACAAGAGAAGGAAGGCCGAATGGCCCTCCTTCTCGTGTGTACCGGGAGCGGGACGGGCTGCGCGCCTCCCTGCGGTCGGTGCTCGCCACTCCTCCCTTCGGTCGTCGTATCGAACCCGTGACTTCGTCACCGGGTCCGTATGCCCCCCTCCACATACAAGAGAAGGAAGGCCGAATGGCCCTCCTTCTCGTGTGTACCGGGAGCGGGACGGGCTGCGCGCCTCCCTGCGGTCGGTGCTCGCCACTCCTCCCTTCGGTCGTCGTATCGAACCCGCGACTTCGTCACCGGGTCCGTATGCCCCCCTCCACATACAAGAGAAGGAGGGCCGAATGGCCCTCCTTCTCGTGTGTACCGGGAGCGGGACTCGAACCCGCACGTCATTGCTGACAACGGATTTTGAGTCCGTCGCGTCTACCATTCCGCCATCCCGGCAGGCCCGTATGGGCGGCCGACATCGTAGGCGACGTGGAGTCGAACCACCACACCATGGGACGCATCGAACGCAAGGCATTCCGCCTCCAGGACCAGATCAAGGCGTTGCGCGAGGACGAGCAGCGCCTCGCCTCCGAGCTTGACTATCACCGCCACATCCACGACGACGCCCAGCGGGACGCCATCGCCGGCAACGCCGAGGACCGCGCCTTCTACGGCGAAGTGAAGGGCGACCTGCCGAGGTTCGAGAAGGCGCTCGAGAAGACACGTCACCGAATCGCCACCGGGGAAGCCGAGCTCCAGCGGCTCCTGGACAGTCTCGAGGGCTGACCGAAGCGGAGGCCCCACCATGGCCGGTGGCGGGGGCTACGCTCCGCACCGATGTCCTCGCTCGTCCTCATCGATGGCCACTCGATGGCATATCGAGCCTTCTACGCCCTCCCCGACACGCTCGCCACCGCGTCCGGGCAGGTGACCAACGCGGCCTTCGGCTTCGCTCGCATGCTCGTCAAGCTCCTGGCGGACCAGGAGGTGGACCGCCTTGCAGTTGCATGGGACGAGTCCCGCGACACGTTCCGGCGGCAGGAATACCCCGATTACAAGGCACAGCGCAAGCCGACTCCGGACATCTTCAAGAGCCAGGTCCCCCTCATTCGCCAGTTCCTCGACGCGATGGGCGTCACCCAACTCAGCCACTCCGACTACGAGGCGGACGACCTCATTGGCTCCCTCGCCCGGCGCGCCGAAGACGAAGGGTGGGATGTCCTCATCGTCACGGGCGACCGGGACGCATTCCAGTTGGTCGACGAGCACGTGAAGGTCCTCTACCCGGTGCGCGGGGTCTCCGAGTCGGTGCTCGCCGATGCCGCCTACATCGAGGGGAAGTACGGCCTGAAACCTTCGAGCTACCTCGAGTTCGCCGCGTTGCGGGGCGACACCTCCGACAACCTCCCTGGCGTTCCGGGCGTCGGAGAGAAGACCGCCTCCAAGCTCCTCGGTGACCACGGATCCTTGGAAGGCATCTACGACCATCTCGACGAACTCACCCCCAAGCTGCGGGAGAACCTCTCCACCCACCGGGAAGCCGCCTTCCGCAACCGCCACCTCATGAGGATCGTCACCGACCTCGAGGTTCCCACACCCGACACCCTGCGATGGACGGAGTGGGATGAGGAGGCGATGACCGACCTCGTCGAAACGCTCGAGTTCCACTCGATCTGGGCCGACCTCAAGCGCCTCCACCCCGAGATCGACTCCCATGAGGAGACCATCGAGGTAGCGGTCAGCACTGCGACGTCGTCCGGAGCCGCCATGGCGGCCGCCGGAAAGGGCAGCTTCGTGCTCCACCCGGTGTGGGACCTCGACGACCTCGCCGGGTTCATCCTCCTCGACGAAGCGCCGGTGTTCGTGGGCATGGAGTACCTCGACGCAATCGCCGGAGCGTTCGAGGACCCGACAGTCGGGATCATCGGCCATCACCTCAAGCCGCTCGCCCGTGCGCTCCTCGACCTCGGGGTCGGCCTCGATGGTGTCGTCATGGACACGGCCCTCGCCGCCTACGTACTCAACCCCGCCACTCGTAGCTTCGCCCTCCGTGACCTCGCCAGCCGGCACCTCCGGGTCGAACTGGAACCCGGCGAAGGTGAAGGCTCGGTGTCACAGGGGATGCTCGACTTCGGCGGGGGTCCAGACCTCGACATGGCCGGCGCCGAGGCCATCGCAGTCGGCCGTCTGGCCGCCCTGTTCGAAGGAGAGATCGACGAACAGGGCGGGAGAGACATCCTCGAGAGAACGGAACTCCCGCTGATACCGATCCTGGCCGGGATGGAACAGGAGGGGATCGGCATCGATCGTGGCTACCTCGAGGCACTCGGCGACGACCTCCGGGTGCGGCTGGCGGATCTCGAACAAGCCATCCACGAGCAGGCCGGTGGGCCGTTCAACGTCAACTCGACCCAGCAACTCAGGGAGATCCTCTTCGACCGACTCGGCCTGCCGGTCATCAAGAAGACCTCCAAGGGTGTCCCGTCGACCGACGCCTCCGTGCTCGCCAAGCTCGAAGGCCAGCACCCGATCGTTGCAGACCTCCTCCAGTTCAGGGAGTTCGAGAAGCTGCGTTCGACCTACGTCGACGGCTACCTCCCCCTGATCGGCGACGACGGACGGATCCACACCACGTTCAACCAGATGGGCTCCGCCACGGGCCGGCTGAGCTCCGACAACCCGAACCTGCAGAACATCCCGATCCGTTCCGAATCGGGGAGGACGGTACGGCGGGCGTTCGTCCCCCGCGACGGGTGGCACTTCGTGGTCGCTGATTACTCCCAGATCGAGCTCAGGATCCTCGCCCACATGAGCGGGGACGCCGGACTCACGGCAGCCTTCGCCGAGGGCCGCGACATTCACTCCGCCACCGCGGCCATCGTCAACGGTGTCCCGCTCGAGGAGGTCAACACCGAGATGCGCAACCGAGCCAAGGCGGTCAACTTCGGCCTCCTCTACGGCATGGAGGCCTTTGGGTTGGCTGAGCGCCTCGAGATCCCGCGGGGTGAAGCCCAGGAGTTGATCGATGCCTACTTCGGCCGGTTCCCCTCGGTGAAGGCGTTCCTGGCCGAGGCCGTCGAGGAGGCCAAGAGGAAGGGCTACACCGAGACGCTGTTCGGTCGCCGGCGGTACCTTGCCGAGCTGCGGTCGGACAACTACCGGGTCCGCCAGATGGGGGAGAGGATGGCGCTCAACGCCCCCATCCAGGGCACGGCCGCCGACATCATCAAGCTCGCAATGGTCTCGGTTGACCGTCGCCTCCGCGACGTCGAGGCTGTGATGCTGCTCCAAGTCCACGACGAACTCGTCATCGAGTGCCCAGAAGCAGAGGTGGCCGCCACCGAGGCACTCCTCATCGAGACCATGGGTGGCGTGGCTGAACTCGATGTACCACTCGATGTCGACGTGGCGAGCGGCACCAACCTCGCAGACGCCAAGGCCTGAGCGACCCACCCAAGGTGCGCTGCCGGCGGGTGCTCCTGTTGGTGTTTCCACTCCGTTGACTGTATGCTCTTTTCGCCCTACGGCCGCGCTCGTCGCGCGCCGCGAGGAGGTCCCCTTGGAGGTAACCCACAACCTATGTCAGAACACGACCACGCGCTGGAAGAACCGGCGCCCGAGACGGTAGAGACCCCCGAGGTCGCTGCCGAAGCCGAGGCCGAAGAGGCCGAAGCCCCCGAAGCCGAAGAGACCGCTGAGGCCCCCGCCATGGAAGCGACCTCTGACGCAGCCGACGAGGAACCCGTGGCAGAAGCCGAGGAAACACCCGTCGCTGTCACGGACCCCGAGCCGGTAGTGGAGGTTTCTCCAGTCGTTGCGTCCGAGGGAGCCCCCACGGCCGTCCCGGACACCAAGCCGATCGCGGAGGCCCCACCGGTCCCGGAACCCCTCCGTCCGGCCATCGAAGCCCAGGACCTGAGTTCCCTCCCCGATGACGTCGACTTCGAGACCGCGCTCTCCCTCACGATGTTGAACTTCGAGGAAGGCGACATCGTCAAGGGGCGGGTCGTCGCAATTGGACGCGACGAAGTCCTCGTCGACATCGGTTTCAAGTCCGAGGGCGTGATCCCCCTCAACGAGCTCAGCATCCGCAAGGCCGTCGACCCTCGCACCGTTGTCAGCGAAGGTGACGAGATCGAAGCGCTCGTCCTCGACAAGGAGGACGAAGATGGCAGGCTGATCCTCTCCAAGAAGCGCGCCCAGTACGAGCGAGCTTGGGGTCGCATCGAGCAGATCGCGGCAGCCGCCGAGACCGTCAGTGGCCCGGTGATCGAGGTCGTCAAGGGTGGCCTCATCGTCGACATCGGCCTTCGCGGATTCCTCCCCGCCTCGCTCGTCGAACTCCGCCGCGTCCGCGACCTCGACCCCTACATTGGTGAAACGATCGAGGCGAAGGTCATAGAGATCGACCGCAACCGCAACAACGTCGTCCTCTCCCGACGGGCATACCTCGAGGAGGAGCAAGCCGAGCAGCGCCAAGCATTCCTCGATGACCTCGCCGAAGGCAACATTGCCGAGGGCGTCGTCTCGTCGGTCGTGAACTTCGGTGCCTTCGTCGACCTCGGCGGAATGGACGGCCTCGTCCACGTCTCCGAGCTGTCCTACCAACACGTCAACCATCCGTCCGAGGTCGTGAAGGTCGGCGACAAGGTCACCGTCAAGGTGCTCGAAGTCGATCGCGACAGGGAGCGGATCTCGCTCTCCATCAAGCAGACCCAGAAGGACCCGTGGGAGGCTTTCGCCGACGCCAACAACGTCGGGGACGTGGTGCCCGGGTCGGTCACGAAGACCGTGCCGTTCGGGGCATTCGTCACCGTCGGCGACGGAGTCGAGGGCCTCGTCCACGTCTCCGAGATCGCCATGCATCGCGTCGAGTCGCCCGAACTCGAGCTCTCGCTCGGGCAGGTCGTCCAGGTCAAGATCACCGAGATGGATGGCGAACGTCGTCGTGTCTCGCTCTCGATCAAGCAAGCCGCCCCCGGCTACCAGGAGCGCGTTGTCGAGGCACCCGCGGCTCGCCCCGCGGCTCGGCCCCGGACCGATGCACCGCCCGAGTCGGATGATCGTCCCCGTCGCCGCCGTCCCCGGACCCGTGAATTCGAGCGGGAGGACGAGAAGGAGAAGGAGACCGAGCCGTCCTTCGCCGGCGACGCCTCCCTCGAGGCGATCCTGCAGGAACTCAAGGAGCGCGGCATCGGCCGTCGCTAGGTACTCCCCACATCGTCGAGCGGGCCCCGGCTGTGGCTGGGGCCTTCTCGCGTGTGGGTCATTCGATCCGGCGGGTTTCGGTGGGCTTCGCTGCGCGTAACATGAGGGCAACGCCGACTCCTGGAGGGCTACATGCAGGTACGTGAACTTGTGCAGGGCACGCCCGCAGGGTGCGCTCCCTCGACGACGGTGACCCAGGCAGCCCAGATGATGGTGGACCTCGGGATCGGGTCGCTGGCCGTCTACAAGGACGGGGGCATGATCGGGATCTTCACCGAACGGGACGTCGTGCGGGCAGCCGCCGACACCGGGGACACCAAGTCCGAACCGGTGGAGAGGTGGATGACCCCTGACCCCGACACCGTCGACGTCGAGGTCGAGGTCGACGATGCCGCCGCCTGGATGTTGGCAGTCGGGTATCGGCACCTCCCCATCACCGAGAACGGTGAACTGGTCGGCGTGGCCTCCATGAAGGACGTCCTCTGGGGGGTCGTCGAGGAGATGAGCTGATCCCAGCCGTCGTCGTCCTCACAGGCGGCATCGGTACCGGCAAGTCCACCGTCGCCCGGCTCCTCGGCGAGCGAGGAGCCGACGTGATCGATACCGATCGTCTTGGACACGCAGTCCTCGAACCCGAAGGTGCTGCCTTCGACGAGGTTGCGGCACGATGGCCCGAGGTGGTCGTCGAGGGCCGCATCGACCGGCGGGCACTCGGCCGCGTCGTCTTCGGCGATCCCGGGGAGTTGAAGGAGTTGGTCGAGATCACCCATCCGGAGATCCGGAGACTGGTCGCCGAACGGATAGCTTCCACCAGGTCCGATGTCGTGGTGGTGGAGATCCCGATTCCTGTCGGCTGGCTGGACCCGTCGTGGCGCCGGGTGGTCGTAGACGTCGACGACACGGTCAGGCGATCACGGCTCCTGGAGCGAGGCATGACGATCGGCGAGATCGAGGCTCGCTTGGCGGCCCAGCCCTCACGGGACGAGTGGCGGGCCATGGCCGACGACCTTGTCCGGAACGATGACGGCCTCGATGCACTCGCACGCGCAGTGGACGCCATCTGGGACCGCGTCGGGGACCCGAAGCAGCCGAGCGACCAGCCTCCCGCCTGAGGAATGGGGGCTGGTAGCGTCGCCTCCCCATGCCGGCCTTCACCGTCCACTCCGATTTCGAGCCCGCGGGCGACCAACCGAGCGCGATAGCGGCCCTGGCCGACGGTGTCCTCGGGGGGGAGCGCTTCCAGACCCTTTTGGGAATCACCGGGTCGGGGAAGTCTGCCACCGTCGCCTGGCTGGTGGAGAAGACCCAACGCTCAGCGCTCGTCCTCGCTCCCAACAAGGCCCTCGCCGCCCAGTTGGCGAACGAGTTCCGCCAGTTCTTCCCCGAGAACCGCGTCGAGTACTTCGTCTCGTACTACGACTACTACCAGCCCGAGGCCTACCTCCCCTCGAGTGACACCTACATCGAGAAGGACGCCACGGTCAACGATGAGATCGATCGGCTGCGCCACGCGGCCACGTCGGCTCTCCTCACCCGCGACGACGTGATCATCGTCGCCTCTGTCTCGGCCATCTACGGCCTCGGGTCGCCCGAGCAGTACGAGGGCCAACTCCTTCGACTCATCAAGGGCGTCGAGTTCCCGATGGACGCCGCCAAACGGCGCCTCGTCGACATCCAATACGACCGCAACGACATGAACCTGATCCGCGGCGCCTTCCGGGCCAAGGGCGACACGCTCGAGGTCTTCCCGGCCTACGACGAGACGATCGTCCGTATCGAGTACTGGGGAGACGAGGTCGAGCGGATCATGCGGATGAACCCACTGACGGGGGAGGTCCTCGAGGAGCTCGCCGAAGTGATGATCTACCCGGCGAGCCACTACGTCACGAGCAAGGAGCGCCTTCGGAAGGCGATCGACGGGATCGAAGTGGAACTGGCCGAACAGCTCGCGGACCTCGAGAAGCACGACAAGCTCCTCGAGGCGCAACGGCTCCGCATGCGAACCCACTACGACCTCGAGATGATGCGCGAACTGGGCTACTGCAACGGCATCGAGAACTACTCCCGGTACCTCGACGAACGCCAACCGGGAGAGGCCCCCTACACCCTGCTCGACTACTTCCCCCGCGACTATCTCACGATCGTCGACGAATCCCACGTCACAATCCCCCAGCTCGGCGGACAATCCCATGGGGATCGCTCCCGCAAGGAGACGCTCGTCGACCACGGCTTCCGGCTGCCGTCGGCGATGGACAACCGTCCGCTCCGGTTCGATGAGTGGCTCGACAAGGCCGGCCAAGTGGTCTTCCTCTCCGCGACCCCGGGCCCGTTCGAGCGGGAGCATTCGACGAGCATCGTCGAACAGATCATCCGCCCGACCGGGCTCATCGACCCCGAGGTCGTGATCCGGCCGACCAAGGGCCAGATCGACGACCTGCTGGCAGAGATCGGTGAACGGGCCAAGGCCGACCAGAGGGTCCTCGTGACCACCCTCACCAAGAAGATGGCCGAGGACCTGACCGAGTACCTCCTCGAGATGGGGGTCCGGGCCCGCTACCTGCACTCGGAGGTCGACACCCTCGAACGGGTCCAGATCCTGCGCGAACTCCGGCTCGGGGACTTCGACTGCCTCGTGGGAATCAACCTCCTCCGCGAGGGGCTCGACCTCCCCGAGGTGAGCCTCGTGGCGATCCTCGATGCCGACAAGGAAGGGTTTCTCCGGTCCTCGACCTCCCTGATCCAGACGATCGGGCGTGCTGCCCGCAACGTCGACGGCCAGGTCCTGATGTATGCCGACAACATCACCGACTCGATGAAGTTCGCCGTCAGCGAGACCAACCGCCGAAGGGCGATCCAGGAGGAGTACAACACCGCACATGGGATCGACCCCCAGACGATCCGCAAGCAAGTCTCGGACATCCTGCAACTCGTCCAGTCGGATGTCGCCGGCCCGGGTCGGCGACGCCGTGAGGTTCGACGCGAGCCACTTCAGTTGGAAGGCGACGACCTCGAGCGGCTCGTCCTCACGCTGGAGGAAGAGATGCGAGAGGCCGCCAAGGAGCTCCGATTCGAGTACGCCGCCCGCCTACGGGATGAGATCAACGAGTTGCGGCGGGACCTCCGGCACCAGACCGTCGAATAGGGGAACGCTCGGGTCGCGGGGAGTTGGTGGAGGCTGAGGAAGAACCATGAGCCCCCTACCCCCCCTTCCGCTTCTCTTCAGGCCAGGAACCTTCGTGCTCGGACCACCTGCGCCAACGATGCAGCCAGCCCTGGGCTGGTCGCACTTCGTACGAGTGGTCCTCCGCCGGGCTCGCTTCGCTCGCTGACCCACGAGGTGGGAAACAGATGCTGGTAGCGAACGTATGTTCGACTACCATCCGGTGGATGGCGCTCCCGGCTACCCGACTCCGCTCTCCTACACTCGCCGTCCCCATGGCAGCCGACGAGATCGTCATCCGTGGCGCCCGTGAGCACAACCTGAAGGACATAGACCTCGTCCTTCCACGGGACCGCCTCATCGTTTTCACCGGCCTTTCGGGGTCGGGGAAGTCGAGCCTCGCGTTCGACACCATCTACGCCGAGGGACAGCGGCGCTATGTCGAATCACTCTCGGCCTACGCCCGACAGTTCCTCGGCCAGATGGAGAAGCCGAACGTCGACCACATCGACGGCCTCTCGCCGGCGATCTCGATCGACCAGAAGACCGCATCCCGCAACCCACGCTCGACGGTGGGCACGGTGACCGAGATCCACGACTACCTCCGGCTCCTGTACGCCCGCATCGGGACCCCCCACTGCCCGGTGTGTGACTCCGTGGTGGCGCGGCAAACGCCGCAACAGATCGCCGACCAGATCGTGCACCTCCCAGAGGACACCCGTTTCCAACTGCTCGCCCCGGTGGTGGAGGGGCGCAAGGGTGAGTACGAGCAGTTCCTGGCCGAGTTCAACACCGACGGCTTCTCACGGGCGCGGATCGACGGCGAGATCCGCGACCTGTCAGAGGAGATCAAGCTCGACCGCTACTACACCCACACGATCGAGATCGTCGTCGACCGCCTCGTGCGGCGCCCGGGCATGGAGCAACGCCTCGCCGAGTCGCTCGACACCGCGCTCCGGCTGGCAGAAGGCGTGGTCGTGGTGGCCATCGACGGTGGTCAGGAACTCCGCTTCTCGCAAGCCTTCGCCTGTCCCAACGGCCATTCCTCATTCGAGGAACTCCAACCTCGGAACTTCTCGTTCAACAGCCCGTACGGGGCCTGCTCCGAGTGCTCGGGAATCGGCACCCGGTTCCAGGTGGACCCCGAACTGCTGATCCCGGATCCCGATCGCTCCATCGCCGACGGGGCCATCGCCCCCTGGAGCGGTCACCGGGGCAAGTACTTCCAGCGCCTGCTGGCCGGGCTGGCCGAGGATCTCGGTTTCGACATCGATGCCCCGTTCGGAGATCTCCCGGAGGAGATCCGCCAACAGCTCCTGCATGGGGCCGGGGACAAGCAGGTGAAGGTCACCTACACCAACCGTTTCGGCCGCCGCCGGACGTATCAGACCGGCTACGAGGGAATCGTGCCCTTCGTCCGACGGCGTCACGAGGACAGCGAGTCGGAGGGGGCGCGGGTGTACTACCAGGAGTTCATGCGCGAGGTCCCCTGCGACTCGTGTGTGGGGTCCCGGCTCAACCCCGTGTCGCGGGCGGTGACGGTCAGCGGCCACACGCTTCACGAACTCGAATCGCTCCCACTCGACCGGGCCCACGCCACCCTCCAGAAACTCGACCTCGACCAACGAGAGCGCACCATCGCCGAGCAAGTGCTCAAGGAGGTCGTCGAGCGTTTGCGATTCCTGCTCGATGTCGGCCTCAGCTACCTCACCCTCGCCCGCGGCGCTGCCAGCCTCTCGGGCGGTGAGGCACAGCGGATCCGGCTCGCAACGCAGATCGGTTCTGGGCTGGTGGGCGTGCTCTACATCCTCGACGAACCGTCCATCGGGCTCCACCAGCGCGACAACCGGCGCCTCATCGAGACCCTCATCCGGCTCCGCGACCTCGGCAACACGCTCATCGTCGTGGAGCACGACGAAGAGACGATCCGGGTGGCGGACCATGTGGTCGACATCGGCCCTGGAGCCGGGGAGCACGGCGGCGAGATCATCGCCAGCGGCCCACCCGAGACGATCATGCAGGCCAAGGGGTCCCTGACCGGTGACTACCTCGCCGGGCGACGCTCGATCGCCATGCCCTCCGAACGCAGACAAGGGAGCGGGGAGGTCATCACCATCGTCGGAGCGACCGAGAACAACCTCGACAACATCGACGTCGAGTTCCCCCTCGGACGCTTCATCGCCGTGACCGGAGTGTCCGGGTCGGGGAAGTCCTCGTTGGTGGAGGAGATCCTCTCCAAGGGTTTGCACGCCAAGGTGGCAAGGAGTCGGGTGGTCCCCGGCCGCCACAAGCGCATCGACGGAATCGAACTCATCGACAAGGTCATCAATATCGACCAGTCGCCCATCGGTCGCACCCCCCGATCGAACCCAGCCACCTACACCGGCGTGTTCGACAAGATCCGAACGCTGTTTGCCGCCACCGCCGAATCCAAGACCCGGGGCTACAAGCCAGGGCGCTTCTCGTTCAATGTCTCCGGCGGCAGGTGCGCGGCCTGCAAGGGGGACGGCACCATCAAGATCGAGATGCACTTCCTCCCCGACGTGTATGTGCCATGTGACGATTGCGGCGGGCGACGGTACAACCGGGAGACCCTCGAGATCCTCTGGAAAGGCAAGTCGATCGCCGACGTGCTCGACATGTCGGTCGAAGAAGCGCTCGGCTTCTTCGAGAACCAGCCTTCGATCGGCCGCACGGTGCAGACCCTGTTCGACGTCGGGCTGGGCTACGTCCGATTGGGACAACCAGCTCCAACCCTCTCGGGAGGCGAAGCGCAGCGGGTCAAACTGGCAGAGCAGCTCGGCCGCCGCTCAACCGGGCGCACGTTCTACATCCTCGACGAGCCGACCACCGGTCTCCACTTCGAGGACGTACGGAAACTGCTCGGCGTGCTGCACCGCCTTGCCGACGCCGGCAACACCGTGGTGGTGATCGAACACAACCTCGACGTCATCAAATCCGTCGACTGGGTGATCGACCTCGGCCCGGAGGGCGGCAACGGCGGTGGCAAGGTGATCGTCGAGGGGACACCGGAGGAGGTGGCGGTCAACACGGACTCACACACGGGGCGATTCCTCGCCAGGGTGTTCGCATGACCGAGTGGGATCGGCTCGCCGACTGGTGGATCGGCGAAGCCACCGATCCGGCATACAGCGAGGAAGTCCACCCGATCGTCCTCGAACTCGCCGGCGACGTGGCCGGGCTCCGGGTGTTGGAGGTCGGTGCGGGGGAGGGCCAGGTACTCAGGCTCCTCCGCTCGGCGGGAGCGACCGCGGTTGGCATGGACATCTCCCATCGGCTTGCCAGCCGGGCCGGGACATCATTCGTCGGACGGTTGCCCTCACTCGGGTCGGTGCAGGCCGGGTCCTTCGACCTCGTCGTAGCGGTGCTCGTCATCGAGCACCTCCCCTCCATCGACCGCCTCTTCGACGAGTTGGCTCGAGTCACCCGGGCCGGTGGAGGATGCGTCGTGGTCGTCAACCACCCGCTGATGACGGCACCCGGGGCGGCGCCGATCACCGACCCGACCGATGGCGAGGTGTTCCTTCGTCCTGGCGTCTACTTCGAACCCGGGTTCACCGATGAGCCGGACGGCGACGTCAACGTTCGCTTCCACCATCGGCCGCTCGGCGACCTCCTGGAGTCCGCTGCCCTGGTCGGATGGTGCCTCGAGCGATTCATCGAGCGCGGTGTCTCACAGGCTCACCTCACGCGCGACCCGTCCTACGCCGGGCACGAACACCTCCCGCGGCTCCTCGGGGTGAGGTGGAGGAAGCCCACGTGAGGGTTCCATCCTCCCGCCTGCTCCGCAGTCCCCGCGACCAGCGCCCTGGGAGCGTGGCGCGGCCATGATCAAGCCTCGTCCGTCCGAGATCCCCGACCGACCAGGCTCGTACCAGTTCAAGGACGGCCACGGCCAGGTGATATACGTCGGGAAGGCCAAGTCACTTCGCAAACGGGTCGGGAGCTACTTCACCAAGCGGGTGGCGCCCCGTACCAGGGAGATGGTCGACCAGGCGGCAACCGTGGACTGGATCGTCACCGACACCGAGGTCGAGGCCTTCCTTCTCGAGTACACGCTCATCCAGAGGCATCAACCGCGCTTCAACATCCGTCTTCGAGACGACAAGTCCTACCCCTTCCTCGCCCTCACCAGGTCGGAGGAGTGGCTCGCCGCCAAGGTCGTGAGGGGACGGCGGAAGAAGGGCGACCAGTACTTCGGCCCGTACGCCCATGCCTATGCCATCCGGAACACACTCGACCTGTTGTTGAAGACGTTCCCGGTCCGTACCTGCACCAACGCGAAGTTCAAGGACCACCAGCAGCGAGGACGCCCTTGCCTGCTGGCCGACATCGACAAGTGCTCCGCTCCCTGCATCGGCGCGGTGGACATCGACACCTACCAGGGCTATGCCGACGGCCTCGCGGCCTTCTTGGACGGGGAGGGCACGGGAGCCCTCCAGCACCTCACCGAGGAGATGCTCGCTTCCTCGGATCGGCTCGAGTTCGAACGAGCGGCCCGCTACCGGGATCGCATCAGCGACGTCGAGAAGGCGATGGCTCGCCAGGAGATGGTCTCAGCCCGGCGCGAGGACTTCGACCTCATCGCCATCCATGACGGGGAGTTGGAAGCCGCCGTCGAGGTGCTGATCGTGCGCAAGGGACGTGTCATCGGCCGCTACGGCACGGTGGTGGAGAAAGTGGAGGACCTCAGCCCCGGGGAGCTGACCGAGAGGGTGATCGTCCAGCGCTACGCAGACGAGATCCCACCGCCCGAGGTGCTGGTCGGGGCGGATCCGCCAGGTGCCGATGTGATCACGGAATGGTTGAGCACACGTCGCGGCTCGAATGTCTCCCTCCGAGTGCCGCAACGGGGGACGAAGCGGCGCCTCATGGAGACCACGGCACACAACGCGGCAGAAGCGTTCGCCCGACACAAGCTCAGGCACACCTCGGACCCCAACCAGCGAGCCCAGGCCCTGCGATCACTCCAGGCCGAGCTGGATCTGCCCATGCCCCCCCTGCGGATCGAGTGCTACGACATCTCGACCATCCAGGGACGACACACCGTCGGGTCGATGGTCGTCCTCGAGGATGGACTACCGAAACGGTCCCACTATCGACGCTTCAAGATCAAGACCCTCACCGGCCAGGACGACTTCGCGGCCATGGAGGAGATGCTCCGCAGACGGTTCGCCAACTACGTCGAAACCCGCGATGACGCCCTCGACGAGACCACGAAGTTCGCCTATCCACCGTCGCTGGTGGTGGTCGACGGAGGAGCCGGGCAGCTCGGCCGGGCGGTCAAGGTCCTCGGTGAGTACGAACTCGACATCCCGGTGGTCGGCCTCGCCAAGAGGATGGAGGAGGTGTACCGGCCCGGTGAAGCCCACCCCCTCCGGATACCCCGTGACGCCCCGGCACTCCATCTCCTCCAGCGAGCCCGGGACGAGGCGCACCGGTTCGCCGTGGAGTACCACCGCAAGGTGAGGGCCAAGAGCATGGTCGACTCGGTGCTCGACGACGTCACCGGGATCGGGCCCGGCCGCAAGAAGGCGCTCATCCGGAGCTTTGGGTCAGTCAAGAAGATTCGGGCGGCAAGCCTCGAGGACCTCGCGAACGTGGTTCCGATCAGCGTGGCGGAGACCCTGTACGCTTCGCTGCACCCCGACCCTGAGACATAGATCCATGGCCAGCCAGCCCATTCCCGGACCGAAGGTGCTCATCGTCACCGGCATGTCGGGGGCCGGGAGTTCGACCACGGGCAAGGTCCTCGAGGACATCGGCTATGTCGTCATCGACAACCTGCCCCTGGCCCTCATCGACGAGGCCGCCCACCTCCACGACGTCGAAGAGGGCGACACGTTGCTCGCCGCCACCGTGGACGTGCGCACCGGGGTCGATATTGGGGCGCTTCGCACCACCCTGCACACGCTGCGAGGGCATGGCCTCTCGCCCATGGTCGTGTTCCTCGACGCCGACGACGACGTGCTGGCCACCCGGTACGACGAGGTTCGCCGGCCGCATCCGCTGGGAGGGGCCACCGTGCCGGAGGCCATCACCGCCGAACGGGCCAAGCTGGCCGAGATCCGAGAGGCGGCCGACGTGGTCATCGATACGTCGGGTTACAACGTCCATGACCTCCGCAAGCGGATCGAAGCCGAGTTCAGTAGGGCAGCCGAACCTCGCAAGCTTCGGGTCTCGGTCCGATCGTTCGGGTTCAAACACGGTCACCCCCACGACGTCGACATGCTGCTCGACGTGCGGTTCCTCCCCAACCCACACTGGGACCCCACCCTTCGACCCCAGACCGGCCTCGACGTCCCCGTTCGGGACTTCGTACTCGGCAACCCCGACACCGCGGCCTTCCTGGGCAAAGTCGAGGAACTGCTCGGATTCCTGCTGCCAAGGTACGAGGGGGAGGGCAAGACCTACCTCTCACTGGGGATCGGATGCACGGGAGGGCGTCATCGCTCCGTGGCCATCGCCGAGGAGATCGGTCGTCGCCTGACCGAGACCGGCGCCGCCGTCTCTGTTCAACACCGGGACCTCGGACGGTGACGCTGCCGCAGGTCGAGGCCGCACTCCTGCCCCTCGCCACCGACGGCCCCCGCGTCGTTGCCATCGGTGGGGGGCACGGATTGTCCCAACTGCTCCATGCAGTCCGTAGCTATGCCGGGCAGATCACTGCGGTGGTCACCGTGGCGGACGATGGTGGTTCCAGCGGCCGCCTCATCGACGGACTCGACATGCCCCCGCCGGGCGACGTCCGCCGGGCACTGATAGCCCTGGCGGCGGAAGCGACGGTCGCCAGGGAGTTGTTCGCCTATCGCTTCGAGGGGGCCGACGTCGCAGGGCACTCCCTTGGGAACCTCCTCTTGGCTTCACTCACCGACATCACTGGGGACTTCACCCGCGCCGTCGGTGTGGCCGGGGAGATGCTGGGTGTGGTCGGGAGGGTGCTCCCGGCAGCTCAGCATCGCCTCCACCTCGAGGCGATCGTGGATGGCCAAAGGGTTCGCGGGCAGGTGGCCGTTGCGATAGCGCCCGGCACGATCGAACGCCTGGAACTCATCCCAGAAGGCGGGGAACCCCATCCGGATGTCACGCAGGCCATCCGTGGGGCCGACCAGGTCATCCTCGCTCCCGGGAGCCTCTACACCTCCTTGATCGCGGCGTTGCGGGCGCCGGGCGTGGCTGAAGCCGTCGTCGCCTCGAAGGCCGACATCACGTGGGTCATGAACCTCGTGACCCAACACCGGGAGACGCTTGGGATGTCCGGTGTCGACCACCTTCGCGCCCTCGTGGAAGTGGGGGGCCTCACCCGCCCGGGTAGGATCCTCCTGAACGACGGGCCGATCGAGGTCCCGGACATCGTGGAACGAGTGGAGTTGGGCGTGATCGACGCGATGGAGTGGGGGTGGGTGCTCTCGACTGCCGATATTGCCGACCGCGCATCCGACTGGCCCCAGCACGACCCGATCCGACTCGGGGCCGTCCTTGCCGCCACCGCTCGGACCTGAGTGACCATGCCATCCCTGCCCACGCTCGACGACTTCGACCTTGCCGGGCAGCGCGTCCTTCTCCGATCCGACCTCAACGTGCCCATCCGTGATGGTCGGGTGGAGGATGACTTCCGGATCCGCGCCGCGCTCCCGACCATTCGCCGACTCCGCGCCGAGGAGGCGATCGTCGTCGTGTGTACCCACCTCGGAAGGCCCGACGGGGTCGATGAGTCGCTCAGGCTCGACCCGATCGCCGATCGGCTCGTCGAATTGGGGGGATTCCCGGTGACCAAGCTCGACCTGCTCGTCGGACCCACCGTCGAGGCAGCGGTCAACCGGGGCGCGGCCGGGGACGTATTCCTCCTCGAGAACACCCGCTTCGAGGCGGGGGAGACGTCGAACGACCCCGAGCTGGTCGATGCCCTCGCCCGCCTGGCCGACGTTTTCGTCCTCGATGCCTTCGGAACCGCCCACCGAGCACATGCGACCACCACAGGGATCGCTCACCGGCTCCCGAGCGCCGCCGGGCCGCTGCTTCTCGCCGAAGTGGAATCCCTCGGAGCCCTCCTTGGGGACCCACCGCGACCCTTCACCGTCATCCTCGGTGGAGCGAAGGTGTCGGACAAGCTGGCCGTGATCGAGTCGCTCCTCCCCAGGGTGGACCGCATGCTCATCGGTGGGGGGATGTGCTTCACCCTCCTCGCTGCCCAGGGCGTGGACGTGGGAGCCTCACTCCTCGAAGGCGACATGGTGCCGGTGGTGCGGGGACTCCTCGCATCGGCCGAGGGTCACAAGATCCAGCTCCCCGTCGACCTGGTGGTGGCCGATCGGTTCGCTGCCGACGCCGCTGTCAGGACGGTTCCGGCTGACTCGATTCCGGAGGCCTGGATGGGCCTCGACATCGGCCCGGACACGACCAAGCGGTTTGTCTCGGCGATCGGCGACAGTGGCTCGGTGTTCTGGAACGGCCCGATGGGGGTGTTCGAGTTCGAGTCCTTCCGACATGGCACCGCCGAGGTTGCGATGGCCGTGGCCGAGTCCCGCGGGTTCACCGTCGTCGGTGGAGGAGACTCTGTGGCTGCCCTCCGCCTCCTCGGCCTCGAGGAGGGCCCGTCCCATGTCTCGACCGGGGGAGGGGCTGGATTGGAGTTGCTGGAGGGAAAGACGCTCCCGGGGATCGCCGCACTGATGGAGGACGCAGAATGAAGCCGCTCATCATGGGCAACTGGAAGATGCACGCCACCCACCTCGAGGCGATCCAGATGGTCCAGAAGCTCCACTACAGACTCGACAGCGACGACTTTGATCGTGTCGACGTGTCCGTCGCACCACCGTTCACCTCCCTTCGGTCGATCCAGACGATCATCGAGGCCGACCGCATGCGGATCCAACTCGGCGCCCAGGACGCACATTGGGCGGCCTCCGGTGCCTATACGGGGGAGATCTCGGCGGCGATGCTGGCGAAACTCAACGTTCGGGCGGTGATCGTCGGTCACTCGGAGCGTCGGGCTCAGTTGGGCGAAGACGATGACCTCGTCAACAAGAAGGCTCGGGCGGTCCTGGCGGCCGGGATGACGGCCGTCGTCTGCGTGGGGGAGACGCTCGATCAGCGCGAATCCGGGGAGGCGAGCGACGTCGTCACCACCCAGGCGAGGGGAAGCCTGCGGGGATTCTCCTCGGATGACGTTCCGAGCCTGGTGGTCGCCTACGAGCCCGTGTGGGCGATCGGGACCGGTCGCAGCGCCGGCCCCGATGATGCGGGTGAGATGGCAACGGCCATCCGCCAGACGTGCGGATCACTGTGGGGCGAATCGGCTGCCGATCTCCGCATCCTGTATGGCGGTTCGGTCAACCCCGGCAACATCGGGGGCATCATGGCCAAGCGGGACGTCAACGGTGCCCTGGTGGGCGGCGCCTCCCTGGACCCGGACACCTTCGCCTCAGTGGTGCGGTACTGGAAGTAGCCCAGAGGTACGGGGAGCAAGGAAGCAGGAGCAAGCATTGGGACAAGGTCCTCGCTCCTCGATCCTCAGTCCTCCTTCGGGCACCGTAGGCTTGGACAACCGCGAGCGGAGTGAGACCACCCCATGACCTACACCCTCGTCCTCCTACGACATGGGCAGAGCACCTGGAACCTCGAGAACCGCTTCACGGGGTGGACGGACGTCGGACTGACCCCGCAGGGGGTGGCCGAGGGGCGAGCAGCCGGACGCCTCATGGCCGCGGAAGGACTCACGTTCGACCTCCTCCATACCTCGCTCCTGAAGCGGGCCATCCAGACGGCGAACCTGGCTCTCGAAGAGATGGACCTGGAGTGGATCGAGGTCGTGAGGGATTGGCGGTTGAACGAACGGCACTACGGAGCACTACAGGGTCTGAACAAGAAGGAGACCGCCGAGCGGCACGGCCCCGACCAGGTGTTCGAGTGGCGGCGTTCCTATGACATCCCTCCGCCTGCCCTCGACCGAGCGGACCCGCGACACCCGACACACGACGCTCGCTACTCCGCTCTCGACCCCTCGGTACTCCCCGGGACCGAATGCCTCAAGGACGTGGTGGAGCGCATGATGCCGTTCTGGCACGAGCGGATCGTCCCCGACCTTCGAGCAGGACGCCGGTTGCTGATCGTCGCCCACGGCAACAGCCTGCGCGCCCTCGTGAAACACCTCGAAGACATCTCGGACGAGGAGATCCCGTCGTTGAACATCCCCACCGGTGTGCCTCGCGTGTATCAACTGGGCGACTCCTTCGAAGTCGAGGATGCCCGCTATCTCGGGGATGCGGATGCCATCGCCGAAGCCGCAGAAGCGGTGGCGAAGCAGGCCGGGTGACCTTGGAGCGACGGTGCCCACGCACCGCTGACCCGGACAGCTGACCCTGGGATGGACCCCGTATCGCCCCCGGTTGCCTACACTTCCCACACCCCCCAGGACCCAGGCTCATGGAAATCGTTCAGAACATCCTCATCGGAATCCACGTGATCGTCTCACTGGCGCTCATCGCCCTCATCCTGCTCCACGCCGGGCGTGGCGGCGGGTTGTCGGACATGTTCGGAGGCGGTTTCGGACCCCAGCAGTTCCAGGGTTCCACCGTGGTCGAGCGCAACCTCGACCGCCTCACGGTGATCACCTCCAGCGTCTTTGCTGTCACCACGATCACCCTCACCATCCTCCTCGGCTGAGGAACCCCAGTCAGGGCGGTGGGTATACTCCCGCCGCTGTCACGTCGGAGTGGCGGAATTGGTAGACGCGCTAGGTTGAGGGCCTAGTGAGCGAAAGCTTGTGAAGGTTCGAGTCCTTTCTCCGACACACAGAGAAACCCCCGCCGGCCGGGGGTTTCTCGCGTACCGGGTCGGGTCCCATGGTCGGATCCCTTCGACCGGTCTCCAGCTCTGCCGTCACCTGAAAAGGCGATCGCCTGCGTGTGGAGCCCCTAGCCGGCCACGACGACGGTCGGGTGGAGGTGGCGCTCGGACGTCATGGAGTTGGTGACGAGGCAGTTCATCTCGGCCTTCTCCATGAGGCGAAGGGCCCGGTCCTGGTCGGTACCGGCTGGGACCTCGAGGCTGACGTGGATGTCGAACCGCGTGAACAAGGTGGTTCGATCCACTCGGTCGAGGATTCCTTCGGCCCTGGCAGTGATGCCGGTCCACTCGAAACCGGACGCCTTGGCAACGGCCCGGAACGTGAGGATGAAACAGTCGGCCACGGCGGCTGCGAGCAGCTCCTCGGGCGACCACTGGTCACCCGGACCCCCGAACTCGGCCGGAGCGTCGCAGGGGAGCGGTGGGAGCCGGTCGCTCGGGTGGGAGAGGACGCCGAGCGCGTCAGCTTGGGCGACCACCGTGTAGTGGTGTGGGAAGGGCTGCATGTCACTCCTAGGTCAGACAAGGGGAGTCTATACCCCCGGGAGTATGCTCCGGTTCACGTCCGATCGAATACAGCGTGTCGCCGGTTGAAGTGCTCGGCCACCTCATCGGCCGCCAGCGGCCGCTCGAGGATGAACCCCTGCACCTCCTGGGCACCAAGCCGATGGACCGCCTCGAGCTGCTCGAGGGACTCCGTGCCCTTGGCCACCAGTGTTGCCCCCACGGACCCGGCGAGGAGCGCACTCGCCTGTACGACGGCGCCTGACGAAACCTCCTTGGTCACGTCGCGCACGAAGACCCGATCGATCTTGATGCGGTCCACCGGGAGGCGCCTGAACTGCATGAGAGAGGAGGCTCCTGTCCCGAAGTCGTCAAGCGTGAGGTGGAGGCCTTGCCCGCGGAGCTCCGTGAGCATCGCGAGGTTGTCCTCTGCAGCGACGAGGAGTCCCGCCTCGGTGACCTCGACCGCGATCATGGCTGGGCTCACCCGTGCGCGCTTGAGCGCTTGTGCCAGGGACCGTCCCCAGCCGCGACTTCGGAGCTCCTGTGGCGAGACGTTGATCGCGATGGGGGGAGCGTCGAGTCCCGACGCGGACCATGCGGCCGCCTGGGCGCACACGGAGTCCAGGACCCAGCGGCCAAGGCTCGGCAGCAGGCCCGTCTCGGCGGCTGCAGCCAGGAAATCCGACGGGTAGAGCACCGACCCATCGGAACGGGTCCAACGCAGGAGCGCCTCGACGGAGGTGACCGTGCCACTGGCAATGTCGAAGATCGGCTGGTACTGGAGGGTGAGCTCGCGGTCGGTGATGGCGGTTCTCAGCTCACCGGCGAGCTCGGCTCGCTTGACGGTTTGTTCGCCCATCTCCCGGACGTACACCTGAAGGGTGCCCCGTTCGAAGTCCTTGGCCGCGTAGAGCGCGAGGTCGGCGCGGTCGAGGAGCTGTTCGGCGGTGACATCCGGGGCGGACATCGCGATGCCGATCGTGGTCCCCGATCGAACCTCGTTGTTGAGGATCTCGAACTCCCTCGAGAGCGCCACGATGATGTCCCGGGCCACGACCCGAGTCCCTTCGAGGTCGGCTTCGTCGACGATGATGGCGAACTCATCCCCGCCGAGGCGGGCCACGACGTCCGTGCTGCGCACCCGGGTCCGGAGCCGTTTCGCCACCTCGCGGAGCAGTATGTCGCCGGCCTGGTGCCCGAGGGTGTCGTTGACATCCTTGAACTTGTCGAGGTCCATCATGAGCACTCCCAGGGAGCCCTGCGACCGCTCGGCGCGGGCAATCGCCTGCTCAAGGTGCTCGAGGAACAGGCGTCGGTTGGGGAGGTCGGTGAGGCCATCATGGGTGGCCATGTGGAGGATCGTCTCCTCTGCCTCGACCTCCACGGTCACGTCGTCCTGCACGGCGACGAAGTGGGTGATCGTTCCACTCGAATCCATGACAGGGGTCACCCACTGCTCGACGATCAGGTGGCCGCCGTCGGCCCGGCGATTCGTGATGCGACCCTGCCATGCCCTTCCGTCGAGGATCGTCTCCCACAGCTCCTGGTAGTCCTCGGGCGCGTGGAGGCCGGACTTCAGGATCCGCGGCGTCTGTCCGATCGCTTCCTCGGGGGCGTACCCGGTCATGGTGGTGAACGCCCCGTTCACCCACTCGATGGTCCCGTCGATGGTGGTGATGAACATCGAGGTGATCGTCGCCTCCATGGCGGCGGACTGGACCTCGAGCTGTTGAAAGGCTCCGCGGAGCTCGGTGATGTCACTCGCGGTGAAGACCCCACCCAATACACCTTCCTCGGAAGCAACGGCGTGGGTCGAGGCGATGAAGACCCGGCCGGAGTCCTTGTGGACCATCTCGAAGTTCGTGCGGGGGCGGCCCGTCATGGCCTCGAAGAGGAGGTTGTCCTCGAGTGGGGAGCCATCCGGCTTGGTGAAGGGGAGTGGGAGGTCACTCCCCGGACCCGGCACTCCGAGGTTTCGGGCCGCCGCATTGAGGTACTCCTCGTCGGTGAGGATGTTCAGGCCGGCGAGCGGTTCGATGAGGGAGTCGAGCATCTGGAGGGTGAACTGCTGGCGGCTTGCCGCCAGCAGTTCGTCGGAGCGCTGTTCGGTGACGTCGCGGTAGACCCCGACCGCCCCGACGATGTTCCCGTCCTCATCGGTGATCGGGTTGGAGAGACCGGCGAGGATGATCCTGTCCTCCAGCCCGGCCATCACCATCTCGACGTGCACATCCTTCTCGCCTCGCAGCGCCCGTTCGAGCGGGAGGTTCTCGGGAGAGGGCGGCTCACCGTCGACCGACATGATGTCGGCGGGGCTGTCGATGACGTTGGTGTGTTCCTCGAGGTACCCGAACGTCTCGTTCGCCCGCCGGTTGACGTACTGCACGTTGAGCATCGTGTCGACGGCCACCACGGCATCGGACGTCGACTGGAGCACCGACCGGATGAATCCCTGGCGTTCGCTGGCGGCGGCCGCCAACACTCGGGCCTCCGTCACATCGCGGCTCACGGCCACCGCCCCCCGCGGTTCTCCCGCGTCGGTAACCATCGGGCGCGCATGAGTCTGCCAATGGCGGGTGACCGTCCCGGACCGGGTCGTGATGTCGGCCAACACTGCCTCGTTGAGCGTGATTGCACGGGCCAGGGGGTAGTCCTCCCGAGCCAGCCGGTGCCCCTCGAGGCTGTAGAGGGCAACCTCCTGCGCGGGGTCGGTGAAGACCTCCCTTGCCGCCGCATTGGAGAGCACCATCCGGCCGTCGGCGTCAACGACCTGGATGGCATCGGGCGAAGCATCGATCACCTCCTGGAGGAATGTCCGGCCTTCGAGGAGGGCGGCCTCCACCCTGCGAAGCTCAGTGACGTCATACCCGATGACCGAGAAGCTTGCGATCTCCTCGCCGGAGCGGTTGGCGATCATCGAGAAGTCGAAGTGGCGTGGCCCGGCCGACGTCGTGTCGAGCTCCGCCGACCAGCGGGTCCTGTCCGCGCCCTGGGCGAACTCCCCGAGGACCCGGTCGAGTTCTGCTTGGTTGAACGCGCTGCCGAACTTGAGGATCGAATCGCCCGACTGGAGCCCGGTGGCGTCGGTGGCGGCTGCGTTGCAGAATCCGATCCGGCCGCTCGGCTCGATCCCGGCCACGATCGTGTGGGTGTTGGTGAAGAGTGCACCGAGGATGGCGTCACGGCGAATGATCGCCAGGCGCCGCTCGGCCTCGACCTCGGTCAGGTGGACGGTGAGTCCCACGTCGTTCGTGAGGCCGCCCAGGCGCTGCAGCGCAGACTCCCCGGAGGGATCGAGGGCAAGCCTGCGCCCGAGTGCTGTCTTGCCCTTGCGCGTCGAGACGACCTGCTCCAGGAGGGCATCCAACTGGCCGGGGACGAGAGAGTGATCCTCCAAGGAGGCGACGATCTCATCGACCGTGGTGTCCAGCTGGTCCATCAACGAAGTGTAGGGAGAGCGGGCTCCGACAGACAAAGATCGGAAAGCCCATGATTTCGGGGGATTTCGTCTAAATTGGATTCATGTGATCCGAGACCGGATCCGGTAAGTAACCGACCGACCACATGGAGGGCGGATAGTGAACAAGACCGAGATGGCTGAGAAGCTTGCCAAGAAGGCAGACATCAGCAAGGCCAAGGCCGCAGAGATCATCGACTGTCTCTTCTCGACGAAGGAAGGCGAGGGCATCATCGCCGTCGAATTGGACGCCGGCCGCAAGGTAAGCATCTCCGGCTTCGGTTCCTTCAGCACCCGGCGCCTGAGCGCCCGCAAGGGCCGCAATCCCCAGACCGGGGCCGAGATCCTGATCTCAGCCCGCACGGTTGCGAAGTTCACGGCGGCCAAGGGCCTCAAGGACCGCGTGTACGTCTAGGCCTCTACCGACGATCGATGCTGTCGCCCGGCCCTCGGCCGGGCGACAGTCGTTTCGGGTTCGCTCCCGGACCGGGCTCGGGGTCGGCTACGGTTTTCGATGCATGTCCGATCCGACCGCAGCCGAACTCATGGGTGCCGACCCGTTCGCCCGCCACCTGGGCGCCGAACTGATCTCCACGGACCCCCTTTCGGTGCGGATGGCGGTCCGCGACGACCACTGCAATTTCCGTGGAACCGCCCACGGGGCTGTCGTGTACGGCCTCGCCGACATCGTCCTCTCCCTCGCCTCCAACACGGCAGGAGCCCCGGCGTTCATGATCGATTCCCACCTGGTGGCGACGTCCCGCGCCGAGCCGGGCGACGTGCTGACCGCCGTCGGGGAGCCGATGACAATCGGAAAGACCCTGGCCACCTATCGGGTGGACGTGCGCAACCAGGACGACCGCACGGTGGGGCTGTTCACCGGTACCGTCATCCGACGCTGACCCCGACCACCTGGCGGCCGGCTCAGACTTTGAGTACGTTCTTGCTGTACGGGCGACTGGGTAGCATTTTCCAGATGGACTACAGCGCACCGATCGCCGACATCAAGTTCGTACTCGAGCACGTGGCTCACCTCCCGGAGGTCTCCGCCCTCCCCGGTTATGAACACGCCACCTCAGACATGGTCGACGGGGTTCTCTTCGAGGCTGCACGCTTCTTCGAGGACGTCATAGCGCCCCTCAATCGGATAGGCGACGAACAGGGCAGCCGACTCGTGGACGGGGCCGTCATAACCCCCGATGGGTTCAAGGAGGCCTACGACCAGTACGTGGCCGCAGGTTGGGGAGCCCTCCCGTTCCCGGAGAGGATCGGGGGCGGGGCGTTCCCCTACGTCGTCTCGATCGCGATCCAGGAGATGATCACGTCCGCCTCGATGGCCTTTTCGCTCTGTCCCATGCTCACGGCAGGGGCGATAGAGGCCCTCGCCCTCCACGGGTCCGAAGAGCTCTACGGGGACTATGTCCCCAAGATGATCACCGGGGAGTGGAGTGGGACGATGAACCTGACCGAGCCCCAGGCCGGATCCGACCTCGGGGTGGTCACCTCCCGGGCCGTGCCGGCGGGCGACGGGACCTACAGGGTGACCGGCCAGAAGACCTTCATCACGTATGGCGACCACGACATGGCCTCGAACATCATCCACCTCGTGCTCGCTCGGACCCCGGACGCTCCCCCTGGGACCAAGGGCATCTCGATGTTCATCGTCCCCAAGTTCCTCGTGAACCCGGACGGGAGCCTCGGTGAGCGCAACGACGTCCGGGTGGTCTCGATCGAGCACAAACTCGGCATTCACGCCTCGCCCACGTGCGTGCTCGCGTTCGGTGACGACGATGGAGCGGTTGGGTACCTCGTCGGCGAGGAGAACGCCGGAATGCGCTACATGTTCACGATGATGAACGCAGCCCGGATCGCGGTGGGAGTCGAGGGCCTCTCGGTGGCGGAACGGGCCTATCAGCAAGCACTGCAGTACGCCAAGGACCGCCGACAGGGGACGGCCCTCGGCGCCCCAAAGGGAACCCAGTCGCCGATCATCGAACACCCGGATGTTCGCCGGATGCTCCTCACACAACGTGCCTACATCGAGGCCATGCGCTGTCTCATGTACGACAATGCAGCCCAGGTCGACATTGCCCATCATCACCCCGACGAGTCGGTTCGAGCACAGGCGGACGGCCGAGCCCAACTCCTGACTCCGCTCTCGAAGGCGTGGGGCACAGACCTCGGGGTCGAATGCACCTCACTGGCCATCCAGGTACACGGAGGAATGGGCTACATCGAGGAGACCGGGGTGGCGCAGCTGTGGCGCGACAGTCGTATCGCCCCGATCTATGAGGGCACAAACGGGATCCAGGCGATGGACCTCGTCGGCCGGAAGCTCCCCCTCGATGGGGGTGAGGTGATGCGTTCGTTCATCGGCTGGATGATGGAGGTGGCGCAGGGGGCGAACGACGCCGGCCTCGGTGACCTCGGCAAGGCACTGGAGGAGGGCATCGCCAAGCTCACCGAGGCCACGATGTGGATCGCCGGGAGCAAGGATGACATCGCTTCGGTCCTGGCGGGTGCAACACCCTATCTCCGCCTGCTCGCCCAGATCGCCGGGGGCGCCTACCTCACCGGGGCCGCCACTGCCGCGAGAACGGAAGGGCTCGACGTGGCTGCCGACAAGGAAGCAGTGGCCGCCTTCTACGTCACCCAGCTCATGCCCCAGGTGTACGGTCTCGTCCCGGGGATCACAGCCGGGATCGGTCAGCTCACCGCGGTCAACCTCTAGAACGCCCCGAACCCCTGACGACGATCAGGCGCTGTCAGGGGCGAGGTCGTCGGCTTCGATGGCCGTGAGGTCGATCGTCTGGTCGCTCTCTCGCCACAACGGCGTGAACATCAGATAGGCGGCGGTCGCAATGAGCAAGAGCGGCACCGAGCGCGCGACCACCACCACGCCGGAACCGGACGCGATCGAGGTCAGGAGCAATGCCCCCAGTGGGAGCGCTGCGAGGACGACCGCGGACGATGCTGCGGTGACGCGTCCCAGCAGGCGAGCCGGGGTGACGACCTGGCGAGTCGTCGAGTGGGCGACCACCACCCACGGCAGGCCGAAGCCGGCGAAAGCGAACACCCCGAGGGCGATGAGGTAGGCGTCGGTGAACGTGGCTGCCTCGATCCCACAACCCCAGATGAGCATCCCGAGCACGAAGGTCTTGCCGAGTCCGAATCGCTTCGTCGCTCGCTTGGCGGTCAGGGCACCCATCACCCCGCCGAGGCCGAAGACCGCATAGACATAGGAGATTCCCTGGGCGTCGGAGATCCCGTAGACCGAGTTGCTGAGAAGGACCAGCACCGACTCGACATACGAGTTCAGGAAGTTGGTCATGAAGGCGCCGATGGTCACATAGCGAAGGAACGGCTGCTGCCAGACGTACTTGATCCCTTCGATCGTGCCGGAAAGGTACCCCTCCACCACCACTCCCTGGGGAACCCTGTCATGGGGGAGTGGGAGAAGCGTCAGGGCGGAGACGAGGAACGTCGCAGCATTGACAGTGAACGCGAAGCTGAAACCGAACGAGGCGATGATGAGGCCACTGATCGCAGGCCCCAACACGAAGGAGACCTGCTGCGTCACCTTCAGGTGGGCGTTCGCCTGGGTGAGGTCGGCCCTGGCCACGAGTGCCGGGACATACGAGTAGAGAGCTGCCGAGAACCCGGTAGCGGCGGTCCCGAGGAGGAACGAAAGGACAACGATCGTCCAGATGCCCCCCTCGAACCGGCCATCGGCGAACGCAGCGAGAACGAGGAACAGGGCCGCCCGGCCAAGGTCGGAGACGATCATGATCCGTTTCCGACGCCAACGGTCGATGAGGATCCCCGTCGAGAGGCCGAAGATGACCGCCGGAATGGTCTCGGCGAAGAACATCCGACCGAACCACGCAGGATCATCGGTGATGCGATCGAATACGAAGAATGGGATCGCGAAGAGCGCCACGTAGTCACCGAGTTGGGATACAGCCTGACCGAACCAGAGATAGCGGAACCGCGCAGCGTTCATCTCAGCTGGTTCGGCTCGGTGCATGCGCAGTCAGTCTCCCAACGACCGGGCGGGCGGTTCCGCCCGCCGACACAAGATAGCCGGGTAGCCTTCCCCCCATGGCTGATCCACGAGAACTCCCAGACCACGCCCGCGAATTCGTTGACATCTCGAAACGGTATGTCAACGAGGAGATCGTGCAACCGGCCAAGCGCCTCGGGGCGTTCGCCGGTAAGGGCATAGGGGCAGGGGCCATCTTCGCGTTGGGTGCTCTCCTCCTCGCCTCTGGCGTGCTCTCCCTGGGTCTCATGCTCCTCCCGGACACCGAGACCTGGAGCGCACTTGCCCACATAGGGGCTGGCCTTGTGGCCGCCATCGGCGCCGGTCTTCTCTTCCGAAAGGTGGCACAGTGATGGCCACGATTGATGAACTCCGAGCCAAGGCCGCCGAGATCGACGCGGCCTTGTCCGATACGAAGGCCCAGGCCAAGTCCGGACTCGTGGCGGTGGCAGGGGTGGTGCTGATCGCGGTGGCGGTGGCGTTCCTGATCGGCCGGCGGCGCGGTAGCTCGCGAAGTGCCGTGGTCGAGGTCTACCGAGCCTGACGATGAACCTCTACGCACGAGCTTGGCGGGGGGTGCTCCGTGGCCTGCGCACCGGGGATCCCGGTCTCCTCGTCGGTGCGGGTGGGGCAGTGATGCTGCTGTGGCTCCGGCGCAATCCCCGTCGGCGTGAGTTGGTTGGCTCGTACGACCTCAAGCCCGGCAAGAGCGTCACGATCGTCCTTCGGGAACCCGACCCGGAGCCGTAGTCGTCCTTCGGCGGCCGGACGCCGAGTGCCCCAACCTCGGTACCCTGCGGCAATGCGTCGACAGCAATTCGTCAAGACCGTGGTCCTCGTCGTGGTCATCGGGATGGTGCTCACTCTCGGGTTCGGGGTGCTCTCCGCCCTTCTCGGTTCATGAGCACATTCGCGGCCGGCGAGTCGTGCCTCCTCATCGACCGTCAGGGGCGGCGCTTCCTCTTGAAACTCTCGGCCGAGCGCATCTTCTCCACCCACGCCGGGACCATTCCGCACTCGTCGATCATCGGGGCCGACGACGGTCAGATGTTCGAATCGAGCGCCGGTTCCCGGTACGTGGCCTTTCGACCCAGGCTGGCGGACTTCATCGTCAAGATGAAACGGGGCGCCCAGGTCGTCTACCCAAAGGACATCGGCCCGATCCTGGTGCACGGCGACATCGCAGCCGGTATGACCGTCGTGGAAGCGGGGACCGGATCCGGCGCCCTCACGCTCGCCCTTGCCAGGGCAGTGGGGACGACGGGTCGCGTCGTCACCGTCGAGCGGCGGGAGGATCACATGGAGGTGGCCCGCCGGACTTTCCAGGAATGGTTCGGGGGCGAGGTGCCCCACCACATCGAGATGCGGCTTGGTGAGGTCGAGGACGCGATCAGGGAGGTCCGCCCCGATCGAGTCGTGCTCGACATCCCGGAACCGTGGACCGTGGTAGAGGCGGTGGCCGAGGACCTGCCGGGCGGGGCTGTGCTCACGGCCTACATTCCCACGGTCCTCCAGATCCAGGCAACGGTCAACGCCCTTCGATCATCCGGTGTCTTCTCCGACGTATCGGCGTTTGAAGTCCTGCACCGGGAGTGGCATGTGCAGGGGCGATCGGTGCGTCCGGCGCACGAAATGGTTGCGCACACTGGGTTCATCGTGACCGGCCGCCGCTACCACCGACTCCCGGATCACCCAGACGAAGCAGTGGACGCGGCCGAGGAGGAGTGAGCCGACTGGCCGACGTTCCGCGGTTGGCACGGCTGATGATGAGAGGCTGGACGACGAGTTGGACTCCCCACTGGTTCGCGAACATCGGCTATCCTTGCGCCCGCGCAACCACTCAGGAGCGAAAACGATGAAGGTTTGGATCGACCAGGATCTCTGCACCGGCGACGGCCTGTGCGAGGAGATCGCCCCCGACGTATTCGTGCTGTTGGATGACGGCCTCGCCTACGTCAAGGAAGGCACCAAGGTGTACGCAGAGGCGAGCGGCAACGCGCAGGGCGCAGCTGGACTGGCTGCCGTCCCCGCCGGCATGGAGGCCGACGTGATCGAGTCGGCCGAGGAGTGCCCGGGGGAGTGCATCTTCATCGAGCCGTAGGCCGCTACCCACTCGCATTCGAACACCCCTCGACTCGGGTCGGGGGGTGTTCCGCATTGGGGTGTTGGGGAGTCGGCTCCACCGATTCCCCCGGTCCGTATGGAACCCCCTCCGTATACTGCGCGTCTGTAGGCAGAGGACCGCGCGTGGACCCCGAGAACATCGACCCGCTGACCAAGGCGAAGATCCAACGACTCGAGGACGAGATCGTGCGACTTCGGCAGGCTATCGCAGCCAACCCGGACCGCCGACTCATCGAGCGGCAACTGGCCGAGGCCGAGGAGATGGTCGATCGCCTGCGAGACCGCAACGACAAGCTTGCCACTCTCCTCCAGGAGGCCAGGGAGCAGCTCTCCCTACTCCGGTCCGAGGTTGACCGCCTCACCGCGCCGCCGTCCGCATTCGGCATCGTGCTCGGGGTGGCCGACGATGGTGGAGTGGACATCCTCACCTCCGGTCGCCGGCTGCGGGTCTCTGCTCAGCCTTCGATCGAGGTCAAAGAACTCCGCCCCGGCCAGGACCTGCTCCTCAATGAGGCGCTCAACATCATCCGCGTCCTCGACTACGACCTGCTCGGCGAGGTGGTGACCGTGAAGGAACGGCTCGGCGACGACCGCCTGCTCATCCTCGGACGCGGCGACGACGAGCGGGTTGTGTTCGTCTCCGGGGCCTTGACCGGCGTGCCGCTGCGCGCCGGAGATCATGTACGGATCGACGGCAAGTCGGCGGTGGCGCTCGAGAAGGTGCAGCGTCCCGAGGTCGAGGAGTTGGTGCTCGAGGAGGTCCCGAACGTCGGATATGACGACATTGGGGGCTTGTCCGGCCAGATCCAGGCGATTCGTGACGCGATCGAACTGCCCTACATCCACAAGAACCTGTTCGACGACTACGACCTCGAAGCCCCCAAGGGCGTACTGCTCTACGGCCCGCCCGGGTGCGGAAAAACCCTGATCGCCAAAGCGGTGGCCAGCTCGCTCGCGGCAGCGGTACGGGAGCGCACCGGCGACGAGGATGCACGTTCCTACTTCCTCAACATCAAGGGGCCAGAACTCCTCAACAAGTATGTTGGCGAGACCGAGCGACAGATCCGCCTCATCTTCCAGCGGGCGAGCGAGAAGTCGGACGAGGGAGTGCCGGTCATCGTGTTCTTCGACGAGATGGACAGCCTGTTCCGGACCCGCGGGACCGGTATCTCTTCGGACGTCGAGTCGACGATCGTTCCGCAGCTCCTGTCCGAACTCGATGGTGTCGAAGCGCTGAAGAATGTCATCGTCATCGGCGCCTCCAATCGGGAGGACCTCATCGACCCTGCCATCCTCCGGCCGGGGCGCCTCGACGTGAAGATCAAGGTGAGCAGGCCCGACGAGGAGGCCGCCCGCCAGATCTTCTCGATCTACCTCCCGGCAACCCTCCCGTTCGACTTGGAGGAGTTCGGTCCGGACGGTGAGCACCGAGAGGAACGCATTGCCGAGGTCGTTGGGCAGATGTATGCCGAGAGCCAGGAGAACGAGTTCATCGAAGTCACCTACGCCGGGGGAGATCGGCAACTCCTCTACTTCAAGGACTTCGCCTCTGGTGCCATGATCGAAAACGTCGTGCGAAGGACGAAGAAGAACGCCATCAAGCGCCTTCTCGACGGAGGGTCCGGCGGGATCACCAGCGATGATCTCATCGAGTCGGTCCGCCAGGAGTTCTCCGAGCAAGAGGACCTGCCGAACACCACGAACCCTGATGACTGGGCTCGCATCTCGGGCAAGAAGGGCGAACGAATCGTCTACGTGCGCACCGTCGCGGGAAGGCGGAGCGCCGAGCAGCGCTCCGTCGAAACGGTGCAGACGGGCCACTATCTCTGATGGCCATCCCGAAGGTGCTCGGTACCGAGACCGAGTTCGGGATCCTCATCCGCCACGCCCCTGATTTCAACCCTTCTCTCGCCTCCGCCCTCGTCGTCAACTCGGTGAGCAACTCGCGGGGCCGCTTCTCCTGGTCGTACGAGACCGAGCACCCCCGCAAGGATGCCCGGGACACCATCATCGAGGCCTTCCAGCCCGACTACGAAGCGGCTGCGGTGAACACCGTCCTCAGCAACGGTGCACGCTTCTACGTCGATCACGCCCATCCCGAGTACAGCTCGCCGGAGGCGGCCGACCCGATGACCGCAGCTCTCTACGACGTGGCGGGCGAAGAGGTGTGTCGGATCGCGATGGAGACCGCATCCGACTACCTGCGGGAGGGAGAGGAGTTGGCCCTCTACAAGAACAACTCGGATGGAAAGGGAAACAGCTACGGCTACCACGAGAACGTGCTCCTCGCGCGCTCGCTCCCGTTCGAGCGCATCATCGAAGCCCTTCCCACGTTCCTGGTCTCTCGTCAGCTCATCTCCGGGGCAGGGAAGATCGGCGGCGAGGGCGGCCACGGGTCGGTCGACTACCAACTCACCCAACGGGCCGACTTCTTCGAGGTGGTCGTAGGGCTCGAGACCACCCTCAAACGTCCCATCGTCAACACCCGGGATGAACCGCACGCCGACAACCGGTACCGGCGCCTCCATGTCATCTTCGGCGACGCCAACCGATCCGAGGTGCAGACCTACGTCAAGCTCGGGAGCCTGGCGTTGTTCCTGGCCGCGCTCGAGGACGGTGCGATCCCCAGGGACCTCCAGCTGGTCGACCCCGTCGGGGCTGCCCGGTTGGTGAGCCGGGATCTCGCGATGTCAGGCCTCCTGGCGATGGCGGATGGAGGTCGCCAGACGGCACTCCAATTGCAGTGGCAGTACCACGAGTGGCTGTCGGCCTACGCGGACCGCGCCGAGATCGATTGGGCGGCCCACCTCCTCGGTGAGTGGGGATCGATCCTCGAGGGCCTCGAGAAGGGCCCGGCAGCTGTCGCTGATCGGCTCGACTGGGCGGCCAAGTACCGACTCTTCGAGAGAATCATCGAGAAAGGCGCGCGATGGAACGACGCTCGCCTGCGGGCGATGGACCTCCAATACCACGATCTTCGCAACGACCGCGGCATCTATCAGCGACTCGTGGAGAGAGGTGCCGTCCGCCGTCTGTTCACCGACACCGAGATCAGGGACGCCGTCACTGCCCCGCCCGAGTCCACGAGGGCGTACTTCCGGGGCCGCTGCGTCGAGAAGTTCGGTGCCGACCTCGTGTCCGCCAACTGGGACTCGATGATCTTCGACGACCGCAAGGGGCACTACAGACGGGTGCCTATGCTTGATCCTTTGCGGGGCACCCGGCAGCACGTCGGGGTGCTCCTCGATGAATCCAAGGATGTGCACTCGATGCTCGAGGCACTGCGAGGTGACGAATGAGCGACCGCGAACGAATCCAGAAGTCCGAGAAAGGCGAGGACGAGACCGAGGACCAGGTCTCCATCCAGAGCGACACCGCCGAGATCGACGACCTGCTCGAGGAGATCGACACGGTCCTCGAGGAAAATGCTGAGGAGTTCGTGAGGAACTACGTACAGAAGGGTGGCGAATGATCTCCGACCTTCGTGACCTGGCGGGGCAAGTGACGGGGGGGTTCACCGAGCTCCTCTCGGCCGTCGGTCAGCAAAGCCGGCTCCCGCATGTGCCCGGGGACGGGCACGTACTCCAGACGCCTGAGGCCACCACGGTGCTGGCCCTCCGGCACCATGGTGGTGTCGTCATGATCGGCGACCGCCAGGCCACGGAGGGGTACGCCGTTGCGAATCGCCGAATGCGCAAGGTCTTCGCCGCAGACGAACACTCCGCGGTCGCAATCTCCGGCATAGCCGGGCTGGCCGTCGAGATGGTCCGCCTGTTCCAGACGGAGCTCGAGCATTACGAGAAGCTCGAGGGCACCCGTCTCAGTCTCGAAGGCAAGGCCAACTACCTCTCCAGGATGGTGCGCGGTTCGCTGCCGATGGCGATGCAGGGCCTCGTCGTCGTCCCCTTGTTCGCCGGGTACGACACCCGGGCAGCGGAAGGCCGCCTCTTCACGTTCGACGTGGTCGGCGGACAGTACGAGGAGATCGCTTTCGGAGCCACCGGCTCGGGGAGCCGCGAGGCTCGTTCCTATCTCCGTGCGGCCTACGAGCCAGGGCTCGACGCCGGCGCCGCGATCTCCCTCGGCCTCCGGGCCCTGATCGCGGCCGCCGAACAGGACGTCGCCACCTCCGGGCCCGATTTCGAGCGCCAGATCATGCCGGTGGTGGTGGTCGTCGATGTCGATGGGTACCGGGAGATCCCAGATTCGGAGATAGAGGCGGCGGCACGCCCTGCCCGGACCGAGGTGGTTCGATGACAACACCGTTCTACGTCCCACCGGAACAGCTCGTCAAGGACCGTGCAGAGTTCGCTCGCAAGGGGATCGGCCGTGGAAGGGCGATCGTCGCAACCCAGTACGACAACGGGATACTGCTTGTGGCCGAGAACCCATCGACCACACTGCACAAGGTCGCCGAGATCTACGACCGCATTGCCTTCGCCGGGGTTGGTCGGTACAACGAGTTCGAATCGTTGCGGGTTGCCGGGATTCGCCACGCCGACCTCAAAGGGTATCTCTATGGGCGGGCGGACGTCCAGGCGAAGGCGCTCGCCAACGCGTTCGCCCAGACCCTCGGGAACATCTTCACCCACGAGGTGAAGCCGTTCGAGGTGGAGGTCCTCGTGGCCGAGTTGGGTGAGGACGAGGCCGGTGACCGGCTCTATCGAGTCTCGTATGACGGGACCCTCATCGAGGAGCGGCGGTTTGCCGCGATCGGCGGCCCGGCAGATGAGTTGGCCTCGGCTCTCGCCGAGGGCTTCGAGGAAGGAAGGACGCTCGAGGGCGCGTTGACCTTCGCCAAGTCGGTGTTCGGCCAGATCACCGAGCGTGACGTCGACTCCTGGGAAGCGGCGGTGCTCGAGCGGAGCGACGCGCGGCGCGCCTTCAGACGCCTCTGAGGCAGCGTGGACTGGTTGCTCCTCACCAACGATGATGGCGTCGACAGCCCGGCGCTCCGCCCCTTCGCGTCCGCACTCTCCCGCTCCCACGACGTACGGGTCGTGGTCCCCGCCGAGGAACGAAGCTGGTCGGGGAAGGCGATATCTCGTTTTGCGTCGCTGCGGGCGACGGCGCTAGATGGAGGGTTGGTTGGATGGGCCCACACCGGCCTCCCGGCAGATGGAGTGCAACTCGGGGCTGGTCCGTTGTACGACACGCGCCCGGGGCTTGTGGTCAGCGGAATCAACATCGGCTACAACCACGGTGCGGGGTACCTCTGGTCCTCGGGGACCGTGGGAGCCGCGGTCGAGGCTTGGACCCTCGGGCTCCCTTCGGTGGCCTTCAGCACCGGCGAGATGTCGGACTGGCTTGCCTGGAAGGACCGGGTGAACGACCGGGCCGGATGGGAGGGGTGGCCCCGCCTGGCCGACACCTGCGCGAAGCTCCTCGACGAGATCATCGAGGTCGGACTGCACCTTCATGCAGACGTCGTGAATGTCAACCTCCCCTTCGACGCTGACGGGGGTACGGAGCGACGCCTCACCACCGTCGCCCGTACCGGATATGGCACCTTGTTCCGAGAGAACGGTGGCGGGGAGTTCGTACACGAGTACGACGGACTCTTGGTCGAGAGGGGGCCGCTCGCGGGAAGCGATGTGGAAGCGGCGTTCGATGGGGTCATCTCGATCACGGCGCTCCGCATGCCAACCAGCATCGCTACCGATACCGGCCATGATCGACTCATCCGGCCGAGCCGCGGCTGAAGTCGCAGCCGACTCCAGCGTCCACCCTCGCAACCCCGGGCACACGTTGTCGGTACGCTCACACCATGCGGCGTCGCGTCTTCGGCCTGGAAAGCGAGTTCGGTGTCACGTGCACCTTCCAGGGCCAACGCCGCCTGAGTCCTGATGAGGTGGCCCGCTATCTCTTCCGCCGCGTGGTCACCTGGGGTCGGTCGTCCAACGTGTTCCTCGAGAACGGCTCTCGGCTCTACCTTGATGTCGGCTCCCACCCCGAGTACGCCACGGCCGAGTGTGACGATCTCCTCGACCTCGTGGCGCATGACAAGGCAGGAGAGTGGATCCTTCGGGACCTGGTCCGGTCCGCCGAACGGCGGCTACTCGAGGAGGGGATCCGGGGGGAGGTGTACCTCTTCAAGAACAACACCGATTCGGCCGGCAATTCCTACGGGTGCCACGAGAACTACCTCTTGAGCAGGGCCGCCGACTTCGGGGCCACCCTCGACGTCCTCCTGCCCTTCTTCATCACCCGCACCGTCTTCGCCGGCGCGGGGCGAATCCAGATGACCTCCCGGGGCCCGGTCTTTGCCATGGCCCAACGCGCAGAACACATTTGGGAGGGGGTGTCCTCGGCCACCACCCGCAGTCGCCCGATCATCAACACCCGTGATGAGCCCCACGCCGACGCCGAGCGCTACCGCCGCCTGCATGTGATCGTGGGTGACTCCAACATGTCCGAGTACGCCACCTATCTCAAGGTCGGCTCGACCCTTGCCCTGTTGCAGATGATCGAAGAGGAGGCGGTCTTCCGCGACCTCACGCTCGAGAACCCCGTGAAGGCCCTCCGGCTCATCTCACAGGACCCCACCTGTAGACGGGCGGTGCGGTTGGCCAACGGCCGGGAACTGTCGGCCCTCGACATCCAATGGGAGTACCTGGAGCGGGTCCTGCGCCATCTTCGGACGCAGGGATTCCCACACCAGGTCGAACGGGCGATCCGGATGTGGGAACACGTGCTCACGAACCTCGAAAAGGACCCGCTCGGTCTCGACCGGGAAGTCGACTGGGTCATCAAACACCACCTGATCGAGCGCTACCGGGACCGCTGGGGACTACCACTCTCGAGTCCACGAATCGGAATGATCGACCTCTCCTATCACCACGTCCACGACCAGCGCGGCATCTTCTCGGTCCTCCAACGCCGTGGCCTCGTGGAGAGGATGGTCACTGATGACCGCATCGCCAGGGCAGTCAACACCCCACCCCAGACAACCCGGGCTCGACTCCGGGGCACGTTCATCTCGGCCGCCAAGGCCGCCAAGCGCGACTACACGGTGGACTGGGTGCACCTCAAGCTCAACGACCAGGCGCAGCGCACCGTGCTGTGCAAGGACCCGCTGATCGCGGTCGACGAACGCGTGGACAAGCTGATAGAACAGATGTAGACCGCTCCGAGGAAGGGATCCTGGCCTCCTTCAATTGACGGTGACGGTGACGTACCCTGCACTCATGCGGCGTGTCCTCGAGAGACTTCTCAACCTGCTTGCCTTCCTCCGCACCACCCGTCTGCCCGCGACCGCCGACACGATCCGGTTCACGATTGCGGGCTACGACACTGAGAACGACGCTGCGTTCCGGCGGATGTTCGAACGGGACAAGGAGATGCTCCGCTCGATGGGCATCCCCCTTTCCACCGTCGAGATCGACGACCGTACCCTCGGCTACGCCCTCCATTCGGCGGAGTACGAGATGCCGGACCCGGGGTTGACCGAGGAAGAGCGGGCAGCCATCTGGCTGGCATCCCGCATTGCTCGCATGGGTGGGTTCGGTGTGGCCGACGACGCCTTCTACAAGCTCGGTGGAGCGACGGACCGCCAGGTCGCCAAGGTGGGTGCCGACCTCGGTACCGGGAAGGAGGCGCTTGGTTTCCTCTTCTCGGCGATCACCGATCGGGCCTCCGTCGGCTTCCGCCACCGGGACAAACCGCGGAGAGTCGACCCGTACGGCGTGCTCCACCAGCGTGGGCACTGGTACCTCGTGGGAGGCACCGCCGAGGGTGTGCGCTCCTTCCGGGTCGATCGGGGATCGGAGTGGGAGCGGGTGGGAGCAGCCGGTGGGTTCGAGCGACCATCCGACCTCGACCTGCGGGCCGCCGTCCCTCTCCATCCATGGGAGTCCGGGAACGAAGGGGTCGTGGCCACAGTCCGGTTCGACGATGACATCACCTGGTGGGTGCGCCGACAGGTCCCCGATGCGACCTGGAGGGCGATCGACGGGGGAGTGGAGGTCGAACTGGTCACCGCCAACACGGATGCCCTCATTTCGTGGGTGCTCGAGTTCGGCGCCCAGGCCGAGCTCGTCCGACCACCGGATCTTCGGGCCGCGCTGGTGGAAAGGGCCTCTGGTGAGTGAGAAGACGACACGCCGGCTGACACGGATTCTCGCGATGCTCCCCTGGGTGATCGCCAACCCGGGGGCCAGCGTCGAGGAGGTGTGCATTCGTTTCGATTACACCCGGCGTCAACTCGTCGAGGACCTGGACCTCGTATTCGTGTGTGGTCTCCCGGGGTACGGGCCGGGTGAACTGATGGTGGCATATGTCGACGAGGACGAGGTGGTGGTCGACATGGCTGACTACTTCGCCCAGCCACTTCGCCTGCGACCCGAGGAGGGCCTGGCCCTCGTGGCCGCTGCCCTCACACTGGAGGCGGCCGGTGAAGGCTCGCCACCCCTGACGTCGGCAGTGGAGAAGCTCCTGGGAGTCCTCGTCGCCGACGGTGGGGAGGTGGTAGCCGTCACCGTCACGGCGGACGAGGCCATGCTCGGACAGTTGAGGGAGGCCATCAGCGGCGACTCCGTGCTCGACCTCACCTACACATCGCTCGGCAAGGAAGAAACCACGGAGCGTGAGGTGGAGCCATGGCAGCTCGTCACGAGCAGGGGGCAGTGGTATCTCGATGGGTGGTGCCGAAGGTCCGGGGCAGAGCGACGCTTCCGCGTTGATCGCATCCGTCGGGCCAGCCCGACCGGGGAGACCTTCTCGCCTCCGGCGGTGCTTCCCGACCCGGAACTGGAGTACCTTCCGTCGGATGATGATGTGCGGGCCACCCTCCGCCTCCGTCCCGGGGGTCGGTGGATCGCCGAGTACTACCCGGTCTCCGTCCTCGACGATGACCGGACCGCCGGCCTCACCGTGGAGATGGCGGCGCCGGCTGCGGGCGTGATCGCCAAGCTCCTCCTGCGATTGGGACGGGATGCCGACCTCCTGGCGGGGGAGGAGGTCATGGCCGAGCTTGAGCGTCTGCGAGCCGCCGTCCTCGCTCGGTACCGAACCGGCTGAGCGAGGTTCCCGACCGCGCTTTCTCCTCAAGGGCTGAGGGCTCCCGCCCGATACTCGATGTGCAACTCCAAGAGGGCACACCATGACAACGATCAAGACCACCTGCGTCACCTGCGGAACTGTCGAGCTCTTCGTGCATCAGATGCTGCTCGAGGTCGCCGGTGATGCGGTCGTTGGCCAATACTCGTTCGTGTGCCCGACGTGTTTCGACGTCCAGGCCCGGGACGCAGGCCCGCGGATCGTCATGCTGCTGCAGGCGGCGGGAGTACCGACTCGGCCGGTCGGCGAGTCCGAGCGAATCACCGAGGCCGAGATCATCGCCTTCTCGAGGGCCCTCCACGCCGAGCCCGCCCCAACGAGGATGCTCTGAACCGCGCCTGCTGACACCCCGAGGCCTTGTGGCCTCGTCGATCGCCCGTTCACACCACGGACCGGGACCGATCCGTCCCCTCCCCGATACACTCCCACCCGTGCCTTCGATCAACGGGACCGAGTACCTCGTCATCCTCGTCGTGGCCCTCCTCGTCTTCGGACCCCAACGCCTACCGGAGTTGGCCGCCAAGGTCGGTGGATGGATGCGGGAGATCCGCTCTGTCGCGAGCGACTTCCGTACCGCGCTCGAAGCCGAGGTCGGTGACCTGAAGAAGCCGTTCCAGGAGGCCGCGGCACCACTGAAGGACTTGGCATCGGAAGCGAAGAGCGTGGTCAGCGAGTCCGAGTCGATGCTCGAGTGGAAGGGACCGGTGCACGACCAGGGCCCGACGCCCGACGACGCACGGCAGGACTTCGAGTCACTTGACCACGATGCGGCGGAGACCACCGACGGTGGTGAGGTGGAGGAGACGTGACCCCGTCATCCGAGAGGACCTCCTCCCTCCTCGAGCACCTCGTCGAGCTCCGCGGTCGCCTCTTCAAGACGGCGATTGCGATCGCCCTCGGGTTCGGACTCGCCCTCACCGCCTACCGGTGGCTGTTCGATCTCGTCGCAGCCCCCTACCTCGAGGTCTTCCCGGACGGGCAGCTCCAGGCGATCCGTGCCGCGGAACCGTTCTCGGTCGCGATGCGCGTCTCGGGGTTCGCAGGGTTCGTGCTGGCGAGCCCCATCGTCTTCTACCAGGTGTGGGCGTTCGTCTCCCCGGGACTCACCAAGCGGGAGAAGCGTTGGACGGTGCCGATCGTCGGAAGCCTCGTTGTTCTCTTCTCCACCGGTGTCGTGTTCGCCTATTCGATCCTTCCACGGGCGCTCGAGGTGCTGGGCGGGTTCTTGGACGTCGAGTACCAACCTGCCATTGGCGAATACGTCTCCTTTGCGCTCCGCTTCCTCCTCGTGTTCGGCCTGACCTTCGAGTTCCCAGTGTTCCTTTTCGCGGGGGCCGCTGCCGGGTTCATCTCGTCCCGGCGGCTTCGTGACGGTCGACGGTGGGCGGTACTCATCATCGTCATCGTCGCCGCTGCCGCCACCCCCACCGGTGATGCGTTCACACTGTTCCTGTTGGCTGGCCCGCTCTACGCCCTCTACGAGGTGACGATCATCCTCATCCGCCTCATCCTTCGGAAGTAGCGGGTGACGGGGTACCTCGCCGGCCTGCCCTTCTCCCCGGACCGTTTCCAGGTCGAGGCGGTCGAGGCGATCGAAGCGGGCCTGAGCGTCGTGGTCACCGCGCCCACGGGTGCCGGGAAGACGGTGATCGCAGAGGCGGCCGTGGCGATGGCCATCGAAGGGGGTGGCAGGGCGTTCTACACGACCCCGATCAAGGCTCTCTCGAACCAGAAGTTCGGCGACCTGACCGCTCGCTACGGGGATGAGCGCGTCGGGTTGCTCACCGGTGACAACTCCGTGAACGGCGATGCCCCCATCATCGTCATGACGACCGAAGTCCTCCGCAACATGATCCATGCCCGATCGGATGCCCTCGAGGGTCTTCGCATCATCATCCTCGACGAGGTGCACTACCTCGGTGACCGGAGTCGGGGGGCGGTGTGGGAGGAGGTCATCATCCATGCGCCAACCACCGCCCAGTTGGTCTGCTTGTCGGCGACGATCGCCAACCCACACGAGATCACCGACTGGATTGCGAGTCGACGTGGCGAAGTGCGCCTCGTGATAGAGGAACACCGGCCGGTACCCCTCGAACCGGTCTACGCGATGAAGGACCACTGGCGAGACGACAGGGTGGAGCTACTCCCCCTGTTCGCCAAGGGAGCACCCAATGCCGGCATCCAACGGCGCCTGGCCGAGAAGACCGGAAACGCCCGCAAAGGCGGACGCGCGCCGCGACGATTCGTCACACCTCGACGCGGCGAGACCCTCGAGGCGCTGCGGGCGGCGGGGATGCTCCCCGCCATCTACTTCATCTTCTCCCGGAAGGGATGCGAGCAGGCAGCCACCTCGGTTGCCGCGACGGCCCAACGCAGGGCGTCCGCCCAGGTCGACGAGATCCATGAGATCGTCGAACACCACATCCAGTTCCTCACCGATGGGGACCTGGCGGTCCTCGACTACGGGGATTGGGTTTCCCAGCTCGAACGGGGCGTCGCCGCCCACCATGCAGGCATGGTCCCGGCCTTCAAGGAAGCGGTCGAGACGCTCTTCGCCAACAACCTCCTCGATGTCGTGTTTGCCACCGAGACCCTGGCCGTGGGGATCAACATGCCTGCAAGGGCCGTGGTCCTGGACTCCCTGACGAAGTTCACGGGGGAAGCCCATGAGCTCATGACCCCATCCGAATACACGCAGCTGACTGGCCGAGCCGGGCGACGTGGCATCGACGACGTCGGGTTCGGCATTGTCCTCCACTCCCCATACGTGAGGTTCGAGAAGGTCGCGGACCTGGCGGCGACCGGCGCGAGCACCCTGCTCAGCTCCTTCCGGCCGACCTACAACATGACGGTCAACCTCATTGCCAACTATGACCAGGACCGCGCCGAGGAGCTCCTGCGGGCATCGCTGGCCCAGTTCCAACGCCTCGGCCGTGAGGACAAGGAGTCGGACCGCGTCACCGCTCTCCGCTCCGAGTTGGAGGCGATGGCCGGCCAGGCGACATGTGAGCTCGGATCCGTGTGGGAGTACCTGGGCGGTGACTCGGGGAGTGGCCCATCCTCCGAGGCGCTCGATCTCCTCCGCCCGGGCGATGTCATCGAGATCCCCAAGGGCCGACGCCCGGGGCGCTACGTCCTTCTCAGGCGGGAGTTGGGGTCCCAGCCCCGCCTCCATGCCATCTCCGCCGGCGGAAAGGACGCTGCCCTCACGCTGCAGGACCTGGGCGACGGCAGTGTGGTACTCGGGTCAATCACATGGAAGGGGCCATTCCGGCCACGCGACAAGCGCTTCCGACAGCAGACCGTGCAGGAGCTCCGGCGGTTCCGATCCCGGGAACGACGATCCCTCATGCTCGAGGCCACCGAGGAGGAGATCCATCCTGTCGCCACCTGCCCGGACCGAGATGCCCACGTCAGGGCCGCCCGGCGGGTGCGGGAGATCGAAGCAAGCCTCGACCGGGCTGGCGCGCCAAGCCACGGGACCCTGGTCGACGAGTTCCGGGCCGTGCTCCGACTCCTCGAGCGACGCGGCTACGTGACAGGATGGGACCTTGAATCGCCCGGAACCCGGCTTCGCCGCATCTACTCGGAGCAGGACCTCCTCGTCAGCGAATGCCTACGCCAGGGCATATTCGCCGGGTGCGATGACGCCGAGTTGGCTGCACTGGTATCCGCATTCGTGTTCGAACCGCGTGCCGAAGAGGTGCGCGACGCCTTCCCCAACGATCGTACGGCAGCGATGGGAACCCAGGTGATGGAGGTCTGGCGCGGAATCGTCGCCGACGAGCGATCACTCCGACTCCAGGAGACCCGGCCCCCCGAGTTCGGATTCGCCAGCCTGGCCTACGCGTGGTGCCAGGGCGCGGACCTCGACGACCTCATCGACCGCTCGCCGGTCCCAGCCGGCGACTTCGTGCGTGTGGCAAGGCAACTCCTCGACCTCCTCCGCCAGGTTCGCGATGCCGAACCGACGCTGGCGGGAGTGGCTCGGGCAGCCCTACGATCCGTCGACAGGGGCATCGTCACCACTGGAGGAAACGAATGAGATGGGCGGTTGCCATAGGCCGCGACGCCTCCAAGGCCGGCCAGCGCGTCCTGTCATACCTCCGGGATTCGAACGTCGGCGCCTACCGCCTGGCCAACGACGGAGTGGATGTGCTCGCCCTGTCGGTGTTCGACGCCCATCTCGGAGGGGATGCGATCATGATCGTCGGCGGCGATGGGACGCTCAACCTTGTGATCAACGGCCTCCTCGCCAGGCCATCGGCGTCCATCCCCAGGATCGGGATCGTGCCGGCCGGGACCGGCTCCGACTTCGCACGTATGTTCGCCATTCCCACGGCGATCGAACCCGCGGTGCAGAAGGCGTTGGCCGGGGACGACTACCGGGCAGATGTCATGGAGCTCACCGGACCGTTCGGGATTCGACGGGGCTTGAACGTCTTCGAGGCCGGCCTCGGAGCCGCGACCGTCAAGTACGCCGACCGAATGCCTCGTTGGACGGGCCCCATCAAGTATGAGTTGGCCTTCTGGGCCGCGCTCCCGACCTTCCGACCGGGTTCGTTCACGCTTGAGGTCGAAGGCCGCGTCGTAGAAGGAAGAGGGCTGGTGATCGTGGCTGCCAACGGCGAGTTCTTCGGTGGCGGCATGCGGATCGCTCCCAAGGCTTCCCTGGTGGATGGGCGTTTCGACATGATCGTGGTCGACGCCCCGAAGCGAGAAGCGTTCTCGCTCTTTCCCCGCATGAAGCAGGGACTGCACCTCACCCACCCGGGGGTACGCCGGCTGACGACGCCTTGGTTCCGCCTCACCACCGACCCGGTTTGGCCGAGCGAGGTTGATGGTGAGTTCCTCGGTCATGTGGCCGTCGAGGGTCGCATCCTTGCGGGAGCCGTCGACATCCGGGTCTGACAGCAGGTTGTGGACTCGTTGGGAGGGGCCACGCCCGGCAATCCTGATTCCCTATATACTCCCGCCGCGTCCAACCCGAGGAGCAGCCGAAAGTGGCAGCCGACGACATCACCGAAGACTTCGACGAGGATCTCGATGTTGATGACATCGACGAAGAGGACATCGCGGAGGACTTCGTCGACGATGACGACGACGAGGAAGAGATCGAGGTAGTCGATGATGACGCCCTCGAAGGCGACGCCGTCGACGATGACGAGGACGACGACTTCGATGACGACGACGAGGACGATGACGAAGACGACGAGGAGGCCGATCGGGACGAGGCGCTCGAAGAGCTCGAGGCAGCCGAGTTGGAGATCGAGGACGATCCCGAGACGCTGCTCGTCGATGAAGCCGCTGAGATCCGAGAGATGCGCCGGGACGAGCTGGGCATCGGTGGGAGTGCCAGGGAGCAGAGCGCGGACGAGTTCGTCTGCACCGAGTGCTTCCTCGTCAAGAAGGTCAGCCAGCTCGCCAACAAGAAGCGCCGGGTCTGCCGGGACTGCATCTAACCCGCCCGGGTGTGGTCGTGGGCCAGCACACCCGGCGGCGCGGCGTCGTAGGGTGACCCGGATAGGCTCCAACGCCACTCGCCATGGACATCAACGCTCGCACCGCATCCAACGCTGACCTCTCCGACCTCACCCGCCTCTATGGACTCCTGGCGGAAGAGATGGGTGCGCTCTCTCCGTTGTGGGCGAAGGCGTCGGGACTCCCATCCGCGCCGGAGGCCGGCCTCGCCGCATTGCTGGCCGACGGGGCCGCAGAGATCTGCGTGGGTACGATCGACGAAGTCGTGGTCGGTTTCGCGGTCGTCATCAGCGAGAGCCTGCCTGCGGCAACCGACCGGATGGCGGCGATCCGATACATCTTCACCGAGCAACCGGCGCGCGAGGTCGGGGTGGGCGAGGCCATGCTCGCGTACCTGCTCCAGACCATGGAAGCGACGGGTCACACCCTCTTCGATGCGCATGTCCTCCCAGGCCATCGTCTCGCGAAGAACTTCTTCGAGTCGGCCGGATTCAAGGCTCGACACATCGTCATGCACCGCAAATGATCGTCCTTCCGACGATCGGGGTGGGTGTGGTCGCGCTCTGGCATGGCCGGCTCCTTCTCATTCGACGGGGCACCGAGCCGGGCAAAGGTCAGTGGGTCGTTCCCGGAGGGCGGGTCGAGCCAGGTGAACGGCTCCGGGAAGCGGCTGCCCGGGAAGCGTTCGAAGAGACCGGCATAGAGATGTCCATCGGCGACGTCGCATGGGAGGGCGAAGTGGTGGCTGCGGGAATCCCGTCCCCGTATCGATACGCTGTCATCGACTTCCTGGCCACACCGGCCGGGGATGAGGCAGTAGCAGGCTCGGATGCCGAAGAAGTTCGATGGGTGGGCCTCTCGGAGCTCGACGAACTCGACCTCGTGCCCTCCATGCAGGGCCTCCTCGAGGCGCTCCGGTGACCGGCTCCCACGGGAAGGCCGCTTCGGGGCCGCGGACTACCTTCGTCCTCGACTGCGACGGAGTCCTCTACCTCCACGACACCCCGATTCCTGGCGCGGCCTCGGTGCTTGCGGCCCTCGAAGCATCAGGAGCCGAACTGCTGTTCTGCACGAACAACTCGTCCCGAACACCAACCTATCTCGCCCAGAAACTCGCCCGGCTCCTTGGCTACGAGGCGAGTCCTGACCAGGTCCTCACGTCCGCCCAGGCAGCCGCCAAGGAGATCCGAAGGGCAGGGCTCCGGTCGTCAGCCGTGCTGGGCATGGAAGGAGTGGTACATGCGCTCCAGGACGAGGGGATCGAGATCGGCGACTCGAGTGCGAACGCACTAGTGGTGGGCATCGATTTCGCCCTCGACTACGAAAAGGTCCGACTGGCGGCGGACATCGTCCGGCGGGGCGGTCTGTTCGTTGCCACCAACACCGATGAGACCTACCCGGTTCCCGAAGGGCTCTGGCCCGGAGCCGGGATGGTCGTGGCCGCGGTCGCCGCGGCCGGGGGACGCCCCCCGGACCTGGTGGCCGGCAAGCCCCACCCCCCGATGGTCTCCCTGATCCGGGAGCGGGCGGCAGCGGCGGACATCATCGTGGTCGGTGATCGCCCAGAGACCGACCTCGCGCTCGCCCACGCGGGGGGATGGAGGTCGGTGGCCGTCCTCACCGGGGTTGTGAGCCGCCCATCGGAGATCCCGTCTCACCTCACCCCCGACCACGTGCTCGACTCGGTGGCGGACCTGCTCTCACTGGTCTTCTAGTGGTGGGGCGGCCAGCCGGTCGCCACGCGTCTCCAGCCCAACACCACCCCAGGCGGCGTGCTCCGACTCAACCGATCCACCCGGGGTGCCTTCATGCGTACGTGCCGGGTGACTTCGAGGACCTCCGAAGGCGCTGTGTGATCGATACACCACTCGCGCTGGCCCGCGGATGCTCGCGGGCGAAGAGCTACCCGGCCCGCCGGAGACGTCCCAGGCGGGTCCGGTGGTGGTCGCGGCGTGCGAGCGCAGCCAGCGCACCGACGACGAACCCTCCCACGTGGGCAGTCCAGGCGATCGCCGCGTCCCCAACGAAGAACTGTCCCACGAACCAGAACCCGAGGAAGACGACTGCCGGGACACGGAACTGGAAGAACCAGAACGGGGGAATGATGGAGACGATCCGAGCGCGGGGAAAGAGCACGAGGTACGCACCCATCACCCCGGCGATGGCCCCGGAAGCACCGATCAGCGGCACGGTCGAGGCGGGATGGAGGACGACATGGGCGAAGCTACCGCCGACCCCGGCCGCGAGGTAGAGGAGGAGGTAGGGGACGTGGCCGAACGCGTCTTCCACGTTGTTGCCGAACACCCACAGTGACCACATGTTGAAGAGCAAGTGAGTGATCCCTCCGTGGAGTACGAGCGAGTAGAGCAAGCCCATGAACGGCTTCTTGTCGGGGAAGAACGGCTCTCCTCCTCGGGCGCACGGGGCCTCCAGCCGAAGCTCGGCGGCGGAGGCGGGCTCCCCGGTGACGAGTTCGCAGGGAATCACCGCCGTCTCGTACACGAGATCTGGTGACGCCGGCTGCTGCCAGAGGAAGAAGGCGCCGATGGTCCCAAGCAGAAGGGCCCACGTCAGGAGGGAGGCCCGTAGTGATGGCAGTTCGTCACGAATGGGAATCACAGGCGGATCGTACGCCGGCCACGGCCCGGATTGTCGGTCTCGGCCGGTACGCTCCGCCGTATGGAACCGGAACCAGATACCACTGCATTACCCCCCGATGCCATCCTCGAAACCCTCCTCTCCACCCTGGACTCGGCCGACCCCGTGCACGCGGCCGAGCCAGCTCTCGACCTCGCCCGGGCCCTCGAACGCGAGCTCGACAGGGAGTGACTCGACGCCGCCTCGACCGGGAGCTCGTTCGGCGCCGGATCGCGGTGTCCCGTACCGAGGCGGTACGTCTCATCGAAGAGGGGCTCGTCGTCGTCGAGGGCAACCCCACCCCGAAGGCGGCCACCCAGGTTACGGAGGAGGCGTCCATTCGGCTCGAGCGATCACTGCATCCATACGTGGGGCGAGGCGGCGTGAAGCTCGAGGCAGCCCTTGACGGGTTCTCCCTGGACCCGACCGGTTGGTGCGCCATCGACCTCGGCGCCTCGACCGGGGGATTCACCGACTGCCTCCTCCAGCGCGGCGCGGCATCGGTGGCGGCTGTCGACGTGGGCTACGGCCAGTTGGATTGGAAACTGCAAAGCGACCCCAGGGTCACCGTGTGGGACCGCACCAACATCAGAACGGCCGACGTCGAGGCGCTCGGTGGCCCGTTCGACGCCGTGGTCGGTGACCTCTCCTTCATCTCCCTGTGCACGATCGCTGCCCAACTCGCCGCTTGCGGGCGAGAGGAAGCGGTCTGGGTTCTCCTCGTGAAACCGCAGTTCGAAGTGGGCAGGGACGGATTGGCGAGGGGAGGTATCGTTCGCGACCCAGTGCTTCGCCTCACCGCCATCGAGACGGTCGTCGCCTGCCTCGCCGAGGTGGGCCTCGGCGCCCATGGCTTGCTCGAGTCACCCATCCAAGGAGCGAAGGCCGGCAACACCGAGTACCTCCTCCTCCTCAGGAGAGGGGCAGGTGTTGTCACCCGTACCCGAATCGAGGAGGTCGCGTTGTGATCGGTATCCATGTTGCTGCCGATCGGCCTGCCGCCTTGATGGCGGCGAGGTCATTCGTCCACCAGATGGAATCCGCCGGTGAGGCAGTCGCCGCCTGTACGGCTGTCGGAGCCGAGGCATTGCAGGTCGCCGCTGCCCACGGCCCCCTCCGAGTGGTCGTCGCAGTCGGTGGCGACGGGACCGTGCTCCAGGCAGCCGCCTTTGCCACGGCCAGCCATGCCGACATCGTGGGGATCAACGTTGGGCGGGTCGGCTTCCTTGCCGAGGTGGAGACATCCGACATCGATCGGCTCGTGGCGTTGCTGGCTTCTGGGGAGCATCAGGTGAAGGAGCGAATGACCATCCGCGCCACCGCCAATGGCGAGGAGCAGATCGGACTCAACGACGTCGTGATCGAAAAGGTTGCGAGCCAACAGATGATCTCCGTGGACATCGCGGTGGATGGGGAGCGCTTCCTCACCTACCGGGCTGACGGGGTCATCGTGGCCACACCGACCGGGTCGAGCGCCTACAACCTCTCCGCTGGCGGGCCCCTCGTGGATCCGAGGATCGCGGCCATGATCATCACTCCCGTCGCCCCGTATTCGCTGTTCTCGGCTTCGGTCGTCCTCGACCCGGCCGCCACGCTTGTCGCAAGCATCCAACACGACCGTCCCGCGGGGTGCTCGGTTGACGGCCGAGCGATGCTCACGCTGGCTCCGGGCGACTCGGTTCGCATGCAACGGGGGCCCATCCTCCGTCTTCTCGACGTGAGCGGCCGAAGCTATCCCGAGACCCTTCGTTCCAAGCTGCGGCTGCAGGACGGCCTCACCGGGATCAAAGGCACAGATGCTTGACGAGTTGGCGGTCCGCAACCTGGCGGTGCTCGAGGAGGCCCGACTCCAGCCCGGGCCGGGCCTCACCGTCGTGACGGGGGAGACCGGGACCGGCAAGACGCTTCTCCTGGGTGCGCTCGGCATCCTCACCGGTGACGACTTCCGCCCCGATCGCATCGGACCCTTCTCCGACGAGGCGACGATCGAGGCTCGCTTCGTCGAACCAAACGGAGAGGAACTCATCGTCGCCAGGAAGCTGGAGCGAGGCGGGCGTACCAGGTCGTACGTCAACGGGAGCATGGCGGCGGCAGCTGAGCTAGGCGAGCGGCTCTCCGGGAGTATCGAGATCGTCGCCCAGCACGACCACCTCCGTGTTGCCCGACCCGCCGAGATCCTGCGGATCCTCGACGGGCTGCTCGATGAACCGGGGAGAAGTGCGTACGAGGAGTACCGGGCCCTCTGGAGTGAGTGGACACTCCTGGCTCGGCGGGCGGAGCACCTGGGCGGCGACCAGCGGGCGCTCGAACGCGAGCGCGACCTCCATGCCCACGAGGCAAGAGAGATCGCCGCGGCACGGTTCTCGGATGCCGAGGTCGACGACCTACGCGCTTCGGTCTCTCGGCTCCGACACGCCCAGGACCTCCTTGAACTCCTCGGGAGAGCGGTCGCCTTGCTCGAGGAGGCCGCCGATTCGGTCGGGATCGCTCTCACCGCAACCCGTCGCGCCTCCGAGCTGTCCGACGGCTTGGCGGCGCTTTCATCCCGAGTCGAAGGGCTGTCGATAGAGCTTCGAGACGCGGCAGGGGAGACCGCCGGAGAACTGGCTGAAACGGCGCTCGATCCCGAGGAGCTGGAGCGGGTCGAACAACGCCTCGCATCGTTCGGGGACCTGCGAAGGCGATATGGCGACACCGCGGCTGAGATCAACACGTATGGGGAGCGGGCGGCTGCGCGAGCGATCGAGCTCGCGGAGACCTTGTCGTTGGCCGGCCACCTCGAGGTTGAGAGGGCACGACTCCGCCTGGCACTCGACTCGGTTGGAGCGCAGGTCGCCGGGGCGCGCCGCAAGGCAGCCGAAGCGCTGCGCGAATCGACCGAACTCCACCTCCGGGATCTCGGCTTCACGATGCCGCTCGTCGACGTCGCTTTTGAAGACCTCCCGGAGCCCACCGCACGCGGAACCGTCGCGGCCACGCTGCTCTTCGCTTCGGACTCCTCCCTCACTCCCGGACCCGTGTCGCGGGTGGCCTCTGGCGGTGAGCTCTCGCGACTCGTGCTTGCCCTCCGCCTGGCGTCAGGAATCGGTGACGTCGACGTCGTGGCATTCGACGAGATCGATGCCGGCGTGGGAGGTTCCACCGCCCTCCGGCTGGGAGAGAAGTTGGCGGCACTCGCCAGCCACCACCAGGTGCTGTGTGTCACGCACCTTCCCCAGATCGCCGCCTTCGCCGACACCCACTACACGATCGACCGGGTGGCCGGGAGCGCCCGGGCCAGGCGGGTTGAGGGTCAGGCCCGCCTCGCGGAACTCACCCGCATGCTGTCTGGGATCGAGTCGACCGACAGCGGGTTGAGCCACGCCGAGGAGCTCGTCGACTACGCCGACCGCCACCGGGCCTGAACCACCGCGGGGAGGCCACGGATGGCATGGCGGGTGGACGACCATCTACGATCTGCGCCATGCAGGTGAACGACACCCAACTCACACCCCTCCTGTTCCTCGAGCGCGCCCGGGACGTCTATCCGACGAAGACCGCGATCCTGGACGGTGCCACGACCATCACCTACGGGGAGATGGCCGGCCACGCAACCCGATTGGCCAACGCCCTCAAAGCATCCGGGGTGCAGGCCGGCGATCGGGTCGCGTTCCTGGCTCCCAACATCCCGGAGTTGCTTGTCGCGCACTTTGGGGTTCCGCTCAATCACTCCGTACTGGTTGCCATCAACACCCGCCTGTCTCCGGACGAGATCGCCTACATCCTCGACCACTCGGGATCCCGGATCCTCATCGTCGATGAGAGCCTGGTGGCATCCCTTCCGCCACCGGATCGTTTGGCACACCTCGATGAAGTCGTCGTGATCGGTGATTCCGGAGGCTTCGAATTCACCCCCTACCTCGAGTTCCTTGGGCGGGGGTTGAACAACGGCGAGGACCCGGTCCGAGCGTGGCGGGTGGACGACGAACAGCGGACGATCTCGATCAACTACACCTCGGGCACCACCGGACGGCCGAAGGGAGTGATGTACACGCACCGCGGCGCCTACCTCAATGCCCTCGGTGAGATCATCCACAGCCGGCACAGCCCGGCCTCGGTGTACCTGTGGACGCTGCCCATGTTCCACTGCAACGGATGGTGCACCACCTGGGGGGTCACCGCCGTCGGCGGTACCCACGTCGCCCTGCGTGTCGTCGAACCCGGCGAGATCTGGCGCCTGGTTCGGGAAGTCGGGGTCACCCACCTCAATGCTGCCCCGACGGTGCTCATCGGGTTGGCCAACCACCCGGACGGCGGACCGATCGTGGGTGGCCTCGTGGTGACCACGGCCGGTGCTCCACCCAGTCCGACGATCATCGCGCAAATGACCGACCTGGGGATAGACCTCGTGCATGTCTACGGGTTGACCGAGACGTACGGACCGCACACGGTCTGTGAGATCCAGGCCGACTGGTCCCAGAAGGACGCCGGCGAACGCATACGCCTGCGGGCCCGCCAAGGCGTTGCCTACATCGTGGCCGACCCGATCCGGGTGGTCGATGAGGAGATGAACGATGTCCCGCGGGATGGGGAGACGATGGGCGAGGTGGTGATGGCGGGCAACAATGTGATGGCCGGGTACTACGCGGACCCCGACGCCACCGAGGAGGCCTTCAGCGGTGGCTGGTTCCACTCCGGAGACGCAGCCGTCTGGCACGCCGACGGCTACATCGAGCTCCGGGACCGGTTCAAGGACGTCATCATCTCCGGGGGCGAGAATATCTCCACCATCGAAGTCGAGCAGGCAATCATGGCCCATCCGGCGGTCCTCGAGGCAGCGGTGGTTGCGGTCCCACATGAGAAGTGGGGAGAGCGTCCGAAGGGGTTCGTCCTGCTCAAGCCGGGTGAGAGCGTTTCCGAGGCGGAACTGATCGCGTATGTCCGGGAGCGCATCGCCCGCTTCAAGGCCCCCGATTCGATCGAGTTCCTGGCTGCCCTCCCCAAGACCTCGACCGGGAAGATCCAGAAGTACGTCCTACGCGAGCAGGAGTGGGCCGGCCGCGGCGCCCGCAGGATCAACTGAGCGGTTCGGTCAGTCGGGCCCCGAGTCCGAGGCGATCGAAGGGAACTGCGAGGGGACCTCATGTCCCTCGGCGGGTGTGAAGCGCGCGATCGTCGGGCCCAAGAGAACCCACCCAACGCCCAAGGCGACAAGCCACACGGCATCGGGCGGGTCCCACACATCACGGGCCACCGCGTGGAATCCATAGGTGAGCGCCGCTACGCCTACGACCGAGAACGGGATCCATTTGCCGCAACGCGGAAAGACGTCGGAGTTGGTCACCGCGATTGCCCAGGAGGAGGAAGGCCGCCGGGAGGACGAAGAGACCGACCGTGTAAAGGCAGCCTTGAGCGACGGGCATCGACCCGGTTCGGAAGGCGTCATCCACCGCTCCGTATGCCCGATCGGACATCGCCCGCCACTGCCAGTGCGCAACATCCCACAGAAGTTGGACAGGTTCGTGGCCCTCTGGGAAGCATGCTCGGACTGGCTCTCGGACGGTGCTACATTGTCCTTCCGTGACGAGTTACATCTTCGTGACGGGTGGCGTGGTCTCGAGCCTTGGCAAAGGCATCACCGCAGCGTCGCTCGGACGCCTCCTCAAAGACCGCGGACTCCGGGTTGTCACCCAGAAGCTCGACCCGTACATCAACGTCGACCCCGGCACCATGAACCCATTCCAACATGGCGAGGTGTTCGTGACCGATGATGGGGGAGAGACCGACCTCGATCTCGGCCACTACGAGCGCTTCACCGGCGTGAACCTCCGCAAGGAGGCATCGGTCTCAGCCGGTGCCATCTACCAGACGGTGATCGCCAAGGAGCGGCGAGGCGACTACCTCGGGGCCACCGTCCAGGTCATCCCGCACGTGACCAACGAGATCAAAGCCCGGATCAGGAGGATGGGGGAGCGGGACGATGTCGACGTTGTCATCAGCGAACTCGGGGGCACCGTCGGCGACATCGAGGGTCTCCCGTTCCTGGAAGCCATCCGGCAGTTCGGCAACGATGTCGGCCGCGAGAACGTCTGCTACATCCACGTGACGCTCGTCCCGTACATCGCCTCGGCCGAGGAGTTGAAGTCCAAACCGACACAGCACTCGGTCGCCGAGCTGCGTAGCCGGGGGATCCATCCCGACGTGATAGTCGTCCGCTCGGACCGACCCATCGACGACTCGATCCGGCGCAAGATCAGCCTCTTCTGCGACGTGCCTGCTGCCGCCGTCATCAACGCAGTGGACGCCAAGGACATCTACGAGGTTCCACTCCACATGCGGGACGCGGGACTCGACACGGTCGTCAGTACCAAACTCGGGATCGATGCCCCGCCCGCCAGGATCGAACAGTGGGAAGCCATGGTCACACGCCTCCTCAACCCCTCGCGGTCGGTCACGATCGGTCTCGTCGGCAAGTACGTCGACCTTCCCGATGCCTACCTGAGCGTCGTGGAGGCCCTGAAGCACGGCGGCATGGCCAACGGCGTCAACGTCGAAGTCCGGTGGATTCCCTCCGATGAGCTCCCGGGATTGATGGGACCCTCCTATCTCGAGGACCTCGACGGCGTGGTGGTTCCGGGAGGCTTCGGGCTCCGGGGTGTGGAGGGCAAGATCCTCTCCATCCGGCATGCCCGGGAGAACGGTATCCCGTTCCTCGGTCTCTGCCTCGGTCTCCAGTCGGCGGTCATCGAGTTCGCACGGAACGTCGTTGGTCTCCCGGGGGCACATTCGACCGAGTTCGATCCCACCACGCCACACCCGGTGATCGCGCTGATGGAGGAGCAGGAGGACATCGAGGACATGGGAGGCACCATGCGCCTGGGCCTCTATGCCTGCCGACTCGCCGAGGATTCGTTGGCACGGACGATGTACGGCGAGGAGGTGATCTACGAGCGACACCGACACCGATGGGAGGTCAACAACAAGTACCGCTCGCAGCTCGAGGAGGCCGGGATGACCCTCTCGGGGATGTCCCCGGATCGGCACCTGGTGGAGATGATCGAGCTCCCAAGTCACCCATTCTTCATCGCCTCCCAGTTCCACCCGGAGTTCAAATCGCGTCCGGATGAGCCTCACCCCCTGTTCGCCGGGCTGGTCGCCGCGGCTGCCGCCTACGCCTCCCGAGCAAGGATCGAGGAGCCTGCCCGGGCCAACGAGCGCGTGGGGTGACGTCGCCCTTCCGACTCGTCGGAACTGCGATCCTGGGGCGGGGGGTGCTCAATACCCTGGAACGGGACCACCTCATCGCCCCTGACGGCACCGGCCTGCGGAGGGACAGGTTGACGCATCCGGGGGCAGTGATCGTGGTGCCGGTGGGGGCCGACGGGGTCTGGTTGATTCGTCAGTACCGACCGGTGGTCAGGGAGTGGACGTGGGAACTGCCCGCCGGCCTCCGCGAGGACGGCGAGACACCGCACGAGACCGCCCTGCGCGAGTGCGTCGAGGAGATCGGACAGGAACCTTCACCGACTCGAACCCTTGGGACGGCTCCTGACGAGCCCGGGCATCCTGGACGAGCGCGTCGACGTCTTCCGTGCGACAGGGCTGGTGGCCGTCGGGCGAAGGCCGGACGATCACGAGGAGGAGCTGGCGACAGTCGATGAAGTGCCTTTCGACGACCTTATCCGCATGATGCGCGATGGTGTTGTCCGGAACGCGATCACGATCGCGGCGTTGGCCCGCGCAGGGTTCGCGGCCGGGGTGCGGCGTCCGGATCAGTAGACTCCTTCTCGACACCCCGTGCCAATGACGGTGTCTGCGAACGCCCAAGGAGAAGCAATGACCATCAACGAGAGCGCGATCCGCGCAGCCCTCGATGACGAGAAGGCCAAGCTCATCCACCAACTCGAGGAGTTGGGGGCGACCTCCGACGGAGACCTCCGCAAGGACCTCGACCTCGGTGAGGGTTTCGCAGATGCCGCGGCCATCACGGCTGAGCGCTCCGAGATCCTGGGACTGATCGAACGGATGGTCGTGGAGCTCCGGTCGGTGGAGGATGCCCTCACCCGTCTCGACGAGGGGACCTACGGTACCTGCGTCAACTGCGGACAGCCGATCCCGGCGGAGCGACTCGAGTTTCGGCCCAACTCGACCTTCTGCGTCGACTGCAAACGAGCTCGATCCTGACCCGGCGGTCGAGTTCGCCCAGCCACCTCGTCCGTCGGTTCTTTGCGGTCGTCACGGCCAAGCCCTTGCGACCTTCCGAGCAGGCCTGGGTCGCTGCGGTGCTCGGGGCGGACACCGGTCGCGACCTGTTCTGGAGACAACCGGTACCCGACGTCCGACACGCTCATGATGTCGCCCGTATGGTGGCCGATCAACAGCCCGGGCGACGCGATCTCCACCGCGCCGCCCTCCTCCACGACGTCGGCAAGCGCCACGCCGGGTTGGGTCCGCTGGGACGTACGTTGGCGACGATCATGCGACGTCTCCCGCTACCAGGGGATTCCCGGTTCGCTCTCTACACTCGCCATGGCCCGCTCGGGGCAGAGGAGCTCCGACAGGCCGGCTACGACGGCATCGTGGTCGACTTCGCGGCCGGTCACCACGGCCCCGTGCCGTCCCATGCCGACCCGACCGACTGGGCCCTCCTCCTGGAGGCGGACCATGAGCGATGAGGCGCACTGATGGCGTATGAGGTGAAGACTGCGGTGTTCGAGGGTCCCCTGGACCTCCTGCTGCAGCTCATCACCCGGCACCAGGTCGATGTCACTGCGATCAGCCTGGGCGGCCTGGTCACGGAGTACCTGTCGTACCTCGAGGAGATGCGCGCCCTCGACCTCGATGTGACCAGCGAGTTCCTCCTCATCGCGACCACGCTGATCCAGCTCAAGGCTCGCCAGCTCCTTCCTTCGGTCGCCGAGATGGACCTCGATGAGGAACTGGCTCTCATGGAGGAGCGAGATCGGCTCCTCAGCAGGCTGCTCGCCTGCGTCACGTTCAAGGACGTCGCGGCGGTGATCGGACTGAAACTCCAGGACGGTGGGAGATACCTCCCTCGAACCGTCGGGATCACCGACGAGGTTGCCGAGCGGGCCGTGGACGTGGTCGTACCGATCGACGCCACCGGGCTGGCCGCGCTCGCACGCAAAGTGCTTGGGAGGCCACGGGAACCCGAACTCGACCACCTCGACCTCGAGCTCCCGTCCGTCGAGGTGGCAATGGAGGATCTCCGCCGCCGCGTCGTCGACGACATCGAGACCACGTTCGACACGGTCGTCTCCACCCTCCACCGCAAGGTCGAAGTCGTCGCGTACTTCCTCGCCTTGCTCGAGCTCGCTCGCTGGGGAATCCTCGAGATCAGCCAGGACGACTGGTTGGCCGACATCGTCATCCGAAGGGTGGACAGCTGATGGAGAACCAAGCGATCATCGAGGCGCTCCTCTTCGTTGCCGAGCGGCCGGTCCGGACGGAAGAGCTTGCAGAAGTCCTCGAAATGCCGCGGTCGGAGGTCGAGGTCCACCTCGACGCCCTCCGTAGGACTCTCGTCGAGAACCTGAGTGGAATCGAGCTACGACATGTGGGCGGTGGATGGAGGCTTGCCACGAAGCCCCAGGCCTACCCGTGGGTGGAACGATTCGCCACCTCGCCGTCGGTGGCCCGGCTCTCCCAGGCCGCGCTCGAATGCCTGGCCGTGGTCGCCTACAAGCAGCCGGTGTCCCGCGCACAGGTCACCGACATCCGCGGGGTCGACTCGGAGTCGGCGCTCCGTACCCTCGAACGACGGGGGCTCATCCACGAGTCGGACCGGCTTTCGCTGCCGGGGAACCCGGCCGTCTACTCGACAACCGAGCTGTTCCTCGAAAAGGTAGGCGTCAACTCACTCTCGGAACTCCCTCCGCTGGCGGACCATGTCCCCCCCTCCAGCCTCATGGAGAGCCTCGAGGCGACGTTCACCACCGATGCCGACTGAGCGCCTTCAGAAGATCATCGCCCGCGCGGGCCTCGCCTCGCGCCGCGCCGCGGAAGAGCTGATCGCCGGGGGCCACGTCAAGGTCAACGGTCGGCGCGCGACCCTCGGGGACAAGGTCGATCCCGAGGTGGACAGCATCACCGTGCGTGGGGTCATTCTCCCGGTGAAACCCGGGCTCACCTACTACCTGCTCAACAAGCCGATCGGGGTGGTGAGCACCTCAGAGGACACCCATGGTCGGCAAACGGTCGTTGGCCTCGTACCGCGGGAGCCCCGGGTGTACCCGGTTGGGCGACTCGACCTCGACTCGGGCGGACTCCTGATCCTCACGAACGACGGTGATCTCACGCAACGTCTCACCCACCCGAGGTTCGGGGTCACGAAGACCTACTCGGTGCGCGTGGATGGCCATGTGAAGGACGCAGACGTTCGTCGCCTCACCGAGGGAGTCCTCCTCGACGACGGTGTGGCCAAGGCTCTCGGTGCCAGGGCCGTCGACCGCCGAAGTGGTCAGACGCTCCTCGAGTTGACGATGGGGGAGGGCCGCAACCGGGAAGTGCGGAGGATGTGCGACGCGATCGGCCACGAGGTGCTGGACCTGTTCCGGACCGCCATCGGGCCGCTCTCAGATCGTTCCCTCCGCTCCGGGGAGCACCGCAGCCTCACCCTCGATGAGGTGCGCTCCCTCTACCAGGCGGTGAAGGAGCGGGAACCCGACGTCAACGACACAGATCCACGGCCGGCGTGACCGACCGCGCCGGGGGGCGTTGGCGCACCATTCCGCCTCTACCCTTCCGCTGATGACCACGAACCCGCGACCAGTGGCCAGCGGACGGCGCGTGCAAGGGCGTGTGAATGTCCCGGGGTCCAAGTCGATCGCCAACCGAGCCCTCGTGTGTGCCGCCCTGGCGGACGGCGAGTCCGCCATCGTCGGGGCTCCAACCGGTGACGACACACATGCAATGATCGACGGATTGCGTGCGCTTGGGGCAGGGATCGCCCAGCAGGGAGCGACGTTGGTCATCACGGGCGGGATCCGGTTCGGGTCTGGAGACTGCGTGCTCGACGTTCATGCCTCCGGCACCACGATGCGATTCCTCACCGCCGTAGCCGCCCTGACGGGCCGCTCGGTCACCCTCGACGGGGTGGCGCGGATGCGGGAACGGCCCATCGGACCGCTGGGGGCTGCGCTTCGCACGCTGGGCGTCGAGGTCACGTACCCGGGCGACGGCGGGTACCCACCACTCACGATCCGCGGTCCGATTCGGGGCACCATCGTTGCGATCGATGCCTCGCTGTCCAGCCAGTTCGTCACCGCGCTCATGCTCATCGGTCCGATGCTCCCCGAGGGCCTCACACTTCGCCTGCAGGGGGAGACGGCATCGCTTCCGTACCTGCGGACCACCAGCGAGGTCATGGCAGCCTTCGGGGCGACTGCGACGCTCACCGCTGGTTCGGCCCTCGTCGCCCCCGGGGGCTACCGGGCGACCCACTACATGGTGGAACCGGACGCGTCCTCGGCTGTGTACCCGTGGGTCGGGGCTGCAATGACCGGGGGAGAGGTCGTCGTCGAACGCTTGCCGGCAGCTTCCACCCAGGCCGACATGGGGGTCCTGGCGGTCCTGGAGCGGATGGGCGCCACCATCGGCCACGACCCCGAACTTGTGGTGCGGGGTGCCCCCGGAGGTCTCCGTGGAGTCGACGCTGACCTTTCCGGATGCCCTGATGGTGCCCTTGCACTTGCCGTGGCTGCGTCCGGCGCCAAGGGCAAGAGCCGGTTCACCGGCCTCGCCACCCTCCGCGTCAAGGAGACCGATCGCCTCGAGGCACTCCGGGCTGAACTGACCAAGGTGGGGGCAGACGTCACAGTGCATGCCGATTCGATCGAGATCACCCCCCGGCCCCTGGCCGGTGCCGAGATACAGACCTACGACGACCATCGGATGGCCATGAGCTTCGCGCTGCTGGGCCTCACCACCCCCGGGGTCCTGATCCTCGATCCAGGCTGCGTTGCCAAGACGTGGCCCTCGTTCTGGGAGGCGTTCGACGCGATGACCCGCCCACCGAACCTCGCCGTCATCGCGATCGATGGCCCGGCAGGCACGGGGAAGACCACCGTCGCCTCAGCCGTGGCCGAGGCGCTCGGGGGTACGCGCCTCGATACGGGCGCGTTCTACCGTGCCGCCACCCTCCTTGCTCTCCGCTCCGCGATCGACCCCTCCGATGGGGCCGCCATCGCGGACCGACTGACCGAGGCTGCGCTCGACTACTCCGGGGGAGTGATGCACCTCGACGGAGAGGACGTGTCAGAGGGCATTCGGTCGCCCGCGGTGAACGCAGCAGTGTCGGTCGTCGCGGCCCATCCCGAAGTGAGGTCCCAGCTCGTCGCTCACCAACGGAGATGGATCGACCACGAGGATGGGGTCGTGGTCGTTGAGGGCCGCGACATCGGCACCGTCGTCTTCCCTGATGCCGGCCTCAAGGTCTACCTGGACGCGATGCCCGAGGTGCGGGCGGCGCGGCGGGCCGGGGAAGTCGGTACCAACGCTGTCGAGGAGTTGGATCGTCTCCTGAGCCGGGACGAGATCGACTCGACGCGGGACGCATCACCGCTTCGCGCGGCCGACGATGCCTGGATCCTCGACACCTCCGCCCTCTCCGTCGACGAGGTGGTGCGGGCCATCGTCGAGCGCCATCGGTCATCGACTGCGGGGGGCTAGGCCCGCTGTCCGACATCTCGTCGAGGGTCCTACCCTTCCGGTCATGCCTGTCCAGTCAGTTCTCCTCGCGGAACCACGTGGCTTCTGCGCCGGGGTGGAGATGGCCATCAAGGCCCTGACCTGGATGGTGCGCGTCTTCGAGCCGCCCGTCTACTGCTACCACGAGATCGTGCACAACCAGTGGGTGGTACGGATGTTCGAGGAGGCCGGCGTGCTGTTCGTGGAGGACATCGGCGAAGTCCCTGAAGGGGCCCCGGTGATGCTCTCGGCCCACGGGTCCGCTCCCGAGGTGGTGGAGGGGGCAACGTCCCGCGCGAGCATCGTCATCGACGCCGTCTGCCCGCTCGTCACCAAGGTGCACCACGAGGTGAAGAAGGCGGCCAGCAACGGCTTCCACATCATCTACGTCGGGCACGAGGGCCACGACGAGGCGATCGGCACGATCGCCGAAGCCCCGGGCTCGATCACCCTCGTCGAACCCGAGTGGAGCCTCGACCGTTTCACGCCGACCGATCCCAGCCGGGTCGCCCTCCTGGCCCAGACAACGCTCGGACGCCACGAGTGGGAGTCGGTGCTCACCGAAGCCCGGGACCGGTTCCCGGACCTCGTCACAGCCCGCCGCTCGGACCTCTGCTACGCCACCACCAACCGACAGGAGGCGATCACCGCGCTCGCCGAACGCTCCGATCTGATCCTTGTCGTGGGGTCCGAGGCCTCATCGAATACCAAGGCACTGGTTCGAGTCGCCCGGGAGCACGGCTGCGTGGCGCATCGAATCGACGGCGCAACCGACATCGCCCCCGGCTGGCTGGAGGGAGTCGCCACGGTCGGCCTCACCGCCGGGGCGTCCGCCCCCGACCACCTCGTCAACGAAGTGATCGATCGACTCGACCCCACGAACGGGGTGGAACTCCTCCGGGTGAGGGACGAAGACGAGTACTTCCCGCTCCCCCCACAGCTCCGCAACCTCCTGCGGACCCTCGAGACGGTGGTCGAGGCCGGCGTGGGTCGACGAGCAGCAACACAGCAGGGACTCCTCGAGCGCGACGACGAATGGACCGCAACCGAGGCCCTGACTGCCCTCGCGTACCCGGGGAAGGGACCAGCCTGATGCCCCGGCTTCCGATCGTCGCGGTGGTGGGTCGCCCGAACATCGGCAAGTCCACCCTCGTCAATCGGATCCTCGGCAAACGAGAGGCGGTGGTCGAGGAGATGCCCGGGGTCACCCGGGATCGGCGCGAATTCCAGGCCGAGTGGGCCGGCCATGACTTCCTCATCATCGACACCGGGGGGTGGCAAGTCGAGGGTGACGCCCTCAGCGAGGACATCGCCACCCAGGCCGAGGCCGCCATCGGAGCCGCCGATGTCGTGCTCTTCGTGGTCGACGCCACCACCGCGCTCTCCGAGGACGACGACGGCATCGCTCGGCTGGTGCGCCGCGGAACGACCCCGGTTCTCCTGGCAGCCAACAAGGCTGACGGCCCCTCCCACGAGGCGTTCCTCGATGACTTCTGGGCACTCGGACTGGGGGAGCCGCAGCCGGTCTCGGCGCTCCACGGTCGTGGCATTGGCGACCTTCTCGACGACGTCGTGGCGCTGTTTCCCGAACGGGGATCGGAGACCGATCGACGATGCGCCTGCCGTCCCCCGGTTGGCCATCGTCGGGCGCCCCAACACCGGGAAGTCGACGCTTCTCAACCAGGTGCTCGGCGAGCAGCGGGTACTCGTGTCTCCCACCCCGGGGACGACCAGGGACCCCATCGACGTCCTCGTCACCATCGACGACCAGCCATACACCCTCATCGACACCGCCGGGATCCGCCGGGCGCCCAAGGTCGCCGAGACCGCCGAGTACTTCGCCATCCAGCGGGCCCGGAAGGTGGTCGAGAAGGCCGATGTTGCGCTCCTCGTCATCGACGGCACCGAAGGAGTGACACAGCAGGACCAGCGGATCGCCGAACTCGTGGTGGAAGCAGGGGCCGGGCTCATCGTGCTCCTCAACAAGTGGGACGCCGTCGACGAGGAGGCCAGGGAGTGGACGGAGCGCTCGGTCCCGGATCGCCTCGGGTTCGTCGGGTGGGCACCCATCCTTCGCATGTCGGCCCTCACCGGCGCTCGATTGAAGCGCCTGGGCCCGGCGATCGAAGCCGTGATCGCAGCCCGAGGTGTCCGCATCGGGACCGGCGAACTCAACCGCCTCGTCCGATCGTGGCAGGCGGCCCATCCGCCGCCGGTACGCAAGGGACGCCGGCCCAAGCTCATGTATGTCGTGCAGCCCGGTACCGAACCTCCCACGTTCGTACTCTTCACCGCCGGCGGGGACCTCGGAGAGGACTATCTCAGGTACGTCGAGAACCGGCTTCGTGAGGTGGCGGACTTCGCCGGAACCCCCATCAAGCTCGTCGTCAGGAAGCGGCCGCCCCGTGAGCGTTGAGCGCCCCGACGAGGCGGAAGACGAGGAGTGGGAACCTCCTCCGGTTCCTTTCTCCTTCAAACTCACCATCGTCCTGATGGCCCTCTACCTCGGCTACCGGCTCGTCCAATTGGCCATGTGCACCCCGTCGTTCTTCCGGGGGGAGGACTGCCCGTTCCTGTGATGCCCCACGCACCGTGGGAAGGAGGAGTGGGACACATCGGGCAGGGAGAGCTTTCCGCAGGCCCCGGCTAACCTCGCACGCATTCGGGCTGTGGCGCAGCATGGCAGCGCACCAGTCTGGGGGACTGGGGGTCGTCGGTTCAAATCCGACCAGCCCGACGAGATGGGCCTCGCTTCGGCGGGGCCCATCGATCGTTGAAGGCCCACAGCATTCCCCCGAGGTGGTTGCTGTATTCGTTTATTCGGGTCTAGGCTTTCTGTCGTGCGTGCTGGAGCAGTCCATCGCGTGGGTCACCACGTATCCGGAAACCATCTGGCCAACGCACATTCAGTCAACACTGGAGGAGAAACACGGTGAGCAACTCATCGAAGAACTACCTCTGGCGACTCGTAGCGATCCTCGCAGTATTTGCGCTGATCGCCGCGGCTTGCTCGGGTAGCACCTCGGACGAAACAACGGAAGCCACAGAGGCCCCAGAGGCGACGGAAGCACCTGCTCCCGGCGCGACGGATGCACCTCCTGCGACGGATGCACCTGCACCGGCGGAGCCTGGCTTCACGTATGCCCTCGGCATGACGTCCGACATCACAACGACCAACTTCTGGTCGTATTACAACGCCGACAGCACGGTCTACAACAGCTACGTACTCGGCGGCCAGGCCGCCTCGGTATTCGGCATCGACCTACCTTCCCTGGCGGTCGTCCCGGTACTCGCAGTTGGCCTCCCGGCCGAAGCGGTGCAGGACGGCGACAACTGGGTCATCACCCAGTCGCTTCGCCAGGATGCAACGTGGTCCGATGGCACCCCGATGACGGCCCACGATGTTGCGTTCACCTACGCAACCGCTCGTGACGTTGGCCTCGGCGGTAGCTGGCTCTCGTCGTACTTGTACGACCCGGAGAACTTCGACACGGCACTCATCGATGTGACGGCTGTCGACGACTACACCGTCGCCTACACCTTCAACGGCCAGCCAGGCCTCGGCCTGTGGCCCCATGCCGTCGGTATCGCACCTGTGATGCCCGCGCATGTGTGGCAGGCTGACGTCGACGCGGCCCTCGCCTCGGCAGACGCCGTTGCGACCCTGCAGGGTGTCGATGGTTCCCTGACCCCCGGTGCCGGTGGCCATATCCTCGATTCGTGGGAAGAGGGCGCCTTCGTCCTCCGGAACGCGTCCGAGAACTACATGGGTGCTGGTGACGAGGTCGTCATCACCGACAACGGTTCCTACAGCCTCAACGGCGAATGGCTCTACGGCGACGGTGGTGGCACGGTTGTCACCGAGTACACCGATGGGCCCCATGCCGGCCAGGTGACCTATTCGATCTACTCCGACCAGTCGGCAGCGATGCTGGCGTTGGTGAACGGCGAGATCGACTACTGGATCAACCCGCTCGGCGTCTCGCCGGGTCTGCGCGACCAGGGCCTCGCGGCCGAGAACCTGTCCATTGCGGTGAACCCGACGAACGGTATGCGTTATGCAGCCTTCAACATGCGGAAGTCCCCTGGTAGCTACAAGGGCTACCGGCAGGCTGTCGCCCTCATGATCGACAGGGAATTCCTGACGCAGAACGTTCTGCAGGGCGTTGCCTTCCCGATGTACGTGATGGTTCCTGAGGGCAACACCAAGTGGTTCAACCAGGACTTCGCCGACGAGGTCAAGGCGACCTACGCCGGTCTCTCGGAGGCCGACCGTCTTGCTGCCGCCATCGAGGCGCTCAAGGCTGACGGATTCAGCTGGGAGACCGAGGCCGTGATCGAGGAAGGCGCAATTGTGTCCTACCCGGCCGGCCTCATCGACCCTGATGGCAAGAAGGTCACGGAGCAGGAGATTCTCGCTCCGCCGGCTTCCTACGACCCGCTGCGCGCCACGGCGGCGCTGTGGATCGAGGGCTGGCTCGAGAACCTCGGTATCCCGGCCAAGGCCAACCCGACGGACTTCAACACCATCGTCGCCGCCATCTGGCCTGGCGTTGGTGAAGACATCACGTTCGACATCTACATCCTCGGATGGAGCCTGGGCAACGCTGCGTTCCCAACGTTCCATGAGGCCTTCTGGCACAGCCGGTACCTCGCCGAGGTCAACGACGGGAACAACTCCACAGGGTTCCAGAACGCCGAATTCGACACTGCCGCAGACGCGATTCTGTCCGCGCAGACTGAAGAAGAGGCGTACACGAACATGTGGGCTGCCGAGGCGATCCTCGCCGAGGAACTCCCGTATGTGGTGCTGTTCGACACTCCGATCTCGGAGTTCTACAACAGCGCACTCCAATTCCCGTTCACTTCGACCATCTCTGGTCTCCAGTTCGGTAGCGGTTTCACCGCTCTCGTCCAGAAGTAGCGGGCACTGCTCTTGCAGTAACCGTGGAGGGGGCGCTCCGGCGCCCCCTCCACACATTCGTTCCCCCGCCTCCTGGCGCACCAAGGGCACTGCTAGGGTGCCGGAACCCTTTCCTCAAGGAGTATTCCGACTCACATGTGGAAGTTCATCGCCAAACGCATGGGCCAGATGATCCTGCTCTTCTATGTGTTCATCGCACTCCTCTTTCTCATCCTCGATCTCCAGCCGGGAGACATCTCCCAGCAGTTCATCGGCAATCCCGATATTCCGCCCGAGGCCAAGCAGATCCTCATCCAGAATCTCGGCTTGGACCAGCCGAAGCACATCCAACTCTTCAACCACCTGAAGAACTACTCGACCTTCAACATGGGCCAAAGCTGGGACTCATTCCCCCGTGAGGTCTCCGACATGCTGTTCGAGGCGCTCCCGCGGACCGTGTTCCTGTTCCTCACCGCCACCATCCTCTCGTTCTGGCTTGGCTTCTACACGGGCAAGGTCGTGGCCTGGAAACGCGGCTCCTTCCTCGAGAAGGGGGTGATGGCGTCCTCCATCTTCTTCTGGACCGTCTTCTACCCATGGTTCGCCCTCCTCATGCTGTGGCTCTTCGCCTTCCAGATAGGTTGGTTCCCGATCGGCAAGTTCATCACGCTGACGTTCGCGACGCGTCCTGATTGGGTGAACGGATTCTCGGATGTCCTCGGTCGTGTCTCGGGTAACGAGGCGGTCACCGGGTGGGTGGGGTCCGGCGTCGACGCCAACTCGATCTTCAACGGCATGCTGCTCTCGATCGTCGTGGCCACGGTCGGGTACGGCATCCTCCGCTTCGTCGCCGACAAGCGGGTCGAGAACGAGCGCAGCCGGAAGAACCTCCATCGCCTGGCGCTCGCCGCCACGTTCGTCGGACTGTCGGCCTACTGGATTCTTCACACCGAGGCGATCTTTGCCTTCGACATCATGTGGCACACGATCGTCCCGGTACTCACGCTGACCCTCGTCAACTATGCGGGGACGACCCTGCTCACCCGCTCGTCAATGCTCGAGACGCTGCGTGAGGACTACATCCTCACCGCGCGAGCCAAGGGCGTTCCCGATCGGGTGATCCGCGACAAGCACGCCGCCCGCAACGCCCTATTGCCCGTCACCACCTCGCTCGTGTTGGCCCTGGCCACGGTCATCGCCGGGGGGGTCATCACAGAGCAGATCTTCTCGTGGCCGGGCATCGGCCGCGCCTTGCTGACCGCCATCACCGTCGAGGACATCCCCGTCGCCATGGGGGCGCTGGCAATCATCGGGGTGCTGTCACTGCTGGCGCACCTCGTCGCCGACGTGCTGTACGCGTTCCTCGATCCCCGCATCCGGGTCCAGGGCTAGGAGAAGGACATGGCCGACCTCATCACTCCCAACCCACCGGTCGTCGACCTCGGCGACATCGCCGCCACACCCTTGTGGCGTATACGCCTCAAGGTCAGTTGGCGGAGCTTCAGGAAGAACTGGGATCTCTTCTCCGACAACAAGATGGGCATCGTCGGCTTGATCATCATCGTGATCTTCGGCGTGATGGCCCTCGCCCACCCGATCCTCATGGCCACCGTCTGGGCGGGCCAAGAAGAGGGCGGGAAGAACGTGTATGACGTGCGGGCCGGGTCCGACTCCATCATCGTCGAGAAAACGGTCGTCGAGAAGGTCACCGACCCGGAGACCGAGATCAGCCAGATCGAGGCCACCCTCATGGGCTCCGGGGTCCGCATCCCGGAGATCGGTACCGTCATCACGGCGCCCCTGGCAAACCCCGCTCCTCCGGTGATCCGCGGGGTCCCACACGTCCACCTCCTCGGCACGGACCCTTTCGGTGGTGACATCTTCAGCCAGTTGCTGTTCGGGGCACGGGCGGCCTTCCTCCTGGGCGCGATCGCGGCGCTCAGTTCCGTGTTCCTCGCCACGATCGTCGGCACCGTTGCGGCGTTCTACGGGGGGACGATCGACACGCTCCTCATGCGCCTCGCCGACCTCGTCATTCTCATCCCCCTTCTGCCGCTCCTGATCGTCATGTCGGGCTTCTGGCAAATAGGCCTCATGGGTCTCGGGATCCTGATCGGGATACTCGGCGGCCTGGGAGGGACCGCGATCATTCTCAAGTCCCAAGCGCTGAGCGTGAAGGTGAAGCCGTTCATCGATGCCGCTCGCATCTCCGGCGGCTCGGACTGGCGCATCATCACCCGGCACATCATCCCCAACGTCCTGCCGTTGAGCTTCCTCTACATGATGTTCGGGGTCACCGGTGCCATCTTCATCGAGGCCACGCTCTCGTTCCTCGGCCTGCTCAGCATCGATGCCTCATGGGGCATCATGATCAACATCGCCCACACCCAGGGATACACGCTCCAGGGGCTGAAGGTCTGGTGGCTGATGATGCCCGCCGGGCTCGCCATCACCGTCTTCTCGGCTGGCTTCTTCATGGTTGCCCGGGCAATGGACGAAGTTGTGAACCCCCGCCTCCGGCGCCGATGATCGAGGAACCGAATGACCAACACGCTTGACATTGCATCCCGCGGCGGCAGAACCGGCACGACCCTTCTCAAGGTCGACGACGTCATCATGCGCTACCACACCAAGGAAGGTTGGGTCTCGGCTGTCGAGAACGTGACTTTCGACCTCGCCAACGGCGAGGCCCTCGGCCTCGTGGGTGAGTCGGGGTGCGGGAAGACCTCGGTCGCGCTCACGCTCCTCGGCCTGCTCCCGGACAACGGCAAGATCATCTCTGGCGACATCCAACTCGATGGTGAGAGCATTGTCGGGCTCCCCGAGGAACAGATGCGTCAACGCCGGTGGCGTGACATATCGATGGTGTTCCAAGGAGCGATGAACTCGTGGAACCCGGTCTACAAGGTGGGCGATCAGATCCGCGAAGCGCTCCGCTTGCACTGGCCCGAGACCCTCACCTACACCCAGGAGACCGAGCGAATCGCCCAGCTCTTCGAGTTGGTCGGCCTCACTCCGCTCATGGCCGATCGCTATCCGCACGAGTTCTCGGGCGGTATGCGCCAGCGAGCCGTGATCGCCATGGCCCTGTCGTGCAACCCGAAGCTGATCATCGCCGACGAGCCCACGACGGCCCTCGATGTGATCGTGCAGGACCAGATTCTCAAGGAGTTGAAGAACATCCAGGCCGAGCTGGGGATGTCGATCATCTACATCTCCCACGACATCGCCGTCATCGCCGAGGTGACCGATCGGATGGGAGTCATGTACGCCGGCAAGCTGGTGGAGTTGGGCGACACGGTGGAGGTGTTCCACCGTCCTCGGCATCCCTACAGCTACCTGCTCCTGAGCTCCACCCCGTCGATCACCGGCCCTCGCCGCAAACTGTCCCCCCTCGAGGGCGAGCCGCCGAACCTCCTCGCCCCGCCGTCGGGTTGTCGCTTCCACCCGCGGTGTCCGTTTGCCACCGAACAGTGCTCCGTCGAGGAGCCGGTCCTCACCCAGACGGGTGGCGGCCATGCCGTGGCCTGTTTCAACTGGCAGGAAGTTCCCGAAATCGGAGGGCTCCAGAAGTGACCGAACCCCTCCTCAAGGTGGAAGGACTCTCGAAGCGCTTCCCCGTCTCGAAGAGCCTCTTCCGAGCCGCCCACGACTTCATCCATGCCGTCGACGACATCTCATTCGAGATCGGCCCCGGCGAATCCCTCGGATTGGTGGGGGAGTCCGGGTGTGGCAAGTCCACCACCGGCCGCCTCCTCGTGAAACTCGATGAAGCCACCGGGGGTTCTGCGGTTCTCGACATCGGCGAGGGCAAACTCGACATTGCCCACGTTCCGAAGGACGGGATGCGGGACTTCCGGCGCAATGTACAGATGATCTTCCAGGACCCCTTCGAATCGCTCAATCCTCGCCGGACGGTGTATGACACCATCTCGGAGCCCTTGGCGGTCCAGAAGGTCGGAACGGTGCTCGAGCGGGAAGAGCGGGTGGCGACGCTCCTCCACAAGGTCGGCCTGACGCCACCGGCGACGTTCATGTTCCGCTACCCACACGAGCTCTCGGGCGGTCAGCGCCAGCGCGTCGCCATCGCCCGGGCCCTGGTACTCGACCCGCGGTTCGTCGTTGCCGATGAGCCAACGTCGATGCTCGACGTCAGCATCCGGATCTCGATCATGGACCTCATGCTCAACCTGGCGAAGGAAGCAGGGGTCTCCTACCTCTACATCACCCACGACCTGGCAGTTGCCCGCTACATGTGCGACCGTATCGCGGTGATGTACCTCGGCAAGATCGTCGAGATGGCGCCGACCGAGGAACTGCTCGCGAACCCTCAGCACCCGTACACCAAAGCGCTGCTGGCCGCCGTACCGGTCCCGGACCCGTCTTTCAAGAAGGTGGCTCCGGATATCAAGGGTGGCATCTCCAAGGCGATAAACCCGCCACCGCATTGTCGGTTCCTCGACCGGTGCCCAAGGGCGAACGAGACGTGCGCAACGGAGGATCATCCGCCGTTGTTCGACCGTGGTGACGCCCACATGGTCGCTTGTCACCTCATTCCCTGATCGCATGGTGAAGGATCCGCGTCGGCGGATACTCACGATTCCCAACCTGATCTCGTTTGCTCGCCTGCTGGCGGTCGGGTGGTTCCTCTGGCTTCTTCTCGCCGAAGACCGAGTGGTCGCGGCCGCCATTGTCTTCGTCGTCATCGGCTCCACCGACTGGGTGGACGGGGTCCTGGCGAGAGCGCTCGACCAGGAGACGGAGTTGGGCCGCCTCCTGGATCCGATCGCCGACCGTGTGGCGCTCGCGGCCGCGGTGATCGGTGGCACGATCGCCGGCATCATTCCGCTGGCGATCACAGTGATCCTCCTTGCCCGGGAGGCCATCATGGTGGTCGCCGCCGCAGTCCTGCTCGCCAGGAGCCGCGAGACACTCCAGGTTCGGTGGTGGGGGAAGGCTGCGACGTTCGGCCTGTACGCCGCCATCCCGTCGTTCTACGCGGCTGCAGCCGGGCTCGGCGATGCCTTCTTCCGACCGTTCGCCTGGGTCATCGTCACCATCAGCCTGACCGTCTACCTGTTGGTGGCCGCCGGGTATCTCCGTGAGATCCGCTCTAGAGTGACCGAATCGAAGGAGGTACCTGAGTGAACGTCCCCGCAGACCGCCGCTACACCGACGCCCACGAGTGGATCCAGATCGTCTCTGAGGGCGGTGGCGTCCAGCGCGTCCGTATCGGCGTCACCGACTTCGCCCAGGACGCGCTCGGCGATGTCGTGTTCGTCGAGCTCCCGACCGTCGGGGCCGCCCACGCCAAGGGTGACACCATCGCCGAAGTCGAGTCGACCAAGTCGGTGGGAGAGGTGTACGCCGCCGTGGCGGGGACCGTGGTCGCCGTCAACTCCGTCCTCGAGGACTCGCCAGAAAAGATCAATGCTGACCCGTACGGCGAGGGGTGGGTGGCCGAACTCGACATGGCCGACCCGGCCGACTTCGAGGCACTGCTCACCGCTGCCCAATACGAGGCGGTCATCTCCGGGACGTGAAAGCGACCTCGGGTCCATCCGGACGCTCAGACCCGATCCACCGCTACGATTGCCCGATGCGCTGCCCGACCTGTCATCGTGAGCTCCCGGCAGGTGAGTCCGTCTGTGCCGATTGCGTTGACATCGACACCGAGCCGACCGTCGTCTTCACGAGGGAAGCAGATCACCTCGATGCCGAACGCGCGGCACACATGGGCGGCCTACGCGGCTTCGCACTGGTCGTCGAACGGGGGCCCCGCACCGGGATGACCTTCGTGCTGGCGAACGGCATCACGACCATCGGTCGGCACCCGGAGAGCGACATCTTCCTCGACGACGTGACGGTCTCCCGACATCATTGTCGGATCACCGCGGCGGGCGATCACCTCACATTGGAGGACTCCGGCTCGACGAACGGGACCTATGTGGACGGGACAAGGGTGGACAAGGCGCCCCTGGTACCCGGGGCCCGGATCCTCGTCGGGAAGTTCCACCTGGTTGTCGCCCTGGGCGATGAGTGACCCTTCAGTCGGCATCGGAGCAGTGGTCGACGCGCTCCGAGGCGAGTTTCCGGACGTCTCGATCTCCAAGGTGCGGTACCTCGAGTCCCGCGGCCTGATCCAACCCGACCGCTCCACCAAGGGCACCCGCCGCTTCGACACCGAGTCGGTGGCCCGTCTTCGTGAGATCCTCCGGATCCAACGAGAAGAGTTCCTTCCACTCGAGGTCATCGGTCGGCGAATGGAGTCGTGGAGCCCGGCCGTGTCGGCCCTTCCCGAGGGACCGCTCACGGCCACCGAACTGGCCGCCGCCAGCGACATCGACGTGGAGGTGGTCGAGGCCCTGGCATCGCACGGGCTCCTCCGCCCCGTGAACGGGCGGTTCGCACCGTCCAGTCTCACGATCGCCCGGGCGGCGGCGGAACTCATCGGCGCCGGCCTCGAGCCGCGACATCTCCGCCTGCTCCGCTCCGGAGTCGAGCAAGTAACCGAACGAGTCGCCGCCACGACCCGAGCCGTCGCTCGCGGCCGCTCGGGTGAGGCGACGAGGCGGGAGCTCACCGACCGAATCGAACACGCCGTCCGGCTCATCCTCGAGGGAGTGGCCGATGAGGAGTTCGGCCGCCTCCGCACCGAGTAGCCAATGCTGAAGTCCCTCCTCGTCACGATTCTCGTCCTGTTCCTCGCCACGCCGGCCGCGGCCGTGGTCCCGCTCGGGGTCCCGCTCGGATCGGCGGCGGTGCCGGACCCGCCCGAGGTGAGCGCCGCGTCGTGGATCCTCTACGACGACTCGTACGGTCTCGTGCTGGCCGAATCCAACGCTGACGAGATTCGATCGATTGCCTCCACCACGAAGATGATGACCGCCCTCCTCGCCATCGAACGAGGCGAGCTCGACGATCGGGTCTGGATCTCGGCCCAGGCAGCGGGCGTCGGCGAGTCCGAGGTGGGGTTGGTCGCCGGGGAGGTGCTGACCCTTCGCCAGCTCATCACCGCGCTCATGATCCGCTCCGCAAACGATGCATCCGTCGCCGTGGCGCAGCACCTGGGGGGCACCGTGGCAGGGTTCGTCCACCTGATGAACCGAAGGGCCGAGGAGCTCGGCATGACACAGACTTCATTCGCGAATCCACACGGACTGGACGCCCCCGGTCACTACTCGACAGCCCGCGACCTGCTGACCCTCGCCCGGTACGCGATGAACGATCCACTCTTCGCCGAGTTGGCCCGCACGCGTCGGGCGGTACTGCCGGAGAATCCCGAAGGCCGAGTGCGGATCGCCACCGCCACCAACCGTCTGCTCGAGTCGTACGAGGGTGCGATCGGGATCAAGACGGGATACACCAACCAGGCCGGCCTCGCCCTGGTGGCGGCCGCCCGACGCGGCGACCGCACCATCTATGCCGTTGTGCTCGGCTCGGAGGACCACTTCGCCGACGCGACCGCCCTTCTCGACCACGGCTTCCAGGACTATCGGCTCTACTCAGCCATCTCTGCGGGAGCCCAATACGGCGTTCGCCGAGCACCCGTGGGGGAGGATGCCCCGGCCGTGGCGGTTGATGAGGTGTCCGTCGTCGGCGAGCCCAATGCCGAGCTCACGGTGCTCCCGGAACTCCGCGACGGGCGTCCGATCCTCGTGGCTCGGTTGGGGGATGAGGAGGTTGGCACGACGGAGGTGTTCACGAGTCCTCTCCCGTCGCTCCCTACATTCCGTGATGCCGTTCGCTGGCTTCTCGTTGGGCGGTCGGACAGGTGAGTGCGGAGGTCATGGTCTCTGCCGAGCGTATCGCTGCCCGGGTCGACGAGTTGGGGCGAACGCTGGAGCAGGAGTTCGCCGGGAAGGACCCGGTACTGCTCGGCGTCCTCAACGGCGCGTTCCCCTTCCTCGCCGACTTGGCGCGGGCCATCGAGTGTGACCTCGAGATCGACTTCCTCGCGCTCACTCGCTTCGGTGAAGGCGGGAGAGTCCGGCTCGCGCACGACACGGCCACCGACATCACGAATCGTCATGTGATCCTGGTGGAGGACATCGTCGACACGGGGCTCACGCTCCGCTCGCTCCTGGCCCAGCTCCTCACCCGCAAGCCGGCCTCGGTGACGATCGTGACCCTGCTCGACAAGGCGACTCGCCGGCTCGTGAACGTCCCAGTCGACCATGCGGGGTTCGTCATAGGCGATGAATTCGTCGTCGGCTATGGCATGGATTGGGAAGGCCACTTCCGCAACCTGCGGGACCTGTGGGCGGTCGTCGACTTCCCCGCATTCGTTGCCGATCCACTCGACGCGCTGGGACAGACGCAGCCCTGATAGGCTCGTCGGATGACCGAGCACGTACCTGTCGAGTTGGTGGGAGTGAGGATCCAGCTCCCATCCCAGACTCCGATCATCCTCCTGCGGGAGCAGTCGGGGGCTCGCCATGTGCCGATCTGGATCGGGGCCGTGGAGGCAAGCGCGATCGCCTATGCGCTCGAGGGCATCGTCCCAGAGCGGCCGCTCACCCACGATCTGCTGCGCGACCTGGTGACGGGCCTCGGCGCAACGGTCGACCGGATCGTTGTCACCGAGATGCGTGATCAGATCTTCTTCGCCGACCTCGTCCTTCTCCATGCCGGGGGAGAGGTGCATATCTCGGCTCGCCCATCCGACGCGATCGCCCTGGCAGTGCGGACCGGAGCCCCCATCTTCGCCAGTACCGACGTGATCGACGCCGCCGGGATCGAACTCCAGGAAGAGGACAAGGAAGACGAGATCGAGCGCTTCCGGGAGTTCCTCGAAGACCTCAGCCCCGAGGATTTCGAAAGCTGATCAGTCGCTCAGGTTCCCCTCTCGAGCCGACCCCAGGCCCCTGCCGATGCTGTCGCAGGTTCCTCCTTCTCCCTTGACTCCGCGCGCGGGGTTCCGTACGTTGTCACCCCGGAGTAATTACGGCCGTGTAACCTACGCCCAGAAGAAGGACGCATCGGATGGCTTCACAAGGATATCGGGCGCCCACCGTCTGCAACTTGGTGGGGATCACCTACCGGCAGCTCGATTATTGGGCGCGCACCGGCTTGATCATCCCGTCGATCCAGGAAGCGGCGGGCTCCGGGTCACAGCGCCTGTACTCGTTCACGGACGTCGTCCAACTCAAGGTGATCAAGCGCCTGCGCGACGCCGGTATGAGCCTTCCCAAGATTCGCTCGGCGATGGAAGCACTCTCGTCCCAACTCGGCAGCGATACACCGCTCTCCGACATCACGGTGCTGGTGGACGGCAGTGGGATCTTCGCTGCCAAGAGCCCGACCGAGGTGTACGACGTACTTCAGAAGGGCCAGGGTGTATTCGGTATCGCGGTCGGGCCGCTTCGCCAGGAGCTCGAAGCCGACGTGGCACAGCTCTTCCCGGCGGACGTCGCCGATGTCGTGGCGCTGCGTGAACGAAGGGCCGAGGCACACTGAACGTTCGCCCAGCCCAACAGGCCGAGTTCGCCCACAACAGCGAGCGCCAGTTCGCGCTTCTCCTCGACTTCTATGAGGTGCCGTGGGTCTACGAACCCCGATCCTTCGTCCTCGAGTGGGATGAGCTGGGGTACCCGCTCTCGATGTTCACCCCGGACTTCTACCTGCCGGACGACGACCTGTACGTGGAGGTCACGACCATGAGCCAGAAGCTCGTGACGCGCAAGAACCGCAAGGTCCGCCTCCTCAAGCATCTTCACCCACACGTGGGCTGCAAGGTGCTCTACCAACGCGACTACCTCCACCTCGTGGTGAAGTATGGTCTCGAAGCACCGGACCAACTCGACCCGATCGAGCTCCTACCGACCAGGATGCCTGGTCCGCCGGAAGCGGAACATCCGGACGACATGGAGGCAAGCGCATGACCGAACCCACCTACACCGGTAGCGGGGACACACTCCGAGCCCGTCGGGAGTGGCCGGCCCCCGGCCGGGTCAGCGGGCACATACTCCTCGTGCATGGTCTTGGAGAGCACTGCGGGCGCTACGAGCACCTCGGCGAGTGGTTTGCCGCACGCGGCTACCCGGTCTCGGCCTTCGACCTCCCCGGCTTCGGTGTCTCAGGCGGACATCGAGCCTACGTCAAGGACTTCTCGGTCTACCTCGAGGCGGTCACCGAAGAGCTCGACCGCCTGCCAAGCGGCGCGCCCCGCGTCCTCTATGGGCACTCCCTCGGTGGCCTGATCGCCCTCTCCCACGCGCTCTCGGCCGACGTGAAGGCCGACCGGCTCATCCTGTCCGCCCCGGCCATCGATGCGACCGTCCCCGGCTGGCAGCGAGCGCTCTCACCGTACCTGGCAAGGATCATGCCGAAGATGGCAATCCCCAATCCGATCGCCGGTGAGCAGCTCTCGTCCGACCCCACGGTCGGTGAGGCCTACTTCGCGGATCCCCTCGTCTACACGAAGGCGACGGCTGCCCTGGGAGCCGCGCTGTTCGGACAGATGGCATGGGTCCAATCACACCTGGCGGAGCTGGCAGTCCCGACGTACGTCCTCCACGGGTCGGATGACTCCCTGGTACCGGCTGCGGTCTCAGCCCCACTGGGCGGGCTCCCCGGGGTGACTCGCAAGCTGTGGCCGTCCGTTCGACATGAGCTCCACAACGAGCCTGTGTGGGAAGACGTGCTCTCCGACGTCCTGGAGTGGCTCGACACCTGAACATCACGCCCGGGGCGGCGGATGCCACCGTCGCACGGAGAGAGCGGCAACCGCGGCGAACACCCCGGTCGCCACCCAGGCACTTCCGTATCCAAGGGTTTCGACGAGACGCCCGTGGGCAACCGGGCCGATCGCCAGCCCACTCAAGAAGCCCATGAGCACCCGTCCAGTCGCGGCCCCAGCCCTGTCCTTCCCCGTCAGGTCGATCACCGCGAGCATGCCGATGGCGTTCCAGGCAGTCAGCCCGAGGGCAAAGGCCGTCACCGCCACCCAGATCAACCCTGGAAGGGACACCGACCAGAGAGCAGTGACCCCGAACAGGACACCCGTCAGCGCCGACAACGTGAGGGCGCTCCGATACCGATGGCTGCGCTCCACCGCGCGGGCCCCCAAGATCCGGGTCGCGATCGCCACGGCCCCGAGCGTTGAGGCGAGCACACCCGCTGCAGCATTGGTGAACCCGAGCTGTGTCTCGGCGAAGAGGGGTATGAAGGCCACCGAAGAGGATCCCAGGCCCATCGCAAAACCGTAGAACGCGAGAGTGTTGACCCAGGGGGGGATCGGTGCCCGCACCTCATCGTGGGAGGACCGATCGGGTGCATCTGCCGGCAGACCCCACAGCGTCACCAGGGCACCCAGCGCCAGGAAACCGGCAAGGACCAGGAAGTACGCCCTCCATCCCCATTGCGCGGCCACCGGGGGGGCAACCAGGCCGGTGATCACGTAGCCCACGTACACCCCCGACTGCTTCACTCCCGTCGTCAGGCCCCGCGCGCCGGGCTCGGTGAGGTTGGCGATGAGCTTGTTGGTCGAGGGATTCATGGTGGATTGCCCCACGGCAAGAATGACTGCCGAGCCGGACAGCGCCCACAGCGATGTGCTCCCGGAGATTCCCAGGACTCCCACGGCAGCCAAGGCAAAGGTCAGCGCCAGGGAGCGTCTCCCGCCGAGTCGGTCGGTGAGACGACCCCCGCGGGGCGAAAGCGCTGCCGCACTGGCCGAGAAGACGAAGAGGAGCAACCCGTAGCCCGTGGTCGAGAGATCGAGATCGGCGATGATGGAGGAGGCGAGGACCGCCAGCGCAGGGTAGAGAGCGGTCCCCGCAACCATCCCCCACACGAGGAGCGTCACGAGGAATGCTGGGTGGGGGCGCTGCCGCATGGAGGCAGTATGGTCTCGGCCATGCAACTCACGACCATTGAGAGCCGTGTGCTCGGCGCCCTCCTCGAAAAGGCGGCCACCACCCCGGAGTACTACCCCCTGAGCTCCCAGGCGCTCGTCACGGCCTGCAATCAGAGCCAGAACCGCGAGCCTGTCACGGACTACGAGGAGTCGGACGTGCTCGACGCTGTGTACTCCCTCCGCGACCGGGGACTTGCGAGGTCCGTGAAGCGCCCCGGCGACCGGGTCATGAAGCACCAACACGACCTCGAACGCACCCTCGGGCTCGATGACCGATCACGAGCCGTGTTGGCGATCCTGCTCCTGCGCGGTCCCCAGACCCCGGGTGAGCTGAGGACTCGAACAGATCGGTATGTCGACTTCTCGGCACTCGACGAGGTGGAAGAGGTACTCGAGGCCCTGGCATCGCGGGAAACGCCCCTCGCAGTACAGCTCGACCGCCAGCCGGGCCAGAAGGAGTCACGTTGGCTCGAACTCCTGTCCGACCACCCACAGGGCAACGGACTGGTACCTTCGCTGCCGAGGGAACGCGTCGGGTCCGGTCGGGAGCCGCTGGAGGCCCGAGTGGCGCAGCTCGAAGTCACCGTCGCCGATCTATTGGAATCCCTGGCCACCCTTCGGATGTCGCTGGGCGGGTAGCCGGTGGGGGAGGGGAGTACCCTCCAGCGCCATGTGGGACCCTGGCCAGTACGAACGATTCGCCGGCCCCCGTCTCCGGCCGGCACTGGAATTGCTCGCCCGTGTGCCGTTGGAGGCTGCCGAGTCGATCGTCGATCTCGGGTGTGGTACCGGGACCGCCTTTGCCGCCCTCCGGGCCCGGTATCCCGGGGCGCACCTGACCGGTGTCGACTCCTCACCCGAGATGCTGGCCAAGGCCGTGGGAGCCGATGCCTTGACCCTGGCCGATGCGGCCGAATGGACCCCACACGAACCGGTGGACCTCGTCTTCTCGAACGCGGCCCTGCACTGGTTGGGCGGCCACGCATCGGTGCTTCCCCGCCTGGTCGGGACCGTCCGCCCGGGCGGGATCCTGGCGGTCCAGATGCCTCGCAACCATGACCGGCCAAGCCACCGGCTGATCGCCGACACCGTCAGGGGCGGCCCATGGAAGGAACGACTCGAGGCGATCCTCATCCCGAGGGAATGGCCGGTCCACCCGCCCGAGGTGTACCACGAGATCCTTCGGGACCATGTGACGACGATCGACCTGTGGGAAACGGACTACATCCAGGTGCTGAGTGGCCCCAATCCCGTGGCCGAATGGACACAGGGAAGCGCGCTTCGACCGTTCATCGATGCACTCGCCGACGGGGGGGCCGAGGAGTTCCTCAGCGAGTACCGGGAACGGGTCGCCCATGCCTACCCGCCACAGCGCGATGGGAGCACGCTGTTCCCCTTCCGTCGCCTGTTCTTCGTGGCGACCCGATAGCCGCGGTCACTCGGCGACGAGGATCGCTCCCAGCTTCTCGATGAGGTCGACGACCCGGTTCGAGTAGCCCCATTCGTTGTCGTACCAGGCCATGACCTTCACGAAGTTGCCGTCCAGCACCTGGGTGGCACCGGCATCGAAGATGGATGAGTGCGGGTTGCCGATGATATCCGTCGAGACGAGGGGCTCCTCGGAGTACTCGAGGATCCCCGCAAGGGGCCCCTCCGCCGCCGCCCGGACCGCGGCGTTCACTTCTGCGACCGTCACGTCCCTCTCCAACTCGACGACGAGGTCGACGGTCGACCCATCGGGCACAGGGACCCTCATGGCCATGCCATCGAGCTTCCCCGCCAGCTCGGGGAGGACGAGCCCAACGGCTTTCGCGGCCCCCGTGGTGGTGGGGATGATGTTCTCGGTGGCGGCCCTGCTCCTCCGCCAGTCCTTGTGGGGGACATCGGCCAGGCGCTGGTCATTCGTGTAGGCATGGACCGTTGTCATCATCCCGCGCCTGAGGCCGAAGGAGTCGTTGAGCACCTTGGCGAGAGGAGCGAGGCAGTTCGTCGTGCAAGACGCATTGGACACGATTCGGTCACTCTCGTCGAGGACCTCGTCATTGACCCCGAGCACGATCGTCTCGTCGACCTTGTCCTTGGCAGGGACCGTGAGCACGACCCGCTTGGCGCCCGCCGCGAGGTGCTGTTCGAGGGCGGCGCGGTCCCGGAAGACACCTGTTGCCTCGACAACGACGTCCACCCCGAGCTGCCTCCATGGCAGGGCCGATGGGTCGCGTTCCATCAGCATCTGGATCGTGTGGCCACCGGCGACCATCACGCCGTCGGCAACTCGCACCTCCCCCTCGAAGGTGCCCATGACACTGTCCCGTTTGAGCAGGTAGGCCAGGACATCGTCGTCGGAGAGATCGTTGATCGCCACCACTTCGATCCCTGACTCGGGTCGGGACGCAATGATGCGGAACACGGCTCGACCGATGCGGCCGAATCCATTGATGGCCACCCGCAGCGTCATGCGCCTGCCTCCTTCATTGCGTTGAAGCGCTCGAGGGCCTCAACCATGCGGGCCGTGTATCCCCACCCGTTGTCGAACCAGATGATCGCCTTCAGGAGGTCACCGCCCATGACCATCGTGGCCTTGGAGTCGAAGACTCCTGAGGCCGGCGACCCGATGACGTCGGATGAGACGATCGGGTCCTCGGTGTACTCGAGGATGCCGGCGAACCGACCGATCGTGGCCGCCTTGATGGCGGCGTTGACCTCCGGGACGGACGTGCCGGCGTCGAGGTGGGCGACGAGGTCGACGGTCGACCCGTCCGGGACCGGGACGTTGAGGGCCATCGCCTTGAGCTTGCCGGCCAACTCGGGGAGGACCTGCTCGAGGATCTCGGGTGAGTTGGTGGGGGAGGGGATGATGTTCTCACCAGCTGCCCGGCTCGTGCGAAATCCCTCGGTCGGCACGTCAGCGAGGCGCTGGGAACCGCTGAAGGCATGCACCGTGGTGAAGAAGGCACGCCTGATCCCGAAGGTCGTGTTCAGGATCCGAAGCACCGGGCCGACCGCATGTGCCGTGTTGGAACCCATCGCCATCACCCGGGCGGCCGGGGTGAGGACTTCGTCGTTGATCCCCGGGATGAGGATCGGGAGGTCGCCCGGGGTCTCCGGGGTCGAGGCCAGGAGGACGCGAGATGCCCCCTTGTGCAAATGCATCTCGACATCGGCGCGGGTCCGGTATCGCCCGACGGCCTGCACGACCACGTCGACTCCCACCGAAGCCCACTCCACCTCGCCAGGGCGTTGGCCGGCGAGCCAGGGGATCGAGCGGCCGTTGATGTGGAGCGCTCCATCCGAGAAACGCACCGGCCGGTCGAGGCGCCCGTAGATCGAGTCATACTTCAAGAGGTAGGTGAGCACCTCGGGATCGGCGATATCGCAGATCGCGGCTATCTCGATCGACTCATGGTCGAGGAGTTGCCGAAACAGGTTCCGGCCGATACGACCGAGTCCCATCAATCCGACTCGCAGCATTGGAAACCCCACTGAAAACGCTTACAGCGCCGCAAACGATACCCGCGGCGGGGGAGAAGGCGACGTACCATCGAAGCGTGACTGCCGAACGACGCACCCACGCGGGGAGGCTTCTCGTCTCCGCCCCCCACCTGTGGGACCCGAACTTTCGCCGGACTGTCGTCTTCATCGTCGAGCACACGGAGGACGGCGCCATGGGCCTCGTCCTCAACCATCCCACCGACATCCCTGCCACGGGTCTGCTCGATGATTGGGACGCGGTGATCACTCCACCGGCGATCGTGTTTCGCGGTGGCCCCGTCGGCCTCGAGACCGCCATCGGACTGGGAACGACCACCCATGGTGACCAGGTCGGCCTCGTGGACCTCTCGGAGCCGTCCACCGACATCACGGCAGTGCGGGTGTTCGCCGGCTATTCGGGCTGGGGTGCTGGGCAACTGGAAGCCGAGATGGTCGACGACTCCTGGCTGGTGGTGGACCCCGAACCCAGCGATCTTCTCGGGCCGGACCCCGATCACCTGTGGGAACGGGTGGTCGGCCGTTTGCCCGGTAGCGGGAAGCTCCTCCGAACGATGCCGGCCAACCCGGGCCTGAACTGAGATGGCCCGGCTCCGCACCAAGGCACCACCCTTGACCGAAGAGCAGGCCGTATGGGCTGTCGGCGGCACGGTCGCCGGGGTCGATGAGGTGGGGCGGGGTGCCTGGGCCGGCCCGCTCACGCTCGCCGTGGTCGTGCCACCCCGCGAGCGCCGGCTGGCCGGGGTCCGCGACTCGAAGCAGCTCTCGGCCGCCCGGCGAACGGCACTCGAGCCCCGGATCAAGGACTGGGCGGCCGCCTGGTCGATCGGGGAGGCCACCGCAGCCGAGTGCGACGAGCTCGGCATGTCCGACGCCCAGCGGCTCGCCTGGCGACGAGCGCTCGAGGGTCTCGACCATTCGCCCGGGACGATCCTCGCCGACGGTGCGTGGGACTTCGTGGGCGGTGCCCGCATGCTCGTCAAGGGGGATCGGCGGTCGCTGGCGATAGCGGCAGCGTCGGTCCTCGCCAAGGTGCATCGTGACCGGGGCATGATCGAGTTGGGCAACGAGCTGCCCTGGTACGACTTCGCGGCGAACAAGGGCTACCCGTCGCCCACCCACCAGGCGGCGCTCCACTATTGGGGCCCGTCGACCCGGCATCGGACCTCTTGGGCCTGGGTCGAGGGTCTCCCGTGGTCGGTGGGACTCCGCGGGCAACGGGCGTTCCCCGGGGTCTGACGCGGGCGGATCCGGAGCCGCGAGATGCCGTGGTTCGTCACCCTGGCTCTGTATCATCACAGTGATGGAACGCGAGGCACGATGCGCTTGGTGCGGGGTGCGGTTCACGACCGAGCAGAAGCCGGGGAGGCCCCCCAAGTACTGCCGACCATCCCACCGCCAACGACACTACGAAGCACGACGTGAGGCCGCGTTGCGTGGGCTGTCGGCCGGCGACGTACTGCTCACCGAGGAGCAGTTCGAACGATGGAGCGACCAGCGATACGTGCTCGAGACCCTCGTCGAGGACGCGGAGGCAGACCTGGACGCCGTTTCGGACCCCGCGGAGCTGGCGTCGGCGCTCAGGCAGCTCGTCAAGGCACTCCGGGATGCCATCGGCGCATTCCCCGAGCCATCCATACGCGGATAGCGGGCGGTAACGCCACTGTGACGGAACGGCCCCGGGTACCGACACCGGGGAGTTGGAGCCGGTGGGTGGGTTTGTTGCGTGGTCGGTACCGGTTGGTGGGTTCTGAAGCCGCAGGGCGGTCCTCCTACTCATTCCTCACCCGCCGAGTCATCCACTCGTCCTCGGGGCTAGCATCCTCCTCCAGGAGGAGGATGCGTGTCAGTCCCATCAGTGACCTTTCGAACCACCCTGTCCTCGTTCGGAAACAACACGGGTATCGAGGTGCCTCCCGATATCATTGAGGCCTTGGGCGGTGGGAAACGCCCGGCCGTTGTGGTGAACGTGAACGGGTATGAGTACCGCAACACCGTCGGGGTGATGGGTGGCAAGTACCTAGTGAGTGTGAGTGCGGCAGTTCGCAAGGCCACCGGTTTGTCCGGAGGCGATCCCATCGACGTCACCTTGACCGTGGCCACCGAACCTCGGACGGTCGACATGCCCGACGATCTCAGGGCGGCGTTGCATCGCCACCCGACCGCAGCGGTCTTCTTCGCGGGATTGTCCAACAGCCTCCAGCGCTATCACGTGGATCAGATCACCGGAGCCAAGACCCAGGAGACTCGGGAACGACGAATCACCAAAGCGGTCGAGCTCTTCGTTGCCGACAAACAGCGTTGACCGCAAGGTACCGCACAATCTGATGTCCGCCGTTCGGCGAGACGCTCATGTCACTCCGTGTGGTGCATAACCGACATTATGCACGCGAGATGGTGGGCATCCTTCCCCACGCCGCGATCAGGGCTGGACGAGGAGGAGGATCAGGCGCAGCGCCCCCACGAGCGCGAGTGAGATGGTCGAGCCGATGAGGGCACCCCGCCGGAAACCGGGGATGCGGATCGCACCGAGGACGATCCAGCCGACCATGGCAACGAAGGCAACCGTCAGCGCGGTTGGAAAGAAGGACTCAGGGTCGGATGTGAAGGTGCTGACCACGCCGGCCAGGAACCACGGCACCACTGCCAGGCCCAGACCGGAGATCCAACCGAGGGTGGCGTTGCTCGAACCTCCCCGACCGTGCTTGCGCTCGCTCATGAGCGGATACTACGCCCTCGCAGGCGATGGTCCCCCGATCGGGCGGTCAGGTCCCGAGGCCGTCGATCACGAGCCCCGCCACCGTGGTTGCGACCGAGAGGCGATCGAGCGTGGCGTCGGGGTCGAAGAGATGCAGGACGACCACGAACTGTTCGTCGAGGCAGATGGCGAGGCGACTCTGATCGAGGCCGGTCTCGGCGGCTGCCTTCCATGCGGCTGACGATCCAAGGCCCTCCACCTGCTCATCATCGTCAAGCCCGAACATGCCGAGTATCAGGTCGCATCCGACCGCCGCCACGTCCTGGACGAAGACATCCATGCTCACCCGTCCCACCGCCAGGTCGGTCGCCACGTAGTTGCAGAGGCCGGTGCCCTCCTCCTCCCCCACGACCGGGTTGCCGAGGAGGTCGGTCATCGTGGCGTCGTCGATGAACGTGCACGGCTCGTCGAGTGAGATCTGCCCACCCTCCGTGGTCGGCGGCTCGGTCGTCTCCGCTGGTGCCGGTGCGGCGGTGGCCGTAGGCGATCCGGTCGTTGTCGCCGCAGGGCTCTCCGAATCAGTGGTCCCCGCTCCCCCGCATGCCACCACGACGAGCAGCGCGACCGACACCAGTACGTTGTATCGCCTCATGAGAGCTCCTGTATTGCGTCCCCGACCCGGGGAGTCAAGCGGGCACGGCCAAGGCTGTCAACGTGGAGATGCAGCCGCCTACGAGCAGTAGCGAACCTTGGAGAGGGCGTAGGAGCCGTCCTCCAGTTCGGCCACGAACATCATCGCCGCCGGGCGGGCATTGGTGTCACTCCAGATCCCGATCTTGATCCGGGCTCCGCCCGTCACCCATGCGACGGTGCTTCGTTCCCGCAGGGAGGCGGGTACCTCGGCCTCCAGCGCCTCGAGGGTTCCTTCGAGGAGGGGGCGGTATTCCTTCTCAGTGGCGTCGAGCTCGGGACAGACGAGGGCGCGCGGGACGAGTGTCTCGGCGGCTTGCAGGGACGGGATGAGCGCATCGGTGGCGTCGTCCGCTCCCCCACCACACCCGGCGAGGACGAAGACGATGATCAAGAGTGCGAGGCGACGGGCCATGCCTGTTCCATCGGCAGGTGTCGGGCCAGTCTGAAGGCGCAGCTCAGCCGAACTCGACGCCCTGGGCAAGCGGGAGATCGTCGCCCCAGTTGATGGTGGTGGTCTGTCGGCGCATGTAGGCCTTCCACGCATCGGACCCGGCCTCGCGGCCCCCACCGGTCTCCTTCTCTCCCCCGAAGGCGCCCCCGATCTCGGCCCCCGACGTGCCGATGTTGACGTTGGCGATGCCGGTGTCGCTACCAGCGTGGGAGAGGAACCGCTCGGTGGCCCGCACCGAGTCGGAGAAGATGGCCGATGAGAGACCCTGGCTGACTCCGTTGTTGGCTGCGATGCCCTCGTCGAGGTCGGCGATACCGCTGACGTACAGGAGCGGCGCGAACGTCTCCTCCTTCGTGATGGGCGCCTGGTGGTCGATCCGGACGATGGCCGGGGTCACGAACCACCCGGGGCGATCGATGACCTCTCCCCCGGTGACGATCCGTCCACCCTGTTCGGCTGCGGCGTCGAGGGCAGCCCGCATCGCCGTCACGGCCCGCTCCCCCACCAGCGGTCCCATGAGGATCCCGTCCTCCATGGGATCTCCGATCGGGATGGAGGCGTAGGCGTCGACGAGTCGCGCCGTGAGCTCGTCCACGATATCGTCGTGGGCCAGGACCCGACGGAGGGTCGTGCACCGTTGACCCGCGGTCCCCACCGCGCCGAAGACGATGGCCCTGACCGTCAGGGCGAGATCGGCATCCGGGAGGACGATGGCGGCGTTGTTGCCACCAAGCTCGAGCAGGCTCCGACCAAAGCGTTTCGCCACTTCGGGGCCGACGATCCCTCCCATGCGACACGACCCGGTTGCCGATACCAGCGGCAGGCATGTGTCCCTCGTCATGGCCGCACCCACCTCGGCGCCAGTGCCGACCACGAGGGAGAAGACAGCCTCGAACCCCGTCCCATCCATGACCTCGGCTGCGATCCGGGTGACCGCGATCGCAGCGAGGGGCGTCCGCTCGGACGGCTTCCACACGACCGTGTCCCCGCACACGGCCGCCACGGCAGCATTCCAGGCCCACACCGCGACCGGGAAGTTGAACGCGGTGATGACGCCAACTGGCCCCAACGGGTGCCAGTGCTCATACATGCGATGCTGGGGACGTTCGGATGGCATCGTGAGCCCGTACAACTGGCGTGAGAGGCCGGTGGCGAAGTCGCAGATGTCGATCATCTCCTGCACCTCACCGACGCCCTCGGCCCGGATCTTGCCCATCTCGAGGGTGACCAGGGCCCCCAGCGGCTCCACGCGGGAGCGGAGCGCGTCGCCGATCCGTCGCACGTACTCACCCCTCTTCGGAGCCGGGAGCATGCGCCACCGCCCGAAGGTATCGGTGGCTGTCTCGACGACCATCTCATACTCGGACAGGGTCGCCGCCCTCGGTGCAGCCAGGAGCTCACCGGTCGCCGGGTTGTGGACGGGAAGTGGATCGCCGGTCGTCTCGATCCATTCGCCGTTGAACGCCCCGGGGTGGTCGGTGGACAGCCCGAGCGCAGAGAAGACTTCGTCAGTGGTCATGTCGCAAGGCTAGATGTGCGGCCCGGTTCGGTGGACCGCGCCATCAGTACCGATACAGGGCGCCGAGTGGGCCCGACCCTGGGGTCTTCCACGCCTCGTCCACGTAGAGGGCTGCCCCCCGCTCCCAAGCCGTGATCGCGATCCTGTCGACGACGTCGTAGTCGCCCGGCTCCCGGTCCTCATGGAGCTCGAGGGTGGCTTCGATCGGGTTCCATCTCCCCCACCGGCGCACTCCCTTGGCGATCCACAACGCATCGACCCTTCCTTCGAACGCAGCCGTGGCGATGTCCTCCAACTTGATGGAGGATGCCGCTGTTCCGAGCTTCGCCTCCATGGCGGTCTCCTGGCGACTCCGGAGGTCGACGAAGCGTGGCTCGGCGATCGCCCACGCCGCGGCGTGGATCTGGTCCATGGTCAGGTCCTCCGGGTTGCCGAGGATCGCGTCCTCGAGGAGGTACGGATGCCGTGCGACCTGGCGATAGCGAGCGACGACGCCGTCGAGGCCGGCCGCCACGAGCGGGACCCGCTGGCCGGCGAGGAGGCCTGCCACCGCCTTGTCGACCTTGCGCAGGTACTGGGCCATCTCGTCCTCGGCCGTGTCCTTCACCCCACCGTGGCCATGGAAGATCGCCCTGCCACCCCCGGAACGATGCTGGAGTTGGCCCTCCCGATCGAGGTGCCACAGGGCGTCGTCCATGCCAGCCGGCATCTCGGGGACGTCGGTCTCCGAGATGCGATACCGCGTGCCCCGATAGAGGTGGGTGGAGCCCTTGGAGAGGGCGATCACGTAGAAGGAGTGCCCGACGGCGAGGGTCGGTAGGAGCGGTCGAACGTGGAACTTGTCCGACACCACGACCAGTTCCGGGAAGTCGGCGGGGAGGCGAAGCACCTGGAAGTGCCCAGGGGCGAGGAACAGGGCCAACCCGTCCTCCGGTGCCGCCCACATCCCTCCGTCGGCCACGATGTCAGAGGCGGGACGGAGAAGCGATCGGATGTCCGGGGTGCGGACGCCGAGCTTGCCGAGTTCCTGGTCGGCCTCGGCAAGGAGGTTCTTCAAGCGGAGGGGATCCTGCTCCCGATCCTTGCCCCCGGTTCGATGGGTTGGCATGTAGATCGAGACACACGGCCCGGGCTGATGGGCTGAGAGCGCCTTGAGCCAGGGGACGGTCACGATGTCCATGCCTGTACGCATCGATACCTCACTTCCGGGCGGACCGTCCGCCACGCGGCCAAGGCTAGTGATGCAAGCTCCCCGGATCCGAGGAAGTGCCCCGGCGGGCGCCCCGGCGGGCAGGGTCCGGCTCGGTACCCTGCCCCCATGCTCCTCGACGTCGCCATCGAGTACTTCCTCGACTCGCTGCGGGCCTCCAAGAAGTCCGACCACACGGTCGCGGCCTATCGCCGCGACCTCACCCTGGTGGGTGGGCACGTCGCCGCTCGCCTTGGGATCGAGCGGGAAGCGGTCACTCTCGGTGCGCTGTCGGTCAGTGTCCTCAGGCAAGCCTTCGCGGCCCGCGCCGCCAACTCCTCCCCCGCCACCATGAGCCGCACGCATTCGGCGTGGACCGCCTTCTTCGGTTTCCTGCGGTCGGAGGGCGCTGTCGGGGAGAATCCACTCGACTCCATTCCGCGGGCAAGGGCGGGCAGCCAGGCTGTTCGGTCCATTCACGTCGATGGACTCGTCGAGCGACTGCTCGCCGCTGCCGCCGGGTCCAGCGCTCGGTCGGCTTGGCCGCGACGGGATGTCGTCGTCCTCGCGCTCCTCGCCCAGGCGGGACTGCGCCTGGCGGAGCTGACGTCCCTCGTCACCGGGTCCTTCACCGGGGAGCCCGGGGCATGGCAGGTCACGGTCCAGGGCAAGGGGCGCAAGGTGCGCACCATCCCCATCACCGACGGGGTGGCCGGTCTCATCAGCGGGTACCTGACCGAGCGCGCCGAGCGCTTCCCCGGGCATCGCCTCGACGATCACAGGGCACCGCTGTTCGTCTCGCCCACCACCGGGGACCGGGTCACCACTCGGCAAGTCCAGTACCTCGTCGAACGGGTGTACCGGGAGGCGGGCGTACGGAGCGCGGTGCCGGGTGGCGCCCTCGTCCACGCCCTGCGGCACACGTTCGCCATGGATCTCCTCGGGCACGGGGCCGACATCGTGGAGCTGCAGACCTTGCTCGGCCACTCCTCGCTCAACACCACCCGCCGGTACCTGTCGGCCCAACCCGACCATCTGCGGTCGGCGGTGGAGACGTCCGCCGCCAGTTCGGCCATCGAGCGTTTTGCCGGTGGTGGTCCACCTTCGGAGACGGGTAGTCTCAAGGACCATGACTGACTCAGGTTTCGCGCGGATCGAAGGTGAACAGCCTGAGTTCGAAGCCGAACTCGTCTACGACGCTGACCTCCTCACCGCCGAGATCAAGCGCTTGCGCGAGCTCCTCTCGGAGGCGGAGCTGCTTGCCAGCGAGGGTGCCTCGGCCCGCAAGAAGCGGGAGAAGGACCGCCAGCTCCGTCCCTACCAGGTCGAGTTGCTCAAGCTTCAGAAACACCTCGAAGCCACCAACGGACGAATGATCGTCCTGTTCGAGGGCCGGGACGCCGCCGGCAAGGGCGGCACCATCCGCCGGGTCACCAGGTACATGAACGAGAAGCACTACCGGGTCGTGGCCCTTCCCAAACCCACCGAGCTCGAGAAGAGCCTCTGGTACTACCAGCGGTACGTGAACCACTTCCCCCGGGGCGGGTCGATCGTTCTCTTCGACCGCTCCTGGTACAACCGGGCGATGGTGGAACCGGTGTTCGGCTTCTGCACCGACGAGGAGTACATGATCTTCCTCAAGGGGGTGACCGGCTTCGAGAAGGACCTCGTGCGACAAGGGATCACCTTGCTCAAGCTCTACTTCTCGGTCACGAAGGAAGAACAAGCCCGGCGCTTCGAGCGCCGCCGCCATGATCCCCTCCGGCAATGGAAGCTCAGTGAGGTGGACGTCCAGGCACAGGACCGCTGGGACGACTTCACCGAGATGAAGCACCAGATGTTGAAGCGAACGTCGACCATCGACGCGCCGTGGACGATCATCAGGTCGGAGAGCAAGCAGAAGGCACGGCTCAACGCCCTCAAGACGATCCTCAACTCCGTCCCCTATGGGAACCGCAACCCCGACCTCGACTTCACGCCCGACCCTGACATCGTGATCTCAGGTGCCCGGGAGCTCGAGTTGATGGAGGCGGACTTCATGCGGCACGGCAAGTTCAGTCACTGACGAGCCCCGTTTCCCCGGCCGGCTCGGCCGCGACCACGTGCGAGTCGGGGCGATTCAGACGTGTTGGTCGACGAGGATCCGATTCCCGTCCGGGTCGGTGAGCATGAAGCTCGCCGGGCCGGCAGAGCTGTCCGGTGTCGTGTCATCGGCTGGTTGGATCCCCTGCTCGACGGCGGCCGCACGCAGGTCCCGGATGTCTGTGAACGGGTGCACCGGCTCCCCTTGGCCGGCCCAGCCCGGGTTGAAGGTGAGCAGGGTCCCCTCGAACATCCCGTGGAACAGTCCGATCACGGTGGTGCGATTGGAGATGATGGTCCAACTCTCGCCGTCCCCTGCCACCATCTCGAAGCCGAGCTTCGCGTAGAAGTCGCGCGAGGCTGCCATGTCGGAGACAGCAAGGCTGACCGAGAATGCGCCCAAGTCCATCGTGATCCCTCCTGAGATGCGTATCACTCTACGCCGCACCTTGCCGAACCATCCAGGGATCCGTCAGAGAAGAATGTCGTGGAAATCGATCTCCTCGGCCGCAAGGACGTAAGCGACGGCATTGAGCGCCGCAGTTCGCTCGAGGATGGACGTGTACCGCTCCTCGAAATCCTCGAGGTCGTCGAGGAGCTGCGGATTGGGGAGGCCCATCATGACCAGGTCGGCCCCGCCCGACTTGGCAACGATCGTCTCGAAGGGATCTCCGAGAGTGGTCAGGACGTTGATACGGACGTCCATTCGGGATCGCCGTATGAGCGCAGTGAGGTTGGACCGCGTCTCATCGACACCCTCGGGATCCTTGATGATCATGTTGATGTTGACTTCTGCATCGCGCCAGTAGAGGGACGATCCGAGGAGGTGGGCAAGGGTGAGCATGAGGCTGCCGTTCCCTCGCACACCCTGCCACCACACGTCGATTCGACGCCGTGTGCCGAAACCCCGGTGCTCGTCGGCCCGCACGACGATGAGGTTGCGCTTGTCCCCGAACATGTCGCTCAACATGGCGCAGTACTCGGCTCGATCGTCGCTGCCCTCCTTGTCCCCCAGGAGGATCGTGTTGGGGACGAGCGAGCCCAGGCCGTAGGCCTCGACGAGCAGCGAGGCACCCGCGTACGGGCTGGGTGCCGAGATGACCCTGAGGAGTGCAGCAACACCGCGCTCTTCGAGGTGCTCCCTGAGGGTCGCCGTGAGGGCTTTCCGGCGTTCGGGCGTCACGGAGCCCTCTGGGAGCACGGCTGCAACGTTGATGATGGCGCGATCGTGGGCGATGGCGTTGGCCAGGTCGATCAGGTACCACCGTTTGGCGGGATTGCCGGCCAGGACGAGGAGGTGGGGCCGCCAGTTCTTCGGGTCGGATGCGGCTCGCAGGTTGAGGAGCCCCCACCGCACCATGGCCTGCCAGATGCCCTGGCGAACGTCACCCCAGGTCGTGCGCAGCTCTCGCCGCTGGAGGACGAAGTAGATGGCCGCCACGATGGCGAACGCCGCGATGGTGGCGCCGCCGTTGATGAGGAACATCACCCAGATGCAGCCGAGGGCCCCCACCAGCGAGAGGACCCAGTGGACCCTGAACGTCGGACGGAACGATGGGCTCTTCAGGAAGCGTTCCGCCGCCGACACGAGGTTCACGACCGCGTAGGTGGTGAGGAAGAACATGGTGAGGATGGGAGCGATGACGTCCAAGTCGCCGAGGGCGACTGCGACGAGCGCCAACCCGAGGGTGACGACCGTGCCCATCCGTGGCTCGTCGGCCGCGCCGACACCATGTCCGAGCCACCGGAGGGGGCGTGGCACGATCCCATCCCGGGCCAGCGCCTGGAGGATCCGCGGCGCTCCGAGGATCGAACCCAGGGCGCTGGAGAGCGTCGCTCCCCACACCCCGATCAGCACCGAATCGCCCCAGAAGGCGATCCGACGCATGACCAAGGGGTCGGTGAGCAGCGTGACTTCGTCGGCCCGACCCGCCAGGACCGTCGGGATGAGCATGTAGATCGCGTACGAGACCCCGACCGCGGCGAGCGTCCCCCTGGGGATCGACCTGCGTGCGTCGGCGAGGTCGCCCGACATGTTCACCCCGGCCATGATCCCCGTGACCGCCGGGAAAAAGACTGCGAAGACCACCCAGAACCCGACGCGTTCAACGGTATCGACGGCCGTGGAAGCCTCGACGGGCGACCCGAAGAAGAACGCGACCAAGGAGACCGCGATACCCGCCATGATGAAGTACTGGGCTCGGATGGCGATCTTCGCCGAGGCCACCCCGATGCCCGCCACCACCACCGTCGTTGCCACCGCAACCCATCGTTGGGAGAGGGACGGGAACACGGCCACGACGGACTCCGCGAACCCCACCGTGTAGAGGGCCACGGAGAGTGCCTGGGCGAGGTAGAGCGGGTACCCGATCGCCCCGCCGATCTCGAGGCCGAGCGCCCGGCTGATCATGTAGTAGGCCCCGCCCGCCCGCACCCGTTGGTCGGTGGCGATCTGGGAGATCGAGAGCGCGGTCAGGAAAGTGATGGCAGTGGCGATCGTCACGATGATGAGCGTTCCTGCCACCCCGGCCTGGCCGACCACCCAGCCGAACCGGAGGTACATGATCACGCCGAGGATCGTCAGGATGGACGGGGTGAACACACCTCCGAAGGTGCCGAGGCCGGTCTCCCCGGTCGCGCGGGGTGGACGTACCCTGGGAAGTCGGGTCACCCGCGCTCCCCCACCGGGACCGCGAGATGGACGGTCCGCTCCTCGAGGCGCGGCAAGAACGCATCGGTCACGAACTCGAGGTAGTGCGGGTACGCCTTGTGTGCCTCGAGGGCCGCAGTCGACGCATACTCCTCGTGGAGGTGGAACACCCTCGGGTCTTCCGTCGACCGCGAGACGAAGAAGGCCAGGCAGCCGGGCTCGGTCCTCACGATCCTGGCGTAGGACGCGAGTGCCGCACCGAGTTCGTCATCGGCACCAGGCTTGGCGCGGTACGTCACTATCACGGAGATCATCGGGAAGAAGTTAGGGTCGGGACGCTCGGAGCTCCAAGCTCCCCCGTCCCGCTCGCCACGGGGCGACTACTCGACGGTCTGCTCCTTGGCCCCCTTGACCCGCCTCGTGTACGCCTGCGTGGCCTCGAGGAACTCCGGGGACAAGGCCGCCCCGAGGAACATCTCGGCATCCATGGTCGAACCGATCCTGGCCGACAGGGCGAGCGCCACGGCATTCACCGATGCTTTCGTCGACAGCAGCGGAACGGCCGGCATCGAGATCAGGCGCACCGCCAACTCGGCGACCGTCGCCTCGAGCTCGCCGAGGGGCACAACACGGTTCAGGAATCCCATGCCCACCGCCTCCTGGGCGGTGAACTCCCGGCAGGTCATGACCAGCTCCCTGGTGCGGGCCGGTCCGATCTCCCTGACAAGCCGCGGGATACCGGCCCAGTTGAGTGGGAGGCCGAGTTCGACCTCGGGGATCTTGAACCGTGTGTCCGTCGCCGCGACGCGCAGGTCACAGGCGGACGCAAGGACCATCCCGCCCCCAACCACCCATCCGTGCAACTGTGCGATCGTCACGGCTCGCATCCCCTCGATGGCGTCGGCCATCCGACCACCAAGGCCAGAGAGCTCCCTTCGCTCGACCCAGCCCCCACTCAGCATGCCGGCGAAGGAGTCGAGGTCGAACCCCGACGTGAAGGAGCGGCCGGCCCCGCTGATCACCACGACACGGACGTCGAGTTGGGGTTCGAACCACCGTGCGGCGCCGATGAGCTCCTCGAGGAGTTGGGGGGTCATGGAGTTGAGGGTTGCCGGACGATTGAGAACGATACGTCCGAGTGACCTGTCGGCGCCGACCGTGAGGGTCTCGAATTCCATGGTCGAAGCGTACGCGATCCCGCCGGGGCGTCGATCCGACCCGGGGTAACACGGCCCAGGTTCATAGAGTCCAAGCCACACGAATGACCTCGCGCAAGAAGATCCTGTTCCTGGGCGGTGCCCTCAACCAGACGAAGATCGCCCACTCGGTCTCCCGCCATCTCGAAGATGAGTACGAGTGCTGGTTCAGCCCGCTCTACACCGACACCCTCGTGCTCGGAACCCTGCAGCGAATCCGCCTGCTCGAATGGACCGCACTCGGAGGCCGCTTTCGAGCCATGAGCCTGGCCTACCTCCGGCAGGTCGATGCTCGAATCGACGACCGGGCCAGCCAGAACAGCTACGACCTCGTCGTCTCCACCTCCGACCTCGTGTCACAGAGGAACCTCTCCGGCGTACCGACGGTGCTCCTCCAGGAGGGCATGACAGACCCGGAGGGATCCGTGTACCGAGCCGTCATCGGCCTGCGCCTGCCTCGGTACCTCGCGTCCACGGCCTCCAGCGGCCTCTCGCACTCCTACGAGTACTTCTGCGTCGCATCCGACGGCTACAAGGACCTGTTCGTCCGGAAAGGGGTGGCACCCGAGCGCCTGGTGGTGACGGGGATCCCCCACTGGGATGACCTGGTGGCGACGATCGACGGATCCGGGTTCCCCCACCGCGGCTACGTCCTCGTTGCCACCTCCGACGCCCGGGAGACGTTCAAGCTCGAGCGCCGCAAACGGTTCCTCCGTCACGCAGTGCGCATCGCCGCCGGGCGTCCGATGATCTTCAAACTCCACCCGAACGAGCAGGTCAGACGGGCCACCCGGGAGATCGGAGAGGTCGCCCCGGATGCCCTCGTCATCGCCTCGGGCGACATCGACCCCATGATCGCCAACTGCGTCGAGCTGATCACCCAGTATTCGACCGTCGTCTACACGGGGATGGCGCTCGGGCGACCCTGCCATTCCTACTTCGAGATCGAGGAACTCAGCGCCCTCTTGCCGATCCAGAACGGCGGGGCCTCGGCGATGCTCATGGCCGCCGTCTGTCGCCACGTCCTCGAGCGAACGGAAACCGGAGATCGTCGAGCATTGGTGGATGTGTGTGCGTGTCGTGACTGTCGTGCAGGCGCGAGCGAGCTCCACGCGGCTGCCGGGTAAGGTCTTGCGGCCGGTCCTCGGCCGCCCCGTGCTCCTGCACCAGCTCGATCGGATGAAGAGGGCTGACCTCGTTGGCGAGATCGTCGTCGCCACGACCCACCGTCCCGATGACGACACCATCGCGGACCTGTGCCAGTCGGAAGGATTCACGGTCGTACGCGGATCCGAACACGACCTCCTCGACCGGCACGTCGCCGCCGCCCGCGTGACCGACGCCGAGGCGGTGGTGAAGGTCCCGAGTGACTGTCCGCTGATCGATCCCCGGGTGATCGACCTCGTCATTGCCACATTCCTGGACGGCGAGTGGGACTACATGTCCAATCTCCACCCACCGACGTGGCCGGACGGAAACGACGTCGAGGTGATCACCCGGGACGCCCTCGTGGCTGCGGATCGAGGTGCACGCCAGCCTTTCGAGCGTGAACACACCACCCCCTTCATCTGGGACCATCCCGACCGGTTTCGGATCGGCAACGTAGCGTGGCCGTCCGGACGCGATTTCTCGATGACCCACCGTTGGACGCTCGACTACCCGGCGGACCTCGACTTCATCTCAGGGGTGTACGAGGCCCTGACGCCCCCGCACCAACAGACGCCGGAGTTCTCGACGGAGGATGTCTTGTCGCTCCTCGACAGACGGCCCGATCTTCACGCCCGCAACGCCCACCTCGCCGGGGTGAACTGGTATCGGCATCATCTCGATGAGCTTTCGACCGTACACTCGGAACAGACCCGCCTGGCACCCGAGGAGATGGAATGAGGTTGAGCCAAGGCCGCATCGCGGAGTTGGAGGCGATGGCACTCCGGGTGCGGGAGCACATCATCCGCATGTCGACCAACGGCGGCTGCTTCATCGGGGCGTCGCTGTCCTGCGCCGACCTCGTCGTCCACCTGTATGAGGAGTTCCTCCGTATCGAACACCCGGAGGATGAGAACCGCGACCTGTTCTACCTTTCCAAGGGCCACGACGTGCCCGCGCTCTACGGCACGTTCGTGGAGAAGGGCTGGATGCCGCCAGACCGGCTCCACAACCACCTCTCGCCCGACGACCACATCTACTGGCACCCCCACCGGTCCATCCCGGGCGTGGAGTTCCACTCGGGTTCCCTCGGGCACCTGCTGCCGGTCGCCATCGGCGCAGCCTTGGAAGCCCGATTGTCCGGGCATCCTCGGCGGGTGGTCGTCCTCACCGGTGATGGAGAGTTGAACGAAGGCTCCAACTGGGAAGCACTCCTGGTGGCGGCCGCTCACCGTCTCACCAATCTCGTGGTCGTGGTGGACCGGAACTCGTTCCAGGCAAACATGAAGACCGAGGAACTGACCCCGCTCGAGCCCCTGTCCGCCAAGCTCGAGGCCTTCGGAGCCGCAGCGCTGCGCGTGGACGGGCACGACTTCAGCGCCCTGTCAGCGGCCTTCGGCAACGTGCCGGCCTCCTCCAGCGGACCCACCGTGATCATCGCCGACACCGTCCGGGGGAAGGGGCTCCCGTCGATCGAGGCGCGTGCCGACCGATGGTTCGTCGATTTCACGCCCAGTGAGGTGGCTGCCCTGCTTGCCGAACTCAACGGTGAGGGGCCGGCCCCCCTCACGTCAGGTCCACTGGTCGTCCGCTGATGCAGCCCTACGAGCAACTCCTCGCCGACCTCATGACGGAAGACGAGAGGATCGTCATCCTGACGGCCGAGAACCGAGCCGCGCTCCGCAGCCTTCCTCAGCATGTGGGTGATCGATTCATGGACTTCGGGATCGCCGAACAGACCATGGTGGGAGCGGCCGCCGGCCTCGCGTCGCGGGGAAGGGTCCCCGTCGTCCATGCGCTCGCGGCCTTCCTCACCCTCCGGGCATTCGAGTTCATCCGCACCGACGTCGGGATCCCCGGCCTCCCCGTGAAGCTGGTGGGCGGAGCGGCGGGGTTCCTCTCCGACGGCAACGGGCCCACCCACCAGGCCATCGAGGACGTGGCCCTCATGTGGGGCATACCCGGAATGGGCATCTTCTGCCCGTCCGACGAGGAGGAGCTCCTGGCCGGCCTACCCTGGGTCCTGGCGGCGGGCAGTCCGTTCTACATCCGCCACATCGGACTGCCGGGCCGAGTCGCCCACCCCACCCCATTCCAGCCCGGCGTCGCCGAAGTGCTCCACGACAGCGGGACGGACGTCTCCATCCTCACGTATGGCTTCTGTTCGGCCATCGCCGCCGCCACCGCCCGAGAGTTGGACAGCGCCGGCATCGGGTCCCGGGTGCTCAGCATGGGGACCCTCGCTCCACTCGACGAGGAGGCCATCCTCAAGGCCGGCCGGTCCTCGAACCTGGTGGTGGTCCTCGAGGACCACTTCGAGTTCTCCGGCCTCGGCGCCATCACCGCTCCGATCTACGTCAGGGAACGCATGGCTCCGAACCTCCTGGTGATCGGCCTCCCGACTTGGTTCCGGCCAGGCCGCCTCGAAGAGGTCCTGGAAACCTCCGGGTTCACTCCCCCGCAGCTGTCACAGCGCATTCGGGCCCGCCTGTCGGAGTCGACGTGAGCCTTTTCGACCTGGCTGGCAAGGTGGCCGTGGTGACGGGAGGGATCGGACTCCTCGGACGACAGCACTGCATCGCGCTGGCCGAGGCAGGCGCCACGGTCGTCTGCGCCGACCTCGACGGTGACACCGCCATCCGGTTCTCCTCCACCCTGCCGTCAGCCACCGGCGTCGCACTCGACGTGACGAGGAAGGACTCGCTCGTCGCGGCAAGGGACCTGATCCTCCGGGAGCACGGAAGGATCGACATCCTGGTGAACAATGCAGCGCTGAACGACACCGTCGAAGGCCCCTCCTTGGCAGCGAGTGAGAGCCGCTTCGAGGTCTACCCGCTCGACCGATGGTTGGCCGGTCTCGAAGTGAACGTCACAGGGGTATTCCTCACCAGCCAGGTCCTGGGGTCGGTCATGGCAGAGCGAGGAGGCGGATCGATCATCAACATCGCATCGACCTATGCGCTCGTGGGGCCGGACCAGCGCCTGTACCGGGCCCCCGACGGCGCCCAACTCCTCCACAAGTCCCCCGTCTACCCCACCAGCAAGGGAGCCGTGCTGAGTTTCACGAGGTACCTGGCCGCCTACTGGGGCGAGAAGGGCGTGCGCGTGAATGCGCTGTCGCCCGGGGGAGTCGAGAACGGACAGGACGGCTGGTTCGTCGAGCGGTACGCCGATCGGACCCCCATCGGACGAATGGCTTCCCCGACGGACTACAGGGGAGCCCTCGTCTTCCTCGCCTCGGACGCGTCGGCCTACATGACCGGCTCCAACCTGGTGGTGGACGGAGGCTGGACTGCGTGGTGACCTCCCTGGTGCTCGTGATGACCGACCGTGGTGGTGACCCCACCGCCGGCCGCACCCTCGACAGTCCATCTGACGAAGTGCGGAAGCGATGCTCGATCCGGGACGGCATGGCCTCCAACCTCGACGGGCCGGGAGTGGGTACGTGAGCGGTCACCTATCGATCGCTGGGAGGGTCGTGGGAGACGGCGCGCCGGTCCTGATCATTGGAGAGATCGGCATCAACCACAACGGGGACCTCGACCTGGCCAAGCGGCTCATCGATGGCGCCCAGGCTGCCGGGTGCGACGCCGTCAAGTTCCAGAAGCGAACCCCGGAGCTCTCCACTCCCAAGGAGCAGTGGCATCAGGAGCGAGACACGCCATGGGGGCGGATGCCCTACATCGAGTATCGACGGCGCATCGAGTTCGGGCTGGCGGAGTACTCGGCGATCGACCACCACTGCCGGGCAACGGGTATCCCCTGGACCGCCTCGTGCTGGGACCTGCCCAGCGTCGACTTCATCGAGCGCTTCGACCCTCCGTTCCACAAGGCAGCGTCGGCCTGCCTCACGGACCTCGAGCTCCTCGCCCGCATGCGGGAGACCGGCCGCCCGCTGGTCGCCTCGACCGGCATGTCGACCATGGACGAGATCACGGCCGCCGTCACCCACGTCGGCCACGGCCCACTCGCCATCGCCCACTCGACCTCGGCCTATCCGTGCCCGCCCTCGGAGCTGAACCTGCGCATGATCCACACTCTGGCGGACCGGTTCCCCGGGGTGCCCATCGGCTACTCGGGCCACGAGACCGGCCTTGCCCCCACCCTCGCCGCCGTTGCCATGGGCGCGGCGTTCGTCGAGCGCCACATCACCCTCGATCGAGCCTCGTGGGGAAGTGACCAGGCGGCATCCGTCGAGATGCCGGGCCTGGCCAACCTGGTTCGCAGTATCCGCGACATCGAGGACGCACTGGGCGATGGTGTGAAGCGGGTGTACGCCTCGGAGCTGGTACCCCGGGCGAAGCTCCGGCGAGTGATGTAGGCCTTGGACGTCATCCAAGTCCAACCGGGCGACCGGAAGCGGTTACGGCAGTTCGTGCAATTCCCTTTCGACCTCTATCGCGGGGCGCCGGGCTGGTCGCCCGAAAGCCTGGTCCGAGACCAGTACCGGCAGTTCGACCCCGACCGTCATCCGTTCTACGCCCACTCCTCCGCCGTGTTCTTCCTGGCTGTCCGTGGCGACCGGGTGGTTGGCCGCGTCGCCGGGATCAACAACCGGCTGTTCAACGAACACCGCTCGTCCCGGACCGCGTTCTTCGGCCTCCTCGAGTTCGAGGACGATCCATCCGTGGTGGCAGGCCTGCTCGGGACGGTGGAGAGCTGGGCCCGCTCGCAAGGCCTGGACCGCCTCGAGGGCCCGCGGGGTCTTCTCGGCTTTGACGGGGGGGTCAGGATCGAGGGCTTCGAACAGGGCCCCGTGCTAGGCGTCCCATACTCACATCCGTACTACGACCGACGACTCCGGGATGCAGGACTCGTACCGGAGGAGGACTTCCGGACGGGCTGGCTACGCACCGAGACGTCGATCCCCGATGGGATCTTCACCCTCGCCGACCGCGTGCGCGAGCGCGGCACGTACCGGGTCCATCGGTTCACCTCCCGCCGCGCCCTCCGCGCCTGGGTTCCCCGGATCACGGCTGCCTATCTCGCGGCTGCTGCCGGCCTCGAGACGTTCTACCCACCAAGCGACACCGAGGTCGAGGATCTCGTCTCGACCGTGCTACGGGTGGCCGAACCCAGGGGCATCTCACTCGTCCTCGCAGGCGATGACGTCGTCGGTTTCCTGTTCTCGTACCCGAACCTCGCCCCAGCCCTCAGGCGTTCCCGGGGTCGACTGTTTCCCCTCGGATGGTGGCACCTCCTGTCCGGAAGGTCCCGGGCCACGTGGTACTGCATCAATGGCCTCGGGCTGCACCCGGACCACCGAGGTCGGGGTGCCAATGCACTCCTCTACGCCCGACTCGCCCACACCGCCGAGGAGCTCGGGTGGGAGGGAGGACACGTCCTGCAGGTCGCGACCACCAACGTTGCCTCGATGAAGGACATGGAGAAGCTGGCGACGATGTGGACCATCACCACCCGGCGCTACGCGGCGTCGCTGTGACCCCCATCCGCCGTCGGAGCCCGGGGTAGCATCGCCACCATCGAGAAAGGCGCCGAGCAGATGGCCGTCGACCAGGGCCTCCGTACACAGCTCAGGGAGATGGGGTTCGTGGTGATCCCGGGCCTTCTCTCGGAGGAGGAAGTCGACTTCTACCGCTCGAAGCTCATCGAGATGAGCGGCATCTCACCAGGGAGTTGGAGGAACTCGGGCCGGGGATTCGGGGGTTGGAACCTGACCGACGGCGTCTCCAAGACGCCGGACTTCTGGAACCTGATCTCCCATCCCCGGCTGCTCGAGGCCGTCGACTCCCTGCTGGGTGAGGACGTCAAGTACCTCCAGCACTCCGACCTCCAGGTTGGCTTCAGCGCGGTGTCGTGGCACCGCGACAACGTGCACCGAACGTACGGGATCGGGAGGGACTGGGAGGAGGATGACGAACACCCGTACGACCTCGTTCGAGTCGGCGTCTACCTGCAGTCGTTCGGCGATTCCAACTTCCGACTCGGCTTCATTCCCGGATCCCATCGGTTCCGCCCGTCGGGATCCAGGTTCGCTCGCTGGATCAACGAAGCGAAGTTCAAAGTGATGGGAGGCCTTTCCTGGCTGGGCCCTCGGTTCCAGCAGATGACGCCAGGGGCCGTGTGGATCCCCACCAACCCGGGCGACTGCATCATCTTCGACCCCCGGATCCTCCACTCCGGCTCGTACATCGAATCACTCAAGCTCTCGATGTTCCTCGGATACGGCATCCCTGGCCCCCACTTCGCCGACCTGCAGAACTACTACCGCCATGTTCGACCGGAGCTGGGCTACGGGGAGTTCTCCGACGAGCTCATCGCGCACCTCAGGGACCGAGACCTGTTCGCGGAGGGCATCGAGGACTCGGGCACCGTCGAGGACGCCTATGTGCCCCCGGCGGCGTTTCGGAAGATCGTCGAACGGCGTACCGAGAAAAGCGCCGGGTGAGACGTCAGTTCGAGCCGGCAACCGCGGCGGTGGCCGTCGCCAGGCGTTGGAGCCCTTCGCGGATGTCGGCGTCGGGGATGTTGAGGGCCGGGGCAAGACGCAGGACGGAGGGGCCGGCCTTGAGGGTCATGAGGCCGTGCTCGAAACACGCCGCGGTGAACTCACCCGACCTCCCCTCCCAGTCACCGTCCATCACGCAGCCGAGCCACAGGCCCATTCCTCGGACCGTGCTCCAGGTCCCGTGCTCCTCCCCGATCGCCAGCAATCCGTCACGGAGCAGCTCGCCCTTCCGTCGCACCTCGGCGAGGAACCCCGGGTCGTCGACGAGTTGGAGAACCCTGGTGGCAACCGCCGCCGCCAACGGGTTGCCTCCAAACGTGGAACCGTGCGTGCCCACGACGAACGATGCGCCGACTTCCTCGGTGGTGAGCATGGCACCCACTGGAAACCCTCCACCGAGGCCTTTGGCTGTCGTGAGGATGTCGGGGACGACGTCGTAGGCCTGGTACGCGTAGAGATACCCGGTACGACCCACACCGGACTGCACCTCGTCCATGATCAGGAGGGCGCCCCTGGCGGTGCACAGGTCACGAAGGCGCCGCAGAAAGGCGGGGTCGGCGGGGACCAAGCCACCCTCGCCCTGCACCGGCTCGACCAGCACGGCGGCCGTCCGTTCAGAGATCGCGTCGCCGATCGCGTCCATGTCGTTGAAGGGAAGGTGCGTGATTCCCTCCGGCACCGGGCCGAAACCCGTGCGGTACGCCTCGGTCCCTCCCACCGAGACCGTGAAGAACGTGCGCCCGTGGAACGCCTTGTCGAAAGCGATCACCTCGAAGCGATCCGTCTCTCCCCGATCGTGGGCGTATCGGCGGGCCAGCTTGAGCGCGGCCTCGTTCGCCTCCCCTCCCGAGTTGCACAGGAAGACCCTGTCGGCGAAGGTCCTCGCGGTCAACTCGAGGGCCAATCCGATCCCGGGGGCATGCGCGTAGGCGTTGGAGACGTGCCACAGCTTGTCCGCTTGGGAAGCGAGCACCCTTCGCAGCTCCGGTGGGGCGTGGCCGAAGGTGTTGACGGCGATCCCCGCCGCGAAGTCGACGTACTCCTTCCCCTCGGTGTCCCATGCCCGGGAGCCACTTCCGTGGTCGATGAGGGCTGGGGCCGGCGCATAGTTCGGAGTGAAGACCCTGTCGAAGTCTTCCCGGGTGATGGATTGGTCTGGCATCGCGGCGCGAGTGTACCGGTTACGCTGCACGCCACTGATGCATGAGCGCCTGCATACATGGATACTCGACCACCAAGCGTCCGCCCGCACCCACCTCGAGCACCTCGTCTCGATCAATACGCACTCGTACAACGTTCGAGGACTCACGGACTCGGCCGAAGTCTTGCGGGGGATGTTCGACGGTTTGGGAACGGTCACGGTGGAGGCTGTCCCTCCTGCGCGCGACGTCGACGACCGCGGCGGTCCGATTGACCGGGAGCTCGGTCCGCTCGTTCGCGTTCGTCACCAGGCACCGGGCCCACGGATCATGCTGATCGGGCACCACGACACCGTCTTCTCTCCCGAGGTCGCCTTCGCACCCGACTGGGGGGCCTCGCCGGTCACGGGCCCGGGAGTGGCCGATGCCAAGGGCGGTCTCGTCCAGGTCTGGCTGGCACTGGGCGCGCTCGCAGCGGTCGGTGGAGCCCCGGCCTGGGAGCTGCTCATCGTCCCCGACGAGGAGATCGGCTCCCCCGGTTCGGGGACGGCGATCCGGTCGACCTCCCGAACCGCCGACGTCGGGTTTGGTTTCGAGCCGTCATTCCCGAGCGGTGACATCGCGGCGGCGCGGGCGGGGTCCGGGAACTTCGCCGTCGTCGTCGCGGGCCGGGCAGCCCACGCCGGCAGGGACCACGCCGCCGGGAGGAACGCCATTGTCGCCGCTGCCGACGTCATCAAGGGGATCGCCGCACTCACCTCGTACCCGGACATCCTGGCCAACCCCGGGGTAGTGGCGGGAGGAACCGCGGTGAACATCGTCCCCGACCGGACCGTCGTACGTGCCAATGTGCGGGTGCGCACCATGGAACAGGCCCGGGGGGTCACCGCGGCACTCGAGGACCTCGTGGGTACCTTCGACGGGCGCGACGGCTTCACCGCCACGCTCCACGGCGGGTTTGGGCGCCCCCCCAAGCCTCGGACGGCACCGTATGAGGCGCTCATCGCGGCCGTGATCGCAACCGCGGCCGGCCTCGGCATCGACCTTGCTGCCGGCGACACCGGCGGCGTATGCGACGGTAACCTCATGGCCGATGAGGGCCTCGTCAACGTAGACAACCTCGGACCTGTCGGAGGGAACCTCCATCAGGTCAGCGAGTACCTCCACTACCCCAGCGTCGCTGAGCGGGCGTTGCTCACGGCAACGCTCCTGACTCGTGCCGAATCGCTTGTGCGAAAGGAACCGACCGCATGATGTATGTCCGGCCCGTGCGATTGTCCGATATCGATGGCCTCGTCGATCTCTATTCGCACGCCGGGGATCGGCTGCACGGTATGTCGTCGATCAGGCCGGAGCGAAGTTTCGTCGCCCCCCGGGTCGAACGGGCTCGCCAGGCGTGGGAGAACGCGACGCCCATGCCCGCTGAGAACGATTACCTCTTCGTGATCGTCGACGGGGAGACCGACGCGGTTCTCGGTACTTCGACCGTGTTCTCGGCTGTCGGGTTGTCGGAGCCGTTCTACTCGTACCGGGTCGGCACCACGGTGGCGGCCAGCCGCGAGCTCGGGGTGTATCGCAGGACCCACACGCTGTACCTCTCCAACGACTACACGGGTGTCGCCGAGGTGGCGTCCCTCTACCTCCACCAGGACCATGTCGGATCGGGAAACGGCCGGCTCCTGAGCTTGTCCCGCATGCTGTTCATGGCCCAGCATCCCGACCGATTCCCCGAACGTGTGATGGCAGAGATGCGGGGATTCCAGAACGAAGACGGGTCCTCACCCTTCTGGGAGGGTCTGGGCCGACACTTCTTCACGCTGCCCTTTCCCGAGGCCGATCGGCTCTCAGCCACCGGCAACCGGGCGTTCATCGCCGAACTCATGCCCCGCCACCCGATATATGCCCCCCTTCTGCCCGACAGCGCCCGGGCCGTCATCGGGGAGGTCCATCCGAGCACTCTCCCCGCACGGCGACTCCTCGAGTCGGAAGGGTTCCGCTACCAGGGCTATGTCGACATCTTCGATGCGGGAGCGAGTCTCGATGCGAGGATCGCCGACCTTCGGGCCGTCCGCCAGTCGGCCATCGAGGTCATCGCCCCCCTTCCGGACGCCCCACTCGGGGAGGACCCGCTCCTCATCGCCACCACCGGTGTCGAGACGTTTCGATGTGTCACCACCGATCGCTACCTCCTCGCGGACGGGGTTCTCAGGGTGAATCCGATCGTCCTCACCACGCTGGAGGTGGACCCTCACACCGAGGTGAGGGTCACACCGCTCCGACCCGGTCGGACGGTCCTGTGACCGCGATCGAGGTCAACTTCGATGGCCTCGTGGGTCCCACCCACCACTACGGCGGTCTCGGACGGGGCAACCTCGCTTCCCAGCGCAATGCCCTCGCGGTATCGAACCCTCGAGCGGCCGCGCTCCAGGGCCTCGACAAGATGGCCTACCTCGTGGATCGAGGCCTCCTCCAGGGCATCCTGCTTCCCCACGACCGCCCCGACATTCCGATGCTCCGACGATTCGGCTTCATCGGCACGGAGGCCGAAGTCCTGGCGGCCGCGTTCCGGACGGACGCAGGCCTGGTCTCCGCGGCGTCATCGGCGTCCGCTATGTGGACCGCGAATGCAGCGACCGTGACACCGTCGCCCGACGCGCTCGACGCGAAGGTGCACTTCACCCCGGCCAATCTTGCTTCGCACCTCCATCGATCCCGGGAGACGCGGTTCACGGGCCACCAACTCCGGACTGCCTTTCCTGGCGAACGCTTCGTGGTTCATGCTCCGATCCCCGCCGCGGGGCAGTCGGGAGACGAGGGCGCGGCCAATCACACCCGACTCACCGCGGGACACCACGGGGATCGAGGGTTCGCAGTGTTCGTCCACGGTGCCGCGGGAACGAAGGTGCATTCCCCCCGGCAGTCGGAGCACGCGTCCGCGGCGGTCGCCCGCCAGCACCAGCTGTCTGGCCACCTCATCGTGGCACAGTCGGCGAGAGCGGTCGACGCCGGCGTATTCCACAACGATGTCATCGCGGTCGGGGACCGGGACCTCCTCCTCGCCCACGAGGAGGCCTTTGTGACCAAACCGGAGGCGGTCGCGCGTGCGGCGTCCGACCAACTCGGGGCGGAGGTCCGGGCGGCGGCGGTGCCCGCCAGAATGCTGCCGATCGAGGATGCCGTATCGAGCTACTTCTTCAACAGCCAACTCCTGGGCCTTCCCGACGGCACTCGCCTGCTCCTCGCTCCGCAGGAGGTGCGGGAAAACCCCCGCGCGGCGGAGGTCTCGGAGTGGATCCTCACACAGGGAGTGGACGAGGTGCACACCATGGACCTGCGGCAGTCCATGGCCAACGGCGGCGGACCAGCGTGCCTGCGTCTCCGCGTCGTGCTGACCGCCGAGGAGCTCCGGGCGGTGCACCCTGGTTTCCTTGTCGACCCTCCACGAATAGAACTGCTCCGTGAGTGGGTCAACCGGCACTACCGGGAGACGCTCCACCTCACCGAGCTCGGGGACCCGGCGCTCCTCGACGAGACACGACACGCACTCGATGAACTCACACAGATCCTCGAGGTTGGAGCCCTCTACGACTTCCAGCAGTAGCGCGGGTGGCTCCGTCGAGCTTCAGTGCACACCATCGGCGGCGGCGCGGGTGGCGCGAAGGATTGCCCTCCGTTCCTCCCACGTGGACTCCCCAACCTGCAGCGGAGCGCCCACCGCGCCGAGCAACCGTTCCGTTGCCTCGGCGATTTCCTGCACCGCGGCTTCGAACGCCTCGGTGTTCGCCTGCGAAGGCTTCTGATAACCGCTCACCTTTCGCACGTACTGACGGGCCGCCTCCTTGGCGTCACCGTTGGTCGCCGGCGGGTCAGCGCGTCTCAGGTTGTGAATCGATCGGCACACGATCGGTCTCCTTTCGTTGCGCTCTCACTTCCCGGCGGAGGAGAGCGGCGAATCCCGCGCCGCCGATGGCGGCGAACGAGAACCATTGGATGGCATAGGCGAGGTGGGGGCCCTCATCGGTCACGTCTGGGAGGTCCACCGGCACCGGGAGCTCATCGCGATCACCGGCAGCCGACGTCGTCTGCTGGACATACACGGGCCCAAGGTCTGATCCGACCTGCTGGCCGAGTCGTTCAAGATCGAGCAGCGCCATCCGAGAGAGACGGCCATCGGGTGGATCGATCGGTCCGAAACCAGTTGACCGCTCCCCCGGAACGAGTACCCCCGTGACCACCACCACCCCGGAAGGTGCGAGAAGCCCCACGTCGTCTGGATCAGCCAGTGCAAATGGGACCCATCCCCGGAGGACTGCCACCGTCTCGAGGTCCTCGGTCACGAGCGGGGTCACCACCCAGTGGCCGCTCACACCATCGTGGGCACGGCCACGGACCAGTACCTGCTGCTCCGGAAGGTACTCCCCGGAAACGGTCACCCGCAGGTATCGGAGGTCCTCCGCCCCGACGCTTCCGGCGTTCGAACGAATGACATCGATCGGTACGGGGTCCAGTTCCAGTCGGTTCTCCCACACGGCGTTCGTCACCCGCCGACCCTCGAGCCGATCGAGCTGCCAGAAGCCGAGCGCGACCGAACCCGGGATGAGCGCCGCCATGAGGACCGCCAACACGAACCAACGTGGTCGAGCAAGGACCGCTCCGATCGCGCTCATGACACAATCGGTTCTCGGACCTCGAGCCCGAGAAGGTCCTGGCCGAGCCGAACCAAGTCGTTGGGGTCGTCAACGGCGAACGCGACGGGACGGGTGGAGGCGTCGTCCAGCCTGCCCGGCTCGACGATGCCGGCCTCCATGAGTCGAGTCGCAAGTTCATCCGACCAGACCCACGGCATACCACCACCTCCGCGTGTCGCATCGTCCCTTGCCGGGCCGAGCGTACACGCGACCGAGCGGCACCGGTCCGGCATTCTCACCCGACGACCACACCCCCGGCGCGCCTTGGGTCAGCGGCTGCCGAGAGGCCCCCCTTGTCGCGGTGGAGCGTGCCGGCGACACCGCCGAAGTACATGTGGAGCTCGTCGAATTGCCGGGTCCGATGGGCCCCGGTGAGGGCGATTCCTGGCTCATGGGCTACCACGTAGCCGCCGTCCTCGTCGAGCTCGACGTGGAGCCGGGGGTTGGCGACGATCTCCTCGAGGGAATGGCCTCCGTGGAGAAAGCCGAGCAAGGTCAGTTGGAGGGCGGTCGTGATTCGATCCGCGCCAGGAGTACCAATGGACAGTACGTCCCCCTCCCCGTTCCTGGCCACCGTTGGGGCCATGTTCGAGATGAGCCGGGTGCCGGGAGCCTGGGCGTGGAACCCGGCCGAGTTGAGCTCGATCTCACCGAGGGAGTTGTTCAGCCAGATCCCGGTGCCGGGTGCGATGACGCCGCTCCCGTACCCGGCGGACATCGTGATCGCGCACCCGTTGCCCTCTTCGTCGACTGCCGAGACGTGGATGGTGGACGGAGATCCCATCAGCGCCTTCCACGACCCGGCAGCGCTCAGGGCAAGAAGTCGCTCGACGTCCGGGTGCTCGGCTCCGTCGAGGTCGGAGCGGCGGAACGTCATCACGGCTCTCTGCGCCTCGATTGCCCGGTCGACATGGTCCCGGTTGGTGAGGTCGAAGCAGTTCGGACCCGCCAGCCGGAGCATCGCCGTCATGGCGGCCCCCCCGATCGCGGGTCCCGGGTTGGTTGCGACCTCCCAGCCGTCGAACAGGGTGTGGATCGGCTCCCGCAGGCGTGCCTCGTAGGCCCGGAGGTCCTCGCGGGTGAGGATCCCACCCTCCGCGATCAGATGGCCGCTGATCAGGGCGCCGAGTTCGCCCTCGTAGAGCAGCGCGGCACCTTCGTCGGCGAGGCCCTCGAGGGTCTCGGCGAGGCCGTCGACCCGGATCGTCTCGCCGAGCATGCGGCGGTTCGGTCCGTCGGGGAAGAGCGCGGCACGGGAGCGCGGGTCGCGCCCGAACACGATTTCGGCGGAGTATTCGAGGTAGAGGTCCGATGCCCCCGAGAGTGGAAATCCATCCCTGGCATGGGCCGTGACGGGTTCGAGCACGTCCGACCAGGGCGCCCGGCCGAACATGTCCACCGCCTTGGCGAGGGCAGCAATGCCACCCGGCGTCGCCACCGAGCCAGCACCGATGATCGTCTCCATTCCACCGCCATAGCCCAGCCGGACCCGTTCAGCGCCCCCGCCGAACCGTTCGGCTTCGAGACCACGACCCGGCATCTCCATGTAGCCGTCGATGGTGACCGGGTTTCCGCCGGCCGGCCAGACCGTGATGAACCCCCCAGCGCCCAACGAGCAGACCCCGACCTCGGTCAGCATGGCCACGAGTGCTGCCGCCACGCAGGCGTCGATGGCGTTGCCGCCGCTCCCACCAAGGACCTGACCGGCATCGGCGCTCATCTGGTTGGCGGCAGCCACGGCGACTCTCATCGGAGAAAGGGTAGAGAGCCCACGGGCTCTGCCGGAAACCGAAGCCGGGGCGCGCCTCCGGGCCGGATCTCCGGGGGAGCCGGCTGGGGTGGTGGTTCGGGTGGGAGTGGTTGGACAGGGATTCGGCGGCGCGTTCGGTCAGGGAGGATCGCGGTGGCCGGTTGGGATGAACCGTCTTCGGGTCGGTGGTGAGGTGGGGTCGATCCGGAATCCCCGGCCGTGGACGACGACGTGGTGGTGGTACCAGCAGAGCGTGGTGAGGTTGTCGGGGTCGGTGCCCCCGCCTTCCGACCAGGGGACGACGTGGTGGGCTTGGAGTCGGTAGCGGCTGGTGCACCCGTCGGCGGTGCAGCCACCGTCGCGGTGGGCGACGTGACGGCGTAGGCGGGGTGGGATCACGCGGGTCGTGCGCCCGACCGCCAATGGGACACCGTCGCGGGTGATTGCTTGGACGTCGAGTGTGCCGGTGCACAGGACCCGTTCGAGGATCTGGCGGCCTGCGATGGGTCCGCCTTCGATGGTGGTTCCGGCTTCTCCATGGCTGGCTGCGAAGGTGCGGGCGTCGACGTGGAGGGTGACGGTGGGGGTGTCGGCGGAGCCGGAGTGCGAACCCGCGAGGCTCTGGGCGCAGATGGCGGCCAGGGCGTCGGCGGTGCGGGCGGCTCGGGATTCGCGGGGGAGGTCGGGGTCGTTTGGGAGTTCGTCGGCTTTCTCGGTGAGGGCCTTCTCGACGATGCGGCCTTCGTAGCCGGGGAGGAGGCCGTGTACCCGCCAGCTCGACTCGTCGAGATTGGGTTGCAGCACGAGGTGTCGGGCTTCGAACGCCTCTTGGTGGCTGCGGGGCGTGTGCCGACGATGGCGGGCCACGAGACGTTTGAGACCGGGGATGTCCAAGCCGGCCGAGAGACGCACAGTGTGGGGATCGGCACCGGCTTCGGCGAGACGCAGGGTCGTGTGGGCTCGATCGAAGGAGACAAGGCCTTCAGCGAGGGCGGCGGTGATCGCCGGATGAGCCCGCGACGCCCGAGCGGCACACACGAGGGACTGGGCAGTATCGGGATCGAGGTCGAGGCGTCCGGCGGCCCACTCGGCGAGGGTGCGACAGCCATCGGCGGTCGGGACCTGGGCTTGGTCGATGGCCCGCAGGAGGCCGAGCTGATGGGCTCGGAGGCGACCGATGAGGAGCTCCGTCTCGATGACCTGTGCTTCCAGCGAATCGGCGCTGGTACTCGTATCGAACATACGTTCGATCATGCCAGACGGGTATGACGAAAAGTTCGTAAGGACAGAATCTACGTGGCACCCATGCCGACCATCGACCGCTGCGCGACTCGGTTCCGGAGCTCATGCTCTCGTCACGAGGCGACGTCCCCGGCGGCGTTGACCACCGCGTCCTCTCCCAGGCCGACCGCTGCCTGGTCGCCTTCGGCCGGCGTGCGTACCTGCACCTGTTGGGCCAGGAGCTCGAGCCGGGATCTCCTCCCCTCGTCCGCCGCCCAGAAGCGCCGCTGCACCGACCCAGCAACCCAGGCACGATCGCCCACGGAGAGGTCTCGAATCCACAGGTCCTCCGGCGGGTCCCAGAAGCTCACCGGGAGTACGTCGACCCGGCGACGCGGCTCGGACTGGCGGACCGCCACCAGCAGGCGAAGTAGGCGGCTGCCGGAGGCGAAGGTTCGCTTCTCGGGCTCCGAGGCGATCCGCCCGGCGAGGACGACGATGTTGAGGTCCATGGGACTGCTCCTTGTGTCGGCCGGGGAAGGCGGGAGATGGAGCAGACCGTATGGGAGGGGTATGACAGGAATCTGCGTCCGCACCGGCGTCGGCACCAGCCAGGAACTGTGGAGCCAGCCCGCGGGGTTGTGACCCCGCCGCTGCTGAGGCGGATGCTGAGTCCTAGCCGATCTCGCCGTACAGCTCCTCGATCCCGGGGAAGGCCACGTCGCGCTTCTCGATCGCCTTGACCAGCTTGAGGGCCGTCTCGGAGTCACCGAGTGTGGCAGCGACACGCGCCGCCACATACCACTCACGGAGCGTGTGCTCGGCCGCGTCGGCGACCAAGCGGTCCGGCTTCACGATCTTCCACGCCTCCCGCGCCCGACCCTCTTCGAGGAGAAACGAGCCGTAGACGACCTTGGCCTCGGACTTGGCCCACGTGTCGCCTCCGAGCTCCTTGAATAGCCTCCACGTCTTCTCGACGTCCTCCTTACGCCCAAGGGCACGAAGCACGTCGAGTTCGACCGCCATGTGCGTCGTCTCGCCGGCGAGGCGCCTGAAGGCACGCATCTCCTTGAGGGTCGACTCCCACTCACCGATGCGGTAGTAGCTCAATCCGAGGAGCTCCCTGATCGTGGCGACACTCGTTGCAAGTTTCTTGGCTTCCTCGAGCTTGGGAATGGCCTGGCGGTACTTGGCCGCCGCGAAGGCGTAGGCAGCCTCCTGGAGGAGGGTGAGTGCCGGCTGGAGTCGGTCCTTCGAGGTGGCCAGGCGCACTTCGTCCCTCACCCAGCGTGGGAGCTCCGAGCCGGGCGTATCGCCGACCTTGAGCACACCTCGGGCCGGGCGCTCCCGGCCGGCGTCCCTACCGTCCCGCCTGTCATCAGCTCCGTACGACCGGTTGTCTCCCTGCCGTCTCGGGCCCCGCCCGTCCGGGCGTCCGCTGCCGCCTCGTCTGTTGTCTGCCATCCGCGTCTCCTCCGAACAAAGAGAGGCCGTCCCAACTCGGAACGGCCTCTCCTGACAATGATGCCTGGCGGTGACCTACTCTCCCAGGGGATTGCTCCCCAAGTACCATCGGCGCTGACGTCCTTAACTTCCGTGTTCGGAATGGGAACGGGTGTGACCACGTCGCTGTCGCCACCAGGCAAATCATGTGTGCTCGGCACCCCGAGCACTCCATAGTGAGCACTACCACTTTGAATTCTTGAGAAATGTCCAAGCCCTCGGCCGATTAGTACCAGTCAGCTCTGAACGTGTTACCACGCTTCCACTTCTGGCCTATCAACCTGGTCGTCTACCAGGGGCCTTACCCGGTTGAACCGGTGGGAGATCTCATCTTGAGGGAGGCTTCGCACTTAGATGCCTTCAGCGCTTATCCCGTCCGAACGTAGCCAACCAGCCGTGCTCTTGGCAGAACAACTGGCACACCAGAGGTTCGTCCACCCCGGTCCTCTCGTACTAGGGGCAGCTCCTCTCAAATCTCCAACGCCTGCGACGGATAGGGACCGAACTGTCTCACGACGTTCTAAACCCAGCTCGCGTGCCGCTTTAACGGGCGAACAGCCCGACCCTTGGGACCTGCTCCAGCCCCAGGATGCGACGAGCCGACATCGAGGTGCCAATCCACGCCGTCGATATGGACTCTTGGGCGTGATAAGCCTGTTATCCCCGGAGTACCTTTTAGCCGTTTAGCTATGGCGCACCCACGTGCCACCATAGGATCACTAAGTCCGACTTTCGTCCCTGCTCGACTTGTAGGTCTCGCAGTCAAGCTCCCTTGTGCCTTTACACTCAATGCCTGATTGCCGACCAGGCTGAGGGAACCTTTGAGCGCCTCCGTTACATTTTAGGAGGCCACCGCCCCAGTGAAACTGCCCGCCAGGCACTGTCCCTGGTCCGGATAACGGACCTAGGTTAGAAGCCCTATATATGAAGGGTGGTATTTCAAGGATGACTCCACACCGACTAGCGCCGATGCTTCGATGTCTCCCACCTATCCTACACATCACATACCAGACTCCAATACCAAGCTGCAGTAAAGGTTCCGGGGTCTTTCCGTCCTGTCGCAGGTAGTGAGCATCTTTACTCACACTGCAATTTCGCCGAGTCTCTGGTTGAGACAGTAAGGGAATCGTTACGCCATTCGTGCAGGTCGGAACTTACCCGACAAGGAATTTCGCTACCTTAGGACCGTTATAGTTACGGCCGCCGTTTACTGGGGCTTGATTTCAGAGCTTCGCCGAAGCTAACCCATCCACTTAACCTTCCAGCACCGGGCAGGCGTCACACGGTATACGTCGTCTTACGACTTTGCACCGTGCTGTGTTTTTAGTAAACAGTCGTTCCCTCCTGGTCACTGCGGCCCCCTCAGGCATTCGGACGCGAAGTCCTCAACCTTACCGGGGCGCTCCTTCTCCCGAAGTTACGGAGCTAGTTTGCCGAGTTCCTTAACCAGAGTTATCTCGCTCGCCTTAGTATTCTCTACTTGTCCACCTGTGTCGGTTTGGGGTACGGGCACCATGCACGCTAGCTAGAGGTTTTTCTTGGCAGCATGGGATCAGTGACTTCGCCTGAAGCGGCTCGGCATCGTATCTCAGGCTTGATGGGGACCGGATTTACCTGGGCCCCGCCCTACATACTTACCCCGGGTCAACCAACGCCCGGGTTCACTTACCCTCCTGCGTCGCCCCATTGCTGAGCTACTACACGCGGGGTCGGTAGGCCCCGAAGGGCTTTCCTTAGCACACGTGATTCACTCTGGACGCTTGCACAGTGGTACAGGAATATCAACCTGTTGTCCATCGACTACGCCTCTCGGCCTCGCCTTAGGTCCCGACTAACCCTGGGCGGACGAACCTTCCCCAGGAACCCTTGGACATTCGGCGGTGGTGATTCTCACACCACTTTCGCTACTCATGCCTACATTCTCACTCGAGCAGCCTCCACGGCTGGCTTACGCCGCCGCTTCAGTGGCTGCTCGACGCTCCTCTACCACTCCTACAAAAGTAGAAGTCCGCGGCTTCGGCGGTGAACTTGAGCCCCGTTACATTTTCCGCGCGGAATCACTCGACCAGTGAGCTGTTACGCACTCTTTAAAGGGTGGCTGCTTCTAAGCCAACCTTCTGGCTGTTTGGGCAACTCCACATCGTTTACCACTTAGTTCACACTTAGGGGCCTTAGCCGGCGGTCTGGGCTGTTTCCCTTTCGACTACGAAGCTTATCCCCCGCAGTCTGACTGCCTTGCTCTGGCGTTGTGGGATTCGGAGTTTGCCTGAGGTCGGTAAGCTTGTAGGCCCCCTCACCCAAACAGTGCTCTACCCCCACAACGGAACGCAAGACGCTAGCCCTAAAGCTATTTCGAGGAGAACCAGCTATCACTGAGTTTGATTGGCCTTTCACCCCTATCCACAGGTCATCCCCTGATTTTTCAACATCAGTGGGTTCGGGCCTCCACGAAGTCTTACCTTCGCTTCACCCTGCCCATGGATAGATCACTCAGTTTCGGGTCTATGACATGCGACTGGACGCCCTATTAAGACTCGCTTTCGCTTCGGCTACGGCTAACGCCTTAACCTTGCCACACATCGATAACTCGTAGGCTCATTCTTCAAAAGGCAGGCGGTCGAGTCCGAAGACTCTCCCACTGCTTGTAGATCCACGGTTTCAGGTTCTATTTCACTCCCCTCCCGGGGTGCTTTTCACCTTTCCCTCACGGTACTTGTTCGCTATCGGTCGCTAGAGAGTACTTAGCCTTACGAGGTGGTCCTCGCAGATTCACACGGAATATCCTCCGTGTTACTTGGGAGCTCCACATAGGAGACCATGCAGCTTTCGTTTACAGGGCTCTTACCTTCTACGGCCTGCCTTTCCAGGCAGGTTCAACTAACTGATGGTTTTGTAACTCCATGTTGACACCGGCGTGTCAACGCTGTGGTTCCCACAACACCGTTCCGGCAACGCCACCGGGCTTCTACACCGGATACGGTTTGGGCTTTTCCCGTTTCGCTCGCCACTACTCAGGGAGTCGCTATTGCTTTCCTCTCCTCAGGTTACTGAGATGTTTCACTTCACCTGGTTGCCTCACCCGGCCCTATATATTCAGACCGGAGTAACTGGGCATGACCCCAGTTGGGTTTCCCCATTCGGAAATCCCCGGATCTAAGCCTGCTTGACGGCTTCCCGGGGCTTATCGCAGCCTGCTACGTCCTTCATCGGCTCCTAGCGCCAAGGCATCCACCGTGGACCCTTGTTAACTTGGACAAATCTTAGATAAAGAATCCAAGACGGTAGTGCTCACTATGCAGTTCTCAAGGTGCCGTTGAGGCGTCGAACCCACCCGGGGGTGAGTCAGACTCCCTCACGACTAAACAGTGTGCCGTGTCCACGACCCGAAGGTCCTGGACGTATAACCAGTGTCAACTGAGAGCTGGACTCCAATGACACCTAGGTCATCGGAATCGTTGTTGCTCCTTAGAAAGGAGGTGATCCAGCCGCACGTTCCCGTACGGCTACCTTGTTACGACTTCGTCCCAGTTACCGACCCCACCTTCGGCAGCTTCCTCCATTTGCATGGTTGGACCACTGACTTCGGGTGTTGCCGACTTCCGTGACGTGACGGGCGGTGTGTACAATCCCCGAGAACGCATTCACCGCGGCTTTGCTGATCCGCGATTACTAGCGACTCCGGCTTCATGAAGTCGAGTTGCAGACTTCAATCCGAACTGAGGCAAGCTTTATGGATTCGCTCCCCATCGCTGGGTGGCAGCCCGTTGTACTTGCCATTGTAGCATGCGTGCAGCCCTGGCCATAAGGGGCATGATGACTTGACGTCATCCCCACCTTCCTCCGAGTTGTCCCCGGCAGTTTCCCATGAGTCCCCGCCATAACGCGCTGGCAACATAGGATAGGGGTTGCGCTCGTTGCGGGACTTAACCCAACATCTCACGACACGAGCTGACGACAGCCATGCACCACCTGTAATGAGCGCATAGCACTCCCTATTTCTAGGGATAGACCCATTATGTCAAGGCCAGGTAAGGTTCTTCGGGTTGCATCGAATTAAGCCGCATGCTCCGCCGCTTGTGCGGGGACCCGTCAATTCCTTTGAGTTTTAGCCTTGCGGCCGTACTCCCCAGGCGGGATACTTAATGCGTTAGCTTCGGCACGGCAGTCGTTGACGATCCGCCACACCTAGTATCCAACGTTTACGGCGTGGACTACCAGGGTATCTAATCCTGTTTGCTACCCACGCTTTCGCTCCTCAGCGTCAGTGCCGGCCCAGAAGGCCGCCTTCGCTACTGGTGTTCCTCCCGATATCTGCGCATTTCACCGCTACACCGGGAATTCCACCTTCCTCTACCGGACTCAAGCCACAGCAGTATCGACCGACCTCCCGGGGTTGAGCCCCGGTCTTTCACGATCGACTTACTGAGCCGCCTACGAGCTCTTTACGCCCAATGATTCCGGACAACGCTCGCCCCCTACGTATTACCGCGGCTGCTGGCACGTAGTTGGCCGGGGCTTCTTCTGGAGGTACCGTCATTTTCGTCCCTCCTGAAAGAGGTTTACAACCCGAAGGCCGTCATCCCTCACGCGGTGTTGCTGCGTCAGGCTTTCGCCCATTGCGCAAGATTCCCTACTGCTGCCTCCCGTAGGAGTCTGGACCGTATCTCAGTTCCAGTGTGGCTGATCATCCTCTCAGACCAGCTACCCGTCAAAGCCTTGGTGAGCCATTACCTCACCAACAAGCTGATAGGCCGCGAGCCCATCCCAAAGCACAAAAGCGTTTCCTCACCAGGCCATGCGGTCCGGTGAGGGTATCCGGTATTAATCCGAGTTTCCTTGGGCTATCCCGATCTTTGGGGCAGGTTGCTCACGTGTTACGCACCCGTTCGCCGCTCCGTCATACCAGTGGGTTACCCCTCCGATATGCGTCGCTCGACTTGCATGTATTAGGCACACCGCCAGCGTTCGTCCTGAGCCAGGATCAAACTCTCCATCGAACATCTCTGGCCGGATCCGAAGATCCAACCGAAGCATCTGTGTGAGTTCAAGTGACAGACCAAAGGAAGGCCTGTCGTCCTGAATCTGGGGAGAAGCTCTCTTGCGAGAGCCACTCTTCCTTGATTGTTTTCGCCGAGAGGCACCACGACCGCGACGTTCACCCCCGAGGGGGTCGACTTCCGCAGGCAGGTGTCCCGACTACTGGCTATTGGCACACTGTTCAGTTGTCAAGGAGCCTGCTCGGCCCCGGAGGCGAACCGTGGTTCGCCCCGTGGCCCAGACACACTTCGAGCAGGTGGGGTGGATGGAATCCGCTCCGAGCACTCGAAACCGCCCCGCCGCCATGGCGGGTGGAGACGGAACTATACACACCGACCATTCCTAAGCAAGTCAAGGCGGAATGGCCGGATCGAGCCGCGGGGGCCTCAGTCCACGAACCGTACGAACCGACGCTTCCCCACCTGAGCAATGGACCCGACGAGTGTGGCCCGAGCGACGTCGAAGTCATCCACCCGCTCCCCCGCCACCTTGACAGCCCCTTGCTCGATCATGCGGCGACCGTCGCCGTTCGAGGAGACGAGGCCGGCTGCGGCCAGGGCCGCCGGGAGGTAGACGGGGTCCCCCGCCTCGAGGGTCGCCTCCTCGACCTCCTCGGGGGCCTCATGGTCCTTGAACACGCGGTCGAACGCTTGCTCCGCTTCGGCGCCCGACCCCGGACCGTGGTAGAGATCCACGATCTCGCGGCCGAGACGCCGCTTCGCCGCCCCGGGGTGAAGGCTCCCAGCGGCCAGGGCGGAAAGGATCCCGTCGACCTCGGCCGGCGGTATCTCCGTCGCCAACTCGAACCACTGTGGCATGAGATCGTCGGGGATGCTCATCGTCTTGCCGAACATCTCCGAAGGTTCGTCGCTCACCCCGATGTAGTTGTCGAGGGACTGGGACATCTTCGCCTCCCCGTCGGTCCCGATGAGGAGTGGCATGGTCATCGCCATCTGGGGGCGCTTCCCATATCGGCCCTGCAGCACCCGACCCATCATGAGGTTCCACAACTGATCGGAACCGCCGAGCTCGATGTCGGCATCGATGGCCACCGAGTCCATGCCTTGCAGCAGGGGGTACATGAACTCCATCATGGAGATGGCCCGACCGTCCGAGAAGCGCCGCGAGAAGTCGTCTCGCTCGAGCATCTGGGCCACGGTGACATGGGAGGTGAGTTCGAGGACGTCGCTCATGCTCATCGTCGACAACCATTCGGAGTTGTATCGGATCTCGAGCGGTTCGGGGAGCAACACCCTCGAGAACTCCTCGAGGAGTCCTTCGGCGTATCCCCGCACTTCCGCCGCGGACAGGCGCTTCCGGGTCTCGGACTTCCCGGAGGGATCCCCGACCTGTGCGGTGAAATCCCCCACGATGAGCACCGCCGTGTGCCCGAGTTCCTGGAAGTGCCGGAGCTTGCGGAGAACGACCGCCCAGCCCAGGGTGACCGATGGTGCGGTCGGGTCGAGCCCCAGCTTCACCCGCAGCGGGGAACGCTCCTCGAGCCGCTCGCGCAGTTCGTCCTCCGGTACCACCGAGTCCACGCCGTACAGCAGGCGGGCGAGTTGGTCATCGACGGTCATCGGGAGGACTCCGAGGTAAGGGGCCGGGCGGGAGAATAGCCGCGGGGAATACCCACTCCCGGTCGATAATGGGAGGAGTGTCCCCGAACCACCGAATCCTCGCCGCCCTTGTCACGCTGCTCGTCATCCTGACGGCGTGCTCGGCGTCGATCGAGCCCCTCGCCGACCCCGGGCTCGGGGACCTCGGCCTCACCACGATCGTCTACGCGGGCGACGGCTCGGTCCTCGCCGAGTGGCACACCGAGGAGAACCGGGTGGTTGTGTCGTACGACGAACTCCCGGTCACCCTCATCAACGCGATCGTCGGGATCGAGGACGAGCGGTACTGGCTCCATCCCGGTGTGGACCTGCGGGCGATCGCCCGGGCACTCGTCACGAACATCGAAGCCGGCACCCTTGCCCAGGGAGCCTCAACGATCACCCAGCAGTACATCAAGAACGTGGTCCTCACTCCCGAGGTCTCCTTCGAACGCAAGATCGAGGAGGCAACCCTTGCCATCCGTCTCGAGGAGACCCTCACCAAGGAGGAGGTCTTCGAGCGATACGTGAACACCGTCTACTTCGGGGCCGGGGCGTACGGCGTGGGATCGGCGGCTGCCACCTACTTCTCGAAAGCCATCGGTGACCTCACCCTGGCGGAGTCGGCGTTCCTCGCCGGGATGATCCAGAACCCGAGTAGAACAGACCCCTACCGCTTCCCTGACGAGGCGCTCGAGCGCCGGAGAGTGGTCCTCGAGAAGCTTCTCCAACTCGGTTGGGTGACCGCGGACGAGGCAGCCGCGGCCGACGCCGAGCCCCTGACGCTCTCCGAGCGGCTCCCGCCCGACCAGTCTCGATACCCCTACTTCACCGAGGAACTCAAAGCCCGGCTACTCGATGACCCGGCGATGGGCGCCACACCGACCGATCGCTTCAACACCCTGTTCCGGGGGGGCCTGCGGATCCACGCCACCCTCGATCCCCGGACCCAGGAGGCCGCCGAGCAGGCCGTCCTGGCGATCATGCCGGCCGACGGGCCCGCGGCCGCGCTGGTGGCCATCGACCCGACGAGCGGCCACGTGTTGGCGATCGTTGGGGGTAAGGACTTCTACTCCGAGACGGACCCGGTGGCACGGTTCAACCTCGCCACCCAGGGCCGCCGCCAGGCTGGGAGTGCCTTCAAGCCGTTCGTCCTCGCGGCGGCGCTCGAGCGCGGGCACACACTCGACGAGCGCTTCACGCGCGGCAACCAGGCAGTCATCCAAACCGACTCCGGACCGTGGGTGGTGACGAACTACGCCAACCAGTCCTTCCCGGAGATGACGCTGCTCGACGGAACACGCTTCTCCGTCAACAAGGTGTACGCCGAGCTCGTCGATGCCGTCGGGCCCGCAGCAGTGGTCGAGGTGGCCAATGCCGCCGGTATCACCGCCCACCTGGAGCCCGTTCACGCCATCGCCCTCGGCGCCGAGGAAGTCACCGTCTTCGACATGGCGTCCGCCTATGGCACCTTCGCCTTCGAGGGCATCCATCTCACGCCGACGCTCGTCAAGAGGATCGAGACATCGGACGGCATCAACCTTTTCACCGGTGTCCCGGTCGTGACCGAGGTCTTCGACCGCGAAGTGGCCCAGACGGTGACGGTCGCTCTGTCGGAAGTGGTCAGGGCCGGGACCGGCGTTCGGGCCTCGATCGGCCGTCCGGTGGCTGGCAAGACCGGGACGACCCAGAACCACTGGGACGCATGGTTCGTCGGCTACACCCCACAATTGACGGCTGCCGTGTGGGTGGGCTATCCGGAGGGACTGATTCCCATGGAGCCACCGCTCACGCCGTTCCCGATCACTGGGGGCACCTGGCCGGCGGAGATCTGGGCCGTGTTCGCCTCAAGCGTCCTCGAGGATGCCCCCTTTGGCCAGTTGAGCCAGCTCGAGGAGGGCTCCACCGTCCGGGTGGCGGTGGACACCAGCACCGGATACCTGGCTGGACCGTTCTGCCCGACCGAGTTCGTCTTCGTCCTCGAGCTGTCCGCCGAGACCACCCCCACCGTCGTCTGCCCGATCCACAATCCAGCCTCGGTGGTGGCCGCCGGTGCCGCCGACGTACCCTCGGTCATCGGACTCCACCTCGTGGCGGCGGTCGAGACCCTGCAGGCGGCCGGCTTCCAGGTCATTGCCAAATACCAACAGATAGGGAGCCTTCCCGAGCACACGGTGTGGGACCAGAGCCCGCAGCCGGGCCTCCCCGCCCAGCTCGGCGCCCCGGTGACGATCCATGTGGCGGGCTTCGAACCAGGGACCGTGACGCCGTTCGTGCTTGGCTTCCCGGTGGCCGACGCGGTCGCCACCCTGGAACGGATGGGACTCACCCCGACGGTCATCACCGAGGCGGAGGACGACCCCGCCGCCGCCGCCGCCAACCGGGGCACGGTCTGGGCCCAGCAACCCGGCCCGAACAAGCCGCTGTCGGGGGGCGTCACGCTCTGGGTGAATCCCTAGGGGAGTCCCAAGTCCCGAGTCCCGAGCCTGCACGTCCCGCGTCTGCGTCAGCCCTCTCGCACTGCCACGAAGCGCCAGGGGAGGTCCACGCCCTTCGTGATGCCGATTCGAGGCGAGGTGGCCCACTCGACGGGGACCCCCGCGTCAAGCCGGATCGGGCTCCCGGGGTCGAGGAGGTCCAGGCCGTCGTGGTCCCCGCCTATCCCGAGGGCCTGACACAGCTTGCCCGGGCCATCGGCCAGGTTCGACCTCCCCCCGCGGCGGGCCAGCGCCACGTCCTCCCCCACCGTCACCGTCCCTGCCCGGAGCAGGACGGCGCTCCCAACCCCCTCCGGCTCCACGACCACGTTCCCACACCAATGAATCCCATGCGACCGGTAGACGTAGAGGTGGCCCGGCCGGCCGAACATCGTCGCGCATCGCGGAGTCGGACCCCGGTGTGAGTGAGCGGCGGGATCACCCGCCCCGGCGTAGGCCTCGACCTCGGTCACCCGGAGCCGCACCCGAAGCCCATCGACGGCGCTCTCGAGGGAGGCACCCAGGAGGCCCGGAGCGACCTCGACCGGGTGTCGCTCGAAGTCGGACCGGTCCATCAGGCGAGCAGCGTGTGGATCACGGCCTTCACGGCGTGGAGTCGGTTCTCGGCCTGGTCGAAGACCCGGGACCTGGTGTGCTCCATGACTCCATCGGTGACTTCCTCGCCTCGGTGTGCTGGAAGGCAGTGGAGGAAGATCGCATCGGGGGCAGCCTCGGCGAACAGCGCCTCATCGACCTGGAACCCGGCGAAGTCCCCAAGCCGTTTGGCGGTCTCGGCCTCCTGGCCCATCGACGTCCACACGTCGGTGTACACCGCATCGGCGTCACGCACGGCTTCCCGGGGATCGTTCGTCACCTGGACGGCATCCCCCACCGACCGCACCTCAGCCATCGCCGGTTCATAGCCAGGCGGCGTCGCGATGCGAATGCGTCCCCCGGTCTGGGTCACCGCGTGCATGAGCGAGACGCACACATTGTTCCCATCCCCGACGTAGGCCACCGTCGAACCGGCCAACGGGCGATGGGCAGCCAGCGTCATGACGTCGGCCACCGCCTGGCAGGGATGGGCGACGTCGCTGAGGAGGTTCACGACCGGGATCGATGCCGATGCCCGCATGACCTCGAGATCCACATGGGAGAACACGCGAAGGGCGACGAGATCGAGATAACGCTCCATCACCCGCATGACATCCTGGGGGGCCTCGCGCGTCCCGAGTCCGACTCCTTCGTTGCCGAGGACGACCGGGTGGGCACCGAGTTGGGTGACCGCCACCTCGGTGGAGATCCGAGTCCTCGTGGATGGCTTCTGGAAGAAGAGGCCGACGCTGCGACCGGCGAGCGCCCCCGCTCCGAGCGCTCGGTCGGCAGACATCCGAATACCGAGGTCGACGAGGGCCCCCACGTCGAGGTCGGCCACCCTGAGGAAGTGTCGCATCACGCGCCCCGCAGGGCGGCGCCGAGTCCCTCTGCCGCCTTGATCGCCTCGCCCCGCACCATTCCGACCTCCTCGTTGGTGAGCGTACGGTCGGATGCCCGCAATCGGAGTCGCAGGGCGAGGCTCTTGCGACCGATGCCGAGTCGTCCGCCGGTGAACTCGTCGAACACCCGAATGGACTCCAGGGTGTCACCGGCACCCCGCGCAACCGTGTCCACCAAGGTGGCGGAGGCCACGTCCTCGGCGACCTCGAAGGCGAGGTCGAACTCCGACGGTGGGTAGATGCTCGGCTCTACGAACTGCCACAGCCCTCGGTCCTCGAGGAGTGGGGCCATCTGCAGTTCCCCGACGGCGACTCGACCCGGGAGCTCCCACGCCCTGGCCACGCGGGGATGCAGTTCACCGACATGGCCGACCGTCACTCCTCCGATGCGGACGGCAGCCGATCTCACCGGGTGGAAGGGTGGATACGAGGCAGGGAGGAACTCGCAGGCCCCGAGGTGGAGTTGCTCGGCAAGGAGGGTTACCAGGCCCGTGGCAAGGTAGGCGTCAGCCGGGATCGGCCTTTCGTGGACCCCGCCGCCCGCCGTGGTGCCAACGATCACGAACCCGAGCTGTACCGGCTGGTGCGGTACCTGGCCGAGCTCGGGGGACTCCTCGTCGTGGAACACCCGGCCGATCTCGAACAGCGCAACGTCCGGGTTGCCGTGACTGAGGTTGTACCTGGCAGATCCCAGCAGGCCCGGAAGCAGCGTTGTCCGGAGGAGGGACTCCTCCTCCCGGAGGGGGTTCCTGACCTCGATGGCGGAGCGTCGCGCGTCGTCCGGTGGCAAGCCGAGCCGAGCCAACGCATCCGCTCCGTGGAAGCTGAAGGTCTGTGCTTCACTCAGGCCTGCCCCGAGCAGTATCGACCTCAGGCGCCGCTCTCTCCGTTGCTCGGGCGTCAATCCGCCACCCCCACCGGCTGGGAGCGATTCGCCGAACGACTCGAACCCCCGAAGCCGAGCAATCTCCTCGACGAGGTCGATACCACGCCGCACGTCGGGACGGAATGTGGGCACGGTGACGGCGAACGGGTCGACTCCGGTGACCGTGAACCCGAGCCGCTCGAGGAGCGCCCGGGACTCGTCACCTGTGACGTCGGGCCCGAGGGTGCGGGCCACCTCCGACAGCGGAAGCTCGACGGACCAGGGCTCGATCGGGGTTGGATACACATCGATCAGGTCACCGGTGATGATGCCACCGGCGACCTCCTGCAGGAGCCGACACATGCGGTGGTTGGCGGCCGGTGGGAGGTTGGGGTCCACGCCCCGCTCGAACCGGGAGGACGCCTCACTGTGCAGGTCGAGGCCGCGGCTCATCTTCATCACCGTCGCCGGGTCCCAGGCGGCCACCTCGACCAGCACCCGCGTCGTGGAGTCGCTCACCTCGGACTCCTCGCCACCCATGGTCCCGGCGAGGGACGAGGCGATTTCGGCGTCGGCGACCACGAGATGGGTCGGCTCGAGGATGCGCTCCAACCCGTCCAGGGTCGTGAGGTGTTCGCCTTCCAGTGGGCGCCGTACGACGATGGCCGATCCCCGCACCCGGTCGAAGTCGAAGGCATGGGTCGGTTGTCCAAGCTCGAGCATCACGTAGTTGGAGATGTCGACAACGTTCGAGATCGCCCGAACGCCTGCCTTGGAGAGGCGTTGGCGCAGCCAATGAGGGGATGGGGACACCTCGACCCCGGTCACCTCCCGGGCAGTGAAGCGAATGCAGCGATCGTCCTCGATCGTCACCGTGAGGGAGGACGTCCCGCTGCCGCCGGGATCGGAGGTGTCGGGGAGCTTGACCGGCGTTCGGTAGTAGGCCGACAGATCCCGAGCCAGCCCGACCATGCTCATCGCATCGGGCCGATTGGGCGTGATCGAAAGGTCGAAGACGACATCGGGGAGCTCGACGTGGTCGGTGAAGTCGGACCCGATCGGCAGGGATGGATCAAGGACCATGATGCCGTCCCGGTCCTCACCGAGTCCGAGCTCGTGGGCTGAGCAGATCATGCCGTTGGAGACGACGCCCCGGATCGATCGTTGGGTGATCGTGAAGTCCCCCCCGTCGAGGGTCGCCCCGGGAAGTGCCACAGGAACGACCGCTCCGGCCTCGAAGTTCCAGGCACCGCAGACGATCTCCGTCGCTCCGCGCCCGGTATCGACCGTGCACAGTCGGATACGATCGGCGTCGGGGTGGGCGACCACCGAGTCGACCCGTCCGACCACGACCCCTGTGAACGTCGGCGAGAGCACCTGGTGGCCTTCGAGCTCGTGTCCAAGGGACGCGAACACCCACCCCAACTCCTCGGGGTCCGTAGTCGGGAGGTCGATGTAGTCCTGCAACCAGCGCAGTGAGACTCTCATGGGATCACCCGAACTGGCGCAGCACGCGCACGTCGTTCTCGAACAGGTGCTTGATGTGGGTGAGGCCATGGCGGATCATGGCCATCCGTTCCACGCCCATACCGAAGGCGAACCCAGTGACCGTCTGCGGGTCGTAGCCGACCGCCTCGAACACGTGGGGGTCGACCATGCCACACCCCAGGATCTCGATCCATCCGGGTCCGCCGCACACGCGACAACCCGAGCCGTCGCACACGAAGCACGAGACGAACATCTCGGCCGATGGCTCCGTGAACGGGAAGAAATGAGGCAGGAACCGGGTCTGGGTCCCGGGGCCGAAGAACTCCTTGGCGAAGTGCCCAAGCGTGCCCTTGAGGTCGGAGAAGGTGATGGTCGCGTCCACGGCCAGGCCCTCCATCTGGTGGAAGACGGGCGAGTGGGTGGGATCGAGTGTGTCGGTCCGGTACACGCGGCCCGGCACCACCACGTACACCGGGGGCTCGTGCTGCTGCATGTAGCGCGCTTGCATCGGTGAGGTCTGGGTGCGCAGCAGGAGTTCGTCGACCGGGTCCCCGAAGTTCACGTACATCGTGTCCGACTCGGCCCGGGCAGGATGGTCGGGAGGCGTATTGAGGGCGTCGAAGTTGTACCAGCCGGTCTCGACCTCGGGGCCCTCGGCCACCCGGTATCCGAGGGAGACGAAGATGTCGACCAGCTCGGCGATCGTGGAGGTGATCAGGTGCGGAGTCCCTTCCACGAGCCGTCGACCGGGGAGCGTCACGTCGATGCCGTCCTCTGTGAGGAGACGATCCTCCTCGGCAATCTCGAGTACCTCGCGCCGTTCGGCGAAGAGGCCGTGCAATTCCGTGGCGACGGCGTTGACCGCTTGGCCCACCCTTGGTCGCTCTTCGTCGTCGAGGGAGCCGAGACCGCGCCGAAGCTCGCCGATCAGCGACGATCGACCGACCAGCTCGCCTTCGAGCTGCCGCAGCTCATCCAGCGAGGATGCCGCAGCAACCTTCCCCGGGGCAGCGGCGCGGAGTTCTTCGAGGGCTTCCATGAAGGACTGGAGGATAACCACCCGCAGCCAACTGGCCTCTTCCCATTGGTGGGCCGGATGGTCGGTGTGGCTCACCGACCCCGAGAGAGCTCATACATCGCGATGGAGCCGGCCACGGCCGCGTTGAGCGACTCGACGCCCTCGGTCGGAATCGCCCATCGGCGCTCTGCCCCCTCGATGACCGCACCGGGGAGACCATGTGCTTCGCTGCCGATGAGGAGTGCCATCGGGCGCCCTGGGCCTCTCTCCTGTCCGGCCCGGGGCACGGTGGCGATCGTCGTGAACCCGGCGTCGTGGAGTTCCTCGATGGTGAGCGTCGAAGCGACACGGATCGCGGTGTGGAAATGTCCTCCCGCTCCGGCGCGGAGCGCCTTGGGTGACCACGGGTCGGCTGCGTCCCGGCCGGCCACGGCGACGTCGAACCCGAATGCCGCCGCGGACCGGATGAGGGCCCCGACGTTCCCGGGCTCTGCGACATTCCAGAGGACGGCCAGGTCCCGATCCTTCCCCGGCGAGGCTGACGGCTGATCGGCCACGAGCACCAGCGAGTGGGCGTTCACGGTGGTGGAGAGCCGTTCGAGCACGGCAGGTGACACCTCGATCGCATCCGGGTGGGCTCCCGGCTCCGTGGTGAAACCGACGTCGACGACCACCCCGGCAGCCAACGCCTCGGCGGCGAGCTGGGGCCCTTCGATCAGGATGAGCCCGGTCTCGCGCCGCCGGCGAGTACGCCGGAGCTGCACGATCTCCTTGATGAGCGGATTGTTGACCGATGTGATCGGCCCTGTGACCTGACGACGGGCAGTCCAACGAAGCATGGCGCGAGCCTACGACTCGGCCGCCCGCGACGCCGAAGCCCGCTGTGGGGTCATCTCAGTCCGTCTTCTGCCATCCAACGACCCCGAACGCGCTAGTTGAGCGCTGCTTTCGCAGTGGCGACGATCTGGGAGAAGGCGTGCGGATCGCTGATCGCCATCTCGGCCAGCATCTTCCGATCCACCTCCACCTCGGCGGCCTTGAGACCGGCGATGAGCGTCGAGTAGCTCATGTCGTTCTGGCGGGCGGCGGCGTTGATGCGGGTGATCCAGAGGCGACGAAAGTCACCCTTGCGGTCCTTGCGGCCGACGTACGAGTCGCGCATCGCGTGCATGACCTGCTCATTGGCGGTCTTGAAGCGACGGCTCTTCGCACCCTTGAAGCCCTTGGCCCGCTCCATCACCTTCCGGTGCTTCTTGCGGGCATGGACGGAGCGCTTGACGCGTGCCATCAATTGCCTCCCAACAGCTTGTTGATTCGTTTCGCATCCACTGGGGCGACATCGCCATCGCCCTTGAGGCGGCGATACGAGTTCTTCCCCTTCGCGAGCTTCAAATGGCCCCGCCCCGAGTGGCCGCGACGGAGCTTTCCTGTACCCGTTCGCTTGAACCGCTTGGCGGTGCCCTTGTGTGTCTTCATCTTGGGCATGTGTTCATTCCTCTTCTCCGGCAAGGTCATCGAGGGTCTCCTCGACCTTGCCGTCCTCGGCGGCAGCAGGCACGGCCTGCGCAGCCTCCTCTTCTCCGGCCGGGTCGGCGAGGGTGTCCTCGGCTTTCCCGTCCTCGGCGGCAGCAAGCGCCGCTTGTGCCGCCTGCTCTTTCCGGAGGCGATTGATCGCTGTCATGTTGGGAGCCAGCACTGCGTGCATCATCCGGCCCTCTTTGCGTGGTGCCTGCTCGAGGTTCACGATGCCACCGAGGTCCTCGACGAGCTGGTTGACCAGCGCCGCCCCGAACTCCGGCCGCTCGTTCTCGCGGCCCCGGAAGCGGAGGGCGACCTTCACTCGGTCGCCATGCATCAGGAACTTCTCGGCCCGCCGACGGACGATCTCGTAGTCGTGCTTGCCGATACCCGGCCTCATGCGCACTTCCTTGATGACCGTCTTGGTCTGCTTCTTGCGGGCTTCACGGTCCTTGACGGACTGCTCGTACTTGTACTTGCCGTAGTCCATCAATCGACACACCGGCGGCCGGGCATTCGGGGCCACCTCGACCAGGTCAAGTCCCAATTGCTCGGCGAGCCAGAGGGCTTCCCTGGTTTCCTTGATGCCGATCTGCTCCCCGTCGGGGGCAACCACCCGCACCTCCTTGGCGCGGATGGCTCCATTCACGCGCAGTTCTGCGATCGCAACACCTCCATGTACCTCTACGAAAATGAGAGCAGGGCACGCGGACCACTGCTCTCTTGGAACGCCACATCGGTTCGATGGGGTGCTACCACGGCGCACCCTACGATGGCCGGGTGGGAAGCGGTCCGCCTCCACTTGCGTCTCGGTTGTCGGCCGACAGCGTACAGCGATCGCTACCTCTACGTCCACGTCAACCACCGGCCGGCGTCCGCTTCAGCTTCAGCGTCGGCAGAACCGTGCGGACGCAGACGCGGTGGGCTCTGCCCGCCTCAACCCGTTCTGCGGTCGATCTCGTAGGTCGAGCCCTGTGACGCCTTGGCGTATTCCTTCATCTCCGAAGCGATGGTGCTCGCCTCGAAGTGGGAATCGAACGGTCGGTGGCGGCTCGTCGCCACGCCGATCGAGAAGGTCACGGGTGGGAAGGCCTGCCGCCCGCCCCGCCGATCCTGCAGTTCGATGTAGCCCCGGAGCGCGTCCTCGGGATCGTAGAAGTCGAGAATCCCATCATCGAACGACTCGACGACGTGAGCGCTGAACGCCTCGGCATCGTCGGGAGAGAGCAGCGCCATGAAGTCGTCTCCCCCGATGTGACCGATGAAGCCGTTGCCCGTCTGGTCGGCAGCGGCCATCGCCTCCTGGATGATGTGGGCCGCGAACTTGATGACCTGGTCTCCGCGCAGGAACCCGTAGTGATCATTGAAAGGTTTGAAGTGGTCGAGATCCGCGTGGGCGAGGGCAACGGGTTGCCCGAGCTCGATCCGACGGCGCAGTTCGAGCGTGCACCGGTGGTTTCCCGGCAGCCCGGTCAGGGGCGAGACATCCCGCAACGTCCGGGAGCGTCGCGTCAGGGTGGAGACCACAGCCTCCAATTCGAGGTCGCTGAACGGGCGTCGGAGAAAATCGTCAGCGCCGGCCTCGAGGGTCTTCATGACCGTCTCGTCGACCGGCCCGTCGGTGACCAGGAGGACGTCCGAGAAGGTCGACGCCTTGTTCCTTCGGAGGAGTCGCATGAGGGCAACCGGGTTCACGCCTCCCAACTGCTGGTCCAGGACGAGGAGCTCAGGTGGTTCGGAGTTGAGCCGTGCCTCGAGGGCTTCGGGATCCTCGATGATCTCGGCCACGTAGCCCCTGGTGCCGAACCAATCCCGGAGATGCAGGGCAAAGCCGCGGTCGTCGTCAGCGACCACGACCGCCGCTCGCTCAGTGGGGGTGGATTCCGTCATGGATGCCTTTTCTATCGGTACCCCTCATGTGTCCTTGAGTGGTGTCACCGCTCGAACACGGCGATGAACATCCCATCGGTGGGTCCGAGGTGGGGGGAGAGAAGCCAGCCGGTGCCTTCTGCCCGGCCCAGGCCGAGATGACGCGGGGCGCTGGCCCCGAGGCCCGCCACCAGGGCCGTCGTCTCGATGGGAAGGACCGTGCACACGGCGTAGACGACCCGCCCGCCCGGTTTGACGATCCTCAGCGCTTCCACCAGGGCGCGGCGCTGGACCGATGCCAGGCGCGATGACTCCTCCTCGGTGACCCGATGGAGGATCTCGGGGCGTCGTCGCAGGGTCCCGAGGCCTGAGCATGGCGCATCGAGAAGGGCCCTGTCGAAGGTGCTCTCACCGAATGGGAGTGAAGTGGCGTCCAGGCGAACCCAGGTGGCCCCGGGGACCCGCCGTCGGGCCGATCGCAGGCGTCGTTCATGCAGGTCACCGGCGACGACCGTCCCCCTCCCACCCATCCGATCGAGTATCACCAGCGTCTTCCCGCCCGGGGCGGCGGCCATGTCGATGACACGCTCACCGGGTTGACACTCGAGGGCAAGTGCCACCGCCGTGGAGGCTGGATCTTGGATCTCCAACCCCGGAATCGGCCGGTCGGAGAGGAATGTGGTCGGGATCCCCGGCACCGCGGTCACGTCGGCTCCGGGCGGTGGGATACCTCGCAGACCGACCCGGGCCGGCGCGGACGATGCCAGCCAGAACCGATCCGCCTCCTCGACCCCCCATGCCTCGTCCATCCGGTCGGCGATCCAAGGAGGAACCCCGAGGCGGTCCCGAGCAGAGAGCAGTGGAAGCCCGGCACGCACAGCCGAACGAAGCACCCCGTTGACGAAACCGCCAGCCCGCCCGGACCCCCCGGCCTTGGCGGTCTCCACCGCTTCCGACACCACGACGGGAGGGGGCGTACCCCCACGGTCGAGTTCCGCCAGGGCGATGCGTAGGACGTCACCCACGACGGGATCGAGCCGCGACAGTGGCCGCTTCGAGAGGCTCGTGACCACCGAGTCCGCCAAGCCCACTGTTCGCAGCGCGTGCATCACGAGTCCCTGGACGAACCGCCGATCGTCCGATCCAACCTCGGAGTCCTCCTGGCGGAGCAGCACATTGGAGTAGGCACCGCCCCGCAGGATCCGCCCGAGCGCAACGGCCGCCCTTGCCCGGGGGGTCATCGCACCAACGCCGGTAGCGCGCCGCGGTGTCCGTTCGCCCACGCCCCGGCATCCATGCGCCGCGACCCTTCCGCCTGGACCTCCAGCAGGCGCAGCGCGTTCCCACCGGTCCCGATGGTCAGCTCCGCCCCGTCGTACCTCCACTCCCCCGGCGGCAGGGTCGAGTCGGCCAACTCGGCCTTCCACACCTTGAGACGCCCGGCCTCTGTCTCCAACCAGGCCCCGGGACGCGGCGTGAAAGCCCGGACGCGGCGGTCGAGGTCGTCGCCCGGGTCATTGGGGTCGAGGCGCCCTTCCTCCGAACGGAGGCGGGATGCGTAGGAGGCTTCGCCCACCTGCGGGACGGCCAGGGCTTCTCCAGCGAGGATGCCCTCCAGGCGGCCCCGCAGCAGATCCGCACCATCATCGGCGAGGAGGGAGGTGAGCGTCCCGGCATCCTGCCGGTTGGTCGGTCGGGAGGCGCAGGCAATGACTCCCCCCGTGTCGAGGCCTTCGTCCATTTGCATGAGGCAGACACCGGTCTCCCGGTCGCCGGCGAGGATGGCTCGCTCGACAGGGGCCGCACCACGCCACGCGGGGAGAAGCGAGAAGTGAACGTTGACGAAGCCCCTACGGGGGACGACGAGCTGCGCGGCCGGGATGATCATCCCGAAGGCCACGACCACCGCCAGGTCGACGGCGAAATCGAGCGCTGCGAGTTCGGCCCGTGAGCCTGGGGTGTGGACCGCCAGCCCGAGTGCATCCGCTTCCTCGGCCACCGGGGTGCGGAGGGTGTGCCGGCCTCTCCCTCGACGACGGGCAGGCCGGGTCACGACCGCGCGGACGTCGGTGGTCTCGACGAGGACGCGGAGGGATGGGACTGCGGCGGCCGGTGATCCGAGGAAGGCGGTGCTCGCCATCAGTGTTCCACCCTCGACCGCTTGCTCCGCGGGAGGATCGCCGCGCGCGAGAAGGCGGGTCGTGGAGGCGCCATCAGATACCCAAGCTGGTCGAACGGAGCTCCTTGAGGGCCTTCTTGCGTACCCGATCCGGGAGGCGCTCGAGGAGGAGCAGGCCGTCGAGGTGATCGAGTTCATGCTGCAGGACCCGACCGAGCAGTTCGTCCCCGACGTGGACGACATCGGAGCCCCGCTCGTCGGTGCCTTTGACCGCGAACACCGACTGCCTGGCAATCGGCCAGTAATGGCCCGGGACCGAGAGGCAGCCCTCTTCGAAGACCCATGCGTCCTCCCAATCCTCGGGGAGTTCGAGTGGGACGCGGGACGCAGCCGCCGTCGCCGGGGTCACTGCCACTGGCTCGGGGTTGATGACGCACTGTGGGCCGAAACCGGCGTCGAACACGAACACCCGTTTGGAGATGCCGATCTGGGGGGCGGCGAGCCCCACCCCGGGCGCGTCGTACATCGTCTCGATCATGTCATCGAGGAGCGTGCGGATGGTGGACGTGATCTCGTCGACCTTCGCCGCCTTGGTCCGGAGCACCGGGTCCCCGAAGGTACGGATGGGGTAGATGGCCATGGGGGGGAAGGGTACCGCCTGTCGGCGGCTGCTCCCGGCAGGCGAATCGAAGCAGCCGTTGCGTACCGCTGGTTCCTCCTCGGGGCCCTACAGCTCGATCGGATCCGCGTCGATACGGACATCGGATCCTTGGTCACGCATGCGTCGCACCATGGATCGCAGCGAGGACTTGGCCCTTCCCAGGTCGGGGGCCTGCATGAGCCACCGCTCCCCCGTCGGCCCGGGCCGGGGGCCGAACACGACGGCCCCGTCCGCCTCCAGGGCCGCAACATCGCGCTCCTCGAGGCCAGCCGCCCCGCGTGTCTCGAGGACCATCAAGTCCCCCGACGGCGGCATCCTGCTCTCCTCCCGTCGTCTCAGTTCCTCTGCCAGGAACTCGGTCGGGTCGCCGTGGCGAAGCGCGGACATGGCGGCGTGCTCGGGGATCGAGGTCTGCACGACCGCCCGGTTGCCGGGCCCCGGTTCGACGAGGCCTGCCACCCGGGCCATGAGCCGGAGGCCGTCCTCGGTGGCGCGGAAGTTGGTCCCGAGCAGGATCCGATCGCCGTCCACGATCACCGCCAGTTGGACCGGGGAGGCAGCGGCCAGGTCACGTTCGGTCCCCACTTGCACGGCTGCCCCTGTTCCGACCTCGCCCACCAGCCCCGGGCCCACCAATGCACGCATGAGGTCCTGGACGCGTCCCACCGCCGCCCCGAGGGGCTCGAAGGACCGCCCTCCACACTTCGCACATGGGACGTAGGGACTGCCGCACCGCGGGCAGATCCCCGCATTCGTCGCTGCCGAGTGGCAGGAGGTACAACGGCGCAGCTCACCGCACGACGTACACCGGAACGCCGGCGCGTACCCACGCCGATGGGTGAACACAAGCGTGGTCCGCCGGGTGTTCACGGCGTGCCGGATCGCCTGCTTGACCCGTTCGGAGAGCACGCCTCGTCCCGGGGGTTCCTCATTCCGATCGATGACCTCCACCCGCGGCCAGAGTCGACGGGCGTGCTGGAAGGGCGCCCCGGTGGCGACGGTCTCGAGCGTCGGTATGAGTCCGGTGGTTGCAAGGAGGAAGCCTTCGAGCCGAGCACGATGCGAGAGGATCGTCCTGGGGTGGAGTGTCGGTGTCTGTCGCTCCTTGTGGCTCCTTCTCCCCTCGTCGAGGAGCACGACCGCTCCCAGGCCCCGAACCCACCACATGGCCAACCTGCCCGTCCCGACGAGCGCGATGCCATCGTCGAGTCGCGCCTTGCTCCACGCCCGGGTGACGTCGGCCCCCGGGGCTCCCGGGTCGACCACGACCACCTCACGGTCGGAGAGCGCCCGGAGCCTCGCTGCGGCCGCCTGGACCTCGAGGCCGGTCGGCGCAATCACCATGACCGATGCCTCGACATCCCCGACTCGATCCCAGGCCTCCTCGAGCCCGGGGAAGTGCTCCCGGCGGGTCCTACCGTCGAGTCCGCCGCCCTCCGGGCGAGGAACCCTCGTTGGCAGGTTGGGCGGGGTGGCAGCCCGGAGGATCGTCGCGACGGGTGCGACGTAGTGGTGGGCGAGCCAGCGATACGTGTCGAGTTGGGTGGAGCCGAACACCGGGAGCGTTCCGCTCACCCTCCGGATGGGCTTGAGCCCTTCCCTCGGCCCGCCTTCAACGTCCACGACCCAGCCCCGCACCGTCCGGGCGCCCAGCGGAACACGGACGAGCGAGCCGATCTCGCAGCTGAGGTCGTCGGGTTCCAGGTACGAGAAGCCTTCGTCGACGGCGAACGTGGTCACGTCGGGAATGACCCGGACGACCCGGCTCACTGGCCGACAGCGTCCCTCAGGGCCCGTGCCCGACCGGTGGACTCCCACGGCAGCCCGGGACGACCGAAGTGGCCATAGGCGGAGGTCTCCGCATAGATGGGTCGAAGCAGGTCGAGGTCCCCGATGATGCAGGCCGGGCGCAGGTCGAAGACCGCCTCGACTGCCCGGCTGATGAGTGCCGGGTCGACCGTCGAGGTGCCGAAGGTCTCGATGAGGGTGGAGAAGGGCTGTGGGATCCCGATTGCGTATGCGACCTGGACCTGGCACCGCTTGGCGAGCCCCGCAGCCACGATGTTCTTGGCCACCCAGCGAGCCGCGTACGTGGCGGAACGGTCGACCTTCGACGGGTCCTTGCCGGAGAAGGCGCCTCCCCCGTGGGGCGCGGATCCGCCGTAGGTGTCGATGATGATCTTGCGCCCGGTGAGCCCCGTGTCGCCGTCAGGACCCCCGATGACGAACCGGCCCGTCGGGTTGACATGCCAGACAGCGTGCTCAAGCAGGCCCTCGTGGACGAACGCGGGGAGGTGTGCCTGGAGATCGGCCTTGATCCGATCCATCGTGAGTTCGGCGCCTTGATGCGTGGCAGTGTGCTGGGTGGAGACGAGCACCTGGGTCACACCTGCCGGCCGACCATCCTCATAGCGGACGGTGACCTGGGTCTTGCCGTCGGGGCGGAGGTAGGGAAGCGTGCCCTGTTTCCGGAGTTCGGAGAGGCCGCGGGCGAGGTTGTGGGCGGTGAGGATCGGCAGCGGCATGAGCTCCGGGGTCTCGTCGGTCGCGTAGCCGAACATGATTCCCTGGTCCCCGGCGCCGAGCAGGTTCGGATCCTCCATCCAGGCGGCCCGAGAGGTCCCCTGGTCGACACCCTGCCGGATGTCCTGGCTCTGCTCGTGCATCAGGTCGGTGACGATCACCGTCTCGGCCTCGAATCCCTCCCCGGGGATCGTGTAGCCGATGTGGCGGATCGCCGTTCGGGCGGCCTGGGCGACATCGAGGTCGCTGAGTACGTCCTCGGTCGTGTGCAACTCCCCGGCGACGATGACCGTGTCGGTGGTCACCATCGTCTCGCAGGCGACCCGGGCGTACTTGTCCCGGCTCAGGACCTCATCGACGATCGTGTCGGAGATCCGGTCGGCCACCTTGTCAGGGTGACCCTCGGTCACGCTCTCCGACGTGAAGTACCAGGAAGACATCGCCCCAGAGTGTAGAGCCGGTATCGGCGATCGATCGCCCGTCACCCGACGGCCTACCGGCGTACTGCCTCGACACCCAGCATCGACATGACTTTCTCCCAGAGGCGGACCGCGACCTCGTCCTTCCCCAGCATGGGGAGCTGCTCCACCGACCCGTCGGGGCCGATGAATGCAACCTGGTTGGTGTCGGTACCGAACCCTGAGCCCTCCTGGGCGACGTCGTTGGCGACCAACAGATCTACTCCCTTGCTGATCGCCTTCTCGATGGCCCCGTCGAGGGACCCGACCTCGGCCGCGAATCCGACGAGGAACGGCCGGTCGGCCAGGCCGGCGACACCAGCCAGGATGTCGGGGGTCGGCTCGAGCGTGACCGTCGGCGGTCCGTCGGCCCGGCGCAGCTTGTGATCGACCGGTGCGGCGGGTCGATAGTCCGCCACGGCCGCGGTGAGGACTGCGACGTCCACCTCCCCGGCTTCTCCCCACACCGCGGCAGCCATCTCGGCCGCCGACTCGACCCTGATGACCGTCACCCCGTCGGGGACCGGGTCTGCGGCTGTCACGAGGATCACTTCGGCACCGAGCCTGGCAGCTGCCCGGGCGATGGCGTTCCCCATCTTCCCACTTGATCGGTTGCCGATGAACCGAACCGGGTCGATGGCCTCACGAGTCCCTCCGGATGACACGAGGACCCGTTTCCCGGCCAGGGGTCCCCGCAGCGCTTCCTCGATGGCGGCCACGATGTCGTCGGGTTCGAGCATGCGGCCGGCCCCGACGTCCCCGCCGGCCAGTTCACCGGTGGCGGGGCCGAGGATCGTCGCGCCGCGCCCACGCAGGATCTCCAGGTTGTCCTGCGTCGCCTCCGATTCCCACATCTCGGTATGCATGGCCGGGGCAATGAAGAGGGGCGCCTCACTGGCCGACACGGTGGCGCTCAGGGCGTCGCCGGTGATCCCGAGGGCGAGTTTGGCGAGAGTGTTCGTCGTGCAGGGAGCGATGAGCACCGCTTCAGCCCATCGTCCGAGCTCGGTGTGGGGGCTCGCTCGCAGGTCGTCGAAGAGGTCGACGAGGGGGTGCTCACCGGTCAGGGAGGCAAACGTCTGCGCGCCGATGAACGCGGTGGCAGCGCCGGTCATGACCACTTTCACCTCGGCCCCTCGTTCGAGGAGCCTCCGGCACAGGTACGCCGCCTTGTAGGCCGCCACTCCCCCGGTCACGCCGAGGAGGACGCGACGGCCGGTCAGCATGACCTACTCGCCGTCTTCGAAGCCCCTGACGACCTTCTCCTCGAGGATCTCCTCGAAAGCGATCGAGAGCGGCTGCCGGCTGAGGCTGTGGACCTGGGGCGGAACATACCCACCGATCCCCTCGCCGAGCTGATTGAAGTAGCCGTTGATCTGACGGGCTCGACGCGCCGCGAGGACGACGGAGTTGAACCGGCCGCCCGAGTGCGCGAGGAGGGTGTCGAGATTGATGTCTTTGCTCATTGGTGCATCCTTCGGGAGACCGTGAGTATACGGAGTATCTCCGCTACTGCCTGTTCGAGGTCGTCGTTGACGACCAGCCAGTCGTAGTGCTCCCGGGCGTGGGCGATCTGTCCTTCGACGATGGCCAGTCGCGCTTCGAGGTCGGCGCCTGTCGTATCGCCGCGCCCGGCGAGCCGCTTCCTGAGGGATTCCGACGTCGGCGGGAGCACGAAGATGGTCACCGCTTCCGGGAGCGCCGCCTTGACCTGCATGGCGCCGTCGTTCTCGATGTCGAGCAGGATGTCGGAACCGTCCGACATGGCCTCCCTGATCGGTGCGGCAGGGGTGCCGTAGGAGTGCGCTCCATAGGTCGCCCACTCGAGGAGTTCGCCGCCCTCGACCATGGCATCGAATCGGCCGCGATCGACGAAGTGATAGGCCACGCCTTCGTGCTCGCCCGGCCTCGGGAGCCGGGTCGTGGCAGACACCGAGAAGACGAACTCATGCTCCTCGATGAGTCGGTCGATGACGGTGCTCTTTCCGACCCCCGACGGGCCGGAGATGACCACGAGTAGTCCTGGTGCGGGCGGCCGAGGTTCCTCGGTCGGCTCCATCAGGCGAAGTGGTCGAGGAGGTCCTTGCGCTGGCGGGTCGTGAGACCACGGATCCGGCGGGTGTCGGCGATGCCGATCGTCTCCATCAAGCGGTTCCCCTTGACCTTCCCCATCCCGGGCATGGCGGGGAGCACGGCTGCGATCTTCATCCCGGCGATCATGTCGTTGCTCTCGGCCTTCTCGAAGAGGCCGGCGAGGCTGAGCGACCCGGACTTGAGCAGCTCCTTCATCTCGGCGCGGATGCGACGGCTTTCGCCCGCCTTGGCGAGGGCGGCCGCCCGCTGTTCGGGTGTGCTGGGTGGAAGGGCCATTGCGTTCGTCCTCCTTGGGGTGTGGCAACGATAGAGGAATCGAACGGGATCAGGCGGCCATTCACGGGCAATTCCGTACACGATCAGGTGGCCGGTCCCGGCGATGTGGGGACCCAGGACGGGGTCGTCAACCCTCGGGCACCGGGAGGATCTCGGCCAGGATTCGCTCGGCGGCCTCCACCGGGTCTGGCGCCCTCGTGATCGGCCGACCAATCACGAGGTGGTGGGCTCCGCGGGAGATCGCCTCCGCCGGGGTGGCCACCCGGCGCTGGTCATCCGGGTCGGCCCACGAGGGCCGAATCCCGGGGGTGACTCGTAGCAGGTCGGGTGCCACCTCCCGTACGACGCCCGACTCCTTGGGTGAGCAGATGACACCCTCCGCCCCGGCTCGCGCGGCCAGTTTGGCGAGGCGTGACACCTGGCGGCCCGCCGACTCCCGGATTCCCACCTCGGCAAGGGTGCCGTCGTCCATCGACGTGAGGACGGTCACTGCCAGTACCCCGGCGTCCCGGCCACCAACCCGCAGTCCCTCGACGGCGGCTTCGAGCTGTTCCCCACCACCTGCTGCATGCACCGACACCCATCGGGCTCCGACCCGGGCGAGCTGCTCGGCCGACCGTCGGACCGTGGTGGGGATGTCGTGCAGCTTGGCGTCGCAGAACACCGGCAGCCCCAGCTCCGCGATCACGCCGACCAGGGCCGGTCCCGGTCCCATCAGCAGCTCGAGGCCCACTTTGAAACCCCCGACCGAGGCCTGGAGGAGACGGGCCAGCCGCACCGCTTCCTCCGCCGTGGTGACGTCGAGGGCGGCCAGGATCGGGTTCACCATCTCCGGACCGATCCTATCAACGAGGCGAGGTCCGACACGGAATGCCGGCCCATCCACCGTCGCAGCTCTTTCGTGATCCTCGCTGCGATGCGAGGACGTTCGAAGTGGGCCGTCCCGATGGCGACCGCCGAAGCTCCTGCCATCAGGTACTCCACGACGTCTGCGGCGGTTCGCACTCCCCCGCAACCGACGATCGGTACCGCGCCGAGCTTCTCCCGGACCTCCAGGACGCAGCGCATGGCGAGCGGTTTGACGGCGACTCCCGAGTAGCCCCCGATGCTCCCGGAAAGGGTGGGGCGTCTCGTCTCGATCTCGATCCGGGCGCCGAGGGCGGTGTTGGTGAGGACCAGCCAATCGGCGCCTGCGTCGAGCGCGGCCGCGGCGACATCGCCGATTCGCTCGGCATTGGGGCTGAGCTTGGCTCCTATCGGGAGCCTGGTCGCCTGCCGGACCGCCCCGATGACCGCTCCCGTGAGTCCGGGGTCGAACGCCCAGATCGTGTCGTGCTCGAGGTTCGGACACGAGAGGTTCACCTCCACCGCAGCCACCCCGGCATCGGTCAGTCCCCTGGCCACGCTGGCGAACTCCTCGACGGTGCCACCCACCGCGGAGCCCCACAGGGGTACGCCAAGACGGGCGATGGAAGGCCCGACGCTGGCTGCCCAGCTCTCTATGCCCGGGTTCTGGATCCCGATCCCGTTGAGCATGCCCGCCTCGGTCGGCCCCATGCGCGGGACCCTTCGGCCTTCCCACTCGGTCCCGGCCACCGATTTGCTCACCGCCGCCCCGTAGAGGGAGAAGTCGATGACCCCGCTCGCGTCGACGACCGACCCCACGGTCCCGGACGCCGCGATGAGCGGGGAACGCAGGTCGACTGGGCCGAGCCGGGTCGCGAGGGAGACGCTCACCCCAGCCACTCCTGCAGGCTACGGACGGCCGTCAGGTCCTCCCGGTCCATCTGGAGGCTGCGGGCAGTCGCCAGGGCACCGGCGATCGTCGTGATGCAGGGGATTCCTCGCTGCTGGGCTGCGATCCGAATGAGGCGCCCGTCACTGCGGGCCCTGAGCCCGCGTGGCGTGTTGACGACCAGGTGTACCTCCCCGGCCTCGATGCGGGCGAGGGTATCGCCCTCCCCCTCCTCGAGCTTGGGAACCGTGGTGGACGGCACCCCGAAATGGTCGAGGAACCGGGCCGTCCCTTCCGTGGCGAGCAGCTCGAACCCGAGGTAGTGGAATGCCTGCGCGGCGGCGAGGCCAACCTGCTTGTCGCGGTCCGCCACCGAGAAGAAGACGTTGCCGGCCGTTGGCATCTCCATGCCGGCTCCGAGCAGCGCCTTGGCGTACGCCGCGCCGGCCGTGTGCGCGATGCCCATCACCTCACCCGTGGATCGCATCTCCGGGCCGAGGATGATGTCCTCGTCGGGGAACCTCGACCAGGGAAGCACCGCCTCCTTCACTGCTGTGAACGCGGGCGGCCGTTGCATGTAGAGACCCTCGGCACGAAGGTCGCCGAGGGTCGCGCCCAGCATGACCCGGGTGGCAACCTTGGCGAGCGGGACCCCGGTCGCCTTGGAGATGAAGGGCACGGTGCGCGAACCGCGAGGATTCGCTTCGAGGAGGTAGACGTCGTCGCCCTTCACTGCGAACTGGATGTTGATGAGCCCTCGCACCTCGAGGGCCTCGGCGAGGTCGTGCGTCGCCTTGCGGATCGCCGCCTCGGCTGAGGTGGAGAGCGTGGGCGGAGGCGTGATGCAGGCCGAGTCGCCCGAGTGGACCCCGGCCTCCTCGACGTGTTCCATGATGCCGCCGACGAGAAGCTCCTGTCCGTCGAAGATGGCATCGACATCGACCTCCGTGGCCGACTCGAGGAAACGGTCGAGAAGCAACGGGGCTGCCGCGAGATCGAGGCCATCCTCCCCCGGGGCGTGGTACATCTCGTGGAGGTAGTCCTGGAGGTCCTCGAAGGAGAACACCACCCGCATTGCCCGGCCACCGAGGACATACGACGGGCGAACGAGAACCGGGAACCCGATGCGGTCGACCACCTCCTCCGCTTCCACGGCGCTCGTGGCAATCCCGTGGGCAGGCTGGCGAATCCCGAGACTCCGACACAGGGCACTGAACTGCTCACGGTCCTCGGCGGCCTCGATCGACCGCGGGGAGGTCCCGGCGATGACCACCCCTCGCTCCTCGAGATGACGCGCCAGGTTGAGGGGGGTCTGGCCACCGAGTTGGACGACGACCGCCACGGGTTGCTCCGCCTCGACGATCGACAGTACATCCTCGACCGTGAGCGGCTCGAAGTAGAGGCGGTCCGACGTGTCGTAGTCGGTGGAGACGGTCTCGGGGTTGCAGTTCACCATCACCGTCTCGTAGCCCGCGTCGCGGAGCGCGAAAGAGGCATGAACGCAGCAATAGTCGAACTCGATGCCCTGGCCGATGCGGTTGGGGCCGGAGCCGAGCACCACCACGCGGGGCCGGTCCGCGGCCGGGACCTCGGTCTCGTCCTCGTAGGTGGAGTACATGTAGGGCGTCGTCGCCTCGAACTCGGCGGCACAGGTGTCGACGGTCTTGTAGGTGACAGCGATACCGAGCTCGCGCCGGAGGCTCCGAACCTCGTCGGGGCTCCTCTGCCAGAGGTGGGCGATCTGGGCATCGGAGAATCCCATTCGCTTCGCTCTCCTCACCAACGCAGCGGTCTTCCCTGGCTCTCCTTCGGGCTCCCCGGATTCGAGAAGAAGGCGGGTCTCGACGATGGCGGCGATCTCCTCCACGAACCACGGGTCGTAGTCGGTGAGCGTGGCCACCTCCTCCACGGAGACGCCTCGGCGTAGCGCTTCTCCGACGTGGTAGATCCGTGACGGGGTCGGCGTCTCGAGGCCCTCCCGTAACGCAGCGTCTGGAAGCGCCCTGTAGACGGCCTCGACTGGGTCGGCGTTCAGGCCCTTGCGGCCGGTCTCGAGGCTCCTCAGCGCCTTCTGGAGGGCCTCAGGGAACGTCCTACCGATGGCCATGGCCTCACCGACGCTCTGCATGGAGGTTCCCAGCCGACCGGACGCGCTCGGGAACTTGGCGAAATCGAAGCGTGGGACCTTCACCACCACGTAGTCGAGGGCCGGTTCGAACGATGCAGGCGTCTTGCCGGTGATGTCGTTGGGGATCTCGTCGAGGGTGTATCCGACCGCGAGCAGAGCAGCGATCTTGGCAATGGGAAAGCCGGTGGCCTTGGAGGCGAGAGCGGAGGATCGGGACACACGGGGGTTCATTTCGATGACGATCCGCCGCCCGGTGGTCGGGTCGACCGCGAACTGGACGTTGGAGCCGCCCGTCTCGACCCCGATGGCCCGGAGACAGGTGATCGCCTCGTCCCGCATCGCCTGGTATTCGCGGTCCGACAGCGTCTGGATCGGCGCGACGGTGATCGAGTCACCGGTGTGCACGCCCATGGCATCGAGGTTCTCGATCGAGCAGACGATCACGGCGTTGTCGGCCCGGTCCCGCATCACCTCGAGTTCGTACTCCTTCCAGCCGAGGACGGACTCCTCGACGAGGATCTCGCCTTTCGGCGACATGGCGAGACCGTGCCTGGCCTTGACGAGGAACTCGGCGTGGTCCGCCGCGACCCCGGTGCCCTTTCCACCCAGGATGAAGGAAGGACGGATCATCACCGGGTAGCCGATCGCGTCAGCGGCCTCGATGGCCTCCGCCATGGAGTGGGCATACTCCGACCGCGGCACCGCCAGTCCCACCGCCTCCATGGTCGCCTTGAAGAGGCCGCGGTCCTCCGCCTTCTGGATGGCGTCGATTCCGGCGCCGATCAGCTCGACCCCGTATCGCTCGAACACCCCCCTGCCGGCGAGTTCGACGGTGACATTGAGTGCGGTCTGCCCACCGAGCGTCGGGAGCACCGCGTCGGGGCGCTCCTTGGCGATGATCGACTCGATCACATCGGCCGTGATCGGCTCGATGTAGGTGGCATCGGCGAACTCGGGATCGGTCATGATCGTCGCCGGGTTGGAGTTCACGAGGATCACCCGGTAGCCCTCCGACCGGAGCACCTTGGCGGCCTGCGTGCCCGAGTAGTCGAACTCACAGGCCTGGCCGATGATGATCGGCCCTGACCCGATCAGGAGGATCGAGGAGATGTCGTTCCGACGCGGCATCAGGCGTGGCCCGCCATGAGTCGGACGAAGTCATCGAAGAGGCCGACGGCGTCCCGCGGCCCGGGGGCGGCCTCGGGGTGATACTGCACACCGAACGCGGGAATCTCGAGGCAGCGGAGGCCCTCGAGCGTGCCATCGTTGAGGTTCTGGTGGGTGGGGACCGCGGCCCCGAAAGCGGTCGGGAGACCGGGCGGGAGTGCCACCTCCCAGGGTCGCGAACCCGTCGGCCCCGCCGGGGGCTCCTCGCCGGAGAATGACCAGGGATCGACCGCGAAGCCGTGGTTCTGGGCGGTGATCGCCACGCGCCCATCGGAGAGACTCCGCACCGGGTGGTTGCCCCCGTGGTGGCCGAACGGGAGTTTGAAGGTGGCGCCGCCCAGGGCGATGCCGAGCACCTGGTGCCCGAGGCAGATCCCGAAGAGCGGGACCCGCCCGAGTACGCCCTGGATGGCCGCGATCGGGCCGGCGAGGGGCTCCGGGTCGCCGGGGCCGTTGGAGATGAAGACGCCGGTCGGTTGGTGGGCGAGGATCTCCTCGGCCGTCGAGTGGGCCGGGAGGACCGTGACGTCGTACCCGAGCCGCGAAAGGTTGGAGAGGATGTCGGCCTTGATCCCCAGGTCGAGCGCCACCACCCTTCCCATGGCCTCTCCGGTTGCGGGGACGGAGTAGGCCCTCGTCACGGATACCTCGAGGGCGAGGGGTTGGCCGACCATGCTCGGTGCGGAAGCGGCGGCGTCCCTGAGTTCCTGCTCGGTGGTACCGCTTCCCATCGCCATCGGTTGAGCGCCGCGGTCGCGGATGTGTCGGGTGAGTCGCCGGGTGTCGACATCGGCAAGCGCCACCACGCCGTGGTGCCTGAGGTACTCGCCCAGGCTGCCCTCGGCCCGCCAACTCGAGTGCCGTCGACTCATCGAGCGCATGACCAGGCCCGATGCGAAGGGCCGTCGCGACTGGTCATCGCTGGACGTGGTGCCGTAGTTCCCGATGTGGGGTGCGGTCATCACCACGACCTGCCCGGCGTAGGAGGGATCCGAGAAGATCTCCTGGTACCCGCACATGGAGGTGTTGAACACGGCTTCGCCGGTCGTGATGCCTTCGGCGCCCACGGAGTGCCCTCGGAACACCGCGCCGTCGGCGGTGACGGCGATGGCGTCGGTCATCGGGCCTCCTCCGGCGCGGTGTGGGTGAGCGAGCCACGGTACACGGTCGCCAGCACCCGGCCGATGAGCTCACGGCCCAGCCAGGGCGTGTTCGCCGACCGAGACGCAAACGGTGGGAGGACCGACCATCTCAGGCCCGGATGAAAGACGGTGAGGCTCGCCGGGCCGCCTTCCCGGGGCCACAGGCCCTGTGCAGCCGCGCCGACGATGCCAGCCGGGCTGACACTCATGCGTTGGAAGAACGCCACTGGGTCCAGTCCGATCTCGGTGTTGACGACAGCTGCGCACGTCTCCAGCCCGATGACACCCCGCGGTGCCTCTTCGAACGGCACCTCCTTCTCGTTGGCGGAGTGGGGCGCATGGTCGGTCGCCACGCAGTCGATGGTCCCGTCGACGAGGGCCTCGGAGACCGCAGCAACGTCGTCGGGGGTGCGCAGGGGCGGGTACATCTTGGCGACCGAGTCCATTGCGAGCACCAAGCTGTGGTCGAACGCCAGGTGGTGGGGTGCCACCTCGGCTGTCACCGGCAGTCCATCTGCTTTCGCCTGCCGGACGAGTTCGACCGTGCCGGCTGTGGAGACGTGCTGGACGTGGTACCGACAGCCGGTGAGCCTGACGAGGCGGAGGTCCCGGGCGACGATCGCCTCCTCGGCTGCGGCCGGCAAGCCGGCCATCCCGAGGCGGGCAGAGACGGCACCCTCGTGCATGTGCCCGCCCCGTGCCAATCCTGGATCCTCGGCGTGTTGAGCGATGACTCCTCCCCGCTCTCCTATGTACTCCATCGCCTTGCGAAGGAGCCCGGCGTCGGCGACGGTGTCACCATCGTCGGAGAACATCCGGACCCCGACCCTCCACAGGTCGTCGAGGTGGGCGAGCTTCTCGCCGCGGCGACCGATCGAGACGGCCCCGGCCACCAGCACATCCACCAGGCCGATCGCCTTCCCGCGCTCAAGGACGTGGCGGGCGACATGGCCCGAGTCGGTGGCAGGCTCGGTGTTCGGCATGGCGACCACGGCCGTGAAACCACCGGCTGCGGCCGCCGCGGACCCGGTGGCCACGTCCTCCTTCCACTCCTGGCCCGGTTCGCGGAGGTGCACGTGGATGTCGACGAGGCCGGGGCCCACCCAGGCTCCGCCGCATTCGATCTCGGTCCCACCCCCGAGGTTCGGGCCGATCTCGACGATCGCGCTGCCTTCGATTGCGACGTCGGCCGTGGTGGCGCCGTCCGGGCCGATGACCGAGCCGTTCTTCAGGACGATCCGGGACATCAGGTACCTCCAAGGAGATCGAAGAGAACGGCCATCCGCACCGCCACGCCGTTGCGGACCTGGGTCGCCACGAGCGATCGCGGGCCGTCCGCCACGGAGGGAGCGATCTCGACGCCGCGGTTCATGGGCCCGGGATGGAGCACGACGCCGTGGTCCGGGAGGAGCGCCGCCCGCACATCCGTGAGGCCGAACCTGGCAACGTACTCCGAGATCGACGGGAAGTCCTCTCCCCCACCGCGCTCCTCCTGGATCCGGAGGAGGTACACGACGTCGGTGTCCGGGAGCACGGGGTCGAGCTCGCTCGAGACCTTCACCGGCCAACCTTCGACGGTCGGAGGGAGAAGCGTCCGCGGCGCGACGAGGGTGACCTCGGCCCCGAGGGTCGTGAACGCATCGATGTCCGACCTCGCCACCCGGGAGTGACGAATGTCACCCACAAGGGTGATCCGGAGACCATCGAGGCTGCCGAACCTCTGACGGAGGGTCAACGCGTCCAGCATGCCCTGCGTGGGATGCTGGTGGGCACCATCTCCCGCATTGAGGGTCGGGATCCCCGACCACTCGGCGATCTGCCACGGGGCGCCCGTCGATGGGTGGCGAACCACGAACGCGTGCGGACCCATGGCGAGGATCGTGAGCGTCGTGTCCTTGAGGCTCTCCCCCTTCGAGACCGATGAACCGGAAGGAGTGAAAACCATGGTGTCTGCCGAGAGCGCCTTGGCGGCCCGGTCGAAGCTCATCCGCGTCCGGGTGGACGGCTCGAAGAAGAGCATGGCAACGGTCTTGCCCCGCAGTGCGGGCACCTTGGGGATCGGGCGGTCCAGCACTTCGAGGAACTCCTCGGCCTGGTCGAGCAGGGACTCGAGCCGCTCCCGGGGCTGCCCTTCGAGCGTGAGGAAGTGCCTCATTCGCCGACCTCGAGCCAGACACCCTCCGAGCCGTCGATCTCCTGCAGGCGAACGGTGACCCTCTCCCCCACCGCGGTGGGCAGGTTCTTGCCGACATAGTCGGGCCGGATGGGAAGCTGCCGGTGTCCACGGTCCACCAAGACTGCAAGTTGGATGGTGGCGGGCCGGCCCAGGTCGGCCAACGCGTCGAGTGCGGCCCGTATCGACCGCCCGGTGAAGAGCACATCGTCGACGAGCACGACGTTGCCACCGTCGATGTCGGGGACCGCCGTCGCGGCCAAGCGTGGAGTCGGTCGGTGACCGAGATCGTCGCGGTAGAGGCCGATATCGAGGGTTCCCAGTGGGACGGCAAGTCCGCTGACTTCTTCGATGGCGGCGGCGAGGCGAACGGCCAGCGGCACCCCCCGGGTGTGGATGCCGACGAGCGAGACGCCCGCCACGCCCTTGTTGCGCTCGATGATCTCGTGGGCGATGCGGCGGAGTGAGCGGGCGATGTCGTCCGGCTCGAGTACCTGGCGCGTCATGGCGGCGCGATCCGCATGGTCAGCTCCTTCTCGGCCTCACGGGACCGGGTTAAAGGCGGGTGGTCGGCGTGAGCTTAGTGGCGTGCCTCGGTGGTCCGTTCCGGCTCCTCCGGAGCCACCTCAGAGTCCACCCGGACCTCCGCCGCGTAGGCGGCGAGCAGACCATTGATGAAGGCCGCGCTCTTGTCGGTCGAGTAGGCCGAGGCAAGACGCACGGCCTCGGAGATGACCACACCGGTCGGCGAGTCGGTGAACCCGAGCTCGTAGACGCCGAGACGGAGGAGTACACGATCGATGACCGGCATACGGTCGATCGTCCACCGCTCCGAGAGGCGGGTCACCACAGTATCGATCTCGGTCTCGTGCTCCAGGATCCCTTCGATGACCCGGCGCGCCTTGGCCGAGACCGTGTGGGCATCGATGGTGCCGGTTCGCTGCTCGGCTTCGTACAGCACGAGCAGCGCCTGGTCGCGGGCTTCAGGCTTGGTCACGCGCGGGTGAGGTACTCGCCGGAACGGGTGTCGACCTTGAGGACATCTCCCTCGACCACGAAGAGCGGCACTTGGACTACCAGACCTGTCTCCACCGTGACCTGCTTGGTCGCTCCCGAGACCCTGTCCCCTTTGACGGCCGGCTCGGAGTGGGTGACAGTCAGTTCGACGGAGGTCGGGAGTTCCACGCCGATCGGCGTCCCCTCGTAGACCGCCAGTACGACAGTCGCCCCCTCGAGGAGGTAGTTGGAGGCGTCGTCGACGAGGTCGGCTGAGACCGCGAACTGGCTGTAGTCCTCCAGGTCCATGAAGTGGAATCCGAAATCGTCCCGGAAGAGGAATTGGTGTTCCTTGCGAGAGACGATGGCCCGTGGCACGTCCTCATCGGCCCGGAACGTACGGTCCATGACTTGCCCGGTCTCGATCTTCTTGAGTTTCATGCGGACGAAGGCCTTGCCCTTGCCGGGCTTCACGTGCTCGTGGTTGACGATGGTGAAGAGGCCATCGGGGAGGGCGAGCGCCATGCCCGGCCGGACGTCATTGGTGGAAACCATGCGCAGAGCTTACGGGCTGGGCCGGGGAACCGGACCCCGAGCCGGGATACGCGTCAGTCGATTCCCACCGCGGCCAGGCCGGCCCGCAGATCGTCGTCGCTCACCACCTCGACCGTCGGGTCCCCATAGCCCCGGAGGAGGACCATCCGGATCCCGTCCGATGAGCGCTTCTTGTCGAGCCGGACCAGGTCCAATACGGCCCCCGCATCGTGTCCGTCCATCGAAGTGGGTAGCCCGAGGGAGGCCAGCGTGCGGCGGTGCTCGTCCGTCGCGTCGAAACCAAGGCGACGACGGGACACCTCGGCCGCGCCGACCATCCCGAGACTGACCGCCTCCCCGTGGCTGACTCCCGACAGGTATTCGATCGCGTGACCCAGGGTGTGGCCGTAGTTGAGGACGGCTCGGCGGCCCTCCTCCCGGAAGTCCTCGGACACGACCTCCGCCTTCACCCGGACGGCGCGCTCGATGACGCTCGGAAGATCGGCCGTCGGCCCGCCGGTCCAGAAGAGGTCGAGCAGGACCGGGTCCGCGATGTAGCCACATTTGAGGGCCTCGGCGAATCCCTCGCGCAGGATCGTCGGTTCGAGGGAAGCCAGGACACCGGGGTCGATGAGCACCCGGGTCGGGTGCCAGAATGCGCCAACGAGGTTCTTTCCTGCCACGTTGACGCCGGTCTTGCCGCCGATGGAGGCATCGACCGCGCCAAGCAGCGTGGTGGGGACCAGCACCGACTCGACGCCCCTCAGCCACGTGGCGGCCACGAAACCTGCAGTGTCCGTGAGGGCTCCTCCCCCGACACCGACAATGGTGTCAGGGCGCCCGAGTCCGATCGCGGCAAGCCACTCATAGACCTCGCCGACAACGGCCAGGTTCTTGGCCCGTTCCCGGTCCGGCAGTTCACGCACGATGACCGTGAGGCCTTCTCCGGACAACCGTCGGGCGACGTCGGTAGCGACGTGGACGGAACCGGGCTGGTGGATCAGCGCCACCTTCTCCCGGTGGGCCCCGGGCGGGAGCAGCGGGGTCGGCAGGGGCCCGATGAGGACCTCAGTGGCACCCGGGATCACGATGCGAGCCACAGCCTGCTCACCTCCACGGCGACCTCGTCGGGGTCCTTGTCGTCGTTCGAGATCCGTGCATGGGCCGCCGAGGAGTAGGCCCCCGCCCGACTCCGGAGGAGGTCAGCGAGGCGCTCCTCGATGTTGGTATCGACGAGGAGGGGTCGGTCGGCTCCCACCTCGGTGCGGCCGACCAGCGTCGGGACGGTTGCTTCGAGCCACACGACGAGGCCGCAGGCACGCATGCGCGCAACGTTGTCGGCGGCGAGCACGACGCCGCCCCCGGTGGCGACGACCGAGGGGGCGCCAGCAGCCACTTCCCGCAGTGCGGCCGATTCGCGCTCCCGGAATCCCGGCTCACCGAACGAGGCGAAGACATCGGACACCGACATGGCTGCGGCCGCCTCGATCACGTGGTCGAGGTCGACGAACGGAAGCTGCGTGGCGCGGGCGACGAGGTGGCCGATGGTGGACTTTCCGGCTCCCATCATCCCGATGAGCCAGAGCATCAGAAGCGGTCCAGGCGGTCCCGATACCGCTGGACAGAGGCCACGAGGTCGTCGACCGTGTCGCCTCCGAACATGCGAAGCACCTCATCGGCGAGGACGAACGCGACCATCTGCTCGGCAACCACCCCGGCAGCCGGGACGGCACACACGTCGGAGCGCTCCCTGAAGGCCTGCTCCGGTTGCTTCGTCTCGACGTCGACGGTCTGGAGGGCGCGCATGAGCGTCGAAATCGGCTTCATGGCAGCCCGCACCCGGAGGGGTTGGCCGGTGCTCATTCCACCTTCCGTGCCCCCGGCACGGTCGCTGTGTCGTACGAAGGCGTCACCCTCGGTGAAGATCTCGTCATGGGCAGCCGACCCCGGTCGAGCGGCAGAGCGGAATCCATCACCCACCTCGACCCCCTTGATGGCCTGGATGGACATGAGTGCCTCCGCCAGCCTCGCGTCGAGGCGGCGATCCCAGTGCACATGTGACCCGATGCCGGGCGGGAGCCCGTAGGCGAGGACTTCGACGACGCCCCCCAGGGTGTCACGGGCGGCCTTGGCGGCCTCGATGGCGGCCACCATCCGGTCGGCGGCATCGGGATCGAAGCAGCGGACGGGATCCGCGTCGATCGCCGGCAGGTCGGTGGGGGCCGGACGGAGGTCTTCTGCTGCCGAGATCTCCCCGATCGCCACCACGTGGCTGAACACGGAGCCGTCGATCGCCGAGAGGATCTGCTTGGAGAGATACCCGACGACGGTCCTGGCGGCCGTCTCCCGGGCGGAGGCCCGTTCGAGGATGTTGCGTGCGTCCTTCGTGTCGTACTTGAGCATCCCGACGAGGTCGGCGTGACCCGGCCGGGGACTGGTGAGTGGCCTGGATGTGACACCGGACCCGGGTGACATCTCCTCCTGCCAACGGGGCCACTCGGTGTTCCTGATGAGCACCGCCACCGGGGAGCCAAGCGTGGCCCCGTGGCGAACACCGCCGACGATCTCGATTTCGTCCTTCTCGATCTTCATACGGTTGCCGCGCCCGTACCCGAGGCGACGGCGGGCGAGTTCGGCGGCGAGCCCGTCCTCGAGGAACGGGAGGCCGGCGGGTACTCCCTCGACGACCGCTACGAGGGCGGGTCCATGGGATTCGCCGGCGGTGAGGAAGCGCAGCATGCGAGGAGGATATACCCCGGGCTCGGCGGAGCGGCGGCCCTACTTGAGGATGGCTTGGCCGATGGCAGCCGTGAAGGTGTTGTCCCCATACGAGAAGACGCCGGAGCCGGCTGTGTCGTCGAGGGAGATGACCTTGAAGCTGCCGGCGAAGGTGTCCCCGACGCCCACGGTGTAGGTCACGCCATCGACGCTCACTTCGGCGCGGAGGACGCCGGCCACGTCGGAGACATCCTCGAGTGTGAACTCGGTACGCTCCACGACGTCACCGTCGGGTTCACCGTCGCCGTCCGTGTCGACCATCGGATCGTCGCTGATGAGGGGGACGAATGGGTCGCGCGGCTGGGAGGTCTGGAGCCGGGTGGAGATCCTGACGCCCTCGGCAAGGGCCGCATCCTCGGGCGCCACCACCGCGGCCGGTGCGAGGGCGCCGCCGAGCATGCCCTCGGAGTCGACCCCGAGGATCCCGGGAGCCATCGCCCACCACGCCACCGCAAGGCCGGCACCGATGAGGAGGATGGCGATGATCGCTGCCGACTTCCGCTCCGAGCTTCGCTGTGGGCGGCCATCAGCTCCCCTCCTCCATGTCGACCGCCGGGCAGGGCGACGTCACCGGTGGTGAAGGCGACCAAGCGTGATGGCGGTGCTCAATTGGGTGAGTCCGTCCTCGTCCTGGACGGGCGAGAACGTGGCCGAATCGACCCGCAGGATGCGCTCGAGGTCCTGCACCGCGTACAGGTAGGCGAGCACCTCGAAGTACTGACCCTCGATCTGGAGGGAGACCGTGATCTCGCCGAAGTTCGCTGCCCTCTGCCTCGGTTGCCGGTTCGGCGAAGCTGGCGCCCGCCCACACCACGTTGGTGTCGGCAGCGAGGGCTTCGAGATCGTTGAGGAGGTCACTCTGCTGCGGAGTGGGCGGGATCATGCGCTCGATCTCGCCCACGGCGTCGATGTACTGGAGCTCGGACTCCTGGATGCGCCGGAGGCGGTTGCGCTCCTGGAGGAGACGCGCTTCCTCCTGCACGGCCACTTCGGTCTGTGTCTCGAGATCGGTGATGTTCTCGAACACGGGTTGGAGAAGGAGGAAGTAGAAGCCGACACCAACAAGCATCGCCAGAAGTAACCCGATCGCGAGTCCACGTCTCATTCCGGCACCTCCGGGATGAGCGTCTCGGCCCGGTCGGTGAGCGCCGCACTCCGAGAGCACTCCCGTGATCGACCACGTACGCGGTCTCGGGATTACCGTCGCTGGTCGCCGGGTTCTTGGTCACGGTCGAGGCCCAGGCGGCACCCACGTCCTCCCAATCCTGGGAGTCGAGGGTGACCAGCCACGTCGCCACGTTGGCCACCTCGAAGCCCTTGCCGGACATCGTGACCACGCCGTAGGCTGCAGGGACGACTCGGATCTGCCTCTTCACCCTCCGGCACCACAGGTGCCATGGTCTGGATGGTGAGTGCCTCGAGCCACACGCCCTGGGGAATCATCCGTCCGAAGTCGCCGAGCACCCGACCCCAGGCCACGTCGAGTGCGAGGGCCTGTTGGAGTTGCATCACGCCTGCCTCATACTCGCGCCGGAGCTGCTCATATGGCTCGAGTTCGGCGATCTCGGCCTGGAGGAGTTGATTGGCCTGCAGCTGGGTGGCGAGGTCATCCTCGGCAGTGGTCTCTCGGCCCTTCACCATGAAGAACACGAGGGCGAGGGCGGCGATGTAGACCAAAGCCAGGAAGAGCGCCATGGCAACGCCCCGGCGGCGAGCAGCGGACTCGGCGCGTTCCTGCGGGAGCAGATTGATCTTGGGCATCAGACGAGCCCCCACTCCGCGAGCCCGACTGCCACCGGGAGCACCGGCTGGGCCTGGGCGAGCTGATCCTCGGTGAGCCCGGTCTTGCCGACCTCGACCGACTCGCCCAGCAGCTTCACCGGTGTCAGCCGCAGTTCGAGGAAGCGGCCGAGACGGGCCGCGAGGTGTGGTAGGCGGGCAGCGTTGCCCGAGATCTTCATCTCCCGCACCGGGGCATCGCCGCCCTGGGTGCTCCCGTAGAACTCGAGGGAGCCGCGAATCTCGTCGATGAGTTGGTTGGCGGTGCGAGTGAGGATCTCCCGTGCCCGGTCGTCCTCGGATTCGAGGAGGCCGGCCTCGCCATCCACGGCCCGGACGCCGACCCGGCGCTTCAGCTCCTCTGCCGCATCCGCGCTCGATGTCCAGTCCGGTCATGAGCGCCTCGGTGAACTCGTTGCCGCCGAACGGGACGAGCCGGAAGAAGACCGCCTCGCCGTCGCGGGTGATCACGACCTGTGTGAGGCCGGCTCCAATGCTGACGATCGCTTCGGCCGGCTCGCCCAGGGGGATTCGTGCCCCGTACACGGCGCGCACGAGCGCGAACGCCTGGAGGTCGAGGGCGAGGATCTTGAGGCCAGCACTCTCGACCACGCCGATCAGGTTGTCGACCATCTCGCGCTGGGCCGCGACGACCAGGATGGGACGGACCCCGAGCTCCCGCGGTCCATCGCCGTCACCGGCGGCAACGGTCTGGGATTCGGTCATCGCTCCACCCAGTGGCATGAAGTCGAGGACCGCGTTCTCGACCGACATCGGGATGAAGTCGGCCACATGAGCGGCGAGGGATTCCCTGAGGGCCTCGTCGCTGAGCGCCGGCACGTCGACCGGGCGGACGATGATGCGCTGGTTGGCGAGCCCGAGGACGATGTTCCTCTTGGGGAGCTTGGCCCGTTTCCAGAGCTGGATGATCGCCTCGCGGACCACATCGGCGTCGAGGATCTCGCCGCCGTCGACGGCACCGGGGGGGAGCGCCACCTCTCCGTACTTCTTGAGCACGGGGGTCCCCTTCTTCCCGCCCTGGAGCAGGGCAGCGCGGACAGCGGAGGTCCCGATGTCCAAGCCGACGAAGAGGCTCATCAATGCTCCGTTCTGTCCGGTTCCCGAGGCCGTTTGCCCCCGAGGGGACCTTGCCCCGCACACGTTACCAAGGAATTGTCGGAGATTGATGCTCTTCCCTTGAGGGGTATTCCCGGCGCTCACCGAGGCTTTCGGGTCCGCGCCCGCTGGCACTCGGCCTGCTCAGACGCCCCGGTACGCGTCGAAGATCCCAGCTCCCCAGATGGTCGCAACCCACGCCGCCACGATCATGGCGGGTCCAAACGCGATCTCCTGCTTGCGTCCCCGCCTGCGGGCGAGCAGCAGGCCCACGGCCACCACGCCTCCGATGAAGACCGCCCCGAACGCCGCCACCGCCAGCGAACCGAGCGCTTCGCTCGCCCCCACCTGCTCGAGCGTCGGCTGATAGCCGACGAACAGGCCGAGGAGGGCGGCCATCTTCACGTCCCCGAACCCGAAGCCTCCACGGGCCGCCAGGGCCAGGACCAACATGATCGCGAAGTAGGCGACACCGACCAGGGCCGCCCACCCGAGACGGGCAATCGGTTCGCCATCGAGAACCGCTCCGACAGCCAGCAGGACCGCCCCGAGACCGAGGCCGACGAACGACGATTCGGTTCGGCAGCCGATGGTGCTCGAGGTCGGTGGCGATCAGCGCCAGGGTGACCGAGCCGAACCACAGGTAGGCCGCCAGGACCCATGCGGCCCCGATGGCAAGGAACACCCCCACCCAGAGCAGGCCTCCCGCGAGTTCGAGGAGCGGGTAGCGGGCAGGGATCGGCGCGTCGCACGTCCGGCATCTGCCTCGCAGGAGGACCCAAGAGACGAGCGGGATGTTGTCGCGGGGGGCGATGAAGGTGCCGCACGCGGGACAGGCCGACGGTGGGCGGAGTATCGACGCGCCGAGGGGAACCCGATGTGCGACCACGTTGAGGAACGAGCCAACGGAGAGCCCGAGGAGTCCGGCGAGTGCGGCGAGAAGCGTGTCCATCCGGTCAGCGTACGGAATGGTGCCGGTCAACCCCGGAATAGGCTGGAGGGGCCACGTGGCCCCTCCAGCGTACGATCAGTTGCGGTTGGCGTTTACCAGCTGGCCAGGAGGCAACCCGCTCCGACGAATGTCGCAACGACGCCCGAGCAGTAGTAGGTGCCTGCGTTCACGGTCCCGTTCGCCGATACGTCCTTGATACCGAACGTCGTGCCGGATGCGCTGTACACGTAGAACGTCACCATCTGGTCGACGGCACCGGCTCCGTTGTTCTCAACGATGAAGTGCACGTCATTGTTGGCGTCCGCCGAGGTCGCGTTGCCGGCCTGGATGAAGTTCAAGGCAGGTTCGATGAGCTCGTAAGCCGCCTCAGTACCTGCGGCATCGGTCTCTTCGTAGTCCTCTTCGTCGACGTAGAACACCTTGGCGGCGGTCAACGCGTTGCGGAGGTTGGACTGGGCAGCACGGTCCTGGGCACGCTCACGGGCACCAAGGAAGGTCGGGATCGCGATGGCGATGAGAATGGCAATAATCAGCACCACGACCATGAGCTCGATGAGGGTGAAGCCCTCATCGCTATTGAGTTGGCGACGCATCCACGTCATTGTTGTTGCCTCCTGTGAGGGGTCTTGCATCGACCCGGGATGGACCGATGCAGGTGTTATCGGTCAGTAGTACGCCACCTTGAATCGAAATCCGCGGATTTGTGCATTGCGGCTTCGCTGCGGCGTCGGCGTCTGCATCGGCAGCAGCAAGCGGGCCGCGGCCCGGAATGAGTGAAGCCCCCGGCGTGGACCGGGGGCTTCACCAGCTGATTGCCGCCGTAGACGCAGGCGCCGGTTCCTAGATCAGGTTGACGATGTTGAACATCGGGAGGTAGAGCGAGACGAGGATCCCACCCACCGCCCCACCCATGAACACGATGAGGATCGGCTCGATGAGGGAGGTGAGCCCCTCCACCATGGCGTCGACCTCCTGGTCGTAGAACGTTCCGATGCGCTCGAGCATCGTGTCCAGCGCCCCGGTCTCTTCCCCAACCGCCACCATCTGGACGACCATCGGGGGGAAGATCGAACCGGCGGCGGCCATCGGCTTGGCGATCGACTCACCCTCCGAGACCGCGGCCCGGGAGTTGTAGACGGCGTCCTCGACGACCGCGTTGCCGGAAGTGTCACCGACGATCTCCATGGCCTGGAGGATCGGCACGCCGGTACGGATGAGTCCGGAGAGCGTGTGCGAGAAGCGAGCCAAGGCGGTCTTGTGCACCAGTTTGCCGAAGACAGGCATCTTGAGCTTGATGGCATCCCATTGCCGACGACCGCGCTCGGTCTTCTTCCACGTTCGGAACCCATACCAGGCGCCGCCGAGGCCGATCAACACCGCGTACCAGTAGGTCGTGATGATGTTGGAGAGCACCAGCAGGAGCTTCGTCATGGTTGGGAGGTCGCCGCCAAGGTCTGCATAGAGGTCGACGAACATCGGGACGATGAAGATGAGCATCGCCGCCACGATGAGCACGACGAGGATCAGCACCGCAACCGGGTACATCATCGCCGACTTGATCTTCTGCTTGAGGTACATCTGCTTCTCGAGCATCACGGCCAGGCGGTTGAGGGAGTCGTCGAGTACGCCACCGGTCTCACCCGCCTTCACCATTGCGACGTACAGGTGGTTGAAGACCTTCGGGTGGGCCGCCAACGACTGCGAGAGCCCCTTCCCGGACTCGACGCTCGCCTTGACCTCGAGGATGACCCTGGAGAAGGCCCGGTTGTCGGTCTGCTCGGCGAGGATCGCCAGGGACCGAAGCAGCGAGAGCCCGGAGTTGATCATCGTCGCGAACTGACGGGAGAAGACCGTCACTTCCTTCATTTTGACGCGGTCACTGAAGCCCGGGATCTTGATCTCGGTCTGCATGCCGGTCGCAGCCGACTCCTCCATGGTGATGGGCTGCATGCCCTTCTTGCGGAGTTTGCCGCTTGCCAGGTCCGGGGTCTCGGCCTTGATCTGGCCGCTACGGACCTTGCCGTTCTTGTCCTGTGCCTTGTAGGCGTACGTTGTTGTCACGGTGCCACCTCTCTCAGGCCACTCTGCCGAGCAGTCGTTTCAGGTCTTCGACGTTCGAGCAGCGTTCGACAGCCATGTCGTAGCTGATCGCGCCTTGTTTCACGAGGGATGAGAGCGATTGATCCATCGTTTGCATACCGAACTTGCCGCCGGCCTGCATTGCAGTGTGGATCTGGTGGGCCTTGGCCTCCCGGATGAGGTTGCGGACTGCCGGGGTGGCGATCATGACCTCGCTCGCCACCACCCGCCCGCGACCGTCGGCCCGCGGAAGGAGTTGCTGGGTGATGACAGCCTGGAGCGTCGATGCCAGCTGGACTCGCACCTGGCTCTGCTGGTGGGAGGGGAACACGTCCACCACGCGATCGATCGACTGGGGAGCGTCCTGGGTGTGCAGCGTCGCGAACACGAGGTGCCCGGTCTCGGCGGCGGTGAGGGCGGTCTGTATCGTCTCGAGGTCACGCATCTCACCGACGAGGATCACGTCCGGGTCCTGGCGCAGGGCATGCTTGAGGGCAGGGCCGAATCCCTTCGTATCCCCACCCACCTCTCGCTGGTTGACGAGGGCCTTCTTGTGGGTGTGGACGAACTCGATTGGGTCTTCGATGGTGAGGATGTGGCATGCGCGGGAGCTGTTGATGATGTCGACGATCGCCGCCAGCGTCGTCGATTTCCCGGACCCGGTGGGACCGGTGACGATGATGAGGCCACGGGGGTACCCGCTCAGGCTCTCCACGACCGGCGGCAGGCCGAGCTCCTTCAGGGTCATGACTTGCTCGGGGATCGCCCGGAACACGGCTCCCACCGAGTCGCGCTGGAAGAAGACGTTCACCCGGAAGCGTCCGTGACCCGGCACCGGGTGACTGAAGTCGAGCTCGAGATCTTCCTCCAGGCGCTCCCTTTGCTTCTCGGTGAGGATCATGTAGACCATCTCGCGCAGCACGGCGGGGGTGAGCTTGTCGAAGTCCGTCAACTCCTTGAGGTCGCCGTACACCCGAATGGTGGGGTGCTTCCCGGAAGTGAGGTGGAGGTCGGAGCCGAAGCGCTCGAGGAGGATGAGCAGCAGTTGGTTGATCTGGATCCGAGGCATGGTGGTGATGACGTCCCGGGAGCCGGCTTCACCCTCGGCGAGGCCCGGCACCTGTTCCCGCCCGAAGATGCCGTCGATCGCCGCGGCGATGGCATCGTGCGGCGCGAGTGCGGGGCGGATCTGGCAGCCGGCGCGACGCTCGACCTCCGAAAGGAGGTCCTTGTCGAACGGGTCCGAGAACGCGACCTTCAGGGAGTTGCCGACCATCTCGATCGGGACCACATTGAGGCGGCGACACGTGTCTGCGTCGAGGCGAACGATCACGTCGGGGGCGAAGATGACCTCGTCGAGTTCCACGTACTCGAGGCCCACCCGCTGGGCGAAGACCCGAAGGAGGTCGGCTTCGCGGACGAGCTCCTTCTCGACCACGAGCTGCGCGAAAGGAACGCCTGTCTCCTCTTCCTCGACGAGCAGGACCTCGAGGTCCTCTCTCTGGAGAAGATGGCGGTCGACGAGGAGCTCGCCGAACTTACGTGATGGATTCATGGGGACCTGACCTCCTGCCGGGACTTCGGCGTCCTGGTTGACTCACTTGAGCGAAACATCGACACCTCCGATCCCTAGACCGTCACCCGCAGGACTTCCTCGATCGAGGAGAGTCCTCGGCCAACCTTCCTCAGTCCATCGAGGCGCAGGGTCCGCATGCCCTGGCTGATCGCCATGCGGGCGATCTCGTCGCCCGTGGCTCTCTCGACGGTGAGCCGTTCGATCTCCTCGGACATGACCATCAGTTCGTGGATCGCCAGTCGGCCGCGGTACCCCGTGCCAGCGCACGATGAGCAGCCGACGCCTCGGTAGAGCTTCGGGATGCCGTCGGTGTCGAGGTCCTCCTGCGGCCAGCCGGCGTCGAGGAGGGCGGACGCCACTGGCTCGTAGGGCTCCTTGCACTTCTCGCACAGTCGTCGAGCCAGGCGCTGGGCGAGGATCGCATCGACCGCCGACGAGACGAGGAACGGTTCGACGCCCATCTCTATGAGCCGTGCCACGGCGGCCGGGGCGGTGTTCGTGTGCAGCGTCGAGAGCACCATGTGGCCGGTCAGGGCCGATTCGATCGCGATGCTGGCGGTCTCGAAGTCCCGGATCTCACCGACGAGCATGATGTCGGGGTCCTGCCGGAGGAACGAGCGGAGAGCGGAGGCGAAGGTGACACCTGCCCGCCGGTTCACCTGGACCTGGTTGATCCCTGCGAGGCGGTACTCGACCGGGTCCTCGATCGTGATGATGTTGCGATCCGGGTCGTTGAGGACGTTCAGCGTGGCGTAGAGCGTGGTCGACTTCCCGGAACCGGTTGGACCGCACACGAGAATGGTCCCATACGGCTTGCGGAACGCGACCTCGTACTTCTCGTGGGTGTCCTGCTCGAACCCGAGGTCCGAGAGGGTGAGAAGCGCAGTCGAGGTATCGAGGATACGCATGACGACCTTCTCACCGTAGATCGTGGGCAGCGTCGAGACGCGGAGGTCGACCTTCGCCCCGGGGAGACGCACCGAGATCCGGCCGTCCTGGGGACGCCGACGCTCGGCGATGTCGATGTCGGCCATGATCTTGAGGCGGGAAATGGTGGCGGCGTGGGCGCTCTTGGGAGTTCGCATGACTTCGTGGAGCACGCCGTCGATGCGGTAGCGGATGCGGACCTCTCGGTCGGTTGGCTCGACATGGATGTCCGATGCCCGGTCGCCCACCGCCTTGGAGATGAGCATGTTGACGAGCTTGACGATGGGAGCGTCCTCGGAGGCGGCTTCGACCTTCGTCAGGTCCTCGATATCGGTTTCGTCTTCGCCGGAGCTGAACTCGGTGATCGAATCGTCGAAGGATCGAACCCTCCTCAGGGCGGCGTCGATGTCGGACCGGGTGGCAACCTTGATCTTGACTTCCCGGCTCGTGAGTGCGCGGATGTCGTCGACAGCCAGGACGTTGGCCGGGTCGGCCAGGGCGACGAGAAGATCGCTGCCATCGAAGGCATAGGGAATCGCGCCGTATCGACGCGACAGCTGCTCGGGGACCAGCGCGACCGCGCTCGGGTCGATGGCCACCTCAGTCAGGTCGACGAACTCGAAACCGATCGACCTGGCGAGCGTCGCCACCAACTCACGCTCCGGAACGATCCCTTTCTCAACGAGGTATCGGGCCAGTGGCTGACCAGCTTCCTCGGCGGCATCCGCCGCCTCGTACAACTGGTCGAGGGACACCAACCCCTCTTCGATGAGGAGGGATCCGAGCTCTCCGCTCTCTTCGGTCATATCAGTCGCTCAACGATCGCAGTTCTCGTGCGAGCGCCCCTCGCGAGCGACGGCGGAGGAGGCTGGGAAGGCCCCGTTCGGAGCCGTCCGCATCCTCGTCTCCATCATCCGCTCCGTCCACGACGCTCTCACCCAGCCCCGCGTCCAACTCGGACACGACGTCGGGCTCGGCGTCATCATACGGAAAGAGGTCCTCCGAACTTGGTGCATCCGAGTCGATGACCAACACGAGTTCATCGCGGTACTCGTCGTCGTCGTCTTCATCGACTGCACCGTCGTCGGCGAGATCGAGCCGGCTCAGTACCGAGGCCAAGGCACCAAGGTCATCGCCCGCTGCCTCCGGTTCCAGGTCGTCGGGTGACCCTTCACCCATCAGCGTGAGTTTGGGACCTGAATCTGGCTCTGGGTCGCTCAGCGTCAGCGTGCTCGAGGGCTTCGTCGAGGGCGTCAACGTCGGTATCAGCGTCTGCGTCTGCGTGCTCAGGGCTTCGTCGAGGGGGTCAACGTCGGTATCAGCGTCAGCGTCAGCGTGCTCGAGGGCTTCGTCGAGGGCTTCGAGGACGGAGCCGAGGTCAGCGTCCGCGTCGGTGTCGGCGTCCGGGGCAGCGTCAGCGTCGGTGTCCGGGGCAGCTGTCGCATGAACCTCGGGTGCCTCGGCGGGGGGTGCCGGCTTCGGCGGCGTCGCGGCAGTCGGCCGATCGGAGCCGAGAAGGTCAGAGAAGGCGTCCCAGGTGTCATCCTTCTCAAGGAGGTTCCTACCTCGATTGGGCGCCATATCGAGCCCGACGAGGCCGAAGTCGAATCCGCCCGGCCCGTCGCCGGCATCTGCATCGGCGAGGAACGGGGCCTCCTCTTCCGCAATGAGCGGGACCGGCCGGTCCTCTTCAGCCTCGGTCTCATCGGCTGCGGGGATTGCGAGCAGCTCGTTCTCCCAACCGATGGGGCCGAGGCCGCCGAGGGGATCATCACCGACGTAGGCAAGGTGTTCCGTTCCATTGCCCGGTGCCGGCTCATGGTCCTCCTCGTGTTCCGGCTCGACCGTGGCGGGCGGCGCGAAGCCATCGATGGTCGCCCTCCCTGATTCGAGGAGCTCCAGCATGTCCTCGATCACCGCAGTCGGAGTGCGGCCGGTACGCGCCACGAGGGAGTCGAGCGATTTGCTCGGAAGGAGGGAGACCAGGAGGTTCCAGGCCGAGTGGGACATCTCGACGGTCTCGCCGGCAGCAGCACGGTTGAACAGGAGCGGTTGGGAGGTATCCGGTACTATCGAGCGGAGTCGCCGCCAGGACTGAAGCCGGTCGTCGACACCGACGAGCACGGCGTCGAGGTCGAGCTCGGTTCCGAGTTGGAGGGACGTCGTGTTTCCCTCCTCGAAGGCGAACGTTCCCGATCGACCGTCCACCATCTTGGCGAGGCCCTCGGTTGTGATGTCGAGGACAGCCCGGTCGAAGTCCAGCGCGGAGACGCCTTCCATGAGCGCCTGTTCGCACGGCAGTTCGCCCGACGCCACGTCGTCCCATGTTTCGTGCCCGAGGAGCCCACGGGCGATGAGTTCATCGCCGAAGGCCTCGTCGGACCCTGCCCAGGCCACGACGAGCTTCCCCCCTTGGAGGTAGGCACGCATCTCCTTGTCACCGCTCTGCGCGTAGAGCCGGCCGGTCTGGCCGGACCGCGCGAGCAGTCGCAGTACCTCGGAGAGCGGGAACGCTTCAAGCGTTCCTGACAAGCCCATGAATCGATACCTCCTTGATGTTGGAGGTTTCGGCCCAAGCCTCAGGGCGCTTGAGTCATTTGGTGGCACCCCTCATCACGCCGATCGGCGCCGAGACCCCGAACCAGAGCTCGAAGGAGGCCGCTGCCTGACCGACCAGCATGTCGATACCACTCGCGACCGGGAGTCCCAGGTTCCGGAATCGGGACTCGGCGACGGTCTCCCCTGCCGCGTAGACCATCTCGAAGTAGGCGACCGCTCCCTCGGTGAGGCCATTGTCGAGGGTCTCGCCGGCCATCCCGATGGGAGTGGCGTTCACAACGGTCGCCCCGATGCACGGGCTCCCCCACTCCGCGACCCCGATGCCGAGTCGCGCTGCCACGGCCGTCGCCGCCCCCCGACGACGGGCGCTGATCGTCACTGCATGGGTCGGAACCAGCTCAACTGCGGCGGCCACCGCAGCACCCCCCGCCCCCAGGATCCGTACCGGCCCGGAGCCGGGAAGGTCTGCAGCCTCCCAAGCGAATCTGACTCCGTCGCCGTCCGTCGAGTGGCCGACGATGTGCCGGCCCGAGGTGACCCAGGTGTTGACACTCCCCGTGCGCTGTGCGGTGGGCGCCAGTTGGTCGCACAGGTTGGCGGCCAATTCCTTGTGGGGCATGGTGATGTTGGCTCCGAAGAGCGCTCCTCGACGCATCAGCTCGGCCTGGATGAGCATGCCGTCGCTATCGACGTCCCGGGCCTCATAGATGCCATCGATACCCAGGTGTCGCATCGCCGCGGCGTGGATCCGAGGGCTCAGTGAGTGCCCCACCGGTGAGCCGAGCACCGCGAGCATGCGGCTCACGGGAGGACCCCGTCGGCCTTCGCCTGCTGCTTCAGCTCCAGGAACTCGTCGTAGGAGGAGGTGAACGAGTGGGTGCCGTCCTTCGATGTGAGCACGTAGTAGAGGAAGTCGGTGGAGTTCGGGTTGGCGGCTGCAGCCAGGGAGGCGGTGCCGGGCGAGCCTATCGGCGTGGGAGGAAGGCCACCCACGAGATAGGTGTTGTACGGGGAGTCGACCTGGAGGTCATCGAGGGTCAGCGCCACGCCACGCCGGCCCATGGCGAAGAGGACGGTCGCGTCGATCTGGAGTGGCATCCCGAGGTCGAGGCGATTGAAGATGACCGACGCGATGTTGGCCCGGTCTTCTTCGACGCCCGCCTCGGCCTCGATGAGTGAGGCGACGATGATCAGCTCATAGGGGTAATCGGGGCTCTCCTCCCCAGCCCGAGAGGCCATCGTGTCAGAGAGGAGTTGCAGCATTGCGGCCGGGCTGACACCCGTTGGGAACTCGTACGTGTCCGGGAAGAGAAGGCCCTCCCACTCGGTGACGGATGTGGCGGGCTCCGGGAGCCATGCGGACGTCACCGAGCCGGTCGTCAAGGCCACATCGAGCGCGTTCCTCGAGATCCCACTCACCGAAGCGAGACGATCGAGCACCTCGCCGATGCGGAGGCCCTCTGGGATCGTCACCCAGAACGTCTCGGCTTTCGGACCATCCACCAGGATGGCGATGACCACCTCGGATGTCATCCCGGTCTCGAGTGGGTACACCCCTGCTTTGAGTGCGCCGGCGGCGTCGGCCGCCCGCACCGCGAGCTCGAACGTGTCGGCGTTGGCAACCACCCCCGCCTCGGCAAGCTGCTGGCCGATCGAACGCGCGGTGGCGCCCGGGGGAACCTCGATCGTGACCGGGAGGCCGGGCTCATGGGCGACCTGGTCGTCCTCGGTCGGCGTGAGGCCCGCGCCCCATTCGGCCAGGCGCACCGCACCGAAGTAGCCGATTCCCAGGAGGACAACGACCGAGAGCGTGATCACGAGAGGACGCATTGGGGTGATTCTCGCAGTTGGGAGCCCGTAGGAGCTGCGCTACTCCCGGTGATAGCGGGGATCGCCTCGCTCCCTCGCTGTCCTGGCATCGAGCCATCCCTGGAGCATCACCGACGCCGCCACGGCATCGACCTTCGAGCGGCGGTCCCTCCGGTCCCGCGTCGACGCGCGCAGGATCTCCTCGGCCCGTGTGGTCGTGAAACGTTCATCCGCGAACTCGACCGGGAGGCCCGCGGCGTCCGCGATCTCAGTGGCAAGTTCCCTGGCGGCTCGGGCGGAATCCCCCTCCCGGCCGGCCAGCGTCATTGGAAGGCCGACCACGACCAAGGTGGCTTCCACCACGCTCGCCAAGTCGGCGATGGCCTGGACCGCGAACCCATCCTGCGGCAACGTCGAATGTGGACTGGCGATGATTCCGGCGGCGTCGGACACCGAGATCCCGATGCGGGCAGTGCCGTAGTCGACCCCGATGATCGGACCCGGGACGCTCACAAGGCCGCGAGCGCCCGGCCGGCTTCCTCCCGGGCGACGTCCAAGGCAGCTGCCATGTTGGCTTCGTTCGGCCCGCCGGCTTGGGCAAGGTGGGGATCCCGGCTCCCGCCTCCACCCAGCTCGCGCGCCGCCAATCCCACGATCTCCCCGGCAGACACCCCTCGGGAGACGAGGTCTTCCGTCGCCGTCCCGACGAGCGCTCCTTTGCCATCGTTGGCCCCGCCCACCACCACCAGGCACGAGCCAAGACGTCCCTTGAGATCGAGGGCGAACTCCCGAAGCTCGTCGGGGCGCAGGTTGTCCCTTCGGGCAACGAGCAGCTTCGCGTCACCGACCACCTCGGCGGTCGCGGCGAGTTCGGCCGCCTCCACGCTTCGCTGCGCGCCCCGGACCGCCTCGAGTTCGTGCTCGAGGGTGCGGGTACGGGCCAGTATCGCCTCGACCCGCGCCGGGACGTCCTCTTCGGGGGCCTTGAGGATTGCTGCTGTGGCTGAGAGCCGGCTTCGGACCTCGGCCACCTTTCCATAGGCGGCGTCCCCGACGAGCGCCTCCACGCGGCGGGTGTTCGCTCCGATGGACGACTCGCCGAGAAGGATCACCGGGCCGACCGCCCCGGCGCTCGAGGTGTGCGTGCCACCACAGAACTCCACTGAGAACCCTCCAACCTTGACGACTCTGACCTTCTCCCCGTACTTGTCGCCGAAGAATGCCAAAGCACCCGACTGGAGCGCGTCGTCCTTGTCCATCACCTCGGTGGAGACCGAGACGTCGGAGATCACCCTCTCGTTGGCGAGGCGTTCGACCTCCGCCAACGCCTCCGGGTCGAGCCCAGAGAAGTGGCTGAAATCGAAGCGGAGTCGGGAAGCATCGTTGTGCGACCCGGCCTGCTTCACATGCTCACCAACGACGGTGCGCAGGGATGAATAGAGGATGTGGGTGCCGGTATGTGCCTTTCGGATCTGGTCGCGGCGAAGGGAGTCGATGGCAGCTTCCACTTCCTGGCCCACCCGCAGCGTACCGGCCTCGATCGTCCCCAGGTGACCGTGGAGTCCTTGCACCGCGTGCTGCGTGTCGGCCACACGCATCGTCCCCGTGGGTGCGGAGATGGTCCCAGAGTCGCCAACCTGACCACCCGACTCCCCGTAGAACGTGGTGCGATCGAGGAACACCTCGACCTCTTCACCTTCAGAGGCGACATCCACCTGCTCGCCCTCGCGGAGGATCGCCAGCACACGGGCCTGGGTGAGGTCCCTGCTGTAGCCGAGGAAATCCGTGAGGCCGACGGTGTCGAGAATCCTGCGGTAGGCGTCCTCGGCTGCCGCCTGCTCACCGCCCTTCCAGGCAGCCCGTGCCCGGGTCCGTTGCTCTCCCATGGCGATGTCGAAACCACGCCGGTCCACCGCGATGCCACGCTCGCCGACGATCTCGGTGGTCACCTCTATCGGGAACCCATAGGTGTCATGAAGCTTGAACGCGATCTTCCCGCCCAGGACATCGCCCGATGCGAGGTCGATTGTGGCCTCATCGAGCAGTCCCTGGCCGGCAGCGAGGGTCTTCCTGAAGCGATCCTCCTCGCGGGACACCACGTCGAGGATGAACGCCTTCTGGTCGGCGAGCTGCGGGTACCCACCTTCGAGTGCGGCGATCGTCGCCTCGACGAGGGCCGGCATCACCAACTCTTCTGCGCCCAATTGCCACGCGTGGCGGACGGCGCGGCGCAGCAACCGGCGCAGGATGTAGCCGCGGCCCTCGTTCGAAGGCATCACACCATCGCCGATGAGGATGGTGGTCGTCCGCCCATGGTCGGCGAGGATGCGCAGGCTGACGTCGCTGGCTTCGGCTGCCCCATATCGGGTGCCGGTCACGCGTTCGCCCGCTTCCATCACCGGACGGAGGAGGTCGGTTTCGAAGAGCGACTTCGCCTCCTGCACCACCATCGCCAGGCGTTCGAGACCCATGCCGGTGTCAACGCTTCGCGAAGGAAGGTCGCCGACCACGTGGTACGGCTCGTCCTGGATGTTCTGCATGAAGACCAGGTTCCAGACTTCGACGAATCGGTCCTCGCCGCCTCCGATCGGCCCCCCATCGTCGCCGTGCTCCGCGCCTCGGTCATAGAAGATCTCGGAGCACGGGCCGCACGGCCCCGGGACCCCCATCTGCCAGAAGTTGTCCGTGCCGCCGCGCTGGAGGCGGTCGGGAGGCACACCGATGGTGTCGAGCCAGATCGCCGCAGCCTCGTCGTCTGTCTCGTAGACCGTGAACCAGAGGCGGTCGGGGTCGAGGGCCAGTTCGCGGGTCACGAATTCGTAGGCCAGCTTGATCGCCTCTTCCTTGAAGTAGTCGCCGAAGCTGAAGTTGCCGAGCATCTCGAAGAAGGAGAGGTGTCGATCCGTGGAGCCGATGATGTCGATGTCGATGGTGCGGACGCACTTCTGGGTGCTGACCGCTGTCGGATAGGGAGGCTCCTCCTCACCGAGGAAGTACGGCTTGAAGGGGACCATGCCGGCGTTCGTGAGCAGGAGCGTGGGATCGGTGGGGATCACCGAGGACGAGGGCCGTACGGTGTGGCCCTTTCGTTCGAAGAACTCGATGAACTTCTTCCGGAGGGTGTTGGAGTCCATTGGAAGCCGTGAGGATAGGGCGCCGCCGCCACTGCGGCACTTCGACGTCAACTTCGACTTCAACCCGGAAGCCTCCGGCGACACATCTTGGTTGAGGTCGATGTTGAAGTTGACGTTGGTCCTCGCGATTGCAGTCGATCTCGAAGTTGGGTTGATCGCGTCAACGGTCCCTGCTCCGACGAGCGAGGCGATCGAGTTCGGCGAGGCGAACAGCGACTTCAGCCTCGTCACCCTGCTGGCTCGGCCGGTAGAACGTGTGGTCGCCCACTTCGGGCGGGAAGTGGGCCTGCTCCACCACGTGGCCATCGTGGTTGTGGGGGTAGCGATAGCCGTCGCCATGCCCGAGGACCTTGGCTCCTTGGTAGTGGGCGTCACGGAGATGGACCGGGACCGACACCGTTGCGGTGGCGGCGACTGCCTCCATCGCCAACCCCATGGCCACCGTCACACCGTTCGACTTGGGGGCGGCCGCCAGGTGGATGGCGGCGTGAGTGAGGTGGAAGGCAGCCTCGGGAAGCCCGACATGGGCAAGGGCGCTGGCCGCGTCCACTGCCACCGACAACGAGGTGTGGTCCGCCAACCCGACATCCTCGGAGGCGAAGATGATCATGCGTCGGACGATGAACTCCGGATCCTCGCCGGCGGCCAGCATCGTGTGCAGCCAATAGAGCGCGGCGTCGGGATCGCTGCCCCTGAGCGACTTGATGAACGCCGAGACAACGTCGTAGTGCTGGTCTCCTCCCTTGTCGTAGCGGACGATTCGACGGTGGATCGCCTCTTCGATGTCCGCCGAGGTGATCTCGGTCGCCCCGCGACCGAGCGCGACCAGGGCTGCGGTGTCGAGGGCGGTCAGCGTGAGGCGGGCATCACCACCTGAGCGGGCCAGGAGACCGTCGAGGGCCGCGTCCGTGATCGAGAGTCCGTCCCTCCCAAGTCCGCGCTCGTCGGAGAGTGCCCTGCGGACCAGTCCTCGCAGGTCTCCCTCGCCGAGCGGTTCGAGCCGAAACAGCGTGAGCCTGCTCAGGAGCGGAGCATTGACCTCGAAGAAGGGGTTCTCCGTGGTGGCTCCTATGAGGATGACGATGCCGTCCTCGACGCCGGGGAGGAGGGCGTCTTGTTGGGAGCGGGAGAACCGGTGTATCTCGTCGAGGAAGAGCACCGTTCGACGCTCCGTGGTCTCGAGGCGATTCCGAGCTGATTGGAGGATCTCTCGTACATCCTTGACCCCAGCCGATACCGCTGAGAGTTGGACGAACTCGGCCGCCATGTCGGACGCGATCACGCGGGCGATCGTCGTCTTGCCGGTGCCGGGCGGGCCCCAGAGCAGCATGGATACCAGCCGTCGCCGATCAATCATGGCGCGGAACGCGGTTCCCGGTCCCAGGAGGTGCTGTTGTCCGACCACCTCGTCAACGGTGCGTGGGCGCATCCGCGCTGCCAAGGGGGCAGCTGTTGCCCGACGCTCTGCGCGTTCGTCGGCGAAGAGATCATCCATGGCTGGGGAGCGTAGAGCAACCCTTGCGAGCCGGCGTCGGCGTCCCCGTCTGCGTCAGCCAACCGGGCGATCGCGTCGTGCTCCTGCCTCAGGCTTCGGGGTCTGCCTCGGCGAGCCAGGTGGCCCTGACGTCGGGACGAATGTCGAGGCCCAGCTCGACGAGCTGGGCCTCCTCGACGCGGCTCGGGGAACCCGAGAGCGGGTCCACGCCGCGCTGGGTCTTGGGGAAGGGGATGACATCCCGGATGCTGTTGGCGCCCACGAGGATCGCCATCAACCGGTCGAACCCGATCGCGAACCCGGCATGAGGAGGTGTGCCAAAACGCAAGGCACGGATGAACCAACCGAATCGTCGGTCGGCATCCTCGTCGGAGATCCCGAGTGTTTCGAAGACCTGGGCTTGCACGACCGGGTCGTGGATCCGGACGGATCCAGACCCGAGTTCGCTCCCGTTGAGCACGAGATCGTAGGCCCGAGACAGGGCTTCCCTGGGGTTGTTCCGCATCTCCTCGACCGAGTGCGGGGCCGTGAACGGGTGATGAGCTGGCGCCAGTCCACCGTCATCGGTCTCTTCGAAGACGGGGAAGTCGGTGACCCAGAGATAGGCGAGTGCGTCGTGGCCCTCGGGCCGTCCCAGCTCCAGCCGGAGCTGTCCGAGGACCTCACTGCTCGGGCGCCACCCACCGGCGATCATCAGGAGCACATCCCCGACACCGGCCGAGAGGACGGCGATGATCCCGGAGATCTCCTCGTCCGTGAGGAACTTGGAGATGGGGGACCTGAGCGAACCCCCTTCCTCGACGACAGCCCATGCCAAGCCGGCAGCCCCGAGAGCCTTGGCCCGGTCCACGAGCGCATCGAGCCCGGATCGGGACAGCTCGCGTGGTCCGGCATTGATCGCCCTCACCACGCCGCCGTCGGCCAGGGCTCCGCCGAATCCCCGGAACTCTGTCTCGGCGAAGACGCCCGAGAGATCGGCCAGCTCCATCCCGAACCGGGTGTCCGGCTTGTCGGTCCCGAAGCGGTCAATCGCTTCCCGCCACGTCAGACGCGGGAAACCCTGGTCCACCGTGTGGCCGCGTACCGCTTCGGTGGCAGCGATGACGGCTTGCTCAACCGCTGCTTGAACATCCTCTTCCTGCCAGAACGCGCCTTCGAGGTCGAGTTGGGTGAACTCGAGTTGGCGATCGGAGCGAAAGTCCTCATCCCTGTAGCAGCGCGCAAACTGGAAGTACCGCTCGATCCCGCCGACCATGAGGAGCTGCTTGAAGATCTGCGGCGACTGCGGAAGCGCGTAGAAGCTTCCCTGGCGGAGCCGCGAAGGCACGAGCATGTCCCGGGCTCCCTCCGGGGTCGAGGCGATGAGCGTGGGGGTCTCGATCTCCAGGAAGCCCTGCCCGGTCATCGCTGTCCGCATGGCGGCGGTGGCTGCTGCCCTGGCGTGGAGTCGGGAGGCCATCCCCGGCCGACGGAAGTCGAGGTACCGGTATTGAAGCCGGGTGAGCTCATCGACGTCGAACCGGTCGTCGATCATGAAGGGGAGCGGCTCGGACGCGCTGAGTACTTCGAGAGAGGATGCCGCGACCTCGATGCCGCCGGTTGCGAGGTCCGAGTTCACCGTTCCTTCGGGGCGGGGCCGAACGACACCTTCCACACGTATGCAGTACTCCATCCGGAGGTCGTCCACGATGGGAAGGGCGGTGTGGTCCACGACCACCTGGACGAGACCGCTGGCGTCGCGAAGGTCCAGGAAATGGATTCCGCCCATGTCACGGACCCGAGCGACCCATCCAGCCAGCACGACCGACTCCCCTTCGGGAATGTCGAGCAACTCGACGGTTCGATGGGTCCTCACTGGCCCAGCCATGTCTCGATCTCCTCGCGGGGTATCCGGCGCTGCGTTCCATCGCTCATGTCCCGTGCGGTGATGTCGCCGGACTCCCACTCGTCCCCCACCACGATCACTTTCGGGGCGCCTGATCGATCGGCAGCCTTGAACTGGGCCTTCACGGATCTGCCCAGCTCGGACGCCTCGACACGCCAGCCGGCACGGCGGAGCCGACTGAGCAGCATGTATGCCTCGCGTTCGCGGTCTGACGTCGAGACCACGAAGACATCGAGGGGTGCGAGGTCGAACCCCTCCCCCATGGCCAGGATGATCCGGTCGATCCCCATCGCAAACCCGACCCCGGACACCTGCCGCCCTCCGATCGCCTCGGCCAGTCCGTCGTAGCGACCCCCGCCCCCCAACGCATTCTGGGCAGCGTCGAATTCGGACGCCACGTACTCGAAGGCGGTCCGTGTGTAGTAGTCGAGTCCGCGCACCAGACGCGAGTTCTCCTCGAACGGCACCTCCACGGCCCGGAGCATGTCCTTCACGGCCGTGTAGGCGGCAGTGGCGTCGCTGCTGAGGTGGTCCGTGGGGACCGGGGCATCCCCGAGCAGCGGGGCACACACCTTGCAGTCGAGGACACGCATCGGGTTGATGCGCATCGCCTCCCGGCTGTCCTCACACAACTCCTGCTCACGCTCGGCGAGCCAGGCTCGCAGCAGAGCGAGGTAGGCGGGTCGATCGTCCTGGTCGCCGAGCGAGTTGACCTGGACGACCACCCCCGGGATACCGAGATCGGTCAGGAAACGGAACCCAAGCTCGATCATCGCGGCGTCCGCAGACGGGTCGTCACTTCCAAGATGCTCGGCACCCACTTGGTAGAACTGGCGCCGGCGCCCCTTCTGGGGTCGTTCGTACCGGAACATCGGGCCCGAGTACGCGACCTTCCATGCTCCTTGGACGCCACTGGCGAGGTAGGCGCGAACCGTGGAGGCGGTCGCTTCGGGCCGCAGGGTGAGGGAGCGTCCGCCGCCGTCCTCGAAGGTGTACATCTGCTTGCGGACAACCTCGCTCGACTCGCCCACCCCCCGCTCGAAGACCTCGGTTGCCTCGAAGATGGGGGTCATCACCAGCCCGTAGCCGAAGCGTTCCGCCCAGTCTTCCCACGTCCGAAGGACGCGCCGCCACACCCGGGAGGCCGGGGGGATGATGTCGTCGGTGCCCTTGGGGGGCTGGAGGGTGGCCATGCGGGGCAAGGGTAGCGAGGGGACAAGGGACAGAGGACGGGAGAGGACAGAGGACCGGGGACAAGGGACCGGGGACTAGGGACCGAGGACAGGGGACTAGGGACCGAGGACAGGGGACTAGGGACCGAGGACAGGGGACTAGGGACCGAGGACAGGGGACAGAGGACTTGCTCCTTGCTCCTTGCTCCTCGCTCCTCGCTCCTACGCCCAGAGGTCGCGGAAGGGGTTGGTGGTGCGCTCGTGGCCGACCGTGGTCCCTGGGCCGTGGCCGGGGAGTACCCGGACATCATCGGCCAGCGTCATCACTTTGTCCCGCATGGAAGCGGCCAACTGGAGGGTATTGCCCCCGGGCAGGTCGGTGCGGCCGATCGACCCGGCGAAGAGCTGGTCGCCGCTCCAGAGGATGCCTTCGCTCGAGTGGAAGCAGCAGTGGCCGGGGGTGTGGCCCGGCGTGTGAAGAACGGTGAGGTCGATCCCGCCGATGCTGAGCACCTGGCCATCTCGGATCGAGCGTCGCTCGACTGGCGGTTCGTACTCCTTGTCGACGAAGCCGAACACCGCCCGCATCTGCTGGGTCGGGTTGAGCGTCAGGAAGTCGTCGTCGGGGTGGACGTAGGTGACGATCGGGGAGGTCGCCTCCAGTTCGCCCGCCCCTCCCATGTGGTCGACGTGGCCATGCGTGAGGAGGAGCGCCGCCGGGTACAGGTCGTTCCTGGCGAGCAGGGCGGCTATGCCGGGTACATCGGGAGGGGCGTCGATGATGAGGCATGGTCCGCCTCGCTCGGCGGCCACGACGTAGGTATTGGTTTGGGCGAGCCAGAGGCTGGCCGTGTCTATGAGCATGCGACCAAGCGTACCGCCCAGTCGAGGGCCGCTACGGACCGAGCCTGGCCCAGGCGGGGAGAGCGGACTCCTGCCAATTCGAGTAGGTCCACTTGTCGCTCAGGAGCGGATAGAAGGGAGGGCGGAGGAATTCGAGGCGGGAATCGAAGTTGTAGTTGCGGCTTGTCGAAGTGGCCGGACATCGCGTCGGAGTGATCCGATGCGCGCGAACCATAGAAGTCGAGCACGGAGTTGTTGGGAGTGAGGCGGCTTCCGCTCGTCCCGCAATCCCCGGCCACGAAGTTCGAGTCCTGCACGCCCCCGCCCTGTCCGAGATAGGCCGTCCGTATCGTCATTTCGCCGATCCCGGCGGTACCTGACCGCGAAGGGGTTGTAGGCAACAGTGTGGGTGGCAGCGAGTCCAAGGACGTCGACGTCACCGTCGAGGTTCACGTCGGCGTTGAGGACGAGATACTTGGGGGAGGCGGCGGAGCCGGGGACCACGGTGAGCGCACCTTTGACATTCACCTCGCGGAATCCATCACCGTCGGTGTCGGAGCCATAGCCGATGCCGCCCATCGTCCCGCGGAGTCCGAACACGACGTGCTGGTTGGCCCAGATCACCCCGGCAGCCGGCAGCGGAAGGTCGTAGGGCCCGACTCCCGTAGGACTCCATTCGGACCAGCGGGTGTTGTTCGTGAAGCTGGCCTGGGACGTCCACGAGCCGCCACTGCGACCGTCGTTCGCCATGGCACTCTCACCGTGGAAGAACCAGTACTCGGTGCTGTTGACGCACCCGCTGGTCCCCGGGGAGTAGGTCGTCTTCCAGATCCTGACCTTCCCGACACCACCCGCCACATAGGGGTGCACCAGCCACGCCGTGGCGTCGCTGTCGTCGAGGCAGTAGCCCGGGCCGGTACAGGCGACGTTGCGAATGGTCTCGAGGTCGTCCCAGAAGTTGTCGAAGTTGAGGGGATCAGGGAACGGCGTCCGGATGTGTTGGTCGTGACCGACCGGGTAGTTGCTGTCGTGCTTCTTGGCGCCGTTGTAGTAGCGAGCGGGGTTTCCGCCGGTGACGTCATCCTCGGCGTAGATGTGGAAGTAGACATCCGTGTCGTTGGCGAGGTCGAGGTCGCCCCCGGAGTACATGGGGCCCAGGATGTCGGCGCCGCTCCCGAACGACAGGTCATCGGCAGTCACACGGGCGAACTCGGAGAGCGCAACCGCGTTGATGGTCGCGGACACGAGTCGACGGTTGATCGAGTCCCCTCGGCGGCCCACCACCGAGATCGTGAGGGCGCGGCCATTGACCGGGGTGGTGACCTCCATGAGGCTGCCTATGTCGTCCGGCCCGATCACGCTGGGATCGCCGTCATAGTCGAAGAGCGGATGCACGAACCAGTCGTCGGGATTCGGGTCCTGGTAGGTCCACTCGGTGCACGTCTCCCACCAGGTGTTGCCGGGTTCGACGACCTGGCCGATGCTGGCGTGACCTGTCTTGCTGCATACGCGGGCCCGCTCGGCCTCGTCGACTCGGTGGAGGTAGTAGAGCGGGTCCAGCGTGAGTTTCGACGCATAGCGCTCCAGCATGGCTTCGGTGCCGGCAAGGGTCACGTCCTCCCGGGTCTGGAAGCCGGCTTGCTGGGCCTGGTGAACCGAGAGCTCGGCGAGCAGAAAACCGATGAGCATGACGACCATGGCCAGTCCCAGGACGTGAATCATCGCCACGCCCCGATCGTCGCTGAAGCGGCTTCGCTCAGTTGACATTGCGCAACCTCACTCGCTCGTAGATCTCAAAGGTCCCGGGATTCACGCGGGTCGTGATGGGCCGCACCGCGAACGAGAGCTGGATCAGGTCGAGCTCGCAAGGGGTGGCGCCGGAGTCGTCGCACGTCGCTATTTGACTTTCTCCGGTCCCAGGGGTCCAGACGATCGCCGAGGAACAACGGCTCGGTCAACGAGGCCAGCAGGTGCTCGAGGATCATCTCGGGGGTGCTGGCGTTGGCCGGGGTGTAGGTGAGCGGATCGGCGGTCGGGTCATCCGGATGGGTCACCTGACGGAAGAGATCACAGAACCCGGCACTACACGTCAGGAAGTAGCGGATCAGGTCAGGGGCTCCGTCGGACGGTGCCACGTCGGCGTGGAAGACGATCTCGTCCCAGCCCAGCTTGGTCACGGGGTTGATCCCGTTCGTACCGGGACCGACGGTCTCCCGCAGTTCGATCACCAACTCCCGTACCACGAGCCGGGTATCAGCCTGGGTCTGGGCGAGGGCGAGCTGACCGTGGCTCTGGCGGAGCAACGAGGAGAAGACCCCGCCGACGATCGCCGTGATGACCGAGACGACGGTCAGGGCCACCATCATCTCGACCACGGTGATGCCCCGGTCATTCCTCGAGTCGTCTCATGGGCAGCTCACGACGCTCTTGTAGGCGAAGCCAAGCGATTCGTTGAAATCCCACCAGGAGGATCCGTTGTGATTCCCACCGATGCTGTCGCCGTCGATGTCCCACCATCCGCCGCCGCAGCGGACGGAGAACCGGACCTGGGCCCTGTTGTGACCCGCGTCGAGGGCCTCGGCCCAAGTGTAGGAATTCTGGTCCTCGGAGATGTCGGTCGCGTCCGCGGCGACCCAGGGATCCACGTCCCATGACGAGCCGCGCTCGCGCCAACGCCAGTGCCAGGCGTTGAGGTCGGGGTCGAGGTCGTACACGGTCAGGACGACGCCCCCGTTGGCTGGGAAGAGCTGGAGATCGGGCTCGTCGTCGAGGTCGTCTGGGGAGCCGACGAACAGGGGCGGATTGGCGAATCCTCGTTCGCCTTGGACGGTGCGGGTGACGGTGACCGTCTCGGGGAGGTCCAGTTCGTAGCATCCCTTCGCGTCGGTGACGAGCGAGAGCACCTGGGGTCCGCCATCGTCCCACGTGAGGTCGACTTCGATCCCCGCCAGCTTGTACATCCGGTCCTCGACCGCGTTATAGGCCTCGATGCACTGCTTCACGGTCTTGGTCAGGGGTACGGTGGCCTCCGGCAGCACCACCCAGACTGTCGGGACATCCGGTACGAGCACGGCAGGGACGGCCACCGGGCTGTAGCCCCCGAGCTCGACCTGGAGGTCGTAGGAGCCGGCGACGAGGTAGTCACCACCAACCTGGTCGAGGAGCCACTCGCCGTCCTTGGAGTCCGGCCCGTCGCCGTCAACGAACTCGTCGGCCACGTTGACGATGAGTCGCATACCCTCCGCGGGCTCGGCGGTGCTCAAGTCGTAGCACAGGGACGTGGTCGGGTGCTGCCACGTGGAAGGACAGGTCACGGCACTCAGGGGGGTACCGCTCGAGTCGATCGGGACCCCGTTGACATCCCCCAGGAACGCTTTGACCGTCAGCTCCTGTTTGAGCGAGATCGGCAGGTTGATGGTCCCGGTCTGGCCGGAGTTGACGTGCACCGCGTCGTCGCCGCTGGTGATCGCGGCTTGCAGCACGAACCAGTCGCCTTGCTCGGTGGAGCACAGCGAACCGATCCGGCCCGAGTACTCGTAGTCGACCCCAACGGTCGATCCGTTGGGGTCGACCGCGGGGAAGAAGGTGATACCACCAGCGTCGGGGGTACCGAGGCGCACCACGGAGGCATACTTCATCAGGCACACCCCGGGGAGCGCCGGGGTCGTGGCAGGAACCGATGTGGGGATCAGGTTCAGCTGGATGTTTGCCAGGCCGTCGTGGGCCGCAGCGTTTGGTGGGGCGACGATGGTCTCCATCACGATCGGGTTGCGCATGGCACCCTTGGCGTCGGTCACGGTGATCTCGACCCGCTTGTAGTCGATGCCGGTGTTGTATCCGGTCGGCACGCCATCGCCGCCGCCCGGGATGACGTCGTTTCCAGTGGCAGAGCCCTCGTAGGCGACCACGTAGGCGACCGCGAAGTCGACGCCACCCACTGTGATGGTCTCCGAGGCCGGCAGGATGCCCACCGGTGAGCCGGACACGGTCCCCACCTCGGCGTAGGAGAGGACGCGGACGTCCTCGACCCGGGCCTGGGCAAGGTTGGACGCCATCGCCTGCACGCGGGTGGTCCTCAGGTGGTTGAGGGAGGATGACACCGTGACGGCCACCATCGTGATCACGAGCGCGAGCACGAACAGGGACATCATCGATTCGATGATCGAGAAACCTCGATCATCGGAGAACCTGGAGTTGTGTTTCAGTGCCATAGGATCACGTGCCCGCTTGATCGGCAGAATCCGCCCGGCCCTTGAGTGTTTGCCACCACCGCGGCAGAGTACCGAGAAGCCCCCTCTCACCCCGGTCATCCGCCAGACCACTCGGCTCCGCCGTTCTGCCTACTCCCTGGCACCGTGGGGGACGATTCGGTGGGCCTCATAGACCCCATCCACTCCCCGCACTTCACTGAGGAGCCGATGGATCTGGGCCGGGTCGACCAATTCGACCTCATAGCGAAGGATGGCAGTACGATCGCGGCCGGTCACCGAGGACGAGGCGAGGATGTTCCCGCCCATGTCGGAGACCGCGGAGGTGACATCCCGCAGCAACCCCGATCGATCAAGTGCCTCCACCTGCACCCAGACCGCGAACGATCCGATGCGGTCGGCGGCCCACTCGACGCCGACGATGCGCTCCTTCTGGAGTGCTCCCACATTGATGCAGTCGGCCCGATGTACCGACACCCCGTGCCCGACGGTGACGAACCCGATGATCGAGTCCCCGGGGACGGGCGCACAACAGCGTGCGATCCGCACCCACATGTCATCGAAGCCCTCGACGATGATCCCCGTGCCGGTGGACCGTGTGCGGTGGAGCCGGGGTGGAGCAAGCAGATCCTCCTCGTCGGGAGCCTCCTCCGGCTCGGGGCGAACTTCCCGGACAACCCGAGTGGCCACCATCGCGGCGGTGAGGCCTCCCTCCCCCACGGCCACGAAGAGCGAAGAGAGGTCCTTGTGGCCCAAGTCGGCGGCGACGGTCGTGAGGATCCGATCCCGGGCAGCCTGTCCGAGGCCGAGTCCCTCCTTGCGGAGGAGTTCGAGCACCCTTTGCCGTCCTTCGGCGAGTGCCGACTCCCGGCGCTCTCGCTGGAACCACTGTTTGATGCGGCCCTTGGCTCGGGCTGTCCCAACGAACTTCGTCCAGTCCCGGCTCGGCCCGGCATCGGCCCGGTTGGAGGTGATGATCTCAACCACGTCACCGGACTCGAGCTTGCTGTCGAGCGGGACCAGGCGCCCATTCACCCGAGCCCCAGTGCAACGATGCCCGACCTCGGTGTGGATCGCGTAGGCGAAATCGACTGGCGTCGCCCCCAAGGGGAGGGTCTTCACGTCACCTCTCGGAGTCACGACGAACACCTCGTCCTGGTAGAGATCGAGCTTCATCGACCGGAGGAAGTCCTCGGGATCGGCCTGGTCCTCGTCGAGGTCGCGCAAGTCGGCCAACCACGGGAGGCCGACGGCTGTCACGCCTTCCTTGTATCGCCAGTGCGCCGCGATGCCGAACTCGGCCCGCTGATGCATCTCCCACGACCGCAGTTGGACTTCGAGTGCCTTCCCGTCGGGGCCGATAACCGTCGTGTGGATCGACTGGTACAGGTTGAATTTGGGCATCGCCACGAAGTCCTTGAATCGCCCGTGGAGCGGCGGCCACATGGCGTGGACGACCCCGAGTGCGGCATAGCAGGCAGGAAGGTCGCGGACGATCACGCGGACGCCGATGAGGTCGTGGATCTCCTCGAACGGCCTTCCAGTGTTGAGCATCTTGCGGTAGATCGAGTAGTGGTGCTTGGGCCGGCCTGACACTTCGGCGTCGATCCCGGCCTTGGCAAGGGCATCGGTGATCTGTTTGACGGCCTGCACGATCACCGCCTCCCGGTGGGGGGATCGCTGCTGGATGAGTTCCTCGATCTCGGCATGGCGCTTCGGGTACAGGACCTCGAAGCACCGCGACTCGAGTTCGTGCTTGATGTCCTGGGCCCCGAGGCGATGGGCCAGGGGGGCGTACACCTCGAGGGTCTCCCTGGCGATTCGCTCCTGTTTCTCGGGACTGAGCACGCCGAGGGTGCGCATGTTGTGGAGGCGATCGGCCAGCTTGATGAGGAGAACCCGCACGTCGCGCGCCATGGCCACGACCATCTTGCGAATGGTTGCCGCCTGCTGTTCCTCCCGCGAGTCGAAGCGGATCCTGTCGAGCTTCGTGACGCCGTCGATGAGCCCGGACACCGACTCGCCGAACTCCCGAGTCACGTCATCGAGCGTGAGGGGCGTGTCCTCGATGACATCGTGGAGAAGGGCGGCGACGATCGTGTCCACGTCGAGTCCGTAACCGGCGAGGATCTCCGCCACGGCGATCGGGTGCGTGATGTACGGCTCACCGGACTTGCGGGTCTGCCCTCCGTGCGCCTCCCTCCCGACCTCGAAGGCCCGCGTGATCACCGCGAGGTCTTCGCCCGCATGGTGGTGTTCGGCGTGCAGGTCGAGGAGTCGCCGGATGGTGACGACGTCATCCACCACGCCGGCGTCAGCGTCGTCACGGGGTGTCATCGCACCATGGTACGCCGGGAAGGAGGACAGAACGGAGAACGGAGAACGGAGCGGGACGGGTTGCCTGGCTGACACCAGGAACTCTCAGGAAGAGTGGGGCGAAGAAGACCGCTCCTCCTTCGTTCTCCGTTCTTCGTTCCCCTATCGTCCCGGTCGGGAGCTCTCGTACCCCGACGTGGAGCCGGTCCGTTCCCGCTTTCGCTTGCGGGGATCGATCGACTCCTCCCCTGCTCGCTCCTTGAGGGCAACGAGCATCGGGGACGCAATGAAGATCGACGAATAGGTCCCGACGCCGATACCGACGAAGAGGGCAAGGGCGAAGTCCTGGAGTGTGCCGGCCCCGAGCAGCAGGCTCCCGACGAAGAGCAGCGCCCCCACGGGGATCAAGCTCGTCAGAGAGGTGGCGAGGCTCCTGGCCACGACCTCGTTCATCGCCTGGTTGACGAGGTCGGCATAGGTGGTCCTGACCTTCACCTCCTCGATGTGCTCGTTGATGCGGTCGTAGACGATGACGGTGTCGTAGAGGGAGTATCCGAGGATCGTCAGGATCGCCACCACGGTCGCCGGGGAGACCTCGAACCCGAGCAGCGCATACACCCCGAACGTGAGGATGAGGTCGTGCAGCAACGCAGCGATCGCACCCACCGCCATCTTGAACTCATAGCGCCACGAGATGAAGAGGATCACCACGCCGAGGAAGACGAGGAGTGCCGTGACGGCGCTCCTGGTGATCTGGGCTCCGAACGTCGGCCCGACGGTCGACACGTCGGTGGTGTCCGGGTCGATGTCCAGGTCCGCTGCGATCGTGTTGACCAGGCGGAGCTCCTCCGACTCGCTGAGCGCGCCGGACCGGACCCGGATGTAGGCGCCCTCGTCCAGTTCTTCGAGTCGCAGTTCGGTGAAGCCCTGCGACGTGAGGGTCTGGCGTAGGTCGGAGACCATCACCCCGCCGGGGTTCTCGGCGATGACGGCGGTCCCGCCGACGAAGTCGAGGCCGAGGTTGAGTCGGAGGATCGCCAGCGCAGCAATCGAGATGGCGATCGCGACCAGGGACATGCGGAACCACCGGCGCCGTTTGCCGACGAAGTCGTAGTTCGTCTCGGAACGCAGGATCCTGCCCAAGCCGCTCATTGCGAGACCCCCGCCGCCGCACGAATCGAGAACCAGCCCCGTGTTCCCAGGGCACCCCGCGCAAGGATCCCAACGGCGTTGCGGGTGTACCACGGAGCGATGATGAGGTCGAGGAGTGTGGCGATGCCGAGGGCCATTGCGAATCCCTTCACCGGGCCCACCGCGAGAATCCACAGGAGGAACGCCCCCATGAACGAGACGAAGTCCGCGGTCTTGATGGTCCGGTAGGCCTTCTTGAACCCGACCTCGACCGCCTCCCCAACCTCGTGCCCATTGCGTATCTCTTCCTTGATCCGTTCGAAGTAGACGATGTAGGAGTCGGCGGTGATGCCCACCGAGACGATGATGCCGGTCACGCCGGCAAGTGTCAGGGTGAGGCCGGCAGCGTTGCCGAGGACTGCGAACATGAGAAGCAGCAGCGAGCCGAACACCGACAGGCCGAGGACCCCGATGAGTCCGAGCGACCGGTAGTAGGCCAGCAGGAGGATGGCGACGATGGCCAGGCCGCCGAGGCCGGCGATCACGCCGGTTTGGAGGGAGTCACGACCGAGGGTTGCCGAGACCTTCTGCAGGGTGGATCGTTCGAGTTCCACCGGGAGCGACCCATACCGCAGGACGACAGCCAACTGCTCGGCGTCGTCCTTGGCCGACTCGTCGGTTCCCATGGAGATGACCGCGCGGCCGCCGTCGATCCCTGTCGACGGGCTCACCTGTGCGGAGACCGGCGGCGCGTTGATGACTTCACCGTCGAGGACGATGGCGATCTGGCGCTGGGGGGCGGAGAGTGGTTGACCGGCGGCGGCAGCCGTGAGTTCGGCGAAGAGGTCGGCCCCCCGACTGTCGAATGCCAGGTTCACTTCGAATCCGACACCGGTCTGGCCGATGGTGGCAATCGCTTCCTCGAGGTAGGAACCGAGGAGTTCCGACGCACCAACGAGGTAGGCCGTTCCGTCAGGACCGGCGAGCCAGGCCTGTTGGGAGGGGTCGTCGGTGTCGCCCGCCGTCTCCACGGAGCCGAGCGGCACCGCATCGAGGACGGGGCGGAAGCTGAGGAGGCCCGTCTGGCCGAGGATGGCGAGGGCCTCCTCGGTGTCCGAGACCCCCGGGAGTTGCACGAGGACGTTGCGGTCACCCTCGATCGAGATCTCGGGTTCCTGGACCCCGGACGCCTCGATGCGGTTGCGCATGACGCTCACTGCTTGTTCGAGGAGGTCGGTATCCGTGCCTTCCGGGGCGGTGAGGATCGCCGAGATCCCTCCCTGGAGGTCGAGCCCCAGTTTGGGTAGGAACCCCGTGGAGACGGCTGCCCCGATTCCGCCCCACGCTATCCCGAGGATGAGGAGGAGGGCGATCGCTCGCCGGGTCATCAGTTCTCCCTGACGATCTTCTCGATGATGGAGCGCCGGGTGAACCTGATGTACGAACCATCCTCGACCGTGATCACGGCAGAGGCTTCGTCGAGAGAGCGGATGCGCCCGTGAACGCCACCCGCGGTGCGGATCTCGTCCCCCACCTCCAGCGAGGTGAGCAGCGCCTGTTGGGCCCGCTGCCGCTTCCGCTGCGGTCGGATCATCATGAAGTAGAAGACCGCTCCCAGCAGGATGAGGGGAACGAAGCTCTGGAGGGCGGACGATTCGGTTTGCGCGAGCAGGTACATGTGACTCTCCGAAGGGGCGGATGCGAGGATAGTTGACCCTGAGAGGAACGCGACGCCGGCGGCCAGCCCCGGGTCACCCTCGTCCACTCACGACCTGGGCCCGGTACTCGGCGAATCGCCCCTCGTGGATTGCGATGCGGGCTGCGGCCATGAGCTGGTGTGTGTAGTGCAGGTTGTGGATGGAGAGGAGGCGATGCGCCGCCAGCTCGCCGACGCGAACCAAGTGGTTGAGGTAGGCCTTGGAGTAGCTCGCACACGTCGAGCACGCGCACGCCTCGTCGATCGGGGAGGCGTCCTCGATGAACTCGGCCCTGCGGATGTTGAAGTCACCGCCACCCGTGAGCACCTTGCCATGGCGGGCCAGGCGCGTCGGCCACACGCAGTCGAAGAGGTCGCATCCTCGCGCGACCGCGTCCAACACTCCTTCGCTGTCGCCGAGGCCCATGACGTAGCGGACCCGGCCCTCGGGCAGTTCAGTGACCGTGGCCTCGATGGCGGTGTTCCGCTCGGCCGGGCTCTCACCCACGGAGAGTCCGCCGAGCGCGAGGCCCTTGAACCCGAGGTCGGCGATGTCCCGGGCAGCGATCGCCCGCAGGCTCGGGTCGACCCCGCCCTGGATGATGCCGAACTGCACCTGGTCGGGCCGGGAGTGGGCGGCCCGTGCTCGCTCGGCCCAGCGCAGCGTTCGCTCCATGGCTGCCCGCACTTTCTCGGGCGGCGCCGGGAGCCCGATCAGTTCATCGAGCACCATCGCCACGTCGGGGCCGAGCAGTTCCTGGACGCGGGTGGCCTCCTCGGGGGTGAGGAACACGGTCGAACCGTCGTAGGTCGAACGGAATGAGATGCCTTCCTCGGTGACCTCGGCCCCGAGACTGAAGACCTGGAAGCCGCCCGAATCGGTCAGGATCGGTCCGTCCCACGCCATGAAGGCGTGGAGGCCACCGAGCCGGCCGATCCGCTCCGCCCCGGGCCGCAGCATCAGGTGATATGTGTTGGCCAGGACCATTTGGGAGCCCGTGGCACGCAGATCTCCGCTGTCAAGCGCCCGCACGGAACCCCTCGTCCCGACCGGCATGAAAGCCGGCGTGGAGACAGGCCCGTGGGCGAGCGTCAACTGACCGGCCCGCGCCGCGCCGTCCCGGGATTCCACGAGGAAGGCCCCGAGCTCAGCCACCCTGCACTCCTCCTCCATCCTCGGCTTGCTGCAGTTCGATGAGCATTGCATCCCCGAACGACAAGAACCGATACCCGCGCTCGAGTGCTGTGTCGTAGACCAGGCGCCAGCGGTCGCCGAGCGCCGCCGCCACCAGGGCGACCAGGGTCGAACCCGGGACATGGAAGTTGGTGATGAGCCCGTCGACGACCCGAAACCGGTAGCCGGGCGTGATGAAGAGGTCGGTGAAACCGGTCATGGCCGACACGCCTTCAGCGGTTGCTGCTGTCTCCAGGGTACGCGTGACCGTGGTGCCGACCGCGAAGACCCGTCCGCCCCGTTCCTTGGTGTGAGCGACGGCAACGCTCGTCTCTTCTGGGACCACGAAGGCCTCGGTGTGCATCATGTGGTCGGCAAGGCGGGCCTCGGTGATCGGCCGGAAGGTGTCGAGTCCGATTCGCAGCTCGATCTTGACGACCTGCACTCCCCTCTCGGCCAGGGATTCGAGCACTCGGGGTGTGAAGTGGAGCGCGGCCGTGGGGGCCGCTGCCGACCCGACCGGCCTGGCGAACATGGTCTGGTAACGCTCGGGGTCGGCGAGCCGGCCATGGAAGTAGGGGGGAAGCGGTACCTCGCCAACCCGGTCGAACGACCCGTCGAGCGTCGAACCATCGTGCACCGTGAAGTGAACCGTTACGCGGCCTTCGGTCGGCCCTTCGATGATGTGCGCCGAGAGACCGTCGAAATCGAGGTCGACGCCGGGGCGCAGTCGTCGGGCAGGACGACAGAGGCATTCCCACGAGCCGTCGCCCACCGCATCGAGGACCAGCAGTTCCACCTCGCCCCCGCTCCCCCGGCGTCGCCCCCTCAGCCTCGCCCGGCGGACCCTGGTCTCGTTCACGACCAGGAGATCGCCGGGTACGAGCAGATCAGGGAGATCCGTGAATCGATGGTCCGAGAGGTCACTTGTCCGCAGAAGCCTCGAGGCATCACGCGGTTCGATCGCGGCTTGGGCGATCGCGTTGTCCGGCAACCCGTATACGAACTGGTCCCGGGTGAGCGTTGGATCGATCTCGTTCACCTTCGAATGGTGGCACGGTGCCGGGACCAGCTCAACGTCGGCCCTCGGCGAGGGTTGGTCAGACCCCGAACGAGGACTGAGGAGACCCCACCTCGGGAGGTTCGAGGCCGAGGTGGAGGTATGCGTGCGCCGTCGCCACCCGTCCCCTCGGGGTGCGTTGCATGAGGCCGGACTGGAGGAGGAAGGGTTCGTAGGCGGCCTCGACCGTCTCCGGTTCCTCCCCGACGGCCACGGCAAGGGTCGAGAGCCCAACCGGACCGCCGCCGAACTTCCCGATGATGGCCGACAGGATCGCCCGATCGACCGGATCGAGGCCGAGTGCGTCCACTTGGAACACGGTCAGCGCCATGTCGGCGGTCGCGTGGTCGAGGGTGCCGTCCGCCCTGGCGATCGCGTAATCGCGTACCCGAGCGAGGAGGCGGTTGGCGATCCGCGGGGTACCACGACTCCGCGAGGCGATCAGGTCGCCGGCATCGGGCTGGATCTCCATTCCGAGGATGCCCGCCGACCTCCTGATGATGACGGAGAGGTCGTCCGGGTCGTAGTAATCCAGCCGATCGACGATCCCGAAACGGTCACGGAGGGGCGCCGAGACCATGCCCTTGCGGGTCGTGGCGCCGACCAGGGTGAACCGCGGCAGGGTGAGCCGAATCGTCTGGGCCGCCGGGCCTTTTCCGATGACCACATCGAGGAAGAAGTCCTCCATGGCGGGGTACAGCACTTCTTCGACGCTGCGTGGGAGTCGGTGGATCTCGTCGATGAAGAAGACATCACCCTCATCAAGATTGGACAGGATGGCTGCGAGGTCGCCGGGACGCTCCAATGCCGGGCCGGTGGTGGCACGGAGTCGCGCGCCCATCTCGTTGGCGATGATCGTCGCCAACGTGGTCTTGCCCAGCCCGGGTGGCCCGGAGAGAAGGACGTGGTCGAGTGGTAGGCCCAGTGTCTTGGAGGCATCGATGCTGATACCGATGCGTTCCTTGAGGTCGGCCTGGCCCACGAACTCGCCGAGCTGCTGGGGCCGGAGGGTCGCCTCGAACGTGTCGTCCGCGAGGGGTTCGCTGGCCACCAGTCGGTCCTCCCTCATTGCTGCCTCCGTCGACCGAGTGCACGCAGTGCTTCACGGAGCTGGTCCTCCGGGCCGAGGTCCGAAGCCACCTCACCGAGCGCTTCGGTGATCTCCGATGGTTGATAGCCGAGACCTTCGAGCGCTTCCCGGACCTGGCCGCGTGCAACCCCGGATCCCACGATCGCCACGCTCGAGGAGGCGAACCGCGGCTTGAGTTCGAGGATGAGTTTCTGGGCAGTCCTGCGACCGATACCCGGGACCGAGGACAGCGCCCCGATGTCCTCGGTCAGGAGGGCTGCTGCGAGTTGGTCGGGCGTGAGGGTGGCCAGCATCGCCAGCGCCACCCGTGGGCCGACCCCCGATGCACCAAGCAGGAGGACGAATGTCTCGAGTTCTCGCTCGGTCGGGAACCCGAACAGGGCGAGTTGGTCCTCCCGAACGTGGAGGTGTGTGTGGAGGACGACCTCGTTGCCGAGGCCGGGAAGGTCAGCGATGGTCCGTGCCGTGACCGCCACGGAATAGCCAACCCCCGCCACATCGATGAGGACCGCATCCGCGCCGCGCGACGCCAAGGATCCCCGAAGCCTGCCGATCATCGGGGGACTCCTGACGTGGCCGCCGCAGGGTTGGCCGCGACCTGCTCGATTCGGGAGGATTGGATGTGGCAGAGGGCAACCGCGATCGCGTCGGCGACGTCGGCCGGTTCGGGAGCCTCGGCCAGTCCGAGCCGACGGACGACCATCTCCGAGACCTGGGGTTTCCCGGCTGAGCCGTCCCCAGTGACGGCGAGCTTGACGGCCGTCGGCGTGTACTCCCTTACCGGAATCCCACTCTCGGCGGCGGCGAGCATCGCGATGCCCGACGCCCTGGCGACGCTCATGGCGTTGGTGATGTTCTTCTTGATGAAGACCCGCTCGAGCGCCATGACGGCCGGTCCGTGGTCCGCGATGAGGGAGAGCAGGTCGACGTGGAGTTCAGCGAGCCGGTCGGGCATCGGCCGCCGGTGGTCGGTTCGCAGGACACCGCCCGACACCACCTGCGGCGTGGGTCGCGACACCCGGAGCACGGCATAGCCAGTCCGAGTAAGTCCCGGGTCGATTCCCAATACGAACATACGTTCTATGGTAGAGGAAGCGGGAGCAAGGAACGAGGATCACCAGGGACTGGGGACTGGGGACCGAGGACTGGGGACCGAGGACTGGGGACCGAGGACTGCGGGACTCGGGACTCGGGACTCGGGACTCGGGACTCGGGACTCGGGACTTGGGACTCGGGACCCCTCAGACGTCGAGGCTCTCCATGATCTCGTCACTGATGTCGAAGTTGGCATAGACATCCTGGATGTCGTCAACGTCCTCGAGAGCGTCGATCAGGCGGAGTACCTTGGGCGCTGTCTCGGCGTCGACCGGCACACTCACGCTGGGAAGCTGGGTCACGTCGGCCTCCTCTGCGCTGAGTCCAGCCGCCTCGAGGCCCGCAAGTACTGCCCCAAAGTCGGACGGGTCGGTGATGACCTCGTACTTGCCGTCGCCCACATCCCGCACGTCCTCGGCCCCGGCGTCGAGAGCAGCCAGCATCACGTCGTCCTCGCTCCCTGCAACCACGAGGTACCCCTTCTGCTCGAAGAGGTATGCCACCGACCCCGGTTCGCCGAGGTTCCCACCATTGCGCGTGAAGGCCACCCGAACGTCGGAGCTCGCCCTGTTCCGGTTGTCGGTGAGGATCTTGACGAGAACTGCCACTCCCCCGGGCCCATAGCCTTCGTAGAAGAACTCGTCGTAGACGACGCCGTCATCGCCCTCACCGATGCCGCGTTTGATGGCCCGGTCGATGTTGTCGTTGGGCATCGAACTCGCCTTGGCCTTGGCAACGGCGGTGCTGAGTGTGGCGTTCATCGCCACGTCACCGCCCCCAGCCCTGGCGGCCGCCTCGATCCCCTTCGCCAGCTTCGCGAACAGCTTTCCGCGGGCGGCGTCCTGTCGGCCCTTTCGGTGCTTGATGTTTGCCCATTTGGAGTGGCCCGACATCAGGCGGTCTCCTCGATCATCTGCAGGAACATGGCGTGGAGTCTGCCATCGACGGTCAGCTCGGGGTGGAACGACGTCGCGAGGATGGTCCTCGTACGTACCATCACCGGGTGGTCCGCCCACCGCGCGAGGACCTCGACTCCTTCCCCGAGTTGGGCGATCCAGGGAGCACGAATGAACACGGCGTGGAAGGGATCGTCGAGACCCACGATATCCAGGTCGGCCTCGAACGACTCGTTCTGGGTGCCCCAGGCATTCCGGAGCACCGTGGCATCGAGGACCCCGAGTTGGGGTTGGGGTCGTCCATCGACGCCGGTGGCCAGGAAGATCATCCCCGCACAGGTGCCGTAGGTCGGCAGCCCTGAGCGGATGTGCTTGCGGAGGGGGTCCATGAGCCCGTAGAGGGTCGCCAGCCGACCGATGGTTGTCGATTCGCCCCCAGGGATGATGAGCCCGTCGATGTCATCGAGCTCCTCGGCCCTGCGGACTTCAACGACATACGCGCCGAGCGGTTCGAGGCTCGCCCGGTGTTCGCGCACGTCGCCTTGGAGGGCGAGGATCCCTACCCGCATCCGGCGCCCCGCCTACCAGCCGCGCTCGGCGAGTCTCTGGTGGTCGGCGAGGGTGTCCATCTCGATCCCGACCATGGGTTGACCCAGGTTCTTCGAGACCTTGGCGATGATCGCCGGGTCCTGGAAGTAGGTCGTTGCCTCGACAATTGCCTTGGCCCGCTTGTCGGGATCGCCGGACTTGAAGATGCCGGAACCGACGAAGACGCCTTCGACACCGAGTTGCATCATGAGCGCGGCATCGGCGGGCGTGGCTATGCCCCCGGCTGCAAAGTTGACGACAGGAAGCTTGCCCGTCTCTGCCACTTCCCGGACGAGCGCATATGGCGCACCCAGGTCGCGGGCGGCCGACATGAGCTGCTCCTGCCCAAGGCCTTGTAGCCTGCGAACCTCGTTGGTGATGGTCCGCATGTGGCGAACTGCCTCGACGACGTTCCCAGTGCCGGCCTCCCCCTTGGTGCGGATCATGGCCGCGCCTTCACCGATCCGACGAAGCGCCTCACCGAGGTTGCGAGCGCCACATACGAAGGGAGTGGTGAACTGCCACTTGTCGATGTGGTGCTCCTCATCCGCCGGGGTCAGGACCTCGGACTCGTCGATGTAGTCGACGCCGAGCGATTGCAGCACCTGTGCCTCCACGAAGTGGCCGATCCGGACCTTCGCCATCACCGGGATGGTGACGGCTTCCTGGATCCCGACGATCATCTCGGGGTCGGACATACGGGCCACTCCCCCGTCCTTGCGGATGTCGGCGGGGACCCGCTCGAGCGCCATGACGGCCACGGCTCCGGCCTCTTCTGCGATCTTGGCCTGGTCGGGCGTGACCACATCCATGATGACGCCGCCCTTGAGCATCTCTGCCAGGCCGCGCTTGACGAGGTCGGTCCCTCGCTCGATGTTCTCCATGGGGGTTCTCCGGTCGTTGGAAAGGACCCGGCGATTGTAGAGACTCGGTGGGTGATACGAACCGGTCCGTCAGGATCCCAGTGCGCGCTCGTAGGCCCTCAGGTAGTCCTCGGTCACCGTCGCCCACGCGTAACAACGAACGCGCTCCCGCGCCCGGCCAGCCAGGGCCGACCGACGCTCACCGTCGGACAGCAGTGATGCCAGGAGCAAGGCAAGGGCAGGTACGTTGCCAACCGGGAACGTCGCGACACCATCACCACCGACGTCGGCGAACGCAGGAAGGTCGCTGCACACCACGGCACAACCCCCGGCCATGCCCTCGGCGACCACGACGCCAAAGCTCTCACCACCGAGGTTGGGGGCACACAGCACCGCGCTGCTGGCCAGAAGACGCTGCTTGGTCGCCTCGTCGACATTCCCGAGAAAGCGAAGGTTGGGACCGTCGGTGCCTTCCACCCCGACGATGGTCAGCTCCGAGTCCGGTGACACCTTCTGCACCAGCGGCCAGGCAGCGAGGAGGGCGGAGAGTCCCTTGCGTGGCTCGTCCCGGCCGATGAACAAGACCCCATGCCGGTCCGCTTGGTCCTTCACGGCCGACGGCACGAAGACCCCGTTGGGCACGATCGTGCTCTCGATGCCGAGGATGCCCGCCGCTTCGGCAGCTGTTCGCGAGACCGCGGTCGACACCGCGTGGTCCAGGCGTCGCCGGGCAACGGGCCCAAGCGCCTTGTAGAGCAGCCGCACTCCCCCGGCGGGAGCGGCATGGAACGTGGCAACCGTCGGGCGTCCCGACCGGAGCGCCGACAGCGACACGCTCGGCATGAGTGGTTCGTGAACGTGGACGATGTCGCAGTGGGCCAGGCGCTCCTTCACCTTGCGACCGATGCCCGGGCCGAGGGCGATCGGGGCGACGCTTCGGTTGGCCCTGATCCGACGAACCCGTCCGAGGTCCTCTTCCACCACTCCCGGCGCGACCACCTTCACGTCATGCCCAAGCCCGATCAAGGCGGCGGCCAACCCTCGCACCTGGGCCTGGACCCCACCGGGAGCGCCCATGTCATACGGACAGACGAGCCCGATCCTCATCCTCGATGTCCGGGGTCGCTCGGCCAGTTCGGCTGCAGCAGGTGCCACTGGGTCGGGTCCTTGCCGATGAGAGCCTCCAACTCCGCTGCCAGCGCCTGCGTTCCCTGCGAGATGCGGTCCGCTCGGTTCCCTCCCTCCGGGATCGCGAGCGGGGGCCGGAAGTCGAGTCGATGGCCCTCGGGGGTGGCAAAGCAAGCCACCGGGAGAACCACGGCGCCGGTGGCGATCGCAATGGAGACGGGTCCGGTTGGGAGTCGGGTCGTTTCGCCGAAGAATTCGACCTCGATCCCCGATCCGGTCACATCGCGATCGGAGAGAAGGGCAATCCCAGCCCCTTCTCGGAGACCCCGCAACAGCGTCTGCATCGAATCCCGCGAGCCGTCAGCCAACACGATCTCGATCCCGACCATCGCCCTCGTTCGGGTGAACCACTCCGTGACCTCGGGATCGGGGAGTTTCTCGGCGACAGCGATCACTCGAATCCCCCGCGACCACGGGAGAATGGCCGCGTACTCCCAGTTGCCCATGTGTGGCAGCGCGTAGATGGCACCCCGTCCGCCGGCGTGGGCGGCCTCGAAGTGTTCGAGACCGTCGATGGTGAGGCGCGAACGGATGCCATCCAAGCGTCGTGGGGCCAACCACAGCGTCTCCGCCCAGTACTCGCCGTAGGCGGACAGCACGTCACGCCCTCGCCCTGGCTCGACCCCGAGTCGTGCCAGGTGGCGGGGAACCATGCTCCGACCCACCCCTCTTCGCCACGCCAAGCGCCCGACCATCCGGCCGCACCAACGGGCGACCCCGAAAGGAAGGAGGCCGACGGCTCGGGAGGCGATCTTGAGAAGAGACGCTCGGCTCACGGCTCGAGTCGTTTCCAGATGACCCAGAAGCGCTGGATCACGGTGACCCAGATCACGATGGCCAGGACTGGAAGGACCCAGTGCAGGAGCCCGAGGACGAGTCCCCCAGTGAGGAGGATGACACGCTCTGCTCTCCCGACCAGGCCGCCGCGGCCGTCGGCGCCGACCGCCTCTGCCTTGGCCCGCAGGTACGAGGTGAGCAGTGCCCCGCCGAGCGAGAGCACACACACCAACACCAGCGTCGGCTGATCGGCGAGGAAGGCGGCCAGCCCACCCCACAACGAAATCTCACCCAGGCGATCCGCCACCGAGTCGACGAGGGCACCACGTTTGGAACTCGTGCCGGTGAGGCGGGCCACGGTCCCGTCGAGGCCGTCGAGGGCCGAGCCGGAGAGGAATACCCATCCGCCGACGACTGCATTTCCAGCCCCAACGAGGAAGGCCGCCGCGACACAGAGCGCGAGGCCGGTGGCGGTCAGCGCCATCGGTGTGATCCGAAGCCGGGCCAGGATTCTTCCCAAAGGATCGAGGAAGCGTTCGATCCGGCCGCGGGCATATGTCTCGATCACGGGGAAACGGTACCAAACCAACTCACGTTGCCTTCGCGGTGGAGGTGGTCCTCCCGGTCACGTAGACTGGAGCGACCGAGACGGCTGCGGTGTTCTGCGCGCCCCGCCGCACCACGTACGATCTGCAAGGACCGACCCATGAGCGATGCGACCCTCAATCTTGGCGACCAGGCGATCCCCCTGCCCATGATCGAAGGGACAATGGGGGAACGCGCAGTCGACATCTCCTCGCTTCGTGGCACCACCGGTGTCACCACGTTCGACCGGGGCTTCGGGAACACCGCGGAGGCACGGAGCTCCATCACCTTCATCAATGGCGAGGAGGGCATCCTGCGCCATCGCGGCTACTCGATCGAGGACCTCGCCACGAGTGCGTCGTTCCTCGAGGTGGCATACCTCCTGATCCGCGGGGACCTCCCGACCGTGACCGAACTCGCTGAGTTCGAGTCGGCGATCCATGAGAACGCATCGCTGCCCGAGGATCTGAAGCACCTGTTCGACGCCTTCCCCCACGAAGCACACCCGATGGCCGTGCTCTCGAGCGGGATCTCCACGTTCGGGGCCTACTACCCGAAGGCCTCCAATCCACTGGACCCAGAGGCGGTGGAGCGGGCGACACAGCTCCTGATCGCCAAGATGCCGACGATGGTCGCCTGGGCGTACAAGTACCGGGAACGCCGCCCGTACATCTACCCCCGATACGACCTCGACTACTCGGCGAACTTCCTGCACATGGTCTTCTCCCGCCCGAATCGCCACATCGAGATCTCACCCCAGGTGCAGCACGCGATGAACATGCTGCTCGTACTCCACGCCGACCATGAGCAGAACTGCTCGGCATCGACCGTTCGGATCGTCGGCTCGTCTCATGCCTCGATCTTTGCCTCGATCTCGGCCGGCATCCATGCCCTGTCGGGTCCGTTGCACGGCGGTGCCAACCAGGCAGTGCTCGAGATGCTGCAAGCAATGTCGAACGCGGGCGGCGAAGTCACGTCCTGGATCGAGCGAGCGAAGGACAAGGACGACCCGTTCCTCCTGATGGGGTTCGGCCATCGTGTCTACAAGAACTTCGACCCTCGTGCCCGGATTCTCAAGAGCACCGTCGACGATGTGCTCGACCTGCTGGGCAAGGATGACCCGCTCCTTCGCTTGGCCCGCGAACTGGAGGAGGCTGCGCTCCTCGATGAGTACTTCACCGAGCGGAAGCTCTTTCCGAACGTCGACTTCTACTCGGGCATCATCTATCGAGCGATGGGGTTCTCGGTGGACATGTTCACGTCTCTCTTCGCCCTCGGCCGCATGCCGGGCTGGATCGCCCAATGGCGTGAGATGCATGCGGACCCCGCCTCGCGTATTGGGCGCCCCCGTCAGGTGTACATCGGCGAGACGGATCGCACCTTCGTCCCGATAGACGAGCGGTAGCCGAGGAGCGAGGAGCAAGGAGCGAGGTTCTTTCTCCGTTCTCCGTTCTCCGTTCTTTCGTTCTCCGTTCTCCGTCCTCCCTCACAGCTGCTCGACGAAGGGCTCACCCCGCACCTGTCCCGACACCGCATCCACGAACACCAGGGCGCGCATGGAAGGCGGTTCGGCGCTGTCATAGAGGATGACATTCCACTCCGGCCTCGCCCGCAGCCCGCGGAATCGCACGGCAGCCGAGGCGTGACCGACAGTGAAGGTCAGCGCGCTCCCGGCGGCCTCCAGGGCGGTCGCCTCCCGGATGGTCATGTGCCAGGCCGACCGGAAGTGGATGAGCGCCAGCACGGCGAGTCCGGCGGCCATCCCCCACATCCCTGCCCCGAGACCGGTGAGCGCACCGACTGCCGACAGGACCGCACCCCCGAGGTAGAGCTTGGCTGACGTCGCGCGCCGGGCGGGGTCGGGCACGGAGTAGTCGCCCGCCACGTTGGCGTCGAGTTCGTCGGGGACTCCCTCGGCATCCGCGACCTCCCGGGGTATCTCGATGCCGTCGCGGTCAAGCGTCATGCGGGTTCCTGTGCACGTTCAGCCAGGCTGGCCACAGCTTCCCCGAGGGGAGTGCCGCGCTGCTCTTCCGCGCCCCGCAACCGAAGACCCACGGTCTGCTGGTCCACGTCGTCATCCCCGACGACGACGATCGCCGGGAGCTTCTGGGTGATCATGCGTCTGATCTTCTCACCGAGCTTCCCGGATCCGTCGTCGACCTCGACCCGCAGTCCGGCCCGCCGAAGCTCGGACGCAACCTCGCCGGCGTAGTCGGCGTGACGATCGGCCACCGTGATGACTCCCACTTGCGAGGGGGCCAGCCACATCGGGAATGCCCCGGCGTAGTGCTCGACGAGCACGCCGAAGAACCGCTCGATGGAACCGGCCTTCGCCGAGTGGATCATGAACGGCAGGCCCTTCTCGTTCTCCGACGTGGTGTACTCGAGGCCGAAACGTTCCGGGAGGTTGAAGTCGACCTGGATCGTGGACATCTGCCAGCGGCGCCCGATGGCGTCCTTGACATGCATGTCGATCTTGGGGCCGTAGAAAGCCCCCTCGCCGTGCGCCACCTCGTAGGTGATCTCCGCCTGGTCGAGGGCTTCGGCCAGTTGGCGCTCAGCCTGGTCCCACCTGTCGATCTCGCCGACGTACTTCTCGGGACGGGTGGAGAGGTCGGCTTCGAACTCCTCGAATCCGAAGTCTCGTAACCACGCCAGGACGAAGTCGAGATGCATCGCCAGCTCGGAGCCGAGCTGGTCGGGGGAGCAGAAGGTGTGTGAGTCGTCCTGGGTGAAGCCCCGCGCTCGCAACAGACCATGGATGACGCCGGATCGTTCATAGCGATACACCGACCCAAGCTCACTCAGGCGGAGGGGCAGGTCGCGGTAGGACCGGGACGAGCCCTTGTAGATGAGCACGTGGAACGGGCAATTCATCGGCTTCACCCGGTAGTCGTCCCCGCCGTCCATCTCCATGCCCGGGTACATGTACTCGGCGTAGAAGCCGAGGTGCCCGGACGTCTCCCATAGGTTCGACTTGGCGAGGTGGGGTGAGACGACGAAGTCGAAACCGAACCGCTCGTGCATTCGCCTCGAGTGATCCTCGATCTGCTTGCGGACCATGCCTCCCTTGGGGTGCCAGACGGCGAGGCCTGGCCCGAGTTCGCGGGGGAATGAGAAGAGGTCGAGCTCCGGTCCGAGTCGCCGATGGTCTCGCTTCTCCGCCTCCTCGAGTCGATGAAGGTGATCCTCGAGAGACGCGTTGGAATCCCACGCTGTGCCATAGATGCGCTGGAGTTGCTCTCGGTTCTCATCACCCCGCCAATAGGCCCCGGCGACACGCTGCAGCCTGAAAGCCCGGAGGCGCCCGGTGGAGGGGAGGTGGGGGCCGCGGCACAAGTCGATGAACGACTCGGTGTTGCGATACGCCGAGACGACCTCGCCGCCTGCGACCTCGGATTCGTCGACGCTCTCGATGATCTCGGTCTTGAAACGGTGCCGGGCAAAGATCTCGAGCGCGTCCGCCTTGCTCATTTCCTGTCGGATGAACGGCTGATCGGCGGCGACTATCTCCGCCATCCGAGCCTCGATCCGCTCGATGTCCTCGGGCGTGAACGGGGCTGGCACCGCGAAGTCGTAGTAGAAGCCGTCCTGGATGGCGGGACCGATCGCAAAGGTCGCCTCGGGGAAGAGGTCGAGGACGGCCTGGGCCATGATATGGGCCGCGGAATGTCGCAGGACATGCAAGCCGGCCAGGGAGGTGTCGGTGATGATCTCCACCGAACCGTCCCCCGGAAGCGGCCTGGTCAGGTCCCACTCAGCCCCGTTGAAGCGCACCGCCACCGCGGCCCCCGCCAGCCTGGGGCCGATGCTCTCGGCGACGTCGAGTCCGGTCGCGTTGTTGCCGTACTCACGCACGGTGCCGTCGGGGAGTGTGATCTGCATCGTGGCGAGGATAACGACGCCCCGCGAGGCAACGGGAACCAATACCGGAGAGCAGAGAACGGAGAACCGAGCCGAGGCACCACGAACGCAGCACCGTCGAGAGCTGTTGGTCCGTCACCTGCAGAAGGCAGCGCTCACCTCCAGCGGGCAGCGAGGCGTTGTCACATCGGGAGGCGAAGTTCGCGAAATCCGCGATTGTCCGGCGGGGTGGCCGTACATTGCCGCCACGGAAACCAGGAGGAATCAGCGAGATGCTCGGGATCTTCAAGCAACCAGCGCAGGTGCGCCTGGAGGACTGGAAGGTGATCGACATCCGGGATGAGCGAGGGACCGATCTTCCGTGTCCTTGGTGTTTCGCTCCCACCCGCGAGTCGGACTCCACGTGTCCCTCGTGCTCCCGCCGCTTCGGCTAGGGCTGCAAGCGCCAATCCAGCACGAGGCCGGTCTCACACCCGAAGGACGTACGACCGGTCGATCGAGGCCGTTGCAAAGCCGATGCGCTCATAGGTGGCCTTCGCTGCCAGGCTGGCGGCATCGACGTACAGCATCCCACGCTCACATCCCCGCGACTCCCACAGGTGCCGTAGTCCCTCGAGCACGAGCTGTTTGCCCCATCCCCGACCGTGATACTCGGGATGAAGGCCGATGATGTAGATCTCGCCAACCCCGTCGGCATGCACCTTCGTCCAGCAGGAACCGACCAACCGCTCTCCCTCCCAGGCCATCCTCAGGTCATCCGGGTCCCACCACCGCAACTTCATTCGTTCCAGGAACTCTGTCTCGGTCCAACCGCCCTGTTCGGGGTGACCAGCGAACGCGGCGTTGTTCACTTCGAGCCAGGCATCCAGGTGCTCAGCCTCGAAGCCGGTCTCCGTGAAGGCGATCTCGGTACCCATCACCGGTAGCTGGACCTCGAGTCGGTGGAGTGTGCGTTCCAGCCGGAAGCCGAGCTCGAGTAGGAGCTGGCCCCATCGATCCCCGAGCGTCCATACGCGGAGCGACCCGTACTCCGCCATGGCCTCGGAGATGAGCGCACGGCCGACATCCTCGTGACCCGGGAGAGCCGCGACCTCAGCGGTGGGAAGTGAACCCGTAGCGATGATGAGGGCACCGATGATCTCTCCAGCGGATTCGAGCACCGAGACCGGGGCTCCATGTCGAAGCCCGATGAGCTTTCTCTCCCCCACCGAGGCGTGCGCCGTCTCACCGCCGAGGGTATCGATGAACGACTCGACACGCGCTCGGTCGGCCGGGTCTTCGAGCGATCGAATCCGTCTCACAGGAGTCGGGCGGCGAGGTGGGACGGTGGCATCGCATCGACGGTAGTCCCCCACCCCACCAGGCTCGAAGATCTCAGGAGCGTGCCCGCCTGAGCACCCTGTCGATGGGAGTGTCGTCATCGACGTGTACGAACTCGTAGCCGAACCTCCCCTTGATGCACAAGTTGCCGGAGGTGACGTCATGGTCGCGGGGGGAGGTGACTTTGACGATGCGGTTGTCCTGGACATGCAGATCGAGTGTGCATCCGACCCCGCAGTAGGCACAGATCGTCGATGTGATCGACTGCGCTTCCTCATCCCACAGCCCGACGGCGCGGAGCTCCCATTCACTCCTCGGTTGGAGGGCGTTGGTCGGGCACACTCCGACACAGTTCCCACAGAACACGCACGCGGAGTCGGGGAGACTTCCTTCGAACTCGGTGGCGACGTGGGCGTCAAAGCCTCGCCCGGCAACGGTGAGGGCGAACGTCCACTGCGCATCCTCTCCGCAGGCGCTCACGCACCGGTAACAGAGGACACACCTGTCCATCACCCTCACGAAGAGCGGGTTGTCGACCAGGGCGGGGGCACCGGCTCTCGCACCCTCCGAGAAGCGTTCCGGGTCGGCCCCGTACTCCTCCATCAACATGAGGAGGTCGGGTGCCTGGGAGAGGTCGACGCTGCCGGCCAGGAACTCCAGGACCATCTTTCGGGCGTGGCGAACCCGGTCGGACCCGGTGGAGACCTCCATGCCGTCGCGGACGCTTCGGGAGCACGCCGGAGCAAGCACTCGCTCCCCTGCCACGTCCACGACGCAGATCCGGCACGCATTCGCAGGGGTCAGGGTCCCGAGGTAGCAGAGCGTCGGTGGCGCCGACCCCACCGTGCGGGCGGCCTCGAGGAGCGACGTACCAGCCGGCACCCGGACGTCTCGACCGTCGATGACGAGGGCGACTTCAGACATCGGTTGCTCCCAGGAGTCCGAGGCGGATCGCCGAACGGATTGCGGCCGATGCCGTCTGGCCAAGGCCACAAATGGAGGCATCCGTCATGGCGCGGTCTATGTCAGAAAGGACCACGAGTTGGCGTTGGTCGGCACCCAAGAGCGCCACTGCCTCGGCCTGCCGGACCGTTCCGACCCGACAGGGCACGCATTGCCCGCACGACTCATGGGCGAAGAACTCGGCTATCCGCGTGCACACCCATTCGAAGTCCGTCGCCATTCCGAACACTATGACGGAACCGGATCCAAGGCCCGCTCCGGCCGCCCGGGCACCCTCGAAGCTGAGCACCACGTCATCGTGCTTCACGAAGGAACCCGCCGCTCCCCCGAGCAGCACCGCCCTGGTGTCGGTGGCGCCAGACAGGTCGAGGAGTGCCGCGAGGGAAGTTCCCATGGGGAGTTCATACACGCCGGGCCATTCGACGTCCCCCGAAACGCTGAACAGCTTCGTGCCGGGGGATGCCGGGGTGCCGACGGCACGGAAGGCCTCCGGCCCATCGGCGAGGATGAGAGGCACGTTGGCCAGGGTCTCGACGTTGTTGATGACGGTCGGGAAACCGAACAGCCCCACCTCGGTTGGGAACGGGGGCTTGGAGCGAGGCTCACCCCGATAGCCCTCGATCGAGTTGAGTAGGGCGGTCTCCTCCCCGCAAATGTAGGCCCCGGCACCGCTCCGGATCTCGACATCGAACGAGAACTGGGAGCCGGCGATGCCCGACCCGAGTGCGCCGAGTTCGCGGGCATTGACGATTGCCCGGCCCATGGCAGCGTGCGCAGACGGGTACTCCCCTCGGATGTATACGTACCCCTGCGCGGCCCCCACCGCATACGCGGCAATGATGAGCCCCTCCAGGACGGAGTCAGCGTGGTCCTCCAGGAGGAGACGATCCTTGAACGTCCCCGGCTCCGACTCGTCGGCATTGCAGACCACGAACCGCTTGGTCGTCGCGGTCGCGGCTGCGGCGCGCCACTTGACTCCGACGGGGAAGGCCGCCCCGCCTCGTCCCACGAGCCCGGCGGCCTCGACCATTGCGACGACCTCGCCGGGCGCCATCTCGAGTGCGCTCCGAAGGGCGGCGTACCGCTCCCGCTCGGCGAGCAGGCTCGAGGTGGCCCCGACACGCAGGGAAGGTCCGGCCGGGACCGCCCACGGACCGGTGGTGAGTTCGCCGTACGGGCGGTCGCATTGACCGAGGCAGGGGACGCCTCTTGCGTCCACGCCATCTGCCAGGAGTTCGTCGATCCGCAGCGCGCCGCTCGGGCAGACCACGTCCGTGCAGACGAGGACGACTTCCCGGCTGGGTGGCTCGACGTCGAGGAGGTCATAAAAGGTGACCACCCCCCAGACCTCTGCCGCAGGGACGTCCAACTGCTGAGCCAAGGCGCCCACCGCACCCTTGCTGATCCATCCGATCTGCTGCTGGAGGGCGATGAGTGCCGGCAGCAGCAAGGAACGCTGGGCGGCACGGCCGCCGCCCAGTCCAACTGCGATCCGGGTCGACGAGCCGACTCGCTCTCCCCCTCGCCATGGGTCGTCCGGCATCCCGAGCACCGCCGCCAGCACAGCCAACTCGGGGCCGGAGGGGAGTGCAACAGGAGTGTTGATCTCCACTAGTGCGGTGTCCTTGGATGTCCGCGTGGGGATACCGCCAGGGGCGACCCTGGCCGACGCGACGCTGCAGAGGTTCGGGGATCCAGCACTAGAGGGCTGCCTCGACCCGGACCGCGGTCGCTTTGAATTCGGCCGTGCCCGATTTGGGGTCCCAGGCGTCGGGCGTGAGTTGGTTGACGTCTGCCCCGGGGTAGTGGATCGGCATGAATACGAGCCCTTGCCGGAGACCGTCCACGACTCGGGCCGGCACGCGGATCGACCCCCGCCGGGAGGAGACGTCCACGGAATCACCGGTCTCGATTCCCAACCGAGCGGCGTCCTCGGGTGATAGGTCGAGCGTTCCCCCGACCCGGGTCGGGGGTTCGAACCGGTTTGATTGGGCGCCCGTGTTGTACCCGTCGAGATGCCGTCCGGTGGTCATCCGCAGGGGATACTCATCGGTCAGCTGGTCGACTGGCGGCACCCACTCGACCGGGGTGAATGGTGCCGGTGGGCCTTGGACCGGGCGCTCCCAGAGGCGGCCGTGAAGGAACAGCGTCCCCGGGTGGGATTCGTCGGGGCACGGCCACTGGAGGCCACCGGCTGCTTCCAGGCGGGGATACGACATGCCGCCATGCATCGGGCTGAGCGACCGACACTCGTCCCAGATGGCTTCGGCGCTGAGCGCTCCCCAGTCGGTTCCCATCTCGGCCGCGAGCCCGAGCAGGATCTCTTGGTCCGTTCGCACCCCGACCGGTGGCTGGAGGGCCCGCCGCACCCGTTGTACCCGGCGCTCGGAGGAGGTGACGGTGCCCTCCGCCTCACACCAGTCGGCAGCAGCAGGGAGCACGACATCGGCCAGTTCGGCGGTTCGGGTGAGGAAGAGGTCCTGGCAGACCATGAAGTCGAGTCCTTCGAGGAGCGTCCGAACGTGACGAACATTGGCCTCGGACTGGGCCGGGTTCTCCCCGATGACGTGGAGGGCACGCAGTTCGCCCGTCTCCATCGCTTCGAACATCTCCGAGAGATGCCAACCCGGGTCGGCTGGGATCGATGAGCCCCAGCTCGCCTCGAACCGGGAGCGGGTCTGTTGGTCGGTGACGTCCTGGAAGCCGGGGAGCTTGTTGGGCAGGGCGCCCATGTCCCCGCCTCCCTGGACGTTGTTCTGCCCCCGCACCGGGACCAACCCTGATCCATACCGGCCCACGTGGCCGGTGAGAAGGGCCAGGTTGATGAGCGAGAACACGTTGTCGGTGGCGTTGGCGTGCTCCGTGATGCCGAGCGTCCAGCAGAGCTGCGCGGTCGGGGCCGTGGCGTAGGCCACCGCCACTTCGCGAATCGTCTTGGCAGGGATGCCGGTGATCTGCTCGGCACGGTCGAGCGTGTACGCCTGCACCGAGACGACGAAGTCGTCGAAACCGCTCGTCGCTGCCCCAATGAACTCCCGATCGTGGAGGTCCTCATCGATGATGACTTTGGCCATCGCGTTGGCGAGGGCGATGTCGGACCCGACGTCGATACCGAGCCAGAGGTCGGCGAACCGAGCCGATTCACTCCGTCGAGGATCGATCACCATCAGGCTGGCACCGGAGCGCACACCTTTGAGGAGGTGGTGAAAGAAGATCGGGTGAGCGGCGCGGGCGTTGGAACCCCAGAGGATGATCAGGTCGGTCGACTCGATCTCCTCATACGCGCTGGTCCCACCCCCAGCTCCGAGCACTGCCGCCAGACCGGCGACGGATGGAGCGTGTCAGGTGCGGTTGCAGGAATCGATGTTGTTGGTGCCCAGGACGGCCCTGGCGTACTTCTGCGCCAGGTAGTTCGTCTCGTTGCTGGCCTTGGAACAGCTGAAGACCCCGATGGCTTTCCCGCCGTGGGCGGCTCGGACGCTGCCCAACCCCTGCGCGGCGAACCGAAGGGCTTCGTCCCATGATGCCTCTTCGAACAACCCGTCCCGCTTGATCAGCGGCGTGGTGAGTCGCGTTTTCAATCCTCTCACCTCCTTCTCGGCTGCTGCCTGGAAAGACGCTACCGCGGCCAAGCTGCGAGCGACGGGACTGATGCTCACCGAGCGGGTGGGACGGCGTGGCCCCGTGCCGAGTCCCTTACCCAGACCCCCGCCACCGTGGGATGCATGGTCTCCGAGACGACAGCCACCCAACCGCTCGCCACACCGCCGGCATCGAGACGTCCACCGAGTCCGCCCGCAAAGCCCGCCATCACCCGCTCGGCGTCGTAGCGGGAACGATCGAAGCGGCGGTCGACCACACGCTGCACTCGACGGCGGATCGGGTTGAAGATGGCGGCGACCGCCATTGTGGAACCTGCCACCGCCAGCGAGCCCTGGGTTGGAAGGAGGCTGGAGACGGCGGTCACGATCGTGAAGAACACGCCACCCATCACACCGGCCACGACCAGGTAGGTGACCGTTCGCGAGACGATCCGATCGATGTCGTACAGGCGGTACCGGAACACGGCCAAGGCGATGGAGGCGGGGATCGTCGCAAGCGCAGCGTTTTGGACGACGAGCCAGAGCCCGCCCGCACGTGCCTGCGCCAGGTCCCCGGTCAACATGGCGACGATGACGAAAAGGACGGCGGTCAGGAACCACTTGAGTTGCAGCCGCTCGACGCCGGCCGACCGCCGGTAGCGCACCACCAACCCGGCGACCGACAGGATGACGAACCCCTCCAGCCCGGTGTAGAGAGCGATCTCCACGGCACGGCACAGGATCGAGCTTCCGACATCGCAGCCTGGGTAGGCCCACCCGGGGAAGGCCAACCCACCTGCGATCGCCCCAACCTCCGCCCCGATCCCGATCCGTAGAACCCATCGCCATCGGGGCCCGGGCGTTCGACCGGATGGAAAGAGCAGGAAGAGAAGGCCGAGCAGGAGGAACGATGAGAACCAGAGCAGCCCATCCAGGGGTCCGCCATCGAAGTGGCCGGAGAGCTCCAGGAGGATGATGTCCATCCCAATGAGCGAGACAACCCATCCAGTCGCAGGAACGCCGGCTTTCGCCAGGATCAAGGCGCCGACGAGGACGAACACCATGGCGCCGTGAACCGGTGCCGCGGTATTGGGATCGACGTCAGGTTGGCCCAGCAGAGCGAGATAGGAGGCGCCGCCCGCGACCACCACCAGTGCTGCGGAGAGCCGGGCGACGAGCTTCGATTGCCTGCGATCCACGTTGCCTACTCTCCCAAGGCACCATTACGGAACCGGTACGGAATCCGGCGCCCCCCACCCGCGGCCGGCCCCGCTGCACTCGACGGCAGGCTACGGCGTGTGCGGGACCGGAGCCAGTCCAGGGCTACCCTCTGGTCGGTGAGTCGAGTTGGCATCGTCCTTGGTGGTGGCGGCGTGAGTGGCGCCGCGTACGAGCTGGGATGCCTCATGGCCCTTCGCCTTGCCACCGACTGGGACCCCGACGAGGCCGAGGTCATCATCGGGACATCAGCGGGGTCATCGGTTGCTGCGATCGTCCGCTCCGGTGGTCTGACGGTCGACCTCCTGGTCCACGAGCAGGAGGAGCAGGAGGACGTCACCGCCCGGATCTCGGAGTTGCTCTACAAGAAGCAGGACTTCACCGGGTTCGCCCGCTGGATGCGACGTGGCATCCTCCCCGGCCTCCGCCGCCCTGGTGTGAGCCTGGTGCTGGGAGCCCCCGGGCGCTTCGACCCGCGAGGGATCGGGGACTGGGTGGAGCACCTGATCGGTGACAAGGCTTTCGATTGGCCTGAGAAGCCCACTGTGTGCGTGGCTTTCGACCTCGAGACCCGGACCCGGGTTGGGTTCGGGACGGCGCAGGCGCCCGACGTGACGTTGTACGACGCGGTCGCGGCCTCGTCGGCGGTACCCATCGTTTTTGACCCCCATCGCATCGACGGGCGGTCCTACGTCGATGGCGGGGTTGCCTCCGGGACGCATGCCGATCTCGTCCTCGCCAACCCCGAACCGCTCGACCTCGTGCTCATCATCGCGCCCATGGCTTCGGAGGAATCGAGCCTCACGGCGCATCCACTCGAATCGGTCCTCGACCGGGTGGGCCGCAAGGCACTCGAGGAGGAGATCGGGACGATCCAGGCAGCGTGGCCCCATACCGACATCGTCATCCTCCGGCCAAGGAGGTCGGTGCTGAAGGCGATGCGGCCGAACCCGATGGATCCTTCCCGGGCGGTGCCGACGTTCATCGCCACCCTGGCCTCAATGAGGACCCGCCTCGCCTCAGCTGAGACGTGGGGGGTGCTGCGCAAGCACCTCACCTAGCCAGTCGGGCCCTGGCCCCGGTCGGCTACCAGCCGTCGGCGGATCGGGTGAAGCACTCGTTGGCGGTGTCGACCTGGGCCCTCTGGGTGCCCTTGCCTTTCACCGTTCCGCCCGAGTTCCCGCCCCAACGTGAGGTGGGCTGTTTGACGAGCACTGCGCAATACCACGTGCCTGTGAGCGACGGCGTCCACACGGTGAGGATCTGTCCGCCGTCGCTGTTGTTGATGGCCCAATCGATCCGACCGTCGACCAGGTCGGAGTTGATGTTGTTCAGGCCCCCGGCGGTGAAGGTGACGGCCGGTTCGACGGCGGTCAACGCGGTCACACCTACGGCCTGGATGGCACCGTATCCGCTGTTGCGCAGGCCAGCGAAGGTCTCTCCCTGGGAGTAGTAGACCTCGGCCGTCTTGAGGGCGGTGGTGAGGCGGGACTGGGCATCGATGTTCTGGGCCCGACTCCTGGCACCCATGAAGGTGGGGATGGCGATGGCGATGAGGACGGAGATGATGAGCACGGCCACCATCACCTCAATGAGTGTGAAGCCACCGTCGCGGCTCGCAGGGTTCCTATCCACTGTGTGACTCCTTGGTCGTCATGTCACGGACAACGTCGTCACCTCGCATATTCGCCCTGAGGGATTCTTCGGGACTTTCACTCAGTGCCGTCAAATCACCACTATTAGTGATGGAACTCCTCAATTGCCGTGGGATCCTGTCCGATAGCTACCAGTACACAACGGAGGTCGACCTTGACGGACATCGGATTCCACACCCCGAGCGAAGGCCCTTTCGGGGCGCTCGCCGCCCGGCTCCAGGCAGCTGACCTCGTGCGAGAAGCAGAATTGACCGCCAAGGAGTCGGCAGAGAGCGCCGTTACAGCCGAGAAGGCGAACTGGAAGCGCTCCAAGCAGGCCACGCCCGCGGTCGCCTGACCCCCAGCACCGACCGGACAGCGAAGGGCCCGCCTGCGGGCCCTTCTCGCGTCCACCCCGCGCTCCTCCAGCGGTCGCCGTCGTACCATGGCTCCACTCCAGCAGGAAGCAGCCGATGGTTGATCCGGTCCTCGAGGTCATTCGCCTCGGATTCCCGTGGCAAGGTCTCGACCCGTTCATCTTCACCGTCCACCACCTCGACGACTACCCGGCCGGCGACGGGCAGCAAGGCATCCCGGCAACGGATCTGGCCGGCCGCAACATCGGATCGGACTTCTCGTACCTCGATGGCTGGAGCATGTACCACGGCACGGGTGTCCCGGGATTCCCCCAGCATCCCCACCGCGGCTTCGAGACTGTCACGGTCGTGAGGAAGGGATACGTGGATCACTCCGACTCGCTGGGAGCCACGGCCCGGTACGGCGGAGGTGACACCCAGTGGCTCACCGCCGGGAGCGGCATCCAGCACGCCGAGATGTTCCCCCTCATCGACCGCGAAGGTGCCAACCCCCTCGAACTCTTCCAGATCTGGCTCAACCTCCCTCCAGCCTCGAAGATGGTCCCCGCCCATTTCCGCATCCTGTGGTCGGAGGACATTCCGACGATGGCGCCAGCACCCGGCGTCTCGGTTGACGTCATTGCGGGTCCGATCGGTGATCACCGCCCACCCTCCCCACCGCCGGACTCCTGGGCCTCCCACCCGGGCGGGGAGTTGGCCATATGGCTCATCCGAGTGGAGCCGGGTGCCAGGTGGGACCTGCCACTCGCTCCCGGCGACGTCAACCGAACACTGCACTGCTTCCTCGGCGAGACGGCCGATGTGGCCGGGACGACGATCGGCCGGGACATGGCCGTCCGTCTCCGCCCCGATACGGTGGCGACGATCACCGGCGGAGCGGTTCCCTCGGAGTTCCTCCTCTTGCAGGGGCGGCCGATCGGCGCACCCGTCTTCCAGATGGGTCCGTTCGTCATGAACACACCGGAGGAGCTCCAGCGGGCCTTCGCCGACTACCGGGCCACCGGGTTCGGGGGCTGGCCGTGGGATCGACCCGACCCCGTCCACAGCCGGACCGATGGCCGCTTCGCACTCCATGCCGACGGGCACGTCGAGCACCGCGACATGCAGACCACCTGACCACAATGCCGCCTCGGCGACAGCCGGGATACCCACCAGGACCGGCCGATCCGCGGCTTGCTCAGCGGGAACCTCTCGGGCCCCCTGGACCGTCGTAGCTCCGACATGACAGCGACACTCCCTCTCCACCAAACACCTCTCGCCGGGCCGCTCGTTCCCGGAGTTCCTCGTGACCGAGGGACGCCCCGACTCCTGCCCACGGATTGCCACAGCACGGAGGTCGCCGTCCGCATAATGACCGAAGGCGGGAAGGAGACGCACGTGCAACCCATGGCATGGACACCGACCAAGACCCCCTACCGAGCCTTGGCGGTCCGGATTGCGACCGCCAAGATGGCAACCGACGCCGCCGAAGCAGCCCGACGGAGCGTGACGACTCGGCCACCCAGCTGGAAGGCCACCAGCGATCTCCGCCGGACCTACTCCCGGCCCTGACCGACCCGACCCGGCGATCGAAATCCCCTGCTCGTGCAGGGGATTTCTCATTGTGGGGCGGTTACACAACCGGGTTAGGCTCCGGCCATCGCCACGGACACTCCCCCCGCGCCCCGATCCACTCGTCCGAGGTGGTGGCGCGGTGTGCGAAGGGTCCTCGCCGGGCTCCTCGCGGTGCTGCTCGCAGTCGTCACCGCCATGGCCGTCACCATGGGACCGGTCGGGACGACAAGGCTGCTCCGCAACGGCGATACCACGATCGGCGACCACGCCATCTACCCGGGAAGAACGTTCCCGCCGAGCTCGATGGCCCAACCGTGGCCGGAGAGCGACACCGAGGCCGATCCGGTCGTGGAGTCGTCCATCTCCGGGGCTCCGGTCCCTCTCTCCCGGCTCGTCGAGGAGACCGACACCATCGCGCTGCTCGTCATCGTGGACGGTGAGCTCCGGTTCGAGGCGTACGCCCAGGGACACGGCCCGGCCGAGGTCTCGCAGCTGTTCTCGGTCTCCAAGTCGGTGCTCTCGCTCCTGATCGGGGCCGCGATCGACGACGGCCTGATGACCTCGGTTGATCAAGCCATCACCGACTTCCTCCCTGAGTTGGAGCCCGGGTTCGAGGAGGTCACCCTGCGCGACCTGCTCCGTATGACGTCGGGCAGCAACTACGCCGAGAACGACAATCCCTTCGGCGAACACGTCCGGTTCAACTTCACCGACCAACTCGAATCGGAGATCCTGGCGATCGAGACCGCGACACCTCCCGGGGAAGTGTTCGAGTACCGGTCCGGGGACAATGCCCTGCTCTCCCTCGCCCTGGACCGTGCCCTGGGCGAGGAGACCATCACCGGCTACTTCAACCGGCGAGTCTGGAGCCGCATCGGGGCCGAGACCGGAGGTGTCTGGTCGGTCGATCGGGAGGGTGGCCTGGAGAGATCGTGGTGCTGTCTCGCCGTTACGGCCCCCGACCTCGCCAGGCTCGGGCAGCTCGTGCTCGACGGTGGCCGCTGGGACGGCGAGCAGGTCATTTCGGAGAGCTGGGTCCGCCAGTCCACCACGGGTGACGCCCTCCAACAAGCCCAGCTACCCGGCTGGTTTCAGCAGTCGCCGCTCCACAGCTACGGCTACCAGTGGTGGGTGGTCTCGGCTGAGCGGGAGGATGTCGTCGCCATAGGCAAGGACGGCCAGTACCTCTACATCGACCCGAGCCGCCGAGCCGTGGCGGTGCGGCTGGGATGGAGCGACGGCCGCCTGACCTCGTCCCAGTGGATCGATGTCGTAGCGCAGGCGATCGACCAGCTCCGAGGATGATCGGGCGCTCCCAGGATGGCGGTGCTGTCAGCCCGCCTCGTCACAGATCGGGAACTCGACCCGGGTGAGGAGCTCCTCCGGAGGAACGGTTTGGGGGTCGTTGAGGTAGATCTCGCGGGGCGGGCCGGCCGACTCATGGCCGTGCTCGGAGATCCAGCCGGCCAGCGTGTGGTAGGCGGGGGCAATCTCCTCGTAGGGCCCGCGGTGGGTCACCGTGGCCACCGTTCCGCCCTCCAACTCCCTGCTGTAGACCGCGGCGTCCCCGGTGAAAGAGGCGCCAACCGGTACACAGATCTCGATGTCGCCATCGGTCTCCTCGTCGATCACGTCGTGGTACACGATCAGGGGAGCACCCGACGGGTTGACGCCGGCCCTGCCGAGGGCCTGCATGAGCGACCCGAACCCGGTGCCGATGTCGGAACCGATCCGACTCAGGTTGGTGTGGACCCTGGTCGCGGCCACCAGCTGCGGCACGGCTTCCGTGATTCGAACGTCGTAGGGCATGATTGCCTCCTTGTGTTGGATGAGTGATTCGAGGTAGCCGAGCATGCGTTCCTGGGCTGCCAGGCGATCCGCCAACCGCTCGCGATGAGCGACGAGGTGCTTGTGGGCCAGCTCGGGGTCGTCGGTCTCGAGGATGGTTCGGATCTCCTCGAGCGGCATGTCCACCGAGCGCAGGATCCGTACCATCTCCGCCCTCCTCGCCTGGCCGGGCCGGTAGTACCGGTACCCGGACGAAGGGTCGACGTGGGCGGGCGGGAGCAGTCCGATCTCGTCGTACAGCCGCAGTGCCTTCACCGAGAGCCTTGTCATCTTCGAGAACCGCCCGATGGGGACCAGATGCAACCCCGGGTACCTCCTGTCATCACCATTGTCGTCCCTCCCCCGGGGGGAGAGTCAAGGGGTTGGGTCAAGAGATGCGGGCGTCAATGCCGCGGTCGGCGCTTCTGTAGCCCCGGCTATGGGCCGTTGCGGACCCGATCGGCGGCGAGCGTGAGGTCTCGGCGATCGGTCAGGCCAAGGAGCACCGCCTGGATGAGGCGCTCGATGCTCCCGCCACTGAGCAGGACCATGTCCTCGATCACCGCCTCAGGTGGAGTGATCTCCCCGTAGCAGTCGTGCCACGCCAGTTCGGTGAGTTCGAGAAGATCGAGGGCGAAGCGAGCCTTGTCCCCACCAAAGGCGGCCTCGACCCGAGGCCTTCGGACTTCTCGCCGCTCAGCACGCCCCACCGCCATCTGCCCATTCTGCCATCGGTACCGGGTGGCTGCAGCCCGAGAACCCCACCGGGCGCGTGGTGGGCTGGAGCCTGGATGAGCGGGCTGCGGAGGTTGCTGCGCTTGTCAACGTCGCGCACCACCGCCGGGAATTACTCAGGTGGGCGATACTGGGATCGAACCAGTGACCTCTGCCGTGTGAAGGCAGCGCTCTCCCGCTGAGCTAATCGCCCGGGAGCGGGGAGTGTACCCCGCCCCGTGGAGTCACTCACAACGGTCTCAGGTGACCGGCACCCCGATCTCGGGCACCGAGATCTCGAAGTCGTCCTTGGCGTGGTCGGCCAACTGCGCCGGGGTGCCGGTGAGGATCGGGAAGGTCCCGTAGTGGATCGGAATCACCGTCTTGACGCCGAGCATCTTCCCGGCACGGGCTGCCAGGCCCGGTCCCATCGTGTAGTGCCCCCCAATGGGAAGGAGGGCGATGTCGGGCCGGTAGGTCTTCTTGATCAGCTTCATGTCTCCGAAGAGGGTCGTGTCGCCGGCGTGGTAGATCGTGGGCCCGTCGGGGATGTCGAGGATCCATCCGGCAGCCTCGCCTCCGGCAATGACCCCCGCCTCTCCGCTGATCCCGGCCGAGTGCACGGCATCGGTGAGGATCGCCCGGATTCCGCCCGGGCCCACCACCACTCCGCCCTTGTTCGACCCGACCACGTTCTCGACGCCCTGGCCCTCGAGCCAGACGGCGACTTCATGGATGGCGAACACCTGGGCGCCGGTGGCCGCCGCCAACTCGACCGTGGTGCCGATGTGGTCGAAGTGACCGTGGGTGATGTAGATGGCGTCGGCCCGCTCCTGGGTGTGCTCCGCCTCCGGGCACATCGGGTTCCCGGCCAGCCAGGGGTCGATGAACACGGTGGTGCCGTCCCCGAGTCGGAGTCGCACGGCTGCGTGGCCGAGCCACGTCAGTTCCACGCCTTTGAGTTTCATTCCCGTCCTTCTGTCGCCTGGGAGGGAAACTAGTCCTCCGACTCGCCCCGCATGTGTGGCGTGGCACGCACTCGGCTGATCCGCCTCCCGTCCATCTCGATGACGGTGACGATCCACTCGCCGATCCGTACTTCGTCCCCCAAGCCGAGCACGCGTCCCGCACTCCCCATCACCAGCCCGGCCGCCGTGTTCCACTCCCCCTCGATCGCCTCCGGCCCGAACACGGCCTCGAGGTCCTCGACCGGCACCGTCCCGTCGATCTCCCACCCGTCCCCCACCGCCAGCAGTGGGGTCGGGCCCGGGTCGACGCCGATGTCACCAAACAGCTCCTCCACCACGTCCTCGACCGTGACGAGTCCGGCGGTGCCTCCGTGCTCGTCGACGACCACCGCCACATGGATCCGTTCGCGCTGCATGTCGCGCAGCAACTCCAAGACCCGCTTGGACTCCGGTACGAAGAGCGTCGGCTGCAGGACCGCCGCCAGGTCCGTGACCACACCGATGGCGAGGTCGCGGACGTGGACAACGCCGACGATTCGGTCGAGGTCGTTCTCGAACACGACAAGACGCCGGTGGCCGGCCTGGAGCGCGAGGGTCAACGCGTCGGTCGCGGGCACCGTGACGGCGATCCCGATGATCTCGGTGCGGGGCACCATCACGTCGTCCGCCCGCCGGTCGCCGAGGCGGAACGCTCTCTCGATGAGGCGACGATCCTCCTCGGTGATCTCGCCCTCCCGCGCCGCGCTGTGGGCGAGCAGTTTCAGTTCCTCCTCGGTGATGGTCGGTCCGGTCGACACCCCCCGGCCGGGGGCCTGGAGGTCGGCGATCCAGACCAGGGCGCTCACCACCGGCCGGACCAGCCACTCGAACGCCGCTATGGCCCCGGCCAGGCGCCGACCCACCTGCTCGGCGTGGCGGACCGCGTACGTCTTGGGGATGGCTTCGCCGTAGACGAAGAGCACGACGGTGAGCGCCGCCGAAGCAATGGTCACGCCCAGGTTGCCGAACCAGCGCTCGGCGAGCACTCCGGCCAGGGCGGCCGCCCCGATCTGGGAGAGGAGAGCGAGGAGCAGGATGGCGTTGAGAACGCGCGGCAGCTCGTCCTGGAGTCGTTCGAGGCGACGAGCATGGCGATCTCCGCTGGCGGCCTGGGCCTGGACCCGCACCCGGGACGCTCTGAGCAGCGACGTCTCGGAGAGGGCGGCGAAGACGGCCAACACCAAGGCAACCACCAGTAAGGCAACGAGTCCCGCGTCTGTCCGTTCGATGGCCCAATTCTGGCAGCACGCCACCCCCACCGCCGGATGGTTGAATTCCACCATGCACCGAGTCGACTTCGAACGCGCCGTGGACGACGTTCTCGACGCGCTCCCCGACTGGATCGTTGACCAGATCGACAACCTCCACATCGAAGTGGCCGAGCACCCGAGTCCCGAACAGGACCCGCACGGCGAAGGACTCCTTGGTCTCTACGAAGGGATACCGCTCCTCGAGCGGGGCGACTACTGGGGGGCACTGCCCGACGTCATCACGATCTTTCGCCAACCCCACCTCGAGCTCGGTCTCAACCAGGTGGAGCTCCGCGAGGAGATCCGGAGAACTGTGCTCCATGAACTCGCCCACCACCTCGGAATCGACGACGAGCGCCTCACGGAACTGGGCTGGGACTGAGCGGTCGAGCCGAATCGCCTCCCGGGCGCACCGGCGATACGCCGGGGCGATGCCAGGGGTCTAGGCCGAGTTGAGTGTCTCGAACCGATAGGCGCCGGGGAACCAGTCGGCAAGCCGGAACCGCAGTGCGTGCTCGGCCACGAATCGGACGACCGAGTCGGGCACCTTTCCCGCAGCCAATGCCACACGCATCGGCTGGGCATCGACCGCCACCGGCAGACCCTCCGAAAGATCACACACCTCGCGGGCGCGGGCTGAGAGCTCGCCGGTCCCGATCTCGTGGGCCCGCCTGACGATCCACTCCTTGTCGAGCCCGAGCAACGGTCGCAGGATGGGGAGCGGGCTCTCCTGGTCGATGGCCCGGAGGTGGGTGAGGGTCTGGGATGACACCTGGCCGAGCGAATCGCCGGTGAGGAGCGCACCGATGCCCTCCCGTTCGGCAACGACCGACGCGGTCCGGGCCATCAGGACCTTGAGTGCGACCTGGCGGAGGCGCGGCTCCACCTCGTCGGTGATCGCCTGCTTGATCGGCTGGAAGTCCACCAGGTGCACCAGGGGGTCCAGCCCGTACCCCCACCGGCCCACCAGGGTCTCCGCCACGGCGATGGCGTGGTCCGATTGGGCGCAGTCGAGGGTGAAATGGACGAACTCCACCGGGCAGCCGCGGCCGAGCATCATCCAGGCGGCGACGATCGAGTCGAAGCCTCCCGAGAGCAGGCACAGCACCGGTTCCTGGGTCCCGATCGGGAGGCCGTCGGGACCCGGCCAGACCTCGTCGCGGATCCACGCGCGACGTCCTTCGACGAGGACCTTGACCAAATGGTCCGGTGACCCCAGGTCGACCTTGTTGCCCGGCCCGCCGAGGGCCGCGCCGACGATCGCCTCGGCATCCACCGACCGCCAGTCATGCGTGCCTCGCCTTCGGATACGGACCGCGTAGGTCCCCGTCGATGCTCGTTCGCCCCAGGCCGCGACGACCGCTTCGGTCAGGTCGTCGAGGCTGTCGATCTCCGCCGTGGTCGTGGTTTCCACGCGACCGACCCCGAAGACCCGGGAGACTCGCTCGATGGCGGCCTCGTCGACGGTGGCGTCGATGTGCACCCGGTTGCCGCCCAGCTTCCGGACCTGGTCCCTCCGGACCCCGGCCGCGGCCGCGATGTTCTCGGCGACGATGCGCGTGAAGCGCCGCTGGGTGCGCCTCGACTTGAGGTGGATCTCGCCCGAGAGCGTGACGGTGATCATCGGACAGGTCTCCGGATGGTGGTTGGTCGGTCTCGGACCGACGTAACCCATTGTGCCCGACGCGGCTGCTCTAGGCGGATCGAGACGCGAGGAAGGCCCCCGCGGGGGCCCTCCACTGTTGACTCCAGCACTTACGGGAAGGGATGTGGCGACCGCTATTCGTCGCCTCCACTGCTTCCTTCGCCTTCCGGTGCGGGACAGGTCGCATTCCCTACTTGGACACCTTCGTCGTAGTTCTTGAAGGTTGGTCCCTTGAGGAGAACCTGATCATCACTGGCCTTCAAGTCCCGGTCTCCTTGGTGGCTCGCCTTGTCGTGGCCGTTCACCCAACCTTGGTTGGCAACGTTGATCATTACTGCCGGATTGGTCACCGAGCCGGTCATGTGACAGACATCAACCTTGTGATCATGGACCTTGTCGACCGGCTTGCCAGCACTTCCCGCAGCCAGCATGGCCAACGCCATCAGAATCACGATTACACGCCTCATGTCGCCTCCTGTGGCCGGTTCGTCCAGCGGCTACGCTTGCCTTCGTTGACCACGCTCGGAGACTAACCACCCCTGAGGGTGGTTGCTCGTCAATCCTGTGGATTCGGACCGTTCCCCGAAACCGCCCAGACGTGCCCAACACCTTGGACCAACGACGAGGACACGACATCGCGCATGCCGGGGAGCGTTGAGGTGCATCGTGGGTCGTTGGAGGCGGGAGGTGGAGGAGGGCTGGTACGTTGAGGCTCCGAACAGCCAAGCTCACATCATTGAAAGGGGACCCCCGTGAAGCTTCATCTGACCCAATCGTTTCCGGTGCCCGCCTCCCGCCTGTGGGAAGTGGCCGTCGAGAACTACCCCGATTCCGAGACGTGGGACAGGTCGGTCCACAGCGCGATTCCCGTGGCCGACGCCAGACCGGTTGACGGCATCGACCACTCGGCGTTCTTCTTCGACACCTCCTTCGGTCAACTGACCGTCCAGATCCTCGACGCTCGTCGTGACGGTGACGGCGGGGTCATGACCTACACCATCGCCGAAGGCCTGCCGTCCATGGTGCGCGGGGGTCACTCGACCTGGACGATCGCCAGTGACGGACCGGACAAGGCGACGCTCGATATCGACGTCGAACTCACAACGAACTTCATGGGCACGGTCGTGTCCCCCCTCCTGAAGATGATGTTCCGTCGTGGGGACCGGCAAATGATCGACGACCTGTATGACTACCTGGTCACCGGCACACCCTCGGTCGCCAAGCAGAAGGCACAAGCGAGGCGAGCGGCGAAGTAGCACCGCAGCGCATGGCCGACGAGTAGTTCCGCACACAACCACCCAACACGGCGAAATCCCCCGCGTGTGCAGGGACTTCCTTCCGTGGGCGATAGAGGATTTGAACCTCTGACCTCTTCCGTGTCAGGGCAGATCAGGCCACCTTACGCACCAGGCGATTCGGCCAAAAACCCATACGGGACAGGGGATTTCGTCTATTGTCCACCCTGGTTGTCCTTGGTCGTTTTGGGTTGTCTGACGGACACCTGACGGACACCACGTCGAGCTGGGCTCGTTGACCGTGCAGCCCACTCCTCGAAGGTCCGTGATCCTGCTCGTCATGGACAGCCACGTCATTCAGAGTATCGAGAAGGACGGACAAGCTGGCCCTCCGACCTTCAGGTTATGAGCCCGACGAGATCTGTCTGTTGGGGGCACCGACGCAACGCCCGCCCCCGCAAAACCGCGCGACACAGACGCCGTCATCCTCTGGCCAGGACTCGCCCCGCAGTCACTCCATCGGTTTGACCTTGGCCTCGATGAAGGCGATCTCCTCGGGGTCAAGGCCGTATTTGGCATACAACTGCTGGTCGATCTCCGGGATCGACTTCGACCAGTCGATCTCCGACGCGTTCGTGAAGTCTTGGAGGGGGACGTACTTCCACGTCTTCGCTGGGTTGTGCTGGGTGCTCTTCAGGACGCCGAGGAGCGCGCGAGCAAACTTCGACTTCACATACTTTAAGCACGATTCTGCGGTGGCTTCGTCATCGAAGCCACCGATGGTGATGAAGGTTTGCGTGACCCCCACCTGTGGGCCAGCCACGAGCGGGCTGGACAACCCCTCACCCAAGACCCCGGAGCCGTTGGCAGCAGGGACGACGACCTTGTACTTCCCAAGACTCGCTGGTCCGGTGAGATAGTCACTGCGGATCCACCGGTACCCACGTTCTCGACCGTCAAGCCCGAGAATGCGTGCGTACGACGGCCCATCTTCCGGGTGGGACTTGAGAAGGACGCTCTCGAACTGCGCGAATGTGTTGGTGCTGACCAACGCCTCGTTGCCCGAAGGTCGCAGCGAGCGGAGCTCCGGGTTGGCGACATACAACTCGGCCGTGTACCGGTAGGAGCGCGAACTCGTGATCTCCGCCTCAATGGAGGGCTCCTGGAGTGCACCACTTTGTGGAGGATCGAGTTGAGCTCCGGGTACTTCGTGAAGGTGCCGATCGGTTCCACCTCACTGGAGTCATCTCGGTATGTAACCGCGATGCCCCCCTTGATGTCGGTACCAGGAAAAAGCTTGTCGCTGTTGGAAACGTAATGCGCGACTGTGAGGTGGGTATCGGCGAGCATCTTCTCGTTCCATGCCTTAGGCGTGAAGCCCGCGTTGAAGAGAAAGCGTGCGGGAGTGATGAGAACCGCCTTCTCTGCCACCTCGTAGGCCGCATCCATGAAGAGATGGTAGACGGGAGTGTCACGTGTACCCGCGCCAGCGGCCTCTTCCTGTAGGCGGTTCCGAGACGTCCAGGCCGGCTCTCAAGCCGGGACCTCCTTTCGGTGTCACCGTGACGTCCAGCCTCTTGCGAGCCGAGCCGCGAACCGGCCGTCTCCTGAGCTCCTCCCGGACGTGCGAGACACCGGAAGCCCCGGTCAACGACCGGCGCTCGTGCATGTTCGCGGTCGGCCGCAGTACGGCGTCCTTGGTTTCTTCGGCACGGTTGGGACGTTCGACGCCGGCCAGTTCGGACCCCAGGCAACTGTGTTGCACGTGCGTGTGGTGCTGAGGGGGTTTGGATGAGAAGCGGGTGACAGGGCTGTGGGAGTCGTCGGCCGAGGGGACCTGGTGGCGGTGGCGGTTCGACATCGGGCTCCTTCCTTCGATCTGGTTCATGTGGTCGATCGTGGAGAAGGACCCTGTCATTTCGTGACCATTTGGGCTGCTCGAGAAGAGAATCTCAGATTTCCTGAGGGAATGGTGTCCGGCGATCTCCCGCACGCTCAGTAGTTCCAGAACTGACGGCTGCTCCAGGGCGTCTTCGCCGGGAGCCCTGTAAACGCTGGGGTTATTGCGGGGTTCGGATCGCCGGCCCGCATTCGGAGAGCTCGGCCAATCCAAGTTGGAGGGTTCTTGACAGGGTTGCCCTGTCAGCAGAGTGTCAGTAGCCCTGTCAGCAGAGTGTCAACCGACCCCGACATGACGCCCGAGACCCCATTCATCAGCGGATGCCGCTGGCGCCAGGTGAACATCCCGACTGGCATCCCGATAACACTCGGATGACAGGCCCATTCGAGACGATCGCGCTGATGGAGACACTTGACCGCCTGCTCACCACCCAACAGCTCGCCGACTACCTGGGCGTCCCAGTCGCCACGCTGTACGCCTGGCGTCACCAGGACGCCGGCCCACCCGGGTTCCGAGTCGGAAAGCACGTCCGATACCGATCCAGCGACATCGAACAGTGGATCGACGAACGATTGGGCACCCACGATCGTCGGCCCCGGTAGCCGCACGTCGCGCCTCAGGCGTATCGTGGGGTCCACCACTCTCGAGACACGCGGAGAGACCAACTGATGGCCCACATCCGGCGACACCCCAAATCTCCCGACCGCTGGCAAGTTCGCTATGTCGACCCGTACGGCAAGGAGAGGTCGAAGAACTTCGCCCGCAAGGTCGACGCCGAGAAGTACCTCCACACCGTGGAGGTACAAAAGATCAGAGGAGAGTGGACCGACCCTGCGGCCGGCAAGACCAGATTCGGCGAGTGGGCCATCCAGGTCGACGCCACGCGCCCCAACCGGCGGGATTCGACTCGAGCCCGCGACTCCTCCCACCTGAGGAACCTGATCCTGCCGACCTTCGGGGACGCGGAACTGGGTGCGGTGCAGCCCAGCGAGATCAGGGCCTGGATAGCCGACCTGCAAGACCAGGGGTACGCCCCAGCGACGATCGCCAAGGCCTACCAGATCCTGTCACGCTCATTCCGGGTCGCCGTCTCCGACGGCCTCATCGTTCGCACGCCATGCCGGGAGATCAAGCTCCCCAAGGATGACCGCGACGAGAGACGCTTCCTCACAGCCACAGAGGCCGAACGCCTCGCTGAGGCCATCGACCCCCGATACCGGGCGCTGATCCTCACCGGGACCTACACGGGACTTCGCTTCGGCGAGCTCGCCGCCCTGCGCACCAACGACCTCGACCTGCTTCGGCGCACCCTTCGAGTCGACGAGCAGCTCAGCCGGCAGGGCTCATGGAGGATGGTCGCCGGACCCCTCAAATCCAAGAAGGCCTACCGCACCATCGGCATCCCCGCCTTCCTGTGCGAAGAGCTGGCGCTCCACCTCACCGAGTACCCCTCCGAGTCGGATCTGGTGTTCTCCCACGCCCAGGGAGGTCCACTCGACTACAACCGCTTCCGCCGCCGTACTGGAACCCGGCCGTCGGGGCCTCCGTCGGTCCGCCGTGCACTCCCCACGACCTTCGCCACACCCACGTGGCGATGCTCATCGCCGAGAACCAGTCCCCCCGATACATCGCCGATCGGCTCGGACACGAGAGCACCCGAACCGTCCTCGACGTGTACGGACACCTCTACGAGGGCATCGACGAGGCTGCGATGGAGGGTCTCGACCGGCTTCGTTCCCAAGCTGCGACGGACACCAGACGGACACCAGACCGTTCGAACGTCGTGTCGATGGAAACCGAATCCAGAAATCGTCAATCCCTAGGGATTTCCTTCCGTGGGCGATAGAGGATTTGAACCTCTGACCTCTTCCGTGTCAGGGAAGCGCTCTCCCCCTGAGCTAATCGCCCGTGTTCAGTTGTCGAGGCGACGCCCGGAATTGAACCGGGGTAGAGGGTTTTGCAGACCCTTGCCTAAGCCACTCGGCCACGTCGCCCGGGCGTGGTCGGCGCACATCGTGTGCACCTCCCGTACCCGATGGGACGAACAAGCCGCCTCACCGGGTCGCTGAGCGGGAAACGGGATTCGAACCCGCGACCTCAACCTTGGCAAGGTTGCGCTCTAGCCAACTGAGCTATTCCCGCGTCGGACGGGAAGTGTATACGAGCCACCCGGCTGTGTGGGACCCGCCAAACCGGTCCCGGTGGCGTGGCCACGCCCCCCGCGATCACCCGGTCGAGCCGAAACCTCCTTCGCCGCGGGGCGTCGGAGGGAGCTCGTCCACCTCGACCAAGTCGGGGGTGGTGATGGCGGTGATCACCAATTGGGCGATGCGGTCGCCCCGCTCGAACGCCACCGGCTCCTGCCCATGGTTGACCAGGATCACGCCGATCTCGCCCCGATAGCCGGCGTCGATCAGGCCAGGAGCGTTGACCACGCCCACCCCGAGCCGGATGGCCAACCCGGACCGCGGAACGACGAGCCCGGCGAAACCATCAGGAATCGCCACCGCGATTCCGGTGGGCACCAGGCGCCGCTGTCCCACCGCAAGCGTGAACGATTCGCGGGCGTACAGGTCGACCCCGGCGTCGCCCGGGTGGGCGCGTTTTGGAAGAGGTAGTTCAGGATCGAGGCGTTGGACTGTAATCTGCACAGGCTGACCAATGTCGTGGGGCTTCAACGGGTGGAGTCGATGGAGACCACGAGTGAAGCAGCACGTATGTCTGAAGTGCAACAGGGCCCACTTGGGACCCTGTCGTCAGGTCGTCCCCGGATCGCACCGGGCACCGAGCCGCCTGCGTTCCTTCGCCCCTTCCCTTTCGCCCCCACCCGCGGCCCGACGCCGACGGTCCGGGCTGCCACTCCTCGAATCCATGGGGTTCGCCGAACGTGATCTCCCAGCGGGTGTAGTGGTCGTGGCGCCCCCACCACTCCCACCGCTCCGTACCTCTCCTGCGCTCATCCCCGCCCACGGTGGCCAGCGCCCGCTGCCAACCCGTCCGGCGGCCGCCCGACCAACCACCCGGCCGGTGAACGGCACCCACGCATTCGTGAGCGCACTCTGGGACGACCAGGCACCCGACCTGGGCACTGAGCGACCGCTCCTGCCACCCAAGCCGATGTCCTTCGACGAACGGGGCCGGTCCGGGAGCCAGAAGGTGATCGCGGTCTCGATCGTGGTCGCCGTGCTCGTCGGGTCGGCCGGACTCATGTGGAACCGCTCCCAGGCAGGCGAACGTGATGCAACCGCCCGGGCCCAGGAGACCCACACCACCGCGAACGGCGTCTCCGAGGAGCTCGAATCCGCAGCCGCCGCCATCGCCGACCCCTCGGCGGCACCGTCCGACCTCAGCACCGCCGCCGGGGTGATCACCCGTCTCAGCGCCGTCAGCCTCGACCTCCTCGGCATCGGTCGCGAAGTGTTCCCTTCCCGACTGGGTAGTCACGATCCCATCCTCAACCGGGAAGCCTTCCTCGACGCGGGCCTGCGGGCCGGCGAACTGGAGCAGGCGATGAGCCAGCTCCTCACCGCCCGGCTGGTCCTCGAAGACCTCATCGAACTCCCGTATCTCACGACCGACCCGAACGAGGCCGGACGGGTGGGCGCCGACCTGGCTTCTGCGCTGTCGCGGGCCGAAGGACGCTTGGTTGACGTGCCGGAACGCCACGCGGCGATCGCTACCGATGCCCTCGCAACCCTCGGGCGGATCGCCGATCGCGCTGCGGCCTACGCCACCGACCTCCGCAACGGGGAGCCGGTGGGCGGCCACCTCTCGGCCTTCGACGGCGAAGTGGCCGGGTTCGCCGCTCGCCTCGACCTCTACATCACCGATCAGGGCTCGGCGCTGGCAGCGCTCAGGGTGGCGTACGACGGAGCACTCTCGGGGCTGTGATCACGATCGACTCGACTCGGTCGAGCCCAGCTCAATCGGTGAGGTCGAGCGTCGCCATCTCCCGTTCGAAGTCCCCAACCTCCTGGAAGTCCTTGTACACCGAGGCGAACCGGAGATAGGCCACGTCGTCGAGGCTTCTCAAGCGGAGGAGGACGGCCCGACCGATGATATCGCTCTCGACCACGGGACCGGCGGCCCGAGCCGCCTGCTCGATCTCCTCGACCATGGTCTCCAGCGAGCCCTCGGCGATCGGTCGATCCGCCAGGGCGTACTCGAGGCCCCGGCGCACCTTCTCGGTCTGGAAGGGCTCGATGTGGCCGTTGCGCTTGCGCACGAGCAGGACGGCTTCCGCCCGCTCGTAGGTCGTGAAGCGGGAATGGCATCGGAGACACTCCCGCCGACGCCGAATGGATCCGCCCTGGTCGGCTGGGCGCGAGTCGATCACCTTCGTATCATCGGCACCACAGAGCGCACAGAGCATCCACACAGGGTAGCCAGAGCCGGTCAGCGCCATGCCGGGGACATGGGCGTCGCTCAGCCGGATGCGGGGACGAGCAGGACCTGTCCGACAGCCAGGCTCGAATCCCCCAGTCCGTTCATCTCCATGAGCATGCGCACCGAGGCGCGGACGTCCTCGCCCGGGGCGGTGAGATCGTCGGCGATCGCCCAGAGGGTCTCGCCCGAAGCCACGCGGTGTTCAGTCGTCTGGAGGGGGCCGGTGTCAGCGTCGACCGCCCCCACGATCCCGGCCACCATCATGACCACCATCAGGAGCGCCACGATGAGTCGACCACGGATCAGGCGCCGCTGCCAGGCGGGTCGCCGGCCGGTGAGGCGGCTGATCCGGATCTCTCGGACGGTCGTGGTTGGGAGGGTTGCTGTCTGCATGATCTCCACCGTATGGAAGGGGTGTGACAGATTCTCGGGCTCGAGGCCTCGAACACCTGTTCGGCTGTCTGGTCATTAGACCCGAACGCGTGTTCGATGTCAAGGTCGAACATATGTTTGACCAGACTTCGCGATCTCGGTATCGTGATGGGAACACATGTTCGGAGGACCACAGTGAGCAGCCGACCCGACCTCAGCACCCGTCAGCAGGAAGTCCTCGACTTCATCAAACAAATGGTCGGCTCCCGCGGCTACCCGCCGTCGGTCAGGGAGATCGGTGACGCGCTCGGGCTCTCCTCCCCCTCCACGGTCCACAGTCATCTCTCATCCCTGGTCAAGTTCGGCTACCTCCGCCGGGATCCCACCAAGCCGAGGGCGATCGAGATCGTCGATGCCGGCGGGGGCCACGTCGAGCGACTCCACACCGGGCCCACCCGCGACGTCCCGCTCGTAGGGCGCATCGCAGCCGGGTCACCGATCCTCGCCGAGGAGGACATCGAGGACGTGCTCACGCTCCCCCAGCAACTGGTCGGCAACGGGCCGGTCTTCATGCTCAGGGTCAAGGGTGACTCGATGATCGACGCCGGGATCCTCGACGGTGACTTCGTCGTCGTGCGTCGCCAGCAGACAGCCGAGAACGGCGAGATCGTGGCCGCCCTGGTCAACGGTGACGAGGCGACCGTCAAGCGACTCGAGCGACGCTCGAACACGGTGGTGCTCCACGCCGAGAACGAGGCGTTCTCCCCGATGGTCTTCACCGAGGGTGTGGAGATCCTCGGCCGTGTCGTCTCCGTGCTCCGGGCCGTCTAGGCACGCGCCCGATCAGGGTCCGATGACCCCCGAGTAGACCGTCGCCACCGGTCCCGTGAGGTAGGCCCGGCCGTCCTGTACCTCCACCTGGAGCACGCCACCCGGCAGGCGGACGGCTACAGGAGAGGTCGCTCTACCGGACTGGATCGCCACCGCAGCGGCAGCGGCAGCTCCCGATCCACAAGCCAGGGTCTCACCCACACCTCGCTCCCAGACCCGCAGGTCGATCCCCGCCCCGGTGATCGACATGAACTCGACGTTCGTTCCCTGGGCGAAGGCCACATCGGTGGCGAGGGTCGGACCCAGGGTGCCCACCGGGGCCGTGTCCACCGAGTCGACACCGACCACGGCGTGGGGGTTGCCGACCGACGCGGTGGTGAGATCGACGTCGCCCACTCGGAGGCGTTCGCCGACGACGACGTCGCCCAACTCGACCCTGACGGACTCGTCCCCGACGATACGTGCTCCCAAGGGTCCGCGCGCTGTCTCCACCGTGAGTTCGGGGTCCGCCACCCATCCCCGCTGATAACCGAACCAGGCCGAGCACCGGAGGCCGTTGCCGCACATCTCGGAGGGCGAGCCATCGGCGTTCCAGTACTCCATGCGGATGACGTCGTGAGCCACCGGGGTGACGATGATGACACCGTCGGCGCCAACGCCGCGACGTCGGTCACACAAGGACTGGATGTCGTCGGGAGTCAGGTTCGGTCGGTTCGTGCCGTCGAGCATGACGAAGTCGTTCCCGAGTCCGTGCATCTTCGTGAATTCGATCATGCGGTCACCGACCTCCGGAGCTCTCGGTAGCGGGTGTCGGGATCAGGATGCCACGGCAGCCACCGGATGCGGGGGTCTCGTCGAAAGTAGGTCCGTTGTCGGCGTGCGAGGGCCGCCGTGGCCCGGGTCACTTCCTCCTGTCCCTCCCAGATGTTCGCCGTGCCCGCCACGACCGGGAGAAGCTCCTTGTACCCAACTGCTTGGGCGGCCGTTCTGCCCAGGCGCGGAGCGAGCTCCTCCACCTCGTCCAGGAGTCCCTCCACGATCATCTCGTCGACACGGATGCGCGCCCGGCCCGCCAGCTCCTCACCGGGGTCGAGCCCGAAAGCAGTGAAGGGTATGAGTGGTTCATAGGCCGTCACGGACAGACGCTCGGGCCGCGCCGCGCGTTCCGATGGGGTGTCACCGTCCACTGCGTGGATCTCGAGCGCCCGGATCAACCGGCGGGGATTGGCCAGGTCGACGCTCTCTCCGGCCATCGGATCGACGGCCAGAAGTCGGCTCCTGAGCTCATCGGGTTCCAGTTCCTCGAGGCTCGAGCGGACACCGGGATCGTGGCCACCGAACGTGAACGGATCCACGGTCACTCGGAGGTGAAGGCCGCTTCCTCCCACGATCAGCGCGGTCCGTCCCCGTTCGTGGATGTCGCCGATCGCTGCCCGGGCTGCGGCTTGGAACGTTGCCACGTCGTACTCGGCTTCGGGATCGACGAGGTCGAGCATGTGGTGCGGGACGAGCGCCTGCTCCGCCGACGTCGCCTTGGCTGTGCCGATGTCCATGCCCCGGTAGACCTGCATCGAATCGACGCTGACGATCTCGGCATCGATATCGCCGGCGAGACGGATGGCCAACGTGCTCTTGCCCGAAGCCGTCGGCCCGACGATCGCGATCACGTCGCTCAGGAAAGGCTCCCGATGAGATGGAACTTGGCACCATCGACGATCTCGACATTGGCGAAGCTCCCGTCAGGCAATGCCTCGGGGATGTGCACGAGCTTGCCACCGCGCGTCCGGGTGGTCGTCATGGACGGGTCCTTCTTCGAGGGGCCCTCGGCAAGCACCTCGACGGTCCTGCCGATCATCTCTCGGTTCTTCTCGAGACCGATCGACCCCTGGAGATCCATGAGACGCCGGAACCGACCCTGGATGACCTCATCGGGGACGAACCGGTCGGTGAGTACTGCCGCCGCGGTGCCGGGACGGGGAGAGAACACAAACATGAACGCAGAGTCGAACCGGGCTTCGGCGACGACGTCGAGGGTCATCTGGAAGTCCTCCTCCGACTCCCCTGGGAACCCGACGATGACGTCGGTGGAGACGGTGAGGTCCGGGATGTGCCGCCGCAACATGGCCAGTCGTTCGAGGTACCGCTCGGGGGTGTAGCCGCGGTGCATGGCGGCGAGGACCGCACGGCTCCCGCTCTGGAGTGGGAAGTGAAGTTGCTCGCACACCGCGGGGGTCTCCCGCATGGCGAGTGCCACATCCTCGTTCATGTCGGCGGGATGAGGGCTCGTGAATCGGACCCGACGAATGCCTTCGACCTCACCCACCCGACGCAGCAGGTCGGCGAAGACCGGCCGACGCTTTCCGTCTATCGCAAGGTCCCGTCCGTAGGTGTTGACGTTCTGGCCGAGCAGGGTGACCTCGACCACGCCATGGCGGGCAGCCTCTTCGACCTCCCGAATGACATCGCCGGGGCGGCGGCTGATCTCCACGCCCCGCACGGATGGGACGATGCAGAACGTGCACGTGTTGTTGCATCCCGTCTGGATGGTCACCCAGGCCGCATGGCCCACCTCGCGTCGCACCGGGAGGTCGGAGGTCGTCCCCTCGCCGGCTTCGTCGAGGATCTCGGTGATCGGTCCCCATTCCTCGGCGTGGTCGAGCAGGTCGAGGACACGGTCGAGGTTATGGGTACCGAGGACCACGTCGACCCACGGGGCCTTCTCGCGTACGAGTTCTCGGTCCTTCTGGGTGGCACAGCCACCCACCACCAACAGCCGCCCTTCCCTGGCCTCCTTGAGCGACTTCAATTGGCCGAGGGTGCCGTAGAGCTTGTTGTCGGCGTTCTCCCGGATCGTGCACGTGTTGACGAACAGGATGTCGGCCGAGTCCGCGTCCCCGACCCACACCATGCCATCAGCCTCGAACAGGCCCGCGATCCGCTCCGAATCGTGCTCGTTCATCTGACATCCGAAGGTGCGGACGTGATAGGACCTCCCCGACCGGGACGGAACCCGCGGGCGCGCGATCCGAACGGATGGGACACCGAGCATGACCTGTTCGGACATGCCTACCTCGCGTAGTCCGTGGCCCGGAACTCCCGGATGACGGTGACCTGGATCTGACCCGGGTAGTGGAGGCTCTCCTCCAGGCTGCGTGAGATCTGTTGAGCGAGGGAAGCAGCAGCCAGGTCGTCGATCGAACCAGGGTCCACCACCACCCGGATCTCCCGTCCGGCCTGCATCGCGAACACGCGGTCGACACCGTCGAACGCCAATGCGAGCTCCTCGAGACGCTCAAGGCGACGCACATATCCCTCCAGCTGCTCCCGGCGGGCTCCCGGACGAGCTGCCGAGACCGCGTCGGCTGCCTGGGTGATGACGGCCAGGACGGTCCGGGGTTCGACCTCGTTGTGATGCGCCTCGATGGCGTGCACCACCTTGGGATCCTCTTCGAAGCGACGAGCGATCTCGGCGCCGATCAGGGCGTGTGAGCCCTCCACCTCGTGGGTGACTGCCTTGCCGATGTCGTGCAGCAGGGCCGATCGCTTGGCCGACGCCGGGTCTATGCCCAGCTCGGACGCCAGGCTCCCCGCGATGTGGGCCGCTTCCAAGGAGTGATCGAGCACGTTCTGGCCGTATGACGTCCGATACTTCAGACGTCCGACGAGGTTCACGAGCTCCGGGTGCATCCGACCGACACCGACATCCACCATCGCCCACTCACCGGCGTCGCGCACCGAACGTTCGATCTCGCCCTTGGCCTTCTCGTAGAACTGCTCGATCGATGCCGGGTGGATCCGTCCGTCCTCGATCAACGCCTGCAGGGTGAGGCGGGCAACCTCCCGGCGAATCGGGTCGAAGGTGGAGACGGAGACCGTGTCTGCGCTGTCGTCGATGATGAGGTTGGCACCGGTCACCGCCTCGAAGGAACGGATGTTCCGTCCCTCACGACCGATGATCCGTCCCTTGAGGTCATCGGAAGGCAGATCGACGACCGACGCCGTGATCTCGCCGACCACCTGGGCCGCATTGCGCTGGATGGCCGTGGCGAGGATTCGCTTGGACCGCTTGTCGGCCTCTTCGCGAGCGCGGACCTCGAGATCCCGCACGAGGCGCATCGCGTCACGGCGAGCCTCGTCCTCCACACCGGCGAGCAGCTCCTCCTTGGCGGCCTTGGAGTCCACGCCGGAGATCCGTTCGAGGTTCGCCCTCGCGTCCTCCCGGAGGCGGGCCGTCTCGCTCTGCTGTTCCCGGACGTCGTCCTCGCGCTGGAGGAGCAATTGCTCGCGCTGGGCGAGGTTGGCGGCACGTTGCTCGAGTGTCTGCTCTCGCTGGACGAGGCGACCCTCGGAAGAACGCGCCTCCACCCGGCGGAGCTCGAGGGTTGCGTCCTCCCGTTCCTTGTAGGTGTCCGCCATTGCCCGAGCCTCCTCCTCGGCACGGGAGAGGACCCGCTTGGCCTCCAACCGCGCTTCGCCGAGGATGTGTTCGGCCGTCGTCGCCCTGTCCCCGCGGTTGCCGAAGACCCTTGCAAGAAGGAACCCGAGCACCCCGGCGACGAGTGTGACTCCTACCGCGATGAACACCACGGTTTCGGTCGACATCGTTTCCTGCCTTTCAGGCGGGAGCCGGGCGAATCGCCACGCTCCCGCTGCATCGTTATCTGAAGCACCATCGTACCCACCCCCGGCGAGTCCGGCGGAGGAAGGCGGTGAACGCCGATGGGCGGCCACCGGGCCGCCCATCGGACACACATACAGCTGTGGCGGCGACTACTCCTCGGCGGGCTCCTCCGCCTCTTCGACCTCTTCCGCCGCCTTGCCATCGAGACCGACCGCCGCGAGAACCTTCGTGTGGAGGAGCAGGGCGACGTCCGGGTTCTCACGGATGAAGCGCTTCGCTTGTTCACGGCCCTGGCCCAGTTGGTCCCCGTCGAAGGAGAACCACGCCCCTGCCTTGCGGACGATGTCCTGCTCGACCGCCACGTCGAGGAGACTGCCCTCGCGGGAGATGCCCTCACCGAACATGATGTCGAACTCGGCGAGTCGGAAGGGCGGAGCCACCTTGTTCTTGACGATCTTCGCCCGCACCCGGTTGCCGATGTTCTCCTGGCCGTCCTTGATCGACTCGATGCGACGGATGTCGATGCGAACCGAAGAGTAGAACTTCAGGGCCCGGCCGCCGGGTGTGACCTCGGGTGAGCCGAACATCACGCCGATCTTCTCACGAAGCTGATTGATGAAGATCGCAGTCGTCCGGGAGCGGCTGATGGTGCCGGTGAGCTTCCGAAGCGCCTGCGACATGAGTCGGGCCTGGAGACCAACGTGCGAGTCACCCATCTCACCCTCGATCTCGGCTCGAGGGACGAGGGCTGCGACCGAGTCGATCACAACCACGTCGAGCGCTCCCGATCGAATCAACATGTCGGTGATCTCGAGGGCCTGCTCCCCGGTGTCGGGTTGGGAGATGAGGAGCTCGTCCACGTCGACGCCGAGCGCCTTGGAGTAGATGGGGTCGAGGGCGTGCTCGGCATCCACGAATGCCGCCAAGCCGCCATTGCGCTGTGCCTCGGCGATGATGTGGAGGGCGAGCGTCGTCTTGCCCGACGACTCGGGGCCGAAGATCTCGACGACCCGACCGCGGGGCACACCACCGATTCCAAGGGCGAGATCGAGGCTGAGGGCACCAGTGGAGATGCACTCCATCTTCCGGGTAGCCGCGTCACCGAGCTTCATCACGGCACCTTTGCCGAACTGCCGCTCGATCTGACTCATCGCCATCTCGAGGTTCTTTTCACGCTCCACGGTCGCTCCTTGCTGTGTACGTCACCCGTTGGCTGCACCGTACGTGGCGGGTGTGACAGATTCCTCGTGCACTGTAGTCGAACAGGCGTTCGATGGGAAGGATCGAGGAGCAAGAAACGAGGTACGAGGTACGAGGTACGAGGTACGAGAAGGAAGGAGCAAGGAGCAAGGAACGAGGAGCGAAGACCCCAGCCCGCTGCCCCGGGACTCGGGACTCGGGACTCGGGACTCGGGACTTGGGACTCGGGACTTGGGACTTGGGACTCGGGACTCGGGACTGGCACCTACCCAAGGGACAACACCTCGATCGGGTTGTAGGCAGTTGGTTTCCGTTCGCTCCGGAAGAGCGTCACGCCCTCCACCCGCAAGCGAATGTCGAGGTCCGGGTCAGCCTCGAGCCACGGCCACACGTCCTGCGGGGGGCGGAGCCGACTCAATGTGAGGTGCGGCTCGAAGGGCCGATCCTCCGGCTCCCATCCGATGTGCTCCAGCGCTTCGTCGATCGCCTGCTTGAGCACGACCAACTCCTCGGTTCCCTCGGCGGTCCCCACCCACAGCACGGACGCCGACGATGGCTTGGGGAATGCTCCCAGGCCATCGAGTTGGAGTCGGAAGGGCGCACCCAGCCACGACTCGGAGAGGTGAAACACGAGCAGTTCCAGGCTGGACTGCGGCAGGACCCCGAAGTAGCGGAGCGTGAGGTGCCAGTTCTCCGGGCGGACGACCGTCCCGGGGATGCGCATGTCCTCGAACGCGGTGGTGAGCCGGGAAGCCAGGGCGTACCGGGACACTTCATCGAGGTCGACCGCCAGGAATACGGGGGCGCCGGCCTCTACCACCACTCCCCCAGCAGCGCCAGCCGAACATGCTGGAGGGCCGCGGTCACCGAGAACACCCGCGATCGCTCCCGGTCGCCCGGCATGCGAAGCACTCGGGCCTTTGCTCCATCCGGGGTCACGACCGCGATGACGACCGTTCCCGGCTCGGTGCCGTCGTGGCTCCCCGGCCCGGCCGCCCCGGTCACTGCCACGGCCACGTCCGCGCCCAGCTTCGCCCGGGCGCCCACGGCCATGGCAAGGGCGACCTCCTCACTGACCAGCCCTGCGGCTTCGATCAGCGCCGCCGCCACGTCGAGCAGTTCGGCCTTCGTCTCCGCCGTGTAGGCGACCACTCCACCCACGAACACCTCGGAGGCGCCCGGAACCGTCGTGACTCGGGCCGCCACCATTCCCGCAGTCATCGATTCGGCGGTCGCCAGGGTCCATTCCCGCTCCCGGCAGAGCCGGAGGACCACGGCCTGGATGGTGTCGCCATCCTCAGCGAAGATCGCCCTGCCGAGCCGGCGATGCACCTCGGCCTCGACCGGGGCGATGAGCGCCCGGGCCTCATCCTCGGTCCTCCCCTTGGCGGTGATGCGGATCTTGATGACGGCATCGGACGCCAGGAATGCGAGGGAGGGATTCACGGACCCGTGGTAGAGGTCGTCGAGCTGTTCGGAGAGACCCGACTCCGACATCCCCCACGACTGGAGCAGCTTCGAGACGAGCACGCCGAAGTCGCCAGCAATGGTGCGGATCCTGGGTACGACATGCGTATCGAAGAGGTACTCCATCTCGGCCGGCACGCCGGGCAGGGCGAACAGCCATGTCCCGTCGTGGTCGAGCCCCAACCCGGGGGCAGTCCCCTTCGGGTTGTCGTATTGGATCGCCCCCTCCGGGTACTCGGCCTGCCGGAAGTTGGACGCCGGCATCTCCTTGCCCGTTCGCTCGAACCACCAGGTGCCGAGTCGCTCGGCGTACGCATCGTTGAAGAGAAGGGGACGGCCCGTGGCCTCGGCAATCGCCTCCCGGGTGAGGTCATCCTGGGTGGGACCGATCCCCCCGGTGACGACGACGGCGTCCGCCCGCGACATGGCGAGGCGGATCGCCTCCGCCAGCCGGACCCGGTTGTCACCGACGACCTGCTGGTGGTTGGCGTCCCATCCCTCCTCTGCGAGGCGCCCACCCAACCAGGTGGCGTTGGAGTTGAGGATCTGGCCGAGGAGGAGCTCGGTCCCGACGGCGACGACTTCTACGATCACGCCGGCCAGCTTACGCCCGGTGGGCCGTCATCCCACCTCACGGGGAGCCGGCAACTCCACGCTGATGGGTCGCCGTCCCTCGAACAGGAGGTGGCGGTCGTACCCGGCTGCGCGGGCAGCCGCCACGGCCTCGTCGATTCCCCACCCCGCTTCCTCGGGGCGGTGCCCGTCGGAGCCGAGCGTGATCGGGATTCCTTCCGCCCGCGCCATGGCCAGCAACGTGGGGGTCGGATAGAGCTCGGCGGCAGGTTTGCGGAGGCCGCCGGTGTTGACCTCGATCGCGACGCCTCCCTCCGCCAGGGCGCCGAGCATCATCTCATAGAGATCGATCGGCTCCCGGGGTAGGCGAAGCCCGTACTTCTTGAGTACGTCGAGATGGGCAATCGCATCGACGTGTCCACCAATCCCCAGCTGCGACACGACCTCCGCGTACGACTCCCAGGTGCGGCGGAGTCCGCGCTCGGCGATGATCGGGGCGCTGGCACTCATGTCGACGGTCAAGCCACCGATCCAATGCACGGCACCGACTATGAAATCGAACGGGTAACCCGCGATCTGATCCATCGCGCCTTCGATGGTGTGCGGGAAGAAGTCCAGCTCGAGTCCGAGACGCACGGGGAGCCCGACGTCCTTGGCCGCGACGATGGCGTCGACGTACCGCTCCAGGGAGAGCGAGCGGTCGAGGTGGACCATGTCGGCGGTGAGTCGGGCCACTTCCTCCGACTCGACCTCCCAGAACCTTCCAAGGACGTACTCCGACTCGATGCAGCGGTAGTAGTGCTCCGTGAAGCAGAGCTCCTCGATCCCTTTGGCCGCGGCCTCCTCGACATACCGTTCTATCCGGTCGAGGGAGAAGTCGGGAGCCACGGGACTCGTGTCGGCGTGCGCGTGCAGGTGAAGGTGGTAGTCAGCCACGGTTGCTCAGTCCTCGTCGCCGAGCCCGAGCAGCCCGCGCAGCTCGGTGGCTCGTGCTTCGAGCCGGGGCCGGTCCATGGCCTTCCCCATTCGAGCGTTGAGTTTCTCGGCGTCCTTCGGGAACTCGTAGTCCCCCCACAGGGCCCCCCTCAGGAACCCCCTCCCCGAGTCCCGGTGGCGGATCTCGAGGTCGGTGATCTCCGCCAGCCGCACCTCGAGTTGGTTCAGCTCCCGCTCGTACTCGGCTCTCCGGACCTGGACGTCGAATGCCTTGGCGCGCTCTCGCAACGTGCGCTGCCGTCGACGCAGTTGCTCGGCCTCCTCCCTCGGGAGTCCAGCGGACAGGCGCTCCGAGATGTCGTTCAGCTCGGCGATGACGGCCATCAGGTCCATACGGGCATTATGCCCCGATGCCAGGGTCCCAAGGCCAGGCGATCATCGTCGACAACGAAGCCGCGGCCGCTGCCGACGCCCAAGCAGGTCATACCTCCCTGAACAAGAACGGTCTGATGACGTCGAGGCGCTCTTCGCGGGAGTCCGGGTACATGAACCACAGGGTTGCCGCGATCGAGCTGAGGAGCGAGTTCCCGTCCTGGCTCGTGAAACAGAACCCGATGAGTTCCGTCCCGTTCCTGACGGTGAGGGACTCCACGGGCACGACCGCCTGGTTGAGGATCCGCCCGTAGAACCCGTGGTCTCGGCCGAACGAGAACACCGCGTTGGCGCTCTTCTTGTGGGTGAGGGCGATGCGGGGGTTGGCATCCAACCGATCGACTGCTTCGTCGACGGTGATCTCGTGGTCGAGTTGGAGGCTGAACCAGAGGGAGTGCATGTACTGCGTGTTCAGCTTCATGGCCGACGAGTAGATGGGCAGGTCGTATCCCATCGTGGCGAACAGGGCATGGGCATCCCGCGCATGGTGGGTGCCGAATCGTGGGTCCTCATGGGTTCCAACCGACGGCGAGGGAACGAACGATCCATCCTGGGAGATGTCGTTCGACCGCCGAAGGAGCACGAATCGGCCGTCGAGGAGATGCGATGTCCCGTCGGGGTCCTGGCCCAGGGTCCTGATGAGGGCCGACATGTTGTGGGTGTTGCACGAGACGATATGGAGATACCTGTCGTCCCTGGCGAGGGCATCATCGTTGACCCCCCGGGCATACATCTTGCCAAAGCCATATTCCGATCCCTGGGCGAGGAACCCGACCGGGCCCACGGCGCCGTCGTAGTGGGCTGCCTTGTTGGCGTTGCCCGCCGGGGTGCAATCGATCACCACCGATGCCCGCTCAATGGCCTCCACGTCGGTGAATGTCACCTCGTGGCCCAGTTCCTCGAAGCTCGCCCGCCGGTCCTCTCGGACCGCGAGCTTGGCGCCCCGGCGGATCAGATCGTTCACCTTCCCCCGCTCCTCGAGGAGGGGCGTGCGCTTCATGAAGGTGATCTCGTCGATCCCGAACGCCTCCTGGTAGTTCTCGAGAAGCCCGATGAGGGGCTCCCCGATCGTGCCTGTTCCCACGACGTGGACGATGTTCGACATGCGGCGTGCTGCTCCCGTCTGTGCTGCTTTCGATCCAGACTACGTGGCCGGTGAGCGTCGAGCGTCAAGAGACAAGCGTCGAGCGTCGAGCGTCGAGCGTCGAGCGTCGAGCGTCGAGCAATCCTCGTACCTCGTCTCTTGTCTCTTGTCTCTCCTAGAACTGCTCAGCCTCGGTCGACCCGACCATCGCCAGGGTCGATGCGGTCCCGCCCGAGATCACAGTGGCCACGTCATCGAAATACTGGGCGCCCACCTCGCGCTGATGGCGGGTGGCTGTGTACCCGTCCTTCTCCGAGGCGAACTCGGCGTTCTGCAGGGCCACGTAGGAGGTCATCTGGTTCTCCTTGTAGCCCTTGGCGAGTTCGAACATCGAGTGGTTGAGGGCATGGAACCCCGCCAACGTGATGAACTGGAAGGCGTACCCGATCGCGCCCAAGTCATCCTGGAACCGGGCGATCTGGGTGTCGTCGAGTGCCGCACTCCAATTGAACGACGGGGAGCAGTTGTACATGAGGCGCTTGCCGGGGAACTCGGCATGGATGGCGTCGGCGAAGGCCCGGGCCTCACCCAGGTCCGGCGTCGAGGTCTCGCACCAGATGAGGTCGCAGAACGGGGCGTAGGCCAAACCTCGCTTGATGGGCGAGTCGAGTCCGTTCCTCACATAGTGGAAACCCTCGGCCGAACGCTCACCGGTGATGAACTCGGCATCACGAGGATCCACATCCATCGTCAGCAGCGTCGCCGACAGTGCATCGGTGCGGGCCGCGATGATGAGTGGAACGCCCATCACGTCGGCGGCAAGTCGGGCTGCGACGAGTGTCTGGATGTGCTGCTGGGTCGGGACAAGCACCTTCCCACCCATGTGGCCGCACTTCTTCGCCGATGAGAGCTGGTCCTCGAGGTGAATACCGGCGGCACCGGCCTCGATGAAACCCTTGGTCAGCTCGAACACGTTGAGCGGGCCCCCGAACCCGGCTTCCCCGTCGGCCATGATCGGGGCGAACCAGTCGGTCCGTGGCGAGCCGGTCGTCTCCTGCCACTCGATCTGGTCGGCACGGGTCAGGGCGTTGTTGATCCGACGGACGAGGGCAGGCGCGGAATCGGCCGGGTAGAGGCTCTGGTCGGGGTACGTCTGCCCGGCCAGGTTGGCGTCACCGGCGACCTGCCAGCCCGAGAGGTAGATGGCGCTGAGGCCGGCCTTCACCATCTGGACCGCTTGGTTGCCGGACAGGGCCCCGAGCGCGTTCACGTAGGGGCGATCCTCCATCTGCTGCCAGAGCCGCTCCGCGCCGAGGCGGGAGATGGTGCTGTCCCGGGAGACGGATCCCCGGAGCCTGACGACGTCCTCGGCCGTGTAGGGACGCTCGATCCCTCGCCATCTCGGGTTCGTCCGCCAGTCGGCCTCGAGGGCTTCGATCTGTGCTTGATAGTCGATGCGCATGTTCGTTCCTCGTTCGGGGTCAGTCGATCAGTTCGTAGGCGGGAAGGGTGAGGAAGTCGGGGAAGTCAGGGTCGAGGGCGACCCGCTCGAAGAGCTCGGCTGCTTCGTCGAAACGGCCGACCGAGTAGGCGTCATCGCCGATCTCGCCACGGATCACGGCGAGTTCCTCGACCGCTATCTCGTCAACCCACTCACTCGTGATGGTGCGACCCTGGTCGGTGTGGGCAGCATTCGTCACCCATTGCCACACCTGGGAGCGGCTGATCTCGGCCGTGGCCGCGTCCTCCATCAGGTCGTGGATGGCGGCCGCGCCATTCCCCGACAACCAGGAGGCGATGTAGCGGATCCCGACGTGCACGTTGGTGCGGAGGCCGGCCTCGGTGATCGTTCCGCCCTCCACCGTGGTGTCGATGAGGTCGTCGCCCTTCACCCGGACCTCGGGCCGAGTCTTGCTGATCTGGTTCGGGCGGTCACCGAGTACCTGGTCGAAGATCTCCATCACGACCGGGACGAGGTCGGGGTGTGCCACCCATGTACCGTCGCACCCGTCGTTCGCCTCACGGAGCTTGTCGGCCCGCACCGCAGCCAGGGCCCGTTCGGTCACGTCTGGCTCCCGGCGGTTGGGGATGAAGGCCGACATACCACCCATGGCGAACGCACCCCGTTTGTGGCACGTCTGCACCAGCAGCTCCGTGTAGGCCCGCATGAATGGAACGGTCATGGTGATCTGGCCGCGGTCGGGCAGGAGGCGGGTCGGGTCGTTGCGGAACTTCTTGATGACGCTGAAGATGTAGTCCCACCTCCCGGCGTTGAGGCCCCCCGAGTGGTCCTTGAGTTCGTGGAGGATCTCGTCCATCTCGAACGCCGCGAGGACCGTCTCGATGAGGACCGTTGCCCGCACGGTCCCCCGAGGAACACCGAGGGCCTCCTCGGCGAACTCGAAGACATCGTTCCACAGCCGCGCCTCGAGGTGGGACTCCAGCTTGGGGAGATAGAGGTAGATCCCCGAGCCTTCGATGACCCGCTGGGCCGCGTTCCAGAAGAAGTAGAGCCCGAAGTCGAACAGGCTCCCCGAGATCGCTTCCCCGTCCACGAGGAGGTGCCGCTCCGGAAGGTGCCATCCACGAGGCCTGACGAGCAGCGTGGCCGGGGAAGGGCCGAGCTCATAGGTCTTGGCCTCGGTCTCGAGGCGGATCGTCCCCCTGTGGGCGTCCCGGAGGTTGACCTGGCCATCGATGTTGTTGGCCCACGAGGGCGATGACGAATCCTCGAAGTCCGCCATGAAGGTCGTGGCGCCCGAGTTCAGGGCGTTGATCATCATCTTGCGTTCCACCGGGCCCGTGATCTCGACCCGCCGATCCTGGAAGTCGGCGAACGGGATGGGGGCGACCCGCCACTCGGCGGCACGGATCGAGGCGGTTTCGGGGAGGAATGCGGGCAGCTCGCCGGCGTCGAGGCGGGCTTGTCGAGCCTGACGGGCAGAGAGGAGGGCCTTGCGCCGTCCGTCGAAACGCCGATGCAGGGCAGCCAGGAAGGAGAGAGCATCCGGCGTGAGCACGCCGGGCGCGTGCTCAACCGAGGGACCGGCGATCGTCACTCCATCAACCATGAGGGCGCTCCTTGCAGCGGGAAACCATCATATGTCGCCATTCTTAACGAAACCGCGCTGTTCCTCGGACGGATCCGCGATAACTTCATGCTATCTTTCCGATTCCGAGTTGGATTACGAAATGGCCCGCGGCTTCGACCCCCTCATGTTCGGACAACGCCTCCGACACATCCGCCGACAGCGGAACCTGACCCTCGACGAGTTGGGCCAGAAGGTCGGTCGACCTGCTCCCTACCTCTCGATGGTGGAGACCGGCAAGCGGGAACCGAAGCTGACCCTCATCGGGGAACTGGCGGACGCCCTCGACGTGACCACCGCCGATCTCCTCAGCCTCGACGCCCCCTCCCGGCGTGCCTTCCTCGAGGTCGCGTCCGCCCGGATCCAGGACGAGACGCTGTACAAGGGCCTGGGACTCCCCCACTTCAAGCCGACCGCCAAGACCCCCGATGTCGCTCTCGAGCACATCGTCTCCCTCTACGACGAGCTTCGCCGCCAGTCGGTTGCAGAGACGATCACCCCTGACGCCGCTCGGGATGCTGTCTCCGCCCTGCGCAGGGACGCCAGGGATCGAGGCAACCACAGCAAGCCCATCGAGGCATTGGCCAACGCGGCGCTCACCAGGGTCAAGTACCAGGGAACCGGTGCCCTCTCGCAGCGCAACGTCCTCGATCTCGCTGCCCACTTCGGCTACACGGTGCACACCGTCGGCGACTTCCCGCCATCGGCCAGGGCCATCGCGGACCGCAAGAACGGCCGCCTCTACATCCCCCAGCGCAACGAACTGCGGACCCGGGCCGCCCGTAGCGTCATCCTCCAAACGCTCGGCCATGTCGCCCTTGGCCACGATGAGCCGAACGACTTCGTCGACTTCCTCCAGCAGCGCCTGGAAGCGAACTATTTCGCCGGTGCAGTGCTCATTCCCGAACAAGCGGCCGTCACATTCCTGAAGGAGGCGAAGGCTCGCCGGGACATCTCGATCGAGGACGTCAAGGAACGCTTCTATGCCTCGTATGAGATGGCCGCACACCGGTTCACCAATCTCGCCACCGAGTTCCTCGACATCCCGGTCCACTTCTTGCGGACGGACGAGGAAGGCATCATCCGCCGCTCCTACGAGAACGACGGCATTCCGCTCCCGGCAGATGTCAACGGGATCGTCGACGGCCACAGGGTGTGCCGGGAGTTCCCGGCCCGAACGGCGTTCCGCAGTCGCTTCAAGTTCGACATCTACTACCAATACACGGATACCCCAACCGGGTCGTATTGGTCGTCGGCGCACGTCGAGGCGGACCGGAACCCCGCACACGTCATCACCGTGGGCACCGACTTCGACCATGCGCGGTGGTTCCGCGGCCGCGAGACCGACCATCACACCGTCTCTCGCTGCCCGGACGCCGACTGCTGCGCCCTGCCGCCTCCTGCTCTCCGCGAGAAGTGGGAGCATCGCGTCTGGCCCTCACCGAAGTCCGTGTCACACCTCCTCGCCGCACTGCCGGTCGACACCTTCCCCGGGGTGGACATGCCCGAGATCGTCGCCCTGGTGGAGGAGCGGGCCCCGAAGAAGGACTGAGGACTCGGGACTCGGGACTCGGGACTGGCAACTCAGTACAGGCTCGGGTTCACCTCGACGACCAGCTTGCCCACCGCCTTGCGATCCATCATGTCCTGGATGGCCTGCGAAGCGTTCTCGAGGGTGTACCTCGCCGAGATGTGCGGCCGCAGCTTGCCGGCGGCGTACCAGGTCGCCAGCTCCTTCAGCCCGGCCGCCAGCAGCGCCGGCTGCTGCGTGATGGCGGAGCCCCAGAACACACCGCGCACGTCACATCCCTTGAGCAGGACGAGGTTGAGCGGGAATGAGGGGATCCCGGCCGGGAACCCTATGACGAGGTAGCGCCCGAGCCAGTTCATGGCCCTGAGGGTCGCTTCTGCGTAGTCGCCGCCCACCGGGTCGTACACGATGTCGGCCCCACCAAGTCCCTTGATCCTGTCCTTGAGGTTCTCGGTGGAGTAGTTGATCGTCTCGGCCGCCCCGTGGTCCCGGCACACCGCAAGCTTCTCATCCGTGGATGCGGCAGCGATCACGTTCAGCCCGAGTATCGCCCCGATCTCCACGGCAGCCAGGCCAACTCCCCCAGCCGCGCCGAGGATCACGAGGTTCTCCCCTGGTTTCGGGTTGGCTCGGTCGACGAGGGCGTGGTGGCTCGTGCCGTATGTGAAGAGGAAGGCAGCAGCCAGGTCGAGTGGCATTCCCGGTGGCACCGGGACGAGCCGCCGAGCTCCAACGACGGCCCTCTCGGCGAACGCCCCTGAGGCCCCGGTGAGCGCGATGACCCGGTCGCCCACCGAGACACCGCCGACTCCCTCACCCAACCCGGCGACGATCCCGGCCAACTCGCTCCCGGGAGAGAACGGCGGCTGCGGTTTCAGCTGGTACATGTCGCGGATGGTCAGCGTGTCCGGGTAGTTGACGCCAGCTGCAGCAACATCGACGAGCACCTCGCCGCGGCCGGGGGACGGATCGTCCACCGTCTCGACCACCAGCCGGTCGGTGGTTCCGAACTCCTTGCACAGGACTGCTTTCATGTGATCCTCCTGGTTCCGACGATAGGGCGGCGGGTCGCGGTCGGCCGTCGCGATGCACGCATCAACTGCCCGACCGCAGGGAGTCGAGGACGTCGAACAGGATCGTCCCATCGGCCAGTTCGGGGATGAAGTGGGGTGCATCGGCGATGACCTCGAGGGTCACGTCAGCCCCCAGCGCAAGGAGGGCGTCACGGGTCTCCTCCATCGGGGCGATCCAGGACGTATCGGCACCTCCCACGAACATCCGAACGGGGAGCCCCACCAGGCCGTCCAGGGGATCACCCCCGCGTGGATAGCCCGGGAACACGACCAGCGAGGCCACCCGATCGGTGTGGAGCGCAGCTGCCCTGAAGACCGAGATGCCGCCGTTGCTCACTCCGAGCAGGTGTACTGCGCCTCCCTCCGGTCGTACCCAAGTCTCGATCCAGTCGAGGATCGGGCCGAGGTGGGTCTCGCTCCCCTGCCAGAACGAAACGCCGCCCGGGGCGACCGGGCTCACGACGACCCAGCCCCGCTCGAGGGCGCGTTCCTCATAGATCCCGTCCACCACCGCCGACGCCGTGTCCAACGCCTGGTCCCCGGGGGGGAACGCCAGGACGACCGGGGCCTCGTCACCGATCTCGAAGCCCTCCGGTACGACCGTGATCACCCCGACCTGGATCCCCCCACTCATCACACCCACCAGGCCCATGCCACCCCGGACGAGGTTCGGTGGGGGCGTCGTCTCGGGCGGCGCAGTTGGGGGGGCGGTCGTGGAAGGAGGAGCCGTGGCCGGCTCGGTTGGTTGCGCTGAGGTGGAGGGAGGCGAGGTGGCCGTCGGGGCACCGCAGGCCGTGACCGCCAGGAGCGTTCCGGCAACGAGAAAGCGTCGTGTACCCCGCCGGCCACCCACACTCATGCCAGGAACAGCGCCGGCTCCTCGAGGTTCTCGACCACCATCGCGAGGAACCGCCGCCCCATTGCTCCGTCGATCACCCGATGGTCATAGGAGAGCGAAAGTGGGGCGATCATCGCCGACTGGATCGAACCGTCCCTCACCACCGGCGTCGGCACGGCTCGCCCGACCGAGAGAATGCTGGTCGTACCCGACGGGATGATCGGGGTGCCCATGCCGCCGCCCACCGCGCCGATGTTCGAGACGGTGAAGGTCGCACCGGTCATCTGGTCGCGGGAGAGTTGGCGATTGCGGACCGCTATCGCCAATGCTTCCACTGCGTAGGCGAGGTCCATCACCGGATGGCTCTCGGCGTCCCGGACGACGCCGACGAGGAGTCCAGCTTCCGAGTCCATGGCCACCCCGATGTGATGCGCCCCGCGCAGGATCAGTTCTTCACCGACGAGCGATGCGTTGAACTCCGGGAATGCCCGGAGGGCGGGGATCACGGCCTTCACGAGGAGTGCGTCGAGTGACACCGGGCTCTCGTTCCTGCCCTCCAGCGCTCGCCGCACCTCGAGGAGGCGCCCTGCATCGAAGGAGGCGAACGAGGTGACGTGAGGAATCTCCCTCCACGACTTGGTCATGTGCTCGGCGATCGCCTTCCGCGTGGCCGAGAGCGAGACGACCCGATCCCCTTCGGAGAGGGAGAGTGCCGCGGTTGCGGCTGGCTCGCCGACGTCGGGAGGCGGGACGACCGGAGGTGGGGCGGCGGTGGTCCTGATAGGCGTCGAGAGGTCTTCAGCCACCTCGTCGAGCGTGCCGACGAGTGGGGGGCGTTGGGGTTGCTCAGCCGGTCCCCCAGCCGGTTCGCGCCGCGGGAGTTGCACGGCTCCGATCACCATCTGGACGTCCGCCCTCGTGATCCGTCCCCCGGGTCCGGTCCCGACGAGGCGATCGAGGTCGATGCCGTGTTCGTTGGCCAGCCGACGGACCAGCGGGAGGGTCTTCAACCTCGAGCCGCCCACCTCGGGTTCGGACTGCGATGGGCGGACGCCCCGGGATGACGCGGAGGCTTCGAGACCCCACGACTCGCCGTCGTCCCACGACTCGCCCTCCTTCCCGATCACCGCCAGGACCATGCCCACCGCCAGGACCGTCCCGACTGGTGCTCCTTGGTGGAGGAGGATGCCGGTGATGGGAGCCGGAAGGTCGGCTTGGGCCTTGTCCGTCTCGACGGTCACGAGCGCTCGGTCGGCGACGACCTCATCCCCGACTGCGGCGTGCCATTCCACTATCTCGGCCTCTGTGAGTCCCTCCCCGATGTCGGGGAGGCGGAACACCGTTGCCACCTACTCCTCCTCGAGGGTGGAGAGCGCCGCAGCCACGATCCGTTCGACGGACGGCAGGTAGTGCGATTCTCCCCGCTTGAGGGGGAAGACGGTGTCCCACCCCGTGACCCGACGCACCGGTGCGAGCAGCGAGTAGAGGCACTGCTCGGAGATGAGGGCTGAGATCTCTGCCCCGAACCCACCGGTTCGGGGCGCCTCGTGCACGATGACGGCTCGGCCGGTCTTCCGCACCGATTCGAGAATGGTCCCCGTGTCCAATGGAACCAGGGAGCGGACATCGATGACCTCCGCCGAGATGCCATCACCGGCGAGGAGCTCGCCGGCCGCCCGGGTCTCCTTGGTCATGGCGCCCCAGGAGAGCAGCGTGATGTCAGTGCCTTCCTGGCGGATGGCAGCCTTCCCGATCTCGACGGAGTGGAGCCCGTCGGGCACCTCCTCCTTGACCGATCGATAGAGGCGAATCGGTTCGAGGAAGATGACCGGGTCGGGGTCGAGAACCGCAGCCAGCAGCAGCCCCTTGGCATCTGCGGGTGTCGAAGGAGTGACGACCTTGAGGCCCGGGGTGTGGGCGTAGATCGTCTCCCAGGACTCCGAGTGGTGCTCGGCCGCCCCGAATCCGCCGCCGTAGGGAATGCGCAGGACCATTGGGGATGTGAACCGATGCCGGCTCCGGTTGCGGATGCGGGCAACGTGGTTCACCACCTGGTCGTAGGCGGGGGTCGAGAAGCCCATGAACTGGATCTCGGCGATCGGGCGAAGGCCGGCGATTGCCATGCCAAACGCCGCGCCGACGATCCCGGACTCGGCGACCGGGGTGTCGATCACCCGGGAGGGGCCGAACCGCTCCAGCAGGCCCTCGGTGATGCGGAACACGCCACCGTTGCGGCCGACGTCCTCTCCGAGCACGAGCACGCGGTCATCGGCTTCGAGGGCTGTGGCGTGGGCCGCGGTGAGCGCCTGGGCGAGGGTGAGAACGGTCACGCGCCGGCCCAACCTTCCTGCTCGATGAGCTGCGGGGTGGGTTCGGCGAACATGGCTTCGAACAGGTGCCCGACCCCAGGCTCGGGTACAGCCTCGGCTTTCGTGATGGCCTCATCGACGGCCCTCGCGGCTTCTTCCCCGATCTCCCGCTCCCAGTCCTCGGTCCACTCACCCTTGGCCTCGAGGTAGGTCCTGACCCGGACGATCGGGTCCCTGGCCCTCGCCAGGCCCTCCTCCTCCTCGGTGCGGTAGCGACTCGGGTCATCGTTCGTCGTGTGTGGACCGATCCGATACGTGACGGCTTCGATGAGGGTGGGACCGCCTCCCGACCTGGCCTTGTTGACAGCTGCCAGGGTGTGCTCATACACCGCCAGGAGGTCGTTGCCGTCGACGAGGACGCCCGGCATCCCGTAGGCGGCGGCCTTCTCAGCGATCGTCTCCGACTTGGTCTGCTCGGAGATCGGGAGGCTGATGGCGTAACCATTGTTCTGGCAGAAGAAGACCGTCGGGGTGGCGTACACGGCCGCGAAGTTCATCGCTTCGTGGAAGTCGCCTTCGCTCGTGGCACCGTCGCCGAAGAACGTCAGCGCCACCTTCCGCTCTCCCTTGAGCTTGGCCGCCCAGGCCAGCCCGACGGCATGGATCATGTGTGCCCCAACCGTGATCGACGGCGGGAGGCAGGGGACGTCCGCCGGCGGGGCCCCTCCGCGTTCGTCGCCGGTGCGTCCGAGAAACAGCAGATCCATCGGGTACCCGTGAGCCCACATGGCGGCGGCGTCGCGGTACGTGGCCACCATCCAGTCGTCGGGGTGAAGGGCCGCGGCGGCGCCGATCTGGGCGGCCTCCTGGCCCTCGAACGGGGCGTAGGTGGCGAGCCGGCCCTGCCGCTGCAGGGAGATGCTCTTGTGGTCGTACTGCCGGGCAAACACCATCGCCCGGTAGAGGCGCTTGATCAGGTCGTCCCGAATGGGGGACTCACGCAGCAATTGCCCCTCGGGCGTCAGGATCTGGTCCATCGGCAGAAGGATAGAGGGTGATTCGGCCGACCTTGCAGTCGACTTCGCGAATGGACGGTCGGTGGCGAACGACGCGCGGGGGCACCTACCATCGCCCGGGACGCCAACGCGCTCGAACCCGGCAGCAAACGGCGGCACCGTCTCAAGCCAGCGAGGACACCATGACAGCACGAGCAGGATCCGGTACGAAGAGCGATCCCTGGATGTTGCAGACCCCGAGCCTCACTTCGTCGTTCCAGATGTACCGCGACGAGGAAGCCGACCCACCGATCCTCGTGTGTACCGTTGGCAAGACCGTCCTCCACTACGACCTGCGCATCATCGACGACGCGTACGCCATGTTGCAGGAACACGGCGATTGGATGCCGCTGGGCAATGCCGACGAGCAGAAGCCCGCCAACGATGGGTCGGTGGAAGCCTGGGCCAGGTCGGCCGACAACCCGATCGGCGGTTGGTACGGCCTGAAGAAGGGGTTGCGAGGCCGCGTGGGGAACTACGTCACACCGGTGCTCGAGGTTCTCGGGTTGGTCGAGTTGGAGCACAACGCTCGCAACAACCGCGTTCGAGCCGTCTGACCCGCTCGTCATCGGTCCGAGGCCTCAGACCTCCGCGAGGTCCTCTGCGTTCCACAGCACTTCGCGGGCCTTGGAGCCCAGGGAGGGGCCGACCACACCCCTCGACTCGAGGATGTCCATGACGCGACCCGCCCTTGCGAACCCGATGCGGAGTTTGCGCTGAAGCATCGACGTGGAACCGAGTTGGGAGACAACGACGATTTCGATGGCCTGGCGCACCAGTTCCTCGTCGTCGCTGTCCTCCTCGGCTGCGACGGCGGCCCGCTGGGCATCCGCGGCAGCCTGGATGACCTTGTCCTGGTACTTGGCCTCGCGCTGGCCCTTGACCCATTCGACCACGGCGTGGACCTCGCTCTCCTCGACCCACGCCCCCTGGATACGACGTGGACGTGGCTCGGTGGCGGTGACGACGAGCATGTCTCCCATCCCGATGAGCTTCTCCGCTCCGACCGAGTCGAGGATGACCCGGGAGTCGGTGGCCGATGCCACGGAGAAGGCGAGTCGAGAGGGGACATTGGCCTTGATGACACCAGTGATGACGTTGACCGAAGGCCGTTGGGTGGCGATCACGAGGTGAATCCCGACCGCCCGGGCCATCTGGGCGATGCGGACGATGGAATCCTCCACTTCACGGCCGGCGACCATCATCAGGTCGTTGAGTTCATCGATGAGGACCACGATGTAGGGGAATCGGTCGAAGCTCTCCGTGTCCAAGTCGCCGGCCGCCAGCTTCTGCCGGTAGCCGACGATGTCGCGCACCCCGGCATCAGCCAGTTGGTCGTAGCGCCGATCCATCTCCTCGACCGCCCACTTGAGGGCATCGGTGGCCTTGCGCGGGTTCGTGATCACCTTCGTGAGGAGGTGCGGGACCCCGTTGTACTGGCCCAGCTCGACCCGCTTTGGGTCCACCATGATCAGACGCACGTCCTCTGGGTGGCTGCGCATCAGGATCGAGGTGACGAGGGAGTTGATACACGATGACTTCCCCGCCCCCGTGGCACCAGCGATGAGGACATGGGGCAGCTCGGCGAGGTTGAGAAGGAGCGGCTTGCCTGAGATGTCCATTCCCAAGCCGACCGAGAGCGGATGCTTGGCATCGGCCGCCTCCGGGGACCGGAGTACGTCACCCAGGGAGACCAGCCGACGCTTCTTGTTGGGCACCTCCACCCCGATGGCGGACTTCCCGGGAATCGGGGCGAGGAGCCGAACGTCGGGCGTGGCGAGGGCGTAGGCAATGTCATGGGCGAGGTTCGTGATGCGGTTGACCTTGACGCCCGGGGCGAGTTCGATCTCGTACCGCGTGACGGTCGGCCCGGGGACGATCTTGGTGAGCGCGGCGTCCACGCCATGGTGGCGGAGCGTCTCCTCGAGAGCTGCGGCGGTCTCCTCCAGGGATCGCCGGTTGGTCTCGATCCCGCCCCCGACCCTCAGCAAGTCAAGGGGGGGAAGCTGGTACGACGTGTCCTTGACGACCGGGGCCGGCACTGGGGTCCTGGCGGCTTGGGTGGATTCATGCTCCGGTCGGGTGCCGGTCGGTTTCGGACGTTTCGGCCGACTGGCCGGCTTCGGACCCTGCTGACTCGGGACCTGCTCGACGATCGTGGGCCGGTGGGGACGGCGGGGCGCCTTCGCCAGCGGCGAGCGAACGGAGACCGCCCAGGTCCGTAGCGCCTTGGTCAGGTCCGCGATGCCGAGGAAGAAGTCGCGGAAGGTCGTGTGGGCCGCGATCAGGACGCCTGTGACGAGGAGCGCCCCGAGCACGAGACCGGCTGCCCACGAACCGAGGAGTCGGAAGAGCGGAAGGGCGATCAATGCGCCCACTGCTCCGCCGAGGTCCACCAGCACCGAATCGAAGGGACGGGGGTCGAGCGTGAAGGGACCACGCGCCTCGAGCAGTTGATAGAGCGAGAGTGGACCGGTGAGGAGGTGGAAAAGCGCCTGGGAGGAGATGAAGGTGAGGCCGAGCCCCCAGGCCGTCCGCACGTGGTCCTGGCGGGGGCGCCCGACGATGAGGGCGATGCCGATGCCTCCGACGAAGACGGGGATCAGGTAGGACCACAAACCGAACAGGAAGCTGAGGGAGGCGACGATGGCGCGACCGGCAGGCCCGGCCTTGCCGAAGAACGAGAGCAGCAGGACACCTGCGATGACGGTGAGCGCAACGCCCCACACGTCATCGGCCTGGCGGCCGAGGCGATGCCGGATCCGCTCCGGTACGCCTGCCAGCCAGGGCCCGAAGCCTGCCGGCTTCTTCTTCTTGGAGTTCCGGGAGCCCCGCCCCGCCCGGTCAGCCCCACCGCGGGACACAGCTCTCTTCGCCATGTGGGCCGAGTGTACAGGAGCGGGGTTCTCCGTCCAATCACTGACCGCGCGAACCATCGCGCAGTGCGCGCGAGCAACCGCTGTACGTCGTAGTTGCGAAGTCCCAAGTGGCGCCTCGATGCGGACGAACCTCGGGACGGGGACTCGGGACTCGGGACTCGGGACCTGGGACTCGGGACCTGGGACTCGGGACTCGGGACTCGGGACCTGGGACTCAGACCTCCAGCACCGCCGGAATGATCACCGGCTTGCGACGGGTCCCGGTCTCCTCCCGAATCACGCGCCGCGCCACCTGTCGGGTGACGTCCTGGAGCTGCGCCAACGACGGCTTCTTGCCCCCCGACTCGATCTCGGATCGGAGCTCCTCGGCGATCCGCTTCTTGAGGGTCTCGCCGTCCCCACCCACGCCGTGCAGATCGACGTCCGGGCCGAGAATGACCGTGCTCGAAGAGAGATCGACGCCGACGGTGACGACCACGACCCCGTCGTCGGCGAGCTTCCCACGGGCCCGGAGCACGGAGCTCTCGACGTCGGCACCGCCGTCGAAGTAGATGTACGGGGCCGGGACCGCCCGCTCCTCCCTCCGCAGCTCGTCGCCATCGATGACGATGGCGTCGCCGTCCTCGCAGATCTCGACTTGGGGGATCCGCATCTGGATGGCGAGGTCGGCATGGGACCGTAGGTGCCTGTACTCGCCGTGGACCGGCACGAAAGCCTTGGGGCGGATGACGTTCATGAATGTCTTCAGCTCGTCCTGGGCGCCGTGGCCGGAGACGTGCACATGGGCGTTGCGCCCGTGGTACACCCGGCATCCGGCACGATGGAGCTGGCTGATCACCCGGCTCACGGCCCGCTCGTTGCCCGGGATGGGCGTCGCCGAGATGAGGATCGTGTCATCCGGCGAGAGTGTCACGAAACGATGGCGCCCCGACGCCATGAGCGACATGGCCGCGAACGGCTCGCCTTGGCTTCCCGTGGTGATGAGGAGCTGCTGGTCTTCAGGGAGGAGGAGGAGGTCCTCGATGTCCAGGATCGCCTCCTCGGGGATGTCGAGGGCCCCGAACCGGCGCGCCACATCCGACACCCGGTGCATGGAGCGGCCGAAAAAGGCGATCTTCCGCCCGTCGGCCAGGCCGGCCGAGGCGATCTGTTGCACCCGGTGGATGTGGGAGGCGAAACACGCCGCCACCACCCGTCCCTGGGCGCGCCGCACGATGTCCTCGATGACCTGGGTGAGCGATGACTCCGAGGGGACGAACCCGGGGTACTCGGCGTTCGTCGAGTCCGAGAGCAGCAACCGAACGCCCTCCCTCCCCAACTCCGCGAACGTGGGCAGGTCGGTGGGGCGGCCGTCGATCGGCGTTGGGTCGAGCTTGAAGTCCCCCGAGTGGAGAACGATGCCCTCCGGCGTGTCGAACGCCACTGCGGCACCGTCCGGGATCGAGTGTGAGACCGGGATGAACGAGAACTGGAAGGGGCCGTGCTTCACCCAGACGTTGTCGTCGACGACCCGGAACTTGGCCGAGACGCCGAGTTCGTCCACTCGGCCGCGGGCGACTTCAACGGTGAGTTGTGTGCCGTACACGGGAACGCTGAAGACTTGGAGGAAGTAGGCGAGCGCCCCGACGTGGTCCTCGTGTCCGTGGGTGAGCACAACGCATTCGATGTCGTCGGCGCGACTTTCGAGCCAGGACCAATCAGGGAACACGAGGTCCACCCCGAGCATGTCCTCCTCGGGGAACATGAGGCCGCAATCGATGAGGGCGATCTTCCCGTCGTGCTCGATGGCGGCGCAGTTGCGGCCGATCTCCCCCAAGCCGCCGAGGAACGTGACACGGACGCTCACCGCGTGTCCACGGCCGAGACTGCTTCGACGAGCGCGTCGACGAGTCCTTGTGAGGCCCGGGTCATCGGGAGCCGGAGCCCACCCACATTGCCCCATAGGGCGTTGAGGGCTCCTTTCACGGGCCCTGGGCTCGGCTCGGCGAAACAGAGGTCGAAGACGGGGCTGAGGAGTTCGTGGATTCGTAGGGCCTCGGCCGTATCGCCTGCGTGCCATGCCCGGACCATGGCGGCAACGTGGGGGCCCACAAGGTGGCTGGCAACGCTGACGACGCCGACCGCTCCAACGGCCATCATCGGGAGGGTGTAGAGGTCGGCGCCCGAATAGATGGCGAAGTCGGTGGGGAGTTGGGCATGGGCCCGGGTGGTGTGCCCGATGTCCTCCACGGCGTCCTTGACGGCGACGATCCGTTCGTGACCGGCAAGCTCGACGAGGGTCGGTATCTCGACGAGCCGCCCCGACCTGGCAGGGATGTTGTAGAGCATCACCGGGACGGAGGAGGCGTCGGCTATGGCCGTGAAGTGCTCGATGAGGCCGGCCTGTGAAGGCCGGTTGTAGTACGGAGTCACGGTCATGACCGCGTCGACACCTACGTCGACAGCCTTCCGGGTCATCTCAATCGAGTGCCGCGTGTCGTTCGCCCCGGTCCCGGCAATGACGAAGGCCTTCCCTCCGACTGCCTCGACCGCCGCACCGTAGAGCGCGAGGTCCTCCGGGCCGCTGAGTGTCGGGGATTCACCGGTGGTGCCTGAGACAACCACACCGTCCGATCCGTTGGCGACGAGCCAGGTGACGAGCCTCGTGAACGCCTCGAAATCGACGTTCCCGTCTTCCGTGAAGGGCGTGACTACTGCTGTGAGGACATGGCCGAATGGGGGCATGCAGACAGGTTACTCCCATGTGATTCCTCCCCGGGATCGGCTCGCCACCACCGGCAGGACGATCGCGATAGCGCTCCGCGGCCAATACGCTCTGCCCATGCCTCCCAATCGATTCGTCAAGGACGTGGACACCGCCGACTTCGTGGCGGACGTGATCGACCGGTCGAAGCAGCTACCCGTGGTCGTTGACTTCTGGGCGGAGTGGTGCGAGCCGTGCAAGCAACTGAGTCCACTGCTTGAACGGGTCGTGGAGGAGTACGGGGGTGCTTTCGAACTCGTCAAGGTCGACGTCGATGCCAACCAGCAATTGGCCGGCCAGATGAGGGTCCAGAGCATCCCGACGGTGGTGGCGTTCGTGAACGGGCAGCCGATCTCCCAGTTCTCCGGGGCAATCCCGGAGAACCAGTTCCGCCAGTGGCTCGACGGGTTCGTGCAACCTCCCCCGGACGACCGGATGGTCGAGATCGAGCGTCTCCTCGAGGTGGGTGCCGACCAGGCGGCCGAGACGAAACTCTCGGCGCTCATCGCTGAAGAACCGGCCAACAAGGAGGCCGTGCTCATGCTGGCTGCCCTCCGCATCGACGACGGTCGAATCGAGGAGGCCACTTCGCTGCTCGACACACTCCCTCCGTCCACCGAGGTCGACCGATTGCGAGCCGCTGCCTCCCTGTCTACTGCCGGCGGCGACGTGACAGAGATCCGCGCCCGCCTCGAAGCCGACCCGACCAACGGGAGCATCCGAGTCGAACTGGGCCGTGCCCTGGCAGGCGTGGGCGACTTCGAGCCGGCCCTTGCAGAACTGCTCATGGTCGTCGAGGACAAGGGGGAATCCGCCGATGCAGCCCGTGAGTTGATGGTCGACATCTTCTCGCTCCTCGGTTCCGAACACCCGATCGTGGGGACCTGGCGCCGCCGGCTGGCCTCGGCGCTCTACTGAGTACGAAGAACGAAGCTCAATCCCGATTCTTCGCTCCGTTCTCCGTTCTCCGTTCTTTTCCTCCCTTCGGGGTTCTCAGTTCCGCGTGCCAGACTGCCGATACTGACAGTGCAGCGGAGAAGGGACATCCAATGAAGCAGTACCCCAAGGCACCCGACCTTGCGATCGACCTCGCCAAGAAGTACACCGCGACCCTGAAGACCAACCACGGCACGATCGAGATCGCCCTCGACGCCGAGAAGAGTCCGAACACGGTCAACAACTTCGTCTTCTTGGCGCGGGACGGTTTCTACGAAGGAGTCATCTTCCACCGAGTCGTCCCCGGCTTCGTGATCCAGGGTGGCGACCCGACCGGTACCGGCCGGGGCGGACCCGGCTACCGGTTCCGCGACGAGTTGGAGAGCCCCGGGGCCTACGAACGAGGCACGCTCGCCATGGCGAACTCCGGGCCGAACACCAACGGAAGCCAGTTCTTCATCTGCCTTGCCAAAGTGAATCTCCCCCATGCCTACACCATCTTCGGGAAGGTCACGTCGGGACTCGAGGCAGTGGATGCGATCGCCGCTGAGGATCGTCGGGGTGAGAAGCCGATCAACGACTGCATGATCGAGTCGGTGACGATCACCGAGGCCTGAGCCGACTCAGCCTTCACCCTCCGTCGTCGTGGCCGGTTCCGACTCCGGGTCGGGAGTGTTCCACTTCTCCAGCTCGGCCGCGGTCGGGAGAGCGGCCTCGCTGTAGTTCCCTGCGGCGTTCCAGAGCATCCACCCCACTCCCCGCTCCTCGGCGGCCCGGATCGACTCCTTGATCTCGCTGTCGTTCCACCAGAACGCCTGGAGCCACGGCCGCATGAGGGCAGGTGGGGCCACCCGCGGCATGCCGTCGTCGAGGGCATCCGCGGTCACTGCGTACGGGTAGTCGTTGGGGTCGGGGAACCCGAGCCACCCGAGTGAGTAGTGGGACGGGTAGACCATCGGGCTCACGGCGTCCACCACGTGCGAGACCTCCTCCGGCCGTTGGCCTATTCCCTGGTCGTCGGGGGTGCTGACCACGATCCCGAAGATGTCGGCGGAGATCGCGCACCCCAGCGGGTGGAGACGGGCCCGGGCGGTCTCGAGGAACTCACCGATCACCCCGACCCGCTCCGCCTCAGTGAGGTCCCGCTGGCCGGAGGTGGCGGCGGTCTTGCCGGCCGGGAACCGGACGTAATCGAACTGGATCTCATCGAAGCCCAAGGTGCAGGCTTCCTCCGCGAGCGCAATCGGGTAGTCCCAACCAGCACGAATCCTGGGGTCGATCCATTCACCCGCCATCTTCAGTTCGGGTCGGGCCCGCACCCGGACGCCGTCCTCGAAGGCCACGATCCGCGTGATCGTATAGAGCCCGAGCGCCTTGGCGGCTGCCAGGTACGCGACCGGGTCGTACTTCACACGAACGGCGCCGATCTCCATGGCCTCGACGACGCTGGTGTCGTAGAGCACCGTGCCACCCTCCTGTTTGGTGTCGAAGACCAACGCGTTGATGACCGTGCGCTCGGCCAGGTCGAGGAGCGCCTCGAAGGCGTCCGCCCGCTCGGCGACGTAGGCGCTCACCCGCAGAGCCCTGACCCGGAACGGCTCGAGTCGAATCTCGACCGGGGCCGCCGACCCATCCCAGGGGACGATCCGGGACTGCCAGCCGGGGCGGGAGGCGACGACCTCCCCGAAGGGAACCCCGGTGACGAGGAACCATCCATCGGGCCCGACGACGGTCTCGACACCCGAGACCGAGACCGTGCTTCCCCCGAGGGGCCGGCCTGCCACATCCACCACATGACCGGTGAGCGTGAACGTGGGGATGGTGGTGGTCGTGGTGGTCGTGGTCGTCGTGGTGGTGGTCATCGCTGCGACGGTCGAGATCGTCGTCGCGGAGGTGCCGGATCCCGGGACAGCCACCTCCCCGGTGTCGAACCCGAAACAGGCAACACACAGGAGAGTCAGGACGAGGAGACCGGTCCGCATCAGCGGGAGGGTACGGGAGGTCGCGGTCAACCGTCCGACATCACAGGACAGCCAGGATCCCCTGGACGAGGTCGTTCTCCCCGGTCCGTCCGACCGCCCGGAGGGTATCGTATGCGACACCGGCGCGGGTGTCCACGTGCACCTGGACCAGGTCCAGTTCCAACCCGGCGAGGACGCTCGTCACGTCGTGGAGCAGACCCCTTCGGTCGGCAGCCCTGAGTTGGATCTCCCAGGTCGAACCGCCGCCGGACACCATCACGCCGGGATCGACCCCGGACCGCACCCGATGACGGTACGCGTGTGCTTTGGCTGCCACTCGTTCGGCTAGGTCGCGCTCCGCCGCGGCTCCTTCTCTCAACGCCGCCACGAACCGCAACACGTTGACCCGGCCCGCCTCGTCGTCGGCTTCGAGGACGAAACGGTCACAGGCGATGCCGTCTGTCCGGGTGAAGAGTTGAGCGGCGAGGATGTTGAGATCACAGAGCGTCGACACACCAGTGATGCCGGCCACGAGGCCCCTTCGATCGGGGGCGACGACGGCTACCACCAGGGTGCCGGCCGTGCTCTCGACCACTTCGGCTCGAAGTTCGCGCGCCCCTCCCTCGGCGATGAGGCGCACGTCACGGGCCATCTCCGCGGGGTTCACCCGCGAGCGGTAGTCGTCGTTGACGTTGGCGAGGTGCTCCATGATTGGCCCCGAAGAGAGGCCGGTGAGACCCATGAGTGTCCCGAGCAGCGCCCCGGGCGGGCGCCTTGGTGCGCCCATGGCCTCCAGGATCCCGCGCACCGCTTGGTGGACGAGTGTCGCCTTCCAGTGGGTCCAGGTGTCGGTGCCGGTCGCCTTGGAGTCCGCCTCGGTGAGGACTGCCAGGAGTGTGAGGAGCCTCCGGTCGCCGAAACGGCGCGCTCCTTCGGCCGCGGTCGCAGGGTTCAGGAGGTCCCGTCGTGTCGCCATCTCGACGAGGGCAAGGTGGTTGCCGACGAGGTGCTGCACGGTCAGGGTGAGGTCCCGCGGCCATCGCAGCCGCGTCCCGATCCGTTCCACGAGGCGGGCACCCTCATCGGAGTGGTCCCCTCCCCTCCCCTTCCCCACATCATGGAACAGCGCAGCCCAACGGAGCGCTGCCCGGTCGTCGGACGAGAGCTCCAGCCATCCCGCACACGAAGGGAGTTCGTCGGCGGTGCGGAGGGAGTGCTGACCCACGGCGTGGATGTGAAACGGGACCACGTGCGGCTCGAGCCGGATCGCCTCCCACTCCGGGATCATGCGTGCCAACCAGCCGGCCCGGATGAGGCGCCAGAACCCATCTCGACCCCGGGCGTCGGTCATGAGCCATTGGAGCGCCTCACGATCCGGCGCCGTCCATTCCGGCTGCTTGGCCGCGCCGAGGTCCAAGGGGGCCGGCTGGACGGGGCCGCCCTCCAGCGCGTCGCCGACCACCCATCGGAGGACTGGGTCGTCGGCCTCCGGCGCTGGTGACCAGGGTGGGTTGCGGGCGCGACCGAGGTCGGGAACAGCCTGTTCGACCAAGGTATCCACCTCATCGGCCAACGCCACGACCTGTCCCACGAGGTCCCGCGGCTCGACTCCCAGGAGGCGCGCTGCCGGACCCCGAAGCTCCGCATCGGCGGTGTCGTGCGCCCGGCCGGCCGCGAGGTGAAACGCGCATCGCAGCTCGAAGAGGCGTTCCCGGGCAGTCCGCACCCGCCCTGGGTCAACCGGCGACGGAAGCCCCAGTCGCCTCAGCCATGTGACGAGGTCGAGGCTCCGCAACCCGCCACGGCTCCACTTGAGGTTCGGTGCAAGGTGACCGTACGGCTCGTCGCCGCGGCGAGTCCGCTCCTCATCGACCAGCACCCCCACCAGGTGGTGGAACCGCGGGGCAAGGGCTTTGTCGAGTCTGCGGACTGTGTCGTCCACCACGTCGAGCGGACCCCACAGGCGACGCATCGTGAGGTGGGCCGCCATCGTGGGGACATCAGCCCCGGTGAGTCTCACCGTCTCCCGGGGAGTACGCATCGCGTGCCCGACCCGGAGGTTGGCGTCCCACAGCGGCATGAGGACAGGCCGCACGTCGGATGCGGTGAGCCGCCGGTTCGAGAGCAGGAGGAGATCGATGTCCGAGTGGGGGGCAAGCAACCCCTGGCCGTACCCACCGGTCGCCACCACTGCGACGTCGTCGGGGAGAGGCACGCACAACTCCCGGATCGCATCATCCATGCGATCCGACAAGGCGGACGCGAGACCCATGAGCGGGGCTTCTCCGGCCGCAGCCTGCGACCGGAGGTCGAGGTACGCCGTCGGCCGCCCCGTCAGAGTGCGTCCGCTCCTCGCTCGCCCGTCCGGATACGCACGACGTCCTCGACAGGGAGGACGGCCACCTTCCCATCCCCGATCTCGCCGGTGCGGGCCGCAGCCTCGATCGCGTCCACTACACGGGCGACATCCTCATCGGCCACCAGCACCTCGAGCCGGGACTTGGGCACGAACTCGATCGCGTACTCGGCACCCCGATAGACCTCGGTCTGGCCGGACTGGCGTCCGAACCCGCGGACGTCGGAGACCGAGAGTCCCGCCACACCGGCCTCCTTCAACGCCGCCTTGACCTCGTCGACCTTGAATGGCTTCACGAATGCGATGATCAGTTTCATGATGTTCTCCTACTCCGCCGCGTAGGCGCGTTCTTCGTGCTGAGTGATGTCGAGGCCCTCTATCTCCTCATCCTCGCTCACGCGAAGGCCGATCAACCGGTCCGTCAGTTTGGCAAGGGCGAAGCTGGCAACGTAGCTGAAGGCGAGGATCGCCATGACTCCCACCAACTGCTTGATGAAGAAGGTGATCTCACCGTGGACGAGGCCGTTCCCCACGCCCGGATTCAGGGCGGCTGACGCGAACACCCCGGTCAGGAGGGAGCCAACCACGCCCCCGACCAGGTGGATGCCGATGACGTCCAGCGAGTCGTCGTACCCGAATCGATGTTTCAAGGAGACCGCCTTGAAACACAAGACGCCGGCAACGGCACCGATGGCCAGGGCGGGCATTGGTCCCACGAAGCCGGCGGCCGGGGTGATGGCAACCAGGCCCGCCACTGCCCCGGAGGCTGCCCCGAGCATCGTCGGCTTGCCAGTCGAGCGCCACTCGGCGCCCAGCCACGCGAGGAGCCCGGCCGAGGCACCCAACTGGGTGGTGACAAGGGCGTTCACGGCCAGTCCATCGGCGGCGAACGCCGAACCTGCGTTGAACCCGAACCATCCGAACCAGAGGATGCCGGTGCCCACCAGGGTGAGCGGCAGGGAGTGGGGACGCATCGAGTCCCGGCCGAAACCGCGCCGAGGCCCGAGTACTCGGATGAGGGCGAGGGCTGCTATCCCGGCATTGATGTGGATGACGAGGCCGCCCGCGAAGTCCCGCGCCCCCCATGTGAAGAGCCATCCGGCACCGAAGCCCCAGTTGGCCGCGATCGGGTAGACGATCAGCGCCCAGAGGGCAGAGAAGACCACCCAAGCGGAGAACTTCATCCGATCAGCCACGGCACCGCTTATCAGCGCAGGGGTGATGATCGCGAACATCATCTGGAAGGCGAAGAAGAGGAGTTCGTCCCCTTCGACGCCCGACAGGCCGGCCTTGGAGAACCCGCCGATGATGCCCCCGATCGATCCGTCGAAGGCGAGCGAATAGCCGATGAGGGACCAGATCACCGTCACCACCGCGATCGTGGCGAAGTTCATCATGAGCATGTTGAGGACGTTCTTCGTCCGCACCATGCCCCCGTAGAACAACGCCAATCCCGGCGTCATGAACAGTACGAGCGCACAGGAGACGAGCACCCACGCAATGTCACCTGAAGACACGCCAGCCCTTTCTTTCAGCTGGGGACAGCGAAGCCGGTACGTGTTGCGGACGTGTTTCCGCAGTGTTGAGAGTCGCGGATTCAGCCGGCGGAGGCTGCCAAGAGGCCAAGGGCGAGGGCTGCAAGGATCACAAGGCCCAGCCGTCGCCTGCGCGATGGAAGGTTCTCGGAGCGGGCCACCCAGATCGAGACAAGCACCCACAGGCCACCGTCGAGGCTCCACGCCATCCCGGACGCGCCGAACGACATGGCGACGCCACTCACCGGGGCGAAGGAGGAGAACAGCCACAGGCGCCAGAACGGGATCGCATCCGGGTCAGCGGTGAAGAACGCCAGGGACCCGATGAGCAGGAGTCCGACGAACAGGATGAGGACTTGGAGCGCCGGCCGACAGCCGACTCCCCCTTCTTCGTCCTCGCTCATGCCAGCAGCGAGTCGAGTCCGACCGTGACGTTGCCGGCGAGCGTGCCAACACCGCGCACGGCCAGGAGCACGCCCGGCATGAAGCTGGCCCGGTCGGTGGAGTCGTGGCGGATGGTGAGTTGTTCTCCCGGGTTGCCGAGGTGGACTTCCTGGTGGGCGAGCAGGCCCGGGAGACGAACGGAATGGACCCGCACCCCGTCGACGTCGGCACCCAGGGCCCCGCGCCTGAGCTCCTCCGACTTGACCGCGCGGGCGCCACTCACGCCGGCCGCAGCGATGCGCTGTGCAGTGGAGATCGAGGTCCCGGACGGAGCGTCGGCCTTTCGATCGTGGTGCAGTTCGATGATCTCAGCCGCCATGAAGTGGGGAGCGGCCGCCTCGGCGAACCGCATCATGAGGACCGCACCGATCGAGAAGTTGGGGACGATGAGGCAGTTCCCCGGCGCGTCGGCAAAGATCTCGACCACGGCCTGGACTCGGTCGTTGTCGAACCCGCTCGTCCCGACCACCGCGTGAAGTCCCATGTCCGCCCAGCGCCGGAGGTTCTCCATCACTGCGTCCGGGTGGGTGAATTCCACGACCACGTCGCTGGCCACCATCTCGTCGGGTGAGGCGCTCACCACGCCTCCGGCCACCGTGCGGCCGGCCCCCGCGGGGTCGAAGAGGTGCCCGAGGACAAGTCCGTCTGTGGCTGCGATCGTCTCGGCGACGAGGCTCCCCATGCGCCCGGCGGCCCCGGACACGCCGACTGAGATCATGCGAGGTACGCCCCGAGGTGCGCAGAGTCGAACGGGCCGACGCCGGCAATCACACGAGGCCCCGGAAGGACATCGCGAAGGACCGACGCCACGTCGTGGAGCGTCACCGCCTCGATCCTGGCGATGCGTTCACCGGTTGAAAGGAGCTCTCCCCCGGTGACCAGCTGGCGGCCAAGCCGGCTCATGCGGCTGTTGGCGTCCTCGGTCGAGAGCGCTATCGACCCCCGGACCGATCCTTTGGCGCGGGCCAGTTCCTCGGCGGTGATGCCGGTGGCGAGGATCTCGCCGAGTTCGGTGTCGATGAGGTCCATCACCTCGGCCAACTGGTCAGGCGACGTACCGGCGTACACGCCCCACCCACCGGTGTCGGCGAACGGCATCCCGAAGCTGTAGACGCTGTACACGAGTCCGCGTTCTTCGCGGATCTTCTGGAAGAGTCGGCTCGACATTCCCCCGCCGAGCACGTGGTTGGCGATCTCGAACGCCCACCTCCGTTCGTCGTCCCGGGCGAACAGTTGACCGCCCAGCACGACATGGGCTTGCTCGGTGTCCCGCTCGACTGCCTTGGCCCCGCTGGTGAGCGAGAGCGGCTGGTACTCGTGGGAGAGCTCGTCTCCGCCCCACGTGCCGAAGTACCGCTCGACCTGGTCGACGACCCGCTGATGGGGAAGGGACGAGACGATGGCGACCACGGTCGAGCCTGCCGTGTAGCGCCGCTTCCAGTACCCGGAGATGTCCGACCCGGTCATGCCATTGATCGATTCGCGCGTACCGAGGATGGGTCGCTCCAGCGGGTGGCCCGCGAAGAAAGTCTCGCTGTAGGCCTCGAAGACGGTGTCGTCGGGTTCGTCCTCGCTCATGAGCAGCTCTTCGATGACGACCTGGCGTTCTGAGTCGATCTCGGCCTCACGGAAAGCGGGACGCTGCAGCATCTCGGCGAGGAGCCGCATGCCCGTCTCCAACTCGTCGTCGAGGAGGCGGGTCCAGAAGCACGTCTGCTCCTTGGTGGTGAAGGCATTCGACTGCGCCCCGATGGCGTCGAAGGTCTCCGAGATCTCCCGGGCGCTCACGTCCTCCGAGCCCTTGAAGAGCAGGTGCTCGAGGAAGTGGGATGCGCCGGCCTCGTTCGGGAGTTCGTCCCGGGTCCCGGTGTCCACCCAGCAGCCGACGGCCGCCGAGCGTATGCCCGGCATGTGCTCGGTGATGACCCGCAGGCCGTTGGGGAGCGTCGTGAGGTCGTACCAGCTCATCGGGAGGCGAGTGTAGGGAGGGAGCACTGAGTACGAAGCACGGAGCGAAGGACGACGGACGACGGACGACGGACGAGGTTCGAGGAACGAGGAAACCTCTGCCTCGGGACTCGGGACTCGGGACTCGGGACTTCCTCGGGACTCGGGACTTACTTGAACCGCTCCACCCAGTCCCGGATGTGGGCTGCGACGTCTTCCGATCGCATCTGTGGCATCCAGTGGGAGGCGCCCGGCATGACTCGATCCTCGGCCTCGGCCTCGACGAAGGCAGCGCTGCCGGTCGCCATCTCGGAGGCGAACGCGAAGTCCTTCTCGCCGTGCACGTAGAGCGACGGCACCCGCGACGGCCGGATCGAGAGGTCCACTTCTGGATTGAGGAAGTCCGGGGTGAAGTTCGCTCGATACCAGTTGGCCATGGCGGCGAGGCGCCCCGGGTCGGCCGTCCACTCCTGGCGGTAGGCCTCCACCTCATCGGCCGGCAACTCCCCGGCGAAGGCGAACCGGGCCATGAGCCGGGCGTCGTCCTGCGCGAGCAGCGCCAAGCCCCGGTCGGTCTGGAGGAGCCACGAGTAGAAGGACTTCATCATCTGGCCGAGGTTCCCGGCCGCGACGTCACGGAATCGCCCGGGGTGGGGGGAGGCGAACACCACGATGGAGTCGAGTCGCTCTGCCAGCCAAGCCCCGGCCTGCCACGTGACCGATCCTCCGAAGTCGTGGCCGACGATCGCGGCTCGGTTGGCCCCGGCCCAGTCGAGGAGCCCGGTGACGTCACCGAGGAGCTCCTTCATGCGGTAGGACTCGATCCCGTCGGGCATCGCGGAGCGGCCAAACGCCCGTTGGTCGGGGATGATGAGGCGGTAGTCGGGGGCCAGCAGCGCGGACACCCGGTCCCAACAACGCGATGAGTCCGGCCATCCGTGGAGGAGGAGCAGCGGATAGCCGTCGTCGGGCCCCGCCGTTCGCACGAACAGGGAGATGCCGTTCACTTCGAGCTCATGTGCTTGGTCGGTCATGTCACCTCCACGTGGTGGTCCCGGAATCGTTCGTAGTCCCGACGATCGACGACGGCGCAGATCCGCCGCACAGCCTCGTCCAACTCCTCGTATCCGACGTAGAGCGGCGTGACGCCCAGGCGGATTGCGTCCGGCGGCCGGAAGTCGGGGATCACACCCTGCTCGGCGATGAGGGCGAGGTCGATGGCCAGCCCGTCCGGGTGCCCGACGGTGACGTGGGAGCCTCGTCGCTCGTCCCGCGGAGACAGCAGCCGGAAGCCCCGGGGGGCCAGGTCCGAGTCGAATCGTTCGATCAGGAATGCGGTCATGCCGAGTGAGACTGCCCGGACGGTCTCCATCCCCGCCTCGAGCAATAGGTCGACGCCGGGCTCGATCATCGCCAGCGACAGCACCGGGGGGGTCCCGCTGAGGAACCGACGGGTTCCCGGGGCGGGCTCATAGGACGGGTCGAAGGCGAACGTCTCGGCATGCCCCATCCACCCGGCGATCGGGTTCCGTAGTCGATCAGCCAGGTCCCGGCGCACGTACATCCACGCCGGGGCGCCCGGCCCCCCGTTGAGGTACTTGTAGCTGCATCCGACGGCGAGGTCGACACCGGCCCGCTCCACGTCGATGGGGACGGATCCGGCGGTGTGGGAGAAGTCCCACAGAACGAGTGCCCCCACGGAGTGCGCGGCCTCGGTGACCCATTCGATGTCGTAGGAGTAGCCACTCCGGAACGCCGTCCCCGACAAGGTGAGGAGCGCCACGTCGTCGCTCAAGGAAGCGATGAGGCCCTCCGCTGGGCCGTGGATGCCGTCCGGGGAGGGGACGATGTCGAGTCGGCGGTCGTGGTCGCGGGCCAACTCGCCCAACACATGCAGGTCGGAAGGGAAGTTCAGGTCGTCCGTGAGGATTCGCCGTCGTGCCGGTCTCGCACGGAGCGCAGCCAGTCCCAGTTTGTGCAGGTTCACGGAGGTCGAGTCGGCGACGAGCACTTCCCCCGGTCGGGCACCGATGAGTTGGCCGATCTTGTCGCCGATCCGGGATGGGAGCGCCATCCACTCCTCGCCCCACGAGCGGATGAGGCGGTCTCCCCACTGATGGACAAGCAGTCGCTCGGCGATGGCGGACGCCGCCAGCGGCTGGCGGCCGAGGCTGTTGCCATCGAGGTAGATGAGCGGCTCATCACCGAACGCGAACCGCTTGCGGAATCCCCCGAGCGGGTTCGCCGCTTGGTGTGCCAGGGCCGAGGTCCCGCTCAGAAGTAGTACCGGGAGAGCGTCTCGGCGACGGCGGCCGGCCGTTCTTCGCCCTCGATCTCGATCGTCATGAGGTTCTTGACCTGGATCCCGCCGTCGCCGGCCCGCGACACGTCGACGACCTTGCGATGGAGTCGAATCCGCGACCCCACCTTCACCGGGTTGGTGAACCGCACCTTGTCGACGCCGTAGTTGATGCCCATCTTCACCCCTTCGACCGGGAGTTCGACCTGGCCGGCGAGGGGAACGACGAGGGCAAGGGTGAGGAAGCCGTGGGCGATGGTCGTCCCGAACGGACCTGCGGCGGCCTTCTCCGCATCGACGTGGATCCACTGATGATCGTCCGTGGCGTCCGCGAAGAGGTTCACGCGATCCTGGTCGATCTCCAGCCACGCCGAGGACCCGATGTCCTGGCCCTCCAAGGCCTTGAGTGCGTCATACCCCACGGGTTCCTCCTTCGATGTTGCTGGGCCGAGCCTAGAGGTCCACGGAGCGCACCCTTCCGTCCGACACCCCGGGAGCCGCCTACGCTTCCGGCATGGCTGAACGGAAGTCCGTCGTCCCGGCCGTGATCCTCACGGTGATCATCGTCGCCATCCTCGCGGGGTCGGTGCTGGCCGCTTTCGTCATGGGCCGGACCGTCGGCGGCACCGACCGGATCATCGACGCAATCGCCCCGGCGCAGGAGGAGTTCACCGAGGCTGGTCCAATCGTCATAGAGCGGATCAGGAGCCTCGCCACCCTCACGACAGTGGAGGCGGTCGCCTACACGACGATCGAGAAGGGGGTCGACCAGGGTTGGCTCACCTGGGCCACCGGCGACTCCATCTCATTGTTCGCCGTTGCCCGCATCGGCGCTGGGGTCGACCTCAACAAGCTGACCGAGCAGGACATCATTGCCAACCCAACGCTCGGCACGGTCACCGTGCTCCTCCCGGCGGCCGAGGTCACCTACGTCAGCGTGGACAACGAAGCGACCCACGTCTACAACCGGGACACGGGGGTGTTCACCAAGGGAGATCCCCAGCTCGAGACAGAGGCTCGAAGGGCAGCAGAGGAGATCCTCGTCGGGCAGGTCCTCGAGCAAGGCCTCCTCGACCAGGCAGCCGCCGAGGCCGAGATCGTGCTCCGGGGCTTCCTCGAGGCCCTTGGCTACACGGACATCGACGTCGTTACTCCGTAGTCCGAAGTCCCGAGTCCCGAGTCCCAAGTCCCGAGTCGCAGCTCCGGGGCTCCAGGCGCCCGGCGACTCTCGGGAGTGGTCGGCGACCTGCCACAATGGGGCGCTATGCCCAAGGGACCACGCGCCGATCGGAGCTATCTCTCCGAGATCCTGCCGCCTGAGGCGCGGGCCATCGAGGAAGTCGTGTCCCGCTACCAGCGGGTGGCAGGCGCCGTCACCCGCTTCGCCCGCTCACTCGCCGGGAGCGACGACCTGGCGGTGAGGATCGGCGCCGATGCCAGCTCCTCGGAGACGGAGATCATCATCGACCCGGGGGTGTTCCAGGCTGCCTACGCCCGGCGAGCGCCCGTCACCCCGGCCGAGGTCGCGCTCGCCTCGGCGCTCCACGAAGTGGTGCACCTCGTCTCATCGGACTTCGACGAGCGCCGCCAGCTGCCACCGGAGTGGTTCGGACCCAAGGCAGACGTGCCCGAGGGAGAGTTCGAGCTACTCGATGCCCTCGGACGTGCCGGGGGTGGCGCAGCCGAGGCGATGTTCTTCGCGGTTGAAGATGCCAGGCAGGAACTCATCGGCCTCACCGAGTACCCGGGAGCCAAGTCGGTGCTCCGCGACCTCTACGCCGCAGCCCTCCCACGCGCCCTGGAGGAAGCGGGTCTCCTCGGGCAGTTCACCTTGAGTTGCTTCCTCATGCTCGGCGGCCACATCGCCCGGGGCGAACTCGAGCGCCGTGTCCACGCCAAGGTTGCGGGGGCCCTCCCCGATGCACAGCCATTCCTCGACGCAGCGGCCACCGCACCCGACCCTTGGAGTGTTGGCACGGCCGCCCTCCAACTCCTTTCCGTCGCCCGCTTGCACGGGCTCGCCTCCCAGGAGCGGGACGGCGAGACGATGCCAGAGAAGAAGCAGCGACACACCGACGAAGGTGACGCAATCCGCGAGAACCTCGACCACCTCCGGCTCCTGTCACCGGTCCTTGCCGATGCCGAGACCTACGACCGGGTGCGGAACGCCAGCACCGCTCGACCTGGGGAGTCACGGGCCAAGGGGCCGTCCCAGGTGGCGAGCGACGACGGCACCGATCAACTGATCCGTGTATCAGAAGCCCCGACGGTGTACCTTCCCGACGGCCAAGGCGGGAAGCTCATCGTTGGGCCCCTCCCCGATCGATTCCGCCAGTTCGCACCGGACGGACGCGACCGCCTCCGCAAGGCGATCGGTGCCTGGGATCTCGACCCTCGGCATGTCTCGGGTGAGCTCTTTCCCCTGTTCGCCGCCAACCAACGCCGCGGCCTCCTGAGCGGATATGACTCCGGTGACCTCAGCCCGCATGCCCCCATGCTCCTCGCCGCCGGCCTCTATGAGCGCATGTATGAGCGGCGAGCGATGCGGACCCGCCGTTCATACTCGGTGAGCCTCCTCGTCGACGGCTCGGCGTCGATGCTTCAGACCCGACCATCCGGGGACGGGGGCCGACAGGCGCGATGGGCGATGGCGTCGGCAACCGTCGGAGCGTGGATGCTGGCCGGGCTGTGCGACGAACTCCAGATCGACTTCGAGGTGGCGGTGTTCAATCGCAACTTCGCCGCCAAGGCCGACGACACCGAGCATTCGTACATGCGGCGTTGGAGCCGGGCCACCGCCGAGCTCCAACGTACGCAAGGTTCGTCGGCCAAGCGGCTCGTATCCACAGTGAACCACTACATGGTGAAGCCGTTCGAGCGGAGGTGGCGCTCGCAGGAGGACCTGCTCGCCGGGTTCTTCCATGTCGCCTCCGACCCCCGGGCATCGGGTGAGATCGTCCGCCGCAACCGCGAGACCGCCCCACCTGTCGCAATGTTCGAGAAGGCAGCAAATGTCGACGAACTCAACGTGCAACACGCCGCCGATCGCCTCAACGCCCTCGGGACCAGGGTGCGGGTGCTCGTCGTGCTGGCCGACGGGATGACGCGCGGTTCGCTGCAAGCGCTCGCCGCCACGGTCGCCTCCGTGGAGGCGACCGGTACGACCGTCCTCGGTATCGGCATCGGCGACGACACCGTCACCCAGGTCTACGGCCGCCACGCGGTGGTCGACCGTCCCGATGAACTCACCAGGGCCATGGTTGGTGGCGTCAAGTCCGCCCTCCGGCGCAGTCTTGCCCTCTCCGGGGTCGAGGCATGGTGGCTACGCGGCACCCCAGCACCTGAACCGCATTCATTCATCGCCAAGAGGAGCGCATGACCATGCCCGAGACCGTGACCTTCGAGCACCCCACCGGGGGTGGGCCGCCCATCACCCTGACCCGCTTCGCGGTCCCAGCCGACATCGCTGACCACGACCATCGGACGGCCAAGATCCCCGAACCCGACCCGTACTACGTCGACCTCGGCATGCTCTATCGGTTCGCCGCCCTCGAGCAGGTCAGGCGCTCGAACCCACCCGGTTTCGTGCCGATCCACGTTGCCGTGCGCGGCCACATGGGGACGGGCAAAGACCATGACATCGAGCAGTTTGCCGCCCTCATCGGCCTCCCCTACTACCGAATTCCGCTCACCGGTGAGGTGCGGGACATCACCCTCATCGGGTCCACGAAGCTGCACGGCGACGGCAAGGGCGGCACCGAGAGCAGGTGGGAGGACGGTGACATCACACGGGCGTTGCGCGGCCCGGCCATCGTCAACCTCTCCGAACTGAACGCGGCTGGGGCGGAGACGCTCTTCGCTCTCCACGGTCTCCTCGATCGCTACCACGCGATCGATCTCCCAACCGGGGAGACGGTCCGACTCCGTGATGACGTACGAGTGTTCGGGACGATGAACCCGACGGACCTCCGCGACTACGCCGGCACGCAGACCCTCAACAAGGCGTTCGCCGACCGCTGGGTGATCTGGGAGAAGGAGTTCCCGACCAAGGACGAACTCGAGTCGATGCTCCTTCGTCGGTACCCCGACCTCGCCGCGTCGTACGCTGAAGCGATCAGCCGCCTCGCCCGCGAGGTCAACGAGTCATTCGGGTCGAGGGACGCCGGCACGCGGGTCGAGACGCCGATGAGCCTGCGCACGACGCTCGACCGCCTCCCGGTGGGCCTCCGTATCCATGAGACGGCCGAGGACGCCCTACGTTCTGCCTGGGTCGAGTTCGTGCTCCCCCACATCGACCCCTACGACCGGGACCACTACGAGACGATCTGGAACGCAGTCGTTCGCAAGGGGCCGGAGGCACCCCCCTTCGCCTGACATCCGGGCCGGGCTCGAGGTCGGTCGACTAGCTTCACGATATGTCCAACTCGTTCCAGGTCACGTTCGATGCCCATCACCCCGTGGCGCTCTCCGAGTTCTGGGCCAAGGTGCTCGGGTACGTGGTCCAACCGCCACCGGAGGGCTACGGCAGCTGGGAAGACTTCGCCGACGCACACGACATCCCACCCGACCAGCGGGAAGGGATCTCGGCCATCGTCGACCCGGACGGGGAAGGGCCGAGGGTCCTCTTCCTGAAGGTCCCCGAATCGAAGACGACCAAGAACCGGGTGCACCTCGACGTCAATGTCGGGCACGGCAAGGAGGACCCGGTAGCGGCAGTCGAGGCCCATGTCGCCTCGCTCGTGAGGCTCGGTGCCACCTACGTCAAGCGATTCGAGGAACCAACCGGCTTCTGGGTCGTGTGTCAGGACCCCGAGGGCAACGAGTTCTGCGTCCAATGACCTACCGCCTCGGGGATGGTGAGCTCGCGGAGCAGATCGACGCCTTGGTTGCCGCCGCCTCCGACCACCCGAACGACGACCTGATACGCGAGATGCTGGTGACCGTGCTCAAGCTCCATCGGGACGGGGCGGAGCGGGCCGACCTCCTCCAGATCAACACCGCCCTCAAGGAGCTGCGCTACACCAACCTTGCGTTCTCCCGCCATCGGCGACAACCGAAAGTGACGATTTTCGGCTCTGCCCGGACCGAACCGAGCGACCCCAACTACGACACGGCGCGGCGGTTCGGGAAGGCGATGGCGGACCTCGGGTGGGGGGTCATCACCGGCGCCGGACCGGGCGTGATGGCGGCCGGCAATGAGGGCGCAGGCCGTGGGATGTCGTACGGGATCAAGATCCGCCTCCCATTCGAGTCGACGCCCAACGAGTTCGTCGACCCGGCGCGGGTCATCAACTACAAGTACTTCTTCACCCGCAAGCTCGGGCTCGTCAAGGAAGCCCACGGATTCGCCATGCTCCCGGGCGGTTTCGGGACGATGGACGAGGTGTTCGAGTTCCTGACCCTCATCCAGACCGGGAAGAGCGACATGCACCCCATCGTGCTCCTCGAAGCAGAGGGTGGTGGCTACTGGCCCGGGTTCACGCGCTTCATCGAGGAGCACCTCGTCAGCAGGGGGATGGTCCTTCCCGAGGACCTCGACCTCTTCACGGTCACCGACAACGTCGAGGTCGCCGTCGATGAGATCTGCGGGTTCTACCGGAACTATCAGTCCCAGCGCTACGTCGACGACCAGCTCATCCTGCGAGTCATCCAGGCACCCGATGGTGACACGCTGGCCGACCTCAGCAACGAGTTCTCAGACATCCTCACCGGAGGGCGCATCGAGCGAGTCGGGGCCTCGGAGGTCGAGGTGGCGGAGGCCGACAGCCTCGACCTCGACCGCGTGGCGCTCAGGTTCGACCGGCGCCACTTCGGGCGACTGCGCCGCCTCATCGACCGACTCAACGCACTCATCCCACCCACTCACCTCACTTCGCCGCCCCAGCCGTTCACCCAGGAGCAGCAGTACCGGCCGTGGTGAGAAGGACGGAAGACGAGGAACAACGCGTCCGACGCCCCGCGGAGGTACCCGCAGCGAAGGGCGCGCGTCCGAAGGAACCAGCCTCGTCCACTGCCGACGGGACCCCACGCCTCATCGAGGGCAAGCCGCCGCCGAGTACCATCCCGGACCCGTACGCGTAGGGAGTTGCACATGGAACCCGAATCCTCTGTCAAGGGCGCAGGGGAGTACGCCTACTGGAAGAACCGGAAGGACCAGGAAGGTGAGCTGCTGAACCACTGGTTCAGGGCTTTCTACACGGATCACTTCGGCCTGTCGGTGAGCGACTACTCCGGGAAGCGGGTTCTCGACCTCGGCTGCGGCCCGCGGGGTTCCCTCGAATGGGCGACGGGTGCCGAGGAGCGGGTCGGGCTCGACCCCCTGGCCGACATCTACCTGGGGCTCGGGGCGTCGAAGCACGGAATGGACTACGTCGCATCCGGAGCCGAGGCCATCCCCTTCCCTGACGGGTACTTCGACATCGTTTGCTCCTTCAACTCCCTGGACCATGTCGAGGACGTCGGTCAGGTGATCGAGGAGATCAAGCGAGTGGTGTCGGTGGGCGGTCTGGTCCTCTTGCTGACCGACGTCCATGAAGAACCCACTCCGCAGGAGCCCGCCGTGTTCGACTGGTCCATCCTCGACAGGTTCCGGCCGGAGCTCATGGTCCAGTCCATGTCCATGTATGAGAAGCGGGAGAAGGGGATGTACGCGAGCGTCCAGTCGGGCATTCCCTTCGACCACGCCGACCCCACGAAGAGATACGGCATTCTCTCCGCCCGGTTCATCCGGGTCCCAATGCCCGACGGCGCCGGCCCCGCCCGCGGCTGGCGCAAGGAGCGATAGCCGGCCCCGCCCGGGACGGTCCCCAGCGGACTGGGCCGAGGAGAAGACCCCGACCCTCGTACCCCGTTCCTCGCTCCTCCTCAGTCGTGCGGAAGCGGGACCCACGCTGCACGCATGATGCCGTGCGGTGTGGTGGAGGCGAGGTTGGAGACCCTCGACATGTAGATGTCCGCGTGTCGTTCGACCTGGCGGGCGAAGAGGCTCTTGTCGACGCCGGCGCGCATGAGCAGTCCCCAGTGTTCGTTGCTCAGCTCACCGGAGGCGATGGCGAGTGGTGCGATCCGCTCGTCGAGAGCAGAGATCTCCCGGGTCAACTGGTCGAGTACGTCTCGACGCCCCGCACCGTGCTGTTCGGCCAGCCGGGCATGGGCCACCCGATCCTCGAGCACCTCCTTCTCCCGCATGAGTCCGATCAGCATCTTCTCCGACGGTTCGAAACCGCGCAGGGCGGCGAGTTCGGGTTCGAGCTCACGCATGACGAGGGCGGTCCGCCAACGCAGCATCGACTTCGACACGTGCACATCCCCGAAGAGGTGATCGCCCACGTAGAGGATCTCGTCCCCCGAGATCCCGAAGGATGCCTCGACATGGGCAGCCGACCCACCCGAGTAGACCGCGTCCGACCGTAGGTCGCCCCGGTGCGCTCGGAGGAGGCCCTCGCTGCCATCGACCACCTCGTAGAGGGGGCGGTCGTCGGAGAAGAAACGCGGCTTGTCGGCGGACACAACCGTGCAGTCGAAGATGTCTCGCCACGTCTGGCCCTCGAGGTAGGGGTCAAGCGCGTGTTCGAGCACCGCCGAGGCGTACGCCCAGTCCGAGTTCGTGATGAGAAGGAGGCGTTTGCCGGCTCCCTTCTGGTCCAGGAGTGTCCGTCCGACCTCCGGGTCCGGCTCGATGAATCGCTCGGGGTCGGCGAGGATCCCGGCCTTGAGACGGCCGCCTCGGTGGGCGTCGTCGATCACCGAACCGACCACGTGGTAGAGGTCCTCGTACCCGACGGGTTCCGGGATGGCCCCGGCGTCGGCGAGGTCGACGAGTTGAGAGAAGAGCGAGGCCTCCGAGAGGGAGAACAGCGTGTTGAGGAACACCCAGCGGTCGGAAGAGAGGTCCACCACGACCCCCGAGTAGCTCCCCCGGAGCTGCCCGAATTCGAGGAACCGGGTGCCGTGCGAGGCACGGATGATGTACCCGAAGCGGGTGGCCTTGACGAGGTTCCCGAGCTCGAGGTCGATCGTCAGTCCCTGGATCACCCTGGTGGGGTCGAACTCGAGGCTGGCAACCGGCCATCCGCGCTCCGCCAACGCGTCCCGGGCAAAGGCGTAGGCGGCTCGTTCCCACTCCTCCGTGTTGTAGTGGACGAGCGTGTAGTCGAGGTCGTACCCGATCGCCTTGATGGAGCGCATGTTGAGTGTCCGGTTGACGAAGACGGATCGATCGCCGGTATCGGTGGTCACGGCGTGGATGGTACGGGCGGCCACGAGAAAGGTGCGAGTCGTGTCGGTAGCAGGACCCGAGACAGTAAACTCTCGGATCGTGCGCGTGATACTGACCGACCTGGTCGCCGAACAGCAGAGCTTCGACCAGTACCTGCAGAAGATACCGCCCCGCGACTGGAAGAAGCCCACAGCGGCCAAGGGCTGGAGTATCCAGAACCTCGTCGCGCACCTCGCGCACCTCGAGGACTTCGCAACCGCCTCCGTCGAGGACGGACTCGACCCAAACATGGAGGTCACGCGGGCCGGGGGGTTCGAGCGTCTCGTGAAGGAGGGCCTCAAGAAGGGCGACTCCATGCGGCCCCAGGACGTCATCGAATGGTGGCGCCTCTCGCGGGCAGCCACGATGGACGCCTTGTGGTTGAAGGAGTCCGACGACCGCATGATGTGGTTCGGTGGTGAACTCTCCGCCAAGCTGATGGCCACGTTCCGCCTGATGGAGACGTGGGCCCACGGCCTCGATGTGTACGACAAGCACGCGGTGGAGGTCGAGCCAACCCCCCGACTCCGCCATGTCTCCTTCCTGGGTTGGAAACTCCTTCCCCTGGCGTTCGCCAGGGCCGGCGAGGAGTTCGAACCGATCAGGGTGGAGGTGATGGGACCGAACTACTCCAAATGGAGCTTCGGGCCGGAAGGCGCCCCTCGGATCAAGGGCCCAGCCCTCGAATGGTGCCGCTACACCGTCCACCGCTCCCCGCTCAAGTCCTGCCCGGGGCTCGTCGCTGAGGGCGATGCGGCCGAGAAGGCGCTCAAGCTCGCCACGGCCTACGTCACCCCCGAATGATCCCCGAACTCATCGGCATGGTCCACCTCGGACCGCTCCCGGGTTCCCCCTCCTACACCGGTGACTTCGACGCGGTTCTTGCCGCAGCAGTTGCCGACGCCACGCTCCTCGCCGAGACCGGTTTCGACGCCATCATGGTCGAGAACTATGGCGACGCCCCGTTCTTCGCGGACGACGTCCCCAAAGCGACGATCGCGGCGATGACCCGTGCGGTCGGTGAGGTGGTGGACTCGATCGCGGTCCCGGTTGGCGTGAACGTCCTTCGCAACGATGCGTTGGGCGCTCTGGCCATCGCGGCGGCGACCGGAGCCTCGATGATCCGGGTCAACGTGCTGTCGGGGACCATGTACACGGACCAAGGCGTTGTCGAGGGCAGGGCCGCGGACGTGGCGCGGCTCCGGGCGAGGCTCTGCCCGGACGTGTCCATCCTCGCCGACGTCTTCGTCAAACATGCGACACCGCCTCCCGGGCTCACCTTGGTCCAGGCAACCCGCGACCTCGCCGAACGATCAGGGGCTGACGCGCTCGTCGTCTCCGGCTCGGGCACCGGCATCTTGGTCGACATGAGCGACGCCCGGGTTGTCAAGACGACCGCGCCGCACCTCCCGCTCGTGATCGGGTCCGGGGCCTCCCCAGAGACGCTGACCGACCTCCTCTCGGTTGCCAACTCCGTGATCGTCGGGACTTCGATCAAGCTCGACGGTGTCACCACCAACCCGGTGGACCCCGGGCGGGCTGCGGCGTTCATCGCGGCTCGTTGACGCCCACTCAGTTGACGCCCACCCACACGAAGGACCCTGCCCTTACGCGTCAGCGGAAGGGGAGGTAGGGGTGAGTGAACCCGCAGCATTCCCCGACACCCCGCGACAACACACCGCCTCCTACCCCACATGATGTCCTCGCTCACGCTCGGACGATGCGGGGGCACCTTCCTCCACTGCGTGGAGGACAGACAATGGAAGCGTCGCCCCGTGCGCGTCTGTCTCCACTCAGTGGCGGACACACGCGAAGAGGCCTACCCGTCGATCAGTCCGTTGGCCACGAGGAAGTCGCGGGCAATGACGTCGGCATCCTCCGGGGCGAAGAACCGTTCGTTCATTTCGGTCAGGGACTCGGTGGTGAGGGCGGCCGAGACCGCGTTCAAGACGTCCTCCAGGTCGCTTCCATACTCGTCGAGGATGGCCTGGCTGATCACCGGCACGATGTTCTCGGCCGGCTGAAGACCGAGGTCGTCCTCGAGGGCCAGGAACTCCTCGATGAAGAGATAGGTCGAGAAGAACAGACCCACCTGAACTTCACCGCCCTCGAGGGCGGCGACGGTGAGCGGACCGCCGGCGTCGAGCGCCTTGAACTCCGCGATGTCGAGCCCATAGAGCTCCTCGAGGCCGATCTGGCACCGTGGCCTCTCCGGGCACTCCGGGGGGCCGCCGAGAACGATCGGTCCCAGCTTCACCAAGTCCGACACCTTGGCGATTCCGTACTGCTCGCCGAGAGCCTTAGTGATGACGAACGTGTTCTTGTCCTCGGCATTCGAGAGTTCGAGAACGGCCACACCTGCGCTTGAGTACGCGTCGATGAGAGCGTCCCTGGTGGCAGCGGCATCGGCTGATGGCTCGATCCCGAACCCTGCCTCAAGGCCTGATCCGACGTACTCGGGGATCAGGTGGACCTCCCCGGACTCCAGCGCAGGCTTGAGGACCTCCCTGGGACCGACCTGGACCTGGTGGTGCACGTTGAAGCCCTCGGCCGCCAGCGCCTGCGCGTAGATCTCGGCGACGATCTCACTCTCGCCGAAACCGAACGAGGCGATCTCGATCGTGGTGCCTTCACTCAGATCGCCACCCGATGTGCAAGCCCCGGCCACGAGGGCCAGGGCGAGCAACATCGCCCCGACGATGCTGTTGCGGGATCTCCGCATGGGTCACTCCTTGTCATGTCGGCCGCCACATCTTCGGGCGGCCTGTGAGGGAGCGAAGGTAGCCGAGGGTCGCTGCTTCTCGTGAGGGCCGAGGACCGAGGACCGTGGACCAAGGACCAGGGACAAAGGACGAATGACGAGCGGGCGGGCGGGCGATCAGGCCACACGGGCGGGCCGGGCGGGCTGCCCGGTCGCCAGACCTCTGGGAGCCAGGCGCCGCTCCAGCCCCCCGAAGGCGACATCCACGAGCACCGAGAGCAACGCGACCAGGATCGCGCCAACGAACAGCTCGACGAAGTCCCGCTGAGAGAACCCGTCGATGATGTACCGGCCCAACCCACCCCACGCCACGAGCGCCCCGAGGGTGGCCGTCGCCACCACCTGCACCGCCGACACCCGCACCGCGGTGAGGATCACCGGCGATGCGAGCGGGAGCTCGACACCAACGAGGATCTCCCGGGGCGTCATCCCCATGCCGAGCGCCGATTCGGTGAGGCCGGGGTCGACTTCGCGGATCCCGGTGTAGGTGTTCGTGAAGATGGGGGGAGCGGCCAGCGCCACGAGGGCGATGAACGTGGGCCAGAAGCCGAGACCGAGACCAAGGCGAATGGAGAATGGGAGGGTGAGGGCGACGATCGCGAACGACGGAACGGCTCGCCCGATGTTGACGATCGAGACCGCCAGGGTGCCACCCCGGCCGGTGTGGCCGAGGTACAGGGCCGGCGGGATGGCAAGGACCGCCGCCACTCCCACGGAGAACAGCGAGAGTCCGGCGTGGTCCCGGGTCCTCACGAGGATCCCCGCTTCGCCGATCCAGTTGGCTCCCGTTGCGAAGAAGTCGACGACGTCGGCGAAGAGATCCATCAGGATGCCGCCCTGGTTCGCGACCAAGGGGTCAAGGCCCGTTCCAGCCACACGAGCCCCAGGTCGATGAGTGCCGCGAGGGCCACCGAGAGGACGGTCCCGACGATGATCTCGGTGGTGAAGAAGCGCCGCAGCCCCTGGAGGATGAAGAATCCGTATCCGCCCTGACCGATGAGGGATGTCACCGTGACGAGACCAACGGTGGTCACCGCCGCGATCCGCACCCCGGCGACAATCACCGGCAATGCGAGCGGGATCTCGACATCCCACAGGATTCGGCGTCGGGTATAGCCCATCCCGAGGGCGGCCTCCTTCGTTGCCGGCGGGACCCCGTCGAGCCCGGCCATCGTGTTGCGAATGAGGATGAGCAGGGTGTAGCTCACGAGTCCGATCTCCGCGGTGAGCACGCTGAGCCCCGTGAAGGGGACCAAGGCAGCGAACAGGGCGAGCGACGGGATCGTGTAGAGGATCCCGGCCGTCCACGTGACCGGACCGTACGCTTTCCGGTGGCGAACGATCACCAGGGAGAGCGCCACCGAGACCACGAGTCCCACCGTCACCGCGATCGCGGTGAGGACCACATGCTCGACGGTTCGATCCCAGATGTCATCGACATGCCCTGCCACCCAGCCCCAGTCCACCAGGGGGCCCTCGTTCACTTTCGCATCTCCTCGCTGATGCGATCCACCGTGAGCATGCCGAGGTAGCGATCCCCGTCGAGGACCGGCACGAACGGCGTGTGGCCCGAGACGATCACATCGAGAGCCTCCCGCAAGCTCGCTGTCACCGGCAGCCAGGACCCGAAGCGACGGGTGGCGGTGGATCGCACCTCGCTCCCGACCTCCGCGCCATCGATCCACCCCAGGAGGCGTTGGGCGTCCGCCACCCCGATCCAGTCGACACCGTGATCGGCCATCTCCCGGCGGGCGACCTCACCAGGCGTGCCGGGGGCGACCACCGGGCCCTTCACCAATGGAACCCCCGATATCGGCATGAGTGAGAGCCGGCGTAGCCCGCGATCCGAGCCGAGGAAACCGGCCACGAAGTCGTTGGCGGGCGACTGGAGGAGCTCGAACGGAGGTGAGTACTGCTCGAGCACGCCCCCGACATTGAGGATTGCGACCCGGTTCCCGAGGCGGATCGCCTCGTCGATGTCATGGGTGACGAAGACAATCGTCTTGCGCAGGCGACGCTGGAGATCGAGAAGCTCCTCCTGGAGGTGTGCCCTGACGATTGGGTCCACCGCACCGAACGGCTCGTCCATGAGGAGCACCGGTGGGTCTGCAGCGAGCGCCCTGGCGACCCCTACACGTTGCTGCTGGCCCCCCGATAGCTCGGACGGATAGCGGGAACCCAACTCCGCGTCGAGGCCGACGGTCTCGATGAGTTCACGCACCCGTTCGACGATGCGCCCCGCTTCCCAGCCCAGCAGCCTGGGGACGGTGCCGATGTTCTCGGCGATGGTCCTATGGGGGAAGAGCCCGACCTGCTGGATGACATAGCCGATCTTCCGGCGCAGGAGATGGGGTTCCATCCCCGCGGCGTCCTCGCCGGCGATGTGCACCGACCCGGAGGTCGGTTCGATGACCCGGTTGATCATCTTCAGGGTCGTCGTCTTGCCGCACCCGGATGGGCCCACGAGCACAACGATCTCACCCCTGGGGATATCGAGTGTGAGGCCGTCGACCGCGGCGAACGGACTGCCGGGGAAGACCTTGGTGAGCTCCCGGAGCGAGATGATGGGCTCGGACACCCGCGAAACCCTAGGAGGCGTCCGAGATGAGCGACGACGGGCGCCCATTCGGAGGACCACTACCGCGCCTGGACGTGGAGACCCACCTTCTGCAGGAGTTGGAGGAGCGCAGGGGCGGGATCCTTGAAGTTGTGGGGTCGCAGGACGTGGTCGTATCGCTCCATGAACCCGGTCATGGTCATGAGGACGTGTGAGAGGTTGATGGTGTGCAGGTCGTTCATCGGCGCCTGTCCGAAGGCAACGAGGCGGGCTCTGATGGTTCCGCCTCCCCGGGCCGGGGCGACCGAGACGCAGTGGTCTATGAGATCCTGCATCGGCTGTTCGATTCCGTCCTCGTACAGCCACTCCACCCGCCGAAGCACCGAGTGCAGGGTTGGATGCGACCGGAGCCCCGGGTTGAAGATGGCGTCGCCCTGCTTCACCTCTCCGATGATGAAGTCGATCACGTCATCCTCGATCATCAGGGCGTCATCGACCGCCTGCAGGAGCTGGTGTCCCGTCGAGAGGTCGTCCTCGGCAATGAAGGTCTCGCCAGGAAAGCGGAGCGCCACGATGTCGACATCGGTCACGGTGCGGAACGTGCCGTCCTCGTTGCGAGCGTGGATCTCCAGTTCGGAGAGGGTCAGGTACCCGGTGAGGCGAAGGTACGACTCGACGAGGTTCACGGCAATGTCCATGGCCCGAGCCTACGGCGATCGCTCACGGGTCATGGCTCATCGGGGCGACTGGCGCCAATCGCACGGATAGGCTTGGACCATGTCGGCCCCGGTCCTCTACGAACACAACGGACGAGTCGCAGTGGCAACGCTGAACCGTCCGGAGACTCGCAATGCGATCACCGACGAGGCAATGCTCGCCGACCTCCTCGAAGCGATCGACCGCGCCGATCGGGACCCGGAGGTGGGGGCGCTCATCATCACAGGAACGGACCCGGCGTTCTGCTCCGGGGGGAACGTGAAGCAACTGGCAGAGCGCGACCGCATGGGTGGGGGGACGCCCGACCAGGTTGCCGAGTGGTACCGCTGGGGTATCCAGCAGGTCCCGCGCAGGTTGCTCACCACCGACCTCGTGACGTTCGCGGCGGTGAACGGCCCGGCCGTCGGGGCGGGCTGGGACCTGGCGTCGATGTGCGACATCCGGATCGCCTCCGAGACGGCCCGCTTCTCCCATCCGTTCGTGAACCTCGGGATCATCCCCGGTGACGGTGGTGGCTGGCTCCTCCCCAGCATCGTCGGCTGGCAACGGGCCACCGAACTGACCCTGACAGGCCGCTTCATCGACGCCGCCGAGGCGCTCGCCATAGGTGCCGTCCTCGAAGTGGTGCCACACGCCGAGGTCGTCACCCGCACCCGCGCACTCGCCGAGCAGGTCACCAGCCGGCCTCCCCACGCCACCCGCCTCGCCAAACGACTGCTTCGCCATGCCCGGTACAGCCGGATGGACGAGTTCTTGGACATGTCGGCCGCCTTCCAGGCGATCGCCCACCACACCGAGGACCACACGGAGGCGATCAACGCGTTCCTCGAGAAGCGTCCGCCCACATACCGGGACCGCTGACCGGTGTCGACGCCGGTCTTTTCACTCGACGATGTGCATCTCGTCCGGTCGGGAAAGCGGATCCTCGACGGTGTCACCTGGGCAGTGCATGAGCACGAGCGCTGGATCGTGTTCGGACCCAACGGTGCCGGCAAGACGACCGTCCTCCAGGTCGCCTCGTCGTACCTCCCACCAACCTCTGGGGTCGTACACCTCTTCGGACGGCGCCGGGGGACCTTCGACGTACGGCCGGAGCGGGAACGAATCGGATACGCCGGCATGGGCCCAAGCCAGTTCGTGAAGGACCGACTCACCGGCCTCGACATCGTGGTCACCGGCAAACACGCCTCGTTCCTCGACACGCGGTGGCACGACTATGCGGAAGCCGACTTCGACCAGGCCCGCGCCCTGCTCGATCGGATGGCGGCCGGCTACCTCACCGCCCAGTCATACGGGACGATGTCGGCAGGTGAACGGCAAAGGGTGATGATCGCCCGCAGCCTCATGACCGAGCCTGAGCTACTCCTCCTCGACGAGTCGACGACGGGCCTCGACCTCGGTGCCAGGGAGCAGCTCGTGGCTGCGTTGGGTGAGTACGCCGCCGATCCGGCCTCCCCCCCGGTCGTGCTGGTCACCCATCACGTGGAGGAGATCCCCCCCGGCTTCACACACATCCTCCTCCTCGCCGACGGACGCGTCGTCGACCAGGGTCCTCTCCACGAGGTCCTCACCGCCGAAGCCCTCTCAGCCAGCTTCGGGATGCCGCTCTCCTTGGGCTGCGTCAACGACCGCTGGCACGCGGTCCGAGCCGACGGCTAGGAGGAGCGCCAGCCGTCAGACACGTCGGGGCCGGTGGGTCTCGATCCGCCGACTCACCCCGTGACGTTGAACGTGGCCCACAACGTGTCGAGCGCGTCCAAGTCGGCATCGGTGACGATCTGGACGATCATCAGGGCCACGTACGAGTAGTCCGCCGGTTCTGCCACCAACACCACCATGTCACTCGTGGTGCCGAGGCAGTCCGCCCACACCTGATACACGCCGGTGAAGACCGGGTCGGAGTAGTCGGTGATACCGAGATCCGTGCAGTCGCCGGGCGTGGGTGAGAACTCCTCGAGCGCTGCCACCACATCAGCCACCGGGCCGAGCCTGACGAAGATCATCCCGGGAGTCGTGTAGGTGCCGAAGAAGCCATCGAGGTCCGGGGCTGCCGCGATGTAGGGGAACTCCTCCCCGAAATCATCGATGAACGGGGTCAGGTCGGTGTCACCCCACTCGACAGGGACATCGACGATGATCGAATTGGTCGCATCGACCAAGCCGGTGTAGCCCGAGTAGCTGACGCCCACCGCGGTGTCCACCTCATCGGTGATTTCATCGGCGAACGAGAAGGCGAGTTCGATCTCCTGGTCTCCGTTGATTTCGCCCCGGAGCACCTCGGAGCTGTCCCAGCGAAGCACCTCGATCGCTATCGGGTTGGAGCCGGCGGTCCGAAGCACGTCGCAGTAGTCCTTGAATGTTCCGTCAGTGCCGACCGGGAGGCCGTTCATGGTGGTGATGATGTCTCCCGGCAGGAGCCCGGTGCTTGCAGCCGGCGAGCCCGCGGTGACCCCGGCCACCCAGATCCCGGACAGCCCGGCTGCGTCGTCCCAGACTGCCCAGCCGTTGATCCCGAGTGACTCGAAGTCACCGGTCCTCAACTGCTCGACCACCGGCTGCGCGAGGTCGGAGGCGATCCCGTAGAACTGTGCTGTCGTGGTGGCGACAGCGCCACCGGCGTAGTTCACGGCCACGACCTGGCCGTCGGCGGAGACCAACGGACCCCCGGAGTTGCCCGGTTGGATGTTGGCGTCGTGTTCGATGGTGTGGTCGATGGACGAGGTCCCCGTCAGGTCCCCACCAGCCCTGGCCTTGGAGACGATTCCTCGGGTAAGGGTGTATTCGGGATCACCGAGTGGGAAGCCGGCCGCGTACACGTCCATGCCCGCGACGATCGCACCCGAGAACCATTCGAGATACGGCAGTGGCTCCGATTCGATGATGTCGATGAGCGCCAGGTCGTTGCACTCCGAGACGCCCACGATCGTGGCGTTGTAGCGCTTCGAGGTATCGCCGCCGATGTACACCTCCAAGATGGCTGCTCCAGCAACCACATGGTTGTTGGTCACCGCGAGTCCATCGGGGGAGATGATGAATCCGCTTCCAGCCCCGGATCCGTCGGCGAAGCCGATCTCGGGATCGCGGAAGGTCCCTTGCGCGACGATCTGGATAACCGCCGGCTTCACGTCCGCGAAGGAGCTGATCCCTGGCGACTCGACCTCGGTGGTGGCCACCACCCCTGGATCGCCGATCGTGGTGGTCGTGTCCTGGGTGGCGCCCCCACAAGCCGTGGAGAGCAGGCCCAGCAGGACTGCGAATGCGATGACGCGGATGCGGACAAAACTCATGGGGCCCTCTCTTGAAACGAGGTGACTCTATCCAACTCCGACACAGATCCTCGGCATCGGCCCGGATCGGTCTCGGTCAGTGGTGAACGAGTTGATCCGTGAAGCCGTGGAGCGAGAAGGGCCTCTCGGCGGCGCGGTGATCAGGGGCCCGAACGGTCCATCCGGCAAGCGCACCGAAGAGGCAGGCAACACCGCAGATCGTGAAGGCGAGTGGGAAGTTGCCGAGGTCGCCCAGGCGACCCCCGAGGATGGGAAAGACGATCCCACCTGCACCGTACGAAAGGAAGACCCACGGGTAGTTCAGGCCGACCGAGCGGTTCCCGAATGCATCGGCGGTGATGGACGGAAAGATGGCGAAGTTGCCACCGAAGTTGAAGCCGATCAGCGCAGCCGCCAGGTAGAGCAGGCCGCGTGAGGAGGCCATGGTGGTGAAGAGCAGCAGAAGGATGCCCTGGGTGGCGGTGAGGATGATCACCGACTTCCGCCTACCGAGGAAGTCACTCAGCTCGCCCCACACGATGCGACCCAAACCGTTGGCCAGGCTGAAGAACACTGCCATGGCCGTGCCGGCGACCGCGCTCGCCTCGGCGGTGGCCATACCGGCGCCCGTGAGTGCCTCGATCGGGTAGAGCTTCATGAGCCCGATCGCCATCAGGCCGGCCCCGGCGGACACGAAGAACGCCACCGAGATCAGGTGAAACTGGGGCGTCCGGATCATCTCCGTCGAGGAGAACTCCTCGCCGCCCGACCCGGCCTTGGTGGCCGGGGTGAATCCCTCGGGCACCCATCCGGCAGGGGGCATCTTCATGAAGATCGACCCGATCAGCACCAGCGCGGCGAAGGAGGCACCGTAGATCATGAACGTCGTCCCAAGGCCCTGGTCGACGATGAGGTCCCCCCATTCCCCGGCGAGCTTCACCCAGCCCATGGCTCCGAAACCGAACCCGGCCACGGCCACGCCAGTGATGAGACCCTTGTGGTCCGGGAACCAGCGCATTCCAACCGCGATCGGTACCACATAGCCGAAGCCGATCCCCGCCCCGCCGACGAGCCCAACCCCCAACAGCACGAGCCAGAAGTCGGCACCGCCGCCGATCCCGGCGATGAAGTAGCCGACACCGAGGACGACGCCACCGAGGACGGCGAGACGCCGTGGTCCCCACTTGGGGAGCCGCTTCCCGGCGAAGACCATCACGATGGCGAACATCGCCAGCCCGAGGGAGAAGACGACCTGTGTCTCGAGACTCGACCATCCGGCATCCTTGAGCGCTGGGGTGAACACCGACCAGGCGTAGATCGCACCCAAGCAGAGTTGGATGAGGATGGCGCCGAGCACGACGGGCCAACGGGTGACGGGCGACATGCTGCTCACTCCCACGGGTTGTGATATAGCGCACAACCTAGTCGAGTCCGGCAGATAGGCCGCCCGAATCGAAGGCGGACGACCCGCCCTATCATCGGCCCCCGACCCCACCACAAAGGACCGGCCATGGCCACGATCTACTACGAGAAGGACGCCGACACCTCACTCCTCGAGGGCAAGACCGTCGCCGTCATCGGGTACGGGTCGCAGGGCCACGCCCACTCCCTCAACCTCTTCGATTCCGGGGTGGACGTGATCGTCGGACTCCGGGAGGGATCGTCCTCCCGCCAGGAGGCTTCCGAGTACGGGGTGAGGGTCATGACGCCCGCCGAGGCGACGCGGGCCGCGGACATTGTGATGCTCCTCGTCCCCGACCAGCACATGGGCGGGCTCTACGAATCAGAGATCGCACCCAACCTGAGCCCCGGCATGGCGCTCTTCTTCGCCCACGGTTTCAACATCCACTTCAACGTCATCGCTCCCCCGGCCGACGTCGACGTCGTCATGGTGGCTCCCAAGGGTCCCGGCCACCTCGTCCGCCGCACCTACACCGAGGGATCCGGGGTCCCATGCCTGGTCGCCGTTCACCAGGACGCCACCGGGCACGCCAAGGAGATCGGCCTCGCCTACGCATCCGCCATCGGGGGGGCAAGGGCTGGCGTGCTCGACACCACGTTCAAGGAGGAGACGGAGACCGATCTCTTCGGGGAGCAGGTCATCCTCTGTGGCGGCGTCTCCGAGCTCATCAAGGCCGCGTTCGAGACCCTGGTCGAAGCCGGCTACCAGCCCGAGTCGGCCTACTTCGAGACATTGCACGAGCTCAAGCTCATCGTGGACCTCCTCTATGAAGGAGGGCTGTCGTGGATGCGCTACAGCATCTCGGACACAGCCGAGTACGGCGACTACACCCGTGGCCCTCGCATCGTCCCGGCCGCCGCCAAGGCGGCGATGAAGGAAGTCCTGGGAGAGATCCAGCGGGGCGAGTTCGCGCGGGAGTTCCTGTCCGACACCCAATCGGCGGCACCGCGCCTCGTCGAGATGCGGGCCACGGAGCAGGACCACGAGATAGAGCGGGTGGGCAAGGCCCTGCGAGCGATGATGCCGTTCCTCGACCCCAAGGGCGTCTGACCAGGCCGGACCCGGATCTCGCTGCTTCGGCTTCCCTCGAATCCCCCGCGAGGCCGAGAGCGGATTGGCGGTAGGTTCCCGCCATGCCGTTGACGACCTTCTCTGAGCCCACGAGGGCATGGTTCGAGGCGTCCTTCCCTGCGCCGACTCCGGCCCAAGCCGGGGCGTGGCCGGTGATCGCCACCGGCGCCCACACCCTGGTCCATGCCCCCACCGGGAGCGGCAAGACGCTCGCCGCCTTCCTCTCGGCCCTCGACCTCCTCCTCACGTCGGAGCGACCCGCCGACCGGGATGCCTGGTGCCGGGTCCTCTATGTCTCGCCGCTCAAGGCCCTTGCCTACGACATCGAGCGCAACCTTCGGGCTCCCCTGGCCGGGATCCGACACGCGTCCGAACGCCTCGGCCTCGGCGCACTCCCCAACGTGACCGTGGGCCTGCGGACCGGCGACACCCCCGGCGCGGAACGCCAACGCATGCTCCGCACCCCACCAGATCTCCTCATCACCACCCCGGAGTCCCTCTACCTCCTCCTCACGTCTCGCTTCGCCGACCGCCTTCGCCATGTCGAGACGGTCATCGTCGACGAGGTCCACGCAGTGGCGGGGACCAAACGAGGCGCCCACCTGGCCCTCACCCTGGAACGCCTCACGGCCAACGCCGCCTCACCGCCCCAGCGGGTGGGCCTCTCAGCCACCCAGCGACCACTGGAGACGATCGCCCACTTCCTCGGCGGGAACGACGTGTCGGACGACGGGATCGCGCCCCGCCCCGTCGAGATCGTCGACGCCGTCGCCGACCCCGACCTCGAGGTCGACATCCGGGTCACCGTGGACGACATGGACGCCCCGCCCCCCGACCCTGAAGACGCGGAGAACACGGCACGATCGATATGGCCGTCCATCTACCCGGAACTCCGCCGCCTGGTCGAAGCCCACACCTCCACGATCATCTTCGCCAACTCCCGTCGCCTCGCCGAACGTATCTGCAACGAACTCAACGCCCGCTCCGGCATCGTCCTTGCTCGCGCCCACCATGGGTCCGTGAGTCGCGACCAGCGGTTGGAGATCGAAGAGGCACTCAAGCGGGGGGAGTTGAAGGCGGTTGTCGCCACTTCGAGCCTCGAGCTGGGTATCGACATGGGCACCGTCGACCAGGTCCTCCAGGTCGAGGCTCCTCCCTCCGTTGCTTCCGGGCTCCAGCGGGCGGGCCGCTCGGGGCACCACGTGGGGGGAATGTCGAAGGCATCCATCTTCCCCAAACATCGCGGTGACCTCCTCGTGGCCACCGCCATCGCCGACCGAATGCGGCACGGGGCAGTCGAGGAGACCCGGATCCTCCGCAACCCCCTCGACGTGCTCGCCCAGCAGGTGGTGGCCGTGGTCGCCTCCGGCGAGACCACTACGGACGACTTGCTTCTCTTGGTCCGGGGCGCAGCTCCCTATACGACACTCGGCCAGGGACCGTTCGAGGCCGTCCTCGACATGCTCGCCGGACGTTTCCCATCCGACCTCTTCTCGGAGTTGAAGGGGCGGATCACCTGGAACCGCCTGACCGGCGCACTGGCTCCGGTGGCTGGGGCTCACCGGCTCGCCGTGACGAACCCGGGCACCATCCCCGACCGCGGTCTCTACCGGGTAACGCTCCCCGACGGCACGAAGGTGGGCGAACTCGATGAAGAGATGGTGTATGAGTCCCGTACCGGGGATTCATTCATCCTCGGGGCGTCCACGTGGCGGATCGCCGCGATCACGCACGACCGGGTCGAGGTCATCCCCGCCCCCGGGGACGCGGCGGCCCGCATGCCGTTCTGGCACGGGGATCGGCCCGGTCGGCCCATAGGGGCCGGCCGAGAGGTGGGACGTTTCATCCGCGAGATCGGCTCGATGGAGCCGAAGGCCGCCGAGTCACTCCTCGTCGGCGACCACCACCTCGACCCCCTCGCAGCGGCCAACCTCGTCCGCTACCTCGAGGCGCAGCAGGCATCGACCGGGGTCCTTCCCAGCGATCGAACACTCGTTGTCGAGAGGTTCCTCGACGAAATCGGCGACTGGCGGGTCGTCATCCACTCGCCGCTCGGGTCGAAGGTGCATGCGCCGTGGGCGATGGCCGTCACCCATCGCCTTCGGGAGCGATTCGGCTCCGACGTCGACACGATCTGGTCGGATGACGGACTCGCGTTCCGGTTCGTCGAAACGAGCCGGATTCCAGAGACCGACGAGCTCTTCCCGAGCCCCGACGATCTCGCGGACGCCCTCACCGAGCACCTCCCGGACACGGCACTCTTCTCCGCCCGATTCCGGGAAGCGGCAGCACGATCCCTGCTCCTCCCCCGCCGCAGGCCGGGGTCGCGAACCCCCCTGTGGCTGCAGCGACGCCGCTCGGCGGACCTGCTGGCCATCGCCCGCCAGTTCGGCACGTTCCCGATCGTCCTCGAGACCTACCGTGAGGTGCTCCAGGACGACTTCGACCTTCCCTCGCTCGAGGAGGTGCTCTCCGACGTCCGGGCACGTCGGATCCGCGTGGTCGACGTGGAGACAGTCACCCCGAGTCCGTTCGCGACGTCCCTCGTGTTCGCCTTCGTCGCGGCGTTCCTGTACGACGGAGACGCCCCGCTTGCCGAACGCAAGGCGGGTGCCCTCGCACTCGACCGGGACCTGCTCCGCGACCTCCTCGGCGAGGCGGAACTGCGCGAACTACTCGACCCCGAGGTGATGCAGCACATCGAGTTGGAGCTCCAGCGGCTCGTTGACTCCCGCAAGGCCCGCCACGCCGACGAAGTGTGGGAGCTCCTTCGCTCCCTGGGTCCCCTGACCACCGCTGGGGTGACTGCTCGGACCGAGATCGACGACGTGTCGGGGATGCTCGCCGACCTCGAGCGGACCTCCCGCCTCATCCGGGTCACGGTTGCGGGGAAGGAGCGATGGGCCGCCATCGAGGACGCCGCTCGATTGCGCGACGGCCTTGGTGTCCAACCACCGGCCGGCGTTCCCCACGCATTCCTCGAGCCGGTCCCCGACCCCCTCGGGGACCTCGTTGGCCGGTTCGCCCGGACCCACGGGCCGTTCTCGGTATCCGATGCAGCCTCCCACCTCCACCTCCCGCCGGCGGTGATCCTCGCCACCCTCGAGCGACTGCAGCCCAGGGTGACGAGGGGAGCCTTTCGGTCGGGTCGCAGCGACCCGGAGTGGATTGACACGGGCGTCCTCCGTCGAATCAAGCGGGGAACGCTGGCCGCACTTCGGTCCGAGATCGAGCCGGTCGATCGAGCCGCCCTCGCCCGCCTCACAGCGGCCTGGCAAGGCGTCACCCCCGACCCGCGTGCTCGACCCATCGCCGAGGTCCTCCTTCCGCTCGAAGCCATCCCGATCGCGGCCTCCGTATGGCACTCCGACATCCTTCCCTCCCGGACGACGCTCGGCGTCGACACCATCGACACCGCGCTTCGCAGTGGGGAGTGGTTGTGGGCCGGGAGGGGCGCGCTCGGGAATCGAGACGGCCGAGTCGCCCTCCACAGGAGGGATTCGTGGCATGCGCTCGCTCCGCCCCACGGCGAACTCCCCGTCGGGGCGATCCACGCGCAGCTGCGCGCTCACCTCTCCGACCGGGGGGCCTCCTTCTTCGCCGATCTCTACTCGGCGGCCGGGGGCGGCGATCCGAGTGAAGTGACGGACGCACTCTGGGACCTCGTGTGGGCAGGGGAGGTGACCAACGACTCGCTGGCACCCGTATGGGAACGCCTGCGACCCACTCGGCGACGCACCAGCCGTAGCCCCACGGCCCGGTTCGGGTCGGATGTGCAAGGACGGTGGTCGCTCCTGCCGGATCGAGGCGAGGGAACACCGACCGGCCGCAAGGCTGCATGGGCGCGCCTCCTCCTCGAGCGTCACGGAGTCGTGACCCGAACGACCGTGGCGGCTGAGGAGGTGGAGGGCGGATTCACGTCCCTCTACCCCGTCTTCTCCCTCATGGAGGAGCAGGGCCAGGTACGCCGGGGCTACTTCGTGGACGGTCTCGGGGGAGCCCAGTTCGCGTCACCCGGGGCAGTGGATCGGCTTCGCGCCGGTGCCGTGCCGACGACGCTCCTCCTGGCCGCCACCGACCCGGCGAACCCGTACGGCTCCACCCTGCCTTGGCCTGACTCCATCTTCCGCCTGGCCCGCGTCCCGGGCGCCTACGTGCTCCTCGTGGACGGTGAGCTCGTGGCGTTCGTCGACCACGGAAGGCTCTCACTTCTCGGGTCTGCTCCCGGCGACCTGGCTAGGACCCTCGCTGTGCTCGGCGCGCGGCAACGGCGCTTCGAGGTGCGGGAGGTCGACGGCGTCCCCGTGGCGGGAACAAAGGTCGGGTCTGCCCTTCTCGCGGCCGGATGGCGGCACACCCCAAAGGGCCTCCGGCCCTAACGGTGCCGGAGAAACCCCGTCAGCAGCGGGCCGACGCATCGCCAGGCCGCCGACCCCGCAGTCGGTCGCATCGGTTTGGGGAACTCCGTAGTCTCTGGGGACAAGCCCCTGCACGATCGGAGTCATGGTGTCGGAGACACTCGCCAACCTCATGAAGGAAGAGCGGTCGTTCCCGCCGTCCGGAGCATTCGTCGCCCAGGCCAACGCCGGTCCGGGGATCCATGAGGAAGTCAGCCGCGACTGGCTGGGATGGTGGGAGAAGAATGCCAAGGAGCGCATCACCTGGTTCCGGGAGCCCACGGTGGTGCTCGACGACTCCAACCCCCCCTTCTTCAAGTGGTTCACGGACGGTCAACTCAACGTGTCGTACAACTGCCTCGACCGCCACGTCGACGCCGGGGGCGGCGACAAGGTCGCCTACCACTGGGAGGGTGAGCCGGGCGACAAGCGGACCATCACCTACGGCGAGCTCCTCGCCGACGTGAGCCGCTTCGCCAACGGCCTCAAGTCCCTCGGGATCGGGAGGGGCGACCGGGTGGCCATCTACATGGGCATGGTCCCGGAACTGGCCATCTCCCTCCTCGCCTGCGCCCGGATCGGCGCCATCCACTCGGTCGTCTTCGGAGGGTTCTCGGCCGACTCGCTCGCCGATCGGATCAACGATGCCGCTGCCAAGGCCGTGATCACCCAGGACGGCGCCTGGCGGCGGGGCACCGTGCTCGACCTGAAGGGCGCGGCCGACGAGGCAGTTGCCAAGACCACCTCGATCGAGCATGTGATCGTCCTTCGCCGCACGGAGAACGACATCGAGATGACAGCCGGGCGGGACATCTGGTGGCATGACCTCGTAGAAGGGCAACCCGCCGACTGCCCGCCCGAGGTCATGGACGCCGAGGACATCCTCTACATCCTCTACACCTCCGGTACCACGGGCAAGCCCAAGGGCATCGTCCACACCCAGGGCGGTTACCTCACCGGGTTGACCACGACCACGCACTACGTCTTCGACCTCAAGGATGACGACGTCTACTGGTGCACTGCCGACATCGGGTGGGTGACGGGCCACAGCTACATCGTCTATGGTCCCCTGGCGATCCACGCCACCGGGGTCATGTACGAAGGGGCGCCGAACCACCCCGACCTCGACCGCCTGTGGCAGATCGTCGAGGACTACGGCGTCACCGTTTTCTACACCGCACCGACGGCCATCCGGGCCTTCATGAAGTGGGGCGACGAGTACCCGGCCCGCCACGACCTGTCCTCCCTGCGACTCCTCGGTACGGTCGGTGAACCGATCAACCCGGAGGCGTGGATGTGGTACCACAAACTGATCGGCGGCGAGAACTGCCCGATCGTCGACACCTGGTGGCAGACCGAGACAGGGTGCATCATGATCACGCCCCTCCCGGGGGCCGTGGCAACCAAGCCCGGTTCGGCGACCGTTCCCTTCCCCGGCATCTTCGCCGACGTGGTCGACGAGCAGGGGAAGTCGGTGCCACTCGGTGGTGGCGGCTTCCTGGCCATCAGCCGCCCATGGCCGGCGATGCTCCGGACCATCTACGGGGACGACCAGCGCTACCGCGACACCTATTGGTCACGGTTCGACGGGCTGTACTTCCCCGGTGACGGGGCCAAGCGCGACGAGGACGGCTACTTCTGGCTGCTGGGACGGGTCGACGACATCATGCTGGTCTCGGGCCACAACATCTCGACCACCGAGGTCGAGTCGGCCCTGGTATCCCACCCGGCTGTCGCCGAGGCGGCGGTCGTGGGCCGCAAGGATGAGGTGACCGGCCAGGCGATCGCGGCGTTCGTGACGCTGCGGGGTACGACCCCCGGCACCGACGTCCTCCTCACCGAACTGCGGAACCACGTCGCCAAGGTGCTCGGCCCGATCGCCAAGCCGGCGTCGATCGTGTTCACCCCCGATCTCCCCAAGACCCGGTCGGGGAAGATCATGCGCCGCCTGCTGCAGGACATTTCTGAGAAACGCAAGCTGGGTGACGTCACGACGCTGGCCAATGCCGACATCGTCGCCGACATTGCCAGCCAGTCGACCGCCTCGACGGAGGATTGACCGCGACAGGGCCGGACGGGGCGCCACAAGCGCCGTACGAAGAAGGAGACGCCGTGGGGTACAAGGAAGTCCATGAACGGTCGCTGAACGATCCCGAGGCATTCTGGCTCGAGGCGGCAGAGGCGATCACATGGACCACTCCACCCACCCGGGCCCTCGACGACTCCAACCCCCCGTACTACCGATGGTTCCCCGACGGGGTACTCAACACGTGCCACAACGCCCTCGACCGCCACGTCGACGCCGGGCGGGGTGCCCAACCGGCACTCATCTACGACTCCCCGATGACCGGTCAGGTGCGGTCGTTCTCGTTCCTCCAACTCCGGGACGAGGTCGCCCTCGTGGCGGGTGGTCTTCGGCGCCTGGGGGTCGGGAAGGGCGACCGGGTCATCATCTACATGCCGATGGTCCCCGAGGCCGTGATGGCGATGCTGGCGTGCGCCCGCATTGGGGCGGTCCACTCGGTCGTGTTCGGCGGATTCGCCGCAGCCGAGCTCGCCGCTCGGATCGACGACGCCCGGCCGAAGGCGATCGTCGCCGCGTCGTGCGGGCTGGAGCCGGGTCGGATCGTCGACTACGGCGTCCTCATTCGTGGGGCGCTGGCCCTCACCGCTGCCCCACCGGACCACGTGGTGGTCCTCCAACGGCCCGAACAAGCCGCCGAGGTTCCCGGGTCGATTGGATGGGATGCGTTCATGGATGGGGCCGAGCCTGCCGACTGCCTCCCGGTGGCCGCCACCGACCCGCTCTACATCCTCTACACGTCTGGCACCACCGGCAAGCCGAAGGGCATCGTCCGCGACAACGGAGGCCATGCCGTGGCGCTCAACTGGTCGATGAAGAACGTCTACGGGGTCGAGCCCGGGGAGGCGTATTGGGCGGCGTCCGACATCGGCTGGGCGGTCGGCCACTCCTACACCGTCTACGGCCCGCTCATCCATGGAAACACGTCCATCCTGTTCGAAGGCAAGCCCGTGGGCACCCCCGACCCGGGGACGTTCTGGAGGGTCATCGCCGACCACGACGTCAAGGTGCTGTTCACGGCTCCCACCGCCTTCCGGGCGATCAAGCGTGATGACCCCGATGCGACCTACGTGGAAGGCCATGACCTCTCGGGATTCCGAACGCTCTTCCTGGCCGGGGAGCGGTGCGACCCCGACACGCTCCACTGGGCCGAGCATGCCCTCGGAGTGCCCGTCATCGACCACTGGTGGCAGACGGAGACAGGGTGGCCGATCGTCGCCAACCCGATGGGCATCGAGTTCCTGCCGGTGAAACCCGGCTCCCCCACCGTGGCCATCCCCGGCTGGGACGTCCGCGTACTCGATGACGAGGGACAGGAGTGCCAGCCGGACCAGATCGGCAACATCGTGGTGAAGCTCCCCCTTCCCCCCGGGTCACTGCCGACCCTCTACAACGACGATGCCCGCTTCATCGAGGCCTACCTCTCCGAGTACGACGGCTACTACCTCACCGCTGATGCCGGCTACAAGGACGCCGATGACTACGTGTACGTCATGGGCCGCACCGACGACGTGATCAATGTCGCTGGGCACCGCCTCTCCACGGGGGCGATGGAGGAAGTCGTGGCCTCGCACCCCGATGTTGCCGAGTGCGCGGTGATCGGGGTCAAGGACGCGGTGAAGGGTCAGGTTCCGCTCGGCCTCGTGGTCCTGACGGCCGGGCACGATCGCGATCCGGAGGAGCTGCGTGCCGAACTGGTCGCCATGGTCCGCGACAGGATCGGTCCAGTGGCGGTGTTCAAGGACGTCGACGTGGTCAGCCGACTCCCCAAGACCCGCTCGGGGAAGATCCTGCGCAAGACCATGCGGGCCATCGCCGACGGGCTGCCGTGGACCATGCCGGCGACGATCGAGGACCCGTCCGTACTGGACGAACTCATCCCCGCCCTCACCAGTGAGTGAGCGGCACCTGGCGCCCCGACGAGACATGATCGAGATCCGGGAGTTACGCGTCGGCGATGAAGACCCACTGGAGGCGTTGTTCGGTGCAGTCCTGCCGGGATTCGACACGTCGGCGTCGGACGACCGAAGCGGCTTGAGCGTGTTCTTGCGCGAACCAACAACGTTCGCACTGGGCGCCTATCTCGGTGGACGTCCTGTCGGACTCGCGTGGGGCATGCAGATGCGCTCGCCGAGTGGCCGACTGACCACGTACCTCCACCAACTCGAAGTCCTTGAACCGACGAGGCGACGAGGTGTCGCAACCGCGCTGATCGCCGAGGCCATGGCAGCGGCGCGCCGAGCGGGTTCATCGAAGTTCTGGCTCTCGACCGGCGGGCACAACGAGATCGCACAGGCGTTGTACGAGTCCCTCGATGGTGAAAGGAAGCCGATGGGTGATGTCAACTACTGGTGGAGCCTGGATTGATCCTCCTTCGGGACCGCCTCTGGCGCGCCTCCACGCCATCGGACCAGCCGGACCCGACCGAGCGCCCGTGAGGCCACCCCGGCTTGTGAGTCGCACCACCACCTAGGCGGTCGGGGCTCCCGTGCCGTCGACGCCACCGTCGATGGGGAGGGTGACACCGGTGATCCACGAGGCCTTGTCGGAGACGAGGAACGTCACGGCATTGGCGACGTCCTCCACCTCTCCCAGTCGGTTGAGGGGGTGGAGTGCAGCAGCGCCCTCCTCGTTGTCGGTCCACAGCATTGCTGACAGCCTCGTCCGCACGACCGCGGGCGCGACCGCATTCACGCGCACGCCCGGCGCCATCTCGAGCGCCAACTGGCGGGTCATGAATATGAGCGCTGCCTTCGAGATGTTGTAGGCACCGAGGACCGGGCCCGGCCGGAGCCCACCGAGACTGGCCGTGTTGATGATCACTCCACCGTGCTCGGCCATCCAGCCCTGCCAGGCCGCCTGTGACCACATGAGGGGGCCTTTCTGGTTGACCTCCCACGTCTTGTCCACCGCCCCCAGGTCGACCTCGGCCAGCAAGCCGGGGGCCGGGTTGGTGCCGGCGTTGTTGACGAGGATGTCACACGAACCGAATCGTTCGACGGCCCGGGCAACCGTTCGACCGGCGTCCTCCCGCGAGTCCGCCCGCGCCACCACGGCCTCGAGGCGGTCCCCCGCCCCGGTCGACTCGGCGATCGCTGCGAACGCCGAGTCGGCGTTCTCCTGGCGCCGCGTCGTGATGATCACGCCCGCGGCACCCGACCTCAGGAACTCCTCGGCGATTCCCTGCCCGATCCCCCTGCTTCCTCCGGTGACGATCGCCACCTTGCCGTCCAAGCGGACATCCATGCTCGATCCTTCCTCGTTCGTCCGAATGGTATCCCTGGACAGGCCGGCGGCCGCCGGGTTGGTTCCGGTCCGCGTTCGGAGCCGCGATACTCCCCCCCGATGTCATCAGGGCAGTACCTCCCGCTCCTGCGCGAACGTGCCGACTTCCGTCGGCTCTTCCTGGCTCGCCTCATCTCGTTCGGTGGTGATTGGTTTCTCATCGTCCCCATGCTCGGGCTCGTCTACGAGGCGACCGGATCGGCATTCAGCACCGGTTGGGTGATGGTGGCCAACACGCTGCCAGGATTGTTCTTGTCGCCGATCGCCGGGAGCCTGGCCGACCGTTTCGACCGACGCCGCCTCATGCTCTATTCGAACATCGCGGCTGGCCTCGCCGTCTCCGCTCTCGCTCTGGCCGGCAACGACCTTTCACCAGCCATGGGCATGGCCGGGGTCGCCGTCGTGGCGTCCACCGTCTCGCTGATGAATCCAGCTGCCAGTGGAGGCCTCCCCAACCTCGTCTCCCGGGCCCAGCTCTCATCAGCCAACGTCCTCATGGGTTCCACCTGGGGCACGATGGCCGCCGTCGGCGCCGCGGTCGGCGGCCTGGTGGCGGCAGCGTTCTCCCGCCCGGTGGCCTTCGGGATCGATGCAATCACCTTCTTCATCGGCGCCTACCTCGTCCATCGGATCCGGTCACCGCTGAACGAGGCAGCGGCTCCCATCTCCCAGTCGTTCCTCGCCTCCCTCCAGGAGGGCTTCCGGTATGCCTGGCAACGACCCCCGGTGCGGGCGTTACTCACCTCGAAGGCCGGGTTCTCGCTGGTCGCCTCCGGGCCCATCACGCTCCTCGCGGTGGCCTCGGTGGAGCTCTTTGGCATGGGTGACGAAGGGACCGGCTTCCTGTTCGGCGCCCGGGGACTCGGGGCACTCATTGGGCCCTTCCTTGCCCGGAGGTTCTTCGGGCAGTCGGACAAGCGCCTGCTCGGGGTGATCGGCGTAGCGATCTCGATCTGGGGAGTGGGCTACGCCTGGTTCTCCCAGGCGCCCACCATTTGGATCGCCGCCGTGGCGGTGATGATCGGCCACATCGGAGGAGGCTCGCAATGGGCACTCTCCAGCTACGGACTGCAGGCGATCGTCCCCGACCGGATCCGGGGACGGGTTGTGGGCCTCGACTTCGCCGCCATGACGTTCGTGATGGCGATCACGCAGCCGATCGTCGGCGTCATCGCAGATCGTGTCCCGCTGCGCTCGCTCTTCCTGGTCCTGGCTCTCCTCGGGATCGTCTTCGGGTTGGCCTGGAAACGGATGACCGACCGCTTCTGGGACGACCTGGAGGAATGACGCAGACCCACCATCGACGGACCGCTCCTCCGAACCTTGGGCTGGAGACCACACCCAGGTGGTTGGGAGCCCACAGAACGTCCTTCGAGGTGGTCTCGAACCCTGGGTTCGGGGTCGGGTCGACTGGTGCGGACCCAGACGCGGGTCTAGTGCCCTCCGCGGACCACCCCGCCGTACTTCATCCTCGTGTCTGAGATCGCCGCCGGGCGCTTTTCGTCGTCGGTGATGCCACAGTCGATCAAGGCACCGATGAAGAACGTGTGGGAGCCGCAGTCGACGGGGTTGACCACCCGGCACTCGAGCCAGGCGATGGCGTCGTCGAACAGCGGGACACCGGTTCTACCTTCGCGTATCGGGTATCCGTTGAGGGTCGCCCCATCCTTGGCGGCGGGTTTGGAGAACTTCACGAACGGCCGTGTGTGCTCCGAGTCCCACAGGTTGACCGAGAACGCTCCCCCGTCGGTGATGAGACGGTGTGTCACCGAGGTCTTGTCCACCCCAACGCCGATGAGCACTTCTGGTCCCATCGCCACCTGGGTGATCCACGAGGTCGTCATCCCGTTCCACTCGTCGCCCGCTCGGGAACCGACCAACGCAAGCGCGTTGGGGATCTTCCACGTGACCCGATTGATCAGTTCGTCTGTGGGTTGTTGCATCTTCGGAGGGTAACGACGCGACGTCGCAAACCTCGGAGGGGTAACCTCACGGCTCCATGCATGTTGTCATCGCGACGGCGGGCGCTCTGCCGCCAACACCCGTCGCCGAGTTCGTCGAATCCGTGTGGAGGCCGTCGTTCCAGGTGTCGGTGATGAGCGCCATTCAGGTCCCTCTCGACTTCCTCGAAGACCTCGAACTCGATGACTGGAGTCCGCTCTTCCCCGGCGAAGAGCAGCCAAAAACCAAGTCGGACGCGGTTGCGCTCTACGTCAGCGAACGGGGGACCAAGCTGGCCGAGCCGATCATCGCCGCACTCAACGCCCGGGGCATCGAAGCCTCCCCGATCTACGTCAGCGGCACGGATGCCGCGGATGCGATCGTTGCCACCGCTGACAAGGTGGGCGCAGATCTCATCATCATGGGAGCCACCAAGAAGCTGTTCGCCGAGTCCTCCTGGACATCCATCTCAGCGCAGGTCGTCGATCGCACCCGTATCCCGACCCTTGTCATACCCACCGCCCGCGCCGACCAGGACCTCGACGAAACGGGGAACTGACGTACCGCACGAGCACGAGCACCCTCGGTAGGACACCCACAAACGCACCATTGTCGCTCGGTCCCGCGGTGCCAGCGTGACTCGGGAGACCGCACGAGCACGAGCACGAGCACGAGGCGGCACGGCCACGAGCCGGAGCCCGAGGATCTACGCTCCCCGGCCCAGGTTGTGGGAGGTGAGGGGGTCGGTGGGGACGAGGAGGAGATGCTCGCCGTCGTGGCTCATCCAGAGACCCGGCTGCGTCTCCAGCCATGCCTTGCGGGGGAACGCTTCGAGGTGTCGGCGGGCGGCCCGGGTCGGTGGTCGGTACAGGATCGCCTCCGGGCCCGGCCCCCGCAGTGTGGGGAGACGCCCCTGGGCGGTGAAGGCACCAAACAGGCGAGCCATGCCAGTGGCGGGCGGGAGAGTTCCATCGCCGTCCCAGAACTGGACGAGCCCACATTCGCCACAAGCGAGGACGGAGATCCCCCCTGTGTCCTTCAGTTCGTGTCGGCAGTCGAGCATGCCTCCACTGTGCCAGGGGGGTGCGACAGAAAACGGGACGTATCCCTCGGTCGACGTCGGCAGCGACACACCCCTAGGAGGCCGTGCCCGCCCCCTGGAACTGCGTTTCGTAGAGATGGGCGTAGAGACCGTCGTGGGCGACGAGTTCGTCGTGTCGGCCTCGCTCGACGAGTCGCCCGTCGTCGATCACGAGGATGGTGTCGGCAGCCAGCACGGTAGAGAGTCGGTGGGCAATCACCAGTGAGGTCCGATCCGCCATCACATGCTCAAGCGCCTCCTGGATGAGCGCCTCGGACCGCGAGTCGAGGTGTGAGGTCGCCTCGTCGAGAATGAGGATCCGAGGGTCCTTGAGGATGACCCGGGCAATGGCCAATCGCTGCTTCTCCCCGCCGGACAACCGGTATCCCCGCTCGCCGACCAATGTCTGATACCGGTCCGGAAGCTTCTCGATGAACTCATCGATGTTGGCTGCCCGGGCGGCTGCCTCCACCTCGGCCTGGGTGGCGTCGGGTTTCGCGTAGCGCAGATTGGCCTCGATGGTGTCGTGGAACAGGTACGCCTCCTGGGTGACGACCCCGATCCCTTCGGCGAGGCTTCCGAGCGTGTAGTCGCGCACGTCGACCCCGTCGATGAGGATCCTGCCGCGCTCGATGTCGTACAAACGCGGAACGAGGTAGCTGATGGTGGTCTTGCCGGCGCCGGACGGTCCCACGAGGGCGACCATCTCCCCGGGTGAGACCTCGAAGTCGATGTCCTGCAGCGCCCACTCCCTCGCCGACGCGGTCTGGACGAGGCCCTCCTCCTGCACCTCCCGGCTGCGCATCATGAACCGCTTCACCGCCCCCAACCCGGCCGGGGTCTCCTTCTCGTACTTGAACCACACACCCTCGAAACGGACGGCGCCGGTGAGGGAGCCGTCGACTGCACCGGGCTTCTCCTCGATGTCATGGGGGAGGTCGAGGACCTCGAAGACCCGCTCAAAACTCACCAGGGACGTCGCGAACTCCACCCTGGCGTTGGAGAGGGCGGAGAGGGGGGCGTACAACTGGGTGGCGAGCGCCGAGAACATGACCACCTCTCCGAGACTGATCTGACCGTTGATGACGAGCACCCCGCCCACCCAGAACACGGCGGCCGAGCCGACTGCCGAGACCAGGCCGAGGGCTGCGAAGAACCACCGGCCGACGAGCGCCCGGCGAATCCCCAGGCGCCGCACCTGCTCCGCCTCGGCGGCGTACCGATCCCCCTCGTGGGCAGCCCGGTTGAAGAGCTTGACCAGCAGGGCGCCCGACACGTTGAAGGTCTCCTGGAGGATGGCCGACATCGACGCGTCGTGCTCCATCTGCTGTTGTGTGACCCTACGGAGGACCCTCGCCACCCGACGAGCCGGTGCCACGAAGAGCGGGAGGGCGGCCACCGCGAGCAGGGTGAGGCGGATATCGGTCTGGACCATCACCACGAGGATCACCACCACCGAGATCACGTTCGAGACGATCGTCACCAGCGTCCCTGTCACGGCCTGCTGGGCTCCCACGACGTCGGAGTTCAGGCGGGAGATCAGCTCGCCGGTCCGGGTCGAGGTGAAGAAGCGGAGCGACATCCGCTGGAGATGCGAGAACGCAGCAGTCCGCAACGAGAAGATGATCCCCTCACCGATCGTGGCGGTGAGCCAGCGCTGGAGGCCACCGACACCCGCAGAGATGAGCGGCACCGCGACCATCCCGGCCCCCAGCCAGCTGAGCAACCGGATGTCGGATCGGGGTATGGCGTCATCGATGAGCGACCGGCTGAGGATGGGGGGCACGACGCCGAGGCCTGAAATGATGATGATCGTGACGAGTACCCCAAGCAGGCGGACTCGGTGCGGAGCGGCGTACGCGAAGACCCGGGACAGCAGGGCGCGGTCGACCTTCGGCTTGTCCTGGTCTTCGTCGTATTGGAGGCGGGCGAACCACCCGCTGCCGTGCATCATCGGAAGCGAGGTTACCCCTCCGGGGTATCTTCCCCGGGGGGGTCGAAGTCACTGATGGGAACCATCGAGCGGGCGATCGCCTCCACCGTCGCGGTGCTCACTCCCCGCCCTCGGAGCTCGTACCGATAGACCCCATCGAGCCAGATCAGTGTTCGACCCTCGAACGTCTCGACCCACCACGAAGGACCGAGGTCGGCGGGTCCCTGCTCGCAGGATCGGAAGTCCCGCTCGCGGAACCACGCGCACCCGCCGGACGGATCCCCGGCAAGGGCCACCCGATCCACATCATCCCAGCCGACCAGGAACACCGCCTTCTGTGCCAAGTCACGCTGACGGGTGTAGGGCTCGACACTCCACACGCCGAAGGCCGCGACCTGGTCAGCCGCCAGCGCGCGCGTCTGGGGCGAGAACACGAGTTGGGAGGAGATGTATCGCGCTTCCTCGGGGAGCATCGAGGGAAACGCCAGGCCGGGGAGCGCACGCGCGATGTCAGAGCGGGCGGCCTGCAGGTAGCGATCGGTTCCCGAACCCGTCGCCCACACGGCAGAGACGACTTGCTCGGGACTCACCGCGGCCGCCTCGGCATCCGTGAAGACGGCCAGCGGGTCGTTCCACCACGACACACCCATCGTCGCCCTGATGGGGGGCGGCGGGACGGTGGTGGTGGTCGTATCAGGGGTTGCGGTCGAGGGAGCGGACGCTTCGCCGATCCATTCGGCCGCCGGGCCGGCACCAGTGAGGAACTCCCCGTCCGCACAGGAGACAAGAAGGAGGACGAACCCCAGGATGGTGATGCTTCGTAGCATGTGATCGCCGATGAGTCTCGCACACCACCCCGGGAAGCCTGTGCACGGATCCGATGCCCCAACCGAGCCCATGCTTCTCTTCCGGGAGGGATTCGTCGAAGAGGCAGGCCTGGACATCGCGGTCTCCGCCGTGCTCCTCGAAGAGGTCGCCGCGGGGAGGCTGGCTCCTTCCATTCGCATCCATCCCACCTCACGCATGGTCGCCTTCGGGCGCCGCGACGTCCATGAGGCCGGATACCCCGCGGCCGTCGAGGCGAGTCGCCGCAGCGGATTCACCCCGGTCGTTCGGCTCGCCGGGGGCCGGGCCGCCGTGTTCCACGCGGGGACCCTGGGGATCTCCGTGGTGAGTTCCGAGATCGACACGAAGCTGGGGATCCGCGATCGATTCCAGCGAGTGGCCGATGCGACCGTCGTGGCGCTGAGCACACTCGGGATCGATGCCCGGGTCGGGGAGGTGCCCGGGGAGTACTGCCCCGGGGCGTACTCCGTGAACGCCGGGGGCCGGGCCAAGCTCGCCGGGTACGGGCAGCGCCTCGTTCGGGGCGCGGCCCACGTGGGTGGGGTGATCGTGGTCAACCGCGGGGATGAAGTGAATCGGGTCCTCATCCCGGTCTACGCGGCACTCGGACTCGAGTTCATGCCGATCACCACCGGATCGGTGGCCGCTGAGAGCGGCTTCACCGAACCGAACGAGGTGGCAACGGCCCTCGAGGCCGCCTTCGGAGACCGGTGGCTGCTCGAAGAAGCGGAGCTGCCCCGGGCCCTGGTCGATCACGCCAGGGCCCGGGTCGGTAGCTTCGTCAGCCCGTGTAGGTGAACGGGAAGTACTGGTATTCGTGCTTCTCGTAGTCCTTGACGGAGATCTCGAACGTCTTCCCGCTGGGCACTCCCTCGAAGTGGATCGTCACCTCGAAGTTCCCGGCGCCGTCGGCATGGACGGTCTTCTCTCCGTACGGTGACTGCACCCAGACCTTCCCGTTGGGGGTGGCGGTGCCGTAGAAGGTCTCATACGGGGGGTTCTCGGAGCACGAGCCGTACATCTGTGTGACCGTGAAGGGCACGACGACGATCTCGCCCCGATGGACCTCGATCGTGTGAATGGCGACCTTGGTGTCACCCTGGTACCCCTTGGCGGTGATGCCGGTCCAACCCGCGTTGAGCGGAATCAGGACCTTCCAGTGACTGCTGTCGGTCCAGTCCACAGCCATCCCGTTCACGAGCACGGCCAGGCCTGGGGTCGCTTCACCCTTCACCAACACCGACGAGGCCTCGAGGACCGTGGCGCCGTCGGTCGGGCTGGTGATGGCCACGACCTGGGGCGTCCCGTTGAGGACTTCGATGGCGTGGTACGCCATCTTGGTATCGCCCTTGTAACCCTTGGCGGCGATCCCGTTCCAGCCCGGATTGAGCGGAATCGAGACCTTCCAGTGACTGCTGTCGGTCCACTCGACGCTCTTGCCATTGACAAGGACGGTGAGTCCCGGCGTCGCTTCACCCTTGACGGTCACCGTGCTGCCGTCGACGTGGGCACCGTCGGCCGGGCTGACGATGTGGATCCCGTAGTCGGTGGCCGGCTTCGGTTTCGTTGTGGTGGTGGTGACCGGCGGCTCGTGGAACACCTCTATCGAGGCCTTGGCCACCTTGACGTCACCGAGGTAGCCCTTGGCCAGGATGCCGTTCCAACCCTTGGCGAGTTTCACTTCGACCTGCCAGTGGCCGGCATCGCCCAGTGGCGCGACCTCCCCGTTCACGACCACTCGAAGCCCTGGCGATGCCTCACCCGTGACCAGGACAACGCCTTGTTCGGTCTCGTAGCCGTTCCCCGGGGAGAGGATGACGAGCTCGTACACCTTCGGTGCCTCAGTGGCCGGGGGCTTTGCGGACTCCTTGTCGGTGGTCGGGGGACTCTTCTCCGTCGTGGGAGGAGCCTCCGGCTTGTCGGGCGCCGCCTCCAAGGTGGCGTGGGTGGTGACGGTCGTATCCAGTGTCCCGGCCGGGGTGAGCGCTTCGCCGAAGAACGGGGCGAAGAAGCCCCCGGCAGAGAAGTAGCCGGCCGCAAGCACGACCACCACCAGGGCGGCTGCGACTTGGGCAATGTTGGCGAAGTAGGGGGCACGTCGCGGGGGAGCGATGACGCCGGCCCCCACGATCGGGGGTGGCACCGCCGCGCCAACCGCTCGCTTCAGTCCCCTGGCCGCGTGCTGAGCTCGTTGGTCGAAAGTCATTCGGACACCTCCAGGCCGAATCGATCGGCGAGGGTCTGTCGACCTCGATGGAGGTGGACTCTCGCCGTGGAGGGCGCACAGTCGAGGATCTCTGCGATCTCATCGACTGGTCGGTCCTCCAGGTAGTGAAGGGCAATCGCCTTTGCCTGCTGGTCGGGGAGTCGCCGGACCTCCGCCCAGAACTCACGATCGGGGATCTCGAGCTCGACGACCTGCTGCCGGTGGCTTCCCAGGCGGGTGAGCGCCCGGGCTTCGGCTTGTCGTCGACGCACGAAGGACACCGCCTTGTTGGAGGCAACCCGACGCACCCAGGCACCGGGTATCTCCATGTCACGGAGCTCCGTCCATCGCCGGTGCGCGACGATGAACGCCTCCTGGGCGATGTCCTCGGCGACGGACACACTCCCGCAGAGCGCGTAGCCCATGGCGACGATCGACCGGTACTCCCGGCGATAGAACGCCTCGAAGGTCTCAGGCGCCACTCGCAAGGGCGTGATGACTCGTTCCATCTGTTGCACGGCGCTCTTCTCCGAGGCCTCCCAGGCACCCGTCACTACATCACTCGCATCGGCACGCAGAAAGGTTTACTGGAGAAGAAGGGGCGAGCTCCTCCTGCTCCTTGCTCCTTCCTCCTGGCTCCTGCCTCTACCCTGACGCGCCATGAAGTTCCTGCTTGCCCACGGCCCGAACCTCAATCTGCTCGGGACCCGCAACCCGGCGATCTACGGGACGTCGACGCTCGCAGACCTCGAAACGCTGGCCCGCCACACCGCCGCCCCACTCGGCGTCGAGATCGAGACCTTCCAGACGAACCACGAGGGGGACCTCATCGATCGTCTCCACGCGGCCAGGACCGCGGTGGATGGGGTCATCATCAACCCGGGAGCTTGGACCCATACGTCGTACGCGCTCCGGGATGCGATCGAAGCGATAGAACTCCCCACGCTCGAACTCCACCTCTCCAACGTCAAGGAACGTGAGGGATTCCGGCGCGTGTCGGTGGTCGAGCCGGCATGCGTCTACACGATCTACGGCCGTGGCGAGCACGGCTATCCCGGCGCCGTACGGCGACTCCACGCCCTCCTCACCTCCCCACCCACAGTCCATCGCTACGGCCCCCACCCGGATCACCTCGGCGAACTGCGCATCCCGGACGGACCGGGCCCATTCCCCGTGGTAGCCCTCCTCCACGGCGGCTTCTGGCGACACCCATGGACCCGGGACACACTCGACCCACTCGCGGCAGATCTCGCGACCAATGGCATCGCCTCCTGGAACATCGAGTACCGGCGCACCGGTGCCGGGGGCGGGGGTACCAACACCATGGTCGATGTCGCCCGGGCCATCGACCACCTCACCCAACTCGCGGCTCCGCTCGACCTCGATCGCATCGGAGTCATCGGCCACTCTGCCGGGGGCCAACTCGCCCTGTGGGCCGCCGCCTCCCACCCGATGGCTCCATTCCGGCTCGCTTGTTCCCTCGCCGGCGTCACGGACCTGGTGACAGCCCGGTCAGAACGCATCGGCAACGGAGCGGTCGACGCGTTCCTGGGCACCGAGGACCTCGAACCGTTCTCCCCGGTTCACCTCCTTCCACTCGGCACCCCTTCGCTCTGCGTCCACGGGGAGGTCGACGATGCCGTCCCCCTCCACTTCTCCACCAGCTTCGTGGCAGCGGCTACCTCCGCCGGCGACAGAGCGGAGCTGCTCGTGATCGATGCCGGGGGCCACTTCGATCCGGTCGATCCCCTCTCCGAGGCGTGGGCCCTGACTCGTTCCCGGCTCGGGGAGGCCCTGCAAGCGTGACCACCGTCGGCGTCACCCTGCTGGTCGTTGGTCTCGCCTGCCTCCTGGTGGCCGAGGTCCACCACTCGAGGATGAAGATCCCGGCGAAGTTGGTGGCATCCACCGGCTTCCTCGTGGTGGCGATCGGGGAGGGAGCCCTGGACACTCCCTACGGGAGCTGGATCCTCGCCGGGCTCTGCCTCTCGTGGGTTGGGGATGCCGCTCTTCTCGGCAGATCGGACACGACCTTCCTGCTGGGCCTGACGGCATTCCTCGTCGGCCACCTGGCCTATGTCGTTGCGTTCGTCACGACCGATCTCGACCCGACGCTCCCAGCCGTCCTGTTCGGCGTGGCGTGGGTGGGGACGGTGACGCAGGTGGCACGTTGGCTCCTCCCCAATGTGACGGGCCGGATGCGGGGCCCGGTCATCGTCTACATCAGCGTCATCACCACCATGGTGGTGCTCGCCGGCCCGGCCGGGGTCGGGACCAACTCACTGCTCCTCCCCCTCGGCGCGATCTCGTTCGCAGTGTCCGACATCGCCGTCGCCCGTGATCGGTTCGTGAGCCCGGGGATCGCCAATCGGATGTGGGGGCTCCCGCTCTACTACGCCGGGCAGCTGTTGCTGGCGTTCTCCGTGAACGGTGTCCAAGCATGATCCGAGCCGTCCCCTTAGTATCCCGGAGGACGGAAGGAGCCCCGAATGACACGTGACCAGATCCTGAACCGCCTCGGTGAACTCGTCGGGGAGATCGGGTCCGCCCGCTCAGCCGAGGACATTCCAACGCTGTCCCGGCTCACCGAGGAGCGCGACAACCTCCGGGATACCCTCCGCACCCACGCCCCGCTCTCGTTGGACGACATGCGACGCGAACTCGAGGGACTCCGAGGCCACCTGTCCCGCCTCGAGCCCTCCGGGACGATGGAGTTGGCGCTCGGCGAGGAATCGGCGATCGGAATGGCGACGGCGCTCGAAGCCGTCGCTTCCCACCAGGCCACTTCGGATCCCCACTCTGCCGCATCGTGGATTCGGCAGCGTATCGTGTTCCTCGAGGAGCAGATCCGCAAAGGTTGACGCTGACAGGCATCGTCGGAGGGGCGTAGCCTTTCCCCATGTCACTCGCAGTGTTCGATGTCAACGAGACGATGCTGGACCTCGGAGTGTTGGACGGCTTCTTCATCCGCCACTTCAAGGACCTCGAGGCGAAGGACCTCTGGTTCTCGCGCCTGCTTCACCACAAGGCAGTGGTCACACTCACGGGCAAGCACCAGCCGATGGGGCCCCTGGCGGCGGCGGCCCTCGAATCGGTGGCACAGACGAGGGGGATCATCCTCCCCGCCGATGCCGGTAAGCAGCTCGCACGAGCCTTCGACCGCCTCCGTCCCTACCCCGATGTGCGTCCCGGCCTGGTGGCGTTGAAGGAAGCCGGGTGGACGCTCATGACCCTCACGAACTCGAGCCCGATGGTGGCCGAGGCGGGCCTGCGGAACGCCGGCATCATCGACTGCTTCCACGCCGTCCACACCGTCGAGGAGTCCGGGCGCTTCAAGCCCGCCCCCGAGCCGTATCACGCCGTGCTGGCGGCGGCTGCCGAGTCGATCGAGGAGTCGTGGATGGTCGCCTGTCATGACTGGGACCTGGCGGGCGCAGCGAACGTGGGCATGAAGACCGCCTTCGTCAGGCGCGACGGCATGCCCCTCTCCCCCGCCTATCCGGCCCCAACGCTGATCGTCGACAACTTCGAAGAGTTGGCCGAGGCGCTCCTCGCCGGCAGGAGCCACCTGCTCCGAGGGTGAGCACAAGTACGAAGTACGAGAGCCGTTCTCCGTTCTCCGTTCTCCGTTCTTCGTTCTTACCTGAAGTCCCGGCTTGTCATCTCCGCCACCGGGAACGGTTCGAAACGTCGGGCGACGAGGTTGGTCACCCCATCGCGGTATTCGAGGGTGCCATCAACGATGAGGCCGGGATTGCGACGGGCGACGTCCCGTTGCTGTTCCCACAGGTCGGGGAAGACCACCACGTTGAGCAACCCCGTCTCGTCCTCGAGGTTGAAGAAGATGATCCCGGCAGCCGTCCCCGGCCGCTGCCGATGGGTGACCACCCCTCCCACCCGGATCCGACGATTGTTCGCCCTGAGTTCGATCGCTTCCATGCACGTGATGCATCCGGATGCCGCGAGGCGTTCACGGATGAAGGAGACCGGGTGGTTCCGCGAAATACCGGTCGCCCACCGCTCAAGCCGGGATCGCTCCTCGTCACCCAAGCCAGGGAGGGTTGGAGCCTCAATCCCGGGAGCGAGTGGAAGCCGGTCCGGGCTGATCTCCGCCAGGGCACCCGCGGCCCAGAATCCCTCGCGTCGGCCGAGCCCAATGGATTCGAGTGCCCCCGAAGCTGAGAGCGTTTCGAGCGCTTCGATTGCGATCCCGGTCCGATGAGCAAGGTCCTCTGGTGAAGTGAAGGGGCCGCCGATCCGGCGAGCAACTTCCACCCGGGTGATCTCCTCGGCTCCGAGGTGCTTCACGTAGCGCAACCCGGTGCGCATCGCCACCGGTTGTCGCAGTTGATCGTCGATCGCCCCCCGGCCCCTCCGCCACCGCATACCGAGGTAGGTCGCGATGTCATCGGGATCGGCCGGGTGGGGTTCGATGGTGCAATCGTGACTCGAGAGATTGATGTCGGGACCGAGGACGATCACCCCGTGCCGGATCGAGTCCTGCACGAGGGAGTTCGGTGAGTAGAAACCCATCGGTTGGGCATTGAGGAGCCCACAGAGGTACTCCGTCGGGTAGTGGTACCGCAGCCAGGCGGACATGTAGACGATGTAGGCGAAGCTCACAGAGTGGGACTCGGGGAATCCGAACTGGCCGAACCCCTGCAGCTTCTCCCAGATCTCATCGGCTGCCTTCCCTCGCACACCGGTGCGATGCATGCCCTCGTACACCTCTTCGCGGAGCATCTCCATGGCTTGCTCGCTCCGCTTGTGGGTCATGGCCTGCCGAAGGCGATCGACCTGTCGGGCGTCGAACCCGGCACACAGCCGGGCAAGTTCCATGAGCTGTTCCTGGAAGATGGGGACCCCGAGCGTCTTGCGCAGCACAGGTTCGGCAAGGGGGTGCGGGTAGCGCACCGGCTCCTCCCCGTTGCGGCGCTTCAGGTAGGGATGCACCGAGTGGCCCTGGATGGGACCGGGACGGATGAGAGCCACCTCGACGGCCAGGTCGTAGAAGGTCTTCGGCTTCATCTTGGGGAGGGTGGCCATCTGCGCTCGCGACTCCACCTGGAAGAGCCCCACGGTGTCCGACTTCGTCATCTGCTCGTAGAGAGCGGGCTCCTGGGGGATCGTCGCGAGGTCGATCGTGACCCCGTGGGCATCACTGATCGTGTCCACTGCCAGGTGGAGGGCATTGAGCATGCCGAGGCCCAGCAGGTCGAATTTGACGATGCCGATGAGCCCGCACGACTCCTTGTCCCACTGGAGGATGGACCGTCCCTCCATCCGACCCCACTCGATGGGCACGACCTGCCACAGCGGGCGATCCGCGATGACCATGCCCCCCGAATGGATGCCCAGGTGGCGGGGGAAACCGTCGAGGCGCTGGCAGATGTCGTACACGAGGTCAGCGGTGAGACCGTCGGGGAGCGGTGCCTCCTTCGGGATGGAAGCGGTGTTGCGGGAGTCGAGGTACTTCGACATTCCGTCGGCCTGGGCTTGGGTGAAACCGAACGTCTTGACGACATCGCGCAGGACGCTGCGTGCCCGGTAGGTGACCACGTTGGCGACCATTGCCGCCCGTTCCCGCCCGTAACGGCGGTAGCAGTACTGGATGACCTCCTCGCGACGGTCGGCCTCGAGGTCGAGGTCGATGTCGGGTGCCCGTCCTCGCTCCTCGGAGAGGAATCGCTCGAAGGGCAGGTTGAGCCGTATCGGGTCCACCCGGGTGAGCCCGATGCACCGGCACACCGCCGAGTCGGCCCCTGAACCACGGATCTGGCAGTAGATGTCACGCTCTCGGGCGAAGTTCACGAGGTCCCACACGACGAGGAAGTAACCGGGGAACCCGAGGCGTCCGATCACCTCGAGTTCATGGTCGAGGCGCTGCCGGGCACGCGGGTCGATGCCGCCCGAGCCATCCGAGTAGATCTCACGGGCACCCTCGTAGGTGAGGTGACGCAGGAACGTGAGCTCATCCCGGAAGTGACCGGGCATCGGGAAGTCGGGGAGGTTGGGGGCCACGACATGGAGGTCGAACGCGAGATCCCTGCCGAGGATGGCGGCGCGGTCGACCGCCCCCGGGTAGCGGAGGAACCGCTGCTGCATGAGGTGGGGTGCCTTGAGGTACCGCTCGTCGGTCGGGGGACGAAACCCGTCCTGGGCACCGAGGCTGCGCCGACCGGCGATCGCCGCCAGCACCTCGGAGAGGTCGGCCTCGGACCGATCGTGGTAGTGCACCTGGTTGGTGGCCACCACCGGGAGGTCGAGACGTCGGCCGATCTCCCACAGCATGTCGTTGCGCAGGTCATCCTCGGGCATCCGATGATCCCAGAGCTCGAGGTGGAGGCGCTGGCCGAACAGGTCACGGAGACGTCGGGTTGCTCGCACCGCCCCCTCGAAGTCATTGCGGAGCGCCGCTGCCGGGACCGCCCCTTGCCAACAGCCGGTGAGGGCGACCACCTCTCCCTCCGCGGCCGTGGCCAAGTCCTCCCACGTGTAGACGGGGCGGTCCTTCTCCCCTCGGAACTGGGCAGACGAGACGAACTTCGAGATCGTGCTGTACCCGGATGGCCCGGTCGCCAGGAGTACGAGATGCTCGGTGGCATCGGCGCCCACCGGTTTCGTACCGTGGGCCCGCACCGACCGTCCCCGCCTGTCGACCTGTGGCCCGGTGTCCCGTGTCCACCGCTCGGTGTCCCACCGTTCGGCCTCCGCGAACGGACTGTCCTTCTCACCCGGGGGCAGGTCGCCGATCCCGACCTCCGTACCGTAGACGGTCGCAAGGCCCGCCTCTCGGGCGGCTGCGGCGAAGTGGGCGGCACCCTGGAACCCATGGTGATCGGTGACGGCGAGGGCCTCGTACCCCAGTTCGGCGGCCCGCGCCACGAGCGCCTGCGGGTGGGATGCACCGTCGAGGAAGCTGAAGTTCGTGTGGCAGTGCAGTTCGGCGTACACGTCATCACACTAATCGAACATATGTTCGAGACAAACGGAGGACGGGGCAGGAGGTTACGAAGTACGAAGGAACGAGGACAGAGGACCGAGGACCAAGGACCGGAGCCGCTCTCGTATCTCGACGCTCGACTCTCGGCGCTCGTAGCTCGTGGCTCGTAGCTCGATGACCCGCCACTAGCGTGTTCTCTTCGACAAGGAGCAGGAATGGCAGATCTCGAAGTAGCCGTGGAAGGTGGCGTCGCCACCCTCACCATGAACCGGCCCGAGGTGCGCAATGCGTTGAGCGAGGAGATGAAGGACGGCCTCTCCACATGGCTTCACCGCTTCGAGCGTGACCCTGCAGTGCGCTGCGTCGTCCTCACCGGTGCCGGCGACCACTTCATGGCGGGGGGCGACGTCAAGAGCTTCGCCGGGCTCGAAGCCCTGGAGGACGACGAGAAGTGGTCGACCATCGTCCATCGCATCCACGATCTCCACACCGTCATGTTCTCGATGCGGAGGATGGAGAAGCCCATCGTCGCCAAGGTGCGAGGCGCAGCTGCCGGGGCCGGGGTCAGTCTCGCCGCGGCGTGCGACCTCATCATCGCCTCTGAGGACGCCTACTTCACCATGGCCTACGTGAACATCGGGACGAGTCCCGACGGGTCCTCGACCTACTTCCTTCCCAAGGCGCTCGGCCTCAAGAAGGCCATGGAGCTCACCCTTCTCGGCGATCGCCACTCGGCGGAGGCCATGCGGGAGGCGGGGCTCGTCAACTGGGTCGTCCCGCCCGCCGAGCTGGACACGTTCACGAATGAGCTGGCAACCCGCCTGGCCGGCGGCCCCACGCGGGCGATCGGGACCGCCAAACAGCTCCTGTATTCGTCGTACGAGAGCCAGATGGAGCGACAACTCCAGCTCGAGGCGGAGGGCTTCGCGGCCTGCGCGACCACCGACGACTTCAGGGAAGGCGTCAGGGCGTTCATCGAGAAGCGCCCTGCGTCCTTCACGGGCCAGTAGGTGACCCGGACCGAAGCCCAGGCCAGGAACCGCCTCACGGCGGCGCTCTTCGCCGGCAACACCTTCTCTTCGACGTCCTACATCCTGGCGATCACCGTCGCCTCACTTGCCGCAGCCAACCTGACGGGAAATCCACGCCTTGCCGGCGTCCCGTCTGCCGTGGCCACGCTCGGCGCTGCCATCGGGGCCTCGGCGCTGGCGGCGATCAGCACCCGGTGGGGCCGGCGCCGCCCCTTCATCGTCTGGTTCCTGGTCGCCGCCGTCGGGTCGTCGGTCGCCGCCGTTGGCGTGCAACAGAAGGCCTTCGTGGTGCTGGTGGTGGCGATGTTCATCACCGGGTTCGGAAGGAGCGTGGACCAGATGGCACGCTTCGCGGCAGCCGACATGCGTACCTCGGATCGACGGGGCTCGGCCATCGCCCTCATCGTGTGGGCGGCAACCGTGGGCTCCGTGGTCGGGCCGCTCCTGCTCGAACCGTCCGCCGCCACGGCCCAACGGCTCGGGTTCGAGTCGCTGGCCGGCGCCTACGCATTCTCGATGATCGGCTTCGCCGCTGCCTCGCTGGTCCTGTTCGTGTTCCTCCGGCCAGATCCGCTCACGCTCTCGGTTCGCGACCTGTCCGATCCAGTGGACGGCCTGGACACTGTCAAGGTCTCGATTCGCTCGCTCCTGGGGCGCCCGACGGTGCAGCTCGCCCTCGCCTCGATGCTGGCATCCCAGCTCGTGATGGTGTTCGTCATGACCATGACACCCGTGCACATCAAGGGAGCGGGCGGCACCCTGGGCATGGTGGGGTGGGTGATGATGTCCCATACGCTGGGTATGTTCGCCCTCTCGCCCGTCACCGGACGCCTCGTCGATGCCTTGGGGCCCCGCCGGATGATCTGGGTCTCCGTCGCGATCCTGGTCGTGGCCTGTGGGATCGCCATTCTGGCCAATGAGGCGGAACAGGGCATCCTGCTGGTCTCGCTCTTCCTCCTCGGCCTGGGATGGAACTTCGGGTTCGTGGCCGGCAGCGCCGAGCTCCAAGTCGGGCTCTCCCTGGTGGAACGAGTCAGGATGCAGGGTGTGGCGGACTCCTCGACGTGGATCGCCGGTGGAACGGGCGCTCTCGCATCAGGATTCGTGCTCGGGGCCACTTCCTACCCGGTCCTGGCCACCATCGGGGTGGTGGTGGCACTGGTCCCGGTGGTGTTCTTGGTGAAGACCCGTCCGATCACTGGGTGAGCCCGACGGCATCCTCTCGGACGAAGTCGGCCAACGCCTCGTCGCCGACGACCTCGAGGGCGGATCGGTCTGCGCGTCCCCACAGCCAGAGATCGAGGGCCGCCGCCGCTCCCCGCACCTCTGCATCAGCATCCCCCGGCCCCCCTGCCAGCACCGTCACCATGTCGAACTCGTTCCCGGACTCCGGCCCCGTGCCGGTGAAGCGACCCTTGGCGAGGTACCACTCCCCCGGGCCGTCGGTTCGCACCAACCGAACCCTCTCGAGCGGCACGAACGTCGCCCACGCGGGAGCCGTGCCGAAGAACCAATCGACGAGCTCCTGTACGCCGTCGGCGGCGAGGTCGGAGTCCAGGCTGGAGTCGACGCCTGCCGCCAGCTCACCGTCCACCCGATGGATGAGGGCTTCATGGGCCTGGCGCCGCGCCACCCACGCCAACGACTTGTCGTCGGCCCAGGTCCAGACGGTCTCGGAGGGATCGGCAGCCCGAAGGGCGGCCACCAGGCGCCGGGCGGCCGCGCGCAGCGCATCGGGCAGCGCGGCATCCCCCGGGCGGGACGGTTCGTCGATTCCGTCGGCGCTTCCCAGGCGTCCCTCGACGATCGTGGCCCAGAATGACTGGACCTCGTACAGGTGATAGCACAGGTCGGCCGCCGACCAATCAGGACAAGACGGGACCCGGGCCCCGGGTCCCGCGGCCTCGATGGCGCCGGCGAGTGCCAACGTGTCGGCCTCGATGGCACTCAGGTAGTCGATCAGAAGGGCCTCCTCACCGCGGACCGTAGCCCCAACTCCGTGGCGATGGCGCCCAAATACGCATCGTGGGGATCCATGGGCAGGGCCGGCGTCAGCCGACACTCCCAGGTGACCCCGATCCGCCTCGCCCGCGGCAGGCGTGGAAGGAGGTGGTCGTAGTAGCCCTTGCCGTGCCCGAGTCGGGATCCGTCGCGTCCCAGCGCCACGGCCGGGACGAGGGCCACGGTGATGAGGTCGAGATCGAGCTCCGGCGACCCGGCGGCCGGTTGGGTGTACCCCCAGCGATGGCGCTCCATCGAGCTCTCGGCCGCATGGACGGTGAGGGGACCCTCATCCGGCGTGCGGGTGAGCGCAAACCGGGCACCGACAGCCCTCAATCCGGAGAGATCGGGCTCATCGGCCATCCCCGAGAACGTGAGGATCACGTCGGATGCCGAGAGGGCCTCCGCCAGGTGCCCCACGATCACACTCGAAGCCAAGGCCGGGTCGGCCGGGACACGCCCCGAGAACCATCGCCTCCATGTCGGCTTCGAAGGGGGGCCGGCCCCGACGCTACCCTCCTGCATGCGTGAAACGACTCCTCATCGACCCGGTGCGTTCGATCGTGACGCTAGCAATCATGGTCCCGGCCACCGTAATCGTGTGTCTTTCGGTGATAGCGATCTCGTTGGTCCGCAAAACGTCCCCCCTCATCGAGATGGTCATCCACACCTGGGCCCGGATGTGGTTCGCGCTCAGCCGAACGGAGCTCGAGGTCCGCGGCACCTTCGATCGGTCCCGGTCATACGTGGTGATCTCCAACCACTCGTCGTGGTTCGACATCTTCGCCAACTTCCTCGCAACCCCGGTCCCGCTGCGCTTCCTCGCCAAGAAGGAGCTCTTCACGATCCCGATCCTGGCCCCCGCCATGCGGGCCATCGGGATCATCGAGATCGACCGGGACAAAGCGACCTCCATGCACCAGTGGATCAACGACCAGGCCAAGGTCGTGGCGGGTCGAGCCCAGTCGATCATGGTCTACCCGGAGGGGACCCGCACCCGCGACGGAGAGGTGCAGCGTTTCAAGGCAGGCGCCTTCATCATCGCCATCCAGAACGACCTGCCGCTGCTTCCGGTCACCATCGCCGGGTCATACGACGCGTTCCCGCCCGAGGGAATGCTCCTTCGCGGCGGGAGGATCATCGTCGAGATCGGGGAACCCATCCCCACCGAGCTCCTCGAGCGGAGCGATCTCCGGGAGCTCACACGGGTGACGCAAGAACTCGTCGCAGCCACCCGGGACCGCCTCGACCACGAACGACGCAGCACGGTGTGAGGACCGACCGGGTTCAGCGGATGTAGACCGGGGCTTGGGGAGTACTGGCTGCCGGGTCATACGCATACCCACCGACGTCGAACTCCGGAAGGTCCGCCGGATCCGTGATCCGCTCCGTGATCATCCAACGTGCCATCGCACCCCGTGACCGTTTGGCGATGAGCCCGATCACCTTCGGAACTCCGTCCCGCGTCTCCTTGAAGGTCGGGGTGACGATCTCAGTAGTGAGGACGGTTCGGTCGATCGCCTTGGCGTACTCGGCCGACGCGAGATTGAGCACGGCTCCCTCACCGCCCAGGTCCGCGTCCAATGCTCTGGCGATGGTCGACCCCCAGAAGTCGTAGAGCGATGCGCCGCGGCTGGTCGCGAGCCTGGTCCCCATCTCGAGTCGGTAGGGCTGGATCAGGTCGAGCGGGCGTAGAACCCCGTACAACCCCGAAAGGATGCGGAGGTGGTCATCGGCGAAGGTGAGGTCGGCTGCATCGAGCGAGCCGGCATCGAGCCCCACATACGTATCGCCCGCGAAAGCAAGTGCGGCCTGTTTGCGTTCGGCCTCGGCGTCGTTGCCGTCGAGATCGAATGTGGCGTACCGCTCGTGGTTGAGCGTGGCCAGGGCATCCGAGAGCCGCATCAGGGACGCGACCTCGGCGACCGACTTGCTCCTGAGCTCGCCGATGAGGAGCGCCGTGTCCTCGCCAAACCGAGGGTGCGATGCGGCGATCCCGGCGGGAGGCGGGGTGAAGTCGAGTTTCTTGGCCGGTGACAGGACAGCGAGCACGTGGTCACTCCTACGGGTGTCTGACGGGCGAGGGTAGACGGACTGCTCGGCTGCGGGTCAGGCCCGAGCAGGCATACCGGCGAGGATCGCTTCGGCGGCCTGCTCCCATCCGACATCCAGCATCATGTCGTGCGCGACCCCGTCGAGGATGACCGCCTCGGTGCCATAGGCCCGGGCCGTGGCCCTCACCTCGTCGATCGAGAAGATCGTGTCGGCGGAGCCGCCGAGGACGAGCACCTCGGTCTTCACCCGCGCGGGGCGAGGGAGACGGAGGATGAGCATGTCGAGGAACGCCCGGTAGCTCTCGTCCTGCATTCGACCATGGTGAAGCTCCACGTCCGCGATGGGCAGGGCGTCGGAGAAGAAGTGGTGGCGGGCCTGGTCGACGTCTTCGATGAGTGGCCACAGCGACATGGTCAGGTTGGCCCTGATGAAGGGGAAGGTCATCGACCGGGCGATGGCCATCGTCGCCCCGATCACTCCCCTCGGCGGTGCCGAGGCGACGAGCACCGCGAACGGCAGGTCATGCGTCTCGAGGTAGCGCTGGGTGAGGTACCCGCCCATGGAGTGGCCGATGAGAATCGGCTCGCGGTCGAGCGACTCGACGACCGCATGGATGTCCTCGAGGTAGTGATTGGCGGAGACGCGCCGCAGTGAGCGATCGGCCGGTGTGGCTCCATGTCCACGGAGGTCGAGGGCATGGACCTCGAAGCCCCGCTCGGCGAACCAGGGCAGGAAGTGGTCGTTCCAGCACCAGGCACCGTGCCAGGCGCCATGCACGAACAGCAGCGGATGCGGGTGCGTCTCGACGCCTTCGGGCGGGGTCCGGGTGATGACGTTGGGGAGCATCCCCCCACGCTACTGCTTGGGCAGGCGCCGATGCCGGCGAGACGCGGACACACAGCAACGATCAGTCGTACACCCCCATCAGGTAGGTCCCATCGGCGGTGACCTCACACAGGAAAGCCCCGGCCGATGTGACCACCTGGTAGCGGTCGGCGTCACCCTCAGCACGCCACCACCTGCCGGTGCTTCGCCATGGGCCTGACCATGAGAGGACCTCAACCCAGCGGCTACGGAGACGAACCCTGACCGGGATGCCGCGGTCCCAATCGATCGTGAATGGGATGGGGGTCGGTGGGACGAGGGCGGGTGCCGGGCCGGGGGTACGCCCGGGCCAGGGTGCTGCGGGATCGCGGTCGGGAAGAGCTGCTTCCTCGCCCCAGGTCTGCCACCGAACCCGTTCCACCGGGTCGCGCCCACCTTGCGGGCTGGCGGTGAGGACACGATCGGGACCGATGATCGCCCGGGTCCGGGTGATCGCCCGCTCTGCTTCCAGGACGGCCACGGTGTCTTCCAGGAACCCCAGTTGTCGCCCCACACCGGAGATCTCGAGTGGGATGATCCTGAGCCGGACCACGCCCCCCATCGGGCCGCGTGTGGACTCGACCCAGCTCCGCACCTGCCAGAACACACGCTCGATCACTGCCTCCTCGGTGAGGGGATCGGCGCTCCGCCACGTGCGGGTCCGTGTCTCCCCTCCCCCCGATTCCACTTCGATCTCGATCACATGCGGCGCGACACCTGCCTGGCGAAGTCCACCCATGAGCCGCACTCCCAAGGCCCGTGCCACGAACGCCACCTGTTCGAGGATCTCCAGTGGTTCCTCGAACGATTCCTCCACCACGAGGTCGACTGGGATCGTCCGTGGGGCAGGTGGCAACGATTCACCCGACGCCAACCGATGGGCATCGATTCCGACCTGGCCGAAACGCGAAGCGATCGCCTCCCTGGGCAGGGACGCCAGGTCACCGAGGGTGCCGAACCCGAGCCAACGGAACGTGTCCACGAGATCCCGGTTGGGGAGTACACCGAGGTCCTGGGCTGAGAGGAACCGGCGATCGTCCTCGACACACACCGGGTCCCCACCAGCCAGCGCGGCAGCGATGCGGGCAGCGAACGACGTGGAGGCGACACCGATACGGCAGCCGGGTCCGAACCTGCGGTCGATCTCCTTGGAGACCAGTTCGACAAGGGTGACTTCATCGCCGTAGAAGCGGATCGCACCTTCAATGGCGACGTATACGAGCCCGGGATCGGCAACCTCCACCCGGGGTACATACGACTCGATGAGTTCGACGAGTGGCTCGAATCGGCGTGCCTCGTCGGCCAGGTTCCGGTTGAGCGTCACCGCCGACGGGCAGAGCGACTCTGCGGCTCGGCGCGACATCCCCCGTTCGACGCCGGCCTCACTGGCCAGTTCGTTGGCAGCGACGACCACCCCATCCCCATGGACGAAGCACGGTTCATCCCGCGGTGCGTCGGGCCGCCGCAGAGGCCACTCGGCCCACCACGCGCAGAGTATGCGTCCCATCGTCCTCGATCTCGATCGTCCGTTCGGCTCCCGCGGCGGCCTTCCCCGATGCCACCACCCTGAGGGACCGCCTTCTGATGTGCCCATGCCCCCGCCCTGCACCCTCCCATTCGATCCCCATGGCCTCCACGGTGAGATGGGTGAGTCCCGCCGGGAGATGGCCATGGAGAGGACGAAGGATGAGCCCCACCCGCTGTTTGCGCGCCATGGCCACCATCCGACGTAGAACGGTGTCAGGGATACCCCTCGGCACCTCCGCATACACTGCACCAACCCCGTCCATGAGCGAGCCGATCACCTGTGCCCATGTGGTGTGGTCAGGGCGAACAACGACGAAGCGTTCGGGACGTATCCCCACTTCCCATGCTGCCAACGGACTCATCCATCCCCGGGTGTCGACCGCCACCACCGGTGCCTGCAGGGAGGCCTCCACGAGCATGGCGAGCCCAAGACGGGTCAGGCCGGAGCCGGGCGCTCCATGGAGCCCCACCGTCCTACCCGGGGAGAGAACGAACAAACCATCATCCTCACCACGGAGACGAGGGGTGTGGATCAGGGTGGCGAGGTCGCGGCGTATCGCTGCCTTTTGTTCCCGCTCCGCAACAACAGGATGCAGTCCACTCCGACGCTCGACGTCCAGTGCCAACGGCTCGACCCTTCACTCCACCCGCCGGACCTTCCGTCGGGAGTGAATGATATCGAACATATGTTCGATGCGCAAGAGACGGGTCGCCCTACTCCAGCTCCTCCACCGTGCGCGGCCAGTCATCCTTGAGGAGGCGGGAGAGGGAGCGGTCGGCCAGGAGCTTCCCCCCGGTCTGGCACCCGGGGCAGTAGTTGACCTCGTTCTCGGCGTAGACGATCCGCTGCACCGGGGTCCCACACACCGGACAGGGTGCCTTGAATCTGCCGTGCACCGCCATCTCCGGGCGAAAGGCGGTGATCTTGGTGGGCCACCCTTCCCCCACCTCGGCGATGAGCCGGTCCCGCCACTCCCCCAGCACCTCCATTGTCGCCCGATGGAGGTCCGCCACCGCCGCGTCACTCAGGTTCCCCGTTCGTTGAACCGGGGAAAGGCCTGCTCGGTGCAGGACCTCGTCGGAGTAGGCGTTGCCGATCCCCGAGAAGAGTCGTTGGTCGGTGAGGCAACGTTTCAGGGTGCGGTTCTCTTTCCGCACGGCCGCGGAGAACACATCCAGGTCAACACCCATCACCTCGATGCCTCCCCGGTCATGCTCGGAGAGGGCCGACTCACCCTCGACAAGGTGGAGGGACGCGCGCTTCTTCGTGGAGGCTTCGGTGACGATGAGCGATCCCCCTGCGAAGTCGAGGGCCGCATGGCCGATCTTCCTGGGGATGGCTGCCCCCGGCTCCTTCCACAGCAGGCGCCCCGAGATCATGAGGTGGAGGACGAGGAAGAGGTCGTTGTCGAACTCGAACACGATGCGCTTCCCGATGCGGCGGAGACCGGCGACCGTCTGCCCTTCGACTTCGCTGAGCGGTGGGGCATGGGTCTTGAGAAGTGAGAACGAAGTGACCCGGAGGCGTTCGAGTACCTGCCCGACGACACGATCGTGCAGCGCATGGAGGTAGAGCTCGATGTCGGGGAGCTCAGGCACCGTCAGTCCCGGCGATCAGGCATCAGTCAGCCCGGTGGCCCGGTACATGGCCGGGAACGATTGATAGAAAGCGAGGCCACGGGCCATGCGGGTGATCTCCTCCTCGGTGACCTCCCGGACCACCCTGGCGGGGCTACCGACGATGAGGGACCGGGGCGGGAAGACCTTGCCCTCGGGGATGAGGGCCCCGGCAGCGACCAGGCTGTGCTCGCCGATCACCGCCCCGTTGAGGACGATCGCCCCGATCCCGATGAGGGAGTCGCGGCCGATGGTGCATCCGTGGAGCATCACCATGTGACCCACCGTCACCCGCTCGCCGACGTCGAGGGGGAACCCCTCGTCGACGTGGAAGACGGAGTTGTCCTGGACGTTGGAGCCGGCACCGACGCGGATCGATGCGAACTCCGCTCGCATGACCACGCCGGGGAGGAGTACCACGTCATCCTCGATGGTGATGTCCCCCCACAGGGTGACATGGGGGCCGATGAAGGCAGAGTCGGCGACGGCGGGGGTCTTCATCCGGCGGAGGCTACGCGGAGAACGGACGGGGGACGGAGGACAGAGGACAGAGGACTGAGGACCGGGGACCAGGGACTCAGGACTCGGGACTTGGGACATGGGACTTGGGACTCGCCTACCTCGCACGCAGAAGGGGCCCGGCGGATGCCGGGCCCCTTCTGGTGTGGTTGACGTCCTGGGATCTAGCCCTTGAAGTCGTCCTCGAAGCTCACGACCTTGCGGCGGGTTCCGCTGTCGGTGTTGCGGTTCCGGTCACCGCCGCCACTGTCGCGACTGCCGCCACGATTCCGATCGCCGCCGCCATCACGACTGCCGCCACGATTCCGATCGCCGCCGCCACCATCACGACTGCCGCCACGACCACGGTCGCCGCCACCGCCGTCACGACTGCCGCCACGATTCCGATCGCCGCCGCCACCGCCGCCTTCGCGACCGCGCGATCCACCACGATCTCCGCCTCGGTCGCCACCGCGGTCTCCGCCGCGACCGCCGCCGCCGTCACGGTCGCGACCGCCGCCGCCTGGGCGACCGCCGCGGTCGGAGTAGCCGGACTTCTCGATGCGCTCGAGCGCCTCGGCTGAGGGAGCGAGCGGTTCCGCTGCGACGAGGCTGAGCTTGCCGTTGCGATCGATCTCGTTCACCTGGACCTGGACCTTCTGACCGAGTTCGAGATAGTCCTCCACCTTGTCCACCCGACGATCGTTGTCGATCTTCGAGATGTGAAGAAGACCGTCGCGACCCGGGAGAACGTTGATGAAGGCACCGAACGGCATGATCGAGACGACCTCGCCCTCGTACGTGACGCCGACCTCGGCCTCAGGCGGGTTGGCGATCATCTGTACGCGAGCAACTGCCGCCTTGATGACCTCGGCGTCGATGGCTGCGATCCGCACGTGGCCGAACGCACCCTTCTCCTCGATCTCGATCGTGGCACCAGTCTGCTCCTCGAGCTCGCGGATGGTCTTGCCCTTGGGGCCGATGACCTCTCCGATCTTGTCCTTGGGGATCACAACGACTTCGATCCGGGGGGCGTTGGCGTTGAGCTCGGGCCGGGGACCGTCGATGGCCTCGGCCATGTTGGCGAGGATCGCCAGCCGGGCCACCTTGGCCTGATCGAGCGCTCCCGCCAACACCTCCGAGGGAAGGCCCTCGATCTTGGTATCGAGCTGAAGTGCCGTGATCACGTCGGCGGTACCGGCCACCTTGAAGTCCATGTCGCCGAGCGCATCCTCCGCACCGAGGATGTCGGTGAGGGTGACGAACTTGCCGTCCATGGTCACCAGGCCCATGGCGATGCCGGCAACCGGCTCGCTGATGGGGACGCCGGCATCCATGAGGGAGAGGCTGGATGAGCACACCGACGCCATCGAGGTCGAACCGTTGGAGCTCAACACCTCGGAGACGAGGCGCAGCGCGTAGGGGAAGTCGTCCGCCGTCGGGATGACGGGAAGGAGTGCCTTCTCGGCAAGTGCGCCGTGGCCGATCTCGCGCCGCTTGGGTCCACGCATGAACCCGGTCTCGCCCACCGAGAACGGGGGGAAGTTGTAGTGGTGCATGTACCGCTTGGACGTCGCAGGGTCGAGCGTGTCGAGCATCTGCTCCATCTTGAGCATCCCGAGCGTGGTCACGTTGAGGACCTGGGTCTCACCACGTTCGAACAGGCCGGTGCCGTGCGCACGCTTGATGACGCCGACCTCGCTGTTCAAGCCGCGGAGATCGGACGCCCCACGACCGTCGAGTCGGATGCCCTCATCGACGACACGACGACGCATCATCTCCTTGAGGACCGATTTGAAGGCGTTCTTCGCCTCCTCGTAGGACTCGTCCTCCTCCCTGATGCCGAGCTCCGCGAAGACCGCCGCACGAGCGTCCTTCTCCGCGTTGGACCGCTCCTGCTTGGCCGCAATGCGGATCACGGGGTCGATGTGCGGACCGGCAACCGAGGCGATCCGGGCACGCATCTCGTCCGAGTAGTCGGCAACGAGCGGCCAATCGACCTCGGCGAAGGTCATCTGGGAAACGAGCTCCAGCTGGAGGTCGATCCACTGGGCGATGTACTGCTTGGACTCCTCGAGGCCACGGGCGACCGCGGCCTCGTCGGATGGCGCCTGGCCATCGGCGATGAGCCGAAGCCCGTCCTCGGTGGAGCCGGCCTCGACCATCATGATGTCGATCTCGCCCTTGTCGTTGCGGCGACCCGCAACCACGAGCTCGAACACCGACGCCTCGAGGTCCTCGTAGGTCGGCATGGGGATCCACTCGCCGTCCTTGAGCGCCACTCGCACGGCACCGATCGGGCCCTGGAACGGGATCGGGCTGGCGACGAGGGCTGCTGACGCCCCGTTGAGGGCGACGACATCGTAGAGATTGTCATCGACACCAAGCACGGTGACGACGATCTGCGTCTCGCAGCGGAAGCCGTCGCCGAACGAAGGACGCAACGGGCGGTCGATGAGGCGGCACGTGAGGATCGCCTTCTCCGACGCACGGCCTTCACGACGGAAGAACGAACCGGGAATGCGCCCGACCGCGTAGGTGCGCTCCTCGACATCGACGGTGAGGGGGAAGAAGTCGATTCCTTCCCGGACCGACTTGGCCGCGGTGGCGGTGACGAGAAGCTCGGTGCTCCCCAGGCTGACGACGACGGCGCCGTCTGCTTGGCCGGCCAACTTGCCGGCAGTGATGGTCGCTTCGGCTTCGCCGATACGACCGGTGACAGAAATCTCTGGCACGTTTCTCTCCTATGTTGCGGAGAGAGGTCCCAATTGGCAGTAGTCAACGCTCGTTCGTAGTGAGCGGTCACCACTGTCAACTGGGGATGAACCTCTCCCCTTCTGGTTTCAAGGTGATCCCGGTCCGTGACCGGAGCTGTGACGCCGAGAGAGGAGCCCTGGGGCCCCCTACCGGGTCGCTATCGACGGAGGCCGAGGGCGGCGATCAATGACCGGTAGCGCTCGACATCCTCACGCCGCAGGTAGTTGAGCAACCGGCGGCGCTTTCCGACCAGCATCAACAGGCCCCGGCGCGAATGATGATCGTGCTTGTGGGTACGGAGATGCTCGGTCAGGTGACTGATGCGTTGGGTGAGGAGGGCAACCTGGACTTCCGGCGAACCGGTGTCCGAGTCGTGCTGCCCGTACTCTTTGATGATCTCTTCAGTGCTTTTCATGATGGTGGGTTGCCCCGAGGGAGGTACCGGTGGGGACAGACGGGAGATTAGGCATGCATCGCGAGATACGGGTAGTTCATTCGAGCGTCAGCGTCCGCGGTCGGCGCCTGCCCTGAAGCCGGAAGTTCTCGCCTGCAGCCCTGGTTCCCGGTAGCCAAGGGTCACTGGACCACCGCCTCGCACTCCATCTCCACGAACCACGCCTGGTCGAGGAGGCCGGCCACCACGACCATGGTGGCGACGGGGTGATCATCGGGGAATGCCTCGCCATGGGCCCTCCCCACCTCGTCGGCGATCGCGGGGTCGGTGATGAACATCCGGGTCCTCACCACCGTCGCCCGGTCGGCGAGCCCAGCCACTGCGTCTCGCATGATGGTGAGACAGAGCGCCGCCTGCGCATAGGCGGAGGCAGGGGTCGGGGAACCGTCCTGGGGTATGGGGGCCGTGCCGGCGACGAGGATCCGATCACCCGCCCTGATTGCCCGGCAGAAGCCATAGGCCGGCTCGAACGGTGACCCCGAGTAGACGCGTTCCATGGGTGGGACGCTACCCGGTGAGGTGGACCCGGGCTTCGTCGATGTCGCGTCGAATCTGGGCGACGAGCGACTCGACGCCATCGAAGCGAACCTCGCCGCGGAGCCGAACGTGCAATTCGACGTCGAGGGAGCGACCGTAGAGGTCGCCGTCCCAATCGATGAGGTGAGCTTCGACGGTGATCCCCTCACCGTCGAACGTGGGGCGGCGACCGACGTTGATCACCGAGGGGTGTCGCTCCCGTCCGAACACGACGACACCCGCGTAGACACCGAGGGCAGGCAGTTGCACCATGGGTTTGGTGGCCACGTTGGCGGTGGGGATACCGATCCGGCGTCCCCTTCCCTCCCCGCGAACGACAGGGCCGCGCAGGGTCGGAGGTCGACCGAGGATCGCGTGGGCGGCCACGACATCGCCGGCCTCCATCGCCCGCCGAATCTCGGTCGAGGAGAACTTGCCATCGCCCTCGCCGAGGAGGTCGACCACGTGGACTGCAAAACCGTGGTCGGTCCCGGCCTCGCGCAGCATGGCGACGTCGCCTCGGCGACCGTATCCGAAGCGGAAGTCGGAGCCAACCGCCACCACCTCGGCCCTGAGGGCCGCGCGGAGAACGACGTCGACGAATGCTTGGGGGGACCACTCACGGACCTGGGCGAAGGGTAGGACGCCAACCAGTTCGGCTCCCTCTTCCTGGAGCCACTCCACCCGCTGGTCGACGGTGCCGAGGAGTTTCGGCGCCCGATCGGGTTCGATGAGGGCAAGCGGGTGGATGTCGAACGTCAGTGCTGCAGGCACGAGGCCCGAGGTGCTCCGCAGGTCGGCCAGGACCCGCTGGTGGCCCTTGTGGACGCCGTCGAAGGTGCCGATGGCCACCGCGGAGCCGATCGTGCCCTGGATCTGCCACTTGTGGGGGTCGCCGTGGAGGACGCTCATGTCGGGAGGACGATTCTGGGGAGGAGTTGAGTGCCGGCGGAACGGTACACGGCGAGCAACCGGCCACGGCTGTCGACGACGGCGACCTCGGTGTCGACGGCGACCTCGATCCCGCTCGGTGGGATGGGACGACCGGTGGAGACCTTCTGGGCCGTGTCGTCATCCACCACGAGCCTCGGCAGCATCGGGAGTGCCGCCGCAGGCTCGATCAGGTTCTCGAGGACTCCGTCCAGGGTGAGGGTCGCCGGGTCCACCGCATCGGTCACAGAGGTGGCGCCGATCCGGGTCCGGCGGAGTGCGGTGAGGTGAGCCCTCCCGCCGAGGGCCACGGCGATGTCGTCGCCCAAGCTCCGGACATAGGTCCCCTTCGAGCACACCACCCGGAACGTCATCTCGGGGAAGGGACCGTCAGCGAAGTCGATGACCTCGAGTTCGTGGATCGTCACCGGACGTGGCTCTCGCTCGATCACCGTTCCCTCCCGGGCGAGTTCGTAGAGGCGCTTGCCGTCCTTCTTCAACGCACTCACCATTGGGGGTACCTGCTCGATCCGGCCCCTGAACCGGGGCAGGACCTCCTCCACCGCAGTCCGGGTGACGGGGAGGGGTTCCTCTGACAGGATCTTCCCGTCGGCATCGAGCGAGTCGGTGGCGACCCCGAACCTGGCGGTGGCGACGTACTCCTTCTCGGCGTCCTGGATCCAACTGATGAGTCGGGTCGCCGGGCCGATCGCCACGACGAGCAGGCCCGTTGCCATGGGGTCGAGCGTACCGGCGTGACCGACCTTCTTGATCCCGGCGGCGCGTCGGACGACGGCCACCATGTCATGGGACGACCGTCCCGGCGGCTTGTCGATGGCGAGGAAGCCCCGCACCGTCTACTCCTCTTCGTCGTTGAGGCGACGAAGGAGTTGTGACATCCGCACGCCCTCCTCCGTCGAGCGATCGAGCTTGAAGTGGAGGACGGGCGTGTACTTCAGCCGGACTTGGCGTCCCACGGAATGGCTGACGCGAGGAGCGGCAGCGGCCAAGCCGACACCGGTCGACGTGATCTCCTCCTCGGTCCCGATCACCGAGTAGAAGACGTCGGCATTGCGGAGGTTGGGGGCGGTCTCGACGCCGGTGATCGTCACGAAGCCGATGCGCGGGTCCTTGAGATCCTCGACCTCGGCTGCGATGAGAGGCAACAGGAGGCTGTTGACCTTGCGCATCCGGTCACTCATGCCGGTTCCTTTCGTCCTTGCGGCGCTCCGGGTGCTTGCACCGCGGTGACGCCACACGAGGCATCGCCTCCCCATCCCGGCAACGCCCGGGTCACGGGAGGAGGAGTGGCACCTACGTTCGGGCAATCTCCTTGACCTCGAAGAGTTCGATCACATCGCCCTCCTTGACATCGTTGTACGTCCCCAGCCCGATCCCGCACTCGTAGCCCGACGCGACCTCGCGCACGTCCTCCTTGAACCGCCGGAGGGTCTCGACCCGCCCGGTGTGGATCACGATGCTGTCACGGAGCAGACGCGCCTTGGCCCCACGGGTGACCACGCCTTCGGTGACGTAGGAGCCGGCGATGTTGCCGAATCTCGGCACCTTGAAGACCTCACGGACCTGGGCGGCCCCGAGGACCACTTCCAGCTCGTCCGGTGCCAATTGGCCTACCAGGAGCTGCTCGACGTCGGCGAGGAGTTCGTAGATGATCGTGTACGTTCGGACCTCGATGCCCTTCTGCTCGGCGAGCCGCCGCGCATTCGCATCCGGACGGACATTGAACCCGATCACGACTGATTCGGTCACCTCGGCCAGGGAGACATCGTTTTCGTTGATCCCCCCAACGGCGCCGTGGGTCATGATGATCTTCCCGCCCTCACGGCCGATCTTGGCGATGGAGTCACGGATTGCCTCGAGGGAACCATGAGCATCAGCCTTGATGACGAGCCGCAGCTCGGCCTCCGATTGGGTACGCAGGTTCTCGAGCAACTGCGTGAGGCGTTCCCGGGCCGTGGGGACGATGAGGTTCTCTTCCCGCATCTCCTCGAGCCGCTTCTCGGCGGTCTTACGGGCGTCGCGCTCACTCGAGTGGACCTCGAACGAGTCGCCGGCGGTGGGGATGTCGCCCCACCCGAGGACGAGGGCCGGGGTCGACGGTCCCGCCGACTTGACCTTCTCCCCGTTGTGGTCATGCATCGCCCGGACCCGGCCGGAGACCGCGCCTGAGACGAGGGCGTCGCCCTGCTTCAAGGTTCCAGCCTGGACGATCACCGTCGCCACCGGGCCGAGGTAGGGGTCGAGGCGGGCTTCGATGATGACCCCGGTGGCGAGGCCGCTCGCATCACCCTTCAGCTCCTCGAGTTCGGCGACGAGCGCGATCACCTCGAGCAGCGAGTCGATGCCGTCGCCCTTGAGGGCGGAGACCTCGACCGACGGGGTATCTCCACCCAACTCCTCGACGACGATCTCCTGCGCAGTGAGCTGGGCGCGGACGGCATACGGGTCGGCGCCTGGCATGTCCATCTTGTTGATCGCGATGATCATCGGAACCCCGGCCGCCTTCGAGTGACTGATGGCCTCGATGGTCTGGGGCATGAGCCCGTCGTCGGCCGCCACAACCAGCACAACGATGTCCGTGACCTCGGCACCGCGGGCCCGCAGTGCGGTGAAAGCCTCGTGGCCGGGGGTGTCGAGGAAGGTGAGGAGGGAGTCCCCGACCTTGACCTGGTAGGCGCCGATGTGCTGGGTGATTCCACCATGCTCACCTTCGACCACCTTGGTCTTGCGGATCGAGTCGAGGAGGGTGGTCTTGCCATGATCGACGTGGCCCATGACGGTCACCACGGGAGGACGGATCGTGCCGCCGGCGGCCACGGGAGGACGGTTCTTGAGGGAGGGGGTTGCGGTGAGCCGCTCGGCTTCGGGCTTCTCGGCAACCTCGATCAGGGCACCGAATCGTTCCCCGATCTCTGCGAGCGCATCAGTGGGGATCGGGGCATTCATGCCGACCGGGATACCCATCTTGAGCAGAGTGCCGACTATCTCGCCGCCACCGATACCGAGCGTTTCGGCGAGCTCCTGGGGGGTGACGCCCTCCTTGACTGCCAGCAGGGTGAGTTCGCTCGCCCGCGTCGCCTTTGCCTCGGCGGTCGCTTGCGCTGCGGCAGCCTCTTCGGCCGCGATCTCCGCTTCGAGGGCTGCCAGCTCGGCTTCCTCGTCGACGACAGCCTCTGCCTCCGGCTCAGCAGAGCCGATCCCGAGGGCTTCCTTCACCTTCGTCACATCGTCGGGGTCGAGGCCCGACGATGCCGTCTTCACTGCCATCCCGAGCTCGAGCGCCGCGTCGAGGACGAGCTTGGACTCGAGGTCCAGCTCCTTCGCCAACTCGTATACGCGTGTCTTTGCCACTACTTCGTTCCTACTTCCATCATCACTCGGTCACTCTTCTTCGGAGGTGGGCTCCGCGTCCGCGTCCGCGCCTGCGTCAGCTTCAGGCTCGGGCTCAACCTCGGGCTCGGGCTCAACCTCAGGCTCCGGCTCCGGCTCGGGCTCAACCTCAACCTCAGGCTCGGGCTCAACCTCAGGCTCCGGCTCGGGCTTGGGAGTTGGGGGCTCGCCTCGGTCCTCGACGTCGGATCGAATGTCGACGCGGTAGCCCGTGAGGCGGGCCGCCAGGCGGGCGTTCTGGCCTTCCTTGCCGATGGCAAGGCTCAACTGGTGCTCGGACACGATCACGATCGCGACCTTCTCCTCCTCGTCGAGGCGGACCTCGATCACCTTGGCCGGGCCGAGCGCCTCAGCGATGAGACGGGCGGTGTCCTCCGAGTACTGGACGACGTCCACCTTCTCGCCACGCAATTCGTTGACGATCTGGCGTACACGGGACCCGCGGGCCCCGACACAGGCGCCCTTGGGGTCGACATTGGAGTCGTTGGAGGAGACGGCGAGCTTCGTCCGGTGCCCGGGCTCGCGGGCGATCGCCCGAATCTCGATGGTCCCGTCAACGAGTTCGGGGACTTCGAGCTCGAGGAGACGACGCACGAAGTCGGGGTGGCTGCGGGACACGATGATCTGTGGGCCCTTGGCCTCGTTGCGAACCTCGAGGATGAGCGCCTTGATCCGGTTTCCCCGCTCCAGCCGTTCGAAGGGGATCCGCTCCGATCCGGGCATGAGCGCCTCGGCGTCGCCGAGGTCCACCACGGTGAACCGGTGATCGACCTGCTGGACGATCCCGGTGACGAGGTCACCCTCCCGCCCCTCATAGATGTCGAAGACCTGGTCCCGTACGGCTTCCCTGATGCCCTGGGACATGACCTGTTTGAAGGTCTGGGCGGCGATGCGACCCAATTCCTCCGGGGAGATCTCGGTGTCCTCCCACTCGTCGATCACATTGCCATCATCGTCGAGATCCTGTCCGAAGATGCGAAGCTCGCCACCGTCGAGGTCGAGCAGCACACGGGCCTCTTCGGGGGCTCCGGGGCGACGCTTGTAGGCAGCCACGAGCGCGCGGGCGACAGCGGTTGACACGGAATCAGGATCGAGGCCGCGCATGCGGGCCAACTCCTCAACCATGTCACGATTGATGCCGATCTTCATCGCTTCTGCTCCTTCGGGGCCTTTCCAGGCTTCGGTGCCTTCTCCCACGTGAACACCGTCTTGGCGGACGCCACCAAGTCGTAGGGGATGGTTCTCTCGCGTCCCTCGATGTCGAGGACGACCTCGGTCTCTCGTGCGTCGACGACCACACCGGCGTGCCGGCGGGCTTCTTCGACGAGGTCCCTCGTCTTCACCACCACGGATCGGCCAAGGGACTTCTCCCAGTGCTTGGGAAGTCGCAGCGACCGCTCGAGGCCGGGGCTCGTCACCTCGAGGCCGTACTTCTCGGTCGAGTAGGCGGTCTCGGCCAGGAGCCGATCCAACGCCCGAGCGAGGTCGGCGAGATGATCGATGTCCACACCCTCGGGACCGTCAACGACGACGCGCAAAGCAGGAGCCCCGGTTCCGCCCGCGATGAGCAGATCGTCGAGCTCCAAACCCTCGGCACCGAGGTAGTCCTCGATCCGAAGCCAGATGTCCTCTGTTACGTCGGTCATTTCGTCCCGTCTCACAAAAAAAGCGGGGCCGCAAGGGCGCCCACTCGGGAGTGCGTCCTCAATTGTCCGATGCAGTATACGTGATTCCGACCGGTTTCTTCCAGCCGAGATTTCGTCCGCCGCGCCCGGAATCGGTGCTTGCCGCGTCGGCCCGACCCCTCCCCACCTACCCTGCGTCCATGTCCGAGACCCGGATCATCTACGTCGGCGACCCACTCTGTTCGTGGTGTTGGGGGATCGCTCCCGAACTCGAACGGCTCGGAGCGCTCACCTCACTCCCTCTGGATGTCGTGGTCGGTGGCCTGCGACCGGGCCCGTCCGCCGAGCCGATGACGCCGACGATGGAGGCATTCCTCACCGATCATTGGCGACATGTCGAGGAGCGATCGGGCCAACCGTTCGACCACTCCATCCTTCGCGATCACACGTGGCGGTATGACACCGAGCCGGCGTGCAAGGCCGTGGTGACGATGCGCCGCGCCCACCCAGCACGGACGCTCGAGTTCTTCACTCGCATCCAGCGTGCGTTCTACGCCGAGCGCACCCTCGTGAGCGAGCTGGAGGCATTCCGGCCGCTCCTGGAGGGTTTCGATGTCGATGCGGACGCCTTCATGGCAGACCTCGGCTCCACGGACGTGACCAAGGAGACGTGGCGGGACTTCTCATGGGCCCGTGCGATCGGCGTGAGCGCGTTCCCGGTCGTCATCCTCGAGGACGATGCGGGACTCCGACCCCTTGCGATCGGGTACACGACCGCCGACGAGATGTTCGAGCGGCTCGTCTCAGCCCTCCCGGCGGAGGTGGCCGCTGCGACCTGCCAGGTCGGAGAGATCTGCTGAACCGGCGGCACCTCCGGAGGGGCAGCTACCGCGCCGCCCTGACCAGCTCAGCCACAACGGCAACGGTGTCGGCGACCGGGATCTCACTCTTTTCGCCGGTCGCGCGGACTGACATCTCGACGATCCCGTCCGCCAACCCCCGCGGACCGACGGTGAGGCGGACAGGGATCCCGACCAACTCCGCGTCCGCGAATTTCACCCCGGGCCGCTCCGCCCGGTCATCCAGGATGACCTCCACCCCAGCGCTCTCCAAGCCGGCGGTGATCCGCTCCGCTTCGGCCAGGGCACCTTCGTCGTCGGGCCGAATGACCGTCACCACGACTTCCCAGGGGGCGATCGCCATCGGCCACACGATGCCATGCTCGTCGTGGTGGGTCTCGACCGACGCTGCCAGCGCCCGCTCCACGCCGATCCCGTAGGAGCCCATGATCGGTACCCGGGCCGACCCTTCCTCATCGAGGACGGTGACCCCGAAGGCGGTCGTGTACTTCCGCCCGAGTTTGAAGATGTGGCCGAGCTCGATGGTCTTGTCGAGTGCGACCGGCTCGCCACACTCACTACACGGTTCGCCGGCCTTCACCGTGCGCAGCTCGACCCACTCGGGGGATCGGATGTCCCGCTCGACGTCGACGTTCCTCACATGGACGTCATCGACGTTGGCGCCGGTCATCATTCCCGATCGTCCCCGGAGCGCGGGGTCGGCGAGGATCCTGACGTCCTCGACCCCGACTGACCCAAGCGAGCCCGCGTGGGCTCCGAGGAGTCCGACGATCTCGTCGTCGGTGGCCGGGCGGAGGACGGTGGTGCCGGTCGCATCGACGAGCTTCTGCTCGAGCAGGTCGTGATCCCCGCGGAGGAGCAGCAGCAGGAAGTCGCCATCGACCATGTAGACGAGTGTCTTGATCTGCTGACTGGGCGGGAGCCCGGTGAGATCGGCGAGGTCTCGGATCGTGCGAACGCCCGGCGTCGGGAACTGCTCGACAGGCGCGGAGTTCGCGGGGTCCTCGACGTCGGGGAGGCGGGTCCGAGCCTTCTCAAGGTTCGCCGCGTAGCCGCAGGTACAGGTGACGATCCAGTCCTCCCCCGCCGCCGAGCGGACCATGAACTCGATCGACCCCGTCCCACCCATGGCCCCGACGGACGCCTCGACCGGGACGGCATCGAGGCCGAGTCGGTCGAAGATGCGGACGTAGGCACCGAATTGGAGATCGAAGGCGGCGTCGAGTCCCGCTTCGTCGAGGTCGAACGAGTAGGCATCCTTCATGGTGAACTCCCGTACCCGCAGGAGTCCTGACTTGGGGCGGGGCTCGTCCCGGAACTTCGTCTGGAACTGGTACCAGACCTGGGGAAGCTTCTTGTAGGACACGAGCTCGCTGGCAACAGTCGCGAAGATCTCCTCGTGGGTCATGCCGAGCACCACCTCGGCACCCTTGCGATCTTCGAGGCGGAACATCTCGTCGCCCATGAGGTCTGCCCGGCCACTTCGCTGCCAGATCTCGATCGGATGCATGGCGGGAAGAAGGAACTCCTGGCCCCCGATGGCGTTCATCTCCTCCCGGATCACCTTGATGATCTTCTCCCGCACACGAACGGCTGCCGGGAGCAGGGAGTAGTGGCCGGCCATCAACTGGCGGATGAACCCGGCCCGCACGAGGAGCCGATGGCTTGGAGCTTCGGCCTCGGAGGGGTCGTCGCGAAGGGTGGGGATGAAGGCATCGGACCAGCGCATCGGCCGCAGGGTAGCCCCGGGCCCGGGATCAACCTCAGCCATTCTCGGCCTCACCGCCCGCGGTCGCGATGGGGCCGTTTGCCGTTACCGCGCCGCGTACCTGGCCATTGCCTCACTCCTGATATCGGCCGGCAGTCGTTTGACCGCTTCTCGGATGGTGACACCAGACATGCGGTGGGCCCGGGGCAGTACCCAGGCCGCGACCATGCCAGGCCGCGTTCGGGAGGTGTCCCGCAGCACCCAGCCGATCGCCTTGCGGACGAAGAACTCCGTCTCCTCCAACATGGCATCGGCGTAGCGGGAGAATCGAGAGAAGTCGCCCCTCCCTTCCCGGAGGGGGACGAGGTGCGCGAGAAGTGCGGCCCGCCGCATCCAGAAGTCGTCGTCGATGGCCCACCGATCGAGGACCGGTGTGACATCCCCCATTGCCTCGAACCGTGGGCCGAGGTGAGTGATCAGCCCATCGAGCAAGGCCCATCCTCGGCACTCGCGCAGGAGTCGTTCGATCCGCGGAAGGTCGCCCATCTCCAACAGATCGCGGTGGGCCACGACGACCTCGACCGCCGCCATCCGACGTTCGTGGACGGGGACCGCCCACAGCGCCTCGGACAGATCGAGGGCGTGCTCCCTGTCGAAGGGGCCGTGCTCGGCCAGGAATGTCTTGACGGTCTCGCGGATCACGGGCACCGAGCAGCCAAGGTGCTCGAGATCGCTCTTGAGGTAGGACTTCTCCCCCGCCGCGCGTTCAGGGCGTCCGCGGCCGCGGAGCTGCTCGGTCAGTCGGTCGGCGAGTGCCCCCGGTTCCATGCCCGGACCTTGTCGACCGGTCAACCCTCGGCCACCTCGGTGACCCGTGCCTTGCGTTCCTCGGATCGATTGGCATCGCCCTGGATGGTGAGGAGCTGCTCGCGTGCGGCCGCGGCGATCACCTCGGCGTTGGAGTCGGCTGCGGCCAGCCTGGCCTCGATCCCCTCCTCGACCAGCTTCATGCCTTCCTCCACGAGGGCATCAACCATCTCTGCCTCGGGAACCACCCGGACCACTTTCCCCTTGATGAAGAGGTGCCCTTTCCCGCGTCCAGCCGCTATCCCGAGCTCGGCCTCCCGGGCCTCCCCGGGGCCGTTGACGACGCACCCCATGACGGCGACCTGGATGGCGAGGCCGGCGGCTTCCAGCTTCTCCTGGGCTTCGGAAGCGACCGCTATGACGTCCACTTCGGCCCGCCCACACGACGGGCAAGCAATCAGGTCGAGGCCGGTGCGCTCCCGCAGGCCCAGGTACTCGAGGAGCGCCCTCCCCGTCTTCGCCTCCTCGACCGGGTCAGCAGTGAGGGAGAACCGAATGGTGTCCCCGATGCCCTCCAGGAGGAGGGTGCCGATGCCGGCGACACCCTTGATCAGGCCACCGGGGAGCGGCCCGGCCTCGGTCACCCCGAGGTGCAGCGGGTAGTCGACGGTGTCGGCCAGGAGGCGGTAGGCAGCGACCATCGTCGGCACATGGGAGTTCTTCACCGAGATCTTGATGTCGGTGAAGTCGACGTCCTCGAGGTAGCGGATCTCAGTGAGCGCCGACTCGACCATGGCTTCGGGGGTGGCGGATCCGTACTTGTCGAGCAGGTCCTTGTCGAGTGACCCACCATTGACCCCGATCCGGATGGGGACGCCGCGTTCCTTGGCGGCCACAGCCACTTCCTTGATCTGGGCCTCGTTTCGAATGTTGCCCGGGTTCAGGCGGAGCGCCTGGACGCCCGCCTCGAGGGAGGCGAGCGCCATGCGATGGTTGAAGTGGATATCGGCGATGATCGGGACCGGGGACCGGGGGACGATCTCTGCGAGGCCGCGGGCGGCAGCGGCGTCATTGCAGGTGATCCGCACGATGTCGGCACCTGCCCCTGTGAGGGCGTAGACCTGGGCGAGGGTGCCGTCCACGTCGGCGGTCTTCGTCGTTGTCATCGACTGGACGGAAATGGGAGCACCACCCCCGACAGCCACGGAACCGACGTGGATCTGCTTGGTCAGGCGACGCTCAGTCATCGGCGAAAGGGTACCCGGGGCCCGCGCTACAGGCTGAACGGGTTCGTGATGTCGAGGACGATCGTGAGCACGCCGATGAACACGAACAGCGCGATGACGGCGGCCGCGATGGGGGCCATGGCCTGGAGGTTGGCCGGCCGCCGGAACACCTTCTCGTAGATGGCGATCGCCGCGTGACCACCGTCGAGCGGCAGCAGGGGGATGACGTTGAAACTGCCGAGGATGACGTTGATGGACGCCATGAGATAGAGCAGGTTGGCCAACCCGATCTGCTCGGCCTGGCTTCCGATACGGGCGAGCCCGACGATCGATACCGGGCGGGCGTCGGTGGTGATCTCCCCGCCGGTGACACCACCGATGAGTTCACCGATCGTCGACGGGCGAACAAGGTCCCCGATGAAGCCGTAGGCCATGCCGGTGAGGCGTACGACTTCGCCTCCGGCTCGGCTGATCCCTGCAAGGATCCCGATCTCGGTTTCGACGAGGTCGGCATCGGGACCTATCCCGAGGAAGCCTCTTGTCGGGTCGTCCTCGACCGTCCCGATCGTCACCGCCAGTGCGACCTGGGAGGAGCCGCGGTTGACGAGGACGTCGACGGTCTCCCCACCACGTGGCCCGACGACGTCGACGATGTCGTCCCAGGTGGCGATCGAGTGCGCATCGATGGTGAGGATCCGGTCACCGACCTCGATGCCGGCTTGGGCGGCAGCGGAGTCTTCCACCACCGCATACACGGTCGTGTTGGGGACCCACTCCTGGTCGCCGTAACCGACGAAGACGCCCCACAGCATGAGGAACGCAACCGCGAAGTTGAGGCCGATGCCCGACAGGATGACGAAGAGCTTCTGGGTGGTCGTGCCCTCCCGGTAGGTCCGCCCCAAGTCAGCCTCCGGCACCTCCTCGAACGGGTTCATGCCCACGATTCGGACGTAGCCGCCGGCCGGGAAGAGCTTCACCCCGTACTCGGTCTCACCGCGACGGAAGGACCACAGCTTGGGTCCGAACCCGAGGAAGAACTCGGTTGCCTTCATGCCGCTGAGCTTGGCCGCGATGAAGTGCCCAGCCTCGTGGATCATCACGAAAGCGAGGAGTGCGACGACCATCGTCACCGCGCCAGAGACGGAACCGAGCATGAACGGCAGGATAGGGAGGGGGGTGGTCTATCGACCCGACGGTCAGGAGGGGACCGGCAGCTCAGCGCTCGGCGACGAGGCGCTCGGCGACCCTGCGGGCTTCGCGGTCGACAACCTTGATGGCGTCGACCGTGTCGCCGGGCAGCGCCCCGAGTTCGTCGAGCGTTCCCTCGATGACAGTCGGGATGTCGAGGAACCCGACCCTGCCGGTGAGGAACGCCTTCACTGCTACCTCGTCGGCAGCGTTGAAGATGGCAGGGGCCCCACCCCCGGCCCGGCCGGCGTCGTAGGCCACCTGCAGGGCCGGGAACGCCTCGATGTCCGGTTCCTCGAACTCGAGCGGGGCAGCCGTGAGATCGAAGGGAGGAAGGAGGGCTGCTCGGTTGGGGTGGGTGAGGGCGTATTGGATAGGGATGCGCATGTCGGGCTCGCCGATGTGGGCCTTGAGGGAGCCATCGACGAATTCGACGAGGCTGTGGACGATGCTCTGTGGGTGCACCACCACGGAGATGGCGTCGAATGGGACCCCGAACAGGTGGTGCGCTTCGATGACTTCGAGGCCCTTGTTGACGAGCGTGGCCGAGTCGATGGTGACTCGCGGACCCATGTCCCAGGTGGGGTGGGCAAGGGCTTCGTCGGGAGTGACCCCTACCAGAGTGGCACGGGCTCGACCCCGGAACGGTCCCCCGGAGGCGGTGAGAATGAGTCGGCGAACGGCGGCATGCGGCTCCCCGACCAGGCATTGGAAGAGCGCCGAGTGCTCGCTGTCGACCGGGATCAGCTCGCCGCCGCCGGCTCGGAGCACATCATTCACGATGGCGCCGGCGACCACCATGCTCTCCTTGTTGGCGAGTGCCAGTCGGTTCCCCACCGTGAGAGCAGCAATGGTGGCATCGAGCCCGGCGAAGCCGACGATCGCGTTGACCACCAGCGAGCCGCGAGTGGCTGCCAGGGCAGTGACGTTCTCAACCCCGAAGTGCACTCGCGCACCAAAGAGGTCGGAGAGTGACGCGGCATCGTCCGGGTTGGCAACGGCAAGGAGGGCGTCCGGGTACCGCTGGGCCACTTCGACGAACGACTCGTCTCCCCGCCCCGAGGCCAGGGCAACCGGTGGGATGCCGAGTCGGTCGCAGACGTCGAGCGTCTGGGCCCCGATGGAGCCGGTGGCTCCGAGGACGATGACGTTCACGGAAGAAGGCCGAGGAAGGTGAAGACCACGAACACCACCGGCAGGACGAACGCGAACGAGTCGAGCCTGTCGAGGACCCCGCCATGCCCAGGCAGGATCGTGCCCATGTCCTTCGTCTCGAGGGAGCGCTTCACGAGCGACTCGGCCACGTCGCCGAGCGGTGAGAAGACGCTCGTCACGACCGCCACGATGACGGCCAGCTTGAGGTCGATCACGTCACTGAACCACGGCAGGTAGGCGAGGGCGATCGCCAGTCCGGCGCCGAGGGTGATGCCACCGGCGAGTCCTTCGATCGTCTTGTTGGGGCTGAGGTGTGGGGCGAGCTTGTGGGATCCGAACGTTCGGCCGACGAAGAAGGCCCCCACATCATGTCCGGCCACCGAGAGCACGACCAGGCCCACGACCTGCTGCCAGCCGTCCATGCCGGTGAGGGGAACCATGAAAGCCACCGAACTCGCAACCCAGAGGAATCCCAGCGTCGTCACGCCGAGGTTCATGAGGGGATCCCGCCGTTCGTTGAGCACGTAGAAGAGCGTGAGGACGATGAGCGCGATCACCGCAGAGGCCGCGATGCCGGCGGCACCGATCGTCCACGCACCGACGAACGCGCCGATGGCAGCCAGCAGGCCGATTCCGGAGACCGGGTTGTAGCCCCTGCGACGGGCAGAGGCGTAGAACTCACCAGTACCCAGGAAGGCGATGATGGCCACGAGCAGCACGAACCATCCCGGCCCGAAGTAGATGGTCGCAGCCAGCAACCCGATGAGGCTCAGCCCCGTGAAGATCCGCTGTTGGAGGTCGACCCTTCTCTGTCGTTGGGCTTCGAGTTCGGCCATGATCTCGGCATCGAACTCCTCCTCGACTGCTGACTCGGCTTCATCAACCCGGAGTTCGTTCTCGGTGATGTCCTCGAACCCGACCACACCACCGCCGAGGCCGGGGATTCGCACGGTCATCGCCTGCTCCACCGGTCCCGACTCGTCAGCCTCCCGTACCAGGTCGGCCAGACCCTCATAGGCCTCGGTGGTCGCGGCCCGGTAGTCGTCGTGGGTGTACTCGGCGACGTCCTGGCTGGTCGACTCGGATTCCTCGTCGTCGTCGGAGTCTCCCCCGAGGGCAGCGGTGACTTCGTCGACGACCGCGCGGAGCTCGGGATCCTCGGGAAGCGTGATGCCCGCTCCTCCGTCGACGTCACCGTCGTCGCCCTCGGAGTGTTGCCCGAACGGCAGCTCGACTATTTCGGCGTCCTCGCCTTCGAAGGGGTCGTCCGGGTTCACTCGTCAGACCTCCAGGAGTTCTTTCTCTTTTTCCGCCAGCGCCTCGTCGACCCGCTTGGTGTGGGCATCGGTCAGGTCCTGCAGGGCCTTCTCGCCCCGTGAGATGTCGTCGTCGGAGATCTCGCCGCGGAGGTCCTCCATCTCCTTCTTCGTGTGCTGACGAACGTGCCGGATTGCGATCCGGCCTTCTTCCGCCATGTGACGAACGACTTTGATGAGGTCCCTGCGCCGTTCCTCGGTGAGGGTGGGGAACGAGAGCCGGATGACCACCCCGTCGTTGGCCGGGCTGAGACCGAGGTCGGACTCGAGGATCGCCCGCTCGATGTTGCCGATCGAGCCTTTGTCGAAAGGTTGTACGACGAGGAGTCGGGGTTCGGGCACGGAGAACGTCGCCAGTTGCTGGAGCGGAGTCTTGGTCCCGTAGTAGTCGACGTGGATCCGGTGCAGGATCTGAGGGTTGGCACGTCCGGTACGCACCGTACCGAACTCCCCGGCCATGTGATCCTTGGCCTGGTCCATACGGAGTTCCGCGTCCGCGAGGAGCTCCTGGATCATGTTGTGCCTTTCGTCAGTGAACCAGCGTCCCGACGGGCTCCCCGGTCACGGCCCGGATGATGTTGCCGGGCACACCGATGTTGAACACGCGGATCGGGAGGTCGTTGTCCTTGCACATCGTAATGGCGGTGAGGTCCATCACTTGGAGTTCCCGGGAGACCACGTCCATGAAGCTGAGCTCCTGGTACATGACCGCGTCATCGTGGAGCCTCGGGTCCTTGTCGAACACGCCATCGACCATGGTGGCCTTGAGGACGACGTCGGCACCGATCTCGACCGCTCGCAAGGCGGCGGCGGTATCGGTGGTGAAGAAGGGGTTTCCCGTTCCCCCGCCGAACACCACCACCCGGCCCTTCTCGAGGTGACGAATGGCGCGCAACCGGATGTACGGCTCGGCGAGTTGTCGCATCTCGATCGCCGATTGCACCCGGGTCGGGACGCCGTGCCGCTCCAGGAGGTCACGAATCGCGAGGGCGTTGATCATCGTCGCCAACATTCCCATGTAGTCGGCGGCGGCGGCATCCATGCCCTTGGCGGCGGTGGAGACGCCGCGAAAGATGTTCCCACCTCCTACCACGATGGCGATCTCGGTACCGGTGGCGTGGGCGGCCGAGATCTGTTCTGCGATCTCGGCCACGATCTCAGGGCTGATCCCGTACTTCGTCTCGGCGTCGGCGAAGGCCTCTCCCGACAGCTTCAGGAGGACCCTCCGTCGTTGGTCGGGAGAGGCGCTCATCGGTGGCTAGGCCTCGCCGATGGCCAGGCGGGAGAAGGCAGTGAGGGAGATGTTCTCTCCCATCTTGATCGCGAGCGTCTGGACATACTCCTCGATCGTACCCTCGTACTTGTCGGCGTTGACGTATGTCTGCTCGAGGAGGACGTTCTCCTGGAAGAACTTGGCGATTCGGCCTTCGACGATCTTGTCGATGATGTTCTTCGGCTTGCCTTCGTTCAGCGCTTGCTTGGCGATGATGTCCTTCTCGGCCTCGAGTTCGGCCGGGTCGACGTCATCCCGCGACAGCCAACGCGGCTTCGACCACGCGATGTGCATGGCGATGTCACGCGCGACGCCGTTGAACTCGGGGCTCTTGGCGACGAAGTCCGTCTCCGAGACGAGTTGGACGAGGACCCCGGAGACAACCCGGCCGCCCTGCTCATGGAGATAGGAGCCGATGACTCCCTCCGAGGCCACTCGGTCGGCGCGCTTGGCGGCCTTGGCGAGACCCCGTTCGCGGAGAAGGGTCATGGCGGCAGCGATGTCGCCGTTGGTCTCGGTCAGCGCATTCTTGGCGTCCATCATCCCAACCCCGGCCGTCTGGCGGAGTTGTTGGACGTCTTTGGCGGTGATCGGCATTGCCTACTCCCCCGTCTCGGCGGCAGCGAGCATCTCCGTCTCGTCGACCCCCGTGGTACCAGCAATGCAGGCGTCGGCGATGACCGAGGCCACGAGCTGGGCGGAACGGACCGCGTCGTCGTTGCCCGGCACGACGAAGTCGGCGAGCGTCGGGTCGCAGTTCGAGTCGACGAGCCCGATGATCGGGATCTTCAGGCGCCTCGCCTCGGTGAGGGCGATGTGCTCCTGGTTGAGGTCGACGACGAAGACCGCTGACGGAAGCTTCTGGAGGTTGGCCACGCCACCGAGGTTGCGTTGCAGCTTCTCGAGCTCGCGCCGGAGACGGAGACGTTCCTTCTTGGGAAGGGCGTCCATCTCGCCGGACTCCTCCATCCCGAGGAGCTCTTTCATGTAGAAGATGCGCTTCTGGATGGTGCGGAAATTGGTGAGCATCCCTCCCAACCATCGGTAGTTCACGTACGGCTGGCCGGCACGGGTCGCCTCTTCGGCGATGGAGGCCTGGACCTGCTTCTTCGTACCGACGAAGAGGACGCTGCCACCCTTGGAAACGGCGTCCTTCACGAACGCGTGCGCCTCTTCGAGGAGGACGGCGGTCTTCCGAAGGTCGATGATGTGGATCTGGTTGCGGTCCCCATACAAGTAGGGGGCCATGCGTGGATTCCAGCGCCGGGTCTGGTGTCCGAAGTGGACGCCAGCTTCCAGCAGCTGCTTGATGGTCACTACTGCCATCGCTTCTGCTCCTTGTTCTCGGTTGTTCCTCCGCCCGGGCGGCGCCTATGGCGCTGGTGGTCCGTCAAGACCCTCCCTCGGGGCCAAGCCCCGACCGTGGGAGCTGCCCCCGGGCGTGTGTCGTTGTGGCGGGAGTGTAGGGCGACGCCGATGAGTAGGAAACGGGGGACCGAGGACGACGGACGACGGACGACGGACGACGGACGACCGGACGAGGACGCGGACGACGGACCGAGGACGAAGACCGGACGAGACGAGGACGAGGACGAGACGAGGACGACGGGCGACCTCTCGTACCTTGTACCTCGGCTCGACGCTCGACGCTACGTGAGGTTGCGGTCGGAGAGCCGGTGACGAAGGCTCATGAGCGACTTGGTGTGGATCTGACAGATCCGCGACTCCGTGACCGAGAGCACGGTGCCGATCTCGGCCAGGGTCATTCCTTCGTAGTAGTAGAGGGTGAGCACGAGTCGTTCCCGATCGGGAAGCCGGTTGATGGCATCGGCCAGGAGGTGCTTCATCTCCTCGTCGTGGAAAGCTGCCTCCGGGCTGAGGCCTCGCCGATCCGCCACCCGATCGCCGATGGTGGGGGCGTCGGCCGACCCGCCCAGCGAGTCCTCGAGGGCCACCACGCCGAGGTTCGAGATCTCACCGAGGTAGTCCTGCAACTGCTCGACCGGGAGCTCCATGTGGGTTGCGACTTCGGCGTCGGAGGGGGCCCGCCCCAGGCGGTGCTCCAACTCCCCGACGCTGCGGTCGATCTCGCGAGCTCGTGATCGCACCGAGCGAGGGACCCAGTCGAGGGACCGGAGTTCATCGAGGATGGCGCCCCGAATCCGGCTGATGGCGTACGTTTCGAACTTGAAACCGCGCTCGAGATCGAACTTGTCGATGGCGTCGATGAGGCCGAACAGTCCGTAGGAAACCAGGTCGGCCTGGTCGACACTGCGGGGAAGGCCAACGGCGACACGACCGGCAACGAACTTCACAAGACCCGAGTAGTGGAGGATGAGGCCCTCCCTGGCTTGGGGGTCCGCGGTCGACTTGAACGACTCCCATAGGTCGTGGACGCGGGACTTCGCCAGCGCGGCATCGACGTCGTTCACCGACATGTGGTGGCCAGAAACATGGTCAAAATGAGTGTAGCTACGGCTTGTGGCATCCCCCGGGTAGTCAGATCCGTTCCACCACCTCCCCCCTTCGCCTGACCAGGCCGAGCGCCTCCCACCGGCCGAGTTGGACCCGGGTGGCCGTTGGACCCAACCCGAGGCGGATACCGATCTCATCGGGGGTCGCTCCGAGAGGCCCGAGCGCCTCGAGACCCGGGATCGACGGAAGGGTCGGGTCGGCAGCGTGGAGAAAACCGAGTCCTTCGAGGAGGTCGTCGAAGGAGGTCACCGGGATGGCCCCGTCCGCGATCAGGCGGTTGCAGCCTTCTGAGACCTCCCGGTCGATGTCCCCGGGGACTGCGAACACCTCCCGGCCCTGCTCCATGGCCAGGCGAGCCGTGATGAGGGCGCCACCCTTCACGGCCGCCTCGACGATGACCACGGCGCAGGACAGGCCCGAGATGATCCGGTTGCGGAGCGGGAAGCGCCATCCGGCCGGCTCGGTGCCCGGTGGGTACTCGGAGATCACGCTCCCACCCGCTGCAAGGAGCTCCTGTCCGAGGGGAGCGTGTCGTGCCGGGTACCAGCGATCCACCCCACAGCCCATGACGGCCCAAGCTGTCCCCTCGGCCGCCACTGTACCTCGGTGGGCGGCTCCGTCGATGCCCCGGGCCAGGCCGCTCACGACGACGACACCCGACCCGCCGAGGAGTCGTCCCAGGTGCTCCGCCACCCTCGTGCCATACGCGGTTGCCCGGCGCGTGCCCACCACCGCCACCGCCTTGCTCGGGACAAGCTTCGTCCCCCGCACGAAGAGATGCTCGGGGCAATCCGGCACCTCCTCCAGCGAGGAGGGGAACCCGGCCTCGCCGCGGAGCAGGAGCGAGATACCGGACTCGACCATCCACGTGCGACGTTGGTCGGGGCGAATCCGGACCGCCGCCCCCACTTCCGGGGGACAGTCGATGCGTCCGGCACGGATGGCCGCCACCAGCCCTTCCGGCCCACCGTGCTCCTGCTGGAGCCGCTGCTGGCGGAGCGGGTGAAGCCCGGAGAACGCGAGCTGAGTCCGCGCGTGGGCAGTCATGGCAGACCTCGGAACGCCAGCGCTTCGGCAACATGCACCTCACACGCGCGATCCACCCCGTCGAGGTCAGCGATCGTCCTCGCCACTCGCCGCACGCGATCGAAGCCGCGCGCCGTGAGCGTGCCCCGTCCCATCGCATCCCGCAGCAGCCCGATCCCGTCACGTTCCCATGGGAGATCGTCGAGGGCATCCCTGTCGAGGTCCTTGTTCGCGCAACCACGGTCGGCCTGCCTGTCGCGAGCCACGAGCACCCGATCGCGGACCACCGCCGACGGCTCCCCCGCTTCACCGAGCATTTCGACTGCCGCCACGCCCTGGAGGTCGACCCGAAGGTCGAACCGGTCGAGGATCGGCCCCGAGAGCCGCCGCCGATACCTCGCCAAGTGGGTGGACGTGCAACCACACGAGCGTGTGCGGTCGCCGAGGAAGCCACACGGGCAGGGGTTGGTCGATGCGATGAGTTGGAACGACGAGGGAAACGTGATCGTGATCCCCTTGCGGGCGATGGTGATGTCACCCGCCTCGAGCGGTTGGCGGAGACCATCGATCAGCGACGGCGGGAACTCCCCCATCTCGTCGAGGAAGAGGATGCCGCGATGTGCCCGGGACACCTCCCCCGGTACCGGCATGCCGGATCCTCCGCCAAGGAGGGCGGCCAGTGTCGCCGAATGATGAGGCGCCCGGAATGGCCGCGAGTCGGAGAAGGGAGGTTGGTGACCCCCGGCTTCCCACACGAGGGCCACCTCGATGGCTTCCTCCTCGGTGAGTGGTGGAAGCAGTCCCGGGAGACAGGAGGCAAGGAGCGACTTCCCGGACCCGGGTGGACCGCTCATCATCAGGTGGTGGCCCCCGGCGGCCGCCAGTTCCAACGCGCGCCGAGCATCGTGTTGTCCACGCACGGTCGAGAGATCCGGCACCGCGGATCCATCGGCGACCGGCGTATTCGGGGTTGGTCTCCGTCCCTCTCCGCCCAGGACCACCTCGACGGCCTCGGCCAGGCTCTTGACCACCCTGACGTCGACCCCTTCCACGAGCGAGGCCCGGCCCCCTGCCTCTTCCGGGACGATACAGATGGCACCGAGATCCTTGGCGACGAGGGCCGCGGCGAGCGCGTAGCGCTCCCCGCGGACCGTGCCGTCGAGCGCAAGCTCACCGAGGGCAACGACCCTCCTCCCGTTGACTGCTCCGGAAGCACCGAGGGCGGCGAGCGCGATCGGGAGGTCGTACGTCGAGCCCTCTTTGCGCAGGTCGGCCGGGGCAAGGTTGACGAGCACACGGTGCGGTGCGGGACGACCGGTCGCCGTCACCGCCGACCTGACACGTTCGGCGGCTTCCCGGACGGCCGTGTCTGGTAGACCGACGATGGCGAAGCGGGCTTGTCTGCCCCGCCCCTGGTCGTGGGCCTCGACCGAGACGGGTCGCGGCTCGACCCCGACCTGGGCCGCGGCGTAGATGGATGCGTACATGTCGCGAACGTATGCCACGGGTGTGACAAGAAGTGGGAAGCAGCGTCCGCGTCAACCCAGGTCGGGCTCGGGCTCGCGCGGCGGACGCAGACGCAGACGCAGATCCTGTCGTACTCCTCTGATTCAATCCTCAACATCATGGAGACACGAGCCGACACCCTCGGTAAGCTGCCCCTTCGGCCACAAGGCCCCGCGAAAGGACCGGTCAGTGCACGAAGGCGAACTCGAACGCTTCGAATCCGAAGTCGAGTACCAGATCTACCGCGAATACCGCGACGTGCTCCCACTGTTTCGCTTCGTCGTCGAGACCGAGCGCCGCTTCTACCTCGCGAACCACGTCGGGGTCGAGGAGAAGGAGCGAAACGGCTCGGTCTTCTTCGAGATCCGACTCGAGGACGCCTGGGTATGGGACATGTACCGCCCGGCTCGCTTCCTCAAGAACGTGCGGGTGCTCAGCTTCCGAGACGTCAACATCGAGGAGGTCGAACCAACGACCCGCCTCGACTCCGACCTCCCCATCTGACCGTCGGTACGGTCGGGGAACACATCGCCTCCCTCCTCCTGGTCGACCGTGGGTATCGCCTCATCGGTCGCAATCTCGCCAACCGCTTCGGCGAGGTCGACCTCCTGGCCCGCCACCGGGAAGACCTCGTCGTCGTGGAGGTGAAGACCATCACACGCCCCTACGGCAACCCGCTCGAGCGCATCGACCAGGCCAAGGCCTCCCGCCTCTGGGCGCTCGCTCGCTTGACCGGCGCAGCCAGGGTCGAGCACCTCGGCCTCAAGCTGACGCCGACCGCGATCGAAGTCGAGTGGCTACCAGGGTGAGATCCCCCGCCGCTCTGCCTCCCGCTCCCAACACCCGCGGTGCCAATGGCGACGGAGGTCGACGATCCCGTCGGGGATGACCACGAAATGGAACATCCCCGGTTCGATGAACCCCTCACATGCCGGACACAGATATCGCTTGCGGGCCGCACCGGGTTGGACCACTCGCACCTCGTCGGTCATCCGCCCAACACCGCCCACAAGATCACGCCGATCGTGAGGGCGATGGCCAAGAAGACCATGAAGATGTCGGCCGCGCTCTTGCGTTGCTGGCGGAAAGGGTTGAGACCCATGCGCGCCAGCCTACGACCGAAGGTCGCCTACAGACCGCCCCACCGATCGAAGGGCCACATGCGGACGAAGGCCCGTCCGACGACTGTCTCCTCCGGGATCGTTCCGAACACGCGCGAGTCCGACGAGCTGTTGCGGTTGTCGCCCATCACGAACAGGTGCCCGGGTTCGACCGTGACCGGCCCGAAGTCCGCCATCTGGAGTCCGTAGGGCAGATACGGTTCGGTGATCGGCACCCCATCGACGTAGAGCACGTTGTCGGCGATCTCTATCGTCTCTCCACCCACGGCCATCACACGCTTGATGAAATCATCCGGGACGACCGCAGTATGAATGCCGAGCGACTCGAAGATGGTCCTCGTCACCGTCTCGGCCAGGGTCCCGTCCTCCCCGTTTCGATAGGGGGAGTCGAAGACCACGATATCGCCTCGTGCCGGGTCCTGGACCCGGTACTCGAGCTTGTTGACGAGCACCCGGTCGTTGATCTCGAGGGTGGGGATCATGGACCCGGATGGGATCCAGAACGCCTGGATGAGGAACGTCTTGATGACGATCGCGACCACGAGCGCCACCAGTATGAGCAGGGGCAGCTCGAGGAGGAACGGGATTCCCCGCCTTCCCGAAGCCCCGCGAACGGACCCAGCGCTCGCGTTCACAGCGGACACATCGCCGCTCATGTGGGACTCAGTCCCGCTTCTCTTTGATCCTGGCTGCCTTGCCGACGCGGTCGCGGAGGTAGTAGAGCTTCGAGCGACGCACATCACCGCGACGGACGAGCTCGATGTTGGAGATGATCGGGGCGTGGACCGGGAAAATGCGCTCAACGCCGACCCCATAGCTCACCTTGCGCACCGTGAAGCTGGCCGATGACCCGGCACCGTTGCGGGCGATGACGACTCCCTCAAAGGCCTGGACGCGTTCGCGACCACCCTCGACGACGCGGACGTTGACACGCACGGTGTCCCCGGCCCGGAATGGGGGGATGTTGTCGCGCATCTGCGCAGCCTCTACAAGTTCGAGGTCGTTCATGGGGACTCCTTCGAGGGGACGCACGACGGTGCGAGGTCGGGAGTGTATCAGCGGAAGGGAGCTAGTCCGAGCCTGGTAGGGGATCTGGTTCCGGAAGCATGTCCGGACGCACCCGGGCCGTGCGGCGGAGCCGCTCTTCGTGCCGCCAGCGCTCGATCGCTGCGTGATTGCCCGATAGGAGGACCTCGGGGACCGCCCAGCCCCGGAACTCGGCGGGCCGGGTGTACTGGCCCTCCTCGAGGAGGCCATCCCGGAATGACTCATGCTCCACCGACCGCGGGTTGCCCAGCACGTCGGGCATGAGCCGGGCTAGTCCTTCGATGACTGCCAGTGCCGCCACCTCTCCCCCAGCCAGGACGAAGTCGCCCAGGCTCACCTCCTCGTCCATGAGGTGATCGGTGACACGCTGGTCGATCCCCTCGTACCGTCCGCAGAGAAGGATCATGTGGTCCTCCTCTGCCCACCGGTCGAGGTGGTCCTGCGTCAGTGGCACCCCGGCCGGCGTGAGGACCACGCGCCGTGCCGCAGGGAGCGAGTCGAGGCACTCGGCGATCGGACCGATCTTCATCACCATCCCGGCACCTCCGCCAAAGGGCGCGTCGTCGACGGTCCGGTGCGTATCGTGTGTGAAGTCCCTGAGATCGACGAGTTCGACTTCGAGCGCTCCTGAGGCGATGGCGCGCTCGACGATGGAGATGTCGAGAGGGCTCAAAAAAAACTCAGGAAAGATCGTAATGACGGAGACCTTCACTGCCGATGAAGCTTAGGAGGCTCACCACAGGACAGGAGCAGGCAGCCATGGACAGCTCAATGGAAAGCTCTATTGACAACGGGGACCCCTGGGAGATCCCCGACCAGGAACCGGAACCGGAACCGGCGCAGATTGCTGGTGGCATGAACCCAATCGCAGAGGGCACCGGCCTTTTCGCCCGGGTCCGTGCCGCCCAACGCAACGACTCCCCCGACGACCCCGAGACGGCCGAGGAATCCTCGCCCGACGATCTCGAGATGTCGCTCCAGTCGACTCCCGAGACCCTCGATCAGTCGGACGATGTGCCCATCGAGGTCACCGCCCCGGTCGAGCCAGCGACGGATGAGGGCCTGGTGACATATGAGCCTTTGACCGCCTACGAGCCAACCGTCGCACAGGAAGTCGCACAGGAACCCGTCGCCGCGTACGAGCCGCTCGCGGCCGAGGAACCTGCCGCCGCGTACGAGCCAACCGTTCCTCACGCCCCCACGTATGTTCCCCCCTCCACCGCCGATGCGGCAGTCGAGTCGGTCGAGTCGGTTCTCCACGAACTCGAGATGGAACCACCCCCCGTCTTCGACCTCATCCCCCCGTCGGTCCCCGAGGAGGAAACCCCCATGTTCGAGACCTACGACCCGGAGTCCCTCGATGAGGGAGTCGAGACAGCAGCCGACGTTCCTTCCGACAACCCCGTGGCCCCTGCCTACGAACCCCCGGCCAACGTGTATACGCCGCCAGCCGAGGTCGAGGCGAGCTCGTGGGAGGATCCCGCGGAGATCGACGACTACGGCGTGGTCGAGATCGAGTTCGGTGCCCCTCAGACGCCGGAAGGTGCCGAACTGCCCACAGGCAAGGCGACGCTGACGGCCGGCGAAGGCGTCATCACCAGGCCGGTCCTCCTCACCACCGCGACAGTGGAGGGCGCCAAGGTCGCCCCTGTCGACATGGTGGTCGCGGTCCAGTCGGTCGATGATGCGAGTGCAGTGCCCGCTGCGGTCGACCGTGTCCTCGAAGCCCTCCGGGATCGGTGCGCCGAAGTCGGCGGCGAGGCGGTGGTCGCGGTGGCCACGACCATCTCCAGCGTCGGCTCGAGCATCATGATCACGGCCTCGGGTACAGCGGTCAACCTGCTCTGAGCCTCCCAGCTCCTGTCCGGAAGCGGGCCCTTCGGGGCCCGTTTCTCATTCGGGGGCGCTCGTCGCCTCGATGAGTCCGTCGGGTGGGGTGATGACGATACGACGTGCTTTCGCGTCAACGGTCGGGACGAGCGCCTGTACGAAGGGGATCTCGATGGAGGGTGACGAAGCGGTGCCGATGACGAGTCGGTCCTGGGCCGTTCCCGTCACGACGTCGAGCACCAATCCGACTTCCGTCCCATTCGAGAGCACCACGCGGCACCCGACGAGGTCCGCTGCCCACCACTCCTCCTCCCCGAGCGTCACGTGCTCAGGTGGGACCCGCATCGCCAAGCCGCGCAGGGCCTCCGCTCCTTCCCGGGAACCGACACCGTCGAACAAGACAAGGAATGTCCCGTGGTGGCGACGCGCTCGGGCGACCGTCAGTGTGCCGCGATCGGTATCGAATGCCTGCCCGGGCGCAAAGATGGATTCGTCGTCTCTCCCTGCGTGGACGACGACTTCACCCTTGACTCCGTGGGGCTTACCGGCCCGGCCCACCACCACGTCACCGCGGGGGGTCTCAGTCAAGGAACTCGACGTCCGTCGAGAGTCCCTCTTCCTCACCGGCGACCGCAGCCACCGCGCGAATGGCGTTGGCGACCCGACCCTTGCGGCCGATCACCCGCCCCATGTCCGACTTGGCGGTCCGAACCTCGGCGACGACCGAGTCGCCACCCTGGTCAACGACCTCGACTTCGACCTGGTCGGGGTTGTCGACGATCTGGCTCACCACGAAGGAGACGACCTTCTCGACAATGCTGCTGTCGGCCATCACTCCTCCTCGCCTGAGGTCGAGGCCTCGTCCAGCGGGGAGTCCTGCACTGCGGGGGCCTCAACGGGGGCTCCAGCAACAGCCGCCTCGGCGACCGGGGCTTCCTCGGGGACGATCTCTTCGGCAACGGGCGCCTCGGGGACGATCTCTTCGACAACCGGAGCTGCCGTCACCGGGGCGGCTTGGGCGCCGACCGTGTGGATCTCACCCTTGGCGATCTTGAACTGCGACCAGGCACCCGAGACCTCGAGCACCTTCCTGGCGCGCTCGGTGGGCTGGGCACCCTTCTGCAGCCATGCGACGGCCTTCTCGTTGTCGACCTCGACCAACGAGGGGTCCTGACGTGGCTCGTAACGACCGATCGACTCGATGTAGCGGCCGTTGCGGGCCTTCCGCGAGTCGCTGACGACCACGCGGTAGACGGGCTGCTTCTTCTTGCCGAGTCGCATCAGGCGAATCTTGACCGCCATCTGCCTACCTCTTCTTTCGCTTCTTCGTGTTCTTCTTGCGCTGCGCAGTCGGGCGCCTCGGGGGGCGGCCGGCACCCGGTAGCCCGGGCATTCCGCCACCTCCGGGGAGGCCGGGGAGACCGGACATTCCACCGCCGGCAAACGCCTGCATCATCTTCTGGGCTTCACCGAACTGCTTGAGCAGTTGGTTCACCTGCTGGAGTGACGTCCCCGAACCCGTCGCGACCCGACGCCGACGATGGGCGTTGATGATGCGGGGGGTCCGGCGTTCCTCGGGAGTCATCGAGCGAATGATCGCCTCGACCCGACCGAGGTCCCGCTCGTCGATGTCGACGTCGCGAAGTGCCGCTCCGGCGCCCGGAAGCATAGCAAGCAGCCCTTGCAATGAACCCATGCGGCGGATCTGCTGCATCTGCTTGAGGAAGTCGTCGAGGTCGAACTCTGCCTTCTGCATGCGATCGGCGAGTCGCAGTGCCTCCGTCTCATCCCACGTCTCCTCGGCCTTCTCGATGAGGGTCAGGAGATCACCCATACCAAGGATGCGCGACGCCATGCGGTCCGGGTGGAACACCTCGAACTCGTCGAGCCCTTCTCCGACCGCGGCGAACTTGATCGGCCTCCCGGTGACCTCCCGGACACTGATCGCCGCGCCGCCCCGGGCGTCACCGTCGAGCTTGGAAAGCACGATCCCGGTCACGTCGGTGTACTCCAGGAAGCCCTGCGCCACGTTCACGGCGTCCTGGCCGGTCATGGCGTCGACGACCAGCAGCGTTTCGTCGGGTTCGGCCACCTTGCGAATCGCCGCCAGCTCATCCATCAGGTCCGTGTCAACCTGCAGGCGACCGGCAGTGTCGATGAGAACCACATCGTGGACGCCGCGCGTCGCTTCCTTGAGGGCGGAACGCACGACCCTGGTCGGCCGAGAGCTGGACTCGCTGTAGACGGGGACGCCGATCCGCTCACCGAGTTGCTCGAGTTGCTCGATCGCCGCCGGGCGCTGGAGGTCGGCCGCCACGAGCAGCGGCCGTCGCCCGCTCTCCTTCAGGTGCTTGGCGAGCTTGGCCGTGGTCGTGGTCTTTCCCGATCCCTGGAGGCCGACCATCAGAATGATGAGCGGGGGTTTGCTTGGTGTGTTCAGCGGTACGTGCTCGCGCCCGAGGGTCGTGACGAGTTCCTCGTCGACGATCTTGATGACTTGCTGGCCGGGCGTGAGGCTCTCGTGCACCTCGGCGCCGATGGCTCGGACCCGGATCCGGGCAAGGAGGTCACGGACCACACCGACGTTGACGTCGGCTTCGAGGAGGGCAAGCCGTACCTCGCGCAGCGCGGCATCGACGTCGGCCTCGGACAGCCGCCCCTTCCCGGTGAGGGAGCGGAAGATCTCGGAGAAGCGGTCGGTGAGGGAGTCGAACATGGGAAGGGCCGTCAGGGGTGGGAGGTGCGAGGCAGGTTAGGAATGGGGTGGACCGTAGCCGGGGGCGACTATCGGAGAAAGGTCGCGAACTCGGACACCGGGGACCGGTCGGTAACGAGCCGGTTGATCGGCGCGGTCGCGTCCTCGTAGCCGAGGGCCATGCCCACGACGAGGTGATGGTCGTCGGGGATGCCGAGGTACTCCTCCACGACCGTGGTGTACTCCCTCCACGCGGCCTGAGGGCACGTGTCGAGCCCGTGGGCCCTCGCCATCGTCATGACGCCCTCCATGAAGAGGCCGACGTCCAGCCATCCGCTGGCTCTCATCGTCTTGTGCATGGCATAGAAGAGTCCCACCGGCGCACCGAAGAGTTCGAAATTGCGACGGTGGGAAGCCCGCGTCTTCTCCCAATCCCCCTTCGCTATCCCCTGCAACCCGTACATGTCCCACCCCATCTTCCGCCGACGGGACAGGAACGGCTCGACGAACTCCGACGGGTAGTACTCCCCCATCCCCTCGGAGAAGCCCTCGTCGAAGAGCGCCAGTACCCGCGCGACGAGGCCGTCCCGGGCGGCTCCCGAGACAACCCACACCCGCCACGGCTGGGTGTTCGTCCCGGAAGGAGCCCGGGAGGCCGCCTCAAGAAGGTCGACGATGACGTCCTCGGGGACCGGGTCGGGCAGGAAGGCCCGAATCGACCGGCGGGAGACGAACGCTTGGCGGACGATGTCAGGATCGGACATGGATTGGGACCCTAACGGGTCTGCCTCTGGGTGTGTCTCGGCCTCGGAGGCAACTACCGTCGGTCCGATGATCCGGACCGAGCGCCTCATCCTACGACGCTGGATCGACTCGGACCTCGATCCGTTCGCGGCGATGAACTCCGACCCTGAGGTCATGCGCTACCTCCCATCGCCCATGACTCGCCAAGCCAGCGAGGACATGATCGGGCGAATGGATACCCACCTCGACGAGCAGGGTTGGGGGTTGTGGGCCCTCGACCACGAAGGCTCGTTCCTCGGCTTCGCCGGCCTTGCCAATACCCGGTTCGACTCCCACTTCACCCCGGCTGTCGAGGTCGGATGGCGCCTGGCTCGTCAGGCATGGGGCCAGGGTTTCGCAACGGAGGCGGCGAGCGCAGCCCTCCGGGTTGGTTTCCTGGATGTCGGGCTCCCCGAGGTCGTCTCGTTGACCGTTCCGTCCAATGAGCGCTCATGGCGGGTGATGGAGCGCCTTGGGATGACCCGGGACCCGGCGGATGACTTCGATCACCCGTTCATCGAACCCGGTCACGTCCTACGCCGGCACCTCCTCTACCGCCTCTCGGCCGACCGGTGGCGGGCGACCATCTGATCCCCGGTGACGGCCTTGCAGGACGCCGGTCGTACACTGGCAACCGCCACCCCATGTCACTCCTGGACTCGATCTCGCAGCCCGCCGACCTCCACGCACTGAGCATGGAGGAGTTGGCCACGCTCTCAGCGGAGATCAGGACCTTCATCATCGAGCACATGACCCGCACGGGTGGCCACCTCTCCCCCAACCTCGGCGTGGTGGAGTTGACACTCGCCCTCCATCGGGTGTTCGACAGCCCCCGGGACAAGATCATCTGGGACGTCGGGCACCAGGCGTACACCCACAAGATCGTCACCGGCCGCAAGGACTTCGCCACCCTCCGCCAGGAGGGCGGCTTGTCCGGCTATCCCAGCCGTGAGGAGAGCCCCCACGACTTCGTCGAGAACAGCCACGCCTCCACGTCACTGTCCTATGCGATGGGACTCGTCCAAGCCAGGGAGAACGACACCGACTACGTCATCGGGGTGATCGGCGACGGTGCCATAACGGGCGGAATGGCCTACGAGGCGCTGAACCACATCGCCCACACGAAGCCCAAGGGCCTCATCATCATCCTCAACGACAACGGGCGCTCGTACGCGCCGACCGTCGGGGGCCTCGCCGAACACCTGGCACGTCTGCGCGTCGACCGACGGTACGAGGACGCCAAGCAGGCGTTCGCCTCCCTCCTCCGTCGGCTGCCCATCGTCGGTGAGTTCGCCGAGGAGACCGCCATGCGGTTCAAGGAGAGCGTCAAGGAGATGCTCACGACGCTCACCTTCTTCGACGTACTCGGCCTCAAGTACACCGGCCCGATAGATGGCCATGACCAGGCATGGCTCGAAGAGACCCTTCGCCACGCCAAGGACTTCGACGAGCCGGTGGTCATCCACGTCATCACCGACAAGGGCCGGGGCTACGAACCCGCCATCAACAACACGGAGGACAAGCTCCACGGGGTCGGCAGGTTCGACATCGAGACGGGGAAGCCGCTCAGCAACGGGCTGACGATGACAAAGGTATTCGAGGCCGCCATCCTCGAAGCAGCCCGCCGTCACGATGACCTCGTAGCAATCACGGCCGCCATGCAGTCACCGACCGGCCTGAGCCCCATGGCGGAGGCATTCCCCGAGCGGGTGCACGACGTGGGCATATCGGAGCAGCACGCAGTCACGATGGCCGCGGGGCTGGCCATGGGCGGAAAGCGCCCGATCGTGTCGATCTACTCGTCCTTCCTGCAACGGGCCTTCGACCAGATCGTCTGCGATGTCGCGCTGCACGATCTCCCGGTGGTGTTCGTGCTCGATCGGGCAGGGGTGACCGGTCCCGACGGTCCCTCCCACCACGGCGTCTTCGACCTCTCCTACCTGAGGATGATCCCGAACATGACCATCGGTGCCCCTGCCGATGAACTCGAACTGGCGAGGATGGTGGCGACCGCAGTCGACACCGAGCACCCCATGGCGATCCGCTACTGGCGGGGAGCGGCTTCGGCCATCCCCGACCTCCCCGCTGCCCCGTTCACCGTTGGCAGGTGGGAGCGTCTCACGAGCGGCGACGACGTCCTGCTGCTGGCAACGGGGAAGATGGTCGAGCCGGCGGGGAAAGCCGCCAGCCACCTCGCCGAGGCGGGTATCGGGGTGACAACGGTGAACGCCAGGTGGGTCAAGCCGATGGACCCGAGACTACCGACCTGGGCGGCCGAGCACCGGCACGTCGTCACCGTCGAAGATGGCGTGCGGACCGGCGGATTCGGTGCAGGAGTCGCCGAGACCCTCGCCGCGGCCGGGGTGCATGTCCCCCTGACGATCCTCGGGATCCCCGACGCGTTCCTCCGGTTCGGTGACCAGCAAACGCTCCTCGCAGAGGTCGGCCTCGACGCGGACGGCATCGCAGGGGCCATTGTCCGCGCCCTCGCCGGCTGACGGCGATCGGCCCCTCGGGATCTCGAGGTCAGCCGATCTCCTCGAACCTCGCCTGGAAGAAGCGCAGTTCCTCGGGCTCGTAGGTGAACCGGAGGCCCCCGATCGTTTCCCGGCTCTCGAAGACCTCGATCACCGATTCCGCGGTCACGTCCATGTGGGCCTGGGTGTACACCCGCCGCGGGATGGCAAGGCGCACCAACTCGAGCCTCGGGTAGTGATGCGCACCGGTTGCCTTGTCCCTTCCGGCGGAGACGACCCCTCGCTCCATGCCGCGTACTCCCGAATCGAGGTAGAGCGCAGCAGTCAGCGCCTGGGCCGGGAATGCGTCCTGGGGGATGTGGGGCAGGATCGAAGCGGCGTCGAGGAAGATCCCATGGCCGCCGATGGGACGGACCAGGGGGATCCCGGCCGCGATCAGCCGGTCGCCCAAGTACTGGACTTGGCCGACCCGAGCCCGCACATGGTCGTCCGAGGAGACCATCTCCCTGATGCCCCGGGCGAGGGCCTCCATGTCCCGGCCGGCCATGCCACCGTAGGTGTGGAGGCCCTCGAAGGCCACAAGCAGCGCCCGCGCCCGGGTCGCGAGGTCCGGGTCGCGGACCGCGAGGAATCCTCCGATGTTGACGAGGTTGTCCTTCTTCGATGAGACGGTCGCGCCATCCGAGTAGGAACAGATCTCCAGGAGGATCTCCCGTATCGAAGTCCCGGCGTACCCGGCTTCTCGCTGCTGGATGAAGAAGGCGTTCTCGAGGGCTCTGGTGGCATCGAGCATGACTGCGATCCCGTGCCGGCGACACAGCTCCCACGTTGCCCGGAGGTTCGCCATCGACATCGGCTGCCCGCCGGCCATGTTGACGTTCGTCTCCACCGAGATGTACGGGATCTTCTCCGCTCCCACCTCGTCGATGAGGGCTTGCAGTTTGCCGAGGTCGACGTTGCCCTTGAACGGGAACTCGGAAGCAGGATCATGGGCCTCGTCGACGATGACATCCACGAACTTCCCCCCGGCTCGCTCCTGGTGATACCGGGTGGTCGTGAAATACATGTTCCCGGGGATGTAGTCGCCCTCCGAGATCATGACCTGGCTCAGGATGTGCTCTGCCCCTCGCCCCTGGTGGGTCGGGATGAGCTCCTCGTAGCCGTAGACGTCCCGGACCGCCTCGACCAGGTGGTAGAAGCTCCGTGATCCCGCATACGCCTCGTCACCCAGCATGAGCCCGGCCCACTGGTGATCCGACATGGCCGAGGTCCCCGAGTCGGTGAGGAGGTCGATGTAGACGTCGTCCGAGCGCAGCAGGAACGTGTTGTGGCCAGCCTCCCTGATTGCCGCCTCCCTGACATCCCGGGTGGTCATCGTGATGGGTTCGACCATCTTGATCTTGTAGGGCTCAGCCCAACTTCGCCGACCGGTTGCCATCAGGGACCTCCATTCAGCTTGCACCAAGCCTACGCAGGCGTGGTCAGGGCTCCGACCGGCTCCCCCGCTGCCGAGCCCGGGTCACTACGCTCTCCGGGCTCATGGACCATCGTCTCGCGGCTCGCATGGCCGGCATCCAACCGTCATTCATCCGCGAGATACTCGCTGTCACCAAACGCGCCGAGGTCATCTCTTTCGCAGGCGGCCTCCCCCACCCCGAGACCTTCCCGGTCGAGGAGGTACGGGAGGCAACGAACCGGGTCCTGGCGAACCGAGGAGCGAGCGCCCTCCAGTACACGACCACCGCCGGGGTCGACGAGCTCCGTGGGTGGATCGCCGACCGGTACTCCACTCGCTTCGGGATGACCGTCGACCCCGACCACATCCTGATCGTGAACGGGTCACAGCAGGCACTCGACCTCATCGGCAAGATCATCATCAACCCCGGCGATCACCTCCTGCTCGAGGCTCCCTCCTACCTCGGGGCCCTCCAGGCCTTCGCCCTCTACCAACCGGAGGTGCGGACCGTCCCGCTGGGCCCCGGCGGGGTCGAGGTCACCGCCTTCACCGACGCCCTGGTCGAGCACGACCCGAAGCTCTTCTACACCGTCTCCACCTTCCAGAACCCCACCGGTATCTCCTACGACGCCGAGACGCGAGCCGCCACGGCCGCAGCCCTGGCGGCATCCGAGACGTTCCTCGTTGAGGACGATCCGTACGGCGAGCTTCGCTTCCGGGGCACCGGGTCCGCCCCGATCGCGGCCGCCGTCCGGGACCGCTCATTCCTCATGGGATCGTTCTCGAAGGTGGTGGCCCCCGGGCTCCGAATGGGCTGGGTGGTGGCTCCCCCGTCCATGGTCGAACCCCTCCACATCGTGAAACAGGCCGCCGATCTCCACAGCAACCACCTTGCGCAGGAGATCCTCGTCGAGTTGCTCGCGTCGATCGACCTCGACGCCCACATCGAGGCCACCCGCAACCGATACGCCGAGGGACTGGCGTCGATGGAGCAAGCCCTGGACGCCCTTCTCCCGGTGGGTACGGAGCGGACCCGACCGGAGGGTGGGATGTTTCTCTGGCTGACACTCCCGATCGGGCTCACGTCGCGGGCGGTGCTCGAGGAGGCGATCGCCCGGGATGTCGTCTTCGTACCCGGCGATACCTTCTTCGCGGATGGTCGTGGCGAGCGATCGATGCGCTTGAACTTCACGAGCGGCGATCCCCGTCGCATCGCCGAAGGCGTACACCGCCTCGCCGAAGCGATCGCCGCGGTGACTGAGAGGGCCGCGCTCACCAGCCCCTGACGCGGCCCGTAGGCTCACGCCATGCCCTCAGACCAAGCCCTCCGCGACGACATCCGCCGACTCGGACAGCAGCTGGGTGAGACACTCGTCCGACAGGTCGGTGCCGACCTCCTCCAACTCGTCGAGGAGGTCCGCGGACTCACGAAGGAGCTCCGCGACAGCCCGTCCGAAGCGGTCGCCGAACGTCTCGATGCGCTACTGGGGAACCAGGACATCGCCACCATGGCGCTGCTCGTCCGTGCCTTCACCACCTACTTCCACCTGGCCAACGTCGCGGAGATGAGCCACCGGGTGGGCGAGCTCACGACGGGGACCGAGGGCGGGGAATGGCTCGCTGAAGCAGTCGACGCGATCGGACACGCCGGACTTCCCCAGGACCTCGTCGAGTCTGTCGTACGTCGCCTCGAGCTTCGCCCCGTGTTCACCGCCCATCCGACCGAGGCCAGCCGCAGGTCCATCCTTCGCAAGCTCGTCCACGTCTCCGACCTCCTCGAGGAGCGCAACGACCCGAGGGCCTCCCTTGGGGACCAACGGCGAATCGATCGGCGAATCGGAGAGCTCATCGACCAGATCTGGCAGACCGACGAGCTCCGGCTCGAACGTCCGTCGCCCGTGGACGAGGCACGTTCGGCCATCTACTACTTCGATCAGCTGTTCACCGACGTCCTGCCGAGCGTGCTCGACGAGTTCACCGTCCAGGTCGGGCGTCTCGGCGTCCACCTCGAAACCGGTGACAGGCCCCTTCGCTTCGGCACCTGGGTGGGGGGTGACCGCGACGGGAACCCCTTCGTCACGGCCGACCTCACGACCAGGATCCTCGAGATCCAGCATGAGCATGGGCTGCGCAACCTTCGAAGAGCGGTCGAGAAGCTGGCAGAGGAGTTGTCGAGCTCGATCAGGATCTCGGAGATCTCGCGGGAGCTCGAGTCGTCCCTCGCCAGGGACCGCCACCACCTCCCCGAGACGTTCGCCCGCTTCTCCCGCCTCAATGCCGAGGAGCCCTACCGCCTGAAGTGCGCGTTCATCCATGAGCGCCTCGAACAGACCCAGCACCGGGTCTCCACAGGGTCGCGCCATCGCACCGGGGTGGACTATGCGGCTCCCGACGGCCTCCTCGACGACCTCCTCCTCATGGACGCCTCCCTGCGGGCCAACCACGGCGCCGCCATCGCTGACGGCGTACTCGCTCGGCTCATCAGGAACGTCACGGCCTTCGGGTTCCACCTCGCCACCATGGACATCCGCGAGCACGCCGATCGGCACCACGCCGCCCTGGTCCACATCTTCGACCTGCACGGCATCGACTACGACGGGATGGCCCGAGGTGATCGGGTGGCGCTGCTCGCGGGAGAACTGGCGGCCAAGCGCCCACTTCTGACACCTGCCACGGCCCTTCCCGAGGTCCCGGCTTCAGTCCTTGCCGCCTTCTCGGCAGCCCGCGACGCTCACGCCCGATTCGGTGAGGACGTCATCGAGTCATACATCATCTCGATGACCCGCGGACCCGATGACGTGCTCGCCGCGACCGTGCTGGCCCGGGAAGCCGGGCTCATCGATCTCGGCGGAGGAGTCGCCGCAATCGGTTTCGTTCCGCTCCTCGAGACCGTCACCGAACTGCGCGAGGCGGGGGCCATCCTCGACGCGCTCCTCACCGTCGCGCCATACCGCCAGCTGGTTGATCTGCGGGGAAACGTGCAGGAAGTGATGCTCGGCTACTCCGACTCCAACAAGCACGGAGGCATCACCACCTCACAGTGGGAGATCTACAAGGCGCAGCGCGATCTTCGCGACGCCGCCCAGCGGCATGGTGTCATCCTCCGTCTCTTCCACGGCCGGGGTGGGACCGTCGGTCGGGGGGGCGGGCCCACCCATGAGGCGGTGCTGGCCCAACCGTGGGGCGTGGTCGACGGGCCCATGAAGATCACCGAACAGGGCGAGGTGATCTCCGACAAGTACGCCCTGCCCCGACTCGCGCGCCGGAACCTCGAAGTCACCCTCGCGTCAGTCCTGGAGGCATCGCTCCTCCACCGCACACCTCGGCGAACCCCCGATGTCCTCGCTCACTGGGACGAGATCATGGGCGTCGTCTCGGATGCGGCATTCGGCGCCTACCGCCGCCTCGTCGGGCACCCCTCCCTCGTCCCCTACTTCCTGACATCCACACCGGTGGAGCGACTCGGGGCCATGAAGATCGGTTCCCGCCCCTCGCGACGGAAGGGCGGCGAAGGACTCGACGACCTGCGGGCCATCCCATGGGTGTTCGGCTGGACCCAGAGCCGACAGATCGTCCCCGGCTGGTACGGAGTCGGGTCTGGACTGGCCGCAGCTCGGGTTGCGGGCCTCGGCGAGGCGATGCGTGCCATGCACGACGAGTGGCTCTTCTTCCGGACGTTTCTCTCGAATGTCTCCATGACACTCGCCAAGACGGATCTCGGCATCGCGCGCCGATACGTCGAGGGACTCGTGGACCCCGACCACCACGGGGTCTTCGACCTGATCGTCGAGGAACACGACCGGACGACGGCGGAGATCACCGCCGTGACCGGACTCGCCACCCCCCTCGAGGCCAACCCAGTCCTTGAGCGCACGCTGTCGGTGCGCGACCGCTACCTCGACCCGATCAGCTACCTCCAGGTTGCCCTCCTGAAGCGAGCCCGCTTCGAGCCCGATCCCGACCTCGAACGAGCCCTCCTCCTCACCATCAACGGCATCGCCACCGGGTTGAGGAATACGGGCTAGAGGCGAGCGTCGAGAGAAGGACGCCCGACGCCTGACGCCCGGCTCTCCTCAGAAGAACGAGATGCCTGAGGCGCGTTCGGCGCGGGAGAGCGCGTCGACGAGTGCGCGGTCTCCATGCTTGCGCCGGGAGAGGGCCACGAGCACATCGATGGCGATCCCCCGGGCGGCAGCCGGGAGTTCCGGGAGGTCGACGGTGACCGCCAGGTCGGCATGGTGGACGACGAGCTCAACGAGCCGGGTCTTGAGGTACTCATCGAGGGTGAGCGCAAAGGCGTCGAGCACCGCCACACGATGGTCGATGGCGAGTCGAGGGAGCCTGGTTTCGAGCACCCCCACCCACTCCGTCGCCCGCTGGGCCACCGCCTCGGGGCCGTCGATTGCCTCTTGCTCTCCCCGCCGTACGACCCCCTCGGCGAAGGAGGGCTCCCGCATGTCGAAGGAGGTGAAATAGTCGACGGCATCCATCTCGGGACCCCGTGGTGGGGTCGGCTGGTCGAGGTAGCGCACCACCGTGGCCACTCCCCTCACGAAGTGCCCGGTGAGGCCTCCGACGGTCCACCCCTCCAGGGCCGATGGCACGTCCCATTGATCGGCGGCTGCGGTGACCACCCCCGGGACCGTTCGAGCCGCATGTAGGTAGATCTCTCGAATCGTGGCCATGTCAGGTCGTCCCGAACAGCCGGTCACCCATGTCGCCCACGCCCGGGCGGATGTAGTAGCGGTAGTCGAGGTCACGGTCGAGTGCCGCCGTGATGATGCGAACGTCCGGGTGCTCCTCATACATGCGCTCGACCCCGACCGGCGCAGCGCAGACGGTCATCGCTGTGATGTCGACTCCGCCCATCTTCTTCACCTTGCCCACCGCCCACGAAAGCGATCCGCCGGTGGCGAGCATCGGTTCAAGGATGAGCACGTGGGCGTTGTCGAGTGGCGGGAGCTTCGTGTAGTACTCGTGGGGCTGGGCGGTCTCCTCGTCCCGGAACACACCCACGTACCCAACCCGGAGGTTCGGAAGCTGCCTGGTGATCCCCTCGAGGAGCCCGAGGCCGGCCCGGAGAACGGGGACCGCCACCAGGTCCTTGGCGATGCGCACGCCCGTCGTCCTCTCAAGCGGGGTCTCAACGTCCACTTCCTCGGTCTCGAAGTGCTTGGCAGCTTCGTGGAGAAGGGCCGTGGCGAGGCGGCGGGTCGTCCTGCGGAAGGTGTCCGGGTCGGTGTCGCGGTTCCGGAGCACGGTCATGTTGGCTTGGACCAAGGGATTGTCGACGACCGTCAGGTTCGGGTGGTTGTGCGGGCTCATCGAGAGGAAGGCTAGTGCCGTGGCCGCGACCCTCTGCGAGGTCCGCCGACCAGGATCGCCGCAGTGTCCCCGTCCCCGGCACAGACCTGTTGCGCGCGGACAGCGTCGCAGTATCGTTGCCGACCAGAAGCAACCGATCGAGGCCCCCGGATGCAGTGTCCTGCCTGTGCACATCCCAATGAGGACGGAGCATCGTTCTGCTCCAACTGTGGCAAGGGGCTGGCCGGCACCTGCGGGATCTGCTCGGCGGTCAACGCGCCGGGGAGTTCGTTCTGCTCCAACTGCGGCAACGCCCTCCAGAGGGCGCAAGCCGCGCCGGACGACGGCCTGACCCGCTATGTCCCCGCCGAACTCCTGGCCAAGCTCGAAGCGGCCCGGGCAGGTCGCACCATGGCCGGCGAGCGGCGAACCGTCACCATGCTCTTCGCCGACATCCAGGGCTCGACGGCGGCAGCCGAGCAACTCGACCCCGAGGAGTGGGCGGAGGTCGTCAACGGCGCGTTCGAGCATCTCATCCGGCCCGTCTATCGCTACGAGGGAACCCTGGCCCGGCTGATGGGCGACGCCGTCCTGGCGTTCTTCGGGGCCCCGATCGCCCATGAGGATGACCCCGAACGGGCCGTCATGGCGGGCCTCGAGATGCTCCGCGAGGCCAAGCCGTACGCCCACGAGGTCAAGGCGCGGTGGGGTATCGGATTCGACCTCAGGGTCGGGATCAACACCGGACTCGTGGTCGTGGGCGAGGTGGGCTCCGATCTCCGAGTCGAGTACTCGGCCCTGGGCGACGCAGTGAACGTGGCGGCCCGCATGGAGCAGACCGCTCTCCCGGGAACGCTCCAGGTCTCGGGCGACACCCAGAGACTGGTCGATCGCCTCTTCGAGTTCGAGGAACTCGAACCGGTCGAGGCCAAGGGGAAGGCAGAACCGGTCTCCGCGTTCAGGGTGACCGGGGTGCGGGAGCGGCCCGCCACCGTACGCGGACTCATCGGGCGCGCCACCCCGTTGGTGGGGAGGGAGCCCGAGTTGGCGAAACTGCACGACGTCATCGCCGCGGTCCGCCAGGGCAAGGGCCAGATCTGCTCGATCATCGGGGACGCCGGGGTCGGCAAGTCGCGGTTGGCCGCAGCGTTGCGGGCGGACCTGGAAGCAGAGAACTGCCTGGCCCCGTGGAAGGCCGACGAGACCCGCGGAGATTCGGTCCGGTGGGCCGAGGCCCGATGCCTCTCCTACAACACCTCCGTCGCCTATGCCCCCTTCGTCGACCTGTTCTCGGGACTGTTCGGCATCCAGGCCGACGATGACCCCTCCGCGGCACGCGCCAAGGTCGCAGCCAATGTGGACGACGTGGCCCTTGCGGATCCCAGGACGGCCACCACCTACCTGTGTGCCTTGCTCGGCGTTCAACCCACCGACGGAGACGCCTCGATGATCGGGGGGATGTCCGCCCCCGACCTGCAACGGAGCATCTTTTCGGCGGTCCTCAGCTACATGGAGGCATGCGCTCGGTCGCGACCGAGCGTCCTCGTGATCGAGGACCTCCATTGGGCGGATGCCGTCTCCCTATCGCTCCTCGAGGCGCTCACAGAGGCCATCGACCGGTCGATGCTGGCCATCATCGCTCTCATGCGTCCCCACCGAGGTGATCCTTCATGGAGCTTCCACGAGGCCGCGGGAAGGGACTTCAGCCACCGCTACACCCCCCTCGAACTCCGACCGCTCGACGACGACGCCTCGCGCCGAATCGTCGACAACCTGCTCGGGGGCAAGGGAATCCCCGAGGAACTGCAGGCGACGATCTGGTCGCGGGCTGAGGGCAACCCCTTCTTCGTCGAGGAGATCATCCGGGTCCTCCTGGAAGCCGGGACCCTGCGAGAGGCGACCAATGGGTGGGTGGTCGATGGCGACCCGGGTCGGGTCGCCATCCCGGGCGGCGTGGCCGGTCTGCTCACCGCTCGCCTCGACCGCCTCGACGAGTACTCGAAGCTCGTCACCCAGCTCGCTTCCGTCCTCGGCCGTGAATTCGAATTCGGCGAGCTCGCGGCCCTGGCCGGCGGCCGTGCCGACAGCGCCACCGAGGCCGCCCTCACCGACCTCATGCGCCGCGACCTCATGGTCGAGAAGTCACGGATCCCCCGCCGGGTGTTCGCGTTCCGGCATGCACTCATCCAGGAGACCGCCTACGACACCATCCTTCTCAAGGAGCGCCGGTCACTGCACGGGGAGGTGGCCGACCACCTCATCGAGAACGGGGCCGCGCCCCACGAGATCGCCCACCATCTGCTCGAGTCGAGGCAGGAGCACCGGGCCATCCCCCACCTCATCGCCGCCGGCGATGAGGCCTCACGGGCGATGTCGCTCGCCGACGCAATCCGTTTCTACGATGGAGCCTTGTCCTGGGCTTCGAACACCGATGATGTCGAACTCGTCCAGCGCATCCACGAGGGCCTCGGGGCCGCCTACACACTCATCCCCGACCTCACAAGGGCGTCCGCCTCCTACCAGCAGATGCTCGCCATCGGCCGCTCCCGCTCCGAGCCTTCGGTCCAGATCACCGCGCTCAACCGTCTCGGCTTCACCTCGGCGTTCCTGGGTGGGGACTACGACCAGGCGACGACGCACCTGGAGGAGGCCCGAAGACTCGCCGAGTCGTCGGGTGACTCGATGGGCCTGGCGGAGTACCACATGAACAGCTGCATGATCGCCACCACCCGCGGCGACCTGGAGAAGGCCGCCGCCCACGATGCCGAGACCTCCCGTATCGGCTCGGAGGTCGGCTCGGGAATGCTGGCAGCGGGAGGAGCCCTCCAGCGCGCCCTCTCCCTCGCCCACGCCACGCGATACGAGGAGGGGTTGCGAGCCCTCGAGAAGGCCAGGGAGTTGGCCGCCGGCTCGTCACATCCCCAAGTCCTCTCGAAACTGGCGGCTGTGTCCTTCTTCTACCTGACGCGGGAAGGCAAGCTGGATGAGGCATGGGAGCAGGCTCGTATTGGTGCCGAGATGGCCCACCGAGCCGGCTCTTCGACCGCCAGCGTCGCGGCGCTGGAGGCCGGGATGGCCGCAGACCAGGTCGGTGACATCGAGACCGCCTTGGCCTACCACGCCAAGTCACTTCGACTCGGCGAGGAGTCGGGCCAGCTCTTCAACGCGGCCGCATCCGCCGCTTCCATGGCACGGATCTACACCGAACTCGGCGATCGTGAACAGGCAGCCTCACTTGGCGAAATGGCCCTTGGGTTCCTGGAGACCCCGATGGGAGAGACGCTGGCATCCACCGTCTATGCCGAGCTGGCCGCCGCCGCACTCGCGGCCAACGACCTCGAGAGGGCCGCCAAACTCCTGGCCACCGGGATCGCCGGCTCGTCGGCATCGAAGTTCCTCGAGACGCCGCGCCTCCTGCTCGGCCTCGCCGCCGTACGCACGGCGGCCGGGGACGTGGTCGGCGCCGACGCGCTGCTCGAGGAGGCATCGGTGTTCGTGGAGGAGCGCCAGATGGCCCACTACGGGCCCGCCATCGCGGCCACCCGCGGTGAGTGGCTCCTTGCACAGGACCGCAACGCCGAGGCCGCCGAGGCTTTCGCGGTCGGGGTGACCGCGGCGAAGGAGATCGGTGCGGCTTCAGCCGAGTGGCGCCTGCGGGCAGCCAGGGCGGGGGCCCTCGGTCGATACGGCGAGCTGGAAGCGGCCGACATGGAGACAGCAACCGCCCACCGCCTCGTTGACGACCAGGCGGATCGGATCGTCGACGACTCCATCCGTGAGGCGTTCCGATCCACGGCGTCGATTCGCCTCTCGGAGCTGGCCCGCACCACCTGAGCGAACCGGGCCCTGGGGTACCCGGCCGCGCCGGGAGTAGCCTTCGCCCGGTGGACCCCGACCTCACGCCCTACCAGGAGGCCGTTGCGAAGGTCGTTGCCGGGCTCGAACCCGGGGACGTCGCCACGTACGGTGAGATCGCGGCCGAGGCCGGGTACCCCGGGGCGGCTCGCGGTGTCGCCGGTGTCCTCAAGCGGGTGGGCGACCTTCCGTGGTGGCGGGTCACCCGGGCGAGCGGTCGCCTCGTCCCCCACCTGGCGAAGGAACAGGCCGGGCTCCTGCGTGGCGAGGGCCGTGCCATCAAGGATGGACGGATCGTGGGCTGACGGTCAGACCTTCCGGGCCTCGACCCGCAAGCGGACGTAGTCGCCCTCCCAGTGGTCCCCCATCCACACCTCGTCCCTCGCCTTCGACTCGACATCGCGGAGAAACGCCTCCACGTCGTCGACCCCAGCGGTCGCCCACGACCCGAACGCCCGCACCCAACCGGATGGGCCTCCCTCGAGGCGGGTCGGCCTCCGGAACGTCGTCATCGCCCGTGGCTCCAGGCCGGCCTCCTCGAGGACGTTGGCGTACTGCTGCTCGGTGGGGAAGTACCAGGGGTGCTCGAGTGCCGGGTCGGGGTGGGCGGCCTTGATGGCGCGAATGAGGCGGTCGCAGTTGGTGGCTCCACCGAACTCGGCCACGAACCTGCCGCCGGACCGGAGATGGTCGGCGACCACCGTCGCCACCCGCTTCGGGTCGGGTGGCCAGTGGAGCACTGCGTTGGAGAAGACGGCGTCGAACGACTCCACGAGGGCAAGGTCCGAGATGTCCGCCTCGATCCAGCGGATCCCGGGGTACCGCTCCCGGGCGAGTTTGATCAGTGCCGCGTCCAGGTCCACCCCGGTGACGGTCGCACCGGACTCTGCGATCCTCGCGGTGAGTTGCCCTCCCCCGCATCCGAGGTCGAGGATCTGCTCGCCGGTCTGGGGGTCGAGGACTGCGAGCACATCCCGTCCGTACTCCCACACGAACCCGTGGTGGTCCTCGTAGGCGCCGGCATCCATCATCGCCTGGCGACCCTGAGCGCCGCGCTGGACCTCGATCGCCGTCCAGTCCGGGGCTTCCATCGGGATGAAGTGGCCGATGCCGGGAAGGCGCACGTGCCGGGCGCGCAGGTGGATCGCCGAGCTGCGAGCGTGGTCGGGTTCGTGGGTGACCGAATGCTGGCCGGTGACGAGCGTGATCGGGCAGGCGACCTCCGGGATCCGCGGCCAGACCTCGACCATGTCGCTGCACGAGAACGTCGTCGCCTCCCACGCCGGCGAGCATCGCAGCACGACGCCACCCTCCGCTTCCTCGAGGCCGTGGGCCGCGTAGAGCTCGACGGCGCCGTCCACCCACCCGGAGAACACATCCTTCGACCTGAAGTTGTCGAGTGCCTCTTCGAAGCTCGCGTACCTGCTCCTTCGGCGGACGGCACCGTCCGCCCACGGGTTCCCGAACCGCCGTTCCTGCTCGTCGAGGAACTCCTGGCTCATCGCGGCCGGGTCGGCCAGCACGATGCCATCGAACGTGCCAGGGCCGAGTATCTCCGCGCCGAGGATCGCTCCCCCACCCATCGAGTGCCCGACCCCCACCGCAGCGCCTCCCGTGCCGAGGGCCTCCATGACGGCCGCCACATCCCTCCCGTAGTCCCACCACGAGAGCGCGGCGGGCTTCCCCGACTCCCCGTGCCCACGCATGTCGACCGACACCAGCGTGGCCTCGACGCCCGAGGCGCGCAGGACCGCCACGACGGGAGCCCACATCTCCTTGTGGAAGCCCGTCGCATGGACGAAGACGATCGTATCGCCATCACCGGGCCAGCTGAGTGCTGCGATCTCGATCCCGTCGAAGGATCGAACGCGATGGCGTGATGCTTGTCGAACGAGGTCGGTGAACGGCACGGGTCGGGACTCTACCGCTCGGCAAAGAGAGCCCTCGTGCCCAGAGGCGGCCAGCCTGCGCTGTGTCCTACGCCAGCCGTTGAGATGGCGGGACGCCACAACTAGGGTGGCTGAGCCGTGGAAGGAGGAGCGACCGTGGTAATCCAGGAACCGACGGTCATAGAGAGGCCCCTCGCAGCAGTGTGGGACTTCTGCATCGTGCATCATATCGAAAACCACCCTCGGTGGGATCCGAGCGTCCAGCTGGACGTGCCCTCCGATGACGCCATACGGGTCGGCTCGGTCGTCACGCGGCGCACAACCCGATTCGGCTCCACGACCGAGGGCACCATGGAGATCACCGAACTGGAACCGATGCGCATCATGCGCGTGCGCACGGAGGACGGTCCGATGCGGATCGATGGGTGGATGTTGTTCGAAGCGATCGACGAAGGCACGACGCGATTCACCAGGGGCGGCGAGTTCCCGGGCATCACGGATGAGCAGGCCACGGCGATCCGAACGATGATGCGACAAACGAGTGGGACCATCAAGGAGCTCATCGAGACAGAGCGGTGACCGCCCAACCATCCAGGTTGGCAGGGCCCGCCTCTGCCCGTTGTGAACCAATCACATTGCCTCAGCCCCGAAGCGCCGGGCTGAGCCACGCACAACGGTACTTGCGCGTACCGCCATCGGTTACCGGACCACGCCTGCGATGTCATCCAGTTCTACAGCGTCCATCTGCTTGGCCATGTCCTTCACCCGGGGATGCGTGACCGGCGTTAGGAGAATCAGACGCTCGAACGAAAGCACCTCTTGCAGCTCGTCCCTCAAGCCGATCTCGGCCATGTTCTCGGCGTGCTTCAGGAAGGCTTCATCGTTGGGGTACACCTGGTACCAGACCACCCTGCCGGTTGCTTCATCTCCAAACCACTCGAAAGCAAGAGTGTCTGGTTCGTTGGCTTCGATGTGTCCGACATCCGCCGTGCCAGGTCAACGACAGCGCTGTAGTCGTCGGTGGTCCATTCGAGGATGGATCTCTGCAGGCCCATGATTCCTCTCTCTCGTCGTGGTTGATTCGACCCTAGGCAGTCACAAGTCGCCCGCACAGAACGGCACGGCGTGCTCTTCGGGATTCCGGCTGACCACTCACGGTGGTGCCTCTGCAGCTCATGCGAGGCTTCTCCCGGTTCCTCGCGGTCGATTGAGGGCTCGATGCTGGCTTGTCTCTTCGAGGTATGCGGCAACGCCCGCGACGTCTCGACCGACGCTCGCCGCCACGCACCCGGTCACCTCTTGCAGACGCAGAGTTAGCGCCCGATGCCACCGTGTGTGTCGTAGGAGACGGAGACCTCGGCCGAGACCGGGTGCGACTGGCAGGTGAGAATGAACCCCGCTGCCTGTTCGTCGGCCGTGAGGGCGTAGTTCTTCTCCATCGTCACCTCGCCGTCCGTGACGACCGCCTTGCAGGTGGCACACATGCCGCCCTTGCAGGCGAACGGGACCTCGGACCGGGCGGTCCGTGCGTACTCGAGGATCGAGGGGCCTTCCGGGTCCACGTAGACGACCGAGCTCCGCCCGTCGAGGGTGATGGTGACGGTGGAGAGGCCCTCGCGGGGTCCTCCCGCGACCGGGACGTACTCGACGCGTTCATCGAAGAACAACTCGAAGTGGACTGCCGCGGCATCGACGCCCGCCTCCTCCAGTACGGATCGACCGTCCTCGACCATCCCGAGAGGCCCACACAGATACCAACCGTCGATGGACGAGGCATCGACGAGGGTGTCGAGGACCTTCTCCAGCTTGTCACGGTCGATCCGACCGGCGAACAGCGGGACCTGGTTGGGCTCGCGGCTGAGGACGTGGATGATCCGGAACCTCCCCATGTGCCGGTCCTTCAGGCGTTCGAGCTCCTCGAGGAACATGATCGAGCGGGCCGCACGGTTCCCGTAGAGGAGCGTCCAGGAGGCCCCGTCCTGCGCCTCGAGACTCGAGGTGATCATCGAGAGCACGGGGGTGATCCCCGAACCGGCCGCTATGGCAACGAACCGGCCGGGTGCCGCCGGGTCATGGGTGAACTCCCCCACCGGGGGCATCACGTCGAGCTCGTCGCCCGCCGCCAGGCGGGTGGTGGCGAACGTCGAGAACTTCCCATCGGGGATCTGCTTGATACCCACTCGAAGGACCCCGGTGGCGACGTCGGCGCAGATCGAGTAGGAGCGCCGGATGTCGTCGCCGTCGATCGTCTTTCGGATGGTGACATGCTGGCCCGGGGTGTAGGCAAACTCGACGTTGAGGTCGCTGGGGACCTCGAAGGTGATGGCGACCGAATCGTCGGTCTGGGGGACGACCTCGGCCACCCGCAGCGGGTGGAATCGAAGGGCTGGACGCACGGGTCTCAGATCTCCTTGAAGTAGTCGAACGGTTCCAGGCAGGCCCCGCACCGATAGAGGGCCTTGCATGCGGTGGACCCGAACTCGCTCACCGGGGCAGTCTCCTTGGATCCGCAGTGGGGGCAGCGAATCGGGAGGCGGAGGGTGACCTCGGTATGGCGGGGTGACGCGATGCCGTACGCCTCGAGCCGTCGCTTGCCGCTCTCCGACATCCAGTCGGTGGTCCACGCCGGCGACAGCACGGTGCGGACCTCGGCCGTGCGGAACCCGACAGCCAGCAGCGTCTCCTCCACCCGGCCCCGGATATGGTCCATGGCCGGGCAGCCCGAGTAGGTCGGGGTGATGGTCACGATCGCGGTGTCGCCTTCGACCTGCACGTCCCGCAGGATCCCCAGGTCGACGATGGAGAGCACGGGAACCTCTGGGTCCTTCACGGTTTCAAGGGCCTCCCGAGCCGCTTCGACGTCCAGCGTCCTGCTCACCACTCGACTCCCGGGTAGGCGCGTTGGAGGAACTGCATCTCGGGAAGAATGCGTCCCAGGGCTTCGGTGTGGTGGCCGCTCCGGCCCCCTCCACGCTGGCGGGCGTCCACCGGGCGGGACAACTTCGCCTGGGCGAGCACGTCGTCGATGGTCGCCTCCCAGGCCGGTCGGAGGGTGACCGGGTCAACCGCGATTCCAGCCTCGGCAAGGGCCGCTTCGACCTCGTCACCATGGAACATCTCGTCGGTGTACCGCCACATGAAGTCCAGTCCTGCCTGCATCCGTCGATTGCTCTCCACGGTTCCGTCGCCAAGGCGCACCACCCAGGTGATCGAATGGCGAAGGTGGTAGCGGGCTTCCTTGGCAGCCTTCCCGGCAATGCCCGAAAGGGTCGGGTCGGCTGACCGGGTCAACGCCTCCATCAGGGGGAGCCTCCATGCGTCGAAGAGCAGTTGGCGAGCCATCATCTGGCCGAAGTCGCCATTCGGCTGCTCACAGAGAACGAGGTTGAAGAACTCCCTCTCGTCACGCAGGAAGGCGAAATGGTCCTCGTCGCGTCCCTTCCCTTCGGTCTCCCCGGCGTAGGTGTAGAAGTTGCGGCACTGCCCGATGTGATCGAGCGCGAGATTGGCGACGGCGATGTCCTCCTCGAGGTCCGGCTGCCGGCTCACCAGCTCGCCGAGCCGCTGGGCGAGGATCAGGCTGTCGTCCCCGAGACGCAAGAGGTAGGTGAGGAGGGCGTCTCGCAGTACCGGCCTCGCAGCGGTCTCGCTCACATGTGCCCCACTTCGTCGGGGATGTCGTAGAACGTCGGGTGCCGGTAGGGCTTCTCGGAGTCGAACCACGCCTCCTCGTCGAACGGGTCGGTCGCGTGGATGGCGCTCGATGGCACCACCCAGATGGAGACGCCTTCCTGGCGCCGGGTGTACACGTCGCGCCCGTGCTGGGCAGCGGTCTCGGCATCGGCGGCGTGAAGGCTCCCGACGTGGACATGGTTGAGGCCCCGGGAGGCCCGGACGAAGACCTCCCAGAGGGGGAAGCCGGACCCTCGTTCGCCCGTCGCTTCGGCTTCGACCTCGCCGGGGATGTGCGGGACGTCGTAGCTCATGCGCTCACCTCCGCCGGGACCGTCTGCTTCCGCGCGGCATGGGCCCTGGCGGCGTCACGTACCCAGGTCCCATCCTCCCATGCCTTCACCTTGTGTTCGATGCGTTCCTTGTTGCACGGACCGTTGCCTTTCACGACCTCCCAGAACTCGGTCCAGTCGATCTCCCCGAACTCCCAGTGCTCGGTCTCGTCGTTCCAGCGGAGGTCGGGATCGGGGACCGTGAGTCCGAGGAAGTGGGCCTGGGGGACGGTGGCGTCGACGAACCGCTGTCGCAGTTGGTCGTTGGTCTCCCGCTTGATCTTCCACTCCACCGACTGTTGGGTGTGGGTGGATTCGGCATCCGGGGGACCGAACATCATCAGAGATGGCCACCACCAGCGGTTGAGCGAATCCTGCGCCATCGCCTTCTGCTCAGGCGAGCCGTTGGCGAGTGTGAGCATGATCTCGTACCCCTGTCGCTGATGGAACGACTCCTCCTTGCAGATGCGGATCATCGCCCGGGCGTAGGGACCGAACGAGGTGCGGGTGAGCATCACCTGGTTGGTGATGGCGGCGCCGTCTACGAGCCATCCGATGGCACCCATGTCCGCCCAACTCAGGGTTGGGTAGTTGAAGATCGAGGAGTACTTCTGGCGGCCGTCGTGCAGCATCTCCTGCAGTTCGTCGCGGGAGATTCCGAGGGTCTCGGCGGCCGAATAGAGGTAGAGGCCGTGACCGGCCTCATCCTGCACCTTGGCGATGAGGATCGCCTTTCGGCCCAGTGTCGGGGCTCGATTGATCCAGTTGCCCTCCGGTTGCTGGCCAACGACCTCGGAATGGGCGTGTTGCGCGATCTGACGGATCAGCGTCTTGCGATAGTCGTCGGGCATCCAATCGCGGGGTTCGACCTTCTCGTCAGCGGCGATGAGCGAGTCGAAGCGTTCTTGTGGTGTCACCTCATGGACCTTTGCGTCGGCTTCGGGTGCCAATCCTAGACCCGAACGGGTCCGAGACCACCGTGGGTGGCGATGCCGGTAGCGTTCGGTGACCCATTCGAGGGAGACGAACATGGACCCGACAAGCGCAGCGCTGGACAAGGCCGAAGCCGCCCTCGGCGAAGGACGCGGACTCGCCGGGACGGGATTCTGGAGAGCGGTGGCACAGGTGAAACGGGACCCCGGCGAGGCGGACCTGGATCGGATCGCCGCCATCGACCGCCGGGCGTTCGAGCAATGGGCCCTCCTCACCGTGCCGGTCAGGACCGGCACCACGCTGGCGATCCTGGCTTCGCTGGGAGGCCTCGCCCTCATCGCGGTTGCCTACCGGGATGTCGCCCTGCGCGACTGGCTCTTCCTCCTCGGCTTCCTCATCCTGTGGGTGACGACCCACGGCCTCGGCCACCTCGTCGTCGGGCGGGCCCTCGGCATGCGCTTCACCCATTGGTTCATCGGCACCATCACTCTCCCCCAACCAGGGGTGAAGGTCGATTACGCCACCTACCTGCGGGCCTCGGCCAGGCAACGGGCATGGATGCATGCGTCAGGCGCCGTGGTCTCCAAGGCGATCCCGTTCCTCCTCCTCCCGGCCGCCTACGTCTCTGGGGTGTCTCGTTGGGTTCCGTTGGTGGTGGCCGGGTTCGGGATTCTCGGAATCGCTACCGACATCATCTGGTCCACGAAGGTGTCCGACTGGAAGAAGTATCGACGGGAGATGGCCATCGCCCGCGGGCAGTGACACCCGCTCCCCCCGGTACCCTGTACGGGTGAACGTCGTCGAACTCATCGAGCGCAAACGAGACGGAGGCCGGCTCTCGCCCGATGAGATCCGCTGGCTCCTCCGTGAGTACACGGCAGACCGCATCCCGGCCTACCAGATGTCAGCCCTGGCCATGGCGATCTACCTCCGTGGTCTCTCCACCGACGAACTGGCCGTGTGGACCGAGGCGATGCTGCACTCGGGGGACGTCCTCGATCTCTCCTCCATCCCACTACCCAAGGTCGACAAGCACTCCACGGGCGGCGTCGGGGACAAGGTCTCGATCCCGCTGGCGCCGATGGTGGCATCCTGCGGGGTGGCGGTCCCGATGGTGAGTGGGCGAGGACTCGGTCACACCGGGGGGACGCTCGACAAACTCGAGGCGATTCCCGGCTTCACCACGGCCCTCGACCCGGGTGACCTCATGCGGATCCTGGGTGAGACGAACCTCGTCCTTGCCGGGCAATCCGAGACCATGGTCCCGGCGGATCGGCGCCTCTACGCCCTTCGGGACGTGACCGGGACGGTGTCCTCCATACCGCTCATCGCCTCGTCGATCATGTCGAAGAAGCTCGCCGAGGACCTCGACGCGCTGGTCCTCGACGTGAAGTTCGGGAACGGCGCATTCATGGCCACTTTCGAGGAGGCAGTCGAACTGGCCGAGACCATGCTCTCGATCGGGGAGGCCCACGGAACGGCCGTCTCCGCGTTCCTGACCCACATGTCCCAGCCGATCGGGCGGGAGGTGGGGAACGCCAGCGAGGTGCGGGAGTCGATCGCCGTGCTGCGTGGCGAGGGTCCCGACGACCTCACCGAGATCGTGTTCGCCCTCGGGACCGAGATGCTCCTGCTGGCCGGGGTGGCCGACGACGAGGCCGATGCCCACGCCCGGTTGCAGCGCACTGTCGACGAGGGCAGGGCGCTCGACTTGTTCGCGAAGGTGGTTGTCGCCCAGGGGGGTGACCCGGCATTCGTCCACGATCCCTCCCTGTTTCGGCGGGCCGACAACACCCACACGGTGCGGGCGACCGTGGAGGGGGTCGTCACCATGGCCCACGCCCGCCGCATCGGCCTGGGTGCAATGCGCCTCGGGGCCGGCCGGGCCAACCTCGAGGAGCGGATCGACCCGAGCGTCGGCATCACCGTCCTCGCCAAGGTGGGGGAACGGGTGGCGGTCGGAGACCCACTGGCGGAGGTGGCATGGAACGACCCGGAGCGACTCGATGCCTGCCTCTCCATGCTGGACGGGGCCTGGGAGTTCGGAGCGGAAGCCACCCCCCCGGTCCTCATCCGAGAGACACTTCGCTCCACACCCCGAGCCGGGCCATGAGGAGCCGGTGCGGACCCATGGCTCCGACTCGTTCCCGATCCCTATAGGCTCGCCAGATGTTCGACCGCCTCCAGGAAGCAGCCGCGTACATCGCAGCCCGGACCCGTCGGGAGCGCCACGATGTCGCCGTGGTGCTCGGATCCGGTCTCTCCCCTTATGCGTCCTCGCTCCCGGGGGCCTTCACCATCCCATACGTCGACATCCCCCACTTCCCGGTTCCGACCGTCGCCGGGCACGCCGGCCACCTGGCATCGGCCTCCTTCGGTGGAGTCGACGTGCTCGCGTTCGCGGGCCGAACGCACCTCTATGAGGATCGGCCGATCGACGACATCGTGTTCGCTGTCCGTTGTGCGGCACTGGCCGGGTGCCGCACGGTGCTTCTCACGAACGCATCGGGGGGTTGCGGGGAAGGCATCGAGGCCGGTGACCTCGTCATGATCACCGACCACTTGAACCTCACCGGACGCAATCCCCTCATTGGACCGAACGACGAGCGCCTCGGGACGAGATTCCCCGACCTCACGGGCGCCTACTCGCGGGAACTCCGGGACCTCGCCAGGGAGGCGGCCGCCACGGTGGACGTCCAGTTGAAGGAGGGGGTCTATGCCTGGTTCACCGGACCCACCTATGAGACACCGGCCGAAGTGGAGATGGCGAGGCGCCTCGGGGCGGACCTGGTGGGGATGTCGACCGTTCCGGAGGTCATAGCGGCGCGGCACATGGGAGCGAAAGTGCTCGCGATCAGCCTCTGCACGAACCTTGCCGCCGGGATCTCGAAGACACCCCTCAGCCACGACGAGGTGAAGGAGGCAGCCGAGCGGGCACGGGACACGTTCACCCGCCTCCTCGATGCCGTGATTCCCCTGCTCGGCACCGGAGGCTCCTGAGCGCCCGCTGTTCGGTCGGCCGGCAGGCCGGGACGGGGCCCTCGGGCCCTGCCCTAGTATTCGCCGACCGCCCATGACAAGGAGGACCCGTGAAGGTCGCAGTCTGTGTCAAGCAGATCCCTGACCCGGCAACCGACTACCGCCTCGACCCGGCCGACCACACCTTGGTTCGCCCCAACGAGCAGGTGCTGGACGACACGGATCGCTACGGCGTCGAGGTCGCCCTCCAGATGGCCGAACAGCACTCTGGTTCGGTGACGCTCATCTCGATGGGACCGTCGGGCAACCTCCAAGGCGTTCGCCAAGCCCTCGCCATGGGAGCCGACAAGGCGGTGCTCGTCGATGACGCCGCCCTCATGGGTTCGGACTCGCTCACCACGGCACGCATCCTCGCCGCCGCCATCGAACGGGAGGGCTTCGATCTCGTCATCGCCGGCACCGAGTCGACCGACGGTTACTCCGGGGTCGTCCCCCAGCAGGTCGCCGAATTCCTGTCCGTCCCTGCCCTCACGTACGCCATGAGCGTCGAGTACGCCGACGGCACGGTACGAATCAGGCGACAGACCGCCAGCGGGTACGACGAGGTGGAGAGCGGCACCCCGGTGCTCGTCTCGGTCACCTCCGGGGTCGTCGAACCCCGGTACCCGACGTTCAAGGGGATCATGCAGGCCAAGTCGAAGCCGGTCGAGACTCTCAGCGCCGCCGACCTCGGTGTCGAGGGCCCGGTGGGTCAGCAGGTGACTGCCGTCGAGGACGCGCCTGCCCGCACCGCAGGCGAAAAGGTCGAGGACGATGGCGAGGCCTACCTTCGCATCATCGCCAAGCTCGAGGAAGCGAAGGTCATCTGACATGCCGTGGGTCTACATCGAAGAAGCGCAGGGCGCACCCAGCTCCGTCGGCCTCGAGGTCCTCACCAAGGCGCGCAGCCTCGGTGACCCGACTGCCATCTATGTCGGCGCGGGCTCCGACGCGGCGTTCGCCACGCTCGGTGCCCACGGGGCGACCCGGGTCTACCACCTCGTCCCCCCGCCGGGCATGCTGCCAGCGGCCCAGGTGGCGGCCACCATTGCCCAAATGATCGAGACGCACAACCCCGGTGTGCTCCTCATGGGCATGACGTACGACGCACGGGACGTGGCCGGCAGGCTCTCGGCCCGGACGGGCGCCACCGTGCTCTCCAACATCATCGACCTCACAATCGAGGGCGGCGTGCGCACGATCAACGAGGTGTTCGGCGGGACCAAGCTGGTCACCACCACTGTCACGGGCGGTGGAACGCCGCTCGTCCTCATCCGCGCCAAGTCCTTCCCCGCCGAGCCATCGGGGAGCGCGGTGCCCGCCGTCGAGGCCGTGGCACTCGTCGAAACCGGCCACGCCGGCAGCGCGCGGGTCACGGCCAGCCACACGGAGAAGGCGGCCGGACCCAAACTGGAGGAGGCGGCGATCGTCGTCGCCGGCGGTCGGGGCCTCGGCAAGGAGGAAGCCTTCGCGATGGTCGAGGAGTTGGCGGACCTACTCAAGGCCGCCACCGGCGCCACGCGGGCCATCGTCGACTCCGGTTGGGTCCCCTATTCCAAGCAGGTCGGACAGACCGGCAAGACGGTGAAACCCGACGTCTACATCGCCTGTGGCATCTCCGGGGCCATGCAGCACCTCGTGGGTATGAAGGACTCATCGACGATCATCGCCATCAACAAGGACGAGGAGGCGCCGATCTTCGCGGTCGCCGATCTCGGCGTCGTCGGTGACGTGCACAAGGTCATGCCACAGGTCATCGCGGCCCTCAGGTCGAGGTAACCCCCCAGAGCGCCGTCCCTACAGCTCGAATCCGTGAGGGAGGAGCTCCTCCATCGTGTACTCGACGCTGGACACGCCGTCGGTGGTGACCACGACACTGGTCACACCGAGTTCGTGCATGAATTGGCGACAGTTCCCGCATGGACTCGCCGATTCGAGCCGAGCGGCGTCAGGGCAGGCAACATAGACGGTCGATGGTCCCCTGTGGCCGGCAGCGACCGCGGTGGTCACCGCGTTCACCTCGGCGCAGACGCCACTCCCGTAGGCGGCGTTCTCGACGTTGCAGCCCGACCAGGAGCGCCCGTCGGGAGCGACGACCACGGCCCCCACGCGAAATTCCGAGTAGGGGCAGTACGCGAGCTGGGCTGCTTCGATTGCGGCACGCAGGTGGTTGGTCATGCTGGCTCCAGGATTGCGTTGACGTAGGCCTCGGGGTCGAACGGGATGAGGTCGTCCACGCCTTCGCCAAGTCCGATGAACTTCACCGGAACCCCTAGCTCCTGCTCGACTGCGAAGGCTATTCCACCCTTGGCGCTGCCGTCCATCTTCGTGAGGACGACACCGGTGAGGGCGGTGACCTCACCGAATGCCCGCGCCTGGGCAAGGCCGTTCTGTCCGGCGGTGCCGTCGAGGACGAGCAGCGTCTCATCGATCGTGGCTTCGCGGCCGAGGACGCGGACGATCTTGCCGAGCTCGTCCATGAGGTTCTTCTTCGAGTGGAGGCGCCCTGCCGTGTCCACGATGACGGTGTCATGTCCGTTCGCCCTTGCGGCCCGCACCGCTTCGAAAGCCACCGACGTCGGGTCGGCCCCATCGGCCCCTCGGACCACTTCCACCCCAACCCGGTCCGCCCAAGCAGCCAGTTGGGTGTCGGCTGCGGCCCGGAACGTGTCGGCGGCAGCGAGTATCGGCCGCGCACCCTCCTCCCGGAGGCGGGCGGCGAGCTTGGCGATCGTGGTGGTCTTTCCCCCGCCATTCACCCCCACGACGAGGATGATGCTCGGCGAGCCTGTCCGACGGATGGCCCGGTTGCCGTCCGAGAGCGTGGCCAGCAGCGATGCACACACGAGTGCCTGGGCTGCGGCGGGATCGACCGGTTGGGCGGCCCGCACCGATTCGACCACGCGGGTCGTGACGGTCAACCCGACGTCAGCGGTGAGGAGGACCTCCTCGAGCGTGTTCCAGGCGTCGTCTGCGAGCCCTTCTCGGAACACCCCTCGGATCCGATCCCCGATGCCGGCTCGGGCGGTGGCGAGCCGACCCGCCATGGAGGGACGCTCGATCCGGAGGCGCTCGGGGGTGGCAGGAGGGAGTGGTCGACGACGCCGACTGCCGACCACCGCCACCGTGGCGACGAGCACCACCAGGCCGATGGCAGCGAGGACAACGATCGAGGTGGAATCCATGGGGGTGAGTGTACGAGGGCAGCCGCGATTGGCAGCCGGCGCCGCGGGCGCCCGACCGGGTGTCCTCAGTCCTGGGCGAGTTGGAGCTGCGCTTCCACCATGCGCTTGGCCACGACCTTCGTGGATCCACCCGGCTCCATGGTCACCCCGTAGAGGGTGTCGGCGACCTCCATCGTCTGCTGCTGGTGGGTGACGATGATGAGTTGAGCCGTCGCGCCGAAGGAGTCGACGAGGTTGAGGAATCGCCGGAGGTTCGCGTCATCGAGGGCGGCCTCCACCTCGTCGAGCACGTAGAACGGACTTGGCTCAGCCCGGAAGACGGCGAAAAGGAACGCCAGGGCTGCCATCGACTTCTCGCCGCCCGAGAGCAGCGAGAGCCGCGACACCTTCTTGCCGTGCGGCTGCACCTTGATGTCGACGCCGGTCGTGAGTGGACTGGCGGGGTCCGTGAGGACCAGCGATCCTCGACCACCCGGGAACATGATCCCCACGTGCTCCTCGAATGCCTGTGAGACCAGTTCGAAGGCATTCATGAAGAGCACCTCGACCTCGTCGTCGAGGGCCCTGATCACCTTGCGGATCTCCGCGCGGGACTGCTCGAGGTCGGCAAGTTGTTCCTCCATGAACGCCCGACGCTCGTCGAGTTCCCTGTACTCGTCGGCCGCGAGCGGATTGATCGGGCCCATCCTCCTGAGTTCGGCCTCGAGCGAGGCCGCCCGATCGACGGGTGACGTGGTGCCGCTGGCCGGCGGTTCCGGGGCCAGCAGCGCCCGGTCCTCGTCTGCATCGGCGTCCCGTCGCAGCGCCTCACACACGTTCTCTCGCCGAACCGAGAGTTCGGTTCGCTCGACGGCGAAGGCCGACAGCCGCTCCTTGGCCGTGGCGATCTCCTCCTGGAGTCGGCGAAGATCCTCCCGCTTCTGGGTGAGGAGTTGTCCCGCTCGACCGGCGGTCTCACGCAGGTCGACCTGGCTCGCCCGGAGTGCCTCGATGTGGCGCCGAACGAGCGCCTCTGCCTCGCGCCCCACCTTCGCCAACCCGGCAAGGCGATCGAGCGACTCGGGATCGAACCTCGTCTGGGAGAGTGCTGCGGCTTCTCGTTCCACGACATCGAGCCGGCGACGAGCCAGCACGTTCCTCTCGACAAGGGCCCCGAGTTCCTTCTCGCGCGCCTGGCGTACCTGGCGAGCGGCATCCCGCAGCCCGGCGACCTCCAGGCGTCGGGCCGCGATCTCGTCCCAGGCCCGCTGCTGCTCGGCTTCCTCCCCCTCGAGGGCCGCCAGGCGTTCCCGCAGCTCGGCGACCTGGCTCGCGCGGGAGGCCATACCCTCGCTCAGGAGCGAGATCCGTTCGGTGGTCCGCTCCAAGCCGGCGGTGGCTTCGATCTCCCGGTGGTGGGCGCTCTCGAGGGCTCGCTCGGCCACCTCGAGCGCTTGAAGAGCTCTCCGGTGCTCCAGGTCGGCGGCGCGCCGCTTGCCGCGGGCGCCTTCCAGGGACTCCCGGGCCTGTCGCTCCCAGGTACGGGCTTCGATCCGTTCGGCCTCGGCCAACTGCAGGGTGGATTGGGCCGCTTCGAGCATTGCCGGTGTGGCCCCTTCCGGGTCGACCAGTCGGATACCGCTGGATGTGATGAGGTCACCCTCGGGCGTGACAGCCCTGACGCCCGGGTTGCTACGGACGACCTCCCACCCTGCGGCCCAGCCCTCCACCACGACCACATCCCCGAGGAGGCGAGCAGCCACCGGGGCAAGCGCATCGGGTCCGAGGCAGTCGACGAGCGCTTCGATTCCCCATCCCCGAGCGACGTCCCGGGCAACGATCACGCCGTCCGCGTCCCCGGTGACGAGGGGGAGACCGCCGAGGCCCTCACCCTTGAGGTTCCCGGCGGCGCGCCCGAGCGACTCTGCACCGTCGAAGACCATCGCGTCCTGCCATTGGCCGAGCGCCGCATCGACCGCCGATGCCAGCGAGGAGGGAATGTCGAGCACCTCGGTGACACTTCCCAGGTCTCCCCCGGATCGCTTGGCCCTGGCGCGAGCCCTGGGATCGGCGCCGCCTGCGACCACGGCCTCGATGGCCTCCTTCCGAGACGAGAGCGACGCGACCCTGGCATCCGACCCCCGGCTGGCCTGCTCAGCCTTCTCCCACTCGGCATCGGCAGCGTGTTCCAGGCGGCCGCCTTCTTCGACGGACTTGCTCCAGTGCTCCACCGACCGCTCCCCGGCCGCGACTTCGGCCGCCAGTCCCTCCACGGCGAGGATCGCCTCGTCCCTCTGTTCCTGGAGGCGCACACTGCGCGCGGTGAGATGGTCGGCTTCCCGCTTGTCCCGTTCGGCTGCCGACTCGAGCGATCGTAGATCGCCCCGCACCATCGCTGCCGCGCCCGCCGTGGGGAGGCTCTCCTGTTCTGCCAGGGCGCGTTCCTGGTCCTCCAGGGCCACCAACTCCCGCTCCGCTCGCTCTGCCAGTGCCTTGGCCGATCGCTCGTCGGCCTCGACGGTGACCAGTTGGTCGCGGAGTTCCCCGGCCTCCCGGGCGAGGTCGTCCCGTCGCTCGTCGGCGCCCTCGAGGCGCGCTCGGAGACCCCGGTGACGCTCCTGGGCGAGCTGGGTCGTTCCGCGGATACGCTCGCTCGTCGCCTCGAGGCGGGCCGCGGCTTCCGCGGTCGCGTCGAGGTGTATGCCGATCGTCCCCACGTGCTCCTGGAGGGGAGCGATCTCCGGCTCGATGATCGACAGGGCCGCCTCCGCGGTGGCGAGTCGCCCGGTGAGGTCGGAGACACCTGCAGTGATCCCGACCAATCGTCGGTCCAGGGCGCGGAGTTGCTCGGCTCCCAGCCACAGGCGGAGCGCCTGGAGTTCGTCATGCACGGACTGGTGCTTCAAGGCGTTCTCGGCCTGCCGCTTGAGCGGTCGAATCTGCCGCTTCATCTCATGGAGGATGTCCTCGAGTCGAACGACGTCGGCATCGGTCCGCTCGAGGCGACGGAGGGATCGATCCTTGCGGAGTCGGTGCTTGAGAATACCGGCGGCCTCCTCGATGACCGCCCGATGATCCTCCGGCTTGGCGGAGAGCACGGAAGTGATCTGTCCCTGGCCGACGAGGAGGTGTTGGTGACGGCCGACGCCGGAATCGGAGAGCAGGTCCTGGATGTCGAGGAGGCGACACCCGACCCCGTTGATCTCGTAGTCGGACGACCCGTCGCGATAGAGGCGACGGGTGATCGCCACCTCGGCGAGGTCGAGCGGCAGTTGGCCCGACGTGTTGTCGAAGACGAGGGTCACCTCGGCTCGTCCCAGCGCCGGTCGGGTCGCCGTCCCCGCGAAGATGACATCCTCCATCTTCTGGGTGCGCATGGCGCTCGGCGACTGGGTACCCATCACCCATCCGATGGCATCGACGATGTTCGACTTCCCGGACCCGTTCGGCCCGACGACGACCGTGACCCCACGCTCGAGTTCGAGACGCGTCCGATCGGCGAACGACTTGAACCCTGCGAGCTTGAGTGACTTGAGATACATGGAGTTACACGCCTGTAATTTCGACCTCGGCAGCGTAGCAGTGGATGCCCCGGGGAGGCACCGATTCGCCTACGAGCGGCGGGTTCCGCCCCCGGGGGGAGATGCCGGCCCGCTCGGCTGGCACACCGGGCAGAAGTGGGAGGATCGCTGGCCGACCACGGTGCGCTCGATCTGGGCCCCGCACTCCAGGCAAGGGAGGTCCGTCCGCCCGTAGGCCCGGAGTTGGGTGGTGAACTCGCCGACCCGGCCGTCCGGGAGGAGGTAGGCGAGGTCGCCGAGGCTCGTCCCCCCGTGTGTGAGTCCTGCCTCGAGTACCGGGCGAACCGCAGCTCGCAACCGGCCCACCTCCCCGGCGTCGAGTGACGCCCCGGGGCGACGCGGATGCAGCCTGGCCCGGTGCAGGATCTCGTCCGCATAGATGTTCCCGATGCCGGCAACGATCCGCTGGTCGAGAAGGAGCGCCTTGATCGGCGCTTGGCGACGCCCGAGAAGCGCCGCCAGGGCGTCACGGGACGGGAGGTGGTCGAGCGCATCGGGACCAAGACGGGCCAGCGGACTTCCGGCCCACTCCTCAGGTGTGAGACAGGCCACGAAGCCGAACGTCCGGGGATCGACCATCCGTACCTCGACCGAGCCGAACCTGAACACGACGTGGGTGTGCGCGGCCTGGGGTGCGGACGGCAGGTCGATGCTCATCCGGCCACTCATCCCGAGGTGGACAACGAGGACCAGGTCGCCTTCCACCTGCCCGAGGAGGAACTTCCCCCGACGCCCCAGCCGCTCAACCGTACGGCCAACGAGGCGATCGGCGAACTCCCGTGGGCGGGGTTGGCGACGCAGCATCCGGTCACGAGTGACCTCCACCCGGTCGATCGTGGCACCCTCCATCACCGGGGCCAACAGCCGCCGGGTGGTCTCGACCTCAGGGAGTTCGGGCATCAGCCGCCTCGCGGGATGGGGTTGGTGGCCGGGCCGCCGACGCCGGCTCGATCAGCCATCGGAGATGCGCTCGATCGCCTGCTCGGCAGCAGCCTGCTCAGACGCCTTCTTCGACCCTCCTCGGCCCTCTCCCAACATGCGGCCCTTCACCTCGACGCGGGCGCTGAAGGTCTTGTCATGGTCAGGGCCCTCTTCCTCGACCACGTACAGGGGGCGTTCACCTCGGGCAGCCAAGGTCTCCTGCAGGCGGGTCTTGAAGTCCCTTGCCCCCGGGTCGGCGGCCCGCTCCCGGATCACCTGCTCCCAACGGGAGAGGATCACCCGGTGGCTCACCTCGAGTCCACCATCGAGGAACACCGCGGCCAACACCGCCTCCATGGCGTCGGCCAAGATGGATTCCTTCTCCCCTCCCCCGGTGAGCTCCTCACCCCGCCCGAGTGAGAGGGCATCCCCCAGCTCCACTTCGCGGGCGACCCGGGCCAAGGCGGGACGACTGACGCACGCCGCCCGGATCTTCGCCATCTGCCCCTCGGGAAGATCCGGGTATTCGCGGAAGAGAAAGTCGGTGACCACGAGCTGCAGGACGGCATCGCCGAGGAACTCGAGGCGCTCGTTGTGCTCGCCTTCCCCACGCTCGGAGGTGAAGGACCTGTGGGTCAGGCTCCAGGCGAGCAGGTCGGGGTCGGTGAGGATGTAGCCGAGGTGCTCCTGGAGCCGATCGGCGGCGCTCACGCCGGGTCCATCTCCAGGTCGGCGACGAGGCGCCGGCGGACCCGGGCCACGAGGTTGCGGTCCGCTCCTTCGGCGGCGAGCGCGACGGCGGCCGCGAAGGCGCTGGCCGTCGATGACCCATGGGCGATGACAACGACCCCATTCGTCCCCAACAGGTGGGCTCCACCGGTCGTTTCGTGGTCAAAGCGCTTCTTGAGAGCGGACAGCACCTCCGCGATCCCGGCCCGGTCGGCTTCGGGCAGTTTCACCGCCTCCATCATGGCGGTCATGGCCACGAGGCTGATCGCCCCCTCGGCCGACTTGAGGGCGATATTGCCCGTGTACCCATCGGTGACGATGACATGCACCTTGCCGGTGGCCAGGTCGCGCCCTTCGACGTTGCCGACGAAGGTGAGAAGGGGATCGACTTCGTCGAGATGTTCGAGGAGATCCCAGGCGGCCTTCTCGAGGTCGCGCCCCTTGCCCTTCTCCTCGCCGATGTTGAGGAGGCCGACCCTGACCGGGTCGACCTCGAAGTAGGTCTCAGCCATCACCGCGCCGAGGATCGCGAACTCGACGAGATGCTCGGGCTTCACGTCCGGGTTGGCGCCGGCGTCGAGCATGACGACCGGGGACGGGGCGGGAATCACCGAGGCGATGGCCGGGCGTTGGATGCCCCGGATCCGGCCGAGTCGAAGCACCGCGGCAGCCATCGCAGCCCCGGTGGACCCAGCCGAGACGACTGCATCCGCGGCTCCGTCGCGGACGAGGTCGGTGGCGACGACGATGGACGAGTCCGGGCGTTCGCGGAGGGCGCGGGTCGGGTGGTCACCCATGGAGATGACCTCCGATGCGTGGACCACCGGGAGGTCGACACCGTGCTCGATGAGCAGGGGGCCGAGTTGGGACGCATCGCCCACGAGCACGACGTCGAGACCTCGCTTGGAAGCCAGGACGGCTCCGGCGACGATCTCGCGGGGGGCATGATCACCCCCCATGGCGTCGATGGCGACGCGTGCCACTTACTCCTTCTCGGTGATGGCGGCCGGGAACTCCCGACCGCGGTAGATGCCGCACTGGGGGCAGGCACGATGGGGACGCCTCGCTCCGCCGCACTGCGGGCAGGATGCACTGCGGGGACGTTCGAGTTTCCACATCGATTTGCGCCGCCGCGTGCGCGAGCGGGACATCTTTTTCTTGGGAACAGCCACGATGGCTCCTTCAATCCGGACGGAAAAGACCTTCGAGGGAGGCGAAGGGCGACGTCGACTCACCGGCGTGTCCTTCGCAAGGATTCGTATTCAAGTCGGTTCCGCAAGTATCGCAAAGTCCCCGACAATCCGCTCGACAGACGGGGGTGAGCGGAACCGAGAGACCGACCTCGTCCCGCACCGCCGATTCGAGGTCGATGTGACCGTCTGTTATCGGAAGCGAGTCCTCGTCGTCGAGGTTGCCGAAGACCTGGAGGATCGGGACTCGGAGGTCGGTCGGGTACCGCACCAGACATCGCTGGCATTCGAGGTCAACGGCCACCGTGACCTCCCCGCGGGCGACGAGCCCACCAACGGCGGATTCGATCCTGAGGGGACCGGTCGCCTCCCCATCGATCTCGGCATAGTCGAACCGCATCTCGAGGGGGATGGCGACCTCGACGTCGTCCACCGAACCCCGGGAACGCAGCAGGTCGGAGACCGGGAACCGCGCGTAACTCATCGGGGGATTATCGCGCGGTTCGGGCGCCAGCCACGCCAGTCATCGGATGCCACCCGCCATTGGACCGGAGACGCGGGTTCAGGTGCCCTGGGCTGTCGGCCCGGGTTCGCGGGTCTCGCGATAGTGGGCGATCTCGTCGCGAACCTCCCGCAGGGCGGAGGTGAGGAGGTGATCGATGCGATCGAGCTGCTCGAGCGCGAGGTCCTCGGACCGGAGGCGAGTGGCCTGGGCCTGTACCTCGGCGTTGCGCAGGAGAATGTTCGCTTCCTCCACGGCCTCGGCGAGGATTCGATGCTCCGAGACCAGCTCGCGGGCGGTCTCCCGGGCCTGGTCGAGGACCTTTCGGGCCTGGTGGCGGATCTTCTCGGCATCCTCGTTGGTCCGGGCGATGAAGGAAGCCCGCTCACGGATCATCCACCTGGCAACCCGCAGCTCCTCGGGGAGCCGGTCCTTGATCTCCTCCAGCGCCTCGAGGAGTGGCTCTCGTTCGAGCCGCACCTGTCCGGACAGAGGAACCGTTCGCGCCTCATGCACGGCGAGGATCAGGTCCTCGGTGGCCGAGATGATGCGACTCACGTCGTCCTGGCCGAGGTCATCGAAGTGCTCGGGCTCGGCGATGTCCTTGAAGTCGGTGAGCGGATCGAAGTCACTCATGGGCGGGTCTTCTCCTCCAGGGCGCGGAACACTACGGAGGGTACGAGCCGGGAGACGTCGCCGCCCAGGCGCCACACCTCCTTGACCAGGGACGACGAGATGAAGCGGTGCTCGGCCGAGGTCGGGAGCAGAACGGTCTCGATCCCCGAAAGGTGACGGTTCATATGGGCCATGGCCATTTCGAACTCGAAGTCGCCGCCCTCCCGAAGGCCCTTGACGAGGACATTCGCCCCGACGTCCTTCGCTACTTCGACGACGAGGCCGTCGAACCCGACCACCTCGAGCTCCGTCGAGGGGAAGATATCGCGGAAGAGCGTGGTCCGCTCCTCGAGCGTGAAGAGGGGGGCCTTCGAGGGATTGGACACGACGCCGATCACCAGCCGGTCAAAGAGGTCGAGTGCGCGGCGAAGGACGTCGACGTGCCCATTCGTCGGGGGGTCGAAACTGCCTGGGCAGAACGCCGTCGTCACGGTGCTTCCTTCCTGTACCACCAGAGGTGGGTGCCACCATACGTTCGCTCGTCGTCGAGCGGCCACGGAGCTGCCGGGGGTCTCTCCCCTCTCGGCCGGTGAAGGATGACGTAGGCGCCTTCCCGGAGATGTGGATCGAGGTTCTGCAGCACCTGCTCGACAGACGCTAGCTCCATCGGATACGGAGGGTCGACGAACGCCAGGTCGAACCGGCCTCCTGGCGGGGCAGGTGCACCGAGGAACCTCGTGACATCGCTCATTCGCACGCTGCCTCCGAGACCGACGGCGGCGACGTTGGCCTCGATCACCTGGACCATCGCACGGTCCATCTCCACGAAGACACAGGACGCTGCTCGCCGGCTCAGTGCCTCGAGGCCGATCGTCCCGACGCCCGCGAAAAGATCGACCACGTCCGCACCGGTGACGTCGAGGATGTTGAAGATGGCCTCGCGGGCTCGATCGGTCATCGGGCGCGTGGCGAGTCCCTTCGGGGACTGCAGGCGACGCCCCTTGGCGACTCCACCGATGATCCTCATGGGGACGTTCCTCCCGGCACGAGGGGGCTCAACTCCGGAACAACCATTCGACCTCCTCCCCCAGCAACACCCTGACCTCCTCGGCAATCGCCGGGCTGTACGTGAGGTCCGGGTCCGCCGCAACGAGCCCGAACGCCTCGTCCCTGGCCGCCACGAGGAGGGCAGTGTCCCGCAGGATGTCCCCGAGTCTCAGGTCACCGACCCCTGACTGGCGACTCCCGAACACCGTCCCCTGGCCGCGGATCGCCAGGTCGACCTCCGCCAGCTCGAAGCCGTCGTTCGTTCGCACCATCGCCGAGATCCTCTCGATCGCCTCCTCCGTGGTCGGGTCCCCCATGAGCACACACCGCCCGGGATGCTCGCCCCGCCCGACCCGGCCCCGGAGTTGGTGAAGTTGGCTGAGGCCGAATCGGTCTGCGTTCTCGATCACCATGATCGTCGCGTTGGGGATGTCGATGCCAACCTCGATCACGGTGGTGGCAACCAGGACGTCGATCTCCCCGGCACGCATTCGATGCATGGTGGCTTGCTTCTCGTCGGGTCGAAGCTGTCCGTGCAGGAGTCCCACCCGCAGGTCGGGGAAGACCTTCGAGAGCCTCTCGAACTCCTCGACGGCCGACGTCGCCTCGATCTTCTCGGATTCCTCGACGAGCGGGCAGACGACAAAAGCTTGCCTCCCTTCCCGCACCTCTGTCCGGATCATGTCCCAGACCCTGGCTTGGTCCTTCTCGCCCGTGGAGACCGCGATGGTCTCGATCGGGACCCGGCCCGGTGGCATCTCATCGAGCAGGGAGATGTCGAGATCCCCGTAGAGGGTCATCGACAGGGTGCGGGGAATCGGGGTCGCCGTCATGATCAGGAGGTCTGGCTCGAGGTCGCCGGCCTTCTCCTTCAGGCTCACGCGTTGGTGGACACCAAAGCGATGCTGCTCGTCGACGACCGCAGTCGAGAGTGCGGCGAAGTGGACGCCCTCCTGGATCAAGGCGTGGGTACCGACGACGACGTCGACCCTCCCCTCACCGATGAGGCTCACCAAGGCGGCTTTCGAGACGTCCGGGAGGGTGTTCACCCGTGCGGTGGACCCGGTGAGCAAGGCCACCGTCACCGCCCGTCGGCCATCGGCGAACAGGGAGTCCATTCCGAGCAGGGCCCCGTCGCCGGGAGCGGGCGCCATCCGCGCGCCAGCCAGGAGCTCGACGATCGCCAGGTAGTGCTGGGTGGCGAGCACCTCGGTTGGGGCCATGACGGCGGCTTGGCGCCCGCACTCGACCGCCCCGAGCAGGGCCGCGACCGCCACCACGGTCTTCCCCGACCCGACCTCTCCCTGCAGGAGTCGATGCATGGGGTGGCCCGACGCCATGTCACCGGCGATCTCGTCGATCACGCGCTGCTGGCAATCGGTGAGGGGATACGGCAGGCCCTCGACGAATCGTCCGACGAGCTCTCCATTCCCGTCGTGGGCGAATCCAACCGCTTCCACGGATTTGCGATGCTTGCCGAGGGCCAGGGCCACTTCGATACGGAAGAACTCATCGAACACGAGACGCTGCCGAGCACGACCGACGTCCTCCATGCTCTCGGGGAAGTGGATCAGGCCAATGGCTTCGTCCCGGCCGATCAGCCCGTGGTCGGCCAACAGACCCTCGGGTAGCGGGTCGGAGATCGGCCGGGACCTACCGAGGGCGTTGTGGACCGCCCGCCGCAGATGCCCAGGGGCGACCTCACCCACCGACGGGTGGATGGGCACGACCCGACCGGTGGTGAGGCCCTCCGCAGGCGACGAGAGCACGTCTGCGGCCGGTGACTTCATCTGCAGCTTGCCCCGGAACAACTCGACCTTCCCCGAGAGCGCCACCTCCTGGCCCTGGTTGAGCTGCTGAGCCCGGAAGGCCTGGTTGAACCACGTGGCAGTCACCAACCCCGAATCGTCGGAGACCGTCGCCTCGACGATCGTGAGGCCCCGCCGCGGTCGTTTGGTGCGCACCGCCCCGACCGTGCCCACCACCGTCACTTCCCTGCCGATCGGGACCTCGGCGATGGCAGCCTGCATCGATCGATCGATGTACCGCCGCGGAGTGTGGAGGAGGAGATCGGTCACCGTGCCCACGCCCCCGTTCTTCATCGCCCGGCCGCGGGCTCCCGCCAGTCCCTTGACGGCGTCGATGGAGACAGTGGTGAGATAGGCAAGGCTCCGGCCGGCGGTCGACATCGGCACATGGTGCCAGACGGGGCGGACGTTCCGCTCCCTGCCCGCATGGCCATCGGCTCCCCTTGTGGCCAACCCCCGCTATCCTCCCGGGGTCCCCAGGAGTTTCTATGTCCTACCGTTGCGACATCTGCAGCAAAGAGCCCAGTTTCGGCAAGCAAGTGACGTTCTCTCACAAGCGCTCGAGCCGTCGCTGGGTCCCCAACATCCAGAAGGTCAAGGTCCGCCACGGGTCCAACACTCGTCGCATCCGCGCGTGCACATCGTGCATCCGGGCCGGCAAGGTCGAGAAGGCCTAGCAGTGCAAGGCGTCGTCAAGCTCTACGACCCTGTCACCGGGACGGGTGTCGTGGTGCGGGAGGACGATCGCTCCGAGGTCTACCTTCGCCAGGAATCCCTCGAGGGTTCCGTGTTCCGCGCCCTTCGCCAAGGACAGCGCATCCTCTTCGACGTCGCAGAGGACGCCGGCACCTCCTACGCCGCCCGCGTCCGCCTGACCCCCTAGGGATCCTGGCGACGGCCGCCGATGCGGCCTGATCGGATCGGGGCACCCCCACCGCTTCCTCGGGGAGGTACGACCAGGCTCGCAAGACGGTGCGTCAAGCATCTCGCGCGCCAGGACCGACGGGCCGGGACGATGCAGATCGCTCGGATCGGCAAACACCCAAAACGGCGCGCCGCTCGTACCACGGCGGTAGTGTGGGCGCATGGTGAACGCCTACATCCTCATCCAGACCGAGGTCGGGAGAGCTGCCTCCGTGGCAGACGCCGTCCGTGCCATCTCTGGGATCCAGCAGGTCGACGATGTGACCGGTCCGTACGACGTCATCGTCCGCGCCGGTGCCGAGTCGGTGGACGAATTGGGACGCATGGTCGTGGCCCAGGTCCAAGCCATCCCCGGAATCACGCGCACCCTCACCTGCCCGGTCGTCAACCTCTAGGGCGAAGCCCCGAGGTGTCGGTCAGGTCGGGCCCGCCGACCGGTCGGTCACCCCAGCTTGGCTGCGATGCTCCCCGCGTCGCGCAGTGCCGTTCCATCGGCCCCCGCCACGGTGTAGCCGGGCCCCCCACCTCGCTCGGCCTCCTCCAGCATGTCGATGAAGAGCTGCAACGGCATCACGCCTGCCTCCTTCCACAGGTAGGTGGAGAAGCTTCCCGGTGGGTTGTTGATCTCGTTGACGAGGATCTCCCCGTCCACCAGGAGGAAATCGAGCCGGGCCACGCCCCGGACGCCGGCCACCCCGGCAACGATCCCTGCCAACTCCCTCACCCGCGCAGCCTGCTCGTCCGGGATCTGCGCCGGTAGCTCCCTGCGAGACCCTTCCAGGCCGCCGCCCGAGAGGTACTTCTCTCGATAGTCGTAGAACCCGGCCTTGAGCGGCCGCTCGATCGGTGAGAGCTGCAGCCCCGGCCAGGTGCGGATGGCGATGTTGAGGTCCTCTGCACCTTCCGAGAACGGCTCGATGACACCCCCGAGCTCCATGTGCGGGCTCGTGGCCAGCAGCGCGAGTGCCGTGGCATGGTCGTCAATGATCTCGATCCCGATCGAGGACCCTCCGAAGCGGGGCTTCACGATGTAGGGCCCGCTGAAGGGCGGGGGTACGGCAGGATCGATCGGGACACGCGACAGAACCGGGAGGCCCGCCGCTGCCATGACCGACCCGAACGCGAGCTTGTCCATTGCCAAGGACTGATCGGCGACGCTGGGCCCCGTCCCCCGGATGCCCGCCGAGTCGAAGAGACCCTGCAGGGTGCCGTCCTCGCCCGGGCGCCCATGACAGGCGTTCAGGGCGACTTCCACGCCGAGTGACTTCCCGCGCCCGAGCTTCCCGGGCACCACGAAACCGAGGCCCGGGGTGACTTCGAAGGAGAGCTCCCTGGCCCCCCGCGGCACGCCATCGACGAAGTCCCCACCCTCCGAGCGTGGGTTCACCTCATGCCACTCTCCTGTCTTGGTCCAGTAGATGGCTGTGACATCGTCCCCCGCTTCAGCCAGCGTCCGTGCAGCCATCAACCCGGTGAGGATGGAGATGTCGTGCTCGGGGCTGGGCCCTCCGAAGACAACCGCGTGACGAGGCATGGGCGGGAGGGTACCCGGCCCCGGGCCGGTTCCGGCCTCATCCGACTCGTACAATCACGCCGATGAGAACCACTGCGTTGTTCGTGCTGATCGCCCTGTCCGGATGCATCTACCCGGGTCAGTCGATGAGCGACAACACCATCGACCACGCGGCCAACGACCCCTTCGTCCTCGAGTGCGTTGGTGGCATGGTCGAGGCGTCGATGGCTGCACTCGCCACAGGGGCACTGGGAATGGAACGGATCGAGGACGTCGTCGACCTCTGGTCGGTGACCGTGCCCGATGTGGAAGTCGTACTCGAGGCCAACGATGACCGGGCTCGACTCGCCTTGGTCCAGGCGGCCACGGGTCGGACCATTGCGGTGATCTCCATGGTGAACCTCGGCAACGGTTGGCTCGAGGAGAGCAAGGAACGCTGCGCCAACCCCTGATCGACACCGACGCCGCCGCAACAAGACGCCGGGTCTACGGGTAGTGCGCCGGCAGGTCATTCTCGTAGAGGACGGCGTCGCCCGGCCCGAGGTTGGCACGCACCCACTCGACAGCGGCTTCCCGGTCCGGGAACGTCTCGACACGCGCTCGGTGCTCGGAGGCTCCGGCCACCAGCGCCCTTCGGTTCGACTCCTTCACGATGAGGACATCGTCGGCGACCTGGGCGGCGTGGGAGGCGAACGCCCGGTTGGCGGCCTTCTGCTCCTTGCCCAACTCGACCATCCCCGGGGTGACGACGACCTTCCTCCCGGTATCGAGCCGAGCAAGCGTCTCGAGGGCCGCGGTGGCGCCTGCCGGGTTGGAGTTGAACGTGTCGTCGATGATCCAGAAGCCGGCCTGGCCCTTCGTGACGGACTGCCGGTGCATCGGGGCCTCGGCGTCTGCGAATGCTGCCGTCAGCCCTGCCAAGGGAACATCCGCCGCCAGGCCGATCCCCACCGCCACCGCCAAGTTGGTCGGGAAGGCCACCCGGGCAACCGTACCGCGGGCCACCCCGCCCACGGTGATGGTCCACCGATCGCCGCCATCGCCCACCACGACGTCGAAGCCCTCCCTGGTCCCACACCGTATGACCTCCTTGCCGTGCTCCGACAACGTCTCGGCAAGGTCGGCGAGGCGATCATCGTCGCAGTTCAAGACCACCACCCTGGCTCGTTCTGCGATCTCCGCCTTGGCAGCGACCGTGACCTCCAGCGAACCGAAGCGTTCGAGGTGCACCGGGCCGATGGCGGTGATCGCCGCGATGTCGGGAGAGATCCACTCACAAAGGGCGGAGATCTCCCCCAGGCCGTACGTTCCCATCTCGGCCACGAACCATTTCGTGCCCGCCGCGAGGTGTTCGTTGACGGCTCGCGACAGTCCCATTGCGTTGTTGAACGAAGCCGGGCTGGCCAAGGTCGTCCCGGAGAGCGAGAGCACTCGCCGGACGTATTCCTTGGCCGTCGTCTTGCCATATGACCCGGTGATGGCCACCACCCGTGGGCCGACCGATCGCAGCTTCGCCCGGGCCTTCTCGACCCACTGGCGCTGCAGCCTGGTTTCGAGCGGGCGCAACAGCCAGAGGGAGAGGTCGACCACCACCTCGGAGAGACCGATCGACACCGCGATCCCGGCCGAGAGCCCGGGACGGGGACCGAAGAGAAGGACGGCTCCCGTGACGACTCCCGAACTGAGCAGCAGCCACATTGCGGCTACGCGTCGCAGGCGAGGGGTCCATGCCATGCCGCGCATCGGGAGGCCGACGGGCCATGCCACGGCGACCAGGGCGGTACCAGTGGTGAACAGCCACTCGATGGACGTCCCGAGCCAGGCACCCACCACAAGTGAGATCAGCGCGACGCCGAGTGCCAGGTTGAGTGCGGATGCGCGGGTCCAGCGGGCCGCGAAGCGCACCGCCGAGCCCGGTATGTAGTGCTCCCGCTGCGCCACGAGGAGCCAACGGAGGACGACCGGGACACTCCCGAGGGCGGGCAGCAGGAAGAGAATCCAAAGGAGCGGGGTCACGGCCTGGCCTCGAGCTCGGCGATGGCGGCCCGGATGAGATCCGGGCGGGTGCGGTGGATGTCGTGCCCGGCGCCCGGTTCCACGTGGGAGGCGACATCACCGGGGATACGCCGCACGGCCTCGCCAACGATCCATGCGCCAGCGGCAGAATCCTCGCTTCCCCATACGAGGCGGACCGGGATCCGGAGCCCGGCCAGCTCTGTCTCGTAGGTCTCGTTGACGACCCGGACGAGCACCTCCCGCATGACACCGGTGGCGGATCGATAGTCGGCTGATCCGTACTTCCGCCTTGCCTCCTCGAGGCGGCTGTCCCCGACGATGCCGACACGGTTGGCCCAACGCACCATCCGGTAGCCCAGCCTGGGGCCTGGGGCGGCCTCCCGCCGCAGCAGTGGGACCCCGGCCAGCACGAGTCCCTTCACGGGATGGCCCGCGGCGGCCATGCAGACAGCCACCCGCCCGCCGAAGGAGTGCCCGACCACGATCGGCGGCACATCGAATCGATCGAGGATCGAGGCCACCGCCTCCGCGTACGTCGCAGCTCCCCAGGCACTGGGCGGTGCCGGGGAGGCACCGAACCCGGGGAGGTCGAGGGCGATCGATTCGATACCGTCCAGTACCCCATCGAAGTCGGTGCGGTCGCGGCCCCAGCCGTGGAGGGCGAGTACCCGGGGGTGCTCCCCTCGGACTTCCCCGAAGAGCTGCTCGGACAGGGATCTCAGCGCCACGTATCAGCCGGCGTCGGGGATGCCGGCGGCGAGGGCATGGAAGCCTCCGTCAACATGGACGACCTCCCCGGTGGTCATCGATGCCCAGTCGCTGAGAAGGATGGCGACCATCCTGGCGACCGGCTCGGGGTTGGTCTGGTCCCATACCAGGGGCGCCCGGTCGGCCCAGACGTCCTCGAAGACCTCGAAGCCAGGGATCGACTTTGCGGCCATGGTCTTGAGCGGACCCGCCGAGACAGCATTGACCCGCACGTGCCTGGGGCCGAGGTACCCGGCCAGGTAGCGGGTGGTGGCCTGGAGCGCCGCCTTGGCGACCCCCATCCAGTCGTAGCCCGGCCATGCCTGCGAGTTGTCGAAGTCGAGGGTGACGAGGGCTCCGCCACCTGCCTTCTCCATCAGGGGGAGCAGGCCCATGGCCAGGCTCTTGTACGAGAACGCGGAGACAGCGAACGTGGTGGTGGCGCTCTCGGCCGGGGTGTGGAGGAAGTTGCCGCCGAGGGCATCGGCCGGGGCGAATCCGATCGAGTGGAGACCGCCGTCAACGGCTCCCCACTTCCTGTCGAGCTCCGCGACAAGGGCTGCCATGTGATCGTCGTCCATGATGTCGAGCTCGTACACCTCGGGGGGGCTTGGGAGGCGGTTGGCCGTTCTCTCCGTGATGCGCAGCCCGCGCCCGAAACCCGTGAGGACGATCTCCGCTCCCTGCTCCTGGGCGATGCGGGCGGAGTGGAACGCTATGGAGTCGGGGTTGAGGACCCCGGTGATGACGAGGCGCTTGCCTTTCAGGAACACAGGAGATCTCCTCGGACGGTGCGGAACCACACTAGATCACACACCATTCGGCAGGGGGGAGCGACGACGGCAGGACCCGAGCGAGCACGGTGGGACCAGGCGTCAGAACCACTCGCCGAAGCTCATCCACCCTCGGATGCCGAGGCCCGCCAGGAACAGGAAGAGGATCCCCCAGCTCACCTGCGGCCTGCGGGCGAACTGCGCCCGATACACGTAGGCGAATGAGACCGCGAAGAGAATGACGATGCCATAGAACATGTGCTTGGAGCCCGGGTCGTTGCCGCGGGAGAACATGAGGAGACCGAGCGTCACCTGGGTGATGAGGGCGACAATGCCGACAGCTGCAGCCCCGTAGAAGGTCCTTCCGAGCGGCCGCTTGGCCATCGACAGGCCGATCGCCCACACGCCGACCGCCGCGTTGAAGTAGATGGCAGCCTGTCCGAGGAAGGAGTGGAGTGCGCCCATGCGCGAGGGAGGCTACCGCCGGGTACGACGAATACCGTGATCCGACAGCCGAACCGTCGACGGATCCCTCAGTAGAACATCGTGACGGTTCGGTGGTGTTCGCCCATCCGGTCGGCGTCGGACCCGAGCACCGCCGCGTGCCACAACCGATAGTCCAACGAGGGCATGAGGGTGGGCTTTCCCAGGCCAGCGAGGCGTTGCAGTATGCGCTCGCAGGCGTGCATGGTCGCCCAGCGGATCGCCAGTTCGTGGTGGCTGGCTGCCGGGATGAGTTGCCGGGAGTCCACGACCGTCGACAACCCCTCGTCGTAGCGCAGGATGCCGTGGTGGCGGAGTGTGCGGGGGACCATGTAGTCGGGGTAGACCGGGAAGCTCTCGAGGCCGGCAAAGGACGGGCCGTTGCCCGACATCATGGCCGTGGCGAGATGGGCGAGTTTCCAGAACCGGAGCGTCCCGTACTCGGTTTCGACCTCATCCCGGTAGCCCGGGACCGTCTCGACGAGCAAGCGGGCGACGGCGGGGCCGTCGAAGGCCGCCTCTTCGACGAGGCGCGCGAAGGTCCCCCGCCAGCGGTCGAGCCCGGCCCCGGCAACGGCGGTCAGGCGTTCGAGCCTCTCCGGCAGCAGTTGGAGGACCCCCCGGCCTGCGAAGAGTCGCTGCACGTCGTCGATCGACCACCCGGCGACGGACCCGAGGTCGAGCCCGCCCCGCCGGGATTCCTTGGTGAATGCCGCGAAATAGCCGGGGGCATCGTCGAGCCACTCCCCCTCGAACTCGGTCGACCAGGTCGGCTCGCCTTCCGGCGCCCACAGGCAGGCGATGCAGGAGACCGAGAGCACGATGTAGTCCCACCACTCGGCGCTCGCCACCTCCCGGGGCAGTCCCGGGTAGGCGAACGGCGGGGCCGCCATCGGCTCGAAGTCCTCGGCAAACCGGTCGATCGAACGGTCGTCGATGGTCACGCCCCACCCCGGCGGTGGGGCCTGCCTCCGCACCGCTTCTCTGCTCACAGCAGGATGTTCTCGTACTGTGCTCGAAGGACCTTCTTGTCGAATTTGCCGGTGCCGGTCTTGGGGACCGAGTCGATGAACACGACCTTGTCGGGGAGCCACCACTTTGCGACGTGGGTTTCGAGGAAGGCGATGAGTTCCTCCCCCTCGGCGGTGTGACCGGCCCGGAGGACGACGAACGCCACCGGTCGTTCCTGCCACTTCGCATGCTTCACCCCCACCACGGTTGCCTCCGCCACCGCGGGGTGGGCCATGAGGGTGTTCTCGAGGTCGAGGGATGAGATCCACTCGCCACCGGACTTGATCACGTCCTTGGCGCGGTCGGTGATCCGGATGTAGCCGTTGGGGTCGATCGTGCACACGTCGCCCGTGGCCATCCACCCATCGACGAAGGATCCTTGGCGTTCGTCGCGGTAGTACTCGGCCGCGATCCACGGCCCCTGGATGAAGAGCTCCCCGAACGCCACCCCGTCGTGGGGGAGTTCGGTGCCTTCGTCGTCGACGATCTTCATCCGGAGGCCAGGCATGGGAATGCCAACGGTCTCCATGACGTCGAGCTTCCGCTCGAGGTCCCAATCGACCATGTCGTCACGGATGAGGGCAACCGACGCCACCGGGTTGGTCTCGGTCATCCCCCATGCCTGGGAGATGAAGATGCCGGTGTTCTCCGCATACCACCGCATGAGGCCCCGGGGCACGGCCGAGCCTCCGCACACCAACTTCTCGATGGTCTCCATGCGGGTCTCCGGGTGATCCATGAGGTACTGCTGGACGCCGAGGAACACGGTCGGCACACCGGCGGAGAAGGTCACCTTCTCCTCGTTGAAGAGCTTCACGATGCCCTCGGCGCCCAGGTCGTGGCCCGGGTAGGTGATCTTCGCCCCCACCGAGACCGCGATGAACGGCAGGCCCCAGGCAGCGGCGTGGAACATCGGCACGATGGGAAGAAGGTTGTCGGCCTGGGTCATGCCCAACGTCCCGGTGTTGGTGATCGTGTGCATGTAGGTCGAGCGCTGCGTGTAGGCCACGCCTTTCGGGTGCCCGGTCGTACCCGACGTGTAACAGAACATCATCGGGGAGCGCTCATCGACCTCCGGCCACCGTCTGAGGGGTGCGACGTCGGCGATCAGGTCCTCGTAGTTCACGGCGTTCGGAAGGCTGGTGGACACTCCCTGGCCCCCCATGACCACCCAATGCTCCACCCCCGGGAGCAGGGGCGCCACCGGCTCGATGAGGGCAAGGAGGTCGACGTCGACGAAGACGACCCTGTCCTGGGCATGATTGATGACATACTCGAGTTGCTCGGGGTAGAGCCGGATGTTGAGGGTGTGGCAGACCCGACCGGTGTTGGCGGTGGCCCAGTAGAGCTCATGGTGGCGATGGGTGTTCCACCCGAACGTGCCGATGACCTCGCCTTGGGCGACGCCGAGCGACTCGAGCGCCGCCGCCACCCTCCGTACCCGCCCGTCGGTCTCGGCGAACGTCGTCCGATGCACCGACTTGTCGGCCTCGAGGGAGACGATCTCCCGGTGACCGAACACATCGACGGCACGGTCGTACAACGTCGACAGGAGCAGCGGGTAGTCCATCATGTGCGGCGGCACGGATTCATCCTCTCGTTTCGTGTTCGGTTCAGCGGCCGAGCAGGCGAGCCTTCTGCTGCTCGAACTCCTCGTCGGTGATCACGCCTTCGCCGCGCAGGCGGGCGAGTGTCTCCAGCTCGGATCCGACGCTGGTGTTCCCCCGGAGGAGCAGGGTGCGCTCCTCACGAACCTTGTAGATGAGCGCCTGCACACCCTCGGGGTCGGGGATGTCGGTGAAGCGACTCTGCCCGTGTTCACCGGCCGACTCGACGAGGAGGTCCCCCGAGCGGAAGATCCGCTCCCCGATCGTCTGGCCGAATGCAACGTCGTTGATCACCTCCAAGGGGATCTCCTTGCCGGTTCGGGTGAACAGACCCGTACGGACGATGAGGCGTTCGGTCGTGATCACGAACCACGTCGTCTTCCACTTCACCCACCTGGGCATGGTCACGATGATCCCGAGGACGAGACCACCGAGTACGCCGGCCCACATGTCGACGGTGTCGACGAACGCTCCGAGAAGTACGCCGACGACCACCAGGCCCACGATGGCCAGTGTCGGGCGGATGAGGCTGGCCCAGTGGGGATGGAACTCGCTGACGACTTCTTCGCCAGTACTGAGAAAACGACGGGGATATGGCATCCCCGCATCCTATCGGTGGCGACGACCGGCGCGTCGGGGCGGGATGGGGTACAGGACCAGAGCGGATAGCCTTGGGGCGATGCGTTCCACGGCTGCTCTTCTTGTCACGATCACGTTGCTGGTGGTCGCGTGTGGGACCTCCCAGCCAACCGGCATCATCCGCGATCCCGCCCCCGCAGTCGGACACCTCGCTCTCCCCGACCCGGCTGGTGTCGAGACCAGCTTCGTCGGCCCCGAAGGCGGCTTCCTCCTGGTCTACTTCGGCTACACGAATTGCCCGGACGTCTGTCCGACCACGATGGCCGACGTTCGATCCGCCCTCGGCCAGATCGGGGACCGAGCGGAACGGTTCACGATGGCCATGATCACCATCGACCCGGAGCGCGACGAAGCCTCCGAGGTCGACCGTTACATCAAGGTCTTCGTCCCCAACGGGATCGCCCTCCGCACTGCCGACGATGCGGCGCTCCGCGCGGTTGCGGATGGGTTCGGTGCCGACTACCTCGTCGAGACGAGTGAGACCGGGGAGATCATCGTCAGCCACACCGCCTTTCTCTACGCAGTCGATGAGGAGGGGAAGATTCGGCTTCAGTGGCCGTTCGGTGCCCTTCCCGACGATATCGCCCACGACTTCGAGCTCTTGTTGGAATCGTTGTGAGACATACCCGTACCCGTTCGATCATCGCTGTCCTGGCCGCGGTGGCGCTTGTGCTCCCGGCCTGCGGTTCCGATGGACTCTCCCTCATCGATGACCCCGGTGCGATCGAGGCGACCTACGCCTACGTGGTGCCGGCCGGCACCGGGGAGGCGTTCGACAGGGGCGAGCCGATCGAGATCCTCCCCTCGACGCTGGAGGCCAAGGTCGGCGAGGTGATCCGGATCGTGAACGAGGACGACCGGGGACACGTCGTTGGACCGTTCTATGTCGGTGCCGGCGAGACGCTGGTCCAGCGTTTCGCCTCCCCGGGTGTCTTCCAGGGAGCCTGCACCGTCCATCCATCAGGACAGTTCGAGCTGAAGGTCACGAAGTGACCGTCCCGTCGTCGACGGCCCGACGCCGCCGCCGACGCCACCGGGCAGCGACCCTCATCACCTTCCTCCTTCTCTCCGTCGCGTCACCCGCCTCGGCGGATCCCGCGGGCCCGACCGACTACCTGAACGAGATCCTCGACGTGACACCGTGGTCAGAAGGGGTCGAGTTCTCCGTCGTGGGCGGCGATGCCTTCCTTCGAGCCGAGGTCCGGCCGGGCACGGAGCTCGTCATCATCGGATACTTCGGCGAGCCGTACGTGCGGATCCTCCCCGATGGGACGGTGGAGGAGAACCGCAACTCCCCCTCCGTCGTCCTGAGCACCGATCGGTACGGTGAGGATGTGGAGTACGACCGGGCCACCGCCCAGCTCTCGCCGGAGTGGCAGGCGGTCCGGAATGATGGCACGTGGGCGTGGCACGACCACCGCATGCACTGGATGTCGAGAACGCCGCCACCGGGCCGGACTGCCGGGGACGTCGTCTACGACGAGGTCTCGATCCCCGTGCGCATCGACGGGACCGAGACGCGCGTGAGCATCTCCCTGACCTGGATCGAACGACCAGCCGCCATGTGGCCGGTGGTGGGCGCTGCATTGGGCCTCCTGCTCGTGGCCGGCACCCGTCGACGCCCACTGGTGGCGCTCGGCATCCTCGCGATCGCCGCACTCGTCACGGGGTTCTGGCAGTACTCCTGGCTCCCGCCGGAGACCGAACCGAGCTTCCTCCAGTGGGCGGTACCGGGAGTGGCGCTGCTGTTCGTGGCTGCCGGGGCCCGAAGTCCGTCGGCTGCCCGGATCGCGGCGGCGGTGGCGGCCGCCGAGTTGCTCGCGTGGGGTGCCTGGCGTCGCGAGGGCATGTGGCGGGCGATCCTCCCCACCGGCGCCCCGTGGCCCCTCGATCGGGCGACCACCGCCGCCTGCCTCGCCGGGGGCGCCCTGGCACTGCTTCTCGGGATGAACGACATCCGGACGCGGTCCCGCACCCCTGCGGAGATCCTCCCGACCTGACAGAAGGAGCACCCATGTCCACCGGCTCAATGCACGCACCAGAGTGGGCCTCCCCCATGCTCGAGGAGGCCGTCGCCCAGTTCGAGGCGGTTGCCGAGCAGATGGACCTGGACGACAACATCCGGGAGCGGCTCCGGCATCCGCAGCGCTCACTGGTGGTGAGCTTCCCCTTCCGCCGCGACGACTACCACGAGGTGGACACGGTCTTCGGCTACCGGGTCCAGCACACGATCACGATGGGACCCACCAAGGGAGGCATCCGGTTCGCGCCCGACGTCAACCTCGGGGAGGTCGCCGCCTTGGCGATGCTGATGACCTGGAAATGCGCCATCATGGGCTTGCCGTTCGGTGGCGCCAAGGGTGGGGTCCGAATCGACCCGACCGTCCTCACCCGCGGTGAGAAGCAGCGGGTGACCCGGCGCTACACCTCCGAGATCATCGACTTCATCGGGCCGCAACGGGACATCCCGGCCCCCGACATGGGCACCGACAGCCAGACCATGGCGTGGATCATGGATACCTACTCCCAGCAGAAGGGCCACGCGGTCCCGGCGGTGGTCACCGGCAAGCCGCCCGAGCTGGGGGGCTCGGTGGCACGCAAGGAGGCGACGGGACGCGGCGTGATCAGCATCCTTCCGGCAGCGGCCACTCATGTCGGTTTGAAGATCGCCGGTCTCCCGGTGGTGGTCCACGGCTTCGGGAACGTGGGCCGCTACGCCGCCTTGGCGGCCTCCGAGCTCGGCTGTCGGGTGATCGCGGTCTCCGGTACCGCGGGCGGAGTCCACGATGTCGCCGGTCTCGACGTCGCGGCCCTCATCAGGTGGGCAGAGGCCCACGGGAACCTCGTCGGGTACCAGGACGCCGACTGGATCACCAACGACGAACTACTCGCCCTCGACTGCGACGTCCTCATCCCGGCGGCTGTCCAAGGTGTGATCACGGCCGACAACGCCGGTTCGATCAAGGCCCGCTTGATCCTGGAAGGCGCCAACGGCCCCACGTCGAGCGCGGCCGACGCGGTGCTGGCTGACCGCGGGATCACCGTCGTACCTGACATCCTGGCCAATGCCGGGGGTGTGACCGTCTCCTACTTCGAGTGGGTCCAGGACCTCCAGAACTACTTCTGGAGTGAGAACGAGATCGTCGCCCGCCTCCGAGAGCTCATGGCGAAGGCGTTCGACGAGGTCATGTCCATCTCGATTCGAGAAGGGGTGGACCTGCGGACCGCGGCGCTCATGAAGGGGGTCGGGCGGGTGGCTGCAGCCAAGCGGATCAGGGGCATCTTCCCATGACCGCGCTGTGACGACCCCGGCTCACGCCTCCAGGGCGGCCTCGACGGGCGCGGCCTCCGCAAAGGCCGGGCAGATGTCCTGGAACGAGCACCACGGGCAGAGCTTGGACGGGGTCGGCGGGAAGTTGTCATCGTCGATCGCAGTCAGGATCCGATTCCAGAGGTTCGCCACCTTGACCTCGGTGGCGTCGAGCACCTCGTCGGTGATGGGCAGGCTGTAGAGGGTGGGCCCGTTCAGGTACATGAGGCGCACCTCGCGCGGAGTACGCCCGAGCTTCTTGCGGATGAGCGCTGCGTAGATCTTGAGTGCGAAGAAGGCGGCGCCGGCGAACCGCTCCGGCGGCGCCTTCCCGGTCTTGTAGTCGAGTATCACGAGGTCCCCGTCGGCGGTCTCGTCGAGACGGTCGAGGATCCCCCGGATCGTGACTCCCTGCCGGATCTCCTCCAGCATGTCGAGCTCCCGCTCGACGGGGGTGACGAGCGCCGGGTCCTCCACCGTGAAGTAGTTGCGCAGGAGTTCCATGCTCTCGACCCCCCACGCCCGCTCGTCGTCGACCGACTCGAACAGGCCGCGGTACTCCTCCTCGCCCCGCATCTCCGTCCAGGCCTGCCTGAACAAGTCGTACAGGCGCTCGGCGTTGCGCTCGGCAGGCTCGAGGTCGAACAGGTTCTCGAGCGCGGTGTGGGCAGCGGTGCCCCGGGCCTGGTAGACCGTCGTCGGCTCGGGGAGTTTGAGGATGGTCTTGTACTCGAAGAGCTTCGGGCACTGGATGAAGTCGCTCGCCCGTGACGGGGAGAGGCGTTCGAGCACGTACTTCTCTGCTGTGTCGGTCATCGAGGGTGACGTTACCGGTGGGGTGCGACAGAAACGACCATGCTCACACGATCACCCTGACATCTGGCGCGACTTCGAGGTGGGCCAGGTCGAGGTCCCATCGCTGGGCGGCGAATCCGGCCACGGCAGCCGCCCTCGGTCCGAACCGCTCTCCCGCCGGGACGTCGTCGAACACCGCCATCACCACGGAGCCGGACGGACCGGGTCCGATCTCGATCGTGGCGGCGCCATCCTCGAGTGCCTGGTGCAGGTGACCGGCGTCGAAGCGCACCGGGACCTGCTCGGCCGGGATCTCGTCGGGCACACTGAACAGCACCCTGCCCACCCGACGTTCGTCGGCGCCCTTCACCACCAGGTCCTCGACACCGTCCAGCATCGTCGCGTCGAGTTGGTCCTCGTTGAGCATCCGGGTGAGGGTGCCGAGGGGGAAGTCCTGGCCCAGGGCGCCCCACTGCACGCCGAGGCCGGCGCTCAGCCGCGGGTTCAGCTCGGTCGGTCGGAAGCCGTCGCTGGTCATCACCCCGTCGATCGAGAATCCACCCCGATAGCCGACAGTCTCGGCCAGGTGGCGACCAACCCGCCTCGCCACCGCCCTCATCTCCTCCCGATCGGACGGGTGGGGATCCCAGCTCGTGGCGACCGAGCCGTAGACGAAACGTCCTCGGCCACGATCGCGCAGCATGAGGAGTTCGACCGGGCGAAAGACGTGGACCCGATGGGGAACGACATAGCCATGGATCGAGCAGGGCACGCCCTCGAGGAACGGCATCACCCGCACGCGATCGGCCACGCCCCCGAAATACGCGATCGCCGCCTCCAGGAGGGCATCGTTCCAGACCCATCGCACCCGATCGGCCCCTCCGTGCCAACCATCCCGGTTGTCTGCCACCCATACGGACTCTCCCCCGAACGACGCGTGGGCCCGCGCTCCTTGTGCAACGCCGACGACCTCTCGTGGCGCCCTTGGGACCCCGGCAGCATCCCACACGTCGTCGATGACCATCTTGTCCTCGAGTGCACCCCACTCGGGGCGCCGAGCCCCGTAGGCCCTGCGACCCGCCACCACGCCGAAGTCCCCGAGGATCGGGGCGAGCACCAAGGCTGACCGATCCGGGTCCCACTCGTCCAGCCACGCGAGCACCTCGGACGGGGGTGACTTCACAGCCCCCTCGAATGCCCAGATCCCCTCCATGATCGATCCTGGCGCGCCGCCGAGGAGTCGGAACTCGATCGCCGGCAACTCACCGACGCCGAGGACGCCCGAGACGGCCCTCACATCGGCCCCGAACTGCTCGAACAACGCCATCGAGGACGTGACTGCGGCCAGCGCCTCGCTCACCACCAGTACCCGGCGCCCGCTGAGAAGGGGCTCGATCGCCCGGTGCGCCCGTTCATCCATGGGTGGACGCTAGAGCAGGACGAAGCCGGGCGACGGTGAAAACCCCGGCCGCTGCGGTGCCTGGGACTCCCGTATCGGTCAAGACGCGAAAACTGTGGACGGATCGCGAAAACTGCACCCGCATTTCCATACACAACGGTCAGATCGTCGCGTATGGTTCTCACGTCGAACTCGGGTAACCGAGGGAGACCGCACCTCCCGGTGCTCCCCTCGGGGAACGCCGGGGGCGGGACCAACCCGCCGGACGCGTCGGCTTGCCGGGGCGATCGGAAGGGAGGGACCGCGGGGGCGGACGGTGGAGCGCAAGCTTCGTCGATCCCCCCAGCCGTTCGACTTCGGTCGACGGCATGAGCGCCGGACCGGTTCTTCGGAGCCACGGGACGAGTGCTCGGGGCGAGGCCGAGAGGCAGCGCCCAACCGCCGGGCGGCGACCGCAAGGAGACCGCACGGAGGGTCCGCCCGGGGCGGACGGCCTGGACCGAGAGGAAAGGGTCGTACGGCACAGGCGGAAGCCCGGATGACGCCGGCAACGGTGACAGAAGGGTCGGCCAAGCCACACGGGTGGTGGGGTCTGGGTCCTGACGGGGACCCCTCTCGCAAGAGAGCGCCAGCGACGGTTGGCGAGGATCACCATCGGTAGGCGGCCAAGCGTTGGGTGAAGAGCTGACGGGCTCCGAGACCCAGCAGCCGGATGTCCAGCAATGGACGGAAGGCACGGAAACCCCGAGAGGGTCGACGCTGCAAGGCGGAAGCTTCCTCGGGGTTTTCCGCGTCCGGGGGGCGTCGCGTCAAGAGTGGAGCGTCAGGACCAGGACGCTCCTGCCGGTACCGTGTGCCGATGGCCCGCGACCACCCACCCTCGACCCCCGCCCTGCGGATCCTCCGAGCAGCGGGCATCGACTTCGAGACGTTCCTCTATCCCTACGAGGACAAGGGTGGTACCCGCCAGTTCGCCGACCTCTTCGGGGTCTCCGAGCACGCGGTCGTGAAGACACTGCTCATCGAGGACGAGCACCGGGCACCGATGTGTGTACTCATGCACGGCGACCGCGAGGTGTCGCTGAAGGCGTTGGCCCGCGCCCGTGGCACCAAGCTGTGTGTGCTGTGCGATCCCGCCACGGCGAACCGACACAGCGGCTACCTCGTGGGGGGGACATCGCCCCTGGGGTTGCGCTGCCCGATGGATGTCTTCCTCGAGCGCTCGATCCTCGACCTCGACCGGATCTACCTGAACGGCGGCTCGAGGGGCTTCATCGTCGGTATGTCACCTTCCGACCTCGGGGGGCTGATCACCCTCATCCCGGTCGAGGTCGGCCTCCTCCGCTGAAGCCACGGCCAACACCTTGAGCATCTGATGCAGCCGGGAGTCGAGATAGCGGGTCGCGGGGAGCGGGAGCGGGACCTCGAGTCGGGTCTCATCGTTCATTCTCTCGAACGTCGCCCCCAGCCGTTCGAAGATGTCGAGCATCTCGTCGTTCTCGGACAAGACGAAGCCGGTGAAGGTACGAATGCCGTTCTCGATGGCGGTCCCGGCGAGCGCCTCGAGGAGGAATGACCCGACACCCCGCCCCTGCCAGGCGTCGACCACCGTGACCGCGGCCTCCGCCGCCTCGGGCCGGTCCTTGTCCCGCACGTAACGGGCGACCCCCACCGGGTGCTCCACCCCGTCCACGAGGACCCCGGCGCCCCACGCGAAGTGGTTGCGATAGTCCAGCTCGGTCAGGTAGCGGAGTTGCTCCTCGGACAGGTCGCTGACGAGGGAGTGGAACCGGAAGAAGCGGGACCGGTCACTCAGCTGGGCGAGGCCCTCGAGCAGCAGGTCCTTGTCATCAGGGCCTATCGGACGCACCCGAAGCGTGGTCCCGGGCCCAAGCTCGACTTCGAGGGATTCCCGCATCGCGACAACGCTACGCATCCCCGCCTCCCCACCCGGCGCCGCCCGTTTCTGTCACACCCATCTGGCAGGGTGGAGACATGACAGCGATCGAGACCCTCCTCAACGACAGCGACATCGAGTTCACCGTGCTCCACGACGGGGACGCCTGGCACTGCCCGTGCTGTGGCGTCGAGGCCGCCGCCGCCTGAGCGGTACCCTCCGCAGCGCCATGCCGGGTGACCCAACGAACATCCTCGTGACACCGGATGATTGGGCGTCGGCGCTCGCCGACACCGATGGGCTGCAACTCATCCTGGCCGGGCCGGGTGCAGGCAAGACGGAGTTCTTGGCCCAGCGGGCGCGCCGCCTGGTGGAGGAGGGGGTCCCCGGGGCGAAGGTGCTCCTCCTGACCTTCTCACGCCGCGCCGCCGCCGACCTCAAGGGCCGAGTTCGCCTCCCCGACGCGACACCACCCCACGTCGCCACGTTCCACTCATTGGCGTTCCGCATCCTCGAAGCCCACGCCCCAACCGTCCTGGGGTGGACGACAATGCCGGCGCTCCTCACCGGACCCGAGCATGTGGGCGTCGTTCGTCGACTCCTCGCCGAGGAGTCACCAGCCGAGTGGCCCTCAGGCTTCCGGGACATGCTCAGCACGAGGACGTTCGCCAAGGAGGTCACCGACTTCCTTCTTCGTGCCGCCGAACGCCGATACGGGCCCGACGACATCCGGCTCCTCGCGGGCGGCCGGGCCGACTGGAAGGCGCTCCCCGCTTTCATGGAGAAGGCGGAGGAGGCGTTTCGGGTCAAGGGGCGGATCGACTACTCCGGGGTGTTGTCGGCAGCCCTCCGTATCCTCGACGATCCCGGTGCCACGGAGGCACTCGCCGAGCAGTTCAGCCATGTGCTCGTCGACGAGTACCAGGACACCACCGACGCCCAGGTCGCTCTCCTCCATCGCCTCGTGACGGCCAACGGGAACCTCACCGTCACCGCCGATGTCGACCAGTCGATCTACTCCTTCCGGGGCGCCGACCTCCACAACGTGGAGCGCTTCGAGGCGACCTTCGCAGACCTCGGGCCGGTCACGAGGCTCGCCCTGACCACCTCGTTCCGGGTCCCGGCGGCCATCCTCACCGCCGCCCGACGCCTTGCAGTCGACGACCTCCCGGGTGCGGTCGATCTCGAACCTGCGGGCCCCGGCGGACGGGTCGACGCCTTCGTCTTCGACCAGCACTCGCACGAAGCCGAGTGGATCTCGGGCGAGCTCGAACGGCTCCATCTGCAGGAACGCATCCCCTTCTGCCGGATGGCCGTCCTTCTCCGTACGAAGCGGCGCCTCTTGCCGGAGCTCTCCCGGGCCCTCGAGCGACGCGGCATCCCGCACGATCGCCCGGATGCCCGGCTCATCGACCATCCGGCCATCCGGGTGGTCAGTGACCTGGTCGACCTCGCCGTGGGTGCAGGGAGCGCCCTCGACCGCGAACGGACACTGCGCCGCTTCCTCCTCGGCCCCCTTGTCGGGCTTCCGCTCGGGGCCGAGCGCCGAGTCATCCGCGCCATCCACCGCGGGGAAGGTTCCCGGGAGGATGTCATCGAGCACCATGTGGACGACGGGGCGTTGGTCGCCAGACTCCTGCGCGACCCGACCTGGGCGACCGAGATGACCGCGGAGAACGGGTTCTGGCACGCCTGGACGGCACTCCCCCATTGGAGTCGTCTCGCCACCGACCCGAAACGGGCCGACTACCGGGTCGCATGGTCCTCGTTCTCACAGGTCCTCGGTCACCTCGCAGAGCGCGACGCCGACGTAAGCCTTCGCGACTTCTTGCATCTCGCCTCCGACGACGCGTTCGAGGCCAACCCACTGCTGCGCTACGCAACCAACGACGACCGCCTCACCCTCACGACACTCCATGCGGCGAAGGGCCTCGAGTTCGACGTGGTGGTGATCGCTGATGCTGTCGACGGCGTGATGCCCGACCTCCGCAGGAGCTTCTCCCTCCTCAACACCAACCAACTTCATCCGGACCAGCAGGGCACTGCCGACGCAGCCCGGTTCCGGATCGAGGAAGAGCGTCGCCTCGTGTACACGGCCATGACGAGGGCCACCTCCCGCGTCGTCTTCACGGCCACCAGCGCCGGGATCGAGGAGACCGGCGAACGACCCAGCCGGTTCATGTTCGATGCCACCGGCGGCGCCAACCCCCGGCCGCCCGAGCCCAATGTGGGACCCCCGGTGACGGGTCTCGAGGCAGAGGCAGCCCTCCGTCGGACCGTCGCCGATCCCACTGCTTCCAACCCGGCTGCGCGGCTCGCCGCCCTCAGGGTCCTCGTCGACCACCCCCATCCGGCGGTCCGCTCCGTCTCCAGTTTCACCGGCATCCAACCCCGCGGATCGGACACCGGCCTCATCCCGGATGACGCGTCGTTCTCGCCCTCCCAGGCCACGTCGTACGAGTCATGTCCCCGCCAGTACGCCCTCAGCCGTCACCTCGGCATCGGCGACGAACCATCCGTCTACATGTCCCAGGGATCACTCATCCATCGCGTCGCAGAGACCATGGATCGCCGGACCCTTGCCGACCCGACTCATGAGCCCTCCGTCGCAGAGGCTCTGGCGGTCCTCGACGTGATCTTCGAGCCGGCGGACTTCGGAGGCGGCCCCTGGGCAGAGGCCTGGCGTCGCCGGGCCGGAGAGATCGTCACAAGGCTCTTCGCGATGCCACCAAGCGGGGGACGAGTCGTCGCGGCCGAACACGACCTCCACCTCGAACTGGCCGGTGAGAGGTGGAGGGGCAGGGCCGACCGTATCGACCACTCCCCGAGCGGGGACCTGCGGGTGGTCGACTACAAGACCGGCACTTCCGTGCTCAGCACCGCTGAGGCGGCTACCTCCCTGCAGCTTGGCTTCTACGTGATCGCCGCCTCCGGCGACGACGAACTCAGCGGGTCGGGGACGATCAGCGGGGCCGAGCTGTGGTATCCCGCGGCTGAACCCAACAAGAGCGGGATCGTCACGCGCCGATTCGACATGGGCCAACTCGACACGGTCAGGGAGCGCCTCGTCTCGATCGCCTCGGCCATCCGCGCCGAGGAGTTCCCGCCTTCGGTCGGCTCCAATTGCAGGAGCTGCCGGGCGCGTCTCATCTGCTCCGAGTGGCCCGAGGGCGAGGAGGCGTTCACACCATGAGGTTCGTCCCCACACCCGAACAGCTGTCGATTCTCGCCACTCCGCCACCCTTGCGGATCGCGGCCGGGGCCGGCACGGGCAAGACCGCCACCATCACCCGGGCGATCGTCGAACGCGTCCGATCCGGGGAGGTCGCTGCCAACCAAGTACTCGGCATCACCTTCACGAACAAGGCCGCGGCCGAACTGGCAGGACGGATCCAATCGGAGATCGGGGGCGCCGCACCCGTGGGCATCGAGGCCGACATCCACACCTACCACGGCTTTGCCCACCGGATCCTCGCCGAGTTCGGTCCGCTCATCGGCGTGGAGCGGGACCTCACGGTGATCACACCGACCTACTCCCGGCAGGTCCTCCTCGACGCCATCTCCGGCGGAGGTCCCTACGACCTGCTCCCCCTCCACAATCGTCGTCGGCTCATCCCGGACCTGGCCCGGCTTGCATCGTCGCTCGGCGACAATCTCCACACCGCACAGGCGCTGCTCGACCTTCCCGTCGTCGACGATGTGGGTCGACTCCGCCGGGAGATGGCCCTGGTTCTCGAGCGATTCGAGAGCGAGAAGAAGCGCCTCGAGGTTCTCGACTACGCCGACCTCCTCCGGCTCGCCCATCGGCTGCTCGTGGACCACCCCGAGGTGGTGACCGAGCTGAGGGACCGCTACCGACTCGTCCTCCTCGACGAGTACCAGGACACCTCCCCTGCCCAGCGAATGCTCCTGCAGGTTGCCTTCTCGAAGGGGTTCCCCGTGATCGCCGTCGGTGACTCCGACCAGACGATCTACGAGTGGCGGGGGGCGACGCTCCAGAACTTCGCCGACTTCCCCACCCACTTCCCGGCCGCGGATGGTACGCCGGCCGAAACGCTTCCGCTGTCACTCAACCGACGCTCGGGAGCGCTCATTCTCGACGTCGCCAATGCCCTCCGTACGGGGATCGACGACGAGGAGCGCCGCCCCCTCATGCCCGCGCCCGGGGCACCCGACGCAACGGTGACGGCCTCCTGGTACCGAACCGCCCGCCAGGAAGCGGACGGCATCGCCGACCTGCTGACGGAAGCCCATGAGGAAGGCGTCCCATGGCGATCGATGGCCGTGCTGTTCCGGCGCAACGCCGACATCTCGCTCGTCCGCCAGGCGCTGGCGGTGGCAGACATACCGGCCGAGGTCGCGAGCATCGGGGGCCTCCTCGAGGTCCCTGAGATCGTCGAGATCCACGCCTGGCTCCGACTGCTCGACGAACCTGCCGACTCGGCAGCTTTCGCCCGCATCATGCTCGGAAGCCGCTACCGCCTCGGCCTCGCCGACCTCCGACCGCTTCGCGAGTGGTCGCGGACACCGGAGCGGGAAGGGGCAGTACCGGTCAGTCCGCTCGAAGCCATCGACCACCTCGACGAGTTGGCGGGGCTCGGCAAGCACGCCCTGGAGGCCCTCGACGACTTCCGAGGCGTCTACCGGGCGCTCCTCGAGGCTGCGCAGGGCGTGAGCCTGGTCGAGCTCGTACGACAGGTCCTCGACGCACTCTCGGCGTGGCGCGAGATCGAGTCCCTCCCGTCGACCCGTTCGCTCTCGACCCGCCTGAACGTGTTTCGCTTCCTCGATCTCGCCGAGTCGTGGAGCCCACTCGAGGGCCGCCCCTCGCTCCCCGCATTCCTCGATCATCTCGAACTGATGCACGAGGACCAGACGGAGGAACTCGACACCGCCCGTATCTCCACCGAGGACGCGGTCACCCTCCTCACCATTCACCGGGCGAAGGGACTCGAGTGGGACGTGGTGTGCATCCCCAATGTCACCCGGCGGTCGTTCCCGTCGTCGATCCAGCGGACGGAGGACCCGTTCCGTTTCGCCGACGAGCTCCCGTTCGAGTTCCGACTGGACCGCGACTCCTTGCCCCCGCTCACCGCGGACATGGACGAGAAGGAGCGAGCCCGCCTCATGCGCGCCCGCCACGACGCCCAGGAATGGCGCCTGGCCTACGTGGCCGCGACGCGGGCCAAGCGGGTCCTCCATGTCTCCGGGAGCTATTGGTACGGGGTCCCGGAACCCCTCAAGACCGCAAAGGAGCGCTCCCCGGTGTTCGAGATGATCGAGGCGGTCCCCGGTGTCGTACTCCGCACGCTTGCCGAGGGGCCCGGCGACCGCCCCGAGACCCTCCGACCCACTCCCGAACCCGGGGGCCCGGACCCGCTGTTCGGGCCTGCCGGGTGGGCCGGGACGGCACTCGCGGCTCTCCGCGATCCCACCATCCTCGACGAAATGGCCACTGCCGCCGGGGTGCGGGAGGCGTACGATCGCTCTGTGGTCGAGTTCCAGGACATGCTGTTCTCCCTCCCGGACCCCCCGGGGGATGCCACGATCGCTGCATCCCCGTCGGTCTCCGTCACCGGACTCGTCACCTATGCCAGGTGCCCCAAGCAGTACTACTGGAGCGAGGTCGATCGCCTCCCTCGGCGCCCGTCCGCCGCCGCCCGCCGAGGAATAGACGTGCATCGGCGGATCGAACTTCACAACGCGGGGATGATCCCGATCGAAGAGTTCCAGGATGCCGACTACGACGACCCGGGGGCCGCCCCAACCGGGCCATCGCCGTTCGACGCTTTCCTGGGTTCGCCATATGCCGATCGCACGCCGATCCTCGTCGAGACACCGTTCGAACTCCACCTCACCGGCGGGAGCATCCGCGGGCGGGTCGACGCCGTCTACGCATCCGACGGATGGGAAGTGGTCGACTTCAAGTCCGGCCGACCGTCAGACGACCCCGCGATCCACAAGCAGCTCGAGGCGTACGCCCTCGCTGCCGACTCCGGGGTGCTCTCGGTGGCCAGGCCGAGTGGCTTGTCGGTCTCCTTCGTTTTCCTCGGGGCCGGTTTCGAACGCCGTACGCAGACGGTGGACGAGAAATGGTTGGCTGCCGCAAGGGATTCGATAGAAGCGCTCCTGGCCGGGATCAACGCCGGCAAGTTCGAACCGCGGCCCTCACCACGTTGCGTCAACTGCGATTTCCTGCGATTCTGTCCCCAGGGCATGGCTGGGAGCAGACAGGAGTGACATGGACATCCTGATCCCGGAGGCGATCATCCTCGGCCTGGTGGTGGGCTTGGTGTTCCACCGCCTGGTGGGTTACCTGGCGATCCCGATCGTGGGACTCGGTGCCGGTGTCTACTGGGCGGCGACCCACATGGGGGATGTCGAAGGCGGGACAGCCGACATTTTCAACAACCAGGCCCCCGAACTCATCGCCGACACTGCCCTCACGTTCGCCTTCGCCGGTGGGGAAGCGGCGCTCGCCTGCTGGGCGATGATTGCCCTCCTCAACTACCTGCGGGTCTTGATGGGGAACCGGAGGGGACGCGCCGCGCTCACAGGATCCGCCCCCCGGAAGCCTGAACGACCAACGTGACCGGACCGTCGTTGACGAGTCCGACCTCCATCATCGCCCCGAACGAACCGTACGCCACCACCACCCCGGCCTCCCCGAGCGCCCTCCCGAACGCCGCCACGAGCGGAGCCGCGTGGGAGGGTTCGGCCGCGGCCGTGAACGAAGGACGTCTCCCCTTTCGCACATCGCCATAGAGGGTGAACTGGCTCACCACCAGGGCGGCCCCCTCCACTTCGAGGACCGACCTGTTCATCTTCGCGTTGTCGTCCCCGAAGATCCGCAGACCGGAGATCTTGGTCGCCAGCACCGATGCGTCGGCCGGGCCGTCGCCGTGTTCCACTCCCACGAGGCAGAGCAACCCCGTCCCGATCTCACTGATGACGCTCCCGTCGACCGTCACCGAAGCCCGGGACACACGCTGAACGACAACTCGCATGCCCGAATCGTAGGGACGCCTCCCCCGCCCGGATAATCCACTTCTCCCGCGCCCATCGCTCCCTAGCCTTGCCCCCATGTCCTCCCCTCAGGCGCGGTCGCGTCTCCGTCTTGGTGTGCTCGCACCCCATCTGCGCCCGCACCTGGGGATAGCCGGCGTGTCGCTCCTCATGATCCTCGTGATGGTCGCACTCGATCTCGCGGGTCCCGTCGTCCTGGCCCGCGCGATCGATGCCGCTGTCGAGCAGTCCACGTCGAGTCGCCTCATCGGTATCGCCGGCCTCTTCATCGGGGTATCGGTGGTAGCCCAGTTGCTCTCGGCGATCACCACGTACCTCGGGACCCGGATCGGATGGACGGTCGCCAACGACCTCCGCCTCGTCGCCGCCCGCCATGTCACCTCGCTCGACCTCGATTACCACACGACCACGAACCCGGGCACGCTCATCGAGAGGGTCGACGGCGACATCACCTCGGTCGCACAGTTCTTCTCCAACTTCGCGGTACGGGTCGTATCCACGTCGCTCCTCCTGGTCGGGATCATCACACTCACGTTCCTCGAACACCCGACCGCGGGCTTCGCGACCCTCGGCTTCACGATCGTCGTCACCGCCGTCCTCATGTCCACGAGGTCCATAGCCATCGCCGCCTCGGCCGAACAACGCGGAGTCGCCGCCCGTCTCTACGGCTTCATCGAGGAGCGCCTGTCGGCGATTGATGACATCCGCGCCAACGGCGCCGGTGCGCTGGTCATGATGCGGTTCAAGGAGGTCATGCGGGACTATTTCTTCAAGAGCAGGCGCGCCGACATGCGTCGTTCGGTGATCTGGGTGACCGCCATCGGCTTCTTCTCCGCCGGTTCGCTCCTGGCGCTCGTAGTCGGTACTCGCCTCGTTGGGACCGGGGCGATCACCGTCGGGACTGCCTACCTCATCTTCCAGTTCATGACGAAGCTCGAGGCGCCGATCGAGGAGATCACCAACCAGATGCAGGAGCTGCAGAAGGCTGCGGCGGGCCTCGGACGCCTCACGGACATCCTGGACATCCCACCCGCCGTCGACCGGAGCGGAACCACTCCCCTCCCCCGGGGAGCGCTCTCGGTCGTGTTCGAGGACGTCACGTTCGCCTACGAGGACACGGTCGTACTCGACCATATCGACATGCGCCTCGAGCCAGGCGATCGCCTCGGACTCCTCGGCCGCACCGGTGGCGGCAAGTCGACGCTCACCAAGCTCGCCGCCCGGTTCTACGACCCCGGCTCGGGCTGCGTACGGCTCGCAGGCGTCGACCTACGCGATGCCGAACCCGACTCCGTCAGGTCCCAGATCAGCTTCATCACCCAGGATGTCCAGTTGTTCGAAGGGACCGTCAAGCAGAACATCACGTTCTTCGACGACTCCGTCCCCGACGACCGGGTCGTGCATGCCCTCTCTGAGATCGGACTCGGGGAGTGGGCTGCAACCCTCGAGGAAGGCATCCACACGCCCCTCGGTTCCGGTGGGGCCGGGATGTCGTCCGGGGAAGCCCAACTCGTGGCACTCGCCCGCGCCTACCTTCGCAATCCCGGCCTGATCATCCTGGATGAACCGTCCTCTCGAGTGGATCCCGCCACTGAAGTGCTCATCACGCTCGCCATCGACCGCCTCACCGCTGCGCGGACGGCCATCATCATCGCCCACCGACTCGACACGGTCCGCCATGTCGACAAGATCGCGGTGATGGCCGAGGGCCGACTCATGGAGTTCGGCGATCGACAGACCCTGGCTGACGATCCCGAGTCACGGTTCGCGACCCTGCTGGAGGCGTCGGCAGACGGGCTCCTCCCCGACGGTGGGAGGCGAACGTGAACCCTGTTCGCATGGCCATGCACCTCCGCAAGGCCTGGCCGTGGCTGCTCCTCGCCAACTTCATCACCTGGGGCGTCTTCCACGGGCTCCCATCCCTGTTCGGCTATGCGGTGGGGATCCTCTTCGATCGCATCGCCGGGGTTGATCCCGGTCCGCCCAGCGCTGCCCTCCTCCTGTTCGGGGGAGTCGTCATCGGCCGCCTCGTCTTCTTCGAAGGCGGGATCTGGGTCTTCTCCTCGTACTGGTTCAGCCTGACGCTCCTCCTGCGGAGGAACCTCCTTCGCTACCTCATGGAGGCGGCCGGGGCGCGCCAGCTGCCGGTCTCGACCGGGTCGGCAGTCTCCACCTTCCGGGAGGACGTCGACGACATTGCCCACTACATGGAGAACCTCATCGACGGCACCGGGATCCTTGCCTTCGTGGTCTCCGCCATGTGGGTCCTCTTTCGCCTCGACGCCACGCTGGCCGCCATCGTGCTCATCCCGCTTGGACTGGCGCTCATCCTCACCCAATCGCTCTCCGGCCACATCAGGCGCTTCCGCAGGCGGATGCGATCGGCCACCGAACGGGTGACCGGGTTCCTGGGCGATCTCTTCACGGCCATCGAGTCGATCAAGGCTGCAGGGAAAGAGGCACCGATGCTCGCCCACCTCGAGCACGTGAACCGGGAACGCCAACGTGCCGCGCTCAACGACTCGGCACTCACCGAGTTGCTGCGCACCATCAACCGAAACATGGCCAACCTCGGGATCGGGGCGGTGCTGCTCATCGGGGCCACCTCGATCACCACCGGCTCCCTGAGTGTGGGCGGCCTCACCACCTTCCTCGTGTACATACCCAGGCTCACCTCCTACATGGCCTGGGGTGGCGACATGATCGCCCAGCACAACCGGACCCGCATCGCCTACGAGAGGATCTCCCGACTCTCGATCGACGGACCGCCCGGCGCGCTCCTGGCCGTCGATTCGCTCGACCTCCACGGACGGGTCGGGCCCGACCACGACCGGATGAGGGGAGCACCACTCGAGCGCCTCGAGGTCCGGGGACTCTCCCATCACCACGACGCCGCAGGGTCGGGATTCAGCGACGTCTCCTTCACCGTTCCCAGGGGCTCATTCACGGTGGTGACCGGTCGGATCGGCTCGGGCAAGACCACCCTGCTTCGGACGCTTCTCGGCTTGCTGCCCGCCCAGTCCGGGGAGGTCCTGTGGAACGGGGCGGTCGTGGCGGACCCCGGCTCCTTCCTCATTCCGCCCCGGTCCGCCTACACCCCCCAGGTGCCGCGCCTCGTCTCCGAGAGCCTCCTGGAGAACATCACCATGGGCCGGGACCTCTCCTCGGAGCAGGTGGAGGACGCCCTCCACCTCGCCGTGCTCGGGCCCGACGTCGTCCATCTCGAGCACGGGTTGGACACCGTCGTCGGCTCCCGAGGTGTGCGGCTCTCCGGGGGCCAGGTCCAGCGATCGGCAGCCGCACGGATGTTCGCCACCGAAGCGGAGCTTCTCGTCTTCGACGACCTCTCCTCGGCGCTCGACGTGCACACCGAGGCACAGTTGTGGGAGCGCCTCCTCGACCGACGGGACGTCACCTGTCTCGTCGTGTCCCACCGACGCCCCGCCCTCCGCCGGGCGGACCAAGTCATCCTTCTCGAGAACGGGCAGGTCACCGAGGTCGGCACGCTCGAGGAGTTGCTCGAGCGATCTCCTGGGATGCGCGAACTGTGGGAGGATGAGGAGGATGACGCCTGACTCGCTCCCCCGCTGTTCGTGGGTACCGATCGACGATGACGTGTACCGGGCCTACCACGACACCGAGTGGGGGGTGCCGGTGCATGACGACCACCGGCACTTCGAGAAGATCACCCTCGAGGGCGCACAATCCGGCTTGAGTTGGCGGACGATCCTCGTGCGGCGCGACGGCTACCGAGCAGCGTTCGCGGGTTTCGATCCCGAGGTGGTGTCCCGGTTCGGTCCCTCCGACATCGACCGCCTCGTCGGGGACGCATCGATCATCCGCCACCGCGGAAAGATCGAGTCAACGGTGAGCAACGCCACAGCGTTCCTTGGGGTACAGCGGGCGTTCGGCTCCTTCGACGCCTACATCTGGGACTGGGTCGGTGGCCGCCCGGTCATCAACCGCCTCGAGACGATCGCTGATCTCCCGGCGCACACCGACCTCTCCCAACGGATCTCGAAGGACCTCAAACGGAGGGGTTTCCGATTCGTCGGCCCCACGACGGTGTACGCCTACCTCCAGTCGCACGGCCTCATGATGGATCACACGGTCGACTGCTTCCGCCATGCCCAACTCAGCTGAGGACCCACCCGCCACCGGGTCCCCCGCCCGGTCGAGCAGCCTCCTGCGCATGCCGTTCTCCCGCATCGGGATCATCACGGGCGCCGCCTTCTTCTCCGCCTCGTTCCTCCCTTCCCTGCTCCCTCGATCCTGGCTGAAGCAAGGCACGATCACCGCGGCCACCCTGGTCATCGGGTATGCCTTCGGAGCGCTCGTCGGGGTCGTCGTGGCCCGCTTCCGTCCCGGCGTTGGAGGACCGCCACCCCGTTGGGGCCTCGCGGTCCCGGGGGCAACGGCCGCCCTCTTCGTGGTCCTCGGCGTCCGCTGGGAGAACGCCGTCCGGCGGGCGGTGGAGGCCGATGCCATACCTGCCTGGGAGCCCTTGGCCGCGGTGGCGTTCGCGGTCACCCTGGCCGTGCTGCTCGTCATGGGTGCTCGATTGGCAACCCGGTTGTCACAAGGGCTCACCGCCTGGCTCGGGCGCTATCTGGGACGTCGAGCGGCGACGGTGAGCGGGATGTCGGTGGCGCTGGTGATCGTCGTCGGACTCGTCCAAGGGGTGATGGTCAACGGGACGCTGGCCGTCATCGCCTCCACCTATACGGCCCTCAATGAGGAGACGTCGGCATGGATCAGCCAACCCGACTCTCCGTCCCGGAGCGGGTCGCCGGGCTCCCTGGTTCCATGGGAGACCCTCGGCCGGTACGGCAGGGAGTTCACGGGATCCGGCCCCACCGCCGCCGAGATCTCGGGCTTGCGCGGTCGAGCCACCCTCGAGCCGGTGCGGGTGTATGTCGGCATCGACTCCGCACCCACGCTGGAGGATCGAGTGGCACTCCTCCTCGCAGAGATCGACCGCATGTCGGCACTGCAGCGGGGCCACGTCGCGATCGTCACCGCCACCGGTACCGGCTGGGTCGATGAAGCGGCGGTCGAGGCATTCGAGTTCCTCCACGCCGGCGACACCACGACGATCGTCATGCAGTACTCCCGCATCCCGAGCTGGGTGCTGTACTTCGGTGACCGGACCATCGCCGCCGAGACCACATCCGCCGTGTGGGAAGCCGTGGACGGTCTCCTCGGGACGATGCCAGAAGAGGAGCGGCCACACCTGGCGATGGTCGGCGAGAGCCTGGGAGCCCTCGGTGTGGTCCTGGCGTTCGACGATGCCCGCGACCTTCTCGAGCGAACGGACAGCGCCCTCCTCATCGGGCCTCCCCGGGCCGACCCGATCCGCGCCGGGCTCCTGGCGGCGAGGGATCCGGCCTCCCCGCCGTGGCGCCCTACGATCCCAGCCTGGCCCGAGGTCCGGTTCGCGGTGGGGCCCGATGACCTCATCGGGGAGGACATCGATGTCGTCTATCTCCAGTACGCGTCGGACGCGGTCGGCTACACGAGCTTCGACCTCATTCTCCGGCGTCCGGACTGGTTCGACACTCCCCGCGGACCGGACGTCACCGCTGCAATGGTCTGGCTCCCGGTCGTGTCGTTCTGGCAGTCGCTCGGAGACATCGGCTTCGCCCAGGACGTGCCCGAGGGCCACGGCCACAACTACGGGGCGGACATCGTCAACGCCTGGGTAGCACTCGACGCGCCGGCCGACTGGACGAACGCAGACACCGAGCGCCTGCGTGCGGTCATCCGCGCCCGCGCTGAGGCCCGGGAGACGCGGAGCAGCGACTGACCGCCGCCGTGGATAGTGTGGTGGCCACCCCACGAAGGAGCTCAATGTCGGCCGAGCAGCGCATCCTCGAACTCGGGATCGAACTCGCCGTTCCCCCGAAGCCGATGGCCGCGTACGTCACCTTCGTGCCGACGGGTTCGCTGGCCTACACCTCCGGGCACGGACCGCAACGTGCCGATGGTTCCTACGTGCTCGGCCGCCTGGGAGAAGACCTCGGGGTCGAGGAAGGCAAGGATGCCGCCCGCTTGACCGCTATCGCCCTCCTGGCGACGCTCCGGGCGGAACTCGGCTCCCTCGACCGAGTCAAGCGGATCGTCAAGGTCCTCGGAATGGTCAACTGCACACCCGACTTCACGCACCAGCCCGCGGTCATCGACGGTTGCTCCGAGCTGCTCGGCTCCGTCTTCGGCGAGGAGGGACGACACGCCCGGTCGGCGGTCGGGGTGGCTGCCCTCCCGGCCGGGATGGCGGTGGAGATCGAAGTCATCATCGAAGTCCATCCCGAGCCCCGGTCGACCGACCCGAGCTTGTAGGCTCGCAGCATGCCTGCCAACTGGCCCGACCTCCCGGACTCGGGGGGCCTGCCGATCTTCCTCCTCGCCGAGACCGCCTCGAAGCTCGAGTCGGAGATCATCCGTTCGTGGGCCAAGGCCCAGAGCGTGCCGCCGGCGTCGATCCTCGAAGTGCCCTCGTCGCGACGCCGGTTCGGCGGCCGCGGCATCTCGCCCAGGCTCGAGGCTCGCCTCACGAGGGGGGACGACCCGCTCGTGGTCCCCGTCAGGGTGGCGTGGACCGTCCCGGAACGGGATGGGAGACGCGCAGTCCGGCCGATGGACATGATCACCTCGCTGGGGGATCCCCGGGACCCCGATCCCATACGCCAACGATGGATCCATCGCAACCACCCCGACCGCTGCGAGATCGTCGTCGGGACGGCCGGGCAGGCTTCGGAGGTGGTCGCCATGTGGAGGAACTCCCAGGAGGCGTCCCGCCTGGGCCAGTTCACCGTCCACATGGCCTGGCTCATCCTCGAGCGGGCCGAGCGACAGCTCCGCGGGAACCGCTACAAGGTCGCCAAGTTCGTCCCCGAGGCCATCACCCGCCAGGGTGACTACCTCGACGGGATCTCGCGCCTCGCGGAGGAGGCCGATTGGCCGTTCGAACTCGTTGCCGCGCGGAGCCGCCGGTACCTGCGGGAGATCGCGGCTCGCCATTCGACCCTCGCCATCGACCTCGTCGCCCACCTCATCCACTGGCTCTACACCCAGGGCTACCAGGAGATCGACTACGACCGGGAGGCCCTGCTCTCGACGTATGCAGCCGCCGACCGCACCGCCCTCGTCTTCCTCCCGTCGCACAAGTCCCAACTCGACCGCCTCGTCATGCAGTACGTCCTGTGGGAGAACGACCTCCCCCCCAGCCACACCGCAGGCGGAATCAATATCAACTTCTGGCCGGTTGGGCCGCTGGTTCGACGATCGGGCGTCTTCTTCATCCGCCGGGCCTTCAGGGACAACGAGCCCTACAAGTACGCACTCAAGTCGTACCTCAGGTACCTGCTGTCACGACGGTTCCCCATCGAGTGGTTCCTCGAGGGCGGGCGTTCTCGCACCGGGAAACTGCGTGCACCCTCGTACGGGATGCTCTCCTACATCCTCGCCGCATTCCGGGACGGCGCGACCGAGTCGATGCGGCTCGTGCCGGTCTCGATCAGCTACGACCAGTTGTTCGACGTCGGCGACTACGCCACCGAGTCACGTGGCGGGGCCAAACAGGGCGAGAGCGTCGGCTATGTGATGGCCGCGGTTCGGCGTCTCAAGCGCAGGCACGGCAACGTCTACATCAGGCTGGGTGAGCCCATCCACCTCGAACGCGACGCCACCGGCGAGGTCGACGAGGAGAGCCTCGACGTGGCAAAGCTCGCCTTCGAGGTGATGCACCGCATCAATGATGTTGCGCCCATCACCCCGACCGCCCTCACCTGCCTGCTCCTCCTCGACGATCCGTCCCCGACAGACCCGGAGATCCTCTCCGAACGGGCACGGCCGCTCCTCCGCCACATCGAGCACCGTGGGTTCCCCACCTCTGGCCCACTGGGACGCCCGTCCGACATGGCGACCGTCCTCCAACGCCTCCGGGAGCACGAGATCGTCGCCCCCGCCGAGCGGGGCGTGGCACCGGTGCCCGGCCAGGAACTGGCCCTGGCGTTCTACAAGAACACCATGATCCACCACCTCCTTCCCTGCGCACTCGCACAGATGGCCGATGCCCTTCCGGAGGACACGAACGAGGTGGCTGCCGAGCTTCGAGATCTTCTCAAATTCGACTTCTTCTTCGCCGAGCGGGACGAGTTCCTCGACGAGGTCTCCGCCATCGAGTTGACGACCCTCGAGGACTGGTATCCGCGCCTCGTGCTCCTGCCATTCTTCGAGGCCTACTTCGCTGCGATCACCGCTGTGATCGACCGCCCTGCGGCCAGCGAACGAGACGCACTCGTCATCGCCGCCGGCATGCTCGAGGCCGGGACGATCTTCCGTCCCGAGGCGGTCTCGATCCCAATGATGGCCACCGCCCTGCAACTCGTCGGCCACCTGGGCCTCCGGGAGGACCCCGAGGCGGCGTCCGCTCTCCAGGGTCGCCTGCGGTCGCTCATCGAGGTCGCCCACCGGCACCACCTCCCGATGCCCTCCCAGCTGTAGCGACGAGGCTTCCCGGGGCATTGCACCCGGCCGTCAGTTGGTGATCGCCCTGCGATAGGCCCACGCCGCGATCACCAGGAGCACCACGGCGAACACGCCGAGCACAGCCACCTCGTCGGCAACGTCCCCGAGTCCACCCTCGGCAAAGAGGATGTCCCGGAATCCGTGCAACGCCCAGTAGTGCGGCGTGTACTGGGAGATCCGCTGCACCGTCTCCGGGAAGATCTCGTAGGGGACCATGCCTCCCCCGAGGGCACCCAAACTGATACCAAGCATGATGCCGAGCCCACCGGCTTGTTGATCGTTCTGCAACGATGACCCGAGCAGAATCCCGGCTGCCGTGGAAACGAGGGCGAACACACCCACCAGCGCCGCGGCAGCGAGCGGGTCACCCCAGTCGACGCCGAACATGAAGGCAGTCGCCGCGACGATGAAGAGCGCCTGGACGAGCGCCACGGCATACCTGCCGAGTGTCTCGCCAACCACGATCGTGCCCACCCCAGTTGGCGAGACGAGCATCCGCGACGAGACCCCAAGCTTGCGGGAGAGGATCAGGTGACCTGAGGTCGAGAGCGACGTCAGGAACGTGAACAGGACGAGCTGGCTGGACGCACCAAGGTCGAACTGCTCCATCTCCCCCTCGAACAGCGGCTCTCCGCCAAGAGTGACGGCAACATCGACAAGCGCAACCTGTCCCTCGGCAGCTGCCACGAGCATCGAGGCCCGGTCGGCGCCGGTGAACCCGGAGATGTACCGGGCAGCTCTCAAGGAGGCCGACATCTCGGTCACCACGGCTTGCACCGTCGACCGCAGTTCAAGTCCGAATCCCTCCCGGGAGATGAACCCGACCTTCACCGCGTGGTCGGCGTCCACTGGATCCACGTCCTCGACAACGATGGCCGCTTCGACCTCGCGCAGTTCGACTGCCTCGAACGCTGCCTCCTCGGAGTCGAGTTCGACGATGTTGAAGCCGTCGCCACTGAGTGAGTCGACGATCACCCGCCCAACCGGTGTGTCCGCCCCGACCACACCGAGCGTCGATGCGACACCCGACCCGAACTGGAGACCGACGAACATGATGATGAGGATCGGGAAGATGAAGACGAAGAAGACGTTCTCTCGCTCACGAAGGAACCGGCGAAGACCGGTACCAGCAATTGCCAGCACTTTCATCACACCACTCCCGTCAGTCGAGACCGGCGCATGAGGGCAATGCCCCCCAGCACCAGGCCGAATCCGAGTACGACCACCGCCGGTATGACGACATCCCATGCGGCACCGGTCCCGGCGTTGGCCCCGAATCCCTCCATCAGCCACCGGTGGGGGCTGATCCGGGACACAGCATCGAGCCATCCTCCTCCCCCGATGATGGGGAAGAACACCCCACCAAGGAGTCCGAGGACCGTGGCCACGATGCCGCCGAACTGGCCGGCCTGTTCAGCTGTATGGGTGACGGTCGCCAGCAGCGAGCCCAGGCCCATGGCGGCGACCACCGCCGCCACCGAGAGAAGGGCGATACCCCACAGGTCACCCCAGTCGGCTCCCAGCATGAACGTGGTCGCCGTCACCAATACCGCCATGGCAACGAGGCCAGTGACCGCGGAGGAGAGCGTCTTGCCTACCAGGATCGCCGCCCTGCTCACCGGGGCCACGAGCAGTCGCTGGAGCGTGCCTTCCTGTCGCTCCTCGATCACGTTCAACACGGCAGCCTGGACGGAGAAGAAGAGGAAGAAGAGGGCCATGCCGACCGCGAGGTAGGTCTTGCCATCCAACACGCGGGTGCCGGCTTCGACATCGGAGACTTCGATGACCACGGGAAGCGTGGCCAGCCCGGCGTAGGCAGCGGGATCCGACACGCCACCGGCGATCAACCCGGCCGTCGTGAGGCGCACCGCAACGGACTCGGAAGCGATCCCCTCGGCGATGGCAGCCGCCACCGCCGTGGAGAGCGAGTCACCGGTATGGCCGACGACCTCGATCGTCGCTGCCTCGGTGCCGGCTAGTTCCCTGGGGATCAGGATCGCGGCCGAGACCTCGTTGTCATCCACCGCCGCGATCGCATCCGCCCGCGAGTCGGTGAGTTGGACATCCTCGAACCCTGCTTCCTCGACGAGTGCCGCGACGAGGCCGGGACCGATCAACCCGCTGGCGTCGTGGACACGGTACGAGGGCTGGAAGCGGCCCTCGAAGGCGTCCCCGGCGACCGAGGTGAGTATGAAGGTGATCGCCAAGGGAGCGACGATTCCCAGGATGATGAAGGACTTGTCCCGGAGCCGCTGGCGCAGGTCCTTCCATGTGAGAAGGAGCACGGTCTGCATGATCAGTCCCTCAGCGCTTTCCCGGTCAAGTGAAGGAACACCGCCTCGAGGTCGGGCTCGCTGACGGTGACGCCTCGTACGAGGGTCCCATTGGTGATGGCCCCGATCAATTCCGGCAGGCGGCTCGCCGCGGTACTGAGGACGACGTCGAGCCGACCTTCGATGGCAGTGGCGCTGTCGATGTCGGGAAGAGCCAGTACCCGGTCGACGAGTCCATCGGTGGAGCCTGCGATCTCGAAGCTGACCTTGTCCTTCTGGCCGATCGTGGAGATGAGCTCGCGGCGCGTACCCTCGGCCACCAACCGGCCATCGTCGATGATCGCGACGCGGTCGCACAAACGCTCTGCCTCCTCCATGTAGTGCGTCGTGTAGAGGACCGCCATGCCCTCCGAGCCCAGGGCCGCCACCGAATCGAGGATCGCGTTGCGGCTCTGGGGATCGACGCCGACGGTCGGCTCATCGAGCATCAGGAGCTTCGGGCCGTGGAGGAGCCCGATCCCGATGTTGAGACGTCGCTTCATCCCGCCCGAGAATTCGTCGGTCCGGTCCTTGGCCCGGTCGGTGAGACCGGTCATTTCAAGCACCCGGTCGACCGAGGCGCGGAGTTCGGCGCCCCGAAGGCCGTACAGCTTCGCGAAGAACTCGAGGTTCTCGGTCGCCGTCAGGTCCGGGTAGATCGCGAGATCCTGGGGGACGTAGCCGAGGGCCCGCCGGGCGGCGACGGACGTCACCTCAATTGGCTGGCCGTCGACGAGGACCGTCCCGGCGTCCCTGTGGAGGAGCCCGCAGATCATGGAGATCGTCGTCGTCTTGCCGGCACCATTCGGTCCGAGCAAGCCATAGGTCTCCCCGGCGCCGATCTCGAAGCCGACGTCGTCGACCGCCTTGCGGTCGCCGAAGGACTTCTGGAGTCCCTCGCATGTGAGCACGGCTGTCATGTCTTCTCTCCTTGCACTCGGTTGATCATTTCTTGGAGGGCCTCGAGGTGCGAACGAAGCGCCCGCGTCCCGGCTTTCGTGGCCCGCACGGTCGTATGGGGGGTCCTCCCCTTGTATCCCTTCACAATCTCTACGAGGCCGGCTTCCTCGAGAACACGCAGATGACGACTCAAGTTGCCGTCGGTGAGTCCCAGTTCATCCCGCAGGAACGAGAAGGCCGCGGTACGGACCTCTGTCAACACCGTGAGGATCCCAAGACGGGTCCGCTGATGCACGACGTCGTCGAAGCGGTCGAACGCGGGGTCGCTCACCGGCGCACCATCCGCAGGCCGGCACCTGCCCCGAGCAGCAGACCCCCGAAGGTCCCGGCCAGCACGTGGTAGAGGGTCGCCTCGCTCTCGATGAAGAGGAATGCGACAACCCCCCAGATCGTGAGGAATGCCAATGCGACCAGGAGTTCCCGCTGCCGGTCGAGAAGCGCAAAGGTGGCGAAACCGGCGACCAGGAAGAGCCACCAGACCAGAACGGCCAGCCCGCCGTCGAAGACGAAGAAGCTCCCGAAGGTCCCGACGAACATCACCGCGGCGGTGACCACGTACGGCCACACCGAGGCAGATGAGCCTGCGACCTTGTCGTGGCGAGCTCCCAGCGCAAACGATGCCACAGCCCCGATCGGCGCGGCAAGCACCCAGTAGAGCGACATGGCCTCGACGCTCGAAGAGAACGCCAACACTGAGCCGAGGAAGATGACACCCCACAGCAGGAACATCGCCCAGCTGGTCGTGAGCATCGTCTGACGGGTGGAGTGTCGGATCCGCTGCAACTCCGCCAGGAGGTCTTCGGCTTCGGTGGCAAGGTTGTCGTCCGTCATGAAAAGTACTCTATGCCATAAAGTACTTGCGTGTCAAGCAATCAAACAGGACCGACCGGAGATGCCTCCCACCGGCCGGCGGGGCCGGTCAGCAGCAGGTGTCGAGTTGGCGGGCAGCCGGTTCGGCACAGCAGAACCACGACTCGGTCAACCGAGGGGCAGGCTCCACGTCGGGGACCGTCGGGAGGGGTATCCCGGTTCCGTCGGTGACGGCGGCCACCAGTGATCGCAGTACATCGAGATCCGCTGCCCCGTCAGCATCCCCCACCTCGATCAGCGCCGCGAGGGTCTGCTGGAGGGCGTCCATCCCACCATCGACCGGCGTCCACTGGTGACCGAGGAGGGTGGGGTCATACCCCGCGAGGTGGGGTTGGAGTTCAGGCAGTTCCAGCATGAGCGACCCGTCGGGGATGAGGAGGCGAATGGACAGTTGGATCGGGTCGACGCTCCCCCACAGCCCATGCTCATCGATGAAGCGAATGATCTGGGCAATGTGCCTTGCCTCGGTCCAGGGTGTGAATGGGAGCCAGGTGGGACGGACGACGATCCCGGCATCCCCCAGGATGCGAACAGCCTTCCCCATGTCAGCCACCGTGTGGCCCTTGTCGAGGAGTCGGAGGAGTTCGTCATCCGCTTGTTCGAAGGCGCTCACGACGAAGCGGATCCCCAGGTCGCCGAGCGTTGGCCAGAGATCGGCGCGATCGAGGACGTGGGATACCTTCACCGTGACGTCGAAGGAGACGTCACCCACCGCGTCGCGCACGGATTCCAGGGTGCGAAGGGCGTGGGCCGGCGCGTTGAGGAAGTCGGGATCCCCGAAGGTGATGTGCCGTGCTCCGTCCTGGACCTGACGCACCGCATCGGCCACCACCACGTCGGTATCCACGATGCGAAGGCGTCCGTCGTACACGGTGGGTAGCGGACAGTGCCGACACCGATGCCGACAGCCATGTGTCGCCTCGACGTAGCCGGACGGCACCTCACTCCCCCGGTCCCGGTACTTGGCGTAGGACCCGATTGCCGGCAGGCCCACGCGGAGCGGAACCGCGTGTCGACCTCGACCGAGTTCCACCCGGACTCCCCCGCCCGACCCGGCCGCCCATTCGACGAGCGCCTCCTCGTATTCGCCGGCGATGAGCGTATCGGCCAGGACCCCGAGGGTGTCGTCTGCCGTGACCAACGCGTAGAGACCGTACAACGCGATCGGCAACGCCGGGCGTCGCTCGCGTACCTGCCGGGCCACAGCGGTGCCGAGGCGCATGGCCGTGTGCATCGGCACCGAGATGGCCACCCCGTCGGCCCAGTCGACCAGTGCCATGTCGAAGTCCTCGACCGAGAGATCCGTGGCCCGGACGGTGTGTCCGGCTTCTGTCAGGGCTCCCATGGGAGCGGCCACGTGAAGTGGCTGGTGGCCGAGTTCATAGGTCGAGACGAGCAGGATCTTCACGGGGTCATTCCTCCCAGCGCCGCAAGCAGGCGATCGACCTCGGTGTCGGTGTTGTAGTGGAGGAATCCGACCCGAACCAGTCCCCCCGATTCGAGGAATCCCAGGCGGCGAAGCGCCTCGAGGGCGTAGTAGTGGCCCGACCACACGAAGATCCCCTGGTCTCCCAGCGTCCGGGCGACCGCGTCCGGGGTCCAACCGGCGACGTCGATGGCAAAGGTAGGGGTCCGCGGGCGACCGGGACCCGGCCCGAGCAACCGGACGTTGTCGAGTGAGGCCAGCCCGGCGTGGAAGCGCTCTGCCAGTCGGTCTGTGTGGGCGGCCGCAGCGCTGATCCCCGACGCGAGTCTCCCGCGCCGGTCGGTACCGGTTCCCAGCGAGGCGAGGTAGTCGACCGCGGCGCTCACCCCGGCCAGGAGCTCGAATGGCAGGGTTCCACGTTCCCAGGAGCCGGGTGCGACGGCAGGAGCCGGCCGGATATGGATCGGCTCCACCGTGTCGATCACCCGTTCCCCCAGGTAGAGCGCACCCACGTGTGGTCCGTGGAACTTGTAGGCACTTGCTGCAAGGAAGTCGCTGTCGATGGCCTGTACGTCAACGAGGCCGTGTTGGGAGAAGTGCACTGCATCCACGTAGGTGAGGGCTCCCACCGCCCGAGCGGCCGCGCAGGCCCCTCGCACGTCAGGGATCGTCCCGACCGCATTCGAGGCGTGGGTGATGGCCAGCAGCTTCGTGCGATCGGAGAGGGCCGACTCGACTGGGTCGAGGAAGCAGCCATTCGCCGGGTCGAAGTCGACCCAACGAACGGTCGCCCCGGACTCCTCGGCCGCGATGAGCCAAGGACTCACGTTGGCATCATGGTCGAGGCGCGTGAGGACGATCTCGTCGCCCGGGCCCCAGGATCGTCCCAGGACGCGGGCGCACGCCAGCGTCAGTGCGGTCATCGATGGCCCGAACGCCACTTGTCGGGGATCAGGCGCGTTGAAGAAGTCAGCCACCGCCATCCGGGCGTCTGCGACGATCTCACCCGCTTCCACCGAAGCCTCGAACGGCCCCCCGGTGTTGGAGATGCCGGCTGCCAGAACGCCACCGATGGCATCGATCACCTCCTGCGGGGCTTGAGAGCCGCCCGGGCCATCGAACCAGGCGACCGAGCGCCCGGCAACGACGCGGCCCATGGCGGGGAATCGCGCACGCACCGCGTCCACGTCGAACGTCATGGCGCGAGCAACTCCGGCAGCACCTCGCCGGCGGGTCCGATGACCTCGACGTCGGCGAGGAAGGACGCGGCCGAAGGTTCGGTATTCACGATCACGATCCGGGCCCCCCCGTCCCGGGCGAGCGTGATGAGGCCGGCAGCCGGGTACACGCCGGCAGATGTCCCGACCACGAGGAGGACATCTGCTGCAGCGATGGAGATCTGTGCGCGCATCCAATCCCGCTCGGGGAGCATCTCGCCGAACCAGACGATGGACGGGCGCATCGGGGCACCACAATTCGGGCAGTGGCGGAACCCACGGGGGGCGGTGGGATCGACCTCCTCGGAGTACCCGCACTCGTTGTAGCAGTGGTCCCGATCGACATGACCGTGAAGATGGATGACATCGACCGCTCCCGCCTTCTCGAGGAGGCGATCGATGTTCTGCGTGACATGGATCATGCCGGGGGTGGCGGCGAGCGCGCGATGGGCGGCGTTGGGATTGGCAGCCCCGATGAAGGCTCGGCGCTCGTCGTACCAGGCGATGACTCCCTCGGGGTCCTCCTGGAATCCCTCGATCGAGGCCATCTTCATCGGGTCGACCTCAGCCCAGATCCCGTCCGTGTCCCGGAACGTGTGGATCCCCGACTCCCGCGACAACCCAGCCCCGGAGAACGAGACGGCGAGCTCCGAATCGGCGATGAGCTTTCGCGCTGCAGCGACTGACACGAGCCAAGGGTAACCCGGCTCAGGCCTCGGCCGGGACGGCTTCTACGGCAGGTCGATGACGTGGCGCAGCGTCGCCGAGGTGTCGGATCCGCCCACGGTCACCGGGAGTTCGAGGACCGCCTGTTCGAACAGGCACACGGACTCCTCCTGCTCGTCGCAGTACACGAGGTCGAGTTCGAGGGTGAACGACCCCGACTGCCTCACCTCCGCCTCGAACCCCAAGGGGAGATCCGGGTCGACCGCCAACAGCCTCCCGGTCGCCACGGTCCCGGCCGTCCCCTCCCAGGCGAAGGACGCCGGCGCTTCGGGGTTCAGCTTGTACCCATCAGGGAACACCACGTCGACCAGGAGGGTGACGTTGCCCTCGGCGAGCGACACCGGCGCCAGCGTCCGACCCTCTGCCGGGTCGAGTCTCCGGAACGCCTCAATGCCTTTCAGGATCAACGTGTCGGCCACGCCGGTCCGCAGGTCGAGTGTACGAACGGCATGGTTGTTGGTGTCGGCGATGAAGAGCACCCCATCAGCCACCGAGATCCCCCCGGGCTCATCGAAACGGGGGTCCTGCCCGTCAGCCCATCCTGGCGTACCGCCGGCAACGGTCACCACGGTGCGCGAGGCCGGGTCGATCTGCCTGATGGCGTCGTTGTAGGTGTCCGCGACATACACGCGGCCATCCCACCACTCCACCCCCAAGGGATGCTGGAAGCGGGCGTCCTCACCCACGTCATCCACGAGTCCGAAGGAGAAGAGATCACTGGCGGCACCGGCCAACAGCGAGACGGTCTCCCCATCGACGACGCGGATGGAGCTCGATTCGGAGTCGGCGAGGTAGATGACACCGTCCGGGGAGACAGCAAGCCCGGAGGGCTGGGCCAGTTCGGCGTCGAGCCTCGGTCCATTGAGGGTGGACTCCCCGCCGTTCCCCACCCACGGTTCGGCGATCGAGGCTGTCACATCGACCTCCCACAATTGGTGGCTCCCAGCCATGGCAACGATGAGGGATCCTCGATCAGTGCCCAGGAGATCCCACGGCGAGTACAGCGCGGTGAAGGCGGCAGGGCCCCCGGACGGCGGCCATCCACCCTGCTTCCCGGTACCGGCGATGGTCGTCACGAGACCGGACTGGAGGTCGATCCGGCGGATGGCGTGGTTCCCGGTGTCGGCCACGAAGAGTGCGCCTCCGACGAAGGCCATTCCTTGCGGCGCCGAGAAGCCGGCCTCCAACGCGACCCCGTCGATGAAGGAAGGATCGCCGCTGCCGTAGACCGCCTCGACTTGGCCGGTCAGCCGATCAACCAACAAGACCTGGTTGTGTCCGGTGTCGGCGATGGCAATGCGGGGCCCGCTCGGCTCGACCTCGACCTTCCCCGGGTAGAAGAGGACCGACTCGGGAGCCCGCTCCGCCACGTTCTCGAACCTGCCTCGGACGATGATGTCCGAAGAGCCGGCCACCAACTCGGCGATGACCGGGGCGACCACTCCATACACACCTTCACCTTCGAGACGGCCAACCAAGGACCCGTCGGGATGGATGAGCCACACGGTTGGCCACGCCCGGACGCCATAGGCCCGCCAGATCTCGAAGTCCGCGTCATTCACCACAGGGTGGCGAACGCCATACCGAAGGACGATGTCGCGTATCCCCTCGGTTGCCTTCTCACCTTCGAACTTGGCGGAATGCACCCCGATGACCACCAACTCCTCGGCGAACTCCTCCTCGAGGCGTTGCAGGTCGGGGATGATGTGTATGCAGTTCACGCACCCGTACGTCCAGAAGTCGAGGAGCACGACCTTGCCCCGGAGCTCCTCGAGGGTGATGGGACGATCGGTGTTGATCCATTCGAGTCCATCGGGGAACTCCGGGGCCAGGACCGCTTCGTCCTCGGCCGATTCGCCGGCCGCGGTCCCGGACTGGGCGGGCCCCGGGGCGCCAACGACCTCACTGCCCGCAGACCGGGACTCGCCCCCGGTCGCGGTGCAGGCGACGATCGAGAGCCCCATCACCACGAGGACCGCTGTACTCCGCATCACCACAGATTGGCACCGCTCCGGATATGTGGTTACACCCCGGGATCTCGGACAGCCCGACCCGCCGCGGGTTAGAGTGCTCTCATGCCGAACGAGAGTGCCAAGTTCCTGACGAGCCGGGACGACCTCCGCGTCCCCACGACCAACGTCGACGTGACGATCTACCTGATCGATGGGTCCCAGCTCACCGGCCATGTCTTTGCCGACCCCCAGGCCGAGGACTCGAGTTCGGCCGTGGTGGCCCTCCTCTCGACCCCCGAACCGTTGCTCCGGTTCGAGAGTTCCTTCGGCGAATTCCTGCTCGTCGGCAAGGGCTCGATCGAGTCGGTGCTGGTGGAGGACGGGACGAAGAGCGATTCAGCTCGCTGCTTCGTGGCCACCCTCTCGGGTCACCGCTTCGTGGGTGGTATCCCCGGCGAGCTCCGGGCGGAGCGACTCAGTGACGCCGTCCAACTCCCGTGGATCGAGGTACTCACCGAGCGTGGGACCCTCCACGTGCGTTCCGAACGGGTGCTCTGGATCAAGACCTGACGGCACCCACCTGCGGCCGACTCCCCGTCCTGCTGCTCCCCGGGGACTGACCGCGCTACTTCTTCGACTGCTGGTAGTACGGGTTCTGGCCGTGGGCGTGGTCGGTGGCGTCCATGACCCCCGTGATCTCCGGGATCGCCTCCATGAGGGTCCGCTCGATGCCCTGCTTGAGCGTGACCGAGGCCAGGCCGCAGCCCTGGCACCCACCCAGCAGTTCGAGGTAGACCACGTTGTCCTCATCGATCGAGACCAGGCGGGCACCGCCGCCGTGCGACGCGATCGCCGGGTTGATCTGGCTGTCGAGGAGTGCCTGAACCTGCTCTGCAAGGGGCCCCTCGAGGTCTCCCGGTACGACGCCCGGCATCATCGGCGACGGACCGTTGGGGTTGTCGATCGAGAGCCCGGCCTCACCGATCTTCAGCACGGCGCCATCGAGGTTCGGGAGGTCACGCTCGCGATGTATCACGGCGAGCGACCCGTGGCGCTCCACGACATCACCCTCCCCGGCGTCATCCACCGGCACGAAGCTCAGGTCGTACTTGAACTGATGCCCGTCGAGACCGCTTATCTCCATGAGGAGCCCGAACTCGGCATCGCCGGGTTCGTTGTCGCGGATCTCGATGATCATCGCGAGGGCGTCAGGTTCGATGGTGAGCGTCGTTGCCATGCACCCAAGGTTAGGGGCAAGCAGGAACGAAGGACAACGGACGGAGAGAGAGGACGAAGAACGGAGAACGGAGAACGGAGAACGGAGAACGGAGAAAGAGGGACGGCGCTCGACGCTCGACGCTCGACGCTTGCACGTACCTACCCTCCGGACGATGCCCCGCCTTCTTCTCATCCTCCCGGCCTCGACCTATCGCGCCGGGGAGTTCCTGGCAGCAGCCGAGGCCGTGGGTGCTGAACCGATCGTGGTGACGAACTCCAACCCACTCCTCGAGATGCGCCTCGGCGATCGCTTCATCGACCTCGACGGCTGCAGTCGCGACGAGATCCTCCTCAAGGCCATGGCCCTCGCCCCGGTGGACGGGGTCCTGAGCCCCGACGACTCGATGGTCGAGCTCGCCAACGATGTCGCCACCGAACTCGGGATTCAATCGAATCCGCCGTGGGGGGTGGGTGCCACCAAGAACAAGGCGACGCTTCGGCGCGCCCTCCACGGCGTCGTCGCCCAGCCCGCCTACCAGGTAGTCGAGCTCGGGGACGGCATCGTCGCCGACATCGAGCGCATCGGCCCGCCCGTCGTCATGAAACCGCTCTCGCTCTCCGGGAGTCAGGGCGTCATCCGAGTCGACTCGGCGCCCGAGGGGCCCGCGGTTGAGGCCAGGATTCGACGCATCCTCGCCATGCGGGGTATCAACCCCAACGAACCGCTTCTCATCGAGCGGTTCGTGCCCGGGCCGGAGGTGGCAGTCGAGGGTGTGCTCGCTCACGGGCACCTGCACGTCCTCGCGGTCTTCGACAAGCCCGATCCCCTCGACGGCCCCTATTTCGAGGAGACCATGTACGTCGCCCCCTCACGACTTCATCCTGAAGTCCTCGAGGAGGTTCATCGGGTCGTCCAGGCGGCCTGCATGGCGCTGGAGCTCGCAACGGGACCGGTGCACGCCGAACTCCGAATCGACGGATCCCAGGTCGTCATGATCGAGATGGCTGCCAGGCCGATTGGGGGAAGGTGTGGCACCGCGTTGCGATTCGGGACCGGAACGACGCACGAAATGGTGCTCGCTCGGGCGGCGCTGGGCACCCCGCCAGGTCCGGGGGAGGTGCTCACAGGATCGGTCGGCTCGCTCATGCTGCCGATACCGAGCAGCGGTGTGCTGAGAGCGGTTCGTGGCGTCGAGGAAGCGCGCCGCATCGAGGGCATCACGGGAGTCGACATCTCCATCCCGATCGGCGAATCCGTTCTCGCCCTGCCCGACGGCAATCGCTACCTCGGGTTCGCCTACGCCTCCACGGCCACACCTGCGGCGACGGAGCAGGCGCTGAGGCTCGCCATGGAGGTGATCACGCCGGAGGTCGCCTGAAGTACCCGGCCACAGCGGACTCGTCGGCAGGGACGTAGGCTCCCAGCCATGTCGCACCTCTCCCCCGAAGTCCTCTGGTCACTCACCCGGGTCGGTCGGCCCACGGCTGTCGGATCGACGGTCATCGTCCCATTGACGACGTTCGACATCGAGGAGAACAAGGGGACGACCTCCCTCTCGCTGGTCACCGACGACGGCCTCCGGACCCTCACGGCCGACGGATCCTCCCCGGCCCTGTCCCCGGACGGGCGGCGCGTGGCGTTCCTGCGCACGGTTGATGGACTCCAGCAACTCCATGTGATCCCGGTGGATGGCGGAGAAGCCCGAGGCGTGGGGAGCTTCCCCCTCGGGGCCGGGTCACCCACGTGGCTGCCGGACGGCTCAGGGCTCATCTGCATGGCGCACGTGTACTCCGACGCCCCCGATTTCGAGGGCACGGCCGCCAGGAAGCAGGAGCTCGCGGAGTCAAAGGTGTCGGGCAAGGCAACCGAAGAACGCACCTACCGGTACTGGGACACCTGGCTGACAGACGGAAGGACGCTCCGCACATTCAAGGTCGACCTCACCGACGGGTCCGCGACCGACCTCACCCCCGATGCCCGGTTCCGGCCTCACCTTCCCACCAGCGCCGACCCGAGTGATCAGCTCTCCATCCACCCGGACGGGACCACCATCGTCATCGCAGCTGCCGACCTCGACCGGGAATGGACGCTCCGCCCGCAGATGGAGCTGTGGGAGATCCCGATGGCCGGCGGACCGGTGCGTTGCCTCACCCCCGACGCACCCGGCGACTCCAGCTTTCCTCGCTACACCGCCGACGGACGGGTCGTGTTCGGCGCAACCCGGGAGCTCGACTACTACGCCACACCCGTGTTCCTGACTGTGCTCGACCCCAGCTCCGGCAACCAGGCACCCCTGTACGAGGAGTGGCACCTCAACCCCGACGGGTGGGTCGTGGACCCGGCAACCGGCGACATCATCCTCACCGCCGAGGATCGCTCGAAGACCAGCGTCTTCCGCCTCAGCACCGAAGGCGGAGCGCCGGAGACCATCGCCACGGGCAACACCCTCTCCCAACCCGTCCCTGACGGCTCGGGGCACGTGTACCTCCTCCACCAGTCGATCTCGACACCCCCCGAGGTGGTCCGCATCCCGTCGACGGGTGGCCCCGTGGAACCGGTTACCCATGTCAACCGGGAGAAGCTGGCTGGGGTCGAACTCGGTACCGTCGAGGAACGCTGGTTCACCGGGGCCCGCGGCGACCGCGTCCAGATGTACGTGGTCTACCCACCCGGCTTCGACACCGCCCGACCCTGGCCGCTTCTCCACATGATCCACGGCGGTCCGCACAACTCGTTCGGTGACATGTGGCACTGGCGCTGGAACTACCACGCGTTCGCCGCACCCGGATACGTGACGGCCCTGGTCAACTTCCACGGCTCGTCGTCGTTCGGCCACGAGTTCTGCCGGTGCATCCAGGGATCGTGGGGTGACCTCCCCATGACCGACATCATGATCGCCACCGACGAGTTGGCCGCCGAGGACTGGATCGACGAAGGCCACATGGCGATCGCCGGCGGCTCGTATGGTGGCTATCTCACCGCTTGGCTGGCCAGCCAGACCGATCGCTTCACCTGTGCCATCACCCACGCCGCCGTCACCAACCAAGGGGCCATGTACGCCACGGATTCCACCTACGGGCTGGCCAGGGCGCGGGGCGCTGAACTGTGGGTGGACCGGGACGCGGTCGACCGCTGGAGTCCCTCACACCACTACTCGGGCTACACGACACCGACCCTCGTCATCCATGGCGAAAGGGACTACCGGGTCCCCGTCAACCAGGGGCTCGAGCTGTACGGCGTGCTCAAGGCCAAGGGCGTCGGGGCCCGCCTCGTCTACTACCCCGACGAGAACCACTGGATCCTCGCCCCACAGAACTCGATCCACTGGTACGGAGAGGTCCACGGCTGGCTGTCCAGGTACCTCCGGTGAAAGTCGTCATCTTCGCCGGGGGTGACCCTCCTCCCCCAACTGCAATCCGGCTGGTACCCGGCGATGGACTGGTCATCGCCGCCGACTCCGGGCTCGATCACGCCCATCGCCTCGGCGTCGAAGTACACCACGTGGTGGGCGACATGGACTCGGTGGACGTCGAACTCCTCGACGAGTTGGCAGCTTCCGTCGTGATCGATCGGCACCCTACCGCCAAGGACTCCACGGACCTCGAGTTGGCCCTCGACGTGGCCATCGTCCCCCACCCCGACGAAATCGTCATCGTCGGCGGTCATGGGGGCCGCAACGATCATCTCATCGCCAACGCGCTCCTCCTCGCCTCCCCGCGGTTCGACCACACGCTCATCCGCTGGCTGGCCGGGCCCGACCTCATCCACATTGTCCACGACACCGTGGACGTCACCGGCGAGGTCGGGTCGACGGTGAGCCTCATCCCGGCGTCCGACACGTCCGGCGTCACCACACGGGGACTCCGATGGCAGCTCGTCGATGCCGCCCTCCCCGCCGGCACCACTCGCGGTGTCTCCAATGAGATGACGGAACCCCACGCCACGATCTCGCTCCGGTCAGGGACGCTCTTCGTCGTACAACCCGGAGTGATCGGCGAGACCTAGGCGCATTCGATCCCGTTCTGGGGTCGTTTCAATCGACATACCGCGATCAAACGACCCCAAGACGGATTGGGATCAGCTGTAGATCGAGGCGATCACGTCGCCGTATTTCTGGGCGACGACGTTCCGCTTGACCTTGAGGGTCGGGGTCATCTCGCCGCCCTCGATCGAGAAGTCCTCAGGCAGGATCTTGAAGGTTCGGATCGACTCGGCCTTCGACACGGCCTTGTTTGCTATGTCCACCCAACGCTGCACCTCGGCGAGCAGGTCCGCATCCTGGAGGTTCTCGGCCACCGAACCGGACTTGCCGTTGGCAGCACAGAACCGTGTCCACTCGTCGGGATCGATCGTGACGATCGCCGCGATGAATGGCTGTGCGTCGCCGACCACCATGCACTGGCTGACGATCGGGGCCGACCGCAGCCGGTCCTCGAGAACGGCCGGTGCCACGTTCTTGCCGGCAGCGGTGACGATGATCTCCTTCTTGCGGCCGGTGATGAACAGGAACCCGTCGTCGTCGAGCGTCCCGATGTCGCCGGAGTGGAACCATCCCTCAGGGTCGATCGCCTCGGCTGTCGCCTTGTCGTTCTTCCAGTAACCCTGGAAGATGTGGGGACCCTTGATGAGGACTTCACCGTCGTCGGCGATCCGCACACTCACACCCGGAATGGGGGGGCCGACCGAGCCGATGCGGCGGGCACCGGGGTGGTTGACCGTGCTCCCGGCTGCCGTCTCGGTGAGACCGTAACCCTCCATGATCTGGAGGCCGATCCCATCGAAGTAGAAGCCAAGGCGCGATCCGAGCGCGGCTCCACCCGAGACTGCGTACTCGGCCCGTCCGCCCAGCGCCGTCCGCAGCTTCGAGTAGACGAGTTTGTCGAAGAGGCCGTGCTTGAGTTTGAGACCCATCGGGATCCGACCGTCCTGGCGGGCCTTGGAGAAGGCGATGGCGGTGGCGGTAGCGGCATCGAAGATCTTGCCCTTGCCGCCGTCATGGGCCTTGGCCTGCGCGCCGTTGAAGACCTTCTCGAAGACACGAGGGACGGAGAACAGCCACGTCGGCTGCACCATCGGCAGCTCCTGCATCAGGTTGGGGATTCCCGTGCTGTAGGCCATCTTGGCGCCCTGGTTGACCGAGGCGACCTGTACCAGCCGGGCGAAGATGTGCGCCAGCGGCAGGAACATGAGTGTCGCGGCCTTGTCGTGGAGGAGCTCACCCAGGATGGTCTCGACCTGCTTGACGTTCCAGACGAAATTGTGGTGGGTGAGGTGGCAGCCCTTCGGCATCCCGGTGGTACCCGAGGTGTAGACAAGCGTCGCCAGGTCACTGCCGTGCAGGGAGTCGGCCCTGGCCCTGACCGCCTCGTCCGAGATGTCCTTGCCCAACTCCATGAGCTGGTCGAGTCCGCCGGAGTCGATGACGAAGACGTGCTCGCATGCCCCGAGGTTCCCCGAGACCGACTCGAAGACACCCTTCAGTGCCTCATCGGCGACGATGATCGCCTTGGCCTCGGAGTTCCCGACGATCCACTCGACCTGCTCGGCCGAGGACGTCTCGTAGATGGTCACCGTTGCGCACCCCGCGGCCCAGATGGCGTAGTCGAGGAGGGTGAACTCGATGCGGGTCGGGCTGAACAGGCAGACCCGGTCGCCCTTCTCGAGCCCGAGAGCCATGAGGCCGGCCGCCAGGCGCCGAACCTTGGCGGCCATGTCCCCCAGGGTGACGTCGGTGAAGGCATCGCCTTCCCGGTAGGCGAGGATCCCCTTGGACGGGTTCACCGCCTCGACCGCCCACAGCGTGTCGGGCACCGTGAGGTTGGGGTCGACCGCAATCGCTCCGGGGCTGGTGTATTCCTGCATGGCGAGACTCCTGGGGTCGACCGATCGGTGGTGCGGATGCTACTCAGCGCCGAGTGGACCGGGGAGGCCGGACCCTCGCTACCCGACGGCACCCAGCTCCCGGAGTGCCGCTATCTCGGCTTCCTCGAAACCGGCACCGGAGAGGATGTCGTCGGTCCCCGAGCCTCGTTCGACCGGCGGGTTGCGGACCGCACCCGGTGTCCGACTGAAACGGGGAGCAGGAGCGGGTTGCGTGACGCCGTCGAGATCGATGAGCGTGCTGCGGGCGGCCACGTGTGGGTGGTGCGGCGCCTCCCACATCGAGAGGATCGGCGCGACACAGGCGTCGGTCCCGGCGAATGCCGAGGCCCAATCGTCTCGGTCCCTGGTCCGGAAGATGGCCGCCATCCGCTCTCGCATCGTCTGCCACTGGGCCATGTCCCACTGGCCTGCCACATCCTCGGCCGGCAACCCCAGTCCCTCGAGGAGTGCTGCATAGAACTGTGGCTCGATGGCCCCGACTGCCATGTGCCCGCCGTCGGCGGTCTCGTACACGTCGTAGAACGGCGCACCCCCGTCGAGGAGGTTCGTGCCACGCTCCGGTGTCCACGCGCCCGATCCCGCGAGTCCGAAGATCATCGTCCCCAAGGTCGACGCACCATCGACCATCGCCGCGTCAACGACTTGGCCCTCCCCGCTGGTCTTCGCCTCGAGGAGGGCGCACACCAGCCCGAAAGCGAGCATCAGGCCACCTCCCCCGAAATCGCCGACGAGGTTGAGCGGGATCGAGGGAGCCTTCCCCCGGCCACCGATGGCGTGGAGCATCCCGGAGAGGGCTATGTAGTCGATGTCGTGGCCGGCCATCCCAGCCCAGGGGCCTTCCTGCCCCCACCCGGTCATGCGGCCGTAGACGAGGCCGGGGTTCCGGGCGAGGCACTCGTCGGGGCCGATGCCGAGCCGCTCCGCCACCCCGGGGCGCATGCCCTCGAAGAGGGCGTCCGCCGACTCGACCAACCGGAGGACGACCTGGATGCCACCCGGGTTCTTGAGGTCGACGGCGATGGACGTCCTGCCCCGTGCCATTACGTCGAAGCGCGTGTCGGTGGGAGCGAACATCCGGCCGCGGTCGAGCCGATCGATGCGCGTCACCTCGGCACCGAGATCGGAGAGCAGCATCCCGCAGAAAGGCCCGGGGCCCAGGCCCGTTATCTCGAGCACCTTGATTCCGGACAGCGGGCCGCTCATCCGCACACTCCAGTCACGTCGGGGAGTCGCAGACTATCGGGCTCTTCGGAGGGGTCGTCCCACGATCAGGTGAGGTACGAGCCGAGGAATGCGTACATCCGTTCCCTTGCAGCCAGGCCGGCAGGGTCGTCGTAGTAGTCGAATGCGTGGTGCCCCCCGGGCTGGACCGCAAGGATCGCCCGGTTTCCCGCTGCCGACCACCGGGATGCCATGAAGAGAGTGTCGTCGAGAAGTGGATCGCGGGTCCCGATCGTGAACAGCGCCGGGCACAGGCCACCGAGGTCGGCATACAGTGGCGACACGGCGGGGTCGGATGGGTCCTGGTCACCGATGAAGTGCCCGATCATCCACTGCAGCGTCGCCTGGCCGAAGGTCACCGGCGGATCCCCGAAGCTCCGGGCCGACGGCGTGAGGGAGAGGTCGAACACCCCATACAGCAGGTTGGCGGCCCGGAACGGGAGGGCACCATTCCGATCGCGGAGACGGACCAGGGTGGTGGCCGCGAGATGGGCTCCCGCCGATTCGCCGCCAATACACAACCGCCCCACGCCCCACAGCTCCGCTGCCCGCTCCACGACCCACAGCGCCGACGCCTCGGCATCGTCCGGGCCGGCTGGGAATGGATCCTCGGGAGCGAGTCGGTAGTAGGGGCTGACCACCACCAACCCGGTGGCGTCGGCCAGTCGCTCGCTCAGGTAGTCAACGTGGTGGGGACGCCCCAGGACCCAACCGCCCCCATGGAAGTGCAGGTACACGCCCCGGATCGGCCCGGTCGGCTCGATGACCCGCAACCGGATCTCCCCCCCGGGGCCCGGGATGTGCCGATCCACGGCGCGGGACGAACGGCCATGAACCGGGAACACGGAGATCCCCTGCTCCCGGAGCTCCCTGGCCTCCTGGGGTGTCCTCGGCCGCGGGAGAGTGGCGACCTGCTCGGCGATCCTGGCATCGACCGCCGGCTGGCTCGGATCGGGGTCGCTTGGCCAGGTGACCTCGAGCGTCACGTCACTCGTCCTCGGCATCCTGCAAGGCATCGACGACGCCGTCGCCGTCCTCATCGCCGGCGATGGTCGACTCGACCGGGTGCTGTGCCAGGTAGGTCGAGACCAGTGCCTGACCGATCGCCGCCACGGGTAGCGCGAGGAAGGCTCCCAGGGCGCCCATCAGGAGGATCCCGGCCACTGCCGCCCCGAAGCCGATTGCTGGGTGGAGGGACATGCGCTGGGCAGTGATGCGGGGACCGAGCCAGTAGTTCTCCACCTGTTGGTAGCCGAGGAGGATGATGAGGGCCCACAGCGAGAGGCGAGGCTCCACCGCGAGGGCCGCCAGCAGCGGGAGGATCGCGGCCAGGTAGCCGCCGACTGCGGGGATGAACTGGGAGATCACCCCGACCCAGACCCCGTAGGCAACCGGGCTCGGGAGGCCGATGACCGCGAACAGCGCGGAGTGAACGACGGCCGAGATGACCGCCAACTGCAGGCGGGAGGCAACGTACCCGCCGGTCTTCTCGATCGAGATCTCCCACATGCGGGCCACTTCTCGTTGCCTATCCGGTGAGAACGCGGCGAAGAGGCGCCTTCGGAGCCTCGGCCCGTCGGCGAGGAGGAAGAAGGTGAACAGGAGGACGGTGACCGCTTGGATCAGGAGCGAACCGATCGCCCCGACCACCCCGGCCAGTCGCTCGGCCACCGTCGACGCGTACCGCCCGATCAGGTCGCTGACACTCCCGGCCGAGTCGGTGACCGTGTCGAGAGAGAGGGTGTAGCCGAACACCTGGAATTCGGTTCCGTACTCATCGAGCAGATCAGTTGCGCGGTCGAGGAGCGTCGCTACCTGGCTCACGAAGGGAGGAAGAACGATGAGCCCCACGCCCACTATCACGAGGAGGGCGACGAGGAGGACGAGCCCCGTGGCCCGGGCACGAGGCCAGCCCCTCTTGGCCAACGACGCCACCGCCGGCTCGAACGCGAAGGAGAGGAAGAGGGCCACGAGCAGGGCGAGAAGGAGACTCCGCAGCTGCCAGGCTGCCCATAGGCCACCGGCGGTGAGGAGCACCGCAAGGACGATTCTCCTCAGCAGCGCGTTGATCCAAGGGGGGAGGTCCCGCTCCATGGCGGCAGGCTAGCGCTGCTTCCTCGTGCGTTCATGCTCACGCGTGCTGTCCGGATTCCGACGCTGACGCCGGCGCGGTACGGAAGGCCGGCCGATTCGTGCCGGTAGGATTCGCCCCGAATCCCGAATCGAAAGGACCGAGCGCATGGAGATCAGCGGCAGCTCTGCCATCGTGACCGGCGGTGCATCTGGATTGGGCGGAGCAACGGCCCGCCGATTGGCCGCCGCGGGGATGCACGTGGTCATCGTCGACCTCAACCAGCAGCTCGGCGAGGAGATGGCGGCCTCCGTCAACGGGGCCTTCGTGAAGGCCGACGTCCGCAACGAGGAGCAGGTCCAACACGCGGTCGAAACAGCAGTCGAGATGGCTCCCCTGAAGGCACTGGTCAACTGCGCCGGCCTTGGGATCGCCCTCCGTACGATCGACCGCGACGCCAATCCCCACCCCCTCGACAACTTCGAGTTCGTCATCGGGGTGAACCTGATCGGTACGTTCAACTGCATACGGTTGGGAGCGGCGGCCATGGCGCAGAACGACCCGGACGACGGTGGCGAAAGAGGTGCCATCGTGAACACTGCGTCGGTGGCGGCCGTCGACGGGCAGATCGGCCAGGCTGCCTACTCGGCCTCCAAGGGCGGGGTGGTGGGCATGACGCTCCCCATCGCACGTGACCTGGCATCGGTCGGCATCCGGGTGAACACGATCCTCCCGGGAATCATGGACACCCCACTCCTCGGTTCACTGCCCGAGAACGTGCGCGACGCCCTCGGCCAGTCGGTGCTCCACCCCAAGCGACTCGGGCTCCCCGAAGAGTTCGGCGAGTTGGCGCTCACGCTCCTCACCAACAGCTACATGAATGCCGAGTCCGTCCGGTTGGACGGCGGCATTCGGATGCCCCCGAAGTAGATCCGGCGAGGGCGGGGGCGCAGCGTGGTCGGCATGGTCGGCATCTTCGACTCCGGCCTCGGCGGGCTCTCCGTCCTCACCGCGGTGCGCGCGGCACTGCCAGGCGCCGATCTCCTCTACGTCGCTGACCAGGCCCGGGCACCCTACGGCGACCGGTCGCTCCGGGAGGTGCTCGACTTCGCGAGGGAGATGACGACGCTGATGATCGAGCGAGGGGCGGTGACGACCGTCCTGGCTTCCAACACCATCTCGAACGCGGCACTCCACACGCTGCGCGATGAGCACCCGGGCCGGACATTCGTCGGACTCGAGCCGGCCGTCAAGCCAGCCGTGGCCGCCACTCGTACCGGCGTCATCGCGGTCCTGGCCACCACCGCGACGATCAACGGACCACTGCTGGCGGACATGATCGACCGCTACGCGGACAACGTCCGAGTCCTCGGCGTCCCGCTCCCGGGTTTGGTCGACCTCATCGAGGACGGCCTCGGCACGACTGCCCATACCGAGCGATTCCTCACCGAGCACCTTGCCGCGCCCCTGGCCGCTGGCGCCGACGTATACGTCCTCGCCTGCACCCACTACCCGTTCGCCCGGCCCGTCCTGGAGCGACTGCTGGGTGATGCCATCCTGATCGACCCGGCCGAGGCCGTGGCGCGCCAGGTCGAACGGGTCCATCCGGCCGGGGGAAGCGGACACACGGTTGCCGTCACAACGGGCGACCCGGTGCGTTTCCGAAGGCAACTTGCGGAGGTGGCGCCGGGTCTGTCGGTCGACTCGATCGAAGCTGTCTGAGTCGGTTGTCTTCTGCTGTCATCAGCGCGTGGCTATCCCTCATCCCCCGCATACCCTTCACCACCCATGCCGAGACTCCTGGCACTCCTCGTCGTCGCCGCTCTCCTCGTGAGCGCGTGCGCGGCAGACCTCCCCATGGACGCGACCGGCGAGCAGATCTTCAGCCATTCCTGTGCCCCGTGTCACGGTCGGAACCTCCAGGGACGAAGCGGCCCACCGTTGGGAGGCGATGATCCTCCATCCCTGGGCGAGGAGCGGGCCTACTTCGTGAACACGGTGACCAAGGGACGCTCACGGATGCCGTCGTTCGAGAGCCTGCTCTCTGCAGACCAGATCGACCGCGTGGTGGACTTCGTGATCAGCCGACAGGATCGGTAGCGGACCCTCGGTTCGCCCAACGCTCGAAAACGAGGATCGCCGCTCCCCCCGCCGCGGCGAGTCCCAGGGCAGCCGGCACGCTGCCGCGGGGGCTGACAGGGGCGAAGTCTGAGCAGTCGAGGCACTCGATCCATGGCCACAGCCGCGGGATCGTGCCAAGGATGAACCCCACGAGGGTGGCCACAGTCGCGTCGTGGTGATGATCGAGCAGCCACCGCAGGAGTCGTACGAACGCGAGGAGTCCGACCACGGCACCGGCAGCCAGGAGGCCGACCGTCGCCATGTCCCGGTCGTGAACCGCCCCGACGGCCCGTTCGTACTGGCCCACCAGCAGGAGGATGAACGAACCGGAGATCCCGGGGAGGATCATCGCGCAAACCCCCAAGGCACCGGCCAGGAAGGCCCAGCCGGCCGTCTGGGGCGTGCGGGCAGGGGCCGAGAGGGCGACCGCCAACCCGACCAGCACGCCACCGGCTGCGGCCGCCACCAGCCGTGGACCCCACTGCAACCTGCGGGCAACGATCACGGCCGACGCAACCACCAGTCCGACGAAGAACGCGAAAAGCCTGGGACGAGCCACCTCATCGCCGAGCCAACCATCGAGCACCCCCGAGAGCGACACGACTGAGACCCCGATCCCGGCCAGGAGGGGAAGGAGGAGGCCCAGGTCGAGCTTCCTCCAGAGGGAGGTCCAGCGCAGGCGCACCACCATCCCCAGGGCAGCGCCATCGGCTGCCCGGATCGCCGCCACGAGCCGTTCGTAACGACCGGACACGAATGCGATCGTCCCTCCCGACACACCCGGGACGAGGTCGGCCATTCCCATCACGACACCGACGAAGAAGTGGGAGAGGGCGAGACGCATGGGCAGGGAGCCTACGGGGTCTGCGTCTGCGTCCGCATCAAGCGCCAAGCATCCTCCGTTCTCCGTTCTCCGTTCTCCGTTCTCCGTTCTCCGTACCTCGTACCTCGACCCTGGACGCTTCGTCCTCCGTGCTCCGACCCGTAGGCTGCATCCCCATGCGCATCGCGATCATCGGCGGAGGTTCCTGGGGCACGACCATGGCGGCGATCATCGCCGACCAGGTGGACGTCGTCCTGTGGGCGCGACGGCCGGCCCTGGCCGAACAGATCGCCAACGGGGAGAACCCCGACTACCTCCCGGGGTACCGCCTCCCACGCATCGCCGCCACCTCAGACCTCGGTGAGGCGCTCTCCGGCGCCGACGCCGTACTCATGGCGGTGCCCTCCCACGGCTTTCGTGGAGTCCTCGAGTCTGCACCGCCCATACCTCGATCCACGCCGATCCTCTCCCTCACGAAGGGCATCGAACAAGGATCGGGGCAACGGATGACCGAGGTGATCCGGGAGGTCCTGGCCGACCATGACCACACAAGGATCGGAGTCCTCTCGGGTCCCAACCTCGCCAGGGAGATCATGGACGGGGAGCCGGCGGCCACGGTCATCGCCATCCGGGACGCCGTGGCCGGCGCCGACCTGCAGCAGGCCTTGAAGACTCCCCGCTTCCGGGTGTACACGAACAACGACGTCACCGGCTCCGAGCTCTGCGGCGCCCTCAAGAACGTCATGGCGATTGCCGCGGGCATGATCGCCGGCCTCGGCCTCGGACTCAACACCACCGCCATGTTCCTGACGCGGGCACTGGCCGAGATGACCCGCTTGGGGATACGCCTCGGGAGCTCACCCCTCACCTTCGGCGGCCTGGCCGGTATCGGCGACCTCGTGGCGACCTGCATGAGCCCGCTCTCCCGGAACCACACCGTCGGCACGAAGCTCGGCCGTGGCATGACGCTCACCGAGATCCTGGCCGAGACCCCGCAGGTCGCCGAGGGCGTGAAGACGACCCCGGCCGTGCTCGAGCTCGCGGCACGAGAGGGCGTCGAAATGCCGATCGCGGTCGAGGTGGGACGCGTGCTGCGCGCGGAGTCCACGCCCCTCGAGTCCATCGAGCGACTCATGACCCGCGACGCCCGCCCGGAGGCACACGGGATCCGCGAACCGCGGCGGTAGCTGGCCCCTCGCACACACGGGCACCCCGAACAGCTGGCGGGCAACGGGTACCCTCCTGCATTCCTCACCCAGAGAGCGGCATTGGCCGGAACCGGACTCAAACGATCCCTCGGGCTCATCCCGATCATGGCGGTGAGCTTCGCCACCATCGGACCGGGCATCTTTGTCCTGCCATCCGCGGCGGTCGCCAAGGCTGGACCGGCGGCAGCCCTGGCATTCTTGATCGCCGGGGTCGTGGTGCTCCCGGCGGCGCTCTCCAAGGCGGAGATGGCCACGGCACTCCCCGAGGCCGGCGGTACCTACCTGTTCATCGACAAGGCAATGGGACCGCTCCTCGGCACCATTGCCGGGTTCGGTGTCTGGTTCTCGCTGGTGTTCAAGGCAGCATTCGCGCTGGCCGGACTGGGCGAGTACACGGCGCTTCTCGGCGACGTGCCCGCAACCTCGATCGCCGTTGGCCTGGCCGTGCTCCTCACCGCCCTCAACATCACCGGGACCAAGTTCTCAGGGAGTATCCAGACGTGGATCATCGTTGCGGTGCTTGCAGGCGGAGCGGTGTTCCTCCCCGTGGCATGGACCAAGATGGATCCGGGCAACTTCGAGGCCTTCGCGCCGAAGGGCACTCCTTCGATCTTCGCGGCCGCGGCACTTGTCTTCGTGGCGTATGCGGGAGTCACGAAGATCGCCAGTATCGCCGAGGAGATCAAGGACCCGACGCGGAACATCCCGCGGGGCATGGTCCTGCCGCTCCTCGGGATGATGATCATCTTTCCTCTCTCGGTGTGGACGATGGTCGGCGTCGTCGGCACGAAGGAACTGGCTGGCACGAGCACACCCGCCGCCGCCGCCGCAGACGTCGTGTTGGGTCGCGGTGGGCTCTGGGCAATGTCGATCCTGGCCATCCTGGCCCTCATCTCCATGGCCAACGCCGGTGTCCTCGCCTCCTCCCGCTACCCGTTCGCCATGGCCCGCAACGGGCTCGCCCCTTCACTGCTTGCCTCGATCTCAGGGCGCTCCGGGACCCCGACGATCTCGATCCTCGTGAGCGGCGGCCTCATGGTGTTGCTGATCGCAGTCTTCCCCCTCACCGAACTGGCAAAACTCGCATCCGGCTTCCAGCTGCTCGTCTTCGCGCTGGTCAACCTCGCACATATCGCCTTCCGTGCCTCCCGGGTCGACTACTACCGGCCGACCTTCCGAGCCCCGCTCTACCCGGCTCTGCAGGTCTTCGGAATCGTCGCCAGCCTCGGACTCCTCACCCAGCTCGGTCTCATCCCGATGATCGGAGCCGTGGTGATCGTGGGCGGCGGCGTCGTCTGGTACCGGGTGTTCGGCAAGTCCCGGGCATCCAGGGAGTCCGCCCTGCTCGATGCCCTTCGCATCCGCGAGAACGAACGGGTCCTGACAGCAACCAAGGAAGCGATCGGGGCGGGTGGGAACCTGCACACCCTGGTCGTCGCCCGCAGCAACGTCTCCCCCGCCAAGGCTGCCGAACTCGTGCACATCGGCGACCAACTCCTCCACCCGGACGGGCACCTCCACTTCCTCCGCCTGGAGCACGGTGGTGACCCCGAGACGGACCTGGTCTGGGATCGCATCCTTCCCGGCGAGGCGCCCCCGAAGTCCCTCGTCCTGATCGAGGACCAAGGACACCGACAACAGCGCCACGCGGTCGCCGACCACATCCAGGGCATCCACATCGACCTCATGCTGGCCGAGATGCCGCCTGACACCCGCCGCTCCCACGGTTTCATCAAGGACGTGCGATGGCTGGGTGACCACGTGGACTGCGACACAGTCCTCCTCCGCTACCGGGGCCTGTCGACGATCAGCCGCATCGTCATCCTCGGGTCCGGCGGCCCGGCGGACGCGGCCAAGGTGGCGTTCGCCAACAAGCTGGCAGTGGCCGAAGGGGCGACGATCCGCTTCGTACACGTCGTCGGCGACAACGCATCCGACCCGCAGATCGAGTTCATCCACGGCTACCAGCGCGAACTCGGTGCCCTCTGCACGGTGCCCACCGAGAGCCTCGTCCCCCGCTCGGCCAGCCTGCTCGAGGCGATCCGGGACACCTCCTCCGACGCGGACCTCGTCATCATCGGCGCTCCCCTGGACGCGACGTCCCGCTTCACGCTCGCCGACCGGATCATGGAGGCGGTGAACGCCCCGGTGGCGGTCGTCCACGTCCACGCCTACGCCCAGTCGAGCGTCCGCCGCCGCGCCCTCCAGCTCGTGATGCACTAGGACCAGCGTCCGCATCTGCGCCTGCTTCTGCAGCCGATCCCTTTCACTACGGTTCCCGGGATGGACTACCCGATCACCTACACCCGGAAGATCCGGTTCTCGGACACCGACGCCCAGGGCATCGTCTTCAACGCGAACTACCCCGTGTACTGGGACGATGCCTCCACCGACTACTTCGACGGCCTCGGCATCCCGTGGGCAGACATGGTCGCGGCAGGCTACGAGATGGTGCTCGGCCACCTCGAGATCTCCTTCCGCTCCTCGGCTCGGCTTGGGGACGTGCTCGTGACCGGGATCAAGGCTCGTGAGCGCGGTCGTTCGTCGATTGTGTTCGAGGCGCGGTCGTGGATCGAAGCGACGGGTGCCACCGTGGTCGAGGGGGAGCTCGTGCAGGTCTTCGTCGACGCCGAGCACTTCCGGCCCATCGACGTCCCCGACTTCTTCCTCGAGGCGGCCGCCCGCCTCGAGGGAGCCGGGATCCCCCGAACAGTGAAGGGTCCCAAACCCGCCGAGGCCCCACCCCGCCCGCGGGTTCGCCACCTCGAGGACTACGTCACCGGGGAGACGATGGAGGTCGGTTCCTACCTCGTCACCGAGGGGGAGATCATCTCGTTCGCCCGCCAGTACGACCCACAGGCAATCCACATCGACCCTGTGGCGGCCGAGGCCGGCCCCTTCGAGGGGATCATCGCGTCGGGGTGGCACACCGCATCGATCGGGATGCGAGCGCTGGTCGAGCACTTCGTCAGCCCCGAGAACACGCTCGGATCCCCGGGAATGGACGAGGTACGGTGGCTCGCGCCAGTCCGGCCCGGCGACATCCTCCGGACACGCATCACGGTCGAGAAGGTCGAACCATCGGAACGGAACCCCCATCGGGGGACCGTGCACACGCACATCGAGATGCTCAACCAGGACGACACCCCCGTGCTCACGATGCTCGGACGCGGCATCTACCTGCGCCGGGACTCAACGGACGAGGGACGACGGACAACGGACAACGGACGGCTCCCGTGACGGGGCCCGATGGAGCACCGGTCCACCCCGAGTAGCCTCTGGAACCGCACGCACAGAGAGGTATCTCCATGATTTCGTTCGACAACCGCGTCGCCATCGTCACCGGTGCCGGAGGTGGCCTGGGACGGTCCCACGCTCTCGCCCTCGCCTCCCGCGGCGCACGGGTGGTCGTGAACGACCTCGGTGGCGACGTCCACGGGACCGGTGGATCGCTCTCACCGGCCATGGAGGTCGTGGAGGAGATCCGAACGGCCGGTGGGGAGGCGTTCGCGAATGGGGCGAACGTCGCCGACGCCGAGCAAGTCGATGCCATGGTGACGGCAGCCATGGAGACCTGGGGTCGGGTCGACATCCTCGTCAACAACGCCGGCATCCTGCGCGACAAGTCGTTCGTCAACATGGAGTTGGAGGATTTCTCCCTCGTGCTGGACGTCCATCTCATGGGGGCCGTCCACACGTCCAAGGCCGTGTGGCCGATCATGCGAGACCAGTCCTACGGCCGAATCGTCAACACCACCTCGTCGAGTGGTCTCTACGGCAACTTCGGCCAGGCCAACTACAGCGCGGCGAAGATGGGGTTGGTCGGCCTGATGAACACGCTCGCGCTCGAGGGTGCCAAGTACAACATCAAGGTCAACTGCCTTGCTCCGGCTGCCGGGACCCGCATGACCGAAGGACTCATACCCGACGAGGCCTTCGAGCTGCTCACACCCGAGACCGTCTCGGTGGGCCTGGTGTGGCTCGTCAGCGACGACGCCCCCACCAAGTTCATCCTCGGCGCCGGGGCCGGGGGGTTCGCCCGCACCTACATCATGGAGACGGCCGGGTTTGCCCTCGACGCCGACCGTGTCACGCCCGAGAACCTCGCCGCCCGCTTCGCTGATCTCGTCACCGTCGACGGCGCCACCGAACCGGGCCAAGGTGCCGAACAGACCATGAAACTCGCCCAACTCGCCATGACCATCAAGGAGTAGCCGTGAAGGAAGCTGTCATCGTCTCGAGTGCCAGGACACCCATCGGACGGGCATACCGGGGAGCCTTCAACGACACCGGGAGCCCGACCCTGGCTGCCCACGCCATCAGGGCAGCCGTCGAGCGGGCCGGGGTCGACCCGGGCGAGATCGACGACGTCATCCTCGGTTGCGCGATGCAACAAGGCGTGCAAGCCCTCAACATCGCCCGCCACGCCGCGCTCGCAGCAGGTCTGCCCACCTCGGTTCCCGGGATGTCGATCGATCGCCAATGCTCGTCGGGCATGATGGCCGTGGCCGCCGCCGCCCACCAAGTGATCGTGGACGGCGCACCGGTCGTCGTCGCCGGTGGGGTCGACTCGATCTCGATGGTCCAGAACGAGCACTTCCGCCTCGAACTCGACCCGGGACTCCTCGCCATCCAACCGACCGCGTACATGCCCATGATCGACACCGCCGAGGTGGTCGCAGAGCGCTACGGGATCTCCCGCGACGCGTGTGATGAATACGCCCTCCAGAGCCAGCAACGCACCGCCACAGCCCAGGAGAACGGGGTCTTCGAGGACGAGATCGTGGCGATCACCACCACCCAGAAGCTCGTCAACCGGGAGACCGGTGAGACGACCCACGGTCAGGTGACGCTCGCCAAGGACGAAGGGAACCGACCCGGGACGACGCTCGAGGGCCTCCAGCAGCTCCAGCCCGTCCGGGGCCCCGGCCACAACGTCACCGCCGGCAACGCCTCCCAGCTCTCCGATGGCGCCGCCGCGACGGTGGTCATGGAGGCATCCGAAGCCGAACGGCGCGGGATCGAGCCACTCGGGTATTTCAGGGGTATCGCGGTCGCCGGCCTCGACCCCGACGAGATGGGCATCGGGCCCGTCTACGCCGTTCCCAAGCTGCTCGAGCGCACCGGTCTCTCGATGGGCGACATCGACCTCTGGGAGTTGAACGAGGCGTTCGCCGTGCAGACGATCTACTGCCGCGACCAGTTGGGTATCGACAACGAGATCTACAACGTGAACGGCGGCGCAATCTCGATCGGCCACCCGTACGGCATGACCGGGGCCCGCCAGGTCGGCCACCTCCTCATGGAGCTCAAACGCCGCGGCGGCCGCTACGGGGTCGTCACGATGTGCGTCGGTGGCGGAATGGGCGCGGCCGGGCTGTTCGAAGCGGTCTAGGAGCCACTCACCGCGGGTCGGAGCCCTCATCCCGAGGAGCCTCCACGGGGACCGCCACGACCACGATGTTGGAGTCGTAGGACCGCTGCGACCGAGAGAACCCCCCGCCACACGTCACCAGGGTGAGGACCGAGGTGCCGCTCCTGGCGAACACTCGCTCCAGTGGTAGTTCATCCTTGGGGATGATCGCAACCGCACGGACGACGAACCGGCTCAACCCGCCCTCGTCGTCCTCTATCTCGATGACATCGCCCTGTCCGAGGACGCCGAGTCGGAAGAAGACACCCGGTCCCTGGCCTGCCGAGTCGATGTGGGCAGCCAGTACGGCCGAACCCATTTCACCGGGCCGCGGCCCGTGGCGATACCAGCCCACCTCGTCGACATCGGACGGGACATCCATCCGTCCGTCGCTGTCGACCCCGAGGGGAAGGACCGACGCATCGACGCCGAGCCGCGGGATCCGGATCCTGGTCGGTACGGCGGCCCGGGGACTGGGTGCCATTGAGCCGGACCGTGACTCGAGGATCGGCTCGACGGCAACCGAGGGGGTCGTCGTCCCTGGGGACGGGACGGGGATCAGAACGGCACTATCGACCGACTCGGTCGAGTCGATCGAAGGAAGCTCGGCCAGCACCGATCCGGTCTGGCGGGGAATGGTCTGCCAGGCGACGCCGATGGCGATGGCGACCAGGAGAAGCCCTGCGAGGGTGCGGAACCGTTTCATCGGTGCCTCTGGAGTGGGCGGGGGGCCGAGTGGCCCCCCGCACCTCTCGTTCGATTAGGCCTTGGCGGTCCGACGGCGTCCGAGCAGGAGCCAGACGCCCATGGCACCGGCCACCAACGGGATCAGCGCAAGCGCTGAAGCGGCACCGGAGTCACCGGCAGGCACGCCCGCCGGGGCGGAGTGGAGCCCATCGATGGCGAACACGGCAACGGTGAAGGAACCGTCGTCGAGCGACCCGATGGCATGCACGACCACGTTCGTCCCCTCGGGGATCTCCACATCGGCACCGAAGACCACGGGCTCCGTGGCGCCGGCGGGCACGATCTGGACCGGATAGGTTCCGGCAGGCACGTCGGCCACGCCGGCAGCACCGTTCGGGACACTCGTGAAGAGCGGCGCGTCACCGGCCCAGATGTCCACCACAGGTGCGGCTGCCAGGTGACGAGCGGTCACGCGCCCTTCACCGGCGGCAATGGTCGACGTGTCATCGACCAGCACGGAGATGAGCGGCGCACCCTCGGCATCGAGGTGGGCAACGATGGTCGCGGACACCCCTGCTGGAAGCTCCACGGACTTCTCGAGGGCTGGATCGGTGGTCGCAGCGTCGGCGCCCGCCGCGTAGATCTCGATCTCGTAGGTGGCTGCCGGAAGCTCGAGCGGACCGGCGACATCGCCGAACTCGAAGTCGGTGAGCAGTGACCCGCCGTTCGCGTACACGTCAACGGTCAACCCGGGGACGCCGTGTACGACCCGGACGATGCCGGTGTCGTCGGCCGCTGCCACGCCTGGAATGGCGAGGGCGATGATGACGGCCATGAGTGATGCGGTCTTTCGCATTGTCTGACTCCTAGTCATGGGCGGGACTTCCCCGCCTCGTTCACCATCCATACGGAGTCGGCTTGACAACGGATCATGTTTTAGTGCTAAACTCCGTCGAAAAGGAGAACAGACATGACACCACAGCCGATCCCAGCCGAGGACGCAGCCCTCGCCGAGCGTCTGCGCCACGGGGACCAGACGGCCCTCGGAGCGGTCCACGCCGAGCATGCACCTGCCCTGCTCAGGGCAGCCCGTGGCATTCTCCGAGACCGCGAGGCGGCCTTCGACGTCACCCAGGACGTGTTTGCCCACCTGTGGGAGCACCCGGCCAAGTACGACGCCGAACGCGGCTCACTCCGCTCCTACCTCCTCACCCGTACTCGAAGCCGCGCCCTCGACGTCCTGCGGGCCGACACCTCGCGCCGGCGCCGGGAGTCCCGACGTGTTGGCGACCAGCGCACCGAACGGGGCGTCGCCGAGCTCGTCGCCGACCGGAGCCAGGCGGTGTCCCTCCACGATCGACTCACCGGACTCAATGCCAGGGAACGGGACGCCATCACGCTGGCCTTCTTTGCGGATCTCTCCTACCGGGAGGTGGCGACCCGCCTGTCAATCCCCGAAGGCACAGCCAAGAGCCGTATCCGGGCTGGCCTCGCCAAGCTTCGGCTGGAATTGGCCGGGGCGGCTGCCTGAGCCCGGATCAGCGGCCGAGCACGGCCTCGAGTTCGGCGGCGGCCGTTGCCGAGCCGCTCATGAGTCCGTCGGCTCCCACCGAGTCGAAATCAACCGATGCGAACGCTCCTCCACCCACCAGGACGGGTATCTCGATCCCTGCCGCACGCAGCGCGGAGATCGCATCCGCCGCCGACCCGGCGTCGATGGTCGCCCCCAGGATCACCGCGTCGAGGTTGGGGATTCGCTCCACCGCCCGCACGAGCGAGGCGTGGGGGGTATCGGCTCCCAGCGACAGCACCTCGTAATGGGCTGCTCGCAGCAGTTCGGCGACCATCTCGGCGCCGAGGTCATGTAGCTCTCCGGCAGCCATTGCGATCAGGAGCCGTCCCCGCTTGTGCCCCCGCCGGTTCATGGAGGGAGAGAGCCGAGCCAGCAGCCTCCGCATCGTCGCCGAGGCAAGGTGCTCGTCGTATACGTCGATCTCGCCGGTGGCCCATCGCTCGCCGATGCTCCGCAGTGCCGGGCCCATCACGTCGGTGACCATTCGCTCCGGGGTCACGCTCGAAGCCAGGGCCTGCTCGACGAGCGTCCAACCGGCTGCAGTGTCACCACGGAGGAGCAGCGTCTCGAGGCCGGAGACCCAATCGGTCGTCGTCCCCTGGGGAGTGGCCAGGAACTCGACCAGGTCGGCCTCGTCCACCACCCATGTTGCCCCCTGCTTCACGGCCGGCAGTTTGCCGAGGCGGACGTACCGGTAGGCAGTCATGTAGTGGACGCCGAGCCTTTCCGCGACTTCTTGGAGTGTCATGCCTGCCATGGTGATCACCGTACCTACGGAGCGAACGTCACGCCCGGATGACGATCGTCGAGTGCGTGACCGGGTCTTTCTCCAGGACGATCAGGTCCTCGATCCGCTCGGAGAGCTCAGCGACGTGGGAGACGACCACCACCAGGCGATCGTCCTCGACGAGCGCCTCGACGCCCTCCATGGCAAGGTCCAGGGAGTCTGCATCCAGGGCCCCGAACCCCTCATCGACGAAGAATGCGTCGAGCACGGCATCGTCCATCGCCACCATGTTGGCCAAGCCCAGTGCCAGGGACAGGGACGCGAGGAACGTCTCTCCTCCCGATAGCGTGTCCGCATCCCGGATGAGGCCCGCGGAGGCCCGGTCGCGTATCCGGAATCGGTCGTCCTCGAGGGTGAACTCGTATCGGCCACCCGAGAGGTCACGGAACGACCCCGAAGCCTGGTCGGCCAGGATCGAGCGGCGCTCGTCCAGCAGGAACTGCGGGAACTTCCCCGGGGCGAGGTCGGCATGGAGGCGGTCGAGGAGCAGGGCCTGCTTGGCGGTTTCCTGCTCGCTCGTGAGGGCACTTCGCTCGGCTGCGACCTGTCCGGCCAACACCTCCACGGCTCCTCGGGAGGAAGCCAGCTGTGTCGTTGATTCGGCGACCACCCTCGAGAGATCCGAATCGGCGGCCAGCCCCCCGGAGACAAGCGCCCCAGACCGATCCAGTTCGAGTTGGGCCAAGCGCACACCCGTGGCCTTCGCTCCCTCGTCCATTCCGACGCGTTGGGATGTGAGGGCACCCAGGATTGCTTCGACGAAGGCCAGGAATGCTCCCGCGTCCACCCCGTCCACGGGGACCCCCGCCAGCTCCGCGGCCGGGACACAGGCGGCAAGGGCTGTCGCGAATGACGCCGCGGGATTCGAATGCTCGAGCTCTGTCACTCGCTCAGTCGCAGCACCGGCCACCTTGGCGGCCTCCGTCCTGGCGGCCAGGAGTCCTTCCCATTTGGCCCTCGCTCGCTCCAGCGAGCCGAGCGGATCGCTCGCTTTGCCATCCACCCTGTTCACCGCGGACTCGACCGCCGAGAGTTCCTTGGCATGCTGGGCCTTGGCCTCGCCAAGGAGTGCCTCCTCCGAGGCCAGTACCCGTCCCGCCGCCGAGGACGCCTCCTCCAGCCCGGCGACGCGCTCTCGGGCTCGACGGAGGGACTCCACCGCCGTGGCGGCGGTTTCTGCGCCGGCAGCCGCCGCGGCATTCGCCTCGTCGAGCCCTGATGGCGTGGGGATCCCAGGCTCGTCCTCGAGCGTGCGCCGACAGACTGGGCATGGATCACCCACGGAGACGCCTTGGGCGAGCGAATGGGCTGCGTGGGCGAGTTGGAGGATGCGAAGGGCCTCTGTGGCCGAATCGGCCGCCACGGTGGCGGCGCCCCATTCCGACTCGGCGGCGAGGACGCGTTCCCGTGACGCGAGGAGGGATTCGTCCGCCGCGGTGGCGGCCCGGCTGGCTGCGTCCCGGCGTCGCTCCACCTCATCGACCTGCTTGCGAGCTGTCGACTCGGCCTGGACGGCCGCCGCCAACTCCGCTATTGCGGTCTGCATCCCTGCGGCAACGGCTTCGTCGAGTGCTGCCGACGCCAGCCGGCTCGCTGCCACCGCCTCGTCGCGCTGGGTGGCGGCTTCGGTGGACCTCTCGGCGAACAGAAGGACCTCCTCGACGTGTCGGCGACGGGTCTCCTCTGGCGGGAGACGCTCGAGCGCGGCTTCGATCACCGCCAGTCGCTCGGCGATCGCAGAGGACTCGATGAGAAGGTCCTTCTGTTCCTGCTCCACTGCTCCGACCCGCTCGACGAGCGAAGCGAGTTCACTGCCTCTCCGTTCGAGGGCGGCGACCTCGGCCTGCTTCTCCTCGAGTTGGACGACCTTCGTCGAGAGCGACTTCTTGGCTGCCGCAACCAGGGCCAGTTCGGCAGCGACCTGCGCCTTGCGGTCCCGGACGATCCCCCGCATTCGTTCGATGATCCCGAAACCGAACAGGGCGGTGAGCACCGACGCCGCCTCGGCCGGGGTGGCCGTGAGAAGTTCGGCGAACCGGCCCTGGGCGAGCATCACCGATCGGGTGAATGCGGAGAAGTCGAGGCCGATCAGCCGCTCGACATGCGCATTGATCTCACGACTCTTGTCGGAGAGGGTCTCGAGTTTCTCACCGTCGAGCGCGCTCCACCGCTCGAGGACCTGCTGGGCCGGGCCTTTCCGCTTGATGACTCGTGCGAGCCTGAACACGACGCCCGAGACTTCTACGAACAGCTCGACCTGGGCTTCCGTGGCCCGGCTGTTGATGAGCTTCGAGGACTCCTTGCCGGCCGCAGGAGTACTGCCGTACAGGGCGAAGGCAATGCCGTCCAGGACCGAGGACTTGCCCGACCCGGTTGGCCCGACGATCCCGACCAGGGACCGGTCCTCGAACGTGATCGTGGTCTCCGTATGGGATCGAAACCCCCGAAGCGTGAGGCGGAGAGGTCTCACTCCCGCGCCTCCCCGAGCACGTCGCGGAAGAGCGGCACGAGTTCCTCCTCCACGGTGGCATCGACCGTCCCCACGTATTCGGCGTAGACCTCGTCGAGCTCCCGACCACTCACTCGAACCCGGTCGGCTCGGTCGTCGGTCGGATACGCGGCGTGGAGCTTCACTGCCCGCGGGAATCGCTCCTTCCACTCGTCGATGGTCGATTGGGTGGGCGGTGCGTCGGTCTCGATCGTGAGGTCGAGCCAGGCGTCCGCGAGATCGGTCCGCGCCGTGAGTTGCTTCCAGCTCCCCTGCGCCTGGATCAACCGGCGACCACCGGTGAGGGCGATGCTCGAGATACTGGCGGGACGTCGCGGCTCGGCGTCGACCACGACCACTCGCTTCTCCTCCCCGGCCTCCCCGAAGTCGAGTTGGAGGAGGGAGCCGGCGTATTCGCCGGACGGTGCACCTGGCACGCGCTGTGGCAGGTGGATGTGACCGAGTGCCACATAGGAGAAGTCGTGGTTCACGGCGGCTTCGTTGGCGGCGTATGCCTCGCCGATCGAGAGCTCCTTCATCCCGGTCGGCCCCTGCCCGCCTCTCACCTTCACGCCGCCCACCATGAAGTGGGCAGCCAAGATCGTCACGGCCGCCGCCTGGGCGGCCGCAAAAGCGTGATGCGGACGGATGATCGCCTGCATCCGCTCGGCATAGGTCGAGTACGTCCTGCCGGGGTCGTCCATGAAGTCGACGACTCGTCCTTGGGTGACGTAGGGGACGCAGCAGACCACTGCAGTCCCGGCATGCGTCTCCACGATGACGGCCCCGCCCTCGTCGGGCGGGCGCAGGTCACCGACGAGGTGGATCCCCAAGGGAAGGAGGACGGGTCGCAGGGCCTCGAACAGCCTGGGGCTGTCGTGGTTGCCAGCGACCACCACCACTTCCCTCCTGCCGTCGCCGGTCAGGCGGACGAGGGTCACCAGGGCGAGCCGAATCGCCTCCGGGGAAGGAATCGCCCGGTCGAACAAGTCGCCGGAGTGAACCACCAGGTCGACGTCCTGTTGGTCGGCGATCGCCACGACCTCATCGAGGACCGCCTCGAACTCTTCGGTGCGGTCGCGCCGAGCGATGCCCTTCGTGAGGTGCCAGTCAGAGGTGTGGAGAACCCTCACGGGGCGTCGTATGGGTCCGCGGCGCCTGCGTGATCGACCTCCTCGGCGCGCGTTGCCCAGGGTGGGAACGGGAACGTGGCCACGATCGGGACGGGAATCGCAGGCTGGGAGACCACCATCGTGCCCGGCTTGAGGAGGCGGGCCCGGGCGCGGGTCGATGGCAGCATCCACCCGTACTCGGCTCGTTCGGCCTCGGCGGCGTCGAGTCGTCCCGCGACGCGGATTGCCGCGTTCTCCATGACCTCCTGGGCGACCCTCGACGCCGTCTGCTGGGCGCCGACGAGCAGCACGCCCAGCGAACGGCCGCGCTGGGCGATGTCGATCAGCATCTCCTTGAGGGGCGACGAACCCTCCCGGGGCGCGTACTTGTTCAGCTCGTCCAGCACCACGACGGAGAGGGGAAAGCGCTGGCCGGTCGACTCCTTCTCCTCGAACACCTCCTGGAGAAGGGCCCCCACCACGAAACGTTGCGCAAGGTCGTGGAGGTTCTGGATCGCAACCACCGACACCTGGGCCTTGCGACGATCGATGCGGCGGCTCGCGCCGGATTCGATCAGGTGCCCGACCCTGGTCTGGGCCGCGTAGAGGCGCCGAACGAAGGCCGCCACCGTGCCGCCCTGCACTCGGCCCGTCCACGACGTGTCGGGGTCGCTTCCGTCGGGCGGGTCCAGCAACTCCTCGAGCGCACCGACGAGGTCCCGGAAGTCCCTGATCACGAGGTCTCCCTCGTCAACCAGCGAGATCGGTGCTCGATGACCGCCCGGCCCGGGCTGACGGAGCACCACGGCCCCCGGTTCTCCCGCGAGGTCGGCAGCCCAACGCTGGAGCTGCATGCGCACCCGCTCCTCCACGAACGACAACTGGTTCCGGGAGTCGTTGGCATCGGTGAACAGGAACCGCAGGAGGCCCTCATCGATGAATTCACGAGGAGTCCATCGGAACGGCGCGACCCCATCCATCCGGCCCGAGGAGTCCGGCACCACTGCCCCACCAGCCGACGATCGGGCCGGTGCCCAGAACGACACGGATGGGAAGGGGGCTGGGGCAACGCCCATCTCATCCCACACGCGGGTGTCGGTGGCGTCGAAGAACCTGTTCGGCTTGTCAAGCCAGAGCAGGTCCTCGCCCTTCACGTTGAACACCAGGACCCGCAGGTTGGTGGCACCTTCCCCCACGATGTCGGGGCGACCGGTGAGTTGACGCAGGAAGTGGAGGGCGAAGGAGGTCTTGGTGGCCACTCCCGAGATCCCGGAGATCGACATGTGGCCTCCCTTGACCCCATCGAAGAAGTCCAGGTCGACGTAGACGGCGCGCCCGTCACGGCCGATGCCGACCGGAAGCGGGCGACGCATCTCGTCGGCGTACAGCGCCTTGTCCCGCTCCACTCCCTCGGCCCGGCGGACCTGTCCTCCCGGGTGGGGCGAGACCCACACCTCGGGGTCGACGCGGGTGATGGCCACGTCGGCAGTCCGGACGGTCTCTGCCGGCAGGGTCCCCTCGACTGCGATGCGCCGGGTGTCGGTGTCGTAGGTGGCTCCCTCGTAGACGGCACTCACCTCGGTCACGACGCCGTAGGTGGCCACCTCCCCGGCCTCCGGCACCTCGGTCCTCAGTTCGACCAGGTCGTCGAGTTGGAGGTATCGATCCTCATCGATGAGGACCTTGAATTCACGGGTGGTCGCGCTCCGGGTTCCCAGCACCCGTCCGACCCTCTCGGCGCTCATTCGGCGCCCTCAACGGCTTGCACCAGCGCACGATAGACGAGTCGGGGATCGCCCAACTCGTGGCGCATCCTCCGCTCCAGGGCACCGATCGGGACCAGGTTCTGCGGGGCGCGAGGGTCGGTGTGCGCCGGGGCGGCCACCAGCGGGAGGAGGGCAGCAGCCCGGTTGGCCAGCCGAACCGCGGTGGCGAGCCCCAGCGACCCCGGGGCCTCGCATCGCACGATGCCACTCCACTGGTGCCGATCTCCGGAGAAGGGGAGTCGCTGGTACCAGGAGAACCGTGCGAAGGTACCGCCGGCACCGAGTACGAAGAGCGGCGTCCGCTCCCCCGGGACCACCTCCCCGATGGTCCTGGCCGGGGGACCGGTCAGGTACATCACGCGATGGGTCTTGATGTACCCGATCACCTCGTGGGCGCGCGTGTCGTTGACCGGCCCATCAGCAACGACGAAGGCCCCCGCCGCGGCGAGGTCGGTGGTCAGGTCGGCCTCCGCACGCCGCATCGAGCCGTGGAAGCGGCTGATGAGCTTCGTGGGATCGGCCGACGGCTCCGACTCGACCTCGTAGATCACTGCCCCGGCAGGAGGGACGTCGGCCCGGTGTCCATCACCGAAGACCGCCAGCCGTGCCACCCGGATCTCACCGATCGTCGACCGAGAGGCCACCCTGTCCCACACCACGGCTCCCACCGCGTGGGAACCCGCGATCCCGGGGACCGGGGCTTCGCCGTCCCGCGGGATCGCGAGGCGGGCGTCGATCCTCCGCACACCGTCAACGAACGACACGGTCTCCACTCCGTCGTCCTCCCCACGGATCGGGGTCCAGTTCGAGGTTTCGACGGTCGGATCCACCTCAGCCTCCGATGGAGCCAGATCCTCCTCGGGAGCGATCGGGGTCCCATAGGCGGGATCCCACGATTCAACGATCAGGCGGGGAGCGGGCATCACAGGAGCGTATCCGAGGCGAACGACAGAACGAAGGACGACGGGGCACGGAGCCAAGAAGAGCCGCTCGACGCTGGTACCGCGTACCTCGCACCTCGACGACGCGACGATCGAAGCTGTCACCTAACCTCGGATCATGGGAGAACCCAGGGTGATGATCGTCGAGGACTCGACGTTGCTTCGGGATGGTCTCGTGCGACTGCTCACCGAGGGCGGTCTGGAGGTTGTTGGGGCCAGGGGCGACGCAGTCGGTCTCTTGGACGAGCTGAGAACGGATCCCCCTGACGTCGTCCTCATGGACGTGCGGATGCCCCCGACCCACACCACCGAAGGGCTTGAAGCAGCCATCGAGATCCGCACCTCGTTCCCCGATATCGGGGTTCTCGTTCTCTCCCAACACCTCGAACCCACCTATGCGGTCCGGTTGCTGGAGAACACCCCTTCCGGCGTCGGCTACCTACTGAAGGATCGGATCACCCGATCGGACGACCTGATCGATGCGATCTGCCGAATCGTCAACGGCGAGTCGGTGATCGACTCGGAGGTCGTGGACCGCCTGCTCAATCGGAACCGCACCTCGGCAAGCATCCAGTCCCTCTCCGACCGTGAGCTCGATGTGCTCCGGCTGATGGCCTCGGGGGAGTCCAACACGGCCATCGCAACCGCCCTGTTCGTGACTCCGAAAACCGTCGAACACCACACGCGGAGCATCTTCACGAAGCTCGGGATTCTCCACCACGAGGGCCATCGAAGAGTGTTGGCGGTCCTCGAGTACCTGCGCACCAACTAGGGACGGCGGACGGGGACGACGGACGGGGGACGACCGTGCCCCCCAAGAAAAAGAGAAAGCTGGTTCGGACGCGAGAAGACCGGGACTCGGTCCCGGCCTTCTACCCCTGTCATGTGCCAAGGCGCTGAGGAGGAAGCGCTCCTGATCCTGTCGGCGGTGCTCCCTGGGGAACACCTCAGACATCGTGCCACCGACGACCAAACGGCGCATCGGGGTTATCCCTAGTTTTAGGACTATTCCTGCCGGACGCCTGCCACAATCCCGGCCGTGCTTGCCAGGCTCGTTCCACGAGGAGGTTTCCTGGGTGCCACCGAGGGCATCCTGGCGATGCTTGTCGGCCTCCTCGCCTTCACCGCGATCATCACGGTCTTCACGGTCACTGACTGCGGGATGTGCGCTGCCGGCCGCTTGGCGCCATGGGTGGACATCATGGCCGGCATATCACTGGCCGGTTCCGGTCTGTTCCTGCGCGTCCGAAGGCCCGACAACGCGCTCTGGATCCTGCTCATCGTCGCCGGCCTCGGCCGCTTGTTCGAACTGACGCTGGTACAGCTTCCGATCTCCCTGTTCGTGCCGTGGCACGGGACCCGCAACCTCCTGCTCGTCGCCGTGCCTTGGCACATCGCCCTCGTCTTCCCCACCGGCCGCTCGTTGCGACGGTTCCGATGGGTCGTCCCGAGCGTGTACGCGTGGGCCATCACTGCCACCGTCATCCGGGCCCTCGTCGTGGACCGTGAGGCCTTGGCCCTCCGGGATGCGCCCAACATGATCGCAGCCGACGTCGCGAACCCCGAGAGGTGGCAGATCGTCCTCGACCTCCTCCCCCAGTGGGGCAATCTCAACATCCTCCTCGCGGTGGCGGCGATCCTCACCCGGTGGATCACGGGCAATAGGGCCATTCGAAGGGCCTTCGCCACGATGTTCATCGCGCTTCCTTTCGTTGCCCTCCAGGCCCTGAGCGACGTCCTCCCCTTCATCCCGGCCGTGTTCTCGACCTGGGCCACCCAACTCACGCCCCTGGCCATCCCGCTCACGGTGGTGCTGGGCGTGGTCGGCCCCCGCCTGTGGGAAGGGCGGATCTCCATCCTCGTGGACGATCTCGACGCCGCGGCCACGCCTCGTGATGTCGAATCAGCCGCCCGTCGCGCTCTGGAGGATCCCGCGATCGAAGTGGCGACGCGCCTTCCGCTGTCGGGAGCATTCGTGGACGTGGCCGGTCAATCGATCGAAGTGGATCTCGGGGACTCGAGCAGGGCGACGCCCATCGGGCACGAAGGAGAGATGATCGGCGCCCTGCTCCATCCTCCCACCGCCGACCTCTCGCTCATGCAGTCGGTCGCCCGTACGGTGGCCCTCGCACTGCGCCGTATCCAACTCCAGGCGCGTGTCCAAGCCCAACTCGTGGAGGTGCAGCGATCGCGCCAGCGGATCGTGACCGCCGGCGATGAGGCCCGTCGGGGGGTCGAACGGGACCTGCACGACGGTGCTCAGCAGAGCCTGGTCGCCCTCGCCATGGCCCTGGATCTTGAGAAGAGCCGGTTCCACGACCCCCAGGTGCGTACCGTCCTCGAGGACGCAGCCTCCCAGGCGCGGGAGGCGCTCGAGGAGATCCGTCGGCTCTCCAGGGGCATGTACCCCCCAGCGCTCGAGTCCGACGGACTCGGCACGGCCATCGCCGGAATCGCCGACGCAAGTCCGGTACCGGTGGAGGTCTGCGTCCCGGACGCCCGGTTCGAGCCGAAGGTCGAGGCCGCCGCCTACTTCATCGTCGCCGAGGCACTGACCAACCTGGCCAAGCACGCCAAGGCCCACACCGCCCGAGTGGAGATCGTGGCCGGGGCCCTCGGCCTTGTGGTGCAGGTCTCCGATGACGGAGTCGGCGGAGCGACGATGTCCGACGGATCGGGACTCCAGGGCCTCGAGGACCGAGTGGAGGCGATCGGCGGGACGTTCACCGTCCACAGCCCCCCGGAGGGCGGCACGACGCTCCTCGCCACGATCCCCTTGTAGGCCGACTCACCGGACCGGGACGATCCGCACGACCTTGCCGTCGGCGGTGGCGACCAGGACCTCGCCATTCGCATCGCTTCCGAACCCGGTCACCCGGCCGAGCGGCCCGCCGATCAGCTCGGTCCACGAGCGCATCTCCCCGCTCGGGTCCAGGGACCGAAGGTAACCGCCGCAGTAGTCGGAGAACAGGTAGTGACCAACCATCTCGGGGATGGCGACCCCGCGGTAGACGATGCCACCCGTGATCGAGCACGTTCCCTCGTCCCGGTGGGCGACCTCGGTGGAGGGCAGGACAAGTCCGTCAGTCGGACAGTCCGACGACGGGGAGAAGCAGTGGAGTCCCTCGGTGATCGGCCACCCGAAGTTCGAACCCACGGCGTCCCAAGGGACGATATTGATCTCCTCGAACCGGTTCTGGCCGACATCTGCGATGTACAGGAGACCGTCGTCGATGGTGATCCTCCATGGATTGCGGAGCCCGAACATCCACAGCTCGGGCAGGGCCCCTTCGGGAGCCGCTCCGCCAGCAGCCCGGGCGACGCCCGGGACGGTCACATCGAACCGGAGGATCGCCCCGAGCGGGGTGTCGACGCGTTGGCCGTTTCCATATCGATCGTCGGCGCCGCCTCCGTCGCCGAGGGCGAGGAGCAGGGTGCCATCTGGAGCGATCTCGAGTGCACCACCATTGTGGTTCCCTGCCGGCTGAGCGGCGGTGTAGAGCACCACCTCCCCGGCCGCGTCCACCACCCCGTCGACCTCCCGGAACTCACTGAGGGTCGTGTCCCCACGCTTGTCCGAGTAGTGGACGAAGAACCGCCCCGACACAGCGAAGTCGGGGGCGAACGCCACGTCGAGGAGGCCCAGCTCCCCGCTGTTGCGAACCAGGTGCGCGATGTCGAGCCACACATCGACCACACCATCGACCACGAGGTGGAGCTGCCCTCGCTTGGCAGCGATGACGAAGGCCGAGCGTCCCGGGACTGGCTTCGCCGAGACCGGGAAGCCGATGCCTTCGGCCACGACCTCGACCTCGAGCGCCCGGAGAGGTCCCAGCTCCTCGGCTGGCGTGGTCGCGACGACCACCGACGTCGTCGTCGCACCGGTCGTCGCCACCGGTGGAGCGGTCGTGGCAGGCATCGACACCGCAATGCTGGTCACCACGGGGATGGAGGCCAACTCAGGAGCCGGGCCGGCGCACGCAACCACGGCGAGGAGAATGCCGAGGGCCGCCGCACCGATACGCACGGCCCTACGCTACCGGCCGATGCTCAAGTTGAAACGCCCCACCGACGCGGAGCGGGAACTCGCCGTGACGACGGCCCTTGCCTCCCGCACCCACGCCACGCCTCGAGGTCGCCCGTTCATCACCGAGGAGACCATTGGCTGGGGCCTGAAACGATTTGACCGGGCCCGCAATGCGCTCATCCGTTTCGAGCAGTTCAACCTCCGAGGCACCGTTGTCACCCCCGCGACGGTCGCCTCACCCGGCCGGCGACTCGTCGTCTTCGCCCGCCGCGTGGGGCTGTGGACGGCCGCCCCCGTCGAGGTCGACACCGTGGAGGTGGAAGATCGCAGGGTGACCTACAGGCTCCGCACGCTGGAAGGACACCCCCTGGCCGGCGTGGAGACGTTCTCGGTCACCCGGGAGCCGAATGGGGTCGTGCGCTTCCGCATCGAGGCCACCTCCCGGGCCTCCGCCGGGTGGGCCAAGCCCATCGTCCCCATCATCCGCCTCATCCAACGCCGCTACCGGCGCCGGGCCATCGACCACATGCGCAATGCCACCGGGGTGGCCCGTTCGTCCGTCGCCCGCTGACCCCCGCCGGTTAGGCTGCCGAGCGGTCGAGCGGAGGATCGTGTGACAACGAAAAACGACAAGCGGACGATCTTCGGTTGGGCGATGTACGACTGGGCGAACTCCGCCTTCGCCACCGTCATGCTCACGGCTGTCTTCCCGGTCTTCTTCGAGAGCACGATCGTCGGTGACGACGGGTGGAACGGCATCAACGGAGAGGCACTGTGGGGCTTCCTCACCGGAGGTGCTGCCCTGGTGTTGTTCCTCTTCATGCCGGTGTTGGGGGCCATCGCCGACTTCTCGGCATCGAAACGGAAGTTCCTCCGCGTGTTCGCCTACGGCGGAGCGCTCTTCACCTCGATTCTCTTCTTCGCCACGACGGGTTCGGTCGTGTTCGCGATGCTGATCTTCGTGCTCGCGCAGTTCGGGTTCGTCGGTGCGAACGTCTTCTACGACGGGTTCCTGCCCGACATCTCCACCGATGACACCATCGACAAGGTCAGCTCGAAGGGTTTCGCGCTCGGCTACGTCGGGGGCGGCCTCTACCTGCTCGTGAGCTTCATCCTCATCCAGTTCTCCGACAGCCTCGGGCTCGAGACGCTGCTCGCAACCAAGCTCTCGATTCTCGGTGTCGGCCTGTGGTGGGCCGGTTTCTCCATCTTCGCGTTCAAGCGCTTCCAGGAGACCGGCGAGGCACTCCCCCTCCCGGAGGAACACCGCGGGAAGCCGGCGATCAGGGCCTACACCGCGATCGGCATCCGCCGCGCCATCGACACGGCGAAGCGGATCGTCAAGTTCAAGCACCTCATGCTCTTCGTCGTGGCCTTCCTCCTCTACAACGACGCCGTGCAAACGACGATCTCCCAAGCGGGCGCCTATGCATCGGGCACCCTCGACCTCGAACTCTCGGTGATCGCCGGGACGGTCCTGATCGTGCAGTTCGTGGCATTCGGGGGGGCGCTGGCGTTCGGGTGGCTGGCCGGGCGGCTGAACACCAAGCGCGCGATCCAGGTCAGCCTCGTCCTTTGGATCGCTGTCGCTCTTGGAGCCTATTTCCTCCCCGTCGGAGAGGCCACGCCGTTCCTTGTGATCGGCGTGGCCATCGGGTTCGTTCTCGGTGGAACCCAGGCCCTCTCCCGCAGCCTCTACGGGTCGATGATCCCTGAGGAGGCCTCGGCCGAGTTCTATGGGTTCTTCTCGGTGATCTCCAAGTTCTCCGCCATCTGGGGACCACTCATCTTCGGGGCACTCACCCAAACGACCGGGTCCGGGCGGGCCGGCATCCTCTCCCTCGTGGGGTTCTTCACCGTCGGACTGGTGCTGCTTTCGATGGTGGACGTGGACAAGGCGCGGGCGTCCCGATCGGACTGGGAGTTCTAGCCGGGCTGCCTCCCAGGCTTCGGCGATCCATCACATGCGGCGGTTCGCCCCCCATTGGGCGCTGGCCAGAGGGTATTCTGGTAGTCATGACGTACGATCCGCATTCAGAAGACATCGTTCCGGTTGAACCGGCTGCTGAGCCGACCGCCCCGATGCCCTCGGCGACGCCGAAGCCTGTCAAGGTGGATCGCGTTCGGTGGGGCCTGCTCAGTTCACTCCTGCTGCTCGTGGCGATCATGGTGCTCGCCTTCCAGAACCCGCAACTCACCGAGATCACCTTCCTCGCGTGGACCACACCTGAAGTCCCCGTCTCGATCGTCATCATCGGATCTGCCGTGGTTGCGATCATCGTCGACGAGCTGTTCGGCATCTTCTGGCGGCTTCGTCGGCGTCGTCGACGGAGAGCCGCCGAGAAGGCTGCCAGTTGACCGAACGCCTCGTCGTCATCGGTGGCGACGCGGCCGGCATGTCGGCGGCCAGCCAGGCCCGGAAACGGCGCGACCGCTCCGACCTCGAGATCATCGTGCTCGAGCGATCCGGTTGGACCTCGTACTCGGCTTGCGGTGAGCCGTACTTCATCGGCGGAGAAGTCGCATCGATCGACCAGTTGGTCGCCCGCTCCCCCGAGCGTTTCGCGGCGGACGAGATCGACGTTCATCTCCATCATGAGGCCGTCGATCTCGACCCCGACTCCCGCATCGTATCCGTCAGGCGGGAGAGCGGCGTGGTCGAGGTCGGCTTCGACCAACTCGTCTACGCCACCGGCGCGGCGCCAGTCATCCCCACCATCAGGGAGGCCGATGCCCAGGGAGTGTTCACGCTTCGAACCCTCGACGACGCGACCCGGATCAGGGCCGCCGCGGTGAGGGCCACCAGCGCCGTCGTGGTGGGCGGGGGCTACATCGGCCTCGAGGTCGCCGAGGCCTTCCACCGCCTCGGCCTCCCGACCACGCTCGTCACTTCGGGGGGCGGCCTGATGAACCGAGCCCTCGATGACGACATGGGACAGGTCGCCACCGAGTCGGTGAGTAGCCAAGGAGTCACCGTCCACACCGGGATCCGGGTCGACTGCCTCGTCGGCGAGGGTGGACACGTGACCGGGGTCGAGGTGGACGGCGACGTCATACCGGCTGACATCGTGGTCCTCGGCATCGGAGCCCGGCCCGAGGTCACCCTCGCCAAGGCCGGAGGCCTCGACCTCGGCCCGACCGGCGCAGTGGCGGTGGACGATCATCAGCGCACCTCCATCGAGGGCATCTGGGCTGCCGGCGACTGTGCCGAGGCAGCCCACTTCATCACCGGACGGCCGACGAACGCACTCCTTGGGACCGTCGCCAACAAGCAGGGCCGGGTGGCCGGGATCAACATCGGCGGCGGTGACGCCCGATTCCCCGGGGTGCTCAACACCGCGATCACCCGGTTCAGGGAGACCGAGATCGCCCGCACCGGCCTGGGACAGGCGGAGGCAGCCGACGCAGGGATCCAGTATGCGAGCGGCATCGTCGAATCCACGACCTTCGCCGGGTACATGCCCGGTTCGAACCCAATGACCGTGAAAGCGCTTTGCGAGGTGGGAACAGGCCGCCTGCTCGGGGCGCAGATCGTCGGGGGCCCCGGTTCCGGCAAGCGAATAGACACGCTCGTGGCTGCCATCTGGGGAGGACTCACCGGACACGACCTTGCCATGGCCGACCTGAGCTACGCCCCACCGTTCTCGGGGGTGTGGGACCCGGTCATGATCGCGTCCCGGCGGGCAGCCGATGGGGCGCTCGCCGTCGTCACGTGAGATCGGTCTCCCTCACCATCCTGGTCACGATGCTGGCCGGGTGCAGCCCAACCGCTGGTCCCTCCACCGCCGCACTGGAACCGCTGGTCGCTCCACGCGGCGATGGGCAGCTCGCCGTCGTCATCCGAGCGAAGGACGGAGACTCCCTCATCGTCGAGACAGAAGGCCGGGAGGAGGACGTCCGTCTCATCGGCATCAACGCGCCCGAGCTGGACGAGTGCTGGGGAACCGAGGCCCGAAGCGACCTGGCGGTCCTGGAGGGCAGGACGGTGCATCTGGGCTTCGACGCCGAGCAGACCGACCAGTACGGGCGCCTCCTGGCGTACGTCTGGGACGGTGAGGTACTCGTCAACGGGGAACTCGTCGCCAACGGCTCCGCCATCGCCAGCGCGTTCGGCGCCAACACCCGTCTCACCACGCAGATCGAGGCGCACGAGGACACCGCCAAGGACGCCCGAATGGGATTGTGGGCACCGGATGCCTGCGGGGACCCAGTCCAGTTCGACCTGGCGATAGTGGGGGTCGACGCCAACCCGCCGGGACCCGATGAGGAGCGCCTCGAGGAGGAATCCGTGACCATCGCCAACCACGGGCCCACGCCGATTCCACTGGGCGGCATGGTGCTTCGCGACGCTTCTTCAGTACACCGCTACACCTTCCCGGCGGATGCTGCGATCGGCCCGGGCCGCGAGATACGGGTTGTCACGGGGTGCGGCACCGATACCGCCACGACACTCCATTGGTGTGCCAACGGGCCGATCTGGGACAACTCCGGCGACGACGCCCTCCTTGCCACGGCCAAGGGGACGATTGTCGCCCACTACGACTATGGGACGTGAATTGCCCGGCCTGTCAGTCCGCACTGCCCGGTAGCCTTGCGGCCCATGACCCGGATCTCACCCCGCATAGCGGCCATCACTCCTTCGGCCACATTGGCAATCACGGCCAAAGCGAGGGCGTTGCTCGCCGCCGGAAAGCCAGTCATCGGGTTCGGGGCCGGCGAACCGAACTTCGCCACCCCTCAGCACGTCGTGGAAGCAGCGGTCGAAGCTGCGCGTGACCCACGGAATCACAAGTACACGCCGGCTGCCGGACTCCCCGAACTACGCGAGGCGGTGGCCGCCATCACGACCACCGCGGGTACGCCGGTCGCGGCGTCCCAGGTATTGGTCACCAACGGTGGGAAGCAGGCTGTCTACTCGGCGTTCGCAACTCTCTTCGGTCCCGGCGATGAAGTACTGCTCCCGGCCCCCTATTGGGTCTCGTACCCGGAAGCGGTTCGCCTCGCTGGCGGCACTCCGGTGGTCATCCCGACGTCGCAAGCGGCAGGCTTCAAGGTGACGGTCGACCAGCTCGCCGCGGCGACGACCGACCAGACGAAGGCCCTCATCTTCGTGAGCCCGTCCAACCCGACGGGCGCCGTCTACGACGAGGCCGAAGTGCGGGCCATCGGCGAGTGGGCGGCAGACCGCGGGATCTGGGTCGCGACCGACGAGATCTACGATCATCTCGTGTACGGGGATGCTGTCTTCACGTCGATGCCGGCCGTCGTCCCAGCGATACGCGACCGATGCGTGATCCTCAACGGTGTCGCCAAGACCTATGCCATGACCGGCTGGCGAGTGGGATGGATGGTCGGCCCGTTGGACGTGATCGAAGCAGCTTCGGACCTCCAATCCCACCTCTGCTCGAACGTGGCCAACGTCTCCCAGCGAGCCGCGTTGGCAGCCATCACCGGACCTCGGGAATCGATCGAGTCCATGCATGAGGCGTTCGACCGCCGGCGCACCACGATGCACCGGATGCTCAACGAGATCCCGGGTATCACTTGCTTGGAGCCGCACGGCGCGTTCTACACATTCCCGTCCTTCTCGGAAGCCGCCGGGTCCGAGAAGACCTTGGACCTGGCCGAGCGCATCCTCACCGAAGCCCTGGTGGCGCTCGTTCCCGGCGAGGCGTTCGGGTCCCCGGGCCACATGCGGCTCTCGTACGCCCTCGCCGATGAGGATCTCGTGGAGGGCATCGAGCGGCTCGCCGCGTTCTTCGCCTAGGCAGCCTATCGGTCGAAAGGGAACAACCGACCTCCCCACCGGTACACTGCCGCGCCTCATGGGTAGCTCATCCACGGCGATGCTGTTGGTCGGCCCCCGCCGCTTCACCAAGACCCAGATGCGGGTGCCCGACGTTGAACACGGCGGGTGGTTGGCGATCGAGTCGACAGCGATCTCCGGGGTCGAGGTGCAGGCCTGGAAGGGCGTCACCCAACTCGTCAAGTACCCGCTCATCCCCGGACACGAGGTCGTGGGGAGGGTGGCCGCTGACCCGAATGGAACGTTCGGCCTACCGATAGGCACCCGGGTCGTCGTCGAAGGCATCATCCGCTGTGGCGCCTGCGACCGGTGCCGGAACGGTCTCGCCATGTGCACATCACGTCGTCCAGCCAACGCCTACGGTCGCCTTCCATCCACCGAATCCCCCGGCCTGTGGGGCGGCTTCTCCGAGATGATGTACCTCGATCCCGGTGCGAGGATCCACCCGGTATCCGACAACGTACCGGCGGCAGTCGGCACCTTCGCCCACGCCCTGGCAGACGCGTACACGTGGACGGTCGAGGTTCCCCGCCTCACCCCCGGTCAATCGGTCCTCATTCTCGGTCCCGGCCCCCGCGGGCTGGCCGCAGCGGTGGCCGCCGGGGCGGCCGGTGCAGGATGGATCGGCGTCGCCGGCCTCTCGCACGACGCAGACAGGCTGCGCCTGGCCTCGACCCTTGGCGCCCACGCGACCATCGATGTCGACGCCGAGGACCTGGGAACGGCGGTCGCCAATTCGCTCGGGAATCGACCGGACGTCGTGATCGATGTGACGAGTCACGACTCGGAGATCGTCCTGAGCGCCCTCGACATCGTCCGGCCCGGCGGAACCGTCGTACTCGCCTCGACGAAGGGGACGAACGCCATCAACCAGCTCTTCTCCGACATCATCGTGATGAAGGAGCTCACCATCCGCGGCGCCTACGGCGCCACCTCGACGGCATACGACTGGGCGACGGCCCACCTGGCGACGGACGATCGACTCGATCAGATGGTGACCCATGAGTTTCCCCTCGATGAGGCCGACCGGGCCATCCTCGCCACGGCCGGGGAGCTCGGACGGGACGACCTCATCTCGGTGGCGGTGACCCTCTGAGCTCCAGCGACGGGTGGCAACCCACCCGGTCGTCGACACGGGCGTGGATCCTGTACGACCTCGCCAACACGATCTTCGCCCTCGGCGTCACCGGGCTCTACTTCGCGCTGTGGCTGAAGGACGAAGGTGCTCCAGACTCCGCCTTGGCCATTCCCACCTCGATCGCGATGGCCATGGTGATGGTCATCGGCCCCTGGGTGGGCGCCCGCACCGACCACTCGGGACGTCGGGTGCCCGTGCTGGTATGGGGCACAGCTGTCACCGTGTTGGCAACGGCGGGCCTGGCTTCGTGGGGGGTGACGATCTCACTCATCCTCTTCATCGTTGCCCTGCTGGGATTCAACATCGCCGGCATCGCCTACGACGCTCTGCTTCCTGACGTCTCGACTGACGAGACGATCGGCCGGATCTCGGGGCTCGGGGTGGGTATCGGCTACTTCGGATCGTTCATCGCAGTCGGGATCGGCAGGGTGGTGTACGACGTCCTCGACCTGGGTCGACCAGCCGTGTTCAAGGCGCTGGCCGCGGCATTCCTCCTCTTCGCCATCCCTGCCTTCCTTCGCATGGAGGAACGGCCCAGACCCAAACGAACCGACGATCCACCGAGCATCGGTCGAGTGTTCTCCCACCTCCTCGAGTCCTGGAAGCGGGCCCGCAGCACCCCCGGCGTCGCCCGCTTCCTCGTTGGGCGCTTCCTGTACACCGACGCCATCAACACATTGATCGGTGGCTTCCTGGCGATCTTCGCCACCCAGGACATCGGGCTCACCGAGAGCGAGACGGAGATCCTGCTGGCGGTGGCGATCGCAGCCGCGGTCATCGGGGGGTTCGTGGCCTCACGACTCGTCGACCGGGTCGGACCTCGCAAGTACCTCCATGCAATGCTGTACATATGGATCGCATCCCTCCTCGTCGGCATGACCGCCGCCCTCACCGGGGCGACCTGGTTGGCCTGGATCCTCGGCGGCGCCGGGGGCATCGCCCTCGGGGGGGTGTGGGCCTCCGATCGCGCCTACATGGCCTCCCTCACCCCACGCGAGTGGTACGGGGAGTTCTACGGCCTCTATGGCACCGTCGGTCGGTTCGCGACCATCACCGGTCCACTCCTGTGGGCGCTTGTCGTCGACGGCTTCGGGGCGCCACGCGCGGTGCTCGTCGGCCTCCTCGCCTTCGTGGTGGTCGCTGCTCGCCTCGTCCTCCAAGGAGTACCTCGTGCGTGAAACGGTGATGGTCATCGCCAACCCCGCCGCCTCGGCCTTCACCGGGTCTGACTTCCGACGTGTGTGCCGGATCCTCGGGAACCGCTACGAGGTGGAGGGCCACTGGCCTGAGTCCCCGCTCGTCACCCACCAGTTGGCCCTCGAGGCAGTCTCGCGCGGACTTGCCGGCATGTTCGCGATGGGCGGTGACGGGGTCGTCCACCATGCCGCCCAAGGACTCATGCACTCACCCGTGCCACTGGGGATCATCCCCTCGGGGACCACGAACGTGCTCGCCCGCATACTCGGCATCCCCAACAGCCCGATCGCCGCGGCCCGCCACCTACTCGATGCCAACCCCCGGCCGATGCATGCCATTCGGACCGAGATGGAGCAGGCGAACGGCAACGTCGTCCTCGATCACGCGCTCTTCGCCCTCGGGTTCGGGTTCGACGCCGATGTCGTCGAGTTGGCAGAACAGGCCGGTCACCGCAAGCGCTCGATGGGCGGTGCCCACTACGCGATCAGCACACTCACCCAGCTCTGGGGGTACCGAGGGAAGCGCCCGCACGGCACCGTCTCGGTGCTGGGTGAAGAGGTCGACGCGGTCGCCACCCAGGTTCAGGTTCACGCGATCTACACCTATTTCGGCCGGATCCCCCTCCGGGCCGGACCACCACCCACCACGACCCTCACCGTCACCACATACTCGCGCCTGGGACCGACGGTGATACCCAGCCTGGCAATGGGGGCGGCTTCGGAGAACGGCATGCGTCGTGTCCGGGGGGCGCGGGTCTTCACCGATGTCCCATCCCTGAAGATCGTCGCCTCCGACGAACCCCTCCACGCCCAGGCCGATGGCGAGGCGCTTGGCAGGGTGCACGCAGTCCGCATCGCACACGCTCCGGACGCCTACTTCGCCCTGGCCTGAGCAGGCGACCGCCCTCTCTCGGCCCCCCGGCAAGCGAAGAGGCTCCGGTAAGGGGGGAACCGGAGCCTCTTCTTGTTGCGGGACATAGAACGCCGTTGGGCGATGTCGATGCCAGGGAGCTCGTCTCGCCGACGCCCTATGTGCCGTGAGTATACGTCAGGGGGTGCTCGCGAGGGAAGGGGGTTCGGCCGGCGATGCGATGAGTTCGTCGAGGGTGAACCAGAGCGAGCGCGCCACCCCCACGTGCTCGTCGTAGGGCTCGCCGAGCCGACGCCCGAGGCTGTGGCGAAGCGAGCCCCGGAGCGCCCTCCGGTACTCCTGGGCGGCCCTGCGCCCCGCCCTCCTCCCCACGAGGCGAACCAGCGAGCGAGCGACCAGGCCGAGGAGGAGGGACGATCCTCCGAGGAGCACCGGGTCAAAGCCCTCACCCGGTTGGATGGCCGCCGGGTCGAACCAGCCCCAGGCCACCGCGGCCACCATCCCTAGAAACGCTATCCACGACGCCACGGCGAACACACCCCACCAGGGTCGGGAAGGGACCGCCAGGTGGGAGGCCGTCTCCCGACGAGCCGTGTCGATGGCGATGTCCAGGTCGTTGTGTACGTCGCGGGCTCGGATCCGCAGGCCCGCCCCCAGGCTGGGGCCGACTCCTTGGGCTGCATCCATGAACGCCGATGTGGCGGAAGCCTCGAGACCGGCACGACCCTGCCGTTCGCGCCATCGGGACGTCCCTTCCTCGAGATCGGTCGTCGCCTGGGTGACGCCGAATGCCCTTCCTCCACGACGGAGGACTCCCAACAGGAGACCGATGGGACCGCCCGCCCGGGTTGCGGCTGTGATTCGACCTGACTTCTCGAACGCCGGCTCGAGGCCAGGCGGAGCCAGCAGTTGCTCGGCACCGTCGACGAGGGCGGGGGAGACGCGCTCCCACGCCAGCACGGTCGGCTTCCGATCTCCCAGCTGTTCACGGATCCGCTCTCCCAGGCGGTCGAGGTCGAGTGCGAGCTTTCGACGCACGATGTCCTTCTCCACGAAGCGGGCCGAGAGGTGCTCGCTCAGGGCCCCGAGTCCGAGGGGGGCCCCTTCCGGGGGCGCGGCGGCAACCGGGATCACGGTTCCGTCCACACCGATGTCCCGCAGTCTCGAGGCGAGGTGCTCGACGATCGCCGGGCGTTCGGCGACGGGTACCCGATCGATCTGGTTCAGCACGAAGACGAACTGGTCCTGGTACCTGGCCAAGGGAGCGATGAAGTCGGAATGAAGGACCCGATCGCTGTACTTCTCCGGGTCGACGACCCAGGCCACGACGTCGATCCGCGGGAGGAGCCGCTCCACGACACGTCGGTGTCCGAACTCGACGGAGTCGATGTCGGGGAGGTCGATGACCGCCAGCCACGGGTCGAAGTCGTGGCTGACCCGCTCGACGATGCCCAGGTCACTGAGCAGGCGCGGAAGCCCCGGGTCCGCGCGCCGGGGAATCCAGGCAAGTGGTTCCGACGTCGTGGGGCGAATGACCCCGACGGGTGCCACCGGCTCGCCCGCCATGGCGTTGAGAAGACTCGACTTCCCGGACCCGGTGCCACCAACGAGTGCAACCACGACTTCCTGGCCCAGGTACCCGGTCCGCCGCGAGATGGCCTGGAACTCCCGCTCGAATCCCTGGACGACATCCGTGGGCAGCAGTGGGCGCATCAACTCCACGAGCCGACCGGCCACCGCCACTCGGCGGGCCAAGTCATCCATCGAGGGCCGCCCTGAGCTCCGCCAGCCGCCCCGTGTGATCACCGAGGGAGTCGATGCCGCTGGGCTCGAGGCGGGAGAGAATCTCCTCGAACCGGGCGAGGTCGACCTCGAAACAACGATTGATGGTCGCCACCAACCCCTCACGGGCCTCGCCGACGAGGGTTCGCATCGCCGCGCTGCCGAACACCTTCTCGAGGATCGCCTGCTGGGCCGCCGCTGCCCCAGCCGCGATCCCGACTTCTCCCCCGGTGATGCCCCCCGAGTGCGAGAAGACGGCGAGGATCGCCACGACTGCCATGGCGTTCACGCCCAACGATGCCGCCCTCGCCACGGCATGGCGGTCACCGCCCTTCGCCTCGACGAGGCGACGTACCTCCTGCGTCCAGTCCTCCAGCTCTCGCTCCACCAGTGAGGTCGTGCGGTCATCGATCCGCCAGAGCGACCTTTCCAGCAAGCCTCGCCCGATGGGGTCGACGTCCCAGGCTGCGGCCGCGTCGGCTGCAGCAAGATCTATGTGACGGGAGATGATCGCGGTGACCTCGTCCCGCGCCTCGCCCTCCACTCGGTCGGCACCGCCCCCGAGCGTGCGGCGACGCCATGACCGCACCTTGGCCAGGCCGTCATTGACCGCCCGGGCAAACTGGCCCCCGGCGATGAGGTCGGACCAGTGGTCCATGATCTCGCCCTTGAGCAGGGTGCCCGCTGCCAGGGATTGCTCGAGCTCCACGCGGTGGAGTCGGGACGCCTGCCGTAACCCGGCCCGGAGCCTTCCCAATGTCTCCCGGTCCTCCTCGGCGGCCGCCCGGAGGGCATCGATACCGCGGAGGAGGTCGTCGAAGGCCCCCAAGGTGGCTTGGGAGACGGCGAGTTGGGCATCCATCACCGCCATTTCCTCGAGGATCGAGCGGATGTGGGAGACCGCGGCGTCGTCGACGCCGCTGTACGACTGGATGACGTCCTGCTCGGGGATGGGAATCACTTCGTCGAACTCCACGGCGAGACCTCCCCCTTGCATCCGGGCGACGAAGTCCCCAATGATGGTCGGATCAATCTCAGTCCTGGTCCGGTTCATGATGTACATGAGAGGAACGTCGCGCCGGTGGGCCTGCAGGAGGAACTCCCACGGAACTGCATCGGCATAGCGCTGGGGAGTAGTCACGAAGAGGCAGACATCGGTCGCCCTGAGGAGGGCATCGGCAGTCGCCCTGTGGGCTACCTCCACCGAGTCCACGTCGGGGGCATCGATGATCGTGAGGCGATGCAGCAGCGGATCGCTGGTGCCCACCACCCGTGGGGCGAGGCCCGCCAGCGGGCCGTCCTCGTAGCGGCTGACGTTGTCGGCGTGACACCACACCACTGGTTGGGTGGTGGTTGGCCGGACGACCGAGACCTCGCTGATCGGACGGCCGGCCAGGCTGTTGAGGATGGTCGACTTGCCGCTACCGGTCGACCCGATGAGGACGGCAACGAGGGGGGCGTCGACATCGCCGAGCCTGGGCAAGAGGTACCCCCGGATGGCCCAGAGCAGCTCTCCCAGGAGTTGGGGTCCCGTACCTTCGTCCTCGAGTGGGAAGCGAACTCCGTCGAGCGCTTCGGCGAGAGCGTGCAGCCCTGCCCTTGCTTGATCAACGGGGGCGATCTCTCCGACCATCGGCGGCGCATTGTGGCAGACACCCGCCCCCGACGGGGCTACGCGCTCCTGAGGACCGGACCTTCGCCCTGGCTCTCCCCGGAGCGTGAGAGCGTCGCCGCCAGCTCGGACGTGTGGTCGAGGAGGTCGGATCGGATCTGGTCGATGACGTCCTGCACGTCACTGATCGAGTTCGACGCCTTCGTAAGGGTCGACTTCGCACCCGAGAAGCGGTTGGCCAACGCCCGGATGCGCTGCACCCGGTCCTCCACTGCGGCCAGGTCAAGGCCCGAGTTCGTGGTCTCGGCGGCCAGGAGCGATCGCAGTATCCGGATCGCCACCCCGAGCAGGACACCTGACCCATCGTCGACACACAGCACCCGCTTGCCATGGATGGCGAACGACCCCACCTCAACGGGATACGCATCCCGGGCAGACACACAGATCGCGGCATCGGCCTGGCGGTTGGCCATGGCCCGGTCGAGGAGGGACAGCATCCCGTCCTTCCCGCCGATGGTGACTCGATCAGTGTTCTTTGCCTCGACGACGATGCGGGTCCCGTCGTCGAGTTGGAGGACGAAATCACCCACCTTGCTGTCGGACCGAAGCATCCCTCCGTCGAGCGCAGTCCGCTCCACCAACGCGCCGCCGAGACCGGAGGCGATGAATCGCAGGCGATGCTCGATCGTGTCTTCGAACGCAAACCCCTTCAACGGGGACCGATCGGCCGCCTCCTTCGTCGCCCGGTCCCGTACCAGCGTGTCACGGAGATCGTCGAAGCGCCGTTCCACCATCTCTCCGAGCCGGCCAAGGGGCGAATCCTCGTTCGCCTGGTCGAACTGATCCCGCACCCACTGCTCCATGACGCCCCCCGGGCCGAGCAGACCAGTCAGCCGGCTGACGAGAGTGGCCGTCACCGAGGACGCATGGTCGACGTCGAGCGCCCTGGTCATCGATGACTGGAGCTCCGCGAGGCGCTCCAGCGTCATGCCCATGGCCGACGAGCGTACATCGGGGTCGAGTTGTTCGGAGATCGCAGTGCGGGCACCGGCCAGAAGCGACTCCACCTCCCCGGCAGCTTCCTCGAGGGCGCCGTTGACCGTGTCCCGGACCCGCTCGTCGATCTCGTCGAGGCGAGCGCCGACCCCCATGTTGAGGAGACCGCGGGCCCCGACCGAGAGCATGTCGTTCACGAGCCGGCCCCACAGGTCCGGTTGGTGGGCGTTGAGGTAGTCGATGACCGCGGGATCGGAGATGCGAAGGTCGTCGACATGGACCCCGTCGGGGAGGACGCGGATTGTGGGAGAAGTGCTCATACCGCCACCATATGCGGCAGGTGTGACACTTTTCCCAGTGCGCGGGCATAAGGAGACCCCTCACTAGAATGCCGCACTTGGGGGGACCCCACACGCAGGGATGCAATGAATCCACGTCTTCGCCTCGCCGCCATCGGCGCACCCACACTCCTCGTCGTGCTTGTCGCGACGCTGTTCCTCGTCGACCGCGCGTCACACGAGGGCCGGGTGCCCCGCGGCGTCGTGGTCTCCGGGATCGAGCTGAGCGGACTGACACCCGAGGAGGCGACCGATCGGCTCACGGGCCTGGAGGAGCGGCTGGTCTCCGCCCCGATCGATACCCATGTGAACGGCGGTTCGGCACCTGTCCTCCCCCGCGACCTGGGACTGTCCCTCGACAAGGCGGCCATGGTGGATGAGGCGATGGCCTTCGATGGTGAAGGGGGAATCCTTGCCTCCTTCACGCGATGGGTTCGAACGCTCGGGTCGCCAGAAGAGCTGCCCCTCCGCGGCCTCCTGGACGACCTCCTCCTGTCCGACGCGATGGATGACCTCGCCGAGCGTATTGTCGGCGAGGCACCATTCCCCGGGTCGATCACCGTGGTCGACGGCCGACTCGTCGCCGAGTACCCCCGTCCGGGACTCGCCATCGACCTCGAGAGCGCAGCTCCCCGACTCCTCGCCGCCTTCCTCCTCGAGCCCCACCCGAGCGTCGAACTCGACCTCACCCCGGCCGAACCCCGTCTCACCGCGTCCCACATCGATGCTGCAATGCGCGAGGCGGAGCGACTCCTCGGCGGGAGCATCACCCTGCTGACCCCCGGCGAGTCGGATCCGCTCGTGTTCACCGTCGAGGACCTGCACGCGGCATTTCGCTCCGATGTCGTGAGGGACGGGGAGGGGCACCGGATGGCGGTCACCCTGGACCAGGCGGTGCTCATCGGCAAGGTCGCACCGCTGGCCCTCGAGCTGGCGACTGACCCTGTCAACGCCGAGTTCGTCTTCGATGAGGAGACCCACCTGGCCACGATCTCACCGAGCGTGCCGGGGACGAGCGTCGACTTCGACGGCCTCCTCGGGGCGATCATGGGCGCCACGGCGACTGCCGACCGAACCGCCCCGCTCCCCGTCGAGGAGGGAGTGGAGGCCGAGGTCACCACCGAGATGCTGGAGGAGCTCGGCATCGTGCACATGGTCTCCTCCTTCACCACCTATCACCAGTGCTGCCAGGACCGGGTGGTGAACATCCAACTCATGGCGGACACCGTGAGCGGGACCCTCGTCCCCCCGGGTGAGGTGTTCTCCCTGAACGGGGTGGTGGGCGAACGCACGGTCGCAGGCGGATACCTGCCCGCCGGTACGATCGTCGCCGGGGAACTCGAGGACACGATCGGTGGTGGAGTGAGCCAGTTCTCCACAACCCTCTACAACGCCGTCTTCTGGGGTGGCTTCGAGGATGTCACCCACACTCCGCACTCCCTGTACTTCTCCCGCTACCCGGAGGGCATCGAGGCGACCGTCAACTGGCCCGACATCCACAACAAGTTCCGCAACAACACCGACACCACGATCATGGTGCGCACCAGGCACACCGACACGTCGATAACCGTCGAGATCTGGGGCGACAACGACGGGCGTGTGCTCTGGGGCGACCAGTGGAAGTCGAAGACCACCATCGATGTCCTGGCCGAGGGTGGCCCGAACGCTCGCATCGTCACCGCTGAGATCTCGGGTCGTTACCTCGAGACCGAACCGAAGCCCAAGTACGAGCCTGATCCGACCCTCCGGCCGGGGGCCGAAGTGATCGACGATGACGGTGGGGTCGGCTGGTCGGTGCGGGTCACCCGACTCGTCGAACAGGCCGGCGAAGTCACCACCAACGAGTGGACGGTTCGCTACACCGCCCGCCCGATCCTGACCCGGGTGCACCCCTGCATGCTCGACAACGAGAAACTGAAGGTCGACTGGCAAGCCGGGTGCCCGGCCGACAATCCGCCGACGGTCGCCGCGGGCGGTCCGACGTCGACCACCGTGGGGGCCGCCATCTCCCTCACCACCACCGCCAGCGACGACTGGGACGAGAAGCTCACCTATGCCTGGACGGGAAGCGGTGCGACGTTCGGGGCGGCGGGGTCGGCTTCGACGTCCGTCACCTTCGGGGCTGCGGGTGACTACACGGTCACCGTCACGGTGACCGATGGGGCTGGGAACGTCGCCCAGGACTCCCTCGCCGTCACCGTCACCGAGTAGGGGCGCGTGGTGCAGTCCCGAATGAGGAGGCCGTCTCCCGGGCGCTCAGGCCCCCCGGGACCGATCGTCCACGATGGGCAGGCCCGCCACTAACTGCGGTTCTCTGCCCAGTGGACGAAGAAGTTCCGAAGTTCGTAGGCGACCCGCTCATGGGCCTCGGCACTCCACTCACCGGCGGTGCGTACCGCCACCGACGATCCTGAAGTGAGGACGTGGTCGAGCTCGGGGACCGAATCGAACAACCGCCTGGCAAGCCGAGCGGGGAACGTACCGATCGCCTCGGTCTCGGCGACCGAGGCGTAGGCCTCTCCCACCTGGCCGGTCAGGCTGCGGTTCAACTGGAAGATCGCGATGCGGCCGAGCACCGTGCTGTCCTCGAGGACGATGGTCTGTCCCACTGCTTCTCCTGGGGTGTAGCGGGAGGCATAGTAGGAGCGAGGTACGAGAAGAGAGGTACGAGGTACGAGGCAAAAGGCACCTGGCACTTCTGACTTGGGACTTGGGACTCTTGTACCTCGTACCTTGCCCCTCGTACCTCTCGGCTTCCTCGTACCTCGACCTCGTACCGCCTCGTCGCTCCTAGTCGTTGGCGCCGAATCGGGCTGAACCGCGCCGGGTGCGCTCACCGATGACATGGAGCTTCAGCAGGTTCGTCGAAGCCTGCTGGTTGGGAGGGATCCCGGCAACCATCACCACCACGTCGCCCTTCTCGGCCAGGCCCTCCTTCTCGAGGTGTTTCTCGGCGGCGGCAAGCATGAGGTCGGTGGTGTCCCGACGTTCGAACATGACCGGCCGTACTCCCCGGTAGATGGCCATCCGGTGGTAGACGGAGGCCTCCGGTGTGTAGGCGATGACCTTCGCCGACGGGCGGTACTTGGAGAGGAGACGAGCCGTTGTTCCCGACTCGGTGAAGGCCACGATCGTTGTGAGGTCGAGGTCGTCGGAGACCTCGACGGCTGCCCGGGCGGTGGCGGAGGCGAAGGTCGGTACTTGCCGCAGGAATTCGACCTGGACAGCCATGGGCAGGTCGTCCGAGGCTTCACAGATGCGGGCCATCGTCTCGATCACCCGCACCGGGTACTCGCCGATTGCGGTCTCGCCCGAGAGCATCACTGCATCCGTGCCGTTCCGGACGGCATTGGCCACGTCGGTGACCTCCGCTCGGGTCGGCCGGGGGGCGTGGATCATGCTTTCGAGCATCTCGGTGGCGGTGATGGAGAGGAGACCGGCCCGGTTCGTTCGTTGGAGGATGTCCTCCTGGATGGCGGGGATCCGCTCGAGGGGGTATTGGACCCCGAGGTCACCGCGGGCGACCATCGCGCCGTCGGCCACGGCCAGGATCTCGTCGAGTCGCTCGTAGGCCGCGGCCAGTTCGATCTTGGCGATGACAGGCACGTCCCCAGCGAGCGTGCGGACCCGGAGGATGTCGTCGGCGGACCGTACGAACGAGGCTGCCACGTAGTCGACGCCCAGGTCCCGCCCGATGCGGAGGTCGTGTTCGTCCTTCTCGGTGATCGCCTCCGTCTCGAGTTCTGAGTCAGGAAAAGCAACTCCCTTGCGGTCGGAGACGACCCCACCAACCACGACCTCCGCGCCGATCCCGGTCCCGTCCACGTCGGTGCACCGAAGTCGAACCAGGCCGTCGGCGAGGGTGATGCCATCGCCCTCCCGAACGTCGATGAGCAGTCGGTCGTAGTCGATCGGTACGGAGGTGCCCTCGGCCACGCTCCCGGGCACGAAGCGCACCTTCTCTCCGATGGCCAACGTCCTGGGCCCCCCCGGGATCTCGCCGAGGCGGATCTTGGGACCCTGGATGTCCTGGAGGATCCCAACGGCCCGACCCTCGGCATCGGCCGCCGAGCGTATCCACGCCGCCATTTGCCGATGGTCGTCGTGTTCGCCGTGGGAGAAATTGAGACGAGCCACGTCCATCCCGGCAGCGACCATCGCCCGGATGATCTCCGGGTCGGCGGTCGCCGGGCCCATGGTCGCGATGATCTTCGTATGGCGAGACATCGTGGACAGCGTAGGGACCGGCCACCGCTGAGCTGGGAACGACCGGCTCCGGGCTGGGAGGACCGGAAGCCGGTAGCCTCGCACGATGATTCGGATCGGCGTCTCGGGATGGTCCTTCGAGGAGTGGAAGGAGACCTTCTACGCGGGCGTCCCGAAGCGTCTATGGCTCCAGCACTATGCGACGAGCTTCCCCACCGTCGAAGTCAACTACACGTTCCGCCGCACGATGAGCGCCACCACTGCCGCGACGTGGCGGGAGTTGGTCGGCCCGGACTTTCGGTTCGCGGTCAAGGCCCACCAGAGGATCACCCACACCAAGCGCCTGAAGGACCCGACCGAGAACCTCCCGCACTTCCTGGCGTCCCTCGAACCACTCGGAGATCAGCTCGGACCCGTGCTCTTCCAACTCCCTCCCCACCTGCCCCGGGATGACAGCCGGCTGGAAGCGTTCCTTGCGGCCCTTCCCGACTCGCTCACCGCCGTCTTCGAGTTTCGCAACGAGTCGTGGTCCGACCCGGCCGTGCTCGACATCCTGCGCCAGGCCGGTGCGGGCTGGGTCATCTCGGAGACCGACGAGGTCGAGGCACCGGACATCATCACGGGTCCGGTGGTGTACCTGCGCCTCCGCAAGCAGGAGTACTCCGAGGCAGACCTGGCGGCGTGGGCCGAGCGACTCGTCGGCTTGGAAGCAGCGTCGGTGTGGGCCTACGTGAAGCATGAGGAGGACAGTCCGCGGTTGGCGGCCCGGTTGACCGAGTTGGTGGGATCGGCCTCGCGCTGACGTCCTCTGGAGACGACCGCCCCGGGAGCTGCCCAAGGGAGCGTTTCCGCTGGTAGCGTGCCCCCGTTTCCCCGGGCTCGGGAAAGTGTGCGATGGACTCCGAACGCGAACTGCCGTACGGTCGAAGCTGGCTCGACGTGCTCCTCGATTGGTTCGAGCGCGTGCCCGTGCCCACCTGGCTCATGCACGCCGGGGTCTTCGTGCTCCTCGGGGCGCTGGGACCGATCCTGGATGCGTCGCTGCCCGAGCCGCCGGCGGTCCCCAACGTCTTCGGGGCGATCATCCCTGCCCTCTTCCTGGCGATCACCCACGCCGTGCGGTCACAGACCGCGACCGCGGTCGGCCGCCTGCGCCCCGTGGTCACCCTCTCCCAGACCGAGGAGGACGCCTTCGCCCACCGCCTCGTGGTGTCCCCACCCCGGACGTCGCTCGCCCTCGTCGTCCTCATGATCGCGTGGGTGGTCTACGCCATCACCACCGGGAGCGAGGCCGACGCGTTCGGGATGACGCAGCTGCCGTTGACGCTGCAGTTCGTCTCGGCGGTCGGGTGGGCCTTTGGCGAGTCGGTGGGGATGCTCTTCATCGTCCAGTCCGTTCGGAGGCTCTGGTTCATCATCAGGGTCCAGGCAGGGTCCATCGCCATCGACCTCTTCCGGCAGCAGTCGCTCTATGCCTTCTCGATGGTGACCATGAGCACGGCGCTGGGGTTCCTCGCCATGGCGGTCTACGCCCCGGCCGTCTCCGGCCAGCTCGCGGATCCGCTCTATCTGTGGAGCTCGGTGGTCCTGGCAGTCCTGGCCATCGCGATCGCGGTGCTCCCCCTCCAGCGCATCCACTCCCGCCTGAAGGAGGAGAAGCGGCGCCTCGGGCTCGCCAACGGGACCCGGATGAGCCGCGTGCTCGCCGACCTCCGGGAGGGGGTCGACAGCATGGAGACGGCGGCCATCGACGCCGCACAGAAGGCGTTGGGTGCGCTCGTCACCGAACGGGACCTCGTGGCGAAGGCATCGACCTGGCCGTGGGCCCCGGGCAGCTTCCGAACCCTCGCGACGACCGTCGTGATGCCCGTCGCGCTCCTGGTCGGTGGCCGCCTCTTCGACGCCTGGCTGCGGGGCAACTGACCGCCTCCGGTTCAACCCACCGACCCGGGTACGCTCGGGGCCATGAGATTCGGAGCATTCGTACCGCAAGGCTGGCGCCTCGACCTCGTCGGCATCGATGCTGCAGAGCACTGGGCGACCATGACATCGGTGGCCCAGACGATCGAACGGTCTGGTTTCGAGTCGCTCTGGGTCTACGACCACTTCCACACCGTCCCGGTGGTCTCCCAGGAGGTCACGTATGAGGCATGGACCCTCATGGCGGCCCTCGCCACCGTCACCGGAACCGTGCGCCTCGGCCAGATGTGCACATGCAATACCTACCGCCCGCCGTCCTACCTCGCCAAGGTCGCGGCGTCGATCGACGTCATCAGCGGCGGGCGCGTCGAGATGGGGATCGGCGCCGGCTGGTATGAGCACGAACACGATGGGTACGGCTACCCCTTCGTGAAGCCCTCCGAACGTATCGGCATGCTCCGGGAGGGCGTCGAGATCATGCATCGTATGTGGACCGAGGATGAGGTCCACTTCGAGGGCGAGCACTACACCCTGAAGGGTGCGATCTGCCAACCCAAGCCACTCCAACAGCCCCACATCCCCTTCTGGGTCGCCGGCGGAGGCGAACAGCTGACCCTGCGGGTGGCGGCCGAGTACGCCGACTACACCAACTTCGGAGGGGACGTCGAGACATTCGCCCACAAGTCGGAGGTCCTGCGAGGACACTGTGACGACCTCGGCCGGGACTTCGGCGCCATCACTCGCTCGGCGAACTTCAACATTCTCTGTGCCGAGACCGAGACGGAAGTCCGCGAGAAGATGGAGCGGATCAAGGAGCGCTACCGACCGTTTCTCGGGGATGAGCGCGTCGAGAAGATGGCACGTCAATGGGGGATGGCCGGCACCCCCGAGCAACTCGTCGAGGAGCTCCGCGCGTGGCAGGCGGCCGGGATGGAGTACGCCATCATCTACTTCGGGGAGGCGGCCTACGACTCGTCCGGTTTGGAACTCTTCGCGGCGGAGGTCGTCCCGGCGCTCGCCGACTGATCAATCCTCGACCCGAACGCCGTGCCAGAACGCGACGTGGTCCTTGATCTCAGCCGCAGCCGACTTCGGATCGCGGTAGATCCATGCGGCGTTGGGGTTCGCCTTGCCCTTGACCGTGACCGTGACCGTGACCGTGACCGTGACGTATCCGGCCGGTCCTTTCCAGTGGCAGGTCGTGCGGTGGGAGCTCTCCGAGAAGCACTCCATGCGGAGGCTTTCCGGAGGAAAGAAGTGATTCCCGTTCGACGACGATCGTTCGAACGCTCTTGGCAATGACCGTTTCGTAGATTGCCTTGGGGATCCGGGCCCTCGTCGCCGAGGACAACCGGCCCCGTCACAGCCACATTCCGGCCGGATGCCGAACCGGGGCCGCACCCAGGCTGCCCGAGAGCGACCAACCGCTGCCTCGCTACCCTCCCGGGATGCAGCACGAACAACCGGAAGGCTTCGGCACCCTCATCGAATCGTTCGACCACGTCGCATTCGCCGTCCGCGACGTGGTGGTTGGATCGAGACTCATCCGAGACCTCGGCGGCGTCTTCTACCAGGGGGCCGACTCACCGTGGGGCGCCTTCCGTTGGGTCCAGTTCTTCATGCCGGGTGGGATGAAGATCGAACTGATCGCCCCCATCGCCGAGGACTGTTTCCTCCATTCCTTCCTCACCAACCGGGGGGAGGGCGTCCATCACCTCACGTTCAAGGTCACGGACCTGGACGCTGCGGTCGCCCGGGCCCAGGAGCTCGGCTATCGGGTGGTGGGCCATGCCAGGGTCCACAGCCAGTGGGCCGAGGCCTTCCTCCATCCGTCATCGGCCAACGGTGCGGTGATACAACTCGCCGAGTCCAGCTTCGAAGAAGAGGGCGGAAGCAGCGACTGGGCCGAAGTGATCGCCGGACGCATCATCGAAGGGGCCTGATGCACGTCGTCCTACCGAGCCAGCTCCCGCCTCACACCCGTGCTCGACCCGTCGGCATCTCTGGGATCGCCGCATGACGATGTGGACCAACTGGGTCGGAAACCAGGCCTTCGAGCCCCGCTCGCGGCTGACGGCTGAGAGCGAGGCCGAGGTCCAGCGACACGTGGCCGATGCCGCCAGCGCCGGGGCACGGATCCGAACGGTGGGCACCGCCCATTCGTTCACTCCGATCTTCGAAACCGACGTCCTCCTCGACACGTCCGCCATGCGCGGAATCGTCGAAGTCGACGCCGACCGCCTGCTGGTGCGGACGCTTCCCAAGACCACGATCGGCGACTTCGGAGAGCCCTTGTGGAATCACGGTGTGGCATTGGCAAACCAAGGCGACATCGATACGCAAGCGATCGCCGGTGCGGTCGCCACTGCCACCCACGGGTCGGGGCGCCGGTTCGGCTCGTTCTCCGCAACTCTCGAGGCTGCGCGCCTCGTGGACGGTACGGGACGATTGGTCGAGGTGACCCGGCAAGCCAACCCCGACGAACTGGCCGCCCTGCAGACATCCGTCGGGATGATGGGCATCATGACCGAACTGACCATCAAGGTCACCCCCGCCTACCACCTCCACGCCCGCACCGACATCATGCCGTTCGGGGAGGTACTGGAGACGTTCGAGCACGACATCGACGCTTTCCGCCACTACGGGCTGTTCTGGATGCCCACCGACGAGTCGGCCAGGCTCTACAACCTCGACGGGGCTGGAGCGGACGACTGCGTGGTGAACCGCTATGTCGAGGTCGAAGCCGATGCCGAGATCGATCCCGGCCCTGGCGAACGCCTGGACCGCGCCTACCGGATCTATCCGATGGTCTACGACCCCAACTTCCATGAGGTCGAGTACTTCCTCCCCCTCGAGCGCTGGCGGGAGATCCTCATCGAGATGCGCCGCCTCATGCTCCGCTGGCATCCGCTCAGTGTCTATCCGCTCGAGGTGCGGGTCGTCGCCGCTGAGGACGCGTGGATGAGCCCCAACTATCGACGTGAGAACCTGGTCGTCTCGATATCCGGCCGGCCGGGCGACGACTACTGGCCGTACCTGCGGGCTTGTGACAGCCTGTTCGCCGAGTTCTCCGGGCGACCCCACTGGGGAAAGCTGCATTTCATGACAGCCGATCGTGTGGCGCGGCTGTTCCCGCGGTTCGACGACTTTCGCCAGATGCGCCATCGCTTTGATCCCGCCGGCGTGTTCCTCAACGACCACCTCCGACGGTTGTTCGCGTGATGATCTGGCTTGGCGCAGCAGGGGATCGCCCACCATCTCGCTCCACTCGACTCGCGATCGAACGCAGCTGATGCTCGTCGGGGTCCCTGTGAAGCCCTTCGGCGTGGCGAAGGCCCGCCTCGCACCGGTGCTCGACGCCTCCGAGCGTTCACTCCTCGGAGTCGCCATCGCGGCCCGCACCCTTGGCCTGGCCCGACGGATCGGCCGCTCGGCTGTCGTCACCGGGGACGTCGGGGTGGCGGACTGGGCCCAGTCACTCGGCCATGCAGTGGTGTGGGAATTGCCCGGCGGACTCGACGGGGCAGCCCGGGCACTCGTCACCGCGGCGGGGACGGGACCATGGATCATCGTCCACGCGGACCTGCCCCGGCTGTCGGAGGGCAACCTCCAGGAAGCTGCCACCTCGCTCCACGTCCACGGCGCCGTGATTGCTCCGTCGTCCGATGGGGGTACGTCACTCATCGGTGCCACGGGCGCCGTTCCTTTCACGTTCGGTCGTGGCAGCTTCCGACGGCACCTCGCTGCCCTCCCCCATGCGCATGTCCTCGTACGCCCCGGGCTGGCCCTCGACCTCGACACACCCGCTGACTACCGGGCGTGGCAGCGGAGCCGCTCGCGGATCGGTTGACCGGTACGTCGCGTACGCTCATCCCATGACAGCGGCCTCCAACTTCTACGACCAGGCACGGTCAGAGGTGCCGGGGACGCTCCGGACCCCGAGCAGGGCCTTGACCATTGGGGCGCATCCGGACGATGCCGAGTTCGGTGCGGGCGGTACGTTGGCCAAGTGGGCGTCCGAGGGGTGCCATGTGACGATCCTGGTGGTCACCGACGGCTCGAAGGGAAGCTGGGACCCCGCGGTCTCGACCGAGGCCCTGATCGCTGCGAGGCAACGAGAGCAGCGGGCGGCTGCCGACGCCCTCGGCGTGGCCGACGTCGTGATGCTCGAACACGTCGACGGGGAGTTGGAGAACACGAGGTCACTTCGCCGTGAGCTGTGCTGGTGGATCAGGTCGACCCGACCGGATGTGGTGTTCTCCCACGACCCTTGGAAGCGCTACATGCTCCACCCCGATCATCGGGCAGCGGGGATCGCCGCCGTCGACGCCGTGGTCGCAGCCCGCGACCACCTGTTCTTCCCCGAGCAGGGCCTGGACAAGCATCGCCCGGACCACATCCTCTTGTGGTCGTCGGACGAGCGCGACCATGTCGAGGACATCTCGGCGACGTTCGACGCCAAGGTCACCGCGCTCCTCCAGCACTCGTCTCAAACCACCAGCACGATGGGGAGCGCCGGTGCCGGGGACCTCGAGCGGCAGCGCTTCATCGATCGCATCCGCACGTGGACTGCAGAGATGGGTGAACCGGCCGGACTCGAGTGCGCCGAGGCCTTCAAACGCCTCACTCCATAGCCGCCGTCGGCCCTAGAACCGCTCGTCGAGAAGGGCGAGCGACTCCCGTTGCCGACGAGCCCAGAGCGAAGCCCCGAGGAGTACGACGCCAGCCCCGGTCACGACTCGGGCGGGTCCGAGGAGGTCGGCGAGGTAGCCCTGTACGAGCCCTCCGAGGGCGTACATTCCGGTGAACGCCATCACCCGGATCGCCAGCACCCGGCCGCGCATGTGTTCGTCGACAAGGGCCTGGGTGGCGGTGTTGGTGGTTGCCACGAGCGCCAGGAACCCTCCGCCGGCCACGATGACGGCAAACAGGCCGACGATGAAGTCGGTCGACAGCCCGAATCCGATGATCGACACGGCATACACCGGGAGGCTGGTGCGCACCACCGACGAAGGTCGAATCTCTCCGAACGCGCCTGCCACCCACGGGGCCACGAGGATCGCTCCCAGGCCGAGCGCGCCGAGGAGGTACCCGAGCGATTCGGGGCCCACGCGGTACACGTCCTCTGCGAAGACGACCGTGAACTGGACGATGGGATAGCCGAGGAACGCCACGGTCATGGCCACCCGGATCGAAAGGGAGATGCCGGGCTTCGTCTTGAGGTAGACGAGGGCTTCGCCGAACCCCTTCAGGACCTTCCCGGTTCCGCCCTGGGCGCCGACGCGCCGGCCCCGAATCGCCAAGAGGGCCACGAAGACGGCGAGGTAGCTGATCGCGTTGAGCAGGAAGGCCGGACCGGCTCCCCAATGGGCGAGGACGATTCCACCCACCATCGGCCCGACGGCCCGTGCCGCGTTGAACTGGACCGAATTGAGGGTGATCGCAGACGACAGGTCACCGGGTTCGACGAGGGTGGGCACGAATGACTGCCATGCCGGCACGCTCAATCCCGAGGCAATGCCCCCGAGTCCCGTGACGACGAGGATCAACACCGGGGTTGCCGCCCCGGAGATCCACACGAACCACAACAGCAGCGCGAACACCGCGGCCAGGCTCTGCCCGATGAGGAGGAGGCGTTTGCGGGAGTAGCGGTCGGCCAGCACGCCCCCAAGGGGGGCGAACGCCATCAGGGGGATGAACGTCGCGAACGTCGCCAGGCCGACCCACGCCGCGCTGCGGGTGAGTTGAAACAGCACGTAGGGGACGGCGACGCTGTGCAGCCACGTCCCGGAGTTCGAGACGAGCGCCCCCATCCAGAAGATGGTGTAGTCGCGTTCCCGGAATGCTCGCAGGGCGTATCCCAACCCCGACGATGCTCCGTCCACACCCCTCATGCCGCCTCGCCACCACCAGGGAGAGGTGACCCGGGCCCGCCCGGCATCAGGCCCCGATCCGGTCGAGAAGGTGCCGGACGTGCCCGAAGCGAGCGCGGTCGAGCGAGTAGTGGCTCCAGGTTCCGCGACGCTCCCGCTCGATGAGCCCGGCTTCCAGCAGTTTTCGGAGGTGGTGGCTCACCGTGGCCTGGGAGAGGCCGAGCGGTTCCTCGAAATCGCAGACACAGAGGTCTTCCTGGTCCCCGAGGGACGCGAGCATCTCGACGATCCGAACCCGTGCAGGGTCCGAGAGTGCCTTGAAAAGGTGAGCGGTCTCGATTCCACTCGTTGTCTCCACCACCGCACCGGAACAGCATGCGCCTTTGGCCACTCGAACTCCTTCGTCGCGGCAATCTTACATTGACAACCATCGATACATATGGCATGCTCGCATCGATGTTCATCGATACAAGGAGTCCGCGATGGAACCACGAGTCCAACTCGCCCTCAACGTGACGAGCCTCGACGCAGCGGTCACGTTCTACAACGCGATGTTCGGGGCGGAGCCGACCAAACGTCGGCCGGGCTACGCCAACTACGCGCTCAGCAACCCTCCCCTCAAGCTCGTGCTCATCGAAGGCTCGGTCGGAGGCACCCTCAACCACCTCGGCGTCGAGGTCGGTTCGACCGAGGAAGTGCGGGTGGCCGGTGATCGGCTCGAAGGCGCAGGCCTGGCGACACTTTCCCAGGACGCCACCGACTGCTGCTACGCGATCCAGGACAAGACGTGGGTGACGGACCCCGACGGGGCAGCGTGGGAGTGGTACACCGTTCTTGCCGACAGCCAGGGGGAGGGCTTCCAGGTATCGGCGGGCGTCGAGCCCGCCAAGGCGGCCACTGCCTGCTGCTGAACCGGGCCGCGGCGACCTCCTTGCGCAGTGGATGGCCGACGCCGTGCCGCGAATCCCTTATCCTGCGGTGACACACAGCACCTTGGAGCACACAGCGTGAGCGAGCTCACCGTCGTCATCACCGGAGGCACGGGCGGCCTGGGAACGGCCTTGGCCAGTCGCCTCAAGGCCCGTGGCGCCCGCATCGCCGCCACCTATCTCATCCCCGAGGAAGCCGAGGCGTTCGAGGCACAGCTCGAACTGGATGAGGATCGCCTCCTCCTCCGGCGGGTCGACGCGACCAAGTCGAAGCAACTCGACGCCTTCATCGCCGAAACCGTCGAGACCTTCGGTGGATTCAACGGCCTCTGTTGCCTCGTGGGCGGCTGGGCCGGGGGACGGGACATCGACGAGAGCGACGACGTCCGGTTCGACCGAATGATCGACCTCAACCTTCGCTCCGCTTTCATCACCCTGCGGGCCGCCATCCCCCACCTGAAGAAGCAGGAGTGGGGGCGCATCGTGCTGGTCGGGAGCCGGGCGGCCATCGACAACCCACCCGGACAGGCCGCGTTCAACATCACCAAGGCCGCGGTGGCGGCGCTCGCGGCCTCGGCTGCGGCCGAGCTCGCCGAGTACAACATCACCGCCAACGCAGTGCTCCCCTCAGTCATCGACACCCCGGCCACGCGGGCCACACTGCCGTACGCCGACTACGTGGATTGGCCGACCCCAGCCGACATCGCGACGGTCATCGAGTACCTCTGCCTGAAGGAATCGGGAGCCATCAGCGGCGCAGCAATCCCCGCCTACGGCAAGGCCTAGGACGCTCCCGAGGGTCGGTTTCGTCCGCTTCTGCCTCTTGGTCCGCCAGTGATTCCCTCTCCGTAGTGGAGCATCTGCCAATCCCCCGATTCGCGGTGCAAGCACCCGCGTGATCCGCGATACTCTGCGCGATGTCGGGGAGCCATGTGGGTGCTTGGAGACCGTCCGTGAAGGCTGCAGCCTTGGCGGTCGCCATGGTCATGATCGCCGGAGCCTGCACGAACTCGAACGTCGGTCCCACCACCACCACCGAGGTGGGCGGGTCCGTGTTCCCGGGATCCGACGTCCCCAAGCCGCCGCCCCCGGCCCCGATCGCCCCCGTGCTTCGCAAGCCGGGCCCCCCGGGCGATGCGCTGGTCGGGGATCCCCACGCTGCTCGGCGGCCTGGTCCTCGCCAAGCACCCGATCGTGCGGGTCGAGCTGTGGAACGGGCCCGAACTGGTGGAGGCAACCGACTACGAGGAGGCCGCCACCGAGGTGCGGCCCGCCTGGGAGTGGGTGGCCCCAGGGGCCGGGCTGTACGGACTGGTCCTCCGTGCCCTCGACGACCGGGGCGGCGTGGCCACCTCGTTCCCACTGTGGGTGAGGGCTCGTGACCCGGAGGTCCCCGACGGAGTCAACCTCTCTGCCCAGCCCTCGGCTGGGACCGGTGTCCTCCTTGGCTTCGGCGGCTCGCCCCTCCGGACACTTAGGGTCCCGAGCCCGGGACCGCCCGACATCTCGATCGACCCCGAGTCGTGCGCGGCGACCATCACCCTCGCCGCCGCGGTGGAGGGGAGTTCGGGGATCGGCGTCTACGCCGCCTCGTTCGGCGCCGCCGGGTTCGTCCCCATCGGCCTGCTTCCCCCCTCTGGCGGCACCGTCCCGCTGATGATCGGCGCGTCACCAATCCTGCTCTACAGCGAGGCCTTCGACGCCACCACCGCAGCACCGAGTCCGCCGGCGGTCATCTACCCACCCAACCCGTGCGCCCAAAAGGGATGGGAAGGCGACCTCGCCTTCGCCAACGGCCTCCTCCAGAACCCCAAGGGTGCCGACCGCGCCTACCTCTACACGAGCCGGGACGGCGGGGAGGACTGGGACCGCGTACCGGCCACCGACCAGACGTTCGTCTTCCCCGACGGCGACGGGGCCTTCGATTTCGGGGGGATGCTGCCCGAGGCTGCTCCCGGCACGACCACCCTGTTCGAGGCGTGGGGATGGGTGGCGGGAACCCTCACGCCCCTCGGCACCGGGAGTTGGACCAGTCCCGTCGGCACTCCCGGGGGGACCGGCGGGACCGCCGCTCCCGGTCCGAACGTCGTCGGTGCTCCCTACGGCGGGCCGCTCGTCATGGACTCCGACCTGTCGTGGAAGCTGGGAACCGGCGACGCCGGGCCGATACTCACCCACCAGGGCATGATCTGCACGTACAAGCCGCAAGCCCCGACGATGACCACCACCACCGCCGTCCCCGTGAGCGTGGTTGGTGGCTCGACCACGCTCCCAACCACTCCCACCACCGCGGCTCCGGGGATCGGGATCCTCCCGACCTCCTGCACGAACCACCCGTTCGGTCAGTACTCGAAGGTGTTCCGGTGGCAGCCGTGGCCGGGTACCTTCACCCACGGGATCCTCCAGGTCTCCACCAAGCCTCCCCCCGATGCCCCGGCGCTCTCCTACCCCGGGCTCATCTACACCAAGACCGTCGAGAAACCCACCGGGGAGTTCGTCGAATTCGAGGTACCCCTCGGGGACCTCATCAACCCGCCCCCCGCCAGCGCCAGCCTCCCCAACTGGGAAGCGATGGGATTCGAGATATCACAGAACCTGGCTGGCCTCGGGGGGGCGGGGAGCACGAACACGTACTCCTTCCTCCCGACCGAGCAGTTGTTCGGGGAGACCCCGACGGTCTTCTACGTGCGGGTCGTGCCCATGCAGGAGGCCAAGTCGCTGCTCGGCCAGTCGAACGAGGTCGTGATCACGATCGAGGACACTGCTCCCCAGCCGGCGCCGGCGCCGGGCTGGCAGCCGCCCGCCATCTCGCTCGCGGTGCGGATGACCCCACCCCATCTCCCCAACGGCAAGTACGAGCGCTGCGTGCGGGTGGTGTCCAACCCGTTCGGGTCGAAGAACCCGGACCCGGCCACGACGTGGTTGTGGAACGCGACACACAAGGTCCCGCTCCAGTTTGCCCTCCCGGGCTCCTATGGGTGGGCCGAGAGCTCCGCGTTCATCTACGAGAACGGGGTCAAGGTCAACAAGGGCCTCGTGCCGGGCGCCACCGTGTGCGCTTCTCACCTCGATCCCCCGGAGAAGGACGTCTGGGACTACATCGTCGACGCAGTCACCTTCGTCGGCTGGGTGTGGGACATGTACGTGGGGGTGTGGGACATGATGAAGGGGTGGGCGGCGGACATCCTGGCGTACGCGTCCGGATGCGTCACGCTCGCCAAGGCCACCGGGATGAGCACCAAGGACGCCGAGAAGAAGTGCAGCGGCTTCGCCACCACCGCCATCAACGTGGCGCTGGCCGCCTACGGGATCCCACCGACGATGCCCAAGTTCCAGGACCTGGTGGAACTGGGCAAGGGCGAACTGAAACAGGTGCTCATCCAGATGGCAAAGGACCAGGGGTTCGATTGTTCGGTGCTCCAGTCGGAGTGCGACAAGATGGCCGAGAAGCTGCTCGATGAACTCCTTGATCAGATTCAGGTTGCGGCCACCCAGGCCGCCACCAAGTCGGCCGTCGCCGGGTCGCAGTGGGTGCTCTCGATCCACCCGGGGATCTACGTCATCCCCGAACCCGCGGGCATCCTGTCGCCGGCAACGTTCGAGATCACGATAACCCGCAGTTCGATCCCCGGCACCCCCGCCCCACCAGCCACCTGCACCTACGCCGGGAGCGTCTCGGGGTACAAGGCGCACCATGAGTGGCAGAACTACCAGACCGGGAAGTGGCAGATCGGCCCGGTCTTTGGCTCGGTCATGAAGTCCGGGAAGGTCGAAGTCGACCTGTCAGGGATGAAGCCCGGTGAGAAGCGGAGCGCGGTCCTCATCCTCGACACGATCCTCCAGTTCTACCCGGACGGCCAGAGCCCGCAGCTGCCCAAGACGCCGTGGAACGTCAAGCCCTCCACCTGGATCTTCTTCAATGCCTTCGGCAAGGGAGCGGCCTTCACCGAGACCAACCTCATCATGCAGCTCAGTGGCGGGCCCCTGTGTGGGAACACCGGTCAGTCCCATCAACAGGACAACCTCGCCACCGAACCGTGGGAGATCCCGTCGTGATGAGCATGTGGGTGCGTCGCCTGGCCCTGATCCCGCTGGTCGGGATGATCGTCATGGCTGCGTCGTGGGCGATGGCCGCGGTCCCGGGCGGCGCGGCGTGGATCGACCAACCCCTGGGCTGGGAGCCGATCACCTCGGTCCCCGTGGTGGTCACCGCCCACGTCACTCACCCGTCCGGGGTCACCGAGGCTCGCATGGACGTCAACGGCGACCCCATCGCGCAGCAGGACGCCGGCGGCAACCCGCTCGAGACGGTCGAGTTCCTGTGGACGCCCCCCGGTTCCGGCACGTACCTGCTCGAGGTGTTTGGCTCGACCGACGGTGAGTGGGGTACGCCTGGATCCGTCGTGGTCACGGTCCTGCTCGATGACTCCGAGACCCCGGAGGACACGACCGGCACGAGCACGAGCACGAGCACCAGCACCAGCACCAGCACCAGCACCAGCACCAGCACCAGCACCAGCACCAGCACCAGCACCAGCACGAGCACGAGCACGAGCACGAGCACCACGACCACCGTGTGTGGCCTCGGGGTGCCGTCACCGGGCGGAGCCAGCGTCGGTCGGCTCTGGACCACCCTCCCGTGGTCCTACTCCGGCTGCCGGGAGCCCGAGGAGTTCCTTGTCGAGATCTCGATGTTCGCGGACTTCCCCCCCTGGCCCGACACCTCCTCGGCCAGCGCTGGTGGGGAGTTGCGGTCAATCACTATCACGAACAGCGGGCTCAACTCCTGTACGACGTACTACTGGCGCATCCGAACCTATGACCTGGGATCGGAAGGGCCGTGGTCGGGCACGTCAAGCTTCGATACCAGCTGCTGATCCCCGATCGCCTCCGGCGACGCCCGTGCGATCGGCGCCTCGGTGGATGCAACCGCGCCACCTCCTACCGGCGGGTCCGGACCTACGACCCGAGGCCGTGCCCTGGTCGGCGGTATCCAGCCCAACGTCCAGGTCAGACGCTCCTGCCCGTGACATCGACGAACCGCGGCGAGGGAGAGCGGCCCCTCCCTTGGCAGCCGCGACCAGGCGGATCGGCATGCCGGCCCGGTTCCGTCGACAGCATCCATGACCGATCGCGCCGGCGCGGACCGGAGTCGGACCTGTATCGTCAACATCACCGATCCGGGAGGAAGTCGATGAATCGCGTGGTTGCAAGCCTCTGTACGGCGGTGGCGGTCGCCCTGATGGTCTCGGCATGTGGGGACGGAGGGGGAGATGATGTCCTCGGTTTGGGCGACCGGGGCCTCGACCGCTGCTCACTGGTCAGCGAGGAGGAAGCATCGGCGTGGCTCGGAGGTCCGGTCTCGGCCGCTCCGTCCGACGGATTCGATGGCAAACCCGACCCGGTGACGTGCCTCTACGAGGCCGATGGGTCGCCCAACACCGTCTTCGTGCAGGTGTACGACGGCGAGGTGTTCTTCGCCGAGGTGGGCAGTGCCGCCCGGACGGGAGAGACCGTCGCGGGTCTCGGTGAGGACGCCTGGACGGCCGAGGGTGATGTGAATTTCCTCCAGGGCGGCTGGACGGTGAGCGTCAGCCGGATCGCGGGCCAGGTGCCTGACGAGAGCTTGCTCGAGATGGCCGAACTGATCTCTTCTCGACTGCCCTGACACACCAAGAAGCCGCTGCATACAGCAGCGGCTTCTTCATGGCAGCCCCGACCAGGTTCGAACTGGCGTTACCGGCTTGAGAGGCCGGCGTCCTGGACCACTAGACGACGGGGCCATGTTGTCAACCAAGGTTGGCTCGGGGGGGAGGACTCGAACCCCCAACGACTGGACCAGAACCAGCTGTGTTGCCAATTACACCACCCCCGAACGGGACGGGAATCGTACCCCATCAACTGGGCTGTACAAACCCCCGCTAGCTGGAGGCAGCCAACACGATGAGGGCGTCCACGACGTCCTCTGGTAGCTCTCCGCTCGCCCGGGCGACGATCGTTCCGTCTGCGGCGACGACCGCCCAGCCGGGGAACGAGCCGATGCCGAAGGCCTGCAGGACGGGCGAGTTCAGCCCGTCCATGACCACCGGGGCCGGGAAGCCGGCCCCGTCGAGCCAGGCTGCCGGCGACCAGTTGGCGCGGGTGCTGTTGGAGGCGGTGGCAATCCCGTACCAGGCCACCCCATCGGTCACATTGCCCGTCCCGAGCCGGGCAGTGATGCGGGGCACCTCGGCCTGGCAGTGCGAGCACCAGTGGGCGAGGAAGACGATGATCTTGGGCTGACCATCATTGGTGATGCTGACCGGGTCGCCGTTCCAGTCCTTCCCGGTGATCTCGGGGGCCGGCAGCCCAGCTGCCCGGTCCTCGAGGTCCACTCCGGCTGAGTCGGGGTTCATGAGGGGAAGGTCGTCCCCGGAGATCTCTGGCTCACCGAAGGCCTCGATCTCGTAGCGACCCGCGTCCCCCGTCCCCGACGACAGAAAGGTGAGGACGAAGATGCCGACGACGGCCACGATCCCGATGAGGACCCAGAGGCCGGATCGACTGCTCGTGGGATTCTCGCTCATTCGGGTTCTCCTTCGGCTCTCAGGATGTAGTGGGCTGCGACAGCGATGAGCACGAAACAACTCATGGCCATGAACGGGATCGACACGAACCCGAATTCGTCGACGTACTTGAGGGTGCAGGGCGCGGTCGCCGAGCAGGACCCGCCGTCGGAGATGGCCAGCGTTTGGACAAGGTAGTGGTAGGCCCCGATGGCGGCGCCGACGATAGCTTGCAGGCGCAGGTACCACATGATTCCCCGGTCACGACGCCACAACGCGAGGCCGGAGAGGAAGGCGATCGGATACATGGCGATCCGTTGGAACCAGCAGAGTCGGCACGGCTCGAAGGCCATCACTTCCGAGTAGAAGAGCGACCCCAACGCGGCCCCGAGGGAGACGACGAAGACCAGCATCGGGAGCAAGGGACCGACTTCGCGGTTGACGGCGCTGCCCTTACCCACCAGGAGCAGAACGATGCCGACCACGGCCGCGCCGAGTCCGAGTAGCGAGAGCACCGCGAACGACTGCGAGAAGGCCTGGTACATCGGAGGGATGATACGGGAGGGGTGGGATACGACGGACGAACAGGCTTCTCGCTCGTGCCCGGGCGCTCCGTTTCAGATCCCCCGGGTCGTCTCATCGATCAGGTGGTCGACCACGGCCACGAGGGCGGCCTGGTGGCCGACACCCTCGGAGACTGCTTCGGAGTACACGCGGCGCTGGCGATCGGCACTCGTCCCGACCTCGACGATCCGCCGCGCCCGCTGGACCTCCTCGACCACACCGAGCGCCTCTGCGTCCTCGCCGACGAGTTCCAGCAACTCCTCGAGGAGCACGGGGTAGGGCTTGGTCTCGCCGTACCCGAAGTCGATGAGCGTCAACTCGGCGAGGGGGTAGCGCTGGGCGCGCCACAGGTTCTCCTCGATGAGGAAGTTGGCGTAGATCCGCCATCGCTGGTTGACGGTGCGCCGCCGCCACAGCATGCGGAGCAGCGCCAGGTAGAGCGAGGCAACGGTGAGGGAGTCCTCGATGTACGGGCAGACGTCGGAGGCCCTGAACTCGAGGGTCGGGTAGCGATCGGACGGGCGGATCTCCCACCAGATCTTGGTGGCATCCTCGATGATGCCCGGCCCGACCAGGGCATTGACATGGCGCCGGTACTCGCTCCAGGTACTGAAGATCTGCGGGGGAAGGCCGGTGCGGGGCATTGCCTTGAAGATCGATTTCCGGTAGCTCTGCATCCCCGTGTCGTACCCGTCGAAGAACGGTGACGAGGTCGAGAGTGCGAGCAGATGGGGGATGAAGTAGGTCACCTGGTTCATCAGGTCGATGCGGAGATCGTCGTCACCGATTCCGGCATGCACGTGCATACCCCCGATGAGGAGGTGCTTGAGGACCGCCGCCATGTCCTGGGCGAGGGCCTCATAGCGTTCCTTGTCGGTGGGGAGTTGGTCGCGCCAACTACCGAAGGGATGGGTGGAGGAGGCGATGATCGCCAGGCCCTCCTTGTCGGCGACCTCGGAGACGGTCGACCGGAGTTCCCGAAGCTCCCTGCGGGCATCCGGGATCGTCGTCGATGGGCGGGTGCCGATCTCGATCTGGGTCCGCATGAACTCGGGAGCCACCCGAACCCCGAGTCGCTTGATGCACTCCTCCATGATCGTTCCGGGCGGATCGCTGACAAGGTCGCGCGATCGACGGTCGACGAGGAGGTATTCCTCTTCGATCCCGACGGTGAACTCGGGGACTGGCACTGGCATGGGCGGCACCCTACCGTCTCCTTCAGGCCCGCTGCCCGGCGGGGCGTGCCCTTTACTCCCACCCATCCGGTCCGGCCGGCGTCGATCGCGGTAGCGATGTGCCGGTGGGTAGCATCCCGAGCGCCCTGGCCCCGTCGTCCAGTGGTCCAGGACGCTGGCCTTTCAAGCCGGTAACGCGGGTTCGAATCCCGTCGGGGCTGCCGAACGGATTGAGCCCGCCCTCGTGGTGGGCTCAATGCGTTCCATGCCTGGACGGGATGAGAACACGGTGGCCCGCAGGGCCGGGTTCGAGACGAACGAAGTGAGTCTGCGAGCACCGGCACCAGCCGGAGCGCAGCACATCCCGTCGGGGCTGCCGAACGGATTGAGCCCGCCCTCGTGGTGGGCTCAATGCGTTCCATGCCTGGACGGGATGAGAACACGGTGGCCCGCAGGGCCGGGTTCGAGACGAACGAAGTGAGTCTGCGAGCACCGGCACCAGCCGGAGCGCAGCACATCCCGTCGGGGCTGCCGAACGGATTGAGCCCGCCCTCGTGGTGGGCTCAATCCGTTCCATGCCTGGACGGGATGAGAACACGGTGGCCCGCAGGGCCGGGTTCGAGACGAACGAAGTGAGTCTGCGAGCACCGGCACCAGCCGGAGCGCAGCACATCCCGTCGGGGCCCTTCCGTGCTCTCATGGAAGATCGGCCATATTGCCGGCGGGCGCACGCAAACATCGAAGGATCGGCCGATCTTGTCCCCGTTGAGTTTGACCGGTCAACGACAGTGGGGCTACGTTGACCCCAATCGGCGGCCGATAGCCCACGGTCGGTGCCACACGTCAAGCTGGCGACCTTGTTGCCCAGCGGAGAGAGGAAGGAAGAGACGTGAATCATCGATCCAGAATGGGCTGGGCGAGTGCCTGGGTGGCGCTACTCCTGGTCGCCGTGGCTTGCTCCACGGCAAGCACGGACACAACGACAACGGCAGCGCCAGCTGCCACCGATGCGCCGGTCGCCACCGAGGCACCGACTGCCACCGAGGCTCCAGCGACGACAATGGCTGTCCCAATGGAGCCGGTCAAGATCGGCACCCTGACCGCGCTCTCGGGCAACTTCACCCCGTGGGGGATCCACGTCCGGGACGGGATGCAGCTCGCGGTGGACGAGATCAACGCGGCGGGTGGCGCGGGTGGTCACATGCTCGAGCTCATCGTCTCCGACACACAATCCAACGCCGAGGAGGGTGTCAGCGCGTTCGAGCGGATGGTCGAGGACGGTGTCGTCGCCATCGGCGGAGTGATCTCCAGCGACGTCGGGCTCAACGCCTCCATCGCAGCGGAGGAACTCGAAGTACCGCTCTTCCTGGTCAAGGCGGGGTCGTCGGCGATCCTCACAGCGGACAGTCGGTACACGTTCCGGACCTGCTTGCCGGCAGCGGCCATGGTCGCAAGCCCGATCGCGGAGTACGCAGAGGCCCAGGGCTTCACCAAGGTAGGGGCGATCATCGCCGACTACGGGTGGGGTCATGCGGTCGAGAGCGCCTTGATCGATACGTTTGCCGCATACCCGGGCATCGAACTCCAGATCGAGGTTGCGCCGGTCCCGGAGCAGGACTTCACCACGTACCTGCGGTCCTTGGATGAGTTCGGTCCCCAGTTGATCGTGTCCACGGGGCATCCACCAGGAGCCGGTGCGATCACCGCCCAATCGGCTGACCTCGGCTTCGACGTGCCGGTGACCGGTGCATGGACTCCATTGTCCCTCATCATGGGTGGTGGCCTCGCCACTGCTGCCGTCGATCGCTACGCCGACTTCGGCTGCGCGGACTACGACAGCGCCAGCTACGCCGACCTCGCCACCCGCTACCTGGCGTTCTCGGACAACACCTTCATGGAGGATGACGCAGTCGCCGGCTATGGGATCGTGACCATGATCGCCGACGCGGTGGTCGCGGTCGGCACCGACCCGAAGGCGATCGCCGAGTATCTCCATGGGCAGACGTACGACCTGCCCGGCTACTCCTTCCAAATGGGATGGACGGAGTGGGGTGAGTTGGCAAATGCCCGGGTGGTCTTCGCGGTGATCAGGGGATCCGGCGCCCCGGCAGGGTTGAACGATGGCGGCGATTGGTATCCGGAGACATTGATCCTCTCGGATCCCCTCGTCCCATACGTGCCTGGTTCGTAGCACACAACCAATGCCCCTCCTGGCGCTGGATGGCGTCGAGAAGCGCTTCGGCGGTTTGTCCGCCGTCAACGGGGTGACCCTTGGGGTCGACGATGGCGAGATCCTCGCTGTCGTCGGCCCCAACGGTGCAGGCAAGAGCACGCTGCTCAAGCTTGTGGCCGGCCTCCACCCTCCCACTGCGGGAACCGTGACGTTCGCTGACGTGGACGTCACGGGCCTGGCGCCGCACGTCATCCGCGCCCAGGGAATAGCCATGGTGCTCCAGACGCCGCGGACGTTCGCGTCGCTCACCGTGGTCGAGAACGCGGCCCTGGGAGCCATGTTCGGCGGACCGCTCGGACTGCTTGTCGAGCGCGACGCACTCGACCGAGCCCACGAAGCCTTGGCATTCGTCGGCTTGGACGACGTGGCCGACCAGCCGGTGGGCACGCTCAACCTCCACCAACAGCGCTTCCTCGAACTGGCCAGGGCAATCGCCGGTCATCCCCGCATCCTCCTCCTGGACGAGGTGATGGCCGGCCTCAACGACTCGGAACTCCAGGCGTCGATCGACATCGTTCGCACGGTCAGGGACGAGCTCGGTGTCACGGTGATCTGGGTGGAGCATGTCATGCAGGCCGTCATGAACCTCGCCGAGCGCATCGTTGTGCTCGACTTCGGGAGGATCCTCGATGACGGTGACCCGCGGACCGTGATGCGCAACCCGGATGTCGTCAGCGCCTACCTCGGAACCCAGGCGACGTCCGGTGCTTGAGGTCCGCGAACTCTCGGCGGGGTACCTCGGGGAGAACGTGGTCCGCGACGTCTCGCTCTCCGTGGCAGACGGAGAGGCAGTCACGCTCATCGGTTCCAATGGTGCCGGGAAAACCACCGTCTTCCGCGCGATATGCGGCCTCCTCGCCACCACTGCCGGGGCGACGACACTGGGGGGCGAGACGATCACCGGATGGCCTCCCCACCGCGTGACCCGGGCTGGCCTCGTGTACGTGCCGGCAGAGCGTCACCTCTTCCCTCAGATGACTGTCGAGGAGAACCTCGCGCTCGGGGCGTTCCCCCGAAAGCCTGACGCTGCCCGCCGGGATCTCGTATTCGACCTCTTCCCCCGTTTGGTGGAACGCGCCAAGCAGCAAGCCGCCACGATGAGTGGGGGCGAGCAGCAGATGCTGGCAGTCGGCCGGGCCCTCATGTCCAAGCCCAAGGTGCTCATGCTCGACGAGCCGACCACCGGTCTGGCTCCCAAGTTGGCTGCGGATGCATACGAGGCACTGAAGGTGCTCAAGGCCCAGGGCCTGACGCTGCTGGTGGCCGAACAGCAGGTCCCCCTCGCGCTTGCCCTCGCCGACCGAGGATACGTACTCGAGAACGGGGTCATCGGCCTGAGCGGACCTGCCGCCGACCTCGCAGAGAACCCGGCGGTCCAACGCGCATACCTGGGGATCACATGACGGCCGTCTTCCTCGATGGGATCGTCCTCGGCCTTCAGTTCGGCCTTCTCGGCGTTGGTCTCACACTGGTCTACGGCCTCGGCGGGGTTCTCAACCTGGCGCACGGCCAGATGGCGGTCATGTCTGCGATCGCGGTGGTGCTGGCGATGGACGCCGGGATACCCGCAGGGCCGGCGGTCGTCGTCGGTCTCCTCGTTGGCGCGCTGCTCGGCCTCGTGTTGGATGCGACGCTGATGCGGCCGGTCTACCGCGAGACGGGCGAACGCCGCGTGCTCCTCGGGTTGCTCCTCACCCTGGGCGTCAGCTTCATGATCGATGGACTCCTCGAGTGGAAGTACCCGCTGAGGTCGCTGCGGCTCACCATCGGGGGGGCCCCGATCTCCATCCTCGGTGTGCCGATGCGAACGGGGAGCTTGGTGGCTTCGGCCATCACACTTGTCGCCGGCGGTTTGTTGGTGGTGTTCTTCCGGTACTCGATCACCGGCAAGGCGGTCCGATCGGTGATCCAGGATGAGGTGGGGGCACGCCTGGTCGGAATCAACCCGAGCGCGGTACGGACGCTGATTTTCGGCCTGAGTGGCGCGATCGCCGCCCTCGTGGCCGTCACCCGCTCGATGACCTCACCCGTCGGGGTGAGCGCCGGGATCACGTTCACCATCCTGTCGCTCATCGTCACGGTGGTCGGCGGCCTCGGAAGCGTGGCGGGTGCGTTCCTCGCCGGGGTGATCCTCGGGATCGTGAACACGATCAGCTCGTTCTACATCGGTACCTACATCACCACCATCGTTTTGCTGCTGGCGGCGGCCCTCACGATCCTCCTCCGTCCTTCCGGCCTGCTGGGGAGGCCACATTGACGACCCGCGTGCAACCTCGAGCGTCGCAGTCGGTCATGCGAGCGTACTCCCCGATCCTGGTGATCGCAGCCGTGCTGGCGCTGGTTCCCCTGCGATTCGGCGACTCACGCTCCATGATGGGGATCGCCGTGGCCGGGGTCCTCTTTGCCGCGTATGCGATCGCCTTCAACATCATCTTCGGCAGCACCGGACAGCTCTTCTTGTGCGTCGGCGCCTTGGCGGGGGTCGGGGGATACTCATCGGTGATCCTTTCGGACCGCTATGGGCTGCCGCTGCTCCTGACGATCTCGCTCGGCACCCTCCTCGCCGCCTTGGTCGGTGGGACGTTCAGTTGGGTGGCCGTGCGCAGGTCGCTCGACGTGATCTTCGTCGGCATCGTGACGCTGGCTTTCTCCCTTTCCTTCCAGAACCTCGTGCTCGGCCAGAGGGCACTCACCGGTGGCGAGACCGGGCTCAGGGTGAGCGCCGGGGCCGACACGATCCTGAGGGACCAGATCCCGCCGTACTACGTGTTCCTGGCCCTGATCGTCGTCTATCTCATCGTGTACCGGGCGCTCCACCGATCCCATATCGGGTGGGCTTTCCGAGCGCTTCGCGACGACGAGCTCGCAGCCGAGCTGTCAGGGGTGAACGTTGCCAAGTACAGGGTCTTGGCCGGGACCCTCGGGTCGGCGATGCTCGGCTTTGCCGGCGCCCTCTTCGCCCACGTCGAAGGCTTCATCGGACCGACGACATATGCGTTCGGTGATGTCGACATCCGAGTGCTCGTCATGCTCGCCTTCGGGGGCATTGCCACGTTGAGCGGACCGATCGTGGGGGCCGCGGTGTTCACCGTGCTCGACGAGTTCCTCATCGAGTTCAGCCAACTCCGCTTGATGGGCTATGGCGCCCTGGTCGTCCTCATCTTCCTGTTCTTCAGTGACGGACTCCCGCCGGTTCTCCGGAGGTGGGTCGGGCGGCTGACACCAACCGGCGACCGGTAGACCTGCAGGTACCTACCGCAGCTTGAAGCGCTGGATCTTGCCGGTGGCTGTGCGTGGGAAGTCCTCGACGAATTCGATCAAGTGGGGGAATTGGTACCGTTGGAGGGTTGCCCGACACCAGTCCTGGAGCTCACCAACGAGTTCCTCACCCCTCCCGCTGCCTTCGGCCAGGATGACGTGGGCCTTGATCCGGGACCGGTTGTCGACATCGACGGACACCACCGCGGCCTCGCGGACGACCTCATGCTCCATCAGCCGGTTCTCGATCTCGATCGGGCTCACCCACAGGCCACCGATCTTCATCATGTCGTCGACGCGGCCCTCGTAGCTGTAGTAGCCGTCACCGGTCTGGCGGTAGCGATCACCCGAGAGGAACCAGCCGTCCCGGATCTTGTCCTTGGTGCGGTCCGGTTGGTTCCAGTACGAACTCAGCGCGCTCGGGCCCTTCACCCACATCTCGCCGGACTCGCCCGGTTCACACAGTTCGGCGTCGTCGTTTCGGATCTCGATCTCGTACCCGTCACACGGGGTTCCGGATGTCCCAGGCCGGACCACTCCCGCCCGGTTCGAGCAGTAGATGTGCAGCATCTCGGTCGATCCGATCCCGTCGAGGATCTCGACACCGGTGCGTTCATGGAACCTGCGCCACACCTCGGGGGGCAACGCCTCGGCGGCGGAGATGGCGTGCCGAACGGTCGAGAAGTCGACATCATCGAAGCCGGGGTCCGACAACATGGCGTTGAACAGCGCTGGGACCGAGAACAGCAGGGTCGGTCGGTGGGTGCGGACCCGTTCCAGCAGCTTGTCGGGTGTCGGGCGTCCCGTCAGGTAGACGGCGGTGGCGCCCGACCACAAAGGGAAGCTCAGGCCGTTGCCCAGCCCATACGCATGGAACATCTTCGTGCTGGAGAACGTCACGTCGGTCTGGCCGATCCCGAGGACCGGCACTGCGTAGTTGGTGCAGGTGGCCGCCACGTCGGCGTGGCGGTGGACGACCCCCTTCGGGGCACCTGTCGAGCCGGAGGAGTACAGCCAGAACGCCATGTCCTCGGCCCGGGTCGCGACCGGTGGGAGGTCCCCACCGTCAGACCCCATCCAGGCGTCGAGCGAGTCCGCGCCATCGGGAGGAGTTCCATTGGCGACGACGAGCCTCACATGGGATCGGGCTGCGACCTGGGGCCCGACGTGATCGAGGAACGCATGGTCGAGGACCGCCGCCACTGCTGCGGAGTCGTCGAGGAAGTAGCCGAAGTCTTCGGGTCGCGCCAGGAAGTTGGTCGGGACCGGGACCGCTCCCACTCGCATGGCTCCGAGGAAGGCCGCTGGGAAGGCCGGTGTGTCGTCGAGGACGAGCAGGACACGGTCGCCCTTGCCGATACCGGCATCCCTCAGCCGGGCGGCGACGCCGCATACCGCATGGTGAAGCTGATCCGCCGTCCACGGCCTGTCCTCGGCCGTGATCAGGACTGTGTCGGAGCCCCGGCCGGCCTCCAACCAACCATCGATCAGGGTGCTGGTATTGGGTCCGATCTGCACTTCCAACCTCCTTCGCCTACGTCCGGCGAGCATACCGCCTCAGGGCGACGCCCTTGGCCGCGCCGCCGACAGCCTTCTAGACCTTGAGTTGGCGGAGACGCTCCGCGACGAGGCGCCGCACCAGCGCCTCCGGAGGGGGTTCGTCGATGGGGAACCGCAGGGTCCCTTTCGACCACTCGTTGTCCGCCAGCAGGTCGGCAAGCTCGGGAAGGACCTGAGCCAGAGTGCGGGAAGTAGCTGCAGTGGTTCTTGAAGTGGGCGTAGCCGGCGACGAGCTTGCCACCAACCTTGAGGGCCGGGACACGGTCCGAGAGCGACTCGGTCGCATCGGGAAGTACCCGTACGAGCATTCCGCGCAGCTGAGCGAGCGTGCCCCGCTGCGGCTCGGGCGCCCAATGGCTGGGCTCGGATGATCAGCCGGAGTCCCCGGCCCGGTCGGCAATGAACCCGGCGTAGTAGCGGGGCCAGGACGTGCCCCGATCCTCGGCCCGGTACTCGATGTCTGCGGAGGTGAGCCATTCGGCGACCTCGGAGATGGAGGGGGTCGCCCCGATCAAGGTCGGGAGGGCGCCGTACAGGTGCTCGGCGTACCACTCGGCCCAGTTCAGATTGACGCCTCCCGTGGCGGCATGGTGGGCGCGGGCGGTCGCCTTCAGCAACTCCTTGAGTTCCTCCAGAGCTTCGGTGGACATGAGGAGTGTGAGCCTACGGACCTTCGGGTTTCCGGGCCGGGCGATCCGTCAATCGAGAGCGGCCAGGGCCCGTCGCAGCCGGGCCAGCGTCGATGCGGCACCCAGTGCTGCCATCGACTCGAAGAGCGGTGGACTGACGGCCGAGCCGGTCGTCGCCACCCGCAGCGGCTGCAGGGCATTGCGGGGAGAGAGGCCTTCTGCGTCCATCCATCCGCGGAGGGCTGCCTCGATCCCTTCGGTGGACCACTCACCAACCGACACCAATGTCTCCAGAGCACCCTCGAGCGCCGGGCGGGAGAAGTCCTTCGTCATCTGTTTCTCCCATGACGACCCGTCGTAGGCAAACCCATCGTCGGTGACGAGCAGGAACTGCACCTGGTCGGCGGCCTCGGCGAGTCGCTTGGTGCGCTCCTGGACCAGGGGGGCGATGGCGCGGAAGGCCAACTCCTGCGCCTCCGTGAGGTCTCCCAGCAAGGGAAGCACGCGGGCAATGAAGTCTTCAGGTTCGAGCATGCGGATGTACTCGCCGTTCAGCCACTCGAGCTTCTTGACGTCGAAGACGGCCGAGTTCTTGGAAACATCGACGAGGTCGAACAACTCGATCGCCTCGTCAGGGGTGAAGACCTCCCGATCGCCTCCCGGGGACCACCCAAGGAGGCACATGAAGTTGAACATGGCCTCGGGGAGGAATCCCTCGTCGCGGAAGTGGCGGAGCGAGGTGTCGCCATGACGCTTCGAGAGTTTGCGGCCATCGGGGCCGAACAGCAACGGCATGTGGGCGTACGTCGCTGGTTGGGCTCCCATCGCCCGGGCGATGGCGATGTGCTTCGGAGTGGATGAGAGGAGGTCCTCACCGCGGGCCACGTGCGTGATCCCGTAGTCGACGTCGTCCACCGCCGAGGCCAGGTGATAGGTCGGAACGCCGGTCGAGCGCATGATGACGAAATCGTCCTGGGTGTTGTCGTCGAAGCGCATCTCGCCACGGATGAGGTCGGTGAAGTGGGTGGCGCCGTTCCGGGGGAACCGAAGACGCACCGAGAACGACTCACCTGCCTCCACCCGGGCGCCGGCCTCGGCGAGCGGCACGGTTGCACAGCGTCCGTCATAGCCCGGGGGTCGACCCTCCTTCTGGGCCAGGTTGCGGCGCTCGTCCAGTTCGGCCGGGGTGCAGAAGCACCGGTAGGCGTGACCTTCGGCGAGGAGCACCTCGGTGACCTCGGCGTAGCGGCCGAATCGGTCGGCCTGCCGGTAGGTACCGTGGGGTCCGCCCACCTCGATTCCCTCGTCCCAGTCGAGCCCGAGCCATCGAAACCCGTCCATTGCCTCCTGGAGGAACTGCTCCTCGGAGCGCTCGACGTCGGTGTCATCCACACGGAAGATGAACGTCCCGCCATGGTGCCGCGCAAACAACCAGTTGAACAGGCCTGCCCGCACGTTTCCGACATGGAGTGACCCGGTGGGCGACGGGGCGATACGAACACGAACAGACATGAACTACTCCGAGAGGCTGCGGACGACTGCAGTTTGGTCAGATCAGGAGACAACCTCGACATCGACGTCAACATCAACCGAAGACGAGGATCTGGGTTGAAGTTGAGGTTGGAGTTGGCCTACGGCGCCACCACCGGGTTCGAGAGCACTCCGATGCCCTCGATCTCCACGTCCATCCGATCACCGGGTAGTACCGGGCCAACGCCGGACGGGGTCCCGGTGAGGATCACGTCCCCGGGAAGGAGTGTCATCACCCGGGAGATGAACGCGACGAGCTCGGCGACCCCGAACACGAGGTCGGCGGTCGTTCCCTCCTGGCGGACCTCTCCGTTGACCGAGGTGGTGATGCGCATTCCCTCGAGCGGGTCGAACTCGGTGGCGATCGCAGGGCCGAGCGGGCAGAATGAGTCGAATCCCTTCCCCCGGGTCCACTGCCCATCTCCGTACTGGAGGTCCCGAGCCGTGACGTCGTTCGCCACCGTGTAACCGAGGATGTGGGCGGATGCGTCCTCCGCCCTGACGTGCCGGCCGAGCTTGCCGATCACGACCGCCAACTCACCCTCGTGGTGGACGTTCTGCGAATCGGGTGGATAGACCACAGGTGCGTTGGGCCCGATCACCGCGGTCGACGGCTTGAGGAAGAGGATCGGCCTTTCAGGGACTTCGGACCCCATCTCGGCTGCGTGGTCGACGTAGTTCTTGCCGACACACACGATCTTGGTCGGGAACACCGGCGCGAGGAGATGCACCTCGTCCCACGGGATGACAACATCGGTCTCGATCTCGAACTCGACCAGCGGCGACCCTTGCGCGAGCCGAACCCCCTCCGACTCCGCCGTGCCGTATTGGATACCCCCCGGCGTCTGGACCCTGACGATCTTCACGGCTCAGACCCTGGTGAGCCAGTGCTCATACCGCTGGTTGCGGCCCCGTACGAGGTCGGCGAACGCCTCCTGGACGAGCTTGGTGATGGGGCCCGGCTTGCCCGTGCCGATCGGTCGGTCGTCCACTTCGCGCAAGGGAGTCACCTCGGCGGCTGTTCCGCACAGGAACACCTCGTCGGCGTAGTACAGGGATGCCCGGGTGAGGCTGTGTTCACGCACGGTGACGTTGGCGTCGCGGAGAAGATGGATCACCGAGTCGCGGGTGATCCCTTCGAGACATCCATCCGAGATCGGAGGGGTGTGGACGACACCATCATTCACCACGAAGACATTCTCCCCGGAGCCTTCCGAGATGTATCCATCCCGGTTGAGCATGATCGCCTCCTCGTACCCGGCCGCCACGGCCTCGGTCTTGGCGAGGATCGAGTTGAGGTAGGCGCCGGAGCCCTTGGCGGACGGGATGAGGGAGCTCTGGTCGATACGCCTCCAGGACGAGAAGCGGCCGCGAATGCCATTCTTCACGCCGTCATCGCCCAAATAGGTGCCCCATGTCCACGATGCGATCATGGTGTGCACCTGCGCCCCGGCCGGATTGAGGCCGATCGAACCCAGCCCGAGGAAGACCAGCGGACGGATGTAGGCCTCGGGGAGGCCGTTGCGGCGCATGACCTCGACCGCGGCAGCCGAGAGATCCTCGGCCGTCAATTGGAGCGGGAGCCCATACGCCTTGCAGCCGCGGACGAGTCGATCCATGTGCTCCTTCAGCCGAAAGATGGCGGGCCCATCGTCGGTGGCATAGGCACGTATTCCTTCGAACACGCCGGTGCCGTAGTGGAGGGCATGGGAAAGGACATGGACCTTGGCGTCCTCCCACGGCACGAACTCGCCGTCGAACCAGATGACTTTGGAAGCTTCCATCGGAAGGATCCTAGAGCCGACCCCCGGGACGGGCGACCTCGCCTCGGCGAGCCAGCCACGGTCGGAGGAGCAGCCACGTAGGCTGCGGGCATGCTGTCCTCGGATCTCTCTCGCTACGTCACTCCGTCTCGCCCGTCGCTCTCCCCTGATGGGACCCGTATCCTCTTCACCGTCTCCCGGATGAACCTCGAGGATGACCGCTATGACACCGCGGTGTGGCTGTGGGACCGCGAGGGTGGCGCCCGGCAGTTCACGGCAGGCCCCGGCGATTCGGCACCGGCCTGGTCGCCGGACGGCAGGAGGGCGGCATTCCTCCGCAAGGTCGACGACATCCCGCAGTTGGCCGTGATCGACCTCGACGGCGGCGAGGGCAGGGTGCTCACCAGTGCCCCCAAGGGGATTCGATCGATCGAGTGGCTCCCCGACGGGGGTGGCCTCCTCGTCCAATGGGTCGAGTGGGAAGCGGACTGGGCAGACCTCGATGCCGAGGCGCGTGGCCGGGCACCGCGGAGGATCACCCAGGTCCCGTTCCGATTCGACACCCTCGGCTGGATCCACACCGACCGCCACCGACTCGCCATCGTGCCACTCCAAGGCGAGGTTCGCTTCCTGACCGATCCACTCCCCCACATCATGAGCCCGACCCTCTCCCGGGACGGGAGCGCGGTGCTGTTCCTGTCGGACCTCCGCGACCTGAAGCTCTTCGACATGCGCCGCGCCGTGTACCGCGTGGCAACCAACGGACGCGAGATCGAGGAGATGGCCCCCGTCGGCCACTGGATGGCCGTGGCCAGCGCCCCGGACGGGACGATCTACGGGACCGGATTCCCCGAACCGCTCACGTGGCCACGATCGCAGACCCTGTGGCGCCTCGAGGGTGGCACCTGGGCGGAGGTCTCGCCCGGCCGGGACCGCAGCCTCGTACTCATCTTCGGGACACCGATCACACCGAAGCCGATCGAGACGGGAATCGTCTCGGCGATCGAGGACGCGGGAAGGGTCGGCCTGATCCACACCGCACCTGGCGGGGAGGTGACAACCCTGGTCGAGGGCGACCTGGCCGTGACCGGCTTCTCCGCCTCCGTCGACGGGACGGCAGTGGCGTTCACCGCCTCCCGTACGGACCAACCCGGCGAACTCCACCTCTGGACACCCGGAGGCATCGAGCAACTGACCTCGCTCAATGAGGACACCGCCGCCGACCTCGGCCTGGTGACCGGGGACCACTTCACGGTCGACGGCGCAGGTGGTCCGATCGACACGTGGATCTACCTTCCGCCGGGCAACGCGAAGGTCCCTCTCCTCCTCAACATCCACGGCGGCCCTGCCTCCCAGTACGGTTTCGGGTTCTTCGACGAATTCCAGGTGTACGCCGGTGCCGGGTACGGCGTGGTCGCCTGCAACCCGCGCGGCTCCTCCGGTCGGGGGACGCAGTGGATGCAGGATGTCGTCGGGGACGGGTGGGGCACCAACGACCTCGAGGACATCAGGGCCGTCGTCGACGCAGCCCTGGCCCGGGAGCCCCGCCTCGACGGCGAGCGTCTCGGGGTGATGGGTGGTTCCTACGGCGGATTCCTCACCGGTTGGATCGTTGGCAACGAGACCCGCTGGAAGTCAGCCGTCGTCGAACGTGCCTTGCTCTCCTTCCCGTCGTTCTCGGGGACCTCGGACATCGGGCACACCTTCCCGGAGCACTACATCGAGACCGAGATGCCGCAGGGCGCGGCTCTCCTCTGGGAGAAGAGCCCGCAGAGCCTGGCGCACAAGGTGACCACCGCCACGCTCCTCGTCCACTCGGAGAACGACTTCCGGTGCCCGATCGAGCAGGCCGAGCAGTTCTTCATGCAGTTGCTGAGGAACGGCACCCCTGCCGAGATGCTTCGGTTCCCCGGCGAGAGTCATGAACTGAGCCGCTCCGGCAAGCCCAAGCATCGCCAGGAACGCTTCGACGCCATCCTCGAGTGGCACGAACGCTGGCTGTAGTGCCGCACCGGACGACCGGCCTTGCCGAATGCAGGAGCGGTCGGCTAGTTTCGTCCCCACCCACCACGCTGAGTGGTCGAGGGTCGTGAGCGTGCCCCCTACCAAGGACCCACCCCATGAAGAATGACGTCGTCGCCCACTACCGGTCCGGGGAGGTGCTCAAAGGGACGACTGCCGACTTCTCGCCGATGAAGGACGGGTTCACGATCCACGCCGGCACCGACGGCGCCGAACGGCGAGTGGTCTCGGTGGCGGACCTGAAGGGCCTCTTCTTCGTTCATTCGCTCGACGGCAACCCCGAGGCCCGAGGTCGGGACGAGGTCGACCGGGGTGGCCTCGGTCGTAAGATCCGGGTCACCTTCGACGACGGCGAGGTACTCCACGGGTATACGTCCGGCTATTCGCCCGACCGTGCCGCCTTCTTCGTGTTCCCCGGGGACCCCGACAGCAACACCGACCGGGTCTTCGTGGTCACCGCCGCTTGTACATCGGTGGAGTTCGTCTGAGGCTGGTCCGCCGACCATCGGCGGTGCACCTATATCGCGAGTCGCTCCCGAAGCGTGGCCAGCATCCCCTGGTAGACGTTCGAGACCCGCACGGCTGTGAAGCCCATTTCGACATTGATGTTGAGCATCGGTTCGTTCGACCCGGCGTTGAACGTGTCCACGAACTCGACCTGGGGGTGGGCGTCCCGGGCGTAGCGGATCATCGAGGCCTTCAACCAGCGCCCGAGCCCACGGTTGCGGTGATCGGGGTGCACGCCGGTGTCCCACTGCCACGCTTGTTCGGGCCGTAGCTCCTGGAAGTTCATGATCGTGTACCCGGCGAAAGCTCCGGTGGGCCGATGAACCGCTATCAGGATCCGGAGTGCCCTCTGTCGGCCAGCCTCCGTCTTCTCGATGTCACGCCACATCTCGGGACTGATGTCGACGTCCACCTCTACCGCATCCTCCTTGGGGGCGGTGTGCATGATCTTCGTGGCGTCGGTGAAGCGCTCCAGGTGCTCGCCGGGGATCGGGGCGTCGAGGGCGAGGAGGTCGTAGTCGGATGCCCGTTCTCCGGCCTTCGCCATCCACTCGTCCATGAGCGGCCAATCAATGCCGGCCAGCAGCAGGCGGCTCATCTTCTCCCCGTACACCCGATTGAGGCCCGCCCGCTGAGCAAGGGCCTCCGACGGATCGCTGTCGGTGATGTCAAACGAGACACGTATGCGATTGTCGGCCTCGACGTAGTCGAGCATGGGGGTGGCGACGAGTCGGCCCAAGCCCTTCCCCCGGAGATCGGGATGGACGTAGACCCACCCGAAGGCGTTCTCCAGGTCCTGGGTCCTGTTCATGAAGGCTCCCGACATCGCCACCGGCACACCTTCGTCGCGAGCCAACCAGCGGGGGACGTCGTCTATCCCGTCGATGTTCCGCCAGAACGCAAGCCGGAGCGGCGCCGGCAACACGTCGTGGGGAGGTTCCTCCAGGTCACGCAAGACGTAGATGTCATGCATCGCCAGGAGGGTCTCTTCTGGGGCATTGGGAGTGTCGACGAACTCGACGGAGACAGTCACGGGGCCATCGTATGGCGGGAGGGCAACGGGCGCCCCGGAATATCCGGCGGTCAGAACACGAGCGTGAGGAACCAACCCGCCATGAGGCCCCACAGGCCCGCAACCACGTCATCGGCTGTCACACCCAGGGCCCTCGGGAGTCGCTCGGCGGCCGCCACACCCGGGAAGCGCTTCGAGATGTCGGCGACGCGGAACACGACGAAGGCGCCGACAAGCGGCCAGCCTCCCAATCCGATCCCGGCCACCATCATCCCGGCCACTTCATCGATGGCGATCCACGCCGGGTCACCGCCGTCTGCGGCGTACGGGCGTGCGGACCACAGCGAGGCGAGAATCGCCGCCATGGCCACCGCCACACCGATCAACCAGCCTCGTTCAGCAAGCAGCCATGCCCCACCGAGGCCGATCAACGATCCCAGGGTGCCGGACCCGCTCGCATCGCCGTGGCGGAGACGGGGTAGGACCAACCCCATCCCGAACCCGGAGGCGACGAAGCGCCGCATCAGTCGAGGGGGAACTGAAGGAATCGGGCCTTCTGGACGCCACCGAGACCCCGCATCTCGTCGAGTTGGATCTCGGTGAGCGGTTGGTCGATGTCGAGCCCCATCAGGGCGGCCTGGCCAGTAACCATCGACCTACCGACGACCATGTTGGCGATATTGATGCCTCGATCACCGAGGTAGGTCCCCACCCGACCGATCACCCCGGGCTGGTCGTCCTGGCGGATGATGAGCATGTTGGCGCCGAACGGGAGCTCGATCTCCATTTCGTCGAGCCCGACGAGGGTGGGCCCCTTGGTGGTGACGGTGGCGGTCACCGCGGGGGATCGTTCGCCGAGGGTCCCGCGCACCTCGACCGTCGACAAGAACTCGCGGGCGTCGGATGTCTGCTCGGTGACGACGTTGACACCCCGCTGGACGGCGAGTTCGGCGACGTTGACATACGTGACATGCTCCGACGAGACGTACGAGAGGGCACCCTTGAGCAGGGCGAGCCTGAGCGGTGCGACTTGGTGGTCGGCCAGTTCCCCCGAGACGCGCAGGGTGATCCGCTCCGGGAGACCGCGGGCGAGGGACGTGAAGAGCTTGCCCAGGTACTCGACCGTCTTGAGGTAGGCGGTGACCTCCGCCGACGCCGGGGGACCGAAGTCGACGTTCACCGCCGATGCGACCAGCTCCCCCGAGAGCGCGGCCACCACCGCGGCGGCCACGTCGGTCCCAGCCTTGTCCTGCGCCTCGGAGGTCGACGCCCCGAGGTGGGGGCTGAGGACGATCCGTGGCTCGCCCAGCAGCGGGGAGTCGGGATCGAGCGGCTCGCGGTCGAACACGTCGAGGCCAGCGCCCGCGACCTTGCCGGAACGGACCGCGTCAACGAGGGCGTCCTCATCGACGATCCCGCCACGGGAGGCGTTCACGATCCGTACTCCGTCCTTCATGCCCGCGAAGGCTGCCGCGCCCAACAGTCCGGACGTCTCCGGTGTCTTCGGCAGGTGGACGGTGATGAAGTCGGATCGCGCCAGGAGCTCGTCGAGCGGGACGACCTCAGCCCCGAGACGCCGAGCGCTGTCGGGTGTGATGTAGGGATCGTAGGCGATGAGTTGCATGCCGAACGCCGCGGCCCGACGGGCGACGAGCGTCCCGATCCGACCGAGCCCCACTACTCCGAGGGTCTTGCCGTAGAGCTCGACGCCCTGCAGCGTGGATCGGTCCCAACGGCCCTCACGGAGCGAGGCATCACCCCGGTTGATGTTCCGGGCTTGTGCGAGCAGCAATGCCAACGTGTGCTCGGCCGCCGAGATGATGTTCGCCTGGGGGGCGTTCACCACCATCACCCCCCGGCGGGTGGCGGCCGCCAGGTCGATGTTGTCGACACCGATACCGGCCCTGCCGACGACTCGGAGCTTGGCGCCGGCTTCCAGGAGTTCGTCGTCGACCTGGGTGGCCGATCGCACGATGAGGGCGTCGGCGTCCTCGAGGCAGGCCATCAGCTCGTTTCGAGTCATCCCCGAGGCGTCCACGACCTCGGCAACCTCGGAGAGGGCTTCGATGCCAGAGGAGGCGATCTCCTCGGCGACGACGGCTTTCAGCATCACGATTCCTTGCGTCGGTGTGCGCGGCGATTGTCCCCGATCCGCATCCACATCGGAAATCGCGCCCGACCCCAGTCCCCGGGCGGCCCGGGTTCGTCGCCCAGGACCGGGCCGGCCGTCGTTGTCCTGGCGCGGGATGGAGCCGCGTAGGCTTCGGCGAATGCACGTCTTCGACAGGTCGATGGATCTGCACGAGATCCGACCGCACCATTGGGCGGTCGAGGTGAGTCCCGCCTGGAACATCGGGACTGCGCCCAACGGGGGATTCCTGCAGGCGCTCACCGTGGCTGCCATGGGCCGGGAGTTGGAGCACCCGGACCCGCTCACCGTCACCACTCACTTCTTCGGGCGGGTCGAGTCGGGTGAACCGGCGGAGATCATCGTCGAGCCGATCCGGGACGGCCGCACGACGTCGTCGGCGGCCGCTCGGGTCATCCAGGATGGGAAGGAGCGCCTCCGGTCGCTGGGCACCTTCGCCGACCTCGACGCGCTTCACGGGAAGACGGCCATGCGTGCCTACCCCCCCGACTTCCCGCCGCCCGAGGACTGCCTGTCACGGGATCACACGGACGCCCCGTTCGAGTTCTTCAAACAGTTCGATGTGCGCCTCGCTCCCGACCTCGCCCACTCGTCGGCCACCGAGATCGGAGGTTGGATACGGTTCCTCGACGCGCGGGATCCCGACCTCCCCGCCATGCCGATCTTCGCCGATGGATTCCCGCCGACCGTTCTCAGCCTTGGTACGTTCGGCTGGGTCCCGACCATCGAGCTGACCGTGCACTTCCGGGCCAAGCCTGAGCCGGGCTGGCTGCAATGCCTCTTCACCACACAGCTCATCCGTGACGGCCACTTCGAGGAGGACGGCCTCATCTGGGACAGCTCGGGTCGGGCAGTCGCCCAATCCCGACAGCTGGGGAGGATCCTGGGAGCCGGCTAGACGTCAGCCCGAGCACGGGCTCGAACTCGAGCGACGGCCGTCAGGCCGTCCTCGCCCTCAGTATCTCCGACACCTGCCGTGGATCGGCTTTGCCGCCGGTGGCGCGCATGACGTGGCCGACGAAGAATCCGATGAGTCTCGGGTCGCCATCCCGGAACCGCTGAAACTCGTCGGGGTTGGCAGCGATGGCCGCGTCAACCGCTTCCTCCAGCGCCCCCGTGTCCGAGATCTGGATCAGGTCACGGGCCACCGCTACCTCCTGCGGGCTCCCCTCCCCCGCCAGCACCCCCTCGATGACTGCGGTCGACCCATTGGATGAGAGCCTCCCGGCCCCGACGAGTTCGGCGAGTTCGGCGAGGTGACCACCCTCGAGTGGTGTCGATTCGATCGTCTGCTCCTCCCTGCGAAGCCACGTCGTCACGTCCTGCGTGAGCCAGTTGGCAGCTTGGCGTGGCGGAGCACCGGCAGCCACTGCTGCCTCGAACACCGTGCCGTAGCCGGCGTCGGCGCCGACGAGGACAGCAGCCGCATGGGCATCGATGCCGAGGGAGACATACCGGTCCCGGCGAGCGGTCGGGAGTTCGGGCAGCGTGGCGCGGATCGGCTCCACCCACTCGGCACCAAAGATCATGGGTACGAGGTCCGGCTCGGTGAAATACCGGTAGTCGCTGGACCCCTCCTTCGATCGCATGGCATGGGTGATGCCTTCGGCCTCATCCCAGTGGCGGGTCTCCTGTGTGAGTACCCCGCCGGCCTCGAGCACCGCCACCTGCCGCCCGGCTTCGAAGTCGCACGCTCGCTCAAGGCTGCGGAATGAGTTCATGTTCTTGATCTCGACCTTGGTGCCGAGTTCGGGATCCCCCACCCGACGCACCGAGATGTTGGCATCGAACCGCATGGAGCCCTCCTCCAACTTGGCATCGGAGACCCCGAGCGTCAGCACCACCTGCCGGAGCGCCTGGGCATAGGCGCGGGCTTCTGCGCCTGAACGGATGTCGGGCTTGGAGACGATCTCGACGAGCGGCACACCAGCCCGGTTGAAGTCGAGGTGGGTCTCGGTGGCGGCATGGATCCGCCCGCTCTCGCCAACGTGGATGGACTTGCCCGTGTCCTCCTCCTGATGCGCCCTTTCGATCCCGACCCGGGTCAGGACCCCGTCGACCTCGACGTCGAGGTGTCCGTCGTGGCAGACGGGCAGGTCGAACTGACTGATCTGATAGTTCTTCGGGAGGTCGGCATAGAAGTAGTTCTTCCGGTGGAAGACCGTGTGGGGCGTCACCTCGCAATCGAGGGCGAGGCCGATGGCCGTGATCCAACGAAGGGCCTGTTCGTTGGGCACCGGCAGGGCGCCTGGCAACGCGAGGCAGACCGGACAGATGTTCGTGTTCGGAGGAGTGTCGAAGTCGACCGGGCACCCGCAGAACATCTTGGAGTGGGTGAGGAGTTCGACATGCACCTCGATTCCGATGACGGTCTCCCATCCGGCGGTCATCGCGCCACCTCCGCCAGCACAGGCATCGGGGAGCGCCCCATCAGGTCCTCGACGGCCTGGGCGACACGGAACATCACCTCTTCGCCGAGGGCAGGAGCCAGCACCTGGAACCCGATGGGAAGCCCAGAGCCGTCGTTGCCCACCGGGACACTGATGGCGGGATGCCCGGCGAGATTGGACGGGATCGTGCACACATCCGAGAGGTACATGGCCAGCGGGTCCTGGGACTTCTCCCCCACCCCGAAGGCCACGGTCGGTGAGGTCGGCGATACGAGCACATCGACCTGCTGGTAGGCGGCCTCAAACTCCCGGATCGTCACCGTCCGCACCTTCTGGGCTTGGCCGTAGAAGGCGTCGTAGTAGCCGGCAGAGAGGGCGTAGGTCCCCAGGAGGATCCGCCTGGTCACCTCCGGTCCGAACCCGGCGGCCCGGGTGGCGGCCATCATCTGCTCGACGGTCTCGCCCTTCTCCCTGAGTCCGTAGCGCACACCGTCGAACCGGGCGAGGTTGGCGGAGCACTCTGCTGGAGCGATGAGGTAGTAGGTGGAGACTGCCAGCTCCGTCGACGGGAGGCTCAGCTCCTTCATCGTGGCCCCCGCACCCTCGAGGGCGGCGAGTGTCTGCTCGAACCGCTCCCGCACCTCGGGCTGGATGCCGTCACCCGACAGCTCGCGCACGATGCCGATGCGCAGTCCTTCCACCCCTTCCCGCAGCGAGCGCCGGTAGTCCGGGTAGTCGCCTCGGTGACTGGTGGCATCCTGGATGTCGAACCCGGCGACGGCCTCGAGGAGTGTGATGGAGTCCTCGACCGTGCGGGCGAACGGACCGATCTGGTCGAGCGAGCTGGCGAATGCGATCAGTCCGAAGCGGGAAACGAGGCCGTACGTCGGTTTCATGCCGACGATTCCGCACAGGGATGCTGGTTGGCGTATGGACCCTCCGGTGTCCGAGCCGAAGGCCCCGAGAGCGGACCCGACCGCGGTGGCGGCCGCGCTCCCTCCGGAGCTGCCTCCGGGGACCGTGTCGGTGTTCCACGGGTTGCGGGTGGGTCCGAACGCCGAGTTCTCGGTGGACGAGCCCATGGCGAACTCGTCGAGGTTCGTCTTGCCCACGATCACCGCCCCGGCCGCCTTCAAGCGGGCGACTGCCGTGCCGTCGTAGGGAGGCTTCCAGCCGGCGAGGATCTGGGACGAGCAGGTCGTTTCGATCCCGCGCGTGACCATGTTGTCCTTGACGGCGATGGGGATGCCGGTCAGCGGGCCCCCGTCACCTCGTGAGATGACCTCGTCCGCCGCGGCCGCGGCGGCGCGGGCACCCGCGTGATCGATCGTCAGGTACGCGTGGAGCTGTGCCTCGGTCATCGTGGCCCGTTCCAGGACCGCCTCGAGGAGGGCCGCGGCGGTCATCTCGCCCGAGCGAAGCCGCCTGGAAGCCTCCTCGATCGTGAGGTCTGCGGCGCTCACTCCTGCTCCAAGGCAGGTGGGACCCGGAAGTGGGTGTCGGTGGCATCCGGTGCGGCGGCGAGGACCTCGGCCCTGTCGAGGGACGGACGCACCACATCGGCTCGGAAAGCGTTGGTGAGGCCGAGCGGATGGGCGGTCGGCACGACGCCCGCCGTGTCGAGGGCCTGCACCTTGGCGGCATGCTCGAGGATCACTTCCAGTTGCGACCCGTAGCGAGCCAGGGCCTCGTCCTCCAGCCCGAGCCGCGCGAGGCGTGCGACGTGGGCGATGTCGATCTCGATGGGCATGGGCAGAGCGTAACGAGTGCCATGGGGAAGCCGGAGTCGGGATCAGGGGAACGGATGGGTGGCCGCTGGGTAGCGTTGGGGGATGCGCCGGATCATCACCCTGGGGACCGCACTCGCTCTTGTCTTCGCCGCCTGTGGCGGTGGCTCCACCGAGACGACGTCGTCCACGCCAGCCGTTTCGACGACCTCGGTCCCGGAGACGACCCCGGTCACGACGCCTCCCACCGAGCCAGAGCCGGCGCTCCAGTTGATAGCCGTGAGCCGGAAGCAGGTCTCCGTGCTCCCCGACGGACCGTCTCTCGTAGGCGGGCTCGAGGCGACCTTGGGGCTCGCCTTCGACGACTACGCGGGCGGAATCGTGTTCTCCCAAGAGACGAGCGGTCACCAACTCTGGCACCTGCGCACCGGCCGTGAGAAGCCCGAGCTCCTCCACTCCAGCCCGTCCGATCTCCCGTTTGCGTTCCTCGACCTCGTCACCCCTGCCGGCCAACCGCCGACGGCCTTGCTCCTCGTCGACGACAGCCTGCTCCTCCTCCCCGTCACAGGGGGCGCTGCCGAGGAGTTCCCCATACATGTGTTGGCCGGTGACGGTACGGGGGGTGACTTCCGGACCGCTTCCCTCGGAGGCAAGATGCTGATGGTCGCCTGGTCGGACCCGGATACAGCTTGCATCACCGTCGACCTCTACTCGCTGGCCGGGGATCCGATATCGATCGGCCTCTTCGAGACCTGCACCGACACGACGCCGGTGATGTCGGACGAGGGTGACGTCATCGTCACGATCGAAGTGGGGGCAAGCGCGAGCCTTGTGATCCGCTCCACCAGCGATGGCATCGAACGGGACCGGTGGCAGGTGGCAGGCAGCCGGGGGGCAATCCATGCCAGCGGCGGTAGGGTCGCCTACGCCGATGGCGATGGGCTGTCGGTCATCAGCTACGACGGTACCTGGGAGGGGCATCCCTCCACACACCGCCCGGATTCCGCATCGATCTCCCGGTCGACCATCGTCCTCAGCGACCTCGCAACCCTGGGCGGGTTCGCCGCATTGCGGGGATGCTCATCGTCCACCCACTCCGCCCTGGCCCCCCGGGACGGGCTGACCGAGCCGGCAGCAACAACCCGGACCGCGATCGGCAGCGCCGCCACCGAGTGCGACCTTGCGCGACTCGGCTCGCTGCTCGACGTCTCATTCGAGTCGGAGACCGACCCTGTCGCCATGTGGTGGGAGTCCGAGAACAAGGGCTTCCCGGTGCTCCTCGAGATCGTGAACCTCCTCGAGACACCGTTTGCCGCGGTCGAGGACGACGATGGCACCCTGGTGTTCGTCTGGCCGGCCGTGGCGGCAGGGATCGATGATGACGAGGCGTGGGAGGCGCTTCGCAGCCTCTACAACGAGGAGGACATCGACCGCTGGAGGTCGGGGGCGGACCCCTACGATCGGCTCGTGATCCGGATCACCGAGGATGGGCGTTGGATCCAGGTCTCGAGCGACTTCTAGTCGTGTGTACGTGCACCACTAGTGGTGTGTCTCCGAATTGGCTGGCCGCTCTTGACGAGTGGCTGGTGCGTTGCCGGCGGCAACCACCCCGGCGACCCGGATGACGAGCAGGACGACCACTGCGGTGGCACTCCCCGCGTAGAGCATGAGCATCGGCACCTCGGTCGTATCGGTCCCGGCGAGGACGCCATGGAGGAGGGCTCCAAGGAACACCCCGAGTGAGAGGAAGTGGAGGGTGCGCCACCGCTTGGGACCCATCCTTGCCCGCACGTAGAAGCTGAGCATCACCGCCACCAAGCCGTAGAACGCCATCACGCCGTAGGCGACTGCAAAGGGCCGCCACCCTGCCAGGCCGGGGAGCAGGATCTCGCCCCACGTGAACCCGATGTAGTCGTCCCGGCGGACCGCCACGAGGTGCAACGCCGTGAGCACCAGCGATCCTGCTCCGAGTGACTCATGGAAGTAGGTCAGTCCCTTGGCGCGGACCGTCCGCCCGAGGACCTTGGTGCTCAGGAGAAGACCCCACACCGTCGACACGGCCAGGAACCCGAACGCCGCCACGCCGGTCCCCCTGATCAGGAGCCACTCCCAGTTCACGACGCCAACTCCAACGACGTCGTTCCATACGCGGATCCGTCGTGCCACACGACCAGCGCAGCGCGGATCCAACGCTGTTCGGAGGCCCACGCAAGGCCCTCCTGACCGAGGAGGAGGATCGCCTTGGCTCCCGCTTCGGCATTCGCCGCGGTGTCGGCGATCGCCGTCGCCTGGAGCACGGGCGAGTCGGAGGGGCTGCCGCTTCTCGGGTCGATGAGGTGATGGGCGGGGTCGTCACCCACCATCCACGTGCGTCGTGTGACCGAGGAGGTCGCCAAACCGCCGATGCCGAGCGGGATGACCGCTGCGTCCTCGCCCCATGGGTCACGGACCCGCACGACGCAGCCCGGGTCGGCCGACCGCAGGTCACCGCCCCCGGAGAGCACGGTCGCCACACCTTTCTCGACCACCCGATCGCACACCCACCCCTTCACGAGACCCCCGAGGTCGAGCAGAACGCCCTCGCCCTTGGTGAGCGTGGTTCCGTCGAAGGCCCAATCAACCGGCGCGGTTGCGATCGGTGCGCGTCGCTCGGTTCCGGTGATGCGATCGAACGAGCGGTCGTACCCCCACGCCGTGACGAGGCCGCCGACACCGATATCCACCAGGCCCCGTGTTCTCTCCCTGGCCACCTGGGCAAGTGCCAAGACGTCGGCGAAGTCCCGGCTTGGTCGCGACGTAGCGGCGGCGTTGATGCGGCTGAGCTCCGAGTCGGGGAGAAACCGGCTGAAGCGCTGTTCCGCCTCCTCGACCAGGAGGCGGGCGTCGCGTGCGGATTCACCGTCAGGAACGACGGCGTGGAAGGTCGTGCCCATGGCGGGGAAGTGCGTCTCGTTCATGATCCCTGGGACGTCACCACGACCCGCGGCGCAGCCTGCTGGGCCGGGGCCGACACCGTACGAACCATCACTTCGGGAGGCGGGGGTGGGACGGGCGTGAAGCGGAGGATCACCAAGCCATCGCTGGGCGGGGTCGGAAGCGCCGGGAGGGCCGTTGACGGAGTGGTCACCGGCACGGTCTCGATCGGAACCTCGACTGCCGTGGCAGCCACCCCGGTCGGCTCGCCGAGAAGCGCCATCGCCCAGGTCACCGCCGCCCCGGTCCAGGCACCGATGGAGAGCACTCTTCGTGGCGTGTAGCGACTCACGGTGATTGCTCGGGGACCGGGAGGACGGCCCCCGCCTTGGTGAGGACCCCTATCACGGATCCCGGCAGCTCACCGGCGAGGTCGCCCGGGTCAGTGGTCCCTAGGAAGCCCCCGGCGTGGAGGACCCGGGCGATGGAGTCGCTCAGGCCGTCCACGTAAGGGGTTGGGAGTTCGATGGTCTCCACGACCACCACCGGCACCGGCCCACCTTCGGTTGGGGCGGGGATCGCCGCGGCGACCGGCGGTTCCTCGGAAGCAACGGTGTGGGTGAGCAACGGGGCGACGCCCATCGAGAGCAGCACGAAGCCGACCACGGGGATGAGACGGTCCGCCTTCATCAATGGTCCTTCTCGCCCTCGTGGTCCTCATCCTCGTGGTCCTCGTCCTCGTCGTGATCGTCGTCCTCGTCGTCGTCGTGGTCGTCGTCGTGGTCGTCGTCGTCGTGGTCGTCGTCGTCGTGGTCACCGTCCTCGTGGCGATCTCCATCGATCGTCGTCGTTGGCGAGTCGGACGCTGCCAACGTCACGGTGCGGATGACCGGGGGCGGCGCCGGCGGGCCAGGAAGTGGCAGCTCTGCCTCAGCGCAGACCTGCCGCAGGGCGTCAAGGGCCGCTTGCTGGAGTTCGGTGATGGTGTCGTCCGACTCGTGCCGAACGAGTTCGAGGCCGTCCTCGCCGCAGGCTGCCGCCAGATCGGCGGAGTTCGTCCCGGGCACCACCGTCTCGACGACGACGTCGGTGGAGGGGGGAGACGTCGTGGTCGAGGCTTCTGCTTCGGTATTTGCAACGGTCGAGGCGGTCGGGGTCGTATCGCTCCGCATGAGACCCACCGAGGCCGCAGCCCCGATCGGAAGAAGGATGATCCCCACAATCAGTCCCAAGCCCTCGACGCCGAGGAAGCTTCGTTCGCGTGCCATGTCTGCTCCGTTCAGGGGTACTGCCGACAGCGTGCCACAGGCCCGGTTAACGGATCCCTATGGCCGGCACAACGGTCGGGAAAGCCCCGCTGAGCTTGCGTCAGCCGTCCAGCAGGTCGACGAAGGCACCCTCGTCGAGCACGGGTACGCCGAGCTGATCGGCCTTCGCCGCCTTGGACCCGGGGTTGGCGCCCACCACGACATAGGACGTCTTCCCCGAGACGGAGCCCGTGACGTTCCCTCCCCGGGACTCGATCGCCTCGGTGGCCTCGTCGCGGGTGAACCCCTCCAACGTGCCTGTGACCACGAAGGTGAGCCCTGCAAGGAGGTCGGAGGCAGGGCCGTCGGGCTCCGGGTCCTCGACCCGGACGCCGAGCGAAGCCAGCTTCTCGACGAGGAGCCGATTCGCAGCATCATCGAACCACGAGCGGACGGCGTCGGCGATGATCGGACCGATCCCTTCCACGGCTCCGATCTCATCGGTCGAGGCCTCGGCCAGGGCGGGGAGCGAGTGGAAGTGGGCGAGCAACAGATGGGCGACCGTAGGGCCGATGTGACGGATCCCCAGCGCCGTGAGAAGTCGAGAAGCGGATCGATCCTTCGCCCCCGCGATGGCAGCCATCAGGTTGCCGATCGAGATCTCGCCCCACCCCTCCCTGCCTTCGAAGGCCTCCGGGGAGAGCAGGAAGATGTCCGCCGGGTCGGCGATGAGCCCCTCTTGGATGAGGAAGTCGATGGTCTTGTAGCCGAGGTGCTCGATATCCATGGCACCCCGGGAGGCGAAGTGGAAGAGCCACTCCCGGAGCCGGGACGGGCAGGCGAGCCCACCTGTGCACCGGGCGACCTTCTCCCCGTCGGGTCGGACGATCGCGTGCCCGCAGAACGGGCACTCGGATGGCATCTGCCAGGTCGTCTCCTTCCCGGTCCGCACGGCCACGACGGGGCCGACGACCTCGGGGATGACATCCCCGGCCCGGCGAACGATCACGGTGTCGCCGAGCCTCACATCCTTGGCGTGCACCTGCTCCTCATTGTGGAGGGTTGCCATGCCCACGTTGGCCCCGCCCACGAATACCGGTTCGAGCACGGCGAAGGGGGTGGCCGCACCGGTCCGGCCGATGTTGACCTGGATGTCACGCAGGACGGTGGTTCGCTCCTCGGGAGGGAACTTGTAGGCGATCGCCCATCTCGGCGCCCTGGCAGTGAAACCAAGTTCGTCCTGGTCGGAGAGGTCGTTCGCTTTCACCACCACTCCGTCGGTCTGGTACCCCGCGTCGTGGCGATGCCGTTCGGCGTCGGCGATGTAGGCCATGACCTGGTCAATCGTCTCGACCACCGTTCCGGCGGGGTTCACACGGAGACCGGCCGATGAGAGGTACGCCATCGCATGCCCGTGGGTGGCCAGCGGCGGCCCCCCTTCCATGAGGCCAAGCTGGTAGACCCATATGTCGAGGTCCCGAGTGGCGGTGACCGACGGATCCTTTTGGCGGAGCGAACCGGCAGCCGCATTGCGGGGATTGATGAAGGCAGTGCCGCCGCCCTCGACCTGTTGCCGATTGAGGCTGTCGAACGCGGCATCGGACAGGTACACCTCGCCCCGGACCTCAAGCACCGAGGGAGGGTCATCGACGAGGAGCCTGAGCGGGATGGAGCGAAGCGTCCGCAGGTTGGCAGTGACGTCTTCTCCTGTCGCCCCGTCACCTCGAGTGGCTCCCCTGACAAAGACGCCTTCCTCGTACACGAGCGAGATCGCCAGTCCGTCGATCTTCAACTCACACGAGAATCCGGAAGGGGGTCGCCCGAGCACCCGCTCCATTCGTGCTTCCCATGCCGCCATGTCATCGGCGGTCTCGGCGTTGTCGAGGCTGAACATCCTCTGGAGGTGGGTGACCGGATCGAACAGCGTCGACAGGTCGCCGCCCACCCGCTGGGTCGGGGAGTCCGGCGTGATGAGATCGGGGCGCTCTGCCTCGAGTCCCCGCAGTTCACGCATGAGATCGTCCCACTCCGCGTCGCTCACCTCCGGGGCGTCGAGGACGAAATACCGGTGATTGTGCAGGCGAATCTGTTGCCGCAACTCCTCGATGCGGGTGGCGACGTCGAGCATGGGGTGAGGGTACGCGAGTCATCGGACATCCGGCGCGCGGCCAGTGCGGCTGGCGATCCGGGCGTAGCCTTGGCGCATGGACCTCCTGTGGCCGATCGGGGCGATGGTCGTGGGGTTCGCGATCGCTGTCGCGGCGTCCCGTGTCGCGGTCGACGGCGCCACGACCCTCGTCCGCCGCACCAGGTTGCCGCCGTTCGTGATCGGCATCACCCTGGTGGCGATCGGCACCGACCTCCCCGAGATCGTCAACTCGATTGTCTCGTCCGCAAGGGGCCTGGGTGACATCAACGTAGGGGATTCAATCGGGTCGACGGTGACCCAGGTGACCCTCGTCCTCGGCATCCTGCCCTTCGCTGGCGGGGCCTTCGTCATCGCCCGCCGCGGGATCAGCGCAGTCGGAGTGGGCATCGTCGCCTCTCTCCTTCTGGGAGCGGTCCTCCTCGCCGACGGCATGCTGAGTCGCCTCGATGGCCTCGTGCTGGTCGCGGCGTGGATCGTCTCGTCGCTCTTCGTGTGGCGGCAGGGGCAGCTGCAGAGCCGTGACGCCACTCCGGCCGAACCCGATCGCAGCCACTCGTTCCTGGAACTCATTGGGGGTCTGGCCTTCATCACCGGTGGCGTCCTCCTCGCGATATGGGGCATCGTCGAGATTGCCGCGCAGGTCGGGACTCCTGCCTACGTGATCAGCTTCTTCGGGGCGTCGCTCGGCACTTCACTCCCGGAGCTGATCTTCACCGTGACGGCACTCCGGCGGGGTCAACGGGACCTGGCGATCGGTGACGCATTCGGGTCATCGCTCGCAGATGCCACACTCTCGATCGGGATCGGGCCGGCGCTCTTCCCAGTGGCGGTCTCGGCTGATCTCGCCCTACGGGGGAGCATGATGGGGGCAGGCGTGATCGGACTGGTCGTGATGACCCTCATCGGGCGCCGCCGCCACGATTGGAAGAGCGGTGTTGCTCTGCTCGCGCTCTACGCGGCCTTCTACCCGCTCCTCCTGGCATGAGATGGTCACTCCTCAGGCGATGACGCCACCGCCGACGACCTCGTCACCGTCGTAGAGCACGGCAGTCTGGCCGGGGGCAACCCCCGGCTGGGGATCCGCGAAAGCGATCATCCAAATGCTCCCCGAGCCCGAGATAGTGGCTGGGACCGCGTCACCCTTGTACCGGATCTGGGCGGTGAGGGACCGGCTGGCCCCGGGAGCGTGCCCTGCAACAAAGGACATCCCCTCCACCCGGGCCGATGACCTCCTGAGGTCGGACCGGCGTCCGATCGTGACAGTGGCCGTGCCGGCATCGATGCCGAGGACGTACCGTGGCTCTCCCACAGCCAGTCCGAGGCCCTTGCGCTGGCCGATGGTGAAGTCGACCACACCCTCGTGACGGCCGAGCTCCGTGCCCCCGATGTCGACGATCGGTCCGGGGACCACGGCCCCCGGCGACCTCCGACGCACGAACTCCCGGTAGTCGCCCTGACCGACGAAACAAATGTCCTGGCTGTCCGGCTTGAGTGCAGTCCGAAGGCCGAGCTGCTCGGCTTGGATGCGGGTCTCCTCCTTGGTCTGCTCCCCCACGGGGAACAGCGTCCTTCGGAGTTGGTCCTGGCCGAGCATCGACAACACATAGGACTGGTCCTTGGTCGGGTCGACTCCCCGCAGCAGGTGCCAACCTCCCTCGTCGTGTCGGACCCTCGCGTAGTGGCCGGTGACGAGGGCGTCACACTCGAGCTCGGGGGCGTGTCCGAGCATCCGATCGAACTTCACGGTCCGATTGCACTCCACACACGGGTTTGGGGTCCGACCCTCGGCGTAGGCGACCACGAATCGGTCGACGACTCCACTCATGAACGACTCTGTGTAGTCGAGCACGTAGTACGGGATCCCCAGTTGGGCCGCCACGCGACGTGCGTCCTCGGCGTCCGAGACCGTGCAGCACCCGGCGGTCGGAAGCTCGCCGGCGGGCCCCTCCCACAGCTTCAGGGTGACCCCGATGACGTCGTGGCCCTCCTCCACCATCAGGGCGGCGGCGACAGACGAATCGACGCCGCCGCTCATGGCCACCATCACGCGCATCAGCGACTCCGCAACGCGTCGGCGACAACCGTCGCCGCTCGGGTCCCCTCTCCCACCGCGGTGGTCCACCCGAACGAGAAACGAAGCGCCGTACGAGCCTCGGTCACCCCCATCCCCATGGCCAGCAGGACGTGTGAGGTGTTGGCGGCCCCCGACGAGCAGGCCGAACCGGCCGACGCCGCGATCGCGGCCCGGTCGAGTCGTATGAGGGCGGTCTGTTGGTCGAGGCCGGGGAACCGGATGTGGGAGTGCGAGGCGAGGCGGGCCTGGCCGAGACCGGTGACCCGCGCCCCGGGGAGTAGGCGCTGCAAGGTGGATTCGAACGCGTCTCGCTCCTCGGCGATCCGGCGCTTGAAACGGGTCCGGTCGCCGGCTGCAAGTTCCATGGCGACCGCAAGACCGACTGACCCCATCACGTTGGCTGTCCCGGCGCGCCGGCCCATCTCTTGGCCTCCGCCGTGCATCACCGGGTCGAGCTTCAATCCGCGCCCCAGGCAGAGGAGGCCCGTCCCCTTGGGTCCACCGAACTTGTGCCCCGACAGCGACAACATGTCCACGCCCAACTGACGGATGTCGATCCGCTCGCTGGCGAAGGCCTGCACCGCGTCGGTGTGGATGGGGACGTCGATCCCCTGCGACCGGAAGAGCGCGCTGAGCTCTGCCACCGGCTGGATGATCCCGGTCTCGTTGTTCGCCGCCATGATCGAAACGAGAGCAGTATTGGGTTGGAGGGCCGACACGATCGACTCAGGGTCCACGACCCCGTTCTCCCCAGGGTCGACGACCACGACGTCCCGTCCAAGCGACTCGACGAAGGCTGCGGTCTCGAGGACAGCCTCGTGCTCAATGCCAGTGGTCACGAGGCCCCCGTCGTCGGCTGCGAGCACGCTTCCCTGGACGGCGAGGTTGTCGGACTCCGTACCGCCGGACGTGAAGATGATCTCGCTGGGATCCGCGCCGATGAGGGCTGCCACCCGCTCCCGAGCCTCTTCGAGCGCGTTCTTCGCCTGCCTCGCCACGGCGTGACTTCCCGAGGCATTGCCGAAGACATCGAGGGCGAAGGGACGCATCGCCTCCCACACCTCCGGGCGCATGGGTGTGGTTGCTGCGTGGTCGAGGTAGTGCATGGGTTGGGCGTGACGGTAGTTGCCGGGGTCGACTGCGGCGCGTCAGGCCAAGCCCCCGGCGCAGGGGTACGCTCACGCTGTGGATGTGCGAACCGCCCGAGTGGCCGACGCGCCGGCCATCGCCGAGGCGCACATCCGTTCGTGGCAGGCCGCCTACCGGGGCCTACTCCCCGACGAGATGCTCGCTGGACTCGACGCCCACATGGAGCGCCGCACCTCCATTTGGACCGACGTGATCACGGCGCGAGACCTCGATGTCATCGTCATCGAACTGGCAGGCGCCGTCGTCGGCTTCGCCCGGGTCTCGCTCTGTCGGGACGAAGACCACGGCCTCCTCCACAAGGTGGGCGAGGTCCAGGCCATCTACCTCCGGGAGGAGGCGTGGGGACTGGGCGCCGGGAGGATGCTGATGGCGGAGGCCGAGCGTCGACTCGCCGCGCGGGGACTCACCGACGGGTGCCTGTGGGTGCTCGACTCGAACGCGCGGGCCCGCCGCTTCTACGAGGCCGCCGGTTGGTTCACCGATGGTGCGGAGAAGGCGGAGACCATGCCTGGTGCATCCCTGCACGAGGTCCGCTACGTAAAGGCACTATGAGGAATCTGCAGCCGCCGAAAGCCGGACCCGGTCTGACCGTCTCGGTCTCGATCGAGGCACCGGTCGCGACCGTCTGGGAATCCGTCGCCGACCTGGCTTCCCACGTCGAGTGGATGTCCGACGCAGCATCGATCACGTTCCGCAGCGGCCAACGGTCGGGGGTCGGTACGGTGATGGAGGTCGTCACGACCATCGGGCCGTTGCGGACGACCGACGTCATGCGCGTCACAGAGTGGGTCGAGCCGGTCTCCATCGGCGTCACCCACGTCGGGGTTGTCGAAGGATCCGGGCGGTTCACCCTCGAAGGATCAGGGAGTGGCACCCGCTTCACCTGGTCGGAGCACCTTCGCTTCCCCTGGTATTTCGCCGGCCAACTCGGGGCGTGGGTCGCCAAGCCGATCTTCCGAAGGATCTGGCTGGGGAACCTCAACCGGCTGAAGGCCCGGGTCGAGGGTTAGCGCCGTACGTCCACCTCAGGTGAGGTGGTGCAGTAGGAACCCGAACATGTCAGCAGACTCCTCGATCAGCTTCGAGACCGGCTTGCCCATCCCGTGGCCTGCCCGGCGTTCGACCCGCTCGATGATCGGGTTGTCGGACGTCCCCCCGGCCGCGTGCTGCAGGGCCGCCGCGAACTTGTGGGAGTGCATGGGCACGACCCGATCGTCGGTCTCAGCGGTGGTGATGAGGAGCGGCGGGAGTTTCATCCCCGGAGTGATGGTGTGGAGGGGCGAGTAGGCGGACAGCCAGGCGAACGCGTCCGGATCGGCAGCATCGCCGTACTCGACGGTCCAGTACCGGCCGGCGGTGAAGTGCTGGTACCGGTACATGTCGATGACCGGGACCTGGCTCACCACCGCGTCGAAGGCGCCCGGCGCCTGGAGGACCGTGGCGGCCGTGAGGAGACCCCCGTTCGACCCTCCGCGGGACCCGACCTTGGAGGCGATGCCGGTGGCCTTGAGATGGCGGGCGCATGCGACGAAGTCATCGAACACGTTCTGCTTGGCCCCGAGCATCCCGGCAACGTGCCAATCCTCTCCGAGTTCGTTGCCGCCTCGCAGGTTGGCGACGGCGATCACGCCACCCTCCTCGAGGAATGCCAATCGGGCCGGGTTGAACATTGGGGTGAGGTTGATGTTGAACCCGCCGTAGCCATAGACGATGGTCGGGGCAGGGAAGGCCGTCTCCCGACCCCTGAGGATGAACATGCCGACCGCTGTTCCGTCCGGGCTGGTCGCGGTCTCCCGCGTCACCTCGACCCCCGGGTGAGGGTCCTCGCCGGCAAAGCGGGTCGTCGTCCCACCGTCCCAGCAATACACCGAGGGCGGAATCGTGAACGACTGCCACCCGAGGAGGACGATCGGGTCGCCCGGGTGGCCCGAGACCTCCGCCATAGTCCCCGGCCCAGGGAGCGGCAGGGAGCCCAGTGGCACGCCGTCGATTCCGAACCGCTCGATGACGTGGGCAGCGCCCCGGAGACGAGCAACCAGGATCTCGACGCCAGCCACGAGTGCGGTCTCGACGGCTTCCTCGGCCTCCCCTATGACGGATTCGACCACACTCGGCTGGTCGAGCGGGATCCGCACCACCCGGCCGTTCGGGGCATCGAGGTCGGTGAGGACCAGGAACGCACCGTCGATGTGGCCGAGGTACGTGTACCCAGCCTCCCCAGTCGGGCGGAGACGAACCCACTCACCACCGTCGAGGTCCCTGTACAGCAGTCCGTTCTGGTGGGATGTGCCGTCCCACTCGGTGAGAACGAGGTAGCGGCCGTCCGCGCTGACGCTCGGGTCGTAGCCGAGGTCGGGGTCGGCGTCATTGGCGAAGACGAGGGTGTCCGCCGACTGGTCGGTCCCGAGGACGTGAAAGAAGATCGACATATGCCTCGCCAGGCCGACAGACGACCGGTCGGCCCCCGGGAACCGTGCGTAGAAGAAGCCGTCGCCGTGCCAAGCGACAGACGAGAACTTGACTTCCACCAACTCGTCCGGAAGGTCCTCGCCGGACTCGACATCTCGCACCTTGATCACTTGCCAGTCGGACCCCGCCTCGGCGGTGGCGTAGGCGAACTGGTGTCCGTCCGGGGAGAGCGAAGCGACGACCACCGCCACCGCCCCGTCCGCCGAGAGGTGGTTGGGGTCGAGGAGCACCTGCTCGGGGCCCTCGAGACCACGCCGCCGGTAGTAGACGGGCTGATCGAGGAGACCGTCGTTGCGGGCGTAGACGACCGTGCCGCTCCGATGCTCGGCACTTCCGGTACGGGGCACGTTCCAGAGCCGGGTCATGCGCGCCTTGAGTCGATCCCGTTCGGGGAGCGAAGTGAGGTACGGAAGGCTGATCTCGTTCTGCGCGGTGACGAAGGCAATCGTCTCGGGATCATCGGGATCCTCGGTCCACCTGTAGGGGTCTGGGACCGGGATCCCGTGGAGGTGGTCGACGACGTCGCTGCGCCGCGCGGGCGGATAGGTGAAGGCCATGAGCGTGCTCACTCGGTGACCATGAATGCACCGGTCGCCGCGGCCACGAGCCGACCCTCGCCGTCCTTGGCTTCTGCCGAGAGCTGGAGCACGCGCCGTCCGGGATGCACAACGGTGGCTTCGATGAACAGGTCGCCGTCCGAGACCGTGCGGATGTAGCGGATCGAAATGTCGATGGTGGCGATGAGTTTGTCCCATCCCACGGCATTGCGAGTGGCCAGGCCCATGACGGTGTCGATTGCCGTGAAGATCAGCCCGCCGTGCATCCGCCCTGCCCGTGAGTAGAGCTGGGGTGTCACGGACAACCGCCCACGGGCACTGCCATCCGCCATCTCGTATTCGATTCCGAGCGTTTCCTCGATGGGGCTTCGATGGTGGTAGTGATCGGTGCTCATGGATTGGGATCCTGGTCGTCGACGAGGTCGGCGACTGTAGCCCCGGTGACGGCGATCACTGCAGCCATTGACAGGTGCAGGGCCGCACCGTGTGCTCCGGCCCCCAGTGAGACCTCGTCCAGGCCCTCGAGGCCCTGGTCGAAGATGACCGGCCAGCCACCTGCCCCGAAGGGCGTGATCGTGCCCCGTTCAAACCCGGTGGCGGCTTTCGCTTCCGCCGGTGACGGCATGGTGAGGCGACGCACCGAGAGGTGCTCACGCAGCTTCCGGTAGTCGAGACCACGGTCACCGGGGATGAGCACAAGCACGTAGGCCCCCTCTTCGACCCGAACCACGAGCGTCTTGGCCAATTGCCGAAGCTCGATCCCCCGGGCTGTCGCCGCCTCCTCCACGGACGAGACCCTCCCGTACTCGACGACTCGGTAGGCCACCTTGGCAGCATCGAGCGCATCCGTGGCAGGCGAGCGAAACGACATGCGCCGAGGGTACTGATCGTCCGGGCCGCTACTCCGCCAGCTTTCGTTCCAGCACGGCTCCGGCTTTGAAGACGAGTGGGATCATCGCCACACAGACCGCTGCAGCAACAGCGAGGTTGGGGGCGACATCGCCGAATTCGGCGTCGAAGAGCGCCAGGTCGAAGATCGGCTGAAGGAAGTAGTAGGTCACGCCGAGCTTGGCGATCCATTGGGGAAGGCTGGGGAACATGAAGAAGATCATCGGGAAGATGATCAGGATGGCTCCACCCTTCCACGCAGCGAAGAGCGTGTTCTGGTCGGGCGCCCAACTGCCGAGGGCGGCCCCGATCTCGGCCATCATGATCGACCCGAGCGCCACCGCCAGCACCATCACCCAGGGCGATGAGCCGAACGCTCCGTTCATCCACAAGGCGACCATGCCGGTGACGACCGCCAGCATCACACCGAGGGTCATCTTCGCCCACAGGACCTGACTGATCCTGGCGGGAGTGACGAGCACCGCACTGAGGGTCCGGTCCATCTTCTCCTGGACGAGGCTCGACGCCGGGACGAAGACGCCAGCCACCGCCACGGCCATGATCACAACCATGGGAATGGTCCGCTGGGCAAGGTTGAGGTCGGACTCGGAGAGCGAGATCACCTCGACCTCGACCGGCGCTGCTGAGCCTTCGAGCTCGCGGATGAGGTCGATGGTGGAGACGCCGAGGACCGCTCGGTTCGAGGCCAGGCTCTCTCCACCGACGTGGAACTCGAGGACCGGCCGCTCGCCCGCCCGGACGGCCTCGTCGAAGCCGGCCCGGAGGATGAGTCCCGCATCGAAGTCGTTCGCTTCCACCGCCGAGTAGAGGGCCGCGTCCGAGTCGAGGATCGTCACCGACACGCCCTCGAGTTGGGCTGCGGCCAGCGTGACCGCCGAGGCACCGTGGTCGACGATGGCGAGGCGGGGTTCGGGCTCGAACAGGCCTCCGAACACGCCCTGGAGGACGATGGTCATGAAGGCCGGGAGGATGAGCGCCCAGTAGACGAACGGCGAGCGGGGTCCGATCCTCATCTCCCGTTTGAGCACGGCCAGATAGTGCCTCATCGGGTCACCACCCTCCTCCGCAGCACCCACGATCCGACGCCGAGGGCAGCCAGGCACCACCCAGACAGCACAAGGAGGGAGCCCGACGCTTCACTCCACCCGGTACCGGAAGACGTGACATCGAAGATGATGTCGGCAAGGGGATACGAGGGCATTGCGCGGATCCAGTCCGCGGCCTGGCCGGGGAACATGAGGGCACCCGCTGGCACGATGAGCGGGATCATGAAGAGCATGCTCCAGAACAGCACGGAGATGAAGTCCTTGCCGAGGGAGCCGGCCACCAACGCGAACCCGGTGACCATGATCGCCCCCAACAACGTCGCGGTGAGGATCAGCAGTGGCTCCACGGCGAGCGCTCGGAGCGCCACGAGGATGATGAGCGCCTCCGAGAAGGCGAGGACCGTGCCGAAGACGACCTTCGACGAGAGGAACTCCCTGACCCGGGCGGGGGTGACGAGGACTGCCTGCACCGTGCGTTGTTGGATCTCCTCCGCCACGAGTGACCCGAGGGCGATCGCCTCGACCATGAGAACGAGGAACGCGAACAACGGCCGCATCCGCTCCTGCATCGAAACCTGGCCGCCGGCCCGATCGACCCCCAGCACCACCTCTTCCTCGGCCAGTTGGGTGACCGGGAGGTCTTCGCCGGCCACCCGGAAGGCCAACTCCCGCACGGCTGAGGTGAGCGCGCCCCGAAGCTCGGTGGGGAGGCCTTGCCCGGTGATCACCTTCACGGTCACCGGGTCCCCCGCCCTCACCGAGGACACGAATCCGTCTGGGAAGGCCAAGCCCGCCATGACGGTGTCACCGGCGTCGACCGCGGCAACGAGCTCCTCCTCCGTGCCGAAGAAGGTCACACCCAGGCCACCGGAGTCGTCGAGGGATTCGCCGTCGAGCAGGGTCCCGATGTCACCGGTGATCCCCAGGTCGACCACCTCGTCGACGGAGTCGGGGATGACCTGGAAAATCCCGATGTAGAACACCAACCCGACGAACGTGATGACGACGAAGAACTTGTCACGCAGGAACGCCTTGGTGTCCTTCTTCATGAACGCCCACACGATGGAGAGTCGCATCTACAGCTCTCTCCCCGGGCGTTGGCGTGGGATCGTTCCTCGCACGGACGAAGGACCTGCCGCCACCGGGCGTAGCGGCGGGTTCGAGGACGCATCCGGGGGCGAAGACCGCCGACGATGCGCCGCGACTCGATTCTTCAGCAACCTTCTAGCCCTCCAGTCCGCGACCGGCGAACGTGATGAACACGTCCTCGAGCGTCGCCTCCTCGGTGTGGATGGACATGAGCATGTCGTCCATGAGACCAGAGAGGCGAGCGGCCGATCCGTCACCGTCGAGCGGGATGATCAACTCGTCGACCCCATCCCCCGCGCGCCTCCGTACCTTGACCGCCCGTTGGCCGTGGGCGAGCTTGAGTTCCTCCGGTTTGTCGAGCGCAAGGATCCGACCCTCGTTGATGAAGGCCACCCGGTCGCTGAGTTCATCGGCTTCGTGCATGTCGTGGGTGGTGAGCAGGATGGCCGCTCCCCGCGCAGCCTCGTCCCGGATGAGTGAGCGGATCGAGGCGGCCGAGACGGGGTCGAGCCCATCCGTCGGTTCGTCGAGGAACAGCACGTCGGGCTGGTTGAGCAGCGCGCGGGCCATCATGAGGCGTTGCTTCATGCCCTTGGAGAAGCCCGCGACCCGGTCGTTGGCGCGGTCGGCCAGGTCGACCCGGCGAAGGTGCTCTTCGGCGTCGATGCGTATGCCGAACAGCTCAGCGAAGAAGTCGAGGTTCTCCCGGGCGGACATGTTGTTGTAGAGGTTCTTCTCCTCGAAGCAGACGCCCATACGACCGTGGATGACCTCCGGTTTGTCAGCCATGTCCATCCCCAGCACGGAGACGGATCCCGACTTCGGCTTCAGCTGCCCGGTGAGGATCTTGATGGTCGTCGACTTCCCGGCACCGTTCGGCCCAAGGAACCCGAGGATCTCGCCAGGGGCGACGGCGAAACTCACCCCAGCCACCGCTTCGTGGTCCCCGTAGGAGAACCGGAGGTCGTTGGCCTCGATTGCAGGTTGCGTCATGCCTCCGCCCGTATCGCGAGCGGACCAAGCCTACGCCGACTCGCACCTGCCACCCCTATCGGCGCATTGGGCTCTGCGGACTTCCGGCTTCGTTCTCCGGTCTTCGTACTCGGTCCTCACTCGCCGATGAAGTCGGCCTTCCGCTTCTCGACGAAGGCGAACACGCCCTCCCGGGCGTCGGCCGACCAGAAGAGCTCCTTGAAGGCGGCTCCTTCGATGCCCATGGCCTCGGAGATCGGCGTGCCGATTCCCTCGGTGATGGCTCGCTTGGCCGCGGCCAGGGCCTTGGTCGGACCGGATGCGAAGATGTGCGCCTGCTTGATGGCCTCGGCTACAACCTCTTCGTCGGGGAACACCTTGTCCACGATGCCGAGCGCCAGCGCTTCGTCGGCCGCGACGTGACGACCCGAGTAGTTCAGCTCGCGGGAGACCTGCGGTCCAACGAGGCGGGTGAGGCGCTGGGTGCCCCCGGCGCCTGGGATGAGGCCGAGGAGGATCTCGGGTTGGCCGACGTGCGCCCCGGACCCCGCGTAGCGGAAGTCCGCCCCCATCGAGAGTTCGAGGCCGCCGCCGAGGGCGAAGCCCTTGACCGCAGCGATCACCGGCTTGGGCAGCGTCTCCATGGCCCTGATCGCCTTGACGAGATCACCGGCCAGGTCGGGGTCGACCTCCTCCCCGGCTTCCTTGGCCAGGTACGCCTCCCGGAACCCCTTGATGTCCGCGCCGGCGGCGAAGTGGGGATCGCCGTACATCACCACCGCCCGGATGGCCGGGTCGGCTGCCCGCTCGACCGCGGCGAGTATCTCGGCCGCGAACTCGGACGAGAGCGCGTTGACCGGTGGCCGGTCGAGCCGGATGATCCCCACGGAACCGTCAACCGAGTAGTCGATCATGGACATCTTCGTCTCCTCATGGGTGGTCGCGCGGAGACTACCGGGAGAGGAGCGAGTCCCGAGTCCCAAGTCCCAAGGTACGAGAACGGAGGTGCGAGAAGAGACGAGCGTCAGGCGTCGAGTACGGTGCGAGACGACGTACCAGGGTCCTCGGTCCTTGGTCCTTGCTCCTCCCCCAAGACGTTTCCACTACCGCCGTAGGAGTAACTACCCTTGGCCTCGCATGAGCGAGACCTCCATCACCATCAAGCGCCGTCCCGACCCCGACGCCGAGGTCGACCTGGACGTGCTCGCGGAGACCCTCGAATACATCCGTCCCGCCCTCCAGGCAGACGGCGGTGACATGATCCTCCAGGGTGTCGAGGACGGCGTGGTCAAGCTCGAGTTGGTGGGAGCCTGTGGCGGATGCCCGCTCTCCCAAATGACGCTGACCGCCGGGATCGAACGGATCCTTCAGGATCGTGTCCCCGGGGTCGTTGGCGTCGAAGCCAGCTGACTGCCGACCACCAGCTCCGCGTCAGCGCCACAGCAACAGTCCGCTCGTGACCGACTCCACCTTCTCGGCCCCCGTCTGCGGGTCCCGATGCTGGACCACCACCGAGATGGTCGGGCCGCCGCGCAGGCCCGGTGGGGCGAACACGATCCGCCCGCCGAACCAATTCGTCCATTCGCTGCGATAGATCGGCGTGCCGGCGTTGAACACGACAAGCCGGACCTGGCCCCAGGTCGGAACCGCCGCCACCACCAACTGCCCATCGGCCGGTACCCGGGTTGCGAGTGGAACGAGGGCTGGATCGACGCCGAACGCCACCGGCGGTGTCAGCCGGATGGCTGCTCCCGTCGACTCCAACGTCCAGGCCCCCGCCAACGAGTCTGCCACCGGGGCGCCATCGATGGCCACTGCCAGCAGCCCGTCGCCACCGATGGTGATCGGGTCGGTGCCGAACGAGAGTCCGACCGCGATCCGGCTCGGTAGGAACCGGCCGGCGGGCGAGGGAACGAGACCCGAGTAGTAGTGGCTGAGAATCTCCACATAGGACGCCCCTGCCTCGGCCATGGCCTGGGCGCCGTACTGGCTCATCCCGACGTCGTGGCCCCATCCCCCACCATGGATCGAGAACACATCGATGAGTGGGTTCCCCTCCCTGATGGAGGAGTCATACCGGATCGACCGCGACACCGTGAACGAAGGCCCAAGCACGACCTGTGGGAAGCGACGACCATCGGACCGGAACCGCGGTAGGTCATCGGGCAGTGCCAGCGGGCCGTACTTGTTCATGAGGCCGCGGAACTGCCAACTGGTCCAGGTCCGCAACCGATCGGAGAAGAGGCCGCTGACGATCCAGGCACCGGCCCCGTCCGCCTTCGTCTCCACCGACAAGGTGAGGAGCTCGGCCGTGATGCCAGCCTCTGCGAAGACCGCCCGCATCTCCGCCTTGGAGAGATCGACCGTCCACCGGACGTACGGGGATTGCTCCCCTGGGGAGTCGACCGCCTGCAGGTACGGCTTGGGGGACGACCCGAAGATGTCCTCGACATTACGGGTCCGCCCACCCGTGGTGGACGAGTAGAGGGCCTGGGCCGGCGTCCCCGCGTGGAGGAGGATCTCACCCGCCGTGGCGGCCACCGCCGCGTCCCAGGGAGCGGCACCTTCCTCCCCCGCACCCCCCCGGTAGACCTGGCAGGCGCTGGTGGCGCAGATGTCGAACCCGTAGTCCGCCCCCGCACCAGCTCTTCCCCTGTGGAGCGTCCACGCCAGGTAGGTGCGGGCCGCGACGGCCTGTGCCTTGAGCGTCTCCGGGTTCCAGGACGCAGGGACCTCCCGGATGCCACGCATGTAGGTGTCGGCGTCCACGAGTTCGACAAGCACCACGCGATCGCCGTGCGACCTGACCTGGAACCGCCCGGAGTAGGAGCGCCCGCCGAACTCGATGGGGCTCCCGACTCCCACGATCTCTACGACGTGGCCGATCAAGCTCTCGTCAGCCGAGGCAGGCACGGCGCCGAGGAGCCCAAGCACGAGCCCGAGCACGAGCAGGAGGATCACGCCCCGCCGGCGGCGTGCAGCGGGGCCGCTGACTCCGTTCTCCGTTCTCCGTTCTTCCCTCACGACCGGGTGATCTCGGCACCGAGGGCGGCGAGTCGGCCGACGAAGTCCTCATAGCCCCGGTCGATGTGGGACACCCCCGAAATCGTCGTGGTCCCCTCCGCCCGGAGCCCCGCGAGGGCGAGCGCCGCACCAGCCCTGATGTCCGGGGCGATCACAGGGCATCCTGAGAGCTCCCCCACCCCCCGAACCACGGCGTGCTGCCACTCGATACCGATGTCGGCTCCCATCCGAGCCAGCTCCCCGACATAGCGGAACCGGGCGTCGTAGAGGTTCTCGGTGACGACAGATGTCCCGTCGGCCACGGAGAGCAACGCAACCATTTGGGGCTGCATGTCGGTGTGGAAGCCGGGGTAGGGCAGGGTGGCCACATCCACCGCAGTCGGGCGGACGGGTCCGACGATCCGCATCCAGCCGTCGCCCGTCTGGACTTCGCACCCTGCTGCCTCGAGCTTGAGGAGCTCCATGCGAAGGTGCTCGGGGCGGCAGTCCCTGACGATCACGTCTCCTCCGGTGATGGCGGCCGCCACTGCATAGGTGCCGGCCTCGAGGCGGTCCGGGAGGACGGCGTGCGTGACCGGGGACAGCCGATCCACACCGTCGATGACGATCGTGGCGGTCCCCTCCCCGCCGATCATGGCTCCCATCTCCCGCAGTTGCACGCAGATGTCCTGGATCTCGGGCTCACGGGCGGCGTTGTGGACCGTCGTCGTCCCTTTGGCGAGCACCGCAGCCAGCACCGCATTCTCGGTCGCTCCGACCGACGGGAACTCGAGCTCGATCTCGGCACCGTGGAGTCCGTTGGCTGCACGGCCTTCGAGGACACCGTGATTGAGGTTGAAGTGGGCACCCATCGACTCGAGTGCTCGCAGATGGAGGTCGATGGGCCGGGCACCGAGGTCGTCGCCGCCGGGGAACGCCACCCGCGCCTCCCCGCATCGTGCGAGGAGCGACCCGAGGACGATCGTGGACGCCCGCATCCTGCGGACGAGTTCGAGCGGCGCCTCAGGGGTGAGTTCGGCGGGGACGTCGATGTGCACGGTGTGGCCGACCCGGTGGCAGGTGGCCCCGACGTGTTCGAGGACCTCCTGCATGATCGCCACGTCGAGGATCCCGGGTACGTTCGTGAGCGTGTGCCGGCCCTCGACCAGGAGCGCGGTCACCATTTGCTTGAGCACGGCGTTCTTGGCGCCGAGGACGCCGACCTCGCCCCGCAGGGGTGTTCCGCCGACGATGCTGATCGTTTCGCTCATCACCGGGAAGGGTATCGGGGAGGGCGGTATGTCAGTGTCAGCGTCTGCGTCTGCGTCTGCGTCCGCGTGAGCTGAAGAACGCCCGGGCACGAGCACGAGCCAAGCCCGATGGTCGTGGTCTACCTCACCACGTCTGGTCTTGCTCGGGCTCGGGCCCGCGCTCGCGCTCGTCGTCACCACTACCCTCCTCCCATGCGCATCGCCCTCGGCTCCGACCACGCGGGATTCCCGCTCAAGGAGCACCTCATTGCCCACCTGGACCCGGCTGAGTACACGATCCTCGATTTCGGCACCCACACCGAGGACCCAGTGGACTACCCCGACTTCGCCGAGGCTGTAGCACGGGCCGTTGCCGACGGGCGCGCCGACCGAGGCATTGTCGTCTGCGGCTCGGGGGCCGGCGCCTGCATCGCGTCGAACAAGGTCACCGGCGTGCGGGCGATGGTCGCCCACGACACCTACACCGCCCACCAGGGCGTGGAGCATGACGATGCGAACGTCTTGTGCCTCGGCGCTCGAGTGGTGGGGCAGAACGTTGCCGAGGAGCTCGCCTCAACCTTCCTCGGCGCCCGCTTCACGGGTGAGGAGCGCCACCTGCGACGCCTCAACAAGGTGCTGGCAATCGAGGGGACACCCCCGCGGACGGAGTAGCCACTGTCTGTCCCCCCAACGAGGTTGGGTGGAAGGTCCCTGCGCCGGGACGGAGTGGAGGCGGAGGTAGGGGGGCCGGGTTCCAACCGCTACGCAGAGGCCCCTACCCGCGGCGCTGCGCTTGCCGGGCCCCTCCACCGCGTGGAGAACAGACGCTGACCCCTAGAGGCCCGCCAAGAATGCCTCGACTGCATCCATGATCTCGGCGTGTGCTTCGTCGTTCGAGCGGCCCATCTTCTTCCGCACCCGGAAGGAGTGATCGCCGTCGATGATGACGACGGTCCTGACGTTGGGGAGGCCACGGACATGCTCGTCGTAGAGGGCCATGGTGCACATCGGGTCGCGGTCACCGATGACCATGAGGACGGGCACATCCACCTCCGGGAGGTGCGCAGCCCGCAACCTCTCGGGCTTCCCGATCGGATGCAACGGGTAGGCGAGGGCGATGACCCCGGCCGTTGGGTAGCCGCCGGCGGCGAGCATGGTTCCCATCCGGCCGCCCATCGACCGACCGGCGAGCACAACCTCACCGAATTCGTTCCGGACGCGGTCCGCAACCGCCTGATGACACGCGAGCAGCGTGTCGGGGCGGTCCGGTCGACCCTTACCGGCCTCCATGTAGGGATAGTTGAAGGTAACGACCCCGAACCCCCTGTCGGCCATGCCATCACGCACCCGCACCTGGAGCGGATGGTCCTGGTCAACCCCGGCCCCGTGGGCCAGGAGCACGACCGGCGCCCGGTCCCCTACCAGGACCCGGACGGTCACCGCCCTACCAGGTGACCATTCGACCAGGTCGTTGCGTGTCACCGCAGCGATCGCCCGCCACCGACGACGAGGACATGGCCAGTCACATACCCCGAGCGCTCACCGTCGGCGAGCCAGGCAACCGCCTCCGCGATGTCGGAGGGTGCGCCCATCCTCTTCATCGGGTTCGCCTCGATCATCGTGGTGCGAATGTCCTCGGGGATGGCGAGGGCCATCGGCGTCTCGATGAGCCCGGGAGCGATGGCGTTGACACGGATGCCAGGAGCCAGCTGCAGAGCGAGGGCCCGGGTCAGGCCGACCACGCCACCTTTCGACATCGAATAGTTGAACTGACCGAAGTTGCCGAGGTAGGCCCGAGAACTGATCGAAACGATCGAAGAGCCGGCCGCCATCTGGCCGAGCAGTTCCATCGTCAGGCCATGCACCGCCCCGAGATTCACGGCGATCACGGCCCGGAACTGGTCGGCCTCCATCTTCACGAGCCGAGCGTCACGAGTGATCCCGGCGTTGTTCACGAGCACTCGAACCGGGCCGATCTGGCGTGCCGCCTCCAAGACAGCCGCGCGACCATCGGGGTCGACGAGGTTGGCTCGAACCGCGGTCACCGTGTGGCCGGCCGCCTGCAGGTCGGCGGTGACCTCGTGGATTCGATCGGAGAGGTCCACGGCGACGATGTGATGCCCGTCCTCGGCAAGACGCCCCGCAAGTTGGGACCCGATCCCACCGGCGACGCCCGTGACGACCGCCACGCTCATGGCAGGGCCTTCCCGAGGTGCCCAGGGCCGATTCGGACGAGCTCCCCGGTGGATCCCCGTGAATCCAGCATGCGCTCGATCCACCGCGCGGTATTCGCCGGGTCGGCGCCGATCTCGGGGGCCACCGTGTTGGCCGTGAAGCCCGGCTTCGCACCCTCGAACCCAGTGGTGCGGGCTGCGGAGAGAAGGCCGCAGGCGATCATCGCTGCCCCCGGCCCGCGCTGGCCGAGGAGGTCCTCACCGGCCACGACGTAGACGACGTTCGCTCCGGCACGCACCGATTGTTGGCTGAGAGTGAAGGCCTCCTCGAGTTCATGGGCGATGGCGTCCCACTCCTCTCCCAGCGCCGGGCCGGACGCCACGAAGACGAGACCGTCGTCGGCGCTGGTATGGGTGATGCCCGTGGCCCCGAGCGCTGCCTCGAGCCCATCGTGTCCAGGGGGAATGCGGAGATATGGCATCCGAGCGAGCCTACCGACTCCCGACCGGGCCCTGTCCGTGCGACCGGTGGCGCAACCCCCGCCAGGCAACCCGCCAGTCGGCCAGGCCAGGACCGGCGGATGACGCGATAGCCTGATGCCATGGCTGTCCACGTGCTCCCCGATGCCGACGTCCTGGCCCGGTACGCGGCAGACGTGATCGCCAACGAACTCACGCCGGGTGGGAGCCTCGCCTTGGCCGGCGGGGGTACCCCGGCAGCCACCTACCGGGCGCTGCGGTCCCACGCCCCCCCTTGGTCCCGCATCGACGTCTGGATGGGCGACGAGCGCTGGGTCGCCCTCGACCACCCGGACTGCAACTCCCGTATGGCCCTCGACGAACTCGGGGAGGAGATCGGCGGACCCCTGCTGCCCGTCCCCTTCGCCACGGGCGCCACACCCGAGGAGCGGGCGGCCCACTACGAGGGCCTCCTCCGCCAGCGACTCGGCGACTCCGATGGCGTCATTCGGCCCGATGTCGTCCTGCTCGGGATCGGTGATGACGCCCACACCGCCAGTCTTTTCCCGGGGAGCGCCGCCCTCGAGGTCACCGATCGCGATTATGTGGCCAATTGGCTGGCCGACAAGGGCGTGTGGCGCCTGACGGCCACCATCCCACTGCTGCATCGATCCCGACTGGCCATCTTCCTCGTCCAGGGGCCGGGCAAGGCCGGTGCCCTCAAGGAGGTGCTCGAGGGCCCCGGAACGACCCCGGCTGCGCTGGTCGCCTCGGGTGCCCAACACGTCCTGTGGATCGTCGACGCCGCAGCCGCAGCCTCCCTGGAGGCCACACCCCTCGTCCACCCGTGAAGTGGACCCCCGGGCGCCCGTTCGCCCTGGCTCGCTGGGCGGCCCGTTTCACCCGCTGGGGTAACGACCCGGTCAACCGGTTCGTCGACGGCACCTACCACCGGGTCGCGGGAGGCAGCGCCTACCGCGTCCGGCAGGACCTCGACGGCACGTTCGAGATCGACGACGGTGCAGCCCTCCCCGACTTCCGAGCTCGGGTGGCGGACACCCTTCCGTGGGAGCCGGTCGAAGCCCTGGCCGGTCGCGATGACCGTGTCCGACGACTCCTCGAGTCCCACTCCACATTCCGCCCGGTCATCACGCCGGACCCCTTCGAGGCGGTGGTCGGATTGGTCACGGCCCAACAGGTGAACCTCACGTGGGCCCTCGAGACAAAGGCACGCCTGGTCCATGCGTTTGGCACCGAGCACCCGTCTGCCTACGGGACGGTGTGGGGGTTCCCCTCAGCCGAACGCCTGGCAACAGCGGATCCGGGAGAGTTGCGGGCGATGCAGCTCACGACCCGCAAAGCCGAGTACATCGTCGGACTCGCCCAGGCGGCTGCCGCCGGTGCCTTCGCTCCCGTCCCCGCCATGGGGGCCGTCGAGGCGATCAACCACCTCATGGCCCAGCGCGGTGTCGGTCGCTGGACTGCCGAGCAGCTCCTCGCCCGATGCTGGGCCCGGCCGGAGGTGGCAGCCCCCGGTGACCTTGGGGTTCGCAAGGCGGTCAGCTTCCACTGGTTCGACTCCGACACCCTCCTCCCGGAGGCGACGGTACGGGACACGACCGATTCATGGGGCGCGGCTGCCAACCTGTTGAGCCAGCTCCTGCTCGAGGAGCTCTGACCTCCCGAAGGAGCGCTAGCGACGTCTCCGCCGGAGAAGCCGGTTCATCGTCTCCGAGCTGGCCGAGTCCTCAGGGGTCACCGCTTCCGGAGGCGCGGCCTTCGGCGGAGGTGGGACAGAGACCGCGGACACGACAACGATCTCCTCGTCGCTCAGGTTGAGACGACGCAGGGTGATGTCGGCAGCGAAGAGTGCCAGCGCCATGCCCACCAACCATGGCCAGAGGGGAACCTCGGCGGCGCCCCTCCGGGCGAGCGGTTCGAAGACCGCCGCGGCGTCGGGACCCACGGCACCCCCGGTGGGGCCGGAGAGGGCGGGGGGAAGAGTAGGGTCGGGATCGAGGAGGGCGTACTCGGTGGAGTAGCCGCTGACGACCCCCGATGAAGCCTGGGCAATGACGGTCCCCCGGTCCTCGACGATCACGACCACACCGTAGGTACCGGGGAGGTCGGCGGGGACCGACCCGCTGAACGTGCCGTCCGCGCCCCCGGTGAGCGGCACGACACGCAGGTCACCGTTGGGCATGCTCACCCGGGCCGAGACGGAAGCCACGTCCGGGATCTGCCCGGGATCGGCGCTGATCCTGAGTTCGCCCGAGTCGATACGGAGCGAAGGCACACCCTCTCCCTCGACTGGGAGGGCTTCACGAACGACCTGGCCCCAGAACCCGACGAACCGGTCCCACTCCACCCACTCGGCCGACCACCGGGTCGTCGCGTCGGATGTCCATGCAGTGACGTGGCCGAGGCCCCGCCGCCACGTCGCGAGCAAGGGATCGCGCTCGCCGATCTCAAGTACCACTCGAGCGGTTCCCTTGGGGGTGGACAGCACGTAGCCGGAGAGCGGGGGTGCGACGTCCAGCCCGGCAGTGGCGGCCGAGGCGGCACCGAGCGCCGGGTAGAACACCCCTTCTTGGACGAGGTTGCGGGCGACAGTACGGGTCTCTTCGACGAAGATCTCGGGGATCGAGGCCAGGTCGGCTCCCTCGTAGTACCGGCCGCCTCCGATGTCGGCCATCCGGGCGAGGGTCTGTCCGGCTCCCTCGCCCGTCCCGAGGACCGACAGTGTGATTCCCTGGGCGGCCATCTCCCGGACCAGCGGGAGGAGCCCGGCCTCGTTGGGGTCCCAGCCGTCCGTGAAGAGCACGATGTGGCGCAGCCCGGTCTCCACCCCGGCGAGCGCCTCCATCGCGGCGGCCAGGCCGGCTGCGATCTCGGTGTTCCCGGCCGGGAGGAGACGACCGAGGGCTTCCTCCGCAGCCGCGGCGTCTGGTCGAAGCGCGAGCGGGATCACCCAGTCGACGCCCGATCCGAACGCCACCACCCCCACCATGTCACGGGGGTCGAGGGCTCCGATCGCCAAGGCAGCCCCCGCTCGACTCAAGTCCGTCTTGTTGACGCCGGTCGACTCGCCGGTGGACCCGCAGTGGCACGCGGCCATCGAGCCGGAGGTGTCGATGGCGAGGACCTCCGCCACGGGCTGGCGGCGAATCATGTCGTCAGGGTCGGAGCTCACCGGGAGGAGCGGTTCGAGGTCAGAGGTGGCGTACTCGCCCATCCCGAAGGATTGGTCTCCGCCCACGACGACGAGTCCGCGACCGAGCTCCTCGACGAACACGCGCAGAGCCTCGGCCACTGCGTCGGTGGGTGCCACATGGTTGACGAGCACGATCCCGTCATAGGGAAGTAGGCCATCGAGCCCCGGGATCGATGCAGAGCGTTCGATCCGAAGTCCCGCCGCCGACAGAGCCTCGGCCAGGTCCTGTCCCTCCCCCGGTACGCCCTCGACGACCAGGACCGATCCGGGACCCTCGACCCGAACGATCGCCTGGGCCGCGTCGTTCTGCGGGCGGGCGTCGCCGACCATGGTGACCCGGGCCGCGATCGGAAGGCTGCCCGAGTCCACGGCATCGATCGTGAACTCGATGACAGTCCTTCCCTGGGCGAGTTCGACCGGGATGGTGTGGGTCTCCGAGCCGTCGGACCATGAGAGGACCGCCTCCCCGGCAATGGTCGATTCGATGGCGATGGCCACCGGGATCACATCCCCCTCGCGAGCCGCGGCGGGCGCCTCCACCGAAGCGACGAGCGCATCGGGCACCGCTGCGGACCCGACCACGACGACGTCGACACCGACCCCGGCATCGACGAACCTGCCGATCGCCTCCCGGGCGTTGCCTGTCGTCTCGACCGTGTCGGTGATGAGGACGACCTTGCGCGAGCCTTCTGAAGGGAGGAGGGAGAACGCCGCTTCGAGCGCTCCCGCGATATCCGTCGCTCCGGCGTCGATGATCGTTTGTGCCGGGCTGAAGGCGCGGCCGGCCGACAGGGATTGATCCATCCGGGCGTCCCCCCCGAAGACGACCACTCCCGACCAGTCGGTGGGCCCGGACTCGGCCAATGCCGCTCGGACGAAGTCGTCGGACGCCAGCGCACCCGCCTCGCCCATGGACGCCGATCGGTCCACCAGGAACAGGACCGTCGTGCGGTCGACCGAGAGGGTGAGGAGCGGAGCGGCCAGCGCAGTGACCAGCAGGGCAATGGCGGCCATCCGCAGTACGACGGCTCGCCGATGCTGGGCAGCAGGCACCGTTCGGAACCCGTCGACTCCGAGCCGCCACACGACCCATACGAGGACCAGTGCGGTGAGGAACCACGGTTGCCCGAACCTCATGCGGTGCCCTCCCGTCGGGCGGGGGCGGCACGGTGCCCGACCCACCACTCGAGGAATGAGAACACGACAATCGTGGCAATGAGCCATGCCACCCACTCCCGCGTGGCGGTCCCGGTCTCGGTCGCCGCCCCCGGGTCGACCTGGGTCTCGATCGTCCGGGGCCCGGCTTGGATCTCGATGGGGTCGATCGTCCTGGCAACGGTGGCGAGCGGTGCCCCGGCGTCGTCGGTCACCCGGTAGATCCCCGGCTGGTGGGTGGCATCGAAGCGGTGAACGCCTGCGACGTCGACGTCGCCCAGAGGCGTGGAGATCGTCCTGGCGCCTTCCGGGAGCACGATCGGGACCCCAACGGGCTCGGACCCACCCCCCGCTGCCGAGCCCCCAGTGAGCCAATCGACGGTGTTGCGTGCGAGGAGCGGGAATGCAACCTGGACGGGGAGGTTCGAGTGCTCGAGGAGGAAGGTCTGGTAGATCGCTCGTCGCCCATTGACTTCACCGAGGAGGAGCAGGGGGACATCTCCTGCCCGGACCAGGGGCAGCCAACCCACCGCACCCCCGGCCTGGAGGTGTTCAGGCGCGGCGACATCGATGATGTCCGCTTCCCCGATGACCACCCCGGAGAGATCCACGCCGTCAAGCAGTGGTTCGCCGGGTCTCTGGAACCCGACCACCAGGTTCTGGCCGACGCCGGTGATCACCACTCCGCTCGGTGGCTCGGTGCGGATGAGCCACAAGGGAGCTTCGACCTCGGGGATCGGCCCTCCGTTGACGATGACGACGGCTCCTCCTTCGACGACCTGCTCTGCACCGGGCAGTGCCCTCAGGAGCGCCTCGAGGAACAGGGAGCGCTCGCCGAGCAACTGGGCTCCGGACCCTCGTTCGGAGGCGACGACGTACACGGCGCGATCGTCCAGGTCCGATCCATCCTCACCCTGGATCTCGGCTTCGATCACCGCCCCGGCTCCTGCCGTTACTTCGACTTGGCGCCGGGCTGCCGAGCCCCCGGGCACCTCGACCCGGAGCCGGGTGGCCGGGACCGCGTCGACGAATACGACGATGTCGACCGCCACTGCGTCGATGCCGATGTTGACGACCTCGATGGCAGCGGTACCTCGTAGGTCGGGCACCGGTGCGAAGAGGGTGATGCCCACGTTGGGAGCCGGGTCGTGGAACGTGACGTGGGTGGCGCCGGCGATCGGCTCAACCGCGAGTGGATGGGTGCCTCCGTCGCTGAAGATCACCGTGGATGTGCGCCGGTCGGGAGTGGCGAGGCCACGGGCCAGCCGGACGGCTTCATCGAGTCGTTCCGGCCCACCGGTGGGGCGCACGGTGTCGAGGACGTCTGAAAGCGCCTCGGGGTCGGACGAGAAGGCCGCGAGCACCCTCGGGTCGGGGCCCCCGGTCACGATGGAGAGGAGGCGATCGTCGGACGCTTCGCCAACCAGGCCGCGCATCTCGTCGATCGCCCTGTCGAACCTGCCGGCTTGGGCCATGGAACCCGAGGTATCGATGATGAGCACCGTGTGCGGGCCGAGGAGCGAGTGCTGTGCCACAGACGGACGGGCAAGCGAGAGGATGAACAGCGCCAACACGAGGAGTTGCAGCAGGAGCAGCGGAGTGAGGCGGAGACGCTCCCAGGGCCGGGCCGAGCTCACCGACCGGGGAGCCTCCTCCCACAGGAGGAGCGAGGGGACGACAACCCGCCGTCGCCGGGACCGGAGCATGTAGAGCGCGATCAGCGGGCCGACCAGGGCCGAGAGGAGGAACGCGGTCGGTGCCAGGAAGCTCATGGGAGAACGGACGACGGACGGGCCGAGTACGGAGTACGAAACACGGAGAACCAGGTACGAAGTACGAGGTACGAGGTACAGCGTGGCGTGGTTGGTGGCCGATGCTGACCACAGAAGCGGACGCACACACTGGCATCGCTCATCGCACCAGCTCCCTGCGGGCGAGGACCTCGACGAGGCGATCGGCCACGTCCGGGGTGGCGGGCACGAGGAGGTACTCGAGGCCCCGACGCCGTGCACGGGTCTCGGCATCCGACAGAAACGCAGCCAGGCGGGCGTCATAGGCACCGATCGCATCCCGGTCGAGGGAGACCGCCGCCGACCGCCCGGTCTCCACATCGATGAGGTCGAGGTCGCCGGCGAAGTCCGGGCGCAGCTCCATGGGGTCGAGCACGTGGAGGAGGAAACCCCCCCTCCCGAGGGAGAGCCGATCCACAGCCGCCCCCCAGCCCGGATCCATCAGGTCGGAGATCAGGATGACCGGTCCCGGGGCCCCGGCAGCGACGGCCTTCGTGGCCGAAGCGAGCGGGGCGGCACCATCCGGTTGCTGGCCTTCGAGCCATGCCTCGAGGCGCATCCAGGAGGCAATGTGGCGGAGCGGGGGCCCAGCCTCGAACGGTCTCCCACCACCCCCCGGGGTCACGTGCGGTTGGACCCGGTCCCCGGCAGCAAGGCCCAGAAAGCCGAGCACGCCCGCGACCTTGAGCGCGGCGGGCCATTTCTGCCCGATTGCCATGGAGGCCGACCGGTCGAGCACGATCCGGATCGGTGACTCGTCCTCGGCTTCGAAGAGCCGGATGAGGAGGACTCCGAGGCGAGCCAGGAGGTTGTAGTCCACCCGGCGCAGGTCGTCGCCCTCCGCATACTCCCGGTAGTCGGCGAAGTCGAGCGAGTCGCCCGTCCTCTGCGATCGGTGCGCTCCCCACCATCGCCCACGGACCCGATGACTGGTTCGGAGCGCGAGGCGTTCGAGCCGAGCCCGAAGCTCGGGTTCGAGGATCACATGACCACCGGAGCCGGGTGCGATTCGAGGATGTCCGCGACGAGATCGTCGGGGGTCACGCCGTCGGCGAGTGCGTCGTAGCCAAGGACCAACCGATGGCGGAGGGAGGGCGCTGCCACCGCCCTGATGTCCTCGGCGGCCAGGTTCGGGCGCCCATCGAGCAACGCTCTCGCTTTCCCGCCCAGTATCAGGGCCTGGGCGCCGCGTGGGCTGGCGCCGAAGCGGACATAGCTGCGGATCCGATCCGGTGCTCCCGCGATCTCGGGATGGGTGGCGGTGACGAGCGCTGCTGCGTACTCGAGGAGGTGGTGGCCTGCCGGGAGGTCGCGTACGGCGAGCGCCATTGCTTGCAGGGTTGCGCCGTCGAGGACCGGCGTGACCTCCGGTTCGGTGGCGACCGTGGTGCGCCCGACGATCTCGACCAGGTCGGCGGCCGGGGGGAACGGAACGAGGGCCTTGAAGAGGAACCGGTCGAGCTGTGCCTCCGGGAGCGGATACGTGCCCTCCATTTCGATCGGGTTCTGCGTCGCCATGACGAAGAAGGGACGAGGGAGGTCGTGCGTCGTGCCACCGAGGGTGACTCTGCGCTCCTGCATCGCTTCGAGGAGCGCCGATTGGGTGCGCGGGGTGGCACGGTTGACCTCGTCGGCGAGGACGAGGTTGTGGAAGATGGGGCCCCGGTGGAACTCGAACCGTCCGTCCCGGATCACGTTGGTTCCGAGGATGTCGGCTGGCATGAGGTCGGGCGTGAATTGGACGCGACCGAACTCGACGTCGAGGACCTCGCCGAGGGTGGCCAGCAGCTTGGTCTTTCCCAGTCCGGGAACGCCCTCGAGGAGGACGTGTCCCTCGCACAGCACAGCCAGGAGCACGGTCTGCACCAGGTCGGCCTGGCCGACGATCACCTTCCCGATCTCGGACTTGGCCGCCGAGATGTGCCGAGCCAGCTGCTCGGGGTTCATTGCATCCTCTGTCATGGGTTCCTCCGATTGTCACCGCGTGGCTGGCGTGCGCCGGGGGTCCGGCTCATGGCTCGATCTCCGTGAAGTAGGCCCTGACCAGGTCCCTGGCGTCGACAGGAACGGCCGCTCGGTCGATGGCAGCCAGCGCTTGGCGGAGGTAGTCGGCGTAGCGATCCTGATAGTCGACCGTCGGGACGTTGCGGACGCCCGACCCGGTGACCTCCCCGGTGGGTGTCCCCTCTCCGGTACCGGAGAGGTCCACCCTGACCTCCTCGCTGGCGACGACGTCGGGAACATCGACGATCTGGCCGAATGACGGGGGCTCCGGTGCGTCGAAATCGGTGCCGGTGCCGACCTGGCCGGACCCGGTCCCTCCCTGGCCGCCTTGGCCATCGACATCGGTGATCGTCCCCGATCCGCCTCCCTGTCCCTGACCTTGACCCTCCCTGACCCTGACCCTGACCCTGACCCTGCCCCTGCCCCTGCCCCTGACCCTGACCCTGCCCCTGACCTTGTCCCTGCCCCTGGCCATCGACCTGAGCCTGCGCCAGCTCGTCCTGCAACGCGGCGAGTGCTCGCTCGGCCGCGGCAAGTGCCTCAGCGGCGGTGAGCTGCCCCGCGAGCTCCCCTGCGGCGGCTGCGGCCGCCTGGGCCGCCTCTTCCAGGCCTTCCCCGGAGAGCAGGGCCTCGGCGAGTTCGGCGAGAGCGGCGGCCAATGCCGGGTCGATACCCGCCAGGTCGGCGGCTCGCTGGGCGAGGGCCGCTGCCATCTGGGCGGCCTGCTCCTCGGGGAGTCCGTTGGCGAGGGCCGCAAGGGCGGTGGCGGCATCCTCGGTGCCGAGGGTGTGCTCGAGGGCGGAGAGGGCGGTGCGCTGGGCAGATTCCTTCGGGTCGCGGGCCTCCTCGAGTGCCGCTCGAGCCTCAGCGATGTCGAGGGCTGCCTCTTCGAGGGAGGTGGCCTCCCTGAGGCGCTCGGCGAGGGCACGGAGTTCCTCAGCGGCCTCGGCCGACAACTCCGGGGCATCCGCCCGCGCTTCCACCTGGGCTGCGAGGTCCTCGGTGAGCGTCTCCACCCTGGCCCGTTCGGTGAGTTCTGCGTCGGCTGGCGCCGGGACGAGGGCGAGGGCCGTCGACCCGGCGATGACCAGCACGGAGAGTGCAACCACCGTCAATGACGGGCGCGCCGGTCCCAGACGTGTGAGGTCGCGGGGTTCCGCCGCCCACCGGGCGGCCTCCTGCACCTGGCGCAGTTCGGGGTCGCCGGACACTCCGCGGCCGACGAGTTCGGTGGCGGTGGTGAGCCGGTCCTGTCCGCCGAGTCGCTGGTCGGCGAAGTGCGCCGTCGACCGGGGCGTCTGTCTCCTGGCGAGTGCCCCGACAGCAGCGCCAACCCCGAGAGCGCCTCCGGCGAGGAGGACGCTCGCCTCGGCCCAGGGAAGTGGGATGAAGCGAGAGATCCCCAGGAGGGCGGCACCGGCGGCGCCGGTCACCCCGACCGCCACGACCGAGCCCCACGCCGCCCAGCGGGCTCTTCGCGCCCTCCGAGCGCGCCGTAGGACGCCTTCGATGGACTCGGGGAGGTCAGCCATCGGCAGACTCCACCGCACCCTGTTCGACCGGGGGCCCGGCCCGCTTGCGGGCGCGACCGTTGGGAGCGGCCACCGACTTGGCTGCTCCCCACAGAGCGGCTGCCGAGAGCACCAGGTACCAGAAGATCGTCCGCCACCACAACGGGGTTCGGACCGAATGCTCGAGGCGATCGACTGCCACCGCGTCCACGTCGTCGAACCCGACTCCTCCGAACGCTCCGAAGCCGCGGCCGGTCTGTTGCCACCAGAAGCGGAAGCCCTCAGGCTGGCGACGCAGGAAGAGCTCGGACGTCGCCCCGGTGAGTGTTGGTCCAGAGTTGATGGAGAGGACCGAGGACGACTCGAGCGGTTCCGAGAGGATGGAGCCGAGACCGACGTAGGGATTGAGCCAGACACTGACGAACTCGCGTCCTTCCGGGCCGATCCGATCGACCCGGGAATCGGGGAAGACGAAGAACTCGCCGAGTAGGCCCACGAGCGTCACGACCACGAGGACGAAGACCCACAGGTAGGAGATGAAGATCGCACCTCGCAGGGACTTCGCCCGCGAAGACACCCACACCGAGACCGATCCGACTGCCACGATCGTCACGAGGAAGTAGACGAGCACCTTGGCGAGGTCGAGGAACCCGACGCCGCCCATGACCACGGGGACCGCCGCCACCGGTGCGATTGCCACGAGTAGCAGAACCACCCACGCAATCGAGCTGGCCAGCTTCCCGAGCACGAGGCCCCACGGACCGAGTTGGGTCACCTGGACGAGGGGGAGGGTGGCGCGGTCCCGCTCGATGGCGATGCTCAACCCGGCGACGGCGGGGACCACCACGAGCACACCGGTCATGAGCAGAAGCAGCAAGAGTTCGAACACGATCCTTCCCGAGAAGGCACTGTTCCCGACTTGGCCGAAATCTCGCCCGAGGGCGACCCCGGCGAGGTACGCGAGGTAGCCAAAGCCCGAGATGATGAGCAGCCAGAGGGTGACACCCCACATGGCGAACTTCCCCCGGAAGCGTGACCTGACCTCGCGGGCTATGACGGGGTTGAGGTTCATCCCTCCCCCTTCCCGGTGATACGGAGGAAGACCTCTTCCAGACCGGCCACCTCGGCGTTCCATTCATAGACGACAGCCCCCGACTCGATGACCCGCCGGAGCAGTTCGGCCAGCGCAGTGTCATCGCCATCGAGGGTGAAACCAAGGTGACCCCGCTCGATCACGGTCCCAGCCACCCTCGAGTCCGCCCGCAGGAGGTTCTCGACCGCCTCGACAGAGGAATCGTCCATACGGGCCCGCACGCGCCGCTGTCCGGTGAGTTCGCTTCGGATCGACGAAAGCTCACCCTGGGCCAGCACCTTGCCCTCGTCGATGACTGCCAGGTGGGAACACATCCCTTCCAACTCGGCGAGGATATGGGACGAGATGATGACCGTCTTCTCGAGACGTCCAAGCTCGGCGATGAGCTCCCTCAGCTCCACCCGGGCCCGCGGGTCGAGTCCCGAAGCCGGTTCGTCGAGGATGAGGAGGCTGGGATCGTGGACGAGCGCCCTGGCCAACGACAGGCGCTGCTTCATCCCCCGGGAGAGGGTGTTCACATCGGCGTCGCGCTTCCCGCTCAGCCCCACCAGCTCGAGGAGTTCGCCGATGAGCGGCGGCCGCTTCCCGGCAGCGATCCTGTGGGCGGAGGCAAAGAACTCGAGGTACTCCGCAGCCGTCACTCGCTCGTAGGCACCGAAATAGTCCGGCATGTACCCGAGGATCCGCCGCACCGAGTCGGGGTCCTTGGCCGGGTCCACCCCGGCGACCTCAACGGTTCCCTCGTCGCGATCGAGCAGGGTGCTCATGATGAGCATCGCGGTCGTCTTGCCCGCCCCGTTGGGCCCGACCAGGCCCATCACGGATCCTTCGGGGACGGAGAGGTCGGCCGCCGAGAGCGCCTCGACCTCCTCGTACCGTTTGGTGACGCCGACCAGCCTGACGATCATCGCGATGCCTCCACCACGAGGCCCTGGAGGTCGATCTCGCGGTCTTCCTCGGTCGCCACCCGCACGTAGAGGAGACCGGACGGCGTCACGTAGGCGGAGGCTTTGAAGGCGGTGCCGGTGTCTCCAATCTCGTCCCAATCCCCGGTGGAGGGATTGAACACCGAGTACGCCAGGGCCCGGCGCCCGAAGCCGCCGAACTGGTCGGTCAGCTGCAGGTTCTCTGCGGCGGGGTCGGCACGGAATTCGAGGGTTGCCGACCCGAAGCCCCAGAGGTAGAACGGTCCTTCCTGCCGCAATCCGTCGGTGGAGAGGACGGACCCGCGGGTGGCTTCGACGCGCTCGGGTGGGATGTCGATCGGGAACAGGTAGAGGGTGATGCCGTCGACGCTTCCCGGGTCGCCGTCGATCGCCACCTCCTGGCGATGGGAGGTGGTCAGGGCCCACGCAAAGGACTCGCTGCGGAGTCCCTCGACAAGACGTTCGCTCGCCGCCAGGAGAGGGCGGTAGGCCCTCCAGATCAGGTCGCCCCTGGTGAGGAAGGGGTCCTCCCACAGCTTTTGCATGAGGAGTGGCTCCCATGGGTCCTCGTTGACGAACCCGTCGGTCGTGAACGTGTCGCTCTGGAGCGGGCCGAGCTCACCATTCGAGCCGACGACCTTCGACCCGAGGGCAACACCCCATTGCTCGAGCGTCACCCCGGTGAGATTGGTCAAGGTGACGACGTCACCGTCCACCGCCACCCCGAGGTCACTCCCGCCCGCAGGTCGCTGGCCGTAGAGGGTCGCGGACCGGCCTGTCTTCAGGAGGAGGTTGACGCTGTCCTCACCGACCGGGACGACCCGGGTCGCGGCGTCATTGACCATGCCGATGAGCGTCGGGTTGACAATCCCGATGTTTCGATCGCCATCACTGGAAGCCACGACGGAGACACCCACATGTTCGCCGGTGTCGGTGACGATCGTCGCGTGGCGAGCGATGACCGTGCCCTCGCGGGGACCGAAGAACCAAAGCCCTGCAACACCGACGACGGCAATCACGGGAATGGTCGCCCAGGCGAGTTGTGGATGGCCCAGGCGACGAAGGAGGATGAGGTTCGCCGGCCCGGCGATGAGGACGTAGATCCCCATCGCCGGGAGCAACCACGGAATGAGCGCGAGGGCAGCTCCCGAGCCGGTTGCTGCCTCCCCGAGGGAGCGGTAGGGATCGCCGAACTGATCGTTCTGGTTGAACATGCCGAGCGGGGAGCTGACATCACGTACGGCAAGACCCCATGTGGACGAGTCGTGGAGCTGCTCTGCGGGGATGGTGACCAGTTCTCCCCATCCAAGCGGAGCGAGCGCGATGCTGCCCCAGGCCAAGGAGGGGATGTCGGGGGGGAACGGGGCCAAGGCGGCCTCGTCACCGACGACTCTTCCCCCAGCTCGAATCCAGGCCGTGACCGCCTCGACATCAGCTGGGCTCGTGAGTGGTTCCGGAAGGACGAGGTAGTCGTACCCGTCAAGAACACCGAGATCGTCCAGTCCGATTCCCCCCACCAGGGAGGCGTTGCCGACCGGGGTGGTCCGGGATTCGGAGATGGCCGCGAGGATCTCGACGGTGGCGTCCAGGACCGCCACCCGCGGCCCCCCACCGCCGGCCGGCAGTTGGATGAGCACGCGTCCCCCGGACTCTCCCTCGTCATCCAGGAGCCTGACGGTGATGCGGGAGCCTCCCGCCGAGGCGGGGACGACCACTTCCCACGCCTTCTCTGTTCCGGCCGGTAGCTCCACGTGCTCGACCACGACCACGCCGCTCACCACCACCTCGAGGCGACCGGACCATAGAACGTCCGACGACGCGGTGACGAGGATGACACTGGTTGCCAGCGGGCCAGACCAGCGGGTGAGCTCTGCCTCGAGGTCGAGGTGCGAGGTCGCAGCGACGGCGGTCGGAGCCAGGATGAACCCGATGAGGGCGAACAGCATCACGACCCGACTGAGCATGTGACTTCGACGTTCCTTTCGACAGTTCGGTTCCCGGAACGATAGGGGTTGCCCCGCTATCCACTCAGCACCCCGGGTCCCTAGACGATGGCCACCCCGGCCCCCACGAGCTCGACCAGCGACCGCGCTCCGTCTCCAACCGCGAGGTTCACCGGAAGGGTGGCATCCACGGGAAGCGCCACGTCGAACCCGGCTCGCACTGCGTCGAGTGCGGTTGCTTTCACGCAGTAGTCGAGGGCCAGGCCGACAACGACCACCGTCTCGATGCCTGCCTCCCGCAGCCGCTCGACCAGGCCCGTCCCCGACTCCGCCCCCGTGCTCGGGTCCTTGAGGGTGAACGCTGAATACCCATCCTCACCGCCGACCCCTTTGCGGAGGAAGTCGGCGCCGTACACCAGTTCCAGGGCAGGGTGGAAGCCTGCGCCGGGAGTACCCCCCACGCAATGGACCGGCCACGTTCCGCCGTCCTTGGCGAAATGGGGGGTCGCCGGGGGATGCCAGTCCTGGGTGTAGACGACGGTCGCCCCGGCTGCCACGGCCGCTCCTACGTGTCCGTTGATGGCCGGGATCACGCGTTCGCCGCCAGTCACATACAGCGCCCCCCCGGGATCGGCGAAGTCGTTCTGGACATCGACCACGATCAACGCTGAGGTCGGTGAGTAGTGCACGAGTGAAAGTCTATGGGACCGACAGCCCGCGGAGTCCTGCGTGGAGAGCCCTGGGTTGAAGTTGACGTTGAAGCTGACGTTGAGGTCGGGCTCGTGCCCGGGCTCAGAAGCTCTAGCTTTCCCCCGTGTCCCTCCACCGAACGATCCATCTCGACCGACCCCTCGACCTGCAGGCGACGGTGCTCTCGATCGTGTCCGGCGACCCGTCCCGACGCTCCTCTGCGGATTCACTCCGGCTGGCCGGACGGTTCGGTGGGGAGACCTTTCAACTCGTGCTGCGCCACGATGGCTCCCGGGTCGAGGCGGACGCCTGGGGACGCGGCGGTACCGAGGCGCTCGCCAACCTCCCCGGTCTTGTCGGCGAGCACGACGACCCCTCCGGATTCGACCCCCGACACCCCCGCCTCCGGCGTCTCTGGCGAGCGAACCCGGGTATCCGCATCGGTGCCAGCGGCCGACCCCTCGACTCGCTCATCGTCGCGATCCTCGCCCAGAAGGTGACCACCACAGAGACGACCCGGAGCTTGCACGGGTTTGCCAAGCAGCTCGGGGAGCCGGCGCCGGGCCCGGACGGGTTGTGGGTCCTCCCATCAATGGAGTCGCTGGGCCGCATGGCCTACCACGACTTCCATCCTCTCGGCGTGGAACGGAGGAGGGCGGAGACGATCATCCGTGTCGCCCGAGCCGCTCGGGCCATCGAAGCCGCCAGCCGCCGAGGAGTCGCCGACCTGGAACCTGCGCTATTGGCCATCAGCGGCATCGGCCCATGGACCTCGGCACTCGTTGCCGACCGGGCCCTGGGCGACCCGGATGCGGTCCCGCTGGGCGACTACCACCTCCCCAACGCCGTCGCATGGATGCTGGCGGGCGAAGCTCGGGCAGACGACGACCGCATGCTCGACTTGCTCGAGCCGCATCGAGGCCACCGCGGCCGGGTGCTCCGGCTCCTGAAGCTCTCCGGTGTGAAGCCACCGAAGTACGGCCCTCGGGCGACGCCGCGCGACTTCCGGGGCCACTGACGTCCCCGCCGCCCCGATGTGGGGCCCCAGTAGGCTGGCCGGAATGCGTCCCGTCCACCTTGCCGAGGGAATGCTGCACACCGACGAGTACCAGTTGACGATGTCCCAGGTGTATTACCGCCGGGGCCTTCACCAACGTCGAGCGCAGTTCGACTACTTCTTCCGGTCCTACCCCGATTACGGGGAACACCAGGCCGGGTACGCCGTGGCCGCGGGCCTGGAGTGGCTCCTCGAATGGATGGCGACGACCGTGTTCACCGGCGAGGACGTCGCACTCCTCCGTACGCAGCGCACCGCCACCGGGGACCGCCGTTTCGACGAGGGCTTTCTCGACTGGATCGAGGGCCGCGGGTTCGGCGACCTGGTTGTCAAGGCGGTCCCGGAAGGCCGCATCGTCCACGCGCACGTGCCGGTGGTCGTGGTCCAGGGTCCGCTGGTGATGGCGCAGGTCCTCGAGACCGCACTTCTCAATCGCCTCAACTACCAGACGCTCATCGCCACCAAGGCATCAAGGGTCAAGGAGGCGGCCCGCGACGGCGTCGTACTGGACTTCGGTCTACGGCGCGGCCCCGACTACGGGGCCCGGGCCGGATCCCGGGCCGCGCTCATCGGCGGGTGTGACTTCTCGTCGAATGTCGGCCTCTCCCATCAGGTCGGCTTCGACCCCAAGGGCACCCACGGCCACAGCCTCGTACAGGTCTTCATGGCGCTCGGAATGGGCGAACTCGAGGCGTTCCGGGCGTTCGCCGAGGCACACCCCAACGAGTGCGTCCTGCTCGTCGACACGATCGACACGCTCGACTCGGGCGTTCCGAACGCCATCACGGTCTTCGACGAGTTGAAGGCGGCCGGTCACGAGCCAGTTGGGGTCCGCCTCGACTCCGGCGACCTCGCCTACCTGGCCATCCGTGTCTCCCAACTCCTCGACGAAGCAGGCCACGACCGGGCCGCGATCGTCCTCTCGTCCGACCTCGACGAGCTCGCCATCTGGCAGATCCTCTCCCAGATCGACGTCGAGGCTCCCCGCTACGGCGTCGACCCGAAGGCACTCTCCGCCCGGCTCACGTACGGCGTCGGAACCCGTCTCATCACCTCAGCCGGTCACTCTGCCCTCAATGGGGTGTACAAACTCGTGGCGTTGGACGACGGTGACGGCCAGTGGGTCCCTGCCATCAAGGTGTCGGAGAACCCCGCCAAGGTCCCAACCCCCGGCGACAAGGACGTGTGGCGTCTGTACGACGAACGCGGGCTGGCGACGGCCGATCTCATCTCGATCGCCGGGGAGAGCCTCGAAGGAGCGGGGGATCTTCCGATCCTCCATCCGCACAGGCTCGGCGTCGCTCGAGTCCTGCGCCGAGGGACCATCTCCGGCATGGAGATGCTGCTCGAGACCGTGTTCGAGAAGGGGGAGCGGGTGGGTGTGGTGCCGACCATCGAGGAGATGCGGGCGAGGCGACGAGCCGACCTCGACCGCCTCGACCCGGGTGTGCGTCGGATCGTCAATCCCCACATCTACCACGTGAGCCTCACCGAGCAGATGAAGGACCTCCAACAACGCCTCGTCGCCGAGGCGCGCGGAGGGATCTGAGGTCGACTACGCCACGACGTCGACGTCAACGGCAACATCAACCCAGAGCGGCCGTGGGGGACGCACACCGGAGCTCTTGGTTGAAGTTGAAGTTGAAGTCGAGGTTTTCTGGAATACTCGGCGTTCGCCAGTGAAGGAGGCTCCCGTGTCCGTTCTGTCGGCCACCGAAGGTGGCATCGCCACCATCACTCTCAACCGACCGGAGGCACTCAACGCAGGGAACAAGGCGCTGCTCGGAGGCCTGATCGAGGCCCTCGAAGGGGCTGCCGCCGACGAGACTGTGCGAGCGGTCCTGCTGACCGGGGCCGGTCGAGGTTTCTGCGCCGGGGCAGACCTGGCAGCCCTCGCCTGGTGGCCCGACGGACTCACCCTGAGCCAGGGCATCGAATGGATCCTGGAGGAGTATTGGAACCGGATCGTCACCATCCTCATGCAGTTCCCCAAGCCGACCGTGGCTGCGGTGAACGGAGTCGCAGCCGGGGGTGGAGTGGGGGTCGCACTCGCCTGTGACATCGTCGTCGCCGCGGAGTCGGCTTCCTTCGTCCAGGTCTTCGGACCGCAGTTGGCCATCGTGCCCGACGTCGGGTCGACATGGCACCTTCCACGGCTCGTCGGGCCGGCGCGGGCCAGGGGCCTCGCCATGCTCGGGGATCGCCTCGACGCCTCCATCGCCAAGGAGTGGGGTCTCATCTGGGAGTGCGTCCCGGATGAGGAGTTGATCGCCGAGAGCCGCCGGGTCGCTTCCCGTCTCGCACGCCTGGACCGTTCCGCCATGGTCTCGATCCGAACGATCCTCCACGAGTCCCTCGGGAGGGGCTTCGAGGAGCAATTGGCGGTCGAAGCGGCCACGAACGGCCGGCTCGGCGCCGGACCCGGGATGGCAGAGGGTATCGCGGCATTCGTCGAGAAACGGCTCCCCTCGTTCTGACCGGGATCGCTGGTACCGTCCGGCACATGGACGCGCTCGACTTCACTCTCACCGACCAGGCCGGCAAGCCGTGGACGCTCTCGGACCACCGGGACGGGGCCGTGGCCCTCGTCTTCCTCCGTGGCGACTGGTGACCGTACTGCAACGGTCAGCTGGTCAGCTTGGCCCTCCGCTACGACGAGTTCCTTGCATCCGGTACCCGGATCACGGCCATCGACATCGACAGCCCCGGGCAACATGCCGCGATGATCGAGAAGCTGTCGCTGCCGTTCCCGTTCCTGAGTGATCCCGATCGGAGCAAGGCCATCACGCCCTTCGGTCTCGCCAACCCGTCGGACGCCCGGGAGATCGCCTTCCCGGCCATCGTCCTCATCGGCCCCGACGGCGCCGAGAAGTGGCGGTGGGTGAGCCGGGACTTCGCCGATCGCCTACCCGAGGACGACGTCCTGGAAGCCGTGGCGGCCCTCGGCTTGGCCCCGGTGCAGGCAGAGGTGGTGGAGACCATCTCCCCCGAACCCGGGCCGCACGCCGCTCCACTCGATGTCCTGAGCTCCTACTTCCGGGGAGCCAAGTTCGCGGCGCTGGCGATGTACCTGCGCATGCGTGAGTTCCCGGAGGCCAAAGACGCCGCCAAGGCCGAGTCGATCGCCTACGGGGCCGAGATGGATCGTTACATCGAGGCCATCAAGGTTCTTCGCAACCGCCGGTAGGGGACCGACTCATCGCGTCCGCCCGGCGGCGTTGGCGAGGATCTCCGCCACCGCACGGTCGGCGGCCTCGCTGGGGGTGATGCCCTCCTTCTCGGATCGGACGAGCAGCTCGGCGACCCGGCCGAACACCTTGTCGGCGAGGGCCTGGGCGTCGGCCTCCGTCTTCCCCTTGAGCCCATTCACACCCGAGTAGACGCCGCCGATGTTGGCAACGTAGTCGGGGATGTAGAGCAGGCGGCGCGACCCCATGCGAGGTGCGTCCGCGCTGGTCGCCAATTGGTTGTTCGCCGCACCGCACACGATGGCGGCACGAATTCCCGGGATGGAGGCCTCCGAGAGCACACCCCCGAAGGCGCACGGTGCGAGCACGTCACAAGGAACGCCCAGGATCTCTTCCACCGAGACGATCTCGACGCCGGCCTCGGCGGCAATCGCCATCGCCGAAGAGTCGACGTCGGCACCGATGACCCTGGCCCCACCCTCGATCAACCGGGCCGCCAAGCGCCGCCCGACCGCTCCGAGTCCTTGGACCGCCACGACCCTGCCGGCGACGTCGGGCGAACCCCAGACGTGTGCCGCCGCGGCCCGAATGGCTTCGAAGACCGTGAACGAGGTGAGGGGCGATGTGTCCCCGGAGCCACTCGCCCGCCCGACTGCCCAGCGGGTCTCGCTCCCGATGGTATCCATGTCCTCGGGCGTGACTCCCATGTCCTCCCCGCAGATGTACCGGCCACCCAGGTTCTCCACCGTTCGTCCGAACGCCCGGAGGAGACCCGGCGTCTTCATCGTGCGGGGATCGCCGATGATCACCGTCTTTCCGCCCCCCATCGGGACTCGGCCCATCGCCATCTTGGCGGTCATCGCCCGGGAGAGGCGGAGGGCATCGGTCAGGGCCGCCTCCTCCGTCGCGTACGGATGGAACCGGATCCCACCGCCGGCCGGACCCAGCACGGTGGAGTGCAAGGCGATGATCGCCCGCAGCCCGGTCGCCGCGTCGGATGTGAACTCGACGAGTTCGTGGGCGTCGTACTCCGGGTGGGAGAACACCCGCATCACACCCTCCGGACGAGCATGTTCCCGCCATCGACGGTGAGCACCTCGCCCGTCACGAACGTCGATCGAGCAAGGAAGAGGCACGCCTCTGCCACGTCGTCGGGGGTGGCGGAGCGGCGCATCGGCGCCACGGCCCTGACGCTCTTCCGCACCGCGTCCCACGAAGCCGTCCACGGGGTGTCGACGAGGCCGGGGGCGATGGCGTTCACCCGCACGGTGGGCCCAAGGACATTGGCCATGAGAATGGTCATCTGGTTGAGGCCGGCCTTGCTCACCGAGTAGGGGATGCAGCTCCCGACGGCATTCGATCCTGCAATCGAGGTCATGTTGATGATGCACCCGTTCCCACTTCGCGAGAGGTGCGGGACCGCGGCCCGGCTTGCATACCAGGTGCCAAGGAGGTTCACCGAAAGGATCCGGTGCCACACCTCATCGGTGACCGCATCGAGGTCGGCATGGGGGATCACCTGGGTGGCGCCGGCGTTGTTGACGAGCACGTCGAGGCCGCCATGGGCCGAGACGACTTCTTCGATCATCCCCACCACTGCCGATTCGACGGAGATGTCGGCCTGGTGGTAGGTGCCACCGATCCTATCGGCCACGACACGGCCGGCTTCGACGCTGCTGGCCGAGTTCACCGCCACCGTCGCACCGAGCGCCGCGAAGCGTTCGGCGGTGCGCTCACCGATCCCGCTCGACGCCCCGGTGACGAGTACGACCTTTCCCTGGAACTCCATCCCGACCCTCTCGTTCGACATCGACCGAGGATACGTACGTCGTGACAGGGAGCACGATCAGGTTGGCGTGACACCAGGTAGCTCGAACCCGACCACAGCTCCCCCGTCGGCCCCCTCCTCGACGAACACCCGACCCGCATGTGCTTCGACGATGTGCCGGACGATCGCCAATCCCAGGCCGGACCCCTGCATCGAGCGTGCGTCGTCGGTGCGATAGAAGCGATTCCACACACGCTCCCGCTCCTCGGTGGGGATCCCGGGGCCGTGGTCGGCCACCGAGAGCTTCCCGCCACGGAGTACAACCTCGACGGTCGTTCCGGGGGGACCCCACTTGTGGGCGTTCTCGAGGAGGTTGGTGATCCCGCGTTCGAGCATCCCGGGCCGGCCCATGAGCCAGGAAGGTTCGAGGTCGATGCTCACCTCGCGGCCGTGCCTTCGCGAGAAGCGCTCGACGGCGGCCTGCGCGACTTCGTGCAGCATGACCCGCTCGGCGACCTCGGCCGTGTGTTGGTCCGTGGCCAGTTCGACGAGTTCGGACACCAACTCGGAGAGCTCCACCAACTCCGCGTTCACATCCGCCAGGAGTTGGTCGCGCTCCTCCGACGAGATCGTCCTGGCCCGGCGGAGGACCTCGATGTTCGTCCGAACCGAGGTCAGTGGGGTACGGAGTTCGTGTGATGCATCCTGTACGAGTCGGTGCTGCTGCTCACGTGACAGGGCAAGTGACCGCACCATCCTGTTGAACGATTGGGTGAGGCGCCCGATCTCGTCATCCCGGTTGTTGTCGATCTGACGGTCGAGTCGCCCGGTGGAAGTGATCTCCTCCGAGAGGTCCGTGAGAAGCACGATCGGCTTTGCAATCCGGGTGGCGGTGGCCGCACCCACCACGGCGGCGCCGGCGGCAGCGACGAGCCCAAACCGCCACAAGTTCGACCGGAGGAGGTTGAGGTTGTTGTTGATGCGCCCCATCGATCCCGCCACCTGCACCGCGCCGATCTCCGGATAGTGCATGGTCACCATCTTGAAGACGCCTTCATCGGTGATGGCGTCCCGGACGAGCGGGGTGCCCCCGACTATCGCGATCGCACGGTCCCGGCCGTCCAGGGGGAGGTCGACGGGGAGTCCAGCGTTGAGGACGAGGTTGCCGCGCTGGTTCAGGACCCGCACCGCGAACGCATCACCGCCGAGCGTCTCCGAGTCCTGTTGGGGGGCAAGGGATCGCCGAGCAACGAACGGGTTCTCGATGCCGGTGATGGTGGCGGCGCGATCGATGAGGGAGTTCTCGAGTGACCGGACGAGGATCCCCCTGGTGGCCACGAACGCGGCTCCCGACGCAACGAAGAACGCGAAGAAGACGGCGATCGCCAGCACGGACGCCAGCCGCCAACGCAGGGTCATTCGGACCTCAACACGTAGCCGACACCGCGCACGGTCTGGATCACGCGTCCTTCATCGGATTCCTCGGTCTTCCGACGGAGGTACCCGACGTACACCTCGAGGGAGTTGGAGGAGGACTCGAAGTCGAAACCCCAGATCGCCTCGTAGATCTGGGCTCGCGACAGCACGACCCCCGCATTCGACATCAGCAATTCGAGGAGATCGAACTCTGTCTTGGTCAGCGAGACCGGGCGCTCACCCCGCCACACCTGGCGGGTGGCGAGGTCCATGCGGAGGCTGGCGGCCTCCAGGGTCGTCGCCTCGCCGAGGCTCCCCTCGTGGCGACGGAGGAGTGCCCGCAGTCGGGCGAGGAGCTCGTCGAGGGCGAACGGCTTCACGAGGTAGTCGTCGGCCCCGGCGTCGAGTCCCGCCACCCGGTCGTTGACCTCATGACGGGCAGTGAGCATCAGTACCGGCGTGGCGTCTCCGCGCGACCGGAGCCTCCGGCACACCTCGAGTCCGTCCATCACGGGCATCATCACATCGAGAACGATGACGTCGGGGGACCCGCGATCGAGCACCTGCATCGCCTCGATGCCGTCGGGGGCGGTCTCGACCTCGTAGCCCTCGTACTTCAGGGCACGCGCCAGGGACTCGCGGACACCACGGTCATCTTCAACGAGCAATACGGCAGGCATGAGACCTCATAGGGTACGGCGACTGAGCACGCGCCGCGCGCTCCTCACTCTTCTCTCTTCGTACTTCACACTCCGTACTTCGTACTTTCAAAAGGAAGCGGCGCCGACAGGGTGTTGTCGGCGCCGCTTCGGTTCGGGTGGGACTGCAACCAATGACCTGAGGGTCAAGAGGAGGGAGGGAAGGAGTACCAGCCCACCGCGATCTATGGACTTCATCTACTCCTTGAGGTGCTTCGTGTGACCCCGGAGGCGCGGGAACACCACCCCGGTGTGGAGGGAGCACGTCTCCCGCTTGTTGTAGCGGGAGAGCCGGGTGACACAGTCGTCGTGGATGCACACGCGGCCATTGGCGTAGGTACGGGAGCGGCGAGGCATACCGGCGATCTGGGCGCCCTTGAGGGAGTATTCCATCGTCTCTCCTTTCTTTTGGTAGGCCCCGGCAGTCCCGGGGGTGGCGGCACTCCGCCGCGTATGGATAAGACTCCCAATCCCCGATGAGAGGTTCCTGAAGAGAAGGTAAGAATCTCCTAAGAAGGACCAAGAACGAAGAACGGAGAACGAAGCAGGAAGGACGGAGGACAGAGGACAGAGGACAGAGGACGAGAGCGCTCTCGTACCTCCCTCCTCGTACCTCGTACCCCCCTCCTCGACGGACGACGGACGACGGACGACGGACGACGGACGACGGACGCGTCCCTCCTCGTACCTCGTACCTCCCTCCTCGTACCTCGTACCTCCCTCCTCGTACCTCGTACCTTCCTCCTCCAGGGACGACGAAAGGGGTTCGGGGACTCGGAACTAGGATCACGGCACTCGACCCCAAGGGGCCCCATGTCAGACTCCGCCATGCTCGCCGTCGGTGCCGTCAAGGCGCTCTCGATGGATGCCGTTCAGCGGGCCAACTCGGGCCACCCGGGCGCCCCGATGGGAATGGCCGACCTGGCGGTCGTGCTCTGGTCGAAGTTCCTCCGAGTGGACCCGAGCGACCCAACCTGGGCAGACCGGGACCGAGTCGTCCTCTCGAACGGACACGCCTCGATGCTGCTCTACTCGATGCTCCACCTCTCAGGTTTCCCCATCTCCATCGATGACCTCACCCGGTTCCGGCAGTGGGGTTCCCACACCGCCGGCCATCCCGAGATCGACCAGCGCCTCGGGATCGAGACGACGACCGGCCCCCTCGGCCAGGGTTTCGCCACCGGGGTGGGGATGGCGATCGCAGAGTCCCACCTCCGGTCGGTCTTCGGGCCGGAACTCGTGAACCACCATGTCTATGCCTTCGTCTCCGACGGCGACCTCATGGAGGGCGTGGCCCAGGAGGCGGCATCGCTGGCGGGACACCTCGAGCTGGGCCGCCTCATCTACCTCTACGACGACAACGGGATCTCGATCGATGGATCGACGGACATCACCTTCACCGAGGACGTCGCACTCAAGTTCTCGGCGATGGGCTGGCAGACGATCACGATCGATGGACACCATCATGAAGCGATCGAGCAGGCCATCGAGGCGGGGATCGCCGAGGAGGAGCGTCCGACCCTCGTGATCGCCCGGACCCACATCGGCCACGGCAGCCCCAACAAACAGGACACATCCAGCGCCCACGGCTCGCCCCTCGGGACCGAGGAGATCGCGCTCACACGGGAGGCGATCGGATGGCATCATCCCCCGTTCGAGGTGCCCGATGAGGTCTACCGGTTTCTCTCGGCGGCGATGCAGCGCGGTCGAGAAGAGCACGACCGTTGGGCCGCCCGCCGAGCTGCGGCATTCGCCGAGGATCCCGAGCTCGCCCTCCAGTGGGAGGACCATTTCCACACCAGGGACGTGAAGCTGGTCGACCCCGGGTTCGGACCGCGCCTCGCCACCCGGGCAGCGAGCGGGAAGCTCTTCGACCAGATCGCTGAGAAGGTCCCGTCGTTCATCGGCGGTTCGGCCGACCTCGTTGGCTCCACCAAGACCCACATTTCGTTCTCGGGTTCGTATTCGGCCCGCAACCGTGCGGGTCGCAACATCCATTTCGGGATCCGGGAGCATGCCATGGGGGCGGCGGTGAACGGCATGGCGGTGCACGGAGGGCTCCGCCCGTACGCCGGCACCTTCTTCGTGTTCGCCGACTACCTCCGACCGGCGCTCCGACTCTCGGCGCTGATGCGCACGCCCTCGATCTGGGTCTTCACCCACGACTCGTTCTTCGTCGGGGAGGACGGCCCCACCCACCAGCCGATCGAGCACCTGGCGACGCTGCGGGCCATTCCGGGCCTCGTCACCATTCGCCCGGCCGACGCGGGCGAGACGCTCGAATCCTGGGAGATCGCCCTCAACCGGCACCACGGGCCAACCGCGCTCATCCTGACCCGCCAGGACCTCCCCACCCTCGACCGTGAGCAGGGCGGGGTGGCACGGGGTGGCTACCTGCTTCGTGATGGTGACGACGTCACCCTCATCGCCACCGGCTCCGAGGTCTCCCTCGCACTCGACACCTCCGCGGTGCTGGCAGACTCCGGGATCTCGGCCAGGGTGGTCTCGATGCCGTCGTGGGAGCTCTTCGCAGCCCAGGGCGCGGCCTACCGGGTGAAGATACTCGGGGACCTCCCCCGGGTGTCGGTTGAGGCCGGGGCGACCATCGGATGGCGCCAGTTCGTCGGCGACGGCGGCCTGACCATAGGGATCGACCACTTCGGCGCATCGGCACCGGCCGAGGAACTGGCCGAGCGATTCGGGTTCACCGCGGCCAAGGTCGCAGCCCGCGTGCACAAGCATCTCGGTTGACCGACCTCACCGACCTGCTCAGCGTCCCTTGGGGTGCCAGACCGTCTTGATCTCAGCGAAGCTGGCAATCCGATAGGGGGTCTGCGCCTCCTCCGCGAACCAGTCGGTCGGGGCATCGGTGCGCACACGCTTCAGGTTCTGGGCACCGCTCTCGACGAGGCCGGCGATCATCTCCCGCGGGGCGCCCGCGAGGTCGAGGCCGTTCACGTCCATGTGCCCCGCCAGCCAGGGGAGCAGCTCTGACTTGCTCCCCGTGAGGAGGTTGACGACACCGCCGGGCAGGTCTGAAGTCGCCAGCACTTCGGTGAATGTCACTGCGGTGAGCGGCCACTCCTCCGACGCGAGGACGACCGCGGTGTTGCCCAGCACGATCGCCGGGGCGAGCACCGAGACCAAGCCGAGAAGCGGCGGGGTCTCGGGAGCGACCACACCCACGACCCCGGTCGGCTCGGGAGCCGAGATGTTGAAGAACGGGCCGGCCACCGGGTTGAGGTTCCCCATCACCTGGGCGAACTTGTCCGCCCAGCCGGCGTACCAGACGAGTCGATCGATCGCGGCCTCCACCTCGTCATCCGCGTCCGCCACAGGACGCCCGTCGATCGCCAACTGGGCAGCGAACGACCCGCGGCGGTCCTCGAGCATCTCGGCGACCCGGTAGAGGATCTGCGCCCGGTTGTAGGCGGTGCGTCCCGCCCATGGTTCCTGGGCCCCCCGGGCCGAGCGGACGGCGTCGCGGAGGTCCTTGCGGGAGCCCTGGGCCACCCGGGCCACGACCTCCCCGTCGGCTGCCAGCGCCGGGTAGACACGGCCGCTCTCCGAACGCGGGAAACTGCCCCCGATGTAGAGCTTGTACGTCTTGCGGACGTCGAGTCGACTCACAGCCCGACCCCCTGCAGGTAGGGAAGGAGGCCGTGGCGACCGCCTTCGCGCCCGAAGCCCGACTCCTTGTATCCGCCGAAGGGCGAGGTCGGGTCGAACTGGTTGTAGGTGTTGGACCACACCACACCAGCCTTGAGCCGGTCCGCCATCCACAGGATCCGGGAGCCCTTGGTGGTCCACACGCCGGCGGACAGGCCATAGGGGGTGTTGTTGGCCTTCTCGATTGCCTCGTCGGGGGTGCGGAACGTCATGATCGACAGCACTGGCCCGAAGATCTCCTCCTGGGCGATACGGTGGGATTGACTCACCTCGGTGAAGAGAGTCGGCGGGAACCACCACCCCTTCTCGGGGACCTCGCACGCCGGTTGGTAGATCTCGGCGCCCTCCGAGGTGCCCGAGTCGACGAGCTCCCGGATCTTGTCGAGTTGGTCGGCGCTGTTGATGGCACCGAGGTCGGTGTTCTTGTCGAGGGGATCCCCGACCCTGAGCGTGTCGAGACGCTGTTTGAGGCGGTCCACGACCACCTCGGCGATCGACTCCTGGACGAGGAGTCGCGAACCGGCACAACACACGTGGCCCTGGTTGAAGAAGATCCCGTTCACGATCCCCTCGACCGCCTGGTCGATGGGGGCATCGTCCATGATGATGTGGGCGGCCTTGCCTCCGAGTTCGAGGGTCACCCGCTTGTCGCTCCCCGCGATGGCACGCTGGATGACCCGGCCCACCTCGGTCGACCCGGTGAACGCCACTTTGTTCACGTCCGGATGGGACACGAGCGCCGCCCCGGCATCACCGTGCCCGGTGAGGACGTTGAAGACACCGTCCGGCAGGCCGGCCTCACGGGTGAGTCGGGCGAACTCGAGGGCGGTCAACGGCGTCGTCGTCGACGGTTTCAGCACCACGGTGTTGCCGGCCGCGAGGGCGGGGGCGACCTTCCATGAGAGCATCAGCATCGGGAAGTTCCACGGGACGATCTGGCCCGCCACACCGAGGGGCCTCGGATCGACCCGGGGGAACGCGTACTCGAGCTTGTCGGCCCATCCGGCGTAGTAGAAGAAGTGGGCGGCAGAGATCGGAAGATCGAAGTCCCTCGACTCCCTGATCGGCTTGCCACCGTCCAGCGTCTCGAGGACGGCGAACTCCCGGGACCGCTCCTGCAGGAGTCGGGCGATGCGGTAGAGGTACTTCGATCGCTCCTTGCCGGGCATGTCCCGCCAGGTCTCCTCGTAGGCCCGGCGGGCGGCCTTGACCGCACGGTCCGCATCCCCGATGCCCGCTTCCGCCACCGCACCGAGCCGACCCTCGGTGGCCGGGTTGATCGAGTCGTAGGTGGCCTCGTTGGCCGCCGGGACGAACTCTCCACCGATGTAGAGGCCCTGCTCGGCAGGGATCGTGGCGAGGCTGGCCGACTCCTTCGACTCCGCGTAGCTCCAATCGAGTGGCGCATGGGAGACCGTGGCCGGGGTCATCGAATCAGCCACGAGGCACCTCCGGGTCCAGGATGGGTCGTGTGGCGACGCTGGGCATGGTCAGTCTTTCGTGAAGTAGTCGGCGGACTGGTAGCGACCCGTCTCGAGCCAGCGGATCTGCATCAGGAGGTCGTTGAGGAGCGACGAAGCTCCGAATCGGAAGTAGTCGGGCGTCATCCAGGCCGTCCCCAGGGTCTCGTGGAGCAGGACGAGGTAGCGGATGGCGTCCTTCGCCACCCGGATGCCACCGGCGGGCTTCATACCGATCATCCGGCCGGTGAGGGCGTGGAAGTCTCGGATCGCCTCGAACATGACGAGCGTGACTTCGCGGGTGGCGGCTGGCGCAACCTTGCCGGTGGACGTCTTGATGAAGTCGGCCCCGGCGGCCATGGCGAGCATCGAGGCCTTGCGTACGTTGTCGTAGGTGACGAGTTCCCCGGTCTCGAGGATGACCTTGAGGTGGGCGTCGCCACACACCTCCTTGGTCGTGACGATGTCCTCGAATACCTTCATGTAGTCACCCTGCAGGAAAGCCCCCCGGTCGATGACCATGTCGATCTCGTCCGCGCCGGCGGCGAGCGCTTCACGCACGTCGACGAGCCGGCTCTCCCCTGTTGCCTGCCCGGATGGGAAATAGGTGGCGACCGCGGCGAGGTGGACCCCGGTCCCAGCCAGGATCGGGGCAGCATGGCGCACCATGGAGGGGTAGACGCACAGCGCACCGACATGCGGGATCGAGCGGTCGGTGGGGTCGGGGCGAACTGCCTTCGACGCGAGTTGCTTGACCTTGCCCGGGGTGTCCTGGCCCTCGAGGGTGGTGAGGTCGACCATCGTGATCGCCAACTCGAGGGCGGCTCGTTTCGACTCCCGCTTGATCGAGCGAGTGGCCAAGGAGGCGACCCGCTGGTGGACCATCACGTCGTCCACACTCGGCACTGATCCGAGGTATGCCCGCAGGGCCCGGTCGGTGACCGGGGCAGGCAGGGACTCGACGAGCACGGGGGAATGCATGGAGGGACAGCCTACCGGTGGACAGAGGAGCGAGGACTGAGGACTGGGGAGACCCGCTCCTGGAAGCTCGTCCCTGGGATCTCCTCGTAAGCTTCGATCCATGTCGGAGCTGCGGCGGGAGTTGGGAGTGCCGGGTGCGGTGATAACCGGGCTCGGCTCCATCCTCGGAACCGGCGTATTCGTCTCACTGGCGATCGCGGCAGGATGGACGAGCCGATGGCTGTGGCTGGCGGTGGTCGCTGCTGCCCTCCTTGCCACGTTCAACGGCCTCTCGTCAGCTCAACTCGCCGCCGCCCACCCGGTCTCGGGCGGTACCTACGAGTACGGCACCGTCTTCGTCCACTCGTCCGCCGGCCTGGCCGCCGGGTGGCTCTTCCTGGTGGCCAAGTCCGCCTCGGCTGCGACGGCCGCCCTCGGGTCCGCGGCCTACCTTCTCCACCTGGTCGGGGGCGACCGCGCACTTCGGGTTCCGATCGCATTCGGTATCGCCGTCCTCCTCATCGCCGTCGTCCTGGGTGGCGTGCAACGGACGACCATCGTCAACACCTCGATCCTCGCGGTGACCGTTGGGGGACTCCTCGCCTACATCGTGGCGGGGCTCACCGAAGCATCGGCCACGGCCACCGTCCAACTGGGCGACGCATCGCCGGTGTCGTTCCTCACGGCCACCGCCCTCGTCTTCGTGGCCTTCACCGGGTATGGGCGCATCGCCACCCTCGGCGAGGAGGTGCAGGAACCGGAGCGGACGATCCCGATCGCGGTGATCGCCACACTCGCCGTCTCGGCCCTCCTCTACCTGGGGGTGGCCTGGGTCAGCACTCGAACGATGGGCGGCCTTTCCTTCGCCGAAGCGGTGGATGGCGACGCCGCGCCGCTCGAAGTCGTGGCATCGGCATGGGAGCGACCCGGCATCGCCCGGGTCGTGTCGATCGCCGCCGTCGCCGCCATGCTCGGGGTGCTCCTCAACCTCGTGTTGGGCCTGAGTCGCGTCGTGCTGGCGATGGGTCGCCGGGGACACCTGCCTCCGATCCTGGGGCGGGTCGACGATGGCTCGCCCCGCATGGCCGTCCTGGCGGTTGGGATCCTCCTCCTCGGACTCGTCGCAGTGGGCGACGTCCGCACGACGTGGTCGATCTCGGCCGTGACGGTGCTCCTCTACTACGCGATCACGAACATGGCGGCCATTCGCTTGCCGGTCGACAAGCGTCGGTTCTGGCGGTGGCTCCCGTGGGCCGGCCTCGCCACGTGCGCAGGCCTTGCAGTCTTCGTCGAGGCTGCGGCCTGGTTGGCCGGGATGGGGATCGTCCTGGTCGGGATCGCCCTTTCTCACGCCCTCGCCCGCCGGCGTCGGTAGCGTCACACCCATGTCGAACCGCACAGCCGTGGTCGTTGTCCATGGCATGGGCCAGCAGGAACCGGGTCACCTTCAACGGTCGCTCGGCCGGGCCCTGAGCTCAGCGGGGGACTCCGTGTACGTGGCACCCGATCGGATCTCCGGCCGCACCGACACGCACCGGGTCACGATCGTCCGGCCTGACGGAGCCGAGACCCACGTGTACGAGCACTATTGGGCAGACCGGTACCAGGACACCCGCCAGCGGCATGTACTCCCCTGGGCGGCGCGCCTCGTCGGCAGCCGCAGCCTCGGGCCGCGTATCGGCGGCCGCAACGGCTTCCTCGAGTGGGTCCTGGGAGTCATCACCGCACTCCCCTACCTGCTGCTCATCGTTGCCGTCGCTCTCGGCAACCGGGACACGGCCGTCACCCTTCTCGAGGACGTGCCCACGGTCGGCATGCTCATGTCCATCACCTTGGTCGCCTTCGCCCTCACCAAACTCGCCGTCCGCAGCCACGGTGGAGCGCTGGCCGTAGGGTTGGGCGCCGGGGTGCTGGGGGCCGTCCTCACCGACCCCGGCTTTGGGAGTTTCGCGTTCGCATCGGCCACGTTGGCGCTGCTCTGGGCACCCGGGTGGCTGCTCGTCGCCTCGGGGTTGCGCGGGGTTGGTCCCATTGCCCTCGTCAGGACGCTCCTGCTTGTCGCCGTCCTGGTTCCCGCTTCCTTCTCGATCGTCGCGGGGCGATTCCTCACGGGAGGGCTCCCGGCAGCACTCACGCTCGTGCTGCTGGCGTACTGGCTTCGGCATTGGATCGGCGACGTCGCCCGCTACCTGGACCACTCCGCCGCCAATGCAGAGGAGTCCAACCGTCTCCGGAAGGACGCCGCCGACTTCCTGTGGGACATATGCACCGACACCCGGTACGGGTACGACGACATCGTCCTCGTCGCCCACAGCCAGGGCGGCTTCGTCGCGTACGACGCGCTGACAAGCGTCTGGCAGCGGTGGGCGGCCGACCACGACATCGACTTCGAGGAGGGCGTCGCCATCGACGACGTCGATCGCCTCGCCGGCGCCGATTCCCGGACCGAGATCGAGTGGGGAGCTGCGGTCGACGAACTCTTCGATGCGCTCCGGCAACGGAGCGTCCCATGGAAGGTGAGCCACTTCGTGACGCTCGGGAGCCCGATCGGCCATGCCGCCGGCCTCCTGGCGAACGGACCCGCCGACCTGCGGAGCATGGCGGACGATCGCTCCGTGTCAGTCTGCCCGCCCGTACTCCACGGCGAGCCACCCTCGGTTGCCTACCGGGCCGCCACCGGCCGCCGCTTCCACCACACATCCGTGTTCGCGGCGGTGAAGTGGACCAATGTCGTCTACGCCAACGACCTGCTCGGGGGACCCGTCACCGGGGATGGCCTCGGGTCAGGAGCGCGGAACATCGTCCTGGGCGACGGCGAGACGAGCTTCTCCCCCACCGTCCTCGACTTCGCCATCCGCTTCCCCCACGATGCCTACTGGAAGAGTCCCAAGCCGGCCTTCGACCCCCACGTGGCGAGCACGCTCGCCCTCCTCCACCACATCCTCACCGGCGAGTAGCGGCCATGCGTGCCACATCGTGGAATCGGCGCACCCCCCGAATGGCCCGGTCGGTACAGTGCCCATCGGCTCGTTCCATCCACACCCACAGGAGCACCGACCGATGAGCAGGACAGCGAAGGTCCCCTCCGACATCGAGATCGCCAGGGCGGCCACGGTCAGCCCGATCACCGAGGTAGCCGAACGTATCGGGCTCGAACCGGGCGACCTGATTCCCTTCGGCCACACCAAGGCGAAGGTGAACCTCGATGTCCTGAAGCGGATAGGCGCCCGCCCTCGCGGGAAGTACATCGACGTGACTGCCGTCACACCCACTCCCCTCGGCGAAGGCAAGACGACCACGAGCGTGGGGCTGGTGCAGGGTCTCGGGAAGCTGGGCAAGACGGCGATCGCTTGTATCCGGCAGCCCTCCATGGGGCCGACATTCGGCATCAAGGGCGGGGCCGCCGGGGGCGGCTACAGCCAGGTCATCCCGATGGACGAGTTCAATCTCCACCTCACCGGCGACATCCACGCGATCACGGCCGCGCACAACCTGGTCGCGGCGGCCATCGACGCTCGTTGGTTCCACGAATCCCGCATGAGCGACGTACAACTCGGGAAGGTGGGGCTTACCCGGCTCGGTATCGATGTCTTCAACCTCCAGTGGAACCGGGTGCTCGACGTGAACGACCGGGCACTCCGCAACGTGATCGTCGGGCTCGGTGGGAAGCTCGAGGGCCGCCCGCGGGAGACCGGCTTCGACATCTCAGTCGCCTCCGAGCTGATGGCGATCCTCGCCCTCGTCGACGGTGTCGACTACCGGTCGGCCCTCCGCAACCTGCGTGAGCGGGTCGGTCGGGTCGTATTCGGGCTGTCGAAGGACGGGCGGTCACTCACGCTGGAGGACCTCGGGGTCGCCGGCGCCGTCACCGTCCTCATGAAAGAGACCCTCCACCCGACGATCATGCAGACATTGGAGGGACAAGTGGCGTTCATCCACGCCGGCCCCTTCGCCAACATCGCCCACGGCAACTCCTCCATCCTGGCGGATCGCATCGCCCTCCACCTTGGTGACTACGTCGTCACCGAGTCGGGCTTCGGCGCCGACATGGGAATGGAGAAGTACATCAACATCAAGTGCCGGACGTCCGGGCTCAAGCCCGACTGCGTGGTCCTCGTGGCCACGGTGCGGGCGCTCAAGACCCACGGCGGTGGCCCCAAGGTGGTGCTGGGCCGCCCCCTCGATCGGGCCTACACCGAGGAGAACCTCTCGCTGCTCCAAGCCGGCATCCCGAACCTCACGGCGCACATCGCCAACGTGAAGCGCTTCGGTGTCCCTGTGGTGGTGGCGATCAACTCCTTCCCCACCGACTCGGCCGCCGAGGTCAACCTCATCAAGGAGGCCGCCATGAACGCCGGGGCATCCGACGCCGTTCTCGCGACCCACTGGGCCGACGGAGGCGACGGGGCAACAGCCCTCGCCGAAGCAGTCACCAAGGCCGCGGAAGAACCGAACGAGTTCGCCTATCTCTACCCCCTCAACATGCCCATCAAGCAGAAGATCGAGATCATCTGCAAGGACATCTACGGGGCGGGCGACGTGGAGTACTCGCCCACCGCCGAGGCGCAGATCGCGGGCTTCGAGAAAGCCGGGTACGGGTACCTTCCGATCAACATGGCCAAGACCCACCTGTCCATGAGCCACGACCCGGACCTCAAGGGCGCCCCCACCGGGTTCACCGTTCCCGTTCGCGAGGTACGGGCCTCCGTCGGGGCAGGGTTCATCCTCCCCATCCTCGGCGAGATGCGCACCATGCCCGGCCTCGGGTCGACCCCGGCGTACATGAAGGTCGACATCGACGACGCCGGCGACGTGGTGGGCCTCTTCTGACGCGGGTCCACGGCTTGGTCATGGACGTCGCCGACCTCGAGCGGGGGGCGGCATTCTGGTGCGCGCTCCTCGACCTGACCGAGGTCGAACGGGACGCCGACTACGCCTGGCTCTCGGATGTCGGCCCGGGTGTCAAGCTCATCCTGCAGCAGTCCTCGACACCAAAGCTGGGGAAGAACCGCGTTCACCTCGAGCTCATCGGCGAAGGAGAAGACACCGTTGCCCGGGCGCTTGCCCTGGGCGCCGCCCTGGTACGCCGGGTCGAGGAGCCGACCTATACGCTGGCGGTCCTCGCCGACCCCGACGGCAACGAGTTCTGTGTCACGCTCCGACCGTCGGGGGCCATCAGCAGCTAGCGCGATCGTCTTCGGGGTCGTCTGACTCGGCCTGGCGCGATCACACGACCCCAAGACCGGAGGAAGGCTCCGCCCAGCGCAGCACCCTGAGCGCCCGGAGTGTGTTCCAGCGGCTCGGTCCGCCGGTCTTCTCCATGTCGAACCACACCCGCCCGCTGTACTTCTGCTGCACGGGCCATGTGCCGTCACGCCGACGCTTCCGGGCCAGGGTCTCGAGCGCGTCGTTGAATCGGTCGTCCCACGGCGATGCCATGGTCGCGAAGTGGTCGAGTCCGCGGAGGATGTCGTAGTGCCAGCGCGGTGGGAACGACAGCCGGCTGAAGGCCGGGTCGACGACCTCGCCGGTGCGATGCGACCGATGGAGGCGATGTGCCAGGAAGAACTCCCTGCCACCTGCGAGGGCCGCAGTGATGGCCGGCGCGTCGGGCATCACCCGGCGGGCCTCGGCCAGGGCTTCCAGCGCCGAGATGGACGTGTGGAACGAACTGTGATGGGCGCCGGATCGGACGGCCTCGCAGTTCCAGCCCCCGTCGGTCAGCTGATCGGCGAGCAGCCAGTCCAACGCGGTATTCACCCGCGGATCCTCGAACCCGAAATAGAAAGCAAACGCCAGGTACATCGACGTCACACAAGCCTCGGGGAGGTCGATGGTGACCGCGGGCGTCAGGCCACCGTCGAAGTACCGGGCGCCGTCCCACAGGAGCTCCACGCCGCGACGTGCGGGCTCGTTGCCCGGCTCGAGGCCCAACCTCCGCAGGAGGGCCAAGGTGTAGGTGGTCGAGGTCCACTTCGGTCCGTACAGGCCACCGTCCCATGTCCCGCGACGATCCTGGAGATCCAGCAGTCGTCGACCCCACCCAGAGGTGGCGACGGCAGCCCGGTCGGCCCCATACTCGAGCGACGGTGCGTCAAGGAGGTCTCGCTTGACCTGCCAACGAATCGCCGGGTCCCCGTCGAGGAGCCACCCGATCACATCGGATCCTCGTTCGAGTCCGGTCATGTCTCCGTCCGTCGTCGCCATCGACTCCCCAAAGAGAAAGCTACCGATCGGTCATCGGTGTGCACCGCGATCACGTCCACCAGGACGGTTGGTCCCACGCGTGAGGGGCGGGCCCGATGGCCCGCCCCTCACGGTCGTTCGAATCGTCTCCGGGGTTACGGTAGCCAGGCCTTCCAGTCGGCCTCGTGGGCCGCGACCCAGTCGGCGGCCACCGTGGCCGGGTCCTCACCATCGATCTCCATCGGCGGCAGCATCTCGAGCTGGTCGTCGGTGGTGATGGTGAACGCCTGCAGGAAGGCGAAGACATCAGGGGCCTTCTCCTCGAGCATCCCGGAGGCCGCCTTGAAGATCACGTCCTCGGGGTAGTCACAGTCGACACCACCGTCGCCAGCGGCAGCCGAAGCCCCGCACGCCTCGGTGTAGGCGGGCAGCGCGACGTTCACGAGGTTGTACTTGGCCACGGCCGCGGTCGGGGTCCACCAGTACATGACGATCGCTTCGCCGGCCGAAGCGCGGGCATCGAGCTCAGCAACGGTGGCCGGTTCCGAGCCGGAGAAGATCACCTGGAACGGGAGGCCGAGGTTGGCGATGATCTGCTCGTCGTACTGTGAGTACGAGGGGTCGGTACCCAGGAACCTGCCGAGGTCGCCGGTCTCCGCCGTCGCGAAGAGCTTGGCCGTCTCCGGGTCCTGGAACCCTTCCCAGGTGGCCAGGGCAGGATTCTCGTCGATCAGGTACTGCGGGATGAACCAGCCGATCTTGCCAACGGCGCCGAGCGACCCCATGTCGATGACGGAGCCGTCATCGAAGTACGCGCGCTCCGCATCGGTCACGCCGGAGGGCCAGATCTCGAGCACTGCGTCGAGGGTGCCATCGGCCATGCCGGTGAACATTGCATCGTTCTCGTTCACCTCGGTGATCACCACCGGGTAGCCGAGCTGCTCCTCGATCAGGATCTTCGCCACCTCGACGTTGAGCCGCGAGGCGGACCAAGGGTTGACGATGAGGGTGATCGTGGGCTTGTCGCCGTCACCCCCGTCGGCCCCGCCCTCGTCGCCGCTGCAGGCAGTGAGCATCATCGCCAGGGCAAGTATCAGGATCAGCACACGCTTCATTCGTCCTCCTCGAAGTGTCCGATTCGGATCGACCCGACAGCGGTCGACCCGGCTGTCTACATTAAGCCGATGAGTAGTGATCCGTCGATCAGTGTGCAGGGAATCTGGAAGATCTTCGGTAGCGACACCGACGCTGCGCTGGCAATGGCAAAGGGGGGTGCCACCCGCACCGAGGTCCTCGAAGCAACCGGCTGCACCGTCGCCGTCCGCGACGTCTCATTCGACGTCGCCAAGGGCGAGACCTTCGTCGTCATGGGCCTCTCCGGCTCCGGGAAGTCCACCCTCATCCGGGCCATCTCCCGCCTGAACGACGTCACTGCGGGCTCGATCCTCGTCGAGGGCGAGGAGATCACCACGATGGACGACGACTCCCTGCGCGACCTCCGCCGTCGCAAGCTCTCGATGGTCTTCCAGCACTTCGGTCTCTTCCCCCACCGCCGGGTGATCGACAACGCGGCCTACGGCCTGGAGATCCAGGGGACCCCTCGGGATGAGCGCCACGCCCGCGCCCTGGAGGTCCTCGAGGTCGTCGGACTCAAGGGCTTCGAGTACCACTATCCCCAGCAGCTCTCGGGCGGCATGCAACAGCGAGTCGGGCTGGCTCGGGCGCTTGCCGTCCAGCCTTCGATCATGTTCTTCGACGAGCCGTTCTCGGCGCTCGACCCGCTCATTCGCCGGGACATGCAGGACCAGCTGATGGAGCTCCAGGAGAGCATGCAGCGCACCATCGTGTTCATCACCCACGACTTCGCCGAGGCCATCAAGCTCGGCGACCGGATCGCCATCATGAAGGACGGCGCGCTCGACCAGGTGGGCACGGCGGCCGAGCTGATCCGGCACCCGGCCACCGCCTACGTCCGGGAGTTCACCATGGATGTCCCCAAGGCGAAGGTCCTCACGGCCCGCGACGTGATGCACGCGAAGACCGACGAGGGGTGGCAGACCGTCAAGACCGACGACACCATCGAGCACCTCCTTCCGCTTCTCCTTGACGATCCGCGACCGCTCGACGTCGTCGACGAGTCCGGGGGCCAAGTGGGCCAGGTGGATCGGGCTGCGGTCTCGTCGATGCTCGGGGAAGAGGAGTGACGACCGCCGTCCTCAATCGCAAGGAGCATGCACGGCGCGCCGCCCTCTCCCTCGCGGGCCTGGTCGTCATGGCGGTCGTGCTCCAGCTCGTCTTCCGGGGCAGTGAAGGCTTCCCTGCCGTGCTCGACAAATTCCTCGAGACCCCCACCGACGACGCTGGGGCGTGGCTGCGCGCAAACCGTCGGAGCCACTGGCTGTTCACGGCGTTCTTCGCGCCCCTCAGCTCCTTCATCAACACGGTCATCTCGTCGTTCGAGGCGTTCCTCCAGTGGATGCCGTGGTTCGTGCTGATCGCCCTCGTCTTCTACATACCGTTCCGGGTGCAGCTCTGGAAGCAAGGCCTGATCTCAGCCGCGGTCCTGGCGTACTGCGGACTCATCGGGCTCTGGCACGAGTCGATCCAGACCCTGGCACTCATGTTCACCGCAGTGCTCCTCGCAGTGGTCATCGGGATTCCGCTCGGGATGTGGGGTGCGCTCCGACCCCGGGTCGAGCGGGCGATGCGCCCGGTCCTCGACGCCATGCAGACGGTCCCCGCGTTCGTGTACTTCCTTCCCCTCTTCATCCTCCTCGGCATCGGGAATGTGCCCGGGGCCGTGGCGACGCTCATCTACGCGCTCCCCCCGGTGGTCAGGCTCACCACCCTCGGGATCAAGCGGGTCTCCCCCCAGGCGGTGGAAGCGTCCCGAACCTACGGCGCCACGACCTGGCAGACGATGTACAAGGTGCAGTTGCCCATGGCCCTGCCGACCGTGCTCACCGGGCTGAGCCAGACGATCATGATGGCCCTGGGCATCGTGGTCCTGGCCACACTGGTCGGGTCGGCTGGCCTCGGATCGCCCGTCCTCCAGAGCCTCAACCAGCGGCGGACGGGGCGCGGACTCGCGGCCGGCCTGGCCATCGTCGCCATCGCGATGGTGCTCGACCGCATGTGGAAGGCGTTCGCGGTGACCAACCCCCAGCAGCGGGTCGCCAAGAAGATGTCATGGCTGGTGCTCGGCGCCATAGGCGTCGCCCTCGCCATCGGCAAGGCCGTCGGAACCTCGGAGTTCCCAGAGGTCTGGGACTGGACCATCTTCGACCCCCTCGACAACGCCGTCGTGTGGGCCCGGGACAACCTCAGATGGGCCACCCGCCCGTTCAACGACTTCATCGTCGCCAATATCTACATTCCACTCCGGGAGTGGCTCACATCCGGGATCGCGTGGCCGGTCAACCTGCTCATCACGGGCTGGGTGGGATGGAAGATCGGTGGCTGGAAGCTCGCCTCATCGGTCACCGCATCGGTGGCGGTGATCGGCCTCATCGGGATGTGGGAGCTTTCGATCGACACCCTCGTGCAGGTGATCCTCGCAACGTTCGTCACCCTCATGATCGCCCTGCCCGTAGGGGTCTGGGCGGGCAGGCGGCCGAAGGTCGAGTCGGCGCTGGGTCCCGTGCTCGACGCCCTGCAGACCACGCCGTCCCTCGTCTACATCATCCCGTTCGTCGGCTACTTCGGCCCTGGCATTCTCCCGGGCATCCTGGCGACGGTCCTCTATGCGCTCGTGCCGGGCGTCCGCATCACCGCCCTCGGCATCCAGCGGGTCGCGGCGGAGAGCATCGAGGCCTCGCGAACATTCGGTGCGACACCTCGGCAGACCATGTACGGGGTGCGGATCCCTCTCGCCGCCCCCACGATCATGGCCGCCGTCAACCAGGTCATCATGATGGTCCTGGCCATGGTCATCATCACCGGTCTCGTCGGCGGCGGAGCCCTCGGGTTCGAGACCGTGCGCGCCCTCACCCGCAGCCTGTTCGGGCTGGGCCTCGAGGTCGGTATCGCGCTCGTCATGATGGCGATGATCCTCGACCGCCTCACCGAGGGTATCGGCAAGAACCTTCAGCCACCCGAGGCACCTTCCTAGACCGGACCAGCAGCGCCACCACTGGAGGCCGACCAGATGCAGAACGGATACGACTTCGTCGTGGTCGGCGGTGGATCGGCCGGCAGCGCGATCGCCAACCGCCTCTCGACCAACCCTTTGACCAAGGTGCTGGTCCTGGAAGCGGGCCGTCCCGACTACAAGTGGGACGTCTTCATCCACATGCCGGCAGCCCTCGCCTTCCCGATCGGGAGTCGCTTCTACGACTGGAAGTACGAGTCGGAGCCCGAAGAGCACATGGGTGGCCGCCGCGTCTACCACGCCCGCGGCAAGGTGCTCGGTGGTTCCTCATCCATCAACGGGATGATCTTCCAGCGGGGGAACCCGATGGACTACGAGCGGTGGGCTGCCGACCCCGGCATGGAGAAGTGGGACTACGCCCATTGCCTGCCGTACTTCAAGCGAATGGAGACCTGCCTGGCCGGGGAGGACGACTTCCGCGGAGGGGACGGCCCGTTGGTCCTCGAACGCGGCGACTCCGACAACCCACTCTTCGATGCATTCCTGGAAGCGACCCAACAGGCCGGCTACCCGCTCACGCAGGATGTCAACGGTCGCCAGCAGGAGGGGTTCGCCCGTTTCGACCGCAACATCCACCGCGGGCGCCGGCTGAGCGCCGCTCGGGCGTACCTCCACCCGGCCATGGACCGCCCCAACCTCGATGTCGTGACCCGGGCCTTGGTCACCCGTATCCTCTTCGAGGGGAAGCGGGCAGTCGGCCTCGAGTACCGGGTCGGAGGCAAGACGGACACGATCCGGACGAACGAGGTCATCCTCTGTGGCGGCGCCTTCAACTCCCCCCAATTGCTCCAGTTGTCGGGCGTGGGCAACGCCGGGCATCTCCGGCCGCTCGGGATCGAGATGGTGCACCATCTTCCCGGAGTGGGTGAGCACCTCCAGGACCACCTCGAGGTGTACATCCAGTACTCGTCGAAGCAGCCGGTCTCCATCCAGCCGTGGATGGCGATGTGGCGGCGCCCCCTCGTCGGCCTCATGTGGCTCTTCCGCAAGGGTCCCGGGGCCACCAACCACTTCGAAGCTGGCGGGTTCGTCCGGTCCAATGAAGGTGTTGCCTACCCAAACCTCATGTTCCACTTCCTGCCGATCGCCATTCGGTACGACGGGTCCTCCTCGGCGGGCGGGCACGGTTACCAGGTTCACGTCGGCCCGATGTACTCGGACGCCCGCGGGTCGGTGAGGATCACCTCGACCGACCCGACGACGCACCCGGCGCTGGTGTTCAACTACCTGTCAACGGAGCAGGACAGGCGCGAATGGGTTGAATCGATCAGGATCGCACGCGGCATTCTCAACCAACCCGCCTTCGACCCCTACAACGGGGGTGAGATCTCCCCGGGGCCCTCGGTGGAGACCGACCAGGAGATCCTCGACTGGGTGGCGAAGGATGGCGAGACCGCGCTCCATCCGTCCTGCACCTGCCGGATGGGGGTGGACGACATGTCCGTCATCGACCCGAACACGATGAAGGTCCACGGGGTCGAGGGGGTGCGCGTCGTGGATGCCTCGTCCATGCCGTATGTGACCAACGGCAACATCTACGCACCGGTGATGATGCTCGCCGAGAAGGCTGCCGACCTGATCCTGGAGAACACGCCGCTCGCGCCCGAGTACGTCGATTGGTACCGGGCCTGACCCGGGCAACCGGCCAGCGCCCTATCCGCGTCGGCGCCGGATCTCCTCGGCGATGGCGGGGACCACCTCATGCAGGTCTCCGATCACCGCGTAGTCGGCCTTCGCCACCATGTTCGCGTCCCTGTCGGTGTTGATCGCGAGGATCCGTTTGGAGGCCGCGGCTCCGATCCAGTGTTGGATGGCGCCCGAGATCCCACAGGCGATGTAGATCTCCGGGGCGATCTTCGTCCCGGTCTGGCCGACCTGTTCGCTATGGGGGCGCCACCCATTGTTGGTAGCCACTCGGGAACACCCGACCTTGCCGGCGAGGAGGCCCGCGAGGTCGTCGAGTACTGCGAAGCCCTCTGCCGAGCCGACTCCACGCCCGCCGCCCACCACCACCGGTGCCGTCGAGAGCGTGACCCCGGCTGCCTGCGCCACGCGTTCGACCACCATCGTCCGCGCAACCTCGGCGACGAGCGTCGGGACGAATGTCGTGACGGTGACAGGGACCGCCGCCGCCTCCGGTTCGACGGCATGGTGGGCGAAGGTCAGGAGGCGGACCGACGCGTCAAGCGTCGCTTCCTCGAGCAGGGAACCACCCCACCGGATCCGCGTGAGCGACCAGTCCTCCGACACACTCAAGCAGTTGGCGACGAACGGCTCATCGAGCCGCACCGCGGCATGGGCCATGATCTCGTTGCCGACATCCGTTCCGACCGAGACGACCACCGTCGCCCCGACCTCGCGCACCACCTGGACGATGGTCTCGCCCCAAGCTTCAGGCCCGTAGTCGGCGAGCAGCTCATGGGCGGCGACGTGGACCAACCCGACGCCGTACTCGCCTGCCACCAAGGAGGCCTGCTCGGCTCCGGTACCCACGGCCAGCGCCGCCACCTCCACGCCGAGTGAGTCGCCAAGTCGACGACCGGCAGTGAGCGCCTCGGCGGCCGCCACCGGGACCGCTCCTCGATCGTGTTCGATGACAACCAGCAGCATCAGACGAGCCCCATCTCTTCCAGCACGTCGACGACCGCCGGCGCGGCGTCCGGTCCAATGCCGAGGATCGTCGTCTCCGACACCTCCTCGGCCGGCCGGAACAGACGCACCAAGCGTTGTCCTCCTTCGGCGGGCGTGGACGCGACCTCGACGATCTCGGCCTTCCTGGAGCTGAGCCGACCCTTCATGGTGGGATACCGCGGCAGGTTGATGCCTTCCTTGACGCCGAGCATCGCCGGCAGGCCGACCTCGTACACCTCGGTACCCGCATCGGTGGGGCGATGCGCCACCACCGTCTCCCCTCTGAACTCGATCCGTTTGATGCCGTTCACGATGGGACGGCCGAGGGCATGGGCGGTACGGATCCCCACCTGGTAGCCGCCGGAGTCGGCCGACTCGTTGCCGAACAGGACGAGGTCGAACGCACCGCCGGCTTCCTCGAGGGCACGCACACCGTCGATCACGGCGGTCGCGCTCCGCTGCGGGTCCCAGTCGGCTCCGGTCGTCTCGACGAGGGCCGCCTCGCCGATGCCCAGGCTCACGGCATACCTGAGTTGCTCCTCTGACTCCTTCGGCCCCACCGTGAGCACGGTGGCGCTGCCGCCTTCCCGTTCGACGATGCGAACCGCCTCCTCCACCGCACACTCCTCGTGGGGACTCATGGTGAAGCCGAGATGGGAGGTGTCCACCGCCATGCCGTCCTCTGTGACGTTGATGCGGGCACCGGACGCCGGAACCCGCTTGATACAGACGAGGACCCTCATCTCAGGACTTCATCCGACTGTCGTCCGGGTCGAACAGGGGCTCGCTCCCGACCCGGGCAACCGTCACCGGGAAACACTCGTTCATGTACATGACCTGCAGCTTCGCACCCTCCACGGCGTGGTCGGGAGGCAGGTAGGCCAACAACAGGTACGCCCCGAGGGACGGCCCGGCACCGGCGGAGGTGACCCTGGAGACACGGCCTTTCGCATCGACGATCCGGTCTCCGTCGAGAGTGAGGATCGGCTCGTTTCCCCCAGTCGGATACCGCCTCACCCCGGACGCATCCTCGTGGGAGTCCATGGTCAACGTGCACAGGATCGCCACCGGGTCCTCTTCGCGGGCTGCCAGGTACGCCTCCTTGCCGATGAAGTCCGCCGCCTTCACTCGGGGTCGGGCGAGTCCGGCCTCGACCGGCGTGTATTCGGACTCGAGCTCGGCACCCATGAGGCGGTACCCCTTCTCGAGCCGACCCGTGGTGCCATATACGCCGATCCCCACCGGCCGGATGTCGAAGGCGCGGCCCGCCTCCGCCAGGGCGTCCCACACGCCGAGGCCGTACTCCATCGCGGTGTAGATCTCGAACCCGAGGTCACCGACGTAGGAGATGCGGAAGAGTGTGCAAGGGACGCCGGCGATCAGCACGTCCCTGACCGACCCGTAGGGGATTGCCTCCTCGGAGACGTCGCCTTCGGCGGCGACTTCGACCACCCGACGGGCGTCGGGTCCCCAGACGCCGATGGTCGTGAGGCTCGACGTTCGGTTCTCGAACTGCACGGAACCATCACCAGGGAGGTTGCGGCGGAACCAGTACTCGTCCCGCCCGCCGTCGAAGGCTCCGGTGACGATCCGATACCGGTCGGCTCCGAGACGCAGCACCGTGAGGTCCGATCTGAATCCGCCATGTTCGGTGAGTACCGGTGTGTAGACGGACCGGCCCACGGCCACCTCCACGCTGTTGACCGTCATCTTCTGCATGTAGTCGACCACCCCGGGCCCGGTGACTTCGAAGACCTGGAAGGCGGTGAGGTCGACCATGCCCACCTTCTCTCGGAGGTGGAGGTGTTCGGCGTTGATGATCGGCGACCACCAGCGGCGGTCCCACTCGTGGGGACGATCCTCGACCCCGTACCGTTCAACGAGGTCGGTGTTGGTCTCATACCACTGGGGCCGCTCCCAGCCCCGGGCGTCGTAGAAGGCGGCCCCGAGCGCCTCCTCGCGGGCGTGGAATGGCGATCGCTTGAGGCCACGGCGACTGGCCCATTGCTCACGGGGATGGACGATGCCGTACGTCTTGTTGAAGTGCTCGGCGCATCGGGCATTGATGTGGGACTCCGAGCGTTCGTGCGGGTAGAGGCGGGCAATGTCGGAGCCGTGCGGGTCACACATGTGTGGATACCCGTGGGTCATCCACTCGGCGATCATCTGGGCGATCCCCGGGCCCTCCTTGATCCATACGGCCGCAGCGGACCAGAGGTTCGCCACCTCCACCGTCTCTCCCAGGACCGGCATGGCATCGGGTGTGAGCGACAGCAGGCCGTTGATGGCGTATCGGATCTCGGCGGTCTCGAGGATGTCGCCCATGAGCTCCAGCGCATCCTCCATCTGGTCGTCGAAGTCGTCGGGGGTGAAGGGCATCTCGGTCGGTGAGAGTGCGGCTTCGTCATTGGAGGGGATCTCATCCGGGTGGACGAAGATCGGGCGGTGGGCGTACGACCCGACCTCCATCGACCCGGCGGATTGACGCTCGTACATGAATGTGTCCATGTCCCTGACGATCGGGTACCCGATCTCGTTGCCGGTGGCCGCCAGCACATCGATCGGCCCGACGTCCGCCATCTGGTGCACGGCCGGCGTGAGGGGGATCGTTGCTCCGGCCATGGCCGCAATCCGGGGACTCCACACGCCACACGCGACCACGACATGCTCCACCTCGATTCGGCCGCGGTCGGTCACCACGGCCGTGACCCGGGGTCGTCCGTAGGGGGTGGGTTCCGTTTCGAGGTCGAGCACCTCGGTGTTGGCGAACACCTGGGCGGCGCCGGCGTTCTTCGCCCGGTCGCGCATGAAAGTGCCATAGCCGAGCGAGTCGACGACGCTGACGCTCGGGGTGTGGAATCCCCCGAGGATCACATCCTCGGTGATGAATGGGACCAACTCCTTCACCTCGGCGGGGGTCAGCAGCTCGGATTCGATGCCGTACGACTTGGCCGAGGTCATCCGGCGACGGAACTCCTCCATGCGCTCGGGGGTGCGAGCCACCTCGATACCGCCACACACCGTGTTGAACCCGGCGACCTCGTATTGGCGCTGGCTCTCGACCGTGAGGAAGGCCATCTCCTTGTTGTGGTCCGTGGGGAAGATGAAGTTCGAGGCGTGGCCGGTCGACCCCCCGGGGTTCGGGAGAGGGCCCTTGTCGATGAGGACCATGTCATCCCACCCGAGGTCTGCCAGGTGTCCGAGCAGGCTGTTGCCGACGATCCCGGCCCCGATGATGACCACCCTGGCCTGTGACGGGAATTCGCTCATGGGTCATGCCTCCGCTCGTGGACTGCCCACCCTACGGGTGGTGGCTTGAAATATATCAGATGTGTATGATTGGTGATCAGGATGTCAGTGCATGCACTCCAACGGGGAAACGTCTCCCGGGCCGACGAGGCCTACGAAGAGCTGCGGGACCTGCTGATCACGCTCGGTATCCCGCCGGGCGCCCCGCTGCCGGAAGCCGAGCTCATGGAGCGGATCGGGGTCGGCCGCACACCCTTGCGGGAGGCGGTCCATCGCCTCGAGGGTGAGCAACTGGTCAGGGTCTACCCGAGGCGGGGCACCTTCGCAGCCGACATCAACATCGCCGACCTCGCCCTGATCACCGACCTGCGCGAGGAGTTGGAGGGGCACGCCGCTGCATCGGCCGCCGGGCGAGCCACCGATACCGATCGGGTGGCCCTCGAGGCCCTCACCCCAACGCTCCGGGCCACGACCATCGCCGCCCAGATCCGCGTCGACACCGAGGTCCACCGGGCGATCTATGCCGCCGCCCACAACCGGTTCCTCACGGCCACCGCCACGATGTACCACAACCTGGCGCTCCGGATCTGGCACCTCTTCATCGAGCGCCTCCCCGACATCTCCAGCCATGTGGAGGAGCACGTGGAACTCATCGACGCAGTGCTCGCCGGTGATGCCACCCGGTCCCGCGCGGTGGCGAGACGGCACGTGCGCGGCTTTGAACGCGCCGTCCGCTCGATCATCTGACGACCACCCCCGAATCGGACGAGTCCACCTCCTGTCAGGAGGCGCGCTCGGAGCGACGCACCATTGCGAAATCCCCGCGGGATTGATGGACGACGAGCGGGGCGTGAGCTATCGTTTGTTCCATATCGCAAGACGATTCCACATCGTGGAATGCCAGTGCGTGACAACCCCTCCAGGAGCCTGCCATGGCTGACGACAACCTCGACCTCTCCACGCTCCCCGACGACGACCTCGTCCCCCAGATGCACGACGACCTCTACGACGGCCTCGCCGATGAGATCGCCGAGGGAACACGGATCCTCCTCGGCCGGGGCTGGGATCCCCAACGGGTGCTCAGCGAGGCCCTCGTCGAAGGGATGCGCATCGTCGGCATCGACTTCCGCGACGGCATCCTCTTCGTGCCCGAGGTGCTGCTCTCGGCCAACGCCATGAAGGCGGGCATGAGCCTCCTCCGCCCACTCCTCGCCGAGACCGGGGCATCCACCATCGGCAAGGTGGTGCTGGGCACCGTCAAGGGCGACATCCACGACATCGGCAAGAACCTCGTCGGGATGATGCTGGAAGGCGCCGGCTTCGAGGTGATCGACCTCGGCATCAACACCGATGCCGAGGAGTTCCTCGCAGCCCTCGAGGAACACCAGCCGGACATCCTCGGCATGTCTGCCTTGCTCACCACGACGATGCCCTACATGAAGGTGGTGATCGACACCCTCATCGCCCGGAACCTCCGCGACCAGTACATCGTGCTGGTCGGGGGTGCACCACTCAACGAGGAGTTCGGCAAGGCAGTCGGCGCCGACGCCTACTGCCGCGACGCGGCCGTCGCCGCCCAGACCGCAGAGGCCCTCGTGCTGGCCAGGCGATCGATGTGAGGTGAGGCGTTGACCGAGCACCCCCGGACCCTCATCATCGCCTGCGGCGCCATCGCCCGCGAGCTCCTCGAAGTGGTGCGCCGCACCAACCTCACCCAACTGCGGGTCGAGTGCCTTCCCGCCTCGTACCACAACCATCCGGATCGGATCCCCGCGGCAGTCGAGGAACGGATCGTCCGGGCAAAGGACGACTACGACACGATCTACGTCGGCTACGCCGACTGCGGGACCGGGGGCCAACTCGACGCCGTGCTCGCCAAGCACGGTGTGGAACGCCTCCCCGGCGCCCACTGCTACGAATTCTTCAGTGGAGGTTCCGTCTTTGCGTCGTTGCACGACGAAGAGCCGCGCACCTTCTATCTCACCGACTACCTCGCTCGACACTTCGATCGCCTCGTCTGGAGTGGGCTGGGTCTCGACCGCCACCCCCAGCTCCTTGACACCTACTTCGGCAACTACCGCCAACTCGTCTACCTCTCCCAGGTGGACGATCCCACACTCGTCTCGCGGGCCGAGGCAGCGGCCAACAGGCTCGGCCTGGCGTTCCGGCACAGGCACGTCGGCTACGGCGACCTGGAAGCTGCGGTGGCGGAGCTCCGGGCATGAGGGAACGCTCGGGGGCTTCTCCCACTCTCACGGTCATCTCCTGGCGTGCCATCCCCGCCCAGGTCACCGCTCGGGCCGGAAGCGAGACAGCGCGACGCGAGCTTTCTCCCCGCTTCCAGGCTGCCATCGATCGGGCCGCCATGGAGGCCGGCCTCTTCGGCACCGACGAATACCTCGGCGAATGGCGGCGGACGACGGCGCCATGCACCATCGACCTCGAGGCTGCCGTCGAGGAGGCCGCGACGCGCCTCGAACTCGAGTTCACCCCGGATACCCTCGGCCGATTGGCCATGGCCGGCGGCCACGACGGCCCGGAGAACCAATGACCGACACGTACGTCAGCTCACCCACCCGGGAGGTAGTGATCGGTTTCGACCGCCCCTTCGTCATCATCGGGGAGCGCATCAACCCCACCGGCCGCAAGCTCCTCGCGGCCGAGATGAAGGAAGGCGACTTCAGCCGGGTGGAGACCGACGCCGTCGCCCAGGTCGAGGCCGGCGCCCGCATGTTGGACGTGAACGCCGGGATCCCACTCGCCGACGAGCCGACGATCCTGGCCCAGACCGTACTGTTGGTCCAAGGGTTGGTCGATGTGCCGCTCTCCCTCGACAGCTCGATCGTCGAGGCGTTGGCAGCCGGCCTTGCCGTGTACAAGGGCAAGGCACTCGTCAATTCAGTCACCGGTGAGGAGGACCGCATGGAGGCCGTGTTCCCGCTGATCAAGAAGTACGGAGCGGCAGTCGTCGCCATCAGCAACGACGAGACCGGGATCTCCGAGGATCCTGACGTGCGGTTCGAGGTCGCCCGCAGGATCGTCAATCGCGCCGCCGACCACGGCATCCCCAAGGAGGACATCGTTGTCGACCCCCTGGTCATGCCCATCGGGGCCATGGGAACCGCCGGGCGACAGGTCTTCCATCTGCTCGGTCGCCTCCGTGACGAACTCCGGGTCAACACGACGTGCGGAGCATCCAACGTCAGTTTCGGGCTCCCGAATCGCCCGGGGATCAACGCCGCCTTCCTCGCCATGGCGGTCGCGTCCGGATTGACCTCCGCGATCACCAATCCCCTGGAGACCGAGATCACGCGGTCGATCATGGCTGCCGACGTGCTCGCAGGGCACGATCCCAACTGCGAGACGTGGATCCGCCACCATCGGGCCGTCGACCTCGGGGCGGGGGACGCCCACCGGGCTCGCCGGGGCAACCGGCGTCGGGGCTGAGTCCGTGTCGACCGTCGAGATCGCGTTCGCCCCGTCCGGCCGGCGGGGAAGGTTCCCGACCGGGACCGACCTGCTCGCCGCTGCCCGGGAGTTGGGCGTCGACCTCGACACCGTGTGCGGTGGTCGCGGGATATGCGGCCGGTGCCAAGTGACACTTGGATCACGGTCCGGGGTACCGGTGGACCACACCTCCCTGTCGGCGCCGGGACCGATCGAGGTCGACTACCGGGGGCGACGCCCGCTGGGAGCGGGGCACCGGCTTGGCTGCGCCGCCCAGGCGATGATGGACGTCGTCATCGATGTTCCGCCGGAAAGCCAGATCCATCGCCAGGTCATCCGCAAGCGGGCCGATGTCGATGCGATCGCTGTCGACCCCGTCGTCCGCTTGTACTACGTCACCGTGCCGGAACCCGACTTGGCGTCCCCATCCGGTGACCTGGAACGGCTCCGGGCGGCCCTGGTCGACCAGTGGGGCCTCACCGTCGCGACGGTCCACTCCTCGGTGCTCGGCACCGTTCAATCCGCACTCCGGGACGGACAGTGGGCAGTGACTGTCGCCCTTCGCCACGACAAAGCGTTGGTCGGGGTCTTCCCGGGCTTCAGGGATCGTATCCTCGGCGTCGGGTTCGACGTCGGATCCACCACCCTCGCCGGGCACCTCTGCGACCTCACCTCGGGTGCGATCCTGGCATCCGCCGGCCGCATGAACCCCCAGATCGCCTTCGGTGAGGACCTCATGAGCCGGGTCTCCTACGTGATGCTCAACCCCGGGGGACGGGCCATCCTCACCGCCCGGGTCCGGGAGGCAATGAACGACCTCATCGGCGACCTCTGCACCGACGCCGACACCGCACGGCAGGACATCATCGAGTTGACGTTCGTCGGCAACCCGATCATGCACCACCTCGTCCTCGGGATCGATCCCACTCCGCTGGGCACCGCCCCCTTTGCCTTGGCCACGGACGAGGCCGTGGAGACCGGGGCAACCGAACTGGGCCTCTCGGTGCACCCCGGGGCCACGGTGTACGCACTCCCGTGCATCGCCGGGCATGTGGGCGCCGACGCTGCCGCCATGACGCTCTCAGAGGGGCCCCACCGCGGCGAGGCCGTCACGTTGCTGGTGGATATCGGCACCAATGCCGAGATCATCCTCGGCAACCGTCACCGACTCATGGCAGCCTCCTCCCCCACCGGCCCCGCGTTCGAGGGGGCGGCCATCTCGTCAGGGCAGCGAGCCACCCCGGGGGCCATCGAGCGGGTCCGGGTCGACCCCGACACCAAGGAGCCGCGCTTCACGGTGATCGGATCCGAAGTGTGGTCGGACGATCCCGGTTTCGCTGACTCGGTGCATTCCACGGGCGTCACCGGCATCTGTGGCTCCGGCATCATCGAGGCCGTCGCAGAGATGTACCTGGCCGGGGTCCTGTCCAGTGACGGCGTCATCGCCGAGGACCCGGCTGCCGCACGCGTCGTCGGTAACGGGCGGACCTTCTCCTACCGGCTGTGGGATGACCCCATCGTCGAGGTGACCCAGAACGACGTCAGGGCAGTTCAACTCGCCAAGGCGGCCCTCCATGCCGGCTGCGTCCTGCTGATGGAGCGTTTGGGAGTGAGAGAGGTCGACTCGATCCGACTCGCCGGTGCCTTCGGGAGCCACATCGACCCGATGCACGCCCTGGTGCTGGGCCTGGTGCCCGACATCGACCCTACGCGGGTCTCGGCGGCGGGCAACGCGGCCGGCACCGGGGCCCTCATGGCTCTCCTTTCCGGCGTGTCCCGCCGCGAGGTCGAGTCCGTGGCTCGCACCATCGAAAAGATCGAGACGGCGACCGAGCCGGCGTTCCAGGAGCACTTCGTCGCCGCCATGTCGATCCCCCACGCCAAGGACCCCTACCGACGACTTGGGGCGATGGTCACCCTCCCAGCCCCCCGCATCACCCGAACCCGCGACCGCCGCCGACGGACGGCAGACCAGGAGACGACATGAGCGACGCACGACGTGGGCGCGCAGCCCGCCAGGCCGAACGGACCGCCCGGTCCATCGACACCATCCCCTTCCTCACCAGGACGCTGGCACCCCTCGAGGTGATCAGCGAGGAGGGCCTCTCGCTCATCGAGCAGCACGCCGACACCCTGCTCGAGAGCGTCGGCGTCGAGATCGGTGGCTATCCAGAAGCCCTCGAGATCTTCGCCTCGGCCGGTGCAGACGTGCGCGGCACGCGCGTTCGCTTCCCCCGGGGCCTGTGCCGGGGCCTCATCACCGACTCTGCACCTGCCGTCTTCACCCAGCACGCCCGGAACCCTGCGCGGTCGGTCCGCATCGGTGACCCGCACCTCGTCTTCGCTCCGGCCTACGGGTCGCCCTTCGTGCGAGACCTCGACCGTGGGAGGCGCTACGCGACCATCGAGGACTTCCGGAATTTCGTGAAACTGGCCTACCTCGCCCCCGCCATGCACCACTCGGGCGGCACGCTGTGCGAGCCCGTGGACCTCCCTGTCAACAAGCGGCACTTCGAGATGCTCTACAGCCACATCACGTATTCCGACAAACCGTTCATGGGATCGGTGACCCACCCGAGTCGTGCCCAGGACTCCGTCGACATGGCCAGGATCGTGTTCGGCGAGGAATTCGTCGACCAGAACACGGTGCTGACAAGCCTGATCAACGCCAACTCGCCGATGTCGTGGGACTTCAGCATGCTCGGTTCGGCGAAGGTCTACGCCGAGAACAACCAGGCCAGCCTCATCACCCCCTTCATCCTCACCGGGGCGATGTCGCCGGTGACCCCGGCTGCGGCCGCAACCCAGACCCTCGCCGAAGCGCTGGCCGGAATGGCGTTCTGCCAGATCGTCCGGCCGGGATCCCCGGTGATCTTCGGCTCGTTCGCCTCGTCGATGTCCATGCAGTCGGGCGCCCCGACATTCGGGACACCCGAACCCAGCATGGTGCTCTACACGGTTGCAGCACTCGCCCGCCGACTCGGGGTCCCGTTCCGGAGCGGCGGCAACCTCACATCATCCAAGACGTCCGACTACCAGGCTGCGTACGAGAGCGCCGTCTCGTTCATGTCCACGATGCAAGCCGGCACCAACTTCGTCCTCCACGCTGCGGGGTGGCTCGAAGGCGGCCTGACCATGGGGTACGAGAAGTTCGTACTCGATGCCGACAGGTCAGGAATGGCCGGCAAGCTCATGGGGGGCATCGACCTCAGTGAGAACGGGCTTGCCCTCGATGCCATGCTCGAGAACGATCCCGGGCAGCACTATCTCGGCTCCCCACACACCCTCGCCAACTTCGAAACAGCGTTCTGGACGTCGGGCCTGTCCGACAACAACAGCTTCGAGCAGTGGGAATCGGAGGGCGCACCGGATGCCGAGATGATGGCCAACAAACGGTGGAAGGAGATGCTCGCCGAGTACGTGCTCCCCGCGTTCGACGAGGCGAAGGACGCCGAGCTCCGCGAGTGGATCGATGTCCGCCGAGCGTCCTACCCGGACTCGGACCTCTGACCCATGAACGAGCGACTCCTCGACCTCCTGGACCACTCGATCTTCGAGGTGATCCCCATGAAGTCCACCGCCGAGCGGGCGCTGGGACTCCCAACCGGGGCGACGGTCTCGGTGACGGCGTCACCGACCAAGGGGATGGAAGCGACCGTCGAGTTGTGCGCGCACCTGGCATCGCACGGCTACGACGTGGTGGCCCACCTCGCGGCAAGGATGATCCCATCGACGGGCGACCTCGCCTCGATCGTGGATCGCCTCGGATCGGCCGGGATCACTCGGGCCTTCGTCGTCGGCGGTGATGCGACCGACCACGGGGAATTCCCCGACGCCGGGGCGCTGCTCTCCGCACTGGCCACGATGTCCCACCCCTTCGCCGAGATCGGCATCGCCGGGTACCCGGAAGGACACCCGTTCATCCAACCGGACGCCCTGATGACGGCCCTCTCAGACAAGTCGCCCCTGGCGGGACACGTGACCACCCAGATGTGCCTCGACGCCGGCCCGATCGAGCAGTGGATCCGGGACATCCGAGCAGCCGGGATCGACCTCCCGGTCATGGTCGGGGTGCCCGGGGCCTCCGACACCCTCAAGCTGATGGCAATCGGAGCCCGGATCGGGGTCGGTGCCTCCCTCCGCTACCTCACGAAGAACCGACGCGTGATCGCCAGGATGATTCGTCCCGGCCTGTTCACTCCCGACGACCTCCTCGACGACATCGCCGGCCTCGATCCCACGCTCGGGATTCGCGGGCTTCACATCTTCACCTTCAACCAAGTCGAGGACACGGTCGCGTGGTTCGAGGCTGCGCTGAGGGACGCCACCCACGGCCCCGACTCGGGGCAGTGAGGAGAGCACATGTCGTCCATCCAATCGATAGAGAGAGCCTTCTCGATCCTCCAGAGCCTGGCGGTCGGACCTGCCGGGGTCTCGGAGATCGCCTCCCGGGTCGCACTGCCCAAGTCCACGGTGGCCCGCATGCTCTCCACACTCGAACAGGTTGGGGCGGTCGAACGAGCCGACGACTCCTCCGACTACCGGATCGGGAAGTCCATCGGCGAGCTGGCTGGTTCCGTCGACGCGTCCGACTCGCTCATCATGGCGGTTCGCCCCCACCTGGCCCACCTCGCCGAACACCTCGGCGAGACCGCTGGCTTCTCGGTACCGGTCGGGTACTCGACGCACTATCTGGTGCAGGCCGAAGGGCCGAACGCGGTGCAGGTCCGCGACTACAGCGGCCTCCGGGTGCCGATGCACGTCGGCCCGTCCGGGCTGTGCATCATGGCCAACTGGCCAGCGGCCGAGATCGACCGATACCTGTCACGCGATCTCGAGTCCTTCACGCCGCGCACCGTCACCGATCCGTCGACGATCCGGGATCGACTCGAGGCCATCCGGGCCCAGGGGTTCTTCTGGATCGAGGAGGAGTACGCCGAGGGGATCACGTCGGTCGCGTCGGCTGTCTTCGATCTCGGTGGGCAGGTGCTCGGCGCGATTCACGTGCACGGTCCGAGCTATCGCTTCCCCGAACCGGGTCGGGAAGCAGCCCTCGGTCGAGAGGTCCAGGCCGCTGCCGTCCGTTTCTCCCAGCGACCCACCCCCGGCCGCCCCTGACCCCCGCCACGATCAAACGACCCCACGACGCATCACACGACGCGGTTGCGCCGAAAGCCGGTGATCTCCTCGGGGGCGTACCCGAGTTCGGCGAGGATCTCGTCGGTGTGCTCCCCCAACTGCGGTGCCCGATGGCGCAGTTCGGTCGGGGTCCTGGACAACTGCACTGGGAGGCCGGCGATCGGGGGAACCGAGGACGCACCCGGGTAGGGCAGGTCGACGAACATCGACGTTGCGACCACATGCGGGTCGTCGAGGACGCCCTGGGCATCGAGCACGGGCGCCGAGGGCACCCCTGCCTCGTTGAAGTCGCGGATCGCCTGCTCCACCGTTCGTTCTGCCACCCAGGCCCCGATCACCTCCGACAACTCGAGGCTGTGCTCGCCGCGGCCGTCGTCGGAACGGAAACGCGGGTCGTCGATCCAGTCAGCCCGGCCCATGAGCCGGGCGATGCGGCCGAACAGCGGGGCACCGACCACTTGCACGACCAAGAACCCGTCCTGGGCCCTGAAGATGTCAGTTGGTCCCGAGGTCTGGCCCCGGTTCCAGGTGGAGACCCGGTTCTTGTCCCTTACGGCCTGCTCGGTCATCGTGAACGAGTTGAACTGGAGCGCCGTCCGGAGGAGCGCCGCCTGGACGTGCTGGCCCTCCCCGGTCCGCTCCCGATGCCAGAGGGCAGCCATGGTCGCGTAGGCGGCCAGGCTGGCGGTACCGAAGTCGACATACGGGGTGTAGGAGCGCGTTGGGGATCCCTCGGGTCCGGAGAGCCAGGCGTTGGCTGCCATTGCCTGGCCAACCCCGTCGAAGCCGACCCGATCGGCATACGGCCCCTCGTCGCCATAGGCATCGACGCTGGTGAGGATGATGTCCGGGCGGATGGCGGTGAGGCTCGGGTAGTCGACTCCCATAGCCTCGAGACCCCTGCGGGGAAGGTTGGCCACCACCACGTCGGCGGTGGTGACGAGACGGCCGAGGATCTCGGCCCCGGCCGGCCGCCGGGGGTTGAGGGTCATCCCCTTCTTGTTCCGGCCCAGGTTGAGGTGGGTGGCCCCGGTCCCGTCGTCCGCCACCGGTGAGAGGAACCGGTCCTCACCACCGTCGACCTTCTCCACCCGGATCACCTCCGCGCCCAGGTCGCCCAGCAGCGTGGCACAGAACGGGCCGGCGATGAAGCGGCCGAAATCGAGCACCCGGATACCTTCGAGCATTCCCATCGGGGAGACGGTAGCTGGAGGCTGTCCGGACAGGCCCGAGCTTCCAACCTATGCTCCGGGCCGTGCGCCGCTTCCTCGTCAGACGGGTGATCTCGTCCGCGATCACACTCATCGTCTTCGCAACCTTCGTGTTCTTCCTGGCGAGCGCGCTCATGCCGGGCGACTTCACGAACAACTTCATGCCCGGACTCGGCGCCCAACGTGAGGTCCTCCGCGAGCAACTGGGCCTCGATCGTTCGCTGTGGGGGCAGTGGCTTCGGTTCATGACCAGCTTCCTCAAGGGGGAGTTCGGGATCTCGAACACGGGGCAGCCGATCATCGAGATCATGATGATGCTCCTTCCCTGGACGATGCTGATCTTCACGCTCTCCATCACCCTGGCCTTCCTCTTCGGCCACTGGCTCGGCAGGTTGATCGGCTGGAGTCGCAGTCGCGTCGTCAAAGGCGTCGTCCGTTTCGCCGCCGTCACCGCCCACACCGCGTTCCCCCCGATCCTCACCTTCGTGCTCGCCGTGATGTTCGGATGGGCGTTCTCCGACCAGGCCTGGGCCGCACTCCAGCGGGTGGAGGATGTCGACCCCGGCGGGTTCCGACTCGGTCGGACCGCGATCAGCGTCCCGGAAGGACAAGAAGGACTCCTGTGGGCGATGATCCTCGGGATCGTCGTCATCGGGGTCCTCTCCATGGGGATCGGCTGGGGCTACCGCCGCCTGCTGCGGCGTCGACTCCCCGGCTTCGTGCTGCTCGGCCTGTGGGCGGGGGGGAACCTCTGGTTCTGGTCCTTGCTCGGCCACCAAGCCAAGGCTCTCGACATACTGGCGCTGCTGTCCCTCCCGATGCTGGCCGTCGCGATCCTGGCGTTTGGGGAGATCGCGCTCGTGGTCGAGTCCGCGATGGACGGCGTGCGCGGTGAGCAGTACATCCTGGCGGCCCGCGCCAAGGGCCTCCGGGAGCGCGACGTCCGCGACCACCATGCCGCCCGAGTGGCGTTGCTCCCGGCCCTCTCGAAATTCGTGGTCTCCCTTCCGTTCGTCCTGACCGGCCTCGTCATCGTGGAGTTCGCGTTCACGGTTCCCTCCCACTACGGCGCCAGCCTCTACTTCCCTGGGTTGTCGATCGTCCTCTTCCGCGCTCTCGAGGCACGGGACTTCCCCCTGGTGATGGGCGGCCTCCTCTTCATCGGCATGATCTCGATCGGGGCTCGGATCGTCATTGACGTCCTCCACGCCGCGCTCGACCCACGAATCCGGTATGGGATAGAGACCGAAACGACGGTGATCCTGTGAGGCGGCGATCCTGGCTCGGTGAGGCGTGGGAGAAGTTCCGAGCGAACAAGCTCGCCATGCTCGGGATCTTCCTGATCGGACTGTTCCTGGTGGCCGCCATCAGCCATCCGATCCTGATGGCCACGGTCTGGGATCGCGCCACCTATCACCCGATCTTCGGACACGACGACGTGGAGAAGGAGCTGGAGATCGTCGAGGTCGTCACCGACCCCGACACCCAGATCGACGTCATGCACGCCCGGATGCAGAACCCCTTCTACAAGCCGGGTGACACGTTCGTCCAGGTGACACAGCCCAAGTCATTCACCAAGGAGCACCCACTCGGGGTCGACAACATCGGCCGCGACGTGCTCTCGATGGTGTTGGCGGCCACCGCACCGTCATTCGTGGTCGGGCTGTCGGCGGCCGTCGTGACCGCGATCGTCGGCGTGGTGGTGGCGACGCTCGGGGCCTACTTCCGACGATCAACCGATGCGGTGCTCACCCAGGTCTCCGACGCGCTCCTCGTTCTCCCGGCGCCCCTGCTCATGGTCATCCTCGGGGCAGGGCCACTCCGGGACTACCTGACACCGCTCGTCTTCGGGGTCCTGTACGGGGTGGTCTCCGGTGCGGGGGCAGCAGCGATCGTGCTGCGCAGCCAAGCGCTGTCGATCCTCTCCCGCCCCTTCATCGACGCGGCCAAGGTGGCCGGGGCCGGACCACGCCAGATCATCCTCAACCACCTCCTCCCTCACCTCGTCCCGGTCGCCGCCCTCTACATGCTCTTGGGTGTGAGCGGGGCGATCGTCGCCGATGGGTTCGTGTCGTTCCTCGGCTTCTCCGATACCCGACTCAACTGGGGAACGATCATCTTCTTCTCGCTCTCGCTCCCCCCCGCCAACCGGGCCGGGATCCCTTGGGAGGCGATCGGCTCGGCATCGATCGCCATCACGCTGTTCTCGGCGTCCTTCTACCTCGTCGGACTCGGCGTGCGCGACATCGCCCGTCCGAGGAGTTAGTCCGTCTCGGGATCGTCTGACTCCCAGCGCGCCGAAACGACCCCGGGACGAGGAGCCCCTACACGGGGACAGCGGTCGTATATTTCGTGCGACGCATGGCGATCATCGACGTCAGGCCCGCCACGCCCGAGATCTCCCCGAGGTGCCGCATGTAGAAGGTGTCCCAGCCGTGGAGGTCCGGGAGCACCAGATGGAGAAGGAAGTCGATGTCCCCGACCATCCTGAAGCAGGCCTGGACCTCGGGCAGTCCGACCACCTCCGACTCGAACCGCTCGACGGCGCGGAGGTTCTGCCGTTCCAGCCTCACCTGCACGAACACGTCCAGGCCCCGGTCGACAAGGTCGGGGTCGACGAGCGCCACGTAGCGGTCGATGTAGCCGTCCTGTTCGAGTCGCCGCACCCGCCTGAGACAGGGTGAGGGCGAGAGACCGACCCGATCGGCCAGCTCCTGGTTCGCCAGCCGTCCCTCCTCCTGCAGGATCCCGAGGATGTGCCGATCGATCGCATCGAGGCGGCTACTGCTACGCATGATCGGAGTGTAGTAGCAATCTCAGCACACGAATCGACGCCAGCGCGCCATCAGGTTGCGTACAACCCCATCAGGACGCTCATTACGCAATCATTCTCCTGCCGTTTCGACGTACGATGCACCTACTGGCTGCTCGTCCGAAGGAGTCCCGATGAACGCCGACCCCAACGTACTCCTCCCCTCGGCCGAGCCCATCTCGTTCCTCGCCCCCGACGGCACCCTCTCCCCCGACACCCCCCACATCGGTCTCTCGGACGCCGACCTCGTCGGCATGTACCGCGACATGATCCGGACCCGGACCCTCGACACCCTGGCGGTCTCCCTCCAACGGCAGGGCCAGCTCGGAGTCTGGGCTTCCTGCCGCGGCCAGGAGGGAGCCCAGGTCGGTTGCGCCAAAGCGCTCTCGCCTGATGACTGGATCTTCCCCGGGTACCGCGACCATGGCGTGACACTCGTCCGCGGGGTGCCGTTCACCGGTCTCCTCACCCAGTACAAGGGCGTTTGGCATGGCGGGTACAACCCGTACGACCACAAGGTTGCCCCGCACTCGATCCCCATATCGACCCAACTCCTCCACGCGACCGGCTTCGCCACCGCCTCCAAGTTCAAGGGTGAACTCAACGCCGTCATCACCTTCACCGGCGAGGGTGGCACCTCCGAGGGCGACTTCCACGAAGCGGTCAACTACGCCGCCGTCTACCAGGCACCGGTGGTCTTCTTCATCCAGAACAACCATTTCGCGATCTCCCTCCCACGGGCCCACCAGAATGCCGCGCCAACCATCGCCCACAAGGGAGTCGGGTACGGCGCCCAGGGCTACCTCGTCGATGGCAACGACATCATCGCCACCTACTTCGTCACCAAGGCAGCTCTCGACCGGGCCAAGGCGGGGCTCGGGCCTTCGATCATCGAGGCCCTCACCTATCGGATGCAGCCGCACACCACGGCGGACGATGACACCCGCTACCGGTCCCGCGAGGAAGTCGACGAGTGGTCCGAGAAGAGCCCGATCCTGCGCTTCGACCGGTTCCTTCGGTCCCGCAACCTCCTCGACGACGTACTCGCGGAGGAGATCCGGGCGGCGGCCACCGAGGAGGCGAATGCCGTACGCGAGGAGATCGTGAGCGCCACCGCTCCACCGGTCGAGCGCTTGTTCGACGCGGTGTTCACCCGACCGACGGCACAGCTCGAGGCACAGAAACGCTTCCTCATCGCCGAGATGGCTGAGGTGGAGGGATGAGCTTCACACTCGCCGAAGGCCTCAACCGGGCACTGCACGACGCCATGGAGGCGGACGAACGGGTGATTGTCTTCGGGGAGGATGTCGGCCAGCTCGGCGGGGTGTTCCGAATCACCGCCGGCCTCCAGGCCGAGTTCGGGAACCGCCGGTGCTTCGATACCCCCCTCGCCGAGTCAGGGATCGTCGGGACCGCCCTCGGGTTCGCCATGAACGGTTTCCGACCCGTGGTCGAGATCCAGTTCGACGGCTTCATGTTCCCGGCCTTCGACCAAATCGTCTCCCACGTTGCCAAGTACCACAGCCGGACGAATGGAAAGGTGCGGGTCCCCCTGGTCGTCCGAATCCCGTATGGAGGCGGCATCGGGGCGGTCGAGCATCACTCCGAGAGCCCGGAGAGCTACTTCGTGCACACGGCGGGCCTCCGCGTCATCACTCCCGGGACGCCCGAGGACGCCTATGGCCTCCTCCGCGCCGCCGTCGAGAGCGACGACCCCGTGATCTTCCTCGAACCGAAGCGCCGCTACTACGAGAAGTCCGACGGCGACATGCCCACCAAGGCGGCCGAGTTCGAGAGAGCCGCCTACCGGACGCGGGGTGAGACGGCCACCATCGCCACCTACGGCCCCACCGTGCGAACCTGCCTCGAGGCGGCCCGGGTGGCCAAGGAGCATGGTTGGTCGCTCGAGGTCGTGGACTTGCGCTCGCTCAGCCCGCTCGACCATCACACGCTCGTCGAGTCGGTGCAACACACCGGGCGTCTCGTCGTCGTCCACGAGGCGTCCGGCACCCTCGGGGTGTCGGCCGAGGTGGCGGCCCTCGTCCAGGAGCACGCGTTCTACTCCCTCGAGGCTCCCGTGCAGCGGGTGACCGGGTTCGACATCCCCTACCCCCCGGCGTTGCTCGAGAAGTATCACCTTCCCTCGGTCGATCGCATCCTCGACGCCGTCGAGCGGACCCTGGAGTACTGATGCCCAGGACCTTCAACCTCCCCGACCTCGGCGAAGGCCTCACGGAGGCCGAGATCGTCGAATGGAAAGTGGCGGTCGGCGACGACGTCGCCCAGGACCAGGACATCGTCGAGGTCGAGACGGCCAAGGCCTCGGTGATCATCCCATCGCCATTCGCCGGGGTCGTCGAGGAGCTCCATGCATCAGCCGGAGACATGGTGGAGGTCGGTACACCCCTCATCACCTTCTCCGAGGTCGGTGGGGAAGGAACGAGCGCCCCCGCCCCGCCCGACGAGGAGCGAGTCCCCAACCTCGTGGGGTACGGGGCAACGTCCGAGGAGGGCCAGCAACGCCGCCGCCGCCCCACGTCCCCCGCCCGGGAACCGGAGCTCCGGACCCCGGCGAAACCGTTGGTGAAGCCACCCGTTCGCAAGCTCGCCAAGGAGCTCGGCATCGACCTCGCCACGGTCTCCGCCACCGGGCCCCAGGGCACGGTGAGCCGTGACGACGTGCTGCGGGCAGCAGACAGCCCGTCCGCTCCCAGAAGCAGCACGCGCCCGGCACCTCCCCCGACGCCCGGGTCGACCATCCCCGTTCGCGGCGTTCGACGCACCATCGCCCACCACATGGAGGTCTCCCACACGATTCCTGCCGCCGCGGCGTGGCTCGAGGCGGACGCGTCCGGCCTCCAGAGCCTGCGCAAGGCACTCAAGGCACAACACCCCGATGAGCGCATCACCGCACTCTCCATCCTCTGCCGCTTGGTGGTCGAGGGCCTGAGGGCGGTTCCCCATCTCAATGCCCGCTACACGGCGGAGGAGATCACGCTGCTCGGCGAAATCCACCTCGGCGTGGCAACGGCCACCGACCGGGGACTCATCGTGCCGGTGGTGCGGAACGCCCAGACGCTCACCATCCGCGAACTCTCGGCCGAGTTGGCCCGTCTCGCCGACGGAGCCCGGGCCAACGCGCTGACGCCCTCGGACCTGGTGGGGTCCACATTCACGATCACCAACTTCGGCGCACTCGGGGTCGATGGCGGGATCCCTCTCATCAACCATCCAGACGTGGCGATCCTCGGAATGGGCGCGATCCGGGACCGGGCCGTGGTGGAGGCCGGCGTGGTCGTCGTACGTCCGACCCTCAACCTCAGCCTGGCCTTCGACCACCGGGTCGCCGACGGCACCGAGGCATCACGCTTCCTCTCCCTCCTCGCCGGCTGGACGAGTGAACCCGGACTGCTCCTCGCCGATCGCCCACCGCAGTGAGTGTTCCTCGCCACCTTGCGTAGCTATTCACCCACCGTACGCGCCTTCTGGGTATAATCGGCTGAGTGGCCACAGGGAGGCTTGAACGCTCGTTCTCAAGCGCGGGATCGGGCGATTCAACTCCGTTGGCAGCCACCGTGATCAGCCGCCGACCAGGAGCCGCAGTGGAGCCGCAACGAATCGAGAGCGAGTTGGCGGTCGTCCTCGCACTCCTCGCCGAGCAGGAGGCTCTCATCGCGGTCGTCGACGCGTCCGGGTTGGTCGAGTACGCCAACCCCAGCCTGTGGGCGGTGGCGGGTGTCCCTCCGGCCGACGGTGCAGGCAAGCCCCTCGTCGACCTCCTCCACGAAGTCCTCGACGAACTCGTGCCGCCCTCGCTCCCGCCCCTCCTTTCGCGGGCCCTGGCCAGCCGCGACCTCGAGTACGGGGCCATCCGCCTCCGCGGTGCCGCGGGAGACGTGCGGACGTACGACGTGGCCCTCACCCCGGCCGACGGAGAGCGCGTCCTCCTGGTCGCCCAGGACGTGACCGAACGTGACCAGACGATCACCGCCCTCAGCGACGACCAGGTGCTCCTCGAAAGCGTGATGGACGCAACCGCCGAGGCCATCATCGCCATCGACATGCGTGGGAGGATCACCACCACCAACGCCGCAGCCCGGAACTACTTCGCCCGGTTCACCGACGAGGCTTGGGACGGCACCATCCTGCGGGCAAGGGACTCCACCGGCCGAGACGTCCCTCAGCCCGACCTGCCGTTGGCGCGGGCCCACCGCGGGGAGATCGTCCGTTCCGCCCGCCTGTCCATCGACTGCAGGGAAGGCCCCACACAGTTCGAAGCCAGCGCCCGCCCCCTCTACAACTCGTTCCACCGACAGATCGGGGCAGTCTCGGTCTGGGCCGACGTCACCGAACTCCGAACCGTGTCGTCAACCCTCTCACACACCGAGCGGTTCCTCGAGGCGATCCTCAACGCCACCGGGGACGGGATCGTCGCCCACTCGTTCGAGACCGGTGCCCGATTCGCGAACCGCCTCGCCGAGGAGTGGCGCCTGGAAGCGATCGCCCCCCTCGAAGAGGTGTTCAACGAGGCTGCCGTGATCGCCGACGACCGCGCCTTCGGCCCCGGGCTCGAACTGAAGGTCACGACCCCCAAGGGAGAACGAGACATCATCGCATCTGCGTTCCTGATCCCCGGCACCGGTGATCGCCCGGTCGGGGCGGTCGAGGTGGGGCGCGACATCACGGACCTCAAGGACCACATGCGACGGCTGGAGGTGATCACTGCGGCCTTCAACTCCACCGTGGCAGCGGTGGCAGTCACCTCCCCCGAGGGCGAGATCGAGTGGACGAACGCCGCGTTCTCGTCGATGACCGGCTTCCCCAACCTCCTCGCACAGGGCAAACCACTCTCGATCCTCGACACCGAGGACCACACGACGAACTGGGATGAGATCTACCAGGCGGCCAACAGCGGATCGTGGTCCGGTCGCCTGGAGATCCAAGGCCTCAACCGCCGCCCGATCACAGCGGAAGTGGCCATGTCGTCCGTGAGGGACCCCGACGGCGAGGTGGCGAACCTCGTCGCCGTCATCGAGAACATCACCCACCAACTGAGGGCTGAGGAGCGAATCCACTACCTCGCCACCCACGACGACCTCACCGGCCTCCCCAACCGGCGCATCCTGCGCGAACTCCTCGACTTCTCCCTGGCGAGGTCGCGACGCACCGGCGAACCTCTCCACCTCATGTTCCTCGACCTCGACCGGTTCAAGAACGTCAACGACACGTTCGGGCACCCGGCCGGCGACCAACTCATCCGGAAGGCCGGCAACCGCTTCAAGTCGATCGTCCGCGAGGTCGATGTCGTCGCTCGGCTCGGCGGCGACGAGTTCGCCATCCTGACCGAGGGCGCCACCACCGAAGAAGCGAACCGCTTGGCCGAGCGGATCCTCGATTCGATGCGTGAGCCCTTCACGCTCATGGGGAGCGAGGTCCAGATCTCGACGAGCATCGGGATCACGACTTCGGTGGGGGAAAAGGCGCCCGACGAACTGATCGATGAAGCCGACGTGGCGCTCTATCAAGCCAAGCACCTCGGCCGCAACACCGCCGTCTGGTTCAACGAGGAGCTGGGACGTCAGCTCAAGGTCGACCTCCAGATCGCCCAGGAACTCCGGGAAGCCATCACCCACAACCAGTTCCTCCTCCACTACCAACCCCAGTACAACCTGACCACGGGGGAGCTCACCGGCGTCGAGGCGCTCATTCGGTGGGACCATCCGTCGCGCGGGATCGTCCCTCCGGGCCTCTTCATAGGGGTCGCGGAGGACCACGGCCTGATGCGCCCCATCGGACGTTGGGTCCGGACCGAGGCGTTCGCGCAGGCCAAGCGGTGGGAGGACGCCGGGCTCCGGGTTCCCCTGGTCGGGGTCAATCTCTCGCCCATGGAACTGCAGGACCCGACGTTCGCCGACACGATCCTCGCCGAGTTCTCCTCCTGTCCGATCGAGCTCGATCGAATCGAACTGGAGCTCACGGAAGCCGCCCTGCTCTCGGCCGACCCGGGCAACACGGACGTGCTTGCCTCCCTTCGGTCGGCAGGGATCCGGTTGGCGATCGACGACTTCGGCACCGGCTACTCGTCGCTGCTCTACCTCAAACAGTTCCAGGTCAACCGGATCAAGGTCGCCCAGGAGTTCGTGAAGGACTTGCTCAACTCGGCCACGTCGGCGTCGATCGTCGAGGCCACCGTGCGGCTGGCCGAGGGTTTGGGCCTCGAGGTCATCGCCGAGGGCATCGAGGAGAGTCAGCACGCCGCCTTCCTCCGCGACCTCGGGTGCAACACCGGCCAGGGATACTTCATGGCCCGCCCGATGGCGGCCGCGGCCATCCCCGACCACATCTTCTCACAGGTGCTGGCCGACCAGGCACTGGAGTCTGGCAAGGCCTGATCGCCAACGACCTCGTTACTCGAGGCCGCGCCACGCCTGGCGGAGCGGAACCTTGCCGCCCACCCGCAGGATCGCCCCCTGGTAGATCCTCCCAGCCACCCGCACCATCACCCATGTGAACCCCACGGTGATGACCATGGCCACAACTAGCTGCCAGGCCGGCAACACCCCGAGCGCGAAGCGAACGGGGGCCACGAATGGCGCCGAGAACGGCACGAAGGTGGCGATCACCCCGACCGGGCTGGCGGGACGCTCAAGCACGAAGAAGCTGATGGCGACGCTGGCAACCACCCCGAGGGCGATCGGGAGGTTCACCGACTGCGCGTCCTCGATCCGCGAGATCAGGCTCCCCACCGCGGCGAACATGGCGTTGTAGAGGGCGAAGCCGGCGATGAACCAGGCGAGGAGGATCCCGATCACATCGAACGGGACGGTGGAGACGTTCACCCCCGAGACGGTCTCGACCGTCCCCATGGTTCCCACCCCCATCCCGACGCCGATGAGGACCCCGGCAATGAGGAGCATCTGGCCAACCGCCAGGCTGCCGATGCCGAGCACCTTTCCCGCCAAGAGGTGGCGGGGGCGGATGGTTGCGAGGATGAGCTCGACCACCCGGCTGCTCTTCTCCTCGGTGACGCCCATGAGGGTCCAGGCACCGTACATGAGGATGGCCATGTAGGTGAGGATGAGGCCACCGGTGGCTATCGATGTCCGGGCTTCGTCGCCACCCCCCGTCACCCCGACGCTCTCGACGGCCAGTTCAAGCGCGAGGAGATCACCCAGGCGTTCATCATCGACCCCTACCGCGTCCGCCGCTTCCCTCAATACGAGGAGCCGATGCGCGGCGTTCACCAGTTCAAAACCGCTCGCTTGGCGGAGCGAGGACTCGACCACGATCGAGTGATCCGCCAGCAGAACGAGGTCTATGTCACCGTCGGCCAAGGCAGCTTCGACGTCCTCGGCCGTGCGGACCGTACGAAAGAGGATCGTGACGCCGAGCTCGAGGGCCACCTGGTCGAGGGCAGCCACCAGGCCGGAGGCATCCGGGTGGGCACCGAGCTCGACCTGGTCGATGCGTTCCTCGATCAGGCTTGGGAGGGCGAGGAGCAGGGCAGCCACGAGGGTGGTGGCGATCGTCGAGACAAGGAACGCCTTCGAGCGGAGGCGCTCCGTGAACTCGCGCCGGGCAACGGCCAGGACCTCCTGGGTCGGGGTCATCGAACCGACTCCCGGAACAGGTCGGTGAGCGACGGTGGTGTGTACGAGAAGTGGCGAACCCGGCCGGCCGCCTCGGCGGCAGCCAGCACATCGGACGGCTCGACACGACGGTCGACGAGGAGAATGGTTCTGCCGTTCCGGGGTCGGGCCTGCTCCACCCCCGTCAGAGCCCGGTACCAACCCGCCGGCAGGTCGCCGCCCACCTCGACCCTGCGGAGTGGCGATGCCTCGGTGAGGTCGGTGACGTCGCCGTGGAGGACGATCCGACCATCGCGGATGATCGCGACGTCCTCGCAGACCCCCTCCACGAGTTCGAGCTGATGCGACGAGAACAGAACCGAAGCACCCCTCGCGGTCTGCTCGTGCAGGATCTCGGTCATTTCATCGACCCCGTTGGGATCGAGGCCACTGAACGGTTCGTCGAGCACGAGCAGGTCCGGGCCGTGGACGAGGGCGGCTGCGAGCTGGATCCGCTGCTGGTTGCCGTGCGACAGCTGTTCGACCTTGTCGTCGGCCCGATCCGCAAGACCAAACCGCTTCAGCCACGCGTCGACTGCGGTGGTGGCGCTCCTGCGATCGAGTCCGTGAAGGCGGGCGATGTACCGGAGGTGGTCACCGACCCGCATCCGGGGGTAGAGACCTCTCTGTTCGGGCATGTAGCCGAAACGCTTGCGCACGTGCGAGTCGATGGGCCGTCCGTTCCACGCAGCGCTCCCCGACTCGGGCAGAACCAAACCGAACAGGACCCGCATCGTCGTGGTCTTCCCGGCACCGTTCGGTCCGATGAATCCGAGCATTCGTCCGCGGCCAACGTCGAGCGTGACCCGGTCCATCGCCCGGACCGCGCCGTAGGACTTCGACAGCTCCAACATCTGCAGCACGGGGGGATGCTACGGGGACTCGGCCACTGTGGGTGATGAACCGCCACCACCCGTGCACCCGAAGGCCGCCAACCGCTCCCGGCTCAGCGAGAACCGGACGCCGTCCGGTAGCCCAGGTAGATGAGGACCACGGCCACCAACAGGCTGAGGCTGAAGCCCGCCTGTCCAAGGCCGAGACCGAGCAGCGTCCCCCCCGACGCGGCCGAGAACGTCCCGGCCAGGATCAGGGCCGAGCCCGTGACCACGCTGCGGTTCAGCTTCCAGAACTTCCGGATGGAGATGAGTGCCAAGACGACGAGGATCACGGAACCGGCTGCTCCAGCGATGATCGCCAGCACTCGGGGAAGGGTCTCGTAGAGGAAGGTCGCAGCACGCTCGGGGATCTCACCGGCTGCGAACTCCGTCACCCTCAGCTTCTGGGGGAGGATCACCATCGCCGCAAAGAAACTGAACGGGACAACGAGTCCGAGCATCGGTTTGGCGAGGGCCGGAGCCACGAGGAATGCCGAGCCGAGCGCGAGGAACGGGACGTTGAGGATCGCCCCAAAGAGGAAGAAGACCTTGTACGAGGCCTCTCCCCATCCGAAGGCGATCCCGACCAACAGCGCCCAGGTTGCCAACGCGAATGCCCCGACGCCCAACGCGTAGGCGATGACGTGGGGCCGCGGTCGTCCCACCGCGTCGCGGCCGATCTCGACCGCGAACCAGGTGGCGACGAGCGCCGCGATGAGGGCGACAAGGGTCTGCATCGGTGCGAAGGTAGTAGCGAGTGGGCGGTGAGGGGTCGCGAGCGCCGGGTATGGCGTGATGGAGCCGAGGTACAGGCCTGAACTCGCCCCTGCTAGGCGCTCGCGAGAAGAGCTCGGAGGGGAGCGACCTCGACGACGCCCTGGGCCCTGGCAGCGAGGTCGGGGTCCACCGTGACCAACGCGTCGGCCTGCAGCCGGACGATCGCCAGGTACTCCGCGTCGCGGATCGTGGTCCGGTCGTCTTGCCGCGCGATCCGCCACGCCAAGCCGCGTGACGCTCGATCACCGAGCAGCCGCATCTTCACCTGCGTCAGCCGCTCCTGCGCCTCCAGCGCGGCCTTCTCTGTGCGGGTGCCGTCTCGGACGTCGCGCAGCAAGAGCCCCAGCGCTTCCGACCGGATCGAGTGTGGTGCTACCAGCTGATGGATGGGATCGACATTCAGATCGCCGTCGACAAGCTGCAGCAGGGTGGGGGCGTCAATGACGAAGCGCACGATGAAGGAAACGTACCACCGACCTCCGGGCGGTCCCTCCCCGCAACGGAACCTTGGACCGTGGGTAACGTCCCATCACCATGAGATACGGGCAGGGCACTCGTGTGGCAGCGGCACAGGTGGCGCTGGCCCTACTCGTGACCGGGTGCGGAGGAGGCGCCACCGATGGTCCGCGGATGGATCCACCACCGACACCGGTGAGTGCCATGGAACTGCCCACCGACGCCCTGCCGGCCGGAGCCGTGGCAACTCCCTTCACCGGGGAAGGTGCCATCTCCGAGGAACGAGCGCTGGCGACCGTCGACGCCGAGTATGGCCAGCGCTACCAAGGCGGTGAGGTCGACGCTTTCCTGGTGACGCTCACCGACCCGGGCGCCCTCGTCGAGGAGCGTCCCGTCTGGTTGGTGCGGTACTCGGGCCTCTCGATCTCCTCCAGCGGTCCGATGACTGCGGACGGGACCCCTGCCGAAGGTGGACTCGTCCGGTTCGCCTTCGTCGTGCTCGACGCTTTCACCGCCGAATGGCTCTACACGGAGGAGACAAGCTGACCTGAGTGGCAATTCGCCGTTCCGCTCAGGGCTGTTACCACCCATGCCTGCCCCGGGAGTCGACCTTCGCGGGAGCGCGTGGGGGGTCGCCGGGCCAACGTCTCCCGGCTGGCCGGTGGCCCGATCCGCGCACCACCCCCGCCGGCCGAATCGGTCAGTCCGGCTTGATGACGACCACATCGAAGGGCGCTTCCTTGCCCTTGAGGTCGAGGGTCCGATGCTCGAGATCGTCGGTGTTCAACCCGATCTTCCGGGTGAGTTGCAGGCTTGCCAGGACCTCTCCCACCCCGGCGGAATCGGCCAGTCGTGCCCCGATGTTCACGTCGTCGCCCAGGGCGGTCAGCTCGGTTGCTCTCCCTTTCTTGCCCAGCAACCCGACGTAGGCGTTGCCTGCATGGACGCCCACGCCCAGCGGTATCCACGGCCCGTCGGGGTTCGTGTGTCCGGTGGCGCGGAGAAGCTCCAATGCGCTGTCCAGGGCAGCTTTGGCATAGTCGCGCCCGGCAACACCTGGGACGAAGTACCCGATTGCTTCGTCCCCCGCCAACCGGCCGAGCAGGGCACCCTTGTCGATGAGCACCTTGGAAGAGGTCTGGAAGAACCGATCGATCAGCTCACCGAAGGCACGATCACCAATGCGTTGAGCAGTCGGCGTCGATCCCCTCATGTCGGCGAACACGGTTGCGATGTCCACATGAGCGCCCCCCGGGTGCTCCTGGCCGTGCCGTATGCACGAATTGCAGATTCGCGGGTCCTCGCGCGACTGCCCTCTCCCCAACATCGCCATGAGGTGACGGCCGGGTCCCGCAAAGGGACCATGGCAGAACATGCATCGGGGGTCGGACGGGATGATCCCGAAGAGAGCTCGTCCTCTATCGAGAACGGCGTTCCCTTCCGAGAACATCTTCCGCCACAGCTCTTCGTTCTCCACCATGTCACATCCAGGGAGGTTCGCCAATGCCGATGACCGAGACCCCCGCCCTTCCGGGCCGAGTCTGCTTCCGGGTGTGGGTCCCCTTGGGCTTCGATCCTACAAGCCCATGCCGAGGCACGTCCCCGGCAAGCGACATTCCATGGAGTGGTCGACACGATCGAGAATCCGGTGGGGGTCGGTGCCTGCCCGCCCTAGGCTCCCGGACATGCACATCCTCGTCGGCGTCGCCTGGCCATACCCGAACGGCGAGAAGCACATCGGCCAGATCGCCGGCGCCTACCTCCCGCCCGACATCTTCGCCCGGTACCAGCGCATGCGCGGCCACGAAGTCCTGATGGTCAGCGGCTCGGACACGCATGGGACTCCCATCACCCTCGCAGCCGAGGAGCTGGGCGTTGCCCCCATGGAAGTGGTGGAGAAGTACCACGCCATGTTCGTGGACGGCTGCCTCGCCATGGGCCTCACCTTTGACCTCTACACCCACACCGACACCCAGATCCACTGGGATACGACCCACGAGATGTTCCTCCGGCACCTCGAGACGGGGTACCTCTACACGGACTCCCAGGACCACCTCTTCGACCCCATCGCCGGTCGCTTCCTTCCGGACCGCTACGTCGAGGGCAGCTGCCCCTACTGCGACTACGACGGCGCCCGCGGCGACCAATGCGACAACTGTGGTCGCCTGTTTGACGCGCTGGAGTTGAAGAACCCGCGCTCCAAGCTGACCGGCACCACCGACCTCGAGGTGCGGTCCACGGAGCACTTCTACCTCGACATGGCGAAGATGAACCAGCCCCTCCTCGACTGGATCGAGCACGACAAGGACCACTGGCGGCCCAACGTCCTCAACTTCACCCGCAGCCAGCTCGCCCTCCAGGAGCTGCGGGGCAGGGCCATCACGCGGGACATCGATTGGGGAGTCACCATTCCCGTCGACGGTTACCCGGACAAGCGGATCTACGTCTGGTACGACGCGGTCATCGGGTACCTGTCGGCCGCCAGGGAGTGGGCACATCTCACCGGCGACGATCTGAAATGGCAGCGGTACTGGGACGCCGACCGGGGTCCTGACACGCACATCTACAACTTCATCGGCAAGGACAACATCCCATTCCACACGATCATTTGGCCCGGGATGCTCCTCGGGTACTCGGACGGTGATACCCGACTCAACCTCCCCTACGACGTTCCTGCCAACGAGTACCTCAACCTGGGCGGTGAGCAGTTCTCCACCAGTCGGGGACGGGTGATCGGCTTCAACGCGGTCCTCGAGGCATTCCAGCCCGACGCGTGGCGCTACGTCCTGACGGCCCTGGCTCCCGAGGGCAACGACGTGGAGTTCACGTGGGACGACTTCGTCGAGCGGGTGAACAACGAGCTCGTTGCCAACTTCGGGAACCTCGTCAACCGGGTCGTCGGCTTCGCGGACAAGCGCTTCGAAGGGGCGGTCCCGGGCCCAGGCGCCTTGGACGCAGTGGACCAAGCCCTCCTCGACGACGTTCGCGCCGGGTTCGACTCGGTCGCGGCCCGCTACGACGCAGTGCAATTGCGGGCCGCCCTCGTCGAGTGCCGCCGCCTCTCCCAGCGCGTGAACCAGTACCTCAACGAGAAGGCACCCTGGACACTCATCAAGACCGACCCCGACGCCGCGGCGACCGCGGTGTGGGTGGCGCTACAGGCCATCGACTGGCTCAAGACCCTCTGGTCGCCGATCCTGCCCCACGCCGCCCAGTCAATCCACGCGATGCTCGGCTACGCGGGGGATCTCTTCGGGCGGCAGTACACCGAACTCGTCCCTGATGAACGCGGCGAGCACCTGGTTCTCCGCTACGACCACAGCCCCGCCACCTCCGCCTGGGAACCTTCGGAGCTCGCCCCGGGCCGTCCGTTCGGCGCGATCCAACCGTTGTTCGAGAAGCTCGACCCGGAGGCCATCACCGACCGGATGGGGTAGGGCGAACGACGGACGACGGACGATCTTCCGCTTGCTCGGGACTCGGGGCTCGGGACTCGGGGCTCGGGCCCGGGCCGAGATCGCGTAGCTTTGTCAAGAACCTCGATTCTTGGAGCTGACCCTCGTGGCATCACAGATCACAGTTGACGGCAATGAAGCCGCGGCGAGGATCGCTCACCTGCTGAGCGAGGTGATCGCCATCTACCCGATCACCCCGGCCTCACCCATGGGCGAACTCTCCGACGCATGGTCCCAACGGGGCCAGGCCAACCTGTGGGGCCAGGTCCCCGACGTCATCGAGATGCAGAGCGAGGCCGGGGCGGCGGGCGCCGTGCACGGGTCCCTCCAGGTAGGGGCGCTCACGACCACGTTCACTGCCTCCCAGGGGCTCCTTCTCATGCTCCCCAACATGTTCAAGATCGCCGGTGAACTCAGCCCAGCCGTCTTCCACATCGCGGCGCGCACCGTTGCCACCCACGCCCTCTCCATCTTCGGTGACCACTCCGATGTGATGAGCGCGCGGACGACGGGATGGGCGATGCTGGCATCGTCCTCGGTGCAGGAGGCCCAGGACATGGCACTCGTGGCCCACATGGCGGCCCTCGAGTCACGTGTCCCGTTCATCCACTTCTTCGACGGTTTCAGAACCTCCCACGAGGTCGCGAAGATCGACTCGATCGACACCGACACGGTACGCGACCTCATCGATGAGGACCTCATCGTCGACCACCGCCTTCGGGCCCTTCACCCGTCGAACCCTCAGCTGCGTGGCACGGCCCAGAACTCCGATGTCTTCTTCCAGGCCCGGGAGGCCGCCAGCCCGTACTACAGCGCCACGCCCGGGATCGTCCAGGGGGCGATGGATCGGCTGGCCAAGGCCACCGGCCGTAGCTATCGGACCTTCGACTACGTGGGCGACCCCGACGCCGAGCGCGTGATCGTGCTCATGGGAAGCGGCGTCGGCCCCACCATCGAGACCGTCGAACACCTCCGGGAAACCGGCGAGAAGGTCGGCGTGGTGGCGGTTCGCCTCTTTCGCCCGTTCTCACCGGAAGCGCTCTCCGACGCCATTCCCCAGACCGTGAGGGCTGTAGCCGTCCTCGACCGAATGAAGGAGCCCGGCGCGGTCGGGGAGCCCCTCTACCAGGACGTCGTCACCGCCCTGTCCGAACAGGGGCGCCTGGGAGCCATGAGGGTCGTGGGAGGCCGATACGGGCTGTCGTCCAAGGAGTTCACCCCGGCGATGATCCTGGGCATCTTCACCGAACTCTCCGACCCCGCGCCACGCAACCATTTCACCGTCGGGATCTTCGATGACGTCTCGCACTCGAGCCTCTCCTGGTCGGAGGACGACTGGTCGGAGCCGGCCACCGTCAAGCGAGCGATCTTCTACGGACTGGGAGCGGACGGCACAGTGGGGGCGAACAAGGCGTCGGTGAAGATCATCGGCGAGGAGACCTCCCTCCATGCCCAGGGGTACTTCGAGTACGACTCGAAGAAGTCCGGCTCGGTGACGGTCTCCCACCTTCGGTTCGGTCCCGACCCGATCCGCTCCGCCTACCTCATCCAGAAAGCCGGGTTCGTGGCGTGCCATCACTTCGGGCTGATGGAGACCACCAACGTCCTCCGGCACGCCGCACCCGGGGCCACGTTCCTGATCAACAGCCCCCACCCGCACCAGGAGACCTGGGACCACCTGCCACGAGAAATCCAGGAGAGCATCATCGACCTTGGACTCGAGGTCTGGCTCGTCGACGGATACCGGGTCGCACGCGAAGCCGGCCTCGGGGGCCGCGTGAACACCGTCCTGCAGACCTGCTTCTTCGAACTGAGCGGGATCCTCCCGCCAGAGGAGGCCATCGCCGCCATCAAACGACAGATCGAGAAGGCCTACGGCAAGCGTGGCGAGACCGTGCTCCGCCGCAATCGCGACGCGGTCGACAACTCGATTGCGGCGCTGCGCCGACTCGAAGTACCGGTCGAGTCGACATCCTCCCTCCGACGCCGTCGGGCAGTCCCCGAGGCCGCCCCTGACTTCGTGCAACGGGTGACCGCCATGATGATGGAGGGACGCGGCGACCTGCTCCCGGTCTCCGCACTCCCCGTGGATGGGACCTTCCCCACCTCCACCACGCAGTGGGAGAAGCGCTCCATTGCCGCCGAGATCCCGATCTGGGATGCCGATATCTGTATCGACTGCGGTCGGTGCGCCCTGGTCTGCCCGCACGCCGCGATCCGCATGAAGGCCTTCGATCACGCTGAAGTCGCGGGGGCCCCGGACGGGTTCAAGTCGAAGGAGGCGGTGGGCCGCGAACTCACCGGCAAGCTGCTGACGATCCAGGTCGCGCCCGACGACTGCACCGGCTGTGGTGTCTGCGTCGAGGTGTGCCCGGCCACGTCGAAGGAGGTCGCCAAGCACAAGGCGATCAACATGGTGGACAAGCTTCCGCACCTCGACACCGAGCGAAAGAGCTACTCCTTCTTCCTCGAGATCCCCGAGATGGACCGCACGACACTGAAACTGTCCACGGTCAAGGGAACGCAGCTCCTGCAACCCCTCTTCGAGTACTCGGGGGCGTGTGCAGGGTGCGGCGAGACGCCCTATGTCAAGCTCATGAGCCAGCTCTTCGGCGACCGGGTCGTCGTGGCCAACGCCACCGGCTGCTCATCGATCTACGGGGGCAACCTACCGACCACGCCGTGGTCGACCAATGCCGGCGGACGGGGCCCCGCATGGTCCAACTCGCTCTTCGAGGACAACGCCGAGTTCGGTCTGGGCATGCGCATGGGCATCGACCACGCCACCGACATGGCCAGGGAATACCTCGGTGACCTGGCCGGGCGTATCGGCGAACTCGCCAAGGAGATCCTCGAGGCCGATCAATCCGATGAGGCCGGACTCGTCGCCCAGCGGGAGCGGGTGGCCCGCCTCGACCTCGCCCTGGCCGGGATCGATGACCCCAAGGCGGTCTCGCTCCGTCCGATCACGAAGTACCTCGCGAACACCAGCGTGTGGATCGTGGGCGGGGATGGATGGGCGTACGACATAGGGTTCGGGGGCCTCGACCACGTCCTCGCCTCCGGGAGGGACGTCAACATCCTCGTGCTCGACACCGAGGTCTACTCCAATACCGGCGGGCAGGCATCGAAGGCAACGCCGCGGGCCGCGGTGGCCAAGTTTGCGTCCGGAGGGAAAGCCACCGGAAAAAAGGACCTCGGGCAGATCGCCATGGCCTACGGGAACGTCTACGTCGCCCAGGTGGCGATGGGGGCCAACCCGACGCAGACAGTGCGTGCGTTCGAAGAGGCGGAGGCCCATCCCGGGGTGTCACTCATCCTCGCCTACAGCCCCTGCATCGCCCATGGCATCGAGATGCGTACCCAGATGAACCGCCAGCACCAGGCGACGGAGAGCGGGTACTGGCCGCTGTTCCGGTACGACCCCCACCTCGAGGATGAGGGCAAGCCCGGGCTACGACTCGACTCCCGGGCACCGACCATCACGTTCAAGGAGTTCGCGTCGAAGGAGAGCCGATTCTCGATGCTGCAACGCGTCAACCCTGAGCACGCGTCCGAGCTCATGGATGCCGCCCAACACGACATCGACAACCGTTGGCAGCTCTATGAGCAGATGGTGGAGATCCACCGGACCGCGGTGTATGAGGAGGTGACGGAGTGATCGATACAACAACGAGCTACCTCGGGCTCTCACTCTCGAGCCCGATCATCGCCACGGCCTCACCGGTCACCGGCACGGTCAGTGGCCTGCGCAAGCTCGAACAAGCCGGGGCCGGGGCGGCGGTGCTCCCGTCGTTGTTCGAGGAGCAGATCGAGCATGACGCGATGTCGATCCACCACGGGCTGGAACTCGGGGCAGGGGTCTTCGCAGAGGCCGCCACCGGGTACTTCCCCGAGATGGATGATTACAACACCGGGCCGGACGAGTACCTCCGGCACCTGGCGGAGGCGAAGGAGGCGGTGTCGATGCCGATCATCCCGTCCATCAACGGGTACACCGAAGGCGGCTGGGTGCGGTTCGCCCACCAACTACAAGACGCCGGTGCCGACGCGATCGAGCTCAACATCTACTTCGTCGCTGCTGACCCGGAGACGACCTCGACGGAGTTGGAGACCCGGTACATCGCTCTCATCGACGGTCTGCGGTCCGAGATCGAGATCCCGCTCGCGGTCAAGCTGGGGCCGGCATTCTCCTCGCTCCCCGACATGGCTCGACGAGTCTTCGAAGCTGGCGCCGACGGCCTGGTGCTCTTCAACCGCTTCTACCAGCCCGACATCAACCTCGGCACGATGCGGGTGGAGCCGAACCTGGTTCTCTCGGACCCGGCCGAGATGCGCCACGTCCTGCGGTGGATGGCGATCCTTCACGGCCGGGTCCCCGGTTCGCTCTGCGCATCAACCGGTGTGCACGACGCCGCGGGAGCCGTGAAGCTTCTCCTGGCGGGGGCCGACGCGGTTGGAATGGCATCGGCGCTCCTCCTCCACGGACCCGAGTACCTGGCAACGGTCCTCACGGGGGTCACCGACTGGTTTGACGAGCGGGACTACGTCTCGATCGACCAGGCCCGGGGCAGCCTCTCGCAGAAGAACTCGCCGGACCCTGCCGCCTACGAACGCGCCAACTACATCCGCACGATCGCCAGCTGGTAGGCACCAACACTGCGGATCGCAGGCGTCAGCGAGGGCGTCCCATCCGGGAGAGCGGTCGATAGCGGAACGCGACGGTGCCCAGGATCGACGAGACGTCGATCGGGCCGAACGTACGACTGTCGGCCAAGGTCAAGTCCCTGGCATCGGAGAGCACGAAGCACTCCCCCGGACCGATGCTCCACGACCCTTCACCGGGTGTGTCGAGGACATCCTCGCGTGGCGTCCCGTTGACCAACACCATCCCGTGGCCGATCGTGACGGTGTCCCCGGGGAGCCCGACGACTCGCTTCACCATGACCATCCCATCGGCGGCCTCGAACACCACGATTACACCGGCCGCGAGTGGACGATGGATCGCCACCACTCGGTCACCCGATCGGAGGGCGGGCGCCATGGAGTGTTCGGCTACTTGGAAGAGTCCCCATCGCTTCGACACCCGGGGAGTGTATCTTCAGCAGGTCAGCCACCCCCAGGAGCCACCCATGCGCCTCTTCCGTCCACCCACCGTCGCCCATGCCCATTGCGATCTCTTCTGTGGCGTCTACGACCCCGCCCAGGCGATGATCGAGGCCAAGTCGGTCCTTCAATGCGCCAACAAGTACCACGCCTCCGAGGATGACGTCTTCCGTGCCAGGGCCATCTCGATCAAGGAGGAGCGTGCCGAATTGGTGAAGCACCACCTGTCGGTCCTATGGACGGACTTCTTCAAGCCCCACCACCTCGAAGCGTTCCCCCAACTCCACGACACGTTCTGGAAAGCGATCAAGCAGGCCGGAGACGCCAAGAAGTCGATGGACCCGGCAGTCTCCGAGGAACTGGTTCGCCTCATCGATGAGATCGCGGACATCTTCTGGCAGACCGCCGAATCGGCCAACGTCGGGGTGTATCCGCCCGGCTAGCGCGAGTTCAGACACGGGGGCAGAAGGCTCGGCCCGCGCGTTCCCCCCTACCTCCCCCTTCGCTTCGCTCCGGGGCAGGACCTTCCCCCCAGCTTCGCTGGGGGGACAGACAACGCATCGTCGCAACACATGTCTGTCCCCTCGCCGCAGGCGGGGGGAAGGGGCCCCCGCATCGGCCGAGCGCAGCAAGGACTCGTGCGGGGTAGGGGGCCGTGGGTGGTGGCGCAGTCCCACAACGCGCTCTGGCTCGTGCTCGGGCTTGTCTGGCTCGTGCTTGTCTGGCTCGTGCTCGTGCTCGTGCTTGTCTGGCTCGTGCTCGGGCGTGTGACCGCCGATAACGCCCCTCCCCCTATCCTGCGCCATCTCATGCGCATCCGATTCATCGCGTTCCTGCTGACGCTCCTGTTGGTCGTCGCCGCCTGTGGTGGCGACGACACCACGGGGACATCCGCTCCCACAGACACCCCACAATCCACCCAGGGCTCCACCGAACCCCGGGCCACGATCCCTGCCACGACCATCCTGACGACCACGACCACCGAACCACCGGCGGGGTTCGAGTCACCCCTCAACGGCCTGTTCGTCGCCGATGAAGACTCGATCAACCGCCGGGTGATGGCCGTGAAGGTCGACAATCACTGGAACGCAAGGCCACAGTCCGGCCTGGAGGACGCCGACGCCGTCTATGAGATGCTCGTCGAAGCAGGTCTCACTCGGTTCATCGCCCTCTTCCTCCAGTCCGACACCGACTACCTCGGCCCGAACCGCTCAGGGCGACCCACAGACCCGACCCTCCTGGCCCCACTCGGAGCCACGTTCACGATCTCGGGGGCACAGGCATGGGTGCAGTCGCTCATCCGCAGCCTCGACGTCCACCTCATCGGGGAGGAGCCTCCGGCTGCGTTCCGCGTCTCCCACCGCTCGGCACCCCACAACCTCTATGTCGACACCACCCTCCTCCGGGAGATAGCCGACAGGCGAGGCTACGAGGACGACCCCCCACCCCGATTCTTCGACTTCGGGCCCCTGCGGGGAACCGAACCGGCCCTCGCCATCACGTTCGATTGGTCCGACGACATGGAAGACGTCACCTGGCACTTCGACGGGTCGGGGTACCTCCGCTTCGCTGGCACCAAGCCCCACACGGTCTTCCCGGACAAGGGAGACACGACCACTGAGGAGACGATCACGGCCCAGACCATCGTGGTGCTCTTCGCCGATCGATACTCCAAGTGCCCACCCGCCGACCAGGGGTCCTGCGTCCCCGCCATGGACACCGTCGGGTCCGGCAATGCGTTCGTCTTCTCGAACGGGGCCGTCGCCAAGGGGACGTGGTCACGGTCGTCGACCTCGAAGGTGTTCGATCTCACGGATGCCTCCGGCGCTGCACTCCAGGTGCCCCCGGGCAAGCTCTGGGTTGCGATCTTCCCCAACGGCCGAGAGGTCACGTGGTAGTCGGGTCGACCGCAGCCGACATCACCGCCGCTGTCAAGGCCGGCGAGACGACGGTGACCGCCGTGGCGCGTTCCCACCTGGACCGCATCCGTGGCTCACAGCTCAACGCCTTCACCTCCGTCCCCGAGGATCGGGTCATGGCCCGAGCGGCCGACCTCGACGCTCGGCTCGCAGCCGGTGACGACCCGGGACCCCTCACCGGTGTCCCCGTGGCCCTCAAGGACCTCATCGACCAGGCCGGGGAGGTGACGACCTGCGGGTCCGGTTTCCACCGCCAGACGCCGTCCGTCTCGGCGACAGTCGTCCAGAGGCTCGAAGACGCGGGGACCGTGATCGTGGGGCGTACCAACCTCCATGAATTCGCGTACGGCTTCTCCTCCGAGAACCACTGGTTCGGTCCGGTGAGGAACCCATGGGACCTCACGACGTCACCCGGAGGTTCGTCGGGTGGCTCGGCGGCCGCAGTCGCCGGCGGTCTCGCACCGATCGGGATTGGCACCGACACCGGCGGGAGCGTGCGGGTCCCTGCGGCCCTCACGGGGACCTTCGGCCTCAAGGTCACCCACGGGCGGGTCCCGCTCACCGGTGTCTTCCCACTCGCCGCCTCCGTCGACACTGTCGGCCCATTTGCACGTACGTCGGCCGATCTCGCCACCGTGTTCGAGGTCATGAAGGGGTACGACCCGTTGGATCCTTGGAGCATCCCGAACCGTCCGGAAGCGGTCGACCGCTGGCCGCTCCGCATCGGCGTGCCTGCCGAGTGGCTCGCCAGTGCACCTCTCGATGCTGGCATCTCCGCGGCATTCCACAGGACACTCGACCAGTTGGCCGACAGCGGAGCGACCGTGACGGAGATCAGCGCCCCCACCCTCGCCCCGTGGGGCGAGCTCAACGTGCTGATGGGAGCACAAGCCGCCTCCGTCCACCGCGACTGGCTGGAAGACCCGACCATGGAGTACGGCCCCGAGGTCGAAGAGCGCCTCCTGCTCGCTCTCGGCATCACGTCCGACCAACTCGTCGACGCTCTCGCTTGGCAGGCCTCCTTGAAGTCCGCCACCGAGCGGGCGTTCGACTCGGTTGACATACTGGCAACGCCCGCCGTCGGTGCAAATCGCAAGGTGATCGGCCAGCCGATGATCACCGTCGACGACATCGATCACCCGTACCGCATCGCCCTGGCCTGGTTCGCCTCACTCGTCAACCACATGCAAACCCCAGCCCTGACGGCCCCCCTCACCGAGGGCACCGGCCTCCCCCACTCGATCCAGCTCATCGCCCCATGGGGAGCCGAGGCCCTGCTGCTGGGAGTGTCGAGGAGGGCCGAGGCCGCCGGCACCTTCGGATTCCGCCCACCGCCCTTCAGCTGAGCTCGGGCTCGTGCTCGGATTCACGCTCGGACTCGGGCTCAAACTCGGAGTCCGGTTCGGACTCCGGCTCGGGTTCATGCTCGTGCTCGGGCGGCTCGCCCTAGACCTTCTCCACCACGATCGCCACTCCCTGGCCAACCCCGATACACATCGACGCCAACCCATACCGGACGTCCCGCGCCTGCATCTCATGGAGGAGGGTGGTCAGGATCTTCGCCCCAGACGCCCCCAACGGGTGCCCGTTGGCGATGGCACCGCCGTTCGTGTTCACGATCTCGGGGTCGAGACCGAGCTCCCGCACGCAGGCGATCGCCTGGGAGGCAAATGCCTCATTGAGCTCCGCAAGACCGACGTCCTCGATGGCCAGGCCCGCCCGTTCGAGGGCCTTGCGACTGGCAGGCACCGGCCCGATCCCCATGATGTCGGGATGCACCCCCACCGCGGCCCCCGAGACGATGCGAGCCATCGGCTGCAGGCCGTGCCGCTCGACGGCGGCCCCCGTTGCCAGCAGGACGGCGGCGGCCCCATCGTTCATCTGGGAGGCATTCCCCGCCGTGACGGTCCCGCCGTCACGGAACACCGGCTTCAGCCTGGCCATCGACTCCAGGTTGGCCTCCCGACGCGGGCCCTCGTCCTCGGTCACCCGGACGACCTGCCGTCCCCGGGCATCCTGGGGGGCTTCGATGGCCTCGATCTGACCAGCGAGACGACCCCCATCCATCGCCGCCACCGCCCGACGATGGGATTCCAGAGCGAACGCGTCCTGGTCGTCGCGGGAGACCCGGAACCGCTCGGCCACCTCTTCGGCGGTCTCACCCATGCTGAGCGCCCTGTGGACATCGGGCCAGCGGGGGTTGACGAGGCGCCAACCGAGCGTTGTGTCGGCAACCTCGGGGATCCCGGGCCGGAAGGCTGACTGCGGCTTCGTCATCATCACGAGAGGCGCACGGCTCATCGACTCCGACCCGCCGGCGATCATGAACGAGCCCCAGCCGTCCTTGAGGGCCTGCCCGGCTTGGATGGTCGCCTGCAGGCTGGAGCCACACAGCCGATTGACGGTCACGCCGGCCACCTCCACCGGGAAGCCTGCGAGGAGGGCGGCGATCCGGGCAACGTCGCGGTTGTCCTCCCCGGCCTGGTTCGCCGCACCCCACACAACGTCCTCGACCAGGGACGGATCGACCGTCGGATTCCGCTGCATGAGGCGGTCGAGGATGTGGGCCGCCAGGTCGTCCGGGCGGACGTGGGCCAGCACGCCTCCCAGCTTCCCGATCGGCGTCCGGCAGGCATCGACGATGAAGACTTCGCTCATCCCGGGAGGGTACCGCACGGACATGTGGCCGGTAGCGAGGCACCCCGGCCCCCGCGGAGACTCCAATGCTCCAGACAAGCCCGGCGTCTGTGGGACAATTGGCCATTGCAGGTGCCGCTAGACCTGTCCAGCCCCAGGAAAGTGAACCGTGTCTGACACAAGAACCCTCCCCGATGGGGTAGAAGCAGAGCACCTCGAAAAGGTGATCATCCGCTTCGCCGGCGACTCCGGAGACGGAATGCAGGTCGCCGGCTCGCGCTTCACCGAAGCCTCCGCCCTGTTCGGCAACGACCTCGCAACCCTCCCCTCCTTCCCGGCCGAGATCCGGGCGCCCCAAGGCACGATCGCCGGGGTGAGCTCCTACCAGGTCCAGATCGCCGACTTCGACATCCTCACCGCTGGGGACGAACCCGACGTACTGGTAGCCATGAACCCGGCCGCCCTCAAGGCCAACCTGGCCGACGTTCGCAAGAACGGCACGATCATCGTCAACACCGACGCCTTCACCGAACGGAACCTGGAGAAGGCCGAGTGGGACCACAACCCCTTGGAGAACGGTGATCTCGAGGGATACCGCGTCATCGAAGTACCGATGGAGAAGCTCACCAAGGAAGCGGTCGTCAACAGCGGTGTCTCCGGTCGCGAGGCATTGCGGTCGAAGAACATGCTTGCAGTCGGACTCCTCGCCTGGCTCTTCAACCGCCCCCTCGAGCCGTCCATCGACTGGGTGAGGACGAAGTTCGCCAGCAACCCCACCGTGGTCGATGCCAACATCGGTGCCCTGCGCGGTGGATACAACTTCGGACTCACGACCGAGGCGTTCAAGACCACCTTCCACGTTCAGCCAGCCCAACTCCGCCCGGGCACCTACACGAACATCAGCGGGAACATGGCGCTGGCCTGGGGCCTCATCGCCGCCGGTCAGCAAGCGAATCTCCCCGTCTTCTACGGTTCGTACCCGATCACACCCGCCACCGACATCCTCCACGAACTGGCGAAGCACAAGAATTTCGGAGTTCGGACCTTCCAGGCGGAGGACGAGATCGCCGCCATCGGTTCGGTCATCGGCGCCGCGTTCGGAGGCAGCCTCGCCATCACCGGCACGTCGGGACCCGGTCTCGCTCTCAAGAGCGAGGCGATCAGCCTGGCCGTGATGACCGAACTCCCGATGATCATCGTCGACGTCCAGCGCGGCGGGCCTTCCACGGGTCTCCCGACCAAGCCCGAGCAGTCCGACCTCCTCTTCGCGCTCTTCGGCCGCCACGGGGAGTCGCCGCTCCCGATCATCGCTGCTGCATCGCCGTCGGACGCCTTCGATGTGGCGATCGAGGCGGCGCGGATCGCCCTCAAGTTCATGACCCCGGTGATCCTGCTCTCGGACAACAACGTCGCGAACGGCTCCGAACCGTGGGCCATCCCCGACATCGACGAACTGCCGGACCTCACGGGCGGGTACGCGACGGCCCCCAACTCCCCGGACGGGACATTCCTCCCCTACCTCCGCGACTCCGTCACCCTGGCGCGCCCTTGGGCCATCCCGGGTACGGCGGGCCTCGAACACCGCATCGGCGGCCTCGAGAGCGAGTCGGTCACCGGCAACGTCTCCTACGACACCACCAACCACCAAGTCATGACCGATGCCCGTGCCGCCAAGATCGCCGGTATCGCCAATGACATACCCGACCTCGAGGTGGATGACCCCGACGGGGCCGACGTGCTGGTGCTCGGCTGGGGGTCGACCTTCCCGCCCATCAAGGCGGCGGTCAACAATCTCCGCCGGAACCGCGGGACCAAGGTCGCTCGCGCCCACCTCCGGTACCTCAACCCGTTCCCGAGGAACCTCGGTGAGGTCTTGGGTTCCTACAAGAAGATCCTCGTCCCCGAACTGAACAGCGGCCAACTCCGCTACATCCTCCGGGCCGAGTTCCTGGTTCCCACCGAGGGCCTCAACAAAGTCGCTGCCGAGCCATTCAAGATCTCGGAGATACGCGACAAGATCCTGGAGATGACGGCATGACGACGCTCAACTACACACGGGCGGACTTCCAGACCGACCAGGAGCCCCGCTGGTGCCCCGGGTGTGGCGACTACACGATCCTCTCCAGCGTCCAGCGGTACATGGCAGAAATGGGCGTCGCCAGGGAGAAGATCGTCTTCATCTCCGGCATCGGCTGTTCGAGCCGCTTCCCCTACTACATGAACACCTACGGGATGCACTCGATCCACGGGCGAGCACCGGCCATCGCCACCGGCCTCGCATCGTCCCGACCCGACCTCGACGTCTGGGTCATCACCGGGGACGGCGACGCCCTGTCGATCGGCGGCAATCACCTCATCCACGCCCTGCGACGCAACGTCAACCTCAAGATCCTGCTGTTCAACAACCAGATCTACGGACTCACCAAGGGCCAGTACTCCCCCACCTCCGAGCAGGGGAAGAAAACGAAGTCGTCGCCGGTCGGATCCTTGGACTACCCGTTCAACCCGATCAGCCTCGCCCTCGGGGCCGAAGCCACGTTCGTTGCCCGGACTCTCGACTCCGACCCGGGCCACACCGTCGAGATGCTCGAACGAGCCCACGCCCACCGGGGCACGGCCTTCATCGAGATCTACCAGAACTGCAACGTGTTCAACGACAAGGCATTCATCAAGCTCACCGGCAAGGAGGAGCGGGCCCACAACCGCATCTACATGCGCCACGGCGAGCCGCTCATCTTCGGACCCGACGGTGAGTATGCGGTCATGCTCGATGGTGCCGAGGCCAAGATCGTCGAGACGGCATCGGTCGCCATGGACCGCATCCTCGTCCATGACGAGACGTCGTACTCGCGCAGCCAGGCTTTCGCCCTCAGTCGCCTCAACCAGGGCCCCAGCGGACCTGCACCGCTGGGGGTCTTCCTCGACACGCCACGCGAAGCGTACGACGACGCCTTGAATCGCCAACTCGCCGAGGTGCAGGAGAAGCGGGGTCCCGGCGACCTTGCAAAGCTGGTCCGCAGCCTCGGTACGTGGACCGTCGAGTAGCACGACACCTGCCGGATCACAGCCCGCGAACCCGCAACCATCATGCGCATTCAGTATCTCAAGCACCCCGGCACGCCCCACTGGCGTCACGATCCCATGCTCCCGCTCGGGGAGGATGAACATGGGCTGTGGCTCGGCGCCAACGAGAAGACCTGGCTCAAGAAGGGCGAAGTGCCGATCCCTGTGACACTCCACGAGCGCGGCTTCTTCTGCACAGCACCGTTTGTCCAGCTCATCGTCCCCGGCGGATGGTGGTCGCTCATCTTCAACGGGGACGACCGCGACCTCACCCACTACATCGACGTGGTGACCCCCGCCGTCATCACCGAAGGGGTCGTGACGATGGTCGACCTCGACCTGGACGTCATTCGCAACCAGGACGGGGAAGTGCTCCTCGACGATGAGGACGAGTTCCTCCTGCACAAGGACCGCCTCGACTACCCGCCATTGTGGGTCGACAAGGCGCGGGCGACCGCTGCCGAACTGGCCGTGGCACTCGAACGCCTCGACGAACCCTTCGCCACGGTGTGCCGAGCCTGGCGCGACCTCCTCCTCGCCGGCTGACCCCACTCTCGATGCGTTTGGAGTTTCGAGGATTGTGAGGTCGGTTCCGACCGAATAGCCCAGCGCGACTCTATGCTGATGGGGCGCTCGATCGATGATCGAGCGTTCTCACAATGGAGGAAACAGTGAAACAACTCATGAAGTTCGGCGTGCTGATCGTCGTACTCGCCCTGATCACAGCGGCGTGTGCGGCGGAGACCGCTGACACCGAACCTGCGGCGACGGTCGCCCCGACCGAAGCCCCGGCGACCGAACCCCCCGCCACCGAAGCTCCTATGGAGACCGAAGCCCCGATGGAGATGGCGCCCCTGGACATCGTGGTTGGCTACCTGCTGCCCCAGACCGGCGGTCTGGCAGTCATCATCGACGCCCTCGTGAAGCCGATCGAGATGGCCGTGGCGGAGATCAACGCCGCCGGCGGCTCCGTGACGCTCATCCCGGGTGACTCGGGCACCGACCCCGCCGTCGCATCAGTGACAGTGGACCAGCTCCTGAATGAAGGCGTCCCCGCCATCATCGGTGCGGCTGCGTCCGGCGTCTCCCTGGCCGTGATCGACAAGATCACCGGCTCCGAGGTCGTGCAGTGCTCGCCGTCGAACACGGGCACGAACCTCACCAACTACGACGACGGTGGCTACTACTTCCGCACCGCCCCTTCCGATGTGCTGCAGGGCCCGGCCCTCGCCGACGTCATCGCCGATGACGGCATGACCACGGTCGGCGTGATCTACCGCAACGACGAGTACGGATCCGGTTTCAACGATGTCCTGTCTGCGGGCCTCCAGGACTCGGGTCTCACCGTCGCGGCGTCGGTGGCGTACGACCCGGCTGGGACGACCTTCGACGCCGAAGTCGCCCAGCTCGCCGATGCCGCTCCTGACGCGATCGTCGTCGTCTCCTTCTCCGAAGGTGCCGCAGTGATGCAGGCCATGATCGAGGCGGGAGTCGGCCCGGCCGACGTCGCCATCTACGTCACCGATGGGTTCAAGGACTCCGTCGCTGCAGCCGACGTCGATCCTGACAACCCGGCCGCCCTCGAAGGTGTGAAGGGCACGGCACCGTCCGCTGCTCCCGCGTCCGGCGAGGCAACGTTCCCAGCCCGGTTCGCGGCCTTCGCACCCGACGTGCCCACGATCTTCTCCAGCCAGTCCTACGACTGCCTGATGATCATCGTGCTCGCCGCCGAGCAGGGCGGAGCTGCCGACGGCCCGACCATCCAGGCCAACATGATCTCCGTCACCACCGGCGGTGAGAAGTGCACCTCCTACGAGGCCTGCCACGCACTCATCGCCGCGGGCACGGACATCGACTACGACGGGGCCTCTGGTCCACTCGACTTCAACGAGGTCGGTGAGCCCGGAGTCGGCAGCTACGACGTCTACATCTACGACGCCGAGGGTGCTGCCCAGACCCTCGAACAGGTGATCTACGGCGGCTGATCCAAGCCGTCCCCATGCACTGGCGTCTCGCCAGTTGACCGTCCGGCCCGGGGCTTCCACCCCGGGCCGGACCGCGTGGGGGGACCGAGGACCGAGGACAGAGGACAGAGGACGACGGACGACGGACCACCCAGCCCCGCAGCCAGCACATCTTGAACTTGGGACTTGGGACGTCGAACTGGGCCGCGCTGCGGCCCTCAGTACCCCCGCGCCCGGTCGACCAGGTGCTCGGGCGTCCCGCCCTCGATGGCCCGCCGCAGATTGGCCGCGAGGATGTCGGCGGCCGAGTCGATCTCGGTGGGTCCCGAGACATGGGGTGTGATCGTGACCCGCGGGTGACTCCAGAGCGGGCTGGCCCGAGGGAGCGGCTCCTCACGGGTGACGTCGAGGGTGGCGTGTCCGACGGAATCCGCGTCGAGGGCCCGGATAAGGGCTTCCTCGTCGACGGTCGCTCCCCGGCCGACGTTCACGAACAGCGTGTCTCGACCGCGGAAGAGCCGGAAGAAGGTGTCGTCGCACAGTCCCTCCGTCTCCGATGTCAGGGGAAGCACGTTCACGACGATCCCGGCTCCTTCGACTGCCCCGGCCAGGCCTGACCTGCCGTGGAACATGGGGTGGGGCGCGTCCTTCGGCGTTCGACTCCAGCCCCGCACCGGGAACCCGGCCGCGGCGGCGACCTTGGCCACCTCACCGCCGATGGCACCCAACCCCAGGACGGTCACCGGGAACCGAGAGGCGAACCGGGGTCGTCGCGACCTCCATTCACCCGCCGCCTGGCCCTCCCGATAGGAGTCGACCTCGAGGAGGTGGTGAAGCGCCGCGTGGAGGACGTAGCGAGCCATCGCCCGGGCCAACTCGGGGTCGACGAGACGTGCGACGGGAACGGGCGGAAGGGAGTCATCTCGGACCAGCGCGTCGGCACCGTGACCGAACGACTGGATGAGTCGGAGGTTCGGGAAGGGGACAAGCGAACCCCTGCCGGGTTTCCAGACGAGGGCTGCGACCACCTGCGACGGGTCGACGCAGGCCGGGATGGAGGTCACATGGGCTTCGGGGAGGCGGGATGCGATGGCCGGAAGCCATCGGTCGAGGCGCGGCGTGTCGACGACGACGCCGGGTCTCACTCGACGGGTCCGTCGTCCCGCAGGAAGCGTTCGATCTCCTCCACGAGCCTGCCGCCGGTTCCTTCGATCTCGGTATGGACCTCCTGCAGGCGCTCGACGTAGTCCTGCAGGTCATCGGAGCCCAGCACGGCCTCCTCTATCCGCTGCTCCCACTCCTCGACAGCCTCGTCGAGCGTGGCTGAGCCCAGTTCGAGGCCGAACACCTGCTCCGCCTTGGCAATCAATGCTCGGGCGGCCTTGGGGTTGTCAGTCCCTGCGAGGTAGTGGGGTGTGGCGGCCCACAGGCTCGTGACGTCGAGGTCGAAGTCGCCGAGGACCGAGGTGAGCACCCCGACGATGCCGGTGGGCCCCTCATAGGAGCTCGAGAGCAGGTCGTGGGCCACCTGTACCGCCGGGGAGGCCACCCCGACGATCGGGGGCTCGGAGGTGTGCGCGACCTGTCCGAGGAACGCACCGAAGGTCACGCACCGGGCCACGTCGAGGTCCTTCAGGACCCCGGCCACCACCCGGCAATACGCCTTCCAGCGCAGCCGCGGTTCCTCCCCGACGATGAGGACGATGTCCCGTCCGAGGGAGGAGGCCACGAAGACGCTGGTCTCCGGCCACGTGACCTGGCGGGTTCCGTCCTCCTCGTGAACGATCATCGGGCGGGTCACCTGGAAGTCTGCGAAGTCCTCGTGGTCGATGCCTGCGACCTGCTCGGCGCCGAGCACGTCGATCATGTGCTCGATGGCACTCGTCGCGGCCTCACCACCGTCGTTCCACCCCGAATAGGCGATGAATGCGACCGGGTCGATCAACGTCGGCCGGTAGTCCCACGTCACGTGTTCCATACCCCGGGGAGCGTAGTTGTGGCACCGGAGTTACTCCCGCGTGGGGATCAGTCCACCTTGCCGAGCGCTCCGAGGTACAACTCGACCACTTTCGGGTCATGAAGCAAGTCGTGGCCGGCCCCGGTGTGGGCGTCCACCCCTTGGTCGAGGACATAGGCACGGTCACAGATCTGGAGGCACCGACGCGCGTTCTGCTCCACCATGAGGATGGAGACCCCCGTGCCGCAGATCCCACGTACACGCTCGAAGATCATGTCCTGGTTGCCGGGTGAGAGCCCCGCGGACGGCTCGTCGAGCAACAGCACCGAGGGGTCCATCATGAGGGCCCGGGCCACCGCCAGCATCTGGCGCTCCCCTCCCGAGAGGAAGCCCGCCCGCTGGTCCCGCCGTTCGCCGAGGCGCGGGAACATCTCGGTCACGAAGGCCCACCGCTCGTCCCACGCCGCCGGGCGAAGGTAGAGGCCCATCCGGAGGTTCTCCTCCACCGTGAGCGTCCCGAAGACGTTCTCGCGTTGCGGAACGTATCCCACCCCGGCCGCCACCAGCTTGTGGGCGGGCAGGGAGGTTATGTCCTCACCGTTGAGTGTCACCCGTCCGGATCGCACCGACACGAGCCCGAAGACCGCCTTCACGAGGGTCGACTTGCCCGCACCGTTCGGGCCGATGATCCCGACCAGCTCGCCGAGGCCCACTTCGATGCTGCAGCCACGGAGGATGTCGACCCCCGGCAGGTAGCCGGCGACAAGGCTCTCGGCCGCGAGGATCGGCTCGGTCATGCGCGCTCACCGTGCGTAGAGCCGAGGTAGGCATCGATCACTGCCGGGTCGGACGCTACGTGGCGCGGAGGACCCTCACTGATGACCGATCCCTGGGCAAGGCAGACAACCCAGTCGGAGATCTCCATCACGACATCCATGTCATGCTCGATGAAGATCACCGTCTTGTCCTCCTCATCGCGGAGTGCCTTGATGTGCGTGAGGAGCGACTCGGTGAGGGCTGGGTTCACGCCGGCCATGGGCTCGTCGAGCATGATGAGGTCCGGCTCGGCGCGCAGGGCCCTGGCCATCTCCAACAGCTTGCGCTGGCCACCCGACAGCGATCCGGCGTACTCATCCCGCATGTGGGCGAGGCCGAAACGCTCGAGGAGGGCCATTGAGGCCACCTCCCCCGCCCGTTCCTCCGCCTTCCATCCGCCCAGGAGCCCCCGAAGCATCCGCTCTCCCGACTGCCCGGTCCCAGCCAGCTGGACGTTTTCGAGGACCGTCAGCCGGGCCAGGGACTTCGTGAGCTGGAAGGTACGAACCATGCCCCTGCGGGCGACTCGGAACGATGGGATCCCCACCAGTGTCGCTTGGTTGAGGTGCCACTCTCCCGAGTCGGGTTGGTCGAAGGCGGTCAGGAGGTTGAAGAGTGTCGTCTTGCCTGCCCCGTTGGGACCGATGAGTGAAGTAATGGTGCCCCGTTGGATGGAGAGGCGGTCGACGTCGACCGCCTTCAGGCCCCCGAAGTTGCGCACCATGTCGGTCACTTCGAGGATGGGGTCGGGTTTCACGACTCCCGGTCGGGGGGTGAGGGACGAGAGGTGTTCAGCGGTCATCGACGAGGATCTCCTCTCGCGATCCGAACATGCCCTGGGGTCGGAAGATCATCAGGAGCATGAGTCCGAGGCCGACGATCGCGAAGCGGATCGGACCCACGTCCGTCGAGTCCAGCAGGTCGCCGGTCCAGCCGAGAGCGACCGCTTGTCCGACGAAGCCGTCGAGGAATTCGAACAGGAACCAGAAGAACACTCCGCCGGCGACCGGTCCCCACACCGTTGCAGGGCCACCCATGATGACGATCGTGTAGGCGTAGAACGTGATGAGCGGGAGGAAGAAGTCGGGCGAGACGTTTTGTTGGTCGATCGCCAGCACCATGCCGGCGAGGGCCCCGATCGCCCCACCCAACATGAGTGACTGCAGCTTGTAGAGAAAGACGTTCTTCCCGAGGGACGCCACCGCGTCCTCATCCTCCCGGATCGCCCTGATCACCCGGCCCCAGGGGCTGCGGATGAGGCGCCCCACCAGGAGCACCGACACCACGACCAGGGTCCAGCCCAAGGCCATCACCCACAGCTGCCGCTGGTCGAAACGGAATGTGCCGAGGCCATAGGTACCCCGCGGTATGGGGTTGCGATCGAAGAAGCCATGGGCGAACGCCTGGATCCCGAAAACCCCCTTCGTGAACGGTCGGGCCCAGTTCGAACGGACGAGGAAACGAATGATCTCGGCCGCTCCGATGGTGGTGATGGCGAGGTAGTCGGCACGGAGCCGGACGGTCGGGAAGCCCCAGAGGATGCCAAGCAGCACGGCAGCGAGGATGCCGACAAGCACTCCGAGCCACATGGAGCCCCCGCGCTCCACGGTAATTGCGAGCCCGTACGCTCCCATCAGCATCGAAGCAACGTGGCCGAAGTTGAGCAGGCCGGTGTACCCGAACTGCAGGTTCAATCCCACGGAGGTGAGGGCATAGGCCGCGGCGGGGACTCCGACCGCAGCCCGAAGGGCGTCGATGATGATCTTGAGGAAGTCCATCAGCCGATCCGCTCCTTTCGTCCCAGGAGGCCCTGCGGCCGGAACAGCAGCATCGCGACCAGGGCGAGGAGGGCCACGACGTGCTTGAACTCGACCGGAAGGACCAGCGTCGAGAGCTCGACTGCGAGCCCGATGAGGAACCCGCCGAGCATCGCGCCGTAGGCGGTGCCGAGGCCGCCGAGCACCACCCCGGAGAAGATGAGGAGGAGCATCTTGAAGCCCATCTCCCACTCGACGATCTCGGACACCCCGAAGAACACGCCACCGAGGGCGGCGAGTCCTGCCCCGACTATCCACGTCGTGAGTACGACCTTGTCGACGTCGATCCCCGATGATCGTGCGAGATCGGTGTTGTCGGCCACCGCTCGCATCGCCATGCCGATCTGTGTCTTCTGCAGCATGAGGCCGACCGCGGTGAGGATGGCGGCTGTGGCCCCGATGATGATGAGGTTCTTGGGGATGATGGAGAGACCGAGTATCTCGATCGGGGTCTGGATCACGAACTGCCGGAAGGGACGGGGCAATCCACCGAACGGGACGAGGATCGCACCGTAGCGGAGCAACAGTGAGAGGCCGATGGCGATCACGATCATGGCGATGTTCCCGGTCTTTCTCGCCCGCAGCGGACGCCACAGCCAGCGCTCCTGCACCCCGCCGAAGAGTGCGACGATCGCCACTCCGGGTATCGCCGCCACGAAGAGATGCAAGCCGAAGGTTGCGTTGAAATACCAGGTGAGCATCGCCCCCAACGTGACGAGTTCACCATGCGCGAAGTTGACGAGGCCGGTGACGCCGAAGATGAGGCTGAGGCCGATGGCACTCAGCGCGATGATCGCGCCGAGTTTGAGGCCGAGAATCGTCAGTTCGCCGATCCGCTTCCACAGGTCGACCTCCACCACCCGCCCGGGGCCGAGCTGGAAAAGGACCGTCTTCTGCTGTCCGTCGCGGACACGGACTGCTGGCAGGCTCGTCTTCTCGGGGTCGGTGAGCGCCACCCCAGACGGGAAGGACGACGGATCGATCATCACGCTGTAGGTCTCCGCACCGGGCACGGGGACGACGAACGCCCCATCGGGCCCGGACACCCCTTCTCCGACCACCTCCTCGCCGAGGAGAACGGTCACGCGGGCCCCCTCCACCGGGGTCTTCACTCCTCCGTCGATGCTCTCGAGCACCCCCTGGATGGTCTCGCCCGAGGCCAGCGCAGGCATGACGGTGGCGGCCACGATGCCGACCACGATCACGAGGAAGAGGTGTCTCCGCACGAACGGGGAGTGTAGGGGGCCTTCTCCACCCCCGGCCGCCAACACGGGTTGAGAGGCCGCCGGCTACTCAGCGCGACGTGGAGCGGACGATCAGTTCGTGGCCATGGAGGACTTCGCCGACCGCGGCTCCGCTGGGGAGGTCGCGGAGGAGTTGGGCGACGGCCCCCACAGCCGATTGACGGAGCGTGGAGAATCCCGACCCACCCGGCGCCCCGGGCGGCCCGCTCACGGGCGACATCCCGTGATGGTGCCGCTCATGACGTCTCCTTCAGAATGACGCCGCCCGGTCCGGGCAGGACAACCGTCCTGCCATCCTCCAGTCGCCCGCCGTTCGTTGCGTGGGCGGTCCCCCAAGCCCCAGCGGGGATAGCGCAGCGAACGGACTCATCGAGGAGGTTCGCGGCATGGATGGTGGTTCCCCGCCGGTAGAGCAGGACCCCGGCCGGGGCGGGGAGCCACTCCACCGGGTCCACCCGGGCGCCGGCCAGGGCGCGGCGGGTCATCAGGAGCGCGCGTGTGCGATGCAGTGGCGAGGTCGCGTCGCCTCGTTGGAACGACACCGACTCCTCGGGAAGTCGCGGCCTTGAGCGCAGCCAGGCCCGTTCACCAGTTGTGAACCCGGAGTGTGGGATGCCCGCCTCCCAAGGGATCGGGGTTCGGCAAGGGTCGCGGCCATCATCCGGGTCGCGAAGACCGACCGGGTCCTGGACGTCGGCCGGTGCCACGTATCCGTCCTCGAGGCCGAGCTCGTCCCCTTGGTAGAGGAAAGGGACGCCCGGGAGCCCCATCATGCCCACCCACAGCGCCAGCGATCGCTCGAATCCCAGGGCTCCCCCGCCGAAGCGGGTGGCACACCGGCTCTCGTCGTGGGAGCCATGCACCCACGCGTGCCCGTCGGGGACGCCGGCAATGGCGTGTCGCACATCGACCGCAAAGTCGACCGGGTCCCACTCCCGGTTCATGAGGCCGAAGTAGAACGAATGGTCGAGCCGACCGGGACGGGTGTACTCCCAGATCCGGGTTGGCTTCTCCCACGCCTCGCCGAGGAGCACGGCGTCGTACTCGGCGGCGATCCGCGACCAGGCCTCGTAGATCTCGAACACGCCGTCCTGGTCGATGTCGTGATGAACTGAGAAGTCACCGAATTCGTGGGCAACGTCGAGACCCGGTCGGACGACATTGTCGGCGAACGACCGGTCCTTCACGAGGGAGTGGGCGACATCGATCCGGAACCCGTCGACACCCCGGTCGAGCCAGAAGCGGAGGATGTCCTCGAACTCGTCCCTGACCGCCGGGTTCTCCCAGTTGAGGTCAGGTTGCTCGGGGAGAAACAGGTGCATCCAGTACTGCCCCGACACCTCGTCGAGCGCCCATGCCGAACCACCGAAGATGGCCAGCCAGTTGTTCGGGGGACCTCCACCGGCGGCCGGGTCCTTCCAGATGAAGTAGTCCCGTTTCGGGCTCGAAGGATCCGAGAGTGCCTCCAGGAACCAGGGGTGGTCCGACGAGCAGTGGTTGGGGACGATGTCGACCATCACCCGCAGGCCCAACTCCCGGCACCGGACGACGAAACGGTCGAAGTCCTCGAGGGTGCCGTACTCCGGCGCCACATCGCAGTAGTCGGCGACGTCGTAGCCGAAGTCGCGCTGCGGCGACGGGTAGAACGGAGTCACCCACACGGTGTCGACGCCGAGCCATGCCAGGTGGTCGAGGCGGGCGGTGAGGCCGACGAAATCGCCTATCCCGTCCCCGTTGCCGTCGGCGAAGGAACGGATGTACACCTCATAGCCCACGGCGGTCTCCCACCACCGGCTACCGACGGGTCGTACCGACTGCATCGTCACTCTCCTCCCTCCACCAGCAGCGGGAGTTGCGCGACGTCGTCGGCCGTCAGGTCGTCGGTCGACACATCGAGGCGGGGGAAGCCGGACAGGAACCCTGCCTGGGCACCGATTCCACCCTGCACCCCTCCCTCCTCGGGCCAGATGAGGTCCATGATGCGGGTGTGGTTGGTCGTGCCTTCGGGGGCACCTCCGAACCGCCACTGCTCCGCTGCCGGGTTGACGTCCCGGACCCGACGCACTCCGCCAGACGGGTATCCCTCTTGGCCGAGGAGGGCAACGACGTAGCCCCAGTCCGCCGGGTCGCCTCCGCCGAGGAGTTGAGCTGGAATGCGAATGAGCACCTTCCCCTTGTCGCCGAGGACGACTGTCTTGAAGGTCGGCTTCGTCTCCTCGATCGTGCCGTCGGCCGCGGCGATGTACATGGACGGGTCCCACCCCTCGACGGTGACCGCGTACTCCCACCCATTGCCGGCGGCGAGCGCGGCGTTTCGCCCAGGGATGAGGAGGCGGGCGCCGGTCCCGGCTCCCGGGTCGGTGTCGAGGTAGATGTCGAAGGTCTGGATGGAGAGGCCGACTGCGCTCCCCCACGGGTTGCGGATCGGGGCGTTGACCTCGACCGTGAAAACGACATCCTCACCATCGATGCCTGCCGTGAACCGGGTGAGGTCGTACGACCCGGAGCCGAACACCGCGTCCTTGGCGTAGGTGTAGGTCCCGATCCCTGTGTCGTCCCCAGTCGGGTCGATGGCCGCGAAACGAACGTCAACGGTCGAGCTGTCCGGGACTTGGACGTAGCCGGGGGCGAACTCGGGAAGGAGCCCTTCGGGGGCCACTATCCGGAACAGGACCCGGTCGCCCGGCCTCCAGGGAACCCGATGTCGGTCACCGGGATCGATGCCTCCCACAGGCCCGAATTCCACGCTGCCGGGGAGCAGGTGAGGTCGGGGGAGCCGTCCTCGGTTGCGGGGCGGAGGCACGCTTGGTCGTCGCTCACCTGGAGCTGGTGGGTCACCCCGAATCCGACGGGGGCGCCGTCGATGGTCCTGCCCCGGGTGGCCATGCCCGACGGGACGCCCAGCTCGATCGTGATCGGATGGCCGAAGCCGTCGATGAGCAGATGGAGGGAGGCTGTGTCGAAGCCGAGGGCGACGAGGGATGGAGTGGCGTCGGTGAACCCGTAGACGGTGGCAGCCGCCCACTCCCCCTCGGATTGGACTCCGTCGATGACGGGGGTGATGACCTCCGAGCTGGTCGCCGACGGTTCGGAAGGGGCGGAAGCGACGATCGGCACGTCCACGTACCCGGGTACCTCCTGTCCGAGGGCGCGGTACATGCGGGCGAGCCACGCTCGGAACGCTGTGTCGAAGTAGCCGTCGTCTCCCGACCACCGGTCGGCGCCATACCACCAGAACCAGTCGGATCCCTCGGCGAAGAGGATCGCCTCGCGGGCAGCGGCCAACTGCGCGTCGGTATACGCCCCGGTGGTGCCTGCGGCTGTGAGGTCGGTACGGGCCTCGATGAGGTAGTCCCAGGCGGCTGCCTCTTCGTCCTCCCCGATCCAAGTGGCGTAGTTGGCCTGGAACCATGACGAAGGGAACACCTCACCGGGGAGTGCCTGCGGTGGATCGTGGGCGGCCAGGTAGGCCGACGGTGTCGTGGTCGTCAGCCAGTCGGCCCCGGAGAGCTTGGAGTAGAGGGCGTGGAAGAAGTCCTTGCCGTCGTCGTCGTCCTGCTCCCAGGCGTTCTCGCCGTCGAGCACCACGCTCACCACCCAGGGCTGCCCCGGGTCGGCCGGGCCGAGCGCCGCCTTGATGGCTGCCAGGCGGTCCATGAAGTCCTGCGCCGCGTCCTCCCCGCTCATGCCCGAGTACTCGAAGCCGACGAGGTCGGAGAGGCGGAGGTCCCGGAAGAAGATGGGGAGATCCGGGTTCCGGCCGAAGGTCGCCGACCACGGGCGGTAGAGAAGCTCCGCATCGTCGGGGACGCCGTTCTCCCCTCGGGCGAATCCGCTTCCGCGGCCGAGCGAGGCGGCGAGCACCGGCTCCCCGGTGGCGATCCACTGGATGCCGGCGCGCGACATCACTGCCGCGGCAGGTTGGCTCACGGCCCCCTCACCCGGCCACATCCCCACTGGCCGGCGCCCGAGGAGGCGTTCGGCGACATCGAGCCCACGCTCCACCTGTTCGACGGCATCGTCGGGTTCGTTGAACCTTCCGTCCGGCATGACAGCGGTCGGGTCACCGACGAGCGCCACCGAGGTGTCGATCACGAGGGGGAGGATGGGATGCGCCAATGGGGTGGTGATGACCTCGATCTGGCCGGCGTCCCACATCCGACGGTGCACTTCGAACACTTCGCCAACAATCCGCTCATGCTCGGCCAGGAGCACAGCCTTGTCCTCCTCGGTGAAATCCCGTCCCTTGGCGACCAGCGCTGCGAGCGGTGCCACGGTCAGGAAGTCGGGGTCGGTCCACGCGAGGTTGAAGAGCACTTGGAGGTCGCGGTACTCGGCGGTGGTGAATACTCCGAGGTTGGCTTCGCCTCCGCCGGCTTCCGTGCGCCGGTCGGCGAGCTCCCGGTAGCGGGGGAAGCGGTCGATGACCCGGGCGTTGACATCGAAGAGGCGGGTCAGGAGGAACCGCTTCTCGTCATCATCCAGGTCGTCGGCCGGGATCTCGGAGTGGACCCAGTAGCTGTCGCGCACGCCTGCTTGGAGCTCCTCGAGCTGCAGCATGAGCACCGGGGTGAGGTTGATGGTGGCGTGGACGTCGGGGTACTGCTCGAGGAGCGTGGCCGTGTCGACGTAGTCCTTGGTGGCATGGACTCGCACCCACGGGCGGGTGACAACTCCCTCATCGTCCTTGGGGTAGAAGGGCTGGTGTTGATGCCAGAGCAGCATGAGTTGGAAGGAGGGATCGCGTTCGACGTCTACGTCTACATCCACCTCGGTCGGGGCGACCTCCGGAACGTCCGGTGCCGGGGTGGGGGTCCCGGCCGTGCATGCGACCAATACGAGCGCGACAGCGACCGCGCGAGTCCGGGCTCGATGCTCGGGCTCGATGCTCATCTCAGATCCCTCGTGTGGGCACTAGGCACACGCACCATCGGCGACCGCGGCGTCAATCGCGGCAGCGGCATCGGCGAGCGCGGTCCCAGCGTCCACCGAACCACCGAAGTAGGCCTGGAGTGCGGTGTCCAGGTTGCCCCAATAGCAGGCTTCGAAGCGCGGCAGCGGGATGCCGCCCGTGAAAGCGGCAAGTGCCTGGGCTTGGAACTTGCCGGCGACGACGAGTCCCTCCAGTACCGGGATGTGACCGGCCTTGGCTGGATCGGCGAGGATCGACTGGGCCTCGGCGCCGAGGAAGAACTCGACGAACGCAACGGCGGCTGCGAGCTCTCCCCCTACGGCGAGGCTGGCAATGTAGATCGACTCGGTCCTCACGACGCCCGACATCGCGCCGTTGGCCGTGGCGGGCCACGGGTCGATGGCAGCGTTGTCCTCACCAATCGCCTCGACGATCGCGGCGAGGTTCCAGGTGCCGTCGATGATGACCGACACCTCGCCGGCCTTCATCCGGCTGACATCGTTGTCGGAGTAGTACTCGCCCTCGACACCCGGGAACGAGGCGAGGGTCTCTAGCCAGCACTCGCCGGTGGCTCCGGCGAACGCCGCGGTACCGTCGGGGTTGGTGATGGCCCCACCACACGCGGTCACGAGGTGACCCACGGAGAAGAAGAAGCCTCGCTCGAGGTCGGCACCGCCAGTGGCGATGATGTCGGCGAGAGAGCCGGGAGCATCCGGCATGAGCGCCGTGTTGCGGTACATGACCACCCCATTGAGGGAGTGGGGCAGGCCGAGAAGAACGCCGTCGAATTCGACAGCGCCGATGCCACTCTCAACGAGGGCGTCGATCACGTCAGCCGAGATCACCTCAGACATGTCGTAGATCACGTCGGCGGCGCCGAAGGCGGGAGCCCAATCCGTGCCGCCGAGAAGGACGGTTGGACCTCCCCCCGATCCCCAGCCGGCGATTGCTTCGCTCTCGAGATCCTCGAACGGCACGAAGAGCGACTCGACCACGATGCCCGGGTACGCGGCATGGAAACTGACGATCACGTCGTCAAGGGACTCGATCTCCTTCTCGTTCCAGCCATGCCACAGGGTGACGACACCGGTCAAGGGAGGCTCTGTCTCGGTCGGGGCCTCGGTGGCCGGGGCCTCGGTGGCGATGACGGCCTCGGTCTCAGGGGGCGCTTCGGTGCCAGTGGTCGTGGAGCACGCGGTCGCGACAAGAGCGAGGACGAGAAACGGCAACCAAGGATGACGCATCTTCTTCCTCCTGTAGGTACATGGAGCGCAACGCCCGAAGCGTCATCACGTCCCAGGTGTGTGTGAACGGTTGCATGCCGACCCCACTGCATGGCCGCCAGTCACTGAAGCATACGAACCCGGGATGCCATCCCGACGCGACGAAGCCCCGGTGGACGGACCGGGGCTTCCCAGGAAAGCGACGACAGCTACAGCGCCGCACCCCCATCTTCGTCGAAGAAGTGCATCTTGGAGGTCTCGATGCGCAGCCTGACCCGCTCCCCGGCCCGGGGAGCCCGGTGCGGGTCGACCCGTGCAACCATCTTGGTCCTCTCCCCGATCGCGGAGGCGTCCTCGCCTTGATCGGCGAGGAGTTCCCGAATGTCGGGAGTGATGGTCGGCGGTACGTCCAGCTCGAAATGGATGTAGGCGTCCGACCCGAGCTGCTCGACCAGGTCGACCTGGGCCTCGACGACCTGGTCGTCCGGCGTACCGCTGTCGGCGACGAAGAACGACTCAGGACGGATGCCGGCCACCAGCCGACCGGTCGCACCCTTCACCTGGCGGTTGACGGCGAGCGTGCCGATGCCGAAGTCGAATCGACCACCGACGAGCTGGCCCCCGATGAAGTTCATGGCGGGGCTCCCGATGAAGCCGGCCACGAAGAGGTTGAGAGGCGACTCATACAGCGCCTGGGGAGCGTCGACCTGCTGGAGGAGACCCTTGCGGATGACCGCCACCCGGTCGCCCATGGTCATCGCCTCGACCTGGTCGTGGGTCACATAGAGCGTCGTCGTCTTGAGACGAGCATGAAGGAGGCCGAGCTCGGATCGCATCTGTACACGAAGCTTGGCGTCGAGGTTGGAGAGCGGCTCATCCATCAGGAAGGCTGAGGGCTCGCGGACGATTGCCCGGCCCATGGCGACCCGCTGTCGTTGGCCTCCGGAGAGCGCCTTGGGCTTGCGCTCGAGGTACTCGGTGATCTCGAGGACCCGGGCCGCCTCCTTGACGCGCCGATCGATGTCATCCTTGGCGAACTTGCGCAGCTTGAGGCCGAACGCCATGTTGTCGTAGACGGACATGTGGGGGTACAGCGCGTAGTTCTGGAAGACCATGGCGATGTCCCTGTCCTTGGGCGGGATGTCGTTGACGACCCGCTCTCCGATCGCCACTTCACCCTCGGTGATCTCCTCGAGGCCGGCCACCATGCGGAGCAGGGTCGACTTCCCACACCCCGATGGGCCGACGAGGACGACGAACTCGCCATCGCCGATCTCGAAACTCACGTCCTCGATCGCCCGGGTGCCGTCCGGGTAGACCTTCCCGACGCCTCTGAAGGTGATGTTCGCCATGTGGGATCCTCTCCGTGTCGAGTCCAACCTATACGAAGGCCGCAAGCGTTTCCAGTGAGATGCCCTTGATTCGTCGAGAATTGCCCCTTCATGCCTATGTAAGCGCTTGCAGTCCGATCGCTCCGCCCGTACCAGGTGGGGCTTCCGGCCCCGACATATGCAAGACGCAGACGCAGACGCAGACGCAGGGCAAGATAGGCTGCGCTGATGCACCCAGCCCGCATCATCGCCTCCGTGCTCGGCGCCGACTACATGCACCTCGCGACCGAGGTGGCCGATCTCGAGTCCGCCGGGGTCGATGGCATCCAGTGGGACGTCATGGACGGAAGCTTCGTTCCTCCGATCACCTTCGGGGCCGACATCGTGGCTGCAGCCCGCCCGCTCACGACACTCCCGTTCGAGGCACACCTCATGGTCGAGCATCCTGAGACGGCGGTCCTCGACTTCGTCGAGGCCGGCTGCGAGACGGTCATCTTCCATGTCGAGGCAGTCCACGACCTCGTCGGACTGCTCACCCAGGTCCGCGCGGTCGGGGCCGCGGCCGGGGTTGCACTCAACCCGGGCACTCCCCTCTCAGTACTCGACGGGGCATGGGAGCGGATCGACCTCCTCGTCCTCATGACTGTCCACCCCGGCTACGCCGGCCAGGCCTATCTTCCGGAAGTCGAGGGGAAGATCGGCGAAGCCCGTCGGCTCATCGACACCCGCGGACTGACCACGCGTGTCGAGGTGGACGGTGGCATCAAACCCCACACCATCGGGGCGGCGAGGGCGGCGGGCGCCGAGGACTTCATCGCCGGATCGGCGATCCTCGCTCATCCCGTGGGCAAGGCCGACGCCGTCCGGGAACTCCGCGCAGCGCTTCGCTAGAGGTGTGTCTTCGAGCTGAGTGGGTCGAGTCGCCATCGATCCACGGGCACGCCACCATCAATCCGCAGACACACCGCTAGACGTCGATCGTCTCGACGAGCTCTCCATTGAGGTAGATCTCGAAGACCCCTCCCTCTGTGTCCCCGAGCTTGATGTTCACGTCGAATGGCTCGGTGACGGCACTACACGACACCGCCGGGTCGATTCGGCTTTCGAGCGTGACGTCGAAGCGGCCGGGGGACTCCTCGACGTCCCACACGAGTTCGTCACACGGGGTTGCCAGCTCCCCGAACACCTGCAGAAAGAGCTGCATGGGGAAGGATTCTGCGATCGAGACGGCTGTCCCCTCGACGAAGACGGTCCCCGTGATGAAGTCGCCGGTCGGCAGCGGGGCATCGGTGGTCGGCGGCTCGCCGCCCGGGTAGGTGCAAGCGGCCAACAGGACCAGGAGGGCAGTGGCGAGTCTCATGCTGATTGGACGAAGGCTACGCCCGGGTGGTTCCCGGTCAGGCAAGCGAGACGAGTTCGAGCATCTCTTCGTCGAAGTACCGGACCTCTGCGTCGGGCATGAGGAGGGCTCGGTCGGGTTGGAGGCGGGCGACGAAGTCGGTGTCGTGGCTGACGAGGATGATCGTTCCCTGGTACTCGTGGAGTGCCTCGAGCAACGCTTCCTTCGACTGGGGGTCGAGGTTGTTGGTCGGCTCGTCGAGGAGCAGCACGTTCGGCCGGGCGAGGACCACCTGGGCCAGGGCGAGCTTCGTCTTCTCGCCGCCGGACAGGGTCCCGGCATCCTGGTCGACCTTGTCGGCCAGCAGGAACCTGCCGAGGAGTCCGCGGATGGTGACATCGGGGAGGTCGGAGACCTCGCGGACGTGGGCAAAGACGGTCCGAGTCGGGTCGATCTGCTCGTGCTCCTGGGCGTAGTACCCGAGGGTGGTCTTTCCGCCGACGTTCACCACGCCGAGATCGTGGGACTCGACCCCGGCCAGGATCCGCAGGAGTGTGGTCTTGCCGGCACCGTTCAGTCCCATGATGAGGAAGGTCTCGCCCCGGTCGATGACCACACCGACGTCGACGAACACGACGTTGTCGCCGTAGGCCTTGGCGAGGCCGGATGCCTCGATCGGGATCCGGTTGGAGGGCTCGGGCTGCGGGAACGCGATCTTGGTGTCCCGTCCCCTCGTCTCGATCTCGACGAGGTCACGCTTGATGCGATCGACCCGAGTCTCCATCGCCTTGGCCTTCTTGGCCATCTTCTCGGTGGTTCCACGGAACCTGTTGATCGTGTACTCCAACTGGGCGATCTTCTGGTCCTGCTGCTTGCGCTCCCGTTCCCTCTGCTCGCGACGACGCTCTCGCTCATCGAGGAAGTGGGAGTAGTTGCCCTTGTAGGCCTCGAGGTGCCCGTTGTCGAGGGCGAGCACCGACGTGATCGACTGGTCGAGGAGCGGCAGATCGTGGCTGACCACGAGCAAGCCACCCTTGTAGGCAGCGAGGTACTCCATCAGCCAGGCCTTGGCATCGAGGTCGAGGTGGTTGGTGGGTTCGTCGAGGAGCAGCACCTCCGTCTCACTGAAGAGGATGCGGGCCAGTTCGACCCGCCGACGCTGGCCACCCGACATCGTGGTGATGGGCTGGTCGAGGTCCTCGTTGGCGATCCCCACAGCCGCCGCGATCTTCTTCGCCTCGGCCTCGGCGGCATAGCCGCCCTGGGTGTCGAGTTGATCCTGCAGGCGGGCGAGGCGGTGGACGAAGGCCCCGATCTCCCCCGGGTCCGAGACCCGCTCGAGGGCACGGCGGGTCTCCTCCATGCGAACGAAGAGTTCGCCAATACCCCGCGCCTGGAGGATGCGCTCGATCGCGGTGAGGTGCGGGCTACGCGGGTCGGGGATGTGGGCTTCCTGGGAGAAGTAGCCGTGGCTGCCGGAACGGGTGATCGTCCCACCTGTAGGTGCCCTGGTCCCACCAAGGGTCTTCATCAAGGTCGTCTTGCCCGCGCCGTTCCGCCCCACGAGGCCGACCTTGTCGCCGGCTTGAAGGGTGAAGGAGGCCTCGTCGAGCAGAACCCGGACCCCGGCCTCGATGCGGAGATCGCGTGCGATGAGCACACGGGCAGAGTAGGAGCACCGGCCCACCAACCCGGATTCGTTTCACGGGCCGGGAGCCCGCAGCCCTGGCTCGGGCCCTCTTTCTCCGTACTCCGTACTCCCTCCACGCGTCCCCCATCCGTCGTCCCTCTGGCTCCGTTCCCCGTTCTCCGTTCTCTGCCTCTCCGTACTCCGTACTTCGTACTCCTTCGCCCGCTCCCACAGGGCGTCGAGTTGGTCGAGCGTCATCTCGTCGAGCGGCCCCTCCGCCATGGCCTCGACGCTCCGGAATCGGGAGTCGAATCGATCCACGGCCCGCCGTGCTGCCAGTTCGGGATCGATCCCGAGGTGCCGAGCGAGGTTGACGACGGCAAAGATGAGGTCGCCCACCTCATGCGGCGCGTGATCGGTTCCGATCGCCTCCTCCAACTCGCCGATCTCCTCGCGGACCTTGGCGAGCACCGGGGGGACCGAGTCCCAATCGAATCCGACTCGGGCGGCCCGCTGCTGGAGTTTCATCGCTCGCGGGATGGCCGGCAGGGAGCGTGGCACGCCGTCGAGCGCGGACTGTCGCCGCTTCTCATCAGCCTTGATCCGTTCCCACCGATCGAGCGTCTCCCCGGCCGTGCCGGCTTCGACGTCACCAAAGACGTGGGGGTGGCGCCGCTCGAGCTTCTCCCGCAGAGTGGTTGTCACACCGTCGAGCGAGACGCCGCCGATCTCCTCGCCCATGGTGGTGTGGAACAAGACCTGGAGGAGCACGTCACCGAGTTCCTCCTCGACCTCGCCGTATGCGCCCCAGGCGGGCTCCACTCCCTCGCCGGGCACGCCCTCCCCCACCGCCTCGAGCGCGTCGTACAACTCGAAGGCTTCCTCGACGAGGTTGGGAAGAATGCTCTGGTGCGTCTGCTCGGCATCCCACGGGCATTCGACCCGCAGCCTGCGCATCGTGGTGATGGCTCCGTGGAGTCCGTTCGGACCCGGGTCGAGGAAGAGGGAGACCCTGAGGCCGGCCAGGTCCGGGGTCAGGTCGGTGAGCGCAGTGAGTTCCACGGTCTCGCCCGGTCCACCGACGTTCGTCAGGACGGTGACGGGTTGGTCATCGGGGAGGAGGCCACGGAGACGGTCGAGGATGTCGGCGACGATGATCGGGAGGGTGAGATGCCCGATCAAGGTGGGGAGGTGCAGTTCGAGCGGATCGGGCAGGTCGTGTCCATCGAGCACTTGGAGGCCGCTGAACAGCGGGTCCAGGCCGACCGCGGCCAGCGAGCAATCGATGAACGACTCGGCCGGGTGGACCTCGATGGTGAGTCCGGCCTTCGAGGCCAGCGCCCTGATCAGTGGGACGGTCCGTTCGCCGACGAGGGGAGAGCCGGGGACCGCATAGACCACCGATGCCTCGGAAGCCCGAGCCACGACCTGGCGAGCGATCTCCTCGTAGACCTCATCGAAGGTCTCCGACTGCTGATAGACCTCGTCGAAGCCACGCACCTCACGCTGGGCTGACAATTCCTCGGCGGCGGGGTGCTCGGTCGTGCGGAGCAGCACGGTGCAGTCGGCGTCCAACAGGAGCTCCAGCGTTCTCCCGCTCACCCGGTCGAGGGAACCGGGACCGAGTCCGACGACGTGGAGGGTACGAGGCGCCTGGTGCGTCATCCTCGCCCCCTATGTGTCGCTAATGCCGTGTCCATGAGTGTTCGAGGGGTGATCCTGGCCACCAGGACGCCGCAGAGCTTGGTGGGCGGAGCACTACGCGTTCGGGGCCGGGGCCACGACCCCGGGGACTCCGCCGCCGCTGTCCACCCAGGACCCGTATTCGGCCTCGATCGTGACCGCGGCTTCGTTCACCAGGCTGATGAACCAAGCGCTCACTTCCCCGTTGGCGGCCCCAGCCCGCACGGTGGCGGCTAGTTCAGCCCTGATGTCCTCGAGGACCGGGACCTCGCGGGCCGTGACGAGGATGATGTGGAACCCGAACTCCGACTGCACCGGGCCGTACGGCACGTTGAGTTCTGCGAGCAGGGTGGCGATGCCGAACTCGGGGACGTAGTTGGCGGGCGATGCGCATCCAAGCACTCCACCGGTGGGACCGGTCGGGCCGGTCGAGTACTCGTTGGCAAGGGCGCTGAAATCGGCCCCGTCTGCGAGCGCGAGTTCGAGGACCTCATCGGCGGTCGCCTCATCCTCGAGGAGGATGTGGGATGCACACACTTCCGAGCGGCTCTGCTGCTCGATGTTGAACTGGGCCTCGATCTCCTCTTCGGAGACCTCGATCGTGTCGGAGAAATGGGCGACCAGCTCCTCGTTGAGCACCTGCTGTTCGATGGCGAGGTCGACGATGGCGTCGGAGAGGTTCTGCTGCGACATGAATTCCTCGAACGTCATCGTCGCGCCCGTGGACGGATCTGGTGCTTCGATCTGGTCCACGATCAATGCCAACTCCTCGGCGATCTCCTCGGTGGTGACCGTGATGCCGAGTGCTCCGGCACCCTCGCGCACGATCTGGTTCACGACGAGCAACTGGAGGTCACTGGCGAATTGATCAGCGCCGACCGAGTCGGTGTCGGGTCGGAGTTCACGCACGTCATTCAGGGAGATGTCGACACCGTTGACCGTGGCGACGATCGTGTTCGACCCTCCCGCGCAAGCAGTGAGGGCCAACGCCATGGCGGCGAGGAGTGGGATGAAGCGGCGCACAGGGTCTCCAAGCGATGAATCGGGGTTCCTAGATGGTATCGCGGGGCCGGGCGTACGCCGGACCACGTGTCACATCTCAGGCGCCGGCCACATCTCCCGGAGGAAGTCGTGAAGGGCCTCATCGACATTCCGGAGAGGGGCGGGGATGAACACGAGGCCTTCCCGCCGCTTGACGATGGCCCGCCGCTTGGTGAGGCGCTGGAGGCGGACCTCCTGGGAGTCGGTGAGTGAGACTGGTCCCAGGCGGATCTCGTTGCGGAGTTTTACGATCTCCTTCAGCCCCACCCGCACCGCCTCCACCCGGAGCCGAGCCATCCGGATCAGCGCCTCCGCCTCAGCCGGAAGCTCACCGTATCGATCCGCCCACTCGGCCACCACATCGTCCACGCTCTCGTGGGTCGTGGTCGAGGCCAACCGTCGGTAGGCCTCGAGGCGGGCCGCCTGGTCGGCGACGTACGACTCCGGGAGGTGGGCATCCACCGGCAGGTCGATCCGCACCTCGATCGGAGCCACTTTCTCGACCCCTGTGCCGGCCAGTTCACCGACCGCCTCACTGACCAGTTCCAGGTAGAGGTCGAATCCCACAGCTGCGATGTGGCCGGACTGCACTTCGCCGAGCATCGAACCGGCGCCCCGTATCTCGAGGTCCCGACGAGCCAGGTCGAACCCTGAACCGAGTTGGGTCGCTTCCCCGATCGCCTGCAAGCGGCGGAAGGCATCCTCGGACAGCGACTGCTCCTCGGGGTGGAAGAGGTAGGCGTACGCCCGCTGGGTCCCGCGCCCCACCCGGCCGCGGAGTTGGTAGAGCTGACCGAGCCCGAGCATCTCGGCGCGCTCGACGATGAGGGTGTTCACGGACGGGAGGTCGAGCCCGGACTCGATGATCGTCGTCGCCACCAGCACGTCGTACGAGCCGGCCCAGAAGTCCAGCATGACCTGCTCCAACTCTCCCTCGCTCATCTGCCCGTGGGCGACCGCGTAGCGCGCGTCGGGGACCAGGTCCCGAAGCTGGGCCACCGCCCGCTCGATCGACTGGACCCGGTTGTGGACATAGAAGACCTGGCCCTCTCGCAGGAGCTCACGACGGATCGCAGCCGAGACGGACCGCTCGTCGTAGGGCCCGACATAGGTGAGGATGGGGTGACGATCGCCTGGGGCCGTGCGGATGTGGCTGACGTCCCGGACGCCGGTGAGGGCCATCTCCAGGGTGCGGGGAATCGGTGTGGCGGTGAGTGTCAGGACGTCGACCCCGATCCTGAAGCGCTTGATCCGATCCTTGGCAGCCACTCCGAAACGCTGCTCTTCATCGACGACGAGGAGTCCGAGATCCTTGAAGACGACGCCGTCCGAGAGCAGGCGGTGGGTGCCGATGACGACGTCGACCTCGCCACTCGCCATGCCGTCGGTCACCGCTCTCTGTTCCTTCTGGGTCAGGAACCGCGACAGCATCTCTACGCGCACCGGGTACCCGGCGAACCGATCGGAGAACACCTGTGTGTGTTGTTGGGCCAGCAAGGTCGTCGGGCACAGGACAGCGGCCTGCTTGCCTTCCATCACTGCCTTGAAGACCGCCCGTACAGCCACTTCGGTCTTCCCAAACCCGACGTCTCCGAAGACCAGCCGGTCCATGGGCTGCTCGGTCTCCATGTCAGCTTTCACGGCCTCGATCGCGGTCAATTGGTCGGGAGTCTCCTCGAACGGGAAGGTGCCCTCCATTTCGCGCTGCCAGGGCGTGTCGGGAGCGAACGGATGCCCCGAGGCCCGCGCTCGCCGGCGGTGAAGTGATACAACCTGCTCAGCCACGGCCGCCACCTCCTTGCGGACCCGCGTCTTGGTGCGCTCCCAGTCAGCCCCACCCATACGGCTCAGACGGGGCGTCTCGCCCCCGGTGTACTTCTGGACTGCAGCGAGCTGGTCGGTGGGGACGTAGAGCTTGTCCTCCCCGGAATAGGCGATGATGAGGTAGTCACGTTCGACCCCGGCCACCGTCTGGGTCACCAACCCCTCGAACCGCCCGATGCCGTGCCGGTGATGGACGATGTAGTCGCCGGTTGCGAGATCCCGGAACCCCTCACCGGTCTCGATCGCCCTCGAAGGGACCGCCCTCCGATGGGAGCGTCGGCGCCCTGCGATCTCCGCCTCGCCGAGCACCGCCAAACCCAGGACAGGGAGAACGAACCCGTGGTGGATCCCATCGGCGATCACACCCGATTGGCGAGCGATCACCTGGGCCCGCCTTTCAAGGGCGAAGCCCTCCTCCCCGAACACCCGCACCACGCGATCCGCCGCGGCCTCGCCGTCCATTGCCAGGACGACCTGATGGTCCCGCTGCCGGAGACCGGCGATTGCCGGAATCAGCGAAGCGGGGTCGCCCGGTGTGGCATCAAACCCGCGGACCTCGATCACGTGGTCGGCCGGGGAGGCGGGGAGCGGCGGGGCATGGAGCGCCGGGCGAGCACCAAGGCACGCCTCGAGGTCCAGGTAGAGCGGCGGGTGGTCGCCGGCCACCGGCGCCCCGGTCCCCCAGGTCGGCGCCAACGCAGCGGCCAGGTCCTCTTCCTCGGCTTGCAGGCTGCGGGACCGATCCCACGCCCGCACCGGGTCGAAGAGCACCACCGGACCCCCGTGCTCTGCCAGCACCGAACGGGAAGCAACCAGCCACGGCATCCACGACTCCATGCCGGCGAACGGGATGCGTTCGGCGAAGAGATCCCATGTTGCCTGCGCCCACGAATGCGACCGCAGGAACCGTCTCGCCGTATCGACCACCTCGTCATCGATCCGGAACTCCCGCGCCGGGTAGATCGTCACCTCCTCCACAGGGTCATCCGACCGCTGGGACGAGACGGAGAACGATCGGATCGACTCGATGTCGTCACCAAGGAAATCGATCCGGACCGGGGTTCGACCCTCTGCCGGATACAGGTCGATGATCCCCCCGCGAACCGAGAACTCGCCGCGTCCCTCAACGCGGTCCACCCGTTCGAAGCCGAAGCTGGCCACCCGGCGGACGAGGGCCCCGAACTCAACCGTGTCGCGGGGCTGCAATCGGATCGGCTCCACCGGCGATGGGGACACAACTTGCACTGCAGCCCGGACGGAGGCAACGACGACAGCCCCGGAAGGTCCCGTCGCCAGCACGTGGCGGGCGTGTGAGCGTTGGGCCATCGTCGACTGGTTCGGCGAGACGTGCTCGAACGGGAGGGTCTCCCAAGCCGGAAGCTCCAACACCGCCGATGTGAACAGCCGGAGGTCGTCGACGAGTTCCTCGGCATCCCGCTCCCCGGGGACGATGGCGAGTACGGGCCGATCAGAGAGGCGGGCCATCCCGGCCAGTACGAAGGCGCGCGCGGAAGGCGGCACCACGTGGCGTCCGTCGAATGGCGGCAGGTGCTCCTTCGACCAGCGGTCGACGAGGGCAAGGAGAGGAGCGGACATCGACGGTGAAGGGTAGGGCCAGCGTTCGCGTCTGCGTCCGCGGTCTGTCCCCTCGCCGCAGGCGGGGGGAAGGGGCCCCCGCATCGTCCGAGCGCAGCGAGGGCACATGCGGGGAGGGGGGCGTGAGCTGTCCCACGGTCCCAACGCGCGAGGCATACCGCCGCCCGCTGCCTCCCCCATCGCTTCGCTCAGGGGCAGGAACCTTCGTGCTCGCTTCACTCGCTGTCCCCACGCAGTGGGACAGCGCAGCCGTCCGTCGTCCCCCGTCCTCCCGATCGGTAGCATTTCGCGGTGCTTCGCATCGAGGACCTCCACAAGCGATTCGGTGACATCGTCGCGCTTGGACGGGTGCTCGGTGACCGTGGAACGGGGCCAGATGCTCGGCCTGCTCGGACCGAACGGGGCGGGGAAGACCACCTCCATGCGGGCGATCTTCGGACTCGTCCGGGTCGACTCGGGCACCGTGACCTGGGACGGTGCGACGGTCGACGTCGCCACCCGTCGACGGTTCGGCTTCATGCCCGAGGAACGCGGCCTGTATCCCAAGATGCCGATCCACTGGCAGCTCACCCACCTCGGGAAACTCCACGGGATGACCCACGCCGACGCGCAACGTGCGGCCGACGAGTGGCTCGAACTGGTCGACCTGGCGGATCGCCGCGATGCCAAGGTCACCGAACTATCGCACGGCAACCAGCAGCGAGTGCAACTCGGGGCGGCCCTTCTCCACTCCCCGGAGCTCGTCGTGCTCGACGAGCCGTTCGCCGGCCTCGACCCGATCGGCTCCGAGACCCTGGCAGCGATCCTCCTCTGCCAAGGCGGGCGAAGGCACCGCCGTCATCTTCTCGAGCCACCAGCTGGACGTCGTCGAGGACCTGTGTGAGGACGTGGCGATCATCCACAAGGGCCGGGTCGTGCTCGAGGGCCGGGTGACCGAGCTCCGCTCCGGCGGAACCACGACGCTACGTCGACGTCACCTCACGCAACCCGGACGAGTCGTGGGTTGCAACGATCCCGGGAGCGATCGTCGTCGCTCGTTCGAACGGACGCCTCCGGGTCGCCCTCGATGAGCCCATGGACATCGCCGAGATCGCCCGCCTCGCCGGCAAGGACGCCACCCAGTTCATCGTCGAGCCACCTCCGCTCTCCGAGGTGTTCCGAAAGGCGGCCGGCAATGCGTGAGTGGACGATACTCCGACAGTTGGCCTGGCGAGAGATCTACTCCCGGCGGAAGATCTTCTCGATCAGCACTGCGTTCCTCATCGTCATCGTCTCCGCCGTGTTGATCGTCGCCTTCCAGCGGGCGCCGACCGGACGACTTCACGATCCTGCACTCGATCGACCTCCCGCCCGGCTTCGAGCGATGCTCGAAGAGGGACTCCCGAAGAGGCACCACGGTCACGTTCGAGCGCCGACCGGACGCCGACACGATGCGGGCCGAATTGGAGGTGAACGAAGCCGACGCAGGGATCATCGGCCCGCTCGAGGCCCTGTGGGGCCCGGAAGCCCCGTTCAGCTCAAGAACCCGATCATCGGCGCCCTCACCGCGGCCAACCTGCAGCGGACGGCCGATGACCTCGGGCTTTCCCCGTCGGACCTCTCAGGCCTCCTTGCCACCGCGTCCGGCACCGACGTGACCGACGAGGGGACATCGAAGCCGAGCTGCTCTCCGTGATGTGTGTGATCATCTCCTTCGTGGCGATCATCACCTACGGCCAATGGGTCTCCTACGGCGTGGTGGAGGAGAAGGGAAATCGGATCATCGAGACCATCCTCGCCACCACCAAGCCATCCCAGATCCTGTGGGCGAAGATCCTCTCGATCGGGTCGCTCGGACTCGTCCAATTCCTCCTCATCATCGGCATCTCCGTCGGCCTGGGGAAAGCGATGGACGAGATCGCACTGCCCGACATCGCCGCGGCCACCGGGGCGTGGTTCGTCCTCTGGTTCATCCTCGGCTACGGCCTCTACGCCGCCCTCTTCGCCTCGGCCGGGTCGCTGGCATCGAGCAGCCAGGAAGCGTCGAACACCGTCACGCCGATCGTGATCGTCCCCATGATCGGATACTTCGCGGCCATTCCCGATGCTCGCCCAGGCGACCCCTCCCCTGGCGTTGAAGATCATGGTGTTCGCTCCCCCGTGGTCACCGCTCCTCGTACCGGCGATGCTGGCCCGCGGGTGGATCAGTCCGCTCGTGGCCGGCCTCGCGGCGCTCCTCGTCGGCATCTCGGTCTGGCTGGTAGTCCGGCTCGCGGCCGCGCATCTACGCCGGTGGGGTAAGCCAGTCGACCAAGACCGTCGGCTGGCGCGATGCGTTCCGGGCCGGAAGCGACCTGCTCAAGTAGCCGGCGCCCGCGACCGCGGACGTGGCCCCACCGATCCCGGTACGCTCTCGACCATGGAACACACGGTCGCCGAGCTCAACGAGTTCCTCCATCAGCAATTCCCCGCCACCTTCCGGGACGGAATGCGCTGCGAGGCGGTCGGAGAGGGCGAAGCAACCGTCCGCTGGACCTACGATCCGGAGGAACTCAGGCCCGGCGGGTACATCCCCGGGCCCACCCAGTTCGCCCTCGCCGACCTGGCGCTTTGGTTCGCGGTCTTCACGGCCATCGGGGTGGAGCCGATGGCCGTCACCAGCGACCTGGCCATCACCTTCCTCCGGCCGGCGGTGGGGGGCGACCTCGTCGCACGGGCGAAGCTGCGCCGCGTGGGCTCCACCCGCATCTACGGCGAGATAGACGTCTGGGTGGATGGCAGCGAAAGCCGGCCGTGCGCCCATGCCACCGGGCACTACTCGAACCCGACCGGCACCAAGGCCTGAGGTCGAAGTACGGAGTACGAAGCACGGAAGCCGACCTCGTACCTCGCTCCTCGCTCCTCGACGCTCGACGCTCGACGCCCGACGCTCCTAGAGCATCCCTTCCGCGGCCGCCCAGCGGACGAAGCGACGGAGCGTGTCCTCGGCCGAGCGGTACTCCAGGCCGAGTTCCCGCGTGGCGCGGCCCCCGTCATAGAGGTGGCCGAACGACATGGTGGCGAGCATCTCCGGACACAGCGGCTCCGGGAGGTTGATGACCCGCTCCACCACTCCGAGCACCTTCGAGAGAACCCGCGTCGTGACCGCCGGGAAGATCCGGGTCCGGAGTCCGATTCCGGTGACAGCAGTGAGTTGCGCGATCGCCTCGCCGGTGCTGACAGAGAAACCATTGAGCACGTAGCGCTCCCCCGGCACCCCGTTCTCGGCGGCGAGGAGATGACCGATCGCGCAGTCGTCGATATCGACGACCGAGATCGGCACATCGGGAAGGAACGGAAGCTTCCCCTTGACCGCCCGGAGAAGGAGCTTGCCGGTGCCGGTGGCGCGCCCGGGTCCCTGTACCGAGGAGGGGTTCACGCACACGACCTCGAGGTCACCCGGCCATTGGAGCGCGACCAACTCAGCCATCGTCTTGGTTCGCTCATAGTGGGAAAGGAACCATCCCCGGTGCTGGGTGGCTTCGTCACCGACCTCGCCCTTTGCCTCACCGAGAGTGACAGCCGAGGAGGTCACGACGGCCCGGCGCACACCTGCCTGCTCTGCCGAGTGGAGAACGAGACGGGTTCCGTCGACATTCACCCGCTCCATCTCGCCGGGGTCGCGCGGACACATCTCGTTGACCCCTGCCACATGGAAGACGAGGTCGGCGCCATCACAGGCCCGGCTCATCGCCTCATCGAACAGGCCACCGGGGACCGGCTGGGCGCCGAGGTCGAGGAGGCGAGCCGTGAAGGTGTCGGAGCGGGAGAGGGCCCGAACCTCGTGCCCGGCTGCCAGCAGGTGGCGCAGCACTGCGCCCCCGACGATCCCCGAGCCGCCGGTGAGCACGACGACGCTCACGGCCGCCCGGCCGCCCGCCTGATGTGCGCGGTGAACGCCTTGACGTAGCCCCATCCCGACAGGACCGTCACGACCACCGCCGCCCACATCACCCACTCGTCGGGATACTGGCCGGCGATGGGCTCGCCCGGTCGGAGGATGGCGAGGAAGATGGCGAGGAACTGGACGGACGCCTTCAGTTTCCCCCAGATCGACGGCGGCACGAGGGTGCCCTCCACTGCCGTGAGTGACCGGAGTGCCGTGACGATGAACTCCCGCATGACGATCACAAGGGCCACCCACACCGAGACCCGGTCGATGGCTATCAGGGCGAGGAGTGAACCGGTCACGAGGAGCTTGTCGGCCGTTGAATCGAGGAACGCGCCGAGGTTCGACTCGACGTTCCACTTCCGGGCGATGTATCCGTCGAAGAAGTCCGTGCTGGCGGCTATCGCGAACAGCCCGGCGGTCAACGCCGGGTCGCCGCCTCGCAGCGCCAATGCGACAACGAATGGGGCGAGGGCGATCCGCGTCGATGCGAGGAGGTTGGGCACTCGATGCACGGGGGCAGGCTACCCGGTCAGCGTCAGCGTCAGCTTCCGCGTCGGCACCAACATCAGCATCAACCAGCGTGGGGCGCCTCGACGATCCGTGCTCCGGCCTCCGTCGTCCGTCGTCCGTCGTCCGCGGTGCCCTAGCCTTGGAGCCATGAAACGAGTGCTCCTCCTCGTCGGCTTGATGCTCCTCCTCGCCGCATGCCTCCCCGGCGACGGCGTCAACACCGTGGACGACCCCGCTGGCTTCTTCTGGGGGGTCTGGCACGGCTGGATCGCCCCGATCTCCCTCATCGTCTCGTTCTTTCGGGAGGACATCGCCATCTACGAGGTACACAACCAGCCGCACTGGTACGACCTCGGCTTCTACATGGCCGTGATCAGCGGGTTCGGCGGCCTGCGGTTCTTCCGCCGACAGGCAGCGAAGAGCGAGGAGTAGCCGAAGGTCGGTTCAGGCTTCGATCCATCCCAGGGTTCGCTCGACAGCCTTCTTCCATCCGGAGTACAGGTTGGCTCTCTCGGTCTCGTCCATGGACGGGAGCCACCGCCTGTCCTCGGCCCATTGCTCCCGTAGCTCCTCCACACCATCCCAGAACCCCACCGCCAGGCCCGCGGCGTAGGCGGCACCGAGCGCCGTTGTCTCGATGACCCGGGGGCGAACGACCGGGATGCCGAGAATGTCGGCCTGGAACTGCATGAGCAGTTCGTTGACGACCATCCCCCCGTCCACCTTCAGGGCGGTGAGTTCGATCCCCGAGTCGAGGCGCATCGCTCCCAACACGTCCTTGACCTGGTAGGCGACCGCCTCCAACGCAGCCCTGGCGAGGTGGCCCCTGGTGGCAAACGCGGTCAGACCGGCGATCACTCCTCGGGCGTCATCCCGCCAATGGGGCGCGAAAAGCCCCGAGAAGGCCGGCACGAAATACACGCCACCGTTGTCCTCCACGGAACGGGCGAGGTCCTCGACCTCGGCGGCACTCCCAATGAGTTCGAGGTTGTCCCGCAACCACTGGATGAGTGACCCGGCAACCGCGATAGAACCCTCCAGGGCATACACCGCCGGCTCTTCGCCGAGGCGGTAGGCCACCGTGCTCAGGAGTCCGGCATCCGACCCGACCCGCCGGGTACCGGTGTTGAGGAGCATGAAGGCGCCAGTCCCGTACGTGCTCTTGGCCTCGCCCGGGCGTGTGCAGGCCTGGCCGAAGAGCGCGGCCTGCTGGTCGCCGAGGATCCCCGAAATGGGCACTCCCTCGAGCGGACCGGTCGCAACCCCGTACACCTCCGAGGACGATCGGATCCCGGGCAGGGACCCCTGGGGAACACCTATCGCCTCGCACAGGTCGGGTTCCCATTCCAGGTGGTCGATATGCATGAGGAGCGTGCGGCTGGCGTTGGACACATCGGTGGCATGCACCGCGCCTCCCGTGAGGTTCCACAGGACCCACGAGTCGATGGTCCCCACTGCCAATTCGCCCGATTCCGCGGCAGCCGCCACGTCGGGCACGTTGTCGATCGCCCATCGGATCTTGGGGCCGGTGAAGTAGGTGGCAAGCGGGAGACCGGTCTCGGCGGAGAATCGATTGGGACCGAAGTACCCGCCCAGCTCCCGGCAGAGCCGATCGGTGCGGGTGTCCTGCCACACGATCGCGTTGTGAAGTGGTCGGCCGGTGGTGCGGTCCCACATGACGGCCGTCTCACGTTGGTTGGTGATCCCCACTCCGGCGACATCGGTGGAGGTGGCACCGGCTTGTCCGAGCGCTCCTTCGATGACGCCCCACATGCGGGTACGGATCTCATTCGCATCGTGCTCCACCCAGCCCGGGCGGGGGTAGATCTGCTCGTGTTCCTGCTGAGCCCCACCCCTGATGGTCCCCGTCCGGTCGAAGAGGAGGCAGCGGGTCGAGGTGGTTCCTTGATCGATCGAGGCGATGAACATGGGGAGAAGCGTACGGGAGGAGCAAGGAGCGAGGAGGACGGACGAGTCGGGCTCCTACTCGGGGCCGCCTGCCCCACCCCTCGACGCTCGACGCTCGAAGCTCGACGCCAACCGCCACGCCAACAGCATGCCCACCGCACCGGTCGAGGCGGCGAGAGCATCAGCAGTGTGCTTCCCGGCAATGACTCCATCCGCCCACAAGCTGAAGGGCTGGAAGGCGACGAGCGCCGCGACCACTGCCACCGACCCAACGGTCAGCAGGCGGATCGGACTGATCGAGGGTCGTCGGAGCTGACCACGGACCCCGAAACCGGAGAACACGGTCACGATGCCCGCAATGGCGGCCAGCGTGATGCCCCACGACGTGGAGTCGTGACTCGAGCCGATGGCGACGATTCCCGCCCCCACCGCACCACCGAGGAATCCGCCGAGGAAGACCTCGGCCACGTCGCACCGCATCACCCGACAGCCGACGGCCATCGCCCCGAAGGGGATCGCTGAATAGCCGACGAGTGCTGGCAGGGACCTGGTCCCGGTCCTCTGCACCGCCCACCACACGATGATGGTCGCGGCCCACCCGGCCGCTGACACGAGGAATCGAGTGGAGTCGCGCCGGAAGTCGAGCACTCCGAAGAGGAGGATGAGGAGTACGGCACCGAACCCGATGGCGATCCCCTCGGGGAGCAGGTCGAGGTCGACGGGTTCGAACCCGAGCGACGCCGGCGTCCCGTAGACCCCGCGCACCCAGGTTCCGTCACGGGCAAGCGCCATCAACCCGTCGGCGCCGGCCGGGACGAGGAGATCCCACCCCCCGCCGTCGGGGCCGGGCATGAGCCCGGTGAACCCGAGCCGGCCATGGCCGTCGCCACACGGTCCCGGCAGCTGGCGCGCTGCGAAATCGACGCGGTCGGCCGGGTATTCCCAGGCGGTGCGCCACCCGCCATCGCTCGACTCCTCGACAGCCAAACCGTCGGCCCTGATCCTGAAGCACCGCCCATCGGTGACGCACGCCTCGGAGGTCATTCGAGTCGACTGCAGCGGGAGCGAGTCGGTCACGTACCAGGTTGCCCCCGAGTCATCGGAACGGGCGAGATTGCGAGCCGAGTCGAAGATGATGAGCGATCCGTCAGGCGTGGCTGCCACCTCCCACGCCCCGGACGGCACACAGATGGCCGCTATGAGAGGGGTGACGAGGAGCGCGAGGAGAACGGCGCGCAGGAACCGTCGGGAGGTAGGTCGCATCAGAAGCGGTGAGCCGCCCGCTCCCGGGCTGCCTCTGCGTCGGTGAGCCACAATTCGACGATGTCGGCAGCATCTTCGAGCAACACGTCAACCGCCTCCCGCTGCTTGGGGCTGAAACGCTGGAGCACATACGCCGCAGGATCCATTCGGCCTGGCGGACGTCCGAGGCCGATCTTGAGACGCCAGAACTCGCGGGTTCCCAGCGATTGTTGGATCGACCGGATCCCGTTGTGGCCGCCATGCCCACGGGCAAAGGCCATCCGGAGCCGGCCGAACTCGAGGTCCATGTCATCCTGGAGGACGAGGAGCCGCTCGGCTGGTTCCTTGTAGTACTTCAGGAGGCCCTGCACCGGGGCGCCGGACACGTTCATGTTGGCGTTGGGAAGGGCGAGCACGACCTGCTCATCGTCCCTACGCGAGATGGCGACCCGGGCGCGGACACGCAGCGGTCCCCGCCTGATGGGGGTGTCCCAACGATGGGAGAGTACGTCCACCACCTCTGCGCCCACGTTGTGGCGGGTGCCTCGGTAGTGCGGCTCCGGGTTCCAAAGGCCGGCGATGACCGCCATCGGACCCCTCTTACTCGGCCGGCTCCTCGTCGGACTCGGCTTCGATGGGCTCGCCGTCCTCGTCGAGGAGTTCCTCGTCGCCTTCTTCGACCTCCTCCTCGGGAGCCTCGATCTGCGACGCGGCGGTGATGGTGACGACTGTGAGTTCGGCGTCCTCGAGGTACTCGACTCCTTCGAGGACCGGGAGATCGCCAATGCGAAGTGTGTCGCCCTGGTTCATCGCGGTCACGTCGAGGTCGATCTGGGAAGGCAGGTTCGAAAGGACCGCCCGGACCTCTATCTGGGGACGCACGACCTCCATGACCGCGCCTGCCAACGAGCCGAGGGATTGGCCGACGATGTGGAGGGGAACCTCCGTCGAGATCACCTCGTCGAGGTTGACGAGGATGAAGTCGATGTGCCGGTAGAGCGGCTTGTACGGGTGGCGGACGATCTCCGCCGCGATCGCGGTCTGCGGCTTGCCACCGAGGTCCAGGGAGAAGATGACATTGCGACCGGCTTCGGTGTGGAAAGCAAGTTCGAGTTCACGCTGATCAACCGCGATCGCCAGCGACTCAGTGCCGTGGCCATAGACGATGGCCGGGACCTTGCCCTCGGCGCGCAGCCGTCGCGAAGCGGCAGAACCTGTGGATCGGCCGGTTTCGACCGTGAGGACGACGGAGGACATGCGTAGGGACTCCTGCGGGGGGAACACAGCATTATGCAACCCCCCGCCCGGTAACGCCAAGTGGAGCGTCGAGAGTCAAGAGCCGAGCGTCGAGGGGCGGCTCCCTCAGGTGGTATGCGCCAGGTGCCTGGTACTGGTTCCTGGATCCCCGACGCTCGACACTCCTCTCCCCGGTACCGTGCTGGTCGTGTCGTTCGACCCGGCTTCCGTACCCATCTCGCCCGCAGCGACGGTGATCATCGTCCACGACCGTCCCGACCTCCAGGTCCTGATGGTCCGACGCACACCCCGGACCGTGTTCGGTTCCGGTATGTGGGTCTTCCCTGGCGGACGGGTGGATCCATCCGACGCCGACTCGTTCCATGACCTTGTCGACGGACTCGACGATGAGACCGCATCCGTCCGCCTCGAGGTACCCGAGGATGGCTTGTCATTCTGGGTGGCGGCGTTGCGGGAGACCTACGAGGAGTCGGGGATCCTGCTTGCCCACCGCATCGGCGACCCGGAGCCGATCCGGCTCGACGATCCCTCGGAGGCCCGCCGCTTCGCCGGCCATCGGGGCAGCTTGAATGGGGGGACCGCCAGCCTGCTCGACATCGTGCGACTCGAGGGCTTGCGGCTTGTCGTCGACGATATCCACTACGTCTCCCGGTGGATCACCCCGGAAGGATCACCCCGTCGGTTCGACGCGCGGTTCTTCGTGACGCACCCGCCTGCCCACCAGGAACCCTCCCATGACGGTGGGGAGCTCATCGACTGGGAGTGGATTCGCCCGGCCGAGGCGCTCGAACGGTCGAGCGCGGGAACGTTCAGCATGATGAGCCCCACCACCCGGATGATGCAGAGCCTGACCCTGTTCGGATCGGCGGAACATGTGATGGCGGTCGCCCGGGAGCAGCGCACGTGGGAGCGGGCCCGGGTGGTCTTCACCAAGGACGGCTACGACATCGTGATGCCAGGAGAGCCCGGCTACGAGGAGGGCACCGAGGACTTCGAACGCGGCTGGGTGCGCCTCCGCCCGTAGCCGCGGGCGGAACCCGCCGGTCGAGCAAGGTCAGATGTACTCGAATCGGGCCGTGAAGTGCCGGAGCCATGGCGCCTGCTCGGTGATGCGCAACCCCCGAAGGTGCGGTGCCCGGGCGGCGACGTCCACGATCACCTCACCGACGTAGTCGATGTGGCTCTGCGTGTAGGTGCGGCGAGGGACGGCGAGCCGCACGAGGTCCATCGCAGCTGGTTCATCGGGCTGACCGGCCCGAGGCCGGCCGAACATGACCGTGCCGATCTCCACCCCACGGATGCCTCCGTCGAGGTACAGCTCGATGGCGAGTGCCTGGGCCGGGTACTCGTGGGGTGGGATGTGGGGCAGGAGTGCCCGGGCATCGAGGTAGATGGCATGGCCACCGGCCGGTTGGACGATCGGCACTCCCGCTGCCGTCACCTTCTCCCCGAGGTAGGCAGTCGAGCGGATGCGGTAGTGGAGGTACGACTCCTGGACGACCTCCTCGAGGCCGATGGCGATGGCTTCCAGGTCGTACCCGGCCAGTCCGCCATAGGTGGGGAAGCCCTCGGTGAGGATGAGCAGGTTGCGGCAGTCGCGTGCGATGTCTGGATCATTGAGGGCGAGGAATCCACCGATGTTGGCGAGGCCGTCCTTCTTCGCCGACATGGTGCATCCATCGGCCAAGGCGAACATCTCCTGGGCGATCTCCTTGGGGGTCTTGTCGGAGTAGCCATCCTCCCGCGTCTTGATGAACCAGGCGTTCTCGGCGAACCGGGCGGCGTCGAGGATGAGCGGGAGCCCGAACTCGTTGCAGGCGGCCCGTACGGCCCGCATGTTCGCCATCGAGACGGGTTGTCCACCTCCCGAGTTGTTCGTGATCGTCATCATCACCATCGGGATCCGGTCGACCCCGACCTCGAGAATGGTCTCCCGGAGCGCGTCGACGTCCATATCCCCCTTGAACGGCCCTATGAACTGTGGGTCGCGCCCCTCGGCCTTGACGAGGTCGCGGGCTTCTGCCCCCTGGAACTCCACGTTTGCCCTCGTCGTGTCGAAATGGGTGTTGTTGGGGACGACATCGCCCTCGCTCACCATCACCTGGAACAGGATCCGCTCTGCCGCCCGGCCCTGGTGGGTGGGGATGATCTCCTCGAAGCCGGTGATGTCCTTGACGGCGGTCTCGAACCGGAAGAACGAGCGGCTACCGGCGTACGACTCGTCACCCACCATCATCCCAGCCCACTGACGAGACGACATGGCGCCGGTCCCAGAGTCGGTGAGCAGGTCGATGATCACGTCCTCGGCATGAAGGCCGAACAGGTTGTACCCGGCTCGCTCCATCGCCGCCTCACGCTGTGCGCGGTCGGGGAAGTCAACCGCTTGGACACTGTGGATCTTGAACGGCTCGATGATGGTTCGGTAGGGCATCGGCTGAGTGTACGCCCGGCTCGCTGCCCCTCACCTCACTCCGTGAGCCTCCGCCTCTGCGCGGCTGGCGCACCAGGTATCGATCACCGCCGTGATCTCGGCCCGAGCTGTCTCGACATCTTCGAGGTCGGCGAACGTCATGAAGCGAGGATTGCCTGATCGGTAACCACCCGGAGGGGACCGGTGTCGAAACAACCATGCACGACACACCGGTCAACAGACTCTGGCTACTCCACGACATCCCAATCGGCATCGTGTCGGGGGGCGGAGCCGGGTTGATCCTCGGGCTCATGCTCTCGGCGCGCCTGAGTCACAACGATCTCGTGGCGTGGATCGTTGCCGCCGTCGGCGCCTCCCTCGGCATCTTCGCTCTCGTGCGCAGCCACCGGGCTCGGGAACGGTTCTTCACCTGGATGGTGGCGCTCGCCTGGGGCGTCTTGGCCTTGTCGATCCTGTTCATCATGGCCGTCGCCAGCGCGATCTCCAGCTTCAATTGATCGCCGAAATGCGCTCGCGGCGCCGGCCCTGACGGCCTCGAGAGGACGTTCAGCGGGCCGGAGAGCCGGGCCCCTGGATCGACCGGCATGTGAAGCGTCCTCGACGGGGAACCCTGGGTTCGTCATCCAACCAGGTACCGAACCGCGGAGTCGGGAAGCGTCGGCTCGGAGCGGTGTCTGCCGCACATCGACCAAGGGCCGCGGGCCCCAAGTCCCGTCAGCGCAGACCGGCGAAGAGGTCGTCTTCAGGGTCGTGGCAGTTGATACCCCGGGCGGCCGAGCGATAGAACGCCTCTGCCCCGAACACCTTGGGTCGCTGCTCCTGGGGTACTCGGAACATGAACCAATCCTCGGGGATCTGGCTCCGGTGTGCCTTCCAGGCGTTCTCCTTCTGGAGCCAGTACTCCTCTACGGAGATCCAGGCCGAGACGTCCTCGTCGGGATGGCCGCCCTCTCGGCTCCGGAGGTACTCCTCTTCGCTGATCGCCCCTGCACCGAACCGCTGCTCAGCGAAGGCGCGAACCCGACTCCGGGGCCACACCGTCCAGTACAGCTTGAGGGGCTGCCAGGGTTCCTCGCCGTCCTCGAGCGGGAAGCGACCGAAGTCGAGGGCGTGGTGATAGGCCGCCAGGCCGACCCGATGCACCTGGATATGGTCGGGGTGGCCGTACCCCCCGAAGGCGTCGTAGATCGTCATGACCTCGGGCCGATACTGCCTCACGAATCGGACGAGGCGTTTGGTGGCCTCGTGGAAGTCGGCCCGCCAGAAGGAGTCCGGGTGGTCGTTGGCGGGATCGTCCATCATCCCCGAGTCGCGGTACCCGAGCCACTCGTGGTGCTCGACCCCGAGGATGGCGAGGGCGTCGGCCAGCTCGCCCGCCCGTACCTCGGCCAGGCGGGACTTGATCTCGACCGGGTCCTCATAGTTGTGGACCTCTCCCTCGACCCCGTCCGTGGCAGTGACCACCGCCACCTGCTCGCCGGCCGCCACGTAGCGGGCGAGCGTCCCCCCGGTGGAGGTGACCTCGTCGTCGGGGTGCGCGTGGAAGGCGAGGAGTCCGGGCATCGGGCCGCAGCGTACCTCCGCTCGGGGGTTTCATTGGGGCGGCCCGGGCCCCCGGGGGCGTCGCGAGTACGCTGCCCGCCCATGAGCTCGTTCACCCACTCGGCTCGCTCCGAGGTCCCACTGCCTGCGGCATGGGCAGCACTCCAGGACGGCGAGACGTGGGTGGGGGTCGGGGGCGTCGGGGATGTCGCCGACGTCGTGCATGCCGGGGACGATCTCCGCTCGTTCACCTTCTCCGTCGTCCTGGCCGGCCGGCCACACCCGGGCTCGGCCCGGGTCACCCGCTCGGAGCAACCGCACCTGATGGAGATAGCCATCGCCAGCAGGGACCTCGAGGGTTCGATCCTCACGCGACTCACCGCCGATGGCGACGGCACGGTCATCTCGGTGACACTCACCGTGCGGCCCCGGTCGATGCTCGTGAAGCTGGCGTTCGGAGCCATCTCGGCCGCCATCCAGAACGGCCTCCCCCGGCAGGTAGAGGAGTTCGCAGCCAGGCTCGCCGGTCGGCCGTGAGTCGGCTGGATCACCTCGTCTACGCCACTTCCGACCTCGCCGCCACCCGCGCCGAGATCGAGCGCACGTGGTGTGTGTCCCTGACCACCGGCGGATCCCACGCCGGCCATGGCACCGCCAACGCCCTCATCTCGTTCGGCGATGGTTCCTACTTCGAACTCGTCGGGCCCGACCCGAGCCAAGGTCTCGAGCCAACACTGTTCGGGATCGAGCAGCTCACCACCCCGGGGCTGGTGGCGTTTGCCGTCACGGTGACCGACATCGATGCCTCGGTCGCCGCCCTCCGGGCCGTCGGCCACGACCCGGGCGATCCTGTCGCCATGCAACGGATCCTTCCCGCCGGAGGAACACTGGCCTGGCGGTTGACGGTGCCGCCATCCGGAGGGGATGGCACGACTCCGTTCCTCATCGACTGGGGTTCCTCGGCCCACCCTTCGACGACCCTCCCAGGAGGAGTCTCCTTGGAGTCGTTCACGATCCGCCATCCGGAGCCGAGCCGAGTCGAGGCGCTCCATCGCGCGCTCGACCTCGACCTACCGATCAGCGAGGGTCCGGCCGGTCTCCACACGGTGATTCGGACACCTGCGGGCCCGATGACGCTCTAGTCGAACCGAACGAACCCGTGGAGTCGCTCGACATCGGCGATCTCTTCGAACCCGAGGGACCTGTAGAGCCGGTGCTGGCGATCCTCGTCATCGGTGAGCAGCACCTTCTGGCGGCAGTGGGAGAACCGTTCGAGGCACCGGCCCACCAACTCTCGGCCGATTCCGCCTCCTTGGCGGTCGGGTCGGACGAGGACGTCCTGGAGATACATGACGGTGTGGTCGTCGGAGAGCACCCTGGCGAGGCCGACGAGGTCCTGGCGCTCGCGTGCAGCAACGACGAACGTCGAGTTGGCGACGGCCGTGACCAGGCCAGTTGGGTCCTTCGTATACCCGGTCCAACCCACCGACGCGTAGAGCGAGACCAGTTCATCTGCCTGGGGACATTCGACGGAGTACTCGGGCACAGCGACCGGCTCAGAAGCCCTTGGCGGCGTACATCATCGAACCGAAGATCAGGACGAGAACCCCGAGGCCGTAGCGGGGGATCGTCCGGAGGTGCCGGATGACACCGTCGATGATCTCGTCCTCCGTCTGCTCATCCCTCACGACTGGTTCGAGCTTGCCCTCGATGACGAAGTGGAACAGCGTGAGCACGAAACCGAGCGTGCCGCCCACCAGGATCGACCAACCCCAGCGAGTGGTGGTGAGACGTTCCCAGTCGAAGCGCCACCCGGTCATCTGCAGGTTGAGCAGCGCCCCGAACACGATCGCCGGAGCCGCCAGCCATGACGCCAGGTTGAAGACCCGCGGGAACACCTGGGCAAGCATCCAGCGCTGCTGGTCACGGTTGGCCCGGACGAGCGCGGGGACGAGGACGAAGTTGACGGCGACGACTTCGCCGAGCCACGCAGCCCCCGAGCCGATGTGCAGCCACCGAAGGATGACGAACCAGTTCATGTCGGAAAGGTTAGGCCCGCCATACAATTTTGAGAAACCGATCCGGATCATGGCCGCTCGCGGCGCTTCTGGATCACGACTCAGGGCCACCAACGGGTTCGGCTCGTAGGGACCATCTCCCGCCGGAGCCAGTCCCGGCACAGTACGTTGTCGACGACGAGGTAGCGAAGGAGCCATGCCAGAACCATCGGGAGCTGTGACGTTCCTGTTCACGGACATCGAGGGATCGACTGTGCTCTGGGAGACCCACCCTTCGGCCATGAAGGAAACCCTCGCCGCCCACGACGCGCTCATGCGAGCCACGTTCGACCGTCACGGGGGATACGTCTTTGCCAAGACAGGGGACGGCTTCGGGGTTGCGTTCACTTCGCCACCCGATGCCGCGTTGGCAGCACTGGAACTCCAGGAGGAGCTCGCCGACGCCGAGTGGCCCCACGGCGGGCCGCTTCGGGTGCGGATGGCGATCGACACCGGCATAGCGCACGAACGGGACGGCGACTACTTCGGTCCGACCGTAAACCGTGTCGCCCGCAGCATGGGTAACGCCGTCGGCGGTCAGGTCCTCGTGACCGCGACCACCGCCGACCTCCTCCGACATCAGCTCCCGAGCGGGGTTGCGTTGTTCGACCATGGCACGTTCCGCTTGCGAGGAGTCGAGAGCCCGGTCGCGCTCTTCGAGTTGAGCGCCGGGACCCCGACCCCGAAGCGGAGTCCCCTGCTGCGCCGGGGAGTCGCGGCTGCAGTCGTAGTCCTGGCCATCGCCGGCGGCACACAACTCCTGCCGGAATCGGCAAAAGAGCAGCCGGTGGCGCCTTCCGTGTCGGGAAGCACTGCCACGGAAGCGGTGGCGGAGGAGGCGCCGCCACCTCCGATGTGGGAGACGACCCTGGGGTCCCCCGCCGAGTTCCTCGCCATCGCCGGCGGCGTCGTGGTGACGGGGCAGCGCAGCGCCGACGGCGTCACGCTCATCGGGTTCGCCCTCGAGGATGGAAGGGAGCTGTGGAGGGCGGACCATGCCCAGGTGTCCGAACTGCGGGGCCACGGCAGTCGTTTCGTGCTCGCGTCCCGGGCCGGGACGGTGGATCGGCTCGACTTCGTGGATCCGGCGTCGGGGAAACGCCTCGTCGGGTGCGGATTCGTCTTCCCAACCGCAGCGATTGCGATCGGGACCGACGTCGTCACGCCCTTCATCATGGACGCCCGGGACCGGGCCGGGAGCTCCTTCACCCTCACCGACGAGCACATCTACGCCTTCGTCGGGCTCGGCACCGCCGGGGAGGCCGACACCCTGGGCGGCAGCACGGATTTGCTCCAGGTGCCGTACGACCTGGAGCGAGCTCGTTGCCTGGGGCCGACCGTCCTCCGGCCGGATCCGGTCCGGTGGCCACCCGCCGTCTCCGGGCCCGCCGTCGCCGGCAGGCAGGTGTTCATCGGGGACTCCGGAACCCTCTACGCATTTGCGACGAACAGCCTCCAACCGGACTGGACCTACTTCCCGGGTGCTGGCAAGGTCGCCGGCTACGACGGCAAGGTGGGCCAGGTGGCAGCTCGGGAGGTCACCTACCTCTCCCCGACCGGATCGCTCTCCGAGGTAGTGGTCTTCGCGCTCGATGGCAACGGCGCGATCCATCGGGTCTCCAAGGGTGAAGCGGTCGCGATCCTCGAAGGCGCAGTCGGCCCGATCATCGTCACGGACTGGAACCTCATCATGGCGGACCCCGACGCGGAACTCCGGGCCGTGGGCCACGACCTCGTGACCGAGATGTGGAGGACCGAGGTTGGCGGAGTCGCCGCAGGACCGGTCGTCGACGGCGATACGGTCGTCATCGCCACGGAGTCCGATGTCCACGTCCTCGACGCCGAGACCGGGTCGACGACCTGGAAGTCAGGCGTGGCCAAGCCCCCAGTCCGGATCGTCGCCATGGATGGCTTCGTCGCCGTCGCCGACGCCATGGGCGGGGTCGCCGTCTTCAATCCCAGGGGACTCGCCGCACCACCGGTCCCGGATCCGGACGCCCGATCCCAGCCCGACCCGGTGGACGTCGCGACCCGCTTCTACGCCGCGATGGATGCTGGGGACACCACGGCGCTCGAGGCCCTGATCGGGATCGACCTGGTCTTCCCCGAGCACGGTTCTCCGAACAAGTACACGTCCTGGCACGCCGCCTGGTGGAACGACCCTGCGACCCAGGCGGCGTTCTGGAACCGGGTGGGAGCCCTCACCGCGCTCGGGGCACGCACTGCCCTCGGGGCGTGTGAGGCGCTCGAGCGCCTCGACGGTATGGGCTCCGAGGTCGTCTGCGAGGTCACCCATCACGACGACTTCCATGACATCTTCGGTGTCGAGTTCAGCGGGACGACCCATGTCGTCATCTCGGACGGTTTGGTGCGAATGCTCTACTCGGGCCAGAAGGACGACCGTGAGTTGGACTTGGTGGCGGTCCCGGGCTTCTTCTTCACCATGAAGGTCGGCGCCCTCCGCGGCCTCGACCTCGGGGTCAACACCGGTGAGATGTTCGAACGGACCTGGGCATGGGCGGAGGACACCCATCCCGCCGAAATGGGCGAAGCATGCGCCGACCAGACTCCTTTGACGGTCGATGCGCAGTGTGCCCGCTATCTCCTCGGGGTCGCACCCGAGTTCGCCGCGACACTCCCCTGAGGTCCGGGACTACTCCTCGACAGCGAGGGCAGTTGCTGCGGTACGGGCGTCGTCCGCTCCCCCCTCGATCACCTGGGCACGGTCGGTGAGGAGCGTGACCTCATTGTTGAGGATCTGGAGGAACCCGCCATGTACCGCGATCGTCGTCCGCTTGCCGTCAGAGCCGTCAACGGTCACGGCACCGGTGCTCAGGGCAGCCATCACCGGCTCGTGATCGGCCATGATGCCGATCTCCCCGTTCGGGGTCCGGGCCACGATGAACGTGGCTTGGCCCGACCACAGGGTCTGCTCGGGGGAGACGACCTCGACAGAGAACGACTTGGCCATCAGGCCGCGCCCTTCTCCATTGCCGCGGCCTTGCGCTCGACGTCCTCACGACCGCCGGTCATGTAGAACGCCTGCTCGGGCAGGTGATCGAGCTCGCCGTCGAGAACCGCCTTGAACGAGGCGACGGTCTCCGTGAGCGGTGTGTACACGCCGGCCTGGCCGGTGAACTGCTCAGCCACGAACATCGGCTGGCTGAGGAACCTCTGGATGCGCCGAGCCCTGGCAACCACCAAGCGGTCGTCTTCCGAGAGCTCGTCGATCCCGAGGATGGCGATGATGTCCTGGAGGTCCTTGTAGCGCTGCAGCACCTGCTGCACCCGGGTCGCCGTGGCGTAGTGCTCGACACCGACGATCTGGGGGTCGAGCGCCCGTGAGGTCGAGTCGAGCGGATCGACGGCCGGGTAGATCCCCAACGCGGTCAACGGACGGCTCAGCACCGTGGTGGCATCGAGGTGGGCGAAAGCCGTGTGCGGGGCGGGGTCGGTGATGTCATCGGCTGGCACGTAGATGGCCTGCACCGAGGTGATCGACCGTCCACGCAGCGACGTGATGCGCTCCTGGAGGAAGCCCATCTCACCGGCCAGCGTCGGCTGGTACCCCACGGCCGAAGGCATGCGACCGAGCAGGGTCGAGACCTCGGAACCAGCCTGGGTGAACCGGAAGATGTTATCGATGAACAGCAACACGTCCTGGCGCTGCACGTCACGGAAATACTCCGCCATGGTGAGCGCCGACAGCGCGACCCGCAGGCGCACGCCCGGGGGCTCGTCCATCTGCCCGAAGCAGAGGGCCGTCTTGGCAAGCACGCCCGACTCGCTCATCTCCAGGAAGAGGTCGTTTCCCTCACGGGTGCGCTCGCCGACACCGGCGAACACCGACACACCACCGTGCTGGGTGGCGACACGGGAGATGAGCTCCTGGATGAGGACGGTCTTGCCCACTCCCGCACCACCGAAAAGGCCGATCTTCCCACCCTGGAGGTAAGGACCAAGGAGGTCGACGACCTTGATGCCCGTCTCGAAGACGGTCTTCTGGGGCTCGACGTCCTCGAACGCCGGGGGCGTACGATGGATCGGCCAACGCTCACCGGTGAACTCGAGGTCCGGGCTGTCGAGGGCCTCGCCCCACATGTTGAAAATGTGACCGAGGGTCTGGTCGCCGACAGGGACCGAGATCGGCGCGCCCGAGTTGCGCACCTCTGCGCCACGGGTGATGCCGTCGGTCGGGGCCATTGCGATGGCTCGGATTCGGTTGCCGCCGATGTGCTGGGCCGTCTCGAGCAGGACGTTCTTGTCCTCACCGGCGACCGTGAACGACACATCGAGTCTGTACAGGATCTCGGGGAGACCCTCATGGGGGAATTCGACGTCGACGACCGGGCCGGCAACACGTACCACCCGTCCGACGCTGACTGGCTCTGCCACGCTTCGCTCCTTCTTCCTAACCTTGACTCAGTGCTTCGGCGCCACCGACGATCTCAGAGATCTCGGTGGTGATCTCTGCCTGCCGGGCCTGGTTGGCCATGCGGGTCAGCAGGGTGACCAGCTCGTCGGCGTTGTCGGTGGCTGCCTTCATGGCCCGCCGCCGGGCGGAGTGCTCCGATGCCGAAGCTTCCAACAACATGCTGAAGATCGTTGCCTCGACGTACCGCGGGAGCAGCCGGTCGAGGATGTCGGACGGTGAGGGCTCGAAGCTGTAGCTGACCGCTCCGGTGGATCCCTCGCTCGCTTCCGGTGTATGTGCCGGGAGGAGTTGATACCGGGTGGGGACCTGGGTCATCGCCGACCGGTACCGGGTGTAGAACGCGTCGACCACATCGATGCGTTCCGCCGAGTAGGCATCCATGAGCGTGTTGGCGATGGCCCGGGCATCCCCGTAGCCGGGGCGGTCGGTCACAGCGAGGAACGAACGCTCGATCGTGTAGTGCCGGTACTGGAAGTACTGCTGGGCCTTCTTGCCGACGGCGAAGATCCGCACGTCCTTGCCGGCCCGCTGGTGCTCGATCACCTCACGCTCGGCATGGCGGATGATCTGGGTGGCATAGGCACCACACAGGCCACGATCCGATGCGATGACGAGCACGCCGACCGTTCGCTCCGGGCGCCGTTCGAGGAGGGGATGGGACCCGGCCCCGGCCGACGAGACGTTCTGGATCACCTCGACCAACTTGGCCGAGTACGGCTTGGATGCCTGCACCCGGGCTTGAGCCTTGGGGATCCGTGAAGCCGCGATCAACTCCATGGCGCGGGTGATCTTCATCGTCGCTTCGACGGACTTGATCCTTCGTCGCGTATCCCGGACCTGGGCACCTGCCACTGGTTACTCCCCCGCTCCGTACGTCTCGAGGAAGGCATCGATGGCCTCTGCAATGGCACCACCCTCGGGGAGCTTGCCGGTGTCGCGGATCGTCGTGAGGACGTCCGGGCGGTGGGTCTTCACCCACTCGGCAAGCTTGACCTCGGCGTCGGCCAGGCGTTCCACCGCGACCTTGTCGAAGTGGCCCTCGGTCACGGCATAGATGACGAGCACCTGCTCCTCGACCAGCATGGGCTCGAACTGGCCCTGCTTGAGGACCTCCACCACCCGGCGGCCGCGCTCCAACTGGGCGAGCGAGGCAGCATCGAGTTCGGATCCGAACTCGGCGAACGCCTCCAACTCGCGGAACTGTGCGAGGTTGAGGCGGAGCGGTCCGGCGACCTTCTTCATCGCCGACACCTGGGCGTTTCCACCCACCCGGGAGACCGAGATGCCGGCGTTGATGGCCGGGCGGATGCCTGAGAAGAACAGGTTGGTCTCGAGGAAGATCTGGCCGTCCGTGATGGAGATCACGTTGGTCGGGATGTAGGCCGACACGTCACCGGCCTTGGTCTCGATGATCGGCAGACCGGTGAGGGACCCGCCACCCAGTTCGTCGGAGAGCTTCGCACAGCGCTCGAGGAGACGGCTGTGGAGGTAGAACACGTCGCCCGGGTAGGCCTCACGCCCCGGGGGACGACGCAGCAGCAGCGAGATCTCCCGGTAGGCGACGGCCTGCTTGGAGAGGTCGTCGAAGATGACGAGTGCGTGGCCACCGTTGTACATCCAGTACTGCCCGAAGGCCGACCCCGAGTAGGGGGCGTACATCTGGAGGGCGGCGGCCGACGACGCGGGGGCGTTGACCACCACCGTGTACTCCATGGCGCCGGCGCGTTCGAGGGCGTCGACCACTTCGGCAACCGTCGAGGACTTCTGTCCGATGGCCACGTAGACGCATTTCACGCCCTGGCCCTTCTGGTTGATGATGGTGTCGAGGACCACGGCGGTCTTGCCGGTTTGGCGGTCGCCAATGATGAGCTGGCGCTGGCCGCGGCCGATCGGGGTCATGGCGTCGATGGCCTTGATGCCCGTCTGGAGCGGCTCACGCACCGGCTGGCGTTCCACCACCGAGGGAGCCTGGGTCTCGAGGAGGCGCCGCTCCGTCGTGTTGATCGGTCCCTTGCCGTCGATGGGGTTGCCGAGCGGGTCAACGACCCGGCCCAGCAGGGCGTCACCGACCGGCACGGAGAGAACGGTGCCGGTCTGCTTGACAGGGTCACCTTCCTGGATGTGCTCGTACTCACCCATGAGGACCACGCCGAGGTCGCCCTCGTCGAGGTTGAGTGCGACACCCATGAGGCCGCCGGGGAACTCGAGGAGTTCGGAGGCCATGGCGTTGGGCAGGCCCTGGACGCGGGCCACGCCGTCGGCGATGGCGGTCACGTAGCCGACCGTCTCCTGGTCGACGCTCGGCTTCCAATCGGACAGCTGGGCCTTGAGTGCGGTGGTGATGTCTTCAGCGCTGATCGTGAGATCTGCCATGTTCTCCTTCTCCCGTCAGCGGGCCAGCACGGCACGAAGCGAGTCGAGCTTCGCGCGGACCGAGCCGTCGATCACGGTGTCCCCGACGGTGGCGACGATGCCGCCCACCACGGAGGGGTCCACCACGACCTTCACGTCAACTTCCTTGCCGGTGGCCTTGCCGAGGGCGGCGGCCAGCCGGGTAATCGTCTCGTCGTCGAGGGCGATGGCCGATCGGACGATCGCCACTTCCTTGTTGCGGGAGGCCGCGGCCTCGTCGGCGAGGGCCGCGGCGATGGCACCGAGCTCCCTGCCGCGGCCGGTCGCAACGACGAATGAGGCGATCGAGACGGTCAGGTCGGATGCCCGACCGCCGATGATGTCGGTGACGATCGCCTGCTTCTTCTCCGCGGGGACGCGGGGATCAGCGAGGGCGTCATAGAGCTCGGCGGAGGACTCGATGGCCCGGCCGATCTGGAACAGCTCGGATTCGACCCGTTCGAGCTGGTCCTCGCCGCGGGCGATCGCGAGGATCCCCGTGGCATATCCCTTGATGCGATCATCGACCACGAGCTACTCCCCGCGCTCGAGCTCGGCCAGGTACTGCTCGACGAGCCCCTGCTGCCGCTCGGCAGTCAGGCTGGCACCGACGACCCGCTCGGCGAGATCCACCGAGATGTTGGCGACCTCCACTCGAGCCTCCTGCAGGGCACGGCCCTTCTCGGCCTCGGCCTCGGTACGGGCTTTCGCCCGGATGGCGTTGGCTTCTTCCTCGGCCTTGGCAAGGACGTCGGCCCGGACTCCCTCGGCTGCCTTGCGGGCATCCTCGACGATCTGGTTGGCCTCGGCCTTGGCGCCGGCGACCTGCGCCTTGTAGTCCCCGAGCAGGCTCTGGGCTTCCTGCTTGGCGGCTTCCGCCTCCTTGATCTGGCCTGCGATGGCGGCTTGGCGCTCTTCCATCAGCTTCTTCATCGCCGGGACCGCGAACTTCCACATCACGAGGAAGACGATCGCGAAGGCGACGATGCCGGTGTAGAGCTCAGCAGGGGCCGGGAGGAGGAACTCGATCCCTCCGCCGCCCTCGACCTCTTCTGCGGCCAGCAACAACAGTTCCGTCATGCGACGTACCCGCTATGCCAGGAAGAACAAGACGAAGCCGATCAGGGCCAGCGCCTCGGTGAAGGCGATACCCAGGAACATGGTCGTGCGGACCATGCCTGCGGCTTCGGGCTGACGGGCCATGGCCTGCACGGCGTTACCGGCGAGCACGCCGATGCCGAGGCCCGGGCCGATTGCGGCCAGTCCGTAGCCGATTACGGCCAGGCTGCCCTTGAGAATCTCAGCTGCTGCTGCGTCCATGAGTCTCTCTCTTCTCCTTGTTGGTTTGGGGTCGTCAGGTCTCAGTGCTCGGGATGCACGGAGGTCTGGATGTACACGGCTGATAGAAGGGTGAAGATGTATGCCTGGAGGAACGCCACGAGCATCTCGAACAGGTAGATGGCGAGGCCGAGGAGGAACCATGCGAGCCCGACGGCTCCCTTGCCCCACAGGCCCTCGGTGATGGCGGCCCACACGAAGAACCCGGCGGTGCCCAAGAGGAGCGAGAGCATGACGTGGCCGGCGACGAGGTTGGCGAAGAGCCGCACTGCGAGCGAGAACGGGCGGACGAGGAGCACCGAGACCAGTTCGATGACGCCAACGAGCGGCTTGAGACCGGTCGGGACCCCGGGGGGCCAGATCAGGTGGGTGAAGTAGCCGATGCCCTGCTTCTTGATGCCGGCCACCACGAAGATCAGGTAGGTGAGGATGGCGAGGAAGGCGGGGAGGGCCATACGGGAGGTCACCGGGAAGTTCACGAACGGAGTGATCTCGAACATGTTGCCGAAGAGGATGAACATGAAGATCGAGAGGAGATACGGCGTGTACTTGGAGCCGTCGGAGCCGATGACGTCCTTGGCGATGCCCTTGTCGACGAAGTTGTAGGCCGACTCCGCGACGAGTTGCAGCTTGCCGGGGACCAGCTTGGGCTTGCGGAGGCCGATGACGAACAGCCCAATCGCCAGGAGCGCGGCGAGGGCGATGAGGAGATGGGTGCGGGTCAGCCACTCAATCGCGCTGAAGGGAGCGAACTCGAAAAGCTCGGATACGTTCGCAGGAGCGCACATCGCCACGTTGGCGACGTCGCACGACTCCGATGCCAAGATCAGCTGGTCCACTCCAAATCCCTTTCCGAACCTTTGGACACCGCCACCGTCTCCCAAGTGAGGAGGACGAGGTAGGTGACCACCGTTGCTATTGCGAAGGCGATGCGATCCAAGTCAGGCACCAGCGCGAGCGTGATCACGATGGTGACGGTGAGGAGCGCGAACCGCACGACAAAACCGAATAGTGCGGCGGCATGATAGGCACCCGGCGAGATGCGGGCAGCCACGGACAATCCCCACCCGGAGAGCAGGAAGTTCCCGACCACCGCCAGCACGCCGATCGTCGCCGCCAGCGCACCGCCGTTCCCCCTGACGAGCCAGAAGATGAGGATGACGACCGGGCCGACCCAGAGGGCCCGCTTGGCGGTGTTCTTGGCGAGCTTCGCCTCAACGTCCACGGTTCTTCCGTTCCTCGTCGTCTCGTTCCCCTTCGGTCCTGGCGTAGTGCCAGACCCGAAGGAACCCTGAATAGGCACCGGTGAGGGTGAAGATCACCACGAGCCAAGGGGCGGTTCCCAGCCACTTGTCGAGGAAGTACCCGATGAGCAGCCCGGCCAGGATCGATGCGAAGAACGATCCCCCGGCATCGATACCCGAAACGGTCTTGGCGAACTCTGCAGTGTCGCGTTTGCGCACCATTTCGACCTCGGATTCCAACGCTGTGGACACCCTATTCCCCCTTTGTTTGCAAGCCCAAATCGGGCTTCGGGACGGTCTTTGTGAATCGCTGCACACCGCCATCATGCGCCTGCGACGGTCATGAGGACAATGACGTGGGAGGTAGTTCGTTGTGGGGTCGTTCCATCGCGGCATTCTGCTTGCGTCGTCGTCGACCTGATGCCTATAGTTAACATCTTGGTTAACCATGACTGATCCGGGGCCACGACTGGACGCCGTGCTCGACGCACTCGCCAATGAACACCGGCGGGCGATCGTCGACTCGCTCGGACTGCAGCCGCACTCGATCAGCCAGTTGGCCGAGATGAGGGGCCTCTCCCTCCCGGCGATCCACAAGCACATCGCCGTGCTCGAGGACGCCGGCGTCGTCAACCGGAGGAAGACAGGACGCACCAATTACCTCGCTCTCCGGCGAGACGGCCTCCGCACAGTCCAGGAGTGGCTGGGTCGGTTCCACACCTATTGGGGCAGCGACAAGGAGACGCTCGAGAACTACGTCGCCTACCTGGAGACAGCACACCACAAGGAGCACGCATGAACAAGTACGTCTACCTGCACGTCGGGTTCACCACCCCGACACCCGAGATCGGTCAGGCATGGGGCGCCTGGTTCGAGTCGATTGCCGACCGCATCGTTGACAGCGGGAACCCGTTCGGCCCCGGGCACGAGATCACCAAGGACGGTGAGCGGCCACTCCCCCTCGGTCTCGACTCCTTCACCGGCTACACGATCGTCAGCGCCGACAGCCTCGAGGAGGCGGTCGAAGTCGCCAAGACCTGCCCGTCGATCACCGGCATCCGGGTCTACCCGGCGATGCACATGTAGACCCGGCTCTCTGGCTACCCGGCGCGGCTGACTGCTTCACAACCTCGCCAGCATCTCCTGCACGGTGTTCAACGTCCTGACTGTCGTCGGGCTCAGCAGCCGGTCCACCTTGGTCACATCCAAGTCCGGATCGGAGACTCCTCGGCAATCGGCCATGCCCCCCGATACGCCACTCACACACGGCGCGACACAGCGCAGCGATTCGGCCACGTTGCCGACTGGTCGATCCAAAGGAGGCCGCGTCGTCGCCAGCGTCGCGGCCCGCGTCTGGCGGCTGCGGGTGCTCTGCTCGCGCTACCATCCGGTCCATCCATCGGCAGCCCGCACAGTGCATTTGGCTCAGGAGTAGTGAGAACGGGATGTTCGGCCAGACGGGTTCGCGGATCGGGACGAAGAGTCGATTCATCGTGGTCCTGGTGCTAATCGTTTCTGCCTGTGGGGGTGCCAGCGACCCAGGAGGACCGCCAGCAACCGGTGTGGGTTCGACTCCCCTGCCGGGCGGGTCCGACCCGATTGGGTCGGCAGCGGCGGAGGAGCTATCGGCGCTGCTTCCGGTGTTCGAGGGCACGGCAGACGAGCGGTTGGCGGAGGGCCAGCGTCTGATCCGCCTGCAGTTGGTCGAGGAGCTTGGCCTGGCAGACGCGCTCACCCCGGATGTGTTCGCAGCCGGTGACATTCTCCTACGCCAGGCGTTCGAAGATGAGTTCCCCGACCTTGCTCCTGAGGCCGCAGGCGAGCCCGGTTCCCCCGGGACGGCTGTGCTGCTCGCCGCAAAGCCGATCGGCGCCCGACTGCAAGAGGCACCGATGATGTCCGGGCTGTGGACCGCGCCGAGCTGGGCAAGCTCGGCCCTGTCCGGTCTCTGGCATGACGCCACGTCGCCTGGGGAGGTTTCCTCCGAGCCCCACACCAACGAGGGAACAAAGCAGGACAAGGGTGGGATCACAACGAAGATCAAGAGCAGCCACAGCAGGAAAGGACGCCAGTTCGTCGCCGAAGTCACCTACACCGTCACCTACACCGTCGACGGGAAGGCGTACACCGAAGTCACCCACGTCAACGTGAAGTCAGACGCTTGTCCCGACGTCGACGGCGTCCTCAACATCACCTATGACATGGACTACTCGCTCACCGGCGGCAAGACCGCCACCCGAAACGCGTCGGGGACGGCGACGGCACACGTCGGGAACGACGCTTACATGCAGAGCCTCGACCACAGCACGGAACACGTAAACGATTCCGGCCCAATCCGGCTCGGGTACTCCACCCCGGTAGCCACCACCGAGTCACAGGTTCGCGATCGAGACAACGTCTCCTTTGGCGACAAGGACTTCACAAGTGCGAGCGGTCTCGATGGCAAGTCGGACGTCGACAAGTTCGAAGCCGTGTCCATGGCATTCTGGATCACTGGATCATTCGTCGAGAAGGTCGCCGAGCATGCGCAGAGCGCCTGGCGCAACGGTGGGTGTGTCACCATCGTCGTACCCGAAGGAACCGACCACAAGGTGAAGGCAAAAGAGTCGTTCACGTTCACGGCTCGGGTCGATCACAAGTTCGAGGGTGGGAATGTGCCGGTGCCAGTCAACGCCGAGTTGTCCGGTGACGGCACCCTGGTTCCGGGACGGATCGACCCTGCGCCCGACACGTTCGTCATGACCGACGGCGAAGGCGACCACAACAGCGTCTACCTGGAGACGGTGTCTCGGCGAGGCCGGGACACCGAGACCGTTCACTTCGCCATCCGGGGCGGATGGGAAGCGAGCAGTGAAGGCGGCAGGATCTCGATCACCGGAACGGTCTCCGACATCACGGAACCGTTCACCTTGGAGGGTGTCTTCGAAGGCGGTGAGGCCTCGCTCACCTTCGTGCCGACCGACGAGCACGGGGGCTCCTACACGTATACCGGTGGTGGCAGCGGGGTGACCGTAAGCGGGGGAGGTACCTACACGCTGGAAGGCAACGAGGGTGAGGTGCTGACGCTCAGGTACTCGGGCGACGGTTGCGCCAATCCGGGCGGCTGCGCCAAGACGAGCGCCGTCGTGATCCTCACGCCGCAAGACTGAGTGTCACGCTCGCTTACGGCGTCCGCGATGGGTGCTGGGCGGCCAACGAGGACGCGCCCTGTGATCGCCGATACCTTCGATCCCATCGCGTCGGAGCTGGCACATGATCACGCCCTCCTCACCCATCCGGTGGAGCGGGCGCACTCCGTTCCGGGGTCGTCCCGTTGGACAGGTCGCGATCCAAAGACAGCGCGAAAACGGCACGACCGGTCTTGCGCTGCGAAGGACTCAGACCGTGGCGGTGCCGGAGACCCAGTCGGCGTGCAGGCGCGAGTACACGCCTTCACGGTCGAGGAGTTCGGTGTGGGTGCCCACCTCGACGAGACGGCCCTGGTCGAAGACGAGCACACGGTCGGACGCCTCTGCCGTCGAAAGGCGGTGGGCAACCGTGAGGGAGGTCCGACCTTCCAGCAGGTGATCCAACGCGTTGCGGAGCGAGACCTCGAGGGCGGGGTCGACCGCCGAGGTCGCCTCATCGAGCAACAGCAGGTCCACCTCGCGGATCCAGACCCGAACGAGCGCCACGAGCTGCCGCTCCCCTGCCGAGAGCCGGCTGCCGCGCTCGCCCACCTGCGTCTCGAGTCCGTCGGGGAGTCCCTCCACCCAATCGAGGATCTCGAGGTCGGCGAACGCCTGCCGAACCTGGTCGTCGCTCGCCTCGAGCAGTCCGTAGCGGACGTTCTCCATGATCGTGGCGTCGTGGAGGAAGCCCTCCTGGGGCACGAACCCGACCCGGTGCCGCAGTGAACTGAACGGGACGTCCTCGACGGCCACCCCACCAATCCTGAGCTCCCCACCGTTGCGCTCCATGAGGCGGGCCACGAGCTTGGTGAACGTCGTCTTGCCCGAACCGGTCTCGCCCACCACGGCGATCCGCTCACCGGGAGCCACCGCCAACGTCACCCCGTCGAGGACCAGCGGGCCATCCCCGTAGGAGAACGAGAGGCCCACGACGTCCACGCCAAGGTTCCCCTCCGGGAGCACAGTGCCGTGGTCCCCGGCGTCGACCACGTCGATCGGCGTGTCGAGAACTTCGAAGATCCGCCTGAGACCGGCCGCGGCTGACTGGGCCGCGTCGACGGTCTCGACCATGGTCTGCACGGGATCGACGAGAAGGGCAACGAGGAAGAGGAACGCAATCAACTCCCCGGCTGTCAGGTTCCCAGCGAGGCCGAGGGTCACGCCGAGCACGATGACCCCTGCAGTGATGGCGCCGGTGAATGTCTCGGCGGTCGCAAAGAGGAAGTTGCCGAGCATCGAAGCGCGGAAGTCGGCCTTGAACTCCCGCTCCAGGGCCGTGTCGAGCTTCCCGACGGTGTGCCGCTCCGCACCGTAGGCGCGGATGATCGGCAGCCCCGAGATCGCCTCGCCGGTGGTGGCGAGAACGTCGGCGACCGCGGTCCTTGCCCGGTCGTGGGCCCTCCCGAGGATGCGCTGGAACGCCAGGAGCATTCCCACGTACACGGCGGTTGCGGCCGTGACGAGTAGGGCCAGCGGCACCGAGTACCACAGCATGACGGCGATCGTGAGGATGACCCGCCCCACCCCGACGAGTAGGCCGACGCCGCCCCACTCCATGAACTCCTGGATCCGCTCGATGTCGTTCGTGACCCGGGACACGAGGGCTCCCCGCCGCTCCTCCTGGGTGACGAGGATCGACTGTCGCTGGAGCATCCCGAAGGTTCGCGTGCGAAGGTCGTGCAGTCCGTTGGTCGCCGCCACGCCGAGTCGGATGTTGGCTCGCCGGTTGATGAAGGCCGCGATGGTCACCCCGACCAGGGCAACCGCCGCGGATCGGACAATCGAGACGCGGTCGATGGCATCACTGAACTGTCCCGCGTCGACGATCCGCTGCACGAACACGGGCGTGACCAGGCTCACCGTGGTCCCGATGACCACGAGGAAGAGAGTGAGGCGAAGCCCGCGCCGGAACGCCGGCACCTCGCGGAGGGCCCGGATCACCGCCTGACGGGCGGGAATGCGCTCGCTCACTCCGCACCCCCGGCCCGGGTGGCGACGTCTTGCTCGTACGCCTTCAGAAGCCGTTGGTACCCGGCTTCACGGTCGAGCAGGTCCTCGTGGGTGCCGGTTGCGACGATGCGTCCGTCCTCCACGAACAGCACCTCATCGGAGAGGGCGATGGAACTGGCGCGGTACGCAACGAGGACGACCGTCGACGGGAGTTCGGCCTCCCGCAGGCCGTGGAGGATGCGGGACTCCACCGATGGGTCCACCGCAGACGTCGCGTCATCGAGGATGAGCAGCCGAGGGCGGCGGAGGAGCGCACGGGCCAATGCCACGCGCTGTCGCTGGCCGCCGGACAGCGTGGTGCCTCGCTCGCCGATCTGGGTGTCGAAGCCGTGTTCGAGTTCCTCGACGAACCCCGTGGCACTGGCGAGGTCGGCAGCCTTGCGGACCTCGGCCTCGGGAGCCTCCACACCGAGGGTGATGTTGCCCTTCACCGTGTCGTCGAAGAGGAAGGCCTCCTGGGCGACATAGGCCATCTCGTCGGGCAAGGCCCCGGCGGCGAGGTCCTTCAAGTCGCGTTCGTCGAGTCGGATGACCCCGCTCCTCGGATCCCACAGACGGGCGAGGAGCACGGCCAGGGTGGTCTTGCCCGAACCGGTCGGCCCCACCACGGCCACGATCCGTCCCGGGGGGATCACGATGTCGACGTCGGTGAGGACCGGGGTGTCGTCGTAGCCGAAGCCCACCCTGTCGGTGCTGACCGCGGCCCCGGTTGCGCCGGTCTCGGCGGGGGTGTCGCCATAGCGAACGTAGGTCTCTTCGCGGAAGACGGTCTCGATTCGCTCCCAATGGGCACTGGAGGCGGCGAGGTCGAAGAACACGAACCCGATCAGCTGGATCGGCCAGAAGAGCAAGGTCAGCAGGTAGGCCACCGACACGATGTCGCCCGCCGTGAGGAGACCGTCGGCCAGGCGGAAGACGCCGACGGCGATGATGACGATCTGGGCGGCGGACGGCACGTTCTGCACGGCAGCCTTGAAGCTCTCCCAGACGATCGTGATGTTGATGAGGCGCTTTCGGAGCGAGTCGGATCGCTCAGTGAATCGCTCCGTCTCCCACTCCTCTCGCCCCAAGGCCTTGACGGTGAGGGCTCCGTCGAACGACTCGTGGGCCGCGGCCGCCAGGTCTCCCCGACGTTTCTGGATCTCCTCCACGAGTCCGAAGGTCACCCAAGCCCCCCGGAGTTCGATGGCGACGACCACGAGGAGGAAGCCCATCGAGATGAGGCCGAGCACGGGGTCGAGGACGAACACGAGGATCATCGTCCCCACCAGCAGCAGGGTCGCTCCGAGGGCGAAGGGGAGGGGGCCCAGCAAGAATGTCGAACCCGAAACGTCGGCATCGCCGATCGAGATCAGGTTTCCCACCGCCTGGCGGTTGTACCAATCCATGTCGAGTTTGAGAATGTGGCCGACGAAGCGACGGCGGAGGTCCTGGCGGTTCTTCAACTGGAGCCACCCGGCTCCGACCCTCCGGGTGACGACCCCGAGTGATTTCGCCACCGAAACGGCCATCACTGCCCCGGCCGCGGCCCACAGGAGGCCGTTCGCGTCCACTCCCCGATCGAGGACGTCGAGAATCACCGTGTCCGTGACCCATCCGATCACCCGCGACGAAGCGAGGATCGCCCCGGCATAGGTGAGCGACCCGGTGAGCGCGATCGCGAACCCACCGGGGCGAGCGCGCACAAAGCGCGCGATGAGGCTGAACCCACTGCGGAGAACGCCCCCGAAGGTGGTCGGGGCAGACATGCGGTCAGGTTAGAACCGAGCCCCCTGGTGTGGCGGAGGGATTAGGAGGGACGGGGGACGACGGACGACGGACGACGGACGACGGACGACGATGGTCCTCCCGCCGAAGGCGGGGAGGGCATCGTCGCCGAAGGCGACTCATGCGGGGTAGGGCTCTCGCAGGCCTCGCCGAGCACCCGCCGCCCCCTACCTCCCCTCGCCTCGCTCGGGGCAGGGACCTGTGCGGGGGCCTGCGCTGGACTCGCTGCCCTCGCGACCCGAAGGCGGGGGAGAGACCGACGAGGAAGCTTCGAGTTCACCCGGGACCTGGATCCAACCGCTCCTCACCCCCCGACGATGGCAATCACCTCTCCATCGGCCGTGATGACCAGGACGGCACCCGGGATCGGTGCCGGGCTGCCCTCGATCTTCGACCCGGCATGGAAGACCCAGATCTCAACACCGGTCTCGGCATCGATGGCGTACACGTCACCCGCCTGCGTCCCGACGTAGACGACGCCGTCGGCCACCGACGGTTGGCCGGTGATGGCCGAACCAGCTGCGAAAACGGCCGGCCAGTAGCCCACCGTCTCGTTGCCGGCTGCGTTGACGGTCTCGCCCGTCAACGTGCCCGGCTCGAACGAGAAGATCACTTCACCCTGCACCGAGTAGACGACACCGTTCGCGTACGCCGGCGGCTGATCGCGAGGGGTTCCTGGATCGGGGATGCCGGGCCCGCACTTGCCGGGATCCACCCGCACGAGGCCGGCCTCGGTCTGGACGAGGGTCACCTCCCCGGTCGCCATCGGACTGCCGGTGGCGGTCCCGCCGGCCGAGACACTGCCCCGGCACACCTCGGACCCGTCCTCTCGCAGGCCGATCATCTCGGACCCGGCCACCACGTAGATGACACCATCACCGAACGATGGGGCGCTTGTCACCGCACCGATCGGTTCCTCACCCTCGAGCGGGTAGGTCCAGAGGAGACCGCCGCCCCCCAGGCCGTGGATGTGACCCCCGGCCGTGGCAACCACGGCGATCTTGCCCGTCATGAGGGGGGACGCCGTGACGGGCTCGTCGAGCGCGACCTCCCACAGCAGGGTCGGTGACCCGGGCTCCTTGCCGTAGACGGTCCCGGCCTGGCTGACGGCCACGAGCAGCGTGCGGTTCGAGTCGCCACGGGTACCTTCCACGACGCCCACGGCCGGGGCCGCGATGACCCGGTCATCCGTCTCGAGCTCCGTGATCACTCGACCTGTCGACAGCTCGATCGCATAGACGGCGTCACTGGTCGTGCTGGCGACGAAGGCGCGGATGCCGTGGACGACGAGCGAGCCGAGGAATCCGCCCGGCCGCACGTTCGGCCAGGCGATCCCTTCCAGTTCACGGAAGCCACCGGTACCCTCCCCGGTCCGTCGCTCACTGCCCCGGTGGGCGAACACGCCCGACAGATCCTCGGCACCGACCACCGTTGCCTCGAGGGGCGGGGTGGTCTCCGGTGGGGCCGTGGTCACAACGGTCTGGACGACGGTCGTGTTCTCTGGTGTGACCAATTGCGCCATCCCGTACGACAACCCGGCGACGACGACGACGGCTGCGGCCCATCCCCACCACGGGAGCCCTTGTCGTCGACGCACCTTGCGGCGAACGAGACCCTTCGACCGGCGCTGCGCCGGGCTGAGTACGGCATCGACACCGGCCAGGCCGGCGGCTCGCAACGCATCATCGATCCGGGCATCGAGGAGGTCATCCTCGACGTCGGCGCTCGTGTCCGCGGCAAGGGCCGAGACGACCTCGGGGAGGGTCCGCCACTCGTCGAGCCACTCGGGGGCGATGTTCCGTTCGAGGTCCTTCACGGCCTGCGCGACGGGGATGGCCTCGGGTGTCTTCCACCCATCGACAGCGGCGATCGCGGCGGCCGCGGCCATCGGACTCCCGAGCCGATGAGCGAGGGCCGCAGCCTCGAGGCCGAGTTCCGTGTCACCCTCTCGACGCGCCCGCTCGACCATGAGTTCGACGGCGATCCCATACCAACGGGCCTGCAGGAGGTCGTCGGTCAGTTCCTCGGCCGCGGCGGTGGGCCACTTCGTGTCGGAAGGCGTGGCCATGAGCCGTATCGCTTCGAGTTGTCGGCGGACACGCCATCCATCAGCCCCGTCCGGGGAAGTGTCCAGTCCGGCGTCGACTGCCGCCACCGCCCCCTGGGTGTCGCCCGCCTGGAGGAACGCGCTGGCACGAAGCAGATGCATCCGGTTCACCCACTGCGGGAGGTCGCGCTCGACCACCGCCATGGCGGCATCGGCTGAAGCAAGGGCATCGACCGGGCGACGGACGACAAGGGCACCCTCGGCCAGGGCCATGTGGGCGAGCATCGTGGGCGCTGCCGCACCGGATTCGACACACACCGCCAAGGAGTGGGCTGCGAGCGGCAGTGCCCGGGCAGAGTTGCCGGTCGCGAAGAGCGAGCGGGCGACGTACACCTCGGCCACGGCGGTGGAGACCCCTGATGAGCCGTCATCGGCCGCGAGGAGCGAATCGAACGCCGAGGCGGCCCGCCGGGCCTCGCCCCGGTCCAGCATGATGAGGGCTTCGTTCGTGCGCGCGGTACGACGTTGCTCCGGGGAACCGTGCTCGGCCAGGGCCGCCTGACCCTTGGCCATCGCCACGTCAGCCTCGTCGGGAAAACCGATGCGGCTCAGCGCCCTGGCCTGGAGGGTGAGCAGTGACCCCTCCTTGGCGGGTTCACCCGCTCCTGCGGCAGTGGCGGCCGCGAGGGCGGTGAGCGCCTCGGAGACCTGGGGCTTCTGGAGGTCGTCGGCGATGGCCGCCGCGAAGCCAAGGGCATCGACGAGCTTCGCTCCATCGAGCCGGCGGGAGGCGAGCCGGGCCTGCTCGTACGCATCGTCCGACCGACCGCGGCCACGGAGTTCGGCAGCGTGTCGGATCCGGAGATCACCCTCGACTGCCGGGGTGAGCCCACCCACGGCTTCATGGACTGCCAGCGCGGCGCCCAGCGCAGCGTTGTCACCGGCCTCGGCTGCCTTGACGAGGTGTGGGAGTGCATCGGCATCCCTCCCGGCAGCCCGCAGGAGTCGTCCCGCCTCGGCGGCGGAGCCGCCGCGACCGACGACGAGCTCGGCGAAGCGACCGGCCAGGAATGCCACCCGCGGACTGGCCGCGGGGGCCTCGGCAACGTACCCGGTCCCAGACGCCACCACCGTGCCGGCCCGCTCAGCGGCGGCAGCGGCCGCCATGATCTCCGATGGGTCGAGACCGGTGACCGCTGCCAATTCCTCGACCGTGACCGGACGCCCGGCCAGACCAGCGACGACCCCTATGTCCGCCTGGACCTCTTCGCTCATGTGCCTCCTCGAATCGCGGCCACGCTAGTGGCGGCACGCCCGCGCGTGCCGAACATCCTCGGCATGAAGTGGCCTCGGGCGGTAGGCTCGCGGCGGTCACGAAAGGACCTTGCTTGCAGATCGTCGATGCCCTTCGCACCTCACCGCTCCTCGCTGCCCTCGGCGAAGAACAGCTCGCCGGGCTGGCCAGGGTTGCCCGCGAACGCACATTCACGAATGGTGCAACGATGATCGAAGAGGGCAAGGAGAAGGCCCAGGCCATGTTTGTGATCCTCGAGGGCACCGCTGAGGTCCGCACCGGCGGCCGGGCGGTGGCTTCGCTCGAAGCAGGCGACCACGTCGGTGAGATGGCCCTCGTCCTCGCCGACCAGACCCGCACGGCTGACGTGGTCGCCACCTCCGACGTCAGGGTCGTCCAGCTCTCCCGCTGGGACTTCCTCCCCTACCTCAAGACGAACCCCGACGTGGCACTCGCCGTGATCGCCGAACTCGCCCAACGGCTCGAGGACGCCAACCGCCGGGGTGCAACCTCCTAGCCCCCCCGGCGGGCCGCGAGACCCGGGGAATTCGCCTCCGCCTGAGCGCTGGAGCCAGGGACGCCGGGCCTGGATTCGTCCGCCACCCCTACCGCAGGTTCTGGAGTATCGCCCGCGCGGCGTCGGCTTGGGCCTGCATCAGGTCCTGCAACGTCCGCTGGAGTGCTTCCGCTGTTGGGGCTGCCGGCCTCGCCTCCAACTGTTCGAGCAACTCTGCCTGTTGGATCGCCCGATCGATGAACGCCCGATCCAACCCTGCTCCGTGCAGCAAGCGGTCAGCGCGCATCTGCTCGATGAGGGATCGCAGCTCACTCTGCATGGACCCTGTATCCAGCGGAGCCCTGGCCTCGAAGGCTGCCTGCTGCTCGCGGAGGAACGTTGCCGACTTGTCGAGGGAGCGGAGGATCGTTTCGACCAGTTGCTCGCTCGCCCGGGAGTCAGCCCGCTCGACCTGGTCCATGAGGTCGCGGAGGTCCCCGTGCTCGGACCCCTCCCCACCACCTTCTCCCCCTCCGGCGCCACCCCCGACCCCGACCGGGGCTCGCTGGGCCACGGACGCCCGGGAATCGGCCGGCCGCTGCCAGGGCGAGAGCACCAACCACGACCGCTACGCCACCGGCGACCGGCAGCACCGGGAAGCGAGACTCCCTATCCGACGCCGGCACGGACGTGGCCCGGTCCGTCCCAGCCACTGATGGAGGTGGCGCCTGGGCGGCGAGTCCGGGCCCGAGCTTGTGGGAGCTCGAACTGGCGGCGAAGACGTCGTCGCCCCCATAGGACGCCGTCACCGGGAGGGCCGTGCCGATCGGCGCGGCCTCGGGAGGCGCCTCATAGACCACCGTGCACTTCGGCGATCCAACGTCCGGGACGGCCAGGGTGCAGGTGGCTCCCGACGTGAAGGTGCCAACGGTCGAGGTCCAACGGACGGATCCGGTCGGCTGGCGGGACTGCGCCGGGACTCCTGCGTCGGCGACGACTGCCGTGCACCGGAAGTGGGCGACGGTCGTCACCGACGTATCTCGATTGCACCCGACGGTCACCGCGGACTTGCGCGCGGCGGGCGTCGTGTTGGCCGGAGTGGTCGGCAGGATCGATATCGCCGCCTCGGGAGCATCGCTGCGATTGGCCTCGCAAGAACCAGCTGACCCGTTGCTGTCCGAGAACGGACCCACCATGGAGAGGTTCACGCCGGAACCGGACACGAGCATCTCGTGGTCCGATACGTACGAGCCACCGACAAGCACGATCTCCAACACCACCGAGTCCCCAGTCACCGTCCCGGTGACGGTGAAGGTCATTCCACCGCCCACATCGTCACCTTCGACTGCGCCGCTCACGGCGTCCTGGGTGAGGATTCGCAGCGTCTGTGGGAAGCGATCGGTCCCGACGACGCACTCCATGGGCCACGTGCCCCGGATGTCCACGTTCGTACCCCGGGCCCCGGTCACCCCAGGGAGCCCAATCACGAATGCTGGGACCAGGGTCGCGACGACCATCCATCCAACCAACCGAGACGACATGCCGCCGACCCTCCATCTGTGAAAAGGGCGGGGCATCTCCCACGCCTGGTCGGCGCGATCATAGGAATCCGGCGCGGCGAGGGCGTGCAAAGAAGGTGTTGAGACCCGTCCCGACCTGGTTGTCGGCTTCGGCTCGGCGGCCTTTCCCGTGACACGACCAGAGCTGGGAAGTACGCTCACCGGCGGAGGAGAAACACCCATCGCCTGCACCAATTGCAACGCCGACATCCCCGCCGGCCAGAAGTTCTGTGGCGAGTGCGGAACCCGCGCCGAGGCCATGTGTCCCACCTGTGGCGCGTCTGCCCCCCCGAACCAGAAGTTCTGTGGCGAATGCGGCGGCGCGCTGACGGACCTCGCAGCGGCGCCAGCCGAGGCCACGTCGACTACCGCCTCGGTGGGCGCCGAGCGCCGACTGGTCTCCGTGCTCTTCCTCGACCTCGCTGGGTTCACACCCTTCACCGAGTCCCGTGACGCCGAGGACGTTCGGGCCTTCATCACCCGCTACTTCGACGCCGCCAAGCAGATCATCGAACGGTTCGGGGGCGTCGTCGACAAGTACATCGGAGACGCGGTGATGGCCATCTGGGGCGCCACCCGCGCCGAGGAGGACGACGCCGAGCGTTCGGTGCGAGCCGGCCTCGAACTCATCGACATGGTCGCCAAGCTCGGTGCCGACGAGGGAGCCACCGGGATGGCCGCCCGGGCCGGGATCATGACCGGCGAAGCCTCGGTGGGACCCGGCGGCAACGACACCGGCCTGGTGCTCGGTGACATCGTCAACACCGCCTCCCGCCTGCAGTCGATCGGCGACCCGGGCGAGGTCCTCGTCGGACAGACCACCCACGACCTCACGATCCGCTCCATCCAGTACACCGAGGTCGGCGAACGACCCCTCAAGGGCAAGGAGGACTCGGTCAGGGTCTTCCGGGCCGAACGCATCCTCGCCGAGCGGGGCGGCGTGGGACGCGCCGACGTCATCGAGGCCCCATTCGTGGGACGAGACGAGGAACTCCGACTCCTCAAGGACCAACTCCACGCCGCCGGCCGCGAGGGCCGATCCCGCTTGGTCTCCATCGTCGGACAGGCCGGGATCGGCAAATCACGCCTCGTGTGGGAGTTCGAGAAGTACATCGACGGCTTGGTGGAGAACGTGTTCTGGCACCACGGCCGAGCGCCGTCCTACGGCGACGGGTTGGCCATGTGGTCGCTCGCCGAGATGGTGCGGTCCCGGTGCAAGATGACCGAGACGGAGGACCCGGAAGCCGCCCGCGGACTCCTCGACGAAGCCCTCTCGACGTACCTGAGAACGGAGGAGCGGACGTGGGTGGAACCCCAGCTGCTGGCCCTTCTCGGCCTGGCCCAAGCCGGCGGGGAACGATCGGAGATGCACGCCGCCATTCGGCTGTTCTTCGAGCGAATCGCCGAGGTGGGCACCACCGTGCTGGTGTTCGAGGACCTCCACTGGGCGGACGCCGCCACCCTTGAGCTGGTCGAGGAACTCACCGAGTGGTCCCGCGACTTCCCGATCCTCGTGGTGGCGTTGGCCCGCCCGGATCTCCTGGAGCTTCGTCCCACTTGGGGCAGCCTGCAGCGGGGTGTCGTGGCCCTCCATCTCCCGCCGTTGGCCGACACCGAGATGCATCGCCTCGTCAGCAGCCTCATCCCGGCCCTGGACAACCAGTCGAGGGCCAACATCGTCAACCCGGCCGGTGGGATCCCGCTGTTCGCGGTCGAGATGGTGCGCATGCTCCTCAACGAGGGCCGCCTGGCACCGCAGGCCAATGGCACCTTCTCCCCGATCGGCGACGTCTCCAACCTGTCCGTACCCGACTCCGTCCAAGCCATCATCGGAGCCCGTCTCGATCGCCTGGATGCGGCCGACCGCCAACTGGTCCAGGACGCGGCGGTGCTCGGCCAGACATTCACCATCACCGCCTTGGCCGCCTTGAGTCCCGAGGGGGAGGACGACGTCGCACAGCGTCTCGCCTCCCTGGCCCGGCGGGAGTTGTTCGAAGTGATCCGCGATCCACGCTCCCCCGAGCGAGGCCAATACGGGTTCGTCCAGAGCGTGATCCGCGAGGTCGCCCACGGGCGCATCAACCGCGATGTCCGTCGACAGAAGCACGTCGAGGTCGCCCAGTACCTCGAGACCCTCGGGGCGGAGGACGCCGCAGGTGCGATCGCCTCGCACTACTTGGACGCCATCGAGTTGGTGGAACCGGATGCCGACCTCCTCGGCGCCGTGTCCAATGCCCTGATGAGGGCTGTCGACCGGGCACGCACTGTTCATGCCTACGAGCAGGTCGTGACACTCGCGGAACGGGCCGGCCTGTCGATCGGCGATCCCGCCCGCCTCGTTCCGCTCTGGATCGCGGCGGCCGAGGCTGCCTCCGCCCTCAGCGATGTCGCCCAGGGCGAGTCCTTCGCTTCTCGGTTGATCGACCACTACAGGGAGAGCGGTGACGCCGCCGGCCTGGCGATGGCCCTGGCGACACTTGGTGAGGTACTCAACGGCAATCAGCAGGCGACCCGGGTAGTGGACCTCCTGGAGCCACACTTCGACCCAGCCGCCCCGCTGCCCGAGACCGAGGGCCACGCCCGGCTCGCAGCATCCCTGGCCCGCGCCTACCTCCTTACCGGGAAGGGGCAAGCCGAAGGCCTGGCGTCCCAGGCGCTCGTCGTGGCCGAGCATCTCGAGCTCGACGAAGTGGCCGCTGACGCCATGATCACAAAGGGCACCGAGTTGGTGGATGCGAGGAGACCCCGCGAAGGCCGGGGCTTGATTGCGGCCGGCGTCCAGATCGCCGAAGCCCACGGACTCACGCACGTGCTGCTGCGTGGCCTGGCCAACTCCGCCTACACAGCCGAGACCAACCAGGAAGGAATGGACTTCAGCGGGAGGGGTTTGGCTGAGGCACGGCGGGCCGGCGACAAGCGGCACATCCACTTCTTCGCCTATCAACGCGCAGGCTTTCTTCCCGACCGCGGGCGTCTCGATGAACTCGAAGAACTGGCGGCAGATCCCATCATCGCGCTTGGCGATGCGAGCGTCCGCAGCCAGATCCAGGGTGCACTTGCCTACGGCTACTTGACGGTCGGCAACACCGATGCCGCGGATCAAGCTTGGCAGGAGGCCACCGATCTCATCAGCCAGACCGATGACTTCCAGACCCTCGGCTCGTATGCCGGAACAGAGATCTACAGGGAGCTGCACGTGGGAAGCCTCAGCATCGCGCTTGGCTTGGCCGAGGACCTCGTCGAGACGTACCACGGACGCCATTGGATCACCGTGGCGGCTTGGGCGCCTTGGCTCATCGCAAAGGACCCCACGCTCATCGCCCGCTACGGCGAGCTCACGGCGCTCCTCCCCGCCGTGAGCGCCCTCTCACCCTTCCGTGACCTCGGGGACGCCGCAGCCCAGATCGTTGATACCGGGTCCTCCTCGACGGCCCTCGGACTCAAGGCAATCCGCGACCTTGTTGATGGGCAGCTCTTCGAAACGGCTGCCGTCGGCGCTGCGATCCTCGCCAGCTACCTCCCGCCGGGCGTGACCGACCGCGGCGAGCTCGAGTCAACCGCTCGAAGCCTCTGCGAGGACCACGGCTTCCACGGCACCGCTGCGCTCATCGAACGCATCCTCTCCGGCGAGTTCCTCACCGCATGACCCGGTTCGTGTTCCTCGCCGACCCCCAGTTGGGATGTCGAGCCACGTTCAGTGGCCTCGACGGGCGAGCGGTCGAGAGCCTCCGGCGGCGGGACATCCACATCAAACCGTTCCCCCCGGTCGACGGCCATGCCTGGGACAGGAACCAACTCGAGTCGGCGGTGAAGGCGGTGAACGACGTCCAGCCCGACTTCGTGGTATTCGGGGGCGACATGATCGACGACGCCCGCAGCGAGGCCCAGCACGCATCACTGCTCGAGGCCGTCGCGCTGCTCGATCCCTCGATCCCGATCCACTGGGTCTCGGGGAACCACGACTGCGCCTACGACGGGGAACAACCCACGCACCTGAGCGTCGCCCACTACCTGGAGCTCTTCGGACCCGACCGCTATGCCTTCCAGGTTGCGGAAGCCTCGTTCATCGTCCTCAACACCTCGCTCCTCCATCGGCCGGAACGGGTCCGAGACCTGTGTGAGGCTCAGATGGCCTTCCTTCGGTCCGAGCTCGAGGCAGCAGCCCAGCGAGCCGGGCCCACCATCCTCTTCGGGCACCACCCGCTCTTCCTCACCCGCCACGATGAACCCGACAGCTACTGGAACATCCCGATGGGACTCCGTCGGGACGTCCTCGACGCCATCGAGGCCTTCGATGTGACGGCCATGTTCAGTGGCCACTACCACCGCAACAACATCGCCCATGCCGGCCCATTCGAGATGGTGACCTCCGGCCCGGTGGGTTTCCCGCTTGGGCAAGACCCGTCGGGGATCCGCATCGTCGAAATCGCCGGCTCACGCATCACCCACACATACGTGCCACTCTCTTGACTCATCGGTCACTTGGCAGGACACAGGAGACACCATGAATCCGACCATCCTCGCGGTTGATGACGACCCCCAAGTGCTCGCCGCCGTCTCTCGCGACCTCCGCACGAAGTACGGCGAGCACTTCCGGATCGTTCGTGCCTCCTCCGGCGCCGAAGCAATGGAGGCCGTGAACGGCGTCCTCGGCCGGGGCGGGACCATCGCAGCGTTCGTGGCCGACCAACGAATGCCCGCCATGACGGGGACCCAGTTCCTGCGCGAGGCGATGCAGGTCTTCCCCGGCGCCAAGAAGGTCCTCCTCACGGCCTACGCCGACACCGAGGCTGCGATCACCGCCATCAATGACGTCGGCCTCGACCACTACCTCATGAAGCCGTGGGATCCCCCCGAGCAGAGCCTCTACCCGGTGCTGGACGAACTGCTCGACGACTGGCGTGCCAACCAACCCGCGACGTTCGACGGGATTCGTGTGGCAGGGCTCCGATGGTCAGCCGATGCCCACGCCATCAAGGACTTCCTCGCCCGCAACCAGATCCCCTACCAGTTCCTCGACGTCGAACGAGATGTCGAAGCCGAGGTTGCGGCCCGGACTGCAGGCAACGGCAAGCTCCCGGTCGTGTTCCTCCCCGACGGTACAACCTTGGTCGACCCCGACACCCGCTCGCTCGCCGGAGCGGTCGGTCTCCAGACCGAGGCCACGAACCCGTTCTATGACCTCGTCATCCTCGGTGCCGGCCCTGCGGGCCTCGGCGCCGGGGTGTACGGCGGATCGGAAGGACTCCGGACCTTGGTGGTCGAGAAGGAGGCGGTCGGCGGTCAAGCCGGGACGAGCTCCCGTATCGAGAACTACCTCGGCTTCCCCCAGGGCATCTCCGGTGGCGATCTTGCCCGACGGGCCTACGCCCAGGCTCGGAAGTTCGGCACCGAGATCCTCACCGCCGTCGGCGCCACCAACATCCGGGTGGAGGGCACCACCAAGGTCGTGACCCTCGACAACGGGACCGAGATCTCCTGTCACGCCGTGGTGCTCGCCACGGGGATGACGATCCGGCGCCTGAAGGCCGACGGAGTGGACGATCTGCTCAACGCCGGCGTCTACTACGGGGCAGCGCCCTCGGAAGCCGTCGCCTACGACGGAGAGCATGTGTACGTCGTCGGGGGTGCCAACTCGGCCGGACAGGCGGCGATGATGCTCTCCCGCTTCGCGGGCCGGGTGACGATGCTCATCAGGGGTGACAACCTCGAATCCCGGATGTCGCAGTACCTGGTCGACCAGATCAACGCCAACCCCGTGATCGACGTCCGCTTCCACTCGGCGATCGCCAGCGCCAACGGTGACGGCCGGCTCGAAAGCCTGACCCTCCGGGACGTGCGAGACGACTCCACCGAGACCGTCACCGCCGGAGGACTGTTCATCTTCATCGGCGCGGTCCCCCACTCCGGCTTCGCAGAGGGGACCATCGCCATGGACAAGCAGGGTTTCGTGCTCACCGGTGAGCTCATCGACCGCACGGCGTGGCCGTTGGAGCGGGACCCGTTCCTGCTCGAGACGAGCACCCCAGGGATCTTCGCTGCCGGTGACGTGCGGGCGGGGGTGGTTCGGCGGGTGGCATCCGCCGTGGGCCAGGGTGCGGTGTGCGTGAGCTTCGTCCACCGGTACCTGGAGACGGTGTAGGCCCGTGAGCGACCGACTCCGGGCCATCCCGCTCTTCGCCGATCTCCCCGAGGAGGACTTCGATCGCCTGAGCCGGGGAGCCACAGAAGTCCGCCTCACCGAGGCGGCGGTCCTCTTCAACGAAGGGGACTTCGGGGACAGCGCCTATGTGATCCTCGACGGCGAGATCGAGATCATCACCAACGCCAAGGGCCGAGAAGTCCTGCTTGCGGTCCGGCGGGCGGACGAGGTGATCGGCGAGATGGCGCTCCTCCGCGCCGAACCGCGCTCAGCCACCGCCAGGGCCCGCACCCATGCCCTGCTCATGCGCATCCCCAAGCAGGAACTCGACGCCATCCTCGACACGAGTGCCCAGGCCACGAAAGCACTGTTCCGGGTGCTGCTGGAGCGGTGGCAATCGACCGAGGGACGTCTCCGCCAGAGTGAGCGGATGGCCCAGCTCGGCACCCTCACCGCCGGGCTCGCCCACGAGCTGAACAACCCGGCCGCCGCGGTCGAGCGAAGCGCGGGGCGCATCGCCGAGTTCGTGGAAACCTTCGGCCAGGAGCTGACAACCGTCCTCTCGGAGGGGCTTCCGCTCGAACTGGCGGACGCCCTGGGCGAGCTCTTCGCGGAGCCGCTGACCCGCTCCAAGATGGATGCTCTCGCCCGCAGCGACCTCGAGATGGAGATCGAGGACTGGCTCACCGACCACGACATCCCCAACCCCTGGCAGCTCGCACCCGACTTGGTCGAGTCGGGCTCCGACATCGAACGCCTCGCCGCGGTGGCCGCCCGGTTCGGTGACCATGCCGGCCGCGTCCTGCCGCTCTTCGCGCTCCAGCGCCGAGGGCTGGGCCTCATTCGCGAGGTCGAAGTGGGGGCCTCGCGCCTGTCGGCCATCGTCAAGGCCCTCAAGGGGTACGCCTACCTCGACCAAGCCCCCATCCAGGAGATCGTCATCACGGACGGGATCGACGACACCCTTCTCATCCTCGCCCCCAAGCTGCGGGACGTCACCGTCGTCAAGGAGTACGGCGACTCGCCGACCATCCAGGCCTACGGGAGCGAACTCAACCAGGTGTGGACCAACCTGTTGGACAACGCCGCCGACGCCGTCCACATGACCGATGACCCGAACCGGATCACCATCCGCACCCGGACGGAGGACAGCTGGGTCATCGTGGAGATCGAGGACAACGGCCCCGGGGTGCCCGAGGAGATCCAGCATCGGATCTTCGACTCGTTCTTCACCACCAAGGAGCCGGGGAAGGGCACCGGCCTCGGGCTCGATATCAGTTATGCGATCGTCACCGACAAGCACCGGGGCGACCTCACGTTCGACTCCGTGCCAGGTCGGACCACCTTCCGGGTGAAGCTCCCCTGCATCGCCCCGGCCGACGAAAAGGAGATGCCAACCGTGGCTTCGTGTGAACACCTCAGTGACCTGACATGGGATCCCCTCCCGGTGAACCGAGGGTGTGAGGAGTGCATCCTGACGGGTGACCGGTGGGTACACCTCCGGCGCTGCCTGACATGCGATCAAACCTTGTGCTGCAATGACTCACCGAACCGGCATGCAAGCGCTCATGCCGAGGCCGCCGGACATCCAACCATCCGCTCGGCCGAACCGAACGAGGACTGGGCGTGGTGCTACCTCCACGAGACCGGGGTGCGCCGCAAGTAGCACCGTCGAAACCGTGGCGCTCGGCCACGCCCACCATTACTGTGGCCAGCCGGAAGGAGTCCTATGACGTGCCCAACCTGTGGCACAGCCAACGCGGCTGGAGCCGCCTTCTGTATGGCGTGCGGGACCAAACTCACCGCCGTGTGCGCGAACTGCTCGACCCCTCTCCCCGATGGCGCGGTCTTCTGCCCCTCATGCGGCCACAACAACGGCCCAGCCGCCGTGCCGGCCCCGGTGGAGGAATCGTCCGAGGACCGGCTCCGCCGCTACATCCCGGCGGCCCTGCTCCAGAAACTGCAGGCTGCACAGCGCTCGGGCGGCCTTGCGGGGGAACGTCGCATCGTCACGATGCTGTTCTGCGATGTCCAGGGATCCTCCTCGGCGGCCGAGCACATGGATCCCGAGGACTGGGCGGACATCATGAACGGCGCCTTTCAACACCTCATCACCCCCGTGTACACCTATGAGGGCACCCTCGCCCGACTCATGGGGGACGCCATCCTCGCGTTCTTCGGCGCCCCGATAGGCCACGAGGACGACCCCGAACGAGCAGTCCGGGCCGGCCTCGAGATCATCGAAGGGATCAGGCCCTACGCCGCATCCATCAAGGAGAAGCACGGCATCGACTTCAGCGTCCGGGTCGGAATCAACACCGGCCTCGTGGTGGTCGGCGCCGTCGGCTCCGACCTCCGGGTGGAGTACACCGCCATGGGCGACGCGGTCAACGTTGCCGCCCGCATGGAGCAGACCGCGGCCCCTGGCACCGTCCAGATCTCAGGTGACACGAAGGCCCTCGTCGACAAGTTGTTCACCTTCGAGGACCTGGGCCCGATCGAGGTCAAGGGGCGGTCGGCGCCCGTCCCCTCGTGGCGGGTCGAGGGAGCGCTGGCGCGCCCCGAGACCACCCGCGGTATCGAGGGACTCCAGGCCCCCCTCATCGGTCGCGACACCGAGATGGCGACACTGCAGGCCGCGCTGGCCACAGTCGAAGGGGGAGGAGGAGCGATCGTCTCGCTGATGGGCGAGGCCGGCCTGGGAAAGTCCCGCCTCATGGCCGAGTTCAGGAAGCATGCGGAGGCGGTTGCGTGGCACGAGGGGCGCTCACTCTCCTACGAGACCTCCACCGCCTATGCGCCGGTCCGCGGCATCGTGCGGTCGATGGTGGGGATCGGGGGAGACGGGCCCGCCTCCGAGATCTGGGCGGCAGTGCGCTCGGCGATGGCCGCCCACACGCCGGCCCGAGGTGCCGAACTCGCCCCGTTCATCACATCGTTGCTCGGTGGAGAGGTTCCCAAGGAACACGAACACCGCCTCGCCTACCTCGACCCGGCCGCGCACCAGGAGGCGATCTTCGGTGCGGTAGTGGAGTTCGTGACCGCCCTGGCCGCTGCGCGCCCGCTCGTGGTCGTGTTCGAGGACCTCCATTGGGCCGACTCGGCCTCGCTCACCCTGGCCGGCCGCCTGCTGTCTGTGGCAGAGCATTCGCAGCTCATGCTGATCTTCATCTACCGGCCGCGCCGTGACGAGGGGTCATGGGCGGTTCGTGAACAGGTCGAGCGCGATCACCCGCACCTCCATCGATCGATCGAGCTCGCCCCACTCCCCGACACCGACGCCCGCGCCCTCATTGCGGAGCTCCTGGCGATCGACGGGCTCCCCGAGGGTGTTCGGGCCCTCATTCTCGACCGCTCCGACGGCAACCCCTACTTCCTGGAAGAGGTCATCCGTTCGATGATCGATGCCGGCGTCGTGGGCAGATCCGAGGGCCGCTGGGTGGCAGTCGGGGATGTCACGACCGTGGCCATACCCGAGACGCTCACCGCGCTCATCACTACCCGCCTCGATGCCCTCGACGACTCGTGCCGCAACGCTGCCCAGGCCGGGAGTGTGCTCGGACGGGAGTTCCGATACGAGGAACTGGCGGCGCTCAGCGATGGGATCGCCAATCTCGACCGGGCATTGGTCGACCTCCAGCGCCGGGATCTGATCCGGGAGGTGGCACGGACACCGCGCCGCATCTACCGCTTCAAGCACGCCCTCGTCCAGCAGACCGCCTACGCCGGCATGCTCCGCAAGCACCGCGTGCAGCTCCATGCGGTCGCGGCGGACTCCCTGAGTCGCTCGCAGCCCGACCGGGTCGAGGACATCGCCGATCACTACCTGGCGGCCCAGCGCGAGGAACAGGCCGTTCCGTATCTGGTTGCTGCGGGTGAGCGGGCGCTCAAGGCGTTCCTCCTCCCCGAAGCACACTCCCGACTCGATCATGCGCTGCGCCTCCTGGGGGACGACGGTGACCAGGGCCTCCTCCGGCGTGCGCTCGAAGCGTCGGGGAAGGCGTTCGAGGCTACGTTCGACATCGCCAACGCCGTCGGGCGCTACCAGCAACTCATCGAGATCGGGACACGCCGCGCCAGCACTGGGATGCGGGTCTCCGGCACGAACAAGCTGGCGTTCCTGAAAGGGGTCTTCCTCGGCGAACGGGAGTCGGCCCTCGATGACCTCGCCTCCGCCGAGCAGCTCGCCACCGACGCCACCGACGGCGAGGGCCTCGTCGAGGCCTGCATCGCGCAGTGTTACCTGCGCACCGGCAACGCCGAGTTCGACCAGGTCGAGCACTACATGATCAAGGTGGCACAACTGGGCGAGGAGATGGGTCTCAGCGAGCCGACCCTGTTCGGTATGGCCCACTTCGCCAACGCCCTCACCTACATGGCTCGTTTCGACGAGGCGCTCGAGCAGGCCGAGAAGACCCTCGCCAAGGCCGAGGAACTTGGCCAGCTCAAGTACCAGGCCGAGATACTGACGTTCGCCATCCCCACCTGCCACCTCCGCAACGGCGACCTCGAGTCGGCGCTCGTCGCGCTCGAGCGGGGCATGGCCATCGCCCTCCAGATCGGGGATCGATCCTCCGAGGCATACGGAGGAATGATCCAGGGCCGGATCGCAATGCACCAGGGCGCGTTCGACGAGGCTCTCGCCTCCTTCCGGCGGGCGATGGACGCCGGGGCCGCGACCGGAGTGCCATATCTCATCGCGCTCGGGACCTGCACCACGGGCACCTGCTACCGCCGCATCGGCGGGCCGCTCCTCGCCCGGGCCCGCGAGCTGCACGACCAGACCCTCCTGACCATGGAGCAGCCGACCGGCCTGACGTATGGGGCATGGATGTGGTCCGAGATCGGCCACTGCGCACTCCAGGCCGGTCACACTGACGAGGCACATGACCTGTTCCGCAAGGCCATCGACGAGCAGACCGGTCCCATGTGGCTCATGCGCCCGTCGGCCCTGGTCGGGCTGACCGAGCTGGCCCTCCGCGATGAGCGAATGGACGAAGCCGATGCCCTGTTCAAGGAGCTCAAGGACTACGTCAACGAGCGCAAGATGGCGGACTTCTACATCGCTGTGGAGCTGCTCGGTGCCCGCCTCGCCGCCCGCAGGGGTGGGTTCGACGCTGCGCTTCGGTCGCTCACCCGAACCGAGGCGATCACCCGCAACGCCGGTCTTCTCCGCCTGCTCTTCGACGTGCACATCCTCCAGAGTGAGGTGCACGGACAACGAGGCGATACGGACGCCTGGGCGGTGGCACGGGCAGCGGCCGGGGCCGTGGGACGGACCATCGCCGACGGGATCCGTGACGAGGAAGTTCGCCGCGCGTTCGAGACCGAGGTACGAGCGTCCCTCGCCTGAACCAACCGGGACGAAGCCATTCGTGTGCGACCGGGACGAGGATGCAAGAATGGCTTGTGACCCCACCGGGCACGAGGCGATAATCGCCGGGCACGCCCCCAGCCGGGGAGCCACATCGAAACAGAGGAGCTTGGAATGGCACGCATGGTGCGCGCAGCGTTGTTGCAGACGGCTTGGACCGGCGACATGGCGTCGATGATCGACCTCCACGAGCTGAAGGCCCGGGACGCCGCGGCGCAGGGGGCGAAGGTCATGTGCTTCCAGGAGTTGTTCTACGGCCCGTACTTCTGCCAGGTCCAGGAATCGGAGTACTACGGCTACGCCGAAGCGATTCCCGACGGCCCAACCACCAAGCGATTCCAGGCCCTCGCCAAGGAGCTCGGCATGGTGATGGTGCTCCCCATGTACGAGGAGGAGCAGCCCGGCATCCTCTACAACACGGCCGCCGTCATCGACGCCGACGGTGCCTACCTCGGTAAGTACCGCAAGCTCCACATCCCGCAGGTCAAGGGCTTCTGGGAGAAGTTCTACTTCCGTCCCGGGAACCTCGGGTACCCGGTGTTCGACACCGCGGTCGGGCGGGTCGCCGTCAACATCTGCTACGACCGCCACTTCCCGGAGGGCTGGCGGGCGTTTGGCCTCGCCGGTGCCGAGATCGTCTTCAACCCGTCGGCGACCAGCCGCGGCCTCTCGTCGTATCTGTGGAAGCTCGAGCAGACGGCGTCGGCCGCAGCAAACATGTACTTCGTGGGGGCGATCAACCGGGTTGGCGTCGAACCTCTCGGCGAGAACGACTTCTACGGCACCTCCTATTTCGCCAACCCCCGCGGCCAGTTCGTGGGTGAGCCGGCGTCCGACACCGGGGAGGAGCTCGTGGTCCGGGACCTCGACCTCGACCAGATCGCCGAGGTGCGCGCCCAGTGGGCCTTCTACCGCGACCGTCGCCCCGACATGTACGGATCCCTCACCGAGGCCTGAGATGACCACCAGCGCTGAACTCCACGGCCGATTCCAGGCGGTCCTGCCGTCCTTCGTGCACCCCATGTACCGCGAGCCGGTCTCGATCGAGCGCGGCGATGGAAGCTACGTCTGGGACGTCGAGGGGAACAAGTACCTCGACTTCTTCGGGGGGGTCCTCACCACGATGGTGGGGCACAGCCTCCCCGAGGTCGTGAGCGCCGTCCAGGAGCAGGCCGCCAAGGTGATGCACACCTCGACGCTCTACCTCTCCGAGCCGATGATCGAGCTCGCCGAGGAGATCGCCGCGGTCTCCGGCATCCCCGACGCACGGGTGTTCTTCACGACCTCGGGCACAGAGGCGAACGACACGGCGATCCTGCTCGCCACCTCGTTCCGGAAGTCCAACCAGGTCCTGGCGATGCGCAACAGCTACCACGGGCGCTCGTTCACGGCCCAGGCCATCACAGCGCAGCGCTCCTGGTCCTCCACAAGCCTCTCGGGCCTCTCGGTGAGCTTCGTCCAGGGCGGCTATCGGCTTCGGAGCCCGTTCCGCGGCCTCGGCGACGACGCCTACATCGACGCGGTCGCCGAGGATCTCTCCCAGGTCATCGACATGATGACGGCCGGCGACGTGGCGTGCCTCATCGCCGAGCCCATCCAGGGTGTGGGCGGATTCGCCACACCACCCGACGGCATGTTCGGGGCGATCCACAAGGTCCTCCGCGACAACGGCATCCTCTTCATCTCCGACGAGGTGCAGACCGGGTGGGGACGCACAGGGGACCACTTCTGGGGGTACCAGGCCCACGACATCGTCCCCGACATCATCACGTTCGCCAAGGGGGTCGGCAACGGCATCACCCTGGCCGGGGTGGTGGCACGGGCAGAGATCATGGACACGATCACCGCCCTCTCGTTCTCGACGTTTGGTGGCAACCCCCTCTCGGCCGCCGGTGGTCTCGCCACGCTCCGCTACGTCATCCGCAACGACCTGCAGGGCAACGCCAAGCGCATGGGGCAGCGTCTCGTCGATCGGCTCGGCCCGGTGGTCGACGCAACCCCGTGGATCGCAGAACTGAGGGGCCGGGGCCTCATGCAGGCCATAGAGATGGTCCAGCCCGACAGCATCCAACCCGACGCTGCGCGGGCCGGCGAAGTCCTCGAACATGCCAAGGCCCGCGGCCTCCTCGTTGGGAAGGGCGGCCTCTACGGCAACTCGATCCGCATCGCCCCCATGCTCAACGTCACAGAATCCGAGATCGATGAGGGCATGGACATCCTCATCGAATCCATCCACGCAAGCAACTGAAGGGAACCCCATGTCGATCCTCATCACCGGCGGAACCGTCGTCAGCTCGACCGGTGCCGATGCCGCAGACGTGCTCGTCGACGGCGAGCAGATCGTGGCGGTCCTCCAGCCCGGCTCGGAACTGGCCGCAACCGCCACCCGGGGCGCAGCCCGGGTGATCGATGCCACCGGCAAGTACGTGATCCCCGGTGGGATCGACGCCCACACCCACATGGAACTCCCCTTCGGCGGCACCGTGGCAGCCGACGACTTCGAGAGCGGAACCCGGGCGGCAGCCTGGGGTGGAACCACGACGATCGTCGACTTCGCCGTGCAGGCGTTCGGCCAGAACGTGCGCGAGTGCCTCGACACCTGGCTCGCCAAGGCAGAGGGAAAGTGCGCCATCGACTACGGGATGCACATGATCATCGGCGACGTGACCGACCAGTCCCTCGCCGACATGGACTTCCTCGTCGACAACGAGGGCATCTCGAGCTTCAAGCTGTTCATGGCCTACCCCGGGGTGTTCCTGAGCGATGACGGCCAGATCCTCCGCGCCATGCAGAAGGCAGCCGGCAACGGGTCCATGATCATGATGCACGCCGAGAACGGACTCGCCATCGACGTGCTCGCCGCCCAGGCGGTGGCCCGCGGGGAGACGGACCCCAAGTACCACGGGATCGTCCGCCGGGCCGAATTCGAGTCGGAGGCCACCCACCGGGCCATCCAGCTCGCCAAGGTGGGCGAAGCCCCCCTCTATATCGTGCACCTCTCGGCCAGCCAGGCCCTCGACCAGGTCGCGATCGCCCGCGACAACGGGGCCAACGTCTTCGCCGAGACCTGCCCCCAGTACCTCTACTTCAACCTCGAGGACCACCTGTCCAAGCCGGGGTTCGAAGGCGCCGCCTACGTGTGCTCGACCCCGATCCGCACGAAGCACGAGCGCCACCACCAGGATCTGTGGAAGGGGCTTCGCTCCAACGACCTGAGCATCGTCTCCACCGACCACTGTCCGTTCTGCATGAAGGAGCAGAAAGAACTCGGCATCGGCGACTTCCGGGCGATTCCCAACGGCATCGGAGGCGTCGAACACCGCATGGACCTCATCTACCAAGGTGTGGTCAACGGCGAGATCACACTCCCCCGCTGGGTCGAGTTGTGCTCCACCACCCCGGCCCGCATGTTCGGGATGTACCCGAGGAAGGGCGTGATCCAGCCGGGGGCCGATGCCGACGTCGTCCTCTACGACCCCAATGCCTCCTGGACGATCAGCGTCGACAACCACCACATGGCCATGGACCACTCGGCGTACGAGGGCGTGGCCATCCAGGGCAAGGTCGACACCGTCATGTCGCGGGGGCGCGTCATCGTCGAGAACGACACCTACTCGGGCAACGCCGGGCACGGGCAGTACCTGCGCCGTGGCCTGTCGTCGTACTTGGTCTAGCCATGGATTTCGGCGTCGTCCTCCAGAACGATCCACCCGCCTGGCGGGTCGTCGACCTTGCCCAGAGGGCCGAGACACTCGGCTTCGACTACGGCTGGACATTTGACAGCCACGTCCTGTGGCAGGAGCCGTACGTGGTCTTCAGCCAGATCCTGTCGGCCACCAAGCGGATGATGGTCGGGCCGATGGTGACCAATCCCGGGACCCGCGACTGGACGGTGACGGCGTCGATGCACGCCACCCTCCACGACATGTTCGGCGACCGCACCGTGTGCGGCATCGGCCGGGGCGACTCGGCCGTGCGAGTGCTCGGCCTTCCCCCGACCAGCCTGGCCACCCTCAGCGAGGCCATGAAGGTCATCAAGGGCCTGGTCGAGGGGGAAGAAGTCACCTACAACGGGACCACCCAGCGGTTCCCGTGGGCCCGGCCCTCGAAGCTCCCCATGCTCATGGCCGCCTACGGACCGAAGGCCCTGGCACTGTGTGGGAGCGAGAGCGATGGCTTCATCCTCCAACTGGCCGACCTCACCCTCGCCGAGTGGATGATCGGTGCCGTGCGCGACGCCGCCTCCGCCGCTGGGCGAGACCCCGAGTCTCTCTACATCTGTGTCGCGGCCCCCGCCTACGTGGGCGAGGACATCGCCCACCAGCGGGACCAGGTGCGGTGGTTCGGGGGGATGGTCGGCAACCACGTCGCCGACCTCGTGGACCGCTACGGGGAGGATGGGGTCGCCGTGCCCACCGCCCTCACCGACTACATCAAGGGGCGGCAGGGCTACGACTACAGCGAACACGGCAAGTCCGGCAACACCCACACCGAGTTCGTCCCCGACGAGATCGTGGACCGGTTCTGCATCCTCGGCACCGAGGAGCAACACATCGAGCGCCTCCGCGCCCTCGAAGCGCTCGGCGTGGACCAGTTCGCCATCTACCTCATGCACGACCAGAAGGACGAGACGCTCAACGCCTACGGGCAGCGGATCATCCCCGCCCTCCGCCGCCAGTAGTCCCCACCCAGACCCAGGAGCCCCACGTGAAACACATCCAACACCTCATCGATGGCCAGGGCGTCGCGGGTACGTCCGGGAGGACGTCGCCCGTCCACAACCCTGCCACCGGTGAGCAGACCGGCTACATCGACCTGGCGTCGGTCGATGAGGTGGATGCCGCTGTTGCTTCTGCGAAGGCAGCCTTCGACGGATGGCGGCAGACCAGCCTCGCCGCCCGCACGAAACTCATGTACCGGTTCCGCAACCTCGTCGAGGAGAATTCCCACGAGATCGCCAGTCGGCTCACCGCCGAGCACGGCAAGGTGCACAGCGACGCGCTCGGGGAGGTCGCCCGGGCGCTCGAGAACATCGAGTACGCCTGTGGGATCGCCGAGCTGCTCAAGGGCACCTACTCCGAACAGGCGTCCACCGGGGTCGACGTCTATTCGGTGCGTCAACCGCTCGGGGTCGTAGCCGGGATCACCCCTTTCAACTTCCCCGCCATGGTTCCGATGTGGATGGTCCCCAACGCCATCGCGGCCGGGAACACGTTCATCCTCAAACCGTCCGAGAAGGACCCGTCCTCTCCCCGCTTCATCGTCGAGCTCTTCCACGAGGCTGGTTTCCCGCCCGGCGTGTTGAACTTCGTGAACGGCGACAAGGTCGCTGTCGACCGCCTCCTCGCCCATCCCGACGTGCGGGCTGTGAGCTTCGTCGGGTCCACCCCGATAGCTCGCTACGTCTACGAGACCGGGACCGCCAATGGAAAGCGGGTCCAGGCGTTGGCCGGGGCCAAGAACCACATGGTCGTCCTGCCGGATGCCGACATCGGGCTCGCCGCCGACGCTGCCGTCTCCGCCGGCTTCGGGTCCGCCGGCGAGCGCTGCATGGCCATCTCGGTCGTCGTGACGGTGGGTGACTGCGCCGACCGGCTGGTCGAGGCGATCCGCGAGCGAACCACCCGCCTCGTCATCGGCCCGGGTGACGATGCCACCTCGGAGATGGGTCCGCTCATCACAGCAGAGCACCGCGACCGAGTCGCCTCCTACATCGACGCCGGGGCCGCCGCCGGGGCGAGCGTGGTCGTCGACGGGCGTAGGACGGAGGTCAATGGCGGCGGCTACTTCCTCGGCGCCACGCTCCTCGACCACGTCACCGCTGACATGTCGTGCTACCGGGACGAGATCTTCGGCCCCGTGCTCTCGGTGGTCCGGGTCGACACCTACCGGGAGGCAGTCGACCTCGTCCGCACCAGTCCGTGGGGGAACGGCACCGCCATCTTCACCCGCGACGGTGGCGCCGCGCGCCGGTTCCAGGAGGACGCCGACGCCGGCATGGTCGGGATCAACGTCCCCATCCCGGTCCCGGTCGGGTACCACTCGTTCGGGGGTTGGAAGGACTCGCTCTTCGGCGATACGCACATGTACGGACCGGAAGGCGTGCGCTTCTTCACACGGGCCAAGGTGATCACGAGCAGGTGGCCCGACCCCGCCACCAGCAGCGTCGACCTCGGTTTCCCCCAGAACGTCTGACCCGGGACCCCGCGCACACATGCCCGCACCGCCACGGAGTCGATTGGCCACCGCCGTCCGCCAGGGCGTCACGGTCATACTGGCGATCGGGTTGCTCATCGGGATGTGGGAGGGCTACAAGGCGATGGGGACGGCCACCGGGGGCGTGTGGCCGGGGACGTCGATCGAGCTCCTCGTCGCACCCAATGACCTCATCATGCCCCACGTGGGGGACACGTGGGACGCCCTCTGGAGGCCGGTGCAACGCGGCCGGGACGAGGTGCTGGCGGTGTTCTTGCTCAAGTCGGCCGGCTTCACGCTCCTCGAGGCAGCAGCGGGGTTCGCGGTGGGGGTCACCGTCGGGTTACTGCTGGCCGTTCTCATGCTCCGCTTCAAGGTCGCCGAGCGCGGCGTACTGCCGTGGATCAACATCTCCCAGACCATTCCGCTGATCGCACTGGCCCCGATCATCGTCACCTGGGGAGTGAGCACCGTCCTCACCAAACCGCAGGCCGTCTCGCTGATTGCCAGCTACCTCACGTTCTTCCCCGTGGCGGTCAACGGGCTGAGGGGCCTCCAATCGCCGGCCAAGGCCGACATCGATCTCATGCGCTCCCTGGCTGCTCCTTGGCGGGCGACGCTGTTCAAGCTCCGATTCCCGGCCGCCCGTCCCTATCTCTTCCCTGCCTTCAAGCTCGCTGCCACCCTCAGCGTGGTCGGGGCCATCGTTGGGGAGATCTCCTCTGGGGTCGGTGGAGGCCTGGGGCGGGTCATCCTCGACTTCGCCTCCCGCTACAGCACGGGGCCGCCCAAGCTGTACGCCGCCGTGCTCGTCGCCGCGCTCCTCGGCCTCGCGGTGTTCGGCATCGTCACGCTGCTCGAGCGCATCCTTCTCCACGGTCGCACCCAACCCGCCCTCACCGGAGCAGGAGCCCAATGAGCGTCCACGCAGTCTCCATCACGGGTCTCGACATGACCTTCAACGAGGGCACCCGCTCCGAGGTGCCAGCCCTGAAAGGGATCGACCTCGCGATCGAGCCCGGCGAGTTCGTCTCCCTCATCGGGCCTTCGGGGTGCGGCAAGTCGACCCTGTTGCGAGTGATCGCCGACTTGCAGGTCCCGACTGCCGGGACCATCACCGTGTTCGGCAAGGAAGCCCATCAGGCCCGTCTCGACCGGGACTACGGGATGGCGTTCCAGCGGGCCGCACTCTTCGACTGGCGCCGAGTACAGGAGAACATCGAACTGCCGCTCGAGCTGATGGGATGGACCAAGGAGTTGAGGGCAGCGAGAGCCGGAGAGATGCTCGACCTGGTGAAACTGTCGGGCTTCGCTGAGCACTACCCCTGGCAGCTCTCTGGTGGAATGCAGCAGCGCGTGGCCATTGCCCGAGCATTGGCGTTCAAGCCGAAACTGCTGCTGATGGACGAGCCGTTCGGGGCGCTCGACGAGATGACCCGTGAGCACATGCAGACGGAGCTCTTGAGCATCTACAAGGAGCTTCGCACGACCGTTGTCTTCGTCACCCACTCGATCCCCGAAGCGGCCTTCCTGTCGAACCGGGTTGTGGTGCTCTCGCCGCGACCGGGTTCGATCCACACGATCATCGACGTGGACCTCGGAGAACGGACCGACGACACCCGGGAGCACTCCGACTTCTTCGAGAAGACCACCGAAGTGCGCGAGGCACTCCGCGAGATCGAGCGCGGTTCATGAGGGAGCGCTGGGCCGCCGCGTGGCCGCCACTGGCGTTTGGAGCCGTGTTCCTCCTCCTGTGGGAGGCAGCGGTGACGGTCTTCGAGATCAAGGAGTTCCTGCTCCCGAAGCCCTCCTCGATCTGGGAGGCGGTGCTCAGTGAGTGGCCGGTCCTGCAAGTCGCCGGCTGGGAGACGGGCCAGATCGCAGTCGTGGGCCTCGTGATCGGCGTCGTGAGCGGGGCCTTTCTCGCGCTCATCACCACTCGGTTCGTCGGGTTCCGTGACTCGCTCACCCCCATGGCCGTGGCGATCAACGCCACACCGATCATCGCCCTCGCCCCGATCTTCAACGCATGGTTCGGGCTGACCGACCCCCGCAGCAACCAGGCGGTGGTGGTGGCGGTCGTCTTCTTCCCGGTGTTCATCAACACTGCCCGAGGCCTCACCCAGGTGGAGGCCAGCCATCTTGAACTGATGCGTTCGTTCGCCGCCACCGAGTGGACCGTGCTCGCCCGGGTGCGGATCCCGAACGCCATTCCCTTCTTTGTGACGTCCCTCAGGCTGGCGGCGCCGCTGAGCGTCATCGCCGCCATCGTGGCCGAGTACTTCGGGGGTCCCCAGAACCGAATCGGGCCGCTGATCACACAAAATGCCAGTTTTGCCCGGTATGACAACGCCTGGGCTGCCATCGTGGTGGCCTCGGTGATCGGCCTTGGGCTGTTCGCGCTGGCCGCCCTCGTGGAGCGCTACGCAACACCCTGGAAAGAACCCGTACACAGCAAGTGACCGGTACCAGCCCGACACCAGTCGGGGAATGAATCCCTAGGAGGGAACACGATGAAGAACAAGTGGATACGACTCCTCGCACTCCTGGCAGTGCTGTCGCTGATGGCGGCGGCCTGTACCAGCAGTACGGACGACACCGAGGCAGCCGCCGGCGGCGATGAGTGCGAGACGGTGGACGAAGTCAGTCTCCAGCTGCAGTGGGTCACCCAATCACAGTTCGCCGGCTACTTCGCGGCCGTCGACCAGGGCTTCTACGAGGCCTTCTGCCTCGACGTGACCATCCTCGAGGGAGGCGTGGACATCGTTCCCCAGCAGCAGTTGGGATCCGGCGCAGCAGACTTCGCCGTCTCATGGGTGCCCAAGGCCCTCGTGTCGCGTGAGGAAGGCGTGGACATCGTGAACGTGGCGCAGGTCTTCCAGCGCTCCGGCACGCTCCAGGTCTCCTTCGCGGACTCCGGGATCATGGGCCCAGCCGACCTCGCAGGGAAGAAGGTCGGGAACTGGGGCTTCGGCAACGAATTCGAGCTCCTCGCCGGCACCCGTTCGGTCGGGCTCGAGCCGGGCACGGACTACGAACTCATCCAGCAGAACTTCGACATGCTGGCGCTCCTCGCCGGCGACATCGACGCGGCCCAGGCAATGACCTACAACGAGTACGCACAGGTCCTCGAGTCGATCAACCCGGCCACCGGGGAGCTGTACAAGGCCGAGGACCTCAGTGTCATCGACTGGAACGACGTGGGGACGGCCATGTTGCAGGACGCCATCTGGGCCTCGGGTGAGCGCCTGGCCTCGGATGCTGCCTACGCCGACATCACGACGCGTTTCATCGCCGGCTCGATCCAGGGCTGGGCATGGTGCCGCGACAACGCCGACGAATGTGTCGACGTCGTACTCGCCAACAGCCCGATCCTCGGCCGTTCTCACATGTCGTGGATGTTGAACGAGATCAACAAGCTCATTTGGCCCTCCCCCGGCAAGGCCGGCGTGATGGACACGGCCCTGTGGGACCAGACCATCTCGGTCGCCACGAGCGAATCCGTCCTCGCGGGCGCTCCCGATGCCGACGCCTACACCACCGAGTATGCCGAGGCCGCCGTGGCACTGCTCGAGGACATGGGCATCGACGTCGTCGGTTCCTCCTGGTCACCGATCACGGTCGAACTCAACGAGGGCGGCGAGTAGACCGAAGCGTCCAGCGACAAGAGACATGCGGGCCGGGTACCGAAAGGCGCCCGGCTCGCTTGTCTCTCCCCCCGCCGCAGGCGGCGTCAGCGAGCGCCCCACCTTTCTCCCCCGCATCGTCGCCGCAGGCGACTCATGCGGGGTAGGGGATGTGAGTGCACTCGGAGTCACGCGCGGGGGCTGCGCCAACACTCGCCGCCCCCTACCTCCCCCTTCGCTTCGCTCAGGGGCAGGGACCTTCCCCCGCAAGCGGGGGACGGACCCACACGACCGTCGGCTAGTACCCGACGAAGCCTTCGGGGTAGGGCGGGAACTGTGCTGCCAGGGCCCGGATCCGGGCGCCGATCGATGCGAGACGCTCCTCGTCCCCGAACGCCTCGAGGGCGTCGGTGATCAGGCTTGCCGCGGCTCGGGCATCCACCTCCCGCATCCCCTGGGTCGTCATGGCAGGGGTGCCGATCCGCAAGCCTGAAGTGCGGAACGGCGGTCGAGGATCGTCTGGTATCGAGTTGAAGTTCAGGGTGACGCCGTTCTGGTCGAGCATCTTCGCCGCGTCCTTGCCGGTGAGGTCCTCGTTCACGGACCGGAGGTCGAGCAGCATCAGGTGGTTGTCGGTGCCCCCCGTCACGAGCCTCACTCCCCGGCCCACGAATGTCTCAGCCATGGCTGCCGCGTTGGCGATCACCTGCGCGGCGTAGTCCTGGAATGCTGGTTGGGCGGCCTCATGGAAACACACAGCCTTCCCGACGATCTGGTTGTAATGCGACCCGCCCTGCGCATTGGGGAAGAGGCCCTTCTGGATGGCCACCCCCAGCTCCTCGTCGTTGGTGATGATGGCGCCACCCCGGGCGCCCCGCATCGCCTTGTGGGTCGTGAAGGTGACGATGTCGGCGTACTCCACCGGGTTGGGCATGGCCTTGCCGGCAACGAGGCCGATGAAGTGGGCTGCGTCGACCATGAGGAGCGCCCCGGCCTCGTCGGCGATCGATCGAAAAGCCGCATACTCGAGGTGGCGGGGGTAGGCCGAGTAGCCGGCGAGGAGGATCTTCGGCCGGACTTCGAGCGCCTGGGTCCGCAGTGCGTCCATGTCGATGCGCTCCGTAGCCGGGTCGAGACCGTAGGAGGAGAAGTCGTAGAGCTTCCCTGAGAAGTTCACCGCCGAACCGTGGGTGAGGTGACCGCCCTGGTCGAGGCGCATCCCGAGGATCTTGTCGCCCGGTTCGAGGAGTCCGAAGTAGACCGACATGTTGGCCTGGGCACCCGAGTGCGGTTGGACGTTGGCATGGACTCCCCCAAGCAGGTCGAGCAGGCGGCGCTGTGCGAGGCGCTCCATCTCATCGATGGTCTCGCACCCCTCGTAGTAGCGGCGGCCCGGGAAGCCCTCTGCGTACTTGTTCGTGAAGATCGATCCGGTGGCCTGGAGAACGGCTCTCGATGCGAAGTTCTCCGACGCGATGAGGTGAATGTGCGAGTTCTGGCGAGCCAGGTCCTTCTCGATGAGGGCGGCGACTTCCGGGTCAACGAGGGCGAGGGGACGATCATCGGTCATGGCGGGAAGGGTAGATGCCGAGGGGCACCAAGGACGAAGCGCGCAGTACGAAGGAAGCAAGACCGGGGGCGGGGACGGACGGACGACGAACGATGCAGGAGCCCCACCGCTTCGCGGCCGGTTCTGCGATCCTTACCTCGCCCCCAACCCGTGAGCCGCCCATGACCATCTCCCGTCTCAATCACGCCGTTCTCTTCGTCTCGGACCTCGGCCGGGCGGTGAGGTTCTACCGCGAGGTTCTCGACTTCGAGGTGATCTCCGAGGTGCCGGGCGCAGCGTTCCTTCGCACCGACGGGTCCGACAATCACCATGACCTCGGTCTCTTCGGGCTCGGTCCTCACGCGACGCCCAAGCAGCGGGGGCAGGTCGGGCTCTATCACCTCGCCTGGCAGGTCCCGACGATCGACGACCTGGCCGGGCTGCGGCCCCGACTCATCGAAGCCGGCGCCATCACCGGGGAGTCCTCACATGGGGCCACGCTCTCCCTCTACGGGGCCGACCCGGACGGGAACGAATTCGAGCTCATGTGGATGCTCCCCCGCGACGCCTGGGGTCCATACGAGCGGGACGCCGTCGTCGAGCGCCTGGACCTGCCGGCAGAACTCGCCCGCTGGACCGGCGTCGTCACCGCGTAGGAGGACGGCGTACGAAGCACGAAGTAGGAGCCGAGCCACCGGTTCCGTTCTCCGTTCTCCGTTCCGTCCGTCGTCCGTGCCCCGTTCCGGTCTGGCTCCGTTCTCCGTTCTCGTTCCGTCCGTCGTCCGTGCCCCGTTCCGGTCTGGCTCCGTTCTCCGTTCGTTCAGGTTCCGTCCGTCGTCCGTGGTCCGTCGTCCGTTGCGGTCTGGCTCCGTTCTCCGTTCTCCGTTCTCCGTTCCGTCCGTCGTCCGTTGCTCAGCCCTCTTCCCGGAGGCGGATCGTTCCGGCCTTTCCGGGGAACCGGCCGACGCCCGTCGTCGCATAGAAGGAGCGCACCCGGTCCATGTCTGCGGTCATGTCACCGCTGAGGTGGATGACCTCGCCGAACCCTGCCACTTTCGCCTGGTAGTCGACGTAGGCACACACCACCGGGACACCGGCCCCCAGGGCGATCCGGTAGAAACCTGACTTCCAGTGGTCCGTGCGTGACCGAGTCCCCTCAGGGGCGACGACGAGTGCCATCGCCCCTGATGCATCGAAGACCGCGCGCATCTGGTCGACGATACCGGTGGCACTCTTCCGATCGACGGGTACGACACCCATCCTCCGCATGAACCCGCCGAAGGGGCCCTCGACGAGCGTGTGCTTCCCGATCACCTTGGCATTCACACGGAAGTGGGAGACGACCGCGAGGAAGAGCATGAAGTCCCAGTTCGAGGTGTGGGGCGCCCCGATGGCAACGAACTGCTCAGGGAGCGGTTCCTCCCCGACCACCTTCCAGCCGAGCATCCTCATGAAACGTTCGGCGAGCCAGCGCATCGGCACATCGTGGCCGCTCCGCGTGCCAACGCCAAGTGGGACCGTTCTAGGCAGGTGAAACGGTCGCTAGGTTGACGTCGAGCAACCAGGAGGGCACCCGATGCCGACGACCAAGATCACCCTGCCGGAGTCGGAGATCCCGCGCCATTGGTACAACATCACGGCGGACCTCCCCAACCCACCTCCCGCCGTGCTACACCCGGGGACCCATCAGCCAGTCGGACCGGATGACCTCGCCCCGCTCTTCCCCATGGCCCTCATCCTCCAGGAGGTCAGCCAGGACCGCTTCATCGAGATCCCCGAAGCCGTGCGAGCGGCCTACCAGATGTGGCGCCCTTCCCCGGTCCACCGCGCCCATCGGTTGGAGGCAGCGTTGGGGACCCCGGCACACATCTACTACAAGTACGAGGGGACGAGTCCTGTTGGGTCGCACAAACCCAACACTGCGATCCCCCAGGCGTACTACAACGCCGAAGCCGGGAAGCGCCGACTCACCACCGAGACCGGGGCTGGCCAGTGGGGTTCCGCGCTGTCGTTCGCAGCAGCCATGTTCGGTCTCGTGTGCGAGGTATGGCAGGTACGAGCATCCTACGACCAAAAGCCATACCGGCGGGCCGCCATGGAGACGTGGGGAGGCATCGTGCACCCCTCGCCTTCGAACCTGACCGAAGCCGGACGGAGCATCCTTGCCGCAATGCCCGACACCCCCGGGAGCCTTGGGATCGCCATCTCCGAGGCAGTCGAGGTAGCGGCATCCCACGAGGACACCGCGTACGCACTCGGGTCCGTGCTCAACCATGTCCTCATGCACCAGACCATCATCGGCGAGGAAGCGATCCTGCAGATGCGATTGGCCGGCGAGACTCCTGATGTCATCATCGCTTGCGCCGGGGGCGGTTCGAATTTCGCGGGGCTGACGTTCCCGTTCATCCGCGAGAAGATCGCTGGGTCGATCGACCCGATCATCCGCGCGGTCGAGCCCGCTGCATGCCCGTCCCTCACCAAGGGGACCTACACGTACGACTTCGGCGACACCGTCGGCATGACACCGCTGGTGAAGATGCACACGCTCGGCCACGATTTCGTGCCCGATCCGATCCACGCCGGTGGCCTCCGATACCACGGGATGGCCCCGCTGGTCTCCCACGTCCTCGAGGAAGGCCTGATCGAAGCCGAATCCATTCACCAGATCGAGTGCTTCGAGAAGGCGGTGTTGTTCGCACGCACCGAAGGGATCATCCCCGGGCCGGAGCCGGCGCACGCCGTCGCCGCGGTGGTCCGAGAGGCCGAGCGGGCAACGGAAAGCGGCGAGGAGAAGGTCATCCTCTTCGGACTGTCGGGGCATGGGCATTTCGACATGGCCTCCTACCAGGCGTACTTCAGTGGATCGCTGGTCGACTACGAGTACCCCGAGGAGCAGATCGCCGCTGCCATGAGGCGGGTGCCGGTCGTGTGATCACGGTTCGGGCCGCCGAGGCACCCCGATAGGCTGTCCGAATGACTCAGATCGAACCCGCTGAAGGCAAACTAGGTGTCCTCCTGCCCGGGATGGGTGCCGTTGCCACCACCCTGATCGCGGGCGTGATGACGGCCCGCCGCGCCGGTCAGGCACCGATCGGCTCGCTCACCCAGATGGGCCGGATCCGGCTCGGGAAGCGCACCGAAGGCCGCAACCCCCTCATTCGGGAGTTCGTGCCGCTCGCCGGCCTCGATGACCTCGTGTTCGGCGGATGGGACCCCTACTCCGACGATGCCTACACGGCAGCGATGAAGGCCGGCGTCCTCCAACCTCACCACCTCGAGGCGGTCGGCGACGAACTGCGTCTCGTCAAGCCGATGAGCGCGGCGTTCTCCTCCGAGTGGGTGAGCCGACTCGAGCACACCGACAACGTCAAGGAGGGTGCCACCAAGATGGACCTCGCCCTCGACCTCATCGCGGATATCGATCGATTCCGGGCCGAGCAGGGCGTCGAGCGCCTCGTCATGGTGTGGTGTGGTTCCACTGAGCGCTACGAGGAACCGTCAGCGGTACACGATTCGCTCGCAGCCTTCATGGCGGGACTCGAGGCGAGCGACCCGGCCATCGCGCCGTCCCAGATCTACGCCTACGCCGCGCTCGAGTCAGGGGTTCCTTTCGCCAACGGAGCCCCCAACCTCACCGTCGACATCCCGGCCATGCTGGAACTGGCGGCGCTGCGGAAGGTCCCGATCACCGGGAAGGACTACAAGACCGGGCAGACCCTCATCAAGACGATCATCGCCCCTGGCCTCAAGGCGCGGATGCTCGGCATCAAGGGTTGGTTCTCGACCAACATCCTCGGCAACCGGGATGGCGAAGTCCTCGACGACCCCCAGAACTTCCGCTCGAAGGAGGTCTCGAAGCTGGGCGTGCTGGAACAGGTCCTCCAGACGGAGCTCTATCCCGACCTCTACGGCGACCTCTATCACAAGGTGCGCATCAACTACTACCCGCCCCGCGGCGACGACAAGGAGGGCTGGGACAACATCGACATCTTCGGCTGGATGGGCTACCCGATGCAGATCAAGATCGATTTCCTGTGCAAGGACTCGATCCTGGCCGCTCCGCTCGCCCTCGACCTGGCGCTCTTCCTCGACCTCGCCCACCGGGCCGGCAAGTCCGGCATCCAGGAGTGGCTCTCCTTCTACTTCAAGAGCCCCCAGACCGCCCCCGGCCTCTACGCCGAGAACGACCTGTTCATCCAGCTCAAGAAACTGAAGAACACTCTCCGCGACTGGATGGGCGAGGACCTCATCACACACCTCGGCAGCGAGTACTACGAGTAACCGGCGTCAGCGTCTGCACCTGCGCGGCTCCACACGCGCGCTTGGCGGACGCAGATGCTGCCGCCGACGCGGAACCCCCTATGCCTCTTCGCGGATGATCCCTGGGCCTGCCGGGTCGACGAGGTGCCCGTGCACCCGGAGGTTGTGGTTGTGTCCCACGTGGTGGAGTCCGAACGCCGCCTGGAGGGCGTTCCACATCCCCATGTGCTCCATCGACTGGTTCACCGACTGCTTCGCCATCGCCAGGCCGAACAGCGGGCGACGGGCAATCCGCTCGGCCATCGCCAGCGTCACCGCCTCCAAGTCGTCCCGCGCGACAACGGCGTTCACCATCCCGTGACGAAGTGCCTCCTCGGCCGTGATGGCCCGCCCTGTGAAGAGCATCTCCTTGGCCAGGCGCTGCCCGGCCTCGTACGGGTGGACGAAGTACTCGTGCCCGTTCATCCCTAGGGCCGCCACCGGGTCGGAGAACGTCGCCTCCTCGGAGCAGACAACGAGATCCATGGGCCACACGAGCATCAGGCCGCCGGCGATCACCTTCCCCTGCACCTGGGCGATGGTCGGCTTCGGGATGTTGCGCCACCGCCAACACAGGCCGACGTACATCTCCATCTCCCGTGCGAAGTAGCCCTCAGCCCCCTCGGCATCAAAATGGCACCACGTCCCCACGGTGGGGAGGTGGCCCATGTCGTCCTTCCAGTCGGTGGAGACGAGGTCGTGCCCAGCCGAGAAGTGGTTCCCGTCGGCGGCGAGGATGATGACCTTCACGCCGGGGTCCCCGGCAGCTCGGTCGAAGGCCTCGTTCAACTCGGACAGCATCCGATAGTCCTGGGCGTTCGCCATCTCGCTTCGGGCAAGCACGATCCTCGCCACGTGTGCCGCGGGCTCCTCGTACCGTATGTGGTTCCAGTCCATCATCGACTTCCTCACTCCAGGTCAGGTGACGATACCCGGCTCGGTCCCTGCGAATACCCTGCCCGCCATGATCCTTCCGTCGGAGATCGAGCAAGCCGCCCTCCGGGCCTTTCCAGCCACCACCACGGCCCGGGTCGGGGAGTGGGTTCTCCGATCCGACGCGCTCCTCCCCAATCGCCGGGTGAACTCCGCATGGGACCTCGGGCACCCGGGACTCCCCCTCGCCGACGCGGTGTCCCACGTATGCGGGTGGTACGCGGACCGGGGTCGGCGGGCGATCGTGAAGACCGAACCCGGATCGCCGGTCGATCGACTCCTGGGGACCTGGGAGACGCAGGCACCGACCGGTGTCCACGTCCGGAGGACGGTCCGAATCGCGGATCATGGTGTCACCCTCCTGGCACGTGATCGGCTCGCGGAGTGGTCCAGTGCCTTCGCGACGGTCCGCGGGTTCGATGCGTCACGCGCCGAAGGGCTGACCGAGGCCTACCGATCACTCCCCGACCTCGGACTGGCGCTGGTGGCTGATCACGCAGGGCCTATCGCAGTGGGCCTCGGTGTCCTCGATGGCGAGTGGATCGGCCTCTTCGACGTAGCAACCACAGTCCGCGAGCGCCGTCGGGGTTTGGGGTCGCGGGTCACCTCGGCACTCATTGCCTGGGGACACGACCGGGGAGCGCACACCGCCTACCTTCAGGTCGAGGAGGAGAACGCCGCAGCGATCGCCCTCTACGGGGGGCTCGGGTTCTCCCGGAGCCACGGCTATCACTACCGGGTGGATCGGACCGGGAGCAGGCGCACCCCTACGCGGACTGGCTGATCTCCACCGGTCCCCGCCGGAGCAGCGCAATGGAGACCCCGGTCGCATCGACGACGGTGGACGACAGTCCCCGCGAACCCCGCCCCGGGAGGTACAGCTGGACCTCATCCCCGAATGCCCGCACCGCACACTCGTCATCGAGGCACTCGGGCTTGCCGGAGCGGTTGGCGCTCGTCACCGCCAGGGGGCCGAATGTGGAGAGCAGTTCGAGGGCAACCGGGTGATCCGGCATACGCACCCCGACCGTGCCGTCCCGGCCCACGCCCTCGGCCAGCCGGCCGGAGGTGGGCACGATGATCGTCAACGCTCCCGGCCAGTGCTCGGCAGCCAGCGACAAGGCAACGGGGTTGAAGGAGGCGACATCCTGTGCCTGGGCGAGGGAGGCGACGAGCACGGCAATCGGTTTCCCGTCGTCCCGACCTTTCATCTCGAACAGTCGGGCCACGGCCGCTGGCTCGTACGGGGAGACGGCGAGGCCGTACACGGTGTCCGTGGGGACGCCGATGACCCCTCCTCCCCGGAGCGCGACAACGGCGTCATGGACGGTGGACATACCATCAGCGTAGGGACCGAAAGCCACTATCGGTGGGCATTTCGCGCGTAGCGGAGCCCGATCGGATGAGGTGGCGGCAGCCCACCGCGTCAGGGTTGCCGGGCGAATACGAATCGGTCGCGCCCGGTCAGGTCGGGCTCCACCCAGGCCTTCAGCCCGGCCTCATCGAAGAGAGCCACGACCGACGATCCTTGGGTCTCCCCGACCTCCAGTGCAATGAGCCCGGAGGGCGCCAGCCACGTCGATGCCCCTGATACGACCCGCCGGATCACGTCGAGGCCGTCAAGCCCGGCGAAGAGGGCGAGGTGCGGTTCATGGTCCCGCACTTCCATCGGAAGCCTGGCGTCCTCGGCCACGTAGGGAGGATTGGAGACGACGAGATCGAAGGATCCCCGCAGGTCATCCGGGAGTGCGTCGTAGAGATCGCCTTCCCGGATCTCGACGACCGAGCGAAGGCTACGGGCGTTGTCCCTGGCGAGGCTGAGTGCCTCGCTGGAGATGTCGGTGGCAACGATGTGGGCGGACGAAAACGCGTGCTTGTAGGCGAGGGCCAGGCAGCCCGACCCGGTGCAGAGGTCGAGGATGAAGCCGGGTGCACCGTTGTCCTCCGTCGTGAGTTCGATGGTCCGCTCCCACAGCCGCTCCGTCTCGGGACGGGGAATGAGCGCTCGCCGGTCGATCGCGATGTCGATCGGGCCGAACTGAACCGTTCCCTCGAGGTATTGGAGCGGTTCTCCCGCCATGCGGCGGAGTCCGAGTTGGTGGAAGCGCTTCGCCTGCCGGTCGGTGAGCTCCATCCCGTCGTAGACCTTGTGGAGGGGCTGGCCGGTCACCACCGAGAGGAGCCGTCGACGCTCGCCGGTGGGAAGAACATGGTGCGGGTCAGCCACCGGTCGCCCCGAGCACCAGCGAGAACTTGTTCATGGCCAGGTAGATCGTGACCCCATCGATCGTGAGTTGGGCGGTGCGACCTCCGTCGAAGAGGAGGTCGACGGTGTCCAGTCCCAGCTCGTGCGGGACTGGCTCGACGCCGGCTGCTGCCAGGAACGCGGGAATGAGTTGCTCCACGTAGACGGAGTCCTCCCCGTCGGTGGCCCGGTTCTCGATCGTGAGTTGCGCCAGTCGGACCGGTTCGAAGAGACCGCCGGTAGCCAGGTCGACCCAAACCCGCAGCTCATCATCGACTCGCGAGGAGGAAAGTACGCCATCACCCGTCACTCCGAACGCTGGAAAGCCGAGCTCGTTCGTCTCTGCGAACCAACGCTTCGTGAAGTCCACGGCCGAGTCCATGAGCGGAGCGGCATCGTCGGGGTAGACGACGAACACATCGCTTCCTTCGCTGTACGCGCCCGGAGAGGATGTCTCGGGATCGATCGACTCGGTGTCGTCGGTGCCGTTCCCCCCGCAAGCAGCCAGGACGAGGATGAGGGCCAGGATGAGCCAGTGCTTCCACCGGGTGGCGGCCGGCACGGCCCTACTCCGCCCCGGCCAGCTTGGCCGCTCGGTCCTCGGCGGTGAGTCGGTTCACGAACTCGTCGAGGTCGCCTTCGAGGATGGTGGGCAGCTGCTTGATGGTGAGACCAATCCGGTGGTCGGTGACCCGGTTCTCCTTGAAGTTGTAGGTCCGGATCTTCTCCGAACGATCACCGGTGCCGATCTGGGAGGAACGCTCGGCGGCGAGCTCCGCCTGCTGCTTCTCCAACTCCACGGCATAGAGACGGGCCCGGAGGATACGGAAGGCCTTCTCCTTGTTCTGGAGTTGGGACTTCTCGTCCTGGCACGCGACGGTGATACCAGTCGGCTCATGGGTGAGCCGCACCGCCGAGTCGGTCGTGTTGACCGACTGGCCGCCCGGCCCCGACGAGCGGTACACGTCCACCCGCACGTCATTGAGGTCGAGATCGATCTCGACCTCATCCACCTCGGGCAGGACCGCGACGGTCGCAGTCGACGTATGGATTCGGCCCTGCGACTCGGTCTTGGGGACCCGCTGGACCCGGTGGACGCCCGACTCGAACTTGAAGGAGCTGTAGGCACCCTTCCCTTTCACCCCGATCGAGACCTTCGAGTAGCCACCGGACTCGGACGGGGACGACTCGATGACCTCGGTCCGGTACCCGCGACGTTCCGCGAACCTCTCGAACATCCGCATGAGGTCCCCGGCCCAGATGGCCGCTTCGTCGCCACCGACGCCGGAGCGGATCTCGACGATCACGTCCTTGTCGTCGTTCGGGTCCTTCGGCGCCAATGCGAGCCACAGGTTCTTCTCGAAGCGGTCCGCGTCGGCCCGGCGCTCCCCGGCCATGCTGCGCAGTTCCTCGGCCATGCCGGGGTCGTCCTCGATCTCGGCGAGTTCGGCGGCGTCCTTCGCGTCCTTGTCCGCGGCCAGGAAGCCCCGATATCCCTCGACGATGTCGCGGAGTTCGGCATGTCGTTGAGCGGTCTCGGCGTACTTGTCTGAGCTGCCGAGAAGATCGGGATCGAGGAGCTGCCGCTCGACCTCGGCGAATGTCTCGATCAGTGTCTCGAGTTTCGCCCGGACGTTGGCATCCATCAGTCGAACTCGACGTCCAGCGATGCCTGCGGGACGGGGCCCCTGGTCAGGACCTCGTCCCGGGTGGCCCCATCGACGGCTTGAAGAAGCGCCGCCACGGCAACCTCCACCTGGCTGGCGTCAGGTTCGGCGGTGGTGAGCTTCTGCAACCAGATACCCGGTGCAGCCAGGGCGTTGGCGAGCAACGTTCCCTCGCGCAGGCCGGAGAAGCGCAGGATCTCGTAGCTGATCCCGGCAAGGACCGGAATGAGGATGATGCGGCTGAGCACGATCCACAGCCACGGCAAGTCACCGAGGAGGCCGAATGCGATGGAGGAGAGGATGATCACAAGGAGGAGGAAGCTCGTGCCACAGCGTGGATGCGCGGGCGAGTATTTCTGGATCTCCTCGACGGTGAGGGGGTCGCCGGCTTCGAAGGCGTGGATGGTCTTGTGTTCGGCACCGTGGTACTGGAAGACCCGAGCGATCTCCTCCCACCGGCCGATGGCCCAGATGTAGCCGACGAAGAGCCCGAGTCGCACGACCGTTTCGACGGCTGCCAGGACCAGGTCGTCTCCCGCGGCGAGCCACTTGGCGATCACGGTCGGCAGGATCATGAACAAGCCCAGTGCCAGCGTGAGTGAGGCGAGGACCGACAGGAACATCGCCCAGGACGAGATCTCCTCCTCGCCCTCATCGACACCGGCGACCTTCGCCGACCAGGTGAGGGACTTCATCCCGAGGCTGAGCGACTCCCCGAGCACCATGACACCCCGAACGAACGGGACGCGTGCGGCCCAGGAGCGGGTCGAAAGCCGGGGAAGTTCGTCCGACCGGACAACGATGACCCCCTGCGGATTCCGGGCGGCGACCGCCCAGCCGGCCGGGGCTCGCATCATTACGCCTTCGATGACGGCCTGGCCGCCGACGGTCTTGCTCGGATCTGCGCTCATGCGATAGGGATGCCCGGGTGGCGGGAGAGGCACACGCCTCGTCCGGCCGAAGCCGGAGGTCTAGGCCTCGTCCGCGACGGGAACAGCGTCGGACTTCTGGCGGGCCTTCGACTTGATCTCGGTCCCCTCGTAGCGCCGACGGAAGCGCTCTACCCGGCCACCCGTGTCGACGAGCTTCTGGCGACCCGTGAAGAACGGATGGCACTCATTGCACAACTCGACGTGCATGTCGCCCTTGGTGGAACGAGTGACGAACGTGTTCCCACACGAGCACTCGACCTTGGCTTCCTGATACGCGGGGTGGATTTCGGCCTTCATCGTCTCGGTCTTTCTGATCAGGTGTTCTTGGCGATTTCTGCGAGGAACTGCGCATTGGACGGCGTTGACTTGAGGCGATCGATGAGCAGCTCGAGGGCCGGACCCGATTCGAGTGCGAGGAGCACCCGACGCAGCTTCCAGACCTGGGTGAGCTCATCCGGCGTGAAGAGCAACTCCTCACGCCGCGTACCCGAAGACTCGACGTCGATCGCAGGGTAGATCCTCTTGTCCGCCAACCTTCGGTCGAGCTTGAGCTCCATGTTGCCGGTGCCCTTGAACTCCTCGAAGATGACCTCGTCCATCTTGGACCCGGTCTCGACCAGTGCCGTCCCGATGATCGTGAGGGACCCACCCTCCTCGATGTTGCGGGCCGCTCCGAAGAACCGCTTCGGTGGGTACAGCGCCTGGGAGTCGACACCACCGGACAGGATCCGTCCCGAGGCCGGGGTTGCGAGGTTGTGGGCGCGGGCGAGCCGGGTGATCGAGTCCAGGAGAATGACGACATCCGTTCCCATCTCCACGAGGCGCTTCGCACGCTCGATTGCGAGCTCGGACACCTGGGTGTGCTCTTCCGCCGGTCGGTCGAACGTCGAATAGATGACGTCGCCCTTGACGGTGCGCTGCATGTCGGTGACTTCCTCCGGGCGCTCATCCACGAGCACGACCATGAGGTGACACTCGGGGTTGTTGACGGCGATCGAGGTGGCGATCTCCTTGAGCACCGTCGTCTTGCCCGCTTTGGGTGGGGAGACGATCAGCCCACGCTGGCCCTTGCCGATGGGGGCGATGAGGTCGACGATGCGAGGAAGGACGCGCTTTCGGGCGTCCACAACCTCGAGACGGAGACGCTCGTCGGGGAAGAGAGGGGTCAGCTTCTCGAACTTCGGCCGGTTCTTGGCGTCTTCGATCGACATGCCGTTGACGGTCGTCACCCGAATGAGGGCAGGGAACTTCTCCTGGTTGCGGGCCGGCCGGATCGGGCCAACGACGAGGTCACCCCGGCGGAGTCCGCTGCGCCGAACCACGTTGACCGACACATACGCGTCCTTGTCACCGGGCTTGTACCCGAAGGTACGGAGGAACCCGTAGCCCTCGGGGAGCACGTCAAGGAGTCCTTCGCGGAACTCGAGCTCGTCGTCGGGGACGTCGTCCCACCGTGACCGTTCGTTGCCGCCCCCGCCCTGGGGGTCGCCACCACCGCCACCTCCGCCTCCGCTGCCGCCACGCTTGCGGCGACGTCGACCGTCTCCTCCGCCTTGCTGACCGCCTTGGTTGCGCTGCTGGTTCTGCTGGCCGCCGCCCTGGCTGCGCTGCTGGTTCTGCTGGCCGCCGCCCTGGCTGCGCTGACCGTCACGATTCTGCTGACCGCCCTGGTTGCGCTGACCGCCACGGTTCCCCTGGCTCTGGTCGGCGTCGTCATCATCGGAGCCGTCATCGGAGTCGGTGCTGCCCTGCTCCGAGCGAGCGGCATCTCCGGTCGGGACGGAATGGGTCTTGCGAACCTCGGGGAGTTCGACCGCGGGCTTCTCATCCGAGACTTCGATATTCCCGGATTCGAGGATGGCAGAGATGAGCTTCGACTTCTGAAGCCCGTCGCCCTCGACTCCCACCGCGGTGGCGATGGCACGCAGGTCTGCGATCGGCTTCTTCTGGAGATCGGCTCGGCTGGTCACGTTGGTCCTTTCGAGTCGTACATCACGATGCCTGACGGCTGTGTGCACGGGACGGGCCTGTCCGTGTGGAACGTCTCACCCGCTCGATCTGACGCGCACGTCGATCCGGGGGGAGAGGGATATCGCCGGAAGGCGATGACGGCAGTGTAGCGCGGGTTCCCGGGTTACGTCCATATCAGATCCAAGGTACGAGAAAAGGGGTACGAGGACCGAAGGACTTGGGACTTGGGACTTGGGACTCGGGACTTGGGACTCGGGACCTGGGACTTGGGACTTGGGACTTGGGACTTGGGACTCGGGACTTGGGACTCGGGACCTGGGACTTGGGACTTGGGACTACTCGCCCGCCGCGTCCCGCACGTACTGCGTGACTGCCGCCACATCCACCGGGAGCGTGTCGAAGCGCTCCTCCCGCACGAGGAGGTCAGCCAGGTCATCGGGGAGCGACGGCGCCTCCCCCACCGCCTCGACCACGGCATCCGGGAATTTCGCGGGGTGGGCGGTTGCGACACAGACGAGGGGGACCCCCGGTCGCCGATGGCGGATCTGTCCGGCCGCCCACCCGATGGCGGTGTGCGGGTCGACGATCGGCCCTCCCCTCGACCGCAGGTCGGCGATCGCCGCGATGGCTGCGGCATCCGACATCCAGGCCGAGGAGAACAGGCCCTGGTACAGACCGATGGTGGAGGCCGGGACCTGGAGCACGCCCTTCTCCCGGTACGACCCCATGAGTTCGGAGAGGGCGACGGGATCGCGTTCGAGCATGTCGAACAGCAGTCGTTCGAGGTTCGAGGGCACCTGGATATCCATCGCAGGGGCGACCGTGGGGACGACCGTGGATCGCTCGAGTCGCCCCTCCTGGAGGAAGACTGCGAGGCCGTTGTTGACGTTGGTCCCCACGACGATGTGGCTGATGGGCGCGCCCATCGAGCGGGCGACGTAGGCGGCGAGTGCGTTGCCGAAGTTCCCGGAGGGAACCGCCACGCCGATCCCGGAACCCCGGTCCCCGACCTGGAGCGCGGCCCACACGTAGTAGGCCGCCTGGGCGGCGATGCGCGCCCAGTTGATCGAGTTGACAGCGGAGATCGGGACTTCGGCCCGCAGGGATTGATCGGCGAAGAGCGCCTTGACGGTGGCCTGGCAGTCGTCGAAAGTGCCGGTGATGGCGACGTTGTGGACGTTGTCATCGAGGACGGTGGTCATCTGCCGGCGCTGGACCTCGCTCACACGGCCCTCGGGGTGGAGGATGACGACGTCCAACCGTGAGCGCCCTCGCAGGGCAGCGATGGCAGCAGAGCCGGTGTCGCCCGATGTGGCTCCCACGATGGTGAGACGTTCATCGCGCCGCTCGAGCAGGTGGTCGAGTGTGTTGCCGACCACCTGGAGGGCGTAGTCCTTGAACGAGAGGGTCGGACCCCAGAACAGCTCGAGGAGCCACGTGTGATCGTCGAGCCTCGTGACCGGCGCCACCTCTTCGGTCCGGAAGCCTGCGTACGCGTCGGACGTGAGGCGACGCACGGTGTCGAGGTCGAGCGAGCCCTCCGCAAACGGTGCGATCACCCGGGCGGCAACCTCGGCATAGGCCAGTTCCGCCCATGACTCGTCGAGGTCCAGGCGGGGCCACCGCTCTGGCCAGTAGAGGCCGCCGTCCGGGGCGAGGCCCCCGAGCACCACACCTTCGTAGTCGGTCGGAGGTGCGCCACCACGAGTCGAGAAGTACCGCATCGTCACCCGGCGTGGACCCGGAGCATTGCCCCGACTTCGGTCACCGACGGGAGGGCACTGACCGCGGCCCGGGCTCGGTCGTGCCGGGACTCGAGTGCCTCGTGCGTGATGATGAGGAGCGTCGCTCCCGCACCGCGACCTTCCTGCCATACCGAAGCAATCGAGACCTCCTCGGCACCAAAGGCGGCGGCTATGGCAGCCAGCACGCCCGGCGAGTCCATCACCTCGAGGCGGTAGTAGCGCTGGGTGACCGTGTGGGCGAGGTCGACCATCCGAGCCGGTTGGAACCGTACCGGCGGGGTGACCTGGGCGCCGGCGAGGAGCTCCCTCGCCGCATCGATGACGTCCCCGAGCACCGCCGTGGCGGTGGGACCGCCGCCGGCTCCCGGACCACTGAACAGCAGTTCGCCGATCTGCGGCCCTTCGACATGGATCGCGTTCTGGGCGCCGCGGATCGCCGCCAGCGGATGACCCATCGGGACGAGCGTGGGATGGACCCTCACCGCGACTCCCCCGGTGCTCTCTTCTGCGATGGCAAGGAGCTTGATGACGTACCCGAGGGTGGCCGCGTTGTCGATGTCTTCGACCGAGATGCCTTCGATCCCTTCCCGGGGTACCGAAGGGCCGTCGATCCAGGATCCGAAAGCCAGCGACGCAAGGATGGCTGCCTTGGAGGCTGCATCCCCTCCGCCGACGTCGGAGGTGGGATCGGCCTCGGCGAATCCGAGGCGCTGCGCCTCTGCGAGAACGTCCTCGTAGGCGGTTCCCTCCTCAGACATCTTGGAGAGGATGAAGTTGGTGGTGCCGTTGACGATTCCGAGCACCCGGGTGAGGCGCTCCCCGGCGAGGGACTGTGAGAGCGGCCGAATGATGGGGATGCCCCCTCCCACCGCAGCCTCGTAGAGAAGCGCCACACCTTGGGCCTCCGCAAGGGAGATGAGGTCAAGACCACGCGTGGCGACGAGCTCCTTGTTGGCGGTGACAACGGCCTTCCCCGCCCGCAGGGCGCGCTCGACGATGGCGCCGGCCGGCTCGAGACCACCCATGAGCTCAACGACGAGCTGGACAGCCGGATCGTCGACCACGGCGAAGGGATCGGTCGTGACACGATCCGGTGGGATATGGAACGGGCGGGCTTTGGACTTGTCGCGCACGGCCACCTTGACCAGCTCGAGCTCGAGGCCGGACTTGGCAGCGATGGCCGCCCCTTCGTCGATGAGCTTGGCCGCCAGGGCACCGCCAACAGTGCCCGCGCCGATGATTCCGATTCCTACCTTCATGGAGCGAGCAGGGTACAGCCTCGTCCGATGAGCATGCCCAGGTGATTGGCTTGGGCTGCTCGGGCTCGAGCTCGTGCTCGTGCTACTCCTGCCGATACATCCTGATCGTCGGGTAGGCAAGTTCGACCGTGGGCTCGGCTGCGAACCCCTCGAGGACCCCTTCCCAGAACGCCTCGTCCATCGCTCGCCTCGCCCGCACATCAACGAGGAGCCGGGCGGTGAGCAGGACGCCGGAGTCCCTCACTGTGAGGTAGACGCGAGGTGTGAGCGCACCAAAGCGGATGTGATAGGTCTTGGCAGCTGATCGGATGCGTTGGGCTGCGTCTCCTTGGACGGCCGGTACTCGCTCGGCGAGTGCACGTTCGAGGATCTCGCGTGCCAGCTTCCAGTCGGACTCGAAGGTGATGAGCACCGGGATCTCGTGCCAGATGTACTCGAACCCCTCCGTGTAGTTGGCGAGCCGCTCGGTGAAGAGAAGGCCGTTGGGGACATGAACGAGGCGACCGGTCGATTGCTCGGCGTCGACCCAGTTGCCGACCTCGAGGAGCGAGAACCGGAAGAGCCTGATGTCGACGACGTCGCCCTTCGTGTCGCCGATCTCGATCCGGTCTCCGACCCGGAACGGACGCCGGAGGAGGATGTACGCCCACCCGGCCAGGTTCTTGAGGACGTCGGTGAGGGCGATGGCGATACCGGCAGAGACCAGGCCGATGTAGGTGGTGAAGGAGTCGAGCGCGTCGATCCAGATCCAGCTGAGCGTGAGGACGCTCACGAGTGAGGTGATGTAGGACGCCACCTTCCGTGTTCGATAGGTGAGTTCGGGTTCCTCGATGCGCCGTTGGATTGCCCTCACGATCACCCAGCGCAGGAGCACGATGACGGCCACGGCGATGAGCGACGCCACTGTCTTGGCCTGGGTGGCCGGTGAGACACCCAACCCCGAGAACACTTCCTGCATGGCCTCAGCGTACGCGCTCGGTCGGGCAACCAACGGTCGGGCAGCCTTCCGGGGGGCTGGCTTCTCGCGGGAGCCAGGAAGGGGAGTCCACTACCCTTCCCGGCGTGGATTCGCTCTTCGTAGGCCGATCAGCCGACGTCATCAGTTCGGCCGTCCTCTTCCTCGTTGTTCTCGTCGGGCGAGGGGTGGCGGTGCGGTATGTCCGCAACCAGGAGTGGGCGAATGTCCAGATGAGCCGTCGGTGGATGGTGCAGATCCGCAACCTTGCCCTCCTGCTGCTCTTCTTCGGGCTGACGGTCATCTGGGCCGAGCAACTGCGCTCCGCAGCGATCTCCCTCGTGGCCCTCGGCGCGGCTTTCGTGCTGGCGACCAAGGAACTCATCATGTGCGTCAGTGGCGCCATCGTCCGCACGTCGGGAAAGAGCTTCTCCATTGGCGACAGGATCGAGGTTTCCGGGCTGCGGGGGGACGTTGTCGATCACTCCCTGCTCACCACCACGATCTTCGAGGTCGGCCCGGGCGAGGCGAGGACCGGGCGCACGATCGTGTTTCCCAACTCCCTCCTCGTGACCCAATCGGTGGTGAACGAGACCGGCGGCCGCGACTTTGTTCTCCACGCCTTCACCGTCCCAGTGCCGCTCGACGGATGGCGAACCACAGCCGACCTGCTCCTGCAGGCAGCGGAAAGGACCACCCTGCCGTTCGTCGCGGAAGCGGGTGTGAGCTTCGCCGAACGCGCCAAGCGGCATTCGCTGGCGCTGCCATCGGTTCAACCGCAGGTGGTGATCGACGTCACCGGACCGAACAGCCTCGACCTCATCGTCCGAGTGCCCAGCCCCGTCCACGCCAAGGGGAGGATCGAGCAGGAAATCCTCGTGCGGTGGCTGGAAGCGCTCGATCCCACCGAGGGCGCATCCCGGCTCCTGGACACGTCGGAGACCACGGGCATGCTCCCCCGGATCGACACCGAGACCCGCGGGGAGTAGCCCACCGGAGGGGCCGAAACCGAGCGGAGCTACTCTCCCTTCCCATGGCCGGTCCCATCCCACGTGCGCTCCTCCCCGACTCTGCATCCGTGGGGTCCCACGGACAACTCGTGCTTGGTGGTTGCGACACGCTCGACCTGGCAACCGAGTTCGGGACACCGCTGTTCGTGTATGACGAGGAGCATGTGCGGGATCGGTGCCGGCGGGCCGTGACGGCGTGGGGCGATGGGGTCGCCTACGCCTCCAAGGCCTTCCTCTGCAAGGAGATGGCCCGATTGGCCCACGAGGAGGGAATGCACCTCGACGTGGCGACGGGCGGTGAGCTGCATGTTGCGCTCACCGCGGACGTCCCCGCCGATCGCCTCGTCCTCCATGGCAACAACAAGAGCCGGGAAGAGCTCCGCACGGCCCTCACCGCCGGGGTCGGGCGCGTGGTCATCGACTCATTCGACGAGATCGATCGGATCGAGGCCCTGGTCGCCGAAGGCCTCCCTGCTCCCCGGGTGCTGATCCGTCTCACCCCCGGGGTGGAGGCGCACACGCACCGGTTCGTCCAGACCGGCCATGACGACACGAAGTTCGGTTTCACGGTCTCGACCGGAGCCGCGGCGGCTGCCATCGAGCGGGCCCGGACCTCGGTCGCCATGGACCTCGTGGGCATCCACGCCCACATCGGCAGCCAGGTCTTCTCCATCGATTCGTTCGCCGAGGCAGCCCGCATCATTGCCCGAATCGCCCTCCCGTTCGGCCTTCCCGAACTCTCGGTGGGAGGTGGCCTCGGGGTCGCCTACGTCGAGGGCGAGGAGGCCGCCGCGATCGAGGAGTGGGCGGCAGCGGTCATCGGGGCCTGCCGGACGGAGGGTGTGACCGGCACGATCTCGGCGGAGCCGGGCCGCTCGATCGTGGCCGCGGCCGCCGTCACCCTCTACACCGCGGGCACCATCAAACGACTCCCGGGGATCCGCACGTACGTCGCGGTCGACGGAGGCATGAGCGACAACCCACGGCCCGTCCTCTACGGATCCGGCTACGAGACCTTCCTCCCGAGGGCACTCGACGCGGTCCGCGACCAGGAGATTCGCCTGGTCGGGAAGCACTGTGAGTCGGGGGACCTCCTCGTCCGGGCCGGATGGGTACCGGGCGACATCGAGGTGGGCGACCTCATCGCCACCCCCGTGACCGGTGCCTACGGGCATTCGATGGGCTCCAACTACAACAAGGTGCTGCGGCCGCCCGTCGTCTTCGTGCGGGACGGCAATGCCCGCCTCGTTGTCCGGCGGGAGACGTTCGATGACCTGGTGCGACTGGACGTGTGATCCAGGCTTCGGTCGGATGGTGAGGGCGCCCTCGGCAGGATTCGAACCTGCGCTCCCGGCTCCGGAGGCCGGTGCTCTATCCCCTGAGCTACGAGGGCAGGAGCAGGAGTGTACCGACGGGTTCCGACTGTCGGATTCGGGGGTTCAGCGGTGCGTCGACAGATTGGTCACGCGTTCCCCGGCCCTCGGCGGACGACCCGAGGGCTCGGAGCCGCCCTGGCGCCGTGTGAGCGGCCCGGCACTAGGAGGCGCGTCGGGAGGCCTTCGTGGCCTCGACGGAGGCCTTGAGAGCCTCGAGGAGGTCGATGACCTTCGTCGGCTCAGGTGAGGCGGGGGCGATGATCTCCTCACCCTCGATCTTCTTCTGCGCAAGCTCTTCGATCCGTTCCCGCGTACGATCGGCCCATTCCTCGGGTTCGAACGACCGTGTCATGTTCTCGATGAGCATCGACGCCATCGCCAGTTCGTCGGCTCGTACCTCGACTTCCTCCTCGAGGGACTCGAAGGTCGCCTCGCGGACCTCATCGGGCCAATACATGGTCTCCATCACCAGGACGCCGCCCTTGTTGCGCAGGGTCGCCATCTGCTCCTTGGCCCGGATCGAGACTTTGCAGAGACCGACCAGGCCCTCTTCTGCGAGCGCCGTGAGGAGGATCTTGTAAGCCTTGATCCCGGTCTTCTCCGGGGCCAGGTAGTACGAGGACTTGTAGAGGATCGGGTCGATCTCGGCCTCATTGACGAACTGCACGACGTCGACCAGCTTCGATCCGGTGCCTGACGCAGCTGCTTCGAGCTCCTCGTCACTGAAGATGACGTAGCGCCCCTTCTCGACCTCGTACCCGCGGACGATGTCGTCCCAGACGACTTCCTTGCCGTCCACTTCCGCCACCCGTTTGTAGCGGATCGGGCTCCCATCCGACTCCCGCAGCTGCTTGAACGAGGGTGATCTGTTCTCAGTGGCAGAGAAGAGCCCGACCGGGATGGTCACCAGGCCGAAACTGATCGCACCTTTCCAGATGGAACGCATGCCCTCAATGTAGTTGGGGGACGTCTCCAGTGGGAAGGGGTGATTGTTCGATGTCCGCGGACGCGCTAGCGATACCGTTCGAGGAACCCGAGCACGGCTGCCTCGTAGGTGACCGGATCCACGTTCCACATCCGCGTATGCCCACCGAAGAGCTCGACGAGGCGGGCCCGCACCGCGGCGTCGGTGAAGGAGCGCGACGTCTCGATCGGGATCGTGACGTCCTCGGTGCCGTGGAGGACGAGGATCGGCACGTCCGGGAGGTCCTTGGCCATCTCCACGTAGTCGTAGTTCGAGAAGTCGACGTCGAACCGCTGCTCGGCGACGAGGATCGCCGCGTCCGCGACGATGGTCGGGACTTTCACGTGCAGGTAGGGAATCGGCAGCTCGCGCTCCGAGGCCTTGAGCCTGATGGTCTCCCCGATGTTGGTGGTCGGCGAGTCGAGCACCACCGCTCGTAGCTCCGCCGCCTCCTCGGGGCTGTTCACCATCCAGGAGAGCGTGATCGCCGCTCCCATCGAGAACCCGATCACCGAGACGTCTCCCACGGCTCGCTGATCGACCCATGCCATCGCCGCATCGAGGTCCTTCCACTCGGTGTGACCGAAGGCAACCCGGCGCCCAGCGACCTGGGGGGCACCCTCGTCGTTGCGGTATGTCGGGATGAGAACGCTGTACCCCGCGTCGTGGAGGAAAGGAACGAGGCGAAGCATCTCGACCCGTCCCCGGTCGTTTCGCCCGTGAACGAGGATGACCCACGGGCTGTCCGGATTGACCGGGATCGACCACGCCGGCATCGGGCCGAGCTCACCCTCGATGACTTCCTCGGCGAACTCGAACCCGAAGACCCCTGGGTCGGCGGGCCAGGCGTACTCATCGATCGCCACTCGCTCTCCCACCCCGGGAAGCCCACCTTCGATGGCACGAAACGCCCTCACCACGTTGCCTTCCGCCCGATGGCTGAAGTCGGTGACCTGTCCGTAGCCGCCGTTCCACACGATCCCAGCCACCTCGTCCCGGTCCAGTCGGGTCTCACCAAGGTCAAGCCAGCTCAACTCAATCTCACGAGCAGAGACGTCGATGACCTCGACCGGCGTCGAGAACTCGAAGTCCTCGAGGTCGAGCACGCTCGTCCGGATCTCGTCGGAGAACACCCAACCCGCCCCCCCAAGGATGAGGGCTACGACGACGATGATCACGGCAGCGGTCTTCATGGCAGTGAGACTAGGGACGGCGAATCGCTGAAGGGGACCTGGAGCCGAGGGTGGCGCTCATCCCTGGCCGGGTCCTTCCTCCGACCACGTGATCGTGTCCGGGTTCTCGGCGCCAAAACCCTTGAACGACGGGTGTCGGAGCCTCCCTTCGCTCGTCCACTCCTTGAACCTGACATGGGCGACGAGATGGGGAACGACGAAGGCGGCATCCGGCAGGTCAGGGGTTTCGCCGAACGGGCATCGATCGGTCCGCATGTCGTCGAGCGCACCCCTGATGAGCCGGAGCGCGCGATCGTCGAAGCCGGTACCGACCGAGCCGATCCAGCGCAGGTCGTCATGATTGCCCTTGACGCCGAGCAGCAGCGATCCGAACGTGTCTGCCCTGCCTCCTTCGCCGGCCGTGAAACCCCCCACGAGTGCCCGCACCGTGTGGTAGCGGACGATCTTGCGCCACTCGGGCGACCGCACACCTTGCCGGTAGGGCGAGTCGAGACGCTTGGCCACCATCCCCTCGAGGTCCTGGGCGTCGACCGCGGCCCAGAACGCCTCACCCTCGCCGACGATCCCGTCGGCCCGGTGCCATGGCGGGGTGAGTTCGAGGGCCTCGAGGGCCGTCCGCCGCTCCTGGAACGGTGAAGCCTCCCAACCGACACCATCGAGTTCGAGCAGGTCGAAGACGAATGCGACGATCGGCGCGGAGGCGGCGGCCTCGGTCGTCCGGACCCCACCCAGGTTGAGACGGGATTGGAGAAGCTGGAACGAAGGCCGCCCGTCGACGTCGAGGGCGACGATCTCCGAGTCGAGCACAACCGGGGACTCGATCGGTGGACCCAGCTCCGGGTAGGTCCCGGACATCTCGCGACCCGTGCGCGATCGGAGGGAGAGCCGGACGCCGTCCCAAGTGGTGAGACAGCGGACGCCATCCCACTTCGGTTCGAAGTACCAGCCAGGGTCGCTGAACGGGCGCTCCCATGGCACCGCCAGCATGGGCGACCGCGTCACCGGGTCCCCCCACGCCGGGCAGGGCCGGACCGATCGATCTGGTGGCGGCGCACGGGTTCCCTATCCCGCCAGGACCTCGCGGACGACCCGGTTCACGAGCGCACCGTCGAGGTCGTCCTTGTGTGACGACATGAGTGAGCCCATGACCCGCCCGGATGCGCTCGGATCCCCCGCCACGCCCAGCCCGGCGACCGCCTCCTCCACCAGGGACCGGGTGGCGGCTTCGTCGAGCTTGGACGGGAGCCAGCGCGAGAGATAGTCGACCTCGAACGCGAGCTTCGCCGCCTGGGCGGCCCCTCTCTCTCCATAGCCCTCGTACTCGTGCCGGGCCTTGTCCATCTTCTTGGAGAACGAGGACATGACCTCGACGAAGAGGGCGTCATCGACCTCCCCGGTAAAACCGGGCTCTGCCCTCTTCTTCGACACCTCCGTGGTGATGGCGCGGATGACGTTGCTCCTGGCGGTGTCCTTCGCCTTCAGGGCGTCGACGAGTTCCTTCCTGAGTTCTTCCTCGATCACGGTCTGACCTCTGCGTTGATGAGTGGGGGATCGTCGGTGACGATCGCATCGACACCGTAGTCCGCGAGTCGTCGCGCATCAGCCGGGTCGTTCACCGTCCACACGCCGACGAGCAGGCCCTGCCGATGGATGGCCGCGACCCGGGCTGCGCTCTCCAACATGGAGTGGTGGGGAACGACGAACCGATGCCCCTGAGCGACTGCCTCCTCGATGGCGTCATCGAGTGTGTCGGGTGAGTCGACGAGCACGCCCGTGAGGACGCGCGGCACCCTTTGTTTGATCTCGGCCAGCGTTGGCCAATGGAAGGTGGTGACGACGTCGCCCGGACGGGCAAGGGTGGCCGCTGCCACGGGCCGGTCGAACGACGGGTCGAAATCGGGGTCCCCGGGGATGTGCTTGAGTTCGATGTCGAGCGGGAGGTCCGGGCACGTCTCCAACAGGGACCGAAGCGTCGGGATGTGGGCGGTCTCAGGCATGCCCGCCAGGGCGACGGCCGTGTGCTCGGGGATGATGACGCCGTTGACCTCGACGTCATGGCTGAGGACGGGCACTCCGTCCATCGTCCACCGGATGTCGATTTCAGCGAAATCGATGTGTGGCACCGCTGCCACGATTCCCTCGAGGGTGTTCTCCGCGTACGCGGCCCTCCAACCTCTGTGTCCTCCGATGCGCATCAACTACTCCAATTCGCGTAACGATCAATGGGCGACCTATGCTCACGGAATTCGAGCAGGCGTCAAGAAAATACCTTGAATTGCTTGCGGGCGCACTGGGTCGTGTTTAGCCTTACCGGCGTTACAACACGCAGTCTGAGCTTGTGATAGACTTCACAAGCTCATTTCCTTGGAGAAAACAGTGCTTACCATCCCATCGCCCGACACGGCGATCACCGCAGATTGGAGAGAGCTCGCACTCTGTCGCGACTCTGAGCCCACCCTCTTCTTCCCCGTGGGGACCACGGGGCATGCCCTCGAGCTCATCGCCGAGGCCAAGGTGGTGTGCGAACAGTGCTCCGTCCAGGAGAGCTGTCTTCAGTACGCGCTACAGACCAACCAGGAGGCCGGCATCTGGGGCGGCTACGCCGAGGACGAGCGTCGTCGGCTCCGCAAGCGTTGGTTGGCCGAGCGACGTCGCCAGCGCGCCTAGAACGTACCCGCCAACGTAGGAATCCCCGAGCCGTCTCGGGGATTCTTTCGTTGTACCGCTACGTCTCCTTCTACCGCTACGCAAGGGTCCTGGCGCCCGGCTCCTCGTCGAGGTAGAGGTAGAGGTAGAGGTGCGCCCGCCCTAGAACCCCGCCGACCGCTTGGAGTCCGGGGAGATGTCGATGAAGGCGATGCTGCGGGCCGGGATTCCCACCTTGTGATCCTCGGTGTCGGTCACCCACAACACTTGATCGCCGGCTCCGATCGCTTTCTCGGCGTTCTTGACGAACGCGTCGACATCCTCGATGTCCAACTCGATCTCCCGGGGGGAATCACTCACTCCGATTCGAACGCGCACTCGGCACTCCTTGCGATGATGCGGCAAGGGTATCAGTGATCATTGAGCACGAGCACGGGCACGAGCGCACGGGCACAGCGACAGGCACAGGCACGGGCTCGGGTGGGCAGCGGGCTCGTAATAGCATCACCGCCATGCCCCAAACCGACCACACCCGACTGCTCGGTGCCTCGGGTACAGCCTCGCTCACCGTGGTCGACGCGGACCTTGCCACCGCCCTTGGATCGGGTGACGTGGAGGTGCTCGGCACCCCCCGCTTGGTTGCCCTCTGTGAGGAGGCCACGACCGCCGCCGTGGCCGGCCTGCTCCCCGAAGGGATGACAACGGTCGGCACCCGGGTGGAGTTCGACCACCGAGCGCCCAACCGAGTCGGCGATCGGGTCAAGGCCAGCGCGGTCGTCACGTCGGTCGACGGCCGGCGTATCACCTTCACGGTCGAGGCGCGCCACGAGACCCAGGTGGTTGGCGGAGGGGTCATCACCCGAGCAGTCGTCGAACGCTCACATTTCGGGTAGGACTCGCCTCGAGTCCTACCCGTGCTCGGGCCCGGGCTCGAGCACGTGCCCTCTACACATTCTCCCCGAGGAAGATCTGGCTCACCGAGGTGTCGGCAAAGATCGCCTCCAGCGCCTCGGCCACGATCGGGGCGATCGAGAGCACGGTGAGGTTGGGAAGTTTGCGCACGTCGTCCCGGATCGGGAGCGTGTCGGTCACCAGCACCTCTTCCACCTCGGACTCGGCGAGACGCTCCGCGGCTGGGGGGGAGAAGAGCCCGTGGGTGGCGACGACCCGGACACTGAGTGCCCCCTTGAGCTTGAGCATCGACGCTGCGTTGCACACGGTCCCGGCTGTATCGATCATGTCGTCGACGATCACGGCATGGCGGCCCTCCACCTCGCCGACCACCGCCAGCGCTGCCGATTGGTTGTGGGCATCGGCGCTCCGCCGCTTGTAGACGAAGGCAACCTCAGCGCCGAGGTGGCGGGCGAACTTCTCGGCCCGCTTCACACCACCGGCATCCGGGGAGACGACCGTGACATCGCCGCTCAACTGCTGGGTCAGGTAATCGGTGAAGATCGGAAGGGCCGTCAGGTGATCGAACGGCTTGTCGCTGAAGCCCTGGACCTGGCCCGTATGGAGATCGACCGAGACCATGCGGTCGGCACCGGCTGTTTGAAGGAGGTCGGCCATGAGGCGAGCGGTGATCGGCTCCCTGGGCAGCGCCTTCTTGTCCTGCCGGGCGTACCCGAAGAACGGGATGACCGCCGTGACGGTGCGAGAACTCGCCCGCTTCAGGGCGTCGATCGCCACCAACTGCTCCATGATGTGGAAGTTGAGGGGGTCGGTGTGTGACTGCATGATGAAACAGTCAGCACCGCGGACGCTCTCTGTCGGCCGGACGTAGATCTCGCCATTGGCGAAGACCGAGCGCTGCATGCCTCCGAGCTTGACGCCCAGGAGCCTGGCCACCTCGTTGGCGAGGGTCTCGTTGGCGCTGCCCGAGAACAGCATGAGCCGTTTGCGTCCGACGACCTCCATCAACTCTCCCTCCGTTGCTTCTTCTCAGCCCGTCGTTTCGCCAGTCGATCCCCGAAGCCGGGTATCTCGCGCTGCTTGGTGCGCTCGACCGCCAACGCCCCATCCGCGACGTCGTTGGTGATCACACTACCGGCTGCCGTCATGGCGTTCTTCCCGATCCGGACCGGGGCGACGAGCATCGAATCAGACCCGATGAACGCCCCATCGTCGATGGTCGTAACGTGCTTGTCGACACCGTCGAAGTTCACCGTCACGGTTCCGGCGCCGACGTTGACGCCCTCGCCGATCTCGGCGTCGCCGACGTAGGAGAGGTGGGGCACCTTCGAGTGGGGGCCGATCGAAGCGTTCTTCGTCTCGACGAACGTACCGGCCTTGGCGCCAACGCCGAGCACCGTCCCGGGACGGAGGGAGGCGTAGGGGCCGACCTCGGCTCGATCGCCGATCTCGCAACCACGGAGCACCGAGTACCAGATCTTCGCGCCGGCACCGATGTGGGCATCTCTGATGAACACGTCGGGCCCGACTTCCGTGTCGGGCCCTATGGAGCTTGCTCCCTCGATGTGGACTCCGGGGTGGATGCGCACCCCGGGGGCGAGGCTGACGTCGGCGTCGATGTACACGCGCGACGGATCCTGCATCCAGACGCCGTTGTCCATGAATCCCCGGTTGATGCGACGCCGCCGCTCGGCATCGGCTTCGGAGAGTTGGGAATGGGAGTTGACACCGGCCATCTCATTCGCGTCGGCGACAGAGGCTTGGATATCGGCGTCACGGGCGGCGAGGTTGTCGACCACATGGGGAAGGTAGTACTCCCCCTGCGCCGTGTCATCCGAGATACGGGGGAGTTCGGCGGCGAGGTCGGTCGCTCGGAAGGCGTACATGCCGGCGTTGACCTCTCGGACCTGCCGTTCGGTGTCGTCAACGTCGGACTCCTCCACGATGCGCACGACCCGTGTTCCCTCCCGGATGACCCTCCCGTAGCCGGCGGGGTCCTCCACGAGCGCGGTGAGAAGGACCACGGCGGCGCCCGTGCGCTCCCGGGTGAGGGCGAGTGCATCCAACGTCGCCCCTTCGATGAGGGGCGTATCACCCGGGAGGACCACGATGGTGTCGTCGGCCTGCCACTCGAGTTGGTCCATCGCCAGGCCGGCGGCGTGCCCGGTCCCGCGTTGCTCGGCTTGGAGACAGACCTCGGTCCCGACCGGGAGGGACGAGATGACGTCATCTGCGCCGTGCCCGACCACCACGAGCACCTGCTCGGGTGCGAGGGACTCGACGGCCCGGAGCACCCACTGGAGCATGGAGAGGCCGGCGACCTCGTGGAGCACCTTGGGCTTGCTCGAGCGCATCCGTGTGCCCTGGCCCGCAGCCAGGACGATTACTCGTCGTGCCATCCTCGCCTCATGTCGCTGCGGCCCCGGGTCCTGGCTGGGGGAACAGGACTCGAACCCGTACTGACGGGACCAAAACCCGTCGTGCTGCCAGTTACACCATCCCCCATCGAACCGTGGCTCGCAGGTCCGGGGACCGGGGGCAAGTGTACCGAGCGGTGGGTCGTCGGCGATCCCCGGCCCAGATGGGCCACTGGCGCTCAGGTGGAGAGCACCGTTCCGGCGGCCACGGGTTCCGTGACGCTGATCAAGCGGGCCATCGGATCGAGGCGGTTGAGGGCGCCCATGGCCCCCTGGGCGGCAGCGCGGGCGGCTCCGGGGTCGTCGAAGAAGCAGAACATGCCGGTACCGCTCCCGGAGAGGAGGATCGGTCGATCGAACAGCCGGGACAGGACCCGCCGATGATCGGCGATACGTGGATCGAGGCTCTCGGCAGCCGGAGCGAGGTCGTTCATGAGCGGGGCATGGTTGCGGAGGGAAGAAGGCACATCGCCCGCTTCCACCGAGGGGCCCCGCGGGAATCCCATCTCATCGAACCGGCGATAGACCGCGGGCGTGGGGAGCCCGAATCCCGGGACCCAGAGCAGCAGTCCGTACCCGCCTGCGAAGGGGAGTTCGGTGAGCACGTCGCCTCGCCCCTGCATGCGCAGGGTCCCACCTCGTAGGAGGGCGGGGACGTCGGAGCCCACGACGGAGGCCACGGCCTCGAGGTCGGGAACAGTCCCTTCTCGTGCGTGGGCCGCGGCGAGTACGAGGGCCGCGGCGGCATCGCCGGACCCGCCTCCGAGGCCGGCAGCCACCGGGATGTCCTTCCGGAGCTGGAAATGGAGTGCTGGCACGGCCGCCCCGGCGGCGCGCAGCGCTGCCACCGCCCGAAGGACCAGGTTGGTCGGCCCGGCGTCAATGCGGTCGCGGCCGGGTTCCGACTGATCGACCAACTCGAGGGTGTCGACCTCTCCCCCGGATGGTTCAGCTTCGAGGGTGTCGCCGATCCCGATCACCTGCACGAGGGAATCGAGCGGGTGGTATCCATCCTCGCGCGGCGGGAAGACCCGAAGGGAGAGATTGACCTTGGCCGGTGCGTTCGCCTTCATCCCACGACCTCGGCCAGCCGGAGGTAGTCGTCGGCCGACAACTCCTCGGCGCGGGCGGTGGGGGTGATCCCCGCCCGCTCGCAGGCCGCCATCGGGTCGTCGATCACCGACCGCAGCGAGGCTCGCACCATCTTCCGCCGCTGCCCGAAGGCGGCCCCCGCAAGCCGGATCGCGCCTTCAACCGGGCCGCTGCGCGGCGCTCGGTCGAGCACCACCACCGAGGAGCCGACGTTCGGGGGCGGTACGAAGACCTGGGCGGGCACCGTGAAGGTGGAGCTCACCTTGGCGGTAAGCCCCACGACGACCGACGGGATCCCGTAGTCCTTGCCACCCGGTGAGGCCACGAGTCGCTCAGCGACCTCTCGCTGGACCATCACGACGAGCCTCCCACACAGCGGCGCCTTGCGGAGGATGTCGAGCACGAGCGGCGTTCCCACGTTGTACGGGAGGTTGGCGACCAGCACCCACGGACGATCGAACGCCCGAGCGAAGTCGACATCGGTGGCATCTTCGAAGCGGAGGTCCACATTGGGGAGGTGGCCTGCGACCTCATCGAGAAGTCCGCGCAAGCCATCGTCCACCTCGATGGCCACCACGTCGGCGCCGGTGGCGGCCAGGCCGACGGTGAGAGTCCCGGTTCCCGGCCCGATCTCGACGGCCAGGTCACCCGGCCCGACCTCGGCGATCCGAACGATCTTGGCGACGATGTTGGGGTCTGCGAGGAAGTGTTGGCCGAGGGATTTGCGAGGTCGGAGGTCGTGGCGCTCGAGGAGGGACTTGATCGTCGACCGGGTCTGGGGAGCGCTCATCGACGGAACACTCGTCGCGCGTTCTCGGAGGTGGTCGCAGCCACTCCTTCCACCGGCACTCCCCATACCCTTGCCAGGGCCGCACCCACCAGTGCCACCCGAGCCGGCTCGTTCGGTTCGGCCCGAAACGGCTCTGGGGACAGGTACGGGGTGTCGGTCTCGACGAGGCACCGCTCGGGTGGCACGATCGCCGCCGCCCGGCGCACCGTGTCGCCGGTTTCGAATGCCACAGGCCCGGCGAAGGAGAACGTGACGTCGAGATCGAGGAATCGTTTCGTCCAGCGAGGCCCTCCGGTCCAGCAGTGGAGCACCGATCGCGCTCCGGCTCCGCTCGTCTCCAGCATCTCGAACACGTCGGCGAACGCATCCCGGCAGTGGACGATCAGGGGTAGATCATGGGTCATGGCGAGGTCGATGTGGTCCTGGAAGGAGGCGCGCTGGTCCTCCCGGGGCGAGAGGTCACGGTAGAAGTCCAGCCCGGTCTCCCCCACGGCCGCCACCCGACCCATGAGCGATGCGATGGCGTCTCCCTGCTCCGGCCAATGCTCCGCGTCGTGGGGGTGGAGGCCGGCGGCCGGGAGCAGGCGCCCATCGGCGTCGGCGGCGAGGTCGATGGAAGCGATGGATGAGGCGAGATCGATGCCCGGGACCACGAGCCAGTCGACGGCGCTCGCTCGAGCCAGGAGCTCTGCGGGTGTCGCATGCTCGGCGAGTTGGAGATGACAGTGCGTATCCACCCACATGCCAAGGAGCGTACCGGTGTCGTTGGCCGTGCTCACCGGGCGTCACAACCGTGACGTCTTCGCAACACGGGAGCCGGCCATGGAATCGGGATCACCCGACCAATGGACGGATCGTCCTCCCCGCGGCACTCCGATGCCTGTTCGGCATCGTCGATCGCGATCGCTCTTGCTGACCGTTGACCGCGGGGCGACCCTCCTTCTGAAGGCTGGTCTCGACCTCCGCCTTCTGTGGGTCGACGGAGGACGTTGACTCCTTCTGCGGCTCCGGACTGTGTCAGTCCTGCCCGGCCGAGATCCGGCCGAGTGCCAACGAATAGAGCTCGGAGCGGGACAACCTGGTCGTTGCGGCAACGGCCTTGGCGGCGTCGCTGAGTCGCTCACCTCCCTGGGCTCTCCGGACGACCTCCTCGATCGCCTCTTCGTCGCCGTGCCGGGCCGGGACCGCGCCCGCAAGAACAACGGTGAACTCACCCTTGCGAGCCGCGGCCGACCAGTGTGCCGGTGCCTCGGCGAGGCGCCCAAGCCAGATCTCCTCGAACACCTTCGTCAGCTCCCTCGCCACCACGACCTCCCGGTCGCCGTCGGCCAGTGAAGCCAGTTCCGAGAGATCCTTGACGAGGCGTGGCCCCGTGGTGAAGAAGACCACGGTCCGGCCCTCGGCCACCAACTCCTCGACCCGCCGGGTTCGCTCCTGGCCCTTGCGGGGCAGGAAACCGTCGAAGACGAAGCGGTCCCCGCCGAAGCCGGATACCGCAACCGCCATGGTGACGGCCGACGGTCCCGGGATGGCGGTGATGGTGGCCCCAACCGACCGTGCCACCCGCACCGCGGTCAGCCCAGGGTCGGCTACCGCGGGGGTTCCGGCGTCGGTGACGAGCGCCACCGTCTCCCCAGCCGCGAGTCGTTGGCCCAGCTCCTCGGCCCGCTCGTGCTCGTTCCCGACGAAGTAGCTGCGCAGAATCGCCTCGACACCCAAGGAGCCCAACAGCTTCATGGTGCGACGCGTGTCCTCCGCGAACACCACATCGGCCGACGCGAGAGCTTCCCCCAGCCGAGGTGGGGCATCCCCGAGATTCCCGATCGGGGTGGCGCAGAGAATGAGGGTGCCAGCCATGGGGGGAGGATACGGGGGAGCCAGCGTCGGCGTCAGCGTCAGCCAGGGCCCCCGCATCGTCGCCACCCCAGTCTGTCCCCCGCATCGTCGCCGAAGGCGACCCATGCGGGGTAGGGGCCTGTAAGTTGTAGCGGAGTCTCGACCCATTGCCGGCACGCACCGCTTCCCACCTCCCACCTGGCTTCGCTCGGCACCAGGGACCTTCCCCCGCTTCGTAGGGGACAGACGCGCAAGGGGCTTCCCGGCAGCATCCAACCGGCGTACGGTACCCGGGTGATCGAGTTCAGCTGCGACGAATGGCGGTCCGGCCCGGTGGAGGTGGCGACCACCTTTCGGCAGCGGCTCATCGGCCTCATCCGGAACCCGGGTCACGGTCTCCTGATCCGCAGCCGCTCCGTCCACACGGTCGGCATGCACGACGTCATCGGCTTGGTGGGGCTGGGCCGATCCGGATTGGTCGTCCGCACCGCAACCGTCCGACCATGGAGGGTCGTCCAATGGCCCGCCGTCACATGGATCCTTGAGGTCCCGACCGAACGAGACCTCCCCCCACCCGGCTCCCGCCTCACAGCCCACCAGGCAGAACCCGACGGAACCTCGTGAGGCTCCCAGCCCTTGCTCGTGCCGCCTTGCTCGGGCTCGGGCTCGTGCCCGTGCCGTCGTGCTCGTGCGGCCTTGCTCGAGCTCGTGCCCAGACCTACCGATACCCCCCGGCTTTGAGGCTCTTGACGAGCGACGTGCCGTCGCCGGGGTCGCTCGAGACGACGACCACCACTTCATCGCCGTCGCGGAGAATCCACCAGCGGGCGTCGGCCGGGACCGTGGCCTCGAGGTAGGCGGCGAAGCCCGCGGCGAACTCGTCGGAGTCGGCGGATGTGTCGCCGACGTAGTGCATTTGGAAGATGGCCTGCATCCCGTCCCACCAGACGCGGTACACGTCTCCACCCCACCCTTCGACGGACTCCCGCAGGGGAACCGGGAGGAGTACTGCACCGAGCAAGCTCCGGAGGCCCAACTCGCCCCAGGTCGACTCCTCTCCCACCGTGTAGGACTCGGGCACCGTCCCGGCGAATTCGACCACCCTCGCCGGTTCACCCCGCAGGTACGCCTCGGGGTGAAGGAGCTGCTCGGTGGTGGCCGGCGGGATCCGATAGGCAAGGTCCACCGCTGACCATCCTCCGGTGCCGTACTGACCGGTCACGAAGCCGAGACCCTCGGTGTAGTGGGCCACGAGGCTCTCCTGGAGGAAGTACGGAGCCAAGCCGAACACCGGGGACTCGATCGCCTCGAACGATGCGAGGATCTCGAGGAGCGCCTCTTGTGACAGGGACTGGATGTAGAGCCCCTCCACGTAGAGCCCGTCCCCCTCGATGAGCCCCGAGAACGCCGCATCGGCGTCGTACTTCTCGTCGTCCATCAGGTCCAAGGAGTACGGGCCGAAGTCGAAGTGCTGGTCGGTGAGGGCGTGGGTGAGTTCGTGGACGATGCTCAGCTTGTCGTATTCGGTGAGTCCGTCCGGCTCGACGGCGACCACCATCTCCCGCGCCTCCGAGTCGTAGTAGCCCACCACCACCTCGGCCAGGAGGTCGGTGTAGAAGGTCCCAAGGTCGAGGTCACCCTCGAGAACCCCGAGTATCCGCAGCACCTCCTGGGCGCGGGCGAGGTCGTCGGGCTCGAACTCCTTCGCGATGTCGTCGCGCAGGCGAGCGGCAAGCTCGTCAGGGGTGATGAGGATGACCGTTGGGTCCTCCAGGAAGTAGAGGCCTCGCAGCTCCTCTGTGACCGACATCAGCTCCCGGACTTGCTCGAGCAGGGGGTCCCCCGCGCGGGCAACCACGGTGGTGGTCGTTGCGGCGATCGTGGTCGCGGGAGCGGTGGTCAGCGCCGGAGGAGCCGTCGTGGTGGTCACTGCGGGCGCTGCGGTGCACGCTGCACAAAGGACGGCGAAGGCGACAACGATCTGGCGCATCGTGGGAGGGTACCCGGTGACCCGGCCGCGGCTCGTCGTTGGCTCCTCGTCAGCGACAAGTAGATTCGCTCGCAGCGGAACGAGGACCACACATGCGCGACACCATCGTCATTGCCAACTGCGGCGGATTCTGGGGTGATGACCCCACGGCGGCCGCCCGCCAAGTACGGGGAGGCCCCATCGACTACCTCGTCATGGACTACCTGGCCGAGGTGACGATGGCGATCCTGCACAAGCAGATGGCCCGCCGACCGGAGCTCGGCTATGCCGGCGACTTCCTCACCCAACTCAGGGACGTCCTCGTCGAGTGCGTCGAGAACGACATCACCATCATCTCCAACGCGGGCGGCGTGAACCCCGACGGCTGCCGGATCGCAGTGGAAGCACTCGCCGCCGAGCTCGGCATCGCCGACATGGTGAGGGTGGGGGTCGTCACCGGAGATGACATCTTTCCCGACCTCGACGACGTCCTGCAGCGGGAACCTCTCGCCAACATGGAGACCGGCGAGCCGCTCACCTCGATCCGCGACCGGGTACTCAGCGCCAACGCCTACCTGGGCGCCGCTCCGATCGTGACGGCCCTCGAGATGGGTGCCAACGTCGTCATCTGCGGTCGGGTGACCGACACCGGGGTCACGCTGGCCCCGATGATCCACGAGTTCGGGTGGGCGAGCGACGACTGGGACCGCATCGCAGCAGGCATCGTCGGCGGGCACATCATCGAGTGCGGCCTCCAGGCCTGCGGAGGCAACTTCACCGATTGGCATCTCGTTCCCTCCCACGAGAACATGGGCTACCCGCTACTGGAGGTTGAGAGCGACGGCACGTTCGTCGTGACCAAACACCCGGGTACCGGGGGCCTCGTCTCGGTCCACACCGTGGGTGAGCAACTCCTCTACGAGATGGGAAGCCCTGCCTACCTCTCGCCCGACTGCATCGCCCACTTCGACTCGATCCGTCTCACCGACGACGGGGAGAACCGGGTCCGGGTGGACGGGGTGAAGGGGAGTCCGCCTCCCCCGACCCTCAAGGTCTCGGTCAGCTACCAGAACGGCTACCGGGCATTCGGGCGCCTGCTCGTCTCCGGGCCCGACGCGCTGGCCAAGGCCCGCAAGTTGGAAGAGGTCTTCTGGGCCTCGGTCGGGGGACGCGACAACTTCGAGGATGCCCACTCCCAGCTCATCGGATGGGACGGCACCCATCCCCCACTCACCGGTGCCGAGCCCGGCGAACTGCTCCTGCAGCTGGCGGTACGCGACAACGACCGCGCCAAGATCGACGAGCTGTTCGGCCAGCAGGTGGTGCCGAAGGTCCTGGGGACGATCCCGGGTATCACGATCCTCGCCGACCAGGGCCGCCCCCGCGCCTCCGACGTCGTGGGCTACTGGCCTGCCCTCCTCGGCCGGGACGCCGTCCACGTCCGCGTCCGGGTTGGCGACGATGTCGTCGCGGTCGAAGTGCCGCCGGTGCCTGATGCTGTTCCATCCGTGATCGCCCAGCCCGCCATCGACGCTTCGACGGCCCCCAGCGGCGACACGGTTCGGGTCCCACTCGCCCGCCTCGCCCTCGGACGCTCCGGCGACAAGGGCGACACCTCGAACGTCGGGCTCATCGCCCGCTCCCCGGCGATCTACCACTGGTTGGTCGAGAACGTCACCGACGCCTTCGTCAAGGACCGGTTCGCCGGCGTGGCACACGGCAGCGTGGAGCGATTCGAGCTACCCAACCTGCTCAGCCTCAACTTCCTGCTCCACGAGAGCCTGGGAGGTGGCGGCACGATGTCGCTCCTCGCCGATGCGCAGGGCAAGACCTACGCCCAGTACCTGCTGGCCACAGAGGTGGAGGTCGATCCGGCCGTGCTGCCCTAGTGGTGTGGCAGCGAAGTGATGGCGGTCAGACCCGGTCGAGCAGCAGGTCGACGACCGCCTCGGCGACTGCCATCCGCGTCTCGGCGCTCGTGCTCTCGTCCCCGAGGACGGCCACGTCGAGGTACAGCCCGCCATGGCAAATCTCGAATTCTGTCGAGTAGGTGCCCACGATGAGCACCGCCGCATCCCCGCGTTGGACGGGCTCCACCGACTCATCATCGAACAACGGTTCGGTCTGCAGGACTTCAGGGCATTCGCCGGCTGGGAGCAGGTAGAGGCCGATGTGCACGTCCGGTCCGGCAGTCATCCCTGCGGTTGCCTCATAGAAGCAGTCCGACCCGTACGACTCCTCGGCCACCATCTCGGTCCCGGTCACGGCCGCCATCTCGTCGGAATCGATGTAGGAGCAGGGCGGAGCCAGTTCGCCGCGGGACTCCTCGGGAGCGTCGGTCGCGACGGGGGTGGTGGCCGGGGCTTCGGTGGCTGCGGGGGCGTCGGTGGCACCCGGCGCCGCGGCTTCGGTCGGTGTCACGGTTGGGTCGGCGCTGTCGGTGCCCGAACAGGAGGCGGCGAGCAGGGCGACCGTCAGGATCATCAGGCCGGAGCGCTTCATCGTTGGTCTCCTCACGACGACGGGATGTCCGCCGGTGACGATCCCTTCCGGTTCACCATGACTGTCTCGGTGAAGGTACCCCCGCACGTCGAAGCGGTCATCACGAGCACAGTATCGGGATCCTTCCAGAGTTCCTGTGCCTGGAGTTTCTCCTGGGAGATGTACCCGGCGTACGACGGCCCCGTGAACTTCAGGTAGAGGTGTCGGTCGAAGTCGATGCCGGCCACACCGAAGGTCAGCGACTCACCCGGCCCCAGGTCGGAGAGGTTGGCACCACCGGATGCCGAGGCGAACACCGCGCCCGTCACGACCTCGTCCGTGTGCTGGTCCCCGTACTTGTCCCGCCAGCTCAGCTTTCCAGACCCGTCCGTCCACAGGGTGGCCGCGCAGAACGTGGGCGTGTCCGGCCCCGGCACCCCGGTGGGCTTACGAGTGACTCGTACACTGACCGAGCCGGGGAACAACTGGCCGGCAGGTTCTGGGATCACCCGAATCTCGGGATTGAGGAGCAGCACCCATCCGCCGGATTGGGCTTGGGTAGTCGCCAGCGTGGAGAAGTGCGCCTCGATGTCATCGAGGGCATCCGCGATGAATTGCTCGGCAAACTGTTCACACGGGATCGCACCACACGCTTCGCCCACCAACTTCTTGGCCAACGCGGCCGCGATGTCCCCCTTGGCGGCGTCGGCGAGTTCGCGGAAACTCGGCAGGCTGGGTGGAACCCCGATCGAAGCCAGCCCAACATCGGCCAACACGGACAGGGCGGCGATACAAGTCTTCTCGGGGGTGCATCCGGTGATGTCGACGATGCCCTTGATGATCCCGCTCTTCACCATGTCGATCAGGTCCTTGAAGGTGTCCCAGGCTTGGCCGATGAAGCTGAGACCCTCCGCCACGTAGTCGAACAGGTCCTTGGAGGGCGGCTTGGGCTTGTAGGCGCAGACCGTTGCCCCCGGCACCAACCCCAGCTTCTGGTTCCCCGAAGGGGAGTAGACCGTGGCCGAGTCGCGGAACCCGTCGTAATTGAACTGGAGGGGATCCTTGGAGTCGGCGAATTTGGCGAACAGGGTCGGGAGTGGGTTCCGGTTCCCGAATGGGTTCGAGATGACCCGCACGCAGTGGGAGAAGTCAGAGTTGGCGAATTGGGGGTGACTGAACTCGACTTCGACGTCGTAGAGGGCATCGAACGCAGCCTTGGTGATCGCGGCCTTGGTGGACTCGTCATGCTCGATGGGCACATTCGTCGCGTCGGTCTCGAAGAGAACGGCATTGCTGATGCCCGCGATCGGCACCCCGTTGGTGAAGGGGATGACCCGCACCCAGAATCGATTCGGCTCCACCCAGCTCCGCCCGGTGCCCACCCACGCGGCACTCGTGCGCGGGGCGACGCCGGGTGCCGCCGGCTCAGCGACGATCGACAGCTCGCTGCCCATCGCGTTGAGGTCCGCCATCTGGAAGAAGTTCCCCTCGGCGAACTGGGCCTGCCCAAGGTCCAGTTCCGCCTGCCCAGGCCCATTACCCTCGCGGATCGCGGCGATGTTGATCGGGAAGTCCCTGATGGGGGCGCCGTCGGTCGCCAGCATCGTCGACCACACCAGCCCGGGGAACGAGAGCGATTGGCCGGGCGGGGGGGGTGAGGTCGATACCTGGACGAGGCCCGCCTCGGCTCCCAGGATGTTCGCATTCCATCGCAGGATCTGTGGGGAGGGGCCGCACACCTGGGGATTGAAGGCCCCCTCGACGCAGACGACGTCCTGGAGGAGCAGGTACTCAACCTCGTTGTGGGAATCCACCACCTCAACGAAAGTCCTCACGATGTTGAGGCTGCTGAACGGCTGCACCGGCTTGGCTGATCCCCAGTCCTTCTCGTTCGAGGACGGGGGCTTGGCGGCATAGCGTGCCCGACCGAGGCCCTTGAGTTGGCCTCCTCCCCAACCCCACGCTTCCACCTCGAGGAATCCGCCAGCCGGCACCGGGGGCAGCAGGCCCGCGAAGCTGAACCCGTTCGACCCACGACCGACGAACCCCGTCTCGGGGAGGCGCCGCCACGTCGAGCCGTCGTCGGTCACATAGAGATACACATCGTCGACCTGGTCGGCACCGACCAGCGTCGCCCCATTGAACGCGAGGTCACCCGCCCACGCGCCGCTCGCGCACTCGGGGGCGCCCGGGATCGAAATCGGGCTGACCGGGATGGCGAGGATGTCGTCGTAGGGTTCGACCGAGAGAATCACGGGGGACGCGGCCATCGGCACGGTGATCGACCCCCCGGCTTCGCCCACCACTGCGATCGCCTGGTAGCCGCCCACCCCCAGGGTGGTCCCCGTGATTGCCTGTCCGAGGCTTCCCGGGGCCGCCGCCACCAGCACCGTCGCCTCACACGACGCGAGGTCGAGTGAGACGCCGTCAGGCGTCGATTCGAGTGGGGAGACGGGGAGCCCTTCCATCAGCTTCCCGTTGGTGACATCCCAGCCCGGGCTGACCCGGCTCCACGAGGGGAAGGAGCCGACGGCCTTCCCCTCCACGTCAAAGGCGCGCACAGTGACTGCGTGCAACCCGACCGAGTCGGCGGTCCACTCCCAGGGGAATATCGGGTCGACGACGGGTGTCGCGAAGTCATGGCTGTCGACCATCTCGGTGTCGACCCACAGCTCGAGGCGTGCGATCGGATTCGCCGCCATCACCTGGCTCGTGAGGATCACCACGCCCCCGAAAGAGACGTCCTCACCATTGATCGTTCGCAGCAACGGGATGATGGAGGGTGGCTCCGGAGGTGCAGCGGCCGGTGTATCGAGCAGCACCGGCCCCCTGGTGCCGGGCACCGTCGTGACGGGGGCCACCGCCTCCTCGGTCTTGGTGCAGCTGACCGTCAACACCAAGAAGGCGACGAGCACGGCGAGCAATCGAGTGAAGCGCCCCATCAGCACCCCCCCGGATCGTACGTCACCGGCGCGCTGGCCCATTCACCGACCGCGCCGCCATTGCGAGCCCGCACCAGCCAGGAGTGCGGTACGCCGCAGGCGATGGGTGGGGATGTCCAGCTGTTGCCGTTCACGGTCGCCTCCCCGACAACCACGCCGAGTCCCCACGCGATTACTACGTCGAATTGGAGGGCTGGCTTGCAGCCCGAGTAGCTCCAGGAGAGCGTCGGGGTGGATGTCCCCACGGTGTAGGGGAAGCCGGGACTGAGGTTGGTGGGAAGGCCGAACTCACACGGGACCGTCGTCGGAGGGACCGTCGTCGGGGGGACCGTCGTCGTGGTAGAGGTCGTTGAGGTTGACGTTGACGTGACGTCGAGGTGGAAGTAGAAGTAGAAGTAGAGGTAGAAGTAGAAGTAGAAGTAGAAGTAGACGCGGCCTCCTCCACGAACACCGTTGCCACCGCCGGGCCGGCCCATGAGCCGTCGCCCCGACCGGCCCATAGGGTGAGGACGTGCTGCCCGGGCGTGGTCGCCTCCCAGCTCGTCGTGATGGTCGTGAGTTGGCCCGGCGTATCGGTCACGCTGATCTGCTCCACCTCAACCCCGTCCACCTCGAGCCGAGCAGACTGGACGCCTCCGGGGTCGGTGACGTGGCCGACGACGGCGACCGGACCCAGGGGTACCACGGACCCGTCGAGAGGTGCGTCGATCCATACCCCGGGGGAGGATGAGGCGGTGGCGATCGTCAGGATCCCGAGCAGCACGGCAAGCACCCCGCCGACGACGGCGACCCGAACACCCGCCCGGCTCTTGCTCATCCCTGGCATCCTCCTGGTCGATCCCGACAGACGTGCCGGGGCCTGAGCGAGAATAACCGTCCGAGGCCGAGCGCGGAGCCCGAACCGGCGATTCTCAGCAGGGGAGGTCGTCGAGACGGGTGCCGAGCAGCGCCGCCTGCTCGATCAACGCCTCGCATGACCCGACCAGCGCCAATCCGTCGAAGACTGCGAAGGCCTCATCCCAGGAACCCGACCCAGCCACCGCCTCGAGCACCGCGTCGCGGGACTCCACGATCGATCCGAGACCTTCGAGGTACACATCGGCGACCTCGCGAAGCGACTCGGGCGGATCGAAGAGCATCATCTCCGCCCGGGCATCACCCATGATCTCGAACACGATGCCGAGTCCCTCGGCGACAAGGGGCCCGTCGAACTCTTCACCGGCGAACATGGTCTCGTAGACGGGCTCAGCCTCGACGGCCGCCGCCGCAAAGAGCTCCTTCACGCTTTCGAGATACTCCGCTTCCTCCTGTGTGGCGGACCGAAGTGGCACCGGCGCCCCGGCGAGGGTGCCGAGGAACTCCGAATAGAACGCGTTGGGTTCCGGGACGCCGGTGGCGACGTGGATGGCGGCACCATCGGTTCGGCGGATCGTGCGGCCGTCGTCGGGTCCACCTTCGACGACCTCGATCGCCATCTCCTCCAGGACGACGAGATCGGGTTCGACCACCACCACGGCGGCGAGCTCGTCCCACAGGTGGTAGAAGCCGCTCGTGACCGAGGGGAAGATCCTCACCATCCGGGTCAGGTGGATGATCGCAGGACTCTGTTCCGACCCTTCGAGGATGGTTCGGTACCAGGTCGGCACCGGCACATCGTTGGTGGCGTCGAGCGGGACAAGCACCACCGGGATACCGGAATCGACCACATCCGCGGCGGCGGCCACGTCGATCCAGAGGTTCCACTCGGCCTTCGTCCCTTCGACGTTGCCGTCGACGTCGACCGCCCCACCCATGATCACAATGCGGTCGATGTCGTCGGCCAGGTCCGGGTGGCGCTGCAGGGCCCGGGCGACATTGGTCAAGGGCCCTACCGCCCAGATCACGACCGGGCGGTTCGAAGCGGCCGCCGCTTGCGCGATGAGGTCCGGGGCGCTCAAGGTCGAGGGGGCCGCGGTTGGGTCGGGGAGCCCGAACCGGAGGTTCTCGTGGGCCGAGAGGAACTCCGTCGGCCACGCCCGGGCACCCACTGGAACCTCCGGGTCACAGGCGACCGGGACGTGCTCTCGGTCGAGGAGGGCGAGGATGCCCAGGGTCACCTCGAAGCCGAGTTCGCATCCGGCCTCGCCGGTGGACGAGAGCGAGACGGCGATCACCTCGACCTCGGGGTTGAGGAGGAGGTACATGAGCCCTCCCACGTCGCTCACCGTGGGGCTGTAGTCGGCAATCACCGGGATCGGGCCGGCAGGTTCGTTACCGAGCCGGATTCCCGTCCAGGCCAAGGCACCGACGATGAGCGCTACCACGCCCCACCTGATGACGCTCGTCGAGCGCCGCATGATTCCTGCCACGTACTTCGCCTCTCGGGTTCAACCAGACAGACGAGCGGCAGGCCGAGTCGGGTGACACGATGAGGTTCGCGGCGATCGGGGTGGCCATTCGTGCGCGCCCAGGCGACGGAGCTCCCGAGGGCCGCCTGCCTTGCTCCGCCGTCCGGACGCTACGCCTTGACGGCCCGGATGATTGCCGAGTGCATGCCGTCGGCAACCTGGTGGGTCGGCGTCACTTCGATGTCCGCGAAACCCACGCTCGCCAACCCGCCGCGGTACTCCTCGAAGGACAGGGCACCGGCGATGCACCCGACCCAACTGCCGCGCTCCCGGCGTTCGGCGGCGGTGAGATGGTCGTCGGCGACCACGTCGGAGATCCCGATCCGTCCCCCGGGTCGCAGGACCCGGGCGATCTCGGAGAGCACCTTCGGTTTGTCGAGCGAGAGGTTGATGACGCAATTGGAGATCACCACGTCCACGGTGTCGTCGTCGAGTGGGATCTCCTCGATGAGACCCTTCAGGAACTCGACATTCGTCACACCGGCCTCTGCTCGGTTCTGGCGGGCGAGTGTGAGCATTTCGTCGGTCATGTCGAGTCCGTAGGCGAAGCCGGTGGGGCCGACCCGGCGGGCCGACAACAGGACGTCGATCCCGCCACCGGAGCCGAGGTCCAACACCTTCTCGCCCTCTCGTAGGTCGGCTACCGCGGTCGGGTTGCCACACCCGAGGCTCGCCTCGACCGCTCGGCCGGGCAGACCACCGATGTCTTCGCTGCCGTAGAGCTGCGCACCGAACGTCTCCGTCTCGTCCTCGGTGGTCGCCGACCCACAGCACCCGCCGGCGACGGCGATGGCTGATGCCGCGTAGCGGTCCCTGACGTCGTCGATGGTGGGCGTGGTATCGGCCATCTGGCTTCCTCTCGGGGTCTGCTTCTGTGCGGCATGTATCGACAGAAGTCGATACATGAACACTACTGCCTATATCGACAATCGTCAATGCAAGCCGTGGTTGAATGTCCTGATCTTGAACGCGCTTTGGGTAACGATGATGAGAGCCGCGGCCAGGGCGTGCCTGGGCGTCGGTGCGGTGGCCGGCGGAACCGGGCTCATGCATGAAGGGCGACCCACCTATTCCCGGACAAGGGTGGTCACCGCCGACCAGACTCGTCGGCGAAGCGGCCACGTAGCCCCTGAATCCCGCCGCAAAACCCCGTTGATATGTCGTCTCGGTGGTGAGGGCCGACCTCAGTCTTCGAGCGCCCGCGGATCGGCGGGCACATCCGCGGCGTGCTCTTCCAACGCATGCAGGGGGACGATCTCGAGGGCCCGCTGATGAGTGGAGGCGAGCACCACCGGGGCGGCCACGCCATCGCGATGCGCCCGCAGCCAATTGACCGCCGTGACACACCAGCGATCACCGGGAACCAACCCGGGGAATCGGAACTGTGGAATGGGGGTGCTGAGGTCATTCCCAATGCTGCGTTGATGGTCCAAGAACTCCCGGGTTACCACCGCGCACACGGTGTGGCTCCCGCGGTCTTCGGCTCCTGACGTGCATGACCCGTCCCGGTAGAAGCCGGTCATCGGATCGTCACTGCAGGGCTCCAGGGCGGTCCCCAACACATTGAGATCAGTCACGGCACTCACCCCTTCTCGAATGACCGAGCCTATCAATGTGTCCCGGGCCGGCGAGAGAGCGTCGGCAAACCGTCCGCCTTCTTGGTGCTTCTCCAGGGGACGCCGGGCTCCTCAGGGTTGGTTCGGTGGCCGGCAAGGGCGCCCTGGTCGCGACGAGGGTTCGGGTGACTCGAGCCATGCCGGCTGACGCCTCGACCACCATCGGTCTGCGCCAGTCAGTCCGGGCTCCATGGACCAAGCGACCCCGAAAAGACAAGAAACCCTTGCGCAACAGGGACTTCTTGACGGTGGAGGTGAGGGGATTTGAACCCCTGGCCCCTACGTTGCGAACGTAGTGCTCTGCCGAACTGAGCTACACCCCCGCGGGAGCGGCATGTTACCCCAGACCCGGGGATCCGGTTCGGCCGTCGGTATCCTGCTGGCAGGAGGAGACCATGCACATTCGACCCCTGATTCTGCTCGTCGCTTTGGCACTCGTGCTCGCCGCCTGCGGTGGTGCGACCGAGGAGACCGAAGCCGTGGCCGAGACGACCACCACAACCACGTCCACCACGACGACGACCACCACAACGACACTCCCGGCCGAGACCACCACCACAGCGCCGGCCGTGGACCCCATGGCGCTCATCGCCGCCCAGATCTCGGGCACCTATGCCGGCGAGTGGCGCAACACCACCTTCGGGTCGTCGGGTCCGATTTCTGCATCGCTCGAGGCCAGCGAGGAAGGAGTGGTCTCGGTCACCCTCGACGTGGACGGCTTCGTGTTCGGGGAGGCCGATCCCGATGCCGAGGAGTTCAGCTTCGACATCGCTGATGCCACCGTCGGGGCGACGATGGAGTCGGCAGTGTTCGGCATCCTCACGTTCTCGTTCACACCGAATGGGATCATGGTCGAGGCCCTGGATGTCCCGTCGCCGGCCATCGCCTCGATGCAGGTGCTCGCATCGCTGGTCGAAGACGGCTTCGTCGGGACCTACGTCATCGAGTTCGAGGGAGGCGGCAGCGCCGAGGGCGAATTCGACATGACACCCACCGGGTAGGTCCAGCCGAATCCACCCCGCGGCGGGCCACGTACACTTCCGACCCGTGCGCACATCCAGACTCGCCCGCATCACCCTCATCCTCACCCTGTTCCTGATCGGATTCGGGGGATTCACCCGTGGCTCCGAGAGTGGCTACGGCTGCGAGGACCGTTGGCCGCTCTGCAAGGACGGACTCCTCGGTGGGTGGCTACCTCGCCCGGAGTTCCATATGATCGTCGAGTGGACCCATCGGTGGCTCGCGGCCTGGGTCGGGCTGTTCGCATTGCTGCTGCTCGTCTCGGCCTGGCGGTACCGCAAGACCCGTAAGGCGCCCTTCTTCCTTGCAGGTTCGGCACTCGTGGCCATCTTCATCCAGGCCTGGATCGGTCGGGCCGTTGTCAAGAACGACCTCGACGCCGACCTCGTCTCGCTTCACCTCGTCATCTCCCTGACGGTGGCTTTCCTCATCACGGCAGTCTTCGTCGCCTCCTCCCCGGAGCACTCCCGACCGGCTTCAGGCCGCTGGAAGATGGCGGTTGCGGCGTCGGCGATCTCATCGCTTGCCGTGCTCTTCCTGGGCTCCATCGTCCACAACCAGTACTTCCCCGGATGGCCCCTCATGGACATCGGCCTCCTCCCGGGCGCTTGGAGCTACTTCGCCGACATCCATTGGTTCCATCGGGTGGCGGCGGGCCTCCTGCTCATTGGCCTCATCTGGCTGGCCATGGCGGGAAAGAAGGCCGGCCGTCCGGCTGCCAGTCGGAGGGTCATCACCACCACGGTCTGGCTCTACTCGGCAAACATCCTCGCCGGTTGGCTGCACGTCCTCACCGAGGTGCGCTCGTCGGCGGTGGTGGCCACCCACCTGAGCATCGCCGCTGTCGTCGCCACCCTGCTGGTGCTGGAGTTCCTGCGCTCCGCGGGCGTCAAGGCACCACTGGAGCCGGTAGCCGACGCCACCTGATCGATCAGTCGGGATCGAGCCGCAGCGCAAGCTGAGCCCGTAGTCGCTCCTGGACAGCGGTGCTGGTCACGTCTGCCCGACTCCGCTCCACCAACGACCGTGCGACGTCGGTGGTGCGCCGCAAGCCCGCTGTCATGCCGTCGGGATAGTCGAGGGCAGCCAGTAGGTCGACGATCTCGTTCATCCCGCCCAGCAATCGCTCGGCCTCGCTGAGATCGCCCGCCCGGAGCATGTCGAGGAGTCGCCTGCGCATCTCTCCAACCGCTTCCCCCAGGCCGTGCAGGAAAGGGACGATGTCGACCGTCAGGTCGATCGGCGTGGGAAGGGGTACTCCTGTGACGATGGCAAACGTGAGCCGCGCCTCGGCGAACTCCTTCTGGGCATCGATCGTGAACCCCGCGAACTGGAGGTCGGGGTGGTCAGCAACCGCCGCCGACAGGGCCCGCAGCTCCGACTCCGCGTCGTTGGTGAGCCGCTGCGCCGCATCCAACTCTCCGCGGTGAAGCGAGCGGATGGTATTGGCCGAGAGACGGATCACTCGGCGGCTGGTGGCGAGGGCTGTCTCCCGGGCGCCGTTGCGCGCATCCAACGACTCTCGGGCGAGTGCTTCGATCGACTCCAGGTCGGTCATTGATGACCCACACAGTGCTGTGTCCTCGGACGTTCGTGTGGGTGCTGGCGAGTCAGGATGGTTCCTGGCACGGACGCAGGACGCAGGCGCATCCGTGGATGCGTCAAGGACGAGGGCACCGCCAGCGGCGATCCTGGCCGACGGAACACCGCAGAGGTTCGGGGACCCAGCACTAACTGGCGACGATCTTGACCTCGTCGAACCGGTCGACCGACGACTGGTGGTGGGCCTGGACGGCGAACTGCTGCTCCTGGTTGCGAAGCTGCACGATCATCGCCAGGTACCACGCTATGAACGCGTCGATGACGAGATGGCCGATGAGGGCGGCGAGGCTCGAGGTGAGGATTGCGAACGCGAGGGTGGCTATCGCCACCGCGGACGAGAGGATCAGCACCCGGCGTCGACGCTCCCTGGTGCGGGAGTTGACAGGCCGCCCGCGGGTGCCCGCCTGGACCTCGGAGAGGCGCTGGGCGACGTGACCGTAGCGTTCGGTGCTGGTGAGGGGCGCCTCTCGACGGGCTTCGATCAGCGAGGGGAGGAGGAAGAGTCCCCAGACTCCGGCGATCGCGAGAACGATGATCACGAGGCTCTGCACGCGGTCTTATCTCCGGACGGTGGTCAATGTGACAGGGTGGGGCGAATGCTAGGCGCGCCCTTGGCACACACCCAATCAATCCGGCGGATTTCGAGCCGGTTTCTGCGATTCGGGCCCTGGATGCCGGCCTAGTGCCCCGTGCGGCCGCCGAGAAGGTCGAGAGCATGCCCGAGGACCGGCCCAATCACATCGAGACCTTCCCGGACCGCTCTCTCCGAGCCCGGCAGATTGACGATCAGGGTCGACCCAGCCACGCCGGCAAGCCCTCGCGAGAGCATCCCCATTGGCAGGACGCCGAATGTCGCCGCCCGCATCGCCTCGGCGATCCCAGGTGCCGGCCGTTCGATCACGAGCGCGGTGGCTTCGGGGGTGAGGTCGCGGGCGGCGAGACCGGTTCCACCAGTGGTGACCACCAGTGGGCGGGCCTCCGTCACGGCAGCTCGCAGCACCGCCGCCACCGACTCGATTCCGTCTTCGACCACGGAGATGTCGGCGGTGATACCCAGCCCGGCAAGGACCTCCACTGCGACGGGCCCTGATCGATCCGTGGCCTCACCTCGGCTCACCCGATCGGAGACCGTCAGCACCAGGGCGTTCACCGTTCCCACCGCCCGCTCCGGCCGCCATCCTTGAGGATGAGACGCACCGCCCCGATCTCGACTCCCCGCTCGACTCCCTTCACCATGTCATAGAGCGCCAGAGCGGCCACTGCAGCCGCAGTCATCGCCTCCATCTCCACGCCCGTCCGCCCGGTCGTGCCCACTGAGGCAACGATGCGTGCCCCGTCGGCCACGCGTCCAACGTCGACGGTGACGCCGGTGAGCGCCATCGGGTGACACAGCGGGATGAGATCGGGCGTCCGTTTGGCAGCCATGATCCCGGCCAACCGGACCGAGGCGAGGGCATCGCCCTTGGGGAGCGACCCACCGAAGAGGGCGTCGGCGGTCGCGGCACCCATCCGTACGACCGCCTCCGCGATCGCCACCCGGTCGGTCTCGGGCTTGCCGCCCACATCGACCATGTGCACGTGGCCCTCTCCGTCGAGATGGGGGAACTCGGTCATGCGACACCTCTTTCGAAAGGCCTGCTCTCAGGCCACCGGAACATCTCAACCGTGACGATCGCCCCGGCGACAACTCCACCGACGCCCCTGGGGACGACTACGAACCCATCACCCGCGGCCACAGCTGACAACATGTTCGACCCCTGGCCCCCGGAGAGGCGAACCGACCACCCTCCTCCGGTGTACCCGGTCACGCCCCGCAGGAACACCGTCTTGGCTGGGTCAGTGGACACATCCTCCTCGAGGACCGCACCCATCCGGGGTCGGAGCACCGCCTCGGCACCCATCATCCGCAGGAGGGCTGGCCGGGCGAACTGTTCGAACGCGACCGTCACCGACACCGGGTTACCCGGGAGCCCGAACAGCGGCGTTCCTCCGACGAATCCGAACGCGAACGGCTTCCCGGGCTGCATCGCCACCTGCCAGAAATCGATGGTGCCCAGGCCGGCGAGAACCTGCTTGACCAGGTCGTACTCCCCCATCGAGACCCCGCCGGTGGTGAGTACAACGTCGCAACCTGCCGCAGCTTCGGAGATGGTCTCGGTGAGTCTCTGCGCGTCGTCGCCGATGATGCCGAAGTCGACGACCTCCGCCCCCAGCTCATGGAGCATGGCGCCCAAGGTCGGGCGGTTGGAGTCACGGATCATCCCCGGTCCGAGCGTCTCGATATCCGGCGGCACGACCTCGTCCCCGGTCGAGAGCATCGCCACCCGCGGGCGACGGAAGACGGTCGGGCGTGACACGCCCACAGACGCCAATACACCCAGCATCGCCGGCGACAAACGCCGCCTGCTCGGCACGACCTCAGCCCCGGCCGCTACATCGCTGCCGGCAAGCCGAACCGCTGTGCCGGGGGCGACTGCCGCCATGATGCGCACCCCTCCCTCGACACGTTCGGTCTCCTCCACCCGAACGACGGCATCCGCTCCGGCGGGTAATGGTGCACCGGTCATGATCCGGATCGCGGTGCCGGGCTCCACCGAGCCGGATGCCACGTACCCGGCGGGGAGGTCCTCCGAGACCGACAGCACCACGGGGCCGGTGCGGAGATCGGAAGAGCGCACCGCATAGCCGTCCATCGCCGAGTTGGTGAACGGTGGAAGCTCATGGGAAGCACGGACCGGGTCGACGAGCACCAACCCGAGTGCCTCGTCCAATCCGACCACCACCGGGGGAAGAGGGGGGACGCTTTCCAGCACGTCCCGGCGAGCATCCTCGAGCGGTCTCACGAGTCGACGATCGACCGCTCACTCCGCGATACGAGGCGGGCGACGTTCTCGTTGTGGCGGTAGACGACAAGGAGCAGCATCGCTCCCAGCCACCACAGCGCCTCGGAGGCAATATCGGGTAGGTCGATGAGCGCCACCGCCGGGAGGGCGGCAACCACCACGGCCAACGAACCGAGCGATGCTTTCCCGCTCGCCTTGACAACGAGGTACCACAACAGTGCAAGTGCCGCGGTGGCCACCGGCGAGATGAAGAGGAGCACCCCGAAACTCGTCGCCATGCCCTTGCCCCCTTTGAACCCGTGGAGGATCGGATAACAGTGGCCCACCACCGCGGCAAGGCCGGCCAGTGCTGCGAGGCCCATGCCTGACGTGAAGCCGTCCGGGCTGGGGAGGAGGACCAGGCCGATTCCGCAAGCGATCACACCCTTCATCGTGTCGCCGAGGAGGACCATCGCCGCAGCCTTCTTCCCCATCGTGCGTGCAACGTTCGACATCCCAGGGTTGCCCGACCCCACCTTGTAGATGTCGATACCCCGCATCCGGCCAACCCACACGGCGAAGCTCACCGAGCCAAGGGCGTATCCGGCGACGAGGGCGATGGCGGCTGCAAGAACCGGGGTCATGTGCCGGGAGAGTACGACTCCCGAGGGGGGAAGTTCAACATCAGCTGATCGTCGGCGGCCCCGGTGCCACGAGGCGGCCAGCGGATAGGCGACGTCCGCCAGTACGATCGTGGGCCGAGATGCCCATCTACGTGTACTTCTGTGAGACCTGCGAGGAGGAGTTCGAGGCGTTCCAGTCGTTCTCGGCCAAGCCGCTCGTCACGCACGACGTCTGTGGCGGCAAGGCCCGCAAGGTCTTCCTCCCGGCCAGCATCGTCTTCAAGGGGTCTGGTTTCTACGCCACCGACTCCCGGTCGTCCGGGGCTTCGTCGGACAAGTAACCCCAGCGGCAACCCCCTTCACAACCGGGCACCCGTCTCGTACCTTCTCAGGGTGTACTGGTTCGTTGCCCCTCCCTATGCCCGGTATGCCGCGGCCGCGCTCGTGGTGTTGTTCGCCGTCTGGATGGACATACGGCCCGAGCCGACGGAGTTGATCCCGGTTGCCCGACAGGACATCCCGGCCGGCGCCCCACTCGAGGGCCACCTGTTCGAGGGGGTGCCGATGCCACGCGGGGTGCTGCACCCGGTCACGCCGACCGGGGTGGCAGCCGTGGCCATCACCGCCGGGGACCCCTTGATCGAGAGCCACATCGCCCACGTCGCGCCACCGCCGGGCTGGTGGGTGGTCCGCCTCCCGGTCCCGCTCGGCGCAGCACCGGGCACTGAGATCCGGGTCGTGCTGCTCCCCTCCGACCCAACCAAGCAGCCTGAGGCGGTCCCGGGGGTGGTGATCAGGCCAGCGGAGGGACCGGGGTCAGGCTTCAGCGACCCCGAGGGCTCCGTTGCCATCCCAGAGGAGTCGATCGAGCGAGTGGCGCTGGCCGCCTCCACCAGCCGCGTGGTGGTCCTCACGAAGTGAGGAACGAGGAAAGAGGTACGAGGAACGGGGAGGAAGAGAAGGGCCCTCCGTTCTTGCTCCGTACTCCGTACTTCGTACTTCTACAGAACCACCAGGCTCACGACCCCGATCAGGAGGCAGTAGGGGGCGAAGGGTCGGAGGCCCACCCGGCCGAGAACCCGCAAGAGCAGCGCGATCGCGGCGTAGCCCGAGACAGCCGCCACCGCCACGCCCAGCCAGGCGCTTGGCGGGATGCCGGTTCCATCGAGGAGTTCCTTGCCCTGCAGGGTGCCGGCGGCCGCGATGGCCGGGACCCCGAGCAGGAACGAGAACCGGGCCGCCTGCACGCGGGAGAGGCCGAGGCCCATCCCGGCGGTGATCGTCGACCCGGAACGGCTGATGCCTGGGATCACCGCCACGAGTTGTGCGAAGCCGACCAGCAGCGCCTTGGGGAATCCGAACGTCTCCAACTCCCCGACACGATCGAGGAAACGATCGGCGGTCCAGATGATGACGCCGGTGACGATCAGGGCAATGCCGACCGCGGTGGTCGAGGCTTGGAGCGTCTCGACCTGGTCCTCGACAAGGAGCGCCAGGCCGGACGGAACCGAAGCGAGTAGAAGGAGCACGAGTACGCGCCGCGCTACACGGTCGGTCCTGAACGTGGTCAGCCAGCGCAGGTCCCCCCGATAGTGCAGCACCACCGCAACAAGGGTGCCGAGGTGAAGGAGGGCGCTCGTCGCCAGGTCAGGGGCGTCCAGGCCGAGGAGCTCCGGGATCACCACGAGGTGTCCCGACGAGGAGACGGGGAGGAACTCGGTGAGTCCCTGGATCACCCCCCACACCACCGCCAGGACCCACTCAGACATGGGCCCAGGAACGAAACACAAGGACCGATGAGCGGCTGTGTGAACTCAGGGCTCCTCGCTCCTCGCTCCTCGCTCCTCGCTCCTCCCTAGTTCGCATAGTTGCTGCTCATGCGACGGGTCTCCTCGATGTGGACCTCCACCAGGGAGGGCAGCCCGGACGCCTCGGCCCGTTCGAGGGCGGGGCGGATCTCACCCGGGTCCTTGACCAACTCCCCGTACCCGCCCATGGCCCGGACGATCGCCGCGTAGGGGCGGCGACCCAGGTCGGAGGCCACCACACGCTCGGGGAAGACCGCCATGTGGACGGTCTTGATGTTGTTCCAGACACCGTCGTTGCCGAGGACCCCGATGATCGGCAGACCGAGACGGATCATCGTGTCGTACTCGAACCCGTTGAAGCCGAAGGCACCATCCCCGAACACGATCCCCACCCGCTTGTCCGGGAAGGCGACCTTGGCGGCAACGGCGTAGCCCGGGCCGGCGCCGAGCGTCCCGAAGGGGCCGGCGTCGAGCACGTGCCCGGCCGTGGAGACCTGGAGCCATCGGGCTGTCGTCGAGACGATGTCTCCTCCGTCCACGGCGACGATCGAGTCGCTCCCGAAGAACGCTCCCACCTCGGCGGCGAAGCGGGTGGGGTTCACGGGCACCGCGTCCGAGTCGAACCCCTGCTCCTTGGTGGCGCGCATGGCCTCTTCGAGGCCGCGGAACGTCTCGATCCACTCCTCGCGTGGAGCGAACTCCTCGTCGAGCAACTGGCCGACGACTGTCGCCGGGTCGGCAACGGTCCCAAGGTGGGGGAGTCGGTTCCATCCGATCCTGGTGGCGTCGGCGTCGACATGGATGATCTTCGTGGTCTCGGGGATCGTCCTCCCGAACGACGTCCGGAAGTCCCAATCGACACCGAGCGCCAGCACGACATCGGCTTGGGCCAGGCAGAGCGACCGCGAGTGGTTGCCGAGCAGACGATGGCCATGGGGCATCCCACCCCTGGACCGCCCGCTCAGGAAGGTGGGCGCTCCCAGCGCCTCCGACAACGCGCCCATCGTCCCGGGCTTGGGGTGGAGTCCTCCTCCCCCGAACACGACCGGGCGCTCGGCCGAGCGCAGGAGGCCGGCGATCTCCTCGAGCACCGCTGCCGAGGCCCCGGTGGCGCGGGTGACCCCGGGGCCGACGGGGAACGCGACCTCCGACTCCTGGACCTGGTCGACCTGGACATCCATGGGGACGTCGAGGAAGACCGGGCCGCCCCGGCCCTCGAAGGCGTGGCGGATGGCAACGGCGATCGTCTCGGCGAGGCGGGTCGTCTGCCACCCGGTGCCGGCCCACTTCGTGATGGAACGGAACAACGGCACGTGGTCCATCTCCTGGAGGCCCCCCATGAGCTCCTGGCGGATGTTGTGCCGGCCGCCGATCACCATCATCGGGGTCCCGGAAGAGAACGCCGTGGCGACCCCGGTGATCGTGTCGGTGACTCCCGGGCCGGCGGTGACCGCCGCCACTCCGAGCCTGCCAGTGAGGCGCGTGTATGCCTCGGCCGCGTGGGCGGCGGCCTGCTCGTGGCGGACATCGACGATGCGGATCCCTTCGAGGACGCAGCCGTCGAGAAACGCCATGATGTGGCCACCCGTGAGCACGAAGACGGTGTCGACGCCGTGCAGCTTGAGCGCACGGGCCATGATCTGTCCGCCGTGGATGAATGCCATCGGCGGGAGGCTACTGGCCGGGGGCCCCGGCAGAGCCCTGCCGAGCCGGGTTGCGCTGCCGCATCACCTCGAACGCGACCACCGACGTTGCAGCGACAGTTCCGAGCGAACGCGGGAACCGTCGCCCATAGGGGATACGAACCGTCTCCACCTGGGAGAGGAGCGAACGGGTCACGCCTCGCTTCTCCCCACCGAAGAGGACGAGGAGCGGCCCGGAGAGGTCCACGTCGTGGATGTCTTGGTCCGCTCGGTCCGACGTCGCGATCACCGCCACACCTCGCCCGGCGGCCGATTCCACGGCATCGCCGGCCGACTGGATGGCCATCGGCATGAACTCCGACGCGCCGGCAGACGACCTCGTCACGGTTGCCGTGGCCGTCATCCAGTTCCGTTCGGGGAGCAGGGTCCCGTCGCACCCGGCGGCGTAGAGCGTGCGCACGGCCTGTCCGAAGTTGAAGGGATCCTCGACGCCGTCGAGGTGGGCCACGAAGGGCAGTGGGTCGTTCCACAGGGCGTCGGGCTCGAGGAATGACCGCTCACCCACTTCGGCGATGATCCCGCCCGGACGCGGATCGAGTGCGGCAAGGGCACCGTCGGTGACCTCCTCCACGAGGATGCCCCGGCCGCGGCAGGCCGCCAGGAGCGTGTCGACGCCCTTGCGGCGGTTGGGACCCACGAGGACGCGCTCCACCCGGCGCACGCCGCCCTGCAGCACGGCTTCGACGGCGATCGGGCCGGCCACGTGGATCATCGGAGGGACGGTAGTGCCGATCGGTGGCTTTCCCGGGCGGCGGCGAAGCACGAGACTCGGCGTACCCTGAACCGAACATGGCCACCTCACGACCCATCTCCATCGGTTGGCGCGAGACCGTCGAGCTCCTCGACATCGACCTTCCCCCGATGGTCGCCAAGATCGATACTGGCGCCCGTACCTCCTCGCTCCATGCCATCAAGCTCCTCGTCAGGCGCCGACAAGGCATCGAGCACGTGTTCTTCACCACCAGCGACGCGGAGGGCAACCCGGTGCGCCGCAAAGCGCCCCTCGTGGAGGAGCGGACGATCCGCAACCCGGGAGACGGTGGCCGCGAGGAGGACCGCTACGTCATCGAGAGCCGCGTACGCCTCGGCAAGAGGGTGTGGGACGCCGAGTTCACCCTGGCGGATCGGACCAACATGCAGTACCAGGTCTTGATCGGGCGGGAAGCGATCCGCGAACGTTTCGTGGTGAACGTCGCCGAGAGCTTCCTCCGTTCGGACAAACCGACCTCGGTGGGCGACGACGACGGCGACTGAGCCGGCCTCGGGCTGAACGTCAACATCGCCTTCAACTTCAACCCGGAGCGCCATCGGGGCCGCTCGGGACTCCAAGGGCCGAGGCCCATTCTTGGTTGACGTCGAAGTTGAAGTTGAGGTTCGCTTACCTAATCACCAGGTCCGGATGCGTGCGCACCCGGGGGCGAAGCCCCTCCACGGCCACCGCCAAGGCATCGAATGCTTGGGCAACCTCGCCCTCGGGGTCGAGTACCCGGATCGGCGTTCCCTCGTCCGCGCCTTCTCGCATCGCGGGCAGCAGCGGGATTCGGCCGAGGAGCGGCACGCCCAGGTCGTCGGCGAGTCGCTGCCCGCCGCCGGCCCCGAAGATCTCATAACGGGTGCCGTCGTCCGCGGTGAACCATGACATGTTCTCGATGACACCCATGAGTTCCTGATCGACCTCCCGGGCCATGAGGCCGGCCCGTCGGGCGACCCGCTGGGCCGTGGGTTGCGGGGTGGTGACAAGCAGTTGCTGGGCCCGTGGAAGGAACTGGCTCAGTGAGATGGCGACGTCGCCAGTCCCGGGCGGCGTGTCGATCAGGAGGAACTCTGGGCCATCCCAGAACACATCGTTGATGAACTGCTCCATCGCCTTGTGGAGCATCGGGCCCCGCCAGATGACCGCCTTGTCGTCGCCCACGAAGAAGTCCATCGACATGACCTTCACCCCATGGGCGATGGGCGGGATGATCGACTGATGAATGAGGATCGGGCTCGGGCCGGCACCCAGCATGCCCGGGATGCTGAACCCCCACACGTCGGCATCCATGACACCGACAGACCGGCCGCGGGCGGCCAAGGCCACCGCGAGGTTGGTCGTGACGGAGGACTTCCCCACGCCTCCCTTCCCGGACGCGATCGAGATGACCCTCGTCTTCGAACCGGGTGCGACCACACCCGGCACGGATGCCACAAGCGGTCCCATCGACGCCGCCTGCTCCTCCTCGGTCATCTCCCGGACCTCGACCGTGACCGAGCGGATGCCACCCGCGTCGGCCAGGGCTGCCCGGATCTCGTCCTGCATGAGCTGATCCGATGGATGCCCCACGAACGGGACCTTGAGATGCACCGTCGCCGTGCCGAGACGGCCCTTCTCGACCCGTTCCACGAGTCCGAGTTCGCCGATCGTTCTCCCGAGCAGGGGGTACCGAACGTCTGCCAGGGCCGCTTCGATGGAGGTGGGGTCGGCCATGAACGAAAACTCCGAGGAGGTTGGGGGAGGGTCGAAACTATAGTGAGGGACGAGGGGAACCCAACATGGACACCAAGGCCTTCGACCGACAAATCGCCGACTTGACCTCCACCCTCGGCGACCCGACGCGACGCGGGATCTACGTGGCGATTCGGGAGTCGGACCGCCCACTCACCGCCTCCGAGATCGCCGACGTGTTCAGCATCCACCCCAATGTCGCTCGCCACCACCTCGATCGCCTGACGCAGGACGGCTACCTCGAGGTCGAAGCCCGCCGCTCCGCCAAGGGCCGCGAGAACGGTGCGGGACGTCCTGCCAAGTGCTACTCCGCCACCAACAAACAGATCGATCTCCGTTTCCCCGGGCGCCGTGGCAATGTGATCCTCGAACTCCTCCTCCGCCTCGTGGGCACCCTGGGTGAGGGAGCTGACATCGCCGCCCGGGCCACCGAAGTCGGCCGCACCTACGGGCGCGAACTCGCCGCCGAGCTCGGCCCGTCCGACGCCGAGGGATACTTCCAGGCGGTGACAGCCCTGGCCAGGGCGATGAGCAAGGCCGGCTTCGACGTGGGGGCAGATCCCGACTCCGAGCAGCAGCTCCTCACGAGCCACTGTCCCTTCGGCGACATGGCACTCTCCCATCCGGCGGTGATCTGCTCGCTCGACCAGGGCATCGTCTCGGGCATCCTCGACGTTCTCGAGCCGGCCATGCGGCCCCAGGTGATCCCCCACGGCCATGCCGACGCCTGCGTCACCAGGGTCGAGCTCACCACCAAGCGGTAGCGCATAGGCTTGATGGAGTCCTGACGAACGGCTCACCGAGCCGGCGTCACGTGGATGGCCCAAGGAGCGGATGCGTGATGGAACCGATCCACCCTCCTCCCGGAGACCGAGTCCATCCGCCCCCGACCGGGGTGGCGGACCGCTACCAGTGGGTGATGCAGCCCACGAGACTCGCCGCGTTGCGCCGTGTGTTCCATGGGATGAACCGGGGGATGGTCCTGCTCTGGAGGCTGGGACTGGGCCGTATGACCGAGCTGTGGCCGCGCGGCTCCGGTCGCCTGCTGGTCATCGAACATGTCGGCCGACGGAGTGGGGCGCAGTACCGAACACCGGTCAACTTCACCAGGGACGGTGGCAACCTCTACTGCGTGGCCGCCTTCGGTGAGCGCACCGACTGGTTCCGCAACGTCCTCGCTTCCGGCGACCTTGCAGTCTGGTTGCCCGACGGCCGGTGGGAGGCGACCGCCGATGACGCCTCCCACGATCCGAGGAGGCTCACGCTCATGCGCAAGGTTCTCGTCGATTCCGGCTTCGCGGCCCCGCTCTTCGGCCTCCATCCCACCCGCGCCACCGACAGCGAGCTGGCGGTCGCCACCGCCTCCTACTGCCTGCTGCGCATCCGACCCCAGCAAAGGGCCCACGGGCACGGGGGTCCGGGCGACCTCACGTGGACGTGGCTCGCACTTCCCCTCGGACTGCTGTGGCGTGCGGTCAGAAGGAAGGGTCGGCGAGCCTGATCGGCCCCACGCCCGGCGGCACCCCGCAAGAACGGTCGATTCTTCAGCCCGGACTACTTGGGGCATTCTTGCGACAGCGACCGCCGTTCAGGCCCTGATTTCGTCCTACCCTTGTCCCAAGAACACGCAATGTTTCCCTTGGAGGCCGCCATGACCGAACAGGTCCGTACCCCACTGGGTGCACGCACCATTCACCGTCTCTCAGCGCACCAGGATCCCGATCGGCTTGCCCAGATCCCCTATTCGATCCGGGTCCTCCTCGAGTCGGTGATCCGCAACCAGGACGGCCTCGCCTTCACGCCGGACAACATCGCCGTGCTCGCGAATTACGAGGCCACCAACGTCGGTGAGGTCGAGACACCGTTCATGCCGGGCCGGGTGATCCTGCAGGACTTCACAGGCGTGCCCGCGGTGGTCGACCTTGCCGCCATGCGGTCGGCGATCGTCCGTATGACCGGCGATGTGTCGTCGGCCCAGAAGGTGAACCCGCTCGTCCCCTGTGACCTCGTCATCGATCACTCGGTCCAGGTCGACGCGTTCGGTTCCGACCTCGCCCTCAAGATCAACTCCCGCCTCGAATTCGAACGGAACCGAGAGCGATACGAGTTCCTGAAGTGGGGTCAGCAGGCGTTCGACAACTTCCGGGTGGTTCCCCCGGCCACCGGCATCGTCCACCAGGTGAACCTCGAGTACCTCGCCAAGGTGGTCTGGGACAACGGGTCCACGCTCTACCCCGACTCGCTGGTCGGGACCGACTCCCACACCACCATGATCAACGGCCTCGGCGTGGTCGGCTGGGGCGTCGGTGGGATCGAGGCGGAAGCCGTCATGGTGGGCCAGCCCATCTACATGCTCGTCCCTGAGGTCGTAGGGTTCCGTCTCACCGGGCGCCTTCCCAACGGTGCCACCGCCACCGACGCCGTCCTGCGGATCACCGAGATGCTCCGGAAGCACGGTGTGGTCGGCAAGTTCGTCGAGTTCTTCGGGCCCGGTCTCGGCGACATGCCCCTCGCCAACCGGGCAACCATCGCCAACATGGCTCCCGAGTACGGGGCGACCGTGGGCTTCTTCCCGGTGGACGACCAAACCACCCGCTACCTCCGCCAGACCGGACGGGACGAAGCACTCATCGAAGCCGTCGAGTGGTACTACCGCGAGCAGGGGTTGTGGCGGCACGACAACACGAACCCGAGCTACTCGTCGATGCTCCACCTCGATCTCGCCAGCGTCGTACCGGCCCTCGCGGGTCCCAAGCGCCCCCAGGACCGGATCGACCTCACCGCCATGCAAACGACCTGGGAGAGGGACCTCCGGACGACATTCGGTCGGCCTGAACCCGTCGCGGCCCACATCACCTATGACGGCCACGAGTTCGACCTCGAAGATGGCGATGTCGTGATCGCAGCCATCACGTCGTGCACGAACACCTCGAACCCCTCGGTCATGATCGGGGCCGGACTCCTCGCCCGCAACGCCGCCACCCGGGGCCTCACCCGCAAGCCGTGGGTGAAGACCTCCCTCGCCCCCGGGTCGAAGGTGGTCACCGACTACCTTGACGAGGCCGGCCTCAGCGCACCGCTCGCCGCACTCGGGTTCCACACGGTGGGCTACGGCTGCACCACCTGCATCGGCAACAGTGGGCCACTCCCCGACGAGATCGCAGCCGGGGTGGAGGACAAGGACCTCGTGGTGACGTCCGTGCTCTCCGGCAACCGCAACTTCGAGGGCCGGATCAGCCCCCATGTGAAGGCGAACTACCTGGCTTCCCCCCCACTGGTGGTGGCCTACGCGCTGGCGGGCACGGTCGACATCGACTTCGACCGCGACCCGATCGGGCTCGACTCCGAGGGCAGCCCCGTGATGCTGGCCGAGATCTGGCCCTCGTCGACCGAGATCGAGTCGGTGGTCGCCACCTCGGTGCAGACCGGGCAGTTCACCCACGAGTACGGGAACGTGTTCCTCGGCTCCGAGGAGTGGCAGGACGTCGGCACTTCGGCCGGGGCGCTCTACGAGTGGGATGCTTCGAGCACCTACGTGCAGGAGCCCCCGTTCTTCGACGGTCTCTCCCCCGACATCGCTCCCATCAGCCCCATCACCGGGGCCCGGGTCCTTGCCAAGCTCGGCGACTCGGTCACCACCGACCACATCAGCCCGGCCGGTTCGATCGCGCTGGACTCCCCGGCCGGCCGCCATCTCGTGGAGCAGGGGGTCGCCCACAAGGACTTCAACTCGTACGGATCGAGGCGGGGCAACGACCGGGTGATGACCCGCGGCACGTTCGCCAACATCCGGGTCCGCAACCAGCTCGCACCCGGCACCGAGGGTGGCTGGACCACCGACCTGACCACCGGAGCGGTCACCTCCATCCACGAGGCGAGCCTCAGCTACAGGGAGGCGGGGATCCCCCTCGTCGTGCTGGCCGGGGTCGACTACGGAATGGGCTCGTCACGCGACTGGGCGGCCAAGGGCACCTACCTCCTCGGGGTGCGGGCCGTCATCGCCAAGAGCTTCGAGCGCATCCACCGCTCCAACCTCATCGGCATGGGTGTGCTCCCGCTCACATTCCTCGACGGGGTCGACGCCGACAGCCTCGGCCTCGACGGGACGGAGACCTTCGCCATCGAGATACGCGACGACGTGCAGCCTCGCCAGGCCATCCCGGTCACCGCCACCCGCTCAGACGGGAGTGAGGTCCGGTTCGAGACCACCTGCCGGCTCGATACCCCGGTCGAGGTGCAGTACTACCGCAACGGCGGGATCCTTCACACGGTCCTCCTGCGCATGGCCGAACCGGACTGACCGCCGCGTTCGGGAGCGAGGGGTCGCCGGGTAGCCTGCGGACCCATGCCTGCACTGAAGCGCCCCCTCGTGTGGATCGACCTCGAGATGACCGGTCTCGACGCGGACGTCCACACGATCGTCGAGATCGCCGTGATCATCACCGACGGCGACCTCGAGGTGACCGTCGAGGGCCCCGAGTTCGTCATCCATGCCACCGATGAGGAGCTGGCGCTCATGGACGAGGTGGTGACCAAGATGCACACGAAATCCGGGCTGCTCGGCCAGGCACGGGAATCCACCGTGTCGCTGGCCGATGCCGAGCAGGCGGTGCTCGCGTTCATCGTCGAGCATGTACCGGAGCCGCGGAGCGGCATCCTGGCCGGGAGCTCGATCCACGCTGATCGCTCGTTCCTCGTCCGCCACATGCCGACCATCACCGACCACCTGCACTATCGCCTCGTCGACGTCACCACCATCAAGGAGCTCGCCCGTCGCTGGTATCCCGAGGCGGTCGCCTCCGCTCCCGAGAAGAGCGGGGACCACCGGGCACTCATCGACATCCGTGAGTCGATCGACGAGCTCAAGCACTATCGGGCACAGGTGTTCAAGTGACCTGGCTGTTCCGTCGGGTCGACGAGAACACGTTCGAGTCCTCCGAGCACACCCGCACCGGTTGGAACACGACCGACCAACACGGAGGACCGCCCTCGGCGCTCCTTGCCCACGCAATCCAGGGCGTCGACCTCCCCGTTCCGATGGACATGACCCGGATCACCGTCTCGCTCATGCGTCCCATCCCGATCACCCGCCTGCGAACACGTACCCGGACGCTGCGGGCAGGACGGAGGGTGGCGGTGGTCGAGGCCGATCTGCTCCTCGAGGGCAGCGACGACCCGTTGGCAACCGCCCAGGCGCAGATGATCCGGACCGAGGCGATCGAATTCGACGACGTCCCTCGCCCCGCTTTCTCGGTCCCGACGCCTCCCATCGATCACCCGCCGGTGGAGGACGCCGGCAGCGGTGAGTGGGCCGACCATTCCATCCCCCGCTTCCACCTCCATGCCGCGGAGCGGCGCTCCATCGACAAGGGGTGGGAACGGCTGGGGCCCGGGGAAGGCTGGTTCCGACTCCTCGTGGATGTGATCGAGGACGAACCGGTGAGCCCGCTCACGGAGTTCGTCGCCATCGCCGACATGGCCAACGGGCTCTCGAGCGCGCTCGACGTCGACCGCTACATCTGGATCAACCCCGACATGACCGTGGCGTTCTCGCGTCCGCCCCACGGCGAGTGGATCGGGATGCGGGCCGGTGCCGATCCACAATCCCATGGCATCGGGCTCGTCCACGCCTGGGGATTCGACGAGTCGGGGCCCTTCGGACACGTGCTCCAGACCCAACTCCTCATCCGTCGCTGATGCCTCGGTTCCGCTCCCACCTAGGCCGAGCCGTCGATCCGTCGTTCCCATCCGTCAGGCTCGCCATCAACCTCGCCGCTCTCGCGGGGCTCGCCGGGGCGGTCTTCGGCTGGTTCGGTGAACGGGACTGGCGCGTGGCCGGCGTCACCGGACTGGTGTGGGCCGGGGCCTCGTTCTTGGCCTGGGCGACCACCCGCGAGCTCCACCACGACCACAGCCGACCGGCAGCGTTCGCCGCCGTGCTCGCGCCGGCCGGTGCCGCGGTCTTCGGGGGTCCTTCATTCCTCATCGGTGGTGCGCTCCTCCTCACGGGCCGCGTGAGCCTTCGCTCGACCGGCCGCCGTCCCCTCGTCGGGGACCTGGCGGTTCTCGTTCTCCTCGGTCTGTGGATCGCACGCTCACCTGCCGGGTGGTCGGTGGCGATCGTCATGGCGGTCGCCCTCGCCCGGCTCCGGGCACCGGGGGCCAGGGACGGTCGCCTGTGGGCGCTGGGACTGGCGGTCGGGTCCACCGCGGTCTTGTCACTGTCGGGGGGATTCACCATGGGACCCCTGGACTCCGCCACCCCGGTGGCGCTGGTCATCGGAGCAGTCCTCGGGATGGGTATCGCCTCCCGGGCCGCTCCCACCGTCGAGACCGACCGTGGCGGCGAACCGCCTTCCGCGTCGGACCAGTTCGTCGCCCGACTCCTCGTACTCGTGGGAGTGCTCTCGGCCACGCTGATCTCGGCGGACCCCGCCATCGTGCTCCCGGCCGCGATGGGACTCATCTCGTTGTCCATCCGTTCCGAGTAGACGCACCACTAGCGTCTCCCGGTGTCCTCCTCCTCGGATCCCATCCGCAGCTTCCCGGTCACGGTCGATCGCTACGGCACTTCGACGGCCCACTCGACGGCAGGGGATGTGGTCGCCGTCGAGGAACCGCTCGTCATCCAACTCCGCTACCCCGACGACCCGCCGACGACCTTCGCGGTGGTCATGCGGACCCCGGGCGACGACCTCGACCTCACGACAGGATTCCTTCTCGGCGAGCGGGTCATCGGGTCGATCGACGACCTCGTGGAGGTGCGCGAAGCTGGAATCGGACGCAACCGCGCGAACGTGGTGGTCGCCACCCTGGCCACGACCGCGGTCTTCGACCCCCGCGCCGCCGACCGGTTCGGCATCACCTCCTCGGCGTGCGGCGTGTGCGGGACGACGGCCATCGACGTCGTCGGCGCCCACCTGTCGCGCCTTCATCCGACCGACCCGGCACTCGACCCGCACGTCATCCGGGCCCTCCCCGGGCTCCTCGGGGACTCCCAGGCCCTCTTCGCGGCGACCGGCGGCGCACATGCCGCGGCGCTCGTCACGCCGAAGGGCGAAGTGGCGCTTCTCAGGGAGGATGTCGGCCGCCACTTCGCCCTCGACAAGGTGATCGGGGCCGCGCTCCGCTCCGGGGTGGCCATGGGGAGCCTCGTGGCCATCACCTCGGCCCGAGCGTCGTTCGAACTCGTCCAGAAGGCACTGTTGGCTGCCGTCCCGGCCTTGGTGGCGGTCGGACCACCGTCCAGTTTGGCGGTTCGTATGGCCACCGAGCACGGCCTCACCCTCATCGGGTTCGCATCCGAGACCCGCTTCAACGTCTACGCCGGCCGGGCGCGGATCAGGTCCGGCGCGTAGCGGCCCCGGTCAGCCGACGGGCTCGACGACGTAGTCGCCCAGCTCCTCGTTCCAGGTGAGTGTGAGGATGCCCCGTGTCGAGGCAGCCTTGGCGAACTGGAGGAAACCCCCGAACCCGTACGTCTTCTCGCTGAAGTTCTTCTCCTTGGCCCGGAGCTTGTTCTTCAGGCCCGACAGCTGCACCTGGCCTCGCTTCGCCTCGACGGCGATCACTTCGGCAAGGAGCCTGAATGCCTCCTCCTCTCCCCCGCCCTCGGCGACCGAGATCTCCGGGTCGCCGGTGGCCGGACCCGGGGTCGACACCAGGATCCCCCGGTTCTCGAGGTGGTGGAGGAGCTCACCGAAGCTCCTGAACCCGTACTCGGCCTCGCTGAACGTCGAGTCCTTGCGGAGGAGGGTCCTCTTCAACTGCGAGGCCAGGACGGTTGTATCACCGCTCGTCTGCATGCCCGACAACGTGCGCATCACGACTTTCTCCAAGGCGAGCAACGGGGGCTCCTCCTCCTGGGCCTGTTCGGCCGGTTCGAGGCCGCCCAGCCGCTCGTAGAACATGAATTCGTCGCAGGCAGGGGGCAGCAGGGCCGAGGTGGTCTTCTCCACCCCGAAACCGATCACCCGCTTGTCGAACTCGCGCAGTTTGTGGACAAGTGGCGAGAAATCGGAGTCACCGGTCCCGATCACGAATGTGTCGATGTAGTCCCGGTCGAGCGCGAGTTCCACCGCGTCGACCGAGAGCTTGATGTCGGCGGCGTTCTTCCGCCTCCCCATGCGCTGGGGGATCTCGATGAGCTCCATGTGGTGGCGAGTGAGCTCCTTGCGGTCGTCCGAGAAGAGCGTCCAGTCGGCATACGCCCGTCGGACCACCACCCGCCCGCGAGAGGCGATGGCGTCGGCCACCGGGGCGTAGTCGAACACGACCCCGAGGTCTTGGCGGGCGGAGATGGCGAGGTTCTCGTAGTCGAGGAAGACGGCGATGCGGGGATCCATGCCGTGAACCTACACCTGGTGCCGTCGGGGAACCGGTATCGCTGAGTCAGTCGGGACGGATCATCTCGAACTGATCACGGGTGGTGGAGTAGCCGAAGCCGGCGAGGCGACCGACCGCATCGAGGGCGACCTGGTCAACCCGGGTGCCGTCGAGGAGGTCGGTGCGGATGTGGAAGGCGACCACCGTCCCGAGGACGGCTGATCCGCTCTCGAAGTCGATGATGGAGTGAAGTGTGCACTCCATGGCCGCAGGCGCCTCGGAGACCCACGGTGCGGCCACCACCATGCCGGGGATCGGCGTGACCCCCGCGTGGACGAATTCGTCCTCGTCGGCCGGCAGGGATGCCGAGGACGCGTTCATCGCCTCGGCGACAGCCATCGACACCACCGACACGGTGAACGCACCCGTCTCCCGGATGTTGGCGAGGGTGTCCTTCGTCGCTCCGGGCCCGATCATCAGGGTCGGAGGCTTCGACGCCGCCACGTTGAAGAACGAGAACGGCGCCACATTGGCTACACCATCGGAGCCCATGGTCCCGACCCATGCGATCGGTCGAGGAACGACGAGACCGGTGAGGAGCTTGTAGCTGTCGCGTGCTCCCAGGTCGTCTGCCACGAGGAGGGTGTGGGCCATGCAACGAGCCTACGGAAGCTGCCTCCCCCAACACGCCCGGCCCACGTAGACTCGAATGGAAGTAGTCGGCAGCCACGAAAGGAGCATGCGTGGAATCCACCTTCGACGTGATCACGCTCACCAGGGGACGGGTCCCCGCCGACGACCGGGAGTACGCCGAGCAGAAGCTGGCACAGCTCTCCAAGGTCGCCCCTCGCCCCATCCTCAAGGTGCGCCTCAAGCTCACCGTCCAGGACGCCCCGCACCTTGCCAACCCGGCGATCGTGCAGGCGAACATCGATGTCGCCGACGGGCACGTCGTCCGTACCCGCATCGAGGCCGGGACCATCCGTGAGGCAGCCGACCTCGTGGTCGACCGAGCCATCCGCAAGCTGCGGAGGATCGCCGACCGCTATGTGTCCGGTCGTCGCGACGCGAGCGGCGAAGAGGCTTGGCACCATGGCGACGCCCCGACGACCAGGCCCGGGTACTTCCCGCGGCCGGCGGAGGATCGTGAGCTCATCCGTCGAAAGGCGATCGGCACCAAGGAGGCCACCGCTGACGAAGCCGCGTTCGACATGTCGATGCTCGACTATGACTTCTACGTCTTCACCGACCTCGAGTCCGGCTCGGGAGCCTTGCTCTATCACCGCAACAACGGCAGTGAACTCGTGCTCCGCTATGCCAACGGGAAGCCCGACACACCGGCCACCCAGGCCACCCAGGTGAGCCACATCGATCCCCAGCCGGCGCCGGTGATCGACCTCGACAAGGCGATCGACATGCTCGATTCGTCGGGAGGCGACTTCGTGTTCTTCATCGATGAAGACACCAACGAGCCATCGGTGGCCTATCACCGCTACGACGGCCATTACGGGCTCCTGACCGCCCGCTCACCCGGGTAGGACCCCTACCCGTAGTAGGGGTAGTAGCTGTGGGCGACGTCGAGGCGGGCCAACTGCGGGCCGCCCAGCCAGATGGCGATGATCTTGCTGTCGCGTAGGTACTTCTCGATGGGATAGTCGGCCGAATAGCCGTACGACCCCATGAGCTCCATCGCCCGGTTGCACACCATCTCGGTCACCTCACAGGCATGGACCTTGGCCGCACTTGCCCGGGCGAGGAGGAAGTCATCGCCCGGGCTGCCGAACCGCGCCCTGTCGTTGAACATGGCGGCGACCGACATGTAGTGCGCCCTTGCCGCCTCGATGGCAATTGCCATGTCGGCGAGCATCGCTGCCTGCAGTGAGTGCTTCCGGACGGACTTCCCTCCGTAGAAGCGGCTGGCCGTGTATTCGATGACCGTCTCGAGTGCTGCCTGTGCGTTCCCCAGGCTCATCGGGGCGCTCGTCAGCCGCCCCCAGGCAATGTTGTTCCTGAACAGGGTCCAGTCGACCCCGGGACCGCCCGCTCGATACTCCTTGGGCACCCGCACGTTGTCGAAATGGATGGCAGCGTTCACATCGGTGGTGCGCATGCCCATCTTCTTCTCAGGCTCCCCGAAGGTCAGGCCCTCGGCACCCTTGGGCACGTAGATGAGCGCCACCCCATCGGTGCCCGCCTTGGGGTCGGTGGTGCACACCACGCAGTACACGTCGGCGATGCCGGCGCCGCTCGGCCACATCTTCTCGCCGTTGATCACCCACTCGTCCCCGTCGAGCACCGCCGTGGTGCGGATCGTCAGGCCCTTCTCGCCGGCATCCTCGATGTTGGCGCCCCCCGCCGGTTCCGTGATCGCCAGGCACCCGCACCGGATCTCGTCGCCACAGAACAGCGGTATGAAGGTATCCATGAGGACCTGGTTGCGTGCCCCCATTGCTGCAGCCATCGACCACGGGACGATGAGGGCGTGGAGCGAGACCCCGCTGTCACCCCGGGAGACCTCCTCGGTGATGGCACACACGGTTGTGGCGGAGCGGATACCCAATCCCCCATAGGAGGCTGAAAAGCCCCGCCGCTGGAGGCCCAGTTCCACAAGCCCGCCGTAGACGTCCTCGAACGCCTTCGGGTCGTGGTCGAGTCGACTCCGGACCGGCATGATCTCCCGGTCGACGTACTCCCTGACCAGTCGCAGGAGGGCAAGGTCCTCCTCTGAATCGACGAAGGCCCCGTACCGCTGCATATCTATCACCTCCCAGGTGGAGGTTATCCCGAAGGGGGTGGACCGCGTCCCGGATCCCGCCGGTTTTCTTGGGGCCGAATCGATTGCAGGCCCGCAGCAGGGAGCCTCGAGGCGACCATCACAGCGACGACCTTGCCGACGAGTCCCTGCCGGATGTCACCCGGACCCGCTTGTCACTCGTCTGTAGGGATGACACCCCAGAGAGGACATCGATATGGGCAAGGCACACGGTTGGTTCGGGCCCCTGAGCGGGTTGCTCTCGGTAGCCGGCGTGGTGGCAAGCATCAGTGTTTTGGAAGGGATCGAAGCCGATCCCTCGAGTGCTGCGAGCACCGTGCTCGCGCAATACGCCGAGAGCGCCGACGCCGTCGGGACCGCAGCCATGCTGAGCACCATCGGAATCGGCTTCCTGCTCATCTTCGTGGCGCACGTTCGTTCCATGTTCCAGGCGGCCGGGGCCGGATGGGCGGGGGACGCGTTCCTGGCCGGTGGCGTGGCGCTCGCCGGTGCGATGATCCTCATGACAGGTGTCGAGCTCGCCGGCGGCGTCGCCGGGGAGAACGGACACCTCGAGGTGGCGCAGATGGCCGTCGATTTCTCCTGGAACAGCTCGTACCTCTTCACCCCCGGCCTCCTGGCGATGGGAATCTCGGCCGCGATGGCGAGCTTCGCGCATCGGGCACTGCCAGCCTGGCTCGGCGGTGTGGCGGGGATCGTCGTCCTGGGAGCCCTCGCTCCCTGGATCGGGATCCTGGTCTTCATGGTCTGGGTGGTCCTCGTCAGCATCGTCGACCTGGTCGGGGCCGGGCGCTCGCAGGGCGTTGCGACCTGACGGCCTGACGACGAGCCGGCCAACGCCGTTACCGGGCTACTCGGGCCCCGCCGCCACGTGGTGGGCGGCTTCGTCGGCTGACCCGTAGAGCTCGGATGCGAGCGAGCGTTCGCGGAACTCGCGGCCAAGTTTGAGGCGCATGAACCCGCTGGTTGTGTACCGGGCGACCTTCAAGTAGTAGGTCTCCTCCACGTAGCGAACCGCGTCGGCGTATACCTCGAGGAGGTCGTCGGCGACGTCGAAGCGGTCGTAGTTGACGACGGAGTTGACCTTGTGACCGATCGGTTCCAGGAGTGCGTCCACGGCCGCCACGATCCTCTCGATCTGGCCCGGCGACCTGATCCGCATGCCGGCGAAGTTGAGGAAGACGGTGTTCGATTCAACGTCATACGACAGCCGTTCCTGGACCCCGAGGTCGAGCAATCGCTCCCGGAGGCCGATCGAACCATCAAGGAACAGGGACTTGTCCATCGGGACGAAGTCCACCGACACGAGATCGAAGTCCAAACCGTCCAGGATGTCCCGCTCGACGTCGATGCCGGGCGCCACTTCGGTGAGACTGAGGCCACCCTCGACCAGTCGGAGGACGCAACGTTCCGTGACGTAGATCACGTTCTTCCCCTGCGCCGCGGCCATCTGGCCATTGAACGTGACCTGCTCGACGTCGCGGATGAACTTCTTGACGGTTCCCTCCCGGTCGATGGTGACGAGGCCATCGTCGAGGCCGACCTTCAGCCCGCCGGCCGTGAACCCGGTCATGAACACGACGTGGTTCGTGTTCTGGGTCAGGTTGATGAAGCCTCCACAGCCGGCGATCCGACCTGCGAAGCGGCTGACGTTCACGTTGCCGAACCGGTCGGCTTCGCCCACCCCGAGGAACACGGAGTCGAGTCCGCCCCCGTCGATGAAGTCGAAGGAATAGCCGTGGTCGATGACGGCTTCGGGGTTCAGGGAGGCTCCGAAGTCGCCACCGCCGAGCGGTATCCCCCCGAAGACCCCCGGGTCGATCGCCATCGTGATGAGGTCGTGGACGCGTTCCTCCCCGACAATGCCACCCACCGTGTCGGGGAGGCCCACCCCGACGTTGACCACCGCATTGGCCTCCAGTTCGAGTGCGGCGCGGCGGGCGATCACCTTGCGGTAGTCGAGCGGAGCAGCCCCTAAGAGCTGGAGTGGGGTGCGGATCTCCCCCGACAGCGATGGGTTGTACGCACTGGCCCAGGTCTGGAGGTGGTGTTGGGGTGGTGCGACCACGACCGCGTCAACCAGCACCCCGGGCACTCGGATCTCGCGCGAGTCCAGCGTCCCCGACTCGGCCAACCGCTCCACCTGGGCGATGACATACCCGCCGGACGCCCGGGCTGCGATCGCCAACGAGAGGTTCTCCCCCGACGACGTCTCGTGCTCCATGGTGATGTTGCCATCAGGATCCGCCGTGGTCCCCCTGATGAACACGATGTCGATCGGGAACGACTTGTAGAACAACCACTCCTCGTCGTGAAACTCGACGACCTCCACGAGGTCCTCCTTGGCGCAGGAGTTGATCTTGCCGCCTTCGAGCCGAGGATCCACGAAGGTACCCAGCCCCACCTTGGAGAGGCTCCCGGCATGCCCGGCGGCGATGTCACGATACAGGTGGACGAGGGCACCTTCGGGGAAGTTGTACGCCTCCAGCTTCTCGGCCCGGGCCAGCTCGGCGATCTTGGGCATCAGCCCGAAGTGACCGCCGATGACCCGCTGCAGGAGGCCCTCGTGGCCCAGGTGGTTGAGTCCGCGTTCGCCCGAATCGCCCTGGCCACTGGCATGGATCAGCGTCAGGCCCCTCGGCTCACCGCAGTCAAGGAAGCGTTCCTCGAGGGCGATCAGGAGCGCTTCGGGGACGCCGTTCCCGCCGTAGCCGTTGGTCGCCAGCGAATCGCCGGACTGGATCACTGCGACCGCGTCCGCGGCCGACAACACCTTCCTGAATGCCAAAAGGCTCCTTCCCACCGGCAAGCGTAGGCGGGAGACACCCGGGTCGCCCGCGGCCTCGGACGGGTCTCGCCTCGAGCTACCGGCAGCTGGCTCGGTACGGATGGCACTCACCGCGGTATCGTCCGCAGACAGCGAGGAGCAGCGATAACACTCAACTCACCGGCAGGTGTCTTCTTCGTTCTCGCCCTGGTCATTCTCCTGGCACCATTGGCAGCGGAACGCCTCCGCCTCCCCGGGGTCATCGGGTTGGTGGTGGGCGGCTTGGTGGTGGGGGGTGAAGGGCTGGGCCTCGTGGACCGAGCCGGGACCGTCGAGGTCCTCGGGGGCGTCGGGCTCCTGTACTTGATGTTCTTGGCGGGGTTGGAACTCGACCTTGACGTCCTCCAGCGCCATCGGCGCTCCGCCGTGGGTTTCGGACTGCTGACCTTTGTGATTCCGTTGGGCGTCGGCACCGGCGTGGCCCTGCTCCTCGACTACGGGACCGCAGCTTCGATCCTCATCGGCTCACTCTGGGCGTCGCACACGCTCGTGGCCTATCCGATCATCCGCCGCCACGGATTGGCCGGAGACCCAGCGGTGGCATCGGCGGTGGGGGCGACGGTTATCACCGACACACTGGCGTTGCTGGTGCTGGCGGTGGTGGCTGGAAGCGTCGAGTCGGGCGGCATGGGTGTGCGATTCCTCGTCGCCCTGCTCCCCGGCCTGGCCATCCTCGGCCTGGTCACGGCCTGGTTGATCCCGCTCATCGCTTCTTGGTTCTTCCGGGGTCTCGGTCAAGAACGGCTCCTCCGGTTCCTGTTCGTGTTCACCGCCTTCCTCGGCAGCGCCCTTCTTGCCGAGGCCGTGGGCATCGAAGGAATCGTCGGTGCATTCCTCACAGGCCTGGCCCTGAACCGACTGGTGCCGAACGGCGGCGTGCTCATGCAACGGATCGAATTCGTGGGATCGGCTCTACTGATCCCTATCTTCCTCGTCTCGGTCGGGATGCTGATTGACGTTCGGGTCGTCACCGATATCGGCACACTTGGCCTTGCTGGGATCTTCTCGTCCGTCGCATTGGGGACGAAGTGGCTGGCGGCGTGGCTGGCGGGGCGCTTGTTCGGGTTCGATCGGCAGCGGGTCACCGTAATGTTCTCGCTTTCCGGGGCCCAGGCCGCCGCCACCCTGGCGGCGACCATCGTTGCGTTCAACCTCGGCCTCTTCGGCGAGCAGGTCGTCAACGCAGTCCTCGTCGTTGTCCTCGTGACGGTGATCGTCACGTCATGGAGCGCCGGTCGCGCCGCGCCTCGTATGGATCATGATGCTGCAGCCTCCGTCAGCCTGGGGCGGTCGATCATCGTGCCCATCGCCAACCCCGACGCTGCCCCGAGCCTGGTCCAACTGGCGGTGCGGATCGCGCGGGCCGATGCAGGCTCGGTGGTTCCGCTTCACGTCGTGACCTCCCCGGGTGCCGACCGAATCTCGAACGGAAGGCGGCTGATGGCTGAGGTGGAGACCATGGTGCGCCGTCTGGGGGCAGAGGTCGATGGAATCGTCCGAGTCGACTCATCGGTGGCGTCAGCCGTTGTCCACGCGGTGGCCGAGTCGGAGGGGACCCTGGTGCTGGTTGGCTGGAAAGCCGAGTCTCATGCCCGGGATCGGATCCTCGGAACGATCCTCGATGACATCGTCGGCCAGGCCCCGGCCCCAGTGGCGGCCGCCTGGCTCCCCAGCGCCGATTTCGGCCGGGTCGTACTCGATCTCGGCGACCTCGGCGGGGGCGCTCCGGACGCGGCTGTGGCGACGGGCCTGGCGGCTGCTCTCTCCAAGTCATTGGGGCCGGTCCTCGTGAGATCGACCGAACCGCGTCCGCTCCCAGTCGGTTGGACATCGACCCAGGAACCGCTCGACAGCGTCCTCCGCCCCGGCGATCTGCTGGTGAGCGCTGGCTCGGTGCGGGCAGGGGTGATGCGACACCTCATCACCGACCAACCGACCGTGGGGGTCGTGGTGGTGACCAGTGCTGCTGACTCAGGCCTGACCGAGGTCCAGGACCTTTTCCGGGCCCGTTGAGGTCACCGCTTCGGCGGACATGTCCGCTCCGCTGTACTCGGAGGCACCGAGTCGTGTGGGGCGATGGGAATGCCACCCCGTGGGCCTTGGGCACTCATGACCAGGACGGCTCGACCTCATGCCCGACAGCGGCCCACAATGATGCAATGCCGCAGGTCTGGGCCTTCGTTCGCCTCAGCCGTCCCCACTTCCTCCTGGGAGGATTCCTCATGTTCGGCCTCGGAGCCTCGACCGCCCGGGAACTCGACCCCCTCGGGTACCTGGTCGGGCAGGTGATGGTCACGGCCTCCCAGGTGACAGCGCACTACGTCAATGAGTGGGCCGACGTCGAACCGGACCGGATGGTCGCCCGGCGCACGCTCTTCTCCGGAGGCAGCGGTGTCCTGACCGAGGGCCTCCTCTCCCCGACCGTCGCCCTCCGAGCGGCGTGGGTGACGACGGTGATCGCCATCGTGGCCGCCGGTGCCCTCGCCTTCATCAGTGTGCCTGCAGCGCTGCTGGGATTGGCGGCGCTGGGGATCTCGTGGTCGTACTCGACCCCACCACTCCGCCTCCTCGGGACCGGCTGGGGCGAGGCAGCCACGTCCTTGGTGGTGGCGGTGATGGTTCCGCTGATCGGTGTCCTCGCCCAGGGCGATCGGCCCGGCACCGCCCTCTGGCGGACGGTGGGGATTCTCTTCCTCCTCCATGTGGCGATGATGCTGGCGTTCGAACTACCCGACGTCGACAGCGATGGGCTGTCCGGCAAGCGGGTAATGGCCGTTCGCATCGGTCGTCGGCGGACTGTCCTGCTGATCGGCGCGCTCCTCACCATCGCCGGCGCCGGACTGGCGTTCCTACGGGACCAGGTTCCCGGCGCTGTGGGGGCCGGCATCGCCGGGATCCTGCCGGCAACGGTGCTGCTCGCGTCGATCCCTCGGCGCATGGATCGCACGCTGACGATTTCGGCGGTGGCCACGTTCGTCGCGGTGGCGGCCGGGATGCTGGTCGGGGCGCTCCGCTGGTTGTGACGACAGGGGCGGCTACCCCTGGATGAATGGCGAGCCCACCGAAGTCCTCCCCAGCAGGGCCGGCTGACAGCTATGTTCGCGACATGAAACGATTGCTCGTTGGCACCGAGAAGGGCGGCTACGTCCTGACCAGGTCTCGCTCGGGATGGACCGCCGAAGGACCCTTGTTCCCGGGCTGGAAGGTGACCGCCTTCGGCCGGACCCCGGACGGTACGTACCTCGCCGCAGTGGCCAGCAACTGGTTCGGTGTGGGGATACACCGCAGTCGGGACCTCCAGGCCTGGGACCCCGTCGACACTCCCCCATCGTGGGACGAGGGCTCCGACCGGAAGATGGAGCAGATCTGGCGGTTCCACAACGCAGACGGGCGCATCTACACCGGCGTCGCCCACGCCGGGCTCTTCGTCTCCGACGACGGAGCAGCCTGGGCACCGATTGCCGGTCTCAACGAGCATCGCACTCGCGCTGATTGGCAACCCGGGCTTGGAGGCCTCGCGGCCCACAACATCCTCACCACCAACGGTTCCATGTGGGTCGGGATCTCCGCCGTCGGTGTCTTCCGGTCGGATGACGGCCGCGCGACCTGGGATCTCAAGAACGACGGGATTCCGGCGGCGGGCACTCCCGAGGGTGCGCCGCGACCCGAGGTGGGGTATTGCGTCCATGCCCTGGCGCAGGATCCCGCTCAGCCGGCCCACATCTGGCGGCAGGACCACATGGGGATGCACCGAACCAGGGATGCCGGAGACACCTGGGAGCGCATCGCCAACGGCCTTCCCGCCGACTTCGGCTTCACGATCTGGAGGGACCATGGAAGCGGGCGTCTCTTCACGATCCCCCTGGAGTCGGACGAGAACCGTCTCCCCGTGGGAGGGCAGCTGCGGGCCTTTTCGTCCGACGACGAAGGTGACTCATGGGCGGTGGCCGGCTCCGGCTGGCCGGACGCTCCTCAGTACACCGCGGTGCTCCGCGGGGCCTACGACGGTAATGGGGAGGGACTCTTCGCCTTCGGCACCACCGGTGGGGATGTATGGGTCACCGAGGACAACGGTGGTTCGTGGGACTGCTTGGCCGCGGCCTTCCCCCGCATCGCTGCCGTGTCGCTTCTTTGATGGCCGAGCTTCGACTCCCGCGCGTCTTGGAGCCGGTGGCACGCCTCGGCCTCACACATCAGGTGACGGGGAGCACCCTGGCCGAGGCCCTTGGTCGGTTGTTCGACAGGGAGCCGGCGCTGCGGTCCCACCTCCTCGATGAGGGTGGCTCCATCCGTGACCATGTCGTGGTGTTCGTCGACGGCACCCGAGCCGGCCTCGACGCGAAGATCGGAGCCGCCAGCGAGATCAGGGTGCTGCAAGCGGTCAGCGGCGGCTGATCAGGCGGGGTGGTTGCACCATTCAGGCGGCGGAAGTCTCGCTGTACGAGCCCGCCCAGCCGCTTCCGGATCAGGGTCAGCTTCCTCGTGTTCCGGTCGCAAGCGAAGCGAACCTAGTGGAGACAAGGTGATCCACCACGTACCGGGCATCCCGGCCCACCCCTGTCAACGTCTCCGACCACAATGCGTGCAGGAAGTTGAGGCCGCAGAAGTACAGCCCGGGTTGGTCGGCGACGACGCCCCTCTCATGCCGAGGCCTGCCGGCGTCGTCCTTGACCGGGAGGTCGATCCAGGAGAAGCCCGGGGAGAACCCGGTGCACCAGATGACGTTTGTCACATCGAGGGCACGTCCATCATCGAGGACCGGCTTCCCGTCGACGACGCCAGTCACCCTTCCGACGCGCTCGGACACCTTTTCAAGGTCCTTGGGCTTGACCCGAATCAAAGGCGCCGCTTCGACCAAGGCCTTCGGTCGCACCTTCCGCCCGATCGGCGTGGATGTGCTGAGGACATTCACCATCACGAAACGGATCAGCGGCTGCATCTTGCGCCCAGTCCACGATTCGATACGGAATGGGATGTGCGCGGACTCCTTTCCGGCGATGTATGTCTGGTGCGTCTGGGCCACTTCGAGTCCGATGTCTGCCCCCGAGTTCCCCATTCCGACCACAAGCACAGCCCCCTCTTGGAGTTGCGACGGGTTCTTGTACTGGCTCGAGTGCAGCTGCACGATGTCCGGGTCGAGGTCAGGGCCGAAGGCGGGAACCTTGGGGACCTGATAGTCGGCCATCGCCACCACCACGTTGTCTGCGCGGAGGATGCGGTCCCCGAGGTCGACGGTGAAGCGCTCACCGTCGTGACGGACACGCTTGACCCAAGCACCGGATCGAACGGGCAACTCGTAGAAGCGGGCATATGCCTGGAGGTAGTCAGCGACGGAGTCCTTGCCGACGAACCCGTCACGCCTACCCGGGAATGACATGCCCGGAAGCCCGTTGTAGCGGGCGGGAGTGAAGAGGAGCAGTGAATCCCATCGCTTTCGCCATGCGTCCCCGATCCGGTTGCTGCCGTCGAGGATCACGAACTCCCGCCCGTGCCGAGCCAGTTCGTAGCCAATGGTCAGCCCGGTCTGTCCGCCGCCGATGACGATGGTCTCTATGTGGTCTTGGTCAACCGGGTCGGCTGTCACGTGGCCCTCCTCGGGTACTTCCCCACAACGTACGACGGATCTGTGTTCGCCGCATCGCCCGTACTACCCAACTTTCCGGGACACGAGACATGGGTAGGGCTACCCACCTGTCAGACGATGCCGCCCCTGATGGCAAGGGCAGTCGCCGCTGATCGGGTACTCACACCGAGCTTGACGAAGATGTTGGACACGTGACGGTCGATTGTCCGTTCACTGAGCACCAACTCCTCGGCGATGGCTCGGTTGGTGGATCCCGATGCGAGCTTGCCCAGCACCTCCACCTCACGCGCGGTGAGCCCGTAGGGTGCCCTCGCCTCGTCCGGACTCGACAGGCGATCAGACCGCCTCAAATCGGGAGCGGCGCCCAGCGCGGCGAACCGGGCCTGCGCGGCATCCAACTCGAGGCGAGCGGCATCCTCATCGCCAAGACCACGCAAGGCACCCGCCATGGCGACCCTGGACCGCGCCAACTCATACGGCATGCCGAGGCCCTGCCACCGGCGGGCGGCGCCTCGGAGGTCTGCGATCGCCTCCATCACCCGGTTGTTGGCCAACCCCACGAGACCTCGACTATGGGCAGCCCAAGCCTCGTGCGTCCCAATCCCGGTCTGGTCGGCAATGGCCGTCATCTCCTCCGCGGCCTCCCTGGCCGCCACGAGGTGCCCGGTCTCGACCATGATCTCCACGTACGCAGGAAGCACCCTGAGACGTGGCAACAGGTCCGCGGCCTCTGCCACCGCCCTCCGAATGGACGCCACCGCTGCGTCGTGGTTGCCTTGGGCCAACCTGAGCAGGGCCAGTCCCGGCTGTGGGTTGCCCCCCATGGCTCCCGCCTGTCGATACGCCGCTTCGGCACGGACGTCGTCCCCCCGAAGGCGATGGATATCCGCCAGTTGAAGGTGGGCCTGGGCAGCTCCCAAACCGTTTGGGCTCTTCTGGAGAGCCAGGCCCGCTTCGGCCAAGGAGTCGGACCATCTCCCCTGCAACCTGAGTATCTCGGACCGATGGGCCAAGCACTGATCACCGAATGCGACGAGATCAGGCTGCGATCCGCACCACTCCGACAACGAGTCGGTCCACTCCGCGGCTCGCCTGACCTCGTGTGCCTCGTAACAGCCCTCAATGACAGAGCAGTACACGATCCCAGTGACCAACGGCGACGTCTCACGGCGGGTCACTGACAACATGACCTCATCCAAGAGCCGAAACGCCTCGCCGGTTCGGCCCATCTGGAGCAGGGCACGCCCGTGGGTGTGGGCGGCAAGCGCCACGAGGTCGAGGTCACCGAACTGACGGCCGATGTCGGCAGCCTCCGAAGCGACTACTGCTACCTCCTGCCACTCCGAGGCCATGGCGTGGCGAAACACACCCGGCATCAGCAGATACCCCTGTTCGACGCAGGGTTCGTCCAAGGCCTCAAGGATCCGGCGGCCCCGTTCGATCCACCCACTGGCCTCAGCCAGCATTCCTCGACTGGCGATGTTGAGCGCCAACCAGAAAGCAATGCGGGCCGCCGGCAGTTGCTGGCCTTGGCCGGCGTAGGCGTGGTAGGTGCGTTCGAGCGCCTCCTGTGATTCAGCCACGTTCCCCAGCATGAAGGCTGCGGTGGAGAGCCGCTCGAGGTCGGCCGGGCCTAGGCCTACGCTCGCGTCGGCCGCCTTGAGCGCTCGGTACGTGCCCGTCCAAGACTGCTCGCCGACATCAGGCTGATTGTCCGCGGCCGAGCCGGGACCGCCGTGTGCGCTCATCCCGAGGAGGCTAGGCCGATCATCCACTCCGTCCCTCGCAGAACCGCTGCCGCGCGGCGAGCGAGATGGGAGCGGAGGGACATGGTGTCCGGGCGGGGTCGTCTGGATGCGGACGGTCTTGGGGGCAGTACGATCACGGGTTCCCTTGAGCGAGAAACCCCTCCGCGGCCGTCGTTACCTGGCAGTCATGTCGTTGGGCGCGATCGGCGTCGTGTATGGCGACATCGGCACCAGTCCGTTGTACGCATTCCGGGAGTCGTTCCACGCAGGGAACCTCGCGGTGACCGACGCCTCCGTCCTGGGCATTCTCTCGACGATGCTCTGGTCCCTCATCCTCGTCGTCTCGATCAAGTACCTGCTCATTGTCCTGAGGGCCGACAACGCCGGTGAGGGCGGAATCCTCGCCCTCACTGCCCTCGTCTCACCGACCAGCCGTCTCGGATTGGCCACACGAGGCTCGCCGCTCGTCCTCCTGGGTCTCTTCGGTACCGCTCTGCTCTACGGGGATGGAATGATCACTCCGGCCATCTCGGTGCTTTCGGCCGTCGAGGGGATCCAACTCGTGGCACCGTCGCTGGAGCCGTTCGTCGTACCGGTGGCAGTGGCAATCCTCCTGTTCCTCTTCGGGATCCAACACCGAGGGACGGCCGTCATCGGGCGGGTGTTCGGACCCGTGATGGCGGTGTGGTTCGTGACGTTGGGCGTCCTGGGCGTCATCCATGTGGTGAGCGAGACCTCGGTGCTCCGAGCGTTGGATCCGACGCGAGCAGTCGCCTTCTTCATCGATCAGCCGAAGGCTGCGTTCTTCGCACTCGGGGCGATCTTCCTGGTCGTGACAGGTGCTGAAGCGCTCTACGCCGACATGGGGCACTTCGGCAGACGTCCCATTCGTCTCGGTTGGGTCACCCTCGTGTTTCCTGCACTCGTCGCCAACTACCTGGGGCAGGGGGCACTGCTGCTGTCGAGACCGGACGCGATCGACAGTCCCCTGTACCGAATGGTACCGAGCGGGCTGGTCATCCCCATGATCGTTCTCGCCACTGCGGCCACCGTGATCGCGTCCCAAGCCCTGATCACGGGTGCCTTCTCACTCACGATGCAGGCGGTCCAGTTGGGCTTCCTTCCCCGCCTCCGGATCGACCACACCTCACCTCGGGAGATCGGGCAGGTGTACATAGGGTCGATCAACTACGGGCTCATGGCGGCGTGTGTGACGTTGGTGGTGGCCTTCGGCTCCTCGACGCGACTGGCAGCGGCCTACGGGGTGGCCGTGACCGCCACAATGTTGCTCACGACCCTGCTGCTCTATCGAGTGATCCGCCACCGGTGGAAGTGGCGGGCGCTGCCGGCCCGGTTGCTCATTGGCGTGTTCCTGCTCATCGACCTGGCCTTCTTCTCCGCCAACATCGTGAAGGTTCCAGCGGGCGGGTGGGTGCCCCTGGTCATCGGATCGGTTGTCTTCACGGTGATGCTGGTGTGGCGGAACGGGAGGGCAAGGCTGGGAAGGAAGCTGCGGGAGGACGACCCGTTGTCGGTGGAGCGGTTCATCGGCTCGATCGCAGAGCACCCTCAGGTCCGAGTCCCGGGTACGGCGGTGTACATGGCGCGGGACGTCGGGTCCGCTCCTCCCGCCCTCCTTCGCAACCTGCGGGCGAACGAGGTGCTCCATGAAAGGATCGTCATGGTCGAGGTTCGGAGTGCAGATCAGCCCCGCGTTCCCCGGGCTGCCCGTGCCGACGTCCACGCGCTGGGCGAGGGCTTCTTCCAGGTGCGCCTCACCTACGGGTTCATGCAACAACCCGATGTGCCTGCGGCGCTCTCCACGATCGTCGTCGGCGGGTTCGGGTTCGATCCGGAGGACGCCACGTATTTCGTGGGACGCGAGGCGATCATCCCCAGTGGCAGCGGTCCGGCTCGGGCTGCGTCCGCCCTCTACTCGTTCCTTCACAAGAACACGACCGGCTCCAGCGCGTACTTCCGGCTCCCCCCTGATCGGGTGTTTGAAGTCGGCATGCAGGTCGAGATCTGATCAGCGGGCGGCGGTCCGGGCAGCTTGGATGATCGCGTTCGCCTCCGACGCCGGTCGCCAGCCGAGAACGGCCGTCTTCTTCTCCTCGAGGTCCTTGTAGACAGCAAAGAAGTGCTCCAGCTCCTTGAGGAGGTGGGGCGGGAGATCGGCGAGTTCCCTGGCGTGCGCCCACACCGGATCCCCCAAGGGGACGCCCAACACCTTGTGGTCGGGTTGGCCCTGGTCCTCCATCAAGAACAGCCCGATCGGACGGATGCGAATCCGGCACCCCGGAAAGGTCGGCTCGGAGACCACGGCCAGAGCGTCGAGCGGATCGCCGTCCTCGGCCAGGGTGTCGGGGAAGAACCCGTAGTCCGCCGGGTACCGGGTGGCGGTGAAGAGCATCCGATCGAGGAAGATCTCGCCCGTCTCGTGATCCACCTCGTACTTGTTTCGACTCCCCTTCGGGATCTCCACGACCATCGTCACCGGGGCCGTGCCATTCGGCTGGTCTGATTCATGGTGGCTGCTCACCCGGGAATCGTACTGAGGGCCCGAAGTCATGCGTCCGCCCGACAGAATCCTGCGATGAACAGCCTGTGGCGTTCCACCCTCTCGGCGGATGACGGGCGTCTTCCCGGCACCAAACCACGCCCGCCGTCCTCGGTACACTCGCCCTTCGGGTTTCGCACGTTTCGCGCCACTCCCGCCCGAGTAGCTCAGGGGATAGAGCGACCGCCTCCTAAGCGGTAGGTCGCAGGTTCGAATCCTGCCTCGGGCGCCCCGATTGATAGAACTTTTCGTCATACCCGTCTGGCATGATCGAACGTATGTTCGATACGAGTACCAGCGCCGATTCGCTGGAAGCACAGGTCATCGAGACGGAGCTCCTCATCGGTCGCCTCCGAGCCCATCAGCTCGGCCTCCTGCGGGCCATCGACCAAGCCCAGGTCCCGACCGCCGACGGCTGCCGCACCCTCGCCGAGTGGGCCGCCGGACGCCTCGACCTCGATCCCGATACTGCCCAGTCCCTCGTGTGTGCCGCCCGGGCGTCGCGGGCTCATCCGGCGATCACCGCCGCCCTCGCTGAAGGCCTTGTCTCCTTCGATCGAGCCCACTCGACCCTGCGTCTCGCCGAAGCGGGTGCCGATCCCCACACCGTGCGTCTCTCGGCCGGCTTGGACATCCCCGGTCTCAAACGTCTCGTGGCCCGCCATCGTCGGCACACGCCCCGCAGCCACCAAGAGGCCTTCGAAGCCCGACACCTCGTGCTGCAACCCAATCTCGACGAGTCGAGCTGGCGAGTACACGGCCTCCTCCCCGGCTACGAAGGCCGCATCGTCGAGAAGGCCCTCACCGAGAAAGCCGACGAACTCCCAAACGACCCCGACCTCCCCCGCGAATCCCGAGCCGCCCGCACCGCCGACGCCCTGGCCGCCATCTGCGCCCAGAGCCTCGCGGGTTCGCACTCCGGCTCCGCCGACACCCCCACCGTCACCCTCCACGTCGACGCCCACACCTTCGCAGCCAGCCACGGCGAAGCCGGAACCACCATCGAAGGCGGACCCATCGCAGGCCGCCAGATCCTCGAACGGGTCCTGTGCACCGGCACACTCGACGTCCAAGCAATCACCCGCGACGGTGTCCCATTGGCGGTCGGGCGCACGACCCGCGTGATCCCACCCCGCCTACGCCGTCACGTCGCCCACCGCGACGGTGGCTGCACCGCCGACGGGTGCACCAGCCGCTACCGACTCCAAGCCCACCACGTCGTCCCCTGGTCGGAAGGCGGGGGCACCGACCCCGACAACCTCACCACGCTCTGCTGGTACCACCACCACGTCGTGGTACACGGCCGGGGATTCCGGATCGACCCCAACTCACCACCGACCCGAAGACGATTCATCCCAACCGGCCACCGGGACCCTCCCTGACCGAACTCGCCGCCGAATCCCTGTCCAACCACTCCCCATCAAAACGACCGCTCGAGCCGGACCCCCTGGGATCCCGGCCTCTCGGCGCGCCTGCGTCGCCGACTGCTCGGGAGGGCGACCGCCTCAGACGACGAAGTCCCTCGCTGCATAGGAGACGCTCCGGAACGGCCACGCGTCGCGGAGCCACGCGCTGAGCGCCTTCCATACGACCGCGTCCATCTCGGCGCGTGACGCCCTGACCCAGGAGCGGACCCGGGCGCCATCCTCGGCGTCGTGGCCCGGGTGGATGTAGACGCAGCCGATGACGTCATCCCCATCGAGGATCGAGTAGGTGAACGATGTTCGGTTGGCGAACTCGGCGGCGTGCATCTCCATGTCGCCCAGGTTCTCGGTGAGGGTCATGGGTGTCGGCCAGTCCCAATCCCCCATCCCAGGTGTGGATCGGATGTGGTCGATGCTCGACATCCACGCCTCGTGGTCACGTTCGTTGTGCATGGGGGCGAGGACCTCGAGGTGGAATCCCGGGCCCTTCCATGTCGTGGGGACCGCGAAGTCGGCGGGGACGAATGGCTCAGCCACGGCGGTCCCAACCCGGGCCGACTGTCCGTGCGCTTGCTGGTCGGTGTGTGCCCATCTCACGTTCCTGTAGAGGAGGCGAGCGTACCCCGGCAATGGCCGAGGCGCTTCGGGGAGAGCACGGCAGGTGGGCGGGAACCCGTCGTGGACCGACCGCCCGACAAGGTCGCCTTCAACCCGACGCGGCTCGGGTCGTCGTCGGTACGCGCAGGCTCGGGTTCGGGTTCACGGGCACGGCGCGCCCGTGCTCCCGCCGACCGTCCGGGCCGCAACGAGGGGGACCCGATAGCATCGCGCGCATGCCGCAGACCTTCGAGCGTCTCTCGTTCCTCGACACCTCGTTCCTCGCCCTCGAGTCGCCCGAGACCCACATGCACGTTGCCTCGGTCCTGATCATGGACTCGGAGGGGATGTCCACCCCCGAAGGTGGCCTCGACATTCACAGGGTTCGCCGCTACATGGCCGGGCGCATCCACATGGCCCCCCGCTACCGCCAGAAGCTGGGCTGGATCCCCATCGAGCGGTACCCCGTGTGGGTCGACGACGAGCATTTCAACCTCGAGTATCACATCCGTCACACCGCCCTGCCCAAGCCGGGGACGGAAGCCCAACTCCAGGCCCTTGCCGGCCGGATCGTCTCCCAAGGCCTCGACCGCAGCAAGCCGCTCTGGGAGATGTGGCTCGTGGAAGGCCTCGAGGGAGGCCGGTTTGCCATCATCAACAAGATCCACCACTGCATGATCGACGGCATGGCCGGCACCGAACTGATGGGGATGATCCTCAACTTCGGGCCCGACTCCACGATCCTCGAGCCGCGGGAGTGGACACCACGGCCCATGCCGACCGGCGCCGAACTCCTCGTTGCCGAACACGCCCGGCTGACGAGGTCATTCTTCGACGCCGCCAAGGGTCTCACCCACGCCCTCGACCAGGCCGAGGACTTCGGACAGCGGATGATCGACCGGGTCCGCAGCACCACCCAGGCACTCCGCTCGGGGTGGCTGACCCCCACCTCACGCACCCCACTCAACGAGAAGATCGGTCCCAACCGGCGCTTTGCCTGGCTCGACACCCCCCTGGCCGACCTCAAGTCCATCCGGGAGAAGACCGGCGCATCGATCAACGACATCGTCCTGGCAATCTCCTCCGGGGCCGTGCGCTCCTTCCTCACCGAGCACCGAGGCTTCGACCCGACCGGCACCGACTTCCGGGCGATGGTGCCGGTCTCCGTACGGGCCCCGGCCGACGGCGGGGGACTTGGCAACCAGGTGGCCATGTGGCTCGTCGGCCTCCACGTCGGCGAACCCGACCCGCTCGAGCGACTGGCCGCGATCCGGGCCGAGACCATGCGCCTCAAGCGGACCAACCAGGCCGAGGGTGCGGCGGCGCTGGTGGCCGCGGCATCGGGAACACCGGTCACCCTCCTCTCCCTCGGCCTCAAAGCCGCGGCCGACCGGCGACCGTTCAACATGACGATCACGAACGTCCCGGGGCCGCAGTTCCCGCTGTACCTGGGTGAAGCACGAATGATCGCCACCTACCCGCTCGTCCCCCTGTGGCAGTACCACGGCCTCTCGATCGCACTCTTCTCCTATTCGGGCACGATCAACTGGGGCGTGGTCGCCGACTACGACCTCGTGCCCGACATGGCTGAGTTCCTGGCTTGCATCAGGGCCTCCGAGCAGGAACTGCTGGCGGCGGTGAGCGCCTGACCTACTCGTCGGTCGGGACCTCGACCCCGAGCAGCGCCGGGAGCCGTGCGAAGAACCTCGACCGCGGCATGGCCATCGCCCCGGCCGCCGACGCAGCGGCCAGCACATCCCCATCCACGTGGGCGCCGTAGGCCACGACGGTCGCCATCTCGGCGTGGGCGGTGATCTCGCTGGGTGCAACGGTTCGCAGGTCGACGAAGACGACGTTGGCGATCTCGACATCGGTGACCCGGCCACCGGCCGCCCGCACCACCGCCTCGATCCGGGTCTTGTCCATGAGGTCCCGGGTGAGGATCGCGACGTTCATCCGTGGAACACCTGCACGACGATGAACCCGAACGGCGTGTCGGCCACGCCGACACCGAGGCTGCGGAATTCCGGGTGCTCGATGTTCTCGCGGTGGCCCGGGCTCTCCATGAGGCCATCATGGGCGATCTCGACCGTGACCGCCAACGCCAGGTTCTCCCCGACGATCCGGTACGGCACCCCAGCTGCCGTCACCCGATCGGCGACCGTGTCCCCGTCAGGTGACGTATGTCCGAAGAACCCTTGCACAGCCATCTTCTCCGCATAGGCAGCAGCGACCTCGGCCAAGCGCTCGTTCCAGTCGAGCGTGACGACCCCAGCATCGAGCCGAGCCGTGTTGACGAGGTCGAAGACCACCCGCTCGGCCTCACGATCACGAAAGACCTCGTCAGGATCGGCGGGTTCGATCTCGTATGTTTCCTCCGGGTCGAGGATGAGCCGCGTGTCGCCGATCAACCGATCGAAGTTCAGGGCGGACTGCAGGGTCCGGTCGCCGGTGAACCGCTTGATGGCCAGTTGAACCGGCTGGTGCTCGTTCGTGAGCAGGGCTGTCAGGTCGCTCTCGGCGAGTCGGTCCTGCCAGACGCTCGGGAGGGGCGCCACCGAGGCCACCGAGATGATGATCGTGGCGAGGACCCACCCCCACCCGAAGGCCAGGGCGCTCCCACCGAGGCGATTGGAGAGATTGAGGCCCGGCATGCGCATCACCCGGCCGAGGTAGTGGGAGGCGATCGAGGCGAGGATTCCGATCCCGAGGAAGACTGCGATCCCGCCAAGGATGCGAGAAGTCCCCGGGCCCAAGCCACTCCAACCCTCGAAGAACGCACCCGCGGTCGTGCTGAAGCGGACACCGAAGATCACGCCCACCACGAGTCCAACGAGGTCCATCATCTCCTTGACCAGGCCGCGCAACCAGCCGCGGACCGCCAACGAGGCGAAGTAGAGGCCGAGGACGAAGTCGATCACTCGGGGATCGCGATCCGCATGCGCTTGTTCGCCTTGCCCTTCGACTCGGTCCTGATGACCTTGATCGCACCCACTTCGTGGGTGTTGCGGACATGGGTGCCCCCGTCGGCCTGCCGATCGAGCGACCCGATGTCCACGATCCGCAGCATCTTCACCGACTCGGGGATCAGGTTGACCTTCGTCCGGATCAGGTCGGGATCCTTCACGGCCACGGACCGCTCCATGAGGTGGACCCTGGTCTCGTGGCCCACAGCCAGCGCCTCATTGAGCCTTGACTCGACCATCTGCCCGAACTCGACCGACATCGAGGGCAGTTCGAAGTCGATCCGTGCCTCGCCGGGACTCATGTTGGACCCGGTCGCCTTGGCGCCGAATCCGCGCCAGATGATCGCGGTGAGGCCGTGGAGGGCGGTGTGGGTCCGCATCAGGTGATAGCGGCGGTCCCAGTCGATGGTGGCCTCCACCAGGGTTCCCACCGCCGGGACCGCCCCGGCCAGGCGGTGCACGACGACCCCGTCCTTGCGATAGGTGTCCACCACGTCGAACTGTGCGCTGTCGGACTGCAGGATCCCCATGTCGCCCGGCTGTCCTCCGCCGCGGGCGTAGAAGACCGTTCGATCGAGGACCACGCCCTCGGGGTGGTGCTCGATCACACGGGCCTTCACCGCGCGCAGATAGGAGTCCTGGGGTGCGAGTTCCTCGGTTGCCATCGGGTCACTCGTCGAAGAAGGTGCGGGGCTGCTCGCCGGTGGCGTCCCGTTCCCTCTCGGCTTGCTCGCGCCTGGCGCGGATACGCTCCACGAGGATCTCCCCGGTACGGGTGATCTCAGGCTCCTCGACGATCGACTCGACCGCCTGTCGCCACGGTTCACCGAGGACCCGCGTTCGCCACAAGTGGGAGGCGATGACCTTCACCACCGCGGTGAGCGGCACGGCCAACAAGACCCCGAGGAGGCCCGCCACAGAGCCGCCGACGACGAGGGCGAGGATGATCAACGAAGGATGAAGTTTGACGGTCGCCCTGAGCACGAGCGGGCTCACGAGCTGATTGTCGATCTGCTGGACGACAAGGGCCACGACGCCCGCCGCCACCACCAGCCCGACGTTCCCTGACACCGCGGCGGCGCCAATCGCCACACCCCCTCCCACCCACGGGCCCACGAGCGGGATCATGTTGAGGACACCGGCGATGATCCCGATCACCAGCCACAGCTCGAGGCCGACGATCCGGTAGCCGATGATCGACATGATCGCCACGATCGTCGCCGCCATCAGCTGACCGCGTACGAAGCCGCCGAGCGCCCGCCCGAGGCGTTCGGCCACGTGGATGGTCTCTTCGCGCACCCCGGGCGGAAGGAGGTTGCCGAGCACGCCCCGCAGTCGTGGAAGGTCAACGAGGATGTAGAAGGCGATCACCGGGGAGAGGAAGACCAGGACGAGCGCTCCGAGCAGACCCACCGCCAATCCGAAGGCGGTCCCGGCGAACTCCTGGACCCCCTCGGACAACACGAAGCCGGGCTCGGCGACCAGGACGAGGAGCTCGTCGAACGTGAGGACTTCGACCCCACCGATCCCGAGTGAATCCGCCGTGTCGGCCACCCACCCGGTGACGTTCTCGTAGATGAGCGGAACCTGCTCGACGAGCTGGGTGCTCTGGGCCCCGAGCATGGGGGCGATGGCTGAGCCCACCCCGAGGAAGAGCACCCCCATCACGAGGTAGGCGATGACGGAGGCAGGGATCCTCCCGATCTTCAGCCTTTGCAGGCCGGTCACGAACGGGTTGAGAAGGTAGACGATCGCGAACGCGAACACGACCGGGATGACGATGACCTTGGCCTGGATCACCAGCCACACCCCGATCGCGATCACCGCGACCACGCCAACGACCGTCCAGGCCGCGATTCCGACCTTGATCAAGGGGTTTGTTGGTTGGGGCCTCACAATCCCCAACAGCCTACCGCTCGACGACCTGGATACCCCGACCACCGGTAGTGATGATGAACCCCTCACCCGGGGTGGGTGAAGCCGAACCGCTGTCGGACGTGCTCCACCCAGCCGGGACGTCAGCGGTCCCGATCACCTCCACGGCAGTCCCCGCCGGGACCGACACGACCAGGGTCCCACGAAGGCTCACCGGAACCGGCCCCACGGGCTGGCCGAGGCTGATCGTGCCGTTCCCGGTCACATCGAGTTCCTGGAGAGGGATTGCCGAGAGATCGAGGCTGACGTCCGTCGCCGTCGCCTCGATGCGCCACAGCGCGGCGGAATGGAGCGTCACATCCCAACCCGATGTCCGGTACCAGGCGCCGTCCGCACGCTCCTGAACGGTCATGGCCATGACATCGTCCTGCCTCGCCTCGAGGACGTCGGGCGGACCCACGGTACCCCCTCGTTGTCCGACACTGATCGAGTACACATTCGTCGGGTCGAGCGACATGGTGAGTTCGCCGACGAGCGAGACCGCCAGGGCGACCTCCGAGGGGACTTGGGGTGGGCCGAGGATGTTGGCGGCCTGCGAGGGTGACGGGGGAACCCCGACCGACCACCACCCCACACCGAGGATCAGCCATGTGACCACGAGCAGCGGGGCGAGGACCCGGGACGACGCCCGTCCCCCCAGGAGGGCGACCGCGAATGCGAGAACGATCGCCAAGGCCGGGATGGGCCACAGGGCCACCAGGTCGAGCGCCAACACAAGGGGAAACAGGCGGCCGACGATGGCCACCGACACCGCCACGACACTCAGGACGGCCATTAACCACGCCCTCGTGGCAGACATGTGCCTCGCCCTCCTGCGACGCCGGTAGCCCACCTCGAAGGGGTCACGACCCGGGAATCGGGTCACTGGCCGTAGTCGGTGCCGAGGATCACGACGAGGTCGGGATCGGCGGCGGTGAGGCCCTCCGTGTCGAGGAGGACTTCGGCATCCGGGAAGAAGGCGTTCGCCAGCTGTGCCGCCTCGATTCCCAGCCCCTCGGCGTGAACGATCCGCGTCACTTCCAGCGTGGTCGCGTAGTTGTCCGGGGTCAGGACCAGGTAGCCGGCTTCATCGAGGAGCCCGGTGGCGCCGCCGGCCAGTCCGGGGCGGCCCGTGGAGTTCAACACGAGGACCCACAGCGAGGAGGGCTCGAGGACGGCGGGAACGGTCGTGGTGGTGGTTGCGATCGTGGTGGTCGCCTCGGTCGACGAGGTCGTGGCGGCGGGAGCGGTGGTGGTCGTCTGGGCGATGGTCGACTCGACGGCAACGACCGTCGTGGTGGTGGTCGAACTCGTCCCCAACCAGGTGGGAAGGAGGTTCGAGATCAGCCAGAACACACCGACGAGTGCGGCGACGATCGCCACCCACGCCACGATGTAGCGAGCCAGTTCCCACAGGAACCTGCCACGTCCTGGTGCTAGATGTTGTCCCGGCATTCGTCTCTCCAAGGTCTCACGAGCTGGCGGCGGGACTCGAACCCGCGACCTGCTGCTTACAAGGCAGCTGCTCTAGCCGAACTGAGCTACACCAGCGATTCGGCACGTCAGGATACCCAGAACGGGTCCATTCCTATCTGCACCCCGTTTCCGGTCGAATCGGGAGGCGCCGTCGCTATCCGTTGCGCGTCCGGGACCGCATCACCTCGAAGCACGCAAGTGCGGCCGCCACCGACGCGTTGAGGCTCTCGAAGGGGTTGGCCATCGGGATCGAGACCGTCACATCGCATCGCTCCTCGACCAGGTGGCCGAGGCCATCGCCCTCGGCCCCGATCACGATCGCTACTGGTGCAGTGAGCAGGTCGAGTCCGAACAGCGACCGATCGGCACTGGCTGCCAGCCCCACCGTCCACACGCCGGCGTCGGAGAGGCGCTTGACCGCGTCTGCCGTGGAGCCCACCTCGGCCAGGAGGAGGTGTTCGAGCGCCCCAGCTGCGGCTTTGAAGGCCGCCCCGCCAAGGGGTGCTGCCCTCGCCCGCGACATGACGAGTCCCGAGATCCCAGCCGCCCACGCCGATCGAGCTATGGCGCCCACGTTCTGCGGATCCTGGAGGTGATCGAGGACGAGGAGGGCAGCGGGTTCGGGAGCGGCCGCCACCAACTCCTTCACGGTGAGGGGATCGATCGGCCGACAGTCGGCCACGACGCCCTGCGGTGCCGACGTTTCGGCCCTCTCACGGACGTCGTCCACCACCTTGACCGTCGCGCCCGCGGTGGCGGCCAGGGCGGCGAGACGATCGGCGTCGTTGCGTCGCGAGCGTTCCAACCACAGGGTCTCCACCCGTCCCGCGGTGAGGGCGGCTTCGACGGCATGAACGCCTTCGACCCTACGACCGATACCAGCGGACGCCATCAGGCGTGTCCTCCAGGACCACGCCGGCCGCGGCGAGATCGTCCCTGATGCCGTCCGAACGGCTCCAATCCTTGCTGGCACGGGCGGATGCCCTCGCTGCGATCAGGCCCTCGACGAGTTCTGCCAGGTCGGTGCCGGCCACCCCTTCCCGCTCGGCGAGTGATACCAGTTCGGGCCATGCCTCAGACGAGCGGCCGGTTCGCTCCTCCACCCCGAGGATCCGGGCGATCACGTCGAACGTCCCGGCGAGGTCGGAGACATCCTCTCCCGCATCGAGGCGACGGTTTCCCTCCCGGATCAGGTCGAAGAGAACAGACACCGCCTCGGGAGTATTGAAGTCCTCATCCATGACGGCCATGAAGCGGCCGAGGAACTCCCTTTCCGGTTCCCCGGCAACACCTGCTCGACGGCGGAACGCGGCCAACCTGGCCTGGGAGGCGACGGCCTCGTCGAGGAGTTCGAGGCTGTACTCGAGACCGGAGCGATAGTGGGCCCGCAGGTAGAAGAGCCACAGGGCCTCCGCCGGGTAGTCGGTGGTCGCCTGACGAAGCGAGATGACGTGCCCCGTTGACTTCGCCATCTTCTCTCCGGCGAGGTTGAGCATCCCGTTGTGCATCCAGAACGTGGCGAACGGAACACCGGTCGCCGCCTCCGACTGGGCGATCTCGTTCTCGTGATGAGGGAAGATGAGGTCGTTGCCGCCACCGTGGATGTCGAAACCGTCGCCGAGGTAGGTGCGGGCCATCGCCGAGCACTCGATGTGCCATCCCGGGCGTCCGGGACCCCAAGGGGAATCCCAGGACGGCTCACCTTGCTTGGCGCCCTTCCACAGCGCGAAGTCGAGCGGATCGATCTTCTTCTCCCCCGCCTCGATCCGCGCTCCGACGAGGAGGTCGTCGATGTTCCGATTGGACAGTCTCCCGTAGTTGCCGAACGACCGGACCTTGAAGTAGACGTCACCGCCCGATGCGTAGGCGTGATCGCCGGCGATGAGGTGGTCGATGAGGTCGATGATCTCAGGGATGTGGGCCGTCGCTCGCGGTTCAACGTCGGGCGGATCCGCCCCGAGCGCGGCCATCGTCTCTCCAAACTGCGACTCGATCTCACGGGCGTGGACATCGAACGGAATCCCACGGTCGGCAGCGATCTGGATGATCTTGTCATCGATGTCGGTCACGTTGCGCACGTAGGTGACGTCGAATCCGTTCCACGTGAGGTACCGGCGGACCATCTCGAACACGACGAACGCTCGTCCATGGCCGAGGTGGGGGGCCGCTTGGACAGTGGGTCCGCAGACGTACATCGCGACCTTCCCCCGGTCGCGGGGTTCGAACTCCTGGATGGTTCGGCCGAACGTGTTGTAGATGCGCACGACCGCAAGGATACGGCGAGTCGATCGACTCGCGGTCAGGCGGAATCGGGAGACAGGGTGTTCGCCTCGGCCACCACCGCCACGGCGGTGGCTGCTATCCCGCGGTCGGCCCCGAGGAAGCCCAGGTGGTCGGTGGTGGTTGCTTTCACCGACACACTGGCCAATGGGATGCCGAGCGCATCGGCGAGGTTGGCCCTCATCGCGGTCCGGTGCGGAGCCACGCGCACCTCCTGGGCGATGATCGTGACATCCACCTGCATGGGGACGAAGCCGGCGTCGGAGAGGAGGCGGATCGTCGTCGCCAGTAGGTCCGTCGACCGGGCGCCGTGCCACTTGGGGTCGCTGGAGGGGAAGTGTGTGCCGAGGTCCCCCAGGGCCGCGGCTCCGAGTAGCGCATCGATGAGCGCATGGATGGCCACGTCCCCGTCGCTGGTCGCGTCAACTCCGCGCGTCGTGTCGACGACAACGCCCCCGATCACCAGGGATCCCCCACGACTGAACGCGTGGACGTCGACGCCGAAGCCGGTCCTCACCGCGTGACCTCGCGCAGGATCCGGAGATCCTCGGGGTAGGTCACCTTGAGGTTGGTCGGTTCGCCGGGAACGACGACCACCTTGCCGCCTGCTCGCTCGATCATCTGGGCATCGTCGGTGACGTCACCGCCCTGGGAGGCATGGGCTTCACGTAGAGCCTGGGTACGGAAGCCCTGCGGGGTCTGCACCGCCACCAGGTCCGACCGGTCAACGGTTCCCTTGGTCTCCTCCCCGTCGACCCGCCGAATGGTGTCCCGTACCGGGATCCCGGGGACGACCGCATCGACGTCACCTTCGGCCAAGCGGGCGATCACCGCCCGCACGAGGTCCGGGGTGGCAGCGGCCCTCGCCGCGTCGTGCACGAGGACGAAGTCGACACCGTCGGGGACATGGAGGAGTCCGTTGGCCACCGAGTCCTGGCGGCGACGTCCACCGGGCACGCCACCTGCCGCTTCGCCCACCAGGATGACCCGCTCGGCGCCGCCCTCCATCAGCGCCTTGGTCGCCGCCTTCCAGAGTGGCAGGCCGTGCAGGTCCTCGAGTTGC
>CAVOQP010000005.1:0-164608 GCA_963698385.1 uncultured Acidimicrobiia bacterium | reverse complement strand
CTCGACCTCTCCATCGATCACGATCTCGATCTCATCCCACTCGTGGGCGTGGAGCGGTGGCCCTTCAGCGTCGGAGCTGAGGTATTCGATCACCTGTACGTTGCCGTGACCCACCCCGCGCAAGAAGATCTCGTCGTTGGGATAACGGATCACCTCGTCCCCCCGGACCACTCCGGGGAGCATCTCCACTCGATTCACCGGGACCTCCACGTGGGTGACTGAAGCCTACAAAATCGGCGTTTGCGGAGCTTTCCTGACAGCTGGTTCTTTGGCTCGAAGGTCCGAGTGGCGAGCCATCGGTGCTTGCCGATCATCCGATCACGGGCGGAGCCCGACGGAGCGAGACGAAGGCCTTGACCGGAGTGACGAGCATGGCCGGAGGCCGGGCGCAGGTCATCCCCCCTCACTACGGAATCCGATATCAGCGCCTACTCCGCAGGTGTGCTTCCTTCGATGAGCTTGAGAGCGGTCCAGACGTTGGAAGGGAACGCCTGACGTTTTGTGATGAGTCCACGATCGTTGAAGTGAAGGACCTCTGCATAGGAGATGTCGATCTCCTCGGAGTCGAGGACGGCGACTGCATGTATCAACCCGACCAGGTGCTCATCGTTGGCGAGTACGTCGTGGATGTCCTCGGTGGTCGGTGGAGTGTTCCGTCGACGCAGATACCTTTCGAGCTGCGACCGACCGACTATCGGCTCCGTCGCTCCGAGCTCCCACCAGCGCACGTCTTCGGCCACAGACGTCACGAAGCGGGCGACGTCACCGTTCGCCAGCGCTTCGACGGCGGCCCTGTATGCGGTGCTATTCGGATGTGTCATTTGGGCTCCGACGCTAGTCCGGCCGGATTCCGTACACCGGAGTGCCTCCGTCAGTTGCGTGGTCCCACATGGACAATGGAGAGATCGATCCCCACCCGCACTGTGTGAGTGGCCTCAAGGGTGCAACGACGCGGATTGCTTTCTACCGTGTCTGCCTCATGGAACTGGTCGTGCGCTTCTCTGGCACCCTCTGGGAGTACCAGGGGGAGGCTCCCTGGTACTTCATCACGCTCCCCGTGGAGGATTCCGATGACATCCTCGAGCGAGTCCCCGCGCGACGAGGTTTCGGGTCGGTTCGCGTGAGCGTGACCATCGGCGAAAGCCGGTGGCAGACATCCCTGTTCCCGGACAAGGCCGCCGGATCCTTCGTGCTCCCCGTCAAGCGAGAGATCCGCGAACGGGAAGGCCTCTCACCCGGGGACACCAGCGATGTGGAGCTTCGGATCGCCGTCGAGTGACACAAGCACCTGCACCGCTTGACGGGTGAAGGCCCCGGGGAGCCATGGAAGCTTTCCGCTGATTGCCGCAGAGTCCCCGGAAGGCTGTACTTTGCAGGGCAATGTTTCCCGAACTGGATCGTGGCAGGCGTCGACGATCGCGTCGGCGCATCCTTGTTCCGATCATCATCAGCGCCGTCCTCGTCGTCGCCTGGTGGATCTCGAGCCTGTCGCAGGACAGTCTCTCGTCCGCCGACTTCATCCAGGAACTCCAGCAGATCGCCGATGGGCAGGCGACGAGGGCCGAACGCTTCCGCCAGTTGTACGTCGACGCCCGGGTCCAAGCCGTGCGGCGGGAGAGCTTGTCGGTCACCATCGACCAAGCCATCACGGAGATCGATCGGGACCTGGGGAAGGTCAACGGCTTGACGGACCTCCCGATGGAGGCCCAGCGGTCCCAGATCCTCATGGACCTCGCCCTCAGCAGGTGGCGGCGTGGGCTCGAAGGCTTCAAGGACGCTGCGCTCCGCCTCCCCGACCCGAACGAGGTCACCGCTCGCCACGACTTCCAAGCCGCGATCGTCGACCTGGACATCGGCGACGCGCTCTACGCCGACTTCGTCGTAGAGGTGGCGGGGCTTCGCCAAGCGATCGGCGTCCAGGGAGCGCCCTTCCCGGACATCGTCTTCATCGAGCCGGCGATGGCGTTCGCCGAGTCGGTCGGTCAGTTGACCGAGCAGCTCCGCACCAACCCGGCCATGGCGTCGCAGCAGGTGCTCGAGATCTCGACCGTGGGGTTCACGCCCGAGTTCACGGGGGCCACTGCCGGTACCGGGGTGCCACTGCTGCCCAACACCGACGATGTGACCATCGAGGTGGTGATCCGCAACGCCGGCACCGACGTCGAGGAAGGCCTCCAACTCCAGCTCAAGCTCTTCACTGGCTCGATCGAGCGGGTAGCCGAGGTGTCAGCGGTGTCGGCGATCAACCCGGCGGGCGGCAGCACAGCCGTGCAGTTCGGTCCCATCGAGGTGGATGACGGCGTCACCTACCGCCTGGAGCTGTCGTTGCTGCAATCGGCCGGAGTTACCATCGCGTCGTACACGCAGGACTTCGCCGTCAACCCCCCGGCAGGCTGATCATGATCGACATTGGTCTCCTCAGAGACGACCCCGACGCCCTTCGACGAGCCATCGCCCGTCGAGGCGTCGACATCGACGTCGACCGGCTGGTGGCGTTGGACGAGGACGTCCGTTCATTCCGCCATCGCGGCGACGAGGCCCGTGCCCAGCAGAAGGCGATCGGCAAGGACATCCCGACGCTGGCTCCCGACGAGAAGAAGGCGGCGATCGAGCGCGCCTCGGGGTTCGGTGAGGAGTCGAAGGCGTTCAATGTGCGTGCCGACGAGGCCCAAGAGCAGTTCGACGCCCTCTGGATCCAGGTCCCCAACATCGCCCACGAGTCGGCCCCCGAGGGCCTGACCGAACAGGATGGCGTCGCGGTCAAACAGTGGGGAACCCCCCGCCAGTTCGACTTCGAAGCCCGCGACCACCAGGACCTCGGCGAAGCACTTGACGTGATCGACCTTGGTCGTGGCGTGCGGGTCTCGGGGAGTCGCTTCGCCTACCTCAAAGGACAAGCGGTCTTCCTCGAACTGGCACTCGTCCGGTTCGCATTGGACGTCCTGTCGGCGGAGGGCTTCACGCCGATCGTCCCCCCGGTGTTGGTGAAGGAAGAGGCACTGTTCGGGACCGGGTTCTTCCCGGAGGCCCGCGAACAGGTGTACGCGATCCCCGAGGACGGGCTCTATCTGGTCGGCACGTCCGAGGTTGCGCTCGCCGCGCTCCACATGGACGAGATCCTCGACATCGAGCACCTCCCGCTGCACTACGCAGGTTTCTCCCCGTGCTTCCGCCGCGAGGCTGGGACCTATGGGAAGGACACCCGCGGAATCTTCCGGGTCCACCAGTTCGACAAGGTCGAGATGTTCTCCTTCTGTCACCCTGACAACAGCTGGGACGAACACGAGTTCCTGTTCTCCATGGAGGAGAAGATCGTCCAGGCACTCGAGCTCCCCTACCGGGTGGTCAACGTGGCAGTCGGCGACCTCGGCGCGTCGGCGGCCAAGAAGTACGACATCGAAGCGTGGATCCCCTCGCAAGGGACCTACCGCGAGGTCACATCGTGCTCGAACACGACCGACTTCCAGAGCCGGCGGCTCAAGATCCGATTCCGAGGCGAATCGGGCAACGAGTTCGTCCACACGCTCAACGGCACGGCGGTGGCGGTCGGGCGGACGATCCTCGCCATCATGGAGAACCATCAGCAGGCCGATGGGACCGTCGTGATCCCCGAGGCGCTGCGGCCCTACACGGGCTTCGACGTGATGGGCGCATGAGCGCGGACGGCCCCGACCAGATCTTCGCCAGGATCGCCCGCCGCTACGACCTTCTCAACGCCATCATCTCGTTCGGGCGGTCCCAGGCTTGGCGCCGGAAGGGCATCGAGCACCTCCCCACCGGTCGCGTCCTCGACCTCGGAAGCGGAACCGGCGCGGCCGCCGACGTGTTCGGCGACCGGGAGGTGGTGGCGCTCGATCCGGTGATCGAGATGCTGCGGCTGAGCCCCATCCCCCGTCGTGTGGTCGGTGTGGGCGAGTGCCTCCCGTTCGCGGACGGATCCTTCGACGGGGTCTTCTCGGCGTACGTGTTCCGCAACCTGACCTCGATCGATGACACCCTCATAGAAGTCGAGCGTGTGCTCCGACCCGGTGGGCGCCTGGTGGTGGTGGGCCTTTCCCGGCCTCGCAATCGGCTGTTGGCTGCACTGCACCGACTCGGGTCGGGGATCGTGCTGCCCCTGGCGGGTGCTTTCGTGGGGGCAGTGGGGGAGTACTGGTATCTCCACAAGTCGCTCGACAAGCTTCCCCCACCCGAGCGGCTCTTCGCCGATCGCTTGCTCCGCCTCGACCATGTGTCGCGGATGGGTCCCTTCGGCTTCGTCTACGTGGCCGCCCTCACCAAGACCGACTCCCGAACCCTGGGTTGAGGCTCGGCGGACGTCAGCGGATGCGGGCGTGGAGAGGCGTTCCCCACCGCCTCGCCATCAGCTCCTTGGTGCCGTTGGGGGAGCGCACCTTGGTGGCGGCATGCGCCGCCGCGAGGGCCCTCTGCGCCGCGGCGTCGCCCGCGAAGGCCTTCACGCACAGCTCCGGTTCGACGTTGGCAGCTTGGAGGATGGCCCCGGCCGCCCCCATCGGGCCGGCCAGCGCCAGCAGGGCCGAGCTGCCGACGTAGATCGGCATCTCGAGTTCGGTGAGCTCGGCCAGTAGCCGGTTGGGATCTCCTGACGAGTCCTTGCAACCGGCGATCGGAAGTTCCTCGAGGAGACCGATGGGGATCCCCGGCTCCGACATCCGCGGGAAGTGGTAGCCGAGGACCGGGACTTCCCCGGCGACGTGGGCGACCGCCGTGTAGTGGGCTCGCAGTTCGTGGGATCCCCGTGGCGACAGTACGAGGACCGCATCCGCTCCGGCCTCGATGGCCCGGCCGGTGAGGCGCACTGCCTGGCGGGTGGATGGTGCCCCGGTGCCGGCGATGACCGCGACGGATTCGGGGAGGGCTGCTCGGACCGCCGTGATCAGGGCCGTCCGCTCTTCCGGGTCGAGCGCTGCAGCCTCGCCCGTGGAGCCCGCAAGCAGGACATGGCGGGCCCCGAGCGAGACGATCCGTTCGGCGTGTTCGACGGTGGCTGCCACGTCGACGTCGAGGTGTTCGGTGAAGATGGTGGCGAGGGCGACGCCGACTCCGGAGATCATGGGCGGGAGAGTAGCTCCGGCTCGATGGGCCGATCCCGGTGCCGCCTATTCGGGTGCCTCCCCATAGACTCGCCTCGCCTCGCCGGATCCCACGGCGGGCCGGTCGTGAACCGGGTCAGGTCCGGAAGGAAGCAGCCCTAAGCGGTCCGTCCCGGGTGTGGGCTCTCCGGCGAGGCGTCTGTGATTGGCGGGTCGAATGACGCGGTCGTGGGGATGCGTAGGCTCCCGCCGACGGCCGTTCGTATCCAGACACCGAGGAAGGGTGAGAACCATGGCCGAGGACCTCAAGATCTACCTCGCCGGCGAATGGACGGAAGGCACTGGCGGTGATGTCTTCGAACTCATCAGCCCTGCCACCGGTGAGCACATAGCGAACGTTCCGCTCGCTTCCCAGGCCGATCTCGAGACTGCGGTCGCCCGAGCCCGCGAGGCGCAGGATGAGTTCCGCCACTGGTCGACCATCGAGCGCGCCGACCTCTGCACCAGGGTGGCCGAGATCGTTGCCCAGAACGTGGAGGAGATCGCCCGAATCCAGACCCTCGAGCAGGGCAAGCCCTATCACGCCGAGTCCCTCGACGACATCGCCGAGGCCAACCAGTACTTCCTGAATGCCGCCGAGGACGCCAAGCGCCTCCGGGGTGACGTCATTCCCACCTCCGACCGCAAGAAGCGGATGTTCACGTTCCACCGCCCGGTGGGAGTGTGGGCGGCGATCACACCGTGGAACTTCCCGGTCACGATCCCGCTCGAGTACATCGCCCCGGGCCTCGCCACCGGCAACGCCGTGATCACGAAGCCGCCGGTCCACACCAGTTGGGCGCTGCTCAAGCTGGCCGAAGCGATCGACGAGGCGGGCGTTCCCAAAGGCTTGATCTCGATCATCCCCGGTGCCGGTGACATCGGCGCTTCGCTCGTCAGCCACCCCGGGGTGGACGGCGTCGCGTTCACGGGGTCGTCGGCGACCGGCAAGAAGATCCTCGCCTCGATGGGCATCAAGCGGTCGATCATGGAGATGTCGGGGAACGGTCCCACCATCGTCACGGGCGATGCCGACGTCAAAGCTGCCGCCGCAGCCGCCGTCTATGGGGCGTACTACAACGCTGGGCAGGTGTGCTGCGCCACCGAGCGGGTGATCGTGCTCGACGAGGTACATGAGGAGTTCGTCCACCACGCCCTCGAAGCAGCCAAGGGGATCCGCCTCGGCGACCCCTTCGACGAGGCAACGAACATGGGCCCGATCAACAACGAGCCCACTGCCCTGAAGATGGATCGTCACCTGGCCGACGCCGCGGACCGGGGTGCCGAGGTGCTCGTCGGTGGGGGTCGCGCGGCAGGGTTCCCGACCGGTCTCTACTACGACTTCACCATGCTCGACGGGGTCCCCGAGGAGGCCGAGGTCTCCCAGGAGGAGACGTTCGGGCCGGTCCTCCCCATCCTGTCGGCCCGCTCGGACGCCGACGCGGTGGCGATCGCCAACCGGACCCGGCTCGGCCTGCAGGCCGCGGTCTTCACCAAGGACATCACCAAGGCGTTCTGGTATGCCGATCGGATTCGATCCGGCACGGTCGTCATCAACGACTCCACCGACTTCTGGGAGACGTTCCAGCCGTTCGGGGGTGCGGCTGGCACCGACACCGGGTGGGGGCGCCAGACCATCGACGAGTTCACCGACCTGCAAACAATGGTCATCGACATCGGGGAGATGTGATGCAACTGACACCGTTCTGGCGTGCCGATGCCGAGCGCCCGGCGGACCTGATCACCACCGACCAACTCCCGGCCGACGCCGACGTGCTCATCGTGGGGGCCGGCTTCACCGGTCTCCACGCGGCGCGGGAGATAGCGCTGGCCGGCGACATGTCGGTCGTCGTGATCGACGCCGAGGGCGTGGGAGGTGGCGCCTCATCGGTGAACGGCGGCATGGTCAACTACGGCCTCAAGGCCGGTGCTGCCGACGTGTTCGAGATGTACGGCCCGAAGCTCGGACGGGAGTTCTGGGACTTGTCACTCGAGTCGATCGACCATGTCGAGCGAGTGGTCGCCGATGAGCGAATCGACTGCAACTTCAGCCGTCCCGGCTCGGCCGCCCTCGGGTTCAACGACCGCGACCTGACCAACTTCCGGTCCCAGCAGACGTGGATGAAGGAGAAGATCGAGTTCTCGGTCGACGTGCTCGGTCCCGACGCAGTCCGTTCTGTCGTCGACTCGCCACTGTTCCACGCGGCCAAGGTGGAGCATGTCGGCGCCGGACTCCATCCCGCCAAGTACGTCTACGGACTCGGAGCGGCCGTCGCCCGCCGTGGCGTCACGATCGTCGAGGGTGCCAGGGCAACCTTCGTGGAGCACCACGGTGGAGGGTTCACGGTTGGCACGTCCAGTGGCGCGATCCGCGCCGGCCAGGTCCTGATGGCCACCAACGGGTACACCGAAGCGAAGCCGATCAAAGCGCTGCGCCGGAGGGTGATCCCGATTGGCTCGTACATCGTGGTCACCGAGCAGCTTCCACCCGATCTCGCGGTCTCCCTGATCCCCGACGATCGGATGTGCTGGACCCATCGCCGGTTCCTCAACTACTTCCGGCGAACGCACGACAACCGAATGCTGATGGGTGGCCGCCAGAACCTGTCGACCAACCTCGACCTCTCCGAGAGTGCGAGGATCCTTTCAGCCCGCACCCTCGAGGTGTTCCCGCAACTGGCCGGCTACTCATTCGAGTACTCATGGAGCGGTCGGTTGGGGGTTACGTTCGACCTGATGCCCCACATCGGGAAGCTCGATGGCGCCTGGTACGCGCTCGGCTACGGCGGCCACGGCGTCGGCATCGCCAGCCTCGTCGGGTCCCATGTCGGGAAGCTCATTGCCGGGTCGGCCGATCGCAGCGCGTTTGCGGAGATCCCCCATCCAACGCGGCCCTACTACCGGGAGCGCACGTGGTTTCTCCCCTTCGCGGCGCCCCTCTATCGCACGCTCGACAAGCTGGGCCGCTGACCGGCACTCCCTCGCGAATTGTCACTCCCGCCCCGTAGGGTGACCGTAGTGGTCCCGTCGGGACCGGGGCGAGGAGGAAACAATGGGGTATCCCCACGGGATGATCACATGGGCTGACGTGTCGGCCATCGACGTGGACGCGGCGAAACAGTTCTACAGCGGGGCGTTCGGATGGGACGCGGAGGACCAGTTCATGGACGGCCAACGCGTCTACACCATGTTCTCCAAGGACGGGAAGGCAACCGCGGGAATGGGCGAGCACCCGCAGGAGCTCGTAGAGCAGGGCGTTCCTCCGATGTGGTCCAGCTATGTCAACGTGGACGATGTCGATGCGGCTGCGGCAGTCTTCACCGAGCACGGTGGCCAGATCATGATGCCCCCGATGGATGTGATGGATTCGGGGCGGATGTTCTTTGGCATCGACCCCACCGGGGCGGCGCTCGGCTTTTGGCAGGCCAGGGCCCACGAAGGAGCAGGTGCCTTCAACGATCCCGGGTACATGACCTGGAACGAACTGCTGACCCGCGACCTCGATCGGGCGCTCGAGTTCTACCAAGCCGTGCTGCCGTGGACGGCTGCGCCGATGGAGATGCCGGAGCCCTATTTCATGTTCATGTTGGGCGAGAAGCCGACCGGAGGCGCGATGACGATGCCACCGAGCCTCCCAGGGCAGATCCCCGCGCATTGGATGGTCTACTTCTCGGTCGAGGACGCCGACGCCTTCGCCACCAAGGCGAGCGAACTGGGCGGTGGGCCGACGATGCCCCCGTTCGACACGGGCGTCGGCCGGGTCGCCATGATCGCCGATCCGCAGGGAGCGGTGTTCGGGGTCATAGCGCTGAACGAGCAGGCCTAGATAACGGGCCGTCGCCCGGTACCGTTCACGCCATTGGAGAGATGGCCGAGCGGACGAAGGCGACGGTCTTGAAAACCGTTGTGGTGCAAGCCACCGTGGGTTCGAATCCCACTCTCTCCGCAATGATTGAGGCCCCGGTAGGGGCCTCAATCATTGCGGTGGATGGCGGGGCGAACCCAGCCGAGCGTAGTGAGGGGGTTCGGGACGAGCGAAGCGAGTCAGCGAGCATTCGCCGAAGGCGAAGCGCAGCTCATCCCACTCTCTCCGCCGGCACAGTGGCCAGTCTCCGGTGACGGTTCGAGCTCTGCTCGACCGTCACCCCGACTGGCCCCTTCTGCGTGCTCCGCACGCAGAGCGAACCAAGTTCGCGGTGCCGGCGCTTCTCGCTTCGCTCGAAGTCCGCATTGAACGGGGCCCCGGTAGGGGCCTCAATCATTGCGGTGGATGGCGGGGCGAACCCAGCCGAGCGTAGTGAGGGGGTTCGGGACGAGCGAAGCGAGTCAGCGAGCATTCGCCGAAGGCGAAGCGCAGCTCATCCCACTGGGTGACGGTCCCCCACCACTTGAGGACGCCGTCCCTGCCGCCGGAGGCGGGGGGTAGGGGGGTCGCCAGGGTCGGGATCGGCCGAACGAATGCTCCTGAGAGGAAGCGTTCGAGTGCAGATGCCCGATGAAGTCGCCTCATCGGTCCGGGTCAACCGGTTCGATTGCTCCGCACCGGATCAGGCGGAGCATCCCGGGCGTCGCGGCTCGGATGCTCGACCCGGACGACGCGATCGCACGCCGGAGCGTTGCCCCGGTTGTGAGGTAGCCAACGATCCTGGCTTCGAGCTCGGTGAGCGTCACCGCACCGAGGTTCGTTCGCAACTCGACTCCTGCGTGGACGGTGGCCCCGGACGCGAGGGTGAAGGGACGATCGAGGATCGGGCCGAGGCTGCCGAGGGCGACCATCCGCTGGTTGTCGATTCCTGACACGATCTGAGTTCCCTGGTCGAGGGCAGGATTCGCCACGAAGTCGGTCGCATGAACCCACGGCTCGACCCTGTCTTGTCGCTGCAGCACGATGACGCCGGAGGTCACCGATTCGGCACGGTGCGAGCGGAGATACTCGAGCCATTCTCCGCGGAGTGCATCGTGATCGGCCTTCCGGGCCGGCACCTCCAGCCATTGATCGACGTAGGTGGGGGCATCGGCGTTCGCATAGCTGAGGATCCAGCCGGCGCACCCGGTCGCCTCCATCCAGCGGCGGGGTCGGTCCCAACTCCGCGTTGGACCGTCGATCCACTCCACGAGGATGACCGCGAGTCCTGCGGGGGCGAGCACCGATGCTGCACCCGCAACGGTCTCGCGGCTGATGTCATCACCAGCCAGTGGCGAGTCGCGATAGAGAAGCGTGGTCTCAGGCGAGATCACGTAGGGAGGATTGGCGGCAACGAAGTCAAATGCCCTTCCCGTGACAGCCGAGAAGAGGTCGCCCTTGATCACCTCGACGTTGTCCAGGCCGTTGAGGGCGGCATTCATGCGTGTGGCGGCCACGGCTCGCGGGCTCACGTCGGTGGCGGTGACCGAATCGGCCTGTCGGGCGAGGTGTAAGGCCAGTACACCACTGCCGCATCCGACGTCGAGTGCCGATTCGACGTGATGGCCCGGGGAGCAAGCGGTCGCCAACTGGGCCGACCACGTGACGCCCAGCACGTGGTCGTGTCGATAGGGATGCTCTCTCCTGTCAGATGCAAGGAGGAGGCCCTTGAAGAACTCGAATTGCAGCGTCGACTCGACCTGACCGTTGGAGGTTCTCCGCAGGAGGCCTGTTTCGAAATACCTTTCCAGCGGTCCCAGCAGAGGCACCAGTTGGTGTGGTTCGGCGGCCTGTCCCGAACCGAACACCCGGCGCAGAACGTCGGAGTCGACCTTCTTGATCGTCTGGCCCAGGTCGTGAAGGACCGAGAGGGCCGAACCGGCGTCAGGGCCGACCATCGCTACTCGCCGTCAGGTTCATCCAGCAGATCGAGGACGTCTGCTCCGTCGGGTCCATCCCCCGCGGCTGCGGGTTCGATCTCGAGTTTGGGGATGACTTCTCCGGCTTGATCCGTGGCTGTGGCATCGATCTCGACTTTGGGGAAGACCTTGCCCGCCGCGGGTTGGTCGGTGGGCGCGGCGAGGACGCCGTCGTCGGGGATCGGGGTGGCCTTTTCAGCCTCTTCCACCTTCCAGCCGTACTCGACGTTGCCCTTCTTCTTGTTCTTCCCCGCTTGTGGTCCGGACGAAGCGTCGACCTCGAGTTTCGGGAAGACCTTGCCCTTGGCACGCTCGCCCTTCTCGACCTTCCAGTTGGTCTCCGGATTGCCGCCACCCTTCCCGGGCTCGGAGGTCGACCCGGGGGTGGTGTCGAGCTTCGGGAAGTTCGTCCCGGACGTCGGTTCGGGCGGGAGGTCGAACACGCCGTCGCGGGCGTTCCTTCGGGAGCGGCGTCGAAGCCACCAGGCGACCACGCCCGCTCCGACCAACCCGGCTGCGGCGATCCAACGCTGCCAGGGGAGGAAGTCGCCGCCCAGCGGACGAGGATCCGACGAGCCGTCCCCGCCGTCGTCGCCGGGTCCGGGGACGATCAATCCGCCGAGCGTGGTCGTCGTCATGGTCACCGGAGGGAGAGTGATCGGAGGAAGGGTGGCGATGGTGGTTGTTGGTGGCCGGGCCGTGGTCGTCGGTGCCTGGGTGGTCGTAGTCGGCGGCCGCGTGGAGGTAGTGGTGGGTGGTCGCGTGGTCGTTGTCGTCGACGTGGTGGTTGGCGGGGCGGTGATGGTGAAGACGGCCGTGGCGGTTACTCCACAGGGACTGCCGGTGGCGTCGGCCTGGCAGGCCGAGATCTCGACGCCACCCGGTGGCCCGGTGATGGTCAAGTCGAGCGTGACCGAGAAGGCGGCATCCGGGGTTGCTGTCCCCGCGGGATCCCCGTCCACGAAGAACGAAACATCTCCCAAGCCGTTGAACATCGCACCGGTGACCGTGATCGCGGCCGGGCTCTGCCCCTGGGGTGGTGCAAGTTCCAGGGTCGCAGCCATTGCTGGCGTTGGATCGAGCAGCAGAGTCAGGGCAGTCGCTATGACCAGGGCGATCCGTGATGCGGTCCGGATCCCATTGATCGTCGATGTCACGGCGGTCCACCTTTCCCGATTGCCTCACCATAACGATGGAGGTTGGCGGTCGCTCGGCGGACTCGCCCCAGAATAAGTGGAGCCCGCCGGAGGGAGGGCCGGCGGGCTCCGATGATGTGTCTAGCTCTGCCACAAGGACCGAGCGACACATGCCAGGGTGAAAGCAGTATGCCCCATCTCCCGTCTTAGGCAAAGGCAATCCCATCGGAAACCGCCAAGACGCGAAAACTGGACTCCCTGCGCGGCGAAGCGAGAGCATCGGTACTGCGAACTCGGTACTCCAGGGGGCGGACTTGGAGCGAAGCGAAGAGCGTCGGCACGGCGAACTTGGTTCGCCCTGGGTGCGGAGCACGCAGAAGTGGCCAGTCGGGGTGACGGCCAAGCGGAGCTTGGAGCGTGACCGGAGACTGGCCACTGTGCGGCGGAGAGGGCGGGATTTGAACCCGCGAGGGACTTGCACCCCTACAGCATTTCCAATGCTGCGCCTTCGGCCGCTCGGCCACCTCTCCATTTGGTTTGCGCAACGGCGCGGCGTGAGGATACTGCGCGTGGTGTGCTGAGCCGACTCGGCCGGACTGCCAGCCGGGGTCGTATGCTCGCCTCATGCGAGAACAGGACGCGGTGCGGGAGTTCCACGAGACGTTCGGTGTCGGCATCCGCGACACCCCGGGCCTTCCTTCGGATCGGGTGGACCTTCGATTGGCTCTCCTGGAGGAGGAATTGGCGGAAGTTCGGGCCGCTGTCGTGGGCGGGGATGTATCCGAGGTGGCGAAGGAGTTGGCTGACCTTCTCTACGTGACCTACGGGGCGGCGGTTGAGTTCGGTATCCCCCTTCATGAGGTGTTCGCCGAAGTGCACCGGTCGAACATGGCGAAACTGTGGAGTGAGTCAGAAGCGGCTACCGCCGTGGTGTCCCCGGATCACGCGGCCGCGTCGGCCGAGGTGACCGAGGGCGGTTCGATAGTGCGTCGGGGCGATGGCAAGGTCCTGAAGCCACCGGACTATCAGGCTCCCGACTTGTCGGGCCTGTTGTAGGGCTGGTTTCACCCCGCCAGCTTCCGCAATGATTGAGGCCCCTACCGGGGCCCCGTTCAATGCGGACTTCGAGCGAAGCGAGAAGCGCCGGCACCGCGAGCTTGGTTCGCTCTGCGTGCGGAGCACGCAGAAGTGGCCAGTCGGGGTGACGGCCAAGTGGGGCTTGGAGCGTCACCGGAGACTGGCCACTGTGCCGGCGGAGAGAGTGGGATGGCTTGCGGTTCGCCTTCGGCGAATCCTCGCTAGTCGCCACTTCGTGGCTCCTATTGAACCCTCTCGCTTTGCTCGGCTGGTTTCACCCCGCCAGCTTCCGCAATGATTGAGGCCCCTACCGGGGCCTCGTTCATTGCGGAGAGAGTGGGATTTGAACCCACGGAGAGCCTGTTAAGCCCTCACACGATTTCGAGTCGTGCGCCTTCGTCCACTCGGCCATCTCTCCATGTTCCGTACCTACCGAACGGCGCCGTAGTGTAGGAGCCGCCCATGGCCAACTCCCCATCCGACTACATGCGAATCGCCCTCGACGAGGCTCGTCTGGCCATGGCCCATGGTGATGTTCCGGTGGGCGCGGTCGTCGTCGATCCCGACGGCGAGGTCGTGGCCAGGGACCACAATCGGAGAGAAGAACACTTCGACCCCACTGCCCACGCCGAAGTCCTGGCCATTGCCGCGGCTGCGAGATCCCGGCGCGATTGGCGGCTCGAGGGCCACACGTTGTACGTCACCCTGGAGCCCTGCGTGATGTGCGCCGGCGCCGCGGTCTGGTCCCGCTTGGGAGGGATCGTGTACGGGGCCGCCGACCTCAAGGCCGGCGGTGTATGGAGCCTCTACAACATCCCGGGCGACACCCGCCTCAACCATCAGTGCAGCATCGAGGCCGGCCTGCTCGCGGATGAGTCCTCCGAGTTGCTCACCGCGTTCTTCCGTGAGAAGCGCGACTCGTAGAGCCGTCGCCTTCGGGCCCCGGCCGTTGGATGCACAGGGGATTCCGTCGTGCGGTTCTGATACCACATGTGTTACACATGTAGTATCCGGAGGTGCCAGTCATGATTCAGATCCGCAACGTCCCCGAACGTGTCCACGCCCGCCTCAAGGAGAAGGCCAACCAGGCCGGCATGAACCTCTCCGATTATCTCAAGGATGAGGTGACGCGGATAGCTGAGTCCCTTACTTGGGCTGAGGTAGCGGAGCGAATGGGCCCTCACCAAGTGCGGATCTCACCCGAGGACGTTGCCGCCACCATCCGCCAGGACCGCGACGCAAGGTGATCGTCGTGGATGCCTCGGTGGTGGTTCCGGCGCTCTTCGACGCCGGATTCCTCAGCCGGATTGTCGAAGTCGACCCGATCATGGTGGCCCCGGAGATCATCGACCTCGAGATCATCTCCTTCCTCCGGCGTGAGGAAGGGCGACAACTCAGCGCGGAAGCAGCCGCAGCCGGCTTGGCCACGGCCACGGCCTCACCCATAGAGCGTCGATCGCTTCGGGGACTCCTTGGGCGAATCTGGGAGCTCCGACACAACCTGACTCCCCACGACGCGGCCTATGTTGCCCTCGCCGAAGGTTTGGGTGTTTCACTCTTGACCGGGGATCGACATCTGGCGGGTGCGCCGGGTCTGCGATGTGAGGTCGCGGTGATGACGCTGTGAAGGCCCTTACATCCGATCGGGGACTTCAATGCCGAGGAGGTCGAGGCAGAGGATGAGTGCCCGTCGCGTGGTGCCGGCCAGGGCCAGCCATGACGCCTGGCGCTCGGCGTCCTCCTCGTTGAGGATGTGGCACTCCTCGTAGAAGCGGTTGAAGACCCCGGACAGGTCGAAGGTGTACTCAGCGAGGTGGCTGGGGGCCCGTAGGTCCCAGGTCCGGGAGATGACCTCCGGGAGCGCGGCGATCGCCAGCATGAGCGTTCTCTCCTGGTCGACGGAGGGTGCCACGATCGGTCCTGCCGTCACTCCGGCTTCCTCGGCCTTGCGTTGGATCGACCCGATCCGGACGGCGGCGTACTGGAGGTACGGGCCCGTCTTGCCCTCGAAGGAGACGAACCGGTCGAGGTCGAAGGTGTAGTTCGAGGTGCGGTGGTTGATGAGGTCGCCGAACTTGAGGGCGCCGACCGCCACCTGGCGAGCAACCTCCCCGCGTTCGTCGGCCGTGAGGTCCTGTGCGAGCTCGGCCGTCTCGACCCGGGCCAGCGCCGACTCCTTGGCTTCGGCGATGAGGTCGGCCAGCAGGGGAAGGCCGCCCTCGCGTGTGCGGAGTGGCGTGCCGCCCGGTCCATTCACCGTCCCGAACCCGATGTGTTCCAAACTGACGTCGGCCGGGGCGAGGCCGCTGATTCGGGCCGCCCGGAACACCTGCTCGAAGTGGAGCGACTGGCGGGCGTCGACGACGTAGATGATCTCCTTGGCGCCGAGTGCCTCCACCCGCATCTCGATCGTTGCCAGGTCCCAGGTGGAGTAGAGGGTGGCACCGTCCGACTTGACGAGGATGAGCGGCGGGATCTCGGTCTTGTCGTCCTCCTCCGACACGTCGACGATCACCGCGCCGTGGTCCGTCCGCGCGACGCCGGCATCGACCAGGCGTTCGATCAGCGGGTCGAGTCGATCAGCAACGGTCGATTCGCCGTACCAGAGGTCGAATGCGACGCCGAGGTCGTCGACGACCGCTCGTTGGGCTGCCAGGGAGACGTCCACGAAGTGCTGCCAGAGGGCGACGAACCCGGCTCGTCCATTCTGGAGTTCGAGGGTGGCGAGGCGAGCCTCATCGGCAACGGCCGGGTCCTCGTCGCACAGCGCCGAGATTCGGGGGTACATCTCGGCCAACTCATCGAGCGTCACGGGAGAATCGGAGGGATAGGGGCCTGAGGCTGACGCGTCGAAGTAGACGAGGTCCGGGCTCCGCCGGCGGACGGCAACGATGAGCATGCCCATCTGGAGGCCCCAGTCCCCGAGGTGGATGTCGGAGGTGACGTGGTGGCCCATGAACCGTGCCAGACGCTGGAGCGAATCCCCGAGGATCGTTGTCCGCAGGTGCCCGACGTGGTTGGCCTTGGCGACGTTGTAGCCGCCGAAGTCGATGAGCAACTCCTCGGCCCTGCGCTTGGGGACATCGAGTCGCGGATCGTCGACGACCTTCTGGAAGTGCTCCGCCAGGGCCTCGTCGGTGAGAGTGATGTTGATGAACCCCGGTCCGGCGATCGAGAGATCGCCGAAGAGGGGCGAGTCGTCCACGGCGTTGATGATGTCCTGGGCAAGCTCACGCGGACTTCGTCCGACGAGCCTGGCGCCGGCCAGCGCTCCGTTGCACTGGAACTGCGCGAGGTCGGGACGCTGGGAGACGACCACCTCGCCCGTCCCCGGGTCGAGGCCGACCGCGGCGAACGCCTCACCGAAGATCGTGGAGAGCTGTGAGAGGAGTGACACGGCGGCCGCGAGAATAGGAACCGGCTGCCACTTCTCGGAATCGGGCGGAGGCGGCGACGGTTTCGTGGGGGCGCTGACCGGGGATAGGGTTCGGGCTGCACATCGAGGAGCCCAATGATCACGTTCGAGACGGATGGCCACGTCGCCGTCATCACCATCAACCGCCCCGACGCACGGAACGCGGTGAACGCCGCGGTCGCTGAGGGGATCGAGAGTGCCATTGACCAACTCGAGGCAGACGACGAGGTCTGGGTGGGCATCCTGACCGGTGCCGGCCGGGTGTTCTGCGCGGGTGCCGACCTCAAGGAGATCGCGGCCGGCAACGGGGCGTCACTCAGCACCGAGCGCGGCGGCTTCGCCGGGATCGTGCGCCGGGACCGGACCAAGCCGCTCATCGCCGCCGTCAACGGCCCCGCGCTGGCAGGAGGGACCGAGATCGTCCTTTCCTGTGACATGGTCGTTGCCTCGGACATGGCGACATTCGGGGTCCCGGAAGTGAAACGCTCGCTGGTGGCGGCCGCCGGTGGAGTGTTCCGACTTCCACGGGCACTGGGCCAGAAGGTGGCCAACGAACTGATCTGCACGGGCGATCCGATCTCGGCGGAGCGGGCGGCCAACCTCGGGATGATCAACCACGTCGTCCCCGGCGGCGACGTCATGATCCACGCCAGGCAGCTCGCCGGCCGGGTGTGCGATGCTGCTCCGTTGGCCGTTCGTGAGAGCCTGGCGATCGCCAAGAAGGCGTTCAGCCACTCCGAGGACGACCTGTTCAACGAGTCGCTGTACGCCTTTGCCCGCCTCGCCCAGACCGAGGACTTCATGGAGGGGCCGAGGGCCTTCATCGAGAAGCGCCCCCCGGAGTGGAAGGGCCGCTAGAGCCGCGACGACTCGGGGTCAGCTGGTGCCGGTGGGTGCCGGGTCAGTTGAGCAAGAGACGTTCGAGTCGACGGCCGACCACGGCCGACCCGGCTGCTCCCATCACGATGAGGAAGAGGAGGTGCGTCCACAGGTCGTTGCTGACGACTCCGAGGGTTAGGCCGCGGAGCAGTTCCACCCCGTGGTAGAGCGGTGAGATGTGCGTGAAGCGCTGGATCGCCAACGGATAGACATCCAAGGGGTAGAACGTCGCCGAGAACAGGAACATGGGGAGCGTCACCATGTTGATGAGGTCGAAATCCTGCCACGACCGCATGAACGTCGTGGCTGCCATCCCCACCGCCCCGAAGGCGAATCCGATGAGGATGGTCGCCGGCAGGGCCAGGAGTGCCCACCACGACTCGATGAGCCCCATCAGGAGCATCACGACCAGGAACCCGGTCGAATACAGGGCGCCTCGGATGAGTGACCAGGTGATCTCGCCGGCGGCCACATCGCCCGGTCCAAGGGGCGTGGCGAGAATCGCCTTGTAGGTGTTCCCGTATTTGAGCTTGAAGAAGATGTTGAAGGTCGACTCGTATACCGCGCCGTTCATCGCTGAGGACGCCAACATCGCCGGGGCCACGAAGGCGGCGTACGAGACGAGGCGCCCGTCGGGCCCGGGTACCTCACCGATCATGGCGCCAAGGCCAATCCCGAGCGACAGCAGGTAGAAGACGGGCTCGAAGAAGCCGGCGAAGATCGCCCACTTGATCGATTTGTAGACGAGCCAGTTTCGTTCGAGGAGGCGGGTCATGCGATACGAGGGCCGTACGACGGGTGGCGCGATGCGCGTGAGCAGCGTCATGCGACGAGCCGCTTCTCGACCTGGGCATCCGCGAGGCGCCACCCGACGAGGACCCACACGAACAGGTAGCCGACGTTCACCCACCACGGGAAGTGGGTCTCGAGGCCGATGGCCGCAGCCCTGGTCAGTTCAACGCCGTGCCAGAGCGGTGTGACGTAGGCAAGCGGGCGGATGTACTCCGGGAACTGGCTGATGGGGAAGAACGTCCCCGAGAAGAGGAAGAGCGGAACCACACCGAATCGGAACATCGTTGCGAGGCCGGTGTCGTCCTCGAGTCGGGCGGCGAAGGCGGCCATCGGTGCCGCGACGGCAACTCCCACGAGCGTCGCCGGTAGCACCGCAAGCGCCACCCCGGCCGGGGTCCCCACACCGAACAGAATGATGACGACGCCGTAGATCCCGCAGATCATGACGAGGCGGAGCGCGATCCAGGTGAAAAGCCCGAGGACGATGTCGGCGGGGGCCACCGGGGTGTTGAGCACCGAGTGCCATGTCTTCATCCATTTCGTGCCTGCCATGACCGGGAACGCTCCCTCCCCGGCACCAGCCAGGAACCCGGTGGCGGCGAGCATCCCCGGGGCGAGCCACCACAGGTAGCCGCCCTGCCCGAACCCGTTGGCGGTTCCTTCGTCGACGAGTGACCCGAGGCCGACGCCCATGGCGGTGAGGTACATCACCGGGTTGAGGAAGTTGGAGAAGGCCGATGCCCTCCACACCCTGCGGTAGTTGCGGGCCTGGGCCTCCACGAAGCGAAGTGCGACGGGCGTCGCCATCAATCCACCAGGCTGCGGCCGGTCAGGCGGAGAAACACATCCTCGAGTGTCGAGCGGCGGACGACCGTCGATTCCGGTACGAGGCCGCGAGCCGAGACTTCGGCCATCGCCGCATCGGCGTCATCGATGTAGAGGAGCACACGATCTGCGAGGACTTCCTGACGGGTGGCGATGCCCCCGAGGCGGACGAGGGCATCTTCCTGCTTCCCCACCCCGAAGCGCATCTCGAGGACCTCTCGGTGGGAATGCTCCTCGATGAGCTGTCGGGGCGTGCCCTCTGCGACGATCCGGCCCTGGTCCATGACGCACAGCCGGTCACAGAGCTGTTCGGCTTCGTCCATGTAGTGGGTGGTGATGACGAGGGTCACGCCTTCCTGCTTCAGGCGGTAGAGGCGATCCCAGAGGACATGCCGAGCTTGGGGGTCGAGTCCGGTCGTCGGCTCGTCGAGGAGCACGAGCTCAGGCTGGTTGATGAGGGCGCGAGCGATCGTGAGGCGGCGCTTCATGCCCCCGGAGAGCGCCTCGACCTTGCTCTTGCGCTTCTCGGCGAGTTGCGCGAAGTCGAGTAATTCGTCGATTCGGGGAAGCAGCGTCTTCTTGGGGAGGTCGAAGTAGCGGCCATAGATGAAGAGGTTGTCCTCCACGCGTAGCTCACCGTCGAGTTGGTCCTCCTGGGGAACCACCCCGATTCGGCGGCGGATCTGACGCCCATGGGACCGGGGGTCCAGCCCGAACACGGACATCGTTCCGGCGGTGATGGGGGAGGTGGCCCCGATCATTCGCATCGTCGAGGACTTTCCCGCGCCATTCGGGCCGAGGAAGCCGTAGACCTCGCCGGGTTGGATCGCGAAGTCGATCGCGTCGACGGCGGTGAAGTCGTCGAACTTCTTGGTGAGGCCGTGTGCCTCCACGAGTGGGCGAGACATGGAGGGGCAGGCTAGGCCGGGAGTCCGGCTTGTGGTGGAGCCAATGCTGCGCCCACAAGCCTTTGCGGTGTGCTGTCGGCCAGGATCGCCCCTCGCGGTGTCGTCGTCCTTGACGCATCCACCGATGCGCCTGCGTCCTGCGTCGGTGCGAGGAACCATCCTGGCTCGACACCACCCACGCGAACGTTCGTGGACACGGCACTAGCCGCTGAGGGCGGTGCCCGTCTCGAGGAGTGTCTTCATCCCGGCGACGATGAGAGGAATCCCCTCCATGAAGTCGGCGGCACTCTTCGGGTTGGCCGTCATCCCGTAGTACTCGACCGTGACCCGAGTGAGGCCGTCCACTTCTTCCACGAGCCATGCCTGGTGGGCTGGTCCCTCCGCCTCGAGTGCCGGGTCCCAGTGGGCGAGGAAGGTGAGCTCCAACCGGCTGGGTGGATCGAAGGCGAGCACTTCGCCGGACGCCACCACCGAACCGTCGGGGGCGAGGTAGCGGATGGGCGATCCGATCTCCCACGACGACTCCACCCTGGTCCCATAGAAGTAGCGAACGGTGAGGTCGCCATCGGTGATGGCGGCCCAGGCTGCCTCGGGTTCGCATTTGATGTAGGTCTGATAGATGTGGCTCGGATTTGGCACGGTGGTTCCTTCCATGTGGGTGGTGAGTGCTGCGAGGGATTCGACGATGGGTTCGGCGTATTTGGCGATCCAGCGATCGAGGACCAGGCGGATGGGGACCGGGTTGAGGAAGTGGAGCTTCCTGCGCCCGTCTCGGCGGGTCGTGATGAGGTGCGCGCTCTCGAGCACCGCGAGGTGGCTCATGACACCTTGTCGGGTCATGTCGGGGAGATACGTGCACAGTTCGCCGAGGGATTGCCCGTCCTCCTCGAACAATCGATCGAGCAGCTCCCTGCGACTCGGGTCGTTGAGCGCCTGGAACACCGTGTCCATGGATGCACTATAGGTAAGTAATCACTTACCTGTCAATCCTCCGCAGATCTGCGTACTCTGCCGGCATGCGACTCCTGATCCCCGAGTCACGGGCCCCGCTGTCGGCGGAGAGGGTCGATGGCTCGGGGATGTTCGAGGAGTGGGTGCTGGCGGGGGTGTACGGCGACCGGCTACCGGTGAGAGTGGGGAGACCCCCGGGACCCGTGTCGGCCGTGGTTCTCGCAGCGCACGGCCTCACCGGTAGTCGAGCGGCGCCCTACATCGCCGGCGCAGCGAAGCAATGGGTGAAGTCGGGCTACGCGGTGGTCGCCCCTGACTTCCCGCTCCATGGTGACCGGTTCGACCCCGAGGTGGGGTACGGGCAGGCCCAGGAGCCGGCGACGGTGCGACAGGCCTTGGGGGATCTTCGGACCACCGTCGACTTCATCCAGGCGGAGGTGTCGGACGCCCCACTCGTCCTGGTCGGGTTCTCGATGGGGGCCCTGTTCGGCATTATCTTCGCCGCCCAAGAGGGAAGGGTGGCAGCCCTCTGCGTCGTCGTCGCAGGGTCCAACGCCCGTCGGGTCAGGTTCGGCAACCCATCGCTCTCGGCTGATGTGCTGGAGATGGTCGAAGCCGCCGACCCTGCCACCTACGCCCCCGACGTCTCGCCACGGCCGGTCCTCATGTTGTGTGCCGACCGGGACGAGGTGTTCGATCGGCTCGCCGCATTCGACCTCTACGACGCATTCACCGCACCCAAGGAGCTCTCGTTCTTCCCCGGAACGCACTCTGAATGGCCGCACCCCGGCCCGGTGTACCGGAGGATCTCGGCCTTCGTGGGCGAACAAGGAGCGAGGAACGAGACGCGAGGAACGAGCGATGGCCCGGGACCACAGGCGGGACCCGCAGGTCCAGCGGCGACGTGAGCGCCGCCCATACTCGTCAGGCCGTGCCTCTCGCTCCTTGCTCCTTGCTCCTCATTCGAAGGCCCCATCCATTGCTGCGATGTTGATGGCCGAGACCACCGCCCGCAGGGATGCGGTGACGATGGACGAGTGGATACCGATACCCCAGTTCGTCTCCCCGTTGGGTCGTTCGATCTCCACGTAGGCGGCCGCCTTGGCATCGGAACCCTTCTCGATTGCGTGCTCCTCGTACGAGGTCACCTGCACCCGGAAGCCGAGTTCCTTGCGGACCGCGTTGAGGAAGGCATCGATCGGGCCGTTCCCCCGACCCTCGATGGTCTTCTCGGTGCCAGCGTGACGGAGGACTGCTCTCACCCGGGCCGGCTTCTCTTCGTCCGAGTCGGATCTGATCTTCACGCCCAGCAGTTCGATCGGTCCGGAACCGACGAGGTACCGCTGCTCGAACTCACGCCAGATCTCGAAGGAGGTGATCTCCTCCGAGGTCTCGTCGGTGATGCCCTGGATGACGTTCGTGAACTCGACCTGGCAACCTCGGGGCAGGTCCATGTGGTAGTCGTGCAAGAGGAGGTAGCTGACGCCGCCCTTCCCCGACTGGCTGTTCACCCGCACGACGGCCTCGTAGGTGCGGCCGACGTGATGCGGGTCGATCGGGAGGTACGGCACCTCCCACACGTCGTAGTCGTACGGAAGCGCGGCCGTCCCCTTCTTGATGGCGTCCTGGTGTGACCCGGAGAACGCCGTGTAGACGAGGTCGCCCCCGTACGGATGCCGGGGATGGACCGGCAGTTGGTTGCAGTACTCGACCGCCCGCCGGACCTCATCGATGTTGGAGAAGTCCAGCTCCGGATCGATGCCCTGGCTGAACAGGTTCATGGCCAGCGTGACGATGTCGACGTTGCCGGTCCGCTCGCCGTTCCCGAAGAGCGTTCCTTCGATCCGGTCCGCCCCCGCCATGCACCCGAGTTCGGCCGCGGCAACCGCGCACCCACGGTCGTTGTGGGGATGGAGTGACAGGATGATGGCGTCCCGGTCTCGGATGTTCCTGAGCATCCATTCCACCTGATCGGCGAAGATGTTGGGCGTCGCGGCTTCGACGGTCGCAGGCAGGTTGAGGACCATCGGGCTATCGCCGTTCGGTCCCCATACGTCCATGACCGCATGGACGACCTCGAGCGCCACCGGCAGTTCGGTCTGGGAGAAGGACTCCGGTGAGTACTGGTAGCGGACGCGCGTGTCGACTGACAGCTGCGCCTCGAACTTCTTGCAGGCCTCGGCCCCGTTGACGGCGATATCGACGACTCCGGCCACGTCCGTGGTGAACACGACCCGGCGTTGGAGCGGGCTCGTGGAGTTGTAGAGATGGATGAGCGCCTTCGGCGCCCCGTCGATCGACTCATACGTCCTCTCGATCAGGTCGGGTCGGGCCTGGGTGAGTACCTGGACCGTGACATCGTCGGGGATCTCATCGTTCTCGACCAGCCAGCGGGCGAAGTCGAAGTCGGTCTGGGAGGCCGAAGGGAAACCGATCTCGATCTCCTTGAACCCGACCTCGACGAGGAGGCGGAACATGCGGGCCTTCCTGGCGTGGTCCATCGGGTTGACGAGGGCCTGGTTCCCGTCACGCAGGTCGACGGAGCACCAGGTCGGGGCGCGGGCGATCACGTTGTCGGGCCATGTGCGATCACGGAGGCCAATTGGGACGAACGGCCGGTACTTCTCGAAAGGCATTCGTGCCGGCGGGTGGTAGTCGGTGGTCATGGTGGTGTCCTCATCGTGTCCGGGTATGAAAAAACCTCCCGGCCGTCGTGGGCATGGGAGGTTGGGCGAGGGCCTGATTGTGGCGCTCGCCGGCTACATAAGAAGAAGCTCCATGGAGTGGTTCATCGATGAGAACTATAGGCAGGGGATCCGAATCGTCAATTCCGGATCGGTTGTGTTGCAGACTGCGCCCGGAGCTGACCCGCCGAGTGGCGGAGTCGACCTCGTCCACGCGGCGTGACATGCGGGAATCTCGCCCCGCAGGATCGAATCCCTCCTACCCTCGCGGTTGATGACCGCTTCCGCACACCTTCGTGTCTACATCCCAACGGCCGAGGCGGACGCGGACGTCCTCGGACTGCCCGAGGCGAGCCCGGCGGTCGGCCCGACGTGGCGGGTCGACGAGTTCGGGATCCTGGCCGAGTCGTTGTCGGAGGACGCCGTCTTCGTCGACTTCCGGGGTCAGCGCTATGTGTGCCCGCGGCGCCCGCGCCTCCGCATGCTGGAGAGCGTCCTGGCGTTCCATAATGGCTTCTCTGGGATGGGTGGTGACCTCATCGTGCCGGAGGCCGTAGCAGTTCGCGCCGCGGACGAACTTGAGCGCCTCCGCGCGAAGGACGGGCGGTCGCAGATCCTCACGAGCCAGTGGCATGTGCCGATGCGCTGGTTCCTCCTTTTCCATCCCGACGAAAAGCTGATTGGGCTCGCCGGCCCCAGCCCCGAACTCAAGTACCGAACCACCCGCAAGGAGGCGACGCGCCGGCTGCGACGATGCGTCCGCGCCCTCCGGACAGCCGGCATGGAGATGGTGACCGGCGAGTTGGAGCAGTTGGCCGAGTGGTTGGCCGGCTTTCCCGAGACGTGGCTCGTGGAGCTCGACTACTCGACCGTCACCGACCTCTTCAGCGACGAGGATCTCCTCTTCGATGCGACGTGCGAGGAGCTGTGGAATTCGGTCGAGGCCCTCGAGGCCAGGAACCCGAGGGAGGCCCACCGCTGGTACGAACAGGCAGCGGGTCGCTGGGCGCCGGCGATGATGATCACCTACGCCAACTGACACCGACTCAGCTACCCCAGACCCCGACCACGCGTTGAGCTGTCGGGAGCACTCCGAAGCGGCGTGAAATGATGTGGAACACGACCACGTTGTCCCCGTCCGGGAACATGAGGAACTGCCCGTCCTCGCTCCAGTGCGGCTCGCCGGTGGCGACGTGCGTGTAGACGGTGCCCTGCGGGCCATGGATCTCCACGGACTTCCCGAACCAGAGGACGCCCCACCCGGTCTCCGGCGCCTCGAGGATCGAGAGGGCGTCGGGATGGCGCCAGTTGACCCGGTCCTCGTTTCCGAGCGCCAACTCGACCGCCACCATCGTTCGGTCCGGTCCGTGCGTGCCGTAGACGAGGCCGGCGAAGATGCCTTGTACAGAGAGCGGCGTCGAGTCGACCGTGCGTTGGACGAGGAACTCTTCACCGTCCGGGTCGATGAGGACGATCGAGTCCTTCTGCACGGTGACCTCGTTCCCGTTTGTGTCCACCTGCATGACGGACTCGCTCGCCTGGGCAATGATGCGCTCGCCGTAGGCCACCACCCGCCACTCCCCCTCCAACGCCAGCTCATCGGTAGAAGGGCCGAATGAGGTCCACTTGATGAGCGTCCCGTCGCCGTCGGGTTCGCTCCACGCGATGCGCCGGGCCAGGCTGGTGTGCCACGCCCAGCCGGTGGCCGACAATGAGAGGGGAACGGTGTAGTTCGCGGTGTAGTCGCCGGGTGCTCGGGTCACGATCAGCATCTTCCCGGTGGACAGCGGGACCTCCTCGGCGTAGGCGGCGCCGGAGGCGTCCGGGCGCACCGAGAGCGTTGAGACGGGCCGGATGTCGGGCGACGGCTCCGGTTCATGCGGCGACCACCGGAGGAGGCGCGGGTTGTCGGCATCGACCAGCAACCACAGTGTTTGATTGAACCCCGTGACGACGAGTCGTGGCTGCGTGGGCCCGGTGGAGGCGGCCGCGGCGGCCGCTTCCTCCACGGGGAGGGTGAGCGGTGGAAGGCTCGAGTCCTGGGTGGCAGTGACCTCGAAGTCGGCGACGGTGATGAATCCGACGAACGTTCCAAGCAGCATGCCGATGATCGCCCACACCCACGGGCGGGGAGGTCTCGACTCCGGCCGCTCCTCCGGGGTGAGGCTCATTTCTTGGTACTCGATCACCTCGAATGTCATGCGCCGCTCCAGATGTCGGTGACGAGGGTCTGGGGTGTGAGCGAGAACCGAACCACGTTGACCTCACCGCTGGCGCCGTCAATGAGCAGCAACTCGCCGAAGTATCCGCCGACGGCCATGAACCACTTCCCTGACGAACTCCACCGGCCGCTCGTCCATGTACCGACCTCATGCACCGCCTCGGTGAGGAATACCGACGCCATGCCTCGGCAGACACTCGCCATGGTTCCGTCGGGTGCGGTCAAGGTGAGGCCACACGTCCCGTCGTAGTCCCGGGACGTAGTGGTTCCCGTCGCGCGGTCAACGGTGGTGAGGGCGCCCTCCCTGCTCCGCAGGAAGACGACGGTCTCGTCCATGCCGACCGCGAATGAGTTCGTTCCCCCAGGGAGTTCGATGAGGGTCCCTTGCTGAAGAAGGACCCGGCGGACCATGGGCGGCCCGTCGGCGATGGCGTACCACTGCTCGATCACCAGGCCCGCCTCGTCTGCCAGGGCGATCGTCGGTGACCCGAAGAGCGTCGGATCCACTCCCTCGGCCACGATCGTCATGTCCGGTATGGGTACCCGCATCCGTTCCTCGCCTCGGGTGTTCATCTCGACGAACTCGCCACCTTGTGCGAACCAGAAGTGGTCGGTGAAGTCGCTCCGAGCGGGTCGCTCGCCGACGTCGCGGCCCAGGAGGGTCAGGGGTGAGCCAGCGAGGCCACCGAGGAGAAGATCTCCCTGCTCGTCGGCGATCGCCACCAGCACATACCGGGCGTCGCGGTCCATCTCGAGATCGTGCCCTGCGGGGATGTTGCGAACCGGGAGCGGGGCTGGCTCATCGGGATCCCAGCGCAAGAGCTGCGTCGGGTTCGTTGTCTCGAGGAAGATCGGGTCGGTGATGCCCGGGACCAGCTCGGAGAGCGTCGGGCCCGTCGACCCGGGGCTGACCGGGAGGTTCGGTTGGGCCGCCGAGCTGGTGTCGTCGGTTGGGATGGTCGAGCCCGGTGCCTCGATCGCTTCGTCCGGTCCGAGGGCGCGCCCAACCCCGAAACCGATGGCCATCGACACCACCAGCAGCCCGACCGAGAGGAGGCGGCTACTCATGCGATGAAGGTACTTGACCCTGCGGCCTTCCGGCGCGGCCGGCGCAGAGCCCTGGCCCGGCCGCTACTTCTTGATGCGCTTCCAGACGAGGAGGGCGATGACTGCACCGACGATCGAGAGGATCCAACCGGCCACCTGCAAGCCCATGAACTCTCCCCGTCCGTCCCCACCGAAGATGCCGCCGATGAATCCGCCAACGATCGACCCCGCGACCCCGAGGAGGATGGTCTGCCACCACGCCATCTTGTCGCTCCCGGGTACGACCGCCCGCGCAATGGCGCCAACGATGAAGCCGACGACCGCCATAGAGATGATGCCCATGCACTCCTCCTTCTCGTGGTGTTCCGGGGTTCAGGGTACCCATTGGCACGTCGCTGGATTGGCGGGGTCGTCTCCCAGACGCTCATCGCGTCGCCCCTCCCGGCGTCCTCCACCTTGCCGCATTCACTGATGCGCCTGCGTCGTGCATCTTGGGAGGAACGCTGTTCGCTCCGAACACCACGCCACCAATCCACGGAGACACCTCTATCGATATGCATCGACCTTTCGATGCCGATACCGTTGCGGTCATGTCAGCCGTTGATGTGTACCAGGAGTGTCGGTCCCGACTCATCGCGCTGGCGGATCGTCTATCGGCTCCCCAACTGCGGGCCCCGGTCCCGGCGTGTCCCGGCTGGACGGTGAAAGACCTCTACGCGCACCTTGTGGGTGGGTCGGTCGACCTCGTCAGGAACAACATGGAGGGGGCCGCCGGGGAGGCATGGACGGCCCGCCACGTGGCTGATCGCAAGGATCGGAGCATTGCCGAACTGATCGAGGAGTGGCAGACCCACGCCTCGCTGTTCGACCGCAAGCTGGAGCGGGGGGGCCGAACGGTCTCACCCTTGGCCTCTGACATCTGGTGCCATGAGTACGACGTCGCGGGTGCCCTCGGATGGCGGGGGAGCCGCGAGCCCGAGCGTGTCGCCTGGGGTGCGAAGGCAATCCGGGCGATCCCTCGAATGCTGGAGGGCACGGGCTTGGCCGTCCCGAAGGTGATCGCGGACGGAGTGGTCGTGGTCGAGGGTGATGGGCCGATCCTCCGAGCACCGACCTACGAACTGGCCCGCATGCTCTACGGCCGCCGGTCCTGGGACCAGATCCGCGAGATGGATTGGGACCGCGACCCGGCGGCATACCTCGAGCACCTGTCGTTCTTCCCGGCCCCAGCCGAGGACTTGATCGACTGAGCCCGGAGCGAGGAGCAAGGTACGAGGAGCAAGGTACGAGGAGCAAGGTACGAGGAGCAGTTCGACCGTTGGCCTTTGTCGCCTACCTCGTACCTCTGTCCTCGTACCTCCATCCCGCGTAGCCTCCGGCCATGTCCATCGCCACCCTGCAATCAATCGTCATCAACGCCACCGACATCGAGCCGCTCATCACCTTCTGGAAGACCGTGCTCGGGGTCGAGGAGGTGCACCGGTTTCCGGGGTTCGTGTGGCTCGGGTCGCAGTCCGAAGGCGGAGTGAAGCTCGCCTTCCAGCAGGTCCCGGAGGAGAAGACGACTGAACGCAACCGACTCCACCTCGACATGAAGGTCGATGACCTCGCCGCCGCGATTGCGGCCATCGAGACAGCGGGCGGAGCCAAGGTGGAAGAGCACGAGATCGAAGGCTTCACCTGGTACGTCTGCCAGGACCCGGGTGGGAACGAGTTCTGCATCGGGGCGTAGGCCACTGCCATCCCGATCGGTAGCGTGGCGCCATGACCCTCCGACACACCTTCACCGTCATCGACTGCAACGACCTCGACGTGGTGACGTCGTTCTGGTCGAACTTGACGGGCCTCGAGTCGACGGGCGAGGCCCCGGGCTACCGGTGGCTCCAGCCCCAGGCAGAGGGTGCCGCGCTGATCGCCTTCCAGGTCGTCCCCGAGCGCAAATCCGGAAAGAACCGCGTCCACCTCGATCTCCACACCGACGATGTCCTCGGTGAGGTCGAACGGGCCCTGTCCCTCGGTGCCACCGAGTCGGATCGGCACGCGTGGGACGACTTCCACTGGGTCGTCCTGCAGGACCCGGAGGGCAACGAGTTCTGCATCGCGGCCAGCGGCCCCGCCCCCTGGTGAGACGCTCCTCTTCCGGGAGTATCCGGTCCAGAACGCGGAAATCAACCGAGGCAATGGATCACCATTGGGTCCGAAGAGGTCATTAGGGTTGCTGATGGCGGCAATGACGTCGCCGGAATGCAACAACTCGCAGGAGGCTTCTCCATGTCACGTACCGCTCGTTGGGCGCTGTTCGTGGTTCTCGCGCTCGTGATCGCCGCATGTGCGGGCGACACCGCCGACACCACCGAAGCGCCGCCCGAGACCGAGGCGCCGGTCGCAACCGCCGCCCCGACCACCATGGCCCCGGAAACGACCACCACCACGGAGCCGCCCCCGGCCGTCGGTTCGCCTGAGAACCCGATCAAGGTGCTCTTCGTCCCATCGGCCGAAGCAGCCGTCATCGTCACTGGTGGCGAGATCATGAAGGAAGCACTGGAAGCGGCCACCGGCCTCAGCTTCGAGGTGTCCGTCCCGACGTCGTACGCCGCCACCATCGAGGAAATGTGTGCCTCCCCGGAGAACACGATCGGTTTCATCCCCGCCTTCGGCTACGTGCTCGCTTCGGAGGAATGCGGTGTGGACGTGGAATTCGCCGCCGTTCGGTTCGGCTGGTCCGTCTACTGGGCGCAGTTCCTCGTTGCGCGTGACTCGGATATCCAGACGCTCGAGGACCTAGAAGGCCTCCGGTGGGCCTACGGCGACACGGGTTCGACCTCCGGCTACATCGTGCCGGCCGTCATGTTCGACGACCTCGGCATCATGACCGGCGACGTCGTGGAGACCGGTGGTCACGGCCAGACGGCACTTGCGGTGTACAACGGTGAGGCCGACTTCGGGACCACCTTCTTCAGCCCGCCGCTCACCCCCGACTTCGACTGGGCACTCGGCGACGAGCCGGACATCCCCGACGACCTCATCGAGTCCTGCGCCCCGAATGAGGACGGATCCCAGTTGTTGTGTGGTCCTGCCGACGCGCAGTGGCGGGTGCTCGATGCTCGTGCCTCGGCCCGCGCCGATGCCCCCGACATCATGCAGAAGGTTCGCATCCTGACCATCTCGGAAGCGATCCCGAACGACACCCTGTCATTCGGGCCCGACTTCCCGGCCGACGTCCGGGCACAGATCGCTGAGGCCCTCGTGGCTTTCGCCGAGACGGAGGCCTGGGAAGCATCGATCGGCAACCAGGACTTCTACGGTTGGTCGGGCCTGGCGCCCGCCTCCGACTCCGACTTCGACACGGTCCGCAAGATGGTGGCGCTGGTCGGGTTCGACCCGGACGCCTAACAAGCAAGGAAAGGAGGCCGGGGGCTCGCCCCCGGCCTTCTTCTTTGCCACCTCACATATGCTGAAGATCGAGCACCTCACGAAGGTCTACGACAACGGCACCGTCGCGCTCAAGGACGTCTCGTTCGAGGTTCCGGACGGCCAATTCCTCGCCGTGATCGGCCTGTCCGGGTCGGGTAAGTCCACCCTGCTTCGTTGTATCAACCGCCTCATCGAGCCCACCGAGGGTCGCATCCTGTGGGACGGTGTCGACATCGCGGCGCTCTCCCAGGAGGAGCTGCGTCCGATGCGACGCAAGATCGGCATGGTGTTCCAGCACTTCAATCTCGTCCATCGATCCAAGGTGCTCACCAACGTGCTGCAGGGGAGCCTCGGCTACGTGAGCCCGGCCATGAGCGTCCTCAACCGGTTCCCGAAGGAGACGATCGAACACGCCATGCGCCAACTCGAACGGGTCGGCCTGTCGGAGAAGGCAAGAGAGCGGGCAGATTCACTCTCTGGCGGGCAGCAGCAGCGCGTGGGGGTTGCTCGGGCGCTGATGCAGAACCCCAAGATGATCCTGGCGGACGAGCCGGTCGCATCACTGGACCCAGTCCTCGCCCACTCGATCATGCAGTACCTCGAACAGATCAACAGCGAGGACGGGGTCACGGTCCTCTGCTCACTCCACTTCCTCGACCTGGTCCATCGGTACGCCGATCGGGCGATCGCCCTCAACGACGGTGTGCTCGTGTTCGAGGGCACTCCCCAGGAGATCGACGACGCCAAGTTCGAGGAGATCTACGGGCAGGAGGCCGAGCGTGTCGGCTGAGAAGCGCTCGCTGTGGCGAATGGTCCGCTTCCCCCTCATCATCGTGCTGGCCGTCGTCGCCTACGGCTACACCTTCGAGGTCACGGACGTCAACCTCGACGAGATCCGGTCCGAGACCCGCCAGCAGCAGTTGACCAGGGTGATCCGGGAGCTGGCCCGTCCCCGGCTGTTCGACTACGAACGCATCGACACCCCCACCGATCTCCCGTTCGCCATGCCGTGCGGTCCGGATCTCGACCTCCCCGAGTACGGCCCGGACGAGCGGCATCTCATCATCGAGCCCTCCTGTGGCGACCCCGGCGTCACCATCCACGTGACGGGCGTGAACTTCTCCCCCAACGCCCGGGGCAAGATCTACCAGATCCCCCCTGACGGGGACCTCCAACTCCGGTTGGAGGACTTCATCGCTGACGGCACGGGGTCGTTCGAGTTCGACATCAACACCCGGGAGCGCCCGGCCGACGAGCCGCAGCTGATCCGGGCAATCACCCAGGAGCCGATCGGATCGATCTTCAACCCCGAGTACGTCGAGACCGAGGGAGGGCTGGTTCGCTCACCGCGGATCTCGAACGCCTCCTACGACACGTGGGACAAGATCGTCGAGACCGTGCTCATGGCCTTCCTTGCCACGAGCATCGGAGTCTTGCTCGCGGTTCCCCTCAGCTTCGTCGCGGCCCGCAACATCATGAAGGACGTCACCACCACCTCACTGCGAATCGGCCTGCAGGCGTTGGCGCTCCCCTTCGGCGTGGTCGCCGGGGTCCTCGTCGCCCGCTGGATGCAGGATGCCTCTACGTTGCTCACCGACAATGCGTTCGCGGTGGTCGGCGGACTCGTCGTCGTCCCGGTTGTCATCTTCTTCATTCTCCGTCGGGCCTTCCCGGCCATTGACGAGGGTGGGGTGACCACCGGGGAGCGACTCATCCGGGCGGTGCTGATGGTTGTGAGCGCGGCGGGGGCGATCTTCGTGCTCTTCCTGCTGGCCGATCTCCTCACCGACTTCGGTGCTTGGGCTGCCCCCGGGCTCGATCGCTTCGAGTTCGTCGGCAAGTTCGTGGCGACACTGGGCGACATCCTCGCTGCCATCATCACGCTTTTCACGGCACTCATCACGGCTGGGGTCGCGATCCAACTGGCCGGCCGGTTCGGCGGGTTCCTACGGCGGGTGATGCCCGAAGCGGGGCGCAAGGCGCTGTCGGTTCCGTTGGCCGGCCTCGCCGGGGCATTGCTCATGGGCATCCTCGGGCGGGGTGTCGGCTGGCTCTATCAACTGCACGATCCCCTGAACACGACCTGGTACCCGGCCGCAACGGGAGCTGCGATCGGCCTCTTCTTCGCCATCCGCTCCCTCCGCAAGGACAAGATCGGAGTTGGGCTCGGCCTCTACTACGTGGCCCGGACGATCTTCAATGCCATGCGCTCCGTCGAGCCGTTGATCATGGTGATCGTGTTCGCCGTGTGGGTGGGCCTCGGCCCGTTCGCCGGGTCCCTGGCGCTGGCAACGCACACGGTGGCCGCCCTCGCCAAGCTCTACTCGGAGCAGGTGGAGAGCATCTTTCCCGGCCCGGTGGAGGCGGTGAAGGCCTCCGGGGCGACGCGCATCCAGACCGTCGTGTACGCCGTGTTGCCGCAGGTAGTGCCGCCGTACATTTCCTTCACGCTCTATCGGTGGGACATCAACGTCCGTATGTCCACGATCATCGGCTTCGCCGGTGGTGGCGGTATCGGCCTGGTGCTCCAACAGAACATCCGCCTGCTCAACTACCGGGCAGCGTCGGTGAACATGCTCGCCATTGCGATCGTCGTGGCGTCGATGGACTACCTCTCGGCGAGGATCAGGGAGCGCATTGTCTGAGCTCCGGATCGTCAGGCGGAGGGAGCGGGAGCAACTGGAACGGGATCGCCTCTCACCGCTGGCGACCCTGTCCGTCGACAGCCGAGGCAGGGATGAACTCGAGGAGCCCGATGAGTTCCGGACGGTCTTCCAGCGTGACCGGGACCGCATCCTGCACACCAAGGCGTTCCGTCGTCTCAAACACAAGACGCAAGTCTTCATGAACCCGTATGGCGACCACTACGTCACCCGCCTCACCCACACCATGCAGGTCACACAGATCGGGCGAGCCATGGCCGTCGGCCTCGGGCTCAACGAGGACCTCACCGAAGCGATATGCCTGGCCCACGACGTCGGTCACTCCCCTTTCGGACACACGGGCGAGGATGCCCTGAGTGAGTTCGTGGATGGGGAATGGCTCCACTCGGCCCACGGTGTCCGCCTCTTGTCCGTGCTCGAGCCGCTCAACCTCACGTGGGAAGTCCTCGACGGAGTGCGCGCCCACTCGTGGAAGATCGACCCACCTCCGGCAACCTCGGAGGGGTATCTCTGCCGATTCGCTGATCGGATCGCCTACCTCACGCACGACGTCGAGGACGCATTGCGAGCTGGGGTGATCGACCGAACCTCGATCCCGACGGTCGCGTTGGAAGTGTTCGGTGAGCCCGGCAGCGAGTGGATCGGGACGATGATCAGGGGCGTCATCGAGGAGTCTGCCACCCGTGGCGCCGTCAGCATGGCGCCACCCGTCCTCGAAGCGATGCACGAACTCCGCGGGTTCATGTTCGCCGAGGTGTATCTCCGCCCCGAGGTGAACGCCGAGAAGGAGTTCGCCATGCGGGTCGTCCGTGAGCTCGTGGGGTACTACCTCCGGCACCCGGACGAGATGCCGGAGGGGTTCCGGAGACCGGGTGACGAGCTGCTCACGAACGTGATCGACTTCGTTGCCGGGATGACCGATCGGTTCGCTCTGCGGCTCTTCGATCGCCTAAAGCAGCCGTCGTTGTGGGACGACACTTCAGATACAACAGTCGCTGAGCTGATGGGACGGCTTCATGAGGGCCTTTCTTGAGCGCCACCTGAGGGCGTATCAATTGACAGCGCTCTTCGACGCGCCTCGGTTGGAGGAGTCGATCCGCAACACGCTCGTGGTTCTCCTGGCAGTCGCGCCGCCCACTGTCTCACTGTTCACCCTCGTGATCTGGCTCTTCGACCGCTCCTTGAACCTCCTACCGATCGTGGTTCTCGGCGTATTGTTCGGCGCGGTCGCGGCCGGCCAGCTGTACCGGGGAAGGCCGAACCCGACGCCGCTCTACGAGCTGTTGGCGGCGCTCATCGCCCTCGGGGCGTGGTTTGGTGATGTCGGGCCGATCGCAGGGATCGTCGCCGGTGCGGCTGTAGCGTCCACTGCGTCGTTCACCCTCATCGAAGGCCGCCGGAGTGGTCTCCGTCCCCTGCTGTTGACCACGTTCTTCCTGTCACTGGCGTTGTTCGCGGGTGCCCCCGGCGGCGGGACCCTGATCGGGATAGCGGTGCTGGTCGTCGGCCAGGCAGCAGTGTGGTGGCTGATCGGGACGGTGGCCGACGAAGTCCGGCTCATGAGCGCCCGGTTCCGGGCCCTGGTGGATGGGTCGAATTCCGGGATCGTCATCGTCGGTCGGTCGGGCGTGATCGACTTCATCAACAAGGCCGGCCGAAAGTTGGTCGGCGACGTCCAGGGAGAGCACGCGTCGGTCCTCATCGATGTACCTGCGCTGGGCAATGAAGAAGCCGCAGCACAGGTCCGGACCGTCGACGGTGAGGCTGTCCCGGTGGTGGCCCGCCGCTCGGAGTTCCAAGTCGGGAACTCTTCGTTCGAGATGGTGGTGTTCGTTGACCAGCGCGGTCGGCTCAAGGAGCGTACGCGCCTCGAGGAGTCGGAGGCACAGTACCGAGCCCTCTTCGACCGGGTGCCAGTCGGGCTCTACACGTCGACAGTCGAAGGGGAGATCATCCACTCCAACGAGGCTTTGGTCGCCATGTTCGGATTCGATTCACAGGCCGAGCTCCTCGCTGTCTCGGCAAGTGACCTGTACGTCGACGGCGCGCTTCGGACGCGGCTGTTGGACGACCTCGCGGCCGATGGAGCTCTCACCGCCGAGTATCGGCTCCGCCGCAAGGACGGGACGGTGATCTGGGTTCGTGATCACTGTTCGGTGCAGGTTGGGACAGATGGCAGACCGGACCGCTACCACGGCGAACTCACCGATATCACCGCGGAACGCCGGGCGAATGACGAGCTGCGCAAGACGCTCGAAGAGCGAGAGCAGCTCGTTGCTGCGGTCTCCCATGAGCTTCGCACGCCCCTTACGTCGGTGCTTGGCCTGGCCCAGCTGCTGGTGGACGAGGAACTCGCCCCGGCCGAGGTGAGCGAGGCCCACAGGATCCTCCTGGACCAGTCACTCGAGCTTTCTTTCATTGTCGAGGATCTGTTGGTCGCCTCGCAGCTCTCGCATGGTGGGCTGCGCGTGTCGCCCCGCTCCGTTGACCTGGCATCGGTCGTCGACGATGCAGTGGACATGATCGGGCTCGGAGGGCGGGAGCTCGATGTCACGGTCCCCGAGCAAGCACAAGCGATGGGCGACCCGACCCGGGTGCGCCAAGTGGTCAGGAACCTGCTCAGTAACGCCGCCAAGTACGGTGGCCCGCGAGTGCGGGTGGAGGTGGAGCAGATGGGCCCCGTCGTGGCCATCACCGTCGCCGACAACGGCGGGGGCCTTGGTGAACAGGCTGACGAAGCGTTCGAGGCATACCGGCGATTGCGCCCGGACTCCACCGATCATGGCTCCCTTGGGTTGGGCCTCACACTGTCGAAGGGACTTGCCGAAGCCATGAACGGATCGCTCACCTATGTCCATGATGGTGGATGGGCTCGGTTCACGCTCACGCTTGATTCCGTTGGGTCGGCGAGGCCGGACGAGCTCGATCAACGGCCGGGCGCTTCCTCGGTCAGCCGGTAGGCTCGGTTGATGTCCCGGGCACTTCTCGAGCGGTACTTCGCGGCTTGTTCCAGTGGGTCGGTGGTCGACGTGGTGGCTTGCTTCACGGAGAACGCGGTCATCTACGACACGAACCATCCGCCGGTAGTCGGCCGGGAGGCCATTGGGCGCTTCTGGTCGCGGGTAGCCGCCAAGTGGCAGGGCGCCTCGTGGGAGGTCCACACGTTCATCGGGGACGATGACCGGGCAGCCACGGAATGGTCGATGCACGGGCGGGTGGGGGAGACGCCGTTCACCGTGCGCGGATCGGAGCACTACGACTTCGAGCACGGTCGGATAGCCCAGATACGCCAGTACTGGAGCTTCGATCCGGTCGCTCCGGGGAGCGAGCTCGTTGGATTCGGCTACGACGACGACCCCCGTTTCACGCCCTCCGGTTGAGTCGGTCCTGCATTCTGGGGGCGATCCGGAGTGCTCCGGTCGTTCTTTGGACGGCCATCGCGCCCGCCGGAATCCCTGGACCCGACGGGCGCACTTGCTCTGCTGGATGCCGGCGGCGTGAGGGATGGCGCCCCTTGCAAGCGACCGCTGAAAGCGCTTACATGGTTGCGTGGGCGTGACCATCGATGATGTGGCCAGGGAAGCCGGGGTCTCCCTCGCCACGGTGAGCAGGGCGCTGCGCGGCCTCCCCAATGTCGCACCCGAAACCAGGCGGAGGGTGCAGGAGGTGGCTGACCGACTTGGCTACCGCGCCGATCCCAGCGCGTCGAGGCTCGCCGCGGGCCGCAGTCGCACCATCGGACTCCTGGCGGGCGGCATCCACTCGTGGTACGCCGGTCGGGTCCTCGCCGGTGTCGAGGCGGTGCTCGCCGAGCGGGGGTATGACCTCTTGCTCTCCATCGTCGTCCGTGACCATCCTTCGGCGCTCGTGGATCGAGTCGTGTCGATGGAGAAACGGGCCGATGCCCTGCTCCTGCTCGATCTCTTCGTGGAAGACGAGGAGGTCGAGGCCATGGCCGCTTCATTCGACGTGGTGGTGACTGCAGGGTCGAGGACTGCTCGATTCGACTCGCTCGTGATCGACAACTTCGAGGCCGCCCGCCAGGTCGCCCGCCACCTCGCCCGCCTCGGGCACGAGCGGGTGGCGATGATCGACGGGGACCCGGGGGTGGCCATCGAGTACTCGGCGGCTTTCGAACGGGCCCGGGGATTCCGCGCCGGCCTCGCCGAGCAGGGACTCGATGTGATGGAGACCGCGTTCGGAGGCTTCACCACCCAGGGCGGCACGGAGGCCGCGCTCCGACTCCTCACCGCCAAGGTCACCCCAACCGCGATCTTCGCGTTCTCCGACGAGATGGCTTTCGGTGTGCTCAAGGCCGCCGAATCGCTCGGGCTTTCGGTCCCCGGGGGCCTCTCCGTGGTGGGCTTCGACGACCATGACCTTGCCAACCTGTTGGACCTCACCACCGTTCGTCAGGACGTCGTCGAGTTGGGAGCCCTGGCGGCTCGACGGGTGCTCGCTCAGCTCGAGGACCCGTCAACCGCGCTGCACGAGGTGATCCCAACCACCCTCGTGGTCCGCGGCTCCACCGCACCTCCCGCCTGAGCTTGTTGGCGGTGCCCGCCTTGGACGGGGCCGGGGTCTCGGCCTTTGCGGCTGGCTCGACCTGTCGTTGAGAAGTGACTCGGAGCAATCGGCACAGGCCCCGTTCTCCCCGGTAGCCGGGTACCTATCCTCGGTGATATGGACTCGAATCGGGCTGTGGTCGTTCATCATGACAGCCGACTCTTTCACAGGGTGGCTTCGCGTGGCGCGCCACCGCTCCTGGCGCGGGCCGAGGAAGACGAGTGGTACCACCCGGAGGATCGAGCACTCCCTGCGTGCAGTATCAAGAGGATGGGCACGCTCATCAATCTCATGGAGGCACTTCGCTTCGACAGGAGTCCTTGCAAGGAGTGCTTCGGAGTCCCTCGGATCGACAGCGAGGGGCAAGTGAGTGAGCATGGCGGCGAGGGCTAGCTGGGGTCGGAGGCCCACGTCCTGACGGCGCTTGGTCGACGCCATTGAGTCATCCAGAAGAGGGCGCAGATTCCGATCGTGAGCGCAATGTCCGCAATGTTGACCACTGCGATCGGGGTGACGAGGTAGTCGAGCACCTCGTGGTGGAGCAGTCGGTCGATGATGTTCGCGGTCGCTCCGCCGAGGAGCATTCCGACGACCGAAGGTGGGTATCGGCGCCCGACTTGGGAGTTGAAGAAGAACAGGATCGCGCCACCGACAAGGAGCGTGCCCAGGATCTCCAGCCGAGCGCCGGATTGTGTGACTAATCCGAGGGCCGCGTCCGGGTTGGCGACGGGAGCAACCCACGACGGACGGCAGGCGGGATCAAGAAGGTGAACCGCCAGTTTCCCGGACTGGTCGAACGCGACGACGGCGGCTGACCACGACAGCGATCTGACTCTCCTGCTCACAGCTCTCCTCTCAGGACCGGGGGCGCCTGGTCGGGCGTCCCCGGTCGTACGGCGGCTACGGGTGCCCGCGGCCTGCGGCTTCGACGATCAAGAAGACCGCCCCGCCGGCGGCGACGCAGCCCTTGACAAGAAGGGTTCGAAGACGAGCCATGCCGATCACCTCCTTTCTCTCCCGGCCTCACCTTCCCTGTGGCTCCCTTCAACACGCCTTCAGGACGCTTGGAGTTCGTTTCGCCCGACTGAAGGCGGCCTGAAGGGGTCACCAGCGACTCTTGTTGTGAGCATCAGTCGTCGAAAGGAGTGCTCATGTTCTTGAAAGCCCTCATCACGGTCGCCTTGGTGACCTCCACCATCGTCGGCGCGGCCCGGCCGGCTGAGGCGGTGGTCGGCGGCGACGCCGTCTCCGTTGTCTGCCCCATCGACCGGGTCACACCGGTCCAGGTCCTCAACTACGTGTTTGGGACCCACCCAACGGAGACGGTGAGCGCGTGGTATCGATTCGTGAACGTCCGTACCGGCGCAGCACTCGACTCCGGCTGGCAGACGTCGACCGTCCGCCCCGGTCAGTCGTTGCCGAAGGCCTCCTTCTTTGTGGCACCTGGGAACTACCGGGTCCACGTCTGGTACCACACGGCGGCCTCAGGTGTCGTTGGGGTGCCCACGGTCTACTACAGAACGAGTGGATTCGGCCCGACGTCCAACTGTTTCGTTCCCTAGGAGGTCATTCAGCGGTTTGAAGCCGCACTGAATGGCGCCTGCCAGATAGTTGTCCCATGCCACCGGACGTACCGGTGGGAACCGAGAAGGAGAATCGAAATGTCCACCACCATCACTGCTACCAAGAAGGCCCTGCTCACACTTGTGGCCGTGTCCGTCCTCTTCGCCAGCTTCCCGCCGGCGGCCCAGGCGCAGGTTTCGGGCGGCCCCTATCAGCACCAGGTTCGGTGTGCCATGTACTCGGGAAGAGGAGCGCTCGCCACCAACTTCCTTCCCGGCGCGAAGCCTGGGGCGGTCATGGCAGCGGCCGTCCTCCGGTGGGACCCGGCTAACCCGGCAGCCGGATGGCACCACGTCGACGCCGTCGCTGATGTCAGCGGTTTCCAGACCTACAAGTACACCTACTTCAACGGTTCCACCTGGGAGGCAGTACCCGGCTCCGGGGATCCCATGTGGCAGTCGTACCGGGTCTTCTCGATGATGGTCGGGGTGCGCAAGGCCAACACGATGGGCGGTTCTTCCGGGTTCGCCCTACCGCAGGGTTCGTACTACGCCCTTCGGGTCTTTCTGCTGAACCCGGACTCCGGTTGGGTCGAGTACACGAAGCACCTCGTTCACGTGGGCGCCTCCGCGGGTGCGACGGGATCGTCTGACGGCAGCTACTGCTACATCGGCTGAACCCCTGAGCCTCGAAGCGCGGCGCCCCTCGCACCCCGGGGGGCGCCGTTCGCGTACGCTGCCCACGAATTGGGAAGGCTGATGTGGAGTTCGATGTAGAGGGCCTCGATCCGGGAAGGATCGTCGCAAGAGGCAGCCAGGGGGCCGTTTACCGGTCCCGTGAAGCAGCCCTCTCGAGAGACGTGGCGGTCAAGCTTCTCGACCTCCCGGATGAGGTCGCACGCCAGCGGTTTGCCATCGAGCAGGTCGCGATGGGGCGCCTTTCCGGTGGACTCGGAATCGTCACGGTGTACCGGAGCGGGATTGCAGGGGATGGACGGGGCTACTTGGTCATGGAGTGGATGGCGGGCGGGTCGCTGCGCGAATGGCCCGGAGGTGGGACCTTGGGCTGGGAGGCCTGCGCTGCGCTTGGGCTCCGGCTCGCACGGGCGTTGGCGGTAGCGCACGAGGCTGGGGTTGTCCACGGAGATATCAAGCCGGCGAACATCCTCTTCGATGCGAGCGGCTTGCCGAATCTGTCTGACTTTGGCCTGAGTCGGATCGACGGCTCGGGCACGGACGCCGGGTTGACGCGGGCTTTCGCGGCGCCCGAGGTGCTCCGAGGCGAGTCGCCCACTCCTGAATCGGATGTCTACTCGCTCGCCGTGGTCCTGGCTGGGGTCTTGGCCGGAGGACCGGGGAGGCCGAAAGGACGCTCACTCGGCGGACCTTCCCAACTCGAGGGGTTGATAGACGCGGCAATGGCTACTGATCCGGCTGGCCGTCCCACAGCGCAGGGTCTTGCGGAGGTGCTCGATGCGTTGGTCGCAGAAGAGACGGTTCGGGACCTGCCAGCTCGTGCTGAGGCGGCGGGGCGTGGGGGGAGGATGGTTGCTGCCGTCATCGGGGCGCTTGTGCTCGTCGGCGTGTTCTACGCAACGACCCTCGGATCGTCTCGACCGCAACCGGTACCCGCATCTCAACTCCCCCTGACTCCGGCTGAACTGTCGGCCCCGACCCCGGAGGCCCCGAGCCTTCCATCGACAACTCGGAGCGCCGGGGAGGTGGCCGTCCCTTCAACAACCACGACGGTGCCGCTTTTTGCACTAACCACCACCTTGGTTGACGAACTCGAAGTGGCGTCGATCGCCATGGGGGAAAGCACGCCGTGGTCGCCGGTCGCCCTGGGTGGCCGTATGTACGTTGCAGTGGGATCCACGCTGGCCTCGTTCGACGACTCGGGAACGTTGATCGAGGAGTGGGGGCTCTCCGGCACGAGCTCACATCCACCGTTGTCCCTCGAGGGGCGCATCTACCAGCCGGTCGTGAGACGAGCGTGTGATGGTCGGTGTTGGGCGGCCCACCTGGATGTGCTGGATCCAGCCCTTGGTGAGGTCTCGTCCGTCAACCTCGGGGTCGAAGGCCGCCCGAGTACCCCGATCCCGGTTCCCCTCGATCCGTGGTGCACGTTCGCTTCGTTGAGGAACACCGGCGACTCGGACGCCGATTGTGTGGGGGTCGACGGAAGCTCGCTCCTGTGGGTACGAGCAGGGGAGGCGATCGTCTTCGTCACAGCCGGGGACGACCCCCGACGGTTCGCGAGCCTGTACGAGGAGTGGCTCTCCGACCCGTCACGAAGTGGCAATGAGGTGCTTGTCACCCGGCGGGACCTGCACGCTTGCATCGAGGAGGGCCGGGTTGGCTCCGATGGGCTGCTCTACATCAAACCGGCTTGTGTCCGCGGAGATTCCATCCAGATGCCGGCGGATCGCCTCCTCCTTGCGGGTGGGGCTGGTCTGGCTTCATTGGGAACGGTCCGTTTGGTGGAGCCTTTCGTCGGGGAGGGCTTGAAAGGGTCTGGCAAGGGCATCGCCCACGGGTTCGTCGAGTGGCACGGTGGCACAGTGGCCTCGGTGGTGTTCATTGGGCGGAATCAGGATCTTGGCGCCAACGACCAACTCTCGCCCCACCTCCACGTCGCACCGGACGGAGCCGTCTGGGTGCTGTCCACCCGTTCGGAGGCGTTCCGCATTGATCTCTCCGACCTGCTGGCGGACCCGGAGCCGGTAGTCCGGGTTGGGCCCTGCCCGGCTGATGCTGACCGCGGCTTCACCGAGTGCGTTCGCGCGGAGCCGGGTGCAACAGCCCTCATGGTGGGCGAGACGTTGTTGGTTCCGAACGCCGGGGACGACGCGATCCACCACCTGGACACCCGGACCGGGGGGGTCCCTGCTGTGACTTCCGTCGGTGGCGATCCGGGGACCCCAGTGTTGTGGGATGGCGTGCCGTGGGTCATCGACACCGAAGGTGCTGCCGCGGTTCGGCTCGACCCTGGAGAGATGTCCCTACGCTTGAGCCTCGCATGCGGAGTCGAACGGTGTCAGCCCTCGCCGGATTCGCGCTTCTTCGAGCACCGCCCCGTACCTGTTGGTGATGGCCTGTGGGTACCGTGGCTTGGCTACCTGATCAGGCTCCCTCACCCGTGAGGTCGGATCCTGAGGAGTTCGCCGCCCGAGGCGATCCACACCTCTCCTGCGTAGACCACCGGCTGCCCGGTGAGGCCGTCTCGGGACAGCAACTCGGCCACGGTGCCGTCCGGTGACACCGAACGCAATGCCCCGGCAGACTCGTCGACCAGCCATAGCTGCTCACCATCGGAGGCAAGGGCGCCCATTCTGTCGGATACGGTTGTCCATGTCTCGAGGCCCCACGACCCGTCTGTCCCGGTGACCCGATAGAGCTTCCCCTCGAGTGTCCCAATGACGGCCATTCTGTCGAGGGTGACGATCGAGTGCGGCGAACCCTCGATGATTCCGGCAAGGATGGTCACGCTTGGCTGCGTCGGGTCTATCACGTACGACCAGCCGCCAGCCAGGCTCACGACGAGTAGCTTCCCGTCGGCCAGAAGGACCGGAGGCAACGTTCGCGACCCGCCCTCGAGGCCGAGGTGGTCGGTGGCCGGGTCATTTCCAAGTGGGAGCCGAACGAGGTCGCCGCAGCCGGAGCACGCGTCCGACTCGCCCACGATCCAGACGTCGGTCTCGGTGACCAACGGCGGGGCGATGTAGCCCCGGAACCCGGGAAGGTCGAATGCCTCATGCAGGAAGAAGTGCTGAACGAAGAGATCGTCAGCGGCGATCTTGAAGATGAGCCCGCTCCGACCGGAGGCGACCCAGACGGCGTCGTGGCCCTCCACAATCGCCTGGCTGTGGAATCCGCCGATGGGTGAAGCGACCTCGAACCCGTCCACCCGGAGTCGCACCGTGTCGGTCACCTCGAGCGACTCCCGGTCGAGCCGCGACACGGTGCCGTCGGACACGTTGAAGACCCACACGGCGTCTTCCGTCACCACGGGCCCTCTTGGCCGACTACCGACGCGGACGACATCCGTCACGGCCCCGGAGGCTCGGTCCACCCGAACGAGGGAACCCGCGCCCGTCGTTTCATCCCTCACCACCCAGACGGCTTCGTCCGTGATGGCCGGCGGCTGGAGGAGCCCGCCCAGCGGTATCGAGAGGACGTCTGGAATGGCGGCTTCCTTGGTGGTTGTGGTGGTGGGTGGCGTGGTCGTTGTGGAGGAGGTGGTCGGGGGCAACGTGGTGAGGGTCGGCTCGGTGGCGAGTGGTGGATCGGGTGTGGTCAGGGTGGGCGGGGCGGGCGCGTCTGCCTGTCTGTCGGCCACAACAGCTCCGATCGTGGTGACGGTTGCCGCCGCAGCGACCCAGGCGGCCGCGATCCACCAGCCCCGGCGCGGCCTCGCCGCGGCGACCGCTGGCAGACCCACGGCGTCCCTGAGGGCCGCCGAGAACTCCTCGACTGAGCGCCATCGGTCCTCAGGGGCTTTGGCCAACGCCCTCCGGACCACGTCGGCGACCGCGCGCGGGCTCTCAGACTGGGTCGGTACCGGGTCAGCCGCGATCCTCTCGAAGACTGATCGTGAGTCTCCTTTCGCGGCAGCGTATGGTGCTGTGCCCGAGAGCAAGGTGTGGAGGGTCGCGCCGAGGCCGTACACGTCGGATGAGCGGCTGCGCTGTCCGGAGTTGATCGCTTCGGGGCTGGAGAACGCCGGACTCAATGCAGACAAGGCGCTCGGCTGACCCTCCTCGAGCAACGTGGCGAGCCCGAAGTCGGCCACGTGGGGCCGGCCGTCGGCGTCCAGGAGGATGTTGGACGGCTTCAGGTCGAGGTGGAGGATGTTCTCGCGGTGGGCGTGGGCGACGGCATCGGCGACCGGCAGGATCAACTCGATCGCCTCGCGCCAGGGAAGAGCTCCCCGGGAAGCGATGACGGACTGGAGCGATCGCTCGAAGAGCGGCATGACGAGGTATCCGGTGCGTCCTTGGCTGACCCCGGAGGAGTAGATCGTCGCGATGCTCGGATGCTGCGAGAGCCTCCCCATGGCCCGGCGCTCGCGGTCGAAGCGTCGGAGAGCAGCATCGTCGGTGAGGGGGATCAGTTTCACCGCGACCCAGCGGTCGAGGTCGGGTTGGAAGCCCTTGTGGACGGTGGCGATCCCGCCGCGGCCTATCAGCTCGAGGCTTTCGACCCCGGGAACGTTCTCGAGTGCCATGACCGGTGCAATCTACCGAGGGCTTCTGTGGTGCCTGGCCGACCTCGATGGACCTGCGCAGTGGCTTGGTCCACACTGACGCCGATAACGGGGCGAGTTCGGTGGAGAAAGGGCCACGGTGCCTCCTGCACCGGGCGTTGTTTCGCCTGCACCTGCCAGCGTCCGATCGCTACGGTTGCGGTCCACGGAGGTCTCATGTCCGAACGGCCAACCGGGAACGTCACGTTCCTCTTCACTGATGTCGAAGGGAGCACCCGACTGTGGGACGCGTTTCCCGGCCAGATGTCGGGCGCACTTGCCCGTCACGACGAGATCCTCCGACAAGCGATCGGCGATCGGCGGGGAGTGGTCTTCTCGACCGCTGGTGACTCGTTCGCTGCCGCCTTCCATTCCCCTTTGGACGCGGCCTGGGCCGCGGTGGCCGCCCAGCTCGCCCTCGCCGCGGAAGACTGGGGGGGACCCACGATCCGGGTGCGGATGGGGATTCACTCCGGGAGCGCCGAGGAACGTGACGGTGACTACTTCGGGCCCGTGCTGAACAGGACTGCCCGCATCATGTCGGCCGGGCACGGCGGGCAGGTCCTCGTCTCGGAGGTAGCGGCTGCGATCGATTCCCCGGCCCCACTGGCGTTCGACGACCTCGGCACCCATCGCCTCAAGGATCTCAGCGAACCGCAGCACCTCTTCCAAGTGCACCATCCCGACCTGGAGAAGGTCACCGGTGCCCTTCGGGCTCCGGACACTCCCACCGGCAATCGCCCTCCTTCTCGGCTCGGGCGCGGTGGCCTGGCACCGAGCGCGGGTGAAGAAGGCGGGACAGCGGGAGTCCAGTTCCTTGCCTTGGGCCCGCTCGAGGTTCGCACGGAGCATGGAGATGCCGTCCTGGGGGGTCCCAAACAGCGGGCGGTTCTCGGGTTCCTGTTGGTGCGGGGCAACGATGTCGTGTCCGCCGAGGTAATGGCGGACGCCATTTGGCCCGACGCACCCACCCAGCGAGCGCTCGCCATCCTGCAGGTCTACGTTGCGAAACTCCGCAAAGGGCTTGGTGTCCCCGGGGTCATAGAGACCGTACGGCCCGGCTACCGGGTCCAGGTGACCCCGGCGAACTTCGACGCAATGGCGTTCGAAGCAGGCGTGGAGCTGTCCCGGAACATGTTGGCTCAGGGGCGGTATGCCGAGGCTATCGGTGGGTTCGGTGAGGCACTCGCCCGATGGCGCGGGCGCTACTTGGCCGACTTGGCCGGCTACGACTTCGTCGAGGTGGAATCCGGCCGCCTCGACCACATCAAGGGGCTCGCCGAGGTGGATCTGTTGGAGAGCCACCTCGGGGCCGGCCACCTGGACTTCGTCATCCCGGAAGCGCGCCGACTCATCTCGTCCCGTTCGCTGGATGAGCGGCTCCACGCGATCCAGATGAAGGCTCTCTATCGGGCGGGAAGCCAGGCGGAAGCGTTGGCAGTCTTCCAGCGCCTTCGGGCCATGTTGGTGGAGGAACTCGGAATCGACCCCAGCCCGGAGTTGCGAGACCTGGAGTTGAGGATTCTTGAGCAGGACCCTGGCCTCATGATGCCTACCCTCCGAGACGAGACCGTCACCGTTCCGGCCGACATACAGGTGCAAACCATTGCCCTCCTGGAAGTCGACGGAGTGCGGCACGAAGTGGGGAGGGCGGTGACGACCATCGGGAGGTCCGCCGACCGTGGGATCACCATCGACGACCCGAAGGCAAGCCGCCGCCACGCCGAGATCCGGCGCCTCCATGATGGGTTTCTTCTCGTTGACGCCGGGTCAGCGAACGGAACGAGCGTTAACGGGGTCCTGGTCTCCGAACACCGACTCGCCGACAGTGACCGCATCTCGATCGGGGACACGGAGCTGCTTTTCTCGATCGGGCTGGGTTCGCCGCTGCTGGACTAGCAGGGGAATAGGACCGACGGTCCGCTCCCTCCCGGGCGTAGAGTCCGCGCATGGTCATTGATGGCTTCACCGTCGAGCCGCTCACTCCTGATCGCTTCGACGATTTCGTGACCGTCCTCGGGAGGGGTGGCGTGGGCGGGTGCTGGTGCATGTACTGGACCTGCCCAACGTCGGCTGTTTGGGGCGAGGGTGCCAAGGGTGGAAGCAAGGCAGCCAACCGTGACGCCTTCCAGGACCAAGTCGCGGCCGGCCCCCCGCCCGGGCTGCTGGCCTACGACAACGGCGAACCCGTCGCCTGGTGCCGGGTCATGCCGAGACATGCGCTACCGGGGTTGGCCAACTCCCGACACTTCAAGACCGACCTCGACATAGAGGGGGTGTGGTCGTTGCCGTGCTTCGTCGTGAGGCGACCGCACCGGGGACGGGGTCTCACGGAGACCCTCGTCAAGGCGGCAGTCGAGTTCGTGCGGGAGCAGGGTGGTGGAATCCTCGAGGCGTATCCGTGGGACACGAACGAGAAGAAGTCCGAGGCGGTGATCTACCTGGGCATCGCGTCGACCTTCGAGCGGCTGGGATTCGAGGTCGTACAGCGTCGCGCCCCGCACAAACCGATGATGCGACTCGTGGTGGCGTAGCGGAGGCACCCGAACCCCGGGTTCCACGTCCAGTGGCAACGCGTTCTGCGGGCTACACGTCCAGTATTTCGGCTCTGGAGCCCTCGGAACGGACCGCGACTAGTTCTCCGAAAGGCGCTCGCTCACGAGGTAGCCGCCGTCCACGGGCAATCCGATTCCTGTCACGAAGTCCGAGGCCGACGAAGCCAGGAAGACCGCGGCCCCTACGAGGTCCTCGACCTGCCCCCAGCGGCCGGCTGGTGTCTTACGACGGATCTCGGTCCCGCGGGTCGAGGCCGCGGACTCCTCTGTCATGGCGGTTTTGAACCAGCCGGGGAGGATGGCGTTCACCTGGATGTCGTGGGGGGCGAGCTCGATCGCCATGGCCCGGGTCAGTCCCATGACCCCGGCTTTCGACGCACCGTACCCGGCGAGGCGGGGCGTCCCATAGATCGAGTAGATCGAGGCGATGTTGATGATCTTCCCACCGTTCCCGGCGGCCACCATCGCCTGTCCGGCATGCTTGGCACACAGGAACGAGCCGGTCAGGTTGGTGTCGATCACCGCCTCCCAGTCGTCCTGCGACATGTCCAGCACCGGGCCACTCCGTTCGATCCCGGCGTTGTTGACGAGGATGTCCAAGGCACCGAACGCGGAGACCACCTTGGCGACGGTGTCCCGAACTGCGTCCTCAAGCCGGACGTCGAGCGAAACAACCAAGCTGTGCTCCCCCAGTTCCTGGGCCATCGCTCGGTTCTTGTCGGTGTCTCGACCGGTCACCGCCACCCGGGCGCCCGCGGCTCGAAGACCGAGGGCGATCCCCCGCCCGAGTCCGCCATTGCCCCCGGTGACGAGGGCGGTCTTGCCTTCGAGCGAGAACGCAGCAATGGACATCATGGCCCTCCACGGTCGGTAGTGAGTTGAGCCGCAACGCTATCAAGCGGGCCTGCGTCCAGGGCTGCCTGGTGGAGGACTTCCCGGTCGCCGACGATCTTCAACACGACCCTCTCCGACTGGATCTTGTTCGAGTAGGGCCGGCCGATGTACTTCATTGAGAGCTTGTCGAGCTCGCGGCTCGTCGCCGTGGATCCGATCGACCACTCGGCCCCGGACCTCGACGAACGAGTAGGGGGGTGTCCCCCAGGGGGAGGTACCGCAGGTGCGGGTAGGGGGTGTCTTCGGGTGGGCAACACGCCGCCCCTCCGTCCAATCGCTCCGTGATCGGGTTCGGGCGATCAGATACCGGCCATCGCCTTGAGTTCGGTGGCGATCTCGGCGGCCCAGGCGTCGATGGCCGGCCAGTCGCGAAAGTCGCCGGAGGGCGTTATCGCCTTTGAGGCGGGCATGAGACGTAGGAAGCGCTCGCCGCACCCGATCGGCGGGGTATCACCGTCCCAAGCCCCAAAGAAGATCCGCTCCCCTCGGGGGTGGAGCATCGTCTGTAGCTCGTTGAACTCCTTGGGCCGGGTGACCTCGAGGATGTCCCGGCCGTCCTGGTCGACGAGATCGGTCCCGAGCGGGCCGCTGCTGAAGAGCCACACCGGCCGCTCGACCAGGACCGCCCGATGACGCTTGACGAAGGCCGTGGCCTCCTTCAGCCAGTGGAACATGTAGGCGGCGCCACCGAGGACGAAGGCGTCATAGGACGCGAGCTCGCGGATATCGCTCACCGATCGCGCTTCAACCGTGAGGCCGGTAGCCCTCAGGCCTTCTGCGATTCGCTCGGCGATCCCGGCCGTTGCGCCGTGACGGCTGGCATAAGCAACAAGGACGGTCATACGAGGTCCATACCGTGCCGGATACCCCCACTGTCACTTGAGGAGTTCCCGCTCGAGTAGGTCGCCGAGCCACTGCTCGTATTGGTCGGGATTCCATCCGAGTTTGTCGGTGGCGAGCATGTATTGCTCGGCGCTGGTGAGGAGCCATAGGCGTTGAGCGGCGTCTTCGTGTTCGATCCCGTCGCGCAGGTCCCCTCTGCTTGCCCACATTCCGGTGAGTCTTCTCGTGCCGTCTCGGCGGCCCTGGTCGCCTCGGTCGGCGACAGCGGCGACGTCCGGGTCATTCTGGGCGGTGAGCACCATACGGATTACGGGTGCTCCTTGTTCGAAGAAGGTGCGGATCCATGACACGAAGAGTCGCACATGTCGGTGGGAGTCTTCTTCAGAGACAATCTCGGCGATGCGCGTGGATTCACCCGCGGCCTCTTGAAGGTCCTCGAGGATGGCGGCAACCATCCCACCCTTGCTTCCAAAGACCGAGTAGACGGTTTGCGGCGCTACCCCGGCGTCCTCCGCTATCTCGTTGATGGTCGTCTCGGTAAGGCCCTTCGCTACGAAGAGCTTGCGAGCGCTCTCACGAATGCGGAGCCGCGTTTCGAGCGCTCGTTCCTCACGCAAGGTCGATTGGTAGGGACGACTAGTTGACACGGTCAGACTATAGCGGATAGAGTGCTTTTGATTGAATAGAGGTCACTCATACCAAAGAGGAGGATCTGATGGTCACAACAAGGCAACACCTGAGCACCCATGGCGGAGTGGTTCGGCTGGCAGCATTGGGTGGTGTGATCGGACCAATCCTCTTTGTGATACTGGTGGGGTTGGGTGGGGGGCTCTATGAGGGGTATAGCCACGCAGGTCAGAAGATAAGCGAACTCGGCGGAGAAGGAGCCGAATACGCAGTGCTCCAGAACGCCAACTTCGTTCTGCTGGGTGTGTCGGTGATCGGCTTCGCATGGGCGTTGGCGCAGGTGGTCGGGCCGCCGTATTGGGGTCCCGCGTTGATCGGCATCTTCGGACTGTCGAGCGCTATTGCGAACGGGCTCTTGCCATGCGACGCCGGTTGTCAGGGAGAGACCACCATTGGTTTGCTCCACAACATCACTGGGCTCACCGGGTTCGTGGCCGCAATCGTCGGCATGTTTGTGCTGGCGCGACGCTGGCGTGACGATCCGAACTGGCGAAACCACGCCGGTTTCACCCGCCGTGCGGCGTTCGTTGCCAGTGCAGGATTTGTCTGGTTCTTCGCCACACAAGCCCTGGACGCTCAGAGCCTCTCTGGCATTGCACAGCGGACCTTTGTAGGAGCACTACTCGTGTGGATCACTGTCACCGCAGTCCGCCTGACCCGCGAAGCTTCCACAGCCGACGTTCGCACAACGGATTCCGGGGCCCGTGCAAACGCCGCATCACAGGCGAATCAGAGTGAGTGATCGTCGCTCCTCGAGCGTCCGGAGCCCCACGACGCTACCGAGGCACGCCACACCTGGCCCACCCCCCTCCCATATCGATACATATGCGTGCGTGATCCAGCAGTGCACGGCGCCGGATGTGGGTGGCCTGTGCTCTGTGCACTTGGGGTTGTTTCGATGAGCAGATTCTGGCGCAGCCCACTCGGCCCGGGGAGACACCGATGAAGCTTCGTATTCCTGTCGTCACGACTGGGAGCACATCCACCGACAGCTCTGCGCGTACCTGGGCCGCGCCAAGCAAGCTGGTCGGTTCCCTCTCCGGACTCGTAGTGGTGCTCGGCTTCACCGTCTTCCACAACGTGTTCATCGTTGATATCTGGTTCAACATGGGTCCGATGCTGTTTGCCGGAGCCCTGTGCGGATTCTGCATCGTCTGGAGTTACCGGAAGGGGGTAGCCGATCATTCGACCACCGCGTGGTTCCGGTATGGCGGTATCTACGCGGCAGAGATGGTTGCCCTCGGAGCCGTGTCCCTTATTGTGCTCCGACCCCAATTCGCGATGGCTGAGTTGATGGTGGCCGACGACGCCTTTGAAAGGCTATTGCCGCCGTCGGTGCCCTTGATTATCGGAGCGATGGCCGCGGGAACAGTTGCGGTTTGGCTCTACTGCGGGCGGCGAGGGGCGTCGCTCGTTCCGATTCTGGTCACCCAGGTCCTCCTGGTGCTTCTGTTGGGTCATCAGTTTGCGTTCCTCGGCCTGGTCGAGTCGTCGTCGACGCTGATGACGGTCTTCGGCGGATTCGCAGTCATCACCGTTTGCCTTGCCGCTGCGTTCTGCCTGTTCGCGATGCGGTCCACCATTGTCCTCGAACACTTCCGCATCCGTGCGAGCGAGAGCTGAGGCGACTCGAAGCCACCGCCCATATTGGCACGTCGGCGTGCGCCCATCATTCGGCCCTCACCGCGCAGGGTGACGGGTCGTCGTGAGCGTTCTGCGGCCAGCGGGTGTTGCTCCCCCGACTTCCCGCTTACGGTTTCCAAAGTCCGCGGAGAGTCCGCGAGAGTCCGCAAAACGACGAGAAATGACGCAAAACACTGAGAAGTGGGAAGAGGAGGACGGTCACCCGAAAACTCAATGGTGATCGGGGTTTTCGGGTGTTCGCGCTGTGTTTACTGGGGTGGTCAGGGGCAGGATCGAACTGCCGACCTCCGGTTTTTCAGACCGGTAGTTTCACCGTCTTGACCTGGGCTTTCATGTTCGTGAGTCCGCGGCGAGTCCGCACGGAGTCGGGTGTGGTGCTCAGTCAGCGGCCGCGAGAAGTCGGCCCTTCTGACTTCCGTTGGCGTGAACTCAAGCATCAACCTTCCGGCACTATTTCGTCCAACGCGTCCGTCGGCCGACCCCCTTCATCAGATGACCGTACGTGTCCATGGGCACAGACCCGCCACGCTCCTTCCATGACCGTTAGCAGGTCCACTACTGACCCACTACCCATTTCGCTTTGTCGCGGGTAGCTCGTCTCACTACGGCATCGCACAGTCAATGGCCGGGCCCTCGGCCGTGCCGCGCTCCGTATCGATGCGGGTCGCAAGCCCGTTGAACGGCGACCACGAATCACCGGCCATGAATGCCTCTCTGGCGATCGGGGGATCTGGGGCAACACCCAGGGCGACCAGACACTGATATGCCACAAGGTACGCGGCGTATCTACGAGCTGAGATCTGCGGGTCGGTGGTGCTCACGCTGATGTGGCCGTCCTCGACGAGCTGGCCCAAGCAGAGCTCCTCAAGGCCCCCATCGCCTGCTCGCGGGTCGGACGGTGGTCGGGCGATGCCACCCCGGCCTGCGTAGGTGACGGTGGCGCCAAGAGCTTCGAGGCACCCTCCGACCATCCTGTTTGCTCGGGCGCTTTCCGGAAGGAGGGGACTGTCCTGCTGAGCCGCAACCGATGCCGAATAGGCAGCGACGGCAGCCCGGTCCTCAGCAGAGACCGAGCTGAGCCTGGGTGGGGTTTCCGCGCCCTTGATGCTGATTGTCTCCCCTGGCTGTGAACACGCAGCCAGGAACACCAGCAGGAGGAGGCTCCACCCAGACCGCTTCGCTATCCAGGTTACGACGGTGTGCAGGTTGCGTAGCCGTTGTGCGTGCCCGGCGCTGTGGCGCCCCAGAACCCGTCATAGGACCAGATATGGCCCTGGAGGACGTTCTTGACGGACCAGTTGTTCCAGGTGCCGTGCAGTGTGTGCGTGTGGGTGCCGTTGGTGTCGTACGAGATCGACCAAGTGACAGGATCGTATCCTGACGCACAGTCGATGTACCCGTTGTGGGCCGCGGCGGGTACCGCGGTCAGCACGACCAACATCACGAGCACGGCCACCAACACGAGTATCCGCTGTTTCATTCGACTCCCTCTGTTGTGGGTGCCGCTCCCTAGACGTCGGCACCTCTGGCGCTCTCAATCGTATCGCGCAGAGGGCGGTGCTTCTTTGAAGAGATATCGCGTGAAATAGAACAGTCGTTTCTTTCATGCGGTGGATTCGGGGAGGGGAGAAGCAGCTTCACAGCTCGGATCATCCGATCCCTTACTGCTGCGGCGAGCATCCGTCTGTGCTGCGGATGGGGGGGCCGAGGTCTTCGATGAGTTCGTCGAGGCGGAAGGGAAGACGCGATACCCCGCGGCCAGCCAACGGCTTCGTGGTGTGTGCGAACCACCTCGAGCACCGGACCTGCGAGAGTCGGAATGGGAGATGAGAGCGGATGGGATGGATTCGTGTCGCCTACCAAGATTGGCATCAGCCAAGAAAGGTAGGCATGGCTTTCCTGCCCGCTCACCCACCGGGTCCGCCAGGCCCTTGAACTCCGAACGACGCATCATGATCAAGCCCTTCGGATCGATCGGCCCAACCCTGGCGGCTCCTTCCCAGCAAACATGGTCCCCCGACCAGTCGGCACACTGCGGACGAGGCGGTCCAGGTCTCTCCCAAGTTCGTCGAGGCGGTCGGCAAGAAGGTGGCCGCGCGCGTCGTAGGTAACTGGATCGGCACTTCCGCGAGCGGGTTGGGATTCGAACTCCTGCCCTCGGATGGGCTGATCGGGTATGCTGACATACCATGAAGCGAACTACCGTCAAACTCCCCGACGAGCTCGACGCAAAGCTCCGTCACGAGGCTGAGCGACGTGGAACAACCGTCTCCAACCTGACCCGTGAAGCCATCGAGCACCATCTCGGCAGCCAACAGCGTCACCTACGAGCAGCCGGTGCAGGTCGTAGTGGACGCGAAGACATCTCCGAGCGCATCGAAGAGATCCTGGCCGCCGAGGTGGTGACATAGCCACGCTGGTCGACGCCGGACCGCTCTACGCCTACGTCGACGCAGACGACCGCCACCATGGCGAGTCGCTTGACTTCTTGCTGACCCACCCGGGTCCCCTAATCATCCCAGCGCTTGTCATCACCGAGGTCGTCTACCTCATCGGGAGTCGCCTCGGACCAGACGCCGAAGTCCGGTTCCTGGGCGATCTCGCCGCCGGGGAGTTCACCGTCGAGCCGGTATTGGCCGGTGACTGGCTTCGGATCGCCGAGCTGGTGAGCCGGTACCGGGATCTCCCCCTCGGATCCGTTGACGCATCGGTAGTGACTGCAGCGGAGCGGCTCGACATCACTGAGATCGCAACACTCGACCGGAAGCACTTCTCAATCGTACGTCCCGCCCACACCCACAGCTTCGAGCTACTGCCCTGAGGCCACAGGTGATGCGTACGCATCGCCCCCGAGATCGCAGGCGATTACTGAAGATTGGGTATACGGCTGCGGGGAGGTAGCGGCGAAGGCCAACTACCTGGGTGGTGCTCGTTGGTGGATCAGCGGATGGCGTAAGACCAGCCGGGGTGAGGCTGTAATGATCGTGACTAGGGCGTTTGACTCGGCAACTAGCGGCACGCCCATCGAATTCACCGACGTCGGACCGGTCGTCAAGGTGGCAACCGATGAGCTATCAGCAGCGGGGGTACTCACCGCTTGTGATGACACGGGACCCCTGTTTTGTCCAGATGAGGATCTGACACGAGGAGAGGCGATGCGATGGCTGGTTGGCCTCATGGGCATTGGGGACCCCACAGACCTGCCCGGCATCGCAGATATCGGTCTATGGATCACACCGCCAAGCTAGAACCAGGATTGAAGTGCAGGGAGATGCCAATTCGAGAACGGTCGGATCATCTGTCGGCTTGACCACTCTAGGCTCCGTGATCATGTGCGCCAACGGCGAACTCTCAGACAAGGACAATGAGGCGCTTTTTCGAGTGCCGGTCCAATGCGGTGAATCTGGCCCTCGACGGGTAGAGAGCCCCTGATTCACAAGGGGCCACTTCTGTATGCGGGTCGGAACGGCTGTGGATTGTCAGCCGCGTGGGTAGTCGACGGCTCGCCATTCCTCCCAATTCTGATACGTCGAGTCCGCGGATAGTCCGCGAGAGTCCGCAAAACGACGAGAAGTGACGCAAGACACGGGAAGGAGAAGAGGGAGGTCATCCGAAAACTCAATGGTGATCGGGGTTTTCGGGTGCTCGCGCTGTGTTACTGCGGGTGGTCAGGGGCAGGATCGAACTGCCGACCTCCGGTTTTTCAGACCGGCGCTCTCCCAGCTGAGCTACCTGACCGCTGGTTGTGCGGTTTTGGGGCCATGTGACTCGGTTTGTCGCGATCAAACGACCCCAAAACGGTTTGGGAGGATCCCCGGCGGGATCGCTCTGCGGGGACGACGGGACTCGAACCCGCGACCTCCGGCTTGACAGGCCGGCGTGAACTCCAGCTTCACCACGCCCCCGTATCCGCCCGATGACCGTGAGTAGTCATCGGGCGAAAAGGTGCTGCAAGCAGCGGCGCGAGTATAGGGGGTGCTCCAAGTTGCACCTCCCGGCCAAGCCCCGGAACCGCCGGGCGTTGGAGTGGGTTCTATGCTCCGGCCGCACCAACCATGGAGATCACAGTGGGTGGCTACGTTCCGTCAACCGAAGTGCTCGCATCCGGCATCGGGACGCTCGGAGCGCTGTTCCACGCCAGGGCCGCGGTCGATCCCGACCGGCTGGCGGTGGTGGACGGGGACCGCTCCCTCACCTACTCCGAGTTGGAGGATCGCACCAACCGGCTGGCCAATGCCTTCATCTCGGGTGGTCTTCAGATCGGCGACCGGGTGGGTCTCCTCGCCACCAACCGGCAGGAATACGTCGAGGTGGAGATCGCAGCCGCCAAGGCGGGGGTCATCGTGGCCTGCCTCAACTGGCGACTCGCCGACCGGGAACTCCACCACTGCGTAACCCTCGTCGAACCCAAACTCCTCATCGTTGAGCCGAACAGGGTCGAGACGATCGAGCGGATCGGTCTCACGGCGATCGATCGGATCGCTCTCGGCGGTGACTATGAGTTCCTGCTGGCGACCGCCGACCCCTCGTACCCCGACCTCACGTTCGACCCGGAGGCCGGTCTCCTCATCCTCTACACGTCGGGCACCACGGGCCTTCCCAAGGGGGCGCTCGTCAGTCACCGAGCAATGGTTGCCCGCGGGATGGCGTTCTCATCGGAGTTCGGCGTCCCGGTGGGTGACAACTTCCTCGCCTGGGCCCCGATGTTCCACATGGTCTCCACCGACAAGCAGTTGGCGACCCTCCTGCGGGGTGGGACGGTGCACGTGGTGGACGGCTACCAACCGGATCGGATCATCGACTTCCTCGAGGAGCACGAGACCCACTGGCTCCCGCTCATCCCCGGCATGGTCGGCCAGTTCGCCAAGGCACTGGAGGAGCGGGGAGGGACGATCAAGGGGGTGGCGATGTGTGGCGCCATGGCCGATCTCGTGCCACGCGAGGACATCGCAGCGGTGACGACGGCGCTGGGCGCTCCCTATGTGAACACGTTCGGGGCGACGGAGACCGGCCTCCCCCCAGCCTCCAGTTCGATGATCCCGATCGGCGTGGCGCCCATCGACCTCCGAAAACGGCAGAGCGCCTTCTGTGACCTGCGACTCGTCGACCCGGACGACAACGAGGTTGCGGTCGGTACCCCCGGGGAGGTTGCCTTGCGGGGCCCGACCCTCTTCAGCGGCTATTGGAATGCCGCCGAGACGAACGCCGAGGACTTCCGCGGCGGATGGTTCCACATGGGCGATGTGCTCCGCCGCAACACCGACGGGACGCTGGACTACGTCGACCGGGTCAAGTACATGATCAAGTCGGGAGGCGAGAACATCTACCCGGCCGAGATCGAGGCGGTCCTCCTCGAGGACGACCGCCTCGAGCAGTGCGTGGTCGTCAAACGGAGCGACGACACCTGGGGTGAGGTCCCGGTGGCGTTCGTCGTCAGCAGGGAACCGGTGAGCGAGGACGACCTCTTGGAACGATGCCGTGCCGGCCTGTCCTCCTACAAGCGGCCGAAGGCCTTCTTCTTCCTCACCGACGACGAGTTGCCGCGGTCGACGACCGGCAAGATCCAGCGACACCTGCTCGAAGACCGACTGTCGGAGGTCAGCCCTTCGACTCCATGAGCCCGAGGGAACGGTTCATCGCGTCGAGGACGGCCCGGACGGTCGCATCCTCCACACTGCCCTCGCGGGCGATGGCAGACCCCGAGTAGCGGTTCCCGGACGGATGGACCTCGACCTGGGCCACGGCCATGGTGAGTCCGCCGAGGTCGGTGGCGGCCACCCCGGTGAGATCGAGTGTGACTCCCGGCTCGCACAGCTTCCCCACTGCGTCGAGGGCCGCCTCTCCGACCAGGCGTTGGCGATGGCCTTCGTCACCCGGTCCGGTGGCGGTCCCATGCCAGACGCGTCCCAGCCACTCGAGGGTGATCTCAGCCGTGGTCTCGGCCACCTCGTTGGAGAACTGCATGTTGGTGAATGCCGGTCGGGACCTCGTCATGGCCACCTCTGGTTGCGGGCGGATCACGATAGCCCTCCGGGTCACCGACGCGCCGGGGTCAGGCGCGTACGGCTTTGCCCTGAGCCCAATGGCGGAGGGCAGTGACCTCTGAGGCCCGCACCCGCGACAACGGCACGGTTCGCCCGATCTCGGTCAGGAGAAGCTCGTGGTCGAGGTGGCCCTCGCCGCCCAAGGACCGATACATGCCGCCGACGATGGCTGCCTCGATCTCGGCCCCCGAGAATCCGGCGGTGGCGTGCGCCAACTCGTTGATCCCGAATTCGTCCACCGGAAGGGAGCGCAGTTCGAGGTGGGTGCGGAGGATCCCTGCCCGATCCTCCTGGTCCGGGAGGTCGACGAAGAAGATCTCGTCGAACCGGCCACGGCGGAGGAACTCCGGAGGGAGCGCCAGCACGTTGTTGGCCGTCGCCACGAGGAACACCCCGTCCGGACGTTCCTGCAACCAGCGGAGGAATGTCCCCAACATCCGGGCCGTGACACCGCCGTCGGACTCGTTCCCGGCTGAGAAGCCCTTCTCCACTTCGTCGATCCAGAGGACGGCGGGACTCATCGCCTCGATCGCCGAGAGGGCACCGCGGAGCTTCTCCTCCGACCCCCCCACGTAGCGATCGAACAGCCGAGCGGGGTCCAGCAGCACGAGGGGGAGCCCCCAGGCGGCTGCCACGGCCTTGGCGGCAAGGGACTTCCCGCACCCCGGCACACCGGTGAGCAGGACTCCCCTGGGTAGCGGAAGCCCGGGGACGGGGTCCATGAGCACTCGGCCGCGGACCTCGAGCCATTGCTTCAGGTGATCGAGGCCGCCGACCTTGTCGAGTGGGATCGACTCGGTCTCGACGAGTTCGAGTACCCCGTCGTCGGCGAACAACTGCGCCTTGGCGAGGCGAAGCGCCGGGATGTCGCCCTCCTGGAGGATGCCGTCGCGCACCGTGACCCGGTGGAGGAGGTGCTCGGCCTGGGACAGCGAGAGCCCGCGGAGCGAAGTGACGATGCGAGCCCGACCGCTGTTGTCGAGCCGGATCGTGAAGCCGCGCCCCTCGAGTGCTGCCAGCGTCCGGCCCACGAGGGCTTCGAGCTCACCTGTGTCGGGAGGACGCAGCCGCCAGACGTGGGCGGTGGATGCGAGTTCGGGTGGGATGACGTGGGTGGGGGCTGTCATCACCAGGGTGCGGGTCTCATCGAATGTCGCCGTGAGCTCCTTCACCCTGCGTACGACGGTCGGGTCGACAAGGGCGTGGTGACCGTCCGCGACGACGAAGACGCCCGGTCCCGGGAGGGAGCCGATGGCGGCGAGTGCCTGGTGCACCGTGTCGGTGCCGTACTGGGGCGTGCCGCCATCGCGGGTGAGTGCCCGGGCGGTCGACCAGGTCCAGACGGGGAGACCCCGGTCGGCGGCCTGCCGTCGGATCAGGTCGAGGGAGCGTTCCTCCTCGGCGGTCTCGACGAGCACGAGCGTGCAAGCCGAGTCGAGCAGCACCCCGAAGTCGCGAGCGTTGTCCATTCGGCGGAGAGGGTACCCGCACTGAGACAGCGTCACGGGTGGCAGCGGACCCTGGTCGCTAGGTTCGGTCGTTCGACCATTGAGAGGCGTTTCATGCTCAAGGAATTCAAGGCGTTCATCCTGCGGGGCAACCTCGTCGAGATCGCGGTGGCGTTCGTCATCGGCGCGGCGTTCTCACAGGTGGTGGCGGCGTTCACCTCCCGCATCGTCTCACCCCTCATCGCGATGATCGTCGGCCTGCCGGACATGACTGGCATGTGGCTGTTCGGTGAGATCGACGAGGCCACGGGGATCAAGACCGGCTCGTTGGGCGCGTTCGTGGCCGCGGGGCTTGATTTCATCATCGTGGGCTTCGTCATGTTCCTCGTCGTGAAGGCCTACAACCGGGCGACCGCCAAGGAAGCGGAGGAGGAGGCTGCACCCGAACCGGACGAGAGCCTGGAGCTCCTTCGGGAGATCAGGGACTCGCTTCGCCGCGCCTGACCCGAACCACCCACTTGCCGATCACGGCTCGGTCGGTGAACGAGGTATGGATACCCGGGAGGTCGTCGAGGTCCACGATGCGGGTCGTGAGGTCGTCGAGAAGCTCGTCCGACCACAGGTCGGTGAGCTCCACGTGGGCTTCGGCTGCCAGTCCTGGACACTCGCGTACGTAGCGAGCGGTGTCCACACCGATCAGGGAGACGCCCTTCACGAGGGCGAGATTGAGCGAGATCGATGGCACAGACCCCGACGCGAACCCGACAATGAGGACCCGTCCGAGGAAGGCCGTGCCCCGAACCGCTTCGCGGAAGTGGTCGCCGCCGACAGGGTCGAAGACCACATCGGCCCCTCGTCCATCGGTGAGTTCCATGACCCGTTGGGAGAGCGGTTCGCCGTCGTAGCGAATGATGTGGTGCGCTCCCAACCCGCGGGCGGCGGCGGCCTTCTCTTCGGTCGAGGTGGCGGCGATCACCCGGGCACCGAGCACTCGACCGAGGGCGACAGCGGCCTGCCCCACGCCGCCCGAGGCCCCCAGCACGAGCAGTGTCTCCCCTTTCACGATGTAGCCGCGGTCGATGAGGGCGTGGTGGGCAGTCGTGTACGGCACAAACCACGATGCCGCCTCCTCGAACGACATCGCCTCGGGGATCGGGAACGTCCACTCCGCCTTGATCGCTCGCCGCTCGGCGAACGCTCCACCAACGCCGAGCGAGACCACTCGATCCCCGACCCGATGCGTCGTGACGTCGACCCCCGTCTCGACCACGGTCCCTGCGGTCTCGAAACCGAGGGCAAAAGGAGGGTCAGGGGTTACTTGGTATGTCCCCCGGCTCACGAGCAGGTCGGCGTAGTTGAGACCGGCCGCCGCCACCTCGACGAGCACCTCATCTGGCCCGCAGGTGGGCTCGGCCAACTCACCCAAGCGGGGATCCGAGCCGTGACTGTCACAGAGGAAGGCGCGCATCTGGCGCGAGCGTACCGGCCCGGGCGCGCCGGAATGGACTAACGCCCCGGAATGGCGATCTTTCTCTCGAAGGCACTCAGTGCGAAGCTGAGGACTGCGGTGATGGCCACGTAGGCCACCATCAGAATGACGAAGGACTCGAAGAACCGAAAGCTACTCCCCGAGTAGAGGCGTGCTTCCTGGGTCATCTCGTTCACCGCCAGCACACTCACGAGCGAGGTGTCCTTGAAGAGGGCGATCAGGTCGTTGGCGAAGGCCGGGAATACATTGCGCAGGGCCTGGGGGAGGACCACGAAGCGAGTGACCTGGCGGTTGTGGAGGCCCACCGACAACCCGGCTTCGATCTGGCCACGTTCGACGGACTGGATCCCCGCCCGGACCACTTCGGCGATGAACGCTGCGTAGAAGAGGCTGAGCGAGATCGTGGCCCGTGCTTCCATCCCCACCGATCGGGTGGGGATGCCCAAGGCTCGGGCGGTGTCGGGGATGATCGAGAGTGCGATGAAGAAGATGAAGACGATGACCGGGACCCCGCGCACGAACTCGACGTAGAACGCGGAGGTGTTCTTGATCCACTTGTTCTTCGAGACCCTTCCGAGGCCGATGAAGAGGCCGAGGGCGTTGGCCGCGAGGAATGCGACGCCGGTGATGCGAAGGGTGATGAGGATCCCCTGCGGGACGATGTCGTTGTAGGCCTCCCGGAAGTTCTCATTGATCACCACCAGGACGGCCATTGCGGCGACGGTGGCGATCATCGCCCACTGCCACGGCTCGAGGCGGAGACTCCCGGAGCTCGATCGCTGTGGTGGGCGAATCAGGTGATCGACCGTGAGATTGACCTGTCCGGCTGCCATGGGCACAGCGTAGACCCGCGGCTTCCGCCCCGTGTTGACGACCCACGACGAAGGGGCCGGCTCCAAGGAGCCGGCCCCTTCAGGCTGTGAAGGCGATGCCGCCGGTCAGCCCTCGATGTCGTCGTAGGTGATGGTGAAGGAATCGGTGAAGTACTTGAATCCGAGATCCTCGAGGGTCCCGTTCTCCTTCAACTCCCGCAGCGCCTGGTTGACGGGATCGACCAACTCGGAGCCGGTCGGGAAGATGAACCCGAGCGGATCGGACTGGAGTGAACCGTCGGCGGTCTTGACCGAGTCAGCGTTCTCGCCGACGTAGCCGAGGCCGGCGGCGTCGTCGATGATGACTGCGTCGACATCACCCGAGATGAGTGCCTGGATGGCGAGCCCGAACTGGTCGAACGCCTTCACCCGGGACTCATCGACCAGGGAGATGGCCAACTCGTAGTTGGTGGTTCCCACCTGGGTGCCGATGAGGGCATCGGGGTCGTTGAGGACATCGTCGGCGGTCGTGTAGCGGTCGTCGCTGATGCCGATGATCAGCTTCTGCTGAACCGTCATATACGGCTCGGAGAAGTCTGCGATCTCGTCGCGCTCGTCGGTGATCGAGATGCCGTCGGCCGCGGTGTCGAGTTCACCGTTGGCGACCTGGTCGATCACTGCCGGCCAACCGGCCTGGACGAAGACAGGGACGCAGTTGAGGAGGTCGCAGATGGCCCTCCACGTGTCGTAGTCCCAGCCCTGCCCCTCGGTCTCACCGACGGGGATGTAGTTGAACGGCAGGTAGGCGTTCTCGACGCCGACCGTGACTTCACGGCCCCCGAGGTCGGGAAGCCCTTCGCCCTGGACCACGGTGTCCGAGCCAGTGTCGGTCGCGCACGCCGTCGCGATGAGTAGCAGCGCTGCAAGGAGCGCGAAGATGCGGATCATCTTGTTCATGTGGGTTGTTCTCCTCCTGAAAGCAACGCAGAGAGGATAGGGCATTCGGCGAGGGGTTGGCGTTGGGATGGATCGGATCCGCTACGTGAGCCGGGTGGTTGTCCGGTGGAGGACGATCTCGTAGCTCGGCTCTTGCTGGTCACCGACCAGGTACTCGACCCGCTCCCTGACTTTGTCGAGGCGGATCGTGAGGCGTTCGTTCTCGCGTTCGAGGTCCCGCACGCGCTGTCGAAGCTGGAGCACGAGGCGGATTCCCTCCAGGTTGAGGCCTTGCTCGGAGAGTTCCTGGATGGCTGCGAGGCGCTCGATGTCCTCCTGGCTGTAGCGCCTGGTGCCGCCCGGTGTGCGGAAGGGTTCGAGGAGGCCCCGCCGTTCGTAGATGCGGAGCGTCTGGGGGTGCATCCCGGCGATCTCGGCTGCAACTGAGATCACGAACAATGCCTGGGTTCGGTCGTCACTCATCGTTCACCTCCGAGTGTTCGGTTTGTTCATCGGGGCCGGAGAGGGAGGCGTAGTCCTCGAGGGCCTTCTTCGCCTTGCGGGTCAGTTTCTTGGGGACGACGACGTCCACCGTCACCAGGAGGTCACCACTCCGTCCTTTCGGCCGGTCGACACCGCGACCCTTCACCCGGAACGTCTGGCCCGGCTGTGTACCGGATGGGACGCGGAGCCGGACGGGTTCGTCGAGCGTGGGGACCTCGATCTCGGTGCCGAGCGCTGCCGCAGGGAAGGCGATCGGAACCCGGATGGTGAGGTGGTCACCCTTTCGGGAGAACAGCGGGTGTGGGTGCACGGTGACCGTGATGTGGAGGTCCCCGGCCGGGCCGCCATCGGCGCCCGGCCCTCCCTTGCCACGGGCCCTGATCGTGCCACCGTCGTGTACTCCGGCCGGGATCTTGATGGTGATCGTGCGCTGGCGTCGCTCGGCGCCCGTCCCCCGGCAGTTCGTGCAGGGGTTGGGGATGAACTGGCCCGAGCCTCCGCATTGGGAGCAGGGTTGGGCGAACGAGAAGAAGCCTTGGTTCGAGTTCACTTGGCCTGCCCCGCCACAGGTGGGGCAGACGGACTTCGACGTGCCCGGCTCGGCGCCGCTGCCGTGACAACGAGAGCACGGGGCATCGCCGGTGAGACGAATGGACTTCTCCACACCGCGTATCGCCTCCTCGAACTCGATGGAGACCGACGTGGAGAGATCTCGACCACGACGGGGCCCCCGCTGGCGAGCGCCGCTCCGGAAGAGGTCGCCGAATCCTCCCGACCCTCCGAAGAGGTCGCCGAGGTCCTCCATGCGGACACGCTGGCCGCCCTGTGGGCCACCAAAGCCGTCGGAGAATGCCCCTGACCCGACGAGACGCCGTACCTCGTCATACTCTTTGCGCCGCTCTTCGTCGGAGAGCACCGCGTAGGCCTCGGAGATCGACTTGAAGCGATCCTCGGCCTCCTTGTCGCCGGGGTTTGCGTCGGGGTGGTGTTTCTGGGCGAGCTTGCGGTAGGCGCGACGGATCTCGTCCTTGTCCGCACCCTGGGGGACTCCGAGGGTCTCGTAGTAGTCCGTCTCCACCCATGCTCGGTTCATGCTTCGTCCGACTCCCCCCCGGCGGGGCCGACGACGACAGTCGCCGGCCGCAGCACCCGCTCCTTGAGCCGGAATCCGCGGCGGACCTGATGGTGCACGACAAGGTGGTCGCCGTCACCGAGCACCGAGATCGCTTCGTGCAGGGTCGGGTCGAACGGTTCGCCTTCCGCCTCGATGGGGGTGAGGCCCTCCGAGGCCAGGACATCAGCCAGTTGGTCGTACGTTTGGCGAACCCCATCCAGGAGGCGCCGCTCCGATTCGGACGCGGGCAACGAGTCGAGCCCGGCCTGGAACGAGTCGAGGACCGGGAGGAGCTTGTGCATGATCCGTTCGGTTGCCTGCTCGATGAACACGGTCCGATCGCGAAGGGACCGCTTCCGGACGTTGTCCATTTCGGCGAGTGCCCGGAGGTGGCCGTCTCGATACCCGGCGCTCTCTCGGTAGGCGTCACCGAGTGCCGCGAGAAGGGTGGAGATGGCGTCCTGTGGGTCGTCTGGGAGTGCGATCCCCAGCTCCTCGGGAGTGGGGACCGGGTCCGCTGCCATCTCCGCCTCGAACTCCTCGAACTCCTCTTCGGCTGTGGGGTCGTCAGCGTTCACGACGCGCCGCTCGCCGGGCCGTGGGCTGCACTCCTAGGCATCGTTCTCATCGTCGATGATCTCGGCCTCGACGATCTCGTCCTCGTCCCCGTCGTCGGGAGACTCGCCCGCAGCCTGCTGCTCCTGGGCCGCCTGGGCGTAGAGCCGTTGGGCGAGGGCCTGGGAGGCGGTGATCGTGGCATCCATCTTCGACCGGATCGCCTCGACCGTGGCGTCGGGTCCTTCGAGTTCGGACTTCAGCTCTGCCATGGCCGCGGTGATCGAGTCGCGCTCCTCGTCGATGAGCTGCTCCTCCTGGTCCTTGAGGAGCGTCTCGGTCTGGTAGACGAGCTGGTCCGCCTGGTTGCGGGTCTCGACGAGCTCGCGCCGGGCCGCGTCCTCCTCGGCGTAGGCCTCGGCATCGCGGACCATGCGGTCGATGTCGTCACGGGCGAGGGCGGTGCCCCCGGTGATCGTCATCGCTTGCTCCTTGTTCGTTGCACGATCCTTCGCAGAGACATTCACGATGCCGTTGGCGTCGATGTCGAACGTCACCTCCACCTGGGGGATACCCATCGGTGCCGGCGGGATACCGGTGAGTCGGAACTTGCCGAGGCTCTTGTTGTCGTGTGCCATCGCTCGTTCACCCTGGAGGACGTGGATCTCGACCTCCGGCTGGTTGTTCTCGGCGGTGGTGAACACCTCGGACTTCCGGGTGGGGATGGTCGTGTTGCGCTCGATCATGCGGGTCATGATCCCGCCCTTGGTCTCGATGCCGAGGGTGAGGGGGGTGACGTCGAGGAGAAGGATGTCCTTCACATCGCCCTTGAGGACCCCGGCTTGGATCGCGGCACCGGCGGCGACGGCCTCGTCGGGGTTGACACCCTTGTGCGCCTCCTTGCCGGTGAACTCCTGGACGAGCGCGGCGACGGCCGGCATCCGGGTGGAGCCACCGACGAGGACCACGTGGTCGATGTTGGCGATGTCGATGCCCGCATCCTTGATGACCTGCTTGAACGGGGCCTTCGTCCGCTCGAGAAGGTGTGCGGTGACCTTGTGGAACTCCGCACGCGTCAGCTTGCGCTGAAGGTGGAGTGGACCGGTGTTGGTGGCGGTGATGAACGGGAGGTTCACCTCGGTCTCCATGACCGACGAGAGCTCGATCTTGGCCTTCTCGGCTGCCTCGACGAGGCGCTGGTTGGCCATGCGGTCGGCTGACAGGTCGACTCCGTGTTCGTTCTTGAAGCCCTCGACCAACCAGTCCACCACGGCCTGGTCCCAGTCGTCGCCCCCGAGCTGGGTGTCGCCGGCAGTGGCCTTGACCTCGAACACGCCGTCGCCAATCTCGAGGAGGGAGACGTCGAACGTGCCCCCACCGAGGTCGTAGACGAGGATCGTGTGGTCGTGGACCTTGTCGAGTCCGTACGCCAGCGAGGAGGCGGTGGGTTCGTTGATGACGCGAAGGACCTCGAGGCCTGCGATCTGCCCGGCTTCCTTGGTGGCCTGCCGCTGGGCGTCGTTGAAATAGGCGGGGACGGTGATGACCGCCTGGGTGACCTCATCCCCGAGGTATGCCTCGGCATCGCGCTTCAGCTTCATGAGGATGCGGGCTGAGACCTCCTGGGCGGTGTACTTCTTGCCGGCGATCTCCTGCGTCCAGTTGGTGCCCATGTGCCGTTTGACGGAGCGGATGGTGGCGTCGGGGTTGGTGATTGCCTGGCGCTTGGCGACCTCGCCGACGAGGACCTCGTCTCCCTTGAACGCCACGACCGAGGGGGTGGTTCGCCCGCCTTCGGAGTTCGGGATGATGGTGGGCTCGCCACCTTCGAGGATGGCGACCACCGAGTTGGTGGTTCCGAGGTCGATACCGACTGCTTTGGCCATGGGTGCAGCTCCTGGGGGACTGGTGAGTTGACTCCACAACTATAACCTGAGTCGAGGCGTATCAAGTTACCAAAGGAGCAAGCTACGAGGTGCAAGGTGCGTCCGTCTCTTCCCTTGCTCCTTGTTTCTTACTCCTTGCTCCTTTCCCACATGTCCGTACGCTGTTCAGCCCATGGGAACGGTGACACAGGCGTTCGGCGCGGGCCGACGAGAGAACCACGATTCGTCGGGGTTCTACGCGCGCTTCACCCAGCCTGTCATCTCCGATGATTCCGAGGTCGCCGAGCACGCCACCCGCGACCGGATCTTCCGGGCGAATGCCGCCCACATGACCGATGCCCAGGTCGCGGACGATTCGGTGGCACTGGTGGTCACCTCACCGCCGTATTTCGTGGGCAAGGACTACGAAGCCGACCTGAACGAGGGCCACGTGCCCTCCACCTACCTCGAGTACCTCGAGGGTGTGCGGGACGTCTTCGCAGCCTGTGCCCGCAAGTTGGAGCCGGGCGGCCGCATTGCAGTCAATGTCGCGAACCTCGGCCGAAAACCGTATCGGAGCCTGGCGGCAGATGTCATCTCGATCCTCCAGGACGACCTCGGCCTCCTGCTGCGGGGGGAGATCATCTGGCAGAAGGCGCGCGGCGCCGGCGGGTCGTGCGCCTGGGGTTCGTTCCAGAGCCCGGCCAATCCGGTCCTGCGTGACCTGACGGAGCGGATCATCGTGGCGTCCAAGGGACGTTTCGACCGGGCCATCAGTCGCAAGCAACGTGCCAAGCGGGGGCTTCCGTCCGAGGTGAGTGTCTCGGTGGACGATTTCCTCGATGCCACGACCGACGTGTGGGAGATCCCCGCCGAATCTGCAAAGCGGGTCGGGCACCCGGCGCCGTTCCCCGTCGAGCTCCCGCAGCGGCTCATCCATCTGTATACGTACGTCGGTGATCTGGTCCTCGACCCCTACATGGGCTCGGGTACCACCGGTGTGGCAGCAGCCCGTACCGATCGCCACTACGTCGGATTCGACCTCGATGACGAGTACATCCGCAAAGCAGAACGCCGCATCAAGAAGGAGAAGCAGCGTCTCCTGGAACGTGACCAGATGCGGCTCCCGGGAGTGAGCCTCCCGGTGCTGGCGATCGACGAGCCCGAGTCGGACCCCTTCGCTGCGGCGTTGCGGGCCGGCCTGAAATCGTCCGAGGTTGCCAGGGCGATGCTGGAGGAGGCGGGCTTCCTGATCACCGCCGACAAGAAGAGGCTCCTGACCGGAGTGACCGTTTCCTTCGAGGCCGAGGATCGGCGCGGGGGCGCCTGGCTGTTCGACGTCACTGGTGGGTTCACCACCCAGCGCTCGGGTCTCTCACGGTCGGACACCCTGTGGAGAGCGCTCGGGAAGTCGGCAGCGGTTCGATCGGTCACCCAGGCTCCCTTGGTGCTGCTCTCGACTGACCTCCCCGCCCGGACGGGGCCGCTTGCTGCCGCCCTGGCGGCGGTGAAGGGAAGCACCATCACCGATGCCCTCGATCTCCTTGCCCCCGAAACCCGCGTAGCGCTGCAGCGCTACGCGGACGGCACGTCGTAGTTCTGGCTTCACGCTCGCCTGCGCTGCTTGCTCCTGACACCGAACTGGCGCTCTGGGTTGTCGTTGATGCTGATGTCCCCCTACGCCCGTAGGTGCCGAGACCGTGGAATAGACCCCGCTCACGTTCGTTGTAGGGGCGTGACCCCTCTCCTCCCCCTGCCCGAAGGCTTTGCCTCGACCCGGCGAGCCCTCCACCTCATTTCCTTCTACGCCTTCTCGTACGCCCGGCAGCAAGTGGACGGCGAGGTGTGGCTCACCCCGACGCCCGGGGGCATGGGTACCCCTCCGTTCGGCGGCCGCACGCTTCGGTTCGAGGGTGTTCACATGGTCGAGGACTGGGATGGCATCGAGGCAACGCGACGGCCGATCACGACGCTCCGAGCCGCCCTTGCGTTCGCGGGCGTGGGATTCGATCGACCCCGGGGGGAGCGGAACGACATCGAGATGCCGGTGGACCTCGATGAGGTGTTCGCGGTCGATGCCGGGTCCGCGAGGGTGCTCGCATCCTTCTACGCGCTCGGCCAGGAAGTGTTGGACAAGATCGTGGAGTCAGCCCCGGACGGTGACCTGACAAAGCCCCGGCTGTGGAACGAGCACTTCGACCTGGCGGTCGAGTTGGGAAGCGATGCCGACGGACTCCGTGCCTCCATGGGGTTCTCACCCGGGGATCGCCACCTTCCGGATCCCTACGTGTACGTGGCTCCGTGGTCCAAGAACGAGACGGTCGACCTCCTCCCGCCGACCACGAGCTTTGGAGGAGTGGCACTCCAGTACTCGGACCTTCTGGGCAGGGATCACCCGGCGGAGGCGGCTGAGGCGTTCCTGCAAGATGCCCGTCGCAGGCTGGGCCATATCTGAGCGTCGAGCGTCAGGATGTCAGCCTCGTCTCTTGACGTTTGTCTCCCGACGCTTCCTGACGCTCAGATGTTCACCGCGGCGGCAAAGATGCCGAAGCTGACGATGAGGATGAGGCCCTGGAAGATGCCCCGGGTCCGAGCTGAAGTCGTGGCCGCGGTCATCTGATGCCCCAGGGCGAGCGCGATGGCGGCGCCGACGAGGATGAGTTTGATGAAGACCGCCCGGCCGAGCTCCGTCCCCAGGCTGGTGGCGCTCGGCCCGAATCGCAGGAGCTGAACGATGCCGGTCGCCAGGGAGATCGTCATCGCCGTCCACGAGAGGCGGCTGAACATCCGGGCTGCTGCCTGGAGCTGCGGCCTATCGGCACCCGCCCGGCGGAGGGCCGTGACCGTGAAGGCCAGGACGATCAGTCCGCCCGTCCACACGGCGGCGGCGAGCAGGTGGAGATACCGAATCCAGTCGAAAGCCATGCTGATCGCCGCTACTCGGTGTCGCCGGGCAGGTCTGGCTTCTCGACCGCCAGCCACATGCCTTGGACGGCGGCCACGACAAGGTCGTCGCCTTCGGCGATCCCCGACTCACGGTGAGCAGATGCCTGCCATCGGGCTCCACCCAGGTCGACGACTCCCGTGCCTTCCACAAAGGCCGCCACAGCGGTCCCGTGTCGTCCGATCAGGTGGTCCCGTCCGAACGTGCCCGTCGAGAACCTCGAGCGGGCAACGACCGGCATGGCAACTGCGAAGAACAGGCCGACGGCGATGGTGGTTGTGGTGATTCCACCCCAGGAGGTGCCGAGCACCGGCGACCCGTCGACCAGGAAGTGGCCCGAGGCGAGCAGGAGCACACTCCCGACGGCGCTTCGGCCCCGAAACGCGCCGGATTGGTAGTCGACAACCAGGAGGCCCATGGCTGCGAGGAGCAGGACCAACCCATACCAGGTCACGGGGAGGTGGCCGAGCCCGTAGCCGGCGATGACAAGGGGGAGCAGCGCGACCCCCGCCGCCACACCGGGACCGACCGCATAGAACTCGAACGCCACGATGGTGAGGCCCATGGCCAGGAAGAAGAAGAGGGTGGCGGGATTCAGGGAGAGGTCGAGGAGGCGGACCCAGAGGTTCGGTTCGACGAAGCGGACGTCCACCGTTTGCTGGAGTCGTATGTTCCCCTCGTCGTCCGTGACCTCCTGCGCAGTGAGGAGGTAGGCGGGCCCGTGGGTGGTCTCGACTATCTGCCCGTTGAGCCAGACCGCGATCTGACCGAGTGACGCGTCGACCCGATCGAGGCCCGGGGTGTCGAACGTCACGATCACCGGCTCACCGGGGAAGGCGGCGGCCCTTGAAGCATCTTGGCCGATGCGCTCGAGGTCCCCATGCCCGATCGAGGTTCCGGGCGCAGCGGTGGCGAGATGGGCAGCCGCAACCAGGCGTGCCGCGGCTCCCAACGCCTCGGCCGGCGCGTCACCGACCCACACCACCACCGGCACCGGGGAGTTCGCAAAGGCCTCCTCCAGTTCGTCGGTCCGTATGGTCACCGATCCCGGGGAGTCGAGCTTGATGAGGACCGCCTGGGCATCGTCGTCCACCGCCCGGTCCAGCGCATGCAGCACGTAGTCGACCTTGGCATCGTCGATGATCCCGGAGAGTTCGACGACGTCGAGCCCGCCTTCCACCTTGGCGATGCTCGGAGCGGCCACCGCGAGCAGGAGAATGGAGAGGAGGAGGGTGCGTCGAACCACGGGCCACGAGGATACCCCTGCGTGGTGCCAAGTCCTCAGTCCGAGAGTCCCGAGTCCCGAGTCCCGAGTCCCAGTCCCCCGCCAAGGGCGGGTCCCTTCTGGTCTGTCCCGCACGAAGTGGGGGAAGGGGCCCCCGCATTGTCCGAGCGCATGCGAGGACTCTTGCGGGGTAGGGGGCGTGTGGATTGTCGCGTCGTGGCTTGGCCCGCCTTGGCTCCGTCGTCCCCGTTCCCCGTCCGTCGTCCGTCGTCCGTCGTCCGTCGTCCGTCGTCCAACTAGGTTTCCCCGATGGACCTCGCACGACGACTCCGCGCGGTGCTCGGGGACCAGAACGTGCTCACCGAGCCGATCGAGCGGTACCTCTACTCGAAGGATGCCGGTCTGCGGCGTGGTGACGTGGCAGTCGTGGCCATGCCTGCCTCCACGCCGGAGGTGGTCGAGGTGATGCGGATCGCCAAGGAGGCCGGTGTGGCGGTGACCCCCCGTGGTGGCGGTACGGGCCTCACCGGGGGAGCGGTCCCGGCCACGGAAGGCGTTCTTCTCGCCCTCACCCGAATGAATCGGATCCTCGAGGTCGACGTGGCCAACCGTACGGCTTGGGTCGAGCCGGGGGTGATCAACCTCGACCTCTCCGACCACACGATGCCGCTCGGCCTCCACTTCGCTCCCGACCCCTCCAGCCAGTCGGTGTGCACCATCGGTGGGAACGTCGGGAACAACGCCGGTGGGCCGCATTGCCTTGCCGAGGGTTCGACGGTCTCCCATGTCCTGGGGTTGGAGGTCGTGACCTCCGATGGCGAGGTCGTCATGGTGGGAGGCGCAGCGCCGGACCCACTCGGCCTCGACCTGCGCGGGGTCCTCGTCGGTTCGGAGGGAACCTTGGGCGTGGTCACCCGGATCCTCGTCAAGCTCACCCCCAATCCACCCGATGTGCGCACGCTGCTCATCTCTTTCGAGGAGGTCGATGGGGCGACCGCCACCGTCTCGGGGATCATCGCTGAGGGGATTGTCCCGGCCGCCCTCGAGATGATGGATCGCAACACCCTGCGGGTGGTGGAGAACTACCTCCACGCCGGTCTCCCGGATGTCGCCGCCGTTCTCCTCGCCGAGGTCACCGGCCTTCCCGAGGCGGTGGTGGCCGAGGCACGGATCATCGAAGAAGTCGCCCTCCGCCACGGCGCCACCGACGTGCGGATCGCCGCCGACGATGCCGAGCGGGCCCTGCTCTGGCTGGGGCGCAAGGCCGCGTTCGGCGCGGTGGCCCAGCTGGCTCCCGACTTCTACCTCCACGACACCGTCGTTCCCCGCACCAAGCTCGTCGAGGTGATGCACAAGGTGTATCAGATCGGCGACAAGTACGGCATCACCCTCATGAATGTGTTCCACGCGGGCGACGGGAACCTCCACCCGATCATGGGATTCGACCTCTCCGAGCCGGGCATGGAGGCCAAGGTCGTGGCGGCCGGCGAAGAGATCGTCCGGGCCTGCCTCGACGCCGGCGGAGCCCTGACCGGGGAGCATGGGATCGGCACCGAGAAGCGGGCCTTCATGGCCGAGGTGTTCTCCGAGGCCGACCTCGACGCCCAGGCCCGCGTCCGGGAAGCATTCGATCCGGACCTGCGGATGAACCCGGAGAAGGTCCTGCCGAGCGGATCCCGATGCGCCGACTTTGGCCGCCCGCTCCCCGAGGGAGCCTGGGTGTGAACGGCCGAATCCCCGCCTCCCTCCTCGATGCCGGGTCTGCTCCCGTGCCGGGCGCGCCCGCCTCGCAACTGACCCTTCGTCCGGGGTCGCCAGGTGAACTGGCGGAAACGCTCGGGGCTTGTTCGGCATCAGGGATCTCCGTGCTCGTGTGGGGAGGCGGCAGCCACCAGGGAATGGGCCATGCCGTCGCCCCGGATGTCGTTCTCTCGACGGAGCGCCTGAGCAAAGTCGTCGATCACCAGGCCGAGGACATGACACTCGTCGTGGAAGGGGGAGTGTCACTGGCCGCCATCAGCGGAGTCCTCGATCCGTACCAGCAGATGGCGATCCTCCCCGAGACGGTTCCCGGCGCCACGATCGGGGGAGTGATCGCAGCAGGGGTCTCCGGGTACAGGCGGGGCCGGTATGGACCGACCCGCGATCACCTCCTCGAGGTCACCCTCGCTACCGGTGACGGTCGGATCGTCCGGGCCGGGGGAAGGGTGGTCAAGAACGTACAGGGGTACGACCTCATGCGTCTTTCGGCCGGTTCGTTCGGGTCGCTCGGGGTGATCGTGCAGGCCTGCCTGAAGTTGTGGCCACGCCCAGCGCGGAGCGCGACCGTCGCGGTGTGCGATGCCTCGGCCGCGCTGGCGGGTGCCTTCCGCCCTTGGGCGGTGCTGGAGACGGAGGAGGGCTGCCGGGTCCATCTCGCTGGGACGTCCGAGGAGATCGACGCGCAGGTGGCGCGCCTCGACGGTGTGGCGGTGGAGGGCCACGACTGGCCGAGCCTCCCGGGCGACGGTCCAGCGTGGTCGGTGCGGGTGCCCCCCGCCGCCACCGCCGACGCGGTGCAGCGAATCCCCAACGGGGTGCCGCTTCGTGGCCCAGCATGGTGTCGGTGTGGTCGACTTCGCCGGAGGCGATCCCGGGGGCATCCGGGAGTGGGCCGAAGCGCTGGGAGGATCCCTCGTCCGCCTGCGCGGTGACGGTGACGCCGACCCGTGGGGGACCCCTCCGATGACGCTCCCCCTGCAGCGGCGGCTGATCGCCCGCTTCGACCCGGACCGAGTGGTGAACCCGGGCCGCCTCCCCGGGAGGATCTGATGGGTTGGGTCACCGACCATCCCCCGTCGAGGGCGGAGATCGGCTCCTGCATCCAGTGCGGACTGTGCCTCCCGCACTGCCCGACCTTCCGGCTCACCGGCCGGGAGAGCGCGTCCCCGCGCGGCCGACTCACCGCCATGGCGGCGGTCGCCGATGGGATCGTCCCCCTCGACCGCACGTTCTCGGACATCCTCGGCTTCTGCCTCGGGTGCCGGGCCTGCGAGGTTGCGTGTCCCTCCCTCGTGCCCTACGGCCGCCTCCTGGAACAAGCCCGCGAAGAGATCGCCCGATCGACGAGGGCGTCCGGGTTACGAGGCCTCGTGTGGGGGAAGGCGGTCTCCTCGTCCGTGCTCCTGGGCCTCGGATCGGCGGCGCTGGTCGCTGCCCAAGCGGTCGGTCTCCCCCGCGCCATCCCGGGGAGGGTCGGTCGGAGCCTGCGCGGTGTGCGACACCTACGAGGTCGACCAAGGTCCCGAAAGGGCGGCACGTTCCCGGCTACCGGCGAGACCCGCGGTCGCGTTGGGCTGCTCTCGGGCTGTGTGATGGACGAGTGGTTCCGACCGGTGCACGACGCGACCATTGGCGTCCTCCAACTTGCCGGCTTCGAGGTCGTGGTACCTGCTGGTCAGGCATGTTGTGGAGCGCTCGCTGCCCATGCGGGAGCGGGTGACGAAGCCCGGCGTCTCGCTGCCATCAACCTCGATGCGTTCGACGGCGTCGACCTCGTCGTGGCGAACGCGGCCGGGTGCGGTGCCCACCTCAAGCAGTACGAGCACGTCGTGGGCAAGCCCCTGCCGGTCGCCGACATCACCGAGGTGATGGCCTCCGCCATCGAGGATGGGCGTCTCCCCCGCATGGAGGAGAAGCGCGGAAGGGTGGGGGTGCAGGATCCTTGCCATCTCCGACACGCCCAACGCATCACCGCCCAGCCCCGACTCGTCCTCGAGGCGGCCGGCTACGAGCCGGTGGATCTCGACCCCTCAGGGATGTGCTGTGGGGCTGCCGGGGCCTGGAGTCTCGTTCATCCGGAGGCGGCTGCCGAGTTGGGAGGATGGAAGGCCGACCAGATGGAGGTGATCGGGGTCGAGGTCGTCGCATCCGCCAACCCCGGCTGTGAGATGCAGCTCCGAGTCCACGCCCGGGGAGATGTGCGGATCGCCCATCCGGTCGAGCTGTACTGGGAGGCCGTGAAGGGTTGAGCGGCCCCGCAGCGTGGTGGTCGGTGCCGTGGCGGGTGTCGCGATATCGTTCCCCCATGCCCGACCCGGATCCCGAGTTCACCAGATGGGACATCGCCCGCCTCTTCGGCCGACAACTCGGCTTGGCGGGTGACATGTTCCTGGCCGTGGTGGGCGCCGGGATGTTCGCCCTGTCTGCGGTTGTCTTCATGGACGGATTCGGCTTTGTCACCGTGGGTTTCACGTCGTCGACGGGAGCGATGCTCGGCGCCGGCCTCGTGATCGCGGTGGTCGGGCTCTTCGCGGTGGGGGTGGCCTCCGAGGGGCCCATGACGGGGGAGGCGTACGCCTACCCGGAACTGGAGCTGGCGATCAGCCGGGCGTTCGGTGTGCTGGCAGTCAGCATCATCGGCCTCACGATCTCGTCGTTCCTCGCGCCCATCGCCGCCGACATCTCGTTTCCCTTCGAACTCGGGGTCGCTGTTATCCGATCCGTGGCGTTGGCCGGTCTCATCATGGTGCTTCCCGTCGGCGTGCCCGCCACCTGGTACCTGCGCCGGGAGCTACCGATCGTCCGGGTCGGCTGGGATCGGCTCGTACTCCTCATGACGTGGATCACCACCGCGTGGGTCGTCCTCGGATCGACCGCCTGATGCCCTACACGATCCGCCAAGCGGAGGCGGCCGACGAGCAGCACGTCCGGTCCTTCACCCAGGACACCTTCGAGTGGGGCGACTACGTGGCGGATGCCTTCGCCGGTTGGCTGGCGGACCCGGGGGTGTACGTGGCGGTTGCCTTGGATGATGACGGGAAGGCGGTCGCAGTGGGCACGGCCCGCATGCCGGGGCCGCGGGAGGTGTGGATGGCCTCGGCACGCGTGCATCCCGACCATCGTCGGCAGAGCCTTGGTTCCCTGTTGAACAGCGCCGGGGTCGAGTGGGGGCGGCAGAACGGGGCGCGGGTGGCGAGGCTGCTCATCGAGGACTGGAACGAGGCACCCCAACGGCAGGTTGGTGGCCTCGGGTATCGGCGGACGTCGAGGTGGGTATTCGCCAGGCGCACCGACCTGAGATCGGACCCGAACCCCCTTCGGAACGGTGGTCCTCGGGTCCCCGGGCCGGAACGGCTCGTGGCGGCCGCTCGGGCGGAGGCGGACGACGCCTGGGTGGCCTGGAACTCCGGGCGTCTCATGCCGCGGTCCCGAGGGCTCGTCAGCCGCCACTGGGTCTTCTGGTCGATGACTCCCGGTGACCTGGTCGAGGCGAAACGCCGGGGGGAGCTGTGGAGTTGCCCGAGCGGATGGGTCATCGGTTCCCCGGAGGACGACAACCGGTTCGCCGTCACTTGGATACAGGCCTCCCCCGACGACTATCGAAGGGTGATCAGGGCCTGCGTCGACCACGCCGTAGAGGCAGGCATGGGAGAGATCGCCTTCTGGCTTCCCGCCGACGACGACCTCCTCCTGGCCCTCGAGTCCATCGGGTTCGAGCTCAGTCGGTCGAGCATCTGGGAGATGGGCCTGTAGGAGGGACGGGGGACAGAGGACAGAGGACGAAGGACGAAGGACGGAGCAGAGCCTTGCTCCTCGTACCTCGTTCCTCGCTCCTCTTCTAGGCTCGTCCCATGCAGCTGACCTCTCTCACTGCCGGCATGCCAATCGTCTACGACGGCGACAAGGTGACCCACGTACCGGCCGAGATCGCCGACGCGTTCGTCGCCGGCGACCGACTGGTGGTCGTGCAGGCAACCGGGGACCTTCTCCACATCCCCGCCGATGTTGCGGCCATCGCCGACGCGGCTGTGGCGGCCTCCGAGGCCGCATTCCGGAGGATGGGCTCCGTGACCGATTCCCAGATAGAGGCCTTCTTCGAGGCCTTTGCACGCCGGCTCGAGGACGACGCGTCGTTCGCCCCGATAGCGACTGCCAATGCCACAGATGTCGAGAGGGCGCGGTCCCGAGGGCGCTCCGTGACCCGACTCGTGCTCGACGAGACGATGCGGCGCGGGATGATCGAGGGGCTCCGAGGCTGGGGTGCCATGCCATCGACCCGCGGAACCGTGCAAGAGACCATCACCCACGACGGGTGGAGAGTGGACCAGGTGGTGGCCGGGCTCGGGGTGGTTGGGTTCGTGTTCGAAGGCCGCCCCAATGTGTTTGCCGACGCCACCGGGGTCCTCCGAGCGGGGAACACCGTCGTGTTCCGCATCGGGTCGGACGCGCTCGGCACGGCCCGGGCCATCGTCGAGCATGCGCTCGACCCGGCACTGGAAGACGCCGGGTTGCCCTCGGGAGCGGCCTCACTCGTCTCCTCGGCATCCAGGGCGGCCGGCTGGGCCATGTTCTCGAACCGATCGTTGTCCCTCGCCGTTGCCCGGGGTTCCGGGAAGGCCGTGGCCCAGCTCGGATCCGTTGCCCACCAGGCCGGGATCCCCGTGTCGCTGCACGGGACCGGTGGCGCGTGGATCATGGCCGGGGACGATGCGCCCGCGGATGACTTCGCCCAGGCCGTCTATCACTCGCTCGACCGCAAGGTCTGCAACACCCTCAACACCTGTGCCATCCCAAGGTCGCGGCCCGACCTCGTGGCCGCATTCCTCGAGGCACTCCTCCGGGCCGGGACTCGACGAGAGGCCCACCCGAAACTGCACGTGGCGGCTGGGTCCGAGTCGGCCATCCCGTCGGAGTGGTTCGAAAGGGTCGTTCCGATCGGAAGGGCGGGAGGGGAGGTCGAGGAACCCCAGGCCGAGGTCATCACCCACAACGGACTGGGGGTCGAGTGGGAGTGGGAGGATTCGCCCGAGGTGACCCTCGTCATGGTCGATTCGGTCGACGAAGCCGTGACCCTTTTCAACGAACAGAGCCCCCACTTCGCTGCCTCGCTCATCAGTCCGTCGTCGGACGCCCAGCAGCGCTTCTTCGATTCGATCGACGCCCCGTTCGTCGGCAACGGGTTCACGCGTTGGGTCGACGGCCAGTACGCGCTGAACCGACCGGAACTTGGCCTGTCGAACTGGCAGTTCGGGCGCCTCTTCGCCCGGGGAGGGGTGCTGTCGGGCGACTCGGTCTTCACCGTCCGGTCACGCGTCACCCAGGACGAGTTGGACCTGGGGCGCTGACGAAACGGATGTGGGGCGCACCTGTTGGTGCACCCCACATCGTTGGTCTGTCGTGGCTGTCGGGCTCAGCCGCTGTGATCCATTCCTTCCATGTCGTCGCCTTCGTCCTCTTCGACGGTGACGGGAGCGGTGATGGAGATGGTGCAGTCGGCGTCGGTCGTGATCGTGAACTCGACATCCGCGCCGTCCTCGAGTCCCTCGACGACGTTCATCGCCATGACGTGGAGGTCGCCTTGCTTGAGTTCGACCGTCTCCCCGGCCGGGATCTCGATGCGCTGGCCTTCGATGGCCCGCATCTGCATCATGCCGTCGTTCATGACGACTTCGTGGAGTTCCACCATCGCACTGATGTCGGAACTCGCCCCAGTGAGCGCGATGGCGGTGTCACCTGTGTTGGTCGCCTTGAAGTAGAGCGCCCCGTTGACTGCGGGGGGCTTGCGGAACCAGGCCCCCTCGATCTCGAGGGCGTCGCATGGGGTGGCGTCGGCATCGGTGGACGTGCAGGCGGTGAGGATGAGGGCGAGTCCGAGCATGAGCGCGAACACGCGGATGAGTGGATGTTTCATGGAATCTCCTTTGCAGAACTGACTTCGATGGCGAGTCAGTTCGGTGGACCGCGTCGGCGGGGGAGGAGAGATCCGTCCCAGAGCGGGAGTCCGCTCGTGGCAACGGCCAGTGTGGCCCGACTTGGCGAGAGAGACTGGATGAGGGGGTCGTTCCCGCGCGAACGTAGCGCTGTGGCGGCCCCCCGCAGGACCCGATCGATCGCACGTGCGACGAATGGTTGGGCGAGGAGACCGAGGATGACGGCGGGGTTCGTAAGCGCACCGATGGCCTCTCCCGCAGCGGCGTGCTCGGCGAGCTCGAGGCCGAGAAACAGGACGAACTGGATCGCAAGAAGGTTGCGGACACGAACCACACCGATCTGGCCGCGAGCGAGCCGCAGGACCCCAAGACCGGCGACGAGCATCGCGAGCGGAACCATGATCCCGATGAGGACTGGGAGGTGTCCGTGCCCGGGATCGTTGAATCCGAGTCGAAGCAGCTCGGCAGCGCCGTAACCCAGTTCGTGGGCGAGGAGCGCTCCCGCTGCTGCCAGGGCCACCTCGGTCGAGCGAATCCGCATTTCAGGCAAATGATACGGCGGTCGGAGGGTAAGGAATCCGACGCGTAGCCTGCGCCCATGTACGAGGAGTGGATCGGCGCCCGGGTGGTCTGGCGGGACTTGGTGGCGGAGTCACCGGCCAGGCGACTGGCGGCGACGATCGATCGCGAAGACCTGGACCTCCGGCGGGGAGACGTCCTACCGGCCATGTGGCATTGGCTCTACTTCCAGACCGAGGCTCGCACCGAGGAGTTGGGCCTCGACGGGCACTCACCGTGGAATGGGATGCTGGCCCCGGCCGACCTGCCCCGTCGCATGTTCGCCGGGGGCTCCACCCAGTTCCACCGTGACCTCGTCATCGGGTCCGAAGCGACGAAGACCGAGAGGCTCGATTCCGTGGAGGAGAAGACCTCGGCCGCCGGCGAGCGACTCCTCTTCCTGACGTTCGTCTCCGAGGTCGAGGACGAGGCAGGCCTGGCCATCTCCGAGCGGCGATCGATTGTCTACACGGCGCCGTCCAAGGGCGTGCCGGCGGCAGGCCGGTCCCCGGCGACGCCGTCCGGGGAGTGGTCACGGACCGTCGTCCCGAGTGAGGCAATGCTGTTCCGCTTCTCGGCCCTCACTTGGAACGCCCACCGGATCCACTACGACGCCCCGTTCGCCACGGGTGTCGACGGGCATCCGAGCCTGGTGGTGCAGGGGCCGCTCACGGCCCTCCTTCTGCTCGACCTCTGGTCGCGGAACTCGGGGGCCGCCCTTGGATCGTTCTCCTTCAGGGCCACCCGTCCCGCCCATGTGAACCGGGCACTCAGCCTGGTGGGGGATCGGTCGGGCGAGCTGAGCGCCCGTGATGCCGACGGTGCGGTTGTGATGGCCGCCTCGGTGACTACCCGTCCCTGAGGGATGCTCTCGTGCGGAGGGCCTGCGCCTGGTCGATGACCCGGTCGACCGAGGAGGGGTCGTCGAGGATCGAACGGAGTAGGAAGGCCGTGACCGTGGCCGGGCGGCTGCCCGGGTCCCCGACCAGGCCGGTGGCGGTGGCCCGGATCGTGTCGAGGCTGAGGGCGACGATGACCTCGCGCACGAAGGCGGTCTCGATGGCCCGGAACTCCCTGGTGGCTACCCCGGCTGCCAGGAAGGCCTCGAGGCCCGCGTGGAAGTCGGCGCGCAAAGCAGCCTCGGCCGCGAATTCGGGGGTGGCGAGGAGTTCGTCGACGTAGAGGCCGCGGTTGTCGAATCGGCTGTTGATGAGCCAGTGGAGATCCTCGATGAGATACGCCGCGAAGCGGGGCGCCACCGCACCGCCTTCGTCGAACCAGGCAGCGAGGTGCTGGCGAGCGGGCACCAGGTCGCGGTGGATGAGTTCTTTGAGGATCTCTGCCTTGGTGGCGAAGTGGTGGAAGATCGACGGCTGCCTGATCCCGACCGCGTCGGCGACCTGGCGGGTGGACGTCCCCTCGAAGCCACGGATGGCGAACAGGCGAGAGGCTGCGACGAGGAGTCGCTCACGGGTGTCTTCGGGTGGCGGTGCGCTCGTCATCGTTGTGAGTCTATGGACCGATAGGGGAAGTGGCGTGGTACCCGGCCGGGTCGGCCGCGGTCGGGATGCGTAGCCTGCGAGGATGCTTCCTCGGTCGTACCTCTTCGTTCCGGCTGATCGACCCGATCGCTTCGCGAAGGCCGTGGAGTCGGGAGCGGACGCGATCGTGGTCGACCTCGAGGACGCAACTGCATGGTCGAACAAGGCGTCGGCACGAGAAGCGGTGCACGATTGGCTGCATGCCGGGCATCCCGAAGGCGTCGAAGTATGGGTGCGGGTGAACCCGGGTGAGCTGCTCTTGGCCGACCTCGAGGCCGCGATGGGGGCGGACGGCGTGTTCCTGCCGAAGGTCAACGGACCGGGCATGGTGGAGGATGCGGCAGCCCACGTGGGGGATGACCTGGCGATCATCGCCATGATCGAGACCGCCCGGGGCCTGCTGCGGGCCGAGGAGATCGGGGGCCACGACGCGGTGACCGCGCTCATGATCGGGGAGTTCGACCTGGCTGCCGACCTCGGGATCCGCTACGACACGATGGGGACCGACCTGGACTCCGCTCGACTGCGGGTGGTGACGGTGAGCGCGGCCTACGGGCTCCGACCCGCGATCGCCGGTGTCGAGCCGTCGTTCACCGACGTTGATCGGCTGCGCCGTGGGACCGACCGGCTGGCCGCGATTGGGTTCGGTGCGCGGGGGTGCATCCATCCGGTGCAGGTCCCAACCGTGAACGCGGTGTTCACCCCCACCCCGGCGGAGATCGCCGACGCGGAGGATGTGATCCGACGCTACGAAGCGGCCCAGGCCGAAGGGGCGGGTGTCTTCCTCGATGCGCGAGGGGGGATGATGGATGAGGCGATGGTCCGCCACGCCCGCCGGGTGGTCGACAGGACGGGTTGAGCCCGTTCAGGGGGTCAGGGAGACTGTCCCCAATGTCTGGCGGAACGCCCAGATCCGGTGGTACTTGGAGAGTCCGGCAACGGTGTACGGGTCGTTGGCCACGAACGCATCGGCATCCTCACGCGATGGCATGTCGACCAGGAGCAGCGAGCCGCGCATCTCCCCGGCCGGGTCGAGGATCGGGCCGGCGACCACGATGTCGAAGCCGGCCGCGTAGGCGATGTGCGCGTCGCGGTTGGCCTTGCGGATGGGGAGGCCGTCGTCGCGGTCCTCGGAGTAGATGGCCCAGAGCATCCCGTCAGCCTACGCGGGCCGTTCGGTGGCCGATGGAGGCCTAGGAGGGTGTTGAACAATCGAGCTGTGGCGCATCTTCGGCGGTCTTCGCCCCCGGGCAGCGTCCTCGGACTCGCCATTACGCCCGGTAGTGGCGAGATCCTGCGTCCTTGCCGGAGACGAAGCCTGCTCGAAGCTGCGAGCACATCCATTCTTCAACACCCTCCTAGTCTTGCTCCGGTCAAGTCACACAGGAGACGCCATGCCCAGCCCCCTCATCCACCCGTTCGCACCCCCGCGGCGGACCGACTTCATCAACCTCGTCGGTGGCAAGGGTGCCGTGGTGTGGGATTCCGATGGCAACCGCTACGTGGACGGCATTGCATCGCTGTGGTACCAGAACATCGGGTACGGCCGCGAGGAGATGGTGGAGGCGATCACCCGCCAGGCATCGAAACTGTCGGCAACGAACATCTTCGACGACCTCACCAACGAGACCACTGAGGCCGCAGCCGAGAAGATCGCCGGCATGTCCCCGATGGGGCCGTCCCGGGTCTTTTTCGGGAGTTCGGGCTCGGAGGCGGTCGACTCGGCGATGAAGATCGCCCGCATCGCACAGCGAGAGGCCGGACGTCCCCAGAAGCACATCATCGTCAGTCGAGAGCGGGGCTACCACGGCACCAACTACGGAGGGACGTCCGTGCAGGGACTCCCGCTCAACCGGGAGGGTTTCGGGCCGTACGTGGGTGGTGTCATCAACGTCCCGGCCGACAACCCCGAGGCCATGGCCGCCGTGTTCGACGAGCACGGGGACGAGATCGCGGCCGTGATCTCCGAGCCGGTGCAGGGTGCCGGCGGCGTATGGCCCGCACCCCCGGGCTACCTCGACGGACTCCGGCGCCTGTGCGACACACATGGCGCCTATCTCATCTTCGACGAGGTCATAACCGGATTCGGCCGGACAGGCCAGTGGTTCGGCGCCCAGCACTACGGCGTGACGCCCGACCTCATCACCTTCGCCAAGGCCGTCACATCCGGCTACGTACCGTTCTCCGGGGTGATCGTGGGCCCCGAGGTGACGGCGGCCCTCGAGGCGAACGAGGGATTCGTGTTCCGGCACGGGTACACCTATTCAGGCCACCCCCTGGGGGCCGCGGCCGCGCTGACTTCGATCGGTATCCAGGAACGCGAGGGCCTGCCCGCACGGGCGATCATGATCGGCGAGCAGTTGAAGGCCGGCCTCGACTCGATGAAGGCCGATGGCCTGGTCACCGACGTGCGTGGGGTCGGCGCAGTGTGGGGTGTGACCGTGCCCGAGGGCGTCGATGCGGTGGGGACCCGCAAGAAGTGCCAGGCGATGGGCGTGATCGTGCGGCCGCTCGGCGACCAGATCGCCCTGTGCCCGCCGCTCGTCATCACCGGCGACGAGATCGATCAGATCCTCGACGCCCTGGCGGCCTCGCTGGGGTGATCGTCGGTGTTCGGTCACTTTCCGTGGCCGCGGAAGCCTGTTGTGGCCCCTTGATCGGGGGCCGGGATCTAGTAGAGTGAAGCACCTGTCACTTCGAGTGGTCGCCCGTCGCCGCGCAGACCCGAGTTCAAGAGGGGAGGTGGCGCATCTTCAACCGCACAAATGCCCGTGGAATCAATCGAACCGGCCGTTCTCGTGAGCGTGGTTCCGTCGTGGTCGAGTTCGCCCTCGTGCTCCCTATCCTCCTCGATCGTGGTGGTCGGCATCCTCGAGTTCGGCGGCTACTTCAAGGATGTCCTGACCGCCAGCCACGCCGTGCGTGAAGGGGTGAGGTCCTTGGCGGTTGCTGGGGATGATTCGACGGCCGACTGCGACGGACTCCGGTCTGCCGTTGGCGGCGTTCTCCAGCGCCCTGAACATCGCCGACCTGGTACAGATCGACATCTACAAGGCCTTGAGCAATGGGAACCAGGACCTGACCGAGACGAACACCTACGAGTACGACGGGAGCGGCGATCCGTTGGACTGCTCCAACTGGACGCCCGATCCTCTGGGCGTGGTTCCCTACCCGCCTGGGGATCGGAATGTCTATGCAGACGCCGAACTGGACCTTGTCGGGATGCGCATCGTCTACACCCACTCCTACTACTCGGGCATGCCGCCCTTCACCGGCGACGTCGTGATCGACTCCCATGTGATTTCCCGGGTCGAACCGGATGGATTGACGCCATGAGGATGCCTCATATTGACTGGGATGACCGGGGAGCCGTCCTCGTCTGGGTGGCGGGCAGCCTGGTAACGCTCATGCTGGCGGCGGCGCTCTCGATCGACCTCGGGTGGCTGTACCTCAACCAGACGAGGCTGGGAGCTGCGGCCGACTCTGCAGCGCTGGCCGGGGTCGTGAACCTTCCGGGATTCCCGGCAGACGCCAGGTTGGATGCGCTTACCGCCTCGGCAGCGAACGGGTTCCCGGTCGGTGGTGAGACCACTCTGGCCGACCTGGTCCTCGCCGAGAACGTCTATCAGGTGACGCTGACGACCGACGTCGAGACCTTCTTCCTCCCGCTCATCGGGATGGATGAGGTCACCATCCGTCGAGTAGCCAAGGCGGAGTACATCAAGCCGGTGCGACTGGGGAGTCCAGAGAACTTCTTCGGATCCCCGGGATCGAAGTTCTGGGCGGCCATCAACGGTCGCTACACCGAGATCCAGCAGGGTGATCCGTACGCCTCCCAGTGCATCACGCACAACGGCTCGAGCGGTCCTCCTGGGTGCCAAGGAGCGACGAATCCTCTGTTCCGGCAAGGGGCCACGGGCTCTGGCTACTACTACGCCATCGAGGTCCCGGCCAACTCATCGAGCTTGGTACTTCGCTTCTATGACGGTGGGCACTACGTGGAAGGCGGCGGCGGCGACTACACCGACGGCACCTCGGACCCGGCGGACAGTTCATGGCGGTGGCGGTGGCCAAGCCGCGGTGTTCGGTCTGACCTACAACCTCTACCGACCGGATGACAGCCCGAACGAACCCAGGGACAACGCCGATTGGGCGTGCGGCGACTCCTTCCCCGTGATCAGCGGAAACCCGAACTGGGAGTGAGCGAGCAGCCGGCAACTTCAACACGTGGGGCACTGGTGGGGGCAACAACTGCACCGTCACGGCCGGTCCGGGGGGCGAACTCACGCCGGGTATCTGGGTCCTGCACCTCCCCTCCCCGATGACCGAAGGGCTCATCGAAGTTCGGGATCATGGCAACGGTCGACGGTGGCGTCGGCCCGCAGCCCAAGGTGTACGGGATCCTCGACATGTCGATCTATGTCAACTTCACGAACGACTACGCCACCCCGTACCTGGCCGAGGTCCGGCCCGAGCACAAGGGAAGCTGCTTCGAACTCGATATCTGGGACCTGGGCGATGTGAACGGGACCGCATGGATCAAGTTCTTCGACGGCAACGGGGCACAGCTCTCATGCACGTACGCAGCGTCCCTCGGCGGAACGCCGCCGCCGTATCCAGGTGGATTCGGCCACTGCGGGAGCCAGATCTACATCAGCGATCAGCGATTCAACGCCGAGTGGATCCATGTCCGGATCCCGATTCCCGACCGACTACGACTGCGATCCCGATCTCCCCAGCAACGAGTGCTGGTGGAAGGTGCAGATCTACTCGCCAGCAGGTCGGCACACGACCGAACGACGTGGACTGCGCGAATCAGCGGTGACCCGGTGAGGTTGGTCCCGTGAGGTCTCGAGACGACCGTGGTGCTGCCCTCGTCGAGACGGTGCTCGTCGTGGGTTGCTTCTCTTGCTGGTCGTCGGGACGGTCGAGTACGGCATGGCGTATCCGCGGGTCGATGGGACTGACCGCCTCGGCTCGCGCTGGAGCCAGGGTCGGCGGGTCGCTCGGTGCGGCCGTCGATGCCGACTGCCGCATCCTCGAAGCCACCGCCGCCGGCCTGTTGGGTAGCTCGGGTGACGCGGTTCTGAATGTGCTGATCTTCGAGTACGACCCGGGCACCGGTACGCCGGGCGCCACGAACCGGTACCGCCGCTGTCGGCGGAGCGCTGCAGTCTGGAGAGGCCCTGGTCTGCGACGAACGGATCGGGTGTCGGATCGGCGGACCGAAGGTCTTCACGCGAGCTTGGACGGGACGATTCCATGTGGCTCGGTGTCTCGGTGCCTGCCGAGCATGACTGGATCACCGGTCTCGCACCCTTCAGCGGATCGATCGATCTGTCTGGTCGGTCGGTGATGCAGATCGAACCAGTCAACTACGGCGCCTGACCGGAGCAAGCCTCCGCGGCGTAGGCCATGTGCGTCTGCCCGGCAAGTCTGTCTGCGATGACCGGCACACGTCATTGCCGAGCGGCGATAAGCGCAGCGCCGTGCGGTGCGTGTGCTCCCGTTTGTGCGCAGGACGCACAAGGTCCCAGCTCGAAGGGCTGTCGGCAAGCATGAGTGGCGTATCTCGCTCTGCGAGGTGCGGACTTCGACCGGAGGTCGAAGCGCTGGCACCGGCGCTGAAGGCGCCGCCGTGTCCGATGGACACGGGAGAACCCGGTCGAGATGACGATCAAGCGAAGCTTGAGATGTCATCCTTGACCGGGTTCTGTGCAGCGGAGAGGGAGGGATTTGAACCCTCGAGGGAGCTTTCGCCCCCTATTCGCTTAGCAGGCGAACGCCTTCGGCCGCTCGGCCACCTCTCCAGGACGGTGCAGGATACCGGTCCCGCGGGCTCGGAAGCTCAGAAGTTGAGCAGGGTGTCGAAGATCTTCATCGCGGCCGGACCGAGCAGGACCACGAAGATCGTCGGGAAGATGAAGACCAGCATCGGGAAGATGATGAGGATCGGGATGCGCTGTGCCTTCTCCTGCGCCCGAGTCCTGCGTTTGTCCCTGAGGTCGTCGGATTGGGCGGTGAGCACCTGTGAGATCGAGACGCCGAACGCCTCGGCGTGGGTGACCGCTGCCACGAACCTTCGGAGATCCGGGCACGTCCGTGCGGTTGATGAGGTTCTTGAAGGCCTCATTGCGAGAGGCGCCCAGCTGGATGTCGCTCCCGACGAGTGCGAACTCCCGCGCCAACGGGCCGCTTCCGCGGGAGACGCGGTCAACGGCCGCGTCGAAGGCGAGTCCGGCTTCGACGGAGATCCGCAACTGGTCCATGGTGTCGGGTAGCGCCTTCTGTATCTCAGCTTGTCGCTCCCGGGCCCGACTCCAGAGGATGATGTCGATGGCGAAGTAGCCGAGCGCCATGACCGCGATGCCGCGGAACGGCCGCTCGTTGAGGAGGTCGTAGAGCCCGAATGCGGCTCCCACCGATGTGATGATGAACTTGAGTGCGAGAGCTCGCTCGAGCGAGAGGCGTTCCCGCAGGCCGGCCAGGGAGATCTTGCGATCAAGTGACTCGACGAGCCCGATCGGGGTGAATCGCCTGGCGCGGATCGACAACCACCTGATGAGGGGCGCCATGGCGCGGTTGCCGAAGCCTCTTCGGAGCTCGATGGTTCGGAGGTCCGTGGTCTCGCCTCCCAACTGCCGTGCGGACGGAGCAGATCGCTCTCCGGCGATGGCCCACAGGAGACCGACGAGACCCAGGGAGACGGCAGCAGCAGCGACGATGACGGTGATCTCCATCAGGCGTCCAGTCTCACGATGCGCCGGATGATCAGGATTCCGATGGCCATCGAGATCACCGAGAAGATGAGCATTCCTATACCGATGGGCGACTCGACGAGAGGGTCGAGGTAGCCGGGGCTGCTCGAGTTGATGAAGAAGGCGATGCCGAAGGGGAGGGCGATGAGGATCCATGCCGAGAGCCGGCCTTCGGCCGAGAGGGCAGCGATCATCCTCCGGAGGGCCACTCGCTCGCGGATCGTCTTGGAGACGGTCTCAAGGAGTTGGCTGACGTCGCCGCCGACGTCACGGTTGATCTCCAGCGCACCAACGACCCAGGCGAGGTCCTCGCTCTGCGTTCGCTGGGCGGTGGCGCTCATCGCGTCGATGAAGTCGCTGACCCAAGTCGGGCTTCGGCGACCACCCGGCTGAGCTCGGCCTTGGCCGGGTCCCGGGACTCTCGAGAGACCAGTTCGGTGGCCTGCAGTGGTGCGTAACCGGTGCGGATCGTCGAAGCGAGCATGTCGAGAATCTCCGGGAGTTGAGCCTCGAACGCTGCCTTGCGGCGCGTAGCGAGGAAGCTCAGCAACACGAAGCCCCCGAAGAATCCAAAGGCCCCGAGTCCGAGTCCGGCCAGGATCCCGCTCGAGGCCCACCCGATCGCCCACAGGGTGACCGTGGCGATCAGTACGAGGACGACATACTCCCCCGGGCGGAGGTTGAGTCCTGCGGCTGTCAGGCGCCTTTGCAGGCCCCATCCCGATCCTCGCCCGAGCGCTCGGTCGGCGCGTTGATGAGACCGCGGGCGGTCGAGCCGAGGGCCCTCTGGCGAGATGTACGGAAGGAGGGGCGAACGGTCTGAGCGTGTTGTGGGTCGCCGGGTTGGAGGAGGAAGAGGAGGAGGAGGAAGGCGGCGAGGAAGACACCGCCCAGGCCCACCCAGATCGCCTGCCTTGGTCGCGACGAGAGGGACGTCGGGCGCAGCTCCGACCAACGTGCTGGGAACAGTGGTCGAGGTGGCGACGTGGAGGTGGAGGAGAGGTTCGGTTGTTCCACCGTGCCCGAGGATCGGGAACCGCACAGTGGCGACCGAGGGAGAGACGTCACCCTCGGACACGACCCGTACGCCGACCCGGGTCTGGCCGGAAGCGGTCGACTCGTAGGAGAGCACGTACTGGGAGGTGATCCGCTTGGCGATGTCGTCGTAGACGAGCTGTACATCGTCGGCGCCGGCGGGGATCACCTTGCCGCCGGAGGGCGAAGTCAGGGCGGCCAACGGGCCACTGTCGGTCTCGGATGTCTCGTACTCGATTGCGAAGACCGATGCGCGCAAGGCGGTCAACGCGATGGCGGCTTCGGTTGGGGAAGCACTCGATGTCGTATCACCGCCGTCGGTGAGGATGATCACGGATCGCCGGGCGTCGTCGTCGGGAAACAACGAAACCGCTTCGAGCACGGCGTCATAGAGGGCGGTCTCCCCGGAGGCGGTGAGCGAGTTCAGTCCGGCTCGGACCGCGGCGAGGTCATCGGTGAAGTCGAAGATCGTGGAGACGGTGGAACCGAAGGAGACGAGGGCGACCTCGGTGCCGCTGGGGACGGAGTCGACGAACGAGATGGCGGACTCGACCGCAGCCGTGAGTGGCTCCCCGGCCATGGATCCGGAGGTGTCGAGGATGAGCACCACGCGAATGTCTTCACCGCCGACTCGGAAGACTTCCGTGAGTTGGATCGGCTCGCCGTCTTCGGTGACTGCCCACTGGGCGTTTCCCAAGTCGGTCTCGTGAAGCTCTGGTGGTGCCGTCACAAGCACCCGAACCGTGGGGAAGTCGAAGTCCTCGATACGCTCGATTGACACTCCCGAGGACTCCGCCTGCCCCAGCGCAGGCGTGGCCATCGCGAGAATGGCAAGCCCCAGGGCGATGACGACGAGTATGCGGCGCATCAGCGCCGTCCGGGCGCCTGGGTGAAGAGGGAGGCGGGCATTTCGAAGCCCTCCTCCTGAAGCTGCCTCGAGTACTTGGGACGGATCCCGGTGGGGATGAGCGATCCGAGCCGACCTTCGATGCGGTTGTGGTACTGCCACTCATAGATGTGCTGCATCGTCACGACCTCACCTTCCATGCCAGTGATCTCGGTGATGGCCGAGATGGAGCGCGACCCATCACGGAAGCGGTCGATCTGGATGAGGAGGTCAATCGAGGAGCCGATCTGCTCACGGATGGCGCGGACTCCGAGTTCAACGCCGGACATGAGCACCATGGTCTCGAGGCGAGAGAGAGCATCGCGAGGGCTGTTGGAGTGGATCGTTGACAAGGAACCCTCGTGACCGGTGTTCATGGCCTGCATCATGTCGAGCGCCTCGCCGGAACGGACCTCCCCGACGATGATGCGGTCGGGGCGCATGCGCAGCGAGTTGCGGACCAGGTCGCGGATCGTGACCTCGCCCTTGCCTTCGAGGTTCGGTGGCCGCGACTCGAGCCGCACCACATGGTCCTGGAGGAGTTGTAGCTCAACAGCGTCCTCGATGGTCACGATGCGTTCGTCTTTGGGGATGAACAGCGTGAGCACGTTGAGCATGGTCGTCTTGCCGGTACCGGTACCACCCGAGATGAGGATGTTGCGCTTCCCCTCCACCGATATGCGGAGGAACTCGGCCGCCTCGGCAGTGATCGAGCCGAAGCCGATCAGGTCTTCGACCGTGAAGGCCTCCCGGTTGAACTTTCGGATGGTGACCGTGGGCCCGTCGACCGCCAGCGGCGGCACGATGGCATTGACTCGGGAACCGTCGGGGAGTCGGGCATCGACCATCGGCGATGACTCGTCGATTCGCCGTCCGATTCGCGACACGATCTTCTCGATGATCCGGCGAACGTGGGCGTCGGTGGCGAAGCGGACATCCGTCTTCTCGAGCTTGCCCCGACGTTCGACGTAGATGGCGTCGGTGGCGTTGACCATGATCTCGGTGACGGTGTCGTCGAGGAGGAACTGCTGGATGGGGCCGTAGCCGAGGAAGTCAACGGTGACCTCATCGGTGAGCCTCCGTCGCTCTTCCAGCGAGAGCGGCAGCTGCTCGGTGGCGAGGATGTCCTCGAGCTCCTTGACCACCATCTGCTTGAGCTGGGCCTCACTGACGGCCTGGTCAGCGAGTTTCGAGCCGAGTCGATCGAGCAGCGAGCGTTGTGCCCGATGCTTCAGGTCGGAGAATGGGTCGAGGATGCTCCGTTCGACCTTCTTGTCGAGGCGGGTGTCGTCGGTCTGGGCTTGACGAAGGCGATCGCTGAGACTCATAGCTGGCTCCACTCGTCCTTGGCCGGTCGGGTGGTGACGAGTTGCTCCGCCAGGTCGGCGATACGCCGGGCGACCGGGGCTCGGACCTGCATCTCGACGACCGGCTCGCCTCGATTCAGGGAGAGAGGTACGTAGCGGGAGCTGGGGATCTCGATCGCGTGCCGCATTCCCAGCTCCATGATGGCCTCCGTGCGATCAAGTCCTACCTTGGAGTCGGCGCGATTGAGTACGAGGTGGCGCTGAGGAATGACCACTCCGATCTGATCCATGATCTCGATGGTCTTCCGGAGATTCCGAATGCTGAAGACGTCGAGTGAGGCAAGAAGGATGATGTCGGTCGAATGATCCAGCACCGTGAGCGTGGGCTCGATCAGCCCAGCCGAGGTGTCGATCAGAACCCATTTGAACTCCGAGCGAAGGAGATCGACGACTCTCCCGACCAGTTCGGGCGTGACCATGTCCGCCTCGGCGGGGGAGTTGGGAGCGCAGAGGACGAAGAGCCCCTCCCTCCTGGTGAGGAAGGCCTTGATCGTCGTGCTGTCCATCTGCCCCGGCATCATGGCGACGTCCGCCATCGTGTAGCGAGGCTCGAGGAGCAGAGCATTGCTGAGATCACCGAACTGGAGGTCCAGGTCGACGGCGACCACCTCGCCCGGGAATCGCTGGGCGAGGAGCACAGCGAGGTTCGACATGATCGAGGTCTTTCCGGACCCGCCTTTCGGCTCGAGCATCGTGACCACGGAGCCTTGGGGGCCGTATGAAGATGTTGTCGTGGCGCGCAAACGATCGGCGATGCCGAGGAGGCCGTTGACCCGGTCCCTCAGCTCAGCAGTTGCGCCGTTGGGATCCAGGATGTCGCGCACCCCCGCCCGCATCGCCCGTCCAAAGAGATCAGAGCGTGGCTCGGCCAGGATGATCGAAGGCATCTCCGGATTCGTCTTCGTGAGCGCCGTGATGATCGTCAGGGCGGTGTCGGTGGGGAATCCCCTGACTTCTTCACCGTCCACCTCGAACAAGACCAACGACGGAGCCGATGCGGCGATCTTGGCCGCGGCAATCGTCGGGTCGTTGAGGAGTTCTGGTTGCCACCAGTGGGTCGTTGCCTCTTCGATCAACGCGCCGAAGGCGTCAGTCAGACGAGATCTGAACTCAGCCGTGGGCGAGACGAGGACGATACGGCTCATGGAAAGACATTGCCTCGCGTGATGAAGTCGGTGCCACCCTCCGGCGCATCGATTGGCTCGAGGGCCAGCCAGATCCGGCCGAACTCGTGGGTGAAGACCATACGCTCGACCTCGGGCGCCGGCGCAGCGAACGTGACGATCGAGACACCGGGGACAGCTCGTGGATCCGGCTCGATCGGGTTGCCTTCTTCGTCGACGAGTTCCGGCGGTGCCCCGTACTGAACATTCGTCACGAGGACCTTGTGGAACATGATGTGCGTGGTGTTGGGCGTCTGGAAGGCGGCTTCGGTGGCATCACCCTCCTCGGTCTCGCTCTGCTGGATCTGGGCGATCGAGAAGAGTTCGTTGAAGTCGTTCACCGTCCCGGGCTCGAGGTCCGTCGGATTGATGGTGAAGGGGTCGAAGGTCGCAATGAACGCCACGTAGTCGCCGGGCGCAGGGACGCCGCCCACGAATTGGTCGTCGGAGAACGTGAAGGAGACCTCGAGGAACCCGTCGGGCACCTCGACGTCCGGGATGAGGTCGACGACGAGCGTTGCGGGGTCGACCCATCGCTGTGTCGTCAATTGCTCGCCGGTGACGATGTCGATTGCCGCCACCAGGCCGGCAATGTCGTCCGTGGAGACGAGGGCACCGGGGATCTGGGACTTGGCAAGCACCTCGACCAGGGCGACATGCTCATCGAGTACGAGGCTTTCGGCCGGTGTCCCCTTGGGGATCGGCGCCTGGGCAACGAGCACTTCCACCAACTCGACGTCCTCGAGGGCACGGTCGGTGGCCGAGTTGACCCAACTCAAGATGATCCACGTCCCGGCCACGGCCAGCGCGAGGGCGATCAGGATGATGAGTGCTCTGCGAGCCATATGTGGTTCCTTGTCGATTCGCTACCGGGGCTGGGGTAGGAGTTGGGTGATCCCTTGGGTAGAGCGTCATCCCGTCAATCGGCACGCAGCCGACAGACTTGACAGATTGATTCTGCTCTGGTCTGGAGTCTCCCCACCGGCCGACAGCCTACCAATCAGAAAGACATTGGGGGTGCCACCGATCGTGGCACCCCCAATGAGGTGGATTGTTTCGGCGTTGTCGAGTGTCGCCTACGGCGTGCCGGCGTCGTTGAGTTCGTCGGTGATGTTGTTGAACAGGTCGCCGATGCCGTTGCCGAGGAGCTCGAGCGCGATGATCACGACAAGGGCGATGAGTGCCACGAGGAGGGCATACTCGACCATGCCGGCGCCCCGGTCCTGGCTGTACAGCTTGGCAATGAGATTCGTGAACATTGGTGTCCACCTTTCTGGGTTGGAGTGGCATCGGTTGTGGGAGATGCACTGGTCATTCTGCGGACAGTCCCAACTGGTCTCTTCATCAGGATTGACGAATCCTCAGCAGGCCCGTTAGGGGCTGTCGAGGACGTTGGTCACCCTGTTGAACCACTCGGCGAGGGTGTCCCCGATCGTGGAGAGCGCAATGAGCACCACCAGGGCGATGAAGGCAATGAGGAGGGCATACTCAACCATGCCAGCCCCCCGTTCAGATCGAGCGAGGGCCCGTAGGTAGTTTGTCGACATTGCTCAAAGGCTCGCAGCTTCGGAGGTGGGTCGCCTCGCCAGTATTGATGAAAAGCTCAACGAGGGCGCCATCCAGCCTTCATCGCCATCGAGACGGCGGCGAGCTGCGACGAGACGTTCAGCTTGGTGAGGATCCCTCGGATCTGGGTTCGTACGGTGGAGAGTGAGACGAAAGACAGTTGGGCGATGTCGGCGGCTTGGCGGCCCTCGAGGAGCATGGCCAGCACTTCCTCCTCGCGCTGGGTCAGGTCCTCGAACGGGGCCAGTCGCTGTGACCGCTCCAGATCGAGGCGTCGGATGTCCCGTTGGATGAGCCGCCGTTTTCGCTCAGCGGCTTCCGTGCCGCCGGCGGTGACCTCCCGGAGTTCGGCGACAAGCGACGGAAAGGGGATCGCCTTGTCGAGGACAGCTACCGCCCCCTTGTCGAACGCCGAGCCGAGGGTGATGGGGTCCGTCTCGCCGGTGAGGACTATCACCGAGCATCCGGGCCGAAGGAAGTCCGGCAGCAGGTCGAGTCCGCTTCCATGTTCCCCGAGGCCCAGGTCGAGAAGGACGATGTCGGGGTCGAACTGGAGGAACTCCTTGCGGGCAATGCCGGGGTTCCCGGGAGTCGTCCGGACCTCGAACCCCTCCGAGGAGAGCCCCATGGCAAGGCCCTCAGCGACAAGTCGGTGGTCTTCGACGATCAGGATTTTGTCCACAGCGTTCCTTCTTCCGGGCCGCCCGCCGAGGCGCGGAGCAGTCGGACCACGAAGCGCGATCCGGGGCCTTCGCGCTGCTCGTACCACAACCCACCTTGGTTCTTCTCGGCGAGTCGTCGAGCGGTGGCCAACCCGAGTCCCCATCCCTCATCCCCTGCGCTCCCGCGGACGCTCTGGCCGAACAGGGCTTCGACGTCGCCCTGGAGGCCCGGGCCGCGGTCTTCCACGCAGAGTCGAATGTGGGTGCCCGCCGGTTCCCAGATCACTCGAACCGGCGAACCGGGGGCGTACTTGCGGGCGTTGTCGACGAGGTTCTGGAGGATCGTTACGACGCTCGCCGGTTCAGCCATGACGTGGACCTGGGCGGGGAGGTCGACGGAGACGGACATTCCGTGAAGGTTGGCAAAGGCGACGAGCGGCTCGCGGAAGTGGTCGAGGGGCGTGGGGCGGAGGTTGGATACGGGCGTGGCCAAGACCTCACGAAGGTGGTTGACCTGCGCGGCCATGGCTTGGTGGACGTTGGCCTGTTCACCTGAACGCTCGAGTGCGTGCAGTGCGGCTCCCATTGCCCCGACGACGGCACGGGCATCGTGGAGAAGCGCCCGGCGTTCGGTTCGTTCGTATTCCAACTCGCCGTGGATGGCCAGCAACTCCATCTGGGCGTCGCCGAACTGTTTCACGGCCTGGAAACGTGAAGTAGCGAGGGCTACCCCTGCGGCCAGCGCGACGCCGATGGCCACGACGACTGAGAGTATGAGGACCGCTCCCGGATCGGCCTTCTGGCCGGCGTTGAACGCCAGGGCCGCGATGAGCACCACTGACACGAAGATGGCGGCACCGAGTGTGAGGGGTGATGCCGTGTCCGTGATCCTGCCGCGGGCGTCCATCTCCTGGAGGTCCCGTACCCCCCTCGATCGGACTCGCCCGGCGAGGGTCGAGCGCTTTTTCAGTGCCATGCCCACATCCTACGGGCCGAGGGCTCGCCGAAAGGGGAGGGTTGCACACCGCCAGCGGGGTCTTTTCCCCCGCTTGGGAAGCGGCGCCCCTAGCCTGCGGCTGCAGCCAACCCGAAGAGCCGTCATGACCCCGCTTGCCTGGACCATCTCCGTCGTTGCTCCAATCGTGGGCGTAGCGCTCGGTCGCCTGTCCAAGAGGAAGCCTGCACCGGTGCCCGCTCTGGAGGATCCACGACTTGAATTCGAGCGACAGCGAGCTGACCGTGCCGAGGAGAAGACCGCTGCCCAGGAGTCGGAGCTTCGGGATTGGGCTGCCAGTCACAAAGTCCTCGAGGCCCAGGTGACCGAGCTCAGGGAGCAGTTGGCCGCCGCCGAGACCTCCGCCGCCCAGCCGGAGTCCCCTGCCGCATCCTCCGGGTCCGACGATGCTGTGGTTTCGGAGCTCAAGGCGAAGGTGGCGCAGCTCGAGGGCCGGATCGCCGCCGGCGCTGGGGCCGTCACCCGCGATGACGTCGTGGAGGCCGCCCGCATCGAAGAACGGATCATGGTGCTCACTGGCGACCTGGCTAGGGCCAACGGGAAGATCGCCGAACTGGAGCGTCGACTCGATCCCCGGTGATCGGGAGTCCTACCGCTTCATGATCCACTCGTCGACCATCGCCTCCATGAGCGGCAGCGTGAACGCTCCATGCACGAGCAGCACGTCGTGGAAGGCCTTGATGTCGAACGCCTCGCCGAGGGCCTCTTCCGCCCGCTTCCGCAGCTTCACGATGTGGAGCTTGCCGATCATGTACGCCAGGGCCTGCCCGGGCAGCGAAATGTAGCGATCGACTTCCTGGGCGATCACGTCGGCTGCGATCGGGGACTTCTCGAGCATGAAGTCGATCGCCTGCTGGCGGGTCCACCCCAACGCGTGGATGCCCGAGTCGACCACCAGGCGACATGCACGCCACATGTCGGCCGAGACCATCCCGAGGCGGGTGACGTCCGAGGAATAGAGCCCCATCTCGTCGGCCAGGCGTTCGACGTAGAGGCCCCAGCCCTCGGCGTGGGCGTAGGCCAGGGCGTAGCGACGGAACGCTGGCACCCCCTTCAGCTCCTGGGAGATGGTGCGGTCGAAATGATGCCCGGGGACCGCCTCATGGAAGGCGATGGCCTCTGCCTCGAACCGGTGCCGTTTGCGGGCCTCATGGGTGTTGGCGAAATAGGTGCCCGGTCGGGTCCCGTCTTCCGACGCGGGCATGTAGAAGGCGGGTGGCAGGGAGGGAGCCAGGTCGGCGGGCACCGCCGCCACCACGCACGTGGCCTCGGGATAGGTGTTGAACCACTCGGGGACCGCCGCCTCGGCCCGCTCGATCGCCTCCCGGGCCATCGAGAGGATCTCGTCGCCGGAGTCGAACTTGAGCGAGTGGTCCTCCCGCAGTCGGGCGATCACCTCTGCGGGGTCGGTGATCCCGAAGGCAGCCTGGCCGATCTCCCCGAACTCGGCCCACAGTCGCTCCACCTGTTCCATGCCGATCTGGTGGACCTCGGCGCCCGTGAGGTCCAACGTCGTGAAGAAGTGCCCGAGGGCGGTGTACAGGTCGTCACCACCGGGGATGTAGGTGAGGCCGGGACGATCGTCGGCGCGGGACTCGGCGAGGATCTCGTCGCGTAACGCGTCGCGGTAGCGGGCAAATGCCGGCCGGACGCTGTCTTCGACGAGTGTCCGGAGCGCGGTGCGCCACTCGTCCTCCCCCTCCCACGTCTCGAGGACTCCGGTCCTGGCGAACGGGTCGGACTCGATCGGGGTGGCGAGGTAGGCATCGATCTGGTCGATGACGTGTTTGACGTTGGTGGCGGTGGTGACTCGTCCCTTCTTCACGCCCGCCCGATGTCGGTTGGCGTAGACCCCGAGGTAGGCGGGGATCTTCCGGTACCGGCTGAGGATGTCGTTCGCCTGGGTCTCCCCGGAGACGGTCGTCTGGGCCGCGGCCTGCAGGAGGAGGGTGTGGGGGCCGGTGAGGGCGCCGATGTTCATCTCCACCAGTCGCTCGGTGGCTCCCAGCACCAACTTCCCCGCTTCGTCGATGAGCATCGCCCGGGTGATTCGATCCTGGGTGTCCAGGCCCGCGGGGTCGAACGCCTCGGCCTGGCGGATGATGTCGCGCATGGTCCGTACCGTCTCGTCCTCCGACTCCTCGGTGGGAGGGGGGAGTTCTGCGTCGAGGTCCCGGTATCCGTAGAGGGTGGCCGCGATGGGATTGAGGCGGAGGTACTCCTGCCAGTAGCGGTCGCCGAGTTGATCGAGGGTCATCGTGGAGGCTCCAATGGGGACGAAAGCAGCGTAAACCCCGGGCGAGTGGTAGGGGCTGCACCCGTGGATCTGACCGATGCTCACCTCTGTCACTCCGGTGTCGCCGACCCCGCACGGCTTTGCGGTGGAACGAGGTAGGGTGCTCGTTCCCTGGCATGTGCCTCTTCTGCTTCGGCAGAGAGGTCACGCCCGGCGCCCGCCGGACCCTCCCTTCCGGCGGGCGCCACTTGTTTGGGGTCCTGCTTTGCCTTCCCCCCGCATCGTCGCAACCCAATGTCTGTCCCCTCGCCGAAGGCGGGAGGTTCCTGCCACGGAGCGGAGCGGAGTGGGAGGTAGGGGGGCGCCGGGTTGTCGGGGAGTCCCGCTGTTTGTCTGTCCCCTCGCCGAAGGCGGGGGGAAGGTTCCTGCCACGGAGCGGAGCGGAGTGGGAGGTAGGGGGGCGCCGGGTTGTCGCACAGCCATGCCCCACCAAGCGGCACGGACCGAACCCGCCTCACGCCTCGCGTCGCACCTCGAATGGTGTCCCACCCTCGGGATGGTCGAAGCGCCGAGCAGCCGGCTTCTCGCTCAGGTGGTGGACCCGGAGAAACAACTCGATGAACGGATCTTCTCCCCCGGACGATCCAGCACTCAGGGCCAGTACGCCCCGCTCGACGGCGAACCCGCCGTCGGAGACCACGGCAGCCAGCGTGACGCCGTTCAGGGTGACGAGCACCCTGTCCCCGGCCACCAACCCCTCCTCGACCAGGTTCGAGCGGCGCATGGTGGTCTTGATGTTGCCGAACCCGTCGGTCCACGCCACGAGATTGGGGGGAACCACCGGGATGCCGGCCGGGTCGAGGTGCTCGGTGAGGCCGGAGTAGTCGCCATTGACGATCGCAGACACATGCTCGGGGAAGAAGTCCCGCGAACGGAACTGCGATCCCGATGAGGGACAGTTGGTCTCCCGGAACTCGACGATCCGATCCCGCACGAACCCGAAGGCGTGGTCGGAGTCGACGCTCACGATCTCCACGCCGTTGTCGAGCTTGGCGTACCGAAGCCGGCGCCCGGCGTTGGTGGGCGAACCCTGCTCGCTGTCACGACGAGGCGCTGCGTTTCCGAAGATGACGGTCCGATCCCGCACCGGGCCGAGGGCGAGCTGGCCGGTGGCGAACCCGACCGCGATCGTGTCGAGCGGTGGCGTGGAGGTTGCATGGAGCACCACCGAAGCCGGATCGGCGAGGTGGGTCTGGAACCGGGTCACGATCTCGGCGAACTCGAGGCCACCGGCGGCGTAGTCACACACGAGGTGGAGGAGCGTCGGCACGGGTCGAGCGTACCGCCCGGGAGGGTCTGCGTCCGCGACAGAACAACGAACCGGGGGCCGCTCCGCCCCTCATGGCCGATGCGCTTCGTGTCGACGCTGAGTTGCCCTACCGTAACGCTGGGGGATGTCAGCCGGACTCGGCCTCCTCGACAGTCGGGTGGTCAGGTGACACGTGCAGTCGGGTACGGAGGATCGGTCGTGCGAGGTCCCCTTCACCGGCACCGATAGGCCGCCCCGCCCCCTGGGAGCGCTTCATCAACCTCGGAGGGACGGGCCGCCGCGGCCCGGCCGAGAGGAGGTCGGCCTACTCCAGCAGCGCCGCCGCCGTCACCAGGTCGGCTTCTTCGAACCCTCCAGCGAAGGTGGAGATGACTCCTCGTAGCTCCTCCGACCGATCCGGAGTCCGCCCGATCGACCGTCTGAAGTCGACGATCCGGCTCAGGGCCCGGAGCTCAACCAACCCCAACCCGGTCACTTGGGCCCCGCGAAGGGCGGCCTCATACGCGTCTTCGACCGCCGCTGAGTCGGGGTCGGGGAGCATCCGCAGAATGTCCCCGCGCAGGACCCGGAACTCGGGAGAGATGGTCTCCACGGCGCCGCTCTTCTCGATTGCCTCGTCGACCAACTCCAGAGCGCGGTCAAGGTCACCCGCCGCCGCGAACACCTGCCCTCGCGTCGCAAGGATCAGTGGCCAGAACACTGGCGGTGTGGTCAAACCCATGTAGAGACGCACGCCGGCTTCGGTGAGCTCCAACCCCTCCTCCACCTGACCGAGTCCCGTGAGCGCAGCTCCTTCGAGGACCGATGCCAGGGTGCTCCACACCGCGTAGTCATGCCGGCCGGCAACCTCAGCGAGTTCAACCGCCCGTTCACGGGCGACGGTGAAACGGCTCCGATACACCTGGAAGAGGCCATGGTGGAAGAGCGCATAGGCGAGCGAGAACGGGTGGTCGAGGTCGCGGGCAATGGCCAACGCCTCGTCGAGCCGTGTCACCGCGGGTTCGAGTGATCCGCATTGCCACAGCAGGAGGCCCGAGGCCGTCCGGGCGACGACGCCCTGACTCGGCCCGAGCCGGAATCGTCCCACCGGGTGGATCCTGGGGTCGAACAGGGCGATCGCTCGATCCAGGTGAGAGAGACCGGTGGCGAGGTCGCCGGCGAAGGCCGACGCAGCGCCGAAGACGTAGTGGGCGTCGATGCGGATCGTGGGATCGTCATCCCTGTCGGCCAACTCCAGTAGCTCGACTCCAACCCTCCTGGCGGACTCGAAGTCGGCGAGGTTCATGTAATACGTAGCGAGGGCCCGGAGCACGGGGAAGCGCTGCGCGGCGAGTCCCCCGCTTGCCTCGGACAGTTCGAGGACGTTCTTGAAGGCCTCCTCGACTTCGACCGTGTACCCCTGGACTGCCATCAGGGCGCGAGCCAGGCTGGTCCGGAGCGTCAACTCCTCGCTCGATCGCTCGGCCGTTGGCTCAGTTGCCGCGAGAACGCCGAGCGCGTCATGGGCCAACTCGATGGCCGAGTGGTACCAGCCCCTGGCGTCGTGGAGTGCCCACAGGGTGTCGATCAAGGCGAAGATCATCCCCAGGTCACCTTGGTCAACCCAGAACCTCCAGGCCGTGCGGAGGTTGCCGATCGCAGCCGAGAGCTCGTCGAGAGCCGCCGCCCGTTTGTCGCTGCGGAGATCGCCTCCAACTCGAACCGCTAGATCGGAGAAGAATCTTGCGTGGGCCTCCCGGACGCGGAGCTCCCGATCCGATGATTCGGCGAGCCGCTCGGCCGCGAACTCCTTCATTGTCTGGAGCATCACGAACCGGATCTGCCCCCCGGAGTCGTCGCTGCGAATGAGGCTCTTGTCGACCAGGGATGCCAGCGCGTCGAGGATCGAGGGCCGATCCAAGGCAGTGGCGGCCACTGCCTCCAGCGCGTCGAGGGCGGTGGCCGAGAAGACGGCCATCATCTGGAAGACCTCGCACTCGCGCTCGTCGAGCAGTTCGTAGCTCCATCCGATGGCTCCCCACAGGGTGCGCTGGCGTGCGGGGAGATCCCTTCCACCGGCTCCGAGGACGTCCAGCCGCTCACGCAGGCGCTTCATCAACTCGAAAGGCGTGAAGACGTTGAGACGGGCTGCTGCCAGCTCGATGGCGAGTGGCAACCCGTCGAGGCGTAGGCAGATCTCTGCCACCGTTGGCGCGGACTCCGATGAGAGGCCGAAGTCCGGCTTGACGGTCCGGGCTCGTTCGACGAACAACTGGACGGCCTCGGTGGCTGCGATCTGTTCCACCGGCCAACTCGGATTCGGGAGCGACAAGGGAGGAACCGGGAAGATGTGCTCCGCCCGGACTCGCAGGGCCTCGCGACTGGTTACCAGGACCTTCACCCCGGGACAGCTCTGGATGACCTCGGCGACTCCGGCGGCGGCTTCGGTCACCTGTTCGAAATTGTCGAGGACCAGGAGGGTGTGCTGGTCCCGCAGCCTCGACTTGAGCACCTCCAGGGGATGCCCTCCCCCGGCCACCGGAATCGTCAGGACCCGGGCGATGGCCTCGTAGGCGGCGTCGGCATCGGTCTCGGGTGCCAAGTCGACGAAGAAGACCCCATCGCGGAAGTCGTTCAGTTGCTCAGCGGCCACCTGCAGCCCGAGGCGGGTCTTTCCAGCTCCTCCAGGGCCGGTGAGTGTGAGCAGACGCGTCATGGGCGAGCCGAGCATCACGCGGATCGTCGAGAGTTCGTCGACCCGTCCGAAGAACTCCGAAACCTGCGAGGGGAGGTTGTTGGGGCGCGCTTCGAGCGTGGACGGCGCTGGGAAGTCCGACGGAATGCTGTGGTGCACCACCTGGTACAGGTGCTCGGGCAGGGTGAGGTCCTTGAGCCGATGCACTCCCAGATCCCGGAACTCGCCATCGAATGCGCCGATCGCCAACGCAGCAACCACCCCCGAGACGAGCACCTGGGTCCCGTGGGCCGCGGCCATGATGCGGGCGGCACGATTCACTGCCGGGCCGAAGTAGTCCCCGTCGCGTGACTCACCTTCCCCGGCATGGACACCCATACGCACCCGAAGCGGTTCGGGCGTCGGCCAGTCCACGGCAATGAGTTCGGCCTGGGCCGCGATCGAAGCGTCGAGGGCGGCCGCGACCGACTCGAAGACCGCCAGCATCCCGTCCCCAGTCAGTTTCACGACCTCACCCGAGGCCGCGGCCACGGTCCTCCTGAGAATGGCGTCGTGATCGGCGAGGGCCAGTTTCATCTGATCGGGATGCTGCTCCCACAGCCGCGTGCTCGATTCGAGGTCCGTGAAGAGGAAGGCGTGCAAGAGGGCTGGCAGTGTACAAACGGGGTTGCGTCGGTGTCGGCCCCAGCAGGGCACACCTCCCGCTACGCCCGTCAGTGGTGCTGGGTCGCCCCGAAACACGAGTCGGGCGGCCCCGATGGGACCTCCCGAATCTGCACACCCGGAGGGACGGCCTTTGCACACCTCGCTCCGCTCGGTGCTCGGCAGCTCACTTCGTTCGCTTTCGAACCCCCGGCGTTGCCGAGACGGTTCAGCGCCTCCACCGGATGCACGGAAGAAGGGGCCCGGAGGGACGGGCGGCGCCGACTTCGTCGTGCTCGCCACTCGGAGCCTGCGGCTCCTCGTTTCGAACCCCCGGAGGGACGGGCTGCGCCGACTTCGTCGTGCTCGCCACTCGGAGCCTGCGGCTCCTCGTTTCGAACCCCCGGAGGGACGGGCTGCGCCGACTTCGTCGTGCTCGCCACTCGGAGCCTGCGGCTCCTCGTTTCGAACCCCCGGCGTTGCCGAGAGGATTCGGCGCCACCTTGGGGCGCAATGAAGAGAGGCCCCGAAGCCGGGACCTCTCTTCATTGCACACCCGGAGGGACTCGAACCCCCAACCTCCTGATCCGTAATCAGACGCTCTATCCAATTGAGCTACGGGTGCCTGAACCGGGAAGTATTGCAAGGGAATCCTGCAATCCAAAGCCGGTACGAACATCGTACGCGGAGTCGATCGAGGACGTCACGCCAGTCTGCTGGGGAGGAGCACGGCCTGCCCTCGGTGCCTAGGAACCCTCCAGCCGCTGCAACAAGTCCTTCACCCGCTGCGATTCCCCACGGGGGACGATGAGGACCGCTTCATCAGTCGCCACCACGATGAGGTCATCGACGCCGGCGATGGCGATGGTGGGCCCGGTGGTGCGGATGTAGCTGCCACCTATGTCGAGCGCCACGACATCACCGATCACGGTCGACTCCGAGGCATCGCTCGGGGTGAGGTCCGCCAACGAGTCCCAGGAGCCCACGTCGTTCCATCCGACGTCCACGACGATCACGATCGCCCGGTCGGTGTTCTCCATGACCGCGGTGTCGACCGACTCGGCCGGGACAGCGCCCCATGCCGTTGGGTCGATGCCGCCGTCCGCCACCGCTGATCGAACGGCTGCAAGGAGGTCGGGCCGATGGGCCTCCAACTCTTCGAGGAATGCCTCGGCCGTGAAGAGGAACATGCCGGAGTTCCAGAGGTACCCGTCCTCGACGTATCGAGTCGCGGTCGCCCGGTCGGGTTTCTCCACGAACTCGTCGACGAGGCGAATCCCGTCGAGCGGTTCGCCGGGCCGGATGTAGCCGTACCCGGTGGCGGGCCCGGTGGGAACGACCCCGAAAGTGACGAGCTCGCCGTCCTCGGCGGCTTCCATCCCTCTCTGAACTGCCTTCCGGAATCCCTCGCCATCGGAGACGAGATGGTCCGATGGGAGCACGAGCAGGACGTCCTCGGGGTCGGAGAGCAGGGCCGCCACCGCGATGGCAGGGGCGGTGTTGCGGCCTTCCGGTTCGAGGATGAGCAGCGCCGACGGCACTTCGGCGTGGACGAGGTCGGCGTGGGCCTCCCCACACACGACCATGGGGGTCCCGGCGTCGAGGCCGACCAGGCGTTCGATGGTGGCCACGATCATCGGGCGTTCTTCGAGGAGCGGGAGGAACTGCTTGGGCCGGGCCGGGGTGGAGAGGGGCCACAGGCGGGTGCCGGAGCCACCAGACAGGATGACCGGCCTGAGCATCATTCCCCCTTGAAGTCGGGTGGGCGACGTTCGAGATGAGCGGCCATCGCCTCGGTGATGTCGTTCGAGTGGATGAACGACGAGTTCCACAGCGCGACGTAGTCGAGGGCCTCACCAACGGTGCGACCGTCATTCCCCTTGACGATGTGCTTGGAGCCCTGGACGGCCAGCGGTGAGTTGGCGGCGATCTCGCTGCCCAGTTCCATGGCGGCGGCGAGGGCTGCGTCGAAGTCGGGATGGACTGCGTTCACGAGACCGATCTCGAGGGCGCGGGCGGCGTCGATGTCCTTGCCGGTGTAGATGAGTTCGGCGGCGTGCCCGGCCGCGATGATCCGGGGGAGGCGCTGGAGCGTTCCGACGTCGGCGGCCATGGCGATCTTCGTCTCCCGCACCCCGAAGATGGCGTCGGCGGCGGCGATCCGGATGTCACAGGCGGTGATGAGGTCCATCCCGGCCCCGATCGACCAACCGTGGGCAACGGCGATCACCGGTTTGCCGGTGTCGGCGAGGCACGACATGGTCCGTTGCATGCGGGTGATGTCCCGGTAGGTCCGGAGGCGCTTCGCCGCCCCCGATCCGCCGCTGCCGGAGAGGGATTCGCCCGAGGCGATGGCCGGCCCGTATGCCATGAGGTCGAGTCCGGCGGTGAGGCAACGACCCCGCCCTGCCACGATGATCACCCGCACGGCGGGGTCGGCGTCGAGGGCTGCCACCGCATGGGGGATCTCGTCCCACATGGGCGGGTTGAAGGCGTTCAGCTTGTCGGGACGGTTGAGCCAGAGGATGGCTACGTGCCCTTGGTGCTCGACCTCGATGACGGAGTAGTCCATACCGCGTGAGCCTACAGACGGGGGTCCAGGCCAGAGAACGCGGTAGGAGGTGGTCTCGAACCCTGGGTTCCAGACCACCTCTAGGTGGTCTCCAGCCCAGAGAACGCGGATCGGGGTGGTCTCGAACCCTGGGTTCGGCTCTGCCCAGCCGCGGGGAGCCTTTAGGCTCGGGGGATGGATCTCTACCAAGCCCTCTACACGACGCGTGCCATGCGCCGGGTGAAGCCCGACCCGATCCCCGAGGACGTCGTCGCCTCCATGATGGACTCCGCCATCCGCGCCCCCTCGGGCGGCAACACCCAGAACTGGCGATGGATGACCATCACCGACGAAGCCACCCGCGCCCAGCTCGGCCCGCTCTACCGCGAAGCGTTCGCCCTGCTCCAGGAGACGATCTACAAGGGCAGGCGGGAAGCGGCGAAGGCGGCAGGCGATGACGGCGCCCTGCGCGTGATGAAGTCGTCACAATGGCTGGCCGACAACTTCGAGCAGGTCCCGCTCTGGGTCCTCGCCTTCAGCCGCAACGACCCCTCCGGGGCCTCCATCTACCCGGCGGTCTGGAACCTCATGCTGGCCGCCCGCGGCCACGATGTCGGCACCTGCCTCACCACGATCCTCGGGATCTTCAAGGCGGCCGAGACCTTCGAGGTGCTCGGGGTCCCGCAGGACAAGGGGTGGACGCTGGCCGCCGCAGTCTCGGCCGGGTACCCGCTGGGGCGCTGGGACGTCGCCGCCCGGGCCCCGGCCCAGCACGTCACCTACGCCGAGCGCTGGGGCCAACCGGTGGCGTGGACCGCCGATGAACCGTTGATCGGCTGAGTGGTGCGCCTCGCCATCGACCTCGACGGGGTCGTCGCCAACTTCAACGAGGGGTGGATCCGGTTCTACAACCGCCAGTTCGGAACCTCACTCGAGGTCTCCCAGGTGGATGCCTGGGACGTGATCCCCAAGCTCACCCACTTCGCCCACATGGGCGAGTTCTGGGACTGGGCGGAGGACCTCGACGGCGTCAGCCTGTTCCGCCACCTCGACACGTTCCCCGACGCCCTTCCCGCCCTCGAGAAGCTGGTCTCGTGGGGGCATGAGATCGTCATCGTCACCTCCAAACCGGACTTCGCCATCGGCGACACGTACGCCTGGATCGGGGAGAAGGGCATCCCCACCACCGAGGTGCACATCGTGGAGCGGAAGGAGCAGGTCGAGGCCGACGTCTACCTCGAGGACGCGCCCCACCAGCTGTACCAGCTACGGCGCCGCCGGCCGGAAGCACTCGTCGTCCGGTTCGCCCGCCCGTGGAACCATGAGATCCCCGGCACCGAAACAGTCGCATCGTGGGCCGATTTCCTCGCCCTCGTCGACGGTCTCGACTGACCGGGAGACCAGCTCGCCTGTCCGCGTGCTCCCCGTCCGGATCCTCGGTTAGCCTCGCCCAGTGGAGTACCAAGCCCTCTATCGCAAGTATCGACCGCAGCGCTTCGAGGACGTCGTCGGCCAGGAGCACGTGACCGCCACCCTCGGGCGCGAGATCGCCGCCGGGCACGTCGCCCACTCCTATCTCTTCGCCGGGCCCCGGGGCACCGGCAAGACCACCACTGCTCGGATCTTCGCCAAGGCCCTCAACTGTCCCGACCGAGCGCCCAGCGGTGAGCCGTGTGACGTCTGCCCTTCGTGCGCCTCCATCACCGCCGGCAACTCATTCGACGTGATCGAGATGGACGCCGCCTCCCACAACTCGGTCGACGACATCCGCGACATCAACCTGAGCGTGACCACCGTCGCCTCGGTGGGCGGCGGACGGCGGGTGTTCATCCTCGACGAAGCCCACATGCTCTCCAAAGCAGCTGCCAACGCCCTGCTCAAGACGCTCGAGGAGCCGCCTTCCCACGTCCACTTCGTGCTCGCCACCACCGAGCCCTACCGGCTGCTCGACACCATCCGCAGCCGCACCCAGCGTTTCGACTTCCACCCCGTCTCGCTCGTTGCCATCGTCGACCATTTGGAGCGCATCTCCGCCCTCGAGGGCCACATCGCCGGCCGGGAGGGCCTCGTTGCCATTGCCCGCCACGCCAAGGGATCGGTCCGGGACTCGCTCTCCCTCCTCGAACAGGTCGCCGCGCTCGGCGAGGGAGTCGTCGACGTCGCCGGCGTTCGAGCCGCCCTCGGCCTCGCCGACTCCGAGACGTTCCCGCGCCTCGCCCGCGCCATCGACCAGGCCGACGCCGGGGCGGTGCTCACCCTCGTCCAGGAACTCGACTCCGAGGGGGTGGACCTTCGTCGCTTCTTCTCGGAGGCGATCGCCTTCTTCCGTGGGGTGTTCCTCACCAGCTACACGTCCGACGTCAGCGTCATCGTCGACGAACCCGCCGAGGTGATCGAGGACTGGAAGCAGCTCGCCTCGACCATCTCCACGAGCGCGGTCCTGCGGGCCATCGACGAACTCGGTGAAGGGCTGATACGGATCAGGGAGGGACGGGAGGAACGGCTCATGGTGGAGCTCACGCTCCTCAAGTTGGTTCGTCCGGAGCTCGGCGACGACGTCAGTGCGCTGCGGCAACGGATGGACGCGATGGAGAGGAGGATGAAGTCCCCGGCTGCGCCGGCGACGTCAACCAAGAGTGCATCGCCGGCTTCTACCTCCACGTCTACCCCAGGGGCGGCTGTCGCCGCCAAGCCCGAGTCAGAGCCCGAGTCAGAGCCCGAGCCCGAGCAAGAGGTCGCAGCTGACGCGGGAGCGGACGGGGAGGCAGACGGAGACGAGGGAGCGGCCCTTGACCTCTCCCTCCACGACATCGAGAAGGCCTGGCCCCAGGCGTTCGGGACACTTCGCAGCGACCTGGGCCCTCGACGCCTGGGACTGCTCCGGGAGGCGGCTCCCGGACGCTTCATCGAGGGCGTACTGGAGTTCTGGCTTCCGTCGCACATGGGTTTTCACCTCGACCGGCTACAGACCGACGAAGGCGTCGCCGACTCCATCGCCACCGAGCTCCAGCGCGTGCTCGGAGTGCGGGTCGGCATTGCGTTCGCCGCCAGGCCCGATGCCGGCGGGATGGATGCGCTCCCACTCGACGCAGGCGACGATCGGCGTGAAGCACTCCCCGACAAGGACAGACTCACCGAGGCCCCCTCCGATGTCAGCGACCCGGCCGCCCTGCTGAAGGAAGCCCTCGACGCCAAGGTCATCGACGAGGTGGAGTACTAGGGAGCGTCAAGCGACGAGCAGAGATCCTCGTCTCGGATCTCGGCTCCCGCCCGGGCTACCCTGCCTCCCCATGGGAATGCAACCACCAGACCTCCAACGCCTCATGCAGCAGGCGCAGCAGATGCAGGCACAGCTCCAGTCGGCCCAGGCCAGCCTCGCCCAACAGACCTTCGAAGGATCGTCGGGGGGCGGCGTTGTGAAGGCCACCGTCCTCGGCTCCGGGAAGGTCGTATCCGTGGAGATCACCCCCGAAGTGATCGACCCCAACGACGCCGAGATGCTCGGCGACCTCGTCACCGCTGCAGTGAACGCAGCCCTCGACAACGCCAGTGAAGCCGCCAACTCGCAGCTGGGTGGCCTCGCAGGAGGGATGGACCTCGGGGGCCTCCTCGGCTGATGTTCGAGGGCCCCGTCCAACGGCTCATCGACGAGCTCGCCCGGCTCCCCGGGGTCGGCGCCAAGAGCGCCCAACGGCTGGCGTTCCACATCCTCAACATCGACGAGGTCGATGCCCGTCGACTTGCCCAGTCGATCGTCGAGATGCGCGAGCAGGTCCGGCTCTGCACCCGGTGCTTCAACGTTGCGGCCGACCTCGAATGCAGCATCTGCCGCGACCTCCGTCGCGACCACACACTGCTGTGTGTCGTCGAGCGGGCCCAGGACATCGTGGTCATCGAGAAGACAGCCGAGTTCCGCGGGCGCTACCACGTGCTCGGCGGTCACATCTCACCGATCGACGGGATCCTCGCCGAACACCTCCGCGTGCGCGAGCTTCGGGAGCGGATCGTGGCCGAGGGAGTCACCGAGGTGATCCTTGCCACCAACCCCACCCTCGAAGGCGACACCACTGCCATGTACATCGCCCGCGACCTCAAACGCGACGGACTTCGATTGACCCGCCTCGCCTCGGGTCTCCCGGTGGGTGGGGACCTCGACTACGCCGACGAGATCACCCTCGGTCGCGCCCTGCTCGGTCGGCAGGACATCGCCACCGGATGATGCGCAGAGCGCATCAAGGACCGAGGACCGAGGACAGAGGAGCGAGAAGGCCCTGGGCCTCCGACGCGGACCGACACGAAGCCTCGTGTGACCGCTTGGTTCGTCTCTTGCTTGTGTGCGCGTTCGACTTCACCCGATCTTCGGACCCTGCTCTCGGTCCCTTGCTCCTCGCTCCTCGCTCCTCGGTCCTCGCGTGAGGGTCTTCGTTGCCTCCCCGTACCACGGTGGTTCGCACGCGGCGTGGGCCGAGGGGTACCAACGGCACTCCGACCACGAAGTGCACCTGCTCACCATGGAGGCGCGGTTCTGGAAATGGCGGATGTTCGGGGCCTCGCTCACCCTCGCCGAGCAGGCGATCGCCCTCGCTGGGGAGGTGGGGGAACCTGACGCGATCCTCGCCACCGACATGCTGGACCTCCCGGGATTCCTCGGGCGGGCCCGACGGGGCATCGGCGACCCGACGGTGGTGATGTACATGCACGAGAACCAGCTCACCTACCCCCTCGCCCACGGGGCGGCGGAGGACCTCACCTACGCCTTCATGAACTGGCAATCGATGGAGGCCGCCGATGCCGTGTGGTGGAACACCGAGTTCCATCGCGGGCGGGTACTGGCCGAACTGCCGGTCCTGCTCGGAAGATTCCCCGACCACCGGCACTCCGACCACCTCGCCGGGGTGATCGACCGGATGGAGGTGGTCCCGGTCGGCGTCGAGCTGTCCGACCTGCCTGTGGCCGCCAAGACCGATCCGCCCCTCGTGATGTGGAACCACCGCTGGGAGTACGACAAGGCTCCCGACGCCATGCTGGCCGCCCTCGACTCGGTCTCCGACCTCGACTGGCGGGCGGCGTTCTGTGGCGAGAACTTCCGCACCGTCCCCGACGAGTTCGTCGACGCCCGCCAACGATTCGCCGACCGGGTCGTCCACTTCGGCCATGCCGACCGACCCCGCTACGCCGCGTTGCTTTCCGAGGCCACCGTCGCCCTCTCGACGGCACGCCAGGAGTTCTTCGGGATCTCGATGGTCGAAGCCGCCGGAGCCGGGTGTCTGCCGCTCATGCCGGACCGACTCTCCTACCCGGAGGTCTTCCCGGCCGACCTCCACCGCGAGGTGCTGTACCCGGACGATGAAGGCTTGGCGTCGATGCTGCGGGCCGCGCTCTCCAACCCCGACGTGGCACGGGTCAGCGGACGGCGGGCCGCCGATGCGGTGCAGTGTTATCGATGGGAGACGATCGCTCCTCTCTACGACGAGCGACTCAGCGACCTTCGCGCCTCTCCTCGCTGATCGCCGAGCTCGCCGCCCGCCGATCGCCTCCGGGCTCCCCGACTCATCGCCCACTACTCGTCGAGGTGAGCTCCCAGGGCGCGCAGCTTGGAGAGGTCATGTTCCGACCGCATCCAACGGATGGACCCGGTCTTGGACCGCATGACGACGCTGTGTGTGAGGACCCGCCCGTGCTCCTCGAAGTCGACGCCATCGAGCAGTTCGCCATCGGTGATGCCGGTGGCTGCGAAGAACGTGTTGTTCGAGGTCACGAGTTCGTCGAGGCCGAGCACGACCGTGGTGTCGTGACCGTGATCTGCGGCGTACTGGCGCTCTCGATCGTCGCGGGGCCACAGCCTCCCCTGGAAGTCGCCGCCCATGGCCTTGAGTGCAGCAGCCGCGATCACCGCCTCCGGGGAGCCACCGATCCCGAACAGGACGTCGATCCCCGAGTCCTCGCGGGCCGTGGCGATGGCGGCTGAGACGTCGCCATCCTGGATGAGGCGAATGCGAGCCCCCTCCGCCCGCACCGCTTGGATGTAAGGGAGGTTGCGGGGGCGGTCGAGGATGATCGCGGTCAGGTCGTGCACACCCATGCCCTTGGCAACCGCGATGCGGTTGAGGTTGACGGCGACTGGGGCGTCGAGGTCGACCAGGCCGGCGGATTCGGGGCCGACTGCGATCTTGTCCATGTAGACGAGCGAACCGGGGGAGTACATGGAGCCCCGCTCGGCGAGAGCGATCACCGCCAAGGCACCGGGCATCCCGTTCGAGGTGAGGGTGGTCCCGTCGACGGGGTCGACGGCGACGTCCACCGCCGGTCCATTGCCGTTCCCCACCCGCTCGCCATTGGCGAGCCAGGGAGCGTCGTCCTTCTCACCCTCCCCGATGACGATGACCCCATCCATGTCGATCGAGTTGAGGATGTCTCGCATCGCCTCCACGGCCGCGTGGTCGGCTGCTTCCTTGTCGCCCCGGCCCTGCCAGCGGGCGGCCGCGATCGCCGCCGACTCCGTCACCCGGGCGAGTTCGAGGCCGAGGTTGCGTTCGGGGACTTCTGCCATCAGCCGACCTTGATGATGAGGGCGTCGCCTTGACCGCCACCCCCGCACAGGGTGGCGGCCCCATAGCCACCGCCTCGCTCCTGGAGGATGGTGATCAGGCTGACGATGAGACGGGCCCCGGTGGCTCCGATCGGATGCCCGAGGGCAACCGCACCGCCGTGGACGTTCACGACGTCGTCGGAGAGGCCGAGCATCTTCGTGGAGTGGAGTGAGACGGCGGCGAAGGCTTCATTGATCTCAACCGCTACCAAGTCCGAGACGGCGAGATCTGTCTTGGCGAGAGCCGCATGCAGCGCCTCGGCGGGTCGCTCGTGCAGGGTGGCGTCGCGTCCGCCGATTTGTCCGTAGGCGACGACCTCGGCAAGGACGGAGTGTCCCGCGGCTTGGGCAGCGGCCCGGTCGGCGACGATGACCGCCGCTGATCCGTCGGAGATCTGGGAGGCGTTTCCTGGAGTGATGGTCCCCGAGTCGGTGAAGGCCGGCTTGAGGCGGCCGAGCGACTCAGCGGTGGTGCCGGGGCGAATCCCCTCGTCGAGGGAGACGGTGATGGGGTCACCTTTCCGCTGGGCGACCGATATCGGAGCAATCTCCTTGGCGAACGCACCCGACTCCGTGGCGGCCTGGGCCCGCTCGTGGCTGCGGGCGCTCCACTCGTCCTGTGCCGTTCGGCTCATTCCAAGCTCGGTGTTCTTGTGGTCGGACGACTCGCCCATCGTGCAGTGGTCGAACGCGCAGAAGAGGCCATCGTGCTGGAGCACATCGACGAGGGTCGAGTCACCCAGGCGGGCACCCCAACGGGCACTGGGAACCACGTAAGGGGCATTCGACATCGACTCCATCCCGCCGGCTACGACGAACCTCGCGTCACCCAGCCGAATCGCTCGGTCAGCCAGGCCGATCGCAGCCAACCCGGACAGGCAGACCTTGTTGATGGTGACGGCCGGGACGGTCATCGGGATCCCGCCGCGGACGGCGGCCTGGCGGGCGGTGATCTGGCCCTCGCCGGCCTGCAACACCTGTCCGAAGATGACCTCGTCGACCGCATGGGGGTCGAGGCCGGAGCGTTCGAGAGCCACGCCGATCGCGTGGCCGCCCAGGTCGACGGCGTGGAGGCCCGCCAAGCCCCCTCCGAATCTTCCGATGGGGGTGCGAGCGGTACCGATGATCACAGACATGGGAGGGAGCCTATCGGCTCACCTGCGAGCAGATAGCCGAGTCGGGTCTACCGGGAGGTCGGGAGCGGGGCGGTCGGTGCGCTGACCCCGTACCACCGCGACGACCAGCGAGCCTGCATCGCCCACCGACTGAGCGTCGGCGGTGGGCGTTGGGTGGCCGCGGCCGCAGCTTCCTCGGTGAGGAGTTGCTGCACGGCGGCGGTCACCGCCGCCACCATGTGGGTGTCGGTGCCGCCCCGGATCTGGATGCGCGGACTGTCCATGGTGTTTGGACAAAGCGAAGCGGGCTGGGGTTACCGGGGAGCGTCGTTCTTGCAGAGCGTTTCGCGCCCGCTCGCCACATCTACTGGACTTCCACCAGTTCGATCAGGGTTCCGGTGGTCTGCTTGGGATGGACGAAGGCGATCCTTGCGCCTCCGCCACCCACCCGTGGTGTGGCGTCGATGAGGCGTGCCCCTTCGGCCTGCAGGTGCTGGAGCGCCGCCTCGATGTCGTCCACGGCCAACGCGATGTGGTGGAGTCCCTCTCCGTTCTTCTCGAGGAACCTCCCCACCGGCGAGTCCGGGCTGAGGGGTTGGAGGAGCTGGATCTGTGAGCCGCCGATCGCGATCATCGCTTCCTCGACACCCTGCTCGGCGACCACCTCGCGGTGCAGCGCGGTCACGCCGTACAGACGCTCGTACTCACCGAGGGCGGCATCGAGATTCGCAACGGCGATGGCCACATGATCGAGGTTGTAGGGCTTCATGAGGGGCAGCCTAGGAGGAGAGTCCCGAGTCCCGAGTCCCGAGTCCCAAGCTAGGAGTGAGAAGGAACGGAGGACGGGGCGGGGAGCGAGTACGAACGAGTACGGAGTATGCGCCGCGATGGAGCCAGCGTCCTCACGGCGTCGTCCTCTGTCCCCTCTTCGTCCGTCGTCCGTCGTCCTCTCACTTCCTGCGGCGCAGCATGCCGAGTTCGGGTGCCTTGAGTGCCTTGGCGGCAGCCAGGTAGGTGACCCCTACGACGACGGCCCCGACCAGGAGGCCGAGGGCGCTTCGGCCGAACCCTGCCGTCTCAATGGCTCCCACGGTCGACGTCACTGCCCACCATCCGGCGGCGGCCGCAACTGCCGCTCCGACCGAGGTGCGGGCCAGCGTTGCGAGGATCTCCCGCCCATCGGAAGCCCCCTTGAACCAGGCGAGCCCAAGCCCGAGCGCGTAGAGGGTGATGCCGACGGTCGAGGCGAGGGCGATGCCGTGGGAGCCGATCGTTTCGTTGGCCCAGTAGTAGACCGGGAGCGACACGAGGGTGGCCGCGGTACCGATCCCCACCGGCACCCACATCCGACGCTGGGCGTAGAAGGCTCGGCCCAGGAGTTGGTGACCGCCCCAGAACGGGATGGCAAGGGCGAAGAAGGTGAGGGCGGCCGCGGTGGCGATGGTGGCATCGGACCCGAAGGCCCCCCGCTCATACGCCACCACTACGGCGGGCTGAGCGGCGGCGAGCACCGCCGCGGCGGCCAATCCACCGAGGAAGACCACCATCCGCAGGGCCTTGAGCAGGGACACCCGCATCTCGTCACCCCGACCCTCGGCGAAGAGGCGAGCAAGGGTGGGGTAGGCCGCGACCCCGGCCGCCTGGGCGAGCATCCCCACCGGCACCATGTTCAGGTTGCGGGCGAGTCCCAAGGTGGCGATCGTCCCTTCGGGGCCCCACTGGCCGGCGATGCGCACGAACTGCTCGTCGAGCACGGCGATCGACTGTCCGATCATGAGCGGGACCGCCATGAGGGCGTACTCGCCAAGGGCGGGGTGGCGGAATCCCTTGACGCTGACCCACCGGAGCCCGACCCGGCGAGCCCCCAGGACTTGGAGCGCGAAGTTCCCGGCGATCGCCCCGCCCAGCGCTCCCCACAGGAAGCCCTCGGGTCCCTCGACGCCCATCTGCCACGCGACGAGCCCACCGAGGATGATCCCCACGTTGTAGACGATCGGCGCCAGGGTCGGGATGAGGAAGCGGTCCCGGGCGTACTGCACGCCCATGAGGAGCGACCCGAGCATGAAGAAGAACTGGGCGGGGAGCACGATCCGCATCAGGTGGGCGAGTTGGTCGAGGTCGCCGGCCGAGAGGGCGAGGCTGTCGGACCCCCCCAGGCCCGGGAGTCGTTCGAAGGCGAACCGTACGAGTTGTGGGGCCAGCACGAACGTGATGACCGTGAGGACCGCCATGACCCCGGCAACTGCCTTGGCGATGACGGCGAACGCTCGCCACGCATCCTCCTCGTCCCCTTTGGCCATCGCCGACGAGAGGATGGGGATGAAGGTGATCGAGAGGTACCCACCCGCCATGAGGTAGAAGAGGAGGTCGGGGATGACGAACGCCGCCTGGTACAGGTCGCCGGCGGTGGTGTCGCCGAGGAAGCCCGCAACTGCCGCGTTGCGAACGAGGCCGAGGAGGCGCGAGAGGAGGATGCCCGCCGACACGACGATGGCAGCCCGGCCCATCCTGCGCCCGTTGGTCATCCGGCCCGCACTCGCAGGTCTTCGAGGACCGACTCTGGCACCACCACGTCGTCGTACCCGGCACCCAGCTTGTTGTTGGGCTTGTACGTCCCGTGGTAGTCCGACCCGCCAGAGACGAGAAGGCCGATCCGTTCTGCCACCTTCGATAGTTCCTTGCGACGCTTGCGGTCGTACCCGGGGTAGAGCACCTCGACGCCGACGAGGCCGGAGGCGGCCAATCGGGCCATGAATCCGCCCAGGTTCTCCTCATCATCGACCTGGATGGTGTGAGGATGGGCGAGGATCGGTACCGCTCCCGAGGCGCGGGCCAGTCGGACGGTCTCTTCGGGTCCGAGCGCCAGCCTGGGCATGTGGGCGCGGCCGCCGTGACCGAGGTACTCGGCGAAGGCCGCCTCGGCGTCGGGGACCACGCCCAGGCGAACCAGCACGGCTGCAAAATGAGGGCGTCCCACCACGCCTCTCCCGGCCTCGGTGGTCACCTCGTCGATCGTGATCTCGATCCCGAGTTCGTTGAGTCGCTCGATGATCCGACGATTGCGGTTCTCCCGGCCGGTGCGGATCTCGGCGAGACGGTCCTGCAGCGGTCCTGGTCCCGGTTCGAGGAAGAGGACAACGATGTGGATCCCCTTCCCGGCGGAGACCTCGACGCCGGGGATGACCTCGATACCCACCTCGAGCGCGGCCCCGAGTGCCTCCTGCAGTCCCTCCTGGGTGTCGTGGTCGGTGAGGGCGATGGACGACAACCCGAGGGTCGCCGCCTTGTGGACGAGGTCGGCGGGTTCGTCGGAGCCGTCCGACACGCGACTGTGGGTGTGGAGGTCGACTGGCACTGGCCGGAAGGGTACCGGGGAGGAGGTACGAGGTACGAGAAGAGAGGTACGAGAGAGGAGCGTCAAGCATCGAGCGTCGAGGAGGGGAAGTGGGAAGGAGGGACGACGGACGACGGACGACGGAGTATGCCGCTCTGCTCTCTCGTACCTCGTACCTTGCTCCTTGCTCCTTGCTCCTTGTACCTCGCCCCTTGCTCCTCCGTCTGGTAACTGGTCCCTGGTAACTGCTTGCCTTCCTACACTTCCGGCTACCGATCACCCAGAGGATCGCCGTGCCGCTCGTTGTCCAGAAGTTTGGTGGGACCTCGGTCGCTGATGCGACGAGGATGAAACGCGTCGCCAGGCGAGTCGCCGACACCCGGCGCGAGGGGAACGACGTCGTGGTGGTCGTGTCGGCCATGGGGAAGACCACCGACGACCTCATCGAGCTCGCAGCCCAGATCAACGACGACCCTCCCGGCCGGGAGATGGACATGCTCCTCACCGCCGGGGAGCGGATCTCGATGGCGCTGCTCGCCATGGCCCTCCACGCCGAGGGCGTCCCAGCGGTCTCGCTGACCGGGTCCCAGGCCGGCATCCTCACCGACACCTCGCATGGGGCCGCCAAGATCACCTCCATCACCGGGGAGCGGGTCCGCTCCTCCCTGGCCGATGGGCAGGTGGTGATCGTGGCCGGCTTCCAGGGGGTGTCGCCGGAGACCAAGGAGATCACCACCCTCGGACGGGGAGGTTCGGACGCTTCGGCGGTGGCACTCTCGGCCGCACTCGGGGCCGACGCCTGCGAGATCTACACCGACGTCGACGGTGTGTTCACCGCCGATCCGAGGCTCGTCCCCAATGCCCGCAAGCTGGCGGAGGTCACGTTCGAGGAGATGCTCGAACTCGCCGCCCACGGGTCCAAGGTGCTCATGGCCCGGTCGGTCGAGTTCGGCCGGCGGTTTGGCATTCCCATTCACGTTCGTTCATCGTTCAATGACACCCCCGGCACGTGGGTGAAGGAGACCACCATGGAACAGGCAATCATCAGCGGCGTCGCCCACGACATCTCCGAGGCCAAGGTGACGGTCGTCGACGTCCCCGACACCCCCGGGGTGGCGGCCAGCCTCTTCGAGCGCCTCGCCGCCGAGCGGGTGAACGTCGACATGATCGTCCAGAACGTCTCCTCGCTGGGACGCACCGACATCAGCTTCACCGTCCCCGAGGACTCCCTCGCCATCGCCCAGAAGGTCGCCGACGAAGCCAAGGCGGAGCTGGGTGCCGCCGCGGTCACCGTCGATGGTGGCATCGCCAAGGTGTCGCTCGTCGGTGCCGGGATGAAGTCCGAGCCCGGCATTGCCGCCCGCCTCTTCCGTGCCCTGGCCCGGGCCGGCATCAACATCGAGATGATCTCGACCTCGACGATTCGGGTCTCGGTGGTGGTCGATCAGGCCGACACCCAGGCCGCCGTCCAGGCACTCGCCGAGGAGTTCGACCTTACCGAGGAAGTCACGGGATGACCTCGCTCGCGATCGTGGGCGCCACCGGCGCAGTCGGACGAACGATGCTCGACATCGTCGAGGAGAGGCAGTTCCCGGTCACCTCGCTCCGCCTCATGGCGTCGGCCAGGTCGGCCGGGATCACCGTCCCCACACCGTGGGGCGACGTGGTGGTGGAGGACCTCGCCACGGCCGATCCGTCCGGGATCGAGGTTGCCCTGTTCTCGGCCGGAGGGAGCCGGTCCGTCGAGCACGCTCCGCGCTTCGCAGCCGCCGGCGCGGTGGTCATCGACAACTCGTCGGCCTTCCGCATGGAGGACGATGTTCCCCTCGTCGTGGCGGGCATCAACGACCATGCTGCGGCCACCCACAGGGGGATCATCGCCAACCCCAACTGCACCACCATGACCGCCCTCATGGCGATCGCCCCCCTCCACCGGGCCGCGGGGCTGCGCGCCATGCACGCCTCCTCGTACCAGTCGGTCTCCGGGGCCGGCAAGACCGGTGTGGATGAGCTCTCCCGCCAAATCCGCTGGTTCCAGCAGGACGAAAACGCACTCTCGACCGGAGCGTGGGAGGACCCCGGCGGTGCCATGTGGCCGCGGCCGATCGGGTTCAACGTCCTCCCCATCGTCGGCGACGCGGAGCCATTCGGGTACACCGCCGAGGAGATGAAGCTCCAAAACGAGACCCGCAAGATCCTCGAGGCGCCGAACGTCTCCGTTGAAACGACCTGTGTCCGGGTTCCGGTCATGGTGGGGCATGGGACCGCGGCCTACCTGTGGTTCGATCGCCCGGTGGATCCCGCCGAGGCAGTGGAGTTGATCGATGCCTTCGACGGTGCCCAGGTGTGGATGGACAAGGTCCCAACCCCGCTCGACGCGGCGGGCATCGACGACACGCTCGTCGGAAGGGTGCGCCCCACCCTCGACGGGACGGGTGGGATCGCCCTGTGGGCGGTGGGCGACAACCTCCGCAAGGGAGCGGCCCTCAACACGGTGCAGATTGCAGAGTTGTTGATCTAGCGGGAGCCCGAGCACGAGCAGAGCAGCACGAGCAGGGCCGCACGAGCGCGAGCTCGAGCTCGAGCCAGAACCGCTCGCGCTGCTTCTCGATCCGTCGGTTGTCTTGTACGGTTGCCCGCATGAGTGCTCCTCTCGTCGCAGTCGATGTCCCCTGGGTGGGGGACCAGCGCCTGAAGACCTGGGCCAAGGTCGTCACCAATGTCGATGAGTCGCTCGCCACCGGGTGGGCGTTCGAAGGCGAGTTCGCCGCTGTCGGCGGAATCCAGGACCTGCCGGTGGGTGGCGTGCTGCTCATCTACGGCGAGAAGGGTTCTCGCACGAACCCCATGCCGGTCGCCCGGGTCTTCACGGTGAATGCCGATGCGACACTCTCGAGTGAGGCAGAAGCCGAGGGCAAGGCGTGGGCCCGCACCGTGCGCGACAAGGTCGCAGAACTCGTCGCCGGCGACGTCGTCGTCGACCAACTCGAGTGGACGCCCGACCTCATGCGCTACCAGTCGGCTGCGCTGATCGAGGAACTCGAACGGCGGGGCGTCGGGGTCAAGCCCGTCGACTGATGGAGAGCCTCCTCTACTTCGCCTACGGGTCGAACCTCGACCTCGACGGCAAGCTCAAGGAGTGGGCACCCTCGGCACACCTGATTGGAACTGGGTCCGCTCCCGGTCGTCGCCTCGCCTTCACCCGCCTCTCCACGCGCTGGGGAGCACGGGCTGCCGACATCCTTCCCCACGCCACTGCGAGCACGTGGGGTGCCCTGTTCCGGGTCGACCCCGACGGACGTGGCAGGTATCGACATGTGTGAGGGTGCTCCCCGCAACTACCGGCGGATCACCATCCCCGTGGCGATGGACGCCGAGACCACGACTGCGTTCTCCTACGAGGTCGTCGACCGCCACCTCCCGGAGGCGCCGCCCGCCCCCGAGTACATGGAGGTGGTCCTCCGCGGTGCCGCGTGCGGTGCGACTTCCTCCGGAGTGGCTCACGTACCTGGAAGGGATCCCGACCGTCTGAGTCCCTCCCCGTCGTTCGCTCGGGGCAGGGCCCTTCGTGCTCGGCCCATTCGAACAGCCTGGTGCCCCCTACCTCCCCCGTCGCTTCGCTCGGGGCAGGGACCTTCCCCCACAAGCGGGGGACAGGCGGGTTGGTTCTGGCTCGTGCTCGGGCTCGTGCTCGTGCCGCCTCTAGAGCCGTGCGACCAGGTTGCGGGCGGTTCTCCGGCAGATGTCCACCACGAGCCGGAACCCGGCTTCGCCGCCGTAGTACGGGTCCGGCACCTCCCCCGGCGCCTCCGGGTCGTCGTCGCGGAAGAGCCGGATCTCTGCGTGGCAGTCAGGCGGGGCCAACGAGAGCAGGTCTTCGAGGGTGCGGCGATCCATGGCGAGGATGAGGTCGAAGTCCTCGAAGTCGGTGTGGGTGACCTGACGGGCGATGGAGTCGACCTCGAGGCCCTGTCGCGTGGCGGCCTGCTGCATACGCCGATCGGGGGGACTCCCCACGTGCCACCCACCGGTCCCGGCCGAGTCGACGATGAGGTCGACACCCATCTCTTGGGCGGCCTCCCGAATAGCGGCCGCAGCGGTAGGCGACCGGCAGATGTTGCCGAGGCAGACCGTGAGGATCTTCACCCCCAAAGCCTAGGACGGGGCCTTGGCGGGTGGCCGGGCGGTCAGGCGGGCTTGGGCTCCTTGGGGAGGCCGAGCATCATCTCGCCGATGATGCTGCGCTGGATCTCGCTGGTACCGGCGTAGATGGTGCCTGCCCGCGAGTTCTGGAAGACGGAGTTCCACGACGCGGTCGAGTTGGGTGCTCCCTTGGCGTCATGTCGGAAGGCCGCGTACGACGCTTCGCCCTGCGGGACGAGGCCCGCGGTGCCCATGATGTCCATGGCCAGTTCGGTGGTGGTCCGGTGGTGCTCCGACCAGAAGATCTTGGTGAGAGCGGCGTCGGGTCCCGGGGTCTCGCCGGACATGAACTTGGTGAGGGCCCGGTAGCCCATGAACCGCATCACCTCGACCCGCTCATAGGCCTTCACGAGCCCGCTGCGAATCCGCTCGTCGTCGAGTTTGTCGTAGTCCCTGGCGAGGTCGAACAAGCGGCTCACTTCTCCCCCGAAGCCGATGGGGGCAGTCGCTGCGTCCTTGCCCCGCTCGAACCCGAGCAGCGTCATCGCCACTCGCCAGCCGTCCCCGCGGTTGCCGACGATGTGGTTCTTGGGGGTACGGGCATCGGCAAAGAAGGTCTCGTTGAACTCCGAAGGCCCGGACATCATCTTGATGCCGCGTACCTCCACGCCCTCCTGGTCCATCGGGACGAGAAGGAAACTGAGACCGCGGTGCTTGGGAAGCTCAGGTTCGGTGCGGGCGATCACGAAGATCCAGTTCGCCAGGTGGCCGGCCGACGTCCAGATCTTCTGGCCGTTCACGATCCACTCGTCGCCGTCGAGCACGGCCTTGGCCCCAACATTGGCGAGGTCCGACCCGGCGTCCGGTTCCGAGTACCCCTGGCACCAGACGTGCTCCCCGGAGAGAGCCCGGGGAAGGAAGTGTTGCTTCTGCTCCTCGGTGCCCCACATCAGGAGCGTGTTGCCGAGCATGTGGATGCTGAAGACGTCGTTCGGTCCCCCGAGGGGAGCGCCGGCCCGCGTGAGTTCCTCGGCCAGGACCAACTCATCGATGGCGGTGCGTCCGCCACCCCCGTACTCGACCGGCCATGAGAGACCGAGCCACCCGGCCTCGAAGAGCTTGGCCCGCCAGTCGACGATGAAGGCGTCCCGCTCCTCGCCGGCGAGGGCGCCCACGCCGTTCCAGTCGTCGGGCAGGTTGTCGGCGAGGAACTGCTGTACCTCGGCCCTGGTCTTCTCGGCGTAGTCGGGATAGGAGAAATCCATGCGCGAATCCTGTGTGGCGGTGCCGCGACTCTACCTGCCCGGGAGTGGGGGTCGACTCGGTGCCCGAGTCTCGCATGGGCCGAAAAAGGTGGCGGCCCGAGGTAAGGGGAGACCTCGGGCCGCCGGTGCTGTCCGGTGTTGGGAGGGGGACGAACCAGCCACCAGACATGTCCCGCAACATCCATGCACGGTGGCATGGCTTGCGGGTGGCACCCTAGCCACCGAGGGTGGCATGCACCAATTCACGAAAACGAGGAATACCCCGCATGCATGCGGTATTCCGACGTCGTGTCGGCTCTCATCGGGCCCGGTGCATCCGCTTCCACATGGCCAGGAATTCGCCCTTCGTCGGAGGAGCGGGAAGGGTTGGATCGGCAGCGACCAGTGCCTCCCACTCCGTTGTGATCGTTGCCAGGGCCGCCAGGGCTTCGCCCTCCGCCAGCACCCAACACCGGTCGACCCGGACGGCGAGTTCTCGTACTCGGTCCTGGCGTGTCTCCTCGTCGCGGAATCGGGACATGTAGCGACGGGCCCACCAGCCCGGGTCGTGGATCCGTCCGTCATCTGGCAGGGGGCGGCCTTGGCCGGGTAGGTCATCGAACGCGCCGGCCTCCATCGCCTCGCGGATGCGCTGCTCGGCCACGTCCTCGGCCCGCTTGATCGGATCCGACATGCGTCGAGGATACGCCCACGGTGGGCCGGCGGGGCTCTCCGGTGGAACCTTGGTCGGGGGCGGGCTTGTCACAGCCCAGGGGGTGCCCATACTCTGATTCCTTCAATGTGGCTGCTTCGGCGTCTCCCCGTGCTTCTGCTCTGTGTCGTGCTGTTCGGTGCGATGCCGGCTGCCGCATGGGCCCAGACCGACCTGCAGAGGGCAAAGGACGAGGCGGAGGACGCGGAAGCTGAGTCGGATAGCGCCCGCTCCTCGGTGCGTACCCAACGCGCCCAACTGAGTGAGACCGGGGCGGCGCTCGCCATCGCCTTTGGCGAGTACCGCGCCCGCACCGAGGAGTTGGAGGCGCTCACCCTGACCATCGCCACCGTGAGGGAGGAGGTCCAGGTCATCGAGCGGACCCTGGCGGCTGCCCGGGACCAGGCCCTCGACCAAGCGGTGGAGGTCTACACGTCGGCCGTCGCCGGCACAGGGCTGTTCTCGCTCTTCGTGGGCAGCAGCCCCGCGGACGCGGTGATCGCGGCCGGTGTGCTTGACGACCTCGCCCAGGCCGAGCGCAGCCACGTCGCCAACTACGTCGCTCTTCGATCCGACCTCGACCGACGCAAGGCGGAGTTGGACACGCGGCAAGGGGAGATGGCTGAGGTCCGGGCGGTGGCCGAGTCGACGAAGCTCGACCTGGAGGTGCTCTACGCCGAGGTGGCCGAGGAGTTGGCCGCGGCCGAGGCCAGGGTGCGGGCAGCGGATGCGGCCTATGCCGAGGCACTCGATGCCATCGAGAAGGAGCGTCGGCGACTCGCCATGCTGCGGGGTGCGGAATCGTGGCGATCGCTGGTCGAGATCTACTTCCCCGAGGACCTCGTGCAGGAGGCACTCGCGATCATCCAATGCGAATCGCGGGGCAACACCGACGCCGTCAACCCGACGTCCGGTGCGTCGGGCCTGTTCCAGTTCCTCGAGTCCACATGGAGTTGGGCGTCCGTGGAGGCGGGATTCCCCGGTGCGAGTCGCTTCGACCCCGAGGCCAACACCGCGGCAGCAGCCTGGCTGGTCGATGCCTCCATCCAGACCAACCACCAGTGGGGGAGGTGGGGTCACTGGGCGTGCCGCCGGGTGGTCTACCCCATGTACTCGAACGGACTCACCCCCGACACCCAGGCGCATGGCATCATCCCGGTGGCAGTCAAGCTGGAGGATGACATCAATGCCTGAGATCGAGGACCGGGTGCTGGCTGCCCTCACCGAGCTCGACGCCGACTATCTCGAAATGGAGTGCGACCCCGATCTCGCCGACACCGAGGCCTTCTGTGCCGCCTACGGGGTCGCTCCCGAGGACTCCGCCAACTGCATCCTCGTCGCCTCCCGCAAGCCGGAGGGACACCTGGCCCTCTGCCTCGTGCTGGCACCCAACCGATTGGACGTGAACAACACCGTGCGGCGGCTCATGGGTGTTCGCAAGCTCTCCTTTGCGCCCGCCGATGTGACCAGGGAGGCGACGGGCATGCTCATCGGAGGGGTGACCCCGTTCGGGGTCCCCGACGACCTCCCCATCTACGTCGATGCCCGGGTCATGGCCCGAGACCGGGTGATCGTTGGCGGAGGGTCCCGGTCGCTCAAGGTCAACGTCGATCCGGAGGTGTTCGCCAGGATGCCGCAAGCTGAGGTGGTCGAAGGCCTGGCGACCTAGTCCAGACCACAAGAATCGGGTGGGCACCCGGCCGGATCTCCTCTACCTTGGGTCACCATGGCCCTCGACTACGACACCATCGCCCGGGTTATCCGGCACATCGACCAGCACGCCGACGAGCAACCGACCCTGGGAGGGTTGGCAGAAGCAGTGGGGGTGTCACCTTCGCACCTCCAGCGAGCGTTCAAACAGTGGGCCGGGGTCTCCCCGAAGCGCTTCCTCCAGGTGGTGACGGCCAACTCGGCCAAGGAACTCCTGCGCGACCACCACTCGGTCCTCGACACGACCTATGCCGTTGGGCTGTCGGGGCCGGGGCGCCTCCACGACCTCCTCGTCTCGGTGGAGGCGGTGACCCCCGGGGAGTACAAGAGCCGCGGGGCTGGGCTCACCATTCGGTACGGATGGCACGACACGCCGTTCGGGAAGGCGCTGGTGGCGCTCTCGGACCGGGGAGTCGTGGCGCTCTACTTCGAAGCCGAGGGTGTGGTCGACGAGGGCCGCCTCGAGTCGGAGTGGTCGGGTGCGGATCTGGTCGAGGACGCGGCAGCAACAGAATCGACGGCGCGGAGGATCTTCGACGCCGGGCAGGGGAGGATCCCGCTGCTCCTCCGGGGAACGAACCTGCAGGTGAAGGTGTGGGAGGCCCTCCTGCGGATCCCCGAGGGCCGCGCCGTGACCTACGGGGATGTCGCCGAGGCCGTGGGACGGCCATCCGCGGTCAGGGCCGTGGCGTCGGCCATTGGCCGCAACCCCATCAGCTACCTGATCCCGTGCCATCGGGTGCTGCGATCCACCGGGGCCCTCGGCGGCTACCACTGGGGGATCGACCGCAAGCGAGCAATGCTCGCATACGAGGTGGCGCGCACGGCGTAGGGACTGGGTCAGACGTCGACGCGCGGGCCAACCGTCGCTGACCCACAGGAGCGACAGACCCCTCGGTGTCTACTCCAGCTGGCTCATCCCTCGACGACCCCTCCCCGGCCTGCGCCTGCCACGAAGCGAGCGGCACCGGAGGGCGCCTCCTGGGTGAGGGGAGCGACGCCGCCGCGTGCCTCGGCGTGGAGCGCTTCGTCGAGCGGCATCCCCCACTGGGCGATGGCGGACTCCCGGTCGGCTCTGAGGCAGATCTGCGGGAAGGAGGCGATCTCCCGGGCAAGGGCGATCGCTGCGGTGAGCGCTTCACCCTCGGGGACGACCCGGTTGGCGAGTCCCCAGGCCAGCGCCTCATCGGCACCAACGGCCCGCCCGGTGAGGATCATGTCCATGGCCCGGCCATGGCCGACGATCCGTGGGAGGCGGATGGTCCCTCCGTCGATCAGTGGAACCCCCCAGCGGCGGCAGAAGACACCGAAGACGGCGCTCATCGAGGCCACCCGAAGATCGCACCAAAGGGCGAGTTCGAGCCCCCCGGCGACTGCGTGCCCCTCGACGGCCGCGATCACGGGCTTGGTCGGGGTACGGCGGGAGATCCTGAGTGCCGGCTCCCCGTCGGGATCGTACGCGTCGGCCGTGGCATCGATGGTACGGAGGTCCCATCCTGCGCAGAAGGTCTCGCCGGCACCCGTGAGGACCGCCACGAGGGCGGCGTCGTCTCTCTCGAATGCGGTGATCGCCTTGTCGAGGGCGTTGGCAGTGGCGGCATCGATCGCGTTCCGAACCTCGGGACGATCGATGGTGATGACCCGGACGGGTCCTTCGGCGGTGAGGTGGACGGCCATGGGCTGAAGCTAGTGGGGAGGGAGCCTGAGCCCGAGCACGAGCTAGAACCCGGGCCTGGGCTCGAGCTTGAGTTCAGCCGAAACTTGGCGAGGCGGTCCGCTCGTTTACAGATTGTTTCGCACGATGACCTGCCGGTATGGCAGTCCCCATTCGTATGGTGAACCCATGACTTCAGACCATTGGAGACTCGGGTTCGCCGGGGGATTGGCGGCAGCAGCATCGTTGGCCGTGGCCGAACTCATCACCGCGCTCCGGCCCGGCGGGCGGTCGCCGATCCTCTCGATGGGTGACGTCGTCATCGAGTTCACGCCGAGCCCGATCGAGCAGTGGGCCATTCGCACCTTCGGCACCAACGACAAGGCGGTCCTGATCGGATCGATCCTCGCGGTCATCCTCCTCCTCGGGGTGTTGGCCGGGATGCTGTCCCGCCGTTCAGCGGGGACGCCCCTCCTCCTGTTCGGTGGAGCCGCGCTGCTCGGCGGGTGGGCCGGCCTCAGGGATCCGCTCTCGGAGGCGACGGTCCTCCTCGTGGCGGTGGGGGCCGGCTCGGTGTGCGGCGTGGCCCTGCTCCTCGCCATGCGGGCACCGGTGAACGTCGAGCCCACTGACCGTAGGCGGTTCCTGAACCTGGCCGGCGGTGCCACGGCGTTCACAATCGTCGCCGGGGTCGTTGGCCGAAAGAGAACCATGCGCATGGTGGCGGCGGTCGACCGGGCCGACATCGTGCTGCCCGTCCCCGTCGAGCCGGCAGGGCCCGTGCCGACAGGGCTGGGTGTTGACGGTGTCAGCTCCCTCATCACCCCCAACAGTGAGTTCTATCTCATCGACACGGCCCTCAGCCCGCCGGTGATTCCGCTCGCCGAGTGGAAGGTCGGGGTGACCGGCATGGTCGATCGTCCCTTCACGATGACGTACGAGGAGCTCCTCGAGCTCCCGATGATCGAGCGACATGTCACGCTCTCCTGCGTCTCCAACCGGGTTGGTGGCGACCTCGCCGGGACCGCCACCTGGCTCGGCGTTTCGCTCGCCCGTGTCCTCGACAAAGCTGGCGTGCAGCCGGGTGCCACCCAGATCGTTGGCCGTTCACTCGACGGCTGGACCTCCGGCTTCCCGACCGAGGTCGCGTTCGATGGCCGGGACGCCATGATCGCGGTCGGCATGAACGGGGAACCGCTCCCCATCAGCCACGGGTTCCCCGCTCGCCTCGTCGTACCGGGCCTGTACGGGTACGTCTCGGCCACCAAGTGGCTGTCCGAGATCGAACTCACCACCTGGGACGCGTTCGACGCCTACTGGGTGCCGCGCGGCTGGGCCAAGAAGGGCCCGATGAAGATCCAGTCGCGGATCGACACACCGCGTGGCCTGGCGCAGCTCAGCGAAGGAGCGAGCGTCGTCGGCGGAGTGGCGTGGGCCCCGGTCCGGGGGATCAGCCGGGTCGAGTTGCGGGTCGATGATGGTGCCTGGATGGAGGCGGAGCTCTCCGAGCCCTACTCCGACGATGCGTGGCGGCAGTGGTCGGCGGTCGCAGACCTGGCGGCGGGGAACCATTCCCTCCAGGTGCGGGCCTACGACAACGCCGGCGTGGTCCAACCGGAAGGACCGAAGGACCCGCGTCCCGACGGATCCGAGGGGTGGCATCGGACCACGGTCGTGGTCGCGTAGGCATCCCGGGCGGTAGCGTCAGCCCATCGACGTCGCCGTGTGCTTCCTGGGTGAGTACCGGGCGGGTGTCGGTTGGGGCCACGAGGAAGCGAGATTCCTGAATTGTTCCGTCGAGCAGTAGCAGACGATCGAGAGATCCTCGACGACATGACCCTGGCAGGACTCAGGTACTGGGGCCACCACGAGCACCACGCCGACGCCTACGCCGCCCTCGCCGGTGAGTTGGCTTCGGAGTCCGGACCTGAGAACCACCAGGTGTTCGTGCTCGAGGTCGATGGGGAGGTGGTCGCGTTCCATGAGCTGCGCGACCGGGGGGATCACATCGAGCTGCTACGGATGTTCATGAGGAGTGACCTGATCGGGCAGGGCTACGGCCGGAGGCTTTGGAACCATGCGGTCGGCCAGGCGGAGCTGACCCATGATCGGATGCTGATCCTGTCCGACCCGAAGGCGGTCGGCTTCTACGCAGCCATGGGGGCTGCCCTCGAGAAGACCTTGGAGGTGGCTCCGGGTTTCAGCATCGGCGTCTACTGGTATGACCTGGGAAGGGCCTGAGGCACGTCGGCAGACGCACCACTAGGTTCGGCCCATGCAGGTGGACACCGTCTACATCGCCGTCCCCTCCATCGAGGTGGCGTTGGAGTTCTACGAGGGCGTGCTTGGCCTGACTGCAGGTCCTCGCTTCGATGATTGGCAGGTGATCCGGACCGAAGGCAGCACCGTGTTCGCACTCCACGGGGGACTCGAACCGGTCGGTGGACAACGGACCGTTGTGAGCCTCCGTGTCACCGACCTGGATGCGGAGGCATCCCGAATCCGCTCCCTCGGACACGAGCCGCTCGAGGCCGTTCCGGTCGACACCGGAGCAGCCCGGTTCCACACGTGGGTCGATCCGTGGGGTACCGAGCTGCAGCTGATCGAGCGGTAGGCCAGGGCGGGGACCCCTTCCCCCCGCCTGCTCCCGGGGGGACAGACATCGGCTCGGCCCGAGCTCGTGCCCGTGCTGCTTCCCCGGGAACCTTCCGGATCGACATGACCGTCGTACCCTTGCCATGACAAGGAGACACCCAATGCGCCGACTCTCACTCACCCTCGCCATGCTGCTCGTCCTCGGTGCCTGCGCCACCGCAAGCCCGGACGGGACCGATGGCCCGGACGCCACTACTGGCCCCGACACCGCGGGACCGTTCGGTGTGTACGCAGCTTCGCTCCAGCGCTTCAACCAGTGCGATGACCTCCTCGACTACTACGTCACCCATGCCCTCGAACAGGTCGGTCCCTACGGCCTCAACGGGTATTGGTGGGGTGGCCCGATGCCGATGATGGCCGTGGAGGAATCCATGGCAACCGACGCGGCAGCTCCGGCCCCCGGCGGATCCCGACTCGAGGCCGGTGTCGACTACTCGGTGACGAACGTCCAGACCGAAGGGGTCGATGAGCCCGACATGGTCAAGACGAACGGCACCCACATCTTCAGCCTGATCGAGAACCGGCTCGTCGTGACCTCGGTCGACGGCGCCGAACTCTCCCACGTCGACATCCTCGAGTTCAAGGGGGATGAGTGGTTCAACGACATGCTCCTCGACGGCGACACGATCCTCCTCACCGGCCAGTCCTGGTCGGGGCAGAGCGAGGTCGTCTCCCTCGTCGAGGTCGATGTCTCCGACCCGTCCGACATCAACGTCGTCCGTCGCATGCAGATCGACGGACGCTACGTCTCATCCCGCCTGGCAGGTGGAGTCGTGCGCCTGGTCATCCGCTCCTACCCGGTCGGCTTCGAGTGGGCGATGCCGGAGGGCTCGGGCCTCCGCGCCGAGCGCGACGCCACCGAGAAGAACAAGGCGATCATCCGAGAATCGACCTTCGACAACTGGCTCCCGTACTTCGTCCTGACCAATGAGGTCACCGGGGCCGAGTCGGACGGCGTCCTCGCCGACTGTGGCCGGGTCTACGCCCCGCCATCCTTCAGCGGCTTGGCGACGGTTTCAGTGCTCAGCTTCGACCTGGGCAATGGCGGCCTGGCCGACATCGAGGTGGACGGGGTCGTGGCCGAGGGCGAGACCATCTACGCCTCGACGGATGCGCTCTACATCGCCACCCAGCGCTGGATCGACTGGGGCATCTTCGAGGACACGAACGAGTCGTTTGACGCCGCCGAGGAGTTCCGGACGCAGATCCACAAGTTCGCCTTCGCCGGTGACCACGTCAACTATGTGGCATCCGGTGAGGTGCCCGGCTTCCTCAACGGTCAATGGGCGATGAGCGAGTACGAGGGCGACCTGCGGGTGGCTTCCACCCTCGACCCTTGGGGATGGTGGACCGCCGAGACCTCCGAGAGCTTCCTCAGCGTGCTCCGCCCCGACGGCGGCGAACTGGCCGAGATCGGCCAGGTCGGTGGCCTCGGCCGCGGCGAGCGCATCTACGCCGTGCGGTTCATCGGAACCACCGGCTATGTCGTGACCTTCCGCCAGACCGACCCGCTCTACGTGATCGACATCTCCGAGCCGACGAACCCAACGGTCGCCGGCGAGCTCAAGATCCTCGGCTACTCCGCCTACCTCCACCCGGTGGCAGACGGCATGCTGATCGGGATCGGCCAGGACGCCGACGAGAGCGGGCGCACCGAAGGAACCCAGGTCAGCCTGTTCGACGTGTCCGACCCGGCCAACCCCGAGCGGATCGACCAGATCACCTTCGAGGGTGGCTACTCGCAAGCCGAGTGGGACCACCACGCGTTCTTGTTCTGGGCTGCCGAGGACCTGCTGTTCGCCCCGTACCAGATGTGGAACTGGGATGAAAAGACCGAGAAGGAGTCCTTCGACGCCGGTGCCCTGGCCATCCGGGTCGGCGACGGCTCCCTCACCCACGAAACCACCCTCCGCAACGGGCTCGACGGGCCGTTCACCTACGGCGAGGGCGACATCGTGGAAGGTGACAGGGAGTGGGTCGATCCCTGGCGTGCCCAGGTCAACCGCATCATCATCATCGGCGACCACGTGTTCACCATTGGGTGGAACGGAATCGGCATCCACACTCTCGATGGCCTTTCGACGCTCAGTTTGGAGCCCTGGGCCTAGTCCGCTTCCCGCACCACCATGGCAGAGGAGCCCGGGTGACCGGGCTCCTCCTGCGTCCGGCTGTCAGTCTCCCGGCGGGACCCGAAGGCCCTTGCCCGCCACGTGCTCGAAGACGAGGGATGTCTCGATGTGGGTGACCTCAGGCATGGCTACGAGGGACTCCACAGCGAAGCGGCGGAGGTCGTCGGAGTCCCGCACCACCACCTGGACGAGGTAGTCGTTGGCCCCGGTCACATGGAAGAGGTTGACCACTTCGGGCAGGTCGAGCACCCGGGCCCTGAAGTTGGCGAGGTCCTCGGGGGCGTGGCGGCGGATCCTCACCGCGATGAGGGCCTGGATCGCCAACCCGAGGGAGGCGGGATCGAGAACAACCCGGTACTCGCGAATCACCCCCCGCTGTTCGAGACGCCGAATCCGCTCGGAGCAGGTCGACTGGGCGACCCCGGCGGCCGCCGCCAGCTCCTTGTTCGAGGCCCGCGCATGTTTCGCCAATGCGTGCAGGATCGAGCGGTCTACCGAATCAAGTGCGATCATCCCGTGAGTATGACGAATGATTCGTCATATCGGTAGCGAACTCCCGTATGAATATCGGAGAATGGGGGTGACAGGAGGATCCCAAGAATGCGAGACCTGCATCCCGCCACTGCCATGCTTGGACTGGGCCACGCTCCCGGAGACGCGTCCGGGTCGCTGAAGCCACCCATCTTCCCGACGTCGACGTTCGTGTTCCCGGACGCCGCCGAGGGGAAACGATGTTTCGAACTCGCCTATGGACTTCGCGAACCGGCAGACGGCGAGGCGCCGGGAATGGTCTACAGCAGGCTCTCCAACCCGGGTCTCGAACTACTCGAGACCCGCTTGGCCTACCTCGACGGGACCGCGAGCGGCCTCTCGTTCTCGTCGGGCATGGGTGCGATCTCCACCGTCTTCCTCACCTTCCTCCGGCCCGGGGACGTACTCCTCCACTCACGGCCCCTGTATGGCGGGACCGACCACGTCATCGTCGCCATCCTCGACGAGTTGGGCGTCACGCGTGTGGAGGTCTCCCCCGACATGGGAGCCACCGAGGTCGAGGGGTTGGTGGACGCCGCCGGGGGAACGCTGGCGCTGGCCTTCCTCGAGAGCCCCGCCAACCCGACCAACGCACTCTTCGACATCGAGATGATCGCCCGGGTCGCGCATGCACATGGCGCCCCGGTTGCGGTCGACAACACGTTCCTCGGCCCCGTGTGGCAGCGCCCGGTCGACCTCGGAGCCGACCTGGTGATCTACTCGGCGACCAAGTTCCTGGGCGGCCACAGCGACCTCATTGCGGGGGTGGTGACAGGGGCCCCCGAGGAGATGGAGCGGGTGACCGCCATGCGGACCTTTCTCGGAACCATGTGCGACCCGTGGACGGCCTGGCTGCTCACACGGTCGCTCGAGACCCTCGACCTGCGAATGCACCGCCAGGCAGAGAATGCCGAGCGACTCATCGAGGCCATGACGGGTCACCGGGCCATTCGCCGGATCGCCTACCTGGGGCGGCTTGACCCGGACTCCGCCCAACAGGCGCTCTTCGAGCGCCAGTGCCTGGGTGCGGGGTCGATGATCTCGATGTGGCTCGAAGACGCGGCGGCCGCGTTCCGCTTCCTCGACGCGCTGGAGATAGTGCGTCTCGCGGTCAGTCTCGGCAGCACCGAATCGCTGGCGCAGCATCCGGCGACGATGACCCACGCCGGGTGTGATCCCGACACTCGGACCCGACTCGGGGTGACGGACGGCCTCGTCCGTATCTCTGTCGGTATCGAGTACTTCGACGACCTCCGCGACGACGTGCTGCAGGCTCTCGAAAGCGTGTGAACTAGGAGCGCAGCGCGGCGGCAACTATCCCCGGCACGGCACTCCAGGACGGGTCGAGCTCGTAGGCCAGCAGGCGCTGGGATGCGATGTGGCCCATCGTCTGACCCGAGTGCCAGAGTGGCTCGGGGAATGCCCGGAACGGTGCCCGCACGACGGACTTCTGGACCCGGTCGTACAGGTATGAGTTGTGGACGACACCGGTTCCCGATCGGATGTCGTTGCGGGCGTGCCCGGGGAAAGGGCCCCACGACGTCGATACGAGGGCGTAGGAGAGGGCTGACCAGACGTTGACGCCGATCGATCCGTACTCGAGGTCCGCCAAGGCCTGGTCAAGGGCGAGGACCACTTCAGGGTCCCGCAACGACTTGGGGTGGATGATGATCGTGGCGCTGAGCGACCCCCACAGCTTGGTGTTGCAGAACTCGACCGCTTCCCGGATGAAGCTGCCGACATCGCGGGGCCCCTCGAGGGCGACCTCGGCGGTCACGCCGTTGAACGACTCCACCGTGAAGCAGATCTCGTCGTCGACGTGCTGGGAGAGACCGTCGATGAGCGTCCACGGGACGCAGTGCTCGCCAACCTCCCCGAATACCTTGGCGTCGGGGTGGTCGTCGAGGAACTGCTGCCAGCGGGCGACGGCGCCCGGGTAGTACGGGTTCCGGTCGGGCGCATCGTCGAGTGCCTTGCCGATCTCCTCCACGAGTTCGTCCCGCTGCTTCCACTCGTGGTGGGTCACGATGACGCGGGTGGCATTGCAGTTGAACCCGGCGTTGTTGACCAGCGACCCTGCGAGGTGGCGGCCCTGGTAGGCCAGGTCGGAAGCAGACCACGGACCCGGGACGACGATGACGGGGCTGACGTTCGAGAGTTCGGCGGTCACCGGCTTGGGGTTGATGGGGTCGTCCTCGGCCTTGCGGCGGGCGCCGTCCTCCCCGACGCCGAAGACGATCGCATCGAACGTCTTGTCGGACCCGGTGATATGGATGGTGTCCACGTCGGCATGGGTGGAGAGGTACTGACCGGTCTCCGCCCCGCCGTAGACGATGCGGAGCAGGCCTTCGTCGATGAGTGCCTGCATCGCCGCCTCGAAGTGGGTCCCGAGGTAGTCGTTCACGGGGTTCATCTTCAGGCAGACGACGCGTTGGTGGGCGAACATCTCGGTCAAGACGTCCATGGGTCCGATCGAGGCCACGTTCCCCGCTCCGAGCACCAGTCCGACACCGCCGGTGGGTGTCTCCCACGCTTGGTAGCCGGCCGCTTGGTGGGCCGACAGGTTGTCCGGGGTCACTCCTGGCTCCATCCAGGCGTCTGCCGTCATCCCGGCGAAGAGGACCTTCTCGATGGCGTTGGTGGGAAACACCCGGACCGTGGTCTGCCCGTCGCTGCGTTGGGTCACCTTCCCATTGGCGTTCGGCATGCCTCCCTTGGAGATGGCGATGAGGGAGTCACGGAACAACCGGGCGGCGCGGATCACCAGTACCGGGCCGGGCCACCATTCCTCGGCGGACGTCGGGGAATCGAACTCGATGCCTTTGGCTGTGCAGGCATCGCGAACCCAGGCCTCGGCGACCTCGGCGGTGGCAGTCATCACCCGGTCGAGAAGGGCGATTCGCTGCTCGATCGGCGTCGTGCCCCATCGGGCAGCGTTGGCCCGCAGTTCTGCGAGTGCGCCATCGATCTCGTCCGGGGGAGTCGGCGGAAGGCCGGTACGTTCGAATTGACTGAAGAGGGCTGCGCCTGCCATGGGGTCCTCGGGTGGATTCGGCCCGATGGTAATCCAGGCTGCCGGGAGCCGTCAGCCGGTCGGCCCGCCCGGGGCGCTCCCCATCTCGGAGCCCGCCATCCGTTCCAATGCCATCACGAGTGCGTGATTCCCGAGCTGCCCGAGGCCATCGCGTTGCAGCGACCGGTACATCTGGAACACGAGCGCCGTTCCCGGGATCGGTGATGCGACCTCGTCGGCCGCTTCCAGGGCGAGTCGCAGGTCCTTCTGCTGGAGGTCGATCGTGAAGCCGGGCCGCCAATCCCGCACGACCATCTGTGGCCCGCGGTTGGCGAGCATCCAGGACCCGGCGGCACCGCCGGTGACGGCGGCGAGGGTCGCGTCGAGGTCCAACCCGGCGGAATCGGCGAAGAGCAGTGCCTCACTCACTGCGAGCTGTGTGACGACGCACAGGATCTGGTTGACGATCTTGACCTTCTGGCCATCGCCGACCCGGCCGACATGCGTGATGGTCGTGCCGAAGGCTTCGAGGTAGGGGCGGGCGCGGTCGAGGTCGTGTGCGGAGCCGCCGAGCATGATGCTGAGGGTGCCCCTCGCCGCTCCCTCGCTCCCACCCGAGACGGGTCCGTCCATCCATGACCCCCCGGCTGCGTTCACCAACCCGGCGAGGCGAATGGTGGCCGATGGGCTGATCGTCGAGTGATCGATCACGAGTGTCCCCGGTTGAAGTGAACCGAGAAGGCCGTCCGGTCCTTCGACCACGGCCTCGACGTCGGGTGTGTCCGAGACACAGATCATGATGATCCGGCATTGCGTGGCGACCTCGGCGGGGGACCCGACCCCGGTCGCTCCCAGGGCCACCAGAGGCTCCATGCGGCTCGCCGTGCGGTTCCACACGACCACGTCGCGTCCCTTCTCCACGAGGTTTCGGGCCATCCCGGCCCCCATGATGCCCAGCCCTATGAATCCGATTCGTTCCATCCTCGGAGGGTAGCGATGGAGGTGCCAGGTGCCCGAGTCTCGAGTCCCGAGTCCCAAGTCCCAAGTCCCAAGTCCCCGGTCCTCAGTCCGTAGTCCGTAGTCCGTAGTCCGTAGTCGGTGGTCCGTCGAGCCTCGTACCTCGTACCTCGTTCCTCGTACCTCCGTACTGGTCCCTATCCTCCTGCCTCCCCTCCGGAGTCTTCACGCCGTGGCGCTTCAAGCAGGCATCGTCGGCCTTCCCAACGTCGGGAAGAGCACCCTCTTCAACGCCCTCACCGCAGCCGGTGTGGAGGCGGCGAACTACCCGTTCGCAACCATCGAACCCAACGTCGGTGTCATCGCGGTCCCCGATCCCCGGCTCGACCAGATCCAGTCGGTGTTCCACGCCAAGGCGGTGCTTCCGACGGCAGTGGAGATCGTGGACATCGCCGGCCTCGTCCGTGGGGCATCCGTGGGGGAGGGACTGGGAAACCAGTTCCTCGGCCACATTCGGAGCGTCGATGCAGTCCTCCAGGTCGTCCGCTGTTTCGAGGATGACGATGTCACCCATGTCGAAGGCTCGATCGATCCGGTTCGCGACATCGAGACCATCGAGACGGAGCTCATCCTCGCCGACCTCCAGGTCGCAGAGCGACGCCTCGACCGCCTCACCCGCCAGGCTCGGTCGGGCGACAAGTCGGTGGCGTTCGACCAGGAGGTCGGTGCCCGGCTGGTCGACGTGTTGGGTGCTGGGCGATCCGCCCGGGCCACTGCGTGGACGAAGGAGGAGCTGGCAACCCTCCGGGACGTCCAGATGCTGTCAGCCAAGCCGACGCTCTACGTGTGCAATGTGGACGAAGCCGGCCTCGGTGGCAACGATTTCGTCGACGTCGTCAGGGCCAGGGCTGCGGACGACGGCTCGGGGGTGGTGGTCATCTGCGCGTCGGCCGAGGCCGAGATCGCCGAACTCCCCGGGCACGAGCGAGCCGACTTCCTCGCCGAGCTCGGGCTGGAGGAGCCGGGCCTCAACCTCCTCGCCCGGGCCACCTACGACCTTCTCGGGCTACGAACCTTCTTCACTGCCGGACCGAAGGAGGTTCGGGCGTGGACGGTCCGGTCCGGGGCGACGGCACCGGAAGCTGCCGGCGCCATCCACACGGACTTCAAAAGGGGATTCATCCGAGTGGAGGTGTACCGCATCCCGGAGCTGCTCGCGTTCGGATCGGAGGCTGCACTGAAGACCGCGGGGAAGATGCGCGTGGAGGGGAAGCAGTACGTGGTCGAGGACGGCGACGTGATGCACTTCTTGTTCAACGTCTAGGAAGGACCGAGGACCGAGGACTGAGGACCGAGGACCGAGGACCGAGTCCCTAGTCCCGAGTCCCGAGTCCCGAGTCCCGAGTCCCTGGTCCCTGAGTCCCTGGTCCCTGGTCCCTGGTCCCCAGTCCCTAGTCCCTGGTCCCTGGTCCCTGGTCCCTGGTCCCTGGTCCCTGGTCCCTGGTCCCTGGTCCCCAGTCCTCTGTCCCCCGCTAGGTTGCGACTCCTATGGTGCGCTACCGGACGGGACTCGAGACACGCGACCGGATCCTTGGCGTGACGGCTGCACTCCTCGCAGAAGTCGGTCCTGAGCGGGCAACGATCCAGGCGATCTGCGACCGGGCGGCGATTCGACCCGGATCGTTCTACAACCTGTTCCCGTCCAAGGACGACGCCGTCTTCGAAGTCGTCCTCGATGCCGTGCGCCGGGCAGCGATCCGTCCAGCGGGTGTGCCATCGATCGACGATTTCATCGACTCGTTCGTGGACTTCGTCAGTTCCAACCCGACCGAGGCGATGATCTATCTTCGGCTCGGTGTCACCGGCGCGGTGAACCACTCCGACATCGTCAACCGCATCCGGCACTTCCACGAGAAGCGCGTCGACTACCTGGCCGCGGCGCTGTGCGCCGGGAACCCCACCCTGGAGGTCTCGGAGGCGACACCGCGAGCGGAGTTGGTCCTGGCCACCCTCAACGGGTTGACCTTGCGGTTCCTCCTCAACAGCGGGTTCGACCTGCGTACCCACGTCGAACTCGTTCGACGGTTCGCCAAGGCGTAGGCGAAGTCCCGAGTCCCGAGTCCCAGGGCTTCGTCCGTCGTCCTCGATCCTCAGGTCTTGCCCATCACCCACAAGGTGAAGGCGATCCTGGCAGCGTCCTCCCTGAGGTGACCGAATCGCCCCGCGTCGCCGAAGTGGCCCGCGTCGACATTCACGTGAAAGAGGACCGGCGCATCATTCGTCATCGTTGCGCGGTACCGAGCGACCCACTTCGCCGCCTCCCAGTACGTCACCCGAGGGTCGGAGACACCCGCTGTCACGAATACCGGTGGAAGCGCGGCCTCGGGGATGGTGTCGTAGGGCGAATAGGCGGCGATCGTGTCGTAGGCAGCCTCGTCCTCGATCGGGTTTCCCCACAGCGGCCACTCCGGGGGAGTGAGCGGGAGTTCGGCGTCCGACATCGTGTTCAGCGCGTCGACGAAGGGGACATCGGCGAGCACCGCTCCCCACAAATCCGGCCTCATGTTCGCGACTGCCCCGACGAGGAGGCCCCCCGCGCTCCGACCGTGACAGGCAATGCGTCCCCTCGACGTGTACCCGGTCTCGATGAGATGCTCGGCGGCAGCGATGAAGTCGAAGTGGGTGTTGGGACGGCGGTGCTGGTTGCCGGCGGCGTACCAGGCATACCCCTTGTCCATGCCTCCCCGTACGTGGGCGATGGCGTAGACGAAGCCACGATCGACGACGCTGAATCGATGAGGCGAGAAGGCGGCGTGCATCGCGTAGCCATAGGCCCCATACCCGTAGAGGAGGGCTGGTGCGGTCCCGTCGATCGGGGTCTCCCGGTGGCGAAGGGTCGTGACCGGCACCATCTCCCCGTCGTGTGACCGCGCTTCGGAACGATGGACCACGTAGTCGGACGGATCGTGGCCGGAAGGGACCACCTGTTCCTTGCGGAGGACTCGCTCCCCTGTGACCAAGTCGACGTCATAGGTCCGGTTGGGCGTCGACATCGACGAGTAGGTGAACCGGAGCACGGCCGACTCCTGCTCGTACCCGGGGCTGAGCCCAAGGGAATACGCCTCCTCGTCGAACGAGAGGACCTCTTCGGAACCGGTCTCGAAATCCCGCACGACGATTCGCGGAAGGGCGTTCGTGAGCTCGATGCACACGTGGTGTCGGGAGTAGGCGATCTGGCCGTCCACGAGGACGCCCGGACGGTGGGGAATGAAGTCGGTCCAGTTCTCGGGCGACGGGTCGGAGACGGGAGCTTGGACGATCCGGAAGTCCATGGCATCACGATTGGTGCGGATGAAGAAGCGATCCCCGAGGTGGGTCGGGTAGTACTCGATCCCCTCGGAGCGAGGTGCGATGATCGAGAACGTGAGCGTCGGGTCGTCGGCGCGGGCATACCGCACCTCGCTGGTGTCGTGGTTCTTGCCCAAGATGAAGACGTACTCGCCGGAGAGTGCCTTCCCGACCGACGTGAAGAAGCCCTCGTCGGGTTCCTCGTACAGGACCCGATCGTCGGCCGGGTCGGTGCCCAGTACGTGGAGCTTCACCCACCGGGGCCGGAACGCATCGTCTCGTTCCGCATAGAGAAGGGTGGTCGGTGTCACCCAGACCGGCGCGGAGTAGAGGCGCCGGATGACGTCGGGGAGCCACTCGCTGTCGGCGAGGCGGAGAATCCGCAGTGAGTCGTCCTCGTTGCCAGTGGTGTCCTCGGTCACGGCGAGGAGGGTGTGGTCGGGGGAGTGGGCGGCCGCTCCGAGTTGGTAGAAGGCCAACCCTTCGGCCCTGGTGTCTCCATCGAGCATGAGCTCTTCCTCGCCGCCGCCCCGGGGACGGCGGCAGAGCAGGGGGTGCTCCCCCCCGTCGCGGTAGCGCCGGTAGTACTCCCACGGACCGTCAGCGGCCGGGACCGTGCTCTCGTCGGGCTGGAGGCGGCCAACGAGCTCGGCGAAGAGCCTGTCCGCCAGGTCGCCGGTGGCCCCCGCGAGGAACGTGTCGGCATAGGCACGCTCTGCTTCGAGGTGGGCGCGAATGTCCGGATCAAGCTGCTTGGGATCTCGAAGCGCCTCCTGCCAATGGGGGTCCTTCATCCATTGATACGGGTCGAGGCGGGTGTGGCCGAACTGGGTGATCTCGACGGGTTCGACCCGGGCGATGGGCGGAGACGGAAGGAGCATCGAGAGGAGAGTAGAGCAAGAGCCACGCGTCGAGCGTCGAGAGACAAGGGACAAGTGGCTTGAGGGAGTGCTTCCTCGACGCTCGACGCTCGACGCTCCTACACCGCCGTGAACCAGCCCATGGCACCCTTCTCCACCATCCACGACTGATGGGGGTGGAACATGTACCTGCCCCGCTCGGGGAAGGTCAGCTCGAGCACGGCCCGTTCTGTCTGGGTGAGGGCGATGATGTCGGTGTGGTAGAGCGGTTCGAGGGACGTGCCAGAGGGGAAGACGTCGAAGGTCTCGGCGTGTACGTGGAAGCTGGCGATCGCCTCCCCTTCGACCATGTTGAGGACGTAGAGCCGGATCGGCTCGCCCGTTGGGACCTTGAGCGGGAACTTGCCGTACCCGCCGGCGATGCCATTCCAGGTGAAGAGCTGGGGGCGTCCCGTCTCGGTGGGATCCCACGAGGAGAGCGTGAGCGTGTACTCGTTGGCAGGTGGGCGGCCGCCGGGCGGGTCGACGATGAGCATTCCGTACAGTCCCTTGGCGATGTGATGCGAGATCGGGGCCACGTGGCAGTGGTAGGGGTGGAACCCGACTGGACCCGCCGCGATCTCGTACACGGTCTCGCCGCCCGCCGGGACTGGCTCCCAGCCATCGTGCACGACCGAGTGGCGACCGTGGAAGTGGAGGTTGTGGTTCCGGGAGGTGAGGTTGCGGAAGTGGATGCGCAGGAGGTCCCCCTCGTTCGCCCGCAGGGTCGGCCCGGGAGCGGTCCCGTTGTAGAGCCACGCCTCGTACGTCAGGTCGGTGGCGATCTCGATCTGTTCGGCAGTGACCAGTATCTCGATCTCGCGGACCTTCGGTGCGGTCGGGTCGTAGGGGGGCGGTGTGGCACGGCGCTGCATCTCATCGGCCGTGACCGAGGGTGGGGGGTCGAAGGCACCCCCGTACACATCGATCAGTTGGCCGGGGAGTGATTCGGACGAGAAGATACCGCCCATGTGGTCAGGAGTCGTCTCGGGCGACTCGACCGCATGCCCGATGCCATGCGCCCCGATTCCCCCGGCGGCCCCACCCAGTAGGACCGCGCCCGACAGGCCGATCTTGCGCAGCGCCTCGCGGCGGGCCGGGGACTCAGGTACCCCGGCATCGTCGGGTTCGGTCACACCAGCCCACCGGCAACGACGGCACCCACCAGTGCCACCAGCCAGGCTCCGGTGGTTCCGAACACGAGCAGCATCCGTCGCCCGAGGGGCGCGGCGTGTGATGTGAGCGTCCAGGCCGCCAGCCCGACCACCGGCAGGATCACGAGCAGGATGATCCAGGTGGCGCGGCCCGCCGCCGAGCCGTCACGTCGACGGATCTTGGTGATCGCCCACAGGCCACCACCGACCCAGACGAGCCACGGGATCCAATCGAGCAAGGCACCGAAGAGGGTCGTCCACAGGTTGCCTGGGAGCGGCACCGCTCCGAGGAGGAACTCCCGGTCCCCGTCGATCACCGGGGTGACGGTAGGTGTGGGGAAGTTGGCAAGGTCGGTGTCGAGACCGGCGAAGACGTGAACAGCCGGGATCACCGGGGCCTCGGCTCCACCCGGGATCTGGTCGAAGTCGAGTGCGTCGGGGCGGGGGCCCTCCCCGGCCTCGAACGGGTTCTCGGTGTTGTTGCCGTAGGCGAATCGTCCGAGGAGCTGTGAGAACGCTCCGAGGCTGATGGGGCTGGGGAGGTTGATGCCGTCGCAATTGTGAAGCACCCCCAGCAGGCGGGGTACCGAGGTCTCGTAGTCGTTGTCGGCGAAGCACGACCCGGACTCCGCGGGGCCGGTGAGTACGAGGTCAGCCTGGCCGGAGTTGACGATGGTGTTGCCGCGTACCTCGTTGCCACCGCTTGCCCAGAAGTTGGCGTCGAACATCGGTGACAGGGCGATTCCGAAGCCGGTGTTGTCGGTTACGAGGTTCTGGGTGATGAGTGAGTCACGGCCGCCCGGGATGATGATGCCGGCACCGATGGCGGTACGTTGGACGGTTCCGGCAGGAACGACCACGGTCCCCTGGTCGTGGACGTAGTTGCCGGCGATCACCACGTCGTGGACGGGCGGCAGGAGCTCCGAGTCGAGCGTATTGGGCACGATGCCGGCCGAGTTGTAGCGCCACACCGAGTTCACCAAGTAGATGTTCCCGGAGCTGTTGGTACCCGAGTAACCCAATCCGTTGAACTCGGAGACGACGTCGGTGATCATGGCGTTGCAGGGGTCGCACTGGCCTATGTAGAAGCCCGAATCCCACGATCCGGAGGCGTAGGAGTGGTCGATGAGGCCGTCGACCGAGTCGAAGGCGTAGATCCCGTAGACGCCGTTGTCGATGGCGGTGAGGTAGCTGCCCCTGTATCCCGTGATCCCTGTCCAGAACACTCCGTTGGACGTGTAGTTGATGGTGGTCAGGTTCTCGACCACGGTCCCGTCGGCGGTGGCGAAGACCCCGTTCTCCCTGACGTGCTCGCCGTCGAGGATGACGGTATTGCGGTCCTCACCGCGGATCGTGAGCGAGGGGGTGGTGACCGTCACCTGTTCCTTGTAGGTGCCGGGAGCGATGAGGATCAGGTCGCCGGCGTCGGCCGCGTCGACCGCGCTCTGGATCGTGGAGTAGTCCGCCGGGACGTTGCGGGTCACACCTGTCCACTCGGATGGGACCTCGGCCTTGGCGGCGTCGGCCGCCTCCGCCGCGTCGACGTCGCCCACCACCACCGTGGCGGTCATCCCCGCATAGGTGCCGTCGTCCTGGACGGTGGCGTGGAAGGAGCAGAAGATCTCGTAGATGCCGGGCTTCTGGAAGCGAAGGGTCGTCTGGTCACCCTCCTCCATGGCGAGCGCCCCGAAGGTGTCCTGCGTTGAGAAGGTCCCGTTGACATCGATGGCGTTGTGCGGGCTGCGGCCTTCGTTGCGGAACAGCACGGTTCCGTTCACGGGAACCTCGATGATGTCGGGGACGAAGGTGTTGTCGAGCATGCGGACCTCGACCTCCACTTCATCGGACCCGCACGCGACGAGGACGAGGGTGGCGAGGGCCGCCAGCAGCAGGGTTCGGGGGGCGATGCGCATGGGAGGGGAGCGTAGCGGCGGGTTTCCGACGCCGTCCTGTGGGGAGTGTCAGGTCCTGAGTTCGGACCGGGACACGACCACGCCATCTGAATCGGCGTAGAGCCACTCACCAGGCCGGAAGGTCACTCCCCCGAAGGTCACCGGGGTGTCGATCCGACCCTCACCGCGTTTGTGCGACTTGCGGGGATTGGTGTTGAGGGCCTTCACGCCGATCTCCATCTCGTCGATGGTGTCCGAGTCACGAATACACCCGTACACGACGATCCCGGCCCACCCGTTGTCGATACCCAGTTGGGCGAGTTGATCGCCGACGAGGGCGCAGCGGAGCGACCCGCCGCCATCGACCACCAGTACCGCTCCATTCCCCGGCGTCTCGAGGGTGCCTCGGACGTGGGTGTTGTCCTCATGGCACTTCACGGTGCGAATGGGACCGGAGAACTGGTCATCCCCGAAGGAGGCGAAGATCGGATCGACGACCTGGAGGTCGTCGCCGTGGGCGTCGTAGAGATCAGCTGTATGCATGGCGCCACCCTATCGCCCACACCGGGCTCCCGAACCCAGGGTTGAGGACCACATCGATTCGTGTTCTGTGGGCTGGAGACCACCCTGATGTGGTCTCCAGCCCAAGGAACACAGCGCGCTGCATGCGGTCCTTGACCGTAGAATGCGTGGGAACCATTCGACGGGTTCCATCGTCGAAGCAAGTGGAGGTGACGGCGATGAAGGGCTCCCGGCCCATCCTGATCTCGTTCCTGTTGCTCGTGGCGGCATGTGCTGGTGGTGACTCCACCACCACGACCGGGGCGATCCCCCCTGGGACGACGATCGTCCCCGCGACACCGGCTTCGACTCCGCCCCCGGAGGTCTCGACCACGGATCCGCCGGCCGCCGGGGAGGTGTTCGCGGACGACATCGTGGTGGGCGAAGTGATTCGCCTCACATCGACCCACCGGGTGGCCAACGTCCCTTCGGACGACGTGCTCAACGCGCGCCGAACCCCTGGCGCGGGCGGCCCGGTGGCTGCCGAGCTCGACCCGGCCTACTCCACGTTCCGGTTCACCGGCGAGACCACAGAAACCTCGGACGGTGGCACCTGGATGAAGATCGTCCTCGCCGACCCCGCGGTCCAACTGGTGTTCGGCCCCGAACCGTACGAACTGCCGTGGGGCTGGGTGAATGGGTTCTACACCGAGCCCGTGACGGAGTTCGCCCCGATCGGGGGCAGTTGCTCCCCCATGGGCCCTCCGCAACCGCACAACGGGGACCCCGACTCGACCTACGACCAGCTGATCGACCTTCTCCTCCTCGATTTCGGGGACTGCAGCCAACTCGTCATCACCCTCTCTGAGGGTGACGGAATCGACCACTTGGGGGTCACCCTGCCCGATGTCGGTGTCGAGGTGATCCCGGACGGCCTGCGTCTGGTCATCCTTCCCCCCGGCTCGGGTTGGCTCCAGGTGTTGTGGCCGGCCACGGAACTGTGGACCGACGACCTCGAGGTGTTCGTGGCTCATGGGCCCGCCAGCGCGGTGTGGGTTGACATCTACGGCGCCGGGGAGGCCGAGACGATCTACCTCGCCGACCAGGGCCAGATCGTCGTGAACCTCCAAGCGGTCGGGGGCGCCTTCCCCGACCGCAACGGGTCGATCGCGGCGAAGGTCCCGGTGGAAGCCTCGCCGACCACATGGACGATCAGCGGGTACGCCCGGCCCTTCGAGGCCAACCTGTCCGCCTCGGTGCGGGACTCGGACAACAACGTCCTCAATGTCCCGGTCGCGGGGAGTGGTGTGAATGTCTTCGGCCCCGGAGCTTTTAGTGTGATGACCACCGATTGGTCGGAGACCTGGGGGTGGTTCCAGTTCACGGTCGACATGGCGGGTCAACCGTCGGGCAACTACACGGTCCGACTCGCCGACGACGGAGGCTATGAGAACGGCCCGATGGTCCTGGTCCCGATCGTCGTCCCGTAGGGGGCTGCGCGGGCGACGGTGCCTGTCCCCCAACGAAGCTGGGGGAAGGTTCGTGTCGCGATGCGGCTAACCGGGGCTGCGAGGGTCGATGCCCGTGCAAGAGTCCGCCTTCGGCAAGAGGACGGACGACGCTGGCCGATCAGGAAGTTGATGGTGGCGTTCGGAGGTAGCCTCCCGGGCCATGCCGTTCGTCCATGAGATCCCCGTGCGCTGGGGAGAGCTCGACCCGTACAACCACCTCAACCACGCGGTGTACTTCACCTACTGCGAAACGGCGAGGGTGGCCATGCTCGAGGAGGCTGGGTGGTCGATGTCGCACCTCACCGAGAAGGGTGTCCGGATCGTCGTCACCGAGGTGCAGGCGCGTTTCCTCCGTTCGGCCACCGAAGGCCAGGTGCTCCGGGTGACCACGGAACTCACCGAGGGGAGGCGTGCCTCCACTACCTGGCACCAAGTGGTCTCCCACGACGATGAGCCCTTCTTCGACATGCTCGTGACCGCGGCCTTCACGACGCCGGACGGTCGCCCGACCCGGGTACCCGCCGGGTTCATCGAAGCGGTCACCCGCCCGTGAGATCGCCCCGCTTCTTCGTGATGCTCGGCGTCACCGCCCTCGTCGTCGGCCTGGGTGCGGCCGGGGCCATCTGGAGCGGCCGGCCCATCGACCAGACCGTCTCCCACGGCTGGGAGGAATGTGAGGCTCCCCGGGTTGCCAACGTCCCCTCGTGGGGCGAGTCGGAGCTCGAGACGTGGCCCGGTCCCCGTCTCCGCCTCGAACTGCTTGGCGAGGTCGTCGGGGCCACCTCCGCCGCGCAGACGACCGATGGGTCGTTCCTCGTCACCACCAAGGAGGGTCGACTCGTTCGGGTGGCCGACGGTCAGGTCACGGAAGTGCTCGACCTCTCGTCGGAGGTGCTCAGCGATGGGCCCGAGCAAGGCATGATCGGCGTTGCGGTCGACCCGGGGCGGACGTCGCTCTATCTCTCGTTGACGGACCTCACGGGCGATGTCGAGGTTCGTGCCTACACACTCGACGTCGCCGGACTACCGATCGCCGACCCGCGGCTCGTACTCCGGGTCCCGCAGCCGCACGAGTGGCACCAGGGTGGCGATCTGGTGATCGGGCCGGACGGCATGCTGTACGTCTCCCTGGGGGACGGTGGCCTGAAGGGTGACCCTGGCCTCAATGGCCAGGATCCTGGGACGCTGCTGGCCACCATCATCCGCATCGATCCGACCCGTGACGGGTACGACATCCCTGAGGGCAATCCGTTCGATTCGGGCTGGTTCAGCGAAGGAGCGCCCGAAGTGGTGGCGTTCGGGCTGCGCAACCCGTGGCGGTTCTCGTTCGACAGGCTCACCGGCGACCTGTGGGTGGGTGACGTAGGCCAGAACTGCGTGGAGGAGATCAACGTCATGCCGGCCGGCACAAGAGGAAGCAATTTCGGGTGGTCGCGGCTCGAAGGGTCATACCGATTCCAGGGCGACCTCCCCGACACACACGTGCTTCCAGCCTTTGAGTACCGCCATCCGGACGGAGGATGTGCGGTCTCGGGCGGGTACGTGTACCGGGGTGAAGCGATCCCCGACCTCAGGGGGATGTACGTCTTCGCCGACTACTGCCGGGGACGCCTCCACGCACTCCGGTTGGATGGGACCGAAGTGGTCGGATTCGTGAACCTCGGCCTGCGACAGACCCTGGTTCCCTCGTTCGCGGAAGACGCCGAAGGCGAGCTGTACATCGTCGGCCTCGAATCGGGGCTGTACAAGTTGGTTGCCGACCGCTGACCGGGCGGCTACCCCGAGAGCGGATGCTCCTGGAAGTCGATCCGGACATCGCCGTCGGGCATTGGGTCCTGGACCGATGCGGCCAGGGTCCGGCCATCGTCGAGGCGATAGGTCGTGTGCCACCGGCCGCGGTTGAACCGACGATCCACGACGGTCGCAGCATGGGCACCGTCGGGGTGTTCGGTGATCGAAGCCTCGGGCACGTAGCTCTTCGCGAAGACGTTCTCGTGGCCGATGAACGCGGCCGTCCACGTGTCCCGGGGGTCGTTCCAGATGCTGGCCGGAGTATCCAGGCGGACGATGGTCCCGTCCCGCATGAGGGCGATCCGGTCGGCGATGGCCATCGCCTCCTCCCGGTCATGGGTGACGTAGACGGCCGGGAGCGCGGCGAGGAGGCCCCGCAGTTCCCCGATCAGTCGTTCACGAAGGGCGGCGTCGAGGGCGCCCAGCGGTTCGTCAAGGAGCATGAGGCGTGGTCGAGTGATGAGCGCCCTCGCCAGCGCCACCCGCTGCTGCTCCCCTCCCGACAGCCCTTCGATCGTCCGATCGGCGAGGCCCTCGAGGCCGACCATCCCAAGCGCTTCCTCGACCGGTCGTTCCACCGGGAGGCCGCGGATCTCGAGGCCGAAGGAGACATTCCTTCCGACGGTGAGATGAGGGAAGAGGGCATAGTCCTGGAAGACCATCCCCACCCTGCGCTCGTGGGTGCTGGTACCGGCGAGGTCCTCGCCCTCCCACCGAATCACGCCACCGGCGAGCGGGACGATGCCAGCAATGGCCCTCAGCAGGGTGGTCTTGCCCGATCCGCTTGGTCCAAGCAAGGCGATGGTCTCCCGGTCCCCAAGAGCGAGGTGGACGTCGCGGAGGATCCGGGTGCCGTCGATGACGACGTTGACGGCTTCGATGGTGAGGCTCACAGCGCTTCCTCCCCGGTCCGGAAGCGGTCGACCGCGAGGACCGCCGCGGCTGTCACTGCCATGAGCACCACCGACCCGGCAGCCGCGATGCCGAAGGTGCCGGGTCGCCCGAGGGCGCGAAAGACGAGGAGCGGGAGCGTCGGGTCGGCCGGTCGGGCCACGAAGGCGGTGGCACCGAACTCCCCGATCGAGATGGCGAACGCGAACCCGGCGCCCACCAACGCGGCCCTGGCCACGATCGGCCACTCCACCCGCCGCCACGCCTGGGCGGGAGTCGCCCCCAGCACCGCTGCGGCCTCTCGCAGGCGGTTGGGGACTGCCGCGAGGGCCGGGGCCATGGTTCGGGTGACGAAGGGAACCGCGACGAGGGCATGGGCGAGCGGCACCAGGGCACGGGAGGTTCGTAGGTCGATCGGCCAATCGAGTGCGACGAGGAACCCGAGGCCGATCGTCACCGCCGAGGTGCCCAGCGGGAGGAGCACGAGTCGATCGATGGTCGTGGCCGCCCTGCCCCGTGCGGCGATGGCGACCGATGTTGCAGCCCCCACCGCAACCGCTATCACCGTGGCGATCGCCGCGTAGGTGATCGATGTCATCACTGCCCGACCAACCGAGAGGCCCAGCACCTCGCCCCCGGTGATCGAGGCGAATGCCCCGGGACTGGTCGCGGCACCTTCGATGAGCGAGACGATGGGAACGGCGATGAGCGCACCGAGGACCGTGAGGACCACGAGCGCGTTTCGCCGCTCGCCGGCGTTCCGGGGCCGGGAGCGGACCGCCGGGCGCCGAGGGAAGGCACTCCGTTCCTGCCATGCGAGGGCCAACCCGACCACCACGAGCTGCGCGACTGCCAAGGTGGCCGCCGCCCCGAAGTCCAGGCGCTGGGTCGCCTGGCGCCAGATCTCGACCTCGATGGTGCGGAGCCGGAGACCGCCGAGGATGAGCACCGTGCCGAACGCGGTGAACGAGAGGAGGAAGGTGAGGGACCCGGCGGCCCGCAACGCCGGCGCCAGGGACGGAAGCGTCACTCGCCGAAACGTGGTCCACGGTCCCGCTCCCAATGTCCGGGCTGCCTCTTCGAGGTGGTCACCGAGCTGCGCCCACCGCACACCGACCAGGCGAACGACGATCGAGATGTTGTAGAACACGTGGGCTGCGATCACCACTCCTGCGCTCTGCTCGAGTGAGGTGCCGGTGACGAGCTTGCTGAAGGCCACCCCGACGACCACGGTCGGGAGCACGAATGGGACAGTGGTCACGGCCAGGAACCACCGCGACCGCACGAGCCCGAGCCGAGAGACGGCCCACGCCGCCGGAAGTCCGAGGAGGAGCGTGGCGAGGGTCGAGACGATCGCCTGCCAGGTCGTGAACCACACGACCGCGGTGGTCGTTGGAGACGAGAGCGTCGCCCCGATGGTGGCCCAGGATCCGTCCAGGCCGACCGTGAGGATCCGCACGACGGGGTACACGAAGAGGTACCCGAGGAACACGGCGGGCACCACCACCAACCAGCGTCGACCCCGGCTCATGTCATCCTCCGAGCACGATCTCGGTCCACGTGTCGATCCACTCCTGGCGGCGCAGTTCGATCTCTGCCGGGTCGAGGGCGAGCGGAGCCGCCGGGATGACGGTGTGTGCGATGAACTCGGGTGGCAGCGCGGCTGAGTCGTTGGCCGGGAACACGAACATGTTGAGGGGGATGTCCTCTTGGAACGTCAGCCCGAGCATGAAGTCGATCAGGGCCTCGGCCGACTCGGACGGGGTCAGGATGCCCGCATACTCCACCTGGCGGTAGCACCCGGCCTCCATCACGGCGGTGGGTGCCTCCACTATCGGAGGGTCGGCGTAGATGACTTCGGCCGGTGGGGAGGAGGCATAGGAGACGACGAGCGGTCGATCGCCACCGCCTCCGACGGTGAACCTGCCCCAGTAGGCCTCCTCCCAGCCGGAGGTCACGGCCACGTCGTTGGCGACGAGGGCCCGCCAGTACTCCTCCCAGCCGTCTCCGAACTCGGCGATGGTGGCCAGCAAGAACGCGAGCCCCGGCGAGGATGTGGCGGGGTTCTCCACCACCAGGTGGCCGTTGAACGCGGGACTGGCCAGGTCCGCAAGCGTGCCGGGCGGGGTGGCGGTGGCGTAGAAGGCTTTGTCGATGTTGACGCAGACGTCCCCGAAGTCGATCGGGGTCACATCCGCCCCGGCTTCGAGGTCGTCGGGCACATTGCTGAGGAGTGATGAGACGTAGGGACTGAGGATGCCGGCCTCGACCGCCCGTGACAGGAATGTGGTGTCGATGCCGAAGATGACGTCGGCGATCGGGTTGTCCTTCGTGAGGATCGCTTGGGAGAGGATCTCCCCGGCGTCGCCGCCCTGGAGCACAGTGACGGTGATGCCGGTCTCGGCGGTGAATGCCTCCCAGACCGAGTCGGAGACGGCGAACGAGTCGTGGGTCAGCAGCGTGAGTTCGGTCGGCGCGTCGGTCGTGGTGCCCGTGCTGCAGGCTGCGGTCACCAGCACGATCGTGATCGTGGTGACGGCTTCTTTCCACATGGCGACTCCTTCGGGCACCAACAGTGGGAGCGGTTCATCACCGTGCCACGCCTCCCTCCGCCGGCATGATCCGGTTCAGGTTCCTCGGGTCGGTGGACGGGTCGTCCCACCCTCTCAGCCTGACGCGACAGGCTCCCCGGTGTGGCTGGTTCAAGGGTAGCGACGGCTGACGGCTCCGGGGTGGGCGGCGTGCTGCCTCCCCTCGCAAGGTGCAGGTCCGTGGGGTGACGCGGTCACCGACCCCTGGACTCACCACTAGCTTCCGGCCCATGAAACTCGGACTCATGACCGGCTACTGGACCTCAGGGCCACCGATGGACGCATTCGAAGCGGTGATGGAGGCGGACCGTCTCGGCCTCGACTCGATGTGGACTGCCGAGGCGTACGGTTCGGACGCGCTCACCCCGCTGGCCTGGTGGGGTGCGCATACCAAGCAGATCGGCCTCGGGACTGCGATCGCCCAGATGAGCGCCCGGACCCCGGTCGCCACCGCCATGGCAGCGATGACGCTCGACCACCTGTCCGGGGGGCGAATGCGGCTCGGGATCGGCGTCTCAGGACCGCAAGTGGTGGAGGGTTGGTACGGGCAGAAGTTCCCCCGTCCGCTCGCCCGCACCCGTGAGTACGTCGAGATCCTGCGCAAGACGATGCGCAGGGAGCGCGTCGAGTTCGACGGCGAGTTCTTCCAACTCCCGAACCCGGGTGGGACGGGGATGGGGAAGGCCCTCAAAAGCACCCTGCACCCCTACCGGGAGGAGATCCCGCTCTACCTCGCGGCCGAGGGGCCGAAGAACGTCGCGTTGGCCGCCGAGTTGTGTGACGGATGGCTCCCGATCTTCTTCGCCCCCAAGGACGACGCGTTCTACCGCGGCGCGCTCCAGGAGGGCTTCGAACGTCCGGGAGCGCATGCCACCTGGGAGACGTTCGACATCGCCGCGGTGGTGCCGTTCGTCCCCAACCCCGACCTCGAGCAGGCGGCCGACGCCGTTCGACCGATGCTTGCCCTCTACATCGGTGGGATGGGCTCGCGGGAGGCCAACTTCCATCGGGCCGTCTTCGAGCGGATGGGCTACGAAGCGGAGTGCGACACGATCACCGACCTCTACCTGGCCGGCAAGAAGGGCGAGGCGGCTGCAGCAGTGCCGACGTCGATGGTCGAGGAGATGTCCCTCATCGGTCACCCTGACAAGATCCGCGACGACCTTGCCCGCTACGAGGAGTCGGTGGTCTCGACCATCCTGATCTCCGGTCCGGCTGGCCTCGTCCGGATCGCCGCCGACACCATCCTCGGCTGAGGGGGCCTCGAACCCAGGGTTGGAGACCACCCTGTGCGGCGAACCGTGGGCTGGAGACCACGTATGTGTGGTCTCGGGCCCACGGAACGGGAATCGGTGGGTGCTCGAACCCAGGGTTCCACGTCCCACGACGATGGGTTCGCTGGCCCGGAGCGGGGCCGTCCGTCCTCGCTGCAAACGCTTCCAGGCGCAACAGGCATACCCTGCCCCGGCAATGGACCTCCGCAGAATGCTCACCGACGAGACCTCGCCGCGGGTCGGCACATCGCCCGAGTCGCTGGCGGTCGGCCTCGTCGAGAACCTCTTCTTCGTTCAGGGCCGCCTCCCCGAGCACGCCGACGCCAAGGACTGGTATCACGCGCTCGCCATCACCCTCCGCCATCGGGTGATGCCGGCGTGGGCAGCCACCACTCAGCGCAACGAGCAAGGCGACGTCCGCCACGTCGCCTACCTGTCGGCCGAGTTCCTGGTCGGCCCGCACTCGGGCTCGGTCATGCAGGCGCTCGACCTGGTCGCAGCGGTGGAAGGCGCGGCGGAGATCGTCGGGATCGACCTCGCTGACGTCCTCGCCCAGGAGCCCGAACCAGGACTCGGCAACGGTGGGCTCGGCCGCCTCGCCGCCTGCTACCTCGACTCGTTGGCCGCCCTCGAGTACCCGGCAATCGGATACGGGATCCGCTACGAACACGGCATCTTCACCCAGGAGATCGAAGGCGGACGACAGGTCGAGTACCCCGACAACTGGCTCCAGAGGGGCAACCCATGGGAGATCCGTCGCCCGGCCCTCTCCTACGAGGTCGGGTTCGGTGGCCACACCGAGAAGATCCCAACAGGAGACGGACGCTCACACGTCCGCTGGGTCCCCGAACAGACCGTGAGCGGTGTCGCCTATGACACGCCCATCGTCGGGTACCGGGTCGGCACGGTGAACACCCTTCGGCTCTGGAAGTCCGAAGCCCCCGAGTCGTTCGACCTCGGGGCGTTCAACGCCGGCGACTATTACGGAGCGGTGGCCTCCGAGGTCGGGTCCGAGAGCATCAGCCAGGTCCTCTACCCCAACGACGAGGGCGAGCTGGGCAAGGAGCTCCGCCTCAAACAGCAGGTGTTCTTCTCGTCATGTGCATTGCAGGACATGCTGCGGTTCCACCTCGAGACCGGTGGACTGCCCGAGACCTTCCACGACCGCTTTGCGGTCCAGCTCAACGACACCCACCCGGCGATCGGCGTCGCGGAGTTGCTTCGACTCCTCGTCGATGTGCACCGTCTCGACTGGGACACGGCGTGGACCGTGACGCAGAAGACCTTCTCCTACACCAACCACACCCTCCTCCCCGAGGCACTCGAGACATGGCCGGAGCGGTTCTTCGAGCGCCTCCTGCCGAGGCACCTCGAGATCGTCCACGAGATCAATACACACTTCCTCGACGATGTGCGCAGCCGGGTGCACGGCAAGGCGGGGCAGATCGAGCGCCTCTCGATCATCGAGAACCACGGTGAGCGGCGAATCCGCATGGCACACCTCGCCACCGCCGGGAGCCACACCGTCAACGGTGTGAGTGCCATGCACTCGGCATTGCTCACCGAGCGGGTCATGGGCGACTTCCATGCGCTCTGGCCAGAACGGTTCACGAACGTGACCAACGGTGTGACCCCCCGGCGCTTCCTGAAACAGGCGAACCACGGTCTCGTCGAACTCATCGGTGAGCGGATCGGCAACCACTGGATCTCCGACCTCGGGCGGATTCGCTCCCTTGAGGACCACGCTGACGACGCGGCGTTCGGCGAGGAGTGGTTGGCGGTGAAACGTGCGAACAAGGTGCGCCTTGCCAGCCGGATGGGGAGGGCGACGTCGGTCACCGTCGACCCGGATTCGTTGTTCGATGTCCAGGTGAAGCGGATCCACGAGTACAAGCGCCAGCATCTGAACCTTCTCCACGTCATCACGCTCTACAACCGGATCAAGCTGGGGATGCATGCCGGCCCCCCCCGCACGGTCATCTTCGGCGGAAAGGCGGCGCCCGGGTACCGGATGGCGAAGGAGATCATCGAAGCGATCCACGCTGTCGCCCGGATGGTGAACCGTGACCCGGCAGCGCGTGGCCTGCTCAAGGTGGTCTTCATCCCCGACTTCAACGTGACGGTGGCCCAGGACGTCTACCCGGCCGCCGACCTGTCGGAACAGATCTCGACGGCGGGCTATGAGGCGTCGGGGACCGGCAATATGAAGTTCGCCATGAACGGGGCCCTCACGATCGGCACGCTTGACGGCGCCAACGTCGAGATCCACGACTTGGTGGGCCCTGAGAACTTCTTCCTCTTCGGTCTCACTGCCGAGGACGTCACCGCCGCCCAGGCCAACGGCCGTCGTCCCGCGGACATCGTCACAGCCGACGACGAACTCTCAGCAGCCATACACCTTCTCTCCTCGGGCTTCTTCGCTGGGGGCGATTCCGACCACTTTGAGGGCCTCGTCAAGAGCCTGCTCGAGGTCGACCACTTCCTCGTACTCGACGACTACCGGTCGTACGTCGACGCCCAGGCGGAGGCGGGCGCCGTCTATGGGGATCCTCGGGAGTGGGCGAAGCGATCCATCCTCAACACCGCCCGGGTCGGGTACTTCTCGTCCGATCGGGCGATCCGGGAGTACGCCGACCGCATCTGGCGGATTGACCCCCTCCCCATCCCGCCTCGGGTTGGTGTCAGTCCGTCCGCTGACGCGTGATGTGTCCCGTTCGGGAACCAGGGCCCGTTGCCTCCGCCTCTCGCTGTCCTACCAACGCCGGCTGAGCGTTGCCGAAACGGGATAGCGTGGCTGGGATGCGCGTGGATCGAGTGCCAGCCGAACTGCTCTTCGTGGTCTCGGGCATCTCCCAGTACGCCGGGGCGGCGATCGCCGTCCTGACCTTCGAGTACCTGGCCCCGTCCGGGGTTGCGTGGTGGAGGGTGTTGGGCGCCGGGGTGATGATCGTGCTCATCCGCCGGTCTTGGCGGCGGGATTGGGATCGACGATCGCTGGTACTGGCCGGGGCATTCGGGGTGACGCTGGCAGCGATGAACCTGTCCTTCTACCTCTCGATCGATCGACTTCCGCTCGGGAACGCGGTGGCGATCGAGTTCCTCGGCCCGACTGCGGTCGCTGCCATCGGCGCCCGAACCCGACGCTCCTGGGGGGCGCTGGTGCTGGTGGTTGTCGGGGTGTTGGTATTGGCCGACGTACAGTGGGAGCTCGAACCGCTCGGTGTGGTGTTCGCTCTGCTGTCGGCCGCGTTCTGGGCCGGGTACATCATCCTCGGAGCCCGGGTCGCTCACGAGGGCGGAGCGGTCGACGGGCTCGGGGTCGGGATGATCGTGGGGGCCGCGGCCATCGCTCCGTTCGGATTGGCCGAGGGGATCGCCGCCCTCGTGACCCCGTGGGTGGTGTTGCTCGCGCTCGCCACGGCCCTCCTCTCCAATGTCATCCCCTACGGCCTCGACCAGGTGATCCTGCGGCGGCTCTCACGGCATCGTTTCGCGTTGCTGCTGGCCCTGCTCCCCGTGACCGCCGCCCTCACCGGTGTCGTGGCGCTGCGACAGATCCCGGGTGTGCCCGAGGTGGTGGGCATCGGTCTCGTGGTAGTGGGCATCGCGGTCGCCGACCGCACGGAGGGGATCGCCGAGGGTCCCGAAGGCGCCTGAGAGTCCTCAGGGTCGGGTCAGGGGAATACCCGATTCACAGGTGAGGGGGAGTGGAGGACAATGTCATGGACAGATCGAAAGGAATTGACATGGCCGCCACCACCGAACTCATCCGACCGAAGGACGACCGCGTCATCGCCGGCGTCTGCGCCGGACTCGCCCGCCGCTTCGGCTGGGACCCCACGCTTGTGAGGACGATCTTCGTGCTCTCGTTCTTCCTGCCCGGGCCACAACTGCTCATCTACATCGCCCTGTGGGTCGTCATGCCCGAGGAGGCGTAGACCAACGACCTGCCACCACCCGACGGCCCCTCGGCGGTAGGTTGCAGGCATGGCGACGATCAGGCGGCTCACCAATTCCTGCCTCACCGTGACCACCGATGAGGGCACCACGCTCTTCGACCCGGGGTTCTGGACGTTCGACTCCGGCGAATTCGACCTGGACACGATCGGCGACGTCCAGCGGATCCTCATCACCCACGAGCACGGCGACCACGTCAAGCCCGGCTTCGTCCGTTGGCTGCTTGACCGGGGGACCGACGTCACGGTCCACTCGAACCAGGCGGTGGTCGATCTGCTCGCCAACCACGACATCGAGGCAACGACCGACCCTCCGGCAGGGTGTTCGGCAGAGGACGTGCTCCACGGAATGATCCCGACCGGACTCACCCCTCCCAACCGAAGTTGGACGATCGACGGACTCCTCACCCACCCAGGTGACAGTCATGAACCAGAGAAGTGCGCTCCGGTGCTGGCCCTGCCGCTCATGGCCCCTTGGACCTCGACCACCGATGCGGTGGCATTCGCCCGGCGACTCGGCCCATCCCAGGTCGTCCCGATCCACGACTTCTACCTCTCGGCGAGCGGCCGCTCGTTCATCATGGGGATGGCCGAGCGAGTGCTCGACCAGTACGGCATCGAGGTGGTCCCCCTCGACTGGGGTCAGAGCTACACGCTGTAGAGCCCGAATCCCCCCAGCACCTCGAACTCCTGTCCTTCCCCGAATGAGGCGATGAACGGTATCGCCTCGCTGATGAGGGACCGCACCTCCGGAACCCCGAGCGACGCCGCATGGGCAGCCGCCGACTCCCACACCTCGGTGACGACCACATCGTCACCGTCCATCCCGACCACGTAGCTGACCGCGCCATCGAGGTCGCCCACGACCGCGGCGGCCCGCAGCAGGATCCCTGCCAGGTCCTGCACGTGTCCTTCGGCGGCGGTCATTCGACCCGTTCGTCCGTACACCCGTTCCTCCAAGTCAGCACTGGGCGGAACGGTACCCTCCTCGCCGATGGACCCCTCGACCGTCTTCGAACTCATCGGCTACGTCGGATCGGCATTCATCATTGCGTCGATCACCCAGCGGTCGATCCTCCGGCTGCGGACCCTCGGACTCGTCGGTGGTGTCATCTTCTTCGTCTACGCATTCCTCATCGAGGCGTACCCGATCGCCGTCGTCAACGCGATCGCCGTGGGGATCCACATCTACTACTTGCGGGAACTCGTCCTGCGGCCCGACGAAGCGTTCCGGATCCTCCACGTCAGCCCCGGCTCGGAGTACGTCCAGTACTTCTTGGACTTCCACGCCGGCGACATCGACCGGTTCTTCGGCGGCCTCCCGGAGCAGACGGACGATCTCGTCACCGTGCTCGTCCTACGGGACCTCATCCCGGCCGGCCTCTACATCGGCCGTCATGTGGACGACAGGATCGAGTCGCTCATCGACTACGCCATCCCCCAGTACCGCGACCTCAAGATCGGGCGGTACCTCTACTCACACACCCACGACGTGTTCGACGCCGAAGGCGTCACAAAGGTCGTTTCCCGGACCGAGAGTGCAGACCACGCCGGCTACCTCCGCAAGATGGGATTCACCGAGGAGGACGGAGCGTTCGTGCTTCACCTCGACTGAGACCTAGTCGGGAGCGGGATTGCGCCACGCAAGGAGCAGGCCGGACAACGTGGCCCCAGCGAGGTTGGAGACGAGATCGACCATCGAGTCCCCGTATCCGCCGACGTTGGTGTCCCAGAGGGACGACCCGATGAACTCGGCGATCTCGATGACGGTCCCAAGACCCGCGGCCATGAGAACTGCGGCGACTGCTCGAAGTGCCCGCGCGGTCCCGAGCCATTGCCCGAGGAGCCACCAGCAGGCGACTGCGACGATGCCGGTGGCCGCGCTGTGTTGGATGTCGTCGAACGCAACCGGGCCGAAGACCGTGATCGAGTAGAGCTGGTCACCACCAAGGATGAGCACCCCGCCGGTGAGGTTGCCCACCGCAGCCGCGGTCAGTGCCCAGAGCAGCCCGTGGGAGAATCGGAACCGCCGGTCGAGCCACCAGACGAGGGCTGCATAGCCGATGGTGAGCGGCGCGTAGAACCACGTGAACCGGCTCTCCACCAGCGTGCCGTAGATACCGAACCCGACCGCGGCAGCCACCATCACGAGAAGAGGTGCCGTCTTGGAGGTTCGCATGGGGGCACGCTACAGGGAGGTGAGCGTCGGGTGGATCCGGACCGGCCCGATGGGATCCGAGTCAGTCGAACAGGCTTGGTAGACGTTCGGCGAGCAGCTTGGCCGGTCGCCACGCGCCGTCCGACGTGTTCGAGACCACCGTGTACCCGATCCCCGTCGGCTGGTCGTGGGCGGAGACAAACGACACTCCCGCATCGGCGCCGACGAGTACCACCGTGTCGCGGTCGGAGCGCAGCCAGAAGCCGAGGCCGTACCGCATGCCCTGCTCGAGTGCGTTCGCTCTGGGAGCTGTCAGGGTCCCGGTCATCTCGGGGGTGACGATCCGTCCAGCGAACAGCGCGTCCCACAGCGCGTCGACGTCGGCGACGGTCGAGTAGATGCCGCCGTCACCGGCGCCGCGTACGGGCAGGTGGAAGACGTTGGTCCGTCCATCGTTGGTGTAGCCGAGGGCGGCCCCCGGTGGTAGGCGGTCGGATCGGAAGAATCCACTGTCGTCCATTCCCGCGGGCTGCAGGACTCGTTCACTGACGACGTCGTAGAACGATCGTCCGGTCGCCCGTTCGACGGCGATGGAGAGCATTACGTAGCCGCCGTTGTTGTAGGCGAACGCGGTGCCCGGAGGGGTGACCTGGCGGGGTGCTGCGATCATCGGCAGGTAGGCATTCGGCTCGACCAGCAGGTGTACGGGGGTCTCCATCACATAGTCATCCACGTCACCGATCGCATGCTCATCGAGGTAGTCGCCGACACCGGACGTGTGTCCGAGAAGTTCCTCGATCGTGACCGCCGGGTCGACGTGGGGGAGGTCGTCGCCTGCCAGCGCACGGAGCGAGGTGTTGAACGCCAGTTCGCCGGTCTCGATCAAGCTGGCGACCGCCAAGGCAGTCACACCCTTGGTGGCGCTCGCAGTGGCGAAACACGTATCGATCGTATTCTCCCGGCCCTGGGCTCGGTCGGCCCAGCCGCGAACCATCTCGACAACGCGCTCACCGGCCCGCCGCACAACGACCACCCCGGAGAAGTCGAGGTCCCGGGCGAGTGCTGCGAGGTCGGCTGTCACTTTCATTGCGGAGTCCTCCAACGTGCTGCGGCCAACCGGATGGCAGTCCGGCAGGGTCCCGCCAGATGTGACCGTACCCGACTCCGAGCCACCATCCCCGGTCCTGCGTTGGCGACCGGGTTCCCCGGCCCCCAGGGGCGTGCTGCGCGTCGCCTGCGGCGACTGCTCGCAACTCCTCACTGCGTTCGTCGTATCGAACCCCCGACTCCCGTCGAAGGATCCGCTAACCCGCGGGAATCCACAAAGCCCAGCCCCAAACGGGACTGAGCTTCGTGGGCCCCCAGGGGCAAGCTGCGCGTCGCCTGCGGCGACTGCTCGCAACTCCTCACTGCGTTCGTCGTATCGAACCCCCGACTCCCGTCGAAGGATCCGATGCCTCCCGAGTGCCACACCAAAGGGCCGGCACAAGGCCGACCCTTCGTTGTGGGCCCCCAGGGGCGTGCTGCGCGTCGCCTGCGGCGACTGCTCGCAACTCCTCACTGCGTTCGTCGTATCGAACCCCCGACTCCTGTCGAAGGATCCGCTAACCCGCGGGAATCCACAAAGCCCAGCCCCAAACGGGACTGAGCTTCGTGGGCCCCCAGGGGCTCGAACCCTGAACCTGCGGATTAAAAGTCCGTTGCTCTGCCATTGAGCTAGGGGCCCGGGGAGCCTGACGAGAACTCAGACGGAGACCTCCGAGTAGCCACTCGCCTTGGCGTGTTGTCCGGTCGGGTCAAGATCCTAGGGCTGGCGGGGACGCCAGGAGACGTCCCTGGGGGTTGCACCGCACTTCAGGCGGGGACCCAGAGGAGGTGAAAAGCCATCGTGGATGGCATTCCGCTCCTCGAGTTCCGTGGATTGCGAGAACCAGGCTCGCAGCGTCTTGGACGGGTTGAATGTGTCAGAGTGTTCGAGTACAGCCAGTGCAAGCTGGGGGCGTGGTTGCGAATGACGTGTTTGGAGTGTCATGAACACCGAGATGGAAGATCTGGTTGGGGCGTTGGATGCGCAACGCCGTCATGTGTGGGCTGCGGTGGAGGGACTGACCGCGGAGCAGCTCGCTGAGCCGGTCCTGCCGTCGGGGTGGAGCTGTCTTGGCATGCTGAAGCACCTCGCCCTTGCTGACGAGCACTACTGGTTCCGCTCCATCATCGGCGGCCAACCGCTCGACTACTTCCCGATGGAACCGAACGGCGACTGGACCATCACGCCCGATGAGACGGCCGACGACATCGTCGCGCTCTACCGACATGAGATCAACCAAGCCGATCTGGTGATCCGCTCGGCGGCGCCAAGTGATGTACCACGTCAACGCGACCCGCAATGGGACGAGTGGGGAGTCGACTTCCCCACCGTTCGCTTCATCATGTTGCACATGATCACCGAAACAGCGTGTCACGCCGGGCACCTCGACGCGGCACGAGAACTCCTCGACGGCAAGCAATGGCTGGTCCTATGACCACCCGGTCAGCGTGCCGGGTGGGTGGCCGGTTCGGGAGTACGACCCGCGGATGATCATCGTTTCTGGGTGGATTCGAGTTGACGCCGCACTGCGTGAGGAGTACCTCGATGGTTGCCGAGCAGCCGTCGAGGCGGCCCGCGGTGCGCCGGGCTGCGTCGACTTCCACCTATCTGCTGATCCGCTCGATGGCCAAAGGATCAACATCTTCGAGCAGTGGGAATCCGTCGAGGCTGTGGAGACGTTCCGAGGTTCTGGACCCACCGGGGACCAGGAGTCGATGATCATCGGGGCTCACGTCGAGCAGCACGACATAGCCAACACCGTCTCATTGACCTGAGCCACCGTCTCGGTATCGACTGACGACCACGGACAACGGAACCTCGACCCCGGTTTGACCGATCACCACCAACCTAAGGAGCCCCAATGTCGCGTGTCCGCGTCCACAACTTCTCCATCTCACTCGACGGGTTCGCCACAGGAGAGGGGTTGACCCTCGAAGCGCCGTTCGGCCATGCCGGGCATCGGCTCCACGAGTGGATGTTCGCCACTCGGTTCGGCCGCGAACTCCTCGGCGAGTCGGGCGGCACCGAGGGTGTCGATCACGTGATGGCCGATCGGCACGGACCCGGGATCGGTGCTGAGATCATGGGCGCGGGCAAGTTCGGCCCTCCGGGCTGGCAGGACGACTCGGAGTGGCGCGGGTGGTGGGGCGACAACCCGCCGTTCCACACACCAACGTACGTCCTGACCCGCCGTCCGCGTCCGTCGCTGGAGATGGCGGGTGGTACGACATTCCATTTCCTCGATGCGGCCCCGGCGGATGCACTCGAGGTGGCGAGCGACGCGGCCCCTGGGCAAGACGTCCGCATCGGCGGGGGTCCGACCACGATCCGCGCCTTCCTCGCTGCCGGTCTCGTCGATCACCTGCACGTTGTGCTGGTCCCGATCCTGCTTGGCCGTGGTGTTCGGTTGTGGGATGGCTTGGAGGCGTTGGAGCAGCAGTACGACGTGGAGGCGGTCTCGACGCCTCGCGGCGTCACCCATCTCACGTTCACCCGTTGACTGGGTCGGCGGGTCGCGGCTCACCTGTCCTTCCGTCCCCTGTCGCGTCTGTGGCGAGGACGTTGTCGAGCTCGTCGTAGCCCTCGCGGACACCGGTCTCGTGCCGCTTGCGATCATCGCGTCGCGGCTCTCGAACCTGTGCGAGAGGTGGTGGCAGGAACAACCATGCTGAGGCCTCCTGGGACGGACCGACGGACCGGTAGGAGGCTGCCGGAGGTCGAGAGAAGTCATTGGACGGCCACCACTCTGTGTGGCAAGGTTGTGGGAACGCGATGTGCTCGGGGTGTATCGCCTTGGTCAAATGACGGGCGAAAGAGGGATGGACGACATGGAATCAGCAATCATCGCGTTGGGCGGGACGGTCCGACGCTCAGTCAGCACTGCGGCGGTCGGTGGTCATGCTGGTGGCGCTTCTCCTCGTCGCCGGGTTCCTCGTCGGCGGCTCCGCCGGTCGGCGCAGATAGGCGACTCGAATGCTCCCGCTCCGCGTGGACCTCGGACTGATCCAGCTCGATCGAGGAGGCGGTCGGTCCGGGGGAGTCCATCGTCGTCGAAGACGAGTCGTCTCGAGCTACTCCTGGACAGGATCGATCTTCCCCCGGCGATCGACCCCGAGGTGATCAGACCGATGAGGGTCGTTGCGTGGCTGGACGATCGGCTTCGTCGCCAACGATGCAAGATGGATCCGCGAACGGCGTGACGGTGTACGACGAGACGATCACGGTGCCGCTGGACTGCGACGCCGGGGCGGTCTATCAGTGCACGGTGGAGCTGTGGCTGGATGTGGACTACGACGGTTGGGCAGTCCAGACCATCATCATTACCGTCCCCGACGACGACGAAGGCGAGGAGCCCGACGTCGAATGCCCGCCGGGCCAGTCGTGCGACTTCGGTGACGATGGCTGGCAGGGCAGCATCGTCTGCGCCAACGGCTGCGAGGTCACCGTCAACGACCCAGGTGACAACGTCGCTGACCTCACGGTTGAGCCGATCGATGACTCGAGCTTCAAGGTGACGCTCATCTCCGAACAGCGTGACCGCAGATGGTGGAGGACCGCCGGGATCTTCGAGTACGACGGCGACGTCGAGGACGAAGGTGCGCAGCTGCACCTGGTGGGAGACCCGCCAGTGGCTGCGTCGGGGAGTCGAGCCCTCGAAATGCTCGATCATCATCCCGTTGTGGCGTGGTGGCCTGATGTACATCCTCTTCTGGGATGCGGACCCGAGCTTCCGCTTCCGGTAGGAAGACCTAGTGGTGGGCCTGCGGATTGAGTGGGTCGTCTCCCGGGCGCTCAGTCGCCCCTCCCGGCGTCCTCCGCCTTGACGCATCTACCGATGCGCCTGCGTTGTGCGTCCTTGGGAGAGACGATGATCACTCCGGGACACGCCGCCATCAATCCCCAGACACACCACTACCTCCTGATGCCGAGGCGCTCATCGAGTGCCTCGGCTTCGCGTTGGAGGTCGGGGTCGGGATCGCTCCCGGATCTGGGGGCCAACTCGACCTGCAGGTGCAGCAGGAGCGCCTCCTCATACGGCAGGCCCTGGTCCCGTGCCTCCGCCAACCCTTCGACGAGGACGGCGAACGCCTCCTCGAAACGGCCCAGGGCCCCCAACGCCGAGGCTCGCTCCCGGGCCACGGCCGCGGCGAACACCACGGCATCGCCACCAGCCGCCTTCTCGCCCAGTTCCAGGAGGGACAAGGCCGCGTGCGGCTCGCCACCAAGCACTGCCAACCGGGCAAGGTGGAGCAGCGCTTCGAGGGCACTGACCGGCTGCCCCAGGCCGGTCGCCTCCCCATGGAGTCGCTCCAGCAGCGAGCGTGCGCCCGCGTGGTCTCCCCGTTCGATCAAGAGGCGGGCGAGTTGGATCTCGGCGAACGGTGCCTGGTCGTTGTCCGTCGCTCGGAGGACGCGGGCAGCATCCCGGATGACCGGTTCTGCCTCGTCGAGCCGGTTCTGGCTGACCAGCACCTCCCCGATGTTGGCGCCGGTATTGGCCGCACCGGCCTCGTTGCCGGCCTGCCCGAACGCCTCCTGGGCCTTGGCGTACCAGTCGACGGCCTCGTCCCATGCTCCCTCGTAGTAGGCCATGGCACCCAGGTTGTTCATGATGTTGGCGGCCGCGTCGAGGTTGCCGAGACGTTCGTAGATCTCCAGCGCCTGTGAGCCGAACACCGCCTCATCGAATCGACCGAGGACGAGATGGGCCCAGTCGAGGGCCGAGTAGACCCTGGCCAGGGACTCGTCGTCGCTCACCGCCCTGGCCATCTCGAGCGCGGGCAGACCCACTTCGAGTGTCTCGCGGGGGCGTTGCTGAGCGGCCCGGATGGAAGCTCGGAACGCCATGAGGCGAGCCTGCGCGAGCCTCGCGTCATGCCCCTTCATCTGGTCGGCCAGGCGCAGGCCACGAGCGGTCTCGCGCAGCGCTTCCGAATAGGCCCCGGACCGCATCCGGGCGAGGGCCCGCTTGAGGAGCAGTTCGGTGCGGGCGGCCAGGTCTTCTCCCATCAAACGGGACGCCCTGCGGAAGGCGTCGAGGGACTCCCGGAACAAGCCGGCCTGCTCGCGCACATCCCCGAGGGACTCCCAGACGGCTCCCACGTGCTTCGAGCCGATTCCCTTCAGTCGATTCGCCGCCCCCAGGGCCCGTTCGTAGTGGACAGCAGCGTCCACGTTGGCGTAGGACTCCCGGGCGCGGTCACCGGCGACGCGGGCGAAGCGCCACGTCGGCTCGAACTCGAGGGCCAGCGAGTAGTGGAAGGAGAGCAGGTCGGCGTTCGCCTCGACGTCCTCGCCTGCCAGTCGCTCGATGGCATGGGCAGCCCTTGCGTGCAGGTGGCGACGCCTGCGGTAGGCCAGGCCCTCATAGACCACGTCTCGCAGGACGCCATGTCGAAACCTGATGCGTCCGACACCCTCGGGGGCCAGGAAGTCGGCAAGCGAGTCCATGACGACGGGATCCAACTCCAGGTCGTCCTCCCGGAGGAGTTGATCGAGGAGCACCTGCCGAAAGCTGCTCCCCAGCACGCTGGCGTAGCGGAGTAACCGTCGCGACGCCTGGGGAAGGGCGTCGATCTGGGCGTTGACGAGTGCGTCGAGGGAATCGGGAAGGTCAGCCGCCGTCCCGGTGTGGGTGACCGCCGACAACAACTCCTCGAGGAACAGCGGATTGCCCGCCGCCCGCAGCACGATCGCTCGGACGTCGTGGGGTCGGAGGGGATGATCGACCGTGGCGGCGACCACGATGGCCGCGGCGTCCTTCGAATCGAGGGGACCGAGCGTGATCACCGCTTCGCTGCCAGCATCATCATCGGTGTCGATGCGAGTGGCCACGGCCAACCACGGCCGGTCGGACGCGGCTTGGAGCAGGTGGTTGGTGAGGGCTGCGGACGCGTCATCCATCCAGTGGCTGTTCTCGAAAGCGAGCAGGAGGGGACCGGGATGGACGAGACCGACCAGTTGGATGACGATGTCGGCCAACCGTTCCCGACGGAACTGGGGGTCGAGCGCCTCCACCTCAGGGGTTGGATCCACGGTCACGTGCGCCACGTCGGCGATGAGTGGCAGGAACGGGAGGAGATCGGGGTCGAGGGAGCCGACCGATTCGCGGAGGCGCCGAGCCATGTCTCGCTGGTTGCCTCGCTCCACCCCGAGCAGTGCGCGGAACGGATCCCGGAACGGCCGGAACGGGGAGGCGGTACCCATGGACTCGGCGCGGATCGTGATGACCGGGACATCCGGCACCCCGGCGGCCGCTTCTCGGACCAACCTGCTCTTGCCGATGCCGCGGTCCCCAGTGACGGTGACCGCGGCCCCCGAACCGAGTCGGGCCTGGTCCAAGGCATTCGTGAGGAGAGCGAGTTCGTCTCGGCGCCCGGTGAAGGGGAGGTCGTCACGGGTGCGAGGCGACCGGATGCCGGCCTCCTCACCGACGACGAACGCCTCGACCTTCTCGACCTTCCCCTTGACCGAGAACGGCTCCAGGGGAGTGGTCACGAAGAGCGTCCGGGAGCGATCAAGCACGGCCGGCGTGGCGTAGATCTCCCCGGGGGAGGCTGCCGACATGAGGCGAGCAGCCAGGTTCACGTCATCCCCCATGACGGTGTAGGTCCTCCGGTAGGAGGGTCCGACGTCACCCGCGAAGACGTGACCGCGGTTGACGCCGATCCTGATCGGGAGGCCCGAGTCCCGGCCGACGATCTCCCGCAGGGCGAGCAGCATCCGTTCGGAGTCGTTGCCGGTGGCGGTGGGAGCCCCGGCGGTCAGGATGATCTTTCCCCCGTCGTCGTAGACATCGGTGGCGAGGAAGGCCACGCCACGGGGGTCGATCGCGGCCTGTACCCGGCCCACGAGATCCGACAGTGCCGCTCCGACGGCGTTCGGCCCGCCCGTTGCCAGGAGTCCGTCGACTCCCCCGAAGTGGATGAAGGCGATCGTGACCTGCCGATGCTCGGGTTCGGTCACCCCAGCAGTGATCCTCTCCCGGACCGCCAAAGGCACGTACCCCTCGAGATCGCCGACGGCGGGACTGGTATCGACCGGACCGCTCTCCACGTCCGGGACGGCGGCCCCGATGAGGAACCCGTGCCCCTTTGGTGCGGTGATGCAGGTCGCCGGCAGTGCGCGCGCCGTCGCAGGGGAGACGACGATCTCGGTCGCGTCGGCGATCGTCTCCATCTCGACCGTCTCGGTGACGGCCGGTCCGGTCACGATCAGTTCGCGATGGGAATCGCCGACCAAGAAGAAGTGGAACTGCCCGGAGTGCACCCCGATCGACATCCGGAGGGTCTCGGTCCCGGCTGAGGTCGTGACCTTCCCGATGGTCCCGATCACGTCCTGCATCCCGACCGCCGCGTTGACGGCGCGGCTGCGGGGGAGGGTCCGTCGAAGAACAGGAGGAGGGCGTCACCCCCGAACTTGATGAGCCTGCCCCCGAGGGGGTAGGCCGCCGCCAGGAGCCCGGAGAAGCACTCGCCCAGGACTTCCGTGACCTCCTCTGCGCCGACTTTCCCGAATCGGGCCAGTCGCTCGGACATGGCGGTGAAGCCCGAGATGTCGACGAAGACCATCGTCCCGTCGATCTCGCGGTGGGTCGATTCGGGAGTCTCGGCGTCCCATTGTGCGACCAGCGCGGCAGGTACGTCCGGTACCGCTCGGCGCTGGCTGCGATGGTTTCGTCCGTCCCTCCGGTCACGGAACCTCCCGATGGTGAGCCGGAACACCACTCTATTGCTTTGAATCCGATCGTGGCCCGCCGCCGACACTCCCGACGAGCCACCGGCCGAGCTCAGAACTTCGTCCTCGGCCGTTCCTGGAGTTCGCCGTCGACGTGGATGTCCACCCGCTCGTTGTAGAAGGAGACAAGCCCGGCAATCGCTGCCGACTCCGGAAGCGGGTTGTCGTATGCCCACACGGCGTCGTCGTGCACGTCGCCGCCCACCTTCACCGCCCAATACCGGGCGGTTCCCTTGTAGGGGCATGCAGGCACCGTTTCGGTGGGTGCGAGGAGGTCGAGCCGGACGTCGGTCTTCGGCAGGTAGTAGCGAGGTGGAAGTCCCGACTCGCGGAGGATCCGGGGGTTGGCGCTCTCGGCCACGGTCACCCCGTCGATCTCCACCCGCACGTGGCGTGACGAGGGGATGTCGATGCGCGTGTAGGGGTCTGGGCATGCACCAGCACCTCCTCGTCCTCCTCGAACCACTGGTCCATGCGCCGCCACACGAGGGCCACCA
>CAVOQP010000004.1:0-12524 GCA_963698385.1 uncultured Acidimicrobiia bacterium | reverse complement strand
GTTCCTCCCAAGGACGCACCACGCAGGCGCATCGGTAGATGCGTCAAGGCGGAGGACGCCGGGAGGGGCGACTGAGCGCCCGGGAGACGACCCAGCCACTTCGGAGACGCACCACTAGTCCAGGGTGGGTCGGACCTCAGGGAGGGGACGGACAACCTCCTCGAGCCATGCCTGAAGCGTGGAGTTGTCGAGGGAGGACTGGGAGAGCCCGTCGGTGAGGAACTTGGCCGCCTCGGCTGCGTCGGCACGAATCGACCACCCGTTGAGGCGCAGATGGACGTCCATCGCCGCCATCGCCACCCGTTTGTTGCCGTCGACGAACAGATGGTTCATCAGGATGCTCTCGGCCAGCGCGGCTGCTTCGGCGATCGGCCCGTCGTAGTGGCCGCTCCGTGGCCGAAACGCTGCAGCGTCAAGTGCTCCCATGTCTCGAACACCCAATGCACCCCCATACCGCTGGATGACCGCGGCGTGAATGGTGATCGGTTCGACGACGGTCAGATACGCCATCAGACAAGAAGGCGGAGGAGGTCATCGTTCTGCTCCATCGACGAGACGAGATGGGCGATGACCTCCGCTCGCGGAACTCGGGCGCGTTTGCGATCGACCCACTCCGTCAGGGCCTCCTCGACCACTGCCTGGAAGAGGCGACCCTCCTCACCAGCGATCGCCTTGACGTCGGCGAGGAGGGCGGGGGAGGCCTGGGTGGCGAACTTCTGCAATCCCATATCCGAAGCCCATCAAGGCATTTCATGATATGTCAAGGAGCTGTCAAGCTCCCGTGTCAGCCCTCCCGGCTCGTCGACCGAGCAAGGTCGCGCACCAGGCCCCGCAGCTCCCATATGTCGGGATCGTCGAGTTCGTCGGCGATGCGATCAACCTCGTCGAAGACATCCCAGAGGTCGTAGCCACGGGCGTACCGGGACTCCCTCAGGGCGTCGGCGAAGGCAGCCACGGCTGCCGCCAGTTGGAAGTGGGGATCCGTCTCATCCCAGGTGTCCTCGAGCATGCCGAGAGTGATACTCCCCACGACCTCGCGGACCTCACCGCTGGCGGGATCTTCCCAGCGGATCCGGACCTCGCCGATGGTGGCGCGACGCCGGCTGTTCTCGGCGAGTTCCAGCTCGTAGAGAGCCGTCACGGAGTGACCCGCCGCCCCTCACCCCCGTCGACGCGGTTGTCCCGGAAGTCCTCGTCGGCGACATCACGGTTCTCGAAACCGATGAGGCGGTACCAGGTCACCACGTCGGGATCGAACTCGACTTGGACCTTCACGTCCCGGGCGATGGTGACCAGCGTTCCCACCAAGTCATCGGAGAAGACCCGCTCGGCTTCATCGAGGGTGTCGACATAGCGGTAGTGACCGTTGGCCTGGTCGGCCAGTTGTTCGAGGAGGACGTCGTTGTAGTTGCCCAGCCCGACCCCGACGGTGAGCAGGTCGATGCCGCCATCGGCTGACCGGGCGATCCTCTCGTAGATGCCATCTGGGCCGATCTCTCCGACGTTCGCAACGCCATCGGAGAGGAGGATGACCTTGTTCACCGCCCGACGATCGAAGGCTTCGTCGGCCACGTCGTACCCGAGCACGAGCCCGGCCTCAGCGTTGGTGCTCCCGCCCGCTTCGAGCCGGTCGATCGCCCGGAGGATGGTGCGCTGCTCGTCGGCCGGTGTCGGGTCGAGGATGACCTCGGCGTTGCGGTCGTAGGCAACGATCGAGACGACGTCGTCCCGTCCGAGTTGCTCGACGAGGATGGCCAGGGCGTCCTTGACGATCTCGAGTCGGTGTCCCTCGTTCATGGAACCGGACACGTCGATCACGAACGTGAGGACGACGTCGGGACGCTCCCGGAGGGTGATCTCCTCTCCCTGGATGCCGATACGGAGCAGGTAGTCGTCCTTGTGGTCGAGGAAGGGTGTCGGCCCTCCGTCGGCGTACACGGCGAATGTCCCGCGTGTGGCGGCGCGTAGCCGAGGTCGAAGAAGTTGACGTACTCCTCGGGGCGCACGGACGCAGGGGGTGGGATGAGTCCTTCGTCCACCCAGCGGCGCATGATGGTGTAGGCGCCGGTGTCGACGTCGATGGCGAAGGTGGAGAGGTTGTCCTCGTCGGTGGGGACGAAGCGGTGCTCGCCGTAGTCCTGGAAGGTGACATCGCTGGGTTCGCCTTCCCGGGGGCGGTACTCCGGAGCGGCGTCGGCTGGGTGGATGGCCACACCCTTGTCGTCCGTGGCATACATCTCGACCTCGGACGGGACCTCCCGGGAGGCCGGGGCCTCGGTCGCCGCCGGGGATTCGGTGGCTGCCGGGGACTCGGTGTCCACGGAGCGGTCCCGGAGACGGATGGTCCCGTCGGTCGTGTCGACCGAAGTACACGCGCCGACGAGGATCCCGAGGCTGACGAGGATCGCCCCGAATCGGCGGGCTGCTGTCGGTGTGGTTGTGGATCTCATGGCTCCTCCGCGGTGGCGGTACGGAACTGAGATGCTCCCGGTGGTCGGTTCGGTTCCCGGTGATATCGGCCGTATCCCAGGTGACGGCTGTCACATACGAGAGCGGCACCCCGTGTGGGGTGCCGCTCTCTCGGCTGGGTTAGCCGATGGACAGGCTCCGGAGAGCGAATCCTGGAGCGCCTATTGGAGCTCCATCTCGGGAAGGAGTATTAACTCTCCTTGCTTGCCCAGACCATGCCGAGGCCGAGGATGAACACGGTGCCGCCGAGTGACCCGACGAGTGCTGCCAAGGCGGTGGCGAGTTGCAGGGACGTTGCGGTCAGGGTGCCGACACCGAGCGCCGCGATGAGGGCGTGGGCCGTACCGGACCATGCCTGGCTGCGAGCAGGACCTTCGAGCGGGTCGGAGCGGTCGAAGTCCGACCAGTACCGGCCCTCGACCGGGACTTCGTACGTGCCGGCGGGGAACACCTCATCGTTGTAGGTGGCATCCTCGGTGAGGATGACGATCTGTGTGCCGTGCAGGGTGTGGTAGGTAATGGTCGCCATCTGGAACATGTACTCAGAAGCGGTGTTGACGATCGGATCGTTGGGATCCAGTTCGCTCTCCTTGACCGGGTACTTCCAGTCGTCGACGAGCAGCGACATGATGGCGTCGGCGCCCTCGGTGGTCCCGCGATCGACGAGTTGGCCATCCTCGTTGTAGGCGAGGGTTACGTTCTCTTCCGCACTGAACGCGTTGAGGGAGTCATAACCGGCCATGATCTGCAGGGCTGCAGGCACGACGGCAATCATGAAGGCGAGGCCGATGACGGCCATCACCCATCCGAGCTTCCTCATGCGCGGGTTACCGGCGACAACCGGTACGGCAACGCGGTCTTGGTGGTGGTCATCAGGATTCCTTCCTTCCCGGGACTGACTTGCTGGACCCGTGTGAGTCACTGCACATAATACGTGCGAAAACTCACAAAGTCAACACGAGAAGGGTTCGCCTGAGGACCCTGCGGGGGGTCGGATGTCACGGCTTCTCCGCGAGTGATGGCCTCGAAGAGAGCGGAAACTCGGTCTCGATTGAGGCTCTCTACGCCACGGGCCGGCGTTTCCGGGTCGGATCTAGTGGGTGGTCGCGGTTCGGTGTCTCCCGGAGCAGTGGAGGCACTGCCGGTTCTCGCGGGAAGAGGAGGAGTTCCGGAGTGGTTGATCGCCCGGTGAGGATGCCGCGCTGGAGTGCTCGGCGAAGAACTGGATGAAGGCCTTGGGCTTCCTGGCGAAGAGCTCGGAACCGCGCCTCAGGGCTTCTTGTCGCAGCGCCCTCGACCGGGTATCCATGAATTGGAGGAGCTCGAGGGGCATGGCAACCGAGCCGGTTTCGATCACGTCGAGTAGATCGGCCAGGTCATGGTCCTCTCCCAGGATCTCCGAGAGGTCACCGAGGGCCTCGGCGAGCGCGTCGATGGGTGGAGCGCATGCTCCGCGGAGTGCCTCCATCTGGAACCGGAGGTAGTTGACCCGTTTGCGCCACTCGTGGAATGCGTGGGAAGTGTCCAGTTGCCCGGCTCGGCGCATGGCCCTTCGTCCCCGACGGTAGATACGACGGATGGCAGGTTGCAGGGCTGCGAGATTGGGTTCCTGGTATTCGGGCGAGGCAGGGTGGCGGGTGATCTGGTCTGCGAGGCCATCGAGCGCTTCGCGTGCGGCGGTTCTCCCGTCGGAGTCGGCCCGCAGTCGGAGGAGTCCCTGGGCGTGCCGCTCCGAGAGCAGGTTGCGGAGGTCTTTCACCGCCTCGGGTGTCAGGGAGGGGTCATCGAGGAGTCTGTCGAGAGTGAGTTGCAGGACCGCTGCGGTTCGTACTTCCGAGAGCCGTCGCGCCTGGTCCCGTACGAGTGCGTTGACACGCGCGTAGCGGTCCTTCCCCAACTGGAAGCGACTCAGCCGAAAGAGCCCGCGGACTCGCTTCCCGGCTTTCCGCGCCAGGTGCACTCTGTGGTTGAGGAGTGCGTCGTCCGCCTCATGGGCGAAACCCTGCTCGAGCGCGCGCACCTGTTCGAGCGCCATTCGGCGCAGGGCATCGGCGAGGTCCTCTTCCGGGCCCATGACCAGAGGTGGGCCGGGCGGTAGCGGGTCCCCGATGTCGGTGTCAGACGTAATCCCCAAGGTGACCCTTCCGGTGTCGGAGCATGCTGAGCATATTCGCCAGACGCCCCAGGCGCCCACTTGGCTAGCTTCGGTTGTCCCCTTCCGAGAGGACAACCTCGTGCCCGGCGGATCCGACTACCAAGGCCCCCCCGACGCTCTCGAACGGTTCGCCGCAGTCGTGGAGGGATCTGGCCAGCCTGTGAAGGGTGCAAAGAACCCCTACACGTCACGCAACGGCCACATGTTCGGCTTCCTCGACCCCGAGGGAGTGATGGCCCTCCGTTTGTCGGATGAATTGACCGATGGGTTTCTCTCCCGGTACGAGAGCGGTCCGGTCATGCAATACGGAAGCGTCATGCGGGGCTACGTCTCCATCCCCGATGACCTGCTCAGCGATACCAAGGAGCTCGGCTCGTGGTTCGAGAAGGCACACGCCTGGATAGGGACGCTCGAACCGAAACCGACCAAGAAGTGAGTTGACCGTCTTCCTGTTCAGGGCCCACCTGGACGGTCTGCGGTCCGCCCTGCGGGCGGATCCTCGTCACTCGCCTGCGGCTCGTCTTGAACCAGCGACTTCGTCGACTGTTTCGGTATCCGGGTGGCCAGAGAATGCATGAAGCCCCCGGGTGGGGGCTTCATGATCCTGTGGGCCCACCTGGACAGCCTGCGCTTCGCCCTGGCGGCGAATGCTCGTCACTCCTCGCTGCGCTCGTCGTCTTGAACCAGCGGCGTCACCGACTGGTTCGGTATCCGGGAGAGCCGGTCCATCAGAAAAGGCGGCCACGATGTGACCGCCTTTCCAGATGGTGGGCCCACCTGGACGGTCTGCGGTCCGCCCTGCGGGCGGATCCTCGTCACTCGCCTGCGGCTCGTCTTGAACCAGCGACTTCGTCGACTGGTTCCTACCCACAGGGACGCCACGAAAAAGAGCCGACCTTCGGCCGACTCTGTTTCGTGGGCCCACCTGGACTTGAACCAGGGACCTCTGCCTTATCAGGGCAGCGCTCTAACCGGACTGAGCTATGGGCCCGAAGGAGCCGTGAGTGTAGATGAACTCCCTTTGAACGGCATACCCGGGTAGCGTCGCTGGAATGGATCGAGAAGCCTGGGATCGTCGTTACGAGGAGAGGGATCTCGTCTGGTCAGCGGAGCCGAATCAGTTCCTCCCGCCCGCCGTCTCAGGGCTGAAGGCGGGCAGGGCCCTCGACTTGGCCGCGGGGGAGGGTCGGAACGCCATCTGGTTGGCCGAGCAAGGCTGGGACGTCACCGCCGTCGACTTCTCGGCAGTTGCGATCGGGAAAGGCAGACAGATCGCCAAGGCCCGGGGAATCGATGTCGAGTGGGTCGTCAGCGACGTCTTCGCCTACGAGCCCGAACCCGAGTTCGACCTCGTTGTCATCTTCTACGTCCACTTCCTCGACCCTGAGATGGAACGCCTGTTCGGTGTGGCACGGGAGGCTCTGCGCCCCGGCGGCCGGCTCATCGCCCTCGGGCATCACGTGAAGAACCTCGACGGGGGCTATGGCGGTCCGCAGTTCCCGGAGGTGTTGTGGACCGAGGAGCGGATCGCCCCCCTCCTCGACGGAATGGAGATCGTCGAGTTCGGAGAACGTCTCCGTCCCGTGGTGGCCAAGCCGGGTGAGCTGATCCCCGAGGGAACGACCGCCATCGACCTGTGGGTGGATGGGATCGCCTGACCCCGCTCAGCGATGCGATGGGATCCCCGTCATCTCCCGGGCGATGACCGCCTTCATGATCTCGGCAGTGCCGTCCCCGATCTCGAACGCGACCGCATCCATGAGACGCCCCACGAACGGGAGTTCGTTCTCGAGACCAGCCCAGCCGTGGAACAACAGGCAGGCATGGATGGCGTCGAAAGCGTCCTTGGGTGCCATCCACTTCACCATCGCCGCCTCCTTGGTGTGCGGAAGCCCCACATCCGCCTTGGCCAGCACGTCGTAGGCCAAAGAGCGGGAGGCTTCGAGCCGTGCCGCCCACTCGGCGAGGGGAAAGGCGATCCCCTGGCGGGCAGCGAGCGGCTTGCCGAACGTCGAACGGGCCTGCACGTGAGCGATCGTCTCATCGATCGCCTGGAGCGCCATCCCGATGACGCTGAGGGCGATGATCGCCCTGTTGAAGTCGAACGAAGCCATGGCATGGACGAAACCAGCACCCTCCTTGCCGATGAGGTGATCGGCGGGAACCCGGACGTCGTCGAGGAAGATCGACCCGCGGGTGGTGATTGCCTCGCCGGCCGAGTCGTACTCATGCACCGTCACGCCGGGCAGATCCAGAGGGACGGCGAAGGTCGAGATACCGCGGGCCCCGGGACCCCCGGTGCGGGCGAAGACCACGCAGATGTCGGCTTCCGGGGCCAAGGAGGAGGACGCCTTCTCACCGGAGAGGACCCACTGGTCGCCGTCGCGAACCGCCTTGGCGGTGATGGATGCAGCATCCGAGCCCACGTCGGGTTCGGTGAGCGCGAAGCACGGGACGGCTTCGCCTGCGGCGAGCGCCGGAAGCCATCGGTCCTGGACGGCGGGGGAGGCGTCGGAGAGGATCTCGGCGACGATTGCAGGGAGTTGGACATAGAGGGTGAGGGTGCCGTCGGCCCTGGCCAACTCCTCGGCCATGATCCCCACCTGCACGAACGTTGCTCCCATGCCTCCGAACCGTTCGGGGACTCGGGCCCCTTGGATGCCGAGGGCAGCGAGCTTCCGACGGAGCCCGTCGTCGATCCGACCGGCCTTCTTCCACATGTCGACGTGGGGTGAGATCTCGTCGAGGGCGAACCGCCGGATGGTCTCGCGTAGGAGTTCGTGGTCGGCATCGAATTGCATGCCGAGACGCTACCGGCCGCGGACACGGTGAGGAGCTGACTCCTCCGGCCGAACGGTGATCGATCACCGTGACCCCGGGGAGGTCATCGAACATCCGCCGATCCGCGGTGACGACCATTCGTCCGAACGCCCGGGCAGTTGCCGCGATGACCAAGTCGTGCACACCGCGGGGAGCCCCGAGCGTCGTCGGACCTGGGGAGGTCGGCATGTTCGATAGCAACCAGGCGGTCGTAGGGCAGGATCGGGATGGACGAGACAACCTCATGTACGAATGATTGTCGTAGCGGCTTCTCACCGGCCGATGCGAGTTGGATCCCAATGGTGAGCTCAGCGACCGAGTTCATCTACCGAGCGGATTCTCTTGCCGTCGGGACCGCAAGACCTGAACCCATTCGGGGTGGTTGTCAACCCGGAGGCGCCTCCCATGCATCGTGTCATGTGATATCCAGTTTGGTGAGCCTGATCAGCCTTCCTCAAGTACGCTTGCCCCAAGCAGGAGAGCTAGCCTTGGAAGACGAGATCCGGGCATTTGTGGCCGAGGCGTACGGACGGGTCGTTTCGGCAGTGGGCTTGGTCACCGGCTCTTCCGACGGTGCGGAAGACGCTGTTCAAGACGCCCTGCTCAAGGTTGTCCGCGACGGTCATCGACCGGATAATCTCGCCGCCTGGGTCACGGTGGTGGCAACCAATCAGGTGCGGCAAGCTCAGCGGCGCAGACGAACTGAGGACCGAGTCGTTGAGCGAATACCACGCCATGTGGGAGATGCGGAGGCGAGTCTGGCCGAGGCGGTTGATATACGGGCTGCTATCGCTGACCTACCCCAGCGTCAGCGAGAAGTCGTCCTTCTCTACTACTACCTCGATGTAGCCGTTGCCGACATCGCCGAATCCATGCGTATCTCGACCGGAACCGTCAAGACGCAGCTTCATAGGGCTCGAGCGACGCTGGCTTCCATTCTCACTTTGGAGGGCTCGGTATGAGCCTCGATGATCAGCTTCGTGATGCCCTTCAGGGAGGCCTCCCACCCGTAGAGGTTCCGGCGGGATTGGCCGACACCCTGATCGAGCGGGCCGCGGCGGCTCCTGGTCCTGGAGGCGGACGGGTCCTTCAAGGGACTGCCATCTGGATCGGCATCGCTGTCGTTGCTGGGGCTCTCCTCGGAGGCGCCCTGGGGTTCTTCGGTGGCAATGACCAACCCAGCGGCGTCGTGATGGACCTTGATGGAGTCCCGGTATACGTCTGCCCCTGGGCCGGTGAGGTGGGGACGTTGCATCGAGGCGACCGGGTTCTCATCATCGGCCGCACCGAAGACGGTGTCTGGCTGGCCGTTCGCAACGTCCGCAATTCCGGGGAAGCCGTCTTCATCCGCTCCGAGCATGTCACCGAGGACTCCGATGTCTCGGGGCTTCCGGTCAGGGATTGCGAAGACCGCGGCATTCTTGCGATCGGTCCGTCCACGGTCGTTGAAACAACCACGACAACGGTGGCGGAATCGACCACGACGACCACTTCGGCTGCGACGACATCGACCACTGTCCCGGCGACGACCACTACGGCGACGACCACCAGCACGATGTCCTCGACCCAGCCGCCCGATGTCACTCCCCCAGTGATGGACAAGAGCGCGGCGGCGCCTACGGTCATCTGGGAGCAGGATGGGCCCAATCTCAGTTGCCCACCCCTGACCTTGCGTAGCTCGACCGTGTCCGTCTATGTCACCGACGACACCGGCGTCGCAGAGGTGATGGCAAGTTGGACCGATCCCTCAGGTCAAAGAACTGTGGCGATGAGTGGCACAAGCGGTGTCTACTCGGCCGTCTTTGGCCCCTACGCCGCGGGAGCGTGGGATCCCCTCAGCCTTGCGCCATTTGAGCACACCGTGTCGATCACCTTCACGGCCAGGGATGCCGCTGGCAATACGAGTTCGGTCGCGGTGACCGTGACCGTCATCGAGATCGGGGATTGCTTCGGATGAGCACGTTCTCCTGACCCTGGGGGCCGTGGTGGCGGCGTTCATCGCAACCGGCACCCTCGCCTTCTGGGGTGGTTCGAGCTTGGCGCCCGAGGGGACAGTGCCACCTGTTGCGTTGCCTGATTTCGGGTCCGTGGAGTTGGTGGTGACCCCGATACCCCTGGTTGGAGACGATCCATGGGAGGAGGGGATCGCGATCGCAGCCCAGATGGCGGAGAGCCGGGAGTTGGCCAGTGAGCTCGGTATCACTCTAGAGCAGACCGAGGCCGTCGCCCAGGGCGTGGCGTCGTCCTCACCGGCTCCGGGCCTCACCCTTGATACCTTCGCGGAGTCCACTACGACCACCGCCGCTGCACCAGGGGAACCGGTAGGCGAAGATCCACCATCGCATCCCCCGGGGAGTGTTGACGAGGCGACGGTTCGGGCGGTCGACACCTGCGCCGACGGCTCCGAATCCGAGACCTGCCCCGAGGGCGTGGCCGGCACGGTTCTCGCCATTCGTGATCTCCCGGACCTGGCCGGAATCGGCAACTTCGACCCCCACGCGCCAGGGTCTGCCCCCTATAACTTCTGGCCAGAGTGCTCGCCGATCACTCCGGGCGTGGGCACGGTGCAATTGGGCGTCGCCACCAACCGGCCGGCGGTAACCAGTGTCGAGTACCACCCCACAAGTCCACATTTGCTGCCCGAACCACCTCGGGGACTCCTGCAATGGAGTGCCTTCCATCGGGATCTCGCTCTTGAGCGCTTGGAGATCACCACACCCGATGCTGCCGAGCCAGCGTGGGAGAGCTGGGCCGCAGATGAGACTGCCGGGTACGATGACCCGCGGTTCTGGATCGATCACTGCGTTCCGATAAGCGACCTCGCCCCCGGCGACTACATCGCCCGCTTCGTGTTCACCGACAAGTACGACGCCTCGGTATCCATCAGATACCCGCACTACATCCGGTTCAGTGTCCCCGGTGCCGAGGGAGTCGCCCCGGGCCGGGGCGTCGGCCCACGACCATTGTCGGATACGGGATAGACCGGCTGTATGTGGGCGCCACTCGGACTCCGGAACAGTCACTGAAGGTGGTCGCCCACACGGTCGGCGACTCATGTAGCACCGGTGGTGATCCAAGGCAGCTCACCACCCCGTTGGAGGGGAGGGTGGACGCTCGGGTGATAGGGGACGAGGAGATCGATCGCGCCGTCCTCTCGGATTTCGAGTACCCGTACTTCCGGGACCATTCACGAAGCGTGCTCACCCGGCTCGATCTGTCCGAGGGCACCGATTACGTGGTGTGTGTCTACTGGCTCACCACCGGCGGACCCGACTTCGAGCCTGTCAGTATTGTGGAGGCCGAAGTGGTCTTCGTCGCCACCCCAGAGGCCTACCGCCCGACTGTTCGGCTCCATGGCTTCGTCAACCTTTTTGGTGAGGTCGGGTATGCGGGAGCGAGTACCAGCGGCGTGACGGGCTGCTCCTTGGGCCATGAGATGCAATTCGAGGGTCGCTTCCAAAGGGAACGTCGGCTGACATCCCCAGCGGAACTCTGCGTCATCGACTCCAACCTCACCGAGTGGGCGCTCGACGGGATTCCAGTGACGACCTCGGTGAACCGGTCGTCAGGGGTCGGACCGGCGCGGCATCGAGTGAGAGTCAACCTGCGATGTGTCACCGCACCTTGTGCCCCTCGGGCGAACGAGATCGTGTTGCTCCCACTGCCCGACATTCCCACCGAGCGCAGGCTGTGCGGGAGCGGCTGGGGGTCGGGATGCAGAGGGGAGGTTCCGATGCGAAGAGCGCGGGTGACGCTCTCATCGGAATCAGTTATGACGCCTCGCCCGGAAACGGAGCGACGGCTTGGAGCATCGGAGAGTTCGCTGCCTTCACAGATACCGTGCCACCGCTTTCGGGCAACCCACGCCTCGACGTGTCGGCGATCGACTCTGTTGTCAGGAGTTTCCCCGAAGGCAACCCCGTCGGCGCCAAGCTGGATGTGACGGTGCGCTCCGATCGGCCAGTCTCGTTGTCTGCTGAGATCATCGGCGACGCGGCCGAAGGAGAGGCATGCGTACTCGCCCCGTCGACCCCGTACTCGAGCGCCACGCTGTCGACGACGCATGGATTCACCTTTGGCGACCTCTGCCTGTTCGAGAGCTACCGGGTGCAATTCACCGGTCTGGACGCCGAGGGTTCACCTGTCTCGCTGTTCGACCGTAACACCAGGGACTGGGTGGGGACGAGCGTTGTCCTGCAGACGCCGGCGCTGTCCCTTCGGATGGTGGGCACGCTCGGTGTCAATCCACCGATGGACGGTGACTGGCATTTCGTTCGAATCGACAACCTGGTGGTCACCCCCGACCTGGAAGGATCCGATGCAGAACGGCGTTCCCGCGTTGCCGGTCCGACCGAACTCGATTGGCTCCGGATCCCTGCAGGGAGCTCCGACGTCACGTCGAGAGGATGGTTCGTGTTGCGACCGTATGGAAGCAGGGCGTTCGCATGTGGCTCGCCAGAGGCCGAACCACTTTCCCTCGGAGGTCCTTTCTGGGTGACCGACGTGGGCAACAACGACGTCGACGTGGCGGTTCGGGTGGAGATTCGAAGAGGCGGTTCGCCCCCGGCCGGTGCGGTGGCGGGGAGATGCTCCCTTGGGACCCTGATCGAATTGGTTGATATTCGGGCCACCGTGAGCCTTGCCGAGTTGTTCCGGGGGGTGGAGCTGACTTCGGAGTCCGGGGCGGTGACCCTCCGAGTCCGCGCCACGGCGTTCGAAACTCGTTAGCAGGGTGCCGAATAGGGCGCTGGTTGGTGCTCACGTTCTCGGCGGAGGTGGAGTCGTACGGGGGTGGTGGTTGCGACCGCCTCGGTTGGGACGACAACGAAGTCGTGTGCGCACGAGCAGCACCAGGCCTTCATCACTGCATGACCGAACTGCGCCGAGCAGTAGAGGAGGATGGCTCGGCGATGGGTGTCGTGGATCGGTAGTCCCCGGAGTCTGGCTGTCAGCGTAGAGCGGTAGCTGAGAAGGCCCTCCGCATCGGTGTGCGGAGGGCTCTCATTCCCGCCCGAACGAAACAGGCAGGGCCCAATTTCTCCAATCACTGCCTGCAGTTCGTTCCAGACTGCTGAGGGTG
>CAVOQP010000003.1:0-9436 GCA_963698385.1 uncultured Acidimicrobiia bacterium | reverse complement strand
ACGGTGATGATCCGACCCCTCAGTGGGTTGGTGGCCCTCGCCGATGAGATGAAACGGCGCCTCGCCGGCTAGTGGTACGTCTCCCAAATGGCTGGGTCGTCTCCCGGGCGCTCAGTCGCCCCTCCCGGCGTCCTCCGCCTTGACGAGCTCCGGTGTCATCCCTCCCGGCTCGTCGACCGAGCAAGGTCTCGGACGAGGCTCCGCAACTCCCAGACATCGAGGTCGTCGAGTTCGTCGGCGAAGTGATCGACCTTGTCGTACACGTCCCAGAGGTCGTAGCCACGGGCATACCGGGACTCCCTCAGGGCATCCGCGAACGCCGCCACGGTTGCCGCCAACCGGAAGTGAGGATCCGTCTCGTCCCAGGAATCCTCGAGCATGCCGAGGGTGATCTCACCCACGGACTCGTGGACGTCACCGCTGGCTGGGTCCTCCCAGCGGATCCGGACCTCGCCGATGGTGGCGCGCCCTCGGATGCCCTTGGCGAGTTCCAGCTCGTAGAGAGCTGTCACGGAGTGACCCGCCCCCACTTCACCCCCGTCGACCCTGTTGTCTCGGAAGTCCTCGTCGGCCACGTCTCGATTCTCGAACCCGATGAGGCGGTACCAGGTGACGACGTCGGGATCGAACTCGACCTGCACCTTCATGTCGCGGGCGATGGTGATCAGCGTTCCCACGATGTCGTCGGAGAACACGCGCTCGGCTTCATCGAGGGTGTCGATGTAGCGGTAGTGACCGTTGGCCTGGTCGGCGAGTTGTTCGAGGAGGACGTCGTTGTAGTTCCCGAGCCCGACCCCGACGGTGAGCAGGTCGATGCCGCCATCGGCTGACCGGGCGATCCTCTCGTAGATGCCATCTGGGCCGGTCTCTCCGACGTTGGCAACACCGTCGGAGAGGAGGATGACTTTGTTCACCGCCCGGCGATCGAAGGCCTCGTCGGCCATGTCGTACCCGAGCACGAGTCCTGCCTCGGCGTTGGTGCTCCCGCCCGCCTCGAGCCGGTCGATTGCTCGCAGGATCGCCCGCTGCTCGTCGGCTGGTGTCGGGTCGAGGATGACTTCGGCGTTGCGGTCGTAGGCAACGATCGAGACGACGTCGTCCCGTCCGAGTTGCTCGACGAGGATGGCCAGGGCGTCCTTGACGATCTCGAGTCGATCTCCCTCGTTCATGGAACCGGAGACGTCGATCACGAACGTGAGGACGACGTCGGGCCGCTCCCGGAGGGTGACTTCTTCGCCTTGTATGCCGATTCGGAGCAGGTAGTCGTCCTTGTGGTCGAGGAAGGGCGTAGGCCCTCCGTCGGCGTGCACGGCGAACGTCCCGCGCGTGGGCGGCGCGTAGCCGAGGTCGAAGAAGTTCACGTACTCCTCGGGTCGCACGGACTCAGGGGGTGGGATCAGTCCCTCGTCCACCCAGCGGCGCATGATGGTGTAGGCGCCGGTGTCGACGTCGATGGCGAAGGTCGAGAGGTTGTCCTCGTCGGTGGGGACGAAGCGGTGCTCGCCGTACTCCTGGAAGGTCACATCGCTGGGCTCACCCTCCCGGGCGCGGTACTCCGGGGAATCCCCGGCTGGACGGATGGCTACGCCTTTGTCATCCGTGGCGTACATCTCGACCTCGGAGGGGACCTCTCTGGCTGCCGGGGCTTCGGTCGCCGCCGGGCCCTCGGTGGTGGGCGACTCCTCGTCCACGATGCGGTTTCGGAGACGGATGGTCCCGTCGGTCGTGTCGGACCCGGTGCAGGCGCCAGCCATGACTCCGAAGATGATGAGGATCGCCCCGAATCGGCGGGCTGCTGTCGGTGTGGTTGTGGATCTCATGGTTCCTCCGCGGTGGCGGTTCGGAACTGAGATGCTCCCGGTGGTCAGTTCGGTTCCCGGTGATTTCGGCCGTGTCCCAAGGTGACGACTGTCACATACGAGAGCGGCACCCCGTGTGGGGTGCCGCTCTCTCGGCTGGGTTAGCCGATGGACAAGCTCCGGAGAGCGAATCCTGGAGCGCCTATCGGAGCTCCATCTCGGGAAGGAGTATTAACTCTCCTTGCTTGCCCAGACCATGCCGAGGCCGAGGATGAACACGGTGCCGCCGAGTGCGCCGACCAGTGCCGCCAGGGCCGTGGCGAGTTGCAGGGACGTTGCCGTCAGGGTGCCGACACCGAGGGTGCCGATGAGGGCGTGGGCCGTACCGGACCACGCCTGGCTACGAGCAGGGCCCTCGAGTGGGTGCGAACGGTTGAAGTCCGACCAGTACCTGCCATCGACCGGCACTTCGTAGGTTCCGGCAGCGAACACCTCATCGTTGAACGTGACGTCCTCGGCGAGAACGACCGTCTGTGTGCCGTGCAGGGTGTGGTAGGTGATGGTCGCCATCTGGAACATGTACTCGGAAGCGGTGTTGACGATCGGATCGTTGGGATCCAGTTCACTGTCCTTGACCGGGTACTTCCAGTCGTCGACGAGCAGCGACATGATGGCGTCGGCGCCTTCGGTGGTCCCGCGATCGACGAGTTGGCCATCCTCGTTGTAGGCGAGGGCCACGTTCTCCTCCGCACTGAACGCGTTGAGGGAGTCATAACCGGCCATGATCTGCAGGGCTGCAGGCACGACGGCGATCATGAAGGCGAGGCCGATCACGGCCATCACCCATCCGAGCTTCCGCATGCGCGGGCTACCGGTGACAACCGGTACAGCAACGCGGTCTTTGGTGGTAGTCATCAGGATTCCTTCCTTCCCGGGACTGACGTATCGACTCGTGTGAGTCACTACACATAGTACGTGCGAAAACTCACAAAGTCAACATGGAGCGTGAGCGTTTCGGGACTCTCCGAACGGCCCGGTATCACGACTCGGTAGCGGGTGAAAGGCCGGAATGGGCTGGATTATGGGCCTCGATTGGCGGTCACACCGCTCCAGCCGAATAGATCCGGGTCGAATCCTGCCGTGGGTCGACGGCAGTTCGTCCTGGTGACCAAACGAATATGTCACAAAGTGGCGCGATCGGCGGCGTGATCAGGCCCAGGAGGCGATGTCGAGCACCATCGGAATCCGGTGCTCGAGCAACGCACAGAGTCCTTCGACGTCATCAGAGGCGTTGGGGGCGTCGGACCAGTCAATGAACCTCGTGGGAGCAGTCGGGAGGCTCCGGATGGTGCACCCGAGGGAGATGACGATGTCGGCGGCGGTGATGTCCGCGTCCGACACCAACCGCGGCTCTGTTTCGTAGGAGAGACCACGTGCGGCCAGGGCTTCGAGGACGATGGGGGAGATGCCCACGTCAGGATCTGTGCCGGCGTTGTCCACCGTGACCGCAACGCCCAGGCGTTCCACCAACGCTTGGGTGAGCGCCACGGCGAGCACCGACTTGGCAGCGCCGTGAGGGCAGAGGTAGAGGATGTGCATGGCCTAGATCACCCCAGAGATGAGGCCGACGAATCCGGCGGCGAGCACGACATGGAGGATCCTTGCCCGGAACAGGAAGAGGGCCACCACCGCCCCAACGGCGATGGCGACCCCGAGCGGTACGACGGTTGACCAGGCAGGTACCAGCAGGGTGCCACCGAGGCCCTTCCACTCAGCGACCTCCTCGAAGAGCGTATGAATCGTGAACCAGGTTCCGAGGTTGAGCACGACTCCGACCACCGCGGCCGTGACCGTCGAGAGGGCCCCCGACAGCGCCGGCCGATTCTTGAGGCGCTCAACGTGAGGGGCCCCGGCAAGGATCCACAGGAAGGACGGCACGAATGTCACCCATGTCGTGAGGATGGCCCCGAGGACGCCGGCCAGCATCGGTGACATCGAGCCGGGGTCCCGGTAGGCCCCGAGGAACCCGACGAACTGCACGACTTGGATGAGCGGCCCGGGTGTGGTCTCGGCGAGGCCGAGTCCGTCGATCATCTCGCCGGGGTTGAGCCAACCGTAGGCCTCGACGGCCTGCTGGGCCATGTAGGCGAGCACCGAGTAGGCCCCCCCGAAGGTGAGGACGGCGGCCTGGGAGAAGAACAGGCCGATGTCTGTCCAAACGGAGTCGAAACCCGTGACCATCGAGATGAGACCGACGGGGAGGAACCAGAGGGTGAGGCCGATGGCGAACGTACGTGCGGTCCTCCCGACTCCCACCCTCTTGGCGGGTGGGATGCCTGTCGCCTCGTGGTGCTCGATCGTCACGAAGGTCGTAGGTCGAACCCGGGCACCCAGGTAGCCGAGGACGCCGGCCGTGAGCACGATGAGTGGGAACGGCAGGCCGTAGAAGAAGATCGCGACGAATGCCGCAACGCTGATGGCGGCCATCGTCGCGTTCTTGATCGTCCGACGTCCGATCCGGATCACGGCATGGGCGACGATCGCTATGACCGCCGGCCCGATTCCGGCGAACACCCCCCTTACCCAGTCCAGGGTGCCCCACTCTGCGTAGAGGATCGAGAGGACGAGGATCGCGGCGAATCCGGGGAGGACGAAGAGACCCCCCGCGAGCAGTCCGCCCCGGGTCCCCTTCCGCAACCATCCGAGGTAGGTGGCGAGTTGCTGCGCCTCGGGTCCCGGGAGCAGCATGCAGTAGTTGAGGGCGTGGAGGAATGACGACTCGCTCACCCACCCACGGCGCTCAACGATCTCGTCGTGCATGGCGGCGATCTGCCCTGCCGGCCCGCCGAAGCTGTTGGCCGCCACCGTGACCCAGGCCCGGTAGTCCTCGCGGCCGAGATGCTCGGAAGATGTAACCGTGGTTGCCTTCATCCTAGGACCGTACTACAATGCAACCATGGTTACAAGCGACTCGTGGGTGTTGCTGGTCTACCGGATCCCCCGGGAGCCCTCAACGCCGAGGATCGCCATCTGGCGCCAGCTCAAGCGGCTCGGCGTGGCACAGATCGGCGACGGACTGGTCGGCCTTCCCTACGACGCAGCCACCAAGGAGTCCCTCGAGTGGGTGGCGCACACCGCGCTCGAGGCCGGGGGAAGCGCTTCGGTGTGGATCTCCACGCCCACCGCTCGCCGGTTCGGCGCGGATCTTGCGGAGTCCATGGCTGCAGATCGGGCAACCGAGTACGCCGAGCTGCTCGAGCGCCTCGACGGGCCTGGGGAGCGCACCAAACGTGAAGTCAAGGCCATCAAGGACGAGCTCCGCCGGATCGAGCGCCGGGACCACTTTCCACCCCCGGAACGGGCGCACGTCCGCGTCGCTCTCAAGAGGGCCGAGGCCCGCATCAACGAAATGGAGATGACATGAGGTGGGCCACCCGCTCGGGCGTGCACGTCGACAGGGCCGCGACCGCGTGGCTCATCAAGCGCTCGATCGACCCGGATGCAGAGTTCGTGTTCGTTGACGATCCAAGCGACGTGCCGGGCGACGCGACACCGTTCGACATGATGGGTGTCACCCTCTCCCATCGCGGCAACATGGTCACGTTCGAGACGGTGTTGGCTGACTACGACATCCGCGACGACGTGCTGGACGAGATCGGCCGCATCATCCACGAAGCCGATGTCGCCGACGATGTGTACGACGCCCCGGAAGCGCCAGGAATCGATGTCATCGTGCGCGGGCTGTCGATGTTGGAGACGGACACCGAGGTCCTCTTCCTCACCGGGCGGATGTTCGAAGGCCTCTACCTGGCGGTGGAGCGGCGTCTCCGGGGGTGAGTCAGGACATCCGGCGGGAATGCTCAGCGAAGAAGCGGACGAATCCCTTTGGCTTGCTCGAGAAGAGCTCTGAGCCGCGGCGCAGTGCCTCCTCTCTCAGGGCCTTCGATCGTGTGTCGATCACATCCCGGAGCTCGCTTGGGACGGCGACGGTCGTCGTATCGATGACATCGAGGAGGTCGGCCAGGTCGTGGTCCTCGCCCAGCAGCTCGGAGAGCTCACCGAGGGCTTCGGCGAGGCCGTCGATGGGCGGGGCGCAGGCACCGCGGAGCGCTTCCATCTGGAACCGGAGGTAATTCACCCGCTTGCGCCATTCATGGAACCCATGGGCGGTGTCGAGTCGCTCGGCGCGACGCTTGGCCCTCCTTCCGCGGCGATAGATGCGCCTGATGGCCGGCTGGAGCGCTGTGAAGTCCGCCTCGGCGTACTCCAGGGGCGCGGGGTGGCGAGCAATACGGTCTGCGAGACGGCCGAGTACCTCACGGGAGCTCGCCCGCCCGTCGGAGTCGGTTCGGAGCCGTAGGAGTCCCTGGGCGTGCCGCTCCGACAACAGGCGCCGAAGGTCGCTGACAGAGTCAGCCGTCAAAGACGTGCTGGCGACCAGTTCGTCGAGGGTGCCTTGCAGCACCGCCGCGGACCGGACGTCGGAGAGTCGCCGAGCTTGGTCCCGCACCAACGCGTTGACCCGCGAGTAGCGGCCAGGTCCCAACTGGTTGCGACTCAGACGGAACAGTCCACGTACCCGCTTGCCGGCCTTCCGCGCCAGGTGCACCTTGTGGTTGAGGATTGCGTCATCCGCCTCATGGGCGAATCCCTGCTCGATCACGCGCACCTGTTCGAGCGCCATTCTGCGCAAGGCGTCGGCGAGGTCCTCCTCCTGACCCATGATCAGAGGTGGGCCGGGCGGTAGCGGGTCCCCACTGTCGGAGGCAGACGAAATCCCCACGGTGACCCTTCCGGTATCGGAGCACACCGAGCATATTCGCAAGACGCCCCACGTGCCCACTCGGCTAGCTTCGGTCATCCCCTTCCGAGAGGAGACCTCGTGCCCGGCGGATCCGACTACCAAGGCCCCCCTGACGCTCTGGAACGGTACACCGCAGTCGTGGAGGGAGCTGGCCAGCCTGTGAAGGGTGCGAAGAACCCCTACACGTCACGCAACGGTCACATGTTCAGCTTCCTCGACCCCAAGGGAGTGATGGCCATCCGTTTGTCGGATGCACTGACCGAGGAGTACCTCTCCCGGTACGAGAGCGGCCCGGTCATCCAGTACGGAAGCGTCATGCGGGGCTACGTCTCCATCCCCGATGACCTGCTGACCGATACCGAGGAGCTCGGTGCATGGTTCGAGAGGTCATTCGAGTGGATAGGGACCCTCGAACCGAAACCGACCAAGAAGTGAGCTGACCGCCTTCCCGTGGGCCCACCTGGACGGTCTGCGCTTCGCCTTCGGCGAATGCTCGTCACTCGCCTTCGGCTCCGTCTTGAACCAGCGGCGTTGCCGACTGGCTCGGTATCCGGGAGAGTCGGTCCATCAGAAAAGGCGGCCACGATGTGACCGCCTTTCCAGATGGTGGGCCCACCTGGACGGCTTGCGCGCGGCCTTCGGCCGTGCTCGCGACTCGCCTTCGGCTCGTCTTGCCCCAGCGACTTCGTCGACTGGTTCCTACCCGCAGGGGAACCCACGAAAAGGAGCCGACCTTCGGCCGACTCTGTTTCGTGGGCCCACCTGGACGGTCTGCGCTTCGCCTTCGGCGAATGCTCGTCACTCGCCTTCGGCTCGTCTTGAACCAGCGGCGTTGCCGACTGGTTCGGTATCCGGGAGAGTCGGTCCATCAGGAAAGTCGGCCACGATGTGACCGCCTTTCCAGATGGTGGGCCCACCTGGACTTGAACCAGGGACCTCTGCCTTATCAGGGCAGCGCTCTAACCGGACTGAGCTATGGGCCCGAAGGAGCCGTGAGTGTAGATGATGTCCCTTTGAACGGCACACCCGGGTAGCGTCGCCGGGATGGATAGAGAAGCCTGGGATCGTCGCTACGAGGAGAGGGATCTCGTCTGGTCTGCCGAGCCGAATCAGTTCCTCCCGCCCGCTGTCGCGCGCCTGGAACCGGGCCGTGCGCTGGACTTGGCCGCGGGGGAGGGTCGGAACGCCATCTGGTTGGCCGAGCAAGGTTGGGAAGTGACGGCTGTGGATTTCTCCGAGGTGGCGATCGGGAAAGGCAGACAGATCGCCGAGGCCCGGGGAATCGATGTCGAGTGGGTCGTCAGCGACGTCCTCGCGTACGCGCCCCAACCCGAGTTTGACCTCGTTGTCATCTTCTACGTCCACTTCCTCGACCCTGAGATGCAACGCCTGTTCGGTGTGGCACGGGAGGCCCTGCGCCCCGGCGGCCGGCTCATCGCCCTCGGACATCACCTCAAGAACCTCGACGGGGGCTACGGCGGTCCACAGTTCCCGCAGGTGTTGTGGACCGAGGAGCGGATCGCCCCTCTCATCGCAGGAATGGAGATCGTCGAGTTCGGGGAGCGTCTCCGCCCGGTGGTGGCCAAGCCGGGTGAGCTGATCCCGGAGGGAACGACCGCCATCGACCTGTGGGTGGATGCGATCGCCTGACCCCGCTCAGCGGTGCGAAGGGATGCCCGTCATCTCCCGTGCGACGACGGCCTTCATGATCTCGGCGGTGCCGTCCCCGATCTCGAAGGCGACCGCATCCATGAGACGGCCCACGAACGGGAGCTCGTTCTCGAGGCCCGCCCAGCCATGGAACAACAGGCAGGCGTGGATGGCGTCGAAGGCGTCCTTGGGGGCCATCCATTTCACCATCGCCGCCTCCTTGGTGTGTGGAAGCCCCGCGTCTGCCCTGGCCAGCACGTCGTAGGCCAAAGAGCGGGAGGCTTCGAGCCGCGCCGCCCACTCGGCGAGGGGGAAGGCGATCCCCTGGCGGGCAGCGAGTGGCTTGCCGAATGTCGATCGGGCTTTCACGTGGGCGATCGTCTCGTCGATCGCCTGGAGCGCCATCCCGATGACGCTGAGGGCGATGAGTGCCCTGTTGAAGTCGAACGAAGCCATGGCGTGCACGAACCCGGCACCCTCCTTGCCGATGAGGTGATCGGCAGGGACCCGAACGTCGTCGAGGAAGATCGACCCGCGGGTGGTGATCGCCTCGCCGGCCGAGTCGTACGCATGCACCGTCACGCCGGGGAGGTCCAGGGGGACCGCGAAGGTCGAGATACCACGGGCCCCGGGACCGCCAGTCCGGGGCGAAGACGACGCAGATGTCCGCCTCGGGGGCGAGCGAGGAGGACGCCTTCTCACCGGAGAGGACCCACTGGTCGCCGTCCCGCACGGCCTTGGCGGTGATGGATGCAGCATCCGAGCCCGCATCGGGTTCGGTGAGCGCGAAGCACGGCACGGCTTCACCCGAAGCGAGCGCCGGGAGCCATTTCTTCTGGACTTCGGGGGAGGCGTCGGACAGGATCTCGGCGACGATGGCGGGGAGTTGGAGGTAGAGGGTGAGGGCGCCGTCGGCCCTGGCCAACTCCTCGGCCATGATCCCCGCCTGCACGAACGTCGCTCCCATGCCACCCAGCCGTTCCGGGACGCGGGCCCCTTGGATGCCGAGAGAGGCGAGTTTCGTGCGGAGGGCACCGTCGATCCGACCGGCGTTCTTCCACGCGTCGATGTGGGGCGCGATCTCGTCGAGGGCGAACCGGCGGATGGTCTCGCGCAGGAGCTCGTGTTCGGGGTCGAATCGCATGCCGAGACGCTACCGGCCGTGGACGGGAAGAGGAGTGTG
>CAVOQP010000002.1:0-3824 GCA_963698385.1 uncultured Acidimicrobiia bacterium | reverse complement strand
CTGGCCCCCCCTACCCGCATCGCCCTCCAGGCTTGCGGGGCCCTTCCCCCCAGCTGCGCTGGGAGGACAGACAAAAGCAGAAGCCGGCACGAGTTGACAGCAGGCTGGGGGTCGGAAGCAGTCGGGGAGACGCTGCTGGCGTCCACCGGGCGAGGGCTGCACTAGGGGTCGGCGTCTACTGGCCCCCCCTACCCGCATCGCCCTCCAGGCTTGCGGGGCCCCTCCCCCAGCTGCGCTGGGAGGACGGACAGAAGCAGGAGCCGGCACGAGTTGACAGCAGGCTGGGGGTCGGGAGCTTCGGCGAGACCCGGCCTCCTCCTAACCCACGATGCCCAGCCCCCACCCACATCGAGGAAGACAGACAAGCAACCCGACGATGCCCGGCCCTCGACCACCGTGGAGCACAGACCTTCCGAGGAGCCAGGGTCCAGATGTCAGCCCCCCTGCCTGCGCCGTCGCATCGCTCGGCGCAGGGCCTTTCCCCCAGCTGCGCTGGGGGGACGGACACCGTGCTATTCGTAGCCGTTGGGGTTTTGGCGCTGCCAGCGCCAGGCGTCGCGGCACATGTCCTCGATCGTCTTCCCTGCCTTCCAGCCGAGTTCACGTTCGGCCTTGGAGGGATCGGCCCAGACGGCAGCCACGTCGCCTGCACGCCGCGGAGCGATCTCATACGGGATCTCGGTGCCGGCGGCGGACTCGAACGCGGCGAGCATCTCGAGGACGCTCGTGCCGTGACCCGTACCGAGGTTCCAGGTGTGGACCGCTCGGTCCGCGCCGATCCTCTCCAGGGCCCGCAGGTGACCGGCGGCCAGGTCGACGACATGGATGTAGTCCCGAACCCCGGTGCCGTCGGGTGTGTCGTAGTCGTTGCCGAAAACCCGCAGCACCGGCTGGCGTCGCACCGCCACTTGGGAGAGGAACGGCATGAGGTTGTTCGGGGCATCCGCTGGGTCCTCACCGATGAGGCCGGACTCGTGCGCACCCACCGGGTTGAAGTACCGGAGGAGGGCGATCGACCAGCGAGGGTCGGAGGCGGCCACGTCCCGCAGGATGTCCTCGATCATGAGCTTCGTGGCCCCATACGGGTTGGTCGTACTGGTCGGGGCGGACTCATCAACCGGGATCGCGTCCGGATGCCCATACACGGTCGCGGACGAGCTGAACACGAGGTCGTACACGCCGTGGCGGATCATCGTGTCGATGAGGGTGAGCGTTCCACCCACGTTGGTCCGGTAGTAGCGAATGGGTTCCTCCACCGACTCACCCACCGACTTGAGGCCGGCGAAATGGACGACAGCGTCGAAGTCGTGGCTGGCGAAAACGCCCTCCACGGCCGCCTCGTCGGTGATGTCCCCCACGACGAGGTCTGCGCCTTCCCCGGTGATCTGGACGACACGCTCCATTGCCAACTCCGATGAGTTCGAGAGGTCGTCGAAGACAACCACCTCGTGCCCGGCCTCCAGGAGCTGCACGACCGTGTGGGAACCGATGTACCCCGCTCCCCCGGTGACGAGTAGCCGCATCGGTCAGGCCGCCGTTGAGCCGAGGGCGAAGTAGAGAGCCCCGGCCAGGAGGATGGCGAAGGCAACGACCACCGAGGCCACGAGAAGGTACCGGGTCTTCATCGGCGGTAAGGGTAGTTGGGGGAGCGAGGAGGGACTGGCCCGTGCCCCCCTACCTCCCCCTTCGCTTCGCTCGGGGCAGGGACCTTCCCCCCAACTTCGTTGGGGGGACAGACAAGAACCGGGCAGTGAGTCAGCCGTCAGTCCGCATCGGGGCGGCGACGGCTGCGCTTCGTCTGGGCCCGGTGCTTTTTCTCGGCTATCCGGCGTTCACGGGCACCACGGGAGGGGCGGGTCGCTCGGCGTGGTTTCGGCGGTGGAGCCAGGTACTCGTCGAGCAGGGAAGCGAGACGGTCGCGGGCGATCTTGCGATTCCTCCACTGCGAGCGGGACTCGGCGATGGAGACCCGAACGATCGGGTCGGGGGCGTTTCCGAGAACCCGCGCTCGCAGGTCATCGGTCAGACCACCGCAGGTGCGGAGGTCGACGGAGAGCTCGACCCGTGTTTCGTTCTTGTTGGCGTGCTGGCCCCCGGGACCGCCGCTCGTCTCGAAGCGCTCCACGAGGTCGGTCGACGGGATCACCACGCCGGTACGCAGGTTGAGATCTTCCACCGGGCGAGCTTACGGGAGGGAGGAGCGAGGAACGGGGCGAGTGGGGCGATAGCGGGAGTCGCGAGACGAGGGGGTTGTCGGGACCACTTTGTCGCGACATGATGTTTGGGCAAGAGTTAGTCGAGTTAGCTAAGCTTGGAGGATGATCGTGAACATGCATGACGCGAAGACCCAGCTGTCCAAGCTGGTCAAGCGAGTGGAGGCCGGTGAGGAGATCGTCATCGCCCGTAACGGAGAACCGGTTGCCAAGCTGGTGCCCTACACCGAGACGCCCATTCGGCTCGGAGCAGCAGCGCGGGAAGATGTGGGTGAGCGATGACTGGGACTCCGACGAGGTCAACGCCGAGATCGCCGCTTTGTTCGATCCCGAGTGAGACTCCTCCTCGACTCCCACGTGGTCGTCTGGGCGATGCTCCAACCGGAGCGACTGGGAACGCGACTCAAGGAGTTGCTAGCCGATCGGAGGACTGATCGCCTCGTGAGCGCAGCATCGATCTGGGAGCTCGGCCTCAAGCAGCGGAGGGAACGGGTCGTGCTGCCCGACGACATCTCGGGCCAGCTGCAGGCCATCGGAGCTGACGTACTCGACGTCACGATGGACCATGCCATCGCCTCGACCAAGCTCCCGTTCCACCACGCCGATCCGTTCGACCGGATGCTGGTTGCCCAAGCCCGGATCGAGGGACTGACCCTCGTGACCGCAGACCGCCGCATGGCCGCCTACGACGTGGACCTCCTCACACCCTGAAGAGCGCAGCGACCTCTTTCGTCAGGACCTTGCCGAGGGCATTCCGCGGCAACTCCTCGACGGCCAGCCATCGTTTGGGGACCTTGTAGCCGGCAAGGAAGCCCCGGATTGCGTACTCCAACTCCTCGGGCGTGATCGGGCCAACCACGGCGGCGGCAGCAACCTGGCCCCACTCGGGGTCATCGATCCCGACGACGCACGCTTCGTGGGCACCCGCCTCCACCAATGCATCCTCGACCTCGCCAGGATGGACGTTCTCGCCACCGGTGACGATGACCCGGTCGGCGCGCTCCTTCACCGAAAGGAGTCCCTCCCAGTCGACATCACCCAGGTCGCCGGTTCGGTGCCACTCGTCGGGGTCGCGCTGTGTGCCGTGGATGTACCCACTGAACAGTTCGGGGCCCCGCACCTCGATCGTGCCCACCACACCGGGAGGGAGTTCGACGCCGGAGTCATCGACGATGCGGATCTCCATGCCCATGAGGGGACGGGCCCGCCGTGTCCCGGGCGCCTCGAGGGGGGCGGTGGCGATCTGGCTGGCGGCTTCCGTCTGGCCGTAGGTCACCAGGACCGGGAGCTGCTTCTCGAGGGCTTTCTCGACGAGGCCGGGCGGGATAGGCCCTCCACCCAGGAGGATCGCCTTCAGCCCGGAGAGGTCATCCGAGTAGTCCTCGTTGAGGAGTCGGACCATCTGAGTCGGTACGAGCGATGCGATCGTGCACGTGGCGAGGGACCGGGAAAGCGGGAATCCCTCGAACTCGGAATGAAGGACGACCGTCGCTGCCTGGCGGGCCGAGCGGACGAGGATCGAGATCCCACCCACGTGATAGAAGGGCAGGACGGCGTACCAGCGGTCGTGTTCGTCGTGGCCGAGGTGTTCTGCCGAGGCGGCTGCCGAGG
>CAVOQP010000001.1:0-171256 GCA_963698385.1 uncultured Acidimicrobiia bacterium | reverse complement strand
ACCGAACGGGGCCTCGAAGCGGCCGTGGAAGGGCTGGCCGAACGCTTGCCAATCTCGATCGTGCCGAAGGTGACTTCAGCTCGTTTCCCCGCCGACGTTGAACTGGCCTCCTACTACGTAGTCGCCGAAGCGTTGACCAATGTCGCCAAGCACGCCGATGCCGCCGCCGCCCAGGTGACCGTAGAGCAGACCGATGGGAATCTGCGGATCACGGTGACCGACAACGGTTGCGGAGGGGCCACCATGAGCGGCGGCTCCGGTTTGCAGGGCCTCGCCGACCGGGTAGCGGCAGTGGGCGGTCACGTCCAGATCGACAGCCCGATGGGGAAAGGGACGACCGTCGAGGCGGTGATCCCGTGCGGGTGATCCTTGCCGACGACTCCGCGCTCATCCGCGACGGTCTGGCGCGACTACTTCACGACGAAGGGATCGAGGTGCTCGACAGCTTCTCCGACACCATCGGATTGGTCGAGGCCGTGTGCAATCAGGCCCCGGATGTGCTGATCGTCGACATTCGCATGCCCCCCACATTCACCACCGAAGGCCTGGAAGCGGCCATGGAGGTCAGGCGCCGGGCGCCGAAGACCGGGGTGCTGGTTCTTTCACAGCACATCGAAACAACGTACGCCATCGACCTGCTGGCCGACAACGCGGGCGGGGTCGGCTACCTACTCAAAGACCGGGTGACCGTCATCGACGAATTCCTCGACGCCCTACGTCGCGTCGCCGGAGGGGGCAGTGCTATCGATGCCGAAGTGGTCAGCCGTCTACTCCGCCGCTCACGGCGGACCCGACCCCTCGACCGGCTCACCGACCGTGAACGAGAGGTGCTGGCGATGATGGCCGAAGGGCACTCCAATACGGCCATCGCCGAACGGCTGATAGTCAACCTGCGAACAGTCGAGACCCACGTCGGCAACATCCTCACCAAACTCGACCTGCTCCCCGAACCCTCGATCGATCGGAGAGTCCGGGCGGTAATGCTCTGGCTGGAAGGCGACGAGGACTCGGCCTGAGCGGCTCCCAGTGACAGGGACGACGATGATCGACCGTGGCCGATCCCGGCAGCAGCCCAATCCGGTGTAGCTGAAGCGGACGATGGGGTCGGGTCTGGCGAGTCGACCCCTAGGACAGCACCAATAGCTCCTCGTTCATCGATCCCTCATGACGCCACGGCCGGTGGGAATCCGAGGTGCTCGGGACGCACCGGGACATCCACTGAGACCGTCTGCGGGGACATGCGGATCCCGAATTGGGTACCGTCACGGATGAAGTGGCGGGACCTCGGCGCGACGATGTCGAGACAAGCCGCAACAACGTCGAGTGCGGTCAATCGACAAGGACTCAGTCATGTTGACCACAGACATTCTCCTTCTCATCTCGCTGCTTGGCTTTTGCGTCGCCTGGTTTTGGGGGGGTCTCGGCCCGCGCAATGGCCTGCTGTGGGGTTTTGCCGCAGGTGCGGTGGTATTCGCCGCCCTCGGAGTCCTCGGCGGTCGTTGGCAAGCTGCGATCGGCGGGATCGTCGGGTGCGTCTTCCTGCTTGTCGTAGGCATGCGCCGGCTGCGAAGCACGCAACCCAAAGCCGGTGTGCCCTTCATCTCCGGGGCATTGTTCGTGCTGTCGGCGGGGCTGGCATTTGCGCCCCTCTATATGGTGCCGGTCTTCAACCTTCCCGAGCCGGACGGCCCGCACGCCGTTGGTGTGCGGGACTTTGAGCTGACCGATCACAGTCGCTTGGGGGTCCTGTATGCCGCCGCCGCCGAGCCCCGACGGTTGGCGGTGCGGGTGTGGTATCCGGCGGCCACGACTGACGGCTACACAGTTCGACCGTACGCAACCGCGGCCGAACTCGAGACCACCTTCCCGGTGGTCGCGGTGGAGGAGTTCGGCATGCCCTCCTTCTTTTTTTCCCATCTGAAGCACGTCGACACGCACTCCTATGAGGATGCACCTGTTCTCGACGACGGTCGACCGCTACCGGTCATCTTCTTCAACCATGGCCTCAACGGCTACCTCTCGCAGAACTCAGTGTTGATGGAGCACCTGGCCAGCAACGGCTATGTGGTTTTCTCCATCGCTCACACCTACGACGCCGCCCCGATCGTGTTCGCCAACGGCGACGTCATCCGGCTCCCGGACGCTGAAGTCAAGAAGCGGGCCGAAGGTACCGAACCCAGCGAGGAACTGAAGAATCTCGTTTTGGCCTCCGGGCCGAAGTGGCAGCAAGGCACGACCTATCAGGATCGCTTCGAAGGCGGAGTCGGCATGATGAAAGCCACGTGGATGTTCGACGACCGCGTATACGACGAGAGCCCTCGGGTATGGGTGGCCGACACCCTCTTCGTAGAAGACTCCCTCGCCAGCGGCCAAGCGCTGGACACGATCGCCGACATCGTCGAGCAGGCGGACTTCTCCCGAGTGGGGCAGATGGGAATGTCGTACGGCGGCTCGACAGCCGCCGCGGTCGCCTACGAAGATCCGCGTACGGTCGCGACCGTCAATCTCGATGGAAGCGACTTTCATCGGACCGGGTGGAACGCCGACATCCCGAATGCGTTCATGATGCTGTACTCCGATTCGACGAACGCCTGGGGTGTGGTCGAAGGCTCGTCAGCCAGGCCGTTCGGGTTCAACGACTTCGTCTACGAGCCGTTCGAAACCGCCGGCGTGCGCGACGATATCATCAGGCTACAGGTCAAAGGATCGAACCACCCCGGTGTCACCGACTCACAGCTTATGACCCGCGGCCCCCTCCACAAGCTGCTCACGGGCCCGCTCGAGGGCCAGCGCATGCTCGAAATCCTCAACCGGTTCGTCGGCGGCTTCTTCGACACGTACCTCCGCGGCATCGACAACGGCTTTCCCGCTGAACAGTTCGCCGCCTATCCCAGTGATGTGGTTCCACACGATGTATCGGGGGTGCGCGACTGGTGGCTCCCGAAGACATCCCACGAGCGGGCAGCCCTGGAGCAAAGACTGGAAGAGTCTCGATCAGAGCCCTCGCGATAGTGTGGGTGGCCAGCGGAACCGGAGGCAGATCATATGTTTCGACGTATGGGTAAGTGGTCGCTGCTAGCTCTCGCGACGCTGGTCGTAGTCATTGCGGTGTGGGTTGCCGTCGGTGCAGTCGTGTACTCACCGGAGTATGCCTGGCGGGTGGTGTCGATGCGGAAATCCAGCCAGGCAGATTATCTGGAGCGCTTCCCGCTCAGTGTGCTCTCAGCTTCAACTGATCCCTTCATGTTCGAAACCGCCACGGATGAGGGGCGGGTCCGGAGCACCTTCGAGTCGATTTTCGCGGTCGACGATTTCGATGCCTTTCTCGCTTCTCACCAAACCCAGGCATTCATCGTCATCGAGGACGACAAGATCCTGTACGAGCGCTACTTCAACAATGCCGCTCGCGACTCGATGCTCACGTCGTTCTCGGTGGCGAAGTCGTTCGACTCGGCGCTGATCGGGATCGCTATCGACGAGGGTTTCATCGGCAGTGTGGACGACCCGATCACCGAATATCTGCCCGAACTGGCGCAACGAGACCATCGTTTTGTCGCCATCACAATCCGGGACGTCTTGCTGATGGCATCCGGGCTCGACTACCAGGAGATCCGGTGGGGCCTGTTCAATGGCGATGACCCGCTGACCACCTACGGTCTCGACCAGCGACAGTTGGCGCTCGAGAACACCAACATCGTCGATCCGCCCGGGGAGTACTTCGACTACAACAAGTACCACCCCCAATTACTGGGGATGATCCTCGAACGGGCCACCGGCATGTCGGTGACCGAGTACACACAAACCCGGCTGTGGGACCGGGTGGGTATGGAGTTCGACGGTGCCTGGGCCCTCGACAGCGAGGCCAGCGGATTCGAGAAGATGGAGGCAGGTCTCAACGCCCGGGCCATTGACTATGCCAAGCTGGGCCGGCTGTTCCTGAACGGTGGGGTCTGGAACGGCGAGCAGGTCGTGTCGGGTGATTGGATCCGCGAGTCCACCTCGCTGGATCCTTCGACCCACCACCCCGACTACTACCCGGATCATTGGGGCCAGATCGTCTACGCCGACGGTGGCGGGTACTACAAGTACATGTGGTACGGGGCGCTGCGAGACACCGGCGAGTACGACTTCTACGCCGTTGGAGACCACGGCCAATATCTGTACGTCTCCCCGGCGGCCCCTATGATCATTGTGCGCAACGGAACCGGATTCGGGATACCGAGCGCCGAGTGGACCGACGCGTTCTACGAGTTCGCAGGAGTTGAGCGAGATGCCTGATGCCAACCCTCTCCGTCGCCTCCTCGCCTATTGGATTGACATCACCCTGCTCTACGCCACTCTGGTGGGCCTCCAGCTGGGTTTCGTCTGGTTTACCGACGGGGTGGTGGCCGATTGGTTGAGAGACCGCCTATTCCTGCTCTGGGTTTGGATCTTCCTCACCATCTCTCTCCCCATGTGGCTCTACTTCATTCTCTTCGAGAGCGGTCCACGACAAGCCACCTTGGGCAAGTCTCTGCTGGGGCTGCAGGTTACGGACATGGCGGGTAACCGTCTCAAGCGTCCGCGAGCCACTTTGCGAACCGCCTCAAAGCTGGCCTTCTTCGAGATCGGGCACTTCGCTTTGCTTTTTCCTACACCGCTGTTTGACGACCCCGAGCCTTCCTTTCGGACTGGGATCATCGTTTTGATAGCGCTCATGATCATGTATTTCGTGATGGCTCTCATCACGCCGCGCCACCAGAGTGTCCATGATCTGGTGGCCAGAACGTTGGTGGTGCAAAGCCACAAGGTGGCAACAGAACCTGAGTAGATCGCCAGCATCCAAGTCAATCGAAGCGTCGTTCGCCTCGTCCAGGTGGAATGCCGGCCAGCCCTGACGTCTGTGGGAAGCACCGGACCGAGCCCTTGTGTGACCTCAATCGACCGCGAAGATATGGCAGATCTCCAGCCACCCGGTTGCTTCAGCCGAAGACGGCGTCACCCGCCTCCGACGAGGAGAGCCTCGACCTCTGGGATCACCAACCCTGTGCGATCGGCAAGCAGATCGGCGACCCACCGGTAGGCGGCCACCTGCTCCCGCATGGCGTCGGCGGCTCCGGCGCGCATGCCGACCTGTTCCGGACTGCTCGTCAGTGATACGACCATGTGATGGAGGCGCATGGTCGCAGCGAGGGCATCGAAGTAGCCGAGATCCGAAACAGGTTGGGTTGCCAACGATCGATAGAGGTTCTCGAGTCGCTGCCTGACCTCGTCGCCGAGATACGAACCTGCCAGCAGCAGTGACCAGGCCAGGTCGTACCTCCGATCGAGGACCGTGATCCCAGTCCAGTCGATCACCTTCAGGCGGCCGCTCTGATCGACGAGCACGTTCCACGGATGGAAGTCGCCGTGAATGACCGCCGGGGATTCGGGGGATATCTGGTCCAGCCCGGCGAGTAACCAATCGGCGGGAGCGGAGAACCCGGGGAGGTCTCTGAGGTCGGATCGCCACCCTTCGAGCAGGCGACGCGCCCGACGCACCGATTTGGGATTGGTTTCCCCTGTCAGCGGTTCGGCGAATGGCCGCCAATTGAGCTCGTGCAGGTCGACCATGAGCCGGACGAAATCGAGAGTGGGAGCTTCATGAAGTCTGTCGTCATCATCGATCATCGCTTCGCCCAAAAGGGTGCCTTCGATCCGCTGCATGATCAGGAATGGGCGACCAAGCGCCGCACCTTCCGAGTCGAACGACACCACCTGCGGTACCGGATATCCGCAACCGGCGAGCAACCCGATGCCCGAGAACTCACGACACGCTTTCCGGCCTCCCTCCGCTCCCGAATACATCCGCAGAACAAGTCGATCCAACCCGTTGGACAACGCCGGGCTGACGTCGAAGGCGTAGATATCCGCCTCCCACCCACCGGCCAACTGAACGAACGAAGAGACCTCGACGACGGCCGACGACCGTAGGTATTCAGCTAGACGTTCCTCGATTCGCAAGGGGTCCACCGTCCAGAAGCTAACCGAAACGAACGAGCCCAGACAGACCGACCTCGCAACGCTCTACTTGTGGTCATCTGGGCTGCGTCCGGGCAAGGCTACTTCTGGCCAGTCTGGCCGATCGCCGGGTGGGGAGTCGGTCTGGCGTTCAATGCGTGGAGCGCGTACTTCGAGAGACCGATCGAAAAAGACGAGATTCGTCGGGAGATGGAGAGAGACACGTAACCCCCCGGGCAGTTTGTCCACCGTGCGTCTAGCCGGGTGCCTTGCTGAAGCAGGCTGGGTCTGGGTAACACCAGACCCACTCCTCTCCTGGCTCGATGGATCGTATGAGCGGATGACCGATCTGCTCATGATGCCTTCGGGCGTGCCTACCCGGGGAGCTGTCGCAATACGCCACCTCGCCACACGTGAGACACATGCGGTTCCCAACGAGCTACCACCGTGGGACCTGCGATCCAGCCCTCCCGGGCAGACCCATCGCCTGAACACGATTCTTCTGACGGATCTTCTAACGGACGGGGCGTCACGATGTGTTATCCACATGTATCAGCCATCCCGCGGACTCCGCGAAACCCCTGGTAGTGGGCACTATTGAACACCAACGGGAACCAACCAGAATCCCCGGGAAGCAACTCATAACCCGAAGGTCGCGGGTTCAAATCCCGCCCCCGCTACTACCAGAAGACCCAGGCAGTGCCTGGGTCTTCTGCATTCTGGAGGTCGGTCTGTTCGACCATGCCTGAAGCCGGTCTGTTGACTACCCTCATGACTGGCCGTACACTGGCCGTACATAGGGAAGGAGGACTGTGGCTACCGATACGAAGCGAACGCGTAGTGAGCGTCTCGAGGTGCGTACGACTCCGGAGGATCGCTCACTTATCGACCGGGCGGTAGCGGCGTCCGGAACCGACCTGACCGACTTCGTAATCTCGAACCTGACGGTGGCCTCACGCCGGGTGCTGGCCGACCGGACCGAGTTCGTGCTCGATCCTGGGGCTCGAGCCGCTTGGGAGGAGATCAACCGTCGCCGACCTCGCAGCCTGACCGGTCTCCGCGAGTTGATGGCTCGCCCGTCGCCATTCACGGACGAGTGACGCAACAGTATCGGCCTCCCAGAGTGTTTGAGGCCGATGATGTTCTGGACGAGTTCCAGTGTCGATCCGCCGAACAGACCGAGTGGCTGCGCCACCATGCGCGTCAGGCCCACGCGGCGGGCACAGCGAAGGTGCTGGTCGTCGCGTCGGTTGACAGTGACCTTGTGGTCGCCTACTACGCCTGGTCGATGGCCAGCATCTCGATTGAGGATGCTCCAGCCCGGGTGCGCAGGGGTGCTGGGCGGTACCCCCAGCCTGTCGCGTTGCTTGCCCGGCTTGGGGTTGCCCGAGAGCATGAGGGCCGGGGACTGGGTGCCGGTCTCTTCGCTGATGCCATCGGCCGGACCGCACAGCTGGGAGTCGAGATCGGGTGCCGGGGCCTCCTGGTTCACGCCGAGACCCAAGAAGCCCGAGACTTCTATCTCCATCTCATCCCCGAGTTCGAGCCATCCCCGACCGACGCGCTGCAGCTCGTTCTACTGTTGAAGGACATCCTCCGGACACTCAGAGGCTGACCCACCACCCGACCAGGTGGTTGCCGTACGAGCGCGGCGACGTCGGGATGGGCGTTCCGCTCCGTTCGTCGCGGCTACGCCCCCGAACGGACAGATTGAGCAGGGCGGGTGGTTGCCAACACGCCGACCAGGAACCCGACTCCTGCGGCGACCAACGGGGCCCCTGCGACCATATGGATCGTCCAGCCAAGTCCATCGGGCTGGAGACCGAGTGCCAGGAGGTACGAGGCGTACCACAGCCCGGGTACCACGGCGGCGACCACGCGGATGGACCTGGGGTTGTCCGGCGAGGGCTTCAGGCGATACACCACGAACTCCGCGATCAGCGACGCAGCCGCGACCGCGGCGACGAACCAGTAGGCATCGCTGAGTACCGACATCGCCACCCCGCTGATCGTGAGGAGGACGGTGACCCCGCCAATCGGTGCCCCCACCGTCATCATCAGGAGCGAGAGGAACACTGCGAGGATCGCGGCCTGAAGCCACAGGGCGGTTGCACCCATGGCCTCACGGAAGTACGGGTCGAACCAGCCGGGGAGAAGGCCCGACTCGTTCGTGACGAAACCCGAGCCGTCGGGAAGCCAGGCGATGCCTCCCCAGCCTTCGTCGCCTCCCGGGTGTCGCGAGATGTTGGTGAGGTCCGAGCCATCGACAGCCATCGAGTAGATGTCGAACTGGTTGTCCCGGTTGCTGGCGAAGAGGATGCTCTCCCCGTCCGGTGAGAACCGGGGTTCCCAATCGGCTGACGGGTCGGCCGTGAGTTGGTTCAGACCGGTGCCGTCGGCGTTCACGGTGTAGATGTCGTCGTCCGATTGGAACACGATCCGGGTTCCGTCCGGCGACCACGTCGGGGAGAAGTCGTCCCCGGGCCGGTCCAGCACCCGCCGCGGTGCTTCTCCTTTGGCACTGATTGTGTAGAGGTCGAAGTCGCCGCCGGCATTTGAAGTGAACACGATGTGCTGACCGTCTGGCGACCAGTCAGGTGCGAACTCCATGCTCTCGGTCGTGGTCAGTCGAGTGGGTTCGCCGCCGGCGACAGGGATCAAGAAGACATCGATGTTGCCGTCGATCTGCGCGTTGTACGCGATCTGTGTGCCGTCCGGCGACCAGTCAGGTCGGTAGATGCCGCCAGAGCCGGGCTCATCGCGCAAGAGCCGGGCGCCCGTCCCGTCGATGTTCACGAGATAGAGCTTCCCGTGGAACCCGTCCTCATCGATCGCCTGGGCACTGAAGGCGATCGTTCTGCCGTCGGGAGATACCGCTGGGGTCACTGATCCGTCAGCCAAGCCCAGGGAGATCCGAGTCTGGCGAACCCCGTCGATCGCCATGATCACCAGATCCGAACGTTGGAACTCCGTTGCATCGATCCCGGCTGGCCAGGTGCTGGTCGCCGGGTGGGCGTACTGGGTGAATGCGGTCAGGATCGCCATGGTGGCTGCGGCGCTGAGTACAAACGGAATCCAGTTCGGGAAGGTGGCCGACGCGCCAACAATCCATGCTCTTCGCATCGGACCGGCGAGCATCAACAGGCCGGCGCCGGCGAGCATGAGATGGCTCGGACTGAAGAGAGCATCGACCGTTTGCTCGATCCCCAACAGCGTGTGCCACAGGAGGTCGAGACCGCCGCCGATCAGGAACAGCACCACTCCGAGAAGGGACAACCCGTAACCCCGTGGAAGGACCGACGCCCATCGGACGCCCTGGACTCGCGCCGGGAAAGCCTTCGCCCCGAGGGTGAGGCCGAAGCCCACCACCCCTGCGTACATCACTCCGTGCCAGGGAGTGAAGAAGGAGTCGTCAACCCTTCCGTGTTCGTGCGCCCACAAGTCGAGGAAGAAGCCAGCAGCAACCGTCAGGGCCATTCCACTCATCAGCCAGTCAAACCGGGTAGGGAACCGAGGTGATCCAGACCCGGGCGGGTCGAGACCCACATCGGCAGGTGCAACGGCCACGACGACCAACTCCTTGCCGTGCGGTATCGACGGCCCAGAGAGCATAGGAGGTTCGTGCTCGGGTCGACGGATCGACAGGTTGTCACCCAAAGCCCGGTCCGCAAAGGCATCCGCACGGCTGCGACAATCCACTTCCCTTCACCTACTTCAACGCCGCCGACGAGCTCGCGGAGCTCGTCGAGATGGGCATGGAGGAAGGCGCGAACTTGGCGACGGGTCAGATCGATGCCGTCCTCGACGACCTCGCTTCGTTCGCCGCCGGCAGCAGGAGCCGAGGCTCACCATGCCCTGGGACTCGATCCCATACAACCGTGGAGGAAGCCGAGTGCCCAGACCCGAGCGGCAGGCCGCATGAGGTGCCGTCGGCGAGACAGGGCTCGACTCCCTGTCCGTCCTACCTCGCCGCTTGGGCCTGTTGGACCGGGTCGAGGTCGGTGATTCGGTATCGGAAGAACTCGCCCCAGCCGGCGTCCAACTCCAGCTCGGTTCGCTCACCGGGATCACCCATCACTGGCATGGCACTCCGCCCTCCTCGTCCACTCCCCACCGAGCGCAATTCCGGCTGATGCCATGGCGCGGGACCTCGTGGGCGGCGGTTTCATCTGCGGCGAGGCGCGTGGTGGTGAGTCCGCCACCACACGAGCCCGGCAGACCCCGACGACGTCTGGCGCTCCGCACTGCCGTCGAGCTCGGTCAGGGCCTCGGTCATTCGTCTTCGCTGCCCTCTCCAGTCCGTCGAGGATGAGGTCCAAGCCGAACTCGAACGAGACGCCGTAGTCGTATCCGGGTTTGAGAACATGCTCGAAGGTCAGTTCGGCCAGGTTCGGGAAGTCGTGTGTGGGGAAGTGGGCCGCAATCTGCTCGGCGACCTCGGCGAAGCCCTCCCCACCGCCCGCCGGCAAGGTCGCCTCATCGAACGCGAAACCGTAGACGAAGCTGTCGAGAATGGCGTAGGCGTGTGCCGTCATCGGGATCGACAGTCCGCCGTTCCGCAGGCAACCGATCACGCAGTCGTGGTGGCTGAGGTTGGCTGGCCCAGGTGCCGTCCGCGTGTTCATCAGAGGCGCAGCCCATGGGTGCTGTTTCAGAACCCGTCGGGCGGAGATGCAGCGCTGACGCATCGCCCTCTTCCAGTCGGCATCGGCGGGAGGCTTCTCCATCTCGGCGTAGACCAGCTCCACCATCCCGTCGATGATCTCCTCCTTGGAGGGGACGTGGTGGTAGATCGTCATGGCACCCACACCCAACGTGTCCGCGAGCTTGCGGATGGTCAATGCCTCGATCCCGATCTCGTCGGCCAGGTCGATCGCCGCCTCGAGGACCCTCGCCCGATTCAGCGTCGACCTTGTCCGGTCCCCAGACATCTTTTCCTCTCAACGGATTGACAACCGTACTTAGTACGGATACATTGCCACCATTCTACTCGTACTAAGTACGGGATTCAAGATCAAGGAGACAACAATGTCCACCGAAACCGCCCCGAACACCGTTGGCCCCGCAGCCGCCTCCCCACAGGCGGAACGTCCAGCCAGCCATCCCCGCCAACGCGCAGCCAGGATCGCCGGCGCTTCCTACCTCGCCATGGTCTTGCTGGCGATCTTCGCCAACTTCGTCGTGCGAGAAGGCCTCATCGAGCCGGGTGATGCGGTTGGAACCGTTGCCAGCATCACCGAGTCGATCGGTCTGTTTCGGCTCGGTCTGGTGGCCTTCCTTGCCATCTTCGTCCTGGACGTGGTCATCGCCTGGGCCCTGCATGTCGTCTTCCGCGACGTGAACCACGACCTCTCCCTCGCCACCGCCTGGTTCCGGCTCATCTACACGGCCTACTCGGTGTTGCTCTCGTCTCGATGTTCCAGGTGCATTCAGCTCCTCGGCGGCGAGTCGCTGGGGTTCCTCACATCCGACCAGGTCAACGCCCAGACCATGATCGAGCTGGCCGCGTTCGAGTCCACGTGGCTCATCGGGTTCGTCGCGTTCGGCATCCACTTGGTGATGCTCGGGGTGCTGGTCGTACGGTCGGGGCTGGTCGCCAAGGCTCTCGGCTACTTCCTGATCGCTGCCGGCGTGGCCTACGTCCTCGATACCCTCGCTCACGTGATGCTCGCCGACTACGAAGCCGTCGCCAGCCTGCTCCTTGGCGTCGTGGGGTTCACTTCGTTGTTCGGTGAGGGCTGGCTCGCCTTCTGGCTGTTGCTCACGAAAGAGCTCAAGAACTGAGTCAGAATGGCTAACAAAGGAGGAACTATGGCAGTCATCCAAGTCGATCAGCTGACCAAGAGCTACGACGGCAAGATCGTCGTCGATGATGTGTCCTTCACCGTGGAAGAGGGCGAGATCTTCGCCATTCTTGGCCCGAATGGTGCTGGGAAGACCACCACGGTGGAGTCCATTGCCGGACTGCGAACCCCCGACTCGGGGAGAGTCGCAGTGTTCGGTTTCGATCCGCTCGTGGAGAGGGCAGAGGTGCGAAGCCGGCTCGGGGTCCAACTACAGGAGAGCCGGTTCCAGGACCGTGTGAAGGCGAGGGAGATCGTTGAGACGTTCGCGTCCTTCTATCCGGATCCGCTCGATGTCGGGGGACTGCTAGAGCGTCTCGGTCTCAGTGAAAAGGCCGAAACGCTCTACTCGCGCCTCTCCGGGGGTCAGCAACAGCGTGTCTCGATTGCGGCCGCCCTCGTGGGCCGACCCCAAGCGGTGATCCTCGATGAACTGACCACGGGTCTGGATCCGCAGGCCCGGAGGGAGACCTGGGGGTTGGTCGAGGAGCTTCGGGACAGCGGTGTCACCATTGTCCTGGTCACCCACTTCATGGAGGAGGCGGAGAGGCTCGCCGACCGACTGGCTCTCATCGACGAAGGGCGTCTCGTTGCGTTGGATACGCCGCGTGGCCTGGTCGAGAGTGTCGGTTTGGAGCAGCGACTCCGATTCACCACCACGGCAACCATTGAGGACGCCTGGATCGCCGCGCTCCCGGAAGTGACGGGAGTCTCGCGTTCGGACAGCGAGATCGTGGTCACCGGCAGCGAAATGATGCTCTTCTCCGTCGTGTCGCTCCTGGCCAGCCACGAAGTAGTCCCCGATCGACTCCAGGTCGACCAAACCACCCTTGACGATGCGTTCGTGGCTTTGACCGGTCGGCGCCTCGAGACAGGCATGGAGGCATCATGACCGCAGTTGCTGCATTGGCCCGGACCCAGTCGAAGGCCTTCATGAGAGAGCCGTTGGCAGTGTTCTTCGGCCTGGTATTCCCGGCCCTGCTCCTCGTCGTGATTGGCACCGTATTCCCTGGAGCCACCGACCCGACGCCAGACCTGGGGGGACGCAGTCTCGTCGAGATCTACGCGCCGGTCAGCATCGCCCTCGGTCTCGCCACGGTCGCCCTGTCGCTCCTGCCGGCGATCCTCGGTAGCGATCGGGAGAAAGGCATCCTGCGGAGGTTGTCCACCACTCCGGCCCACCCGGGGACCCTGGTGGTCGCTCACTTGGTGGTGCAACTGGTCGTGGTGACCATCGCCACCGTCGCGGCGATCCTGATCGGGATGCTGGTCTTCGGTATCCCGTTCCCCGAGAGTCCCGGTTGGTTTCTTGTCTCCTACGCACTGGGCGCGACCTCACTTCTCAGCGTCGGAGTCCTCATCGGAGCCGTGGTGCCCACCTCCAGCTCCGGCCAAGCGATCGGAATGCTCTTCTACTTCCCGTTGCTCTTCTTCGCCGGCGTCTACATCCCCCTTGAGGTGATGCCGGAGGGTGTTCGCACTGTGAGCGGCTACACGCCGAGTGGGGCAGCCGTGCAGGCCCTTTCGGCCAGTTGGGCAGGGGAGGCGCCACAGATGTCCAGCCTCCTGGTGATGGCCGCGTTCGTGGTCGTACTCGGATCGCTGGCCATCAAGCTGTTTCGCTGGGACTGATGCACCCCGGACTCGGGCTCGTTCCCGGTGGTCTCAGCGCAGTGGTCAAGCCTCGCTTCTCGCCGGGCCCCCTGACGACTCGGCCATGATCCATCGACGAGGTCGTCCTGATCAGAGGTCTGGGTTCGAGCGGGTCAACCGACCCGACTCGAGGGTCCCGAGGAAGGGCACGGTTCGCTCGAGAGCCAATAGGCACCCAGACCATACCCAGCACGCTCGGCACAGCATCACACTCTCGGGTTGCCGACGCCGCCCGTCGATCTGGGTCAGCGCTTCCTTGACCGCCCTGCTCACGGTCCATGCGTGTGTGCGCACCTGGCGTTGGCGGGTGAAGCCGAACTGCTCGAACAGTTCGACGGTGGCGCTGAACAGGAATCGTGCCGTCGGTGTCGTGGTTCTGGATCACCGATGTGCCCGGCGTCAGGCAACCGCCACACCGAGCAGCGAGCCGATGCCAAAGGTGATCGCGGCGGCTGCCAGGCCGAACGCCATCTGCCGAAAGCCCGACTGCAGCACGCTGCGACCGGTGATGAGGGTGATGCCGGCACCCACGACGAAGAGGGCGATACCGGAGAGGGCCAGACTTATCGCGACAGCCGGGAATCCTGTAGTGAGCAGAAACGGGATCACCGGGATGATTGCCCCACCAGCGAAGAGGAAGAAAGAGGTGAAGGCGGCCTGCCAGGCAGATCCGCCGAGTTCGCCCGGGTCGATGCCGAGTTCTTCGCGGGCGAGCGTATCGAGCGCGGTCTCCGGGTCCTGCATGATGTGAGTCGCGAGCGCTCGGGCTTGGTCCTCCGGCATCCCCTTCGCCTGGTAGATGAGGGTCAGTTCTTCTGCTTCTTCCTCCGGGACTTCAGCAATCTCGCGGCGCTCGATGTCGATCTGTCTTGAATAGAGCTCCCGTGAGCTCTGCACCGACAACCACTCGCCAAGGGCCATCGAAATGGAGCCGGCCAGCAGCCCCGCAAACCCGGCGATGAGCACCGCGCCGTTGGAGATACTGGCCCCAGCGACGCCCGTCACCAACGCCAGGTTGGAGACCAGACCGTCGTTGGCGCCCAGGACGGCAGCTCGCAGCGCATTACCCCCGACCGCCGAATGTCTCCCCTCGAACCGGGCCAAGGATGGCCCCGCGATCCCACCAGAGTTGTCGCCGACAACTGTTCGGAGGATGCGGGCGTGGGAACGCTCATCGGCGGGCAGGGTGGTCCCGGCCGCCTCGGCCTGATCGTCGTACATGAACTGTCCGGCTTGCTCCTGCGCGGCGAGAGTCGACACCAACATGCTGGGGCCGAACCTGCCGGCCAGCCAGATCAGGATCCGTGCGCGCCGAGTGGGCCGAGTCTTGCCCCTCGGGGTTCCTGCCGCTTCCAGCTTGTCCGCCCAGAGTTGAGCGTGCCGTTCTTCGGTAGCTGCGAGCCGCTGGTACAGCTCGGACAGATGCGGATCGGATTCCAGGTCGGCCAGGGCGCGATACATCGCGGCTCCGTCGATCTCGTCCTGGAGATTCTCTCGGTATCGAGCCTGATCGTCGGCCTTGCTCACATCAGTCCTTGGTCCCGGCACGGCCACGTGAAACCCAACCGTAATCTGGTCGAGGCAGCCCAGCGACCGGAAGGGCGCTTCGGTTGTTGTGCAGCCTATCCGCCTGGTCCGCTCTCGATGGGGCGGCGATACTCCTTCGAACGCTTCTTGGGTCAGATTCCCGGTGGGGTCAGCTTCGCCCCCTCGTTGAAGGTTGGAGTTGAAGGCTCAGGGCATCTCTGTTGTCCAGGGTTTGGAGAGGAGTCGAGGAGGCGCACGACAGGATCTTCGCGCCCGCGGTGTAGCTTCGAGACACATGAGTCGAGGAGGGATTCCTGATGACCGGGAGCCGAACCCGTCTACAACGCCTTCGGAGGGTTGTGCGACCGTATTTGGCGGTGCTCCTCATCGGTGTGTGGGTGTTGACCGCCGTCACCGGGTATCTCCTGTGGGTTGCTCCAGAGGGACGACAATCGGGACGACAGGAGTATTTTCTTGGACTCACCAAGGAGGCGTGGGGCGACATTCACCTCTGGGTGTCGGTCGCAGTGGCAGTGCTGACGGCTGTGCACTTGGTTGTCGACTGGCGGGCGTTGAGGAACGCCATGCGGCATCTCATGCACCCCCCCGCCGCCTGATGTCAGTTTGGCGGCGTGCCGGGATGGGTGCCGTGATCATCGGCCTGCTCGTGGCGTGTGGGTCTGGTGAGACCTCGGCTGAAACGTCCCCGCCATTGGTGACGGACGCTCCTCCGCCTTCCACCAGCATCCCTCCCGTCGCCTCGTCAGCTTCGGTGCCCGTGGCTGATTTCGCTGCCTACTACGCCGACAACTGTGCCTCCTGTCACGGGTCGGACCGCACCGGAACAGCCAAGTACCCGGCCCTGACTCCAGAGGCTCTTGACGCCTCGATCGACTACTACCTCGATGCGATGGACGACCGCACCCATGTCTCAATCTGGTCCCAAACCGACTTCACCGAAGAGCAGCGTGCGGCGCTCATGGGCTACTTGTCCTCGACATCTTGACTCGGACTGGGCATTTCAGTGACCCGGGGTTGGCCGCCACGCCTTGGCGACCTGCCGGATAACCCTGGGTCGAGGAACGGAGCAGCGAGTGATTGGTGTCCTGGCTGAAAAGGGAGTCCGATGATGCCCCTCTGTCCCCACGGTGCTGTCTGTGCGTCTCGGTCGGCGGTCACTTCTGGTATCGCTTCGACGAGTCCTCCCCCCAGCTTGGCGATCTGGTCGAGCGCACCCGCCAGGGCGAGCCTGGCTATTCCTTGGCCGCGGTGCTTCCTGTCGACGTAGAAGCAGGCGACCCGCCAGTCCGGGACCGGCGGGGCATCCTGGTCGTACTTGCGCTTGTGCTTGATGTTCGGCAACTCCTCGGGGCTGCCGAACTGGCACCATCCTTGGGCGGCACCGTGCTCATCGATCACCAGTGCGGCGTGGGCCCGGCCCGTGCGGACCCGGTCTTCCTTGACCTGGCGGTGGCTGATCCCAAGCTGGCCGCACTCGGGGTGCCAGCCGATACACCAGCAGCCTCCGAAGATCCCATTGTTGCGTTCGACGAGCTCGGCGAAGCGGTCCCAGGTCGATGCGTCGAGTGGGCGGACCGTGAAGGTCGTCGGAGTTCAGCCCTCCTTGGTCGCATCGTCGAGGATCCGGGCCAGTTCGGAAGGCTGGCTGACCATCGGCCAGTGTCCCGAGTCGATGTCGACGAACGCCACCTGCTTGGCACGGCTGAGCTCGGGGACATCACCGGCGTCGATCCACGCCTTGGCCTGGTCGGGGCTGTACTCGGGGCAGACGAGGAGGACCGGGATGCCGAAGCGACGGTCGTCGCTCAGCCGAACCGTCCCCGTCGAGACCCCCTCCGGGACGGGAACCGCCCCTGAGGCGATGTGGTCCCGGTGGGGTTGGTCGAGGTCGTCCGCATCGGGGCCTTCGAACGGTCCCCACCCGGGGAACGCCATGACGCCGTCGACGGTGGGGAAGAGGTCAGCGTATGCCTCGCCGTCCGAAGCCGGGAACCCACCCACCAGCACGACCCCACGGATCGATCCCGGCCGCTGGTCGGCGGCCATCCAGGCCAAGGTGCAAGCCGCCGAATGCCCGACGACCATCGGCCGATCGGTGCCATCGACCGCAGCCAGGACGGCCGTGACTTGATCGGCCAACGTCGCCGTGGTCGAGGCGTCATCAACACCTGGCAATGTCACGGCCAGTGGCCGGTGCCCACGGCTCTCCAGCTCGTCACAGACGTTCGACCAGACCGAGCGGGGCAACCAGAGGCCGGCGATGAGGACGATGTCCATCCGTCGGACTCTAAAGGCCGTCGTGCACCTCCAACGCCCAGATCGGGGAGCGGGACGACGAGACTGCCTGACGCCGCCCCGCCAATCCGTCCTGTACGCCTGTGCGTTTGAGGGCGATAATTGGTACATGGCATCCGACGCGGGTGGCGAGGTGGAATTGGGTCGATCCGCTCGTCGCCGACCCATCCTGCGGATCTCCCTCGCCACGCTGTGGCTGGCTGCAACAGTCGGGATGATTGTCTCGCCTGCCTTCGACGCAGACGTATCCGAGCGACTCCGAGCGACAGGACTGGCCGCTGGCGTTGCCTACATGGGTCTCCTCATCGTGTGGCTCGCCGGCCGACCCCCGCGGGCCGAGGCGCTGCCCGAGTTGGCCCTCAAGTCCCTGCCACCGCCGGCCTTCCGAACGATGCTGAGGAGACTGATCGCGGCGGCAGTGCTGGTCTTCGCGATCGGATTTGCCACGGGGCCGTGGCTCGCCGTCGTCGGCATGCTGACACTCGCAATGATCTGGTTCATTGTCCGACACCACGATCTTGTGACCCTCAGGCATGTCGTCACGGCGATCGGCCTTGCCGGTGTCCTTCTCACGGTCCAGGCGGGAACCCAGGGCCTCGATGGTTACATGGCCGGCTACCTCATCAGCATGGCACCGCTCTTCCTCGGCGGGGTGCTCCTGCTCCGCCACAGCGGGCTCTCTCGCAGCCACATCGCGGACGGACGCTGGTCAGCCGCGGGGAGGAGCCTTCTGTGGGGCGCCCTTCTCGCGATGCCCGCTGCCCTCCTCAATGCCTCTACCGGTCAACTCAACGACGAGGACGCCTGGATCGCCGACTGGTGGGACCCGCTTGCAGCCATTGTCCCCGGGTTCGCCGAGGAGATCTGGGCACGACTCGTCCTGACCACGCTGCTGTACGCCCTGCTTCGCCCCACGAGCAACGAACGACCGAACCGGGCGGTCTGGGGGGCCCTGCTCCTGGCCGCCATGATCCACGCGCAAGCCCACTCCCCGACAGCTGCCCTTCTCAGCCCCGTGTTCCTCGCCCAGACTTTGAATGCGGTCGCCTACGGCCTCCCGATGGGGCTCCTGTTCATCAAGGGCGATCTGGAGCGGGCAATCGGCTACCACTTCCTCATCGATCTCATCCGCTTCCAGGCCGTGTATTGGTGATGGCGGGCTCAAGGTCGACTCCGGAGTGGCACCACCGGTCGACCTCGGCAGACGGTGCTGCCACTCGTGGCCCGCTCCTCACCTGATCATGGTTGACGCGAGGAGGAGTCCGAGTCCGGCAGCGAGTGCGAGTGATTGCTCGACTTTGTCGCGCATGAGAAGGAGGCTGTCGGATGGGATGGCGTATCGCTCGGTGGTGGTGATCTGTGGGATGAGGTCGGCGGAGGCGATGTAGATGAAGTTCCCGGCAGCAAACGGCACCAGAAATGCCACGTCGACGGTGCCGGACAGGGCATACGCCAGGAGACCGCCGACCAGGAAGGTCAGGGCGGATGCGAGGTTGTAGAGGAGGGCACTGCGTGGTTTCCATCCGCTGTGCACGAGGATGCCGAAGTCGCCGAGTTCCTGCGGGACCTCGTGGGCGGCGGCGACCAGCCATGTGACCACGCCGAGCCGGATGTCGATGACGAAGGCCCCTCCGACGGCGAGTCCGCCGATGAGGTTGTGGGCGCCGTCGGCAAGCAGGATCAGATGCCCGAGTGGACCGTGCTGGCCGACCGCGCGATGGCAATGATGCCATTGGAGGAACTGCTCGAGGACGAAGAAGGTGACGAAGCCGGCCGTCAACCACAGGTATACCGCCAGCCGATTCCCCATCACCTCGACGGATTCGGGGAGCATGTGGAACAGGGCACCGCCCAACAGCGAGCCTGCCGCGAACGCCACGAGGGGCATGACCAGGCGCTTGAGTGTGCGCTCGGACAACACGAGTGTGATGCTCCCGACGAGCGCCAACGAACTCATCGCCAGCCCTGCCACCACTATCCACGCCAGTGTCGACACGCTCCGTCTTCCTCAATCCGTCAGGGCGACGCGTTGCCCGAGCGCCGGCCCTTCAGGGCCGGACGAGCGCGTGGTGGGGTTGCGAATGGCCGGCTCAACCGCCGAGGCGATGATGCAGGTCCACGGAGAGCCATGCCGTGGGCGCGAGAAGGGAAGCCAGCTGTCGAGCGTCCAGCGCTCCCACCCGGTCCCGAGTCTCGTCAGGGCTGATGTGGGCGCAGTCGCCAACTCGTGACGTCAGCTCGCACAGCCGAGTGTGGCTGTGTGCTTCCTGGTAGGCCATCTCCTGGAGGGTGTCCAAGGGGAGCGACCTCAGCGTCTCCTCAACCTCATGAAGTGTGGTTGCCTGCATGTGATCTCCTGATGGTTCGATTGTTCGACCGTGCGGGTCTCGAGACAAGCCTACGGATCGGCCAACTCGGGTGCAGGTGTGGTCCCGACCGGTGAAGTGACCGCCGATAGACTTCATGTGTTCAACCGTCGCGAGATTCGGCAACGGAGCAGAATCGGAGTGCTGGAAGCGGAGTTTGATGGCTCTGAAGGCCGGGTGTTCTACCGGCGCTGGGATCCGAGCGGCGCGCCGTCCCGGATCGTCCTCGTGGTCCATGGCTACGCCGAACATGGGGGCCGCTATTCCCATCTCGCCGACGCCCTGACCGAGCGGGGTGCGGTGGTCTACGCCGACGATCACCTGGGCCATGGCCGCTCCGAGGGTGAGCGGGCCGAGATCACCGACTTCGAGCATGTGGTGGACGACATCCATACCCTGGCAACGATGGCCCGAAACGTGCATCCCGGACTCCCCGTGGTCTTGGTGGGTCATTCGATGGGTGGCCTTCTGGTAGGGCGATTCGCGCAACGGTGGCCGGCCGAGGTGTCCGGCTTGGTGTTCTGCGGGGCGGTGATCGGAGATTGGGAGTGGGCTCGCGATGCGGTCTCCCGTCCGAACCTCCCCGCTGTGCCTTTCGAACCAACCGCCTTGTCACGTGATCCCGGTGTGGGCGCGGCATATGCGGCCGATCCGCTCGTGTATCACGGCCAGTACAAGCGGATCCTGCTCGAGGCCGAGGTGGAGGCCTTGGACAGGTTCCAGGAGGACATCGATTCCCTTTCCATGCCCGTGCTGTTCCTCCATGGCTCCGATGACCCGTTCGTGCCCTACGAGCGTTCACTGCGGGCGGTCCGGGACATGCCGGCCGATGATGTCACCATCCACGTGTACGAGGGGGCCCGACACGAAGTGCTCAACGAGACGAACCGTGAGGAGGTGATCGGTCACCTTGGTGCATGGATCGATCAGCACGCGTGAATAGGATCGCCGATCCTCCACGGAGGCCGATGTGGATCGAAGCGTCCCCGGGTTGTCGGGGCCTGTTCGCCGGGAGACCGTCGAGGTGACGGATCCCGTTGCGGGCGGCTTGGTCACGCTCGGGAGCCTGCTGATCGCCGGCCTTGCCGTCGATGCCCTGGGTCGGAGGACGAAGCTGCCTCGCGTCTCGCTGCTCGTGGCGCTCGGCGTCTTGGCAGGTCCCATCGGCCTCGACCTGATCAGTGAGGGTGTCCGCGCGTGGTTCCCGGTGGTGGCGGTCGTGGCCCTGGTCATGGTCGGTTTTCTCATCGGAGGTCAGTTCAGCATCGCCCGGGTGCGGGAGGATGGACGCCCGGTGGTGATCATCACGCTCGTCCAGGCAGTCATCACCGCCCTCGTCGTGACGGTTGGTCTCCTGGCCTTGGGTACCGACGTCGGGATCGCCTTCGCCCTGGGTGGCATCGCGGTGGCGACCGACCCAGCAGCCATTCTCGGGGTCACGACCGAGTCTGGTGCGGGGGGCCCGTTCGCACGCAGGGTGCTGGGAGTCGTAGCCCTCGATGACGTGGTGGGTGTGTTCCTCTTCTCCCTCATGTTGGCCGTGGGCGCCACGCTCACCGGGGGAGGCGGTTCGGCGGGGGAGTTGCTCGCTGCATCCGGTGACGTCGTTGGTGGCGTTCTCCTGGGGGGCCTGTTGGGGCTCCCCGTCGCCTACCTGAGTGGCCGAATCCGGCCTGGGACACCCACGCTGGAAGAAGCCCTGGGTGCGGTCCTGCTGTGCGGGGGCATGGCGATGTGGCTCGACGTGTCCTTTCTCTTGGCGGCGGTGTCCATGGGTCTCGTCGTCACCAACCTGGCCAGCCACCATGAGCGGACGTTCCGTGAGATAGAGAACATCGAGTGGCCGTTTCTCATCGTCTTCTTCGTGATCGCAGGTGCCTCCATCGACACGTCGGCCCTGGCGGTCATCGGTGCGACCGGGGTCGGGTATGTCGTCCTTCGGTTGGGTGGGAAGGCGCTCGGTGGGTACGCAGGAGCCCGGGCGATCAAGGCCGATTCCAACACGAGGAAGTGGCTCGGAATGGCGCTCCTGCCACAGGCCGGAGTAGCCCTCGGGATGGCGCTCGTCGCCGCCGAGCGCTTCCCCGACCACGGCGAGGTCATCCTGACGGTTGCCGTGGCCGGGACACTGGCCTTCGAGTTGATGGGTCCCCTCGTGTTGGGGGTGGCCTTGCGTCGGGTGGGCGAAGCGCGGCGGTGAACTCCGGGTCGGAGCATTGGCGCACCCCAGCAGTGGCCCCGCGCGGTCTGGCTAGCAGGCGTCGGACCACTTGGCGACGGTGTCTCGTACCACCAGCCCCGCGGACACGGTGACAGACCGTTCCAGCTCCCGACAACTGGCATCGCGCTCGACCCCGGTCCAACCGTCGTGCGTGAAGGTGTACTGCACGGTCTCTCCCACCGGGAGCAGCATCGTCACCGATCGGACTGTCGACTCGTTCGGCAGCAGGTAGGCGATGTAGGGGTACCACTCGGGAATGCCTGCGCCGTACACACCCGGCATGAACACCTCCCCGGTGCCGGGTGGGACCTCGACCTCGAACCTCACTTCCGCCAAATCCAACGTCGGGCCCTGCGCGACGGGCAGGTCGGGACATGTCCCCTGGTCGGCCGTGATCCAGCGATCACCGGCGACCCGGAGCCACTCACCATCGCCCCCGTATCGTGCCTCGGCCAGGACGTACACACTGGACGTTCCCTGGACGGAGTCCGCACCGGCTGATGGTTCGACACGCAGCGGACCGCCCTGCACGATGCAGGCGCCACTCGGTGCCGGAGCCGAGATGACCTCGATCTCGCGCCACGCCACCCACGATGTGCTTTCCAACGTTTCGACCCGCACCGAGACGACGTCGTCCAGCGCCGGGGCGATCTCGAAGTCGAGCAGCATCTCGGGTGCCGTGAACCGCCTCATGTCTGCGACGAGGACCCTTCTGCCGTCAGCCAGGGTCGCCCAGACTCGGTGATGGGTGATCCCGGGCGGCCACTGGTCCACGCCGAGTCCGATCTCGACGACGGTTGACGGGCCGGCAAACTCGATCTCGATCCACTGCGGCGGAAAGCCTCCTGCGCCCCAGCCCTTGAGTGAATCGTCGATGGCGTTCGCCGGCGGGCGTGACTGCTCAGACCCCGAGACCCTGGGTTTCGTCCCCCTGGTGAGATCAACGGGAGCGTCATCAGGGACGACACACGCATCCGGCTGTGTCTGTGGGGAGAATCCATCGAGGAGCGTGCCGTCGGAGTCGAGGAACGCCCAGGCGGGACCCGGCTGGTCGTCAGGCCACACGTAGTAGCCCCAGTTGAGCCACCCGTCCCAGCCAGCTTCACAGCTCTCCGCAATGAACTGGTACCCGCGACCGAGCGCAGCCAACGCCGAGGGAACCGTTGCCTTTCCCGACCCGGTCTCGCCCATCAGGACCGGCTTCGCCTCGAAACCCGGCATGCCGTAGTTCTCGGCTTGCTGAGCCGGTGTCAGGTCGGTGTCGTAGTAGGCATGGAAGTCGAAGAAGTCGAGGTCGGCTCGATCGAGGAGCGGGGCGGTGTCGACGAACCAGTCCTCACCGATGTAGGTCGGGTTCGGGAACTGCGGGGTGAAAAACCCCATCGTCACCAACGTGTCAGGGTCGTACTCGTCGATGATGCCCCGGATCCGGTCGATGAAATACACGACGCCGTCGATGACCATGGCCCGTTTCTGATCGGGGTCCGCCATGTCGTAGGTGAGCCCATTGGCCGCCTCGACCAGGCCCGTGGTCGACGACATCGGCTCGAACAGCTTGTGGAGCCAGAACTCGTTGGTCAGCTGCCAACCCAACAGCACCTCGAAGGGTGCGTCCCGGTCGGACAGCCCCGACATCAGGTCATCCCAGAACTTGGCCTTGGCCTCGACCCCACCGGTATGCAACCAGTCGGCGTTCTCCCTCCCGTCGAAGCCCTGGTGGCCTTGCCGATAATGACTGTCGAATACCGCCCAGTAGCCACCCGTGTCGGGGAGCGAGTTGGCGGTCAACACGAGCCAGATCCCCTCCTCGCCCGCGATCCTCATCACTTCGACCATGTTGTCGAGATAGGGCGGATTCAGCCCGGTTCCACTTGCCCTCGCTACGCACTCGGGGTCGATGCCGCAGTTGTCGAAGAAGATCCGAGCCGTGTTGTACCCGCGTGAGGCAAGAGTCCGGAAGGCCTCACGGACCTTGTCCCGATCGTAGGTGTTGGTTGCGAACACCCTGTCCTCGTACCCGCCGAAGCTGGTTGGTTGGAAGTCCACGTAGTTCACACCCCGGGGAATGAAGGTCTCCCCGGTGGCAACGTTGAAGAACTCCCCGACGCCGTCGACGACTCGGATGGAGATCCGGTCGGCGATGGGCTCCACCGGAGCAGCCGCCACGACCGTTGACGTCGTCGTTGGTACCGAAACGGCCGGCACCGTGTCCGGAGCGAGGGTGGAGGACGTGTCGTCTGCGGGCATGGTGTTCGTGCATGAAGCCATCACCAACGCCAGGATCACCGCGGACCTCAGCAGGACCGCCGAGGCGAACTTCGCTGGCGGCGCCTGGTGTGCCGCCTGCTGGTGGGGCAGGACCTTCGGTCTCGAGGTCGGGGTCACAGGCGCGTGCGGTCCCAACATGCGGCGCCGTCCCGGAAACCTGAGCATGCGCGTGCCGTGTGCAACACCAGCACGACGGACCCGGCAACGGTCATGGGCATGGCCGGCATGCTAACCATCAGGGTGCTTCCGCCGCCGGCGAAGAAGGCGTCCCTGAGCGCCTCACGGAAGGGGGAATCGAGGGCGACCCAAGGTCGTACTCCCCACCCCCTTGACAACGAGCTCCACTCCGAGCAATATACAACCATATGGTTGTAGATAGTCTCGCGATGGAGATGACCGACGAGGAGGTGAACCGGGTCTTCCGCGCCTTGGCAGATGCCACCCGTCGGGACATCGTCCGGCGGACGCTCACCAGCGAGGCGACGGTATCCGAGCTGGCGAGGACCTACGACATGTCGTTCGCGGCAGTGCAGAAGCACGTCGCAACCCTGGAAGGAGCAGGACTGGTGACCAAACACCCCCGGGGCCGTGAGCGGCTCGTGCGCGGAAACCCCGAGACGCTCGCCCGAGCCAACGCCCTGCTCGAGGCCTACGAGGAGTTGTGGCGAGCCCGCGTTGCCCGGCTCGACACCCTGCTCGCCGACCAAGACTGACCCACCCACCAGAAAGGCCCACCCTGTGCCCGTGACCTCCGTGACCAAAGACCCTGCGGCGTTGACGATGACCGTGGTCGCCGACTTCCCCCATCCGCTCGATCGGGTCTGGGACGCCTACGCCGACCCCCGCCAGATCGAGAAGTTCTGGGGCCCGCCGACCTATCCCGCCGTCTTCTATCGGCACGACATGTTCGTCGGCGGTCGCTCCGAGTACGTCATGACCGGCCCGGACGGCGACGTGTCGCGTGGCTATTGGGAGTTCACCGACATCCAGTCGCATCGCTCGTTCGAGGTGCGTGACGGTTTCGCCAACGCCGACGGCGCCGCCAACGCGGACATGCCATCGATGAGGATGGTCTTCGACTTCTCCCAGACCGACGCGGGCACCAGGGTGACCACCACGACCTACTTCAACGCCGCCGACGAGCTCGCTCAGCTCCTCGAGATGGGCATGGAGGAAGGCATGAACTTGGCGATGGGCCAGATCGATGCCGTCCTCGACGACCTCGCTTCGTTCGCCGCCGGCGCTGCCACCACGACCCAGGTCCTCAACGACACCCAGGTACGGGTCAGCCGAATCATCGCCGGTCCCGTCGAGGTCGTCTGGAAGGCACATCATCGATCAGATCTCATGCAGCGGTGGCTGCTCGGGCCCGAGGGATGGACGATGCCCGTCTGCGAGGTGGCGGTGAACGTCGGTGATACGTTCCGCTACGAGTGGGTCCAGGCCGACGGTGAGGGCCGTTTCGGATTCACCGGTGAGCTGCTCGAGTCGGAGCCCCCGCACCGCGCCGTCTCCACCGAACGCATGATCGGCCTCGACGGCCCGGGGACGGTGAACGAGATGACGCTCACTCCGGTCGAAGGCGGGACGTTGCTCAGCATCCTGATCACCTATCCCGATTCGGCCACGAAGGACATGGTGCTGGCCACCGGGATGACCGACGGCATGGAGGCGAGCTACCAGCGCCTCGAAGGCGAGGTCCTGGCGTTGGTGTAGGCCTGCGATCTCGGCCCGCTGTATGGCGTCGCGCGGGACAGGGGCGACCCCGGCCTGTCAGAGCATCCGCCCGGGGACGTCCTTGCGGCTCGGTAGGAATGCTCCCCGGATGGGCCTGACCCGCACGCGGGCGTCGACGACGCGGAGACCGCGGCCGGGTGGGAGCACCTTGACCGGGTTGAGGTCCATCTCCGCGATCTCGGGATGCTCCTCCACGAGAGTTGAGACCCGGAGGAGGAGATCGTGGATGGCGTCGATGTCGCCGGCGTCTCCGCCTCGATAGCCGGACAGGAGTTGGGACGCCTTGACCTCGGTGATCATCTCGGCCGCGTCGACGTCGGAGAGGGGGTTGATACGGAATGTGAGGTCCTGCATCAGTTCCACGAAGATCCCTCCGAGGCCGAAGACGATGAGGGGGCCAAAGAGCGGGTCCTCGGTCATTCCGACGATGACCTCATGGCCACCGGCGACGTACTCCTGGACGACGGCGCCCTCGACGTCATCGGCGACCCCGGTGACCCTTCGGAAGGCTGCCGCCACGGCCTCGGTGCCCACCACGTCCAAGGCCACACCACCCACGTCCGACTTGTGCACGGTGGAAGGGGACACCACCTTCAGGGCGACCGGGCCTCCGATGTCGGCGGCCGCGGCGACCGCCTCCTCCTCGGTCGCGACGATCCGCGAGGCGACGATCCCGATTCCGTGCGCCGAGAAGAGGCGGGTGATCTCGTCGCCCGTCAGCCAGCCACCGTCTGCTCCAACCCGTCCGAGGGCATGACGGATCGTGGTCTGGGCGTCGACGATGTCGATGTCGGTCGCCCGTGGGTACTCGCCTTCGGGTCTGGCGCGCCACTCCCCGTACGAGACGGCAGCCGCCAGTGCCTTGGCCGCCGTCTCCGGGTAGCGATAGACGGGCAGGTCCCGGGTACCGTCCGGTGTCCCCACACGGGACCTGACCCCCATGTACACGGCAAGGAGTGTCTTCGTCGAATTGGGGTGTTGCTCCACCGCCCGGTTCACGGCTGCGGCCACCGCCTCCGATCCACCGGGGGTCGTGGGTATGTGGATGATGATCACCGCGTCGATCTCGTCGCTGTCGAGGAGGTGTCCGAGGCACAGTCGGTACTCGGTCGGGCCGGCAGCCGCGACCATGTCCACCGGGTTTCGGGTGCTGGCGGTGGAGAGCAGATGGTCCGACAGCTTGGCTCGCAGCCCTGCCGAGAGCTGGGGGAGCGCAAGGTTGTGCGCCTCGAGGGCATCCGCGGCCAGGATGGCTGGACCACCTGCGTTGGAGAGGACGGCCACCCGCCGGCCTGCCGGGAGGGCCTGTTTGGACAGCAGCGAGGTGACCGCGAACAGCTCGTCGAGGGTCTCGGTTCGGATGACCCCGCTCTTCTTGAACAGGGCGTCGACCGCCACGTCGAGGCTGGCCAGGGAGCCGGTGTGGCTCGCAGCCGCCGCGGACCCGGAGGCGGAACGTCCTGACTTCACGGCGACGATCGGTTTGGTCCGGCTGACCCGACGGGCAAGGCGACCGAACCGGCGGGCGTTCCCGAACGACTCCATGTAGAGGAGGATGACGTCGGTGCCGGGGTCCTCCTCCCAATAGAGAAGGAGGTCGTTGGCGCTGACATCCGCCTTGTTCCCGAGGGAGACGAAGGTCGAGATCCCGATGTCGAGTTCGACCGCCTGCTCCAGGATCGCCAGCCCGAGGGCCCCGCTCTGGCTTGCCATTGCGACATTCCCGATCGGGGGGAACACCGGGCCGAATTGGCCGTCCATACTCACCTTCGTGTCGGTGTTGACGACCCCCATGCAATTCGGGCCGACCATCCGCATCCCATATCGGCGAGCCGTGGCAACAAGCCTGCGCTCGGTCTCCGTTCCCTCGTCGCCGGTCTCCCCGAAACCGGCAGAGATCACCACGACGCCTCGAACACCCTTTCTCCCGCACTCCTCGATCGTTGCGGGGACCGCGGCGGCAGGCACGACGATGAAGGCAAGGTCGACGGGGTCCGGGATCGCGGCGACGGACGAGTGGGTCTCGATGCCGTTGACGACCGGCGTGGCGGGATTCACGGGGTACACAGGGCCGGTGAAGCCGCGCAGGAGGTTGCGGAAGAGCCTCCCCCCGATCGATTCGTCGTCGCGGCTCGCCCCCACCACGGCAATCGAAGCCGGGTACAGGATCGGCAGCATCGACGCGGTGGTTGCCCGCTTCTCGTGCTCCCACTCGGCCTCCCGCGCCTCCATCGAGTACTCGATTGGGAACTCAACGGTGTAGACGCCCTGGTCGAGCTGTCGGGTGAGCTTGTACCCGGATGACCGGAAGAGTCGAAGCATCCCGTGGTTCTCGGAAAGGACGTAGGCTTCGAACTCGGAGATCCCTTCGAGCCGGGCATACACGGTGAGGTGTTGCAGGAGGCGACTGCCGATGCCCCGGCCCTGGAAGTCGTCCTGGACGAGGAACGCGATCTCGGCCACCTTCCCTCCGTCACTTGCTTCGTGCCCGACGAGCACGTCGTATCTGCCGACGGCGACCATGTCTTCTCCCTCCAGGGCAATGAAGGCCATGCGATCGTGGTAGTCGATGTTGGTGAAGTACCGGAGGTCGTCGGGCGACAGGTCTGACTTGGCGCCGAAGAAACGGAAGTAGGCGCTGTCCGGCCTCACGCGCCCGAAGAACTCATGCTCCCGCTGGGCATCATCGGGACGGATCGGGCGCAGTTGGACCACGGCTCCGTCCTTCAGGAGGACGTCGAACTGGAATTCGGTTGGGTACTCGGCCATGGTGGATCCTCGACAGCACAGCGTAATTCACCGTCGTCCACCCACATCCGGCGCCCGGCGGCCGGGCCGTCCTCGATAGGGTTTGGGAACAGATCGGGCCACCGGGAGGAGCAGTCGTGAAGGCGATCGGGTATGAGCGGTACGGGCCTCCCGAGGTCCTCGAGATGCGCGACGTCCCCATGCCCGCCGTCGGCGACCGCGACCTCCTGATCAAGGTGGAAGCGGCGTCGGTGAACCGGTCGGATTGGGAGGGCCTGATCGGCAAGCCCCTCTACGCCCGGATGGGCGGACTCTTCAAGCCCCGAGGCTCCATTCTCGGCACGGACGTCGCCGGACGGGTGGAGGAAGTCGGATCTGCCGTTGAGGCGTTCCGACCCGGTGACGAGGTGTTCGGTGACGTCATGTACAACGGCGGCAGCACCTTCGCCGAGTACATCGCAGTCCCCGCGACGGCACCCATCGTCCACAAGCCGGCAACGCTCACCTTCACCGAAGTGTCCACGCTTCCCCAGGCAGGGCTCATCGCCCTCCAGGGCATGAAGGGGATACAGCCAGGCCACCGGGTGCTCGTCAACGGGGCCGGCGGGGGAGCGGGTGCCTTGGCGGTGCAGATGGCCAAGACCGAGGGAGCGGAGGTGACGGGCGTGGACAACGGTCACAAGCAAGCGTTCATGCGGTCCCTGGGCGTCGACCACGTGCTCGACTACACCACGACCGATTACACGAAGAGCGGCGCCTACGACCTAATCCTGGACCTTGTGTGTGAGCGGTCGATGTTCGCCATCCGAAGGGCACTCGCGCCGGGAGGTCGCTACCTCGTTGTCGGAGGAGCCGTGCGTGCCCTCCTTGCGGCCGCAACCGTGGGGCGGCTCCTGTCGACGGGCGGACGGAGGATAGGGGTGTTGGGAATGCGGCCCGATAAGGAGGACCTGACCAAGGTCGCCGAGATGGTCGCGTCCGGGGTCATCCGAACCACCATCGAGCGGACGTACCCACTGGCCGAAGTCCCCGAGGCGCTCCGCCACCTGGGAGCAGGGCGCGCCCTCGGGAAGCTTGTGATCGAGGTCGGCTGACCCGACGATTCCCGCATGCGGTGGCTCCGCTCGGTCGGGCCGGACCCACGCCTTCGGTCGCCCTTCCGCCCCGGCATTCCGCCGGGCAGCCGGTGGGGTTCAAGAGCCCGCCCCTGCCGATCTCGGTGATCGTGACGTCTTTGAGGTTGTTCACCCGTGCCCCGGCCACCCGAATAGGTCGTGGCTGTCGGCGGCATGCATCCGGAGCACGCTACTCCCTCCCGATGATTCCACCTCGGCCCGTTGGTGGAGGGCAGCGTGGGCGTGGAGGCGGTTCATCGCCGACGGGAGGTGGCCAGAAAAGGAGCTCCCTCAGCGGTGCTGTTGGGGCCTGGTGGGCGGTCACAGCCTTCCTGGGCGGGGCCTACGCATCCTGTTGGGCGAGCAGGGACTGTCCCATGGCGATGGCCGAGTCGCGGTCCTGTTCGATCGTGGTGCTCGGGCTGTAGTCGATGTCGATCTTCAAGACGACATCCGCCCTGCACACGACGAGAATGCCGCTGGATCCCCACACCGCACGGTCGCCCAGGCCTGGGATCTCCTCTTCGTCCCCGGAGATGAAGAAGAGCTGTCCATCGCAGGTGTCGGTCGAGAAGAAGTCGCCCGCATAGCGAATGAAGCTCACTTCACCCCCGTTCTCGGTCTGCCAACGGCAGCCTTGCACCCCGATTTCCTCTTTGCTCGCGACCGGCGAGAGCGTGACGGCAGCGATCTCGTCGTCGGTGAGGAGGTCGCAACCAGACACGCCGGCGAGGCTGTCCTCGGATGCGTCGGGCACGATCGCTGTGGTGTCGGTCGTACCTGCCGTGCTGGCCGTCGTGTCACCAGCACTCGGTGCCGCAGTCCCTTCCGGGGCGTCGCCATCGGACCCGCCGCACGCCAGCAGTACCAGCGTGAGGCTGAGGAGTACGGCCCAGACCCTGACCTGAGAACTACTGCTGTCCATGTGATCGCTCCTCCGAATAGCCCCGTCTCGACGCGAACCGTCTCCCACCGGCTGGGAGCACCCTGCGAGGGCCGATGGTATCAACTGTGGCGCCGCGAGGGGCGCTTGGCGGGGTGAATCGCCCCGCAGGCACGCCCGGGTTGCAGCCTCTGATCGCATCCCGAGAAACCCGCCGGGAGCGCACGCGACCAGAGGCGGCACAGGGCTAACTTGCATGATGTCGGGTAGGGCAGCCGGGCAGGTGTGTCCACGAAGGGACGGCCAATGAAGCGCACGATTGGTTCAGCTGAATCGTCGGGCCGTCGTGCGTTGGCGACGGGTCTGTCGCCCATGGCCTCTCGGGCCAGAGCGAGAACCCGGCGACTGGCCCTGTTCGTCTTGATTGCCCTCGCCGTGGTTGCGTGTGGCGGCGGCCGCGGCGGCGACGACCCCCATCCACCGGCCGACACTGCCGCCGGTGGATGGGAGGGCCTGTTGGTCACCGATGACGACGGCGTGGTCTCGCTGGAGAGTGCCCTGGGAGCGTTTGTCGTGGCCATCGGTCCGTTGCCTGGCGTGGACCGGCCCGAGATCGGGGAGCTCGAAGCCGGGTCCGGGACTGCGGCCGTGAGGGCTGTTCTCGCCCATTGGGATGCACTCACCGAGGAGCAGCGTGCCGCTGTGACGGGCTACCTGACCGAAGACAGTCAGGGTGCCCTCGGCCTCGGCCCCGTGCTCGCAATGGCGAGCGCCTTCCCTCTCGCAGCCGAACCCGACGAACAACAGCTTCTCCTGATCATCGACCAGATGAAAGCGAGGATCGAGCAGGACCTGGGGAGGAAGCTGAACGTGCCCATCGAACTCCGAATCGCGCCGAAGCTGGTCCATGGCGGCTCCCCGGCGTTCATGGCCGCCACCGATGCATCTGGGGGCTTCTTCGGCCCGCTCGCCAAGTGCAGTGTCGTCATCACCCAGGACGGGTTGGAGATCGCGTCCGAGATCACGAACGGTGTCCCATCGAACTATCTCAGCTATGGGATGGCCCATGAGGTGTTCCACTGTTTCGAGGCAGCGTTCTCCAACGACTTGAGCGAGTCGTACGCTCGTCCCAATTGGATCGTCGAAGGAGTGGCCGAGTGGGTGGGCGCAAGCTACTCGAACACGGCCGGCCCGAGTTCATGGCAGCTGTGGCTGGAGGTCCCGGCGTGGAGCCTCTTCGCCCGGAAGTACAGCGCGATCGGGTTCTGGGCCCACCTCCAGGAGCACGGCGCGCCCGTGTGGCAGGTGATTGATCCGGTCCTGGCGGCGAGCAAAGGTGGCAGCATTCCGGCCTACGAACTGGCCATTGCTTCCGCCGGCCCGGATGTCCTTCAGGCGTGGGGCCCGGGTGCGTACCGGGACCCGACCAGGGCGCCGACCTGGGACCAGGACGGTCCGGGCATCCCCGACATGAGGTCGGAGCCGACAATGAAGTTCCCGTTGCTCGGGAACGGTCAATCCTGGTCGGTGGAGATCGGCAGACTGGAGGCCAACACCTGGGACACCGACATCCAGGCCGAGGTTGCGACTCTGGTCTCTGCAGGTCCGGCGATGATGCTGCTCGCGGACGAGACCGAGCTGAGCTTCCCCGGAGCTGAAGTGCTGTGCACGATCCCCGGCGGCTGCACGTGCCCCTCTGGATCGCCGGGGGCGGCGGCCGCGTTCCGCGTCGTTGCGCCGGGGCCAGCTCGCATCGGCTTGGCAGGGCATCTCGATGGGACAACCCTGACGGCGAACGGTTGGAGCCTCGAGGACTTCTGCGAGGAGTACGTGCCGGCTGGCATGCTCGACGCATGTCTCGTCGGGGAATGGACGAGTATTCGGTTCTCGGCGACCGACCATCTCGTCGAACCAGGGACCGGGGTCGGGGTCTCCCTCATCGTCGGGGGACCGGGAGTTGGCTACATCGACTTCTCCGAGCACGTGCCGGTGATTCTCCAATACACCGAACCGGAGGCACCTGTCGTGCAGGTCCTTCAGGAGGGAGCCGGGTGGTTGATCCTTGCCCCCGCGGGAGCGGGCCGCGCTCAAGTCGTTGGGGGCGCCACCATCGGCTTCTCGGTCAAGGGTCAGGTCTATTTGGGTGGCGGATGGATCGACGCAGGTCCCGGTATCCAGACCAGCGGGTCAGCCATCGGCACCGGTGGCGAGATCGAATGCGATGGGCGTGATCGCCTGCGACTCGGCCTCCCCAGCGACCCCACCGGATACTTCTTCGAGAGGATCGGCGACAGCGAGGACATCCCGCCGGAGCCACCGGACGCGAAACCGCTGGTCGGGACGGCCGGCCCGGGCGCTGGAGGTGGTGCGTCGGGGCCGGGCGCCGAACCGCCGCCGCCGGGTTGGGGCCTGGATATCGACGCGTGCGGGATCTTGACGACACAAGAGGTTGCGGCCCTCGTGCCAAGCGTTCAGACCCCCGCAGGTGAGGACGACCTCAGCTCGCAGTTCTCCCACCAATGCAGCTTCTTGCCCGGACTCACACTCCAGGTCACCCCGCCTTCCGGGCCAGCGGCGGTCCAGGGGACCGCCGAGTACTTCGCTGCCAAGACCGTTGACATCCCCGGCGTGGTCGACTGGGGTCGCGCCGTCGTGGATGATTGGGTCATCATGGTCGCCGGCGGAAACGAGAAGGGGACCGTCACGATCGTGGCGTGGGTCGACATCGGACTGGACAGCGCTCAGTACGACGTGCTTGTGTCACTTCTCAAGGTCGCCCTCTCCCGGCTGTGACCGGTGGCGATGGGAGATACAGGTGGAGTCCGGCCCAGCTCGACGGGATCTCGAATTGCCACATTTCAGGCCAGTAAGCGGAGTCGCCGCGGGTTATGCTGGCCTATGCGTACGTCGGTCAGCCGATTCGTCCTCGCGGCGCTCCTGATTGGGGCGTGCGCGGGCTCCACGGACACCGGGGATACGTCGCAACCCCAGGAGTTGGTGGCCTCCACAGAGTCGGCCGACACGGCCCCGACGACCGAGACGAGCGCCGCTCCCGACTCCGGGATCGACTTCACGGAGACTCGCGATCCCTGTGTGCTCCTGACTTCGGATGAGGTGGCCGATGCCTTGGGTGAGGTACCCGGCGAGGGTGAATACCAGTACACGCCGCCGCTGCACACCTGTCGCTGGGACTCCGCGTCCCGTCAGCTGACGCTCCGTGTGTGGTACTGGGAGAGTCCTGAGGAGGCCGCATCCAGCTTTGCCGACTGGGTCGGTGACATCACCGAGGTGGCGAACGTCGGCGACGCTGCCATCACCTCGGACCAGATAGAACTCGCCTTCATCAGCGGCAGCATCGAAGTCGGTGTGGATCTCTCGCCGGACGATGACCCCACGGCGAACGAGGCAGCTGCCCTCTCGCTCGGACTGCATTTGCTCGAGCGTCTGCCCTGACCGGGGCTGTGGTCCCCACGGAAGCTCATGATCAGGCCGGCTGGCAAGGTTCACCTTGGGTCGCCTCGAGGTCCTTGAGGTCGAACCCCGACTGCTTCGGTGCGAGAAACCGGCCCGACAGCCCTGGCACGCGTTTGGTCGACACGCCCCACCGTCTACAGCTACCTTCTGCGGTACTAGGAAAGAAGTCGGTGGCTCGGCGAGTACTTCGGGTCGGATGGAATGTCGGCTGCGTCACAAACGCCCTGCTTCTCATCGCCTGTGGCGCAGCATCGACTGGCGACTCCACGGTCCCGATGAACCTCACGACGCTTGCGTCCCGATCCCCGGAGGCGCTCTCCAGCGTCGACGGGCTGTTCGCAGTTGAGATCCCGGATGGTGCCGTTGAGGACGTGTCGGTCACGATCCACACCTCCGACCAGGTGCCCCCTGAGCTCGCCGGTATCGAACTGGCCGCGCCGTTGTACGAGCTGGGTCCGGACGGGTACGAGTTCAGCGAGCCCGTTCGAATCACCTGGACGATTGACCTGGCACAGGCTGGGCTCGACTTGTCGGGGGGAGTGCCAGTCATCGTTCTCGCGAGCCGGTCAACGAACGGGGAGTGGGAGTTCCTCGCCGACCAGGAGCTGACGGTCGAAGAAGGGGACGTCGTGGTCACCGGCACCACCACCCACTTCAGCACCTTTGCCGCGTTGGGCGGACTCGCAACCGTGGAGGTGCTCCCCGACAGCGTCGAGGCGTGGGTTGGTGAAACCTTCGTGGTCTCCGTCTCGCTGCGCGGGATGGCTGAGGGCGCTGAGCTCCAGCTCGAGACGCCGGTCGTGGGCGAGTCACGTGTTGTGTCGCCGAATTACGATGTGGACGTTGGTGATCTCGTTTCCGCGCCGGGCCCGGATGTCATCGATGTTGGCCATTACGCGTTCCGGTGTTCTCGCGCCGGTCGTGGGGGCGTTTGGTTTGTCGGAGAAATTCAGGAGTTTGGGCTCGCCTTCCTCCTTGAGCTCGTTGCGAACGCCAAACCCGTGGGGTACTCCTTCCAGCTCGTGACAAGCGTCGAGTGTCGTGACGGCACGGGTCTGGTGCTGGACGAAGGCGATGCAGTTCGGTTCAACACGGCATTGATGACGGTTGAGGAAGAGAAGCCGGATGGGACCACAGTCACCGAGTCCCCGACGGACGAGGACCTTGAGGGAGTGTTCCCTACCGGTGTCTTTCCATTGGCCACCACAGGTGGGAGTCTCATCGTCTACTTCGGCCCGCCGGCATTTTCGGGGAGCGGAGCGCTGGTCACGTGCTTCAGTACGGTGGTGGGCACGTCCGCCGACGACAAGGAGCAGTCCTTCTCCGCCATGGCTTCGGGGGTGTGCCCGAACGAGGACCAGTCGGGCCCGATCCCGGAGCCGTACTGCGTCGTCAGTGGCGATGAGGCCACGGTGGTGGCGGTTTCCGTCCCCGACCGCACCGATGGCCAGTTGTTTGCCCAGTTCGGCACGCGGGTGGCCCCGGATCGAATGGTGTTGAACGTGGTGAGTCTCGGCGATTCCGCCAGCCTCGCGCCAGCGCGGTACGAAGGCGCCCCCGAGGAGGTGTGTGCGGCGGTGTTGGGCTCGCCCGAGCTCATCCAGGGTCTGCTCGCCGAGCCGGAGACACTGGTGTGCGTGCAGGCGCGGTTCGACGACACAGGCCGCCTTCCCGGGTCGCCAGCCAGTGTGATGCTCTTCCTGAGGGGCGTCTCGACGTTCACAGGGGCCGAGGCGACCCTCGAGGGCGCGGCAGGCGAGGCCGTGGTCTTTCCTGACGCAGGCGGGTGGTGGATCGAGTGGCCGGTGGCCGGACCTGGGACCTACGGCCTCATCGGGGTAAAGGTGACATCGGCCGACGGAAGCGTGGTCGATGTGACGTCCGAGGTGACCGTCCGACTCGGCGGCGAGAGCCTCGAAGCGCACGCCCCGGGCGTGATCAGTCCTGACCGCAGCTGCGGCTAGGCCGATTGAGTCGGGGAGGATTGTCCTCCCGCCGCTACGGGATCCAGCCGGGCAGCACCGATGCCTGCCTGATCCAACCCGTCACCAGCGCCTCGTCGAGATCGTCGTCCTCGTGGATGTGGAAGTAGCGAGCTTCCTCGTCCTTGGACTCGACCGGCGGGATCGGATCCAGGGACGTGCCGCGGAAGAAGGCCACCTTGATGTACTTCGTGTAGCAATGGAAATTCAGGAACCATCCCTCGCCCTCGACGCCGTAGAAGGGCGAATTCCACTTCACAGCCTTGCTCACGTCTGGCACGGCGCGCATGATGAGCTCGTCGAGGCGACGCCCGACCCCTCGCTTCCAGCCGGGCATGGCGGCGATGTAGGCCTGCACCGGGGCGTCGCCGTCCCCCTTGCCGATCTGGGGATTTCCGCCCGAAAGCAGCACCGGTGGCGTGGCAGCGGGGTCCCTGTCATTGGGTTTGCTCATCACATGGTGATCGTACGAGACTCGGGCAGGATTGCCCCGGTCGGACGCGACCCCGAGACCCCTCCGACTAACTTGCGCCGATGACGGTGATCGACTGGCTGCTCGAGGGCGACCCCGCAATTCGCTGGCAGGTGTTGCGCGATCTCACGGACGCCTCGCCTGGGGAGGTCGCTACCGAGCGAGCGCGCGTTGAGCACGAGGGCTGGGGCGCCCAACTGCTGGCACTCGAGGACGCCGACGGGTTGTGGGACGGTGGAGCCTGTTTCCCGGGGGACTACAGGGGCGGCGAACCGGGACAGCCGTGGACCGCCACGATGCACACCCTCCAGACCCTGCAGATCCTCGGCTTGCCCGCGGAGGGTGACGCCGCTCGTCGTGCCATCCCCCTCATCGCCGAGAATGGGCGGTGGGAGCACGACGGACAGCGGTACTTCGAAGGAGAGGTCGAGCCATGTATCAACGGCCGGACGATCGAGACCGGGGCCTACTTCGGGGTCGCTGTCTCGGGCATCGTCGACCGCATCCTCGATGAGCGACTCGCGGATGGCGGCTGGAATTGCGAAGCCGAGAACGGGTCGGTCCGCTCGTCATTCGACACCACGATCAACGTGCTCGATGGCTTGCTCGCGTTCGAACGCGCCACCGGGGGGTCTGGTGCGGTCCGCGACGCCCGTCGCGGCGCGGAGGAGTTCTTCTTGGAGCGACACCTCTTCCGTCGGCTGAGCAACGGGGAGGTCGCGGACCCGGCATTCCTCGATTTCGGGTTCCCGTACTACTGGCGATACGACGTGCTGCGGGCACTCGACTACTTCCGTTCGACCGGCAGAAGCCCGGATCCGCGGATGTCGGACGCGATCGCGGCTGTGCGGTCCAAGCAGCAATCCGACGGCCGGTGGCTGCTCGACCGTATTCACCCGGGTCGGGTCCACTTCCACCTCGAGGGCGAGGTGGGCGAGCCCAGTCGCTGGAACACGCTCCGGGCACTGCGGGTGCTCGAGTGGTGGGACGAGGCAGCGTCGTCGTGACGATCGACCAACCCGCGTCACCACCACCCGGTTGCCCGGTTCCCGACGCCCGTCGCCATCCCCTGTCGGACGACCTCGCGCGCGGGCGTACGTAGGCTGGCGGGGATGTCGCACACGCGATCAATCGAGAGCGTCCTTGCCGAACTGCGAGTGGTGGCTGAGGCCGATGGCTCGTGGGGCTACGGCAGAGCCTTCTCCTATGTCTTCGATGGGCCGGACCTGGCCGCGCTGACCAGCGAAGCGATGCGGTTGTTCTCCGGCTCCAACGGACTGGATCCCACTGCCTTTCCCAGCTTCATTCGATTCGAGAACGACCTCGTTGCCTTCGGGCGCTCGATCCTCCACGGCGACGAACACACGGTGGGATCGGTCACCTCCGGCGGCACCGAGTCCATCCTCCTCGCGGTCAAGGCGGCCCGGGACCGAGCCCGATCCCGCGGAGTGACCGGCCGGTTGAACCTGGTCATCCCGATCACCGGCCACGCCGCGTTCCACAAGGCCGCCCACTACCTCGACCTCGAGGTTCGGACGACCGCCGTCGATGGTGGGTTCCGAGGCATCCCCGACGCGGTTGCGGCAGAGATCGATGAGCGGACCGCCCTGGTCGCGGTGTCGGCTCCGTCCTACGCCCACGGCGTAGTGGACCCGGTCGCCGAGATGGGCTCGATCGCAGCCGAGTCCGGTTGCTGGTTCCACGTCGACGCCTGTGTCGGGGGGATGGTGCTCCCCTTCCTCGATGGAGCCCCCGCCTTCGACTTCAGCATCGAGACAGTGGATTCGATCTCGGTCGATCTCCACAAGTACGGCTACACGCCCAAGGGCGCGTCGCTGGTCCTCCATCGGGACGCTGACCGCCGGTCATTCCAGTACTTCGCCACTGCGTCGTGGACCGGCTACCCGGTGGCCAACTCGACCGTGCAGTCGACGAAGTCGGGGGCACCGCTCGCCGCCGCCTGGGCCTCGGTGCAGCACTTGGGTACAGCCGGCTACGCCCGCCTGGCGGCCGAGGCATGGAAGGCGACCCAAGTCGTGCTGGGCGGGATCCGCTCTGAGGACTCGCTTGAACTGCTGGTCGAGCCTGACGGCCCGCTCTTCGCGGTCACCTCCCCCAATGTGTTCGCCCACGCCGCCGAGATGAGAAAGCGCGGCTGGATGATGGGTGTCACCCCTTCCTTCGGTCCGTCGCCGGCCCACCTGCACCTGACAATCACCTCCGGGCATCTCGGCATGGCCGCCGAACTCGCCCGGGACCTCGTCGAGACAGCCAGCATTGGGTCGGAGGCAATGCCCTCCTTTGACGGCCTCGACCTCAGCGCGCTCGACCCGGCATCGATCGGAGTGCTCCTCGACTCCGTCGACCTCACGGCCGACCGCGCCCTGATCGATGCGGCGATCGACTCGCTCGCGCCGGAAGCCCGGGCGGCCGTCATATCAGCCTTCCTCCAGCACCTCAACCGATGACGGTCGCACTGGCAGGCACCATCCTGCTCCTGGCAGTTGGCTGGATCCTCAGGCGGGCCATCCCGGTTCGTGGTGCGCTCACGGCGATCGTCCCGGCGGCGATCCTCGGTGGCCTGGTCGCCCTGGTACTCAGGGGTGTGTCCGTGCTGCCGGGGTCGGTCGAGGCCTGGCAGGACGTGGCCTACCACTTGTTCGGGATCTCGTTCCTTGCGATCGGGCTCACGCCCACCGGTGATGCCAAGCTCAGGAAAGGAGCGCTGTGGATGGGGATCGGGCAGTGGGCGACGTTCTCGTTGCAGGCTGCGGCTGGGGGCCTGGTCGTGCTGGCCCTCGGGTCGTTGCACGATGGGTTCGGATTCCTGGCGCCGATGGGTCTCAACGAGGGCCCGGGCCAGGCATTGTCCATTGGTCGGCTGTGGGAGGGCGACTACGGGTTCGCCGGTGCTGCCTCGATCGGGGCCACGATCGCCTCGGTTGGCTTCCTGATTGCCTACGCCGGGGGGTTGCTGGCCGTCCGCAAACGGGCGGTTCGTCCGGAAGGACCGAAGGGCCCGGGCCCGTTCTCGCTTTCGACGGCCTGGTTCGGCCTCGCCGTCGTCGCGGGCTACGCCGTGATCTACTTCGCCGTGTTCTACGGATTGGGAGCGGTGGCGCCCGACGTGCGGGACCTGGTACTGGCAGTGCTCTTCTTCGTGGCGATGCTCGTCGGGATGGGAGTGCGCAAGCTCTGGGATCGAAGCGGACGGACCATCGAAGGGCAAGCGCCGCGGACCATCACGGTCCTGGCCGTCGACGGTCTGACCGTGGCCATTCTCGGATCCCTGACGTGGGACGCGGTGCGGGACGTGGCGGGCCCCCTGGTGCTCGTAGTCCTGTCGGCGGTCGCCGTCACGGTTGGGGTCCTGCTGGTGGCCGGTCGCTGGCTCACCACATGGAAGATGGAACGATCACTGGCGCTCTTCGGAACAGTGACCGGGACCGCCGCCTCGGGCCTGGCACTCCTTGCCCTGACCGACCCGGACCTCGAGTCACCGGTGGCGGTCGAGATGGGAGCCATGGTGGTGGTGTCCGTACCTGTCGTCCTCGGAGGTATCGCACTGGCAACGGCCACGGCCTCGGGGGCAGTGTCGTTGGGTGTGGCGACGGCGGTGTTCGCTCTCGTGGGCGTGTTGTCGCTGGCCGTCCTCGGCTGGGTGGTCCCGCGGGTTGACGAGTAGCGGCCTCGGGCCCGGCCTGGCGCGGGAGTCGTCGTGAACGGGCGGAGCAGTCCCCGCTCCACTGCACGAGGGAGTCGCTCCGGATATCACCACACTCGGTGACAGGCCGCGCCCTCCACCCGTCTTCGGTCATCCAACGAGGCCGGCGACCGCGGTTTCCTCAGTGAGCTCTGCCGAGCGCCTCGGCTCGACGGCCAGGTGGGGGAGGATCCGATCGAGCCAGCGGGGGATCCACCAGTTCCGTTCCCCGAGTAGCTCCATGGTTGCCGGCACGAGCAGCATGCGAACCACCGTGGCGTCGATGGCGACCGCGGCTGCAAGACCGAGCCCGAGGATCTTCACGGTCCGCATGTCCTCGAGCATGAAACTGCCGAAGACGAACACCATGATCAGGGCCGCGGCGGTGATGACCCGGGCAGTGGCCGTGAGTCCGTCCGCCACCGCCTGGCTGTTGTCTCCGCTGTGGTCGTATTCCTCCCTGATCCGTGTCATGAGGAACACCTCGTAGTCCATGGAGAGCCCGAACACGATCGCGAAGAGCATCATCGGGATGAAGGGCTCGATGGGTCCGGGTTCGATGCCGAGCAGCGCGCCGCCCCAACCCCACTGGAAGACCGCCACGACGATTCCGTAGGCGGCGCCGATGGCGAGCAGGTTCATCAGGACGGCCTTGAGCGGTACCAGCACCGACCGGAACACTGTCATCAGGAAGAGGAACGAGATGAGGAGCACAGCCCCGTAGAAGTACAGGATCCGTTCGGACAGGTAGTCGGAGAAGTCGACGTTGGCAGCCACGGGACCGGTGACCAGGATCTCGGTCTCCAGCGCCTCGTCGATCTCGGGAACGATGTCGGCGCGCAACCTATGGAGGAGGTCTGCCGTTGCTTCGTCCTGCGGCGACGTCTCCGGTGTCACCTGCCACAGCACCGCGGTGGGTTGCTGCGGATCGTTCGGGATACCCGGCGACACAAGGCTGACGCCATCCACGTCCTGCAGGGTCTTGGAGACAGCTTGCAGTTCCATGAGATTCGCGTCCGACGGAAGCTCGGTGACGAGGATCAATGGTCCGTTGGCTCCGGGACCGAACCCCTCTTCGAGGAGGTCGTAGGCCTGCCTGGTCGTGGTCCCCTCCGGGTCGTTGCCTGCGTCGGCGAACCCGAGCTGCAACGACATGACTGGGATCGCCACGACCAGGAGCAGCACGGTCGCAGAGATCGTGATGATCACCGCCCGCCGCTGGACGAGGCGGCTCCACCGGTAGGAGGACGTCTCTTCGGTGCTCTTGTCGGAGGTCAGCTTGATGGTCTTGTTGAGCGGGCCCTTGAAGCGGCCGGCGATCACCACAAGCACGGCCAGTGCGGCGGCGAAGCGCAAGGAGGAGATGTCGAGGGCGACGCCGGCGAGCGCGACGGCAACAAGGAGTGAGCCGACGAGGCCACTCCAGCGGGTGATCTGGATGCGCGTGCCGGCCAGGCCGATCAGGGCGGGAAGAAGTGTGACCGAGGCAACCATCGTCAGCAGGACGGTCGTGGCGGCCGCGAATGCCAGCCCCGTCACGAACGTGACGCCCATGAGCAGCATCCCCAGCAAGGACACGACGACGGTGACGCCGGCGAACAGGACCGCCCGACCTGCCGTGTCGAGCGACGCCGACGTCGACTCGGCGACGGACTCCCCGGCCGACAGGTGTTCTTGGTATCGGGTCACGATGAACAAGGCGTAGTCGATGCCCACCCCGAGACCGATCATCACCCCGATGGTCGCGGCGAAATCAGGCATCTCGATGAGGTTGCTCAACAGCGTGGTCGCCAACACACCGGTGCCGACCCCGGCGAGTGCGGTGGCGATCGGGAGTCCCATGGCCATCACCGAACCGAAGGAGACGATGAGCACGAAGACCGCGAAGGCGAGGCCGAGCATCTCCGAGCTGGGAGGTTCCCGGTGGCGGAACATATCCCCGCCGAGCGCGATCTCGAGCCCTTCGATGTCAGGCGAGATCGCGACGATCTCTTCGGCGATCCGCTCGCCGTCGTCGGTGGTGGTGCCCGCCTCCATCACCAACTGGGCGTAGGCCACCTTCCCGGCGCTCTCCCCTGTGGCAGAGATTTGGTTGGCGCCCATGGGGGAGTAGGGGCTCAGGACGTTGACCACGCCCTCGATCTCCTTCGTGGCTTCGAAGAGCCCGCTCATCGCCGACTGGACTTCGGGGTCCGTCACCCCCTGGGCGGCCTTGAAGGCGATCGTTCCCGAGTCGCCCCCGGCGCCCGGGAACTCCGTTGAGAGGATGTCGAGGCCGGCGCTGCTCTCGGAGGCCGGCGCAGTGATACTCGATGTGAACGCGGGTCCGATGGTGAGGACGGACACGGCGAGGACGGCCACCGCCGCCAGCCACCCGATGAGATAGCGCCAGGGATGGGACGAGGCGAAACGGCCGATTCGAGCGAGCATGACTTCTCCTTGGTTCTTCGTGGATTGCAGTGTACGTATTATTGCAGAGAATGCAAATTTGCGCACAACGCAAAGAACTGGCATAGTGTGGTCATGACTCAGACCCCCGGTTTGCGGGCCCGCAAGAAACAGCAGACGCGACGGGCGATCGAACGGGCGGCCCTCGACCTCATCGAGGCCAACGGCTTCGATGGAACGACGATCGACGACATCGCCGCCGCAGCCAACATCGCCCCGAGGACGTTCTTCCACTACTTTCCCTCGAAGGAGGACGTGGTGGTGGCCGACTACTCGAAGCGACTCGAGCGCATCGTGGTCACCTTGGAGGCAGGTCTGCTCGATCAGGCGCCTTGGATGGCCTTGCGCGGCGCGTTCATGAGCGTTGCGGCTGACTACGAGAGCGAGCGAGACCAACTCCTGCGCCGTTTCCGCATCATCCAGGCGAACCCGTCGGTGGCGGCCCGCAATCTCCAGATTCAGGCCACGTGGGAGGATGCGGTCACCGAGGCGGTCTCCCGCCGGCCGGGCCTCGGCGCCGAAGGGGACATCCGCCCGACCCTGATCGCCGGTGCCGCCCTCGCCGCGATGCGTGCCTCGCTGCGGCGGTGGCTGAGTGACGGCGGCAACTCCCGCCTTCCCGATCACGTCGAGTCGTGTTTCGACCTACTGGAGATGGGACTGGGCGAGGCGAGGCACTCCACATGAAGCGACGCGGTGGTGTCCTCAGGGGGAACCGGCGAGCGGCGATCTGGTGGGCGTGGTGGCCGCTCGGGATCGCCATCGGGACCTACTTGGTCGGTCCCCGGATCCTGAAGCGCGCCTTTGCGCCACCCCAGCGCCATGCCGATCAGGCACCCGGCGACTTTGGACTGGCAGCCGAGCAGGTCTGGCTGACGAGTGCCTCGGGAACGCGCCTCCATGGTTGGTTCATACCCGCCGGGGACCAAGCTCCTGCGGTGGTCGTGCTCCACGGCTGGGGTGGGAACGCAGCCCTGATGCTGCCGCTCGCCCCCCACCTCCATCGCGCGGGGTTCCACGCCCTGTTTCTCGATGCCCGCAACCATGGGGCTTCGGAGCACGACAGCTTCACATCCATGCCCCGCTTCGCCGAGGACCTCGACGTGGCGGTCGCGTGGTTGCGCAACCACCCGGCAGTGACGTCGATTGGCGCCATGGGCCACTCGGTCGGCGCTGGGGCAGTGATCCTCAGCGCCTCGCGGGGCGACACTGTGGATGCCCTGGTCTCGATCGCCGCACCTGCCCATCCGGGGGACATGATGCGTCAACAGTTGGCCCGCATTCCCGGGCCCGTGCTCAACGCCATCCTGGCGGCAGTCCAGCGCATCATCGGGTATCGATTCGACACGTTCGCTCCCCGGCTGCGAGTCGGCCTCGTCACCGCGCCCGTGTTGCTCGTCCACGGGGATGCTGACCTGGTGGTTCCGGTCAGCAACCTGCACGAACTGGCCGGAGCCCAACCTCGGGCTGAGGTGCTGGTGGTACCCGATGGTGGCCACAGTGACCTTCGAGCATTCGAGGATCACGTCGACGTGATCACGGAGTTTCTCGGCCGCAACCTCCGTTGGGTGATCACCGTCACGGAATGATCCGGGGCAGAGCGTGACATCTACAGGAGTCGCACGACTCCGGCGGATCCGTCGACCTCGACGAACAGCCCGTCTCGGAGGCGTCCAGTGCCGACCCGGGTTCCGAGAACCGCCGGGATCCCGTGTTCGCGGGCGACGATCGCGGCATGGGAGAGCACCCCGCCACCATCGGTGACAAGGGCTCCGGCCATCGGGAAGAGGACCGCCCAGGCGGGTGTGGTCGCAGGGCACACAAGGACCTCCCCGGCGCGGAGTTTGGCAAAGTCCGCCTCCCCACGCACCACCCGCACGGCTCCCCGGTAGACACCGGGGGAGCCGGGTGACCCGGGTAGAAGGCCCAGCTTGGCTTCCTTCTGGACGTCTCCCGGGTACTCGTGCGCCATCGCCCACAGCAGGGCCTCGTTGATGCGACGCCCGGCTTCGGGCAGGCGGGAGAGGTCCGGAGGCTGCGTGCGCTCGCCCACGATGACCGGGCCCGGGTGCGCGCGGGTCCAAGCCCATTCGGCTCGCCGTCGCGTCGCCATGGAGCGGAGGTCGAGTGCCGATTGCGGGTCGACAGGTTCCTCCAGGGCCTCGATGATCTCCGTGGCCTCGAGGTAGGGGGCATCATCCCGTCGGGCGATCAGGCCGCGCTCCATGAGCCGGCTTGCAGCCTCGAGGAGCCATCGCCGTGCCAGCCCGGATGGGACGTTGTCGACGATGATCACGTTGTCCTCACGCATCGGGTACACCCACCGTGCCAGGTCGAGGGCCTCCATGAGTTGCTGGCGATCACCCGCCGGCAGCCCGGATATCGCCGCGTCGAGTGCGGACTCATCGTCGCGGCGTGCCATGGCGGATTCCGGGGTGGTGAGCAGCCTGGTGACAAGTCCCGGGCGCTCGATGAGGGCAGGGCTTCCGGCGTCGTACCCGGCGGTGCGCCACCCATGGACGTCCAGCCACTCGCGCAGGTGCAGGGCAAGTGAAGGATCGACCCCACCGACGGCACCGACGGGGTCGGATGGCGATGCATCCAGGGCGGCCCGAAGCCGTTCGTCGACGGCAACCGCGGCCCGGATCTTGCCGAGGCCTGCCGCGGCGGTGCTCGCGGGCGAGGCCAGGAGCGAGACCGTCCGATCGAATGTCCACCCCAGTGTGGAGGCCATGAGGGTGTCCAAATGATGGAGGAACACGAAGTAGGGGATCGCGACCTTGAAGTGGGACTCGGCCCCATCGGCAGCGAGTGTCCTGATCTCGTCGAGATGAGCCACGAAGGCGCCTGTGTCAAGACTCGCCACATCCACTGAGCGGAGCGCGTCGATGCGGGTCAGGAACTGGTCACGTTCGACGCTCTCCCAGAGACTCGGCCATGTCTCGAGCCCAACATCGATCGCCGCCTGGGCTGCGCGCATGCGGCGCCGAAGGGCAGGGACAAGACGGGCGGCGAGGCCGAGAACCCACGCGGGCGGGGGCTTGGCGGTGGAGTTGGCCGAGCCCACGACCGGCATGGGGCGCACGTACACCTCGCCACCGATGAGCCGGTCCTCCAAGCGATCGATGACGAGCCCGAATGCTGCGAACACGCCTGCGATCCGCTCTCCGTCCGGGGTGATGCTCCATCCGAAGGGGCTGAGAGGCTCGGGGTGGTGCGCGAGATCCTTCTCCCAGTTGGCACCATCCAAGCCGGCCCTGGGGGGGACGGGTAGCGCGGTGATGGGGCGGGATTGGAGGATGATCACCTCGCCGTTCACGATCGCCCATTCGACGTCCTGTGGAGCGCCGAGGCTCTCCTCGATCCGACCGGCCACCTCGGCAACCAACCGAACCTGATCTGCGGAGAGCGCAGCCGTGCCCGCATCCGGCCGGCGACCGACGACGCCGTCGGTCACGTCCCACTCGTCGGGGGTCACTTCTCCTGATCCGACCGCGGCACCGATCCCGCGTACCCCCGACACGCGAACCGTTCCGCGGTCACCGCTGACGGGGTCGGCAGTGAACGCCACCCCGGCCACCTCCGGTGTGAGCATGGCTTGGACGAGGACGGCCATTGCGGGAGGAGTCGATCCGCTGTAGCTGGTGGAGGGAGCGGCCAGGCGTGACGTGAGCGTCGCCGAGACGGCGTCCAGGACCCCCGCCTCGCCCCGGACGTCCAGCGTCGTGGTGTAGATGCCGGCGTGCGACGCCGTGGGGTCGTCCTCGTCGACAGCGGATGACCGCACGGCCAAAGGACCGTCGCCGAGGAGTTCGATGGCCCGCCGCACGGCACCGACGACCGGCTCCGGCGGGGTGGTGCCGGGCACCCACGCGGACAGTGTCTCGACATCGATGACATGTCCGGCCGGGACCGGGAAACCGGCGGCGGCCAACCGGGCGAGCCCGTGGGCCTTTCCGCCGATCCTCCGCCGTTCGCCGGATTGGGCTCCGCTACCCAGCATCGTCCACGCCGGTGGGTGAAGGCCCCGGGTGGTCGCCACGGTCGAGCGCCTCCACCTGGAGCCGCATCGTCCACGAACACACGGCTGCAGCCTCTTCCGTGGTGAGCCCTCGTTCACGAGTGAGGCGATACCACATATCCGAACTGGCCAGATGGTGGATGAGCTCGGCGATGGCTCCGATTCGGCGCTCGGGTAGGTCGGGGTGCGCGTTGCGGACGAGGTCCAGGAGGAGAGCTGCCCGCCTCTTCCTGCCCGGTGAGCTCTGGCTGGCGTCGTCGAGCCTGGCGAACGCCTCGGCGAGTTCGGGGACAGCTTCCATGGCGCGGAAGTTGACACCGACCAGCGCTGGCAGCTCCGTGAGGGTCGCGGGGATGTCGGTCCCCCCCTGTCGGTCCATCTCTCGGCCGGCGTACTCGGAGAGCGCATCGACCAGGCCCTGGCGGTCACCGAAGTGGTTGTAGATCGTGCGTGGCGACACACCGGCCCTGGTCGCGATCTCGGCGATCGAGAAGTCGAGGGACCCGGTCTCGGTGACATGTGCGGCGAGCGCGACGACCGTCGCGTCGGCAGTGAGCTGTTTCTGTCGGTCGCGGATCGACTCGGCCATCCACCGAGGATACCACGCTGTGCACTACTTGCAGAATCTGTGCAGAAACTATAGTGTATCTGCACATAGTGTGCAATGGGTGCACACACGCAACAGGAGGTTGGACATGACTGAGGTGCTTGCTCACGAATCCGGGACAATCGCGACCGCACCACCGAGCGTGCGGGCCGGGGGACGCGTCACTCTGGCCGGCGCCCTGACGATGCTCGTCGGGGCTGCCTTGTACTCCTCGTCCGGGGCTGATGTCTGGGGAGCGGTGTCGTCTGGTGACATGGCCACGCTTCTCCTGGACGCTGCCGGGAGCACCACCACCCTGTATGCCGGCCTGACCGCGTGGGTGTTCGGTGTGATCGGCATGGCCATTGGGGGGAGCCAGCTGGCCGACTCCGGGCGTGGAGCAGCAGCGAGGGCGGCGCGTACCTCCCTCACCATCGGCGCCGCGGTGGCGATCCCGGCGTTCCTCCTCCTCGCCTCCGTGACCCGGCTCGCGGGATCGGGATCGACTTCGTACGAGCTCGCAGACGCGTTGGCGTTTCTCGGGACGACGCTCGACGATGTCGCGACCATCATCATCATCGGTCTCTCCCCGGTGCTGGTGGCGATGGCGTGCAGGGGTACGTGGATGCCCCGGTGGCTGGTCCGCTGGGCGTGGCTCGCCGGTGTAGCTGGTCTCCTCTCCATCGTGGCCATCTTCCTCGGCCAGTCGGCGACCCTCGGGTTCGCGATCGTTCCCCTCGGGATCCCTTGGATGATCGCCTCCGGGGTGACCGCCATCCGCCGCGGCTAGTGCTGCGTGCGATGGGAGGGCCCTCGGCCCTCCCATCGCGCAGGGATCACTGCCCTTCGACGTCGATGGAGTGAGGTAGGCACGGGCCGAGCCGACTGGTGCGGACCATCCCCCGCTCGGTGACGGCACCGGATACGCTGGTCTGCACACGTCTGGGTTGGGACATGCTTGGGATCTTTGAGCGTTTGAGACGCGTCGACGATCGATTTCGACTCGTGTTCGAACATGCCTCGGTGGGCATGGCGCTGACCGCCGAATCGGGCCGGTTCCTGGTCGTGAACTCAGCCCTCTGTGACATGCTCGGCTACGCCAAGGGGGACCTCGTCGGCATGCACTTCGGGGACGTCACCCACCCCGATGACCGGGCTGTCAGCGTGTCGAACCTGCAGGAACTCGTGTCCGGGAGGATCTCTGAGGCGCGTTGGGAGAAGCGATACCTCCATCGTGATGGGCAGGTGGTGTGGGCCACCCTCAGCGTTGCAGTGCTCCGCGACGCGCGTGGCGAGATCAGGCACATGGTCGCTCAGATGCAGGACATCACGGACCGCCGCGAGGCCCAGTTGGCGCTGGCCGCTAGTGAGCACAAGTGGAAGCAGACGTTCGAGAGTGCTGCCACCGGCGTGGCGCTGATCAGCGTCGGGGACGGCCGATTCGTCGCAGCCAACCGGGCAGCCCTCGACCTGTTGGGCTACACCGAGGATGAGTTGGTCGCCTTGACGATCGGTGACGTGACGGTCGCCGGAGAACGCGACAAGAGCCGTGAGCGTTTTCGCAGCGTGATCTCGGGGGAGATCCCCTCGTCCCGGGCGAGGTTGCGGTATGTGACGAAGGGGGGCGCCACTCGGTCAGCCATCGTGTCCACTGCCCTGCTCCGCGATGCCGGCGGCCAACCTCTGCACTTGGTCGCTCATGTTGTTGACATCACCGATCAAGTCGAGGCGGAGGAGCAACTCCAACGACTGATTGCCTCCAAGGATGAACTGATCGCCTCGGTCTCGCATGAGCTCCGAACGCCTCTGACGGCGGTCGTCGGGTACGCCCAGGTGCTGGTTGATGAAGCATCCGCTTTGTCCGTCGCCGAGCGAAGTGAGATGGTCCAACGCATCATTGCAGAGGGGACGGACCTCTCCCACATCATCGATGACCTGCTGGTGGAGGCGCGGCAGGAGATTGGGACCCTGACGGTGGAACGGGTTCGGGTCGATCTCCTTTCCCAGGCAAGGCAGGTGGTCGAAGGTCTTCGGCTCGACGACTGTAGAGCTCGGATCGAGCTCATCGGCCCGTCGGCTCAGGCCCTGGCGGACCCGGCGCGTGTACGGCAGGTGGTCCGCAATCTCGTGGCCAACGCTTGCCGATACGGTGGGGACAGCGTTCGGATCTCCTGCGCGGATGGTTCCCTGGCCGGACTACGGGTGGCCGACAACGGGACGGGGATTCCCAGGGTTGAGCGGGACGGCGTCTTTGAGCCATACCGTCGCGCGCACACCCGCGAGGGGCTCACCACCTCCCTCGGCCTCGGGCTGACGATATCGCGGAAGCTCGCTCGGCTCATGGGTGGCGACCTGACCTACCGCCGAGAGGATGGAGAGTCGGTGTTCGAACTCAGCTTGCCCAGGGCTTAGCGGAGCGTCATCGACCGGTCGGCCGATGGTGGGGAGGAATGGCCACGCCAGGCAGGCGCATCGCCGGGAGGTCGGGGGGCGGAAGGCGACCTGCGGTCAGGCCTCGGCTTTCGAACCACGGATGTAGAAGACCTGGTTGATGACGATGTTGATCGCGTAGAAGACCGCCAGGCCATGGAAGAACATGTTCGGCGAGCCGACATCGCTTGCCGATATCGCCCACGCGATGAGCATCGAGAACGCGAATGGCCCGTAGGCGGCCACTGCGGCCGTCCATCCAAGGACCCCGGAGGCCTGGCGAGCCGGGAAGGCCATGGGGATCTGCTTGTACACCGATGCATTGCCGATTCCCGAGAAGAAGAACAGGCCAAGCATCCAGATGACGAACCAGATGAACATGTCGGTCGATTCCGGTTCGGTGGTGAAGCTGATGCCGATGGCGCACAACAGAAGGCCGATCCCCGACGCCATTGTCACCCTGGCGCCGCCGATTCGGTCGGAGACCGGGCCCGCCGCGATCCGCATGATCGACCCGACCAATGGCCCGAGGAACGCGAACTCCAATGGATCGGGTGCGTTGGCGAAGCCGCCGTAGACCTCCTTGATGAGCAGTGGGAACGCGGCGGAGAGGCCGGCGAACGAGCCGAACGCCATGACATACAGCGACGTCAGCAACCAGGTGTGCTTGTTGCCGAAGATGTCCAACTGGTCGCGGAAGCTGGCCCTGACAGGCACGCTCTTCAACCCGAACCAAGCCCAGAAGGAGAAGGCGATGACGATCGGTATCCACACCAGCACGGCATTCTGGAGCCAGACGTCGGTGACGCCATCGTCGGTAACGGACCGCTGTGGACCTCCCAGCGAGCCGAGCAGGGCGACCCCGATGATCCACGGCACGACGAACTGGACGAGGCTGACACCGAAGTTGCCCACGCCAGCTTGGATACCGAGCGCTGTGCCCTGAAGGCGCTTGGGGAAGAAGAGGCTGGTGCTGGGCATGAACGATGAGAAGCTCCCTCCGCCCAGCCCCACCAGGAAGGCAAGCACCCCCAGGACGACGAAGGGGGTTTCGGGATTCTGGATGGCGAAGAACCAGCCCACCAGCGGGACCACCAGGGCGAAGCTGGCGATGGTCACGACATGCCTGGTTCCATAGATGGGGATCAAGAACGTGTTGACGATCCGAAACGTGCCCCCTGCCAGTCCCGGCAATGCCGCCAACCAGAACAGCTGCGTGGTCGAGAGACCAAAGCCGATGTCATTGAGGCGGACAACCAGCGCACTGACCACGAACCAGACCGCGAAGGCCATTGTGAGATTGGCCGTTGTGATCCGTAGCGTGCGCCAGGCGATCGGCTTCCCCTTGGACTCCCAGAAGACGTCATCCTCCGGCTCCCACGATTCGAGCCACGTCGCCCCACCCGGTTGTTCAGTCAAGAGTCGCTCCTTCCACACCAAGGTGTTCGAACTGTTGGTCGAGTTGTGGTGAGGCCGCACGCAACACCCGCACCACGGTCAGGTGCAGCCAGGCGAGGGCCGAGCCGGCGAAGACGAACAACACGAAGAAGGCCGAGCCCGGAAGGTCGGTCCCGGCCAGGGCCCAGGCAAAGAGGAGAGGGAGATAGAACCCGCCCAACCCGCCGACGGCACCGACCAACCCGCCAACCGCTCCGACGTCGTCGGGGAAGTAGTCGGGGATGTACTTGTACACGGCAGCCTTCCCGACCCCCATGGCGATGCCGATGATGAATACCAGGGTGGAGAACATCCAGATGCTCTGATGGAACGGCAGCACCTCGCGGATGCCGGTTGGTTCGATCGACGTCGGCAGGTGGAGCGAGATGTGACCGTTGGGGAATGACAGCAGCAGCGCGGCGGCGGCGATGGTCACAAAGACCCAGTACATCACGCGTCGAGGGCCGAATCGATCGGCCAGCGCGCCCCCCACCGGCCGCAGGAGGCTGGCGGGGAAGATGAACATGGCAGTGAGCAGGCCGGCCAGTTTGAGATCGACCTCGAAGACGTCCACGTAGTACTTGGGCAACCACAGGGCGAGCGCCACGTAGGCGCCGAAGACGACGACGTAGTAGTAGCCAAAGCGCCAGACCCGGATGTGCTTCAGGGGCGCAAGCAGGGCGCGCATGGATCGTCCGCTGGCCGGTGTGAATTCACGTGTCGGCGTGAACAGCCAGAGCGCGATGGCCATCACGATCAGCAGGGCCGAGTAGAGGAACGGCACGAACCGCCAACCACCGGGAACGAACCCTCCCGCCAATCCTGCGACTCCCACTGCCGTCACGAGTGTGGGGGCGAGGAGCTTGGTGATCGAAGCACCGACATTGCCCGCACCGAACATACCGAGGGCGAAGCCTTGGCGACTCGGGGGGTACCAGGCCGACACCCAGGCGATACCAACCGCGAAGGACGTGCCGGCCAGGCCCACGAAGAGCGCGTAGGCGAGCAACTCCAGGTAGCTGTCGGCGCGACTGACCAGGTAGGTCGGTATGGCGGTCACCACCAGCAGCAGGGTGAATACGCGCTTTCCCCCGATCACATCGGCCCATATCCCGAGCGGAACCCGCAGGACCGACCCGGTGAGGATCGGGATCGCAGCCAGTAGGGCGAATTGGGAGTCACTGAGGCCCAACTCGTCCCGGACGGACAGCCCCACGATCGAGAACATCACCCAAACGGCGAAGAAGACGGTGAACCCGATGGTGGAGAACGCCAGGACGCGCGTGGCTCCGTTGGTCTCCACGGCAGCACCGGCGCCCTCATCAAAGGTCGTCACATCCGCCATCGGCGACTCCTCTCGTCAGCGCGGCGCGGATTGTTCGGCCTCGCCTAGCCGGTGCGGGTCGGCTTTCGGTTCCACACCACCACCTGGGGAGGCCGCCACAGGTATCGGAACGGGTACGTGACGGAGTGAACCAGGCGGGTGAACGGGAACACGGTGATGAGCATGAACCCGCCAAGAAGATGCAGCTTCACCACCCAAGGGAGGGTGACCACGGTGGCGGCGTCGGGTTGGAAGACCAGCAACGAGTTCATCCACGGCACCGCCGTGTAGAGGTACCACTCGGCTCCCCACCGGTAGAACAGTGCAACCCAGTAGCCCAGGATCACTTGGTAGAGGAGGAGGGTGAGCAGGATCCAGTCGGCGACCGACGTGACTGCTCGAACTCGGGCGACCGTCAGTCGCCGGTAGATCAGGACGCAGAGGGCAACGATCGCCGTCAGGCCGAACGCCAGGCCGGTCACCTCGAGGATGTAGAGGCGGGTCGGCTCCGCGATCAGCGATGCCCAGGATCGGGGAATGAGCAATGCGATCAAGTGGGCGGAGAGGATCGTGAGGATTGCGTAGTGCCAGGGCGCCGAACCCCAACTCAACACGCGGTTCTCGAGGAACTGCGACGACTGGCTCGAATACGAGAATCGGTCATTGCGATAGCGGTAGATGGAGACCCAAATGGCGGTTACGACCGAGAAGTACGGAAAGGCCACAAACAACACGAAGTCGAACACGATCAGGCTCCTCTATCCACTTGGTGGCCCCTGCGCCGATACCGTTATCACCAGCGGCTGCGAGTCGCCCCCGGTGACCGCCCGCACCACGTCCAACAATGCGCCCAGCAACCCGTGATAGGGAGGGACGACCAACGGCGGCCGATCCTCCTCGGCTTGATCGGCGTCCAGGGCCTTGTTGTCCTTCCTTGCGATCAGGTCGAGCATGGACCACACCGCCTCGACCAGGATCTCGTCGGTGACATCCGCGTCATCGCACATGCCGAGGAACCTCAGCACCACCGGCAGGTGGTCGGCCAACTCACCGGCGACCTCCATGCCCAGTGTTCGATACCGTTCCTTGAACTCGAGGAGCATGGCGCTGCGCTTGTAACTCTCGCCGAGCAGGTGGTAGCCGACGTAGAGACTGTGCGTTTCATCGAGGTCGAACGCCTTCGTGTACTCCTCCTGGAGTCGCCCGAGGTCCCACGCCCGACTGGCCTCCTGGAACTCGGCAACCTTGGCCCCCGCCTTGGGGAAGGACTCCTCGGTGAGCAGCCGACACTCCTCCAGGGCCGCCGCGGGGCTCTCGTAGGGGTAGTCGAGCAAGTCGGCGAAGAGCTGCCAAGCTCGACGGACGTCGGGTTGCTCGGACACGGTCACCATCTCCGCTCCGGGGCTGTCTTCCGACCGAAGCCGCCTTCCCGCTTGCGGTCGTAGGGGTCCTCGGTCTGCTCGATGGCCACCTCCCGCGCCAGGGGCGGCACGACGAATCGCTCCTCGAACGAGGGCAAGGCGGTGAGCCGGAAGATCGCCTCTGCCTCTTCGGCCGTGGTGCCGCCCACTTCGAGGGCCTCGCGGACCTCTTCCTGGGTGACGTCCCCGACCTTCTCCCCTCGTTTGTAGATGCGGACCGCGATCAGCTTGCGGTACACCTCGGCAATCACGTCCTCATTGCCCGCAGAGAAGAGCCGGGCCAGGTAGCGAAGGGGGATCCGGGCCTTCTCGAGGGAGCTGAGCAGCGGGGCCAAGCCCTCGGTGTCGGCACCGCTCACGTCGTACACCCCGTCGGTGACCTTGGCGAGGACCGGCAGCATCGGCGGGACGTAGTAGAGCATCGGCAGGGTGCGGAACTCCGAATGGAGCGGTAGGGCCAAGCGCCACTCCTTGACGAACTTGTACACGGGGGAGTGCTGGGCGGCGGTGAGCATCGAGTCGGGCACGCCGTTGGCCTTGGCGGCTGCGATCACCTCCGGATCGAAGGGATCCTGGATGATGCTCCTCTGCGCCTCGACCAGGTCCTCCTCCGGTGACTTGGCCACTTCCTCGATGCGATCTGCGTCGTAGAGCAGGACCCCCAGGTAGCGGATACGTCCCACGCAGGAGTGGAAGCAAGCCGGCGCCTGCCCACTCTCGAGGCGGGGGAAGCAGAGAATGCACTTCTCCGACTTGCCCGAGGACCAGTTGTAATAGACCTTCTTGTAGGGGCATCCGGAGATGCACATCCGCCAGGCCCGACACTTGTCCTGGTTGACGAGGACGATGCCGTCCTCGCCCCGCTTGTAGAGGGCACCGGCAGGACACGCTGCCACACAACCGGGGTTGATGCAGTGGTTGCAGATCCTGGGCAGGTAGAAGAAGACCACCTGTTGGATCTCGTTGAGCTGTTCTCGTTCCTCGTCGGTGAGTTCACCCAGGTTGGGGTCGTTGGCGGCGTAGACCGGTGAGCCGCCGAGGTCGTCGTCCCAGTTGGGACCGGCTTCGATCTCCATGAACTCGCCGGTGATGAGGGAGACCGCCCGGGCCGTGGGTTGGTCGTCGCCCTCAGGAGCGTTGAACAGGTGCTGGTAGTCGTAGGTCCACGGCTCGTAGTAGTCGTTGACGGTGGGAAGGCGCTGGTTGAAGAAGATGTTCCCCAACGTCCCCATCTTGGACTGCAGCTTGAGTTGGACCTCCCCGCCCACCATCTCCCAGCCGCCTCGGTACTCCTCCTGGTCCTCCCACTTCGTGGGGTAGCCGGTGCCCGGCTTGGTCTCGACGTTGTTCCACCACTGGTACTCGGTTCCCTGGCGGTCGGTCCAGATGTTCTTGCAGGCCACGCTGCACGTGTGACAACCAATGCACTTGTCGAGGTGGAAGACCATCGAGACCTGGGCGCGAATGTCCATGTCAGTGAGCCCCTGTCTCGGTTCGTGTCACCATTCGAGCTTCTCCATCTTCTTGACGACCACGTACGTATCTCGGGTGAAGATGCCGATCGGACCCCAGTAGTTGAACCCGTAGGTGAACTGGGCATACCCACCTGCCAGGAGCAGCGGGTTGATGCGAGTCCGGGTCAGGCTGTTGTGGCCACCTGCTCTCCGTCCCCCCCGCACCTGGGACTTGGGGATGTAGATGGTCCGTTCCACCGCGTGGTAGTAGAGGCACATGCCGGGCTGAACCCGTGAGCTGACCGCGGCACGGGTCACCACGACGCCGTTGTCGTTGAAGACCTCCACCCAGTCGTTGTCGACGATCCCGACCCTGGCAGCCTCCTTGTCGTTGATCCAGATCGGATCCATACCCCGCGAAAGGGTCAGCATGCGGAGGTTGTCCTTGTAGGTGGAGTGGATGTTCCACTTGCCGTGCGGGGTGATGTAGTTGAGCACGAGCGACTGGTCGTCGACCGGGCTGCGGACGATGTCCCCGGTGAGCACCGGGTCGAGCTTGGGCTTGTAGGTGGGAAGGTGCTCGCCGAAGTCGATGTAGTACGGGTGGTCGTTGTAGAGCTGTTGGCGCCCGGTGAGGGTCCGCCACGGAATCAGCCGTTCGACGTTCAGCGTCCACGCCGAGTAGGTGCGGCCATCGCGCACGTCGCCGGACCAGCAGGGACTCGTCAGTGTTCGTCGGACTTGGCGGGTGATGTCGTGGAAGTTCATGCGTACGCCCCGGGTGTCCGCAGCCAGGTCCGTCAACGGGACCCCCACTCGTTGCTCCTCCGCCTCGAAGGCGGCGTGCGCCACCTCCCCGTTCGTCTCGGGGGCGAGATGGAGCAGGACGTTGGCCGCGTCGAGGGAGTCCTCGAGGCCGGGGTACTTCTTGCCGCCCCACTCGACCGCCCTCGTGCGTCGCGGGTCGGGCGCGGTCCCCACCGGGCTCTCGAGTAGTTCGTCGTAGAACGGGGCGACCGGGATGTGGACACCGTGCCCCTCGATGCCGTCCTCCCGAATCCGGGGGCCGAGGGAGATGAACTTGTTGTACAGGTTGGCGTAGTCACGCTCGACCACGTGGATGTGGGGTGCCGTCTTCCCGGGGATGAGTTCACATTCGCCCTTTCCCCAGTCGAGCGGCTGGGGCTGGGAGATCTCATCGGGGGTGTCGTGTTTGAGCGGCGAGGTGACGACGTCCTTGAATGGCCTCGGGAAGACCGAGGGGGCCATCTCGCTGACCTTCTTGGCGAAGGACTTGAAGATCTCGTAGTCCGTCTTCGACTCCCATACCGGCGGCACTGCCTGGCCCAGCGGGTGGACGAACGAGTGGAGATCGGTCGTGTTGAGGTCGTTCTTCTCGTACCAGAACGCCGTCGGCAGCACGATGTCGGAGTAGAGGGCGGTGGAGTCCATCCGGAAGTTGATGTCGACCACCAGGTCCATCTTCCCGCGGGGAGCCTCCTCACGGAACGTGACGGTGTCCGTCTTGCCCGCGGCATGTTCGGTGGCCTCGATGTTGTCGTGGGTGCCCAGGTAGTGGCGGAGGAAGAACTCGGATCCCTTGGCGCTCGACTGCATGGCGTTTCCCCGCCAGATGAACCAGACCCGGGGCCAGCTCTCCTCGGCGTCAGGGTCCTCGACGGTGAAGGTCAGTTCGCGCTTGCGGAGTTGATCGGTCACCCGCTCGATGATCTCCACGTCGCTCCCTGCCCCATCCACTTCGGCCTCGAATGCGAGGTCGAGCGAGTTGCGGTTGAACTGGGGGAAGAAGGGCATCCAGCCCATGCGGACCGACGCCGCGGCGAGGTCGACGGCGTGACCCTTCGCCCACTTGGTCTCCGGGGGGACCCGGGCGTAGTCGGTGAAGTCACCTTCGTAGCGCCACTGGTCGCTGTGCACGTAGTGCCAGATGGGAGTCTGCTGGAGGCGGGGCGGCTTGTTCCAGTCGAGTCCGAGCGCCATGCTGGTCCACGGTGCCACCAGGGTGAGCTTCTCCTGGCCGACGTAGTGGTTCATTCCGCCGCCGTTCCGACCGGGGCACCCGGTGAGGATCAGGGCGGTGATCGGGGCCCGGTAGGACTGGTTGTTGTTGTACCAGTGGTTGATCGAGGCGCCGATGATGATCATCGACTTGCCCTCGGTCGCCTCGGCGTTCGACGCGAACTCCCGGGCGAGGCGGATCACGGTGTCACGGCCCAGGCCGGTGAGGCGTTCTTGCCAGGCCGGGGTGTAGGGGCGCTCGTCGTCGTAGTCCTCGGGATAGTCGCCGGGGAGGCCGCGGCTGACGCCGAACTGGGCCATCAGGAGGTCGTACACGGTGGTCACCGGGACCCGCCCGTCGGTGGTCTCGACGTAGCGAACCGGAACGCCGCGGGTGTAGACACCGCCCTCGGCGAACTCGTGGAACGAGACCTGGACGATCTCGTCGTGCTCGTCCCGGAAGCTCACGTCAGGATCGAGAGGCTGGTCGTCGAGTCCGTCCTCCATCTTGATGTTCCACTGGCCCTGCTTCTCCTGCCACCGGAATCCGACGGTGCCCTTGGGCATCCGCACGCCTCCCGAGTTGCGGTCATGCACGAGCATCTTCCAGTCGCCGTTCTCTTCGTCGGCGTACCGGGCCACCCGGTCTGCCCGGAGGAACTGACCCGCCGTCAGCGCGCCATTCCCGGGGGTGAGCTCTACCAGGAAGGTCGAGTCGGTGTACCGCTTGAGGTAGTCGATGAAGTAGGGCGTCTGGCGGTCGGCGTGGAACTCCTTGAGGATCACGTGGTTCACCGCCATCCACAGTGCGGTGTCCTGACCTGCTTGAACCGGGATCCACCAGTCGGAGTACTTCGCGACCTGGTTGAAGTCCGGCGCGATGACCACGAACTTGCTGCCTTCGTGGCGTGCCTCGGAGATGAAGTGGACATCGGGAGTCCGGGTCATGTTCAGGTTGGAGCCCATGGCCACGATGAACTTGGACTGGTACCAGTCGGCGCTCTCGGCGACGTCGGTCTGGTCGCCCCAGATCTCGGGAAAGGCGTTCGGGAGGTCGGCGTACCAGTCGTAGAAGCTCATGTTGACGCCGCCGAAGAGCTGGAGGAAGCGGGACCCGGCGGCGTAGGAGAGGTAGGACATCGCCGGGATCGGAGAGAAGCCGAATACTCGGTCGGGGCCCCATTCCTTGGCGGTGTACAGGCAGGCCGCGGCGATGATCTCCAGCACCTCATCCCAAGTGGAGCGGCGGAACCCGCCCTTGCCACGCGCCTTCTGGAAACGTGCCCGCTTCGTAGGGTCCTTGACGATGGACTCCCAGGCAGCCACCGGGTCGCTCTTGGATGCCCTGGCCTCCCGCCACAGGTCGACCAGCGCCCCGCGGACGTAGGGGTACTTCACACGGATCGGGCTGTAGACGTACCACGAAGCCGAGATGCCGCGCTGGCAGCCACGTGGTTCGTAGGGTGGGACGTCGTTGCAGAGCAGCGGATAGTCGGTCTGCTGCATCTCCCAGGTGATGATCCCGTCCTTGACGTACACCGCCCAGGAGCACCCACCGGTGCAGTTGACCCCGTGGGTGGTTCGGATCACGTTGTCGTGCTGCCAGCGATTCCTGTAGAACTCCTCCCAATTCCGGGATTCCGGCTTCACGAGATCTTGGATCCAACCCACCGTTCCTACCGTCCTTCCTCGTCGAGGATCAGCTCATCGGCCGAGCGCTCGGTTCCTTGCTGATACTCGCCGCAGCCCGTGCCACCATCGGTCGGCGGACGGCGGTGACTCTCCGACTCCAGAAATACCGTGTGCCGAAGAGGAGAATGACTGCCCCCACCAGGCCGATCAGCGCCAACTGGCCGATGCTGGAAGCCTCCCGCTCGGTGACGGCGACGCCTTCCAGGAACGCCAGCAGGTCCGCCTGCTCATCGGCCGTGAGCGGCCTCCCCGCGAAGATCGGATTCATCGTCGCAAAGGGCGTGGTCGCCAGGATCGAGGCGAGCCCGGCCTCTCCGAACTTGTCGAAGGCACCGGTCAGGTCAGGGCCGAGGAGGCCCCCACCCAGGGCCCCGATACCGGCGACGCTATGGCAGCCAAGACACGGAGGCCCGCCATTGTCCATGCGGGCGCCGCCTTCGAAGAGCGTCCGGCCTACCGTTGCGTCACCTGCGACCTCTTGCGAGGTGCGTGCCTGGACTTGCTGTGCCGATACGAGGAGAAGGAGGAGGACGATGGCGAAGATGACACGCCACCGAGTGGATTCACCGAGTGTCTGCTCCATGCAGGGTCTCCAAGTGGGTAACGGCTGGTTGACCGGCCGGACCTTTTTAGTGCCTATAGCACAAAACGTCAACTACCATTCTGAACGTTCAGCGAGGAGCTGACTGTTTATGCGTGTGGCACTTGGTCGTAAAGGCGATTACGCGGTGCGAGCCCTCCTCGATCTCGCGGCACATGAGGGTTCGGAGCGGAGGAAGGCTCGCGAGATTGCCGCCGCGATGGACATTCCGGACCGATACCTCACGCAGATCCTGGCTGAGCTGGTGGCCGAGGGCCTCCTCACGGCCATGGCCGGGCCGGACGGCGGCTACTCGCTGGCCCGTGGCTCCGAGACGATCACCCTCCTCGATGCCGTCGAGGCTGCCGAAGGCCCCATCCTTCTCGACGAGTGTGTGTTGCGTGGCGGCGCGTGTGAGTGGGACGAGGTGTGTCCGATACATGTCCCATGGTCACGAGCCCAGCAGGCATTGATTGCCGAGTTGTCGAAGACCACCTTCGCCATGCTGGCAGAGGTCGGCCACCAGTTGGAGGATGGGACATTCCTCATCCCGGAGGACACGCCGCCGCACCCCAAGAAGCGGCCCCGCATGGGGGGTCGGAACGGCTCCGACTAGGGCGTGGGACTGGCCCCGTCGATACCGGTCGGCTCGTCTGGCCCCGGTCTTCTTTGCGGGTCGGACGTGGCATCGTCGGAGCGGCCCTGATCTGCGGCCTCGATGGGAAGTACGACCCGATAGGTGCCTTCCTCGAGGTGGCGGGACAACTTGTAGTCCCAGTTGCTGAAGAGCCGCAACATGGCGCGGTTCTCCGCGAGAACGTAGGCACGGAACCCCGTGATGCCGTTCAAACGAGCATGCACGGTGAGATGGTGGAGGAGGAGTGAGCCAATCCCCCGGCGCTGGTAGTCGTCCTGGACCAGGAAGGCGATCTCTGCGACCTTGGGGTCGTTCCCCCTGACGGGCAGGACGTCATAGCGGGCCACAGCCACCATGTTCTGCCCATCGATGGCGATCAATGCCATACGATCGAGGTAGTCGATCGTCGTGAAATAGCTGAGCTCGTCCGAGCTGAGGCCGGTCTTGAACTGGAAGAACCGGAAGTAGGAGCTGATCGGTCCCACTCGACCGATGAACGCCCGCTCGAGCTCCACATCTCCGGGCCGGATCGGGCGTAGACGTACGGTTCTTCCGTCGTTGAGGATGGCCTCGAACTCGAATTCAGTCGGGTATTCCGCCAACAACTCCTCCGGTCTGCGCTTTTCGAACGAACCTACTTGGGCCGAGCCGGGGGCCGGTGCCCGCAACGGTGCCCGTGCAGCGTGATTCAGCCGGTGTTCAGGTGGCCCTGCCAGACTGGCCTCGCTCCGATTCGGAAGTCGGGTGATGAAGGTACTGGTCGTCGAAGACGAGAAGCGAGTGGCAACTGCGCTTCGGCGCGGACTCGAATCCGAGGGGTTCGCGGTTGATGTGGCCCTCACCGGGACCGACGGCGACTGGCTTGCAGCGGAGAACAGCTACGACGTCATCGTGCTCGACATCATGCTGCCCGGGATCAACGGCTACAAGCTGTGCGCCCGCCTCCGGGAGCGGGGCGACTGGACCCCGGTCCTCATGCTCACGGCCAAGGACGGTGAACTGGACGAGGCTGAGGCGCTCGACACCGGTGCCGACGATTTCCTGACCAAGCCGTTCTCGTATGTCGTGCTCGTCGCCCGCATCAGGGCGCTCCTACGCCGGGCCCCTGGCGCCCCGGCGATCGCGCTCGAGGCAGGTGATCTCGCGCTCGACCCAACGGGCCACACGTGCCGTCGGGGTGCACACCAGGTTGAGTTGACGGCCCGGGAGTTCGCGGTGCTCGAGTTTCTCCTCCGTCGGAAGGGACAGGTGGTCTCCAAACCGGAGATCCTCGAGAACGTGTGGGACTTCGCCTTCGAAGGAGATCCCAACATCGTCGAGGTGTATGTCCGGCGTCTGCGTACGAAGATCGATGAGCCGTTCGGGAGGGCGGCGATCCGAACGATTCGCGGCGCCGGATACCGCTTGGAGTTGGACGGTGGGTGACCTACGGGGTTGGTCGCGGACCGTCCGGGCCCGAGCGACGGTTGTCGCCACCACGGTCGTGGCCCTGGCCCTGGCCATCGCGGCACTCACAGTGGTCGCGCTGCAGCGCGACGCGTTGATCGAGGGCGTCGACGCGTCACTGCGGTCCCGAGCCGATGAGGTGGCGTCGCTGGTGCCCGAAGGGAGTATCCCGCGAGTCCTCGATCTCGGAGCCGGCGGGTCGACGCTCCTCCAGGTCGTGGATGCACAGGGCCACGTAGTGGCAGCGAGCCGCGACCTGACCGACGAGGGCCGGATCGCGGGGACTGAGCCGCTACCGGGGACCGATGTCCTGGCTAGTGGGGACCTACCGTTCGGGGACGACGGATTCCGGATCCTGTCCCGTGGCGTCGAAGGTCCGGACGGTGTGGTTGTCATCCATGCCGCGGCGAGTCTCGAGCCGGTCGCCGAATCCATCGGGTCCTTGGGCGCGATCCTCTTCGTAGGCGTCCCCATTCTGATAGCGCTCGTGGGCATGACGACCTGGCTCATTGTCGGACGAGCCCTTCGCCCAGTCGAGTCGATCCGTTCCAGGGTTTCTTCCATCGGCGACGGTCAACTCGACCGTCGCGTGCCCGTGCCCGACACGGGGGACGAGGTGGCCCGGTTGGCGCACACGATGAACGGCATGCTCGAGCGGCTCGAACGATCGGCCGAAAGGCAGCGTCGATTCGTTGCCGATGCTTCCCACGAGCTGCGCAGTCCGCTGGCGGCGATGCGGACCCAGTTGGAGGTCGGTCTTGCGCACCCGGACGGAGTCGACTGGCCGACGGTCAGCTCCGAGGTCCTCGAGGAGGCCCTTCGCCTGCAGCGCCTGGTCGATGACCTCCTGCTCCTGGCGCGGCGCGAGAGCGAAGCGGTGGTCGTTACCCGGGCCCCGGTGGACCTGGACGACCTGGTCTTCGACCATGTACACCGGCTGGGACAGGTGTCGGTGGTCTCGTTCGACACGGGAGGCGTCTCCGGGGGCCAGGTGCTGGGGAACCGCTCCGAACTCGATCGCCTGGTGCGCAACCTGCTCGAGAATTCGGTCCGCCACGCGGCAAGTCGCGTCGTGGTCGGGCTCGGCGAGATCGCCTCCGAAGTCACGCTGTCCATTGACGATGATGGGACCGGGATTGCAGAGGAGGACCGCCTGAGGGTGTTCGACCGGTTCACCCGCCTCGACGGGGCGAGAGACCGGGACCACGGTGGCTCCGGCCTGGGCCTCGCACTTGTGAGAGACGTCACCGAAGACCACGGGGGAGTAGTGGTCGTGGAGGCCAGCACCCTGGGTGGAGCACGGTTCGTGGTGCGACTTCCCGCCGTCCGCTGATCGCTGTCGTCTTCCTCGGTTGGCCGCTTTCAGGCTCCGTTCAGGTTCGGCGTGGCTGAATGGCGGGGACACCAGGAAAGGCCCGGAAGTGACGTCGAGCAATGCTGCGGTGGTGTGTGAGGACCTCACCGTGCGATACGGGGATGTGATCGCCGTGGATGCAGTGAGCTTCGAAGTCCAGGGTGGAGAGGTCTTCGGCCTCCTAGGACCGAATGGTGCCGGGAAGACATCGGTCATTCGTGCGCTGACGACCATTATCGAGCCGTCGGGGGGGAGAGCCGAGGTCGCCGGGGTTCCCCTCACCTCCCCGGATCGGCTCCGGCGCGAGATCGGAGTCCTGCCCGAGAGCAACGGCTACCCGGCCTCTGAGTCAGCACTCGCCTATCTCCGCTTCTACGGGCAACTGTTTGGACTGACCGCAGGGGAGGCAGAGGAGCGGGGACGGCTGCTCCTCGACCAGTTTGGCCTGGCGTCGAACGCCGCAAGCCCGATCTCCACGTTCAGCCGGGGCATGCGTCAACGCCTTGGCATCGCCAGGGCCCTCATCAACCGCCCGCGGGTCTTGTTCCTCGACGAACCGACCCTGGGGCTCGACCCCGCCGGTCGTGAAGTCGTGCTGGCGCTCCTCGGCTCGGTTGTTGGGGAGAACGGTGCCTGCGTGGTGCTGTGCAGCCACCTCCTCGACGATGTTGAGAGAGTGTGTGACCGGGTTGCGATCCTCAACCGTGGACGCGTGGTCGTGGCCGGCACGGTTGCCCAAGTCAGCGCGGCCAGCGTGCCCGGCGGCCAAGCGGAGATCCTCGTCGCCGATGGGGATGCCGGGTTGGCGATCCAAGCCCTCCGGTCGATTGGCGTCACGGCGACGAACGCGGATGAGCATCGGGCGGGTGAGCTGCTGGTCGAGCTGTCGTCCCCGGGGGGGTCGCTGAACCGGGCCTTGGCAGCGCTCATCGATGCCGGGATCGAGGTGCGCGGGGCACGGGCACTGGGGGCTCGCCTGAGCGACGCCTTCCTTCATCTCACAGGGAAGGCGGAGGCATGAGTTCCTCGGCTGCCCCCATCGCTCCTTGGCGAGTCGTGAGCGCCTATGAGCTGCGGTCGCTTTGGCTCAGCGCCAAGGGCTTGACGGTGCTCCTGGGGTACGCGCTCCTGTTGTCCGTTCTGTCCTACGTGGCGGCCACCGATGCCGCGCTCAACCTTCTCGATGCGCGCGAGTCCGTCGGGATCCTCGTCAAGATCGCCATTGGGGTCGGCGCACTTGCCGCCCTCGTGGTCAGTGCCGATGCGATCTCTGGGGAGCGGGAAAGGGCGACGCTCGAAGCCCTCCTCGTGACTCCGGTTCCCAGGAGAGCCCTCGTCCTGGGCAAGCTGGTCGGGGCATCGTCCATGTGGCTGGCAGCAATCGTCGTCGCCCTGCCCTACGTGGTCACGATGGCCAGGGGGCCGGGTGTCGTCCTCGATGCGGTCGTGGTGCTGCTGGGTGTCGGTGCCTTGGTTGGGGCCGCGCTCACGGCTTTCGGCCTGGCGGTGAGCGCCGTCTCGCTCTCCAACCGGGTGAGTCTTGCCACCAGTGTCGGGACGCTGTTGGTCCTCGCCGCGCCGGGGCAGCTCCCGGCAGTGGCATCACGGGGGCCCTTGAGCACATGGCTGGTCGTCCTCAACCCGGTGGGTGCCGGCCTGAAGCTGGTTGGACGGGTGCTCATCGACCAGGCGCCGTTGAGATCCGAGTGGCCATTGCTGATCGCGCCGGTGGCCGCGGTGGTCGTACTCACCTGGCTGGCAACCTGCCTCAGTACGCGGGTCCGCCTGGGAGGTGCGCGATGATCGTCCGAGCTGCTGCACTCGGCCTCCTGGTGGCGGTGCTGATGGGAGGCCCGGCGCGGGCCGATGGCCCCCAGGTGGTCGTTGCCCCGTCTTCGATGGAGCTGACCCTGGGGCAGTCGGTGGATGTCACCGTCGTCGTGGTGAATACCGGCACGGCGACGACGAAAGCGTCCGTCGTTCACGTCGACATCACGGATCCGACGAGCGAAGCGTCGGTCGACCCGGAGGATTGGACGCCCACACTCAGCCAGGTGGTGGGGGAGCTGGTACCCGGTGAGTCGGCCGAGTTCGTGTGGACGATCCAGCCGATCTCCAGTGGTTCCTTCGCTCTCTACGCCGTCGTGTTGACGCCCGGATCTGCTTCTGCCGGGGTCTCCAATGTGGTCGATGTCTCGGTGACCGCGGTGCGAACCCTGAACCCGAAGGGCGTCCTCCCGGTCTCACTTGGGATGCCGAGCCTGGTGGGTGCCCTGCTGATCGCCACATGGCGGCGGAACAGACGGCGCAGCGGCTGAGATGCGGTCTGCGCCGAGCACGCGCACACGGGCATCGCCCTACGCTCCCGGGTATGTCATCGCCGCCGCACCCGAGTGGTGACCGCCCTGGAAGGTCGTTCGCTTCGGACCCAGACACCCTGACCCGCCACTTCGGGCATGGCGAGGGACTGCTGCCGATGTGGGTGGCGGAACCCTCCGTGGACGTCGCCCCCGCAATCGTGGCCGCGATGGAGGCCCGGGCCGGCAGCCGGAGGTACGGGTACGAGTTGCGCCCGGGTCAGCTCATGGAAGCGTTCTGGACGTGGATGGCCGATCGCCACGGATGGGACGGATCAGGGCTCCAGACGTCGGTGAGCCCGAGCGTCGGGAACGTCCATCGGCGTCCTGATCGATCTGCTCACCCAACCCGGCGACGGCGTGATCATCCAGCCCCCCGTATTCACCGACTTCAAGCCGATCGTGGTGTCGGCCGGTCGGGAGGCGGTCCGCAACCCCCTGAACCTGGCGAACCGAAGGTACACGATGGACCTCGGGGACCTCGCCGCCAAGGCATCCGACCCCACCACCCGGATGCTCATCCTCTGCAATCCCCACAACCCGGTGGGCCGGGTCTGGGCGCGTGAGGAACTCACGGAATTGGCGGGGATCTGTGCCCGGCACGAGGTCTTCGTGGTCGCAGACGAGATCCACGGCGACCTTGCCCTTCCCCCGGCCCGATTCGTCCCGTTTGCGTCGGTTGCCGCCGGGTCTGGCGTGTCGTGGGCTTCGATCCACGGTCCGATCAAGACCTTCGGCCTCGCTGGTGTGTGCGACACCCTGCTGGTGACCGACGATGACCAGCTTGCGAGTCGGTTCCGGTCGCGGAGCTCGCAGCTGCACCTGACCCGCAACAACGTATTCGGCCTCGCCGCCTTCGAGGCCGCCTACACCCACGGCGGTATGTGGCTCGACGACCTGCTCGCTTTGGTAGCAGCCAACGTGAAGGTACTGCGAAATCGGCTGCCTGCGGGGATCGGCCTGATCGAGCCGGAGGGCACCTACCTCGCCTGGCTCGACCTGCGCGAGTTTCATATGGATGTCCCCCAACTCGCCACATGGCTGGCCGATTCGGCCCGGCTTGCCCTGAGCCCGGGCCATTGGTTCGGCCGCGAAGGCGCCGGGTTCGCCCGCATGACCATCGCCGCGCCGACCGAGGTCGTCGAGGAAGCGGCCCTGCGCTTCGAACGGGGTGTTGCCACGCTCGGCTGAGGACGGCATTGCGTCGCCGGAGGCTGGCGGGCTTGGAGAACGCTCGGCAGTAAGATCGCCACCCCGATCCAGGAGAACCGATGAAGGTCGCATACGTCTTCAACACGCCCAGGGCCGCCAGCTACAAAGTCCAGAAGATGATTCTCCCTCAGCTCGAAGCCGGGACCCATGGGGTCGAGGTCGTCGGGATGTTCTTCTTCGACGACAACGTGTGGGCGCTCCGCAAGGGCTCACCGATCGGGGAGCGCCTCGCAGCCGTGGCGAAGAAGACCGGCATGCTCCTCATGGGATGCGACATGTGCTCGCTGGAGCGCAACCTCGCCGAGGGTGAGCCGCGTTGGTGCGACCCCGGTACGGGCGAGGGCCGCACCGAGCCGGCCGAGTGCAACCCGGTAGACATGGTCGAAGGGGCCATGGTCGGTTGCTTCCCCGACCTCTACGCTGCCCTGGCAGGCAACATGCCCGACCAGGTGATCTCCCTCTAGGGACACTGGACTCGGATGCGGCCCGGCACCCGGGCCCTGTGGTCGAAGCAGGACCAACACGAGGGGGATCGTTGGCGGTTGTTCACCGCCGTCAACGCGGCCCTTCCGGCGCGGTCAGTGCTCTACCCCGGCAGCTACGTCGACCTGGCCCCGTCATTCGTGTTCCCGGACGTGACCTACGTCGACGTCGATCGCCGTGCTGCAGGGTTCTTCGCCGACGAGGCGGGGGTGCGGGAGATCATCGCCGAGCACCCGGGCGGACCGGCGAGCCCCGCCGTGCGATTCGTCCATGCCGACTACCGAGAGACGCTAGGACTCGACGACGGGACGTTCGACCTGTTGGTATCCCTCTATGCCGGGCTTGTCTCGGAGTCCTGCACCGGGTACCTGCGGGTGGGCGGGAGTCTGCTCGTCAACCCGAGCCACGGGGATGCCGCCTTGGCGTCGATCGATCCCCGCTATCAGCTCGGCGGGGTGGTGCTGTCCGGGTCAGGCGACTATCGGGTGAGCATGGACAGGCTCGACTCATACCTGATCCCGAAGAAGCCCATCACGGTCACCAAGGAGCTTCTCCGGGAGACCGGGCGGGGGATCGCCTACACCCGGTCGCCGTTCGCGTACCTGTTCACCCGGGTCGGGTAGGGCGCTACTTGGCTGGGAGGCTCTCGGCGTAGGCAACGCCCTGCGCGATCCACGCATCGAGGTCGTGGTCGGCCACGATGCCCTCGCTGGCCACGACGATCCAACCGCGCATCGGCCGGGCCGACAGGTCGAAGATGCGAGCGCCGGGTCGGCTCTCGGCCTCGTCGTGGGCGTCCTTGCCGACCCTCACCATGAGCTCCTCGCCCGAGACCCCGACGGCCATGTTGCCTCGGATCATGAAGGCGATGCCGCCGAACATCTGCTTCTCGACGAGGTCCGGGCGGCCGCCGATGCGGGCTCGGATGTCGTCAGCGAGGCGCTCGTCGTATGCCATGGTGCCGGGGATGCTACGCCTGGGAGGGTTGGTGCGGCCACGGCAGCCGAACGCAGCAGAGGGCCCGGTCCTAGGCTCGCCGAGACGAAGGTATCGAGGAGGATTCGTGTCGAACGAAGTTGAAGTGGGACCGGCATCGGACCTTCCGTCGGGGACCGTGTGTGGAGCCGGCCGGTTCGCGGTGGGCAACGTCGACGGTGAGTTGTTCGCGGTCACACGGCGCTGCCGGCACCTCGCCGCAGACCTCGCCAAGGGCTCCATCGACGACAAGGGATGCCTCACCTGCCCGTGGCACGGTGCGAAGTACGACCCCGGGACCGGCCGCATGGTCCGGGGCCCACAGGGCATCTTCGCCAAGGTGCCCGGACTTGGACTGGCGTTTCGAGCCATGACGCTGGTGGTCCCGCTTGGACGGGGGAAGGTCGTCGACCGGGACGGCACCCTCCACGTGGAGTAGGGCCCCCCGACGTGGGACGGTCAGGCGGCGGAGGACAACGATGAGTGACACGATCAGTCTCCGGGACCACACGGAACCGTGTGAGCACGGCTCGCTGTGGTCACACTTCCTCAACGTCGCCAAGTCGAAGTGGTGGCACGAGCCTGACTGCGTGGGCGGAAGGGAGCTGATCTTTCAGCTACAAGCCGACGGAGTCTGGAAGGAAGTCCCTCCGGTGGCTCGTCGGTAACGACTCCGTAACGACCCGATTGGAGACTGTCCTCATCCGGCGCGGCACTGCGCCGAGATCCCTACGACGAGGAGACCTTCATGCCGGCCGAGACCACTTCTTCGCGCTGGACGGCGCAGCTCTACGGGCTGATGCTGCTTGCGGTGACATTCCTGGCCGCGGTGATCCTGACCTTCGTGCTGTTCGATGGTGAGGACAGCGGGATGACCATTGGCCTTGCTGTCCTCACCGGCGGAGCGACGGCCGCTGTCTGGCGGTCCGCTGCGAAGTGGGCCACGGCCTTGGGCCTCCTGGCGACGCTTGGTTCCTTGGCGATGTTCTTCTTCGCCTTCGGCATCTCGGCGGTCTTCAGCCCGATCGACTTCATCTTTGGCCTGACTTTTCTCCTGGGCTTCTTGCTGTCCCTCGTCGGGGGCATCAGGGCCCTCGCCCGGCGCAAGGCTTCCGAGGCCAAGGCGCCGACCGGTCGCCTGGCCCAGGTCGTGACCGCAGTCGTGGCGCTCGGTGTGGTGGTCTCAGTGGGGGGCTTCTTCGCCACCAAGACGACGGTCGGTGAGGCTGAGGCCGCCGGTGCGACGCCGCTCGCCATGGAGGGCTTCGAGTTCCAACCCGGGATTTCCACGGTCGCCAAGGACAGCACGCTGTTGGTCCGGAACTCGGATGCGTTCGCCCACGACTTCAAGCTCGACGAACTCGACGTGCTCGTTTTCCTCAACCCGGGAAGTGAGGCGCTCGTCGACCTGAATGGCCTGGCTCCCGGCACCTATGTCTACAACTGCTCACTCCACAGCGATGGGACCGAAGGCATGGTGGGAACGCTCGTCGTCGAGGGGTAGATCCCGGTCCTATTCATCCGCCATCCGGGGCGCCAGCCACTCGGCCAGGTCACCGAACAGGCCGACCCAGTCCACGTCGTCGCACTTCGTTCCGTGGCGGACGATGACCAGGTCGGTGGCTGGCTGGACGTAGATGTGTTGGCAGTGGTCCCCGTTGGCGTAGTAGGCGTCGTGCCCCTCGTCGATCCACCAGTAGTACTGGTAGAAGGACGCCGGGTCGGTCGTGGTGTCGACCCGCGTGGCCTCCTCGACGAAGGTCGCAGGAACGACCTGGACGTCCCCGTTGCGGCCCTCGTGGAGGAAGAGCCATCCCAGCTTGGCGAAGTCGATGGCGCGGGCATTGATGCCGACAAAGACCTGTTCGAATCCGGACGCCTCGCTGTCGAGGTTCCATGACCCGTCGCCCTCGGCTCCCATCGGCTGCCAGAGCCGTGTCTCCATGTAGTCGGACACGGGCATCCCGGTCGCCCGCTCGATGACGAGTCCGAAGAGGATGAGGTTCCAGTCGTTGTAGTGGAACTCCTGGCCGGGCGCGGTCTCGACCTCGGTCTTGGTGAGCGCCGCGTTGCGCAGGTCGGTCCCGTAGTAGGTGACGGCGGGGTCTGCCCACGGGGAGGCTCCTTGCCGGAATGCGATCCCCGACGACATGGTGATGAGATGCCGGAGCGTGACGGCACTGAACCTCCCGTCACGCTCCGCCAACTCGGGAAGGTAGGCGGTGAGTGGGTCGTCGAGGCTCGAGATGAAGCCTTCCTCGATCGCGGTGCCCACCAAGGCCGAGGTGAACGACTTGGCGACCGAGAAGGAGGTCTGGATCGAGTCGTGACTGGATGCGTTGAAGTAGGCCTCATACAGCAGATCGTCGCCGTGGAGCACGATGAACGCAGTGGAGTACCGGTCTGCGAGGAAGTCCTCGAGTGGGGCGTCGGAGCCGGGAGCCGAATAGCCGGCGAGGTGTTCCCCGGGGACGTTGGTGAAGGCGACCGGGTCGGGACTGGCCCGGAACGCCCGAGTGGGGAATCGGCCGTAGTCATCGACCCCTGAGTCACCCCAGGCGATGGCCCTCGCCAGCTGGGAGGTGTCGGTGGCGGTGAGCGCCCACAGGCTTGTTGAGACTCCAGCTATGCCCGCTACGAGGAGGGTGGTTCCGAGGACCCGGGCGGTTCCTCCGAGCCCGGGTGGGCTACCTCGGGACCGTGTTCTCCGCCCCCACCACAGCAGGGCGATCGACAAGGCAGCGAGTGCGGATGCGATGAGGAGGATCGACACGACGGGCGTCTTCCGAGAGCGGCTCTGTCGGTTCGGAAGAGTACCGAGCCGAATGACGGCCCGTTGCTCAGGATCCGACGTCGCGGGCTTCTGCGCGTGCGTGCTCCCTGCAGTTCTCAGCATCGCGGTCGTCGTGGGAACTCGACCCGTCCTGTGCTCACCGGCATGGCGGGAGCTGGCACCCGAAAGCCGATTGGCCGGGACCGTCACGGTGGGTCCGTCTATCCTCTGCGACCCGGGCAGGTGACGGAGGATCCGAGGAGGATGATCGTGGGAGAGTCGGTCGGGTCTTCGGGGGGTGTTCATCCAGTCGGCGCGTATTCGTCGTTGCAGGGATTCCCGGGGTGGGATCTGACTCGTCGGCAGTTCATCGGCGTCGCGGGCAAGACCGCTCTGGCACTCACGCTCGTCAACTGCACGCGGGCATCCGACGGAGGAGCTTCGACCACCATCCCAGGAGTTGGGGTGGGATCGACCGCTGTCGAGACCACCTCAACGACCCTTCCGCCGCTCACCGATGCACTCTCCGTGTGGCGGGAGGCACTTGTTGCGGTGCGGACGAGTCCTGACAACCTCTTCTGGCGGGCCCGGGAAGTGGTCGAGAGCAGGGATCCCGAGCGGATCTTCGCGCTCGTTCGCGATGGAATCCGCACGCTCCCTCCGGCCGAGTCGGGCTTCGCCCAGGCGCTCGATGCCATGCGATGGGGACCCGAAGCTGCCCTGAGAAGCGGCACGGGACCCCTCGCGAACAGGCAGAACTGTTGGTCGCCCTCCTTGGCGAGGCCGGCTTCGAAGCGTTCGTGGTCCAGGGCCGCCTCGATCCATCGCGGGCGGCCGACCTCACCACGCCACCGCCGTCCCTGTCGTTTGCACCGGTCGTCGAGGAGGCCAGGGTCAACGAGTGGCTCGAGAAGCTCGGTTCCGCCGGTGACGCCGAGTACAGCGCCTTCGATGAGGATGGGCGCCTGGCTGCGGCGATCGCGTCGCAGGTGTTCGACGGCCTCCCGGCCGGCCTGGCTGCTCCGCCGTTCGATTCCACCCTCGACCTCGTCCCCCTTGTCGGGCTGATTGATGGCGGCACCACCGTGTACCTGAATCCACTGGTTCAGGGGGCGGAGTTCGGCCAGTCCTATGCCGACGACCTCAATCAGGCCCCGCCTCCCTTCCAACCCGGCGACATCGAGGTCGCCCTTCAGGTGGCCATGTCACCCAACCCGGGGGTCCGACACACCCTCGTGGAAGGGGCCTGGCCCTTGACCGGCCTCATCGGTCGGCGGATCGTGGCACGGCTCATCCCGGAGGGCGACCCGGACCTCACCCTGGTGACCCCCGCCGACCAACTGCGCACGTTCAGTTCGATACTCATGGTGGAGGACCCGCGGGCGCCACGCGAGGAACTCGAGGCGCTCACCCTCCTCGGATCTTCCGTGACCATCGGGGGCGACCTCCTCGTCGCCACCGAGGATGGCTTGACCGTCAACGAGGTTCCCTTTGATGCCGAGCCGGGGATCGAGAGCCAGATTGCCGCTCTCGAAGTGGGAGTGGCCGCTGACGCCTTCCCGCTCATCCGCCTGAGGGTGCGGGCCGTCGATGCTTCCGGTGCCCCTGTCCTCGGAGCCCCGGCCGAGGCCTTCGCAATCGAAGAGGACGGCACCGGACGAGCGTTCACACTGCGACAGACGCGTCCGCCAGCACCAAGGGTCCTGCTTCTACTCGACACCTCCGGCTCGATACCTCCTGAGTTCATCGGGGAGCAGTTGGCCGAGTTCGGGCGAGCGGTCGTGCAAGCCGTCCAGGCGGACTTCCCGTCCGCGGAGTTCCGGGTGGCGGGATTGGCGCTCGGGACTGCCGCCACGGCCCACCTCTGGACCACCGACCCCGAAGAAGTGGCCCTGGAAGCAGGTCGGGCGGTCGGATACGGCTCCGAGTTCTGGGCCGGCGCCGGGGACGCCGGGCTCCTGGGTGCGAACGTGATCGTGCTGGTGACCGACGGCCAGAGCACCGACCTCGAGGAAGACATCGCCTTGGCCCGCCCCCAGATCGCAGCCGGACCTCCGGTGGTCTCGATCCTGGTGGGCGAGCCGGACACGTCGGCTCCACAGGCCATCGCCGACCTGTCGGGCGGGGCGGTCTACGACGCGGTGGATCGTGACCAGGCCATCGCCAGCCTCCTCGTGCACCTCTCCGCCCGCGACCTCGAGCCCCTGGAGTTCCAGTACGAGGCGCCCTCGGACGGCTCATCCGTGCGAACCGTGCTCCTCACCACTTCGGCTGCCGCAGCCGAGGCCAGCTACGAAGTGCCATCCTTCGCCGATCGGCTCGAGCCGCCGTCGGTGGCCGGGATCTATCTCGCTGTCCGATTCGGAGGCAGGGAGGTGCTGCGCACTTTGGCTGGGGTCCCGGCCGAGTCGGCCACCGCCCAGACGGTGATCGACACCGCCACAAGGCTCGAAGTGCGCGCAGCGCTGCTCGGGTCGGCCGTGCTCTCGATCGAAGGCGGAGCCCCCACATTCGGAGCCTGGCTCGACGACGTCCTCTCTGCACGACTGACATGGGAGCCGCTGCTCAAAGCCGCAGCCACCGGGAGCCGAGAGCACGTCCTCGAAGCCATCAAGTCCGGCTTCCGGACCGTGCCGTCCGAGCTCATGCTCCTCCATGCCCCCTCCGGGGACCCGGCGACATTCGAGGTCTCCCCCCGCATGGTGCTGCTTGCCAGACGTCCCAGCTGGGAAGGCATGGATGTCACGCGGGCGGACATCCTCCCGTTCACGCGGTTCGCGACCCAGGGGGAGGACCGGGCTGCGGCGTTTCGGACGACCGTCGAGCAGACCGCCCGCCTCGCCGCTGTCGAGCAACACCTCTATCGGGACAGCACCTCCCTGAGGCTGGCGGAGCGGCCGACCGAGTACCTCCCGGTCGGCGGGGTGGCTTCGCGAGAAGGCCCGCTCGCTCCGTGGGCCTGGGTCATCGACCACCATGCTCTCTCGCACCGCCTGCTACCTCGGGAGGCCGGGCAGTTCGCGTTCTGGGTCGTCGACGAGGGCGGGAGCCTCCTCGGCATCCTCCCCGACGGGAGCGGAGGCGGCATCTCGGAGAAGGAGGCCGAAGCGGCCTGCAAGGCCATCAACCAGGGCGCAGCCTTGGCAGATCTCGGGGGAGCGTGGCTGGGCCTGCCGGGAGCCGTCGGAGGCTTCCTCGCCCTGCAGAAGGCGATCATCAAGCAGTACATCAAACAGGCTGCCAAGGTCTCGGCGATCGGAGGGGGTGCGCTCCCTGACGTTGCGGGCTGCGGAGGTCCCGGCGACTTCCCATGCGACGTGGCCAAGGACGCCTTGTTCGGAAAGCTCCCCGGGGGGAGCTACCTCGGCGGATACGACAAGGTGGTTGCGGCCGCTACCGGCGACGATGCCTTCAACTGCTGAGCACGAGCCGATCAGCCGGAGATCGTGAACTCCGCGAACGTGGTTCCGTCTGTGAAGACCAGTTCGTGCACCACGATCTCGTAGCCGCCGTCGTCGAGTTGGACGATGGTGAGTGACCCGGTGGTGGCGAAGTCGTCGCCCTTGACCGGTTCGGGCCCGGGACCGTCGGGGTCGAAGTAGGGGCATATCCCGGTGCTCTCCACGGCGTCGTGGCAGGAGATGTCGAAGGTCCCGGTCTCCCCGGTCCACTGCTGGCCCCACCCGGTGGTGTAGAGCTCGAACGAAAGGAAGAACCCGTCGGCGTCGGGGTCGGTGTGGATGAGGAAGTGGGGATCCGGCCCGCCCGCAGCCGGGGCGTAGAACGGCGTCGCGGTCAAGCCGTCCCAGTTGATGGTGACCACGCTCCCGTCGATGACCATGGCAGGTTCCGGGGGAGCGGTGGTCGTAGTCGGTGGGGTCGTCGGGGCGGTAGTGGTGGCAGGTGTCGGCTGGGTGGCAGCCGGGGCCCCAGTGGTGGCGGGTGCGGTCACCGGAGCCTCGGTGTCGGCTTCGGTGGCGGCCGGGGAACCCGCGCACGCAGCCAAGATGATGGCGAGAGCAACTCCGCTGGTGAGTCGGTTTCGTGTCAACGTCAGCCTCCTGCTTGCTTCGTGGAAAGGTACCCGGCTCAGACGACCGTGGTGACGCTGATGACTTCTTCCCGCGACCGGAGTGAGTCGATGATTCCCGACATGGCATCCGGCCCCACGCCCGACAGCTCGCAGGTGAGCCGGCGTCTCCCTTCGTCCTCGATGATCGACATGTTGGTCACGCGCGCCCCGATGGCGTTCAGTGTCTCGAACAAGGGGGTGAGGGTCCCGTGGCCCACCCGGTACTCGATGGCAAGGGGCCGCAGCGACCGTCGGTGCATCCGGTTCCTGAGCGGGGCGAAGCCGACCATTGCGACGAGCGCCATGGCGAGGGAAGCGGCAGCGACCTCGAAGAGGCCGAAGCCGGTGGCGACACCGAGCGCGGCTGCGAACCACAGCGTGGCAGCGGTCGTGATGCCGGTGATCGTGAACCCGCTCTTGACCATGCCGCCGGCGCCGATGAAGCCGATCCCGGTGACGACCTGGGCGGCCACCCGCGTGAGGTCGGTCCCATCGGCCGAGACCGATGCCCCGGCCACCGAAAAAAGCGCGGCCCCGGCCGCGACGAGGGTGTGGGTGCGGAGGCCGGCGGTCTTGTGCTGCATCTCCCGCTCGATGCCGAGCACGGCACCGAGGAGAGCAGCCAACCCCACTCGGATGATCATCTCGAGGTCTGTCATGAGCGTGCGCGTTCCTGCAGTCGGCGTCCGGTCAGCGTACCGCGGCCCGACGCATGGTCTTGGCTCCTCTGCTTCAGCGCATGATCCCCTCGTTGAGCTCGCTCGGATTGGCCGCCTTGTCGTCTAGGTTTTGGCCTGTGCACCGCCGACTCTTGCTCCTGTTGCTGGCCGCGGTCATGGTGGCCTGTGGGTCGGGAACGAGTACGGACACCTCCGGCGCCTTCTCCGACTCGACCGTGACCTCGTCCATGGCGATCCCGACGACTGTTGCCGACACGACCACGATCGCGGCGCCCGCCACGCTCGCACCCGATGTGACGACGACCACCCCTCCTCCGACTCCCGCCGCTGCTCCGTGGTCGAATCCTCCCCTCGCACCGGCCAGCATTCCCAGCGTCTTCATCGAGGCCTGGGAAGTGGCGGACAACCACCTGTGGTGCTCGGCGCTGGCTCCGACGGGCACGGGACCAGGTACGGAGGATGCCGTGGCACGGCGGGCGGAGTTCGGCGGTGGATGGGCGGTGGCATGGGACCTGCCCACGGGCCCGGGCAAGGACGCGAGCGGAACGCCCTGCACGGACTGCGGCCGCTCGGCGTTCGGGGTTGCAGGAGTGGGCATGACCTGGGACGAGTCGACGGGATACCGGTGGCCCTCCGTGGTCGAGTGGACCGATGGCAGCGTGCTCGGCTACGGCGGCGAGGGGTTCGACCAGGGGAGCCCCACGACGCTGGGCGAGATACACCTGGCTGGCCAGGGCTGCATGTACCAGGTCTGGACCCATCTCGGCCCCGAGCACCTGGTCGCCCTCGTCGACGCACTGCGTTTCGTCGATGGCCTAGAGGCCGATCCTGTCGAACTGCGGCTGACCTCCACCTTGGTCGAAGGTGGGCCGGCGCCCTGGGCGGGGGAGTCCCTGCCGTCGAGTTCAGTCCCCGAGGACCTCCGGGCTCGCCATGCCCAGTCAGGCCTCGACGTGCCCCTCCTTGCCTTCGATGCACCGGGACTTCCCGGCGCCAGGATCCGGTCCGCCAATCTCGGCGGATGGGGAGTCGCCTGGGATCTCCCCGACGGCCCCGGGCATGACCGACTCAACTACCCGTGCGCGGATTGCGGGCGGGGTGCGGTCGGCTTGGGCGGGAGACCGCTGGCATCGGACGCCCCGATGGGGGTCGGCACTCTCATCCAGTGGGACGACGGCAGCTTCGCCGAGTACGGGCTTCGCCTGGGACTGCGACACCTGCCGCCCGACCGCGTCGTGTACCGGGACCAGGCAACGGGCGAGTGGGTCCCGGACGGTTGGGAGGCGCGGATCGTGATCCCCGGATTCGACGCCGAGTACCTCGTCTGGACGCACCTCGGGGAGGAGTACCTCTTGGAGTTGCTGAACAGCCTCCGCTTCGTCGAGGGTTGACGGTCTTGGGTCGCTTGATCGCTGGTTGCGGAAGATGGGGACGCCGTCCTTCCTGGTGATACATGCTTGGCTGGTGGTTGGCGGGATGAACGGAAGCGCGGCATACAATCGTCACATGATTGCTCCCTCCCGGATCTCCTTCATGTCACGCGTCGCCATCGGCCTGACCATCGTCACCCTCGGCGCCACATCGTGCAGTGACCCTGCCTCGGTCGCGACGAGCTCGGTCCCCCAGTCCGCGACATCCACCGTGGCCGACACGACCGTGCCCGAAGCCGAGCCTGAGACGGAGCAACCTGATCCGGCAACAGCCCGGATCGGCGAGATGTGGAATGAGGTGCTCGAGTCCGAGCTGACCTCTATCAGCTCGATAACCGAGGTACGTGGCGAGATCTGGATCATCGGGAATCGCTACAACCGGTCCGTACTCGTCCGGTCCTCCGATGACGGTGCCGCATGGGAGTCCACGGCGATCTCAGCTCCCGTGACATCAGGGGCCATATTCATGAAACGTGTCGCCGAGAGCCCACAAGGTCGAATCGTGGGCATCGGTTCGCGGGGGTCAGACTGCGATGTGGCGATCGATGCTGAAGATGGATACCTCGTGGTCGGCTTGTGTTTCCGGTTTCACCCGATGGTCCACATCTCGGACGATGGCGGTGACTCCTGGACCCAGATCGAACCAGCCTCGCTGGCCTCATTCGACGGTCCCGTGTACCTGGAAGACATCGCGGCGACCGACGACGGGTTCGTTGCCGTGGGCACCATTCGCGGTGAAGACTGGCGCGGCGCAATCTGGACTTCTGCCGATGGGGAGACCTGGGAATTGAACCAAGAAATCCGTGGCGACGGACATCCAACAAGTGCCGACCGGATTCTGATCGACGACGAGGGAACTGTCGTGATTCTCGGTCGAGAGCACCCGTGCTCGGAACCCTTCCTGACGAGGGCAGGGTGGGTGCTCGGCTCACAGTGGGCAGATCACGTGCGAATCCACCAGGGGTCCACAATCGAGGGACTCGAGAACCAGACCGAGAGGGACAACCCGCTGGCTCCCGCACCTGCTGCGATCGATTGTGGAACACAGGATGCGTCGGAGATCGCAAAGATCCCGTACCCGACTGTGTCCGGGGAGGTGATTGACGGGACCATCACGATGCTGGGAAGCAGTGCACCGGGTCCTGACGGAGCCGAGCAGTCCAGGATCCATTCCGTCATACGACTTGTCGATGGCGCGTGGACGGAAACTGTCTCGGACCTGGAGACGCCCCTCCAACGACGGCTCCTGTTGATAGGAGTGGACACGAATCCCGGAGTCGTCATTGCCTCCTCCACAGGCGACGGCACGACACAGGTAGCGACGATCATGAGTGAAGGGGAGGGCTGGACCACGGTTGAGGCACTCGAGCCATTGAACTTCCCCATGGCGACCCTGGCGTTCGGCCGAAATGGCACTGTCCTCGTCACTGGGATGAGGACATTGGATCCAACCGAACCGATGGCGTGGCCGGGGAACCCCCAACTCGTGATTGTGTGGCGATCCACGCCGTCTTCGGGCCGATAGTCCGATAGGGGGCCACCAATCGTGGCATCACGATTGGTGGCGGGGTACGGTCGGCCTGGGCGAGCTCCTCTGGTGCGTTTGGGGTCGTTTGATGGCGGTATGCGGAGTGAAACGACCCCAGGGCGGGGATTGGACCCCGTGGAGCCGGGTCAGGGGCGGGTGCGGCGTCGGGCGCGGCCGAGTGCTCCCAGTCCTGCTCCGAGTCCGAGGCCGGCGGTGATCCACGCCCAGATGGGGATCGAGGAGGGTTCGAGGCCGGGTGGGAGGGCTGCTTGGAGGGCGCCGATCCGGGGTGGGGGGCTGCCACCGGGGACACCGTGGAGGTATCCGGGGAGCGATTGGGGGTCGAGGGGGTCGCCGCCGCCGGCGAGTTCGATGGCATCGGCGTAGTCGTCACCGTCGCTGTCGATGCTGTTGGGGTCGGTGCGGTGGGTGTGTTCCCAGGCGGTGGGAAGGCCGTCCCCGTCGGGGTCGAGGGCCCCGTCGGAGGGGTCGGTCGGGTCGAGGCCGTTGGCGAGCTCCCAGGCGTCGTCCATGCGGTCGCGGTCCTCATCGACGATCACCTCCACGGTGACCTCGTCGTGGTCGGACCCCGCAGCGTTGGTGACGGTGAGGCCCACCGTGTGCAGGCCCGGCAGCAGCAGGGGCAGGAACGTCTCGGGGCCCTCGCCGACCGGTTCGCCGTTGAGGGTCCACTCGTAGCGGGGTTCGTCGCCACCCAGGCTGGTCCGGACTGCGGTCGCCCGGTACATCTGGGGACTGATCCGATCGCCCCCCAGCGGGTCGCCGATCAACGCCAACGGCGCCTGGTCTCCCAGGTCGACCGGGCCGCTCACGACGGTGTGCACGTTCACCCCGTCGGTGGCCTGCACCCGGAACACCCAGTCCGGCCCCTCGAACGGGACCAGGCTGAAGTCCAGCTCCACGGATGGTTCGGTCGTCTCGGCCATCTGCCACCAGGCGTGGCCATCGAGGCTCGCCTCCACCAGGTACGACAACCCCTCCGCTCCATCCCACGATACCGACAACGTCCGGCAGACCGGGACGGTCGCCACCACGCCCACCGGGGCCTCCGTCTCCACGTCGTCCTCCCCCTCCACGACATCCCGATCGCCCGGGCACCGACCCACCCCCGGCGTCAGAGACGGCTCACTCCCCGCCGTGGGCTCACTCCCCGCCGTGGTCGTCCCGACCGGGAAGTCCAGTGGGACGTCGTCGTCCGATGGTTCGTGCTCCTCGTACTCGACGCTCACCTCGCCGAACTCGAGGTTGACTCCAACCGAGGGGACGGACACTTCCTCCCCATCCTCCCCGATGACCACCAATGTTTCTCCCTGGATCCCCGGGGGGAGCACCGACACGAACACCTCGGCTCCGGAGTCATCATGGGTCGCCCCGCCGAGCAGAGACGTCTCGCCGGTGGCGACGACGGCCCCGGTGGCATCCCGCACTTCGACCATGGGGCCTGCACCCGACTCGCCGGCCGGAGGCAGTCCGAGGTAGGGGAGTCCGAGTTGGATCGATCCGTCGGGGAGAACGACCCCGGTGACGACGACACGCTCCTCGTCCGGATCATCGATGGGCTCGCCAGAAGCGGTGCCTTCGCGTCCGTCCCCCGTCGACTCGTTCCTGCGCATCGCCTCGAACATGTGCGCCCACGTGTCGAGCGCGGTCCAGTTGGCACCGTCTCCGTAGGACATGTAGTCGTGGATGTGAGTGTCGGGCCGCATCGGCATCATCGTCGACGTGTCGAACCCCCACCCGGGAGCCCCCGGCGGGCCGAGTTCGCCGTGGTCCCCAGGCCACCGAGCCCGCGTACTGCCACCGCTCGACTCGTTGTGGGCGTTACTCGAGTGCCGCATCCCGGCCGCGTGACCCGCCTCCTGGGCCATGGTCGACCAGTCGAGGTTTGTCCGGAACACGTACCGGCCACCGCGCCACGCACATCCGCCGTTGAAGGGACCCCCCCAGCCGGTGACGAACATCCCGAGCACTCGCATCTCAGGCATCTGCAGTCTGCTGGGGAACCACGAGGAGTCCGTGCAGTAGAGGTCGCGGAAGGAGTCCCGGATCCCACTGTAGGAGGTACCCACCAGCCTGCCCTCGACCCGCGGCCCAGGAGCGGAGAAGGGAGGAGAGGGGTCCTTTTCGGCGATCTTCACAGTCGACCACAGCAGCGCCCATGGGGTGTCACTGGCAGCCGGCATGGTCCGCCACCAGGCACGGACGCTGGCCGTGACCTCGTCGACGGTTGGCACCACGTTGGCGATGTCCCCCACGGCCATGCCGCGACAGCCATCCCAGTCGTCATCGAGCATCTGCTGGGTGCACCGCCAATAGAAGTCGACGAGGATCGGGGCCACCGAGACATGTCCGACGTCGGTGAACGTCATCCGGCGACTGATCGAGTTCAGCGCCCCGCCGGTGAGTGGCGGTTCCGGGAGAAACGCAGGGTCCCCGGCCGGGTTCACCTCGAACCGGAGCGTGACCTCTCCATCGGTCCAGGTGTTGGGGAGGAGAAAGTCGAAGGTGCGGCCGATATATGGCCGGAGGGCGGCTTCGCCGTCAGGACCAGGGGCGTTGCGGAACAACTCGACCGGACTGGTCACGGGCGAGAGCGGGGAGCCGGGCAGGGAGACTCCGGCCCGCGTGCCGAACAGCCTTCCGCCCACGGCGACCGTACCCACCTCGGCCGGGGTCCCGAGCGGGAATGTCTGCGTCGCGTAGCCGCGCACGACGGTTCGCTTGCCGCGGACGAGTGGGAAGTCGTCGACGACCACGCCACCGGGTGACTGCACCTCCAGCGGACCGCGAATGGCCTGGGTGACCTCGAGGGCCCAGGGCAGGATGTCCACCTCCCCCGACACGAGCTCGCGGTAGGCGTCGGCGGGTGGAGCCGGTGCTCCCGTACCCACGAGGGTCAAGCTGGCCGACCCGGCGACCCCTCCGGCGGCAACGGTGGCGGTGATCGTCGACTCCCCGGGCGGCAATCGCACGTCGTCCAGCCAGAAGAGCATCTTGTAGGTAAGGCCATCATCGCTTATCCGGTACCTGGTCGGCCTCTGGGCTCGCCGGATCTCCACGCCGCTTCGGTCCCAGTTGGGGTAGGCAATGTCGATCCCCCACAGAGTGAGTGGGGTCGGCCAGGTGACCTCGCCGACCACCGTCGTACCCCGAGCGGTAGGGATGCGCGTCCCCTCCGCCGGGAAGATGAACCGCACGTCAGCTCGATCGGCCCTCGGCGCTATTGGGTACGGCTGCTCCCGGTCGAAGAACACCGAGTCGATGTCGAGGTTCACCGGTGCGCCGTCGGTGGTGTAGGCGAGGAGTTGGATCCGCCAGATCCAGCCGGAGGCGGTGGCTGCCACCATGAGGCAGTCGGTGGCGGGGGAGGGATCGGGTCCGAGGGTGATCTCATCGATGTCGATCACACGTCCGTCACTACCCGTCGCCACCAGGCGAACCACGATCGGGTCGGCCGAAGGCTGGGGAAGGCCGACGAAGAGGCCAGCGAATTGCACCGCGGTGTCGTTCGTCTCGCCGGCCCGGTGGAACGCCGTACTCCACGTTCGGTAGATGTTCGTGGAGGCTTCGACGCGAACGGCCTGTGAGGGGGTCATCGTCCCCAAAGCAGGCTCGACGACGGTTCCGAGGATCCTTGTCCATCCCTCGACTTGTGGGCTCGTCCGGCCGAGGACCTGGTCGTCGAAGTCCCAGACAACGGCGCCGGGTGGCGCCCCACAGCGGAGCAGCCACAGGTGGGGTATGGCCACCTCACCATCGACGACAGTGATCCTCGTCGAGTCGCCCCACACGCCCGACCCGATCCCCATCCCCGGCCCGAGCGGAGGAATCGCAGGTCCGGGCACCGGAGTCGTCACCGGGATCGTCGTGGTCGTCGTCGTGCTGGGCGGGGTGGTGGTCGTGGTGGGCTTGGGGACGGTCGTGGTTGTGGTGGTGGGCGGGATCGTCGTGGTCGTGGTCGTCGTGGTGGTAGTGGTCGTGGTGGTTGTGGTCGTGGTCGTGGTGGGTGGTGCGACGATGGTGAACACGGTGGACGCGCCCGTGTCACAGAAGTAACCGCCGTTGTAGCTGCCACAGACGGTGACCGAGTATCCGCCGGGAGGGAGACCAGGGACGGTGAATCCACCGGTGAGGCCCCCATTCCCGTTGACCGAGCAACCCCCCACCTCGTTGGCAGCTGACGGGATGCCCTTGTCGATGAAGTGGACGGTGCAGATTCCGTTGAACCCTGGGGGAAACCCGGAACCGCTCACCGAGCCGGAGGTGCCGGGCAAGCCGCTGGAAGGAGCGACGCCGATGGCTGGGGCGGCCTGCGACGGTTGGCCGGTCAGCAGTCCAGCCAACAGCATCACAACGACGACAGCTACGGCTTTGCGCAAGAGTGCTCTCCCTCGGCCACCCGGCGAGTGTATGCCCCCGGCCGCCGCCGCTGCCGGGAAAAGCAGCCTTCTCGGCTGGCGTGGCACGGTTCGGTGAACGACTTAGCCGGGCGAGGGCCGCTCGTCAGCGGGCGGAGGATCATCATGGTCGGGCGACGAGAGACCGTCGTCGGCGGAAGTGTCGGGGGCGGCGTCGGCTCCGTCGGGTGCCGATCCCGTTGGGTTGGATTCGAGCTTCGGTGTGACGTCTCCGGCGCCATACGAGAAGGGTGACTCCAGCTCCATCTTCGGTGTGAGCTCGATCTTGGGGTTGACTTCGCTGGTCGGACCCTCGAAGACGCCGTCGTCGGGTGGAGGCGTTTCATGGCCGGGTGAGGGGAGACCGTCGTCGGGGGGTGGGGTGGATTCGAGCTTCGGGTTGACATCTCCCGCGTTCCACGAGAACGGCGACTCCAGCTCCATCTTCCCTATGACCTTGTAGTCGTTCTTGCCGGCCGGGCCCTCGAAGACGCCGTGGCCGGGCTCCGGCGGGTGGACAGGCGGAGCGCCGCCCCACCGCCGTAGGCCCAGGCGGACGAGACCCCAGCCCAGGAGGCCTGCACCGGCCACCAGCACCCACGGCGGGAGACCGTCACCGGGGGAGGGGCGGCCCGTGCCCGCGTCGGTTGGCTCGGAGCCGGCGGTGACGACTGCCGTGGAGTCGGTGGTCTCCGGGAGGGAGGAGTCCGTCGTCTCCGGGAGGGAGGAGTCCGTCGTGTCCGGGAGCGAGGAGTCCGTCGTACTTGGGGTCGAGTCTGGTGTCTCGGGCAGCGTGGTCGTCGTCGTGGTCGTCTTTGGGACCGTGGTCGTGGTGGCGGCAAGGGTGGTGGTGGTCTTCGGGGTCGTCGTCGTGGTGGTCTTGGGAACGGTCGTCGTTGTAGTCGTCGTGGTTGTTGTGGTTGTTGTTGTGGTTGTTGTGGTTGTTGTTGTGGTGGTGGTTGTTGTTGTGGTGGTGGTTGGTGCGACGATGGTGAACACCGTGGAGGCACCGGCGTCGCAGAAGTATCCGCCGTTGAAGCTGCCGCACACCGTGACCGAGTACCCGCCGGGAGGGAGGCCCGGGACGGTGAATCCACCGCTGAGGCCCCCATTCTCGTTCACAGCGCATCCACCCACTTCGTTCGCCTTAGAGGGGACGCCCTTGTCGATGAAGTGGACAGTGCAGTAGTTGAGTCCCTGCGGGAAACCGGAGCCGGTCACCGAGACGGAGGTGCCGGGTGGCCCGCTGCCAGGACTCGCCGCGATCGACGCCGCGGAAGCCGGGGCCACGAGCCAAAGGCCCGCGACGAGCACAACCACGGCTATGAGCGCGATCCTCCGCATACCCTCCTCTCCCCGGACCGGAGTATATTCGTGGCTCCTTGGCCGCCGCCCGGCATATCGACGTTCTCTTTGTCGCCTAGCTGGCCCGACTCACCGTCTTCGATCGTCATCGCCGGGGAGAGCGCTCGGGTGTGGGCCGACGGTTGGGATCCGCACGTCGTGATCGGCGGCCTCAAAATCGAGCGCTCGTTGTCTGGGCGCACCGCGGGAGGAACGCACCTGGCCCGCCTACCCGGGTTCCTCCATCTGGCTAATCGCCTTGTTCACGGTGTCGATGAACTCGTCGATGGGAACTCGGTGGACCTTGGCAGCCACCTTCACCGTGATTGCCCGGGCCAGCAGGCGGCGCAGGGTGTCTCCGTTCACCCGCTTGATCCCGAACACCTCCATCACGTCCGCGATGTCGCCATAGTTGTCGAGGATGTCCGAGACCTTGGTGTCCTTGGTGACCTCCACCTCAGGCCACCGGGGTCAGGGTCGGCTCAAGATGGTGCAGGTGCATCGTCGGCATGGTGTGCTCCTTCGTCCGGGGTGTCGAGTGTGCGCCAAGGTCATGGATGGTTGCAGCAGTGCAGAATCGCATTCAACGCACGTTGTGGTGATTCCGCATATCAGATTCAGGCGGACTGCGAAGAGCCGCCTTCCTGCGCTACCTCTCCTCCGAGGCGGATGTGTCGATGGATGTGACAACGCCGGGTCTGTGGTGGGAGCCCTGGTGTCCTGCGCCGGTTGCGTGTTTGGCCGGGATGGGAGCCGCCTCGATCGAAGATTTGGTTCATGTCGCTCGTCCCCCTTCGTGCCGGGGTCCGGACACTGGAGGGGGACGAGCGGACGGTTGATCAGCTGGTGATGTCCCGCCGGTTGAGGATGGCTCCGGCGATCGCCGCGGCCCCGATCCCGTATGCCGCCACCATCGTTGCGGCCGTCGAGTAGGCGATCGCCTCGGATCCACCCCTCGCAAGCGCTCCAAACACCGCGGCAGGGCCCCACTCGCCCAGGGGATCCCAGAACGACCCGACGAGCGGTTCGACGATCATGAAGTATGCGGCGCCGACAGATATGGCGATGGCGGACGAACGGGTGAGTACCGCGGCGGTGGCTCCGAGGAGGCCAGCCATGATCACTCCCCCCATGATGCTCAGGTAGGCAGTTCCGGTTGCGGCCAGGCCTTCGGATGTCCACCATGCCGCGGTCTCGATTCCCGAACCGGGGGCCAGGGCCGCCCCGACACCGATGCTGGCCAGCAGCGCCACCGTCACCCATATCGCTGTGAAAGAGACGAGGGCGGTCAGCTTCCCGCCCCACACCTTGAGCCGATTGGGTTCGGTGACGAACAACATCCTGATCGTCCCCTTGGTGAACTCTCCTGCCACGCTTGAGGCGAAGAGGGCCAGGGCGATGATTCCGAGGAACGTCGAGGCCTGGGTGATGGCGACGACCGCACCGTCGTTCGCCGAGAGCATGACATCGGTGGCGAAGCTGGCCGGGCCGCTGTCCCCTCCTCCCATCCCGATCGTCGCGCCCCCGGTGTTGGCGAACATCAGGACTGTCAGGAGCAGGGTGAACCCGACCATGGCTCCACCGAAGCCCAACAGCATGTTCCGGCGACCGAGCTTGGTCCATTCGGAGAGAAACGCTCGCATTACTTGATTCCTTTCTTGTCTGATCCTGTCATGGCGAAGAACGCTTCCTCGAGGTCGGCAGCGGTCGCCCTCAATTCCCGGAGGGTGATTCCGGCTCCCCACGCCAGGCGGTTCAGCTCCGATGTCCATTCGGGTGGCGCTTCGATCTCGATGCCTCCGTTGAACACCTTGGCGTGATAGCCGGCGTTGGTTGCCAGGGCGATCAGTTCGACGTTGTCGACTGCGTCCTCGGCTGCGGCCCGGATGGTTGGTGCGCCGTGGTTGAGCAGGTCTGCCAGCGAGCCGCTGAAGACGACGTCGCCACGATCGATCATGACGATCGTGTCGCAGGCTGCCTGTATCTCGGAGAGCAGATGGCTGGAGACGAACACCGACTTGCCTTGGGCGCCGAGGTCGATCAAGAGGTTGCGAATCTCGACTATCCCCTCCGGGTCGAGCCCGTTGGCCGGTTCGTCGAGGATGAGCAAGTCGGGGTCTGGAAGGAGGGCCGTGGCGATCCCGAGGCGCTGCTTCATGCCCAGCGAGTAGTGCTTGTATCGGTCCTTGCCTCGGTCCACCAGGCCGACGACTTCGAGCACTTGGTCGATCCGGGCCGGTTGGTGTCCTCCCAGTCGAGCGAACACCTGCAGGTTCTGTCGCCCTGTCAGGGAGGGATAGAACGCCGGGGACTCGATGAGGGCTCCCACCCGGTGGAGGTAGGCGGACGGATTTGTGATCGGGCTGCCCAGTACCTCGCCGGTGCCGCTGGTCGGCTCGATCAGTCCGAGCAGCATCCGGATGGTCGTGCTCTTGCCGGCACCGTTGGGACCGACGAACCCGATGACGCCTGTCTCGGGCAGTTCGAGGGTGAGTTGGTCGACGGCCCGTAGGGAACCGAAGTCCTTGGTGAGGCCGGTGGTGAGAATTGAGTTCACTGGGATCTCTCTTGTTGCGTGGGTACAAGGTATGGCCTGGCCCTGTAGTCCGTCATCGGTCCCCGGGAGGCTTTCGTGCGTACGCCACCTGCGGTACGCGCACGACCCGCCCCTGGTCCGATGTCGGGATGTGCTTCCGTCGGTACGCTGGCCCTGTGAGTGACGCACCGTCCGACCCGGCCCCAATCCAATCCCGCGAGAGCAGCTCCATGGAGCCGGCGGCTTTCGTCTTCATCGCGCTGCTGGTGGTTGGCCGGCTGAGGATGGAGAACGCTCATCCCGCCACCTTCTTCGTTGTCGCGGTGGGATTGGCCGGGTTGATGTGGGGACGTCGCCGGCACCGGTTGATCGGCAGCCTGGTCACGCTTGGCGCTGCCATCGTCGGCCTGGCCGTCGAATCGTCGGTGGACCCGGCGACAGGGTTCTTGGCCGGTGCCGCGGTGTACCTGGTCACGGTCCGAGGTGAACGCCGCGTGGCGCGCCCCAGGGCGGCGGTGGGTGTGGTCGTGTTTCTCTCGGCGCTGGCGACCATCGGGGGCCCGACCTTCGGCGAGTTCATCCGGAACATGGTTCCCCTCCTGCTCGGGTTCGCGGCAGGTGAAGCAACCTGGTACCGACGGGCGGTCCTGGCAGAGGCCGAAGCCCGTGCCCATCTCGCCGAGGTCACGCGGGATGAGGAAGCCCGGGCCCGGGTCCGGGAGGAGCGGATCCGCATCGCCCGCGAGCTGCATGACATTGTGGGCCACAGCCTTTCGATCATCAATGTCCAGGCCGGTTCGGCCGCCCATGTGATCAAGGATCAGCCGGAGGTGGCCGAGAAGGTGTTGGAGGAGATCAGGGAGATCAGCCACGGTGCCCTCCAGGAGCTTCGGTCCACGGTGGGTGTCTTGCGCACCGGTGTGGATGAGGGCCCCGGGCTTGCCCCAACCCCCCAGCTCGATGACATCCCCGAGCTGGTCGAGTCGTTCCGCGATGCTGGATTGACCGTGGCCCTGTACCTGCCGACAGACCGTCCCAGCCTGGGAGCGGGACAGGAACTTGCCGTGTACCGGGTCATCCAGGAAGCACTCACCAACGTGGTTCGCCACGCTCCGGGAAGTGCTGCACAGGTGTCGCTCGTGTTCCCTCCCGGGGAGGTCTCTGTGGAGATAGTCAGCGGCGGAGAGGTCGTGGAGATGAGAGGCGATGCCCTCGGACAGGGGCTGATCGGGATGCGAGAGCGGATGAGTGCCCTGGGAGGCACGGTCGACGCCCACCCTCGACTGGAGGGCGGCTTCCTGGTCAGGGCCCGCTTTCCGGTGCGCCGATCATGATCAGTGTCCTCATCGTCGATGACCAGCAGCTGGTGCGCGCCGGGTTCCGGGTCCTCGTCGATTCGGCCCCGGACATGGAGGTCGTGGGGGAGGTTGGAGAAGGAGGCGCCGCGGTCGAGCTGGCCCGCGAGACCAGGCCGGATGTTGTCCTGATGGACATCCGGATGCCGGGGATGAACGGCATCGACGCCACCGCGGCCATCTGCGCCGACCCGGAACTGACCGAGACACGAGTGTTGGTGCTGACCACCTTCGACATCGATGACTACGTGTACGCGACCTTGCGGGCGGGGGCGAGCGGCTTCGTCCTGAAGGACACCGCCCCGGCCGACCTGCTGGCCGCCATCCGGGTGATCGCCGAGGGAGAAGCCCTCTTGGCCCCGACGGTGACCCGACGCCTCATCGGTGAGTTCGCCGCGAGACGGGACGTGGCCGTCGTCGCCCCCCAGCAGCTGGACTTGCTCACCGATCGGGAGCGGGAGGTCGTAGCCCTGGTGGCTCAGGGCCTCAGCAACGCCGAGATCGCCGAGGAGCTGTACATCAGCCCTGCCACCGCCAAGACCCACGTCAGTCGGGCGATGATGAAGCTTCACGCCCGCGACCGGGCCCAACTCGTCGTGATCGCGTACCAGACCGGCCTGGTCAAGGCTCACCCACCAACCTGACCACGCCCTGCTTCGCCTGTTCCTGCGCCGGGCCCACGGGCGTCAGGGGGCGAGGACCTCGACCTCGAACCAGGCGACCCACGACGGGCTGCGTGAGGTCTCGACCCGGACCGTGACCACGCCGGCGAGTGGCTCGTCCAGCACGAACTCGAGCACGTCGCCGTCCTCGGTCTCCCCGTCGAACGTGTGGGTCGTTGTGCTGCCGTCGGCGGTGGACACCACGACCCGGTGCACCGTGCGCCCGGCGGGGTACTGGGCGACCGTCAGCCGGACCGAACCCACCGTGACGCCGTCCAGTTCGACCTCGATCCAGCCGGGGGCGTCGTCCCCGGACCCCCACGCAGTGGTGGGATTACCATCGACCGCGGCCGCGCTCGGCTGATCCGAGAGCTGGCGAGAGGCCCGGGTCGGCCGATCGGCGGCGAGGTTCGGGTCCATGAGGGTGGGCACACACGGGTCCGGCTGGTTGGCGGGTGCGAGCGTATCCAGCAGGAACCCGTCGGCGTCGGTCAGGCTCCAGGTGGCATCGGACAACGGTGCCCGGAGATACCCCCAGTAGAGCCAGCCATCGAAACCGGCGGCACAGGAGTCGGCGACCCAACGCTGGACGGCGAGGGCGCCCCCCTCGACGGTGGAGTACCGGTGGACGAAGGCGCCCACCTCTCCCATGATCACCGGCTTGCCATCGGTGATCCCGAAGTTCTCGGCGATCTGGTTTATGGGGATGTCCTCGCCCGCGTAGGCATGGAAGTCGAAGAAGTCGAGCGCCGAATCCTCCACCAACGGCGCGGTGTCGACATACCAGGTGCCACCTATCCCAGTCGGATTGGGAAACTGGGGTGTGAAGAAGCCCATCGTCACCAGGCCGTGGGGATCGTGGGTCTTGATGACCTCGGCGATCCCCCGTGCCATTGCCCTGACGTTGTCGATCACCATCGCCCGTTTCTCGGAGTCAGAGGACAAGTCATACGTCCCCGCCCCGGTCGTGACGGTCCCCTCGGACAGGCTGAGTGGTGGCATATCGGTGAAGAGCCATTGCTCGTTGAGGATCGACCAGCCGAGCACCGCCTCGAGCGGTGCCCGTCGCTCCACCAGGCCCGACATGAGGTCATCCCAGTAGTTGCGCATCGCCTCATGGCCGGCAGACGTCAGGAAGTCGCTGTTGCGATAGCCGGGGAAGAACTCCGAGTCATCCCGACCCGCCAGGGTCCGGTAGCCCCCTTCGTCGGGGAGGTCGTTGGAGGTCAGGAGGAGCACCAGGCCGTGGGTCTTCGCCAGTTCGATGGTCTCGGCGAGGACGTTGAGCGTGTCGGCACGGAGCCCATCCCCGCTGGTCTTGCCGATGCACCCGCAGCTGTCGAAGAAGATCCGGACCGTGTTGAAGCCATGTTCGGCGAGTGTGGCGAAGTCGGCATCCATCTGCGCCCCATCGAACACACCGGGTTGGATGACACGATCCCTCCAGTCGGAGATGATGAAGTAGTTGACACCGCGGGGAACGAATCGCTCGCCGGTCGTCGCGGTCGATGAAGGAGCCGCCCTCGATGGTGATGCGGTGCTGCGGCGGCGTCCAGGGCAGGGTCGTCGTCGTGGGAGGAACCGTCGCCGGGACGGTGGTGGTCGTCTCCCGGACCGCCGAGATGGTGGTGGTCGTGCTCACGACGGCGGACGAACTGCACCCGGCAACGAGCGCGGTCCCGATGACCAGCCCTTTCCACCACCCATCCCGCATGAGTCGAACCATACCGGTGGGTTCGGTGAGTCGCCGGTCCTAGTGGTGTGTCTGCGGATTCATGGTGGCGTGGGAGACGACCCAGCCAATTCGGAGACGTACCACTAGGTGGGTCGTCTGCCCCGCGCCACCGACGACCCGAGCACCCCGAGGAAGAGGGCGATGGCAAGGCTGTTTCCCAGTCCACCCCACTGGCGTACCCCGGCCGCCCCCGAGAAGTCGGCGGCGACCCGGAGCGCGAGGGTGGCGTGGAGGAGGAGGAGGGGAGCCCAGAACCAGCGGTGGTAGGGGACCGCCTGGCGGGTGACGGCGGGGACGATGATCGGGGCATGGGCGAACACCATCGAGAAGACGAACCCGAGGAACACCGAGTGCACGGCGGCGTCGTAGGTGAGGCTCCCCGGTGCGAGTCCGCCGGTGATCCAGATGACCCCGGCCCCAGCCAGCCACCCGTAGCCGAGCAGCAGCGCAGACGCCATGTACCTCGTCAGGCCGGGGATCTTCACTGTCCTGCGCGCCACGTCATAGCGGGCCAGCCACGCTGCCGCGCCGAGGAATCCCACCCCGGACATCAACCCTCCCACCCCGGCGTCGAACAGAGCGACGAGTGCCCCGGACGCCATCACCCACTCGCCGTCACGACAAGCCAGGTCCGGGAGACTCTGCTCACCCCGATGAGCCGGGAGAGTTCGAGGCGTTCCCCGTAGATCGTGAGGACCAGGAAGCCGGCCATGGCTGGGACGAGCTGGGGTATGGCCACGCCTGCCAGGAACCCGGCGGCGCCGACGATCCAGCATCCCGCCCCAGCCGCCATCACGAGGATGTGCAGCTCAGGCTGGAGGCGCTGGGCAGTGAGGAAGACGGCGGTGAGGCCAACGACCGCCGACCGCCAGGAGGCTGGCCGGCACGCCGGTCGGAGCACCCGCCAGGAAGGACACCACCGCGGCCGCGGACGCCGCCGGTACCACCCACGCCCAGCGTCGTCGGAGCGCCACGGCCCGTTCCACCCCGATGACCGTGCCGAGGAATCCGAGTGCGAAGAGGGGACCGTGGAACGACACTGCCGGTGGTGTGCCGACAGCCCACCCCATCCGCGAAAGGCCCGTGAGCACCCCGAAGACCAACCCTGTCGCGACCCCGGCGACCAGCGCCAAGCCCCCGAACCGAGTCAACCGGCTGATCATCCAGGGTGGCCGAGGAGGCGTCGGGCGCGGTCGTTCAATCGGTCGACCGTCCACGGCGGATCGTTGGTGAGGGCGATCTCAACAGCCTCCACCCCAGGCAGGTCCTGCAGCCACTTCTTGGCCTCGCCGGCCAAGAAGTCGCCGAGGGGACAGATGGGTGAAGTCGTCGTCATCTCGACCCGGATGGTGCCTTCCTCGGACCGCACGTCGTACACGAGGCCGAGATCGGTGATGGGGAGGCCGAGTTCGGGGTCGATCACCTGGTCGAGTGCCTTCCAGGCCGCGGCTTCGAGTTCTGAGTCGATGTTCGTCTCGTCCACCGGTGCCTTCCTTCTTCTGAGCTGCATCGATCCTCGGGGCTCGCCCGATCAGTCGGAGCCTATTCTGGGGGCCGTGGCTACTCGGTGGCAGCGAAGACTCGCCACGTCCCCGGGACGCCGCGAAGGTCGTGGGTTCCGCGGTCCTCGAAGACCAGGCCCGAGCCGGCCACGAGATCATGCACCGTGCCGGACACGAGTACCTCCCCGGGTTCGGCCATGCCTGCCACCCGTGCCCCGATGTGGACGGCGATGCCGGCGACATCTCCGTTGATCCGCTCCACTTCGCCGGTGTGGACGCCGGCGCGCACTTCAAGGCCGATGCTGGAGAGCTGACGGCCGATCTCACGGGCACACTGGATGGCTCGAGCAGGTCCGTCGAACGTGGCCAGGAAACCGTCGCCCGCGGTGCTCACCTCCACGCCCCGGAATCGGGTCAGCTCGGAGCGAACGAGGCTGTTGTGTCCCGCGAGCAGCGACGTCCACTGGGCGTCGCCGAGGTCGGCCGCCCGCGTCGTCGACCCGACGATGTCGGTGAACAGGACCGTTGTGAGGACCCGGTCGGGCACCACCGGGACTCGGTGGCCCGTGAGGAACTCGCGGATCTCATCGATGACCTGCTCGGGGCGGAACCAAGGTGCGTGATCGGCGCCGGGTAGTTCCAGGTACCGGGCGTTCGGGATCTCGCGGGCGAGGAAGCGTCCGTTCTCGACGTGACAGATCCGGTCTCCCTCTGCATGGAGGACCAGCGTGGGGACCCGGATGGTGTTGACGATATCGCGGACATCGATGTCGAATGCCATGCGCATGAATGCTTCGGCACCCGCCGGAGTGTTGGCGTTGCGCTGCAGTCGGACCGACCAGTCGCTCATCCATGGTGTCTGCTCCTGGCTGGGCGCGAAGTACTCCATGAAGCGACCGCTCGTCCCCCAGCGCTCGTGAAGGGCGGCCATGGAGGCTTCGAACTCCTCCGGGGTGGCCTCTCCCCACGGCCAATCCTCGTCCTTTCTTTCTCGCACTTCGGCTCCGTTGAGGATGAGGGCGTTGGTGCGTTCGGGGTAGGTCGCGGCGAAGAGCAAGGACAGGGGCCCTCCTTCGGAGGCGCCGAGGAGCGCTGCCGACTCGGAGCCGGCCGCATCCATGACGGCGCGGATGTCATCCATCCGCACGTCGAGGGGGGTGGCGCCGGGCACGCGATCGGACATACCCATACCCCGCTTGTCGAACAGGATCACCCGGGCGAAAGCACCGAGTAGCTCGCAGAAGCGCCGAAACGCCGGGAGTTCCCAATCCACTTCGAGATGCGACCACGCACCTTGGACGTACACCAGGTCGACCGGCCCGTCGCCCACGATGTGATAAGCGACGTTGACGTCGCCGCTCCGGGCGAATCGGATGTCGAGCATGGTCTGACGCTACCGAAGTGAGTCTCCGCGGGTCAGCGAGAGAAGAGGTTGCTCACGGCATCGGGCGCCATGCGTTCCGGTGTCCATGGTGGCTCCCACACGACCTGGACGTTCACCGGGATGTCGGGAAGCACCTGACGCACGGCCAGGGCCGCCTCGCCGGAGAGCTGTTCGGAAACCGGGCATCCCGGGGTCGTGAGCGTCATGTCGACCTCGATGCCTCCATCCACGACCCGGATGTCGTAGATCAGGCCCAGGCTCACGAGGTCAACTCCGAGCTCGGGGTCCCACACCTGGGAGAGCGCGTGACGGGTGGTGGCAATCAGCTCGTGGTCCTCAGTGGTCATCGGGGGCCTTTCAGGTCGACGGGTTGAGGTGGCAAGGGTTTGTGGGCCTGGGAGCGATGCTCGCGGGCCGCCCGCGAGGGCCCCAAGCCGAGGTTGGCAGTGACCGTGAACGCACAAATGGTGAGGAGGGTGCCGGCGGCGACGATTGTCGGCGACGAGGAGGTGAGGATGCCGCCAACGAGGGCCGCGAACCCGCTCGTCCCGAGAATGAGCGCGGCCCAGGCCGGCTGCGGCCGGAAGAGATCCGTGAACAGGAGGGGGCGCCCGGCGCGGTGGCCCTGAATGCCACGGGCGCGCAGTGCTGCATACGCGATGAAGGGGACGATCTTGTGGGCGTGGCCCAGGACCGCCATCCCGAGCCAGGCCAGAAGCGCCGCGACTTCGGCCGCCACCACGCCGACGCGGACCGAGGCGTCAAGGTTGGCGAATGCTGCCACCGTGGCCAGCGCGACGGCGGCGGCCAGGAACCCGGTCGAGGCGAACAAATAGCCGTGGAGGAGCTCGAGGCGGCGGCGGCGATGCTTGATGCTTGATGCCAGCGAGGTGACGTGGGCAGCGAGGCCGATCACCACGGATGTGCCTCCGATCACGGCAAGGGCGGGAACCCCGAACAGGAGCCCGATCGCCAAAGGAGTAACTCCCGCAGCCAGGAACCCGACGGCGAACCCTCCGGTCCGCGACGTCGGCCGATGGGAGAGGAGGAACATCGGCCACAACTTCTCCGCCACCGAAACGTAGGTGATGCCAAGCCACCCGAGCAGCCCGAGGTGCGCGTGCGCCATGACGCGTGCCGGGAGAAGCGGGAACCACCCGGCTTGCCGGTTGAGGGCGTACAGGACCCCGAAGCTGACGGTGACGAGGAGGTAGAAGACGGAGGCCCGAAGCCCGATCACGGGCACGCCACCGGTGCGTGACGCCAGGGGGGCCGACAGGTTCCAGGCGGCCAGAGAGACGGAGACTGCGCCGAGGAGACCGCCGGTCACTATGACTGCCTCGTTGCCGGTGGCGAAGCCCGCGGGCAGCAGGGAGACCGTGGCGATCATCCCGACGAGGGTGGCCCCCGCGACCCGCGATGAGCGGAGTCGTCGCTGGCCAACGACGGGGGCGAACTGATGGAGCGCCCCCAACACGCCCATCGTGAGGAAGGCCAGCATGGCGAGGTGGGCGGTTGCGACCACGTCGCTCCGGGTTGGGGAGAGTACGACTTGGTCGGCAACGAGGATGAGGGCGATCCCGAACGCTCCGAGACCTGCGGCCGAGGTGAGGAGAAAACCCACGGGGATCGGTGCGGGTGGCACCATCCCCATCGGGCCGGTGGGCCGCGGGGAGTTGGGTGCTGCAGGTGCCATTCGGTGCCTCACAAGAGCGGTTGACGTCTCGAGATCTTTTCTCTAGCATATGCTAGAAATATCGATGGTGCCCGTCAAGTCGGGCCCACCGTCCCCTAGGAGGAGCCAGATGTCAGCCAACGAAGTCGATGTACGGGAGGTTCATCCCAAGGATCGGCATCCGATGATCTTCGGTCGCCTCGAGGAGTTGCAGCCGGGGGAGAAGATCACCCTGCTCAACGACCATGACCCGGTCCCCCTGCATTACCAACTCGATGGCATGTTCCCCGGCCAGTACAACTGGAGTTACGTGGAGGAAGGCCCGGACCGCTGGGCCGTCGACATCACGAGCAAGGTCAGGACGATCGATGCCCGTCCCATCATCGCCGGTGGTGGGGAGCCCCGGGAACAGATCATGGCAGCCGCGGCGCTCACCGAACCCGGTGAGGTCCTCGTCGTGCTCGCGCCCTTCGAGCCCGTTCCCCTGCAGGGCGCGCTGGGGGCGCTCGGCTTTGTCAACACCACCGATCAGCCGAGCGAAGGCACCTGGCGAGTGGTCTTCTCTCGCCCCTGAGTGAGCGACGTTTCTCCCGCCGGAGCCCCGGGGCAGACGCCTCCTGCCCCGGGGCACTCCACCCCTAACGTTTCCACAGACGCATGCCCACACCACTCCAACAGCAAGCCAAGGCGCTCGGTGACCCGACCCGCCACCAGATCTTCCGGCTCATCGTTGATGCCGGCCGCCCGATCGGGATCGCGGAGCTCACCGCCGCCGTTGGGCTCAACCACAACGCCGTTCGCCAACACGTGGCGAAGCTCGTCGACGCCGGTCTCGTCGCTCAAGGGACCCAACACCGCGATCGTCCCGGCCGTCCCCCACTCGTCTTTGAACCCCATCCAGCCGCCGACGGACGCTGGGGGACCAGTGGCCCATATGAGCGCCTGAGCCAGCTCCTTGTTGAGATGCTCGGCACCGGGGAGTCGGCCGTTGACGTGGGTCGCCGCTCCGGGGCCCAGATCCCCGTGCCCGCGGTCGACCCGGGAGGTTCGGTCGCCGACCAGTTGGGCGCGGCCATCAGCCGGGGGGGGTTTGAGCCAAAGATGCGGCAACGCGGCGATCGTCTTGAGTTCGTGCTGCGTGCCTGTCCGTTCGCTGAGGTGGCTGCGGCCGACCCAGACACGATCTGCGGGCTCCACCTGGGCTTGGCCACCGGCCTGGCAGACCAACTCGAGGGGGTTGCCGTCGAGGCACTCCACCGCTGTGATCCCGCCCGGGCCGGGTGCCGCCTCCAGTTCAAGGTGACAGCCGGGGTTTGAGCGGCTCACCTACTGACTTGCGTTACGCAAGTCAGGCCGCGTACAGTTCGGTCACGACACGAGGAGGCGCATGTTCGACCTGACCGGACGGGTGGCAGTCATCACCGGATCGAGCCGCGGAATCGGCCGATCCATAGCCGAGAACATGGCCCGAGCCGGGGCCAAAGTCGTGGTCTCGAGCCGTAAGGAGGACGCCTGCAACGAGGTGGTCGCCTCGATCCGACAGGCGGGCGGCGAAGCGATCGCGGTCCCCTGCCACATCTCCTCGAAGGAACAACTCCAGCAGCTGGTCGATCGAACCCTGGAGGAGTGGGGGAGGCTGGACACGCTCGTCTGCAACGCCGCTGTCAATCCCTACTACGGGCCAATGGCAGACATGCCAGACGACGCCTATGACAAGATCATGAACTCCAACGTGCGGAGCAACTTCTGGCTCTGCAACATGGCGGCTCCCCACATGGGTGAGGGTGGGTCGATCATCATTGTCTCCAGCATCGGGGGGAACCAGGGGAGCGGGACGCTCGCGGTGTACGGGATGTCCAAGGCGGCCGACTCATCGCTCGTCAAGAGCCTGGCCGTGGAGCTGGGCCCAGGCGGGGTGCGGGCCAATTGCATCGCCCCCGGGCTGATCAAGACGGACTTCTCCCGTGCGTTGTGGGAGAACGAGCGGCTTCTCAGCGGGGTGGAGCGCCGGACACCGGTACGACGGATCGGCCTCCCCGATGACATCGGCGGGGTGGCGGTCTTTCTCGCGTCGCAGGCAGCGGCCTATGTCACCGGTCAGACGATCGTGGTCGACGGCGGGCTGACGATCACCGAACCCGGCTGAACCGCCCAGCCAATTCTGCGACACACCACTAGGTCCCGGCGTGGCTGAACGCGACCTCGCGGGGCGCGGAGCTTCCCGGCAGACCTGGCAGACGACGACCGGTTCCAACCGTGACCCGCAGGTGGTGTGGGCGAGGAGAAGCGGTGGCCCGTCCTGCGCCATCCACCGATCTCCCCACGTCATGAGGGCGAGGGCGATCGGGTACATGTCGAGGCCCTTGGGGGTGAGGATGTACTCGAACCGCTCCGGTCCCGACTGGTAGCGACGGCGGAGGAGTAGCCCGCCATCGACGAGTTCCTTGAGTCGAAGGGAGAGGATGTTGGGGGCGATCCCACACTCATTCTGGATCTCATCGAACCGATTGGCGCCCAAGAAGAGCGTGGCGAGCACCATCTGGGTCCATCGATCACCCATGCGGTCGACCGATTCGCCGAAGAGCGTCGAATGCCGGGCGCCGCTGGCACTGAGTGTGACCGAGGATCGCCGACTCACGCGCGGAGGAGGTGCCTCGTCGATCCCCGCCCCGGGCCCGTCTTCGAACGTGACGTCGCGCGACCGCACCTCGGTACCGCACTCCCGACACACCATGATGGGCATCATCTCGTGGTCGTCTCGCCCGTGGGCGAGGGACTCGGGGTGGAGGAGTCGGGGCTCGGACCACAGCTGATCGAACCTCCAGAACATGAGGGCGACCGGGTAGAGGTCGAAGCCCCGAGGTGTCAGGTGGTACTCGAAGCCCCTGGCATCGTTCCCGGGTCGTTTCTCCAGGCACCCGAGCCCCACGAGATGGGTCAGGCGATTGGAGAGGACGTTGCTGGCGATGCCGATGGTCCGGCGCCATTCGCTGAACCGAACGCAGCCATGGAACGCGGCACCGAGGATGAGGAGCGACCATCGGTCCCCGACCACCGCCAGGGTCCGGTAGACGGAGTTGGCGCGGATTTGACTCGAAGCGGCGGGGGCGGGGCGGGCGATCGAGCAATTATACTCCCGTTACGCAAGTCGATCGGGCCGGCCCGATCGACGTCCCCGACCCCTGGAGCCCCCGTGGATTTCGAGTACAGCCCGAAGGTACAGCAGTTGCAGGCCCAGGTCCGCCGCTTCATGGACGAGTACATCGTCCCCCAGATCCCCGTCTGGACCGTGGAGGCGAATGCCGGGAACACCCATCCGGCCTTCATGGAGGACCTCAAGGCCCTCGCCCGCGACGAGGGGCTGTGGAACCTGTTCCTTCCGGGACTCAAGGACGACGAGCCGGGGCAGCGGCTCACGAACCTCGAGTACGCGCCGCTCGCCGAGATCATGGGCCGGGTCATGTGGGCGTCGGAGATCTTCAACTGCAGCGCCCCGGACACAGGGAACATGGAGATCCTCCACCTGTTCGCCACCCCCGAGCAGCGAGAGCGCTGGCTCAATCCCCTGCTCGCGGGTGAGATCCGGTCGTGCTTCTCGATGACGGAGCCCGACGTCGCCTCGTCCGATGCCACCAACATCCAGACATCGATTCGTCGCGACGGCGACATCTACGTCATCAACGGCCGCAAATGGTTCTCGTCGGGCGCGGCCGACCCCCGCTGCAAGGTCTCGATCGTCATGGGGGTCACCGACCCCGAAGCCGACCGACACCACCAGCAGAGCATGATCCTCGTCCCCCTCGACACCCCAGGGGTCGAGGTCGTCCGGAACGTTGCCGTCATGAACCATGTCTCGCCCAAGGGGCACTGCGAGATCCTCTTCCGCAACGTCGAGGTCCCGGCGGAGAACCTCCTTCACGAGGAAGGCTCCGGCTTCGCTATCGCCCAGGCCCGCCTCGGCCCGGGCCGCATCCACCACTGCATGCGGAGCATCGGGCAGGCCGAGCTCGCGCTCGAGCTCATGTGCGAGCGCGCCCCGGAGCGCACGACGTTCGGGAGCCCCCTCCACAAGCACGGGGTGGTGGCTGACTGGATTGGCCGGTCGCGGATCGAGATCGACCAGGCGCGTTTGCTGGTACTCAAGACGGCGTGGCTCATCGATCGCCACGGCGCCAAGGGCGCCGCCAAGGAGATCTCGATGATCAAGGCGCTCGTGCCGCGGCTCCAGACTGAGGTCGTCGACCGGGCCATGCAGGTCTTCGGGGCCATGGGACTCACCCCCGACACCCCCCTTGCCGACCTGTGGACGTGGGGCCGGGCCCTCCGGTTGGCCGATGGACCCGACGAGGTCCACATACGGTCGATTGCCCGACGCGAGATGCGCGAGTCCGAGGCCCGCCGGGGGACCATGGCGGCCTACCTCACCCCACCCGAGGTGCTCGCCGACGTCGACCGCCGGCGCCGCTAGGCGGCGTCCGGGCGCGGGATGATGCAGTCGATCGGACAGGCCTCGACGCATTGGGGGACGTCAAACTGGCCGATGCACTCATTGCAGCGGCGCCCGATGATGGCGTAGAGCCGCACCCCACCCACGACCGCCTCGTTGGGGCAGGCCCATTGGCACGCGCCACACGCGATGCAGTCGTGGGTGATTCGGAGGGCCATCTCAGCGCCCCATCGCCACTCGGTGCCCGGCCTGGGCGACGAGTCGGTAGCTCTCTCCGAACAGGACTGCGGTGTCCGACGCCGCGTTCCCCTGACGGGCGCGGGCGTAGACCCCGAGCTGGATGGCGGCCACCCGGTAGAGGCTGAACGCCATGCAGAACCGCCACAGTGGCCGAGGGTCCCGCCCGGTCCGCCGGGCGTAGGCGTCGAGGTACTCGTTCTCGTCGGGGATGCCGACAAGTTGCTCCGGCGCAGCCCCGACGAACCCCGGCCCGATGGGATGGTGCGCAGGGAAGTGATAGGTCATGCAGAGGTACGCCACATCGGCCAGGGGATGGCCGATCGTCGAGAGTTCCCAGTCGAGCACCGCCACGACCCTGGGCTCTGTCGGGTGGATGATGAGGTTGCCGAGCCGGAAGTCGCCGTGGACGATCGTCGCGGTTGCATCGTCGGGAATGGCCGCCCGGACCCAGTCCCTGAGGGCATCCAACTCGGGGACATCCTCGAACTTGGTCTTCTCGTACTGGGACGTCCACCGGTCGACCTGGCGGGCGAAGTAGTTCTCCGGGCGTCCGAACCCGCCCAGTCCGGCGGCCTCCCAGTCGACAAGGTGGAGGTGAGCGAGCGCCTCGTTCATCGCGTCATAGATGGCGGTTCGATCGGTGGCCCCGACCTCCGGGAGGAGCGGGTCGGCAAAGACCCGGCCGGGGACGTAGTCCATGACGTAGAAGGGTGTACCGATGACCGAGGCGTCTTCGCAGAAGGCTCGGGCGGTGGGCACCGAGACTGGCGAGTCGGCGAGGGCCGTCAGCACCGCGAACTCGCGGTCCACGGCATGGGCCGATGGGAGCAGTTTGCCCGGTGGCTGCTTGCGGACGACGTAGTCGCCCGAGGAGGCCGACACGAGGAACGTGGGGTTCGATTGACCGCCAGAGAACTGACGTACCTCGACCGGTCCTTCGAAGCCCCCAACGTTGCGCCCGAGCCACGCCGCGAGGCGGTCCTCGTCGAACCGATGCCGTTCCGAGACTGGTCGGGTCCCCGGGGCCCCGGGGACGGTCACGTGCCCTGCGGCGTCAACTCCGGGACCCCCCGGTGGTAGTCGGGCATGATCTCGGTCTCGAGGTCACTCCCCATCATGGCGTCGACACACATGACGGCGGAGAGCGAGGCCCCATCGACGCCGCCCCCCCACAGGCGCCGGCCGTATTGGTCGCCGGCGAAGTTCCTTTTCGTCCCGATCCTCGTAGTCGTGGTGTTCTCATTCAACGCCGGCCGCCACGTGGCGGAGCTCACCGGGTTCTCGTTCCAGTGGTACATCGCTGCCTGGACGGACCCGTTCGTCGTCCGGGCCTTCAAGACATCGATGTCGATAGCCCTCGTCTCCGGCGTGATTTCGACCTTTCTTGGCACCGGGACCGCCATTGCCATGCCATCCGTCCACCCGAGGGTGCGAAAGCTCTTCGAGTGGTTCATCAACGGGGCCATCGTCGTCCCTGGGATTGTGCTCGGCCTGGCGTTGCTCATCTTCATCGTCACCGCCACGGAGTGGCTCAACGGGTGGTTCGCCTATCTCCTGCCATCGTCTGACATCCGCCTTGGACTGGGTTTCTACTCCGTGGTCGCGGGTCATTCCGTGTTCGGAACAGCCATCGTCAACATCCTGGTTCGTACCCGGCTTGCTTCCTTGGATGCCAGCCTCATCGAAGCCTCGGGGGACCTGTATGCCACGCCGATACGGACGCTCTCCCAGGTCACCTTGCCGATGTTGGCTCCGGCGATCGTGTCCGGCTTCCTGCTCGCCTTCACGTTCAGCTTCGACGATTTCATAATCGCTTTCTTCACCAGGGGCCAAGCGCAGACGCTGCCGATCTTCCTGTTCGCGTCGATTCGTCGAGGGGTCTCACCGGTGATCAATGCGACCGCCACCACGTTGTTGGTGATCACCATCACGCTGCTGGCCATTGCCTCATTTCTCTTCCAGCGCAGGGCGGGACGCCAGGTCGGGGTGAAATCGTGAGCGCCGACCGCGGCCGGAGGCTGCTCGCTGACCAGGTCCGGGATCTGCTCATGGCCCAGATCATGGATGGGACGCTTGCGATGGGGGCGAAGCTTCCTGCTGAGCCAAAGCTGTGTGACGAGTTCGGGGTCTCCCGGGCAACGTTGCGAGAAGCAGTGAGGGGCCTCGTCGAGGCTGGGTACCTGAACAGACTTCACGGCTCTGGGACGTTCGTGACGTTCCGTCCCCGACTCCGCCATTCCCTGGAGCGGAATCTCAGCTACAGCCGTCTCATCGAACAGGCGGGGTTTCGTCCGACGCGGAGGGTCCTGGGGGTGCGTCGCTCCGATGCCGACGAAGAGGAGGCAGCGGCTTTCCGGCTACCCGAGGGCGAACCGGTCGTCCGGATCGAGCGTGTTCGTTCTGCTGACGACCGGGCCGCCATCCATTCCATCGACACCATCCCGGCTCGCTACCTGGTCGGGGTGGCCGACGAGGACCTTGCGGGCTCGTTGTACGACCTGTTCGAGCGACTGGGACACACCGTCGCCCACGGAGAGGCCACGCTCGAGCCGGTGTTGGCCGATCCGCACCGGGGCGAGACCCTCGGCGTGGGAGTGGGGTCACCACTTCTCCATCTCATCCAGGTTGACTACACCACGGCGGGCGAGCCAGTGATGTTGAGCCGAGAGTGGCATGTGCCCGGGGTGTTCGAGGTCTCGCTGCTGCGACGGGCGACCTAGCGCGGAGTCCCTCCGAGTCACCCGCGGAACGGCCGTCGGCCCTGAGCCAAAGCCGAGACCAACGCCCCTGAGATCCACGCCGCGGCGGTAACTTCCGAGAAGGCTGCCCCAGCGACGATCAGAGCTGTCGCCTCAGAAGCAACTCGCGGGGCCGGCTGCTCACCCCGGCGAGACGGGCTGGGAATGGTCGGTACCCGACGCTCCGGCTCCAGGGACGATTGTCGGGCGCGATTCTTCTTGGCGTCCTCAGCAGGTACGGCCGGTCTGGATGAAGAACGAGGAGATCCCCGACCAAGGCCCGAAGGAACCAAGGTGGTAGGTCCTGACCCGCCAGTAGTAGGTCGTGCAGTTCACCAGCGGTCCCGAGGTCCAGGAGCGGGACCCCGACCCGCCGCCCCCGTCGTCGGTGCCAGTGCCTGCGGGGTTGGTCGACAGATTGATCTGGAATCCCTCGGCCTCCTCGCAGCCGCTGTACGACCAGTGCAACGTCGGGGTATCCGTGTCCGTTCCTGTCACCTCTTCGGGGGCGGGCATGCCGATCCCACAGGTGGTGGTGGTCGTTGGGGGGAGCGTGGTGGTCGTGGTGGAGCCAGCAAGGGTGGTGGTGGTCTGTCCCGGCTGGGTGGTGGTCGAGCGTGGCATTGTCGTGGTCGTTGTCTGGCCGGGTGTCGTGGTGGTCGCTGCATCAGGGATGGTTGTTGACGTCGAGCCAGGGTCGGTGCCTTCCAGGTCGACTCGCACCCTCACCCGTCCAGGGGCGCCCCATTCGCCGGCTGTATTGCGCGGGAAGACCTCGAGACGGTAGATGCCGGATGCTGTTGGCGTCCAGGACAGGCTGGCGGTGACGAAGGTCCCACCGGCGTCTTCCGGTGTCGTGGACCCCACCATGACGCCGTTCACGTCGAGTCGCATGGCTGCCACTCCGCCGGGATCCGCAGCGTGGGCGAACACGGTCACCGGCGCGGCGGTGATGATGCGAGCAGCGAGCGGGGCGTCGATCCAAGCCCGACCGCCGAGTGTTGCCTGGGCGAAGGCGACCCCGGCGACGCCGAGGATCGACACCATCAGGAGAGGAGCCACCCGCCTCATGGGATCTCCCACGGCTGGGTCGGGTTGTTGTCCTGGGGCCAGGTTGCGAGGACGGGAACGTCGGATGGTGGGCTCCCTCCCCAAGTGCAGGGCGTCGAGACCCGGGTAGTCACCACCGACGGCGAGAAGAAGAAGACCCAGGTGCTGGGGTCGTACTCGGGGTTGATGTAGGAACCCTTCCACGGTGGTTGCCCGGGAAGGAAGACATCGGTGAGCTTGGTCAGCACCAGCGTGGCTGTCTTCGACTGGCCGGCCTTCATTCCGGTCACGTCCACGTTGATGATTCCGCTCATGAGGTCGGCCGTGACCTTCTCGTTGGTGTGGAATCCATCGTCAGCATCCCAGGAGGTGACGGTGGTCCCGGCCACCTGACCGGTGACCTTGCAGGATGTCATCGTGGATGGCGCGGCGGTCCTGGTTAGGGTGATCTGGAAGACGGTTGGGGAGAGGGTCCCGGCCGGTTCGGGTACGACCTTGATCTTGGGGTTGATGTAGAGCGTGTAACCGCCGGACTTGGCTTGGGCCGTGGCGGCCTTGCTGGCCTCCTTTTCGAGCGTGTCGATCATCGCGTCGAGCATCTCGTCGGCGAGTTTGTTGCACACTGCCTGTGCCTCCCCGCAGTCCAGGACCGTCTTTGACGCAACCTCGATGATCCAGTCCTTCAGGTCACCCTTGGCGGCCTCGACCAGGTCGCTGAACTTGGGCATCGTCGGTGGGATCCCGACGTAGGTTGCGGCGACGCTCACAACGGTATTAGCGATGATGTTGCAGGTCTCCTCCGAGGCGACCGCCTCACAGCCCGTCAAGAAGACGAGGGCTCCGACGATCTTGTCCTTCAACATCCCGTACACGTCGGCGTACAGGTCCCAGACCCAGGCAACGGCATTGACGGCGTCGACGATGATGTCGTACCAGTTGTCCTCGGGTGGCACCGGCTCGAGGGCGCACACGGTCGCTCCGGGGATGAGCCCCTTGTGGCTCTTCACGCCGTTTTGCCATATGTATGCATTGGCTTCGAAGATCCCGTAGAAGCCAGCCGACCAGTGAGCCGGATTGGGCGCCGGGTTCTTCGCGCCGAACGGATTCTCGACAACCCGCACGCAATGGCTGAAGGACGGATTGGGAAGCATCGGGGGCTGCATCTTCGCGGCAAGCGTGAAAGCCGGCTTGGGTGGCGGCGAAGGTGGTGGGGGCACACTGTGATCCAGGCTGAACTCCACTGGGTTGGACACCTGGGACTGGGGTTGGGCACCATCGATCGGTACAACCCGCACGTACACGGTGTCAACGGCCGTGGTGGTCAGGCCCTGAGGGCCGGTTACCGGAGCTGATAGAGCCAACGTTGGGGAGACTTGGACTATCGCCTCGTTGAGCTTGTCGGTAGCACTCGCCGACCCGTTGGAACCGCTGGCGCCGGCGCCCGCAACAGCGGTAGCCATCTTCGCGACCATCTCGTACGAGATGTCGGCAGCATTTGTGCCGGTGAATGTCTCCGCGACCATGTGGGGGCTGGTCGCCGCCAGGAGCTTGTCGAGGTTCGGGATTTCGAAATCGATCTGTCCGTCGACAGGCGTCGGAACGGGGCCGAATGAGACCAAGCCGGGGAACGTGAGCAGCGGGGAGGTGGGGAACGGAACCGTGCTCACCTGCCAGACGCCGTGGGTGACCACGCCAGGTGCGGGTCTCCAGCGGAACGTCTTGCTGGGCAGATGGCCCAATGGTCCATTGTCGCACTTGAGTTGGTAGAACTTCAACGTGCCGGTGGTTCCGGGAACCGTGCAGAAGAGCGCTTCGCGGCGGAGGGCTTCCCCCTTGGTCGGGTTGACGACGGGGACGACCCAGTCGAGGCCTCCCTTGCTCGGGAGGAGCGAAGGCGTCGGTGAGACCTGCCACGGCGAGGCGCCAACCCCGTCGCCGGGGGCCGGGACCGTGAAGGTCGAGCGCCCGAGGGCGACCAGGCTGGCACCCTTCCAGCCCCAGCCCTCGATCGTCGTTGCTCCGCCTGGGTCAAGTGAAGGGAGAATGCCCGAGAAGTCGAAACGTCCGTCGGCACCGGGAGCGATGAAGGTCTGGTTGGCGGCCGGGGACCGATCCCAGTCATCACCGTCTGTCGTGACGTACACATAGGCCCGGTCGACGTCGGCCGTCAGTTTGCCGCCCTCGAATGCCAGGTCACCGTCCCAGGTTCCGCCGGGGCAGGGGTCGGAGACCGCCGGGGCGGAGGGGAATGCTGCTGCATCGTTGAAGGACTCCGTGTAGACGACAACCGGTCCTGACCCGGCCGGGAGGTCGAGCGTTCCACCCTCGGGTCCCAATACGCCGATGGCAGCAAAGCCTCCTCCGCCCAGGACGGCGCCGTAGACGGCGATGCCCAAACCTGCGGCAGGCGGAACAGAGATCTCGAGGGTGCATCCTTCCCCGTGGCTCACTTGGGGCGCTGGCTGGACGACCATGAGGCCGGTCTGCGATGCGAGCAACGTCTGACCTGATCCACCCCCGGGAGGCGGACCCAGGACGTTCTGGGCGCTCGGGGCCTCACGGACCCGTAGCCACATGGGAGACGATTGGGAGATGCGGCCATCGACGTCGACTGCCCTGACGAGGAGCGGATGAAGCCCGGCCCCGGCGGCCGTCCACGTAAGGACCTCGCTCACCCGGGTCATTGGTTCGGCAAGCTCGATGGTGTCGACCCGCTCACTGCCTGACCACAGTTCGAGGCCGACCACAGGGGACTCGGCCAGGACATAGGCAGTGACCTCGACCGGATCGCCGCCGTAGGGTTCGGCGGCTCCCGGGCCGAGCCGCGTGACCACCGCCATGGGTGCCGGCGGCGGGGGGAGTGGGATCGTGCCCACACTCCCCGGTGTGGTCTGCGAGGTCACGACGGTCGTTGGAGGAGCGGTCGTGCCGTCCTTGGTGCACGCAGCGGCCAACAGCAGGATGACCGTCACGACTGCAATCGTTCGAGCTGCGGTACCTACCCTCACCCTGTCCTCCGTAATCGGATCAAGATAGCAATTCCGGAACAGTCGTTGTCGAGCGGAGTCAACAATCCACGAGCCCGCCGCCGCCAGCCGCTTCGACGACGTCGTCAGCAGTGTCGATCTTCCCGTACCCGGTCCAGGAGCCGGCGGCCAGGGTGTCCTTGGCCCAGTCGCAGGCCAGGTCCCCGAGGCCCTTGTCGCAGGCGGGTGGAACCTTGGGATCCTCGAGGGTGGCGATGACCGCAGCGGCCTTCAGGGCTTGGAGGGCGATGGCCTTCTGGAGTGAAACGAGCCCTGCAAACGGAAGTCCCAGCGCAGACCCGGAGAGCTGCGTCGCCGCCGCGATCCTGCTCGTGTCCGAGCATTGCTCGGCGATATCGTCGATGGCGCTGCCGCCTCCGCTGCCGTCGGGGAGTACCCCGATGAGCGAGCCGTTCCGATCGACCGCCCAGAACGCGAACGGCCCCGAATCGGTCGGAATGATGCGGTGGTGGGCCGAGTAGAAGTCGAGCAAACGCGCCCACGGCGCCGCTGGCCCGTCGCGGGGTGCTGGTACGCCGGCTGGGATCACCTCGAGGCGTCGGCCCGCGAGGCGGCCCAGGGTGCTGTCCGGGAACAACCACGCCTCCTGGATCGAGAGGGGAGCCGTTCCTCGGAGCGTGTCCGCGAAGGAATCGCCCCCGGATGTGGGCGAGGCCCACGAGGCGAACGGGAGCACATCGGCTCGTCCTAGGCCCGAGCCATCGGGGAGCGGGCGGCCGGCGAGCAGCACGACATGGGGACCAGAGGGAATGATGGGGATGGATGCGCCGAGGGCTGGGCCCTGCAGGCCGGGCAGTTCCGTGGGTATGGAGTGTATGCCCTCAGCCAGGGCGTCAATCTGGGGATCGAACCCATCGTTGCGATGCTCGTAGAGAGGTCGTTGCGAGATCTTCGCCGTGAGGAAGTCGTCCAACCACACGGCGGCAGTCGGAGGACCGGCCTCGATGGAGACCAGGGTCCCTCCGACAAGGGCGTGTCGGACCTCCTCGAGCATTGCCGTGGGAACGGAGGTCGTCGGAGTCGCGTCCTCCAACCGGAGACCAGCGAGGGTCCGAGTCGTGGCTTGGGACCCGATCGCCATGCTCAGGTAGATACCGCTCACCGAGGGAGGCGGCAGCGGCTCGGCGGGCACGACGTAGGTTCCCTCGGCCGCCACCGCACCGACGCCGATCCGGACAGTTCGGTCAGTGGGACCATCCATCGGTGCCCGATACTGAACCCGATACGGACTGATCTCGGCCATGGTGATCGAAGCTCCCACGGATTCGATCGCAGCAGCCCGAGTCGCCACGGTCGCGAAGGAACCCCCGGACGTGGTTGCGATGTCTTTCCCTGTGGCAGCGTCGAAGTCGCCCACCCCGATGACCAGCACCGGGGGTCCACCATGGACCCAGGGTCGGGCGGCTTCCCGCTGTTCGTCGGTGTCCGTGGCACGAGCGTCGGTGACCAGGACCACGAGACTGGCCCCCGCGCTGCGGGTGTCGGCCAGTGCCGACCACAACTCGGATCCGTCGGCAATGACTCGCCTGGCCTCGGCTCGGACGTCGGCGGCTGACGCCAACCACGCGGGGGAGACCGATGCCGTCCCATAGTTGACGCCCCCGATCCGGAATTGTGCGCCAGCGTGGACAGAGAGGATCTCGGCAGCCAGGTCCCCGGCCAGTTCCACCGCGCCTTCCCCCCGGAACTCCGTCGGGAGGCTCTGCGACCCGTCAAAGAGGAGGAGTATCGATGGCTGTGGGGCATGGGAGGCGGTGATTGTGAACGACATGGGGGTCCCGGCCTCGCCCACCGAGAACGCCTCCGCAGGGATGTCGAGGACCGGTGCCCCGGCGGAATCAACCGCGGTGACCTGCAGAAACAGGCTGGGGAATGCCAGGGCCGAGACGGATAGCATCAGGCCCGCGACCCGGCTGGCTGCGGTTGGATCCCCGCCCACCTGCTCGGCCCCGACAACCGCTGTGTTGGGCTGGGGCGTCTGGATCAGGTCTCCCCCGATCGTGATCGAGTCGCCGAGCGTCGAGTGTCGCTCCATGTCAGCCGGTCCGAAGTCCGGAGCATCGAGCCCGACCATCGCCGTGAAGCACGGAATCTGGTCGAGTGGCGTCCGGAACAGCTCGGCCGCGCCGCCACTGGGAACGAACCTCGCGAATAGCTGGCGTCCGACGACGTCCTCCATGTCGAACTCCCGCTCGGCCACTTGGATAGGCTGGGCGGGGTTGGTGGTCGTGGCGTAGGAGAGTGTGAGCCGGGTTGGGCTGAGGACGTCTCCGGTCAGGGCGGTGACCGGGTTGGTCACGAGGCCCTCGCCGAAAGGTGTCGTCGCAAGGAGAGGGTTGGCCAGTCGCTCCTCCCCGCCGGCGAGCACCCTCACAAGAGGGACCCGACCCGGCGGAGCGAGTTGCGCTGCCGAGGCACCGGTGGCCGAGCCGAGCAGGGCCAGGAGGCTGCTGGCCAAGGCGTCCGCCTCGTCGGGACCGGGACCCGGGTCGAGGCCCCCGGCGGTGATGCTGAGAAGGCGATGCCATTCCCCGACCGTTGCCGAATCCACGGGAGGTGCGAACGTGAGATCCGTTCGACGAGCCAGCAAGGCCACCGGGTCGACGGCCACGGTCAGGTCTCCTTCCACGACTTCCGCGTCGTAGCCCGCCTGCCGGTAGAGGTCAACGAGGAGATCCACCCGTTCCCGGGGGGTCCCGAACCCGCACCGCAGTGTTCCCCGGGCGCCCCACCGTCGCCCTGTTACCGAGCGGGTGAAGCCTTCGAGTGAGGGTGGCAGCACGGAGATGCGGTCCCTGACAAAGGTGAAGATCTCCTCAGGGTTCTTGGACGCCACCGCCCGGGCAGCTGCGGCAGGGAGGTGATCAGGGCTGGCCCGAACCACCTCCCGAACCTGCTCCCATATCGAGTAGGGGAGGTCTCCCAGGGGGAGGTCGGCCGCTGTCGACGCGGTCGTGAGTTCGCCTCGGGTACATCCGGCAGCGATCCCGGCGGTGACGAGTGCCGCCAACTGCATGAACTCGCGCCGGGAGACCTCGACCATGAATGGGCTAGCCAGGCTTGTCGCGGCCCGCGTGCGGCACGGTCAGGCGCTCGCAGAGATGCTCTTGGACCGGCAAGAGAGACCGGCGTCCCCGACGTCCTCGACTTCGATCGTCCATTCCCCGGCTTCACCCGGAGCGACGGACCGAACGACAGCAACACCTGAAGCCAGGAGTTCGTCGCTGGTGTCGTTCCGGAATTCCAAGTCAATCCGGAATGTCGCGGTCACACCGCCGGTGTTTTCGATTGTGCCGCTGGCGATACCCCGCCCATCGACGTTGTCACACGTGAGGATGTCGTTCATGAAGGTCACGTCGAGCGTCGTCACTTCGGGTGGGCTGTCGCCTCCGCAGGCGGCCAGGAGGAGGAGCATGAGGGCAAGGTATTTGACACGCATCGCGAGAGTATTGGGCCTTTCGGTTGGCGTGTCAACTTCCACTTCGAAGAAGTATCGCGGCCCGGAAAACGCCCCTACTGGTGCGGGATTTCGACTGGTTGCTGAGGGCTCCGGAGCGGGAGACCGGGACGCCAACCACCTCCTCGAGTTGTTGGGAAGGCTCCGCCTCGTCGAGGGTTGATGCGCTTTGGGGTCGTTTGATCGCGGTGGGACGAACGAAACGGCCCCCAAGAACGGGTGGGTGCCAGCGTTCGGTCGGTCAGGTACGCATTCGCCGCCGGGCCCGACCCAGCGTTCCGAGGCCTGCGCCGAGGCCCAGCCCGGCGGTGACCCACGCCCAGGCCGGGATCGAGGAGAGATCGAAGCCGGTTGGAAGGGCAGCTTCCAGGGCGGTGATCCGAGGTGGTGGGCTCCCGCCGGGAGCACCGTGGAGGTAGCCGGGGAGCGATCCCGGGTCGAGGGGGTCGCCGCCGCCAGCCAGTTCGATGGCATCGGCGTAGTCGTCGCCATCGCTGTCGATGCTGTTGGGGTCGGTGCGTAAGGTGTGTTCCCACGCGGTGGGAAGGCCGTCCCCGTCGGGGTCGAGGGCCCCGTCGGAAGGGTCGGTCGGGTCGAGGCCGTTGGCGAGCTCCCAAGCGTCGTCCATGCGGTCGCGGTCCTCGTCGACGATCACTTCCACGGTGACCTCGGTGTGGTCGGACCCGGCTTCGTTGCTGACGGTGAGCCCCACGGTGTGCAGGCCCGGTAGCAGGAGCGGCAGGAACGTCTCGGGGCCCTCGCCGACCGGTTCGCCATTGAGGGTCCACTCGTAGTGGGGGTCGTCGCCGCCCATGCTGGTCCGGACTGCGGTCGCCCGGTACATCTGGGGACTGGCCCGATCACCGCCCAGCGGGTCGCCGATCAGCGCCAGCGGTGCCTGGGATCCCAGATCGACCGGGCCGCTCACGATCGTGTGTACGTTCACCCCGTCGGTGGCCTGCACCCGGATCACCCAGTCCGGGCCCTCGAACGGGACCAGGCTGAAGTCCAGCTCCACGGATGGTTCGGGCGACTCGCCGATCTGCCACCAGGCGTGACCATCCAGGCTCGCCTCCACCAGGTACGACGGGCCCACCGCCCCGTCCCACGACACCGCCAACGTCCGGCAGACGGTCGCGATCGAATCGGACGGTACTGCCCCCTCTTCAGTGTCCCGATCGCCAGGGCACGGTGCATCTCCCGATGGTTCCTCCTCGCGATAGCTCACCGTGACCTCACCAAACTCGATGCCGACCTCCTCTGTTGGGATGGTGGTCTCCTCCCCGCCTTCGCCTATGACCACCAGCACCGCGCCATGCAGCCCGGGGGGTAACACGGATACGAACGCTTCGGTCCCGGAGTCGTCATGCGTCGCCCCGCCGAGCAAGAAGGTCTCGCCGGTGGCGACGACCACGCCGGCTGCATCCCGCACCTCCACGATGGGGCCCGCACCCGCCTCGCCGGTCGGTGGGAGCCCGAAGTAGGGGAGTCCGAGTTGGATCGACCCGTCGGGCAGGACGACCCCGGTGACGACCACACGCTCCTCGCCCGGATCATCGATGGGCTCGCCAGAAGCGGTGCCTTCGCGCCCGTCCCCTGTCGACTCGTTCCTGCGCATCGCCTCGAACATGTGGGCCCACGTGTCGAGCGCGGTCCAGTTGGAACCGCCTCCGTAGGACATGTAGTCGTGGATGTGAGTGTCGGGCCGCATCGGCATCATCGTCGAAGTGTCGAACCCCCACCCAGGAGCCCCCGGCGGGCCGAGCTCGCCGTGGTCCCCGGGCCATCGAGCTCGCGTACTGCCACCGCTCGACTCGTTGTGGGCGTTACTCGAGTGCCTCATGCCGGCCGCGTGACCCGCCTCCTGGGCCATGGTCGACCAGTCGAGGCTCGTTCGGAACACGTACCGGCCACCGCGCCACGCACATCCGCCGTTGAAGGGACCCCCCCAGCCGGTGACGAACATCCCGAGCACGCGGCATTTCAGGCATCTGCAGTCTGCTGGGAAACCACGAAGAGTCGCTGCAGTAGAGGTCCCGGAAGGAGTCCCGGATCCCACTGTAGGAAGTACCCACCAGCCGGCCCTCAACCCGCGGCCCAGGAGCGGAGAAGGGAGGAGAGGGGTCCTTCTCGGCGATCTTCACAGTCGACCACAGCATCGCCCACGGAGTGTCGCTGGCAGCCGGCATCGTCCGCCACCAGGCGCGGACGCTGGCCGTGACCTCGTCGACGGTTGGCACCACGTTGGCGATGTCTCCCACGGCCAGTCCGCGGCAGCCGTTCCAGTCGTCATCGAGCATCTGCTGGGTGCACCGCCAGTAGAAGTCAACGAGGATCGGGGCCACCGAGACGTGTCCGACGTCGGTGAACGTCATCCGGCGGCTGATCGAGTTCATGGAGCCCCCGGTGAGCGGCGGCTCCGGGAGGAACGCGGCGTCACCGGTCGGGTTCACCTCGAACCGGAGCGTGACGTCTCCATCGGTCCAGGTGTTGGGGAGGAGAAAGTCGAAGGTGCGGCCGACATATGGACGGAGGGCGGCTTCGCCGTCGGGGCCAGGGGCGTTGCGGAACAACTCGACCGGACCGGTCAAGGGCGAAAGCGGGGAGCCGGGCAGGGAGACTCCGGCCCGCGTGCCGAACAGCCTTCCGCCCACGGCGACCGTACCCACCTCGGCCGGGGTTCCGAGCGGGAATGCCTGCGTCGCGTATCCGCGCACGACTGTTCGTTTGCCGCGGACGAGCGGGAAGTCGTCGACGACCACGCCACCGGGCGACTGCACCTCCAGCGGACCGCGAATGGCCTGGGTCACCTCGAGGGCCCAGGGCAGGATGTCCACCTCTCCCGACACGAGGTGGCGGTAGGCGTCGGCGGGTGGAGCCGGTGCTCCCGTACCCACGAGGGTCAAGGTGGCCGAACCGGCGACCCCTCCGGCGGCAACGGTGGCGGTGATCGCCGACTCCCCGGGCGGCAAGCGCACGTCGTCCAGCCAGAAGAGCATCTTGTAGGAAAGGCCATCGTCGCTTATCCGGTACCTGGTCGGCCTCTGGGCTCGCCGGATCTCCACGCCGCTTCGGTCCCAGTTGGGGTAGGCAATGTCGATCCCCCACAGAGTGAGTGGGGTCGGCCAGGTGACCTCACCGACCACCGTCGTGCCCCGGGCGGTAGGGATGCGCGCCCCCTCCGCCGGGAAAATGAACCGCACGTCGGCTCGATCGGCTCTCGGCGCTATTGGGTACGGCTGGTCACGGTCGAAGAACATCGAGTCGATGTCGAGGTTCACTGGTGCGCCGTCGGTGGTGTAGGCGAGGAGTTGGATCCGCCAGATCCAGCCGGAGGCAGTGGCTGCCACCATGAGGCAGTCGGTGGCGGGGGAGGGATCTGGTCCGAGGGTGATCTCATCGATGTCGATCACACGCCCGTCACTACCCGTGGCCACCAGGCGGACCACGATCGGGTCGGCCGAGGGCTGGGGAAGGCCGACGAAGAGGCCAGCGAATTGGACCGCGGTGTCGTTCGTCTCGCTGGTCCGGCGGAACGCCGTACTCCACGTTCGATAGATGTTCGTGGAGGCTTCGACGCGAACGGCCTGTGAGGGGGTCATGGTCCCCAATGCCGGCTCGACGACGGTTCCGCGGATCCCCGCCCATCCCTCGACTTGTGGGTTCGTCCGGCCGAGAACCTGGTCATCGAAGTCCCAGACATCGGCGCCAGGTGGCGCCCCACAGCGGAGCAGCCACAGGTGGGGTATGGCCACCTCACCATCGACGACAGTGATCCTCGTCGACTCGCCCCACACGCCCGACCCGATCCCCATCCCGGGCCCGAGCGGCGGAATCGCGGGGCCGGGGGCCGGAGTCGTCACCGGGATCGTCGTGGTCGTCGTCGTGCTGGACGGGGTGGTGGTCGTGGTGGGCTTGGGAATGGTCGTGGTGGTGGTGGTGGTGGGAGGGGTTGTCGTGGTCGTGGTCGTGGTGGTCGTGGTGGGAGGCGGGGTGATGGTGAACACGGTGGAGGCGCCCGTGTCACAGAAGTACCCGCCGTTGTAGCTGCCGCACACCGTGACCGAGTACCCGCCGGGAGGGAGACCAGGGACCGTGAACCCACCGCTGAGGAATCCATTCCCGTTGACTGCGCAACCCCCCACCTCGTTCGCCTGCGAGGGGACGCCCTTGTCGATGAAGTGGACGGTGCAGGTTCCGCTGAACCCCGGTGGGAAGCCGGAACCGCTCACCGAGCCGGAGGTGCCGGGAGCTCCGCTCGAAGGAGCGACGTTGATGGCTGGGGCAGCCTGCGACGGTTGGCCGGTCAGCAGTCCGCCCAACAGGATCACCACGGCGACAGCTACGGCTTTGCGCAAGAGTGCTCCCTCGGCCACCCGGCGAGTGTATGCCCCCAGCCGCGGCCGATGCTGGGGAAAGCGGCCTTCTCGGTTGGCGCGGCCCGGCGTCCGGGCGTCAGGGGCCGAGGACCTCGACCTCGAACCAGGCGACCCACGACGGGCTGCGTGAGGTCTCGACCCGGACCGCGACGACGCCGGCGAGTGGCTCATCGAACACCACTTCGAGCACGTCGCCGTCCTCGGTCTCCCCGTCGAACGTGTGTGTCGTTGTGTTGCCGCCGGCGGTGGACACCACCACTCGGTGCACCGTGCGCCCTGCGGGATACTGGGCGACGGTGAGTCGCACCGAACCGACGGTGATGCCATCCAGATCGATCTCGATCCAGCCGGGTGCATCGGCCCCGGAGCCCCAAGCCGTCGTGGGGTTGCCGTCCACGGCGGCAGAGCTCGGCTGATCCGAGAGTTGGCGTGAGACCCGGGTCGGCCGATCGGCGGCGAGGTTCGGGTCCACGAGGGTGGGCACACACGGGTCCGGCTGGTTGGCGGGGGAGAGCGTGTCCAGCAGGAATCCGTCGGCGTCGGTGAGGCTCCATGTGGCATCGGACAACGGCGCCCGGAGATACCCCCAGTAGAGCCAGCCATCGAACCCGGCAGCGCAGGAGTCGGCGACCCAACGCTGGATGGCGAGGGCGCCACCCTCGACGGTGGAGTACCGGTGGACGAAGGCGCCCACCTCTCCCATGACCACCGGCTTGTCGTCGGTGATCCCGAAGTTCTCGGCGATCTGATCGATGGGGATGTCCTCGCCCGCGTAGGCATGGAAGTCGAAGAAGTCGAGCGCCGAAGCCTCCACGAGCGGTGCGGTGTCGACGTACCAGGTGCCACCGATCCCCGTCGGGTTGGGGAACTGGGGGGTGAAGAAGCCCATTGTCACCAGGCCGTGGGGATCGTGGGTCTTGATGACCTCGGCGATCCCCTGTGCCATCGCCCGGACGTTCTCGATCACCATCGCCCGCTTCTCGCCCTCATCCGACAGGTCGTAGGTCCCGGCCGCGGTCGTCACCGTCCCTTCGGTGAGGCTGAGTGGCGGCATGTCGGTGAAGAGCCATTGCTCGTTGAGGATCGACCAGCCGAGCACCGCCTCGAGCGGTGCCCGTCGCTCCACCAGGCCCGACATGAGGTCATCCCAGTAGTTGCGCATCGCCTCATGGCCGGCAGACGTCAGGAAGTCGCTGTTGCGATAGCCGGGGAAGAACTCCGAGTCATCCCGACCCGCCAGGGTCCGGTAGCCCCCTTCGTCGGGGAGGTCGTTGGAGGTCAGGAGGAGCACCAGGCCGTGGGTCTTCGCCAGTTCGATGGTCTCGGCGAGGACGTTGAGCGTGTCGGCACGGAGCCCATCCCCGCTGGTCTTGCCCATGCACCCGCAGCTGTCGAAGAAGATCCGGACCGTGTTGAAGCCATGTTCGGCGAGTGTGGCGAAGTCGGCATCCATCTGCGCCCCATCGAACACACCGGGTTGGATGACACGATCCCTCCAGTCGGAAATGATGAAGTAGTTGACACCGCGTGGAACGAATCGCTCGCCGGTCTCGCGGTCGATGAAGGAGCCGCCCTCGATGGTGATGCGGTGCTGCGGCGGCGTCCAGGGCAGGGTCGTCGTCGTGGGAGGAACCGTCGCCGGGACGGTGGTGGTCGTCTCCCGGACCGCCGAGATGGTGGTGGTCGTGCTCACGACGACGGACGAACTGCACCCGGCAACGAGCGCGGTCCCGATGACCAGCCCTTTCCACCACCCATCCCGCATGAGTCGAACCATACCGGTGGGTTCGGTGAGTCGCCGGTCCTAGTGGTGTGTCTGCGGATTCATGGTGGCGTGGGAGACGACCCAGCCAATTCGGAGACGTACCACTAGGTGGGTCGTCTGCCCCGCGCCACGGACGACCCGAGCACCCCGAGGAAGAGGGCGATGGCAAGGCTGTTTCCCAGTCCACCCCACTGGCGTACCCCGGCCGCCCCCGAGAAGTCGGCGGCGACCCGGAGCGCGAGGGTGGCGTGGAGGAGGAGGAGGGGAGCCCAGAACCAGCGGTGGTAGGGGACCGCCTGGCGGGTGACGGCGGGGACGATGATCGGGGCATGGGCGAACACCATCGAGAAGACGAACCCGAGGAACACCGAGTGCACGGCGGCGTCGTAGGTGAGGCTCCCTGGTGCGAGGCCGCCGGTGATCCAGATGACCCCGGCCCCAGCCAGCCACCCGTAGCCGAGCAGCAGCGCAGACGCCATGTACCTCGTCAGGCCGGGGATCTTCACTGTCCTGCGCGCCACGTCATAGCGGGCCAGCCACGCTGCCGCCCCGAGGAATCCCACCCCGGACACCAACCCTCCCACGCGGGCGTCGAACAGGGCGACGAGTGCCCCCGCCGCCATCACCCAACTCGCCGTTACAAGCCAGGCCCGGGAGACTCTGCCCACCCCGATGAGCCTGGCCAACTCGAGTCGCTCACCGTAGATGGTGAGGACCAGGAAGCCGGCCATTGCAGGGACGAGTTGGGGTATGGCCACGTCGGCCAGGAACCCGACTGCGCCCACGGTCCAACACCCGGCGCCGCCGGCCATCACCAGGATGTGCAGCTCAGGTTGCAGGCGTTGGGCGATCAGGAAGACCGCCGTGAGGCCGACGCCACCGACGGCCAGGAGGCCGCCTGCCACCGCGGTGGGAGCGCCGGCGAGGAAGGACACAACCGCCGCCGCCGATACCACCGGGACGAGCCAGGCCCAACGGCGTCGCAGCGCCACGGCCCGCTCGACCCCGATGACCGTGCCGAGGAATCCGAGCGCAAAGAGGGGACCGTGGAATGGCACCGCCGGCGGGCCGCCGGCCGACCACCCCATCCGGGCGAGGCCCGTGAGCACCCCGAATACCAGGCCCAGCCCGACCCCCCCGACGAGAGCCGGCCCCCCGATCCGGGACAGCCGGCGAGTCATCCAGGGTGACCGAAGAAGCGCAGGGCGCGTTCGTTCATGCGGTCTACCGTCCACGGGGGATCGTTGGTGAGGATGACCTCAACGGCCTCCACGCCCGCCAGGTCCTCGAGTCGCTTCCGGGCCTCGCCGGCCAGGTAGTCGCCGAGAGGGCAGATGGGTGAGGTGGTGGTCATCTCCACCTTGAGGGTGCCGTCATCGACGCGAACGTCGTAGACGAGGCCGAGGTCGGTGATCGGCATCCCGAGTTCGGGGTCGATGACCTCATCCAACGCGGCTCGTGCCAAGTCGATGATGGCGGTGTGCTCTTCGGTCATCGAGTCACCTTCCGTTCCTCGTGGTGGGGGATTGGCCGCGTGTGTCGGTGCCACGGTACCCCTGATGTACAGGTGCGCCGTTAGTTTTTCTAGTATATGCTAGTAAAACTCATCGCCACAAACCAGACCGAAGGAGAGGCAGCATGACGGCCAACCAACTCGACCTGCGAGACCTGCACCCACGGGACCGGCACCCCCTGGTGTTCTCCCGCCTGGCGGCCCTCGCCGCAGGTGAGGCCCTCGTCCTCGTGAACGACCACGACCCTGTTCCCTTGCACTACCAGCTCGATGCCGTCCACCCGCAACAGTTCGCCTGGGCCTATGGCGAGGAAGGACCGGAGCGTTGGTCGGTCACCATCACGAACCGGGCACGAACGGTCGATGCGCGTCCCGTGATCGCAGCCGGCGGCGAGCCGTTCGACACCATCATGGAAGCCGCGGCTGCCACCGCTGAGGGCGAGGTGCTGGTCGTGCTGGCCCCGCACGACCCGGAGCGCCTCAAAGGCGTCCTCGGTGGACAGGGCTTCACCCACGTCACCGACCAGCCCGACGACGGGACATGGCGGGTGACCTTCTCGCGCACATGACGCACCGCTCCGACGGGACACAGTCGGTTGTTCCCGTTGGTCCACGACCCCGTGTGTCCCCTCCGCGGCCCGGGTGCGTGGAGCGATGACACTCCAGGAGCAAGCCCGCGCCCTTGGCGACCCGACCCGCCACGACATCTTTCGATTCGTGGCCAGCGCCGAGTCGCCCGTCGGGATCGCAGAGCTCACCGCTCACTTCGGCCTCAACCACAACACGATCCGACAACACCTCACCAAGTTGGTCGAGGCCGGCCTCGTCACTCGATCGGTGGCCCCTACCGATCGTCCCGGACGCCCCCGGCTGGCCTTCATGGTCCATCCCGGGGCGGATGCCCGGTGGGGGGCGAGCGGTCCCTACGCGCGGCTCGGCCTCCTCCTCGTCGAGATGGTTGGCACCGGGGCCGGGGCGGTCGAGGTGGGTCGGAGGGCAGGGAGCCGGCTCGAGGTGAGGGGGAGCAGTCCGATCGATTCCCTTTCCGATGCGATCACCCGTGGCGGATTCGAACCGAGCATGCGGCGAGGCGGGAGCAGGGTCGACTTCATCCTCCGGGCCTGCCCGTTCGCCGAAGTCGCCGAAGCGGACCCCGAAACGGTGTGTGGACTCCACCTCGGCCTGGCGGAGGGCCTGGCCGGACAACTCGACGGGGTGACCGTGGAGGAGTTGCATCGGTGCGACCCGCGCCGGGCAGGGTGTCGCCTGAGCTTCCGACTGGCCGACCACGCGTCTCCCCGGGAGGTTGCTCCGCCTCGTGACTAGCTTGCGTTACGCAAGTGAGGACTCGTACAGTGCCGTACCCCACGAATGCCGAGGAGCCATCCATGTTCGACCTGACCGGACTCGTCGCGATCGTCACCGGCTCCAGCCGGGGGATCGGCCGCTCGATTGCCGAGAACATGGCCCGGGCCGGTGCCCGGGTCGTCGTCTCCAGCCGAAAGGAAGACGCCTGCGTGGCGGTCGTCGATGCGATCACGGCTGCCGGCGGGGAGGCGATCGCCGTTCCCTGCAACATCTCCTACAAGGAGCAACTCCAGGGCCTCGTCGAGCGGGCCCTCGCCGAGTGGGGCAGGATCGACACCCTCGTCTGCAACGCGGCGGTCAACCCGTACTTCGGGCCGATGGCGGCCATGCCCGACGATGCGTACGACAAGATCATGAACTCCAATGTGCGGAGCAACTTCTGGCTCTGCAACATGGCGGCTCCCCACATGACCCGCGGGGGAAGCATCATCATCGTCTCCAGCATCGGGGGCAACCAGGGGAGCGGCACGCTGGCGGTGTACGGGATGTCGAAAGCCGCCGACTCATCCCTCGTGAAGAGCCTCGCTGTCGAGTGGGGCCCCGTTGGGATCCGGGCCAACTGCATCGCCCCCGGCCTCATCAAGACCGACTTCTCCCGCGCCCTGTGGGAGAACGAGAGACTGCTCGGAGCGGTGGAGCGGCGGACACCGGTCCGACGGATGGGTCTCCCCGACGACGTCGGTGGAGTGGCTGTCTTCCTCGCCTCGCAGGCTTCTGCCTACATCACGGGCCAGACGATCGTTGTCGACGGAGGCTTGACCGTCACCGAACCGGGATGACATGGTCGCCAGGGCCGGTTGCAGGGCCGAAGGTGACGTCGCGGGGGTGGGGTTCCTCGCCACAGGCAGCACATACGACGGTCGGTTCCAATCGGGATCCGCAGGGAACGTGGGTGAGGAGGAGCGGAGCACCGACTCCAGTCGTGAGCCAGCGGTCACCCCACGCCATCAGGGTGAGTGCGATCGGGTACATGTCCATGCCCTTCGGGGTGAGGACGTACTCGAACCGTTCGGGCCCCGTCTGGTACCTCCGGCGGAGGAGCAGGCCCCCATCGACGAGTTCCTTGAGGCGAACGGAGAGGAGGTTGGGGGCGATACCGCACTCACGTTGGATTGCATCGAAACGGCTGGCGCCCAGGAAGAGCGACGCGATCACCATCTGCGTCCACCGATCCCCGAGTCTGTCGACGGACTCCCCGAAGAGGGTTGTGTGGCGCGATCCGCTCTCGTCGAGCGTCACCGATGACCGGCGGCTTACGCGGGGCGGGGGCGCTTCGTCCATGCCTGCCCCGGGCCCGTCCTCGTAGCGGATCTCCCGGGGACGAAGCTCTCGTGCGCATGATCGGCAGGTGATGGTGGGTGTCATGGGATGCCCGCAGGTGCGGTGTTGCAGTGCCTCGGGGTGGAGGAGCTGGGGTTCCGACCAGCGTTGGTCGAAGCGCCAGAACATGAGGGCGGTCGGGTAGAGGTCGAGGCCCATCGAGGTCAGGTGGTATTCGGAACCCCGGGCGTCTGCTCCGGGGCGCCTCTCGAGGCATCCGAGGTCCACAAGGTGGTTGAGTCGGTTGGTGAGTACGTTGCTGGCGATCCCGATCGTTCGCCTCCAATCCCGGAATCGAACGCAGCCCTGCAGCGCCGCACCGAGGATGAGCAGTGACCACCGGTCCCCGACCGCTGCCAGGGCCCGATAGACGGAGTTGGCGCGGATCTGGCTCGACTCGGCGGAGGAGGAGGCTGCGATCGGCCAATTATACTTCCGTTACGCAAGCCGTTCCCTCGAACCAGGGCTTGTCCTCTCGACACTGGAGACCCCATGGATTTCGAATACAGCCCCAAGGTGGAGCAACTCCGGACACAGGTGCGCCGATTCATGGACGAGTACATCGTTCCCCAGATCCCGGTGTGGATCGAGGATGTCCGCGCCGGCAATCCTCACCCCGACTTCATCGAGGACCTGAAGGTGCTCGCCCGCGACGAGGGCTTGTGGAACCTGTTCCTGCCCGGCCTCGAGGACGACGAGCCGGGCCAGCGCCTCACCAACCTCGAGTACGCCCCCCTCGCCGAGATCATGGGCCGGGTGATGTGGGCCTCGGAGGTCTTCAATTGCAGTGCCCCCGATACCGGCAACATGGAGATTCTCCATCTGTTCGCCACCCCCGAACAGCGGAAGCAATGGCTCGAGCCGCTCCTCGACGGCAGGATTCGGTCCTGCTTTGCGATGACCGAACCTGATGTCGCGTCCTCGGATGCGACGAACATCCAGACCTCGATCCGGCGCGATGGCGACCTGTACGTCATCAACGGGCGCAAATGGTTCACCTCCGGGGCTGCCCATCCGCACTGCAAGCTCGCCATCGTCATGGGGGTCACCAACCCCGAGGCCGACCGGCACCACCAGCAGAGCATGGTGCTCGTCCCCCTCGACACCCCCGGCGTGGAGATCGTTCGCAACATCCCAGTGGCCAACAAGGTGTCAACCGAGGGGCATTGTGAGGTCGTGTTCCGCAACGTCGAAGTGCCGGTCACCAACCTTCTCCACGAGGAAGGATCGGGATTCGGAATCGCCCAGGCCCGGCTCGGGCCGGGACGCATCCACCACTGCATGCGCAGCATCGGCCAGTCCGAGCTTGCCCTCGAGTTGATGTGCGAGCGAGCACCAGACCGCAAGACGTTCGGGAGCTACCTGCATCAGCACGGTGTGGTCGCTGAGTGGATCGCCCGTTCGCGGATCGAGATCGACCAGGCTCGGCTGCTCGTGCTCAAGACCGCGTGGCTCATCGATCGCCATGGGCCGAAAGGTGCCGCCAAGGAGGTTGCGATGATCAAGGCGCAGGTGCCGAGGATGCAGACGGAGGTGGTCGATCGGGCCATGCAGGTGTTCGGCGCCATGGGCCTGACCCCCGACACCCCGCTCTTCGACCTCTGGTCGTGGGGGAGGGTACTCCGCCTGGCCGACGGGCCCGACGAGGTGCACCTCCGGTCGGTCGCCCGCCAGGAGATGCGTGAGGCCTCGGAGCGAAGGGGCTCGGCCGCCGCCTACCTCACGCCGCCAGAGGTGCTGGCCGATGCCGCCAAACGCAGGCGTTGATCAGCCGGCCAGGGGAAGCGGAATGATGCAATCCACCGGGCAGGCCGGCACGCACTGCGGCTCGGGGAACTGCCCAACGCATTCGTTGCACCGTCGGCCGATGATGGCGTAGAGGCGGACTCCTCCGACCACGGCATCGTTCGGGCAGGCGAATTGGCAGGCACCGCAGGCGATGCAGTCGAAGGTGATTCGAAGTGCCACGGTCAGGTCGTGGCCGGGACGCCCCGGTGGTAGTCGGGCATGATCTCCGTCTCGAGGTCGGTCCCCATCATCGCATCGACGCACATGATCGCCGACAAGGATGCCCCGTCGACACCGCCGCCCCACAGGCGGCGCCCGTACTGGTCACCGGCGAAGAACAGACCCTCGACGTCGGGCGACTTCACGTCGGGCCGGTCCTCACCCACCGGGCGCCACAGGCCGTACGCCTCCGGGCTCGGCGTCCAGATCCCGAACTCGAGGTCGAGGTCCCATGTCGGGAACGTGCGCCGGGCCCAGGCCTCGCACAGCTCGATGACACGGTTGACCCGGTCGGGGTTGCGCATCTCCTCGTCGGTCAGGGCGGTGGAGAAGAGGTATTCCCGCTTGCCCTCGGGCGCTCGCTGGGCGGTCCCGTCGCCCCAGGCGGTGAAGTCGCACATGACCATGTCGACCACCCCGATGAACCCCTCGTCGGGGGTGGTGATGCCGGGCATGTACACGAAGCTGCCTTCCTCGATGCCGATGTCGGGGAACAGCGATCGCTTCATCCCGAAGTAGCCGGTGAGCAGGCCTGCACCCCAGAACTTCTGCTCCAGCAGTGTCACCCAGTCTGGCGGGAACCACTTCTTGGGCAGGACCCGGAAGATGTACTTGGGCGGGATCGTGCAGATCACGTTGTCGGCGAGGACGACCCGCTCGGTGTCGTAGGCGTTGTCGTGTGAACGAATGAGCACGCCGGTCACCTTGCCGTCCTCGATGAGGACCTCGAGCGCCGGTGTGTCGCGGAGCACTTCACCCCCGTGCTCGAGCACGACTTGTTCGAACTGCTGGGGGATGGCGATCGTCCCCGGTGAGTCCGCTGTTGCCACCGATCCCTTGACGAGGTTCATCCCGATCTTCCCCGCGATGGCCATGTACCCGAGGAAGTCGCCGGCCGGGGTCATGGCCGGTTCTGCCTGGGCCGTCTGGCTGGCCGCGAGCACCTTGATGTACTTGTAGGCCTCCGGGTGCATGTTGCGCTCGGCCAACCAGTCCTGGAGTGGCGTCCGCATCAAGCCGGCCATGTCCTCGAACGTGGAGGTGGCCATGTCGGTGAGGTGGAGCATGGTGGCGTCGAAGCCTTCGGCGCTCATCCATTGGTAGCGGCGGCCCTTCTCGACCTGGTGGTGGACGGTCGGTTCGTCTTCGCCGCTCCATTCGATGAATCCGAGGCCCTTGTTGAGGGGGAGGTTCCACCCCACTCCGAGGTGGCGCATGAGGTGGTCGACCCGACTCTTGTTCCCCCAGAACAACCCGTGACCGCCCGCTTCGAAGGTGCGGCCATCGAGGAGGCCCTTGTCGAAGATCTCCTCGATGCTCGGGGTGCACTTGCCGAGGTAGCAGTGGGCGAAGGCCAGGGACTTGCGGAATGCCTTCGCATCCATGTCCACTCCGTCGGCGGAGACGGTGTTTCCGTGCCCGACGTAGGAGAGCGTTCGTCCCCCGATGAACGGGGCCCGTTCGAGGACGAGTACCCGCTGGCCGAAGTCCTTGGCGAGGAGGGCTGCAGCCCCGAGACCGGCCACCCCCGCCCCGATGATGACGGTATCGAAACGCTGGCTCGCGGACATCGTGCGGTCTCCTGCAGAAGGGATGTGGTTGTTGCGGGAACGTACCAGTGTTACTTGCGTAAAACAAGCGACCTTCGAAGTTGCCGGGTGGCGGGCATGACGGCGATCCCGAACTTGATCGGTACGATGCACGCCCCATGTCCAGGCGGTTCATCTCGGATACGTCGGCGATCAGGTTCGCGACTGCGCTCCGCGCCCTTCGGGTGCGCGGCTACTCGAGCGCCGACCTCCGGGCCGATGCGGTGGCCGGGTTGGTGCTCGGGGTCGTGGCACTGCCGCTGTCGATGGCGTTGGCGATCGCGGCCGGTGCTCCCCCCGAACACGGCATCTTCACTGCGATCGTGGCAGGGATCATCATCGCCCTGCTCGGGGGCACGATGCACTCGGTCTCCGGTCCTACGGCGGCATTCGTGGTGCTCCTGGCCCCGGTGACGGCCCGCTACGGCCTGCAAGGCCTGCTGGTGGCGTCGCTCATGGCCGGCGTGATCCTCATAGCGATGGGGCTCATGAAGCTCGGCCAGCTGATCCAGTTCGTTCCCTACCCGGTCACCACCGGATTCACGGCCGGGATCGGGGTCGTGATCGCCGTGCTCCAGTTGGGCGACTTCATCGGTGTGGGGCGTCTGGAAGGGGAGCGGATCTGGGAGAAGATCGCTGACCTTGTCGGCAAGCTGCCTGCAGCCCGGACCGCGGACATCGTCGTCGGCGCGGTGACGATCGCGGTCCTCATCTGGTTTCCTGCCCTGACGAGGCGGGCTCCGGCTCCACTCGTCGCCCTCGTCGGCGCCACCCTTCTCGGGATGTGGCTGGCGACCGGTGGTCACGAAGTGGTCACCATTGGTTCCCAGTTCGGCGGAATCCCGGCCAAGCCGCCCCTGTTCGCGCCACCGTGGAGCGGCGGGACCCTGTCGTGGCGGGTCGTCGGTGACCTTGCCCCGACGGCTGCCGCGATAGCGATGCTGGGTGCGATCGAGTCGCTCTTGTGCGCAGTCGTCGCCGATGGGATGAGTGGTGGGCGGCACGATCCGGATGCCGAGCTCATCGGCCTCGGGATCGGAAATGTCGTCGCCCCCTTCTTCGGCGGCTTCGCTGCCACCGGTGCCATCGCCCGTACGGCGACCGGCATCCGGGCGGGGGGCAGGACCCCCGTGGCCGTGATCATCCACTCGCTCTTCCTTCTCGCTGCTGTCCTGGCGTTGGCACCGCTCCTCGGCCACATCCCGATGGCTGCCATGGCGGGCCTTCTGCTCGTGGTGGCGTGGAACATGAGTGAAGCCGATCGTTTCGTTCACATGATCCGCATCGCCCCGCGCAGCGACGTCATCGTCCTCCTGGTCTGCTTCGGGCTCACCGTCGCCTTCGACATGGTCGTCGCCGTTGCCGTGGGTGTGGTCCTCGCCGCCTTTCTCTTCATGCGTCGAATGGTGGAGATCGCTGGCGCCCAGCTCACCGGAGGGCCGCAGGGCCACACGGCCGAGGGGTTGCCCCCGGGTGTCGTGTTCTACGACATCGGTGGCCCCCTCTTCTTCGGGGCGGCTGCCAAGGCGCTCGACGCGCTCACCATCGTCGGGAGTGGTGTCCACACGGTCATCATCGACCTCGAGGATGTCCCGGCGGTCGACGCCACCGGCCTCGTGGCACTCCAGACCGCCATTCACCGCCTCAACGCCTCCGCCATCAAGGTGGTCCTGACCGGGGTCCAGGCCCAGCCCCGCCGGGCCCTCACCAAGGCCGGGTTCAAGGATGAGCCGGGGCGCCTGGAGGTGGCTGACGATGTGGACGTGACCCTGACGCGTTTTCTCAGTTGACGCCTGCTGGTAGCGGGGTCTCGGCGCGAGGAGCGTGGAATGGGCCCAGGCCCCGCTAGCCTCGCCCGACGCCGACCATGGTGGCCGACGTCATAGGAGGTGTGCGGAATGGGTATCGAGGCGTTCGTGGTCCGCACCGACGAGGGGAAGGCGATCCGGGGTCCGGCCGGGGGGCCCACCCTCATCAAGGCCCGCACCGAAACCACGGGTGGGAGCTTCACCCTGGTAGAGAACATCATCGGCCCCAAGCAAGGGCCGCCCCGCCACATCCATCGGCGGGAAGACGAGATGTGGTATGTGCTCGACGGGAACTTCCGTTTCATCGCCGGTGAGCGGATCTTCGAAGCCCCGGAGGGCAGCTTCGTGTTCGTTCCCCGGGGCACCGAACACTGCTTCCAGAACCTCGAGGACCGCCCCTCGAAGATCCTCGTCATGTTCACGCCGTCGGGGATGGAGCGCTTCTTCGAGGAGCACGCGGAGCTCCCTCCCGGGCCTGTGGATCCACTCCGTTATCGCGAGATCGCCGAACGGTCGTGGATGGAGGTGGCAGGGCCGCCTCTGGCGGAGTCACACCCGCTCTGACCGACGGGGGTTTCAGGCCGACGCCGCGGTCGGTCGCGGTCGGCGAACGGTGGCCACCCGTCGGACGAAGTCGACCAACCAGACGCCCCCCGCCACCGCCACCCCGGCCGGGATCCCCGCGACGAGGAACGTCGCGGCCGCGTTGAGTGCCAGCAGGGGCACAGCCGGCCATCTCCCCATGCGGCGCAGGTTGTCCGAGACGGGGGGTCCCATGGCGACCGGCAACAGGTAGGCCACCGATCCGACGAGGACCTGGCCGATGCCACCCACGACGGCGGCCGCCGTCCAACCCGCGAACGAAGGGAGGGGGGTACCGGTGAGGAGGCCATGGGCATCCACGAACGTCCAGGCTGCCAGCCAGGTGATGCCCGTGACCACGTGGAAGTAGGGGAGCCGCTCGGCTACTCCCCGTCCCCCGAGTCGTAGGACGGTGCCGCTGGTGATCGTGAGCGCCGCAACCCCGACCGTCAGCGCTCCCAGTCCCACCACCCACGCCGGGCCGAAGAGACCGGATACGAGGAGGAGTGCCGCCAGGCCGCAGAGGTGCCATCCGACCACCGCTTCGCGGCCGATGGCCGCCCGGCGGTGGGCAAAGGTCGGGAGCAATGTGGGGATGGTGCCGAGGATCGTGAAACCGACCAGGCCGGTCAGGTTGAGGTGGAGATGTACGAGGCGGGTGGCCGCATAGGTGTCAGCGACGGCACCACTCCCGAGGAGGATCCCGAGGGTCACCCCCACTGTCCCGCACCCGAGGGCCAGGAGGTAGAAGCGGCTCGACAGGTCGAAGCGTCGGAGGAGGCTGCGACGGATCACCCCGCGCAGGATCACACCGAGCAGCACGAGGGCGCCGACCACGAGGATGCCGCCCGCCCAGACCAGGAAGCCGGAGCCGTTCGAGACGCCGACGAGCACGAGTGCCGTCCCCCCGACGAGGAATCCACCCTGGAGCCCGCTCCACCGCCGGGATGGGGGAGGAGCCGACGACCAGGTGATGGTGAACATCTGGGTCGCTCCCGAGATCGAGGCCAGAACAGCGCCGACCAGGAAGGTGTGGATGGGTCCCCACCATGAACCGCCACGAGTACCGACGATGACCGCCCAGGTTGCGGCAGCCACCCCGAAACCGGCGGCGACGCCGAAGGCCATCCGGACGAGGCGGTGTGCCTCGACGACCCGTGTCCGCCCGGTCACTGCCGCCGCACCCCTCGCCCCTCGCGACAGGCGGCGTGCGATCGTCCGGTGGTGTCCATGGCCCGACGGTACCAGTCGGTGAGTCCCGTGCCGCCCGTTGCCGGGGGTGCGCCACTCACCCTCCAAATACGGCATCCGGATAAGGTCCTGCGCGTGGAATCGCCGGTCTTCGAGATTGCATTCATGGTGACCCTGGCGGTGGCTGCCACCTGGGCGGCTTCGCGGATGCGGATCCCCTCCATCGTCCCACTCCTGGTGGCCGGCGTGGTGGCAGGCCCGGGGCTGCAGTTCGTGGACCCCGACCGGCTCGCCGGTGACCTCCTGTCGCCGGTGGTCTCCGTGGCGGTGGGGTTGATCCTGTTCGAGGGTGGCTTGAGCCTTCGGTTCCGCGAGATCAAGGCCAGTCACGGCGTCCTCTGGCGCTTGGTGTCGATCGGGGTCCTCGTCACGTGGGCGTTGGCGGCTGCTGCCGCCAGCCTGCTACTCGGGCTGCCGACCGGGGTGGCGGTGCTCCTGGGTGCGATCCTCATCGTGTCCGGCCCGACGGTGATCGGACCGATCCTCGCCACGGTGCGCCCCCGTCAGTCGGTGTCCTCGCTCCTCAAGTGGGAGAGCATCGTGATCGACCCGATCGGCGCCATGCTGGCCGTGCTGGCATTCGAGGTCCTGCTGGTCGGTGCCCAGGCCCCACCCGGGGAGCTTCTGTCGGTGGCCGGGATCTTCGTCTTCGGTGGGATCGCCGTTGGCCTGGTGGTCTCCGTGCCGGTCGGGTGGGCGATCAAACGCCACCTGATACCAGAGCGCCTGGTCCCGCTGGTCGGCCTGGCCGCCGCCCTGGTTGCCTTCGCGGGTGCCGATGCGCTCGCCCGGGAGTCGGGGCTGCTGGCCACCACCGTCCTCGGACTTGCCCTGGCGAATCGGCGTGACATCCGTACCAGGCAGATCATCCAGTTCTCGGAGGTACTCCAGACACTGCTGGTGGGGCTGCTCTTCATCCTGCTCAGCGCCCGCCTCACGCGTGAGCAGCTGTCGGAGGTGTCGCTCCCGGTGGTCGGACTCGTGCTCGTGCTGATCCTCGTGGCCCGACCGGTGGGTGTGTGGTTGTCGACCCTGCGGTCGGAACTCACTCGCAACGAGAAGGTGTTCCTGGCCGGGGTGGCGCCACGAGGCATCGTCGCCGCCGCCGTTGCATCGGTCCTGGCCCTCGAACTCGAGCACGCCGGGATCGAGGGAGCTTCCATCCTTCCCCCGGTGACCTTCGCGGTGATCGTCGGGACGGTGCTCATCTATGGGTTCGGTGCCGGACCATTGGCCCGCTACCTCGGCCTGGCCGTGAAGTCGAGCCAGGGAGTCCTCATGGTCGGCGCCGGCCGGGTGGAGCGTGCGCTGGGTGACGCGCTCGCCGAGGGAGGCATCGCAGTCCTCTACGCCTCCACCCGTCGCCAGGACGAGGCCGCGGCCCGCATGCATGGGCATCGCACCTACTACGGGAACCTCATCGACCACGAGCTCCCGTGGGACCTGGACCTTTCGGGGATCGGGAGGCTCCTGGCAATGACCCCCAACGACGAGGTGAACACGCTCTCCGCTCTTCGCTTCGCCGAGCTGTTCGGTGCGGGGGAGACGTACCAGTTGGCGGCGGTCTCCCTCGGCCCGGGAATCGAGAGTACGTCGGCCGAGCTGGGGGGTAGGACGTTGTTCGGGTCCGGGTACACGTACTCGCGGCTCTCCCGGATGCTGTCGGGTGACAACGAGCTGCGCCGAACGACGCTCGGTGAAGGCTTCACCGCCAGGGAGTTGACGGAACAGGTGGGCGACGACGGGTTGGTGCTGTTCGCGATCAGGGAGGGGCTGCTGATGATCGCGGCGGCGGACGCCTCCCGACCGTTGCTGGATCGGGTCCAGCAGGGAGACACCGTGATCTGGATCCGAGGAACCCCACCGGGGTGATCGCTTGCTGGTCCAGTTCGAAGTGAGGGCGCAGACCGTTCTCGACCAGGAGGACCCCCGGGACCTGTCCTAGAACGGCGCCAGGACCAGCACCTCGTCGAGGCTCTTCGCCACGATTCCCAGCTCATCGTCGAGGTCACCGCGGAATCCGGGGTTCACCTCTGCCATGCCCCGGTACCAAAGCCCGAACGCAACCTCCCGTGCGGCAATGAAGGAGTCGAGGTGGACGAGGAGGCCTGGGCGGATCTCTCGATGGGCCCGATACCCGTTGAGGAAGGCATCGCGCCGCTCCGGGAAGTCGGGCCGATGTCGCTGCTCCCAGAGCGCCACGGCGATGTCGTACAGGTGGTAGCCCATCCCGCTGTCGTCGAAGTCGATGATCCGCACATCCGAGCCGGCGAAGAGCACATTGTCGAGGTGGAGGTCGGCGTGGATGAGTCCGAACACCTCGGGGCCCGTTCCCAATGCATCCATCACACCCGAGACGTGCACGGCCACTCGGTCGAAGCTCACGCGGAGGGTGGCGGGGAGAAGATTCCATACATCGCGGGCGGCGAGACCCCCGTACTCCATCGTGTTCCCGAAGAAGGTCTCGGCGTCCCAGCGGATGCGGACGAATCCGGGAGGCGGTCCCCATGTCGCCGTGTGGTTGTGCAGTCGGGCCATGGCGCCGCCGAGAAGTTCGAAGTGTCGTGATCGCGCTGATGCCGATCGGTTGGCGCCGTCCATCCACACCAAGAGAGAGCAGGTGCGGGGCCCGGGTACTCCCCCCGATTCCACGGCCACGGTGAGAAGACCGTCACGGGTGACCACGGGTTTGGGGACGGAGAGATCCGTGTCCCGGTCGAGCGCCTCGAGCCATCGGAGCTCGGAGAGGATCGCAGCGTTCGAGTCGACGAAGCGTCCGTGCCGCGCGGGACGGTGGATGCGCAGCAGGTACTCGGCGTTGCCGGCGGACGACTCCCGTACCCGGAACGTCGTGTTCTCGCCGTGAGCGACGAACCGCAGGTCCGGGGCTGTGAGGGGGAATGCCTCCAGAGCCGCCTCGGCCAGGCTGCGCATCCGCCTGACCTGGCCTCGGTAGGTCAAGTCCGCGAAGTCCTTCATCGCCAGACCAGCTCTTCGACTCGCATGGTGTCCTTCCCGACGGGGCCAACCGTACTGGCGGACCTGCCAGTTGGTCGATCGAATCAGAGGATGACGAGCACTGTCTGGGCGTATTGGAAGAGGCCGATGGCGACCGCCGCGAACGTGGCCACTCGTCCGGCGAGATGCAGCCACGAAGGGATCGCCCGGCCCCTCAACTGGAAGGTGGCGTGGGCAAGTGTGGCGATGAGTGCCGCGCCGACCAGCGCTTGGACGATGCCCGGGACCACATCGTCCAACCCCCCGTCTTCGTCGACCAAGGAGACGGCCAGCACGCCCAGGCCGAGCATCGGGACGGCGAGAACGGAGAAGAACTCGGAGCGGCCTAGTCGGCGAACGAAGCGGGTGTCCAGGAACGACGTGAGCGACCCGGCTGCCCCCACGAGCACCGTGAACGTTGCCACGTGCAGCCAGGCAGGTTTCAGCATCGAGAAGTCGAAGTTGTCCGCCTCGACCGCCACGCCGCCAAGGATGGCGACCGCTGCGACCGCCGCCATCAGGGCCCTGGGCCTGGGAGCAGTTGGCAACCACGGACGCAGTGCGACCCAGGGCACGGCAGCCAGGAGCCCGGTGAGGAGGCCGCCGAAGACCAGCAGCTCCACCGTCCCCGTCGCCGTGATCTCCCCGACTCGCTGACGGGCCTCGGTGAGCCGGCCCGCCAGGTCAGGGTTGAGGAAGCCGGACAGCCGCATGGCGAGACGGCCTCCCACCCCTCCCACCAACAGTCCAGCTGCGGCCGCCGCCAATCCCGAGGCGGCGAGTTCGCGGATGAGCTTCAATGGAGCGATGCGTTCCTGAAGCCCTGTCTCGTCTGTGCGTTGGTCGGATGCCATCGAGGCCCCTCCACTTCGTCTCACCCCTACAGACGATCAGAAGTGCCCCTTGGGTGACAGAAGGCTCAGGTTCCGAGGCCGCTCCCGAACGTCCCGACCGAGGCGAGAACGACTCCGCCGACAAGGTCGAGGACCAGGAGCAACATGATGATGGTGATCCACCTCGGAAGCTTCGCCCCGACCCGGTTGGCGTTGAAGACAAGGCTGATGAGCGGCAAAACCATGAGCGTGGTGGCGTGGAGCACGCCGGTGAGAAGGAGCAGGCCGCCGATGCGCCAGGCCGCCTCCCCCACCTGACCGCCCAGATGGGAGAGGTAGTAGCTGTCGGTGGGGGAGAAACTGGCGGTCATGAGCGTGTACCCGCCGAGCACGAGGTAGAACGCCGTGTCGAGCAAGCCGAGCAGTCGGGTCCCCGAATCGGGACTCGAGTGGAGCAGGTCGTTGACATAGCCCCGTCCGAAGCGGCGAATTGCCGGCGCCAGGACGGCGGTGAGCAGCACGAGGACCCCGGATTCGAGGCCTTCCATGACACGCCAGTCGACCCGGGCCCTTGCCAGCGCGTTGGCGAAGGTCCTGGTCTCGAGGCTGAAGAAGCCGATGAGGAGCGCGGCCGCGAGAACACCGAGGGTCACGAGGGTCGAGATGATGACCCGGCGCCGGTGGGCCCGGTCCTCGTCGATCGAGTGGACGACCCGATCCCACAGGTCAGGGCTGGGCTGGAAGTGGCGAGCCTCCTCGAACGCCTCGATGAGCCGTTGCTCGGTGGTCATAGTTCACCTCCGAGGCGGTCACTCATGCCAGCAAGGCCCCGGCGGCAGTGGGTCTTCACCGAGTTGGGGGAGATCCCGAGTGTCTCGGCTATCTCCCGCTCCGAGAGGCCGTGGAAGAAGCGAAGGACCAGGCAGTCGCGTTGGCGGGGGGCGAGATCGCGTAGGGCCTCGACCACACGCTGGCGCTCGACCCCGGCGACAACGATGTCCTCCAGCGGCACCGACCACTCGTCCCGCTTCATGGCGTCCTGGTGTCGGAGCGACATGAGCCCACGTCGGTTGTGGTCGCGGGCGAGGTTGAGCACGATCGACCGGAGATACGGAGCCGCCTTCTCCATGTCCTGGATCCGCCCCGCTGAGCGATGGAGTCGGATGAATGCTTCCTGCACCAGGTCTTCGGCGGCATTGCGGTCGTCCGTGAACAGCCGGGCCAGGCGTACCAAGGACGCTCCTTCTTCGTCGAAGAGGCGGGACACGAGCGCATCTGCCGCGCGGGTCGTCTCGAGGCTCGCACTGGCAGGGGGGGCGGTCTCGGACAGGGCCCAAACGAGGGAGGTGGCGAACCGCCCCCACCTCGATCGGGGCCGCTCCAGCGCGACGGTCATGCCGCGGTCACTGAGGCAGCTCGGGGCCCGGCTCCGCACCTTCGAGGCTGCGGTTGAGGCTGAAGAGTCTGCCGATCACCGGAAGGCTGAGGACGTTGAGTCCATGGAGCAGTCCCATCAGCAACAGCATGCCTCCCACCCGGATCACCGACGCCTCCAGTTGTGCAGGACCCACCTCCCTCGTCCACCCCGAGCCGATGTCGCGCTCGAACTGGACGGTGAACAGCACATACGCCCCGAAGACGAGGTAGTAGGCGATGTCCATGAGGACGAGGTAGCTCTTGCCCGTTCGAGGGTTCGCGCGGAACACGTCGGCTGCATACCCCTTGCCGAACCGCTTGATGAGCGGCCCGAGCACCGCCACGATCGCCACCAGCACGCCGGCGACGATGAGTTCCAGGATCCACCACTCCATCGGCCTACTCCTCCTTGGGCATCGTTCACCTTACGGACGAACGAGCAGCGCCGCCGGGTGACACGTGTACTCCCAACTCAATGCCCGCTCGGATCTCGCAGCCACACGGTTGCTCCCGTCGGCTGCACCGTGGCGTCGAGCACGTCCATGAGGCTCGCATCGATGCCGTCGAAGTCGATCCCCGTCTGCAGACGGGCGGCGAACACACCAACCTCCCGCTCGGAGTCGTACTTCGTGCGATTGAACCTCCGGTCGACAACCCCCTGGGCCCAACGGCGAATCGGCGAGAACGCGGCCGCGGCCACCAGCGTCGACGCGGCGATGACGACGTCGCTCGATCCGCCGACCACTTCGGCCAGCGCCACCACCGGCACGGTGTAGATGAGACCGACGAGCACCACGACCACACCGTAGGTCAGGGTGCGCGACACGACCTTGTCGATCGAATAGAGGCGGTAGCGAAGGATCGAGACCATGAACCCGATCGGGACGAGGATGTAGCCGAGCACCACGAGCACCCACACGGGGCTGTCCTCATTCCCCGAGACGAAGGTCGTGGCAATGGCGATCGGGAGGACGGCTCCCACGTAGAGGAACGCCCACACCACCCACCGGTACTGCGGTCGGTCGGCGGGGTCCGCCTGGCGGTAGCGGCGCACGAAGTCGACGAGGACGAGCGCCACGAGCAGGAGCGGCAGGATGTACACCTGCGAGGCGATCGCCTCAGGTATGACCGAGAGCGGCATCGGGTTCTCGATCGTACCAATGCCCGCGCCAAGCCGGTCCTGGAGGGAGACGACGACGAGGGCGACGGCGTTGGCAACGAAGACCCACTTCGCCAGTCTGCGCTGGGAAGGGGAGCGGTCTGCGATGCGATCGGGGAAGACGAGGATCAGGCCCGACCACACGCCCCAGAACGCCACGCTGGTCGAGACTTGCGTGAGCCAGACCATCCACGCACCGAGAGCGGCCGTGGGGTCGAACTCGGGAGCGAACGAGAAGTGAAACCCCACGGCGAGGAAGCACAGCAGCCAGCCAACCGGGTGCCAGTCCGAGCGGATCAGCACGATGATCCCCGGGGTGAGGTAGACAAGGGCCGCGACCGCCGTGAACAGCTTGGATCCGTCCTCGGGCGCCCCGAGCACAGCAGGGTGGAGCACCGCCACCACGGTCAACCCGATGACGGTCGTCACGATCACTGCCAACCCGAAGTAGCGAATCACCCACCGAAGCGGACTCGCCTCGGGGATGATCGGTGTCTCGGGCGTCATCCTGATCTCGGATCCCTACCTGTCGCGTCGCAGCATGGTGCGGATGGCGGAATTCTTGTAGATGTTGTTGAAGTGGCGCCATTGCCGCTTCTTGTCCACGCACACGGCTTGGGTCTCGACCTCCGCGTCCTCGGCTCCGAAGGCGGCGGCCAGGCTGCGCAGCGTGTGCTGCCACATCTTGTCCTCTTCGCGGCCGGCGAACAACTTGAACGCGATCTCGTAGAGCGGGTCGTTGTTGCGGATCAGGAGTGCCACCTGGGCGACGGTCGTCCCATCGTCCTCCTTGTGGGCGGAGAAGGTGATGGTCCCCGCGAACGGATGCCCCTCCGGGGTGAGGTACCCGAATGAGGTCGCGTCGACATAGATGACGAGCACCCCCGTCGACAGTCTTGCTGGTCCCTTCCCACCTGCCACCACTGCCACCTCTCCGGGAGCGATACCTTGGGCAGGCGGATAGAACTTGCTCGAACTCGGCCAGAAGTCGCCGTAGCGGGCCTTCCAGGTAGCGACCACCTGTTCGGGGGTCGCCCCGGGGACCGTGACCTTGTAGGTCTTCTGCCACATCTGGCCGAATCCCTGCATTGCCGTGTTGAGGCGACGTCCCTCCACGTTGCCGCGGGGTGCAGCGCTACCCACGTCACCGACGTGCAGCTCCCGGACGGGCTTTGCCCAGTTCGCTTCGTTCTGTGGCTCGGTCATCGTGGTCCTTTCTCGAGACTCGGGCACAGCGAACCATGCGACCGTGCCGTTACCGTTACGGGTTGGCGGTCATCGTTCCGTAACGGGTCTCGTGTCACAATCGCGGAATGAGCGAGTACGAAGCGGTCGTTGTCGGGTCCGGGCCGAACGGGCTGGCGGCCGCCGTCGAACTGACCCGGGCCGGACGCAGGGTCCTCGTACTCGAGGCCGCCGAGACGATCGGCGGAGGCACCCGTACCGAGGAATTGACGCTCCCGGGGTACCTCCACGACGTGTGCTCGGCCATCCACCCCCTCGGCGTCGCCTCGCCGTTCTTCAGGAGCCTCGAGCTGGGCGATTGGATCCATCCGGATATTCCCGTCACCCACCCGCTCGGCGGAGCACGGGTTGCGGTCCTCCACCGGGACCTGGACGAGACGGCGTCGGGCTTGGGAGCGGACGGCGGGCGCTATCGCCGCACCATCGGTGGCTTCGTCGAGCATGCCGACGACATCGTTGGCCAGGTGCTCGGTCCGCTCGCCTCCCTGCCCAGGAGTCCGCTGCGGTTTGGTCGTTTCGGTGCCGTCGGACTGCTCCCGGCATCCACCCTTGCTGGGAGATTCGCCTCCGAAGAGGGGAAGGCAATCGTGGCGGGCCTCGCCGCCCACGCGATCGCTCCGTTCTCCTCCCCGCTGACCGGGGCGGTGGTGGAGACGTTCGCTCTGGCGGCCCACGCCTACGGCTGGCCCCTCATCCGCGGGGGATCCCAGCGGATTGCAGAGCAGATGGCCGTCCTGGTCACCGATGGCGGCGGGACGATCGAGACCGATGCTCGGGTGGCGACCCTCGATCGGTTCGGTGCCACTCCGATCGTCATGCTCGACACGATGCCCGATGCCGCCTTGCGGATCGGCTCCCATCGGATCGAGGCCGGCATCCGCCGACGTCTGTCCCGCTGGGCGAGCGGCGCCGCGGTGTTCAAGGTCGACTGGGCGCTGGATGGGCCGATCCCGTGGGTGGACGCCATGAGCGGACGGGCCGGCACCGTCCACGTCGGCGGGTCCTACGACGACATCGCCCGGGCCGAGGACGACGTACACCGGGGCCGCCGGCCGGAGCGACCGTTCGTGATCATCGCCCAACAGTCACTGTTCGACCGATCCCGCGTCCCGGGCAGCGGTGAGACCGCGTGGGGCTACTGCCACGTCCCATCGGGATCGACATGGGACATGACCGAGGGCATCGAGGCACAGGTCGAGCGGTTCGCTCCCGGCTTCCGGGATCGGATCCTCGCCCGCTCCACCCGGGAGCCGGCCGACTCGGAGCGGCACAACCCGAATTACGTCGGCGGCGACATCGCCGGGGGAGCCTTCGCGGTCAAGCGGTTCGTCCAGGTCGGGCGCTCACGCCCGTATCGCCTCGGGCAGGGGCTCTACCTCTGCTCGTCGGCTACCCCGCCCGGGGCGGGCGTACACGGGATGTGCGGGTACCACGCCGCACGGGCCGCCCTCGATGACCAAGCTTGAGCTTCAGCCCGTTGCGGTCCAGTTGAGCGTCACGTTCACCGCCGCGTTGCCCGAAGCATCGGGCGTCTCGACGATCTGGATGCTGAACTGTCCGTCTGTCCGCTCGCCGAACCAGGTCTCCGCCTTCGGGTTGGACATCGAGGTATTGGCCACGTTGTTCGCGTCCTGATCGGCGATCCAGTCCGTGTAGAAGCTCACCAGGTCGTCGTAGTCGTCCGACGGATAGGTGAGAACCACGACATACACCCCGGGCTGTTCGATCGAGGTCACCACCTCGCCGCCGCCGGGGACGGGGATCGGCAGCCCCTCGGGGACTTCGCCGCCCCCGATGACCATGGAGCCGCCTCCTTCCTCGTCATCGAATTCGACGGTGATCTGGTCATCGTCGATGTCGACGTTGGTGACGCCGTCGTTGCCTTCGATGATCTGCTCGGCGACGTTCTCGGATGCCGAGCTGCATGCTCCAGCCAGCAGCGTCAGGGCAGCGAGAACAATCCAAGTCCTGCGCATCATGTCCATCCCTCTCTTGGAAAGCCTGTCGCGCGAGAAGATATCACGCGGCCGGTCGGCCAGCGCCGCGGACTGGCCGTTGGCCGCGGTGAGGCTCAGGCGGAAGCGGTCGCGTCGGCCTCATCGTCGAAGATGCCGATCGCCTCGTCGAGGCGAGTGAGGGAGAAGATCTCCTTGTAGTGGTCGGTCAGGCCCACCGCCAGAAGCTTGTGGCCGGCTCGCTGCGCTCGGATGAGTGTCGTCACGAGGAGCCCGATGCCGCTGCTGTTCATGTAGTCGAGGTCGGTGAAGTTGAGTATGACGGCTCGCACCTTCCCCTCTGAAGCCTGGGCGTGGGCGGCTTTGACAGCATCCTCGGCAAACGCCGTGATCTCCCCGACGATGTCGATGGCTCGTACGCCGGGAGCGACCTCTCGGACCACCGTGGTGAGATTGGCTGTTGGCATGATGCTCCTCTTCAGTTCGCCTGGGCCGTCGCCAGGTCGGGATAGATGGTCATGAAGTCCGACAATCGGGTGATGGCGAAGATCTCTCGGTAGTGCTCGCTGAGGCCCACCGCCAGGACCTCGCGTCCCGTGGCCCTGGCGTCGGCCAAGAGCCCCACGATGAGGGCGATCCCGGTCGAGTTCACATAGTCGGTGGCTGAGAAGTCGAGGATGAGGCGTCCCGGGGTACCGCGGGCGTCCTCATACCCGCCGCGGAGACCCTCTTCGGCGGCCCGGTTGATATCGCCGACCAGCGTGAGCACGGTGTCTCCATCGTGTTCGAGGCGGGCGACGCTGAACGGAGTTCCCGGCATCACGTGTCTCCTCTGATACTCATGACGAGTTCGACGATGTGCCGCTCCTCGTCGCGGAACGTTCGCATCCGGTCCACCATCTTCTCGATGAGGAAAAGCCCCCAACCCCGGGGGGACTGGTCGCCGGCGAGCTTGGCTTCCAGGTCGGGCGTCTCGGCGTGCTCTGGTTCGTTGCCTGCCCCGCTGTCTGAGACCCGGATGGTGATGCTCTCCTCGTCGGCGAAGACCTCGACGCCGACCTCGAGGTCCGCCTGGGAGAGATTGCCATGCTCGATGGCGTTCATGACCGTCTCGGCGACGGCCGTCTTCAACCGATCGAGGCGACTGCGGGCGATCTCGATGCCGGCCACAACTTCCTGGACCCGGTCGATGGCGAGTCGCTCGTTGCCGTCGATGCTCGGAAGAGTGAACGAGGCGAGGAGCCCGGCGGGGGCCTCACTGCTGGATGCGTAGGCCTCGGCGCTCACCCGTGCCGACGATGTGCGACGGATGACGACAAGCGTGATGTCATCCTCCTGTTCCCGGTCGGGCCCGGTGAAAGCCTCGAGGTCCGAGATGAGCCCCGAGACGGTCTCTCCTTCGGCGTGCCACTCGCCAACCTGGCCCATGAGTCGACCGAATCCGTACATCTCGCCGTCGTCGTTGTGGGCTTCGGTGATGCCGTCTGAGGTGAGGACGACCACCGACCCGGTTGGGAGGACGTAGTCGGCCTGTTCGTACGTCATTCCCGGCATGAGACCGAGCGGCATCCCGGTGGCGCGGAGTTCGACGACGCCGTCCTCGGTTCGTACGTAGGGGAGGTTGTGGCCGGCGTTGGCGAACTCGATCGCTCCTGAGTCGGTGTCGATGATCGCGTAGAGGCAGGTGACGAACATCGCCGGGGGGATCTCGGGAACGAGAAGCTCATTCACTTGAGTGAGGACGGAGGTGGGGTCGTCGTGCTGGAGGGCGGCCGATCGCAGCATGGAACGGCAGGTCGCCATCACCAGCGCGGCAGGCACTCCCTTGTCGGTGACGTCGCCGATAACCACCCCGAGGCGCCCCCCGTGCAGTGGGATGAAGTCGTAGAAGTCGCCGCCCACGGCCCGCGCGGGCCGGTAGAAGGCGTCGATGTTCCAACCGCGGATCTGCGGAAGCTCCCGCGGCAACAGCGTTTGCTGGATGAGGGCGGCGACCCGCAGCTCCTGTTGGATGCGCTCGCGCTCCTTCGCCTCGCTCTGCTGTTCCTGGACGAGTTGGGCAACCCGGATCGCCGGCGCGACCTGGCCGGCCAAGGCTCCCAGGAGACGCCGGTCATCGGTCGAGTAGGGCTGATCCGACAGACGGGGGCCGAGGTACAACGCCCCCATGAGCTCTCCTTGGCCGATCAATGGCACGACGAGGTCCACCCCGGCGTCTCGCAGCTTGTCGACCGTGGGAGAGACCAACTCGAGGCCCTTGAGGTCCACGGGCCCGGACGAGCCGAGGAGGAGGGATGCCAGCGGGTCGCCATCCGGAATCGGTACCGACGGCATCGTCATCGTTGCCCGCGCAGACGGGGCCGAGGGTGCTGGGGCCGAGGGGTCATCCGGGACCCCGCGCTGCTTTCGTTTCAACGAGACCATGGACCCATCCTTCGGGAAGACCGTTCCGGAACCGTTACGAACCCTCTACCACTGTCAGCGGTGCATCGAATGTTACGGGGTCAACCAAGCAGTACATTCTGTAACACCTTGATCGAGCTACGCCTTCTCGGCTCCCCGGAGCTTCTCGTCGACGGGGTCCCCGCTCGGGTCGATACACGCAAGGCGATCGCCATCGTGGCCCTCCTCGTCGAGGAACCTTCGGTCGCCCGGGACACGATCGCTGCCTTGCTGTGGCCCGAGTCCGACGAGACGCGGGCTCGCTCGGCGCTGCGGAGGACCCTTTCCGCCCTGCGGTCCGCCCTGGGAGAGTCGGTACTGGTCGCCGACCGCCGCCAAGTCGTGCTCTCATCCGACGTGGTGAGTGACGTGTCCGAGTTCCGGCTCGCGCTGCGGTCGGTGCGGGAGCACGACCACGGCCAAGCGGATGTGTGTGGTCAATGCCTGCCCCAACTGGATCGGGCGGCGTCGCTCTACCGAGGGGACTTCCTGGCCGGCTTCTCGTTGCGGGACGCCCCCGAGTTCGAGGACTGGATTCGTCCTATCCTCGAGCGCCTCCGTATGGATGCGGGTGATGTGGCCGAGCGACTCTCGGCCGGTCGGGCCGCCGCTGGCGACTACCGGGCAGCAGTCGACGCCGCCCGTCGATGGATCGAGCTCGACCCGCTCCACGAACCTGCCCACCGCAACCTGATGCTCCTCTCTGCCTGGGCTGGGGACCGGGTGGGGGCGGTCGAGGCGTACCGTCATTGCGTCGCCGTGCTGAACACCGAGCTTGGGGTGAGTCCCCTTGACGAAACGACTGAGTTGTACGAGGCGATCCTCGATGAGGACCTCCCGCCCGCGCCCGGGCCACGACGTCGGGTCAGGATGGAGAGCAGCTCGCCCCGCGGGCCCGCCGGAACGAGGCTCCTCGGCCGATCCGCGGCGTTCGACCTCCTCGAAGAGGAGTTGGCACTTGCCGAGGGCAGTCCACGCATGGCGGTGCTCACCGGCACGACATGGTGTGGAAAGACTCGGGTCCTCGAGGAGTTCGCGGACAGGGCTCGTGGCTCCGGGCGGAGGGTGCTCGTCGCCCGGGGCTATCGCGGTGAACGCTCGTTGCCCTACGGGACGGTGGTCCAACTGCTCCGCCTGGCCCATTCCGAGGGATGGTTCGACGGTGAACCGCTCCCGGAGTGGGCCCGCCAGGAGGTGTCCCGGCTCCTCCCGGACCTGACCCCGGATGGGCCGCGCACGGATCCCCTGAGCGAGTCACTCCTGTTCGAGGCGGTCGCCGTCCTCATTCGAACCGTGGCCGCGGGGCCCGGACTCGTCATCGGCATCGACGACGGCATGTGGATCGACGCGGCGTCGGTATCGATGCTCTCCTACGTTCGGCGACGCCTCGACGACGTACCCGTGCTCTTCCTGATCGCAGTGCGATCCGAGGCCGAGGTCGGGTCGGGGCTGGACTCCAGCCTGGACGAACTCACGACCGGCGCCACCGTGGTCGTGCTCGATCCGCTTGGTCCCGACGACCTGATCGGTCTCATCGACTCACCCGCCGCCCGCGACGACCTCATCGAGAGGACAGCCGGGATCCCGGTACTCGTCGCCGAATACCTCGTTGGGGAACGGTCCGAGGCATCGACTGGTGGAATCCGCCGGTACGTGGCAGCCATGCTCAGGGCACTCGACGGATTGAGCCACCAGGTCCTGTCAGCGGCGTCCGTGCTGGATGGCGTCTTCGACGTGGCGCTGCTGCGAAGCGTGAGCGGTCGGAGCGAGGCCGAGGTCGTCGACGCGGTCGAGGTGCTGCTCCACCGGGGCGTGGTCCGCGACGTGCCGGGGGTGTCCGGGTTTGGTTTCTCACTCGATGGCCTCGGCGCAGCGGTGTACGGAGGGCTCTCGCCGGTGCGCCTTCGACTCCTGCATGGCCGCGCCGCGCAAGCGTTCGTCGGGCACCCCGGGGAGCCGGACGCCGCCATGCTTGCGACCGTCGCACGACATCTCCACCTCGCCGGGAACCACGCGTCCGCCGCGGAGTGGTATTCCAGGGCCGGCCACGCGGCTGCAGAGGTGTTCGCCCTAGCTGAGGCAGAGGCCTCGTTCCGATCGGCGATCGCGCTCGAGCACCCCATGCCCGAAGCATTGCGGCTCGCGCTCGGCAACGTCCTCATGATCGCCGGGAACTACGCCGAGGCACTCGATGTGCTCCAGGTCGCTTCCGCCACGGCCGCCGGGGCCCCATTCGCCCTCGCCGAGCATCGAATCGGAGAGGTACATCGACGGCTCGGACACTTCGACCAGGCCGAACTGCACTTCCGGATGGCCGAGGACGATCACCCCGACCCCAGTTCGCTCTATGCCGACTGGGCGCTCCTCCAACATCGCCGAGAGGGAGGAGACCAGGCGGTGGCACTGGCACGACGCTCGGTGGACCTGGCCAATCAATCCGGTGATCGCCGGGCGGAGTCACGTGCGCGCGACATCCTCGGCATCGTCTCCGACGACCGCTCACACCTGGAGGCGGCCCTCGAGCTCGCCGGCGAAGACCCGATGCTGCGGATGGCGGCGCTCAACAGCCTCGCGTACACGACTGCGACCGATGACCCGGCGAGCGCCTTGGGAGTGGTCGAGGAGGCCATCGCCCTCTCCCTCACCGTGGGCGACTTGCATCGGAGAGCCGCCCTCCTCAACCACAAGGCGGACCTGCTGCATCGACTCGGTCGACGGGCCGAGTCCGAGAGCGCGCTCACCGAAGCGGTTCGCCTTTTTGCCGGGATCGAGCCCCACGCGTGGGAGCCCGAGGTGTGGTTGCTCACGCGTTGGTGACGCAGCCCGCACGTCCCCGGCAACCGACCGGCGATGCGCCACCGCTTCCGAGGCAATCGGTGCCGGGAGCGATAAGGTTCTCCCGTGGTGACCTCCAGCAATCACGCGTTGGCCGAGTTCACGGACGCCTACCTCCGTCGCACACCGCCCGAGCACCTCGAGACGGTGGGCGAATCCCACATCTCGGAGGAAGCCGCCGGTCTGTTCGAGTTCGCGGCTGCTGGCAACGACGGGGCGGCCCGGGTGCGAGTCCTTGGGTCCGGCACCGGCGAGTCCTCGGGGGCGATCGTCGAGGTGGTCGTCGATGACTCGCCTTTCCTCGTCGACTCGGTCACGGGCGAGATCCTGGACCGCGGCTACGGCATCGACACGATGATCCATCCCGTGGTGGGGGTCGTCCGCGGCGCCCACGGAGGTATCGAGTCCATCGAGAGCGCCCGGGGCAGCGCCCACCGGGAATCGATCCAGCACTACGAACTCGATCGGTCCCTCACCGACGAGGAGGCCGCGCTCCTGGAGGAATCGCTGGGCAACGTCCTCGAGGACGTCCGGCGAGCCGTGCGGGACTTCACGAAGCTCAGGGGATGCGTCGGCCACATGATCCACCTGGCAACCCGGTCCGGTGCCCGCTACGACCAGGCAGCCATAGACGAGGGCATCGAATTCCTCGAATGGCTCCTCGACGACAACTTCGTGTTCCTCGGCTACCGCGAGTACGAGATCACCGCCACGCCGGCAGGCGACGCGATCCAGGTCACCCCGGGATCAGGACTGGGGATCCTTGCCGAGGCCGACGACTCGTCGCTGCGTGACCCCGTCCTCATGGCAGACATGCCAGCCCACAAACGGACGAGGTACGAGGAGGGTTTCCTCCTCGTCGTGAGCAAGGCCAACAGCTTCTCCACCGTGCACCGGCGAGCCCGGATGGACTACGTCGGGCTGCGTGTGATCGGATCGGATGGGAGCGTGGTGGGAGAGGCCCGCCTCCTCGGTCTCTTCACGTCCCGTGCCTACATGGCCGAGGTGGCCACCATCCCCCTCCTGCGACAGAAGCTCGCGCACATCATCGCCGAAGAAGACCTCATCGAGGGGTCGCACGACTACAAGGCCACCGTCCAGCTCTTCAACTCGTTCCCCATGGACGAACTCTTCACGACCCCCGACGGCGACATCCGGGCAACGGTCCTGGGGCTCCTCGAAGCGGAGGAGCGGAGCGACGTACGGCTCTTCGTCAGGCCGGATCACCTCGCTCGGAGCGTCTCGATCATGGTGTCGATGCCACGGGACGTGTTCTCGGCCGAGCTTCGGAGGAGCATCCAGGAGCTCTTCATGGCGCGCTACAAGGGGTCGTCGATCGACTATCGCCTCGCCCTCTCGGAGGGCAACCACGCCCGCCTCCACTTCACCGTCTGGATCGAGGGGCGAGCGCTTCCGTCCGTCCCGCTCGACACGCTCGAACAGGAGGTCATCGACCTCTGCCGCACCTGGGACGACCGGGTTGCCGACGTCCTCGCGTCCGCCATGGAGTCGGAGGGTGCCCGCCGACTCGTCAACGACTGGTCGGCCATGCTCCCCGACTACTACAAGACGTCTACCAGCGCCGAGATCGCCGCCGGCGACCTCCTTCGACTGGAGGACCTGTCAGCCGGCTCAGCCGACACCGTCATCGGGCTCCAGCAGGAGCCGGGACCCGGTGATGTGCTCACCCGGCTGAGCGTGTACAGCCGCAAGGGGCGGCTCGACCTCTCGGACATGCTGCCCGTGCTCGAGGCGCTCGGCCTTCGGGTGCTCGAATCGGTCCCCACTCGCCTCAGTCACGCTGCGGGTTCACTCTTCATCCACGACTTCGGGGTGCTCGGTGCCGATGGCCGCCCCCTGGAACTCGGGGAATGCAGCGAGCGGGTGGCGGAAGCCACGCGGGCCGCCCTGGACGGCGAGGCGGAGTACGACTCCCTCAACCGCCTGGTCGTGAGTGGTGGCTTGGATCACCACGACGTGGGGATCCTCCGTGCGTATCGGAAGTACTGGCGGCGGGTGGCCCCTTCCTTCACCGCCGACTACACGAACGACGCGTTCGCCGACCACCCGGCGATCGCCCGGATGATCCTCGACCTGTTCCGGGCACGGTTCGACCCGGCGGGGAGTGAGGTGGACGAGAAGTCGCTTCGGAGCAGCATCATCGAGTCCCTGGAGGAGGTCCGGTCACTCGATCAGGACCGCATCCTCCGCGGGTTCGTCGGCCTGATCGATGCCACGGTCCGGACCAACGCATTCAACCCGGCATCCACCTCCCTCGCGCTCAAGCTCCGCTCGGCGGATGTGCCCGACATGCCGAGTCCCAAGCCGCTCCATGAGATCTTCGTGTACGCCCCGGACGTGGAAGGCGTCCACCTGCGGGGTGGGATGGTCGCTCGAGGCGGGATTCGCTGGTCGGATCGGCTCGAGGACTATCGGTCGGAGGTGCTGGGCCTCATGAAGGCCCAACTCACGAAGAACGCGATCATCGTGCCCACCGGCGCCAAGGGAGGCTTCGTGGTGCGACGCCCCCCCGGCCCCGACGAAGACTTCACCGACGTCGGCCGTGCGGCATACGTCACGTTCGTGAAGGGCCTCCTCGACGTCACCGACAACATCGTCGGGGGAGAGATCGTTCACCCGCCACACACCCGCCTCCACGACGGCGACGACCCCTACCTCGTGGTCGCCGCCGATCGGGGAACGGCCTCGTTCTCGGACACCGCGAACGCCATCGCCTCAGAGTACGGCTTCTGGTTGGGTGACGCCTTCGCGTCCGGGGGTTCCATCGGATACGACCACAAGGCGCTGGCCATCACCGCCCGTGGCGCCTGGGAGTCGGTCAAGCGGCACTTCTTCGACCTTGGGGTCGACATCAACCAGCCGTTCACCGTGGTGGGAATCGGCGACATGTCCGGCGACGTGTTCGGCAACGGGATGCTGCAGTCCGACCAGATCCGTCTCGTGGCCGCCTTCGACCACCGGCACATCTTCATCGATCCCGACCCGGATCCCGCCACCTCGTTCCTTGAACGAGAACGGGTGTTCGGGATCCCCCGGTCGTCGTGGGACGACTACGACCGCTCGGCGATCTCCGAAGGCGGCGGCGTCTGGCCACGTTCGGAGAAACGGATCATCATCACTCCGCAGGCGATGGAGGCCTTGGGCACCGAGGATGACGCCTTCACGCCCGCCGAACTGATCCGGGTGATCCTTGCGTCGCCCGTCGACCTGCTCTGGAATGGTGGCATCGGCACGTATGTCAAGGCGAAGTCGGAGGAGCACGCTGCGGCGGCCGACCAGGCCAATGACGCCGTGCGACTCGACGGGTCGGAGCTCCGGTGCAGGGTCATCGGCGAGGGCGGCAACCTCGGACTCACCCAGTTGGGCCGCGTCGAGTTCGCCCGGGCCGGGGGCCGGATCAACACCGATTTCCTCGACAACTCGGGAGGGGTGGACTGCTCGGACCGGGAGGTGAACCTCAAGATCCTCCTCCGCATCGCGGTGGAGCGTGGCGAACTCACAGAGGACGAGCGTGTGGCGCTGATCGCCGAGGTGGCGGGTGACGTCACCGACCGGGTCATCGAGGACAACTTCCGGCAGGCCGCGGTGCTCTCCAAGGACGTCCACGATGCACAACGTCGGCTCGAGTCATACGAGGACCTCATGGCCGTACTCGAGAGGGAGGTCGGCCTCGACCGCTCCATGGAGCGTCTCCCCGACTCCGAGGAGATGACCGAGAGGACGAGGGACGGGCTCGGCCTCACCCGACCCGAACTGGCGGTCCTCATGGCCTACGCCAAGCGGCAGGTCCGCAAAGCGCTCCTGGCGAGTGACCTACCGGACCGAGACGGCTTCCGGGACCACCTCGTGACCTACTTCCCCGACAAGGTCGCCGATCGTTTCGGGCACCTCACCGACGAACACAGGCTCCACCGGGAGATCATCTCCACATCCGTCGCCAACCACGTCATCAATTCCCAGGGCATCACGTTCATCAACCGGATGATGCTCCAAACGGGTGCCACGGTCGCCGACGTGGTGCGGGCCTATCGCATCGCCCGGGAGTTGACCGGCGCCGAAGTACGGATTGAAGCCATCGAAGAGATCGACGGGGGGCTCGACGAAGCGGTCCGTAGGAGACTCGTCCGCGGGGTCGACACCCTTGTGGAGGGGATTGCCCGCTGGTACCTGGGCCACCCGACCGCGGTGCCGATGCGGATGACGATCGACGCGACGAGAGCCGGCTTCGACGAGCTCGTGGCTGCGATTGCCACCGTTGGTCCTCCTGCGTGGCGGGCCGAACACGAGGGCCGGGCCGCCAAGCTCGTCGCCCGGGGTGTGCCCGACGACGTGGCCAGGCGCCACGCCTTCCAACCCGAGCTCACCCACGGCCCCGACATCCTCGAGATCGCCGAGGTCACCGGTCTCGCCCCAACCGAAGTGGCCAAGGTGTTCTTCCGGGTCGGTGACGCATACCGGATCGACTGGCTCGAACAGCTGGCGGCGCAGCTCCCCACCGACACCAGGTGGCGGAGGTGGGGGCTGGAGGCGCTCGAGGACGATCTCCTCCTCCTTCGCCGCCAACTCGTCGAGCGGGTGCTCTCGTCTGCGGGCGACGTCCTGCCGGCACAGGCGGTCGCCCACTACCGGCGGTCCCGACCCGACGCCCATGCCAGGCTCGACGACTTCTTCCGCACCATGCAGCGCGACGGAGGTGGTGACCATGCCGCCGTTCTCGTGGCGACCCGACAGATCCGGGTCCTCGTCGGGTAGGAGCAGACCCGGGGCGGGCAGAAACTGCTGGGTGACCGCGCCTAACCTTCCCGGCTTATGAAGATCGTGATCGTTGGAGCCGGTGCGGTCGGCTCCTATCTCGCCGAACGGTTCTCGATGGAAGGGCTCGACGTCGTCGTCATCGAGTCCGATCCGGTTCGCGCCGCCCAGGTCCAGGACGCACTCGACTGCCTGGTCATCACCGGCAACGGTGCCTCCGCCCGGACCCTGGAGAAGGCCGGCCTGGCAGAAGCCGACCTCCTCATCGCCGTGAGCTCGTCCGATGCGGCGAACGTGCTGGCGTGCCACGCCGCCACCAAGCTGGGGATCCCTCGGAAAGTCGCCCGGGTCGAGGACTCCGAGTTGAAGGCCGAGGTCGAGGCACTCGGCGTGGACCTCGTGATCGATCCGGGGGAGGCCGCGGCCCGTGATCTTCTCGTGCTCGTCAACACCGGCCATATCGCCGAGAGGGTCGAGTTCGCCGGTGGTGGGCTGGTGATGGTGGGGGCGTTCCTCGATCCATCGTCGCCCGCGGCTGGGGTCTCCCTCGCCGAGCTCCGCACCCAGATGAAGGGATGGAACTGGCTCATTGTGGCGGTGGTTCGCAACGGTGAAACGATGATCGGGCGAGGGGCCACGACGCTGGAGGGTGGTGACCACGTGCTGGTTCTCGGCCTGGCCGGTCACATGGGAGAGCCGTATCGGCTCCTCGGGCTGACAGACAAGCCCGCTGAACGAGTCGTGATCCTGGGCGCAACGCGACTCGCGGCCATGACGAGCCAGATGCTCTGTGCGCGGGGTATCAAGACACTGGTGATCGACAACGATCGGGCTCGCTGCCGCGAACTCGCCGAGAACCTCCCCAACGCGGTCATCGTGTGTGGCGACCCCACCGATCCCAAGATCCTGAGGGAAGCCGGTATCGGCCACGGGGATGCGGTCCTGGCCCTCACAGGCTGGGACGGGGCGAATCTGCTCGGCTGCATGGTTGCCAAGGCGCTCGGCGCCAGTGAGGTCATCGCCCGGTTCTCCAACACGGACCTCATGGGACTCGTCGGAGGGTCCGGGTTGGACGCGACCGTGAGCTCTCGCCTGTCGGCCGCCAACGAGATCCTCCGATTCATCCGGCGGGGCCTCATCCATTCCGCAGTCACCGTTCCCGGTTCCGACGCCGAGGTGATCGAGTTGGAGGTCGGATCCAACAGCCCGGTCGTGGGGAAGATGCTCTCGGAACTCGACCTCCCGAAGTCGGTCATCGTCGGCGGTGTCCAGCGCGGGCGGGAGGTGTTCGTCCCCCGCGGAGACACGATCATCAAGGAACGGGACCATCTCATCGTCATCGCCCTCCCCACCGGGATCCCGGCAGCCGAAGCGCTCTCGGGCTGATCGATGTCGATTCGCCACCTCCTCCACGTGGTGGGTGCCGTCGCTGCCGCCATCGGGCTCTCGATGCTCGCTCCGGCCGCAGTCAGCGCGGCCTACAGGGAGTGGACGGAGGCTGGACAGATCCTGGCGGCGGCCGGTGTCTCGGTGTTCGTCGGGTTCGCCCTCTGGAAGATCTTCGACCGCCCGGGCGAGCTGTCGGTCAGGGAGGGGTTCGCTGCGGTTGGGCTGTCATGGCTCGCGATGGTCCTGATCGGAACCCTCCCCTACGTGTTCACAGGTTCGATCACCAACGTCAGCGACGTGGTGTTCGAGGCGGCGGCCGGCTTCACCACGACCGGCGCCTCGATCGTCCCCGACCCGGGTGCCCTCTCCCACGGGGTGCTCTTCTGGCGGTCGTTGACCCAATGGATCGGGGGGATGGGCATCATCGTCCTCTCCATCGCCATCCTTCCGCTGCTCGGTATGGGCGCGGTGCAGTTGGCCAGGGCTGAGAGCCCGGGCCCGACCCCCGATCGCCTGACTCCCCGGTTCCGGGAGACGGCCAAGAAGCTCTGGCTCGTCTACGTGGCGCTCACCCTCGTGGAGGTGCTCCTGCTGTGGGCCGGCGACATGACCGGTTTCGAAGCGATCAACCATGCTTTCACCACCATGTCGACCGGGGGCTTCAGTACCAACGCGGGGTCCCTCGGGGCCTTCTCCGCATACGCACAGTGGGTGGTCATCGGGTTCATGCTCCTGGCCGGTGCCTCGTTCTCCCTGCACTACAAGGCGCTGCGGCAGCCGCTGGTGCATTTCCGGAGCGCCGAGTTCCGCCTCTACCTGGGAATCGTGGGGCTCGCCGGAACCGCGTTCGCCGTGGCCAACTGGGGCGATTCGGCCCACGACAGCATCCGCGACGGCCTGTTCACGTCACTCACGCTCATCACCACCACCGGGTACGGCACCTCCGACTTCGCGTTGTGGGCCCCGGCGCTCCAGATCGGGATCGTTGGCCTCATGTTCATCGGTGGCATGGCGGGCTCGACCTCAGGGGCAGTGAAGGTGTATCGCCTCCAGGTGCTGTCGGGGGCATCCAAGTCGGATGTTCGGCGGCTCATCCATCCGCGGGGCGTCTTCGTGACGCGGGTCGGGAAGGTCACCGTCCCCGACGCCATCGTCGAGGCGGTACAGACCTTTTTCTTGCTCTACATGTTCGCGTTCATGACGGGGACGTTCCTCCTTGCCAGCATCGAGTGGTTCACCGGGGGACACCTCGACATGGTCGCCACCGTGTCGGCGGTCGCATCCGCACTCGGCAATGTCGGCCCGGGTCTCAGTGAGGTCGGCCCGGCTTCCAACTACCTGGGCGTCTCGGCGGCCGGGAAGCTCCTGCTCTCGGCACTCATGGTCGTGGGCCGCCTCGAGGTCCTCCCGATCCTCATCCTCTTCAACCGCGAGTTGTGGCGCCGCTGACGCCGGCGCGGGCTATTGCCTGATGTCGGCCCGCTCAAAGGCGATGACTGCCAACCCGAACAGCAGGGCTGCCGACCCGAGCAGAACCCCGACATCGGCCACCAACATCCCGTGCTCGAGCGGGTTTGCGTCGAGGTAATACCGCCAGGGTGTCGCCTTGGTCCAGACCGTGAAACGCTCGTTGACGGCCAGGAACCCGTTCACGACGTAGGTGAGCACCGCCACCCCGGCAGTCCCGGCGGTTGCCACCCGGCCCCGTCCCGAAAGGGCACCGAGCAGGAAGGTGAGCCCGGCGAACACGAGTCCGAGCGCCGCCAGGTGGACGGTGACCCCCACCAATCCGTTGGCGACAAGGGAGATCCCGGTGACCGCGGTCCCCACCCAGGTGAAGAACCCGAGGACGATGGCCAACGCGACGATGACCGTGGCGGTGGCCCCCGCCTTGGCCAGGAGGATGCGGGTCCGCCCGATCGGGTTCGCGAGAAGGAGGTCCATCGACCCGGTGTCCTGCTCCCCGGCGATGGAACGTCCCCCCATGACCGCCGCCACGTAGATGAGGGCGATGGGCCCAGTGATCGAGAACAGCTCAGCGTTGAGGAACCCGTACACGGTGGTGAAGTCTTCGATGCCCAGTACCTGCAGCATCTCCTTGGGGAATGCCCCTCCCATCCTGATCAGGACATCATCGAGCGCGGTGTAGATCACTCCCATCATGAGGGCCATCCACGCGAGGATGAGGCCGGTCACCGACGCCATGAGGCGGGCGTCGCCGAGGGTCTTGGTGAAGATCGACCCCACCGGATGCCCGTTCCCCGTCAGACGCCGGACCACGCTCTCCAGGCGCTTGTTGGAGGCGAGTCGATCACGGAGGGTGCCCCCGCTCCAACCACTCCTCAGGTCGCGTCGGTTGATGCCCACGATCCCGAGGCCGACGCAGAGCGCAGCGAATCCGAGGAGCACGGCCACATGGCCCCAATCGGTACCTCCGAGGAGGGGTGTCGCTGAGGCGAAGTAGTACCACGGCGACAGCCTGGCGAGCCCAGCCACCGACTCGACGAGGGGGAGGAGTGAGGCCGCCAACCATGAGAGGACGAGGAGACCGGATGCGCTCCCGCTGGCCACCGCAGCATTGCCAGTCCACGCCCCGGCCCCGAGCGCGAGCAACCCGAAGAACAGCGAGAGCGCGGTGAGGTGGATGACCGCTGCGCCCACGTCGAGTGAGGTCGGTCCGACACCGAGCAGTCCGATCGCCCCTGTGACCGTGCCAAGCAGGACGACGCCACCCATGACGACGAGGAATCCGGTGGACGCGGCCGCTTCGAGCAGCACCTTGGTCCTGCTCACCGGATTGGAGAGCAACAGTTCAAACGTGCCTCGCCGCTCCTGCCTGGCGATGGCGCCCGTCCCGATGGAGATCGCGAGTCCGGCAAGCGTGAGCGGGGCGATGAACCCGATCATCTCGCTGAGGACGAGTGCCACCGCCCCGGCCCCGTCAACCAACCCGAGCATCTGGGCGACGACGTCCGGCATCTCGGCGAAGAAGTCGCTGATCTCGTCGTCGAGGTCGCGGTACACCAACCCGGCGAACCACACCATTGCCCCCACCGAGAACATGGCGATCGCCATCCCCATCCAACGGTCCCGGAGGCCCTTGGTGAAGGGGTTTGCGAGCATCATCCGCTGCCGTTCCCGTGGTAGTAGGTGAGGAAGATCTCCTCCAGGTCGGCATCGAGGGTCGCGAGGTTCACCACCTCGAACCTGGTCGCCCGGGCAAGGATTGCCTCGACCGTCCCCTCGAAGGAGAGGCGCGCCACCGGCCCCTCGATGCTCGCGCCTCGAAGGCCCTCGACGCCCTCGAAGGTGTCCTTCGGGATGTCGTGGGCGAACCGGATGTCGATGCGGCGGATCGCCCGCTCCTTGAGGGCTTCGATCCGCTCGACGATTGCCATTCGACCGTCGCGGATGATGCCCACCCGGTCGGCGATCCTCTCCACTTCGGACAAGGTGTGGGAAGAGAGGAAGACCGTTGCCCCATCGGCGACCACTTCGCGAACGAGCGCCTGGAATTCCTGCTGGACCAAGGGGTCGAGGCCGGTGCTTGGTTCATCGAGGATGAGGAGGCGCGGACGCGACATGAAGGCCTGGATCAGCCCGAGCTTCTGTCGGTTTCCGGACGAGTACTCACCGATCTTGCGTTTGAGATCCGCATCGAAGCGGTCGGCCAGCACCTTCACCCAGGTCCAGTCGAGCCCCCGGCGTAGATTCCCGAAGTAGGTGAGCAGCTCGCGGCCGGTCAGGTTCTCGTACATGGAGAGGTCGCCGGGGAGGTAGCTGACGTGGCGGCGGACCTCGACCGAGTCGGCCTTGCTGTCGAGCCCCAGGATGGTGGCGGAACCCGATGTCGGCCTGATCAGGTCGAGCAGGAGGCGGATCGTCGTCGTCTTGCCGGCGCCGTTGGGGCCGAGGTACCCGAACACCTCGCCCTCGGCGATCTCGAGGTCGAGGTCCTCCAGGGCTTTGACCGATCCGTAGTGCTTGGTGAGTCTCTCGGTGACGATCGCCGCGACCACGGCGCCCCTTCCTGTTGGGACCGCCAAGTCTATGTGGCGACGGGCAGGGGTCGGCCTCAGCCGCGGGGGACGACGTACCCGATGGAGTCGCGGTCCCACGTTTCGGCGGTGACCCCCGCCGCCTTGAACTGCTGCTTCTGAACCTTCCCGGTCGAGGTCTTCGGGACTTCGGCTATCTGTTCGAAGAACCTGGGAACGGCAAAGCGGGGCACTCGGGCTGCGCAATGTTCGAGGAGGACGGTCCAGTCGAGGGCGACCCCCGGGGCCGGCACGACCAGGGCTTTCACCTCGTCCTCGCCGCCCGCCCCCTCCACTCGGATCCCGACGACGGCGCTTTCGCCGACATCAGGATGGGCGTTGAGGACCTGCTCCAGTTCGTAGGAGGAGATGTTCTCGCCCCGGCGGCGGATGCAGTCCTTGATGCGGTCCACGAAGAACATGCGTCCCTCGTCGTCGAAGCGGCAGGCGTCCCCGGTGTGGAACCACAGGTTGCGCCAGGCTTCGACCGTCTTGTCGGGCATCCGGTAGTAGCCGGCCATGAAGCAGCTCGCGATCTTGGGTCGGATCACCAACTCGCCGACCGTGTTGGGTGGCAGTGGCTCGTCGGTCTCCGGGTCGACGATCGCCGCCTCGAACCATTCCTCCAGGAGGTGCCCAGCCAGGCCCCCGATGAGCGGATCGGTCGGCTTGGTATAGAAGGGGATGTTGCACTCCGTCATCCCGAATCCCTGGATGATCTCCATCCCGAACCGGTCACGGAACTCCGTCGCCCAGTCGTCCGAGATCGGCACGGCCATGATGGCCTTGCAGTCGTGGTCGGCGTCCCGGGGCGTCGGGGGCTGGCGGAAGATGAACTCGGGGATGACCCCGAGCCCGTTCGTGATTGTCGCCCCGGTCCGGCGGAGGTCGTCGAGCCAGGTGGTCGCACTGAACCGCTCGACGATGTAGCAGTAGGCGCCGGCGATGAATGTCCCGATGACCTGCATGAGAAGGGCATTCACGTGGAAGAGCGGCATACAGATGAAGTAGCGGTCGTCGTCGCCGAGTCCGAGGCGCCGCGAGAGGCCGAGGCCGAAGAGGTAGCAGTGGGCCTGGGGGAGGAGCACCCCCTTGGAGGGCCCCGTTGTGCCCGACGTGTAGCAGATCATGGCGATGTCGTGGGGGGTCGGATCGGCGAAGTCCACGACCACCGCGTGAGGGTCGAGGTCGTCGGCGTTGATGACTTCCAGGCCATCGAATACCGGTGGGAGCGCTGGGCTGGTATCGCCGGCCACGACGATCAGCGTGGTGAGCGCGGCGTCGGGGAGCGTGGCGACGCCTTCGAAGGCGGGCAGCAGGCTCGGCTCGGTTATGGCCACGCTCGGGTCGGAATTGCGGAGTTGATGCTCGAGGAAGGCCCCTTTCAGTTCGGTGTTGATCGGCACCCAGATGGCGCCGAGCTTGAGTGTCCCGAACATGAAGGTGATGAATTCGACCCGGTTCTTCACGAGGGACAGCACCCGGTCGCCTTCCGACACACCGAGGCCAGCGAGGCCCCGTGCCACTCGGTCGGATGCTGCGTCCATCTCGGCGTAGGTGAGGCTGGTGCCATGTTCGAACTCGACCGCGACTCGGTCGGGTTGGATGCGGGCCTGCCGGCGAACGAGGTCGACGAGTGTCCACGTGGCGTCCATGGGAAGGGAGGTTATCGCCATCGGCACGAGCACGAGCACGAGCACGAGCGACCCAGAGAGACACGGAGGCAGACGCGGACGCGGACTCCGAGCCGTAGGCTCGGACCATGCGTGCCGTTCTCATCACCAAGGACCCCCACTACCAGGCGACCCTGACCGATGTTGATCCCGGCGACATGCCGGAGGGCGATGTCACGGTGGCGGTCGAGTACTCGACGCTCAACTACAAGGACAGCCTGGCCATCACCGGGGCCTCGCCGGTCGTGCGGGCGTTCCCGATGGTCCCGGGCGTGGACTTCTCGGGGACGGTGAGGGAGAGCGCCAACCCGTCCTATGCGCCGGGAGACCGGGTGGTCCTGAACGGGTGGGGGGTCGGTGAGACCCACTGGGGTGGCTTCGCTGAGATGGCCAGGGTCGACGGCGACTGGCTCGTGCCGCTCCCCGATGCGTTCACCACTCGCCAGGCCATGGCGATCGGGACCGCCGGGTACACGGCGATGCTGTGCGTGATGGCACTGGAGGACCATGGGGTGACCCCTGGCCGCGGCGAGGTCCTCGTCACAGGAGCGGCGGGAGGGGTCGGGAGCGTCGCGGTGGCGATCCTGGCCGACCTCGGGTTCACGGTGGTGGCCGCCACCGGGCGTCCGTCGGAGTCCGGGTACCTGACCTCCCTGGGAGCCACGGAGATCATCGAACGGTCCGAGCTCTCGGAACCGGGACGACCCCTGGGACGGGAGCGATGGGCAGGCGTGGTCGATTCGGTGGGCAGCCACACACTCGCCAACGCGTGTGCCACGACCAAGTATGGGGGCACGGTTGCCGCCTGCGGCCTGGCCCAGGGCTCCGACCTCTCGGGCACGGTCATGCCGTTCATCCTTCGCGGCGTCACCCTGGCTGGCATCGACTCGGTGCACTGCCCGCGCCCACGACGCATTGATGCATGGCGGCGGCTTGCGTCCGACCTCGAGGCGGCGAAGCTCGAATCGATCACCTCAGAAGTGAACCTCGACGGAGTGCTGGACCTTGCTCGGGAACAACTCGCCGGACGGGTCCGGGGCCGTACCGTCGTTCGCGTCTGACCGAGGCATCGTCCCCGGATTCACTCCCGCGCTCCCTAGCATGCGCGCTCCACGAGGAGCCCCCATCGATCGATTGACGCAATCCGGCCAGAAAGGAACCCTGGGCACATTCGCCGGGGTATTCACGCCATCGATCCTCACGATCCTCGGCATCATCCTCTTCCTGCGGCTCGGATACGTGGTCGGGAATGCCGGCCTCTTCGGGGCCCTCGGGATCATCGCCATCGCCACGGCCGTCTCGGTGCTCACGAGCCTTTCGCTCTCGGCGATCGCCACCAACATCGAGGTACGGGGAGGTGGCGACTACTACCTGATCTCCCGGACGCTCGGCCTCGAGTTCGGTGGAGCGATCGGGATCGTTCTCTTCCTTGCCCAGGCGGTGTCGGTGGGCTTCTACGCCATCGGCTTCTCCGAGGCGCTTGGAGCCGTGTTCGGATGGGAGTCCCAGCTCCTCGAGCAGACGGTGGCCGTACTTGCGGTCGGTGGCCTCTTCTCCCTCGCCTGGCTCGGCGCCGACTGGGCTTCCCGCTTCCAATTCGTCGTCATGGCCGTGCTCGTCGGGGCCCTCGTTGCCTTCTACGCCGGCGCGTTCGCGAGTTTCGATGGGGCGGTGCTCGCCGACGGCCTCACGGCACCCAGGACCTCCCCGGGTTTCTGGGTTGTCTTCGCGATCTTCTTCCCCGCCATCACCGGCTTCACGCAGGGCGTGAGCATGTCAGGGGACCTCCGCGACCCGGGACGATCTCTCCCGCGGGGCACGTTCGCCGCCGTGGGGATCTCCACCATCGTCTACATCTCGATCGCCATCCTCTTCGCCGGGTCGGCCCCCCAGGCCGACCTCGCCGGTGACAACGGCGTCATGCGGAGCATCGCCCGCTGGGGATTCCTCATCGACGCCGGCGTGATCGCGGCGACCCTCTCGTCAGCGATGGCGTCGTTCCTCGGAGCCCCCCGGATCCTCCAGTCCCTGGCGTCGGACCGCACGTTCCCGTTCCTCAACCTCTTCGCCGCAGGCCATGGTCCGACCAACAACCCGCGTCGCGGTGTCCTCATCAGTCTCACCATCGCCCTGGCAACGGTTGCGCTCGGCAACCTCAACCTGGTCGCCCCCATCGTGTCGATGTTCTTTCTCATCTCCTACGGGCTCCTCAACTACGCCACCTACTTTGAGGCGCGGGCGAAGAGCCCATCGTTCCGACCCAGGTTCCGGTACTACCACCGCAACGCCTCCCTGGCCGGCGCCGTCGGGTGCCTCGTCGTCATCGTCGCCATCAACCCCGCCGCCGGCGCCGGCTCGGTATTGGTCCTGTTCGGCATCTACCAGTACCTCAAGTCGCGACCGCGACCGGAGCGGTGGGTGGATACGACGAAAGGCCACCTCTTCCAGCGCGCCCGGGACGCGATCATCGCCATGGGCCCCGAGAGGGACACCGGTCGCAACTGGCGCCCCCAGGTGCTGGTCTTCTCATCCGACCCAGCCCGTCGGGCCCGGCTCATCGAGTTCGCAGGCTGGGTGGAAGGAGGGAGTGGATTCACCGTGGCGGTGGAGATCGCCGTGGGGACGGGAGCCGCGGCCCGCCGCGAGAAGGAGCGGAAGGCTGCGGCACTCCGAGCCCAGATACGGGATCTCGACCTGACCGCGCTCTCCCTCGTCGTCGAGGCAGTAGACGTGGCCACTGCCATCCCGACGATCGTGCAGTCAGTCGGGCTCGGAGCCATGGCCGCCAACACGGTGCTGTTCAACAGACCGATCCAAGGCACCTTGAACGTAGGCTCACTGCGCAGCGTCTCCCGCCTCGGGGTCAATGTCGCCATGTTGAGCGCCGAGGACGCGGGGTGGGACGCCCTCGGATCCAGTCCCCGCATCGATGTGTGGTGGTACGACGACGACTCGAGCAGGCTCGGCCTGCTCCTCGCCTATCTCTGCACCAGGACTCCCCGGTGGCAGGACGCCCGTATCCGCGTGTGTGGATCCGCGGCCCCGGGTATCGGGTCCGCGGGAGCGCTCGAGGAGTACCTGGAAGACATTCGGATCCCCGCCGAGGTCGTTCCCGTCGCCAAGGTGACCCGGGAGAGGGTGGTCGCCATCTCGTTCGATGCGGCGCTCGTCTTCATGCCGATGCGACTCCGGTCGGAGGAGATCCTCGATGGAAACGATGATCCGCTCGGGTCGTTGTTCGATGACCTTCCCCAGGCCGCGGCCATCCTTGCCGGCCAGCGGGTGGAGCTCGAAGCCGGCCCCGAGACCGGTGAGGCGGCCCGTATCGCAGCTGTCCACGAGGAGATGGTCGACGCCCAGGACAGGGCCCGGACCCTCAACCGGGTGTTCGAGAAGACCCTCGTTCGGATCGGCGAACTGCGGGCGAAGGCGCCCGGCGACAGCGCCGCCCGGGCAGACCTGGCCAAGGCAGAGGTCGAGCTCGAAGTGATCCGTAGGAAGATCCTCAAGGCCGAGGTGAAGGCAGAAGCGGCCCGCGAGCGGATGCAGGCCCTGGCGAGTCGGTAGGGGAGCTAGAGGAGCCCGCTCCTGGTCGCCCAGACGATGGCCTCGGTTCGGTTGCCTACCCCCAACCGTTGGTAGAGCCGTTGCAGGACCCGGAACATCTCGCGCTCCGAGTACCCAGCCTCGACCGCGATGGCGGGCACCGTGCTCCCGTCGATGAGTGAGCGGAGCCAAGAGAGTTCGGTCTCGGAGACCCAGGCGGAGGGGTCTGCGGGCGGGGGTATCCGTGCCGCCATCGCCCAAGCCGTGTCGACCGGGACCGCCGTCCAGCCGGAGATGGCGGCGCGGAGAGCGGTCACCAGGTGGTCGGTCGGGTCGTCCTCGCCCACGACCGCCGTCGCTCCGGCCCGCAGCCAATCGCCAACCGTGCCGACTTGGGCGTCGGCGGTGATCGCCACCACGGGCACGTGGGGGTGGTCGTCGCGGAACACGCGCATGGCGTCCCTTGCAGCCTCATCCCTGCCCACGGTGACGACTGCGGTCCCATCCCGTCCCGGGACCCAGGATTCCAGGTCATCGACTTCGACTGCCACGAACCCGGCCTCCTCGAGGACGGCGATCAGCCCGCGCCGAACCGTCGGAGTGCTCGCCATCAGACCGACCCGTAGCTCCATCCCGGCAGCGTACCGCCTTGGCAGGGTCCTGCCACGAGCTGGCCTTTGACCGCCGAACCCTGTCATGGACAGGCAGGGCGAGCCAGGGGAGGATGGTGACATCGCCCCTGCAGTCGGGGGCGGGAGGCCCGGAGGGGCCACCACGAGCCCGAGAGCCGGTGCTCGAGAGCAGGAGGACACGAGATGTCAGATCAAGGAATCGGAAGCCGGGTACAGGCCGGGATCACCGGGCTGCTCAATGGCACCGGGAGCATTGTCAAGGGTGTCGCCGACATTGCCCGCGACGCGGTCGTCACCACCGTTCGCGGCGTAGGCGACATCGGCGGAAGCCTCACGGGCACCGCCAGCCAGATCGTCGGGGGCGCCCTCAACGCCGTTGCCGAGACCGGCACCGGCCTCGTCCGCACCGTGAAGGGTGTCGTCGTGGGCCTCGTGGAGGGCGCCGGCGAAGTGGCCACGATCACCGTCGGGGTCGTCTCCGACATCGTACGTGCCGCCATCAAGGGCACGGGGGCCGTCGGCACCGATGCCGCCAGTACCGCGGCAGCGATCGCCGAAGGCGTCATCAGTGCCACCAAGGGGACCGGTGTCGGCCTTGCCGAAGGCGCGGTCGCACTCGGCCGTTCGGCGATCGGTGGCGTGAAGGACATCGGTGGCGACGTCGTCGCCACGGCGTCCGGGACCGTCGCCGGGGCGGTCACGGGTGTTGCCGAGGTGGGTGGTGACGTACTCGCAGCCATTCGCAACACGGCCCGGGGCCTCATCCAGGGTGCCGGTGAAGTGGGCGCCGACGTCGTCGACGTGACGACTGGTGCGATCGCGGGTGCCATCAGCGGCGCCAAGACGATCGGCATGGGGGTCGAGGAGGCCGCTGAAGCGGCTGCTTCCGGGGCGCTCGAGGCCGCCGGGACCCTCGGTGAGAAGGCCGTGAACGCGGTGACCGGTGTCGCCGCCAGCGGTGTGGGCGGAGTGAAGAACATCCTCAAGGGCGGTTCGGGCGCCTCGTCAAGCTGAGCAGGAACCACTCGATACGAGGGCGGGCCCCATCCGGGCCCGCCCTCGCGTTTGGGGGGTACCGGGCGGAGGCGGTTAGCGTCCCGACCGTACGAAAGAACGGAACATGAGACTCGCAATCCTCTCCAGGGCTCCCCACGTCTACAGCACCCAGCGGCTCGTGGCGGCGGCCGAAGACCGCGGCCACGAGGTCCGCGTCCTCAACACGCTGCGGTTCGCCATCGACCTTGCCGGAGACGAGCCAGACCTGCAGTACCGGGGTCGCCCGCTCGGTGACTTCGACGCCGTCATGCCCCGCATTGGCGCTTCCATCACGTTCTTCGGGTTGGCCGTGGTGCGCCAGTTCGAGCAGATGGACGTCTACACACCGAACACCGCGCACGGCATCGCGAATTCGCGCGACAAGCTTCGTTCCATCCAGATCCTCTCTCGGCACGACATTGGGATCCCGGCCACGACCTTCGTCCGCGACCGTGCCGATGTGCTGGCGGCGATCGATCGCGTTGGGGGAGCCCCGGTCGTCATCAAACTCCTCGAGGGCACACAGGGCATCGGCGTCATCCTTGCCCCCGACACCAAGGTCGCCGAAGCAGTGATCGAGACCCTCCAGAGCGCCAAGCAGAACGTGCTCATCCAGCGGTTCATCTCCGAGAGCAAGGGACGGGACATACGTGCCTTCGTCGTAGGCGATCGCGTGGTGGGGGCCATGCGGCGCACCGCCCAGGGCGACGAGTTCCGTTCCAACGTCCACCGGGGCGGCAACGCGCAGGCGATCGACATCGATCCCGAGTTCGAGCGGGTAGCGGTCCAGGCCGCGCAGATCATGGGCCTCCGGGTCGCCGGCGTCGACATGCTCGAGAGCGACCGTGGGCCACTGGTGATGGAGGTGAACTCCTCGCCCGGCCTCGAGGGGATAGAGACCTCCACCGGCCTCGACATCGCCGGCGTCATCATCGACTACATGGCATCCCAGGTGAACTTCCCCGAACTCGACATCCGCCAGCGGCTCACCGTCTCCACGGGCTACGGAGTGTCGGAGATCGTCGTCCGTGAGGGCTCCGGGATGCTTGGCAAGGAGATCCGGGCATCGGGGCTGCGTGACAAGGACATCGTGGTGCTCACCCTCACCCGGGGGACAAGAGTCATCCCCAACCCGCGGGGCGACCGTGTGCTCGAAACCGATGATCGTCTCCTGTGCTTCGGGAAGCTCGAGTCGATGAAGGGTCTGGTCCCCGCCAAGCGGCGTCGGCGGTCCCAGCCGGTGGTGCAACCACTCCCGGCTGACCCGCTCCATGAGCGCACCCACTGATGGCGTCCAAGCGCCTCCCATTCAAGATCGCCGGTCACCAGGTGAACGGCGGACGGCGCCTGAAGGTCGAGATCCCCATCGCTCGGCTCATTTCGGGTACCGCGGTCTCGCTCCCGATCATCGTCTGGCACGGCAAGGCGAAGGGACCGACGATGTGGGTCAGCGCCGGCGTCCACGGGGATGAGATCGAGGGGGTGGAGATCATCCGCCGGGTAGCCAACCGCATCAGCGCCCAGCGCATGCGAGGGACGCTCATCGCCATCCCCGTGGTGAACGTGCACGGGTTCAACACCGGCGACCGGTACCTTCCCGACCGGCGAGACCTCAACCGGTCGTTCCCGGGTTCCACCAGGGGATCGTTGGCGTCTCGCCTCGCCCACCTGGTCATGGACCAGATCGTGAGCCGGTGCGACTACGGAATCGATCTCCACACCGGCTCCGACCATCGGACCAACCTTCCCCAGATCCGAGCCGATCTCGACGACCCCAAGACCCTCCAGCTCGCCAAGGCGTTCGGTGCCCCGCTCGCCCTCCACTCCCGTATCCGGGACGGCTCGCTCCGGCAGGCAGCAACCGAGCACGGGGCGAAGGTGCTCCTCTATGAAGGAGGAGAGGCATGGCGTTTCGACGAGCGTTCGATCAAAGCCGGGTCGTCCGGTGTACTGCGTGTCCTGGCCGCCACGGGATTCATCGACCCCGTGGCACCCGAGGCTGAGCCATCTCTCATCTCCCGCTCCTCGAGGTGGATGCGGTCGGGGCGGAGCGGGATCATCCAGCGGGACGTCGAGCTGGGCCAGCACGTCATCGAGGGGCAAGTCGTCGCCCGGGTCCATGACACCTTCGGCAAGAAGCTCAGCGACGTGAAGTCGCGGGCCAGCGGAATCGTCATCGGACACACCCAACACCCCCTCGTCAACCGGGGAGACGCAATCGTGCACGTGGCGATGCTGAAGTCGAACCAGGCCTGAGATCAGTCGGTTGACGGGAGGACCGTCCGCCGGTTCCCTGAAGGGTTCGACACGGCGACCGGTCGTCCTCCCCTCCACGAGATCCCCCGAGGCGATCGGGGAGCGACGCTACTCGACCCGTCCGAAGAGGGCTGCGACACCGAGCCCCACCAGCACCGCACCGCTCCCCCGTGCCCGGAGGCGGCCGGAGCCCGGGTGGCTGCGCAACCAGCTGGCGATGGCTCCCGCCGTGAGCGCATACGCACCGTCCGAGACGATTCCGAGGGCGATGAAGAGGCCTCCAAGCGTGACCAACTGCAGCGTGGCATCGGCTCGCGTGTGGTCGACGAACTGGGGAACGAAGGCCAGGAAGAAGACCGCCGTCTTCGGGTTGAGGGCGTTCACGACCACGCCATCGACGAAGACCCGTCGCAACGTGCGGATGGCTCCGCCCGTCGCAAGCTCGCTGGACCCGGTGCCGATCCACGCCTGCACCCCCAGCCAGATGAGGTAGACGGCCCCGGCGACCTTGACGACGGTGAAAGCTGTCGATGAAGCGACCAGCAGCGCTGACAGGCCGAGCACCCCTGCCACCACGTGGAGGGTCGTTCCGACATGGATACCGGCGACGGAGACCAGACCGGCACGTGGCCCTTGGGCGATGGACCGGTTGACGATGTACAGCACCGCCGGTCCCGGGAAGAGAAGCAGCGCCAGGGCGGCAGCCGCGAACACGAGGAGTGTCGGTCCGGTGGGCATGTGGCCGATCACGCTACCTGTCCGGGATATCGGCGTCGCATGGGTATCGCCTAGTCTCGCGCCACCGGCTGTGATCCAAGTACCCGGGGGACCGAGTGGGCTTCAAAGACCGAATCAGGCAACGAGTGGAGCAGGCCAAGCGTGATGTGGCCTTGAAAGTCGCCGAGAACCTGAGAGATCAGCCGGAAGCGATCAAGGAGCTCGAGGCCGCTGGCCTCATCTCCCCGGACATCCTCGAGCGGCTCGAGCTCGGCCTCGGCATCGAGGACATGATCCGGGAATTCCGGGGCGGCATCATCGACCTGATCCAGGAGAAGCCGTCGGCGATGGCGAAGCTGGAAGTACGGCCCCTCGACCTCATGGTCGATGAAACGAAGGACCTCACCGGGTCGACCGTCATGCTGGCCATCCTGTTCTCGGACCTGGAGGGCTTCACCGGGTTCAACGACGCCCGGGGCGACACTGAGGCCGCCGCCCTCCTTCGTGATCACTACGACGCGGCCCGTTCCATCGTGCTCGGCCATGGCGGGACTGTGATAAAGACGATCGGCGACGGGCACATGCTGAGCTTCCCGACCGCTGCCGGGGCGGTGCTCGCCGGACTGGATCTCATCGACGCCGCTCCAGACCCACTCCGGGTCCGGGTCGGGGGACACGTCGGGCAGGCGATCCGGACTGGCGGCGACTTGCTCGGCAACGCAGTGAACCTGGCCGCGAGGGTGACGAACCTGGCGGAGGGGGGATCAGGCATCGCGACTCGAGCGCTGCGGGATGGTGCCGGGATGCTGCCCGGGGTTGCCTTCGGGACCGTGCGCGCCGAGGTCGTGAAGGGCGTGGAGGGCCCGGTCGAGGTGTGCGCGATACTGCGGGCATGACGCGGAATGGTCCGAGCTCGGCTCAGTCACCGACGCCGAACCACTCACCTTCGGCCAGCGCCTCCTCGAGGATCGCTCGATCGTCCTCGTCGGACATGCGCTCGATGATCTCCCAAGCCTTCGCTCGGTGGTTGCGGGCCGCATCGACATTGCCGAGGGCAGCGTGCGACCGGGCCAGTGCCTCATGCGCGAACCCGGAATCCCAGTCCTCTGCCAGGTCGGGGTGGGCGGTGACGATCTCGAGGCAGCGGGTGGCGTGGTGGAGGGCCACGTCGGGACGCCCGACCCGGACCGCCACCCGGGCGATCAGGTGCTCACCCCGAGCCTGGTTGATCGGGCTTCCCACCTGCATCCAGTGATAGGCGGATGCGTAGGCGCCGTAGAGGAGGGCCTCGCGCTCTGAGGGAGGACTGTCGACCGGGATGGCGCCGGACCCGAGATGACGCCACGTTTCGTTGTTGAGATCCACCCCGAACCACCGATGGAGGTCCTCCTGGTCCACCAGCTCCCGGCCAACCGATTGAACGAGGTGGAGCCAGCGGTCAAACCCCGCCTCGCGAGCCACGGCCGCCTGGGCGGCACGCAGGTCGGGAGTGGTGTCCGGGGCCAGCCGGGAGATTGCAGCAGGGTCGCCTTCCTCGGCAGAGCGGAGGAGGGCGGCGGCCAGGTCGCGGAAATGGCGAAGACTCGGGGTTGTGGGCACCTGACGGTTCCTTCCTCATGCGGTTCGACGACTCCCGGTCAGCCTAAATGGCCGCTCGGAGGAGCGCTCGGAACCACCCCGGCCCTCCAGGCATCAGCGCCAGCAATGACGTGACGCGTTCCAGTGCCTCCACCCGCCGCCCTCGCTGACCAGCCACGATGCCACGGCCACGTTGGCAACCGGATCGAAGACATCGACGCCCCCATAGCCCGCCGCCGCGGCCCGCGAAGGCCAGAGCGAAGCGAGGTGCTGGAAGAGTCCCGAGGCGGAGGACGAGGTGTTCTTGGCTGACGGGTCTCCTCGACTCTCACACGTCATCACCGCCAATGCTCGGTCGACATCGGACGGCGCGAAGAACACCTCCACGAGTCGTCGCCAGTCCTCGGCGGACGTGGGTTGGTCCGGGATGAGCGCCTCGGCTCCCGTCTGACGGAGGATGCAGATCGATCCCCGCTGGGGCGGTTGGCACCCGAACCACTGGTTGAGAGGTTGGCCGGCGGCCGGGTCGATGTTGGCCGGGGTGGGCCGCGGGGCCACGTCGGAGGTGGGGGCCCGCAGGACATCGCGCACCTGTTCCGGTTCGACCAGCCGGGAAAACGGGGCGGCAATGGGTAGGGGTGTGGACGGCGCCGACTCGACTGCCTGGTCGGAACGAAGCGAGGCCCCTCCCGACAGGAAGATCGCCGCCAGCAATGAAAGACCGGTGAGGGTCGAGATGAGGGTGCGCATGGGATGCCTCCTTGGGCCGACGCGCTGCACCGCTTCGATGGTGGTGGTGAGCGGGGCGGCTCGCGAACAACGGCACACTCCGTATGCCGTCGAGAGAACGGTAGGCAGGTCGTGGCTCTACCCGTGAAGCGTCGAGCGTCGAGGTACGAGGTACGAGGTACGAGGTTTGCCTCGTCCTTCGTTCGTTCTCCGTCCGTCGTCCTCCATGTAGCGTCCTCCTCATGTCTGAACCAACTGCTCGCCACGCCTCCCGCGTCGCCAACTCCATCGCCTTCCTCCAATTCGCGTGGAGTCGTCCCGACATCCAGGCGATGATGGACCGGGCCGGCCTACAAGCAGCCGTCGGTTACTTCCCGGTCCGCGTCGCCCCCTTGGGCGCGATTCCACCGGTCGTGGCCCAGGCGCTCATGCCGTTCTTCCCGGTGCCGCTCGTGTCCAAGATGGTCGAACGCTCCCGGGCGACGATCGCACCCGACGAGCTTCGAGTCCTCGTACAGGAGACGATGACCATCGCGGCCGGCGACGTGTATGGAGCCTTCGAGGGTCTCGAGGAGCTGAACGACCTGCTCACGCGGGCCGCGGCTGCCTGCGACCTGGACGGCCGCCCGCTCACCGCGGCGTGGAGGACCTATGCGTGGGAGGGTGCCGCCGCGCAGCTGTTCGGGGCGGCCACCGTGCTCCGGGAGCACCGAGGAGAAGGTCACTGGTTTGCGCTGGCGGCCGCCGGCGTGTCCGGTGACGAGGCCCACGTCTTCAGTCAGCTCCGCCAGGGAGCGACCAGGACGAACATGAGCCATGGTTTCAGGCCCGAGCAGGTCGACGTGCTGATCGCAGCGCTCGACTCCCGGGGGTGGACCTCCGGGGGTGTCGTCACCGGCGCCGGGGAGGCATTCCACGCTGCCATCGAGGCCCAGACCGACACGCTCGACGCCGCACCGTGGGATGCGATCGGTGCTGAGGGCGTGGCGCGGGTCGTGGAGTTGGGAGCATCGCTGCCCAAGCCGTGAGGGCTAGCTGGTCGGGGAGCCGAAGACCCTGATCTCAGCCATCGAGAGGTCGTTGAACCCGGCTTGGATGTTCTCGCCCTCGCCGATCGGCTGGGAAGGGTAGGTCGAGACGATCTCGATGGTGAGCGTGGTGGACAGCGACGTGTTGAAGGCGATCGGGGCCAGAACGCCACCTTGGTCGTTGAGGGTCGCCAATTGCGGAGTCGTCACATCGGATGAGGTGATCCGCAGCCCGTTCGCTCGATGATTCCGGAAGAAGCGCTCGCTGCCCCCCTCGAGGTTCGTGACCTCGATGTACCCGATCTCGTACGGTCGATCGAAGGTGAGCGTGATCGTGAGGTTCGTGTCGGGACTGCCGGGGATTGGGGCGTTCCAGTCGGTGTCCGGGAGGCCGTCGAAGAGTGCCTCACAGGGCCGGTTGGCGTACTCGGCCGAGCACGACGCGCGGATGATCACGGCCGGTCCGATGACGGGTTCCGTGGTCGAGGTGGTCGAGGTGGATGCAGCGAGCTCCTCCGGCGGCGGATCGTCGCCCCGGATGGCGTTCACGACGAAGGCAATGACCACGACAATGATGAGTGCGCCGGCCGCCAGCATCGCCGTCCGCATGGCGGCTGTCGTCTGGATGAGCGGCTGAGGAGCCACCGGGAGTGGTCCGGTTCCGAGGCGGGCGCCGCACTGCTCGCAATGGCGGTTTGAAGGGTGGTTCTCGGATCCGCACAGTGGGCAGCGGATCGGGCGGGCCGTCGGGGGCGCCTCGTAGGTGTCGTCGTCCGGGGGACCACCCTGGAGGTCGAAACCGGTCTCTTCCTCGTCCAACCCCATCCACTCACCGCACGTGGGGCAGAACTCCTCGGAGTGGTGGACCAGGGCCTGACAATTGGGGCAAGGACGGGGATTCTGAGCCATGCTGGGGTCATTGTGCCACGAAGGAGGTGTAGCACCGGGGTTTGCCGAAGCGTGCACGAGCACGAGCACGGGCTCGAGCTCGGGCTCAGGCCCGCTCGAACCTGTCCCACCCCCGGAGTACGATCGCCCACATGTCCTACCGATGCTCCGAGTGCGGATACGGCTCGCCCAAGTGGATGGGCTTCTGCCCGCAATGCCGGAGCGAGTCGGGGTTGATCGAGGAGAAGACTCCCCGGAAGTCGAGGGCTCGATCCGGGGTCCGGGCCACGCCCCTCGCCGAGGTCAACACCGTCGACGAGGGGCGGGTCCCGGTGGGCATCGGTGAGGTCGATCGGGTCCTCGGCGGAGGACTCGTGCCCGGCGGTGTGATCCTCCTCGGCGGCGAACCGGGGGTCGGCAAATCGAGCCTGGTCCTCCAGATGGCGGGTGGACTCGCCGCGGCGGGCCTTCCGGTGCTCATCGCCACGGCCGAGGAGTCGGGCGCCCAAGTGGCGCTTCGGGCCGAGCGTCTCGGCGTCGAGACGGGGACCATGTCACTGCTTGCCCACGACGACATCGATGCCATCCTCGACGCGGCCGCCGACGCCAAGCCGGCGCTCCTCATCATCGACTCGATCCAGACCGTGCGGGCGGCAGAGGCCGGGCCGACGGCCGGTGCGGTGAGCCAGGTCCGGGAGTGCTCGGCCCGGGCCATCCGATTCGCCAAGGACAAGGGCATCGCCACCGTCCTCGTCGGTCACGTCACCAAGGATGGTGGGATCGCCGGGCCGCGCCTCCTTGAACACATGGTCGATGTTGTGCTCTACCTCGAAGGTGAGACGGATCGGGGAATCCGCAGCCTCTACGCCTTGAAGAACCGGTTCGGGGCCACCCATGTCGCCGGGTTGTTCGAGATGCGATCAGAGGGCCTGCTCGAGGTCCCGGATCCGTCGGCGGCGCTGGTCGCCGGATGGCAGGGGACGAGTCCCGGATCGGCCGTGTTCCCCACCGTGCAGGGCCGGCGGGCGTTCCTCGTCGAGGTGCAGGCCCTCGTGTCGCCGACCTCAGCACCGCAACCGCGTCGATCCGTACGGGGAGTCGACACGACCCGGGTGCATCAACTGTTGGCAGTCATGCAACGCCATGCCGGCTACTCCCTCCTGGACAAGGAGGTCTACGTGGCCGTGACGGGTGGTGTTGCCATCCGTGAGCCGGAGGTCGATCTCCCGATCGTGGCGGCGGTGGCCTCCAGCCTGCTCGATCGTCCCCTCGGCGCGACTGCCACCTGGGGGGAGATCGGCCTGACCGGGGAGATCCGCCTTCCCGGTCACGGGGATCGTCGGAGGGCCGAGGCCGAGAGGATGGGCCTCACCGTCGTCAGCCCCGACACCGGGATGACGGTCGGGGGGGCGCTGGCGAAGCTCGGGCTGCGCTGAGTCGACGATCCACCGGGCCCGGTCATCCTGATTGGGGCTGGAGAAGCCACCCATCCTGATACGCTCGGTCCCGCATGGTTGCACCAAGGGAACTCACGTCGCTCCTCCAACGCATGGCACCGGGGACACCGCTTCGGCAGGCCATACAGCGGATCGTCCAGCAGCGCAACGGTGCCCTCGTCGTCCTCGGCGACGGCGTCGCGGTCGGGGCGCTGTGCTCGGGCGGTTTCGACCTCGATGCGTGTGCATTCACCCCGGCCCGCCTGGCCGAATTGGCCAAGATGGACGGTGCGATCGTCCTCGACGCGGCCGGTCAGCGCATCATCAAGGCGAACACCCACCTGCAGCCGGACTCGTCGATTCCGTCATCCGAGACCGGCGCCCGGCACCGAACCGCCGAACGCATGGCCGCGCACACGGGCGTCCCGGTCCTCGCCGTCTCGGAGACCCGGGGGGTGGCAACGATCTTCCTCAACGGGATCAAACACGAACTCGAGACCGCTCCCGCGCTCCTCACGAGGGTCAACCAACTCCTTGTCACCCTCGAACGGTTCCGCCGTCGCTTCGACACCGCGGTGGAGCGCCTCGACCGGTATGAGGTGGGTGGGTTGGCCACGGTCCGTCACGTTGTCTCGGTCCTCCAGCGCATGGAGCTCATGCATCGCATTGGAACCCGCATCGAGCTCGACACGGTGGGCCTCGGTGGCCAAGCCGAGTTCGTCGATCTCCAATACGGCGACCTTCTCTCCGGTTCCGTCGATGTCGCCCAGCACGTCATGGACGACTACCTGGACCCTGCAAACCGGGAAGCCTCGTTCTCTCGACTCGCGGATCTCTCGGCTGCTGAACTCGCGGACCCCCACCAGGTCGCTGGTGTCCTCGGGCTCGGCCATCCCGACACCGAAGTGGCTCCCCGCGGCTACCGACTCCTCGCCTCGGTGCCTCGTCTCCCCGAGTCGGTCCGCGACGCCATCAGGCGCCACTTCGCAGGTTTCGACGAACTCATCAACGCCGACGTATCCGCCCTCGTGAGCGTCGAAGGCATCGGTGAATCGCGGGCCATCCAACTCCGACGCCTGTTCGATCGTGCGATAGAGCTCGCCGAGACCGACCAACGGCGCTACTGATCGGTTTCCACGGCCAGCCAGTACACTCGCCCCGCCCGTTGGAGCGGATTGGATGAGTACAGCAAAGAAGTCGAAGTTCTCCGTGAAGGACAAGGTCGTCCATCCGCACCATGGTGCGGCGACGATCGTCAAGCGGGTCAAGCAGGTGGTGGCCGGCGAGAAACGCGACTACTTCGTCCTCGAGGTGGCGACCGAGCCCCTCACGGTGATGGTGCTCGTCGACAAGATCGAGGAGACGATCCGACCGGTGATCTCCAAGACTGCGGCTCGCAAGGTCTTCTCCACGTTCAAGGAGGAGCCGGTCGAGTCCGGGTCCAACTGGAGCCGCTGGTACAAGGTCCTCAACGAGAAGATGACCTCCGGCGACATCTACCAGGTGGCAGAAGTCGTCCGCGATCTCACCTACGCCCAACAGCTCAAGGGGATCTCCCCGGCGCTCAAGCGGATGCTGTCGAAGGCCCGCCTCACCCTCAGCTCAGAGCTTCAGTTCGCCCTTGATCTTGACGAAGACAGCGTCATCAAGAAGATCGATCGCGCGCTGCCCAAGGTGGAGCCCGAAGAGGACTGAGGAAAGAGAGAGCACCGCATGGTCGAGTTGATCCGACTCGGAGTCACGCTGCTCTTCACGGCCCTCGGCTACCGCAAGGGGCTTCCTCCTCCCAACGGCGACGAGGAACTCGCCCGCCTGCTGGGGGCGATCGTCGGCGCGGGAAGTGGGTACGTCATCGGCGGCCTGTTCGGTCGGCTCCTGCGGCGTCGGGTCTCCGAGGTCTCCTCGGTCCTGCAGCGGGTACGCCCGGGCCCCGAGATCTTCGCCCGCCTCCTCGGCGCCGGGCTCGGCGTGGTCACCAGCGGGGTCCTCACCTTCCCCGTCTTCTTCACGCTCGACCCGATCGTGGGGGCCACCGTCTACTTCCTCTCCGCCGTCATCCTCGGTGGTGTCGGCAGCCAACTCCTCGGCGACCGTTGGAACGAGGTGTTGACGGTCTTCGGCATGCGGGCCTCCAGCCCGTTCCGGACCCGCTCGCTCTCCGATCGACCGGTCACCTATCTCGTCGACTCCTCGGCAGCGATCGACGGACGCATCCTCGAGATGTTCCGGCTGGGCCTCCTCGAAGGTGACGTGTGGGTGGCGACCGACGTGCTCGACGAACTGCAGTCGCTCGCCGACTCGTCCGATCCCGGGACCCGGCGGCGCGGCCGACGTGGCCTGGAGGTGCTGCACTCGCTCAGTGGGATCACGGGGACGGTTGCCCTCGACGAACCGGTCCCCGGCGTGCACGAGGTCGATGCCCGCCTCATCGAACTGGCGCTCCGTTCCGACTCCCAGCTCATCACCCTCGACGGGGCCCTCGCCAAGTCGGCCGAGCTGCGTGGCGTGAGGGTGGTGAACCCGGCCACGGTCGCAGACTCGCTCCGTGTCGAGATCCAGGCCGGGGAACGGATGACCATCCACCTGACGAAGGAGGGAACCCGTGACGGCCAGGCGGTCGGCTACCTCGATGACGGCACGATGGTGATCGTCGAGGAAGCGTCGGATCGTGTTGGCGAGGAACTCGAGGTGGAGGTCACCTCCACCACGCGGTCGGCGGTGGGGCAGCTGCTCTTTGCCCGGGTCGGTTCCGGCTCCGACCGCTGAGTACTGTTGCGTCCATGCGTACATGGGCGATAGTCGTTGCCGCGGGTGAGGGCCAGAGGTACGGCGGAGCGAA